>JACKOK010000001.1 GCA_024234365.1 Pseudomonadales bacterium
CTCTGAGGCTCACTGCCGAATATCATGCGCCGTACAACTTCAAATAAAACGCCAAGCCCCAATATGATTTGTAGATAGCCACTGACTCTCGCAGCCTTCGCTTGCCGCAAAACTCCCTTGCCCACGGCATAGAGCGAAAGACCATAAACTGTTGCATCTGCCAGCATATCTAGTGAGTCAGCTATAAGTCCTGTTGATTGCGCGATCCAGCCTAGTATTAACTCTGCAATGAACATAAATGCATTTATAGAGAGCAAGATTATGAGCGTTTTCCTTTCAAGACTATCCGCTTGCTCTGCCCCACAACCACAATTTGACATATTTTCTCCGATCTCGATTGGGCGCCTAACATTTACATAGTGCGCAAGCACACATCTCTTTCCCGGTTGACGGGAATCTACACCCATCCCCCAAGGAAATACAGCCCGTTTAACGTTCAATACACAAATCCCATCGTGGGAAAAGGTGCAGGCACGGGCTCTGGAGATAGGGGGTTTCTCCCTATCTCCAGGTGGCGTGCATCAGGGCATTGAAATGCTGAAAGAAAAAGGTAGGTAACCGGCAAAAGCAGGCGGTATTCAATAGGCATTATGTGCCATGGAAGTTTGCGTCAGGGAACGGCGTGCGAGGGTGTCGTGCAATCAGCTCTGAGGTGCCCCTGCTACCTCCACCGCACACCCAATATTGTGCAGCAGATGCTCGGGCGTAATGCTGCCGATAATTACCGAGCTCACCCCGGCATGGGAGAACACGAACTCCAGGCTCGCGCGCACGGGGTCGATGGCGGCGCCATCCGCATCCGTCATCACATGCCCGCTGTTAAGCGCTTTCTTGATCAGCACGCCCTTGTGGCGGGCATG
Organism: Pseudomonadales bacterium; assembly: GCA_024234365.1. Classification (GTDB taxonomy): domain Bacteria; phylum Pseudomonadota; class Gammaproteobacteria; order Pseudomonadales; family Pseudohongiellaceae; genus UBA5078. The sequence goes on from JACKOK010000001.1 coordinate 861, forward strand.
GGCCTCGGCCACCACGGCGGCATCGTCGGTCGCCGTGGGGTTCAGGGTCACCATCACCACATCCGCCTGCTCCAGTGCCAGAAAACCACCGGCAACGGTCTTGGTGGACATGCCAAAGGCGCGGATAAGGCCGGCCTCCTTGGCGCGGATCAGCGCATCGAAGCAGTCGCTGTTGCGGATGATGTCCTCGTCGTTGCCATCGGAGTGCACCAGCACCAGGTCGAGGTAATCGGTGCGCAGGAGTTTGAGGCTGCGCTCCAGGCTGTGGCGCACATGCGCGGGGCTGAAGTCGAAGGAGGATTCGCCGTTCTGGAACTCTTCGCCCACTTTGCTGCAGATCACCCAGTCGTGGCGGTGCTCCAGCAACTGGCCCAGGCGTTCTTCGCTGCTGCCATAGGCGGGGGCGGTGTCGATCAGGTTCATGCCGGCGTCTTTGCACAGGGCAAGGATGTTACGCACGCTGGCATCGTCGGGCAGGGAGAAACCCTGGGGGTATTTCACACCCAGGTTGCGGCCGATCTTCACGGTGCCCAGGCCGAGGCAGGAGACCTCGATGCCGGTGTCGCCCAACGGACGCATGGGGAGTGTCGAGCGGTTCATGGCAGCAGTCCCTCCCAGCGTGGGGCGGAGACCTCGGGGGCGGGGAAGTATTTGCTTAGCTGCTGCGCGGCATTTTGCCCGGGCGCGGGTATGCGGGGGGCAATGCCCTGCTTTTGCAGGGCGCTCATCACGGCATCGCCCAGTTCGGGGCTCAGGGTGAGCTTGGTGGGCCAGCACAGCATCAGGTTCTGTTGGCTGTGCAGATAGGCGGTGTCGGGGCGCTGCAGATTGGGCAGGCGGGGTTCGGCGCGGTTGATGTGGAAGCCGCACCAGCGGGCGGTGTCCACGTCCACCCAGGGGAACAGGCGCTTGAGTTCGCGTTTGCCCACGGCAATCTGCTCGTCTTCGCTGCGCTGCATGCCGCTCTCGGCGATCTCGCCGCCCAGGTACCACACCCAGCTGCCATCGGGCTGCGGGTGGGAGGTGATGGTGAGCAGGGGCGTCATGCCAAAGCTGTCGCCAATGCAGTGCAGGTAAACGGGGTGCGGATGCACGGTGTGCATGGCCAGCATGTGCAGGGGGCGGGTCTGCATGGCGGGCTGTGCAATCTGCATCTGTTGCAGCAGGGGGCCGTTGCCTTCGCCGGCGCACAGCAGGTAGCGGTGGGCTTTCAGGCTTATCTGGCCTTCATCGGTCTGCAGATTGAGGCGGGCCACGGAGCCGTCTTCATTGGCCTGCAGTTGCACGGGGGTGTCGCCCGTGCGGAAGATCCGGTCTTTATGCGGTGCCGCCAGGGTCTGCAGCAGGGACGGGGTGTCCACCACGAAATCGGTCAGTTGGTACAGGGTGCCGGAGAGCGACTGGTCGCGCAGGAACTCGGGGTAGCGGGAAGGGCTCAGGGCATCGATGCGGCCGCGCAGCGCCTTGCTGCCGAGGAAGCTCTTGAGGCGGGAGCGTACGCCGCCGCTGGACCACATGAAGTAATGGGGCGCGAGCAGGCGGCATTCGCGCAGGTCCACGTCCGCCTCGCCGCGCAGGCACTGGCGCCAGCGCTCGGGCATGCCGGCAATGGCGCTGCTGGCGGGGCTGAGCACGCCGCTCAGGGCATACTTGAGGCCGCCGTGGATGATGCCCTGGGAGGCAATGGTCTGGCCGCCGCCCAAGGCGTGCTTTTCCAGCAGCACGGCGTCGAAGCCCTGCTGGCGCACGCGGTTGAGCAGCCACAGGCCGGCGATGCCGCCGCCGAGAATCACGATGTCGGTGTGCAGTTCCTGGGTCATGTCCTTGAGGCCGAAAACTAACGGGATCGGAGGAAAATTTGTTACAGTGCAGGCCTTGTGGCCCGTGGTTCCCCCGAGAGGCCGCCAATGGTAGCACGCCAGGCCCCGGAAGCAGACAAACCAATTTGAACAGATTCGCCTATAACATCCTCTTCACGCTGGTGCTGCCTGTCATCGTGCTGCGCCTGCTGTGGCGTGCCATCAAGGCGCCCGCGTATGCCCGCCGCTGGGGGGAGCGCTTCGGCGCACCAAGGCTGAGCGCACAGCAGCAGGCCATGAAGGGTAAGTGGCTGTGGCTGCACGCGGTGTCGGTGGGGGAAACCCTGGCCGCCGCGCCGCTGGTGCGCAAGCTGCTGGCCGACCACCCTGAACTTCCCATTGTGATGACAACGATGACGCCCACGGGCTCCGAGCGGGTGCGGGCGCTGTTCGGGGATTCGATCTGCCATGTTTATGCGCCCTACGATCATCCCTTGGTCGTGAACCGCTTTCTGCGCCGCTTTCAGCCGCACACGGTGGTGATCATGGAGACGGAGCTATGGCCCAATATCATTCACTGCAGCAAGGCGCTGGGGGCGCGGGTAATCGTGGCCAATGCGCGCCTGTCGGAGAAATCCTTTCGCGGTTACGAGAAGTTCGCCAGGCTGGGCAAGCCCATGCTGCAGGCTATCGACTGCATCGCGGCGCAGGGTGAGGCAGATGCACAGCGCTTTGAACGCCTGGGCGTGCCGCGCGAGCGCCTGAGGGTCACGGGCAGCATCAAGTTCGAAATTGATCTGCCGGACGATCTGGCGCAGAAGCGCGAGGCGATGAAGGCCTCGTTTGCAGGCAATCGCCCCGTGCTCATTGCGGCCAGCACCCGTGAAGGGGAAGAGGAACATGTCTTGCGTGCGTTCCAGCAATGTCTGCAGACAATGCCGGATCTGCTGTTGATTCTGGTGCCACGTCACCCGGAAAGATTCAAATCAGTGGCGCGGCTGTGCGAACAGAACGGATTGACGCTGGTGAAACGCAGCGAACATTCCGTGGTCACAGAAAAGACACAGGTATTCCTGGGGGATTCGATGGGCGAGATGCTGACCTATTTCAGTGTCAGCGATGTGGCCTTCGTCGGTGGCAGCCTGGTGAATACCGGTTGCCACAATGTACTGGAACCGGCGGCGTTGGGTCTGCCGGTACTTGTTGGCCCCTCGCAGTTCAATTTTCAGAGCATCTGCGAGCAGCTGGAGTCGGCAGGGGCGCTGAAGACGGTGGCGGATGCGAATGGATTGGCGCAGGCGGTCGTGCAGGTGTTCGCGGACGAATCGCTGCGGCAGTCGATGGGGGCTGCGGGGCGGCAGTTGATCGAGGAGAATCGTGGGGCGCTTCAGCGCATCGAGGACATCGTCTGGCAGGCTGCAGATGATCAGGGAGGCAAACCTTGATATTTCGCATGCTCATACTTTTTTTTGGCATTGCCTGTTTCTGTGCGGGTCATGCTTTTGCCCAAAGCCATCCGCCGGGTGTTATCAAGGAAGACCCGGCACTTACGGCGCTGGTGGATGCTACCGGTTTTCAGGGCACGGTGCTCGTCTATGATGTAAAGGCGAAGCAGTATGACGCGGGGCACGCGGAGCGTGCGAACCTGCCCTTGATTCCGGCGTCCACCTTCAAGGTGTTCAGCACGCTGGCGGCACTGGAGAGTGGGGTGATCGCCGGAGCAGATGCCGTCATTCCCTGGGATGGCATGGTGCGCAGCCGCAGTGAACTGAATCAGGACCTCACGCTGCAGCGTGCCTTTGCCCTGTCGGCGGTGCCCCATTATCAGGAAATGGTGCAACGCATCGGCCACTTGCGCATGCAGCACTATATCGATGCGGTGGGCTATGGCAACCGCGATATTTCAGGGGGCGATGACAGCTTCTGGCTGGAAGGCAATCTGCGTATTTCGCCGGTGCAGCAAATTGACTTCCTGAAACGCCTGTATGAAAACACCTTGCCGTTTCGCCCCGAGGTGATGGACACGACAAAAGCGATTATGGTGTCCGAACAGACGCCGCAGTACACGCTGCGCAGCAAGACCGGGCTGGCAATATTGCCGGGCCAGCACAACGTAGGCTGGTGGATCGGCTGGGTGGAGAAGGGTGAGGATGTCACCTTTTTTGCCACCGCATTGGAAGCGGTTGATCCTGACGTCAGTTTTCTTGCCACGCGCCTCAATCTGGCGCGTCAGTCCCTCGTGCATCTGGGGGTGCTTCCCGAGTAAATGTTCTGGCCGTATAAGGGCCTGAAAATTGTCACGCCATCATGGAGAGCTTGGTATGAATATTCGTCATCTGTTGAACCCCCTGCGCCGTTTTGCGCTGCTTTCCTTCATCACGGTCACCGCCACGCTGGCACAGGCCGCCAGCATCAACAAGGAAGAGGCGTCGACGCTGGTCGCCGGGCTTGCGGGTAGCGAGCCGGCCAGTTTCACGGACTTCTTGAGTGCGGTGTCGCAGCAGTCCTTGCCACAAGCCGATGAGATTGCCGCCTTGCTGCGCGACTACCGGGCGGGTGCCACGCTGGATGCGCAGGAGCAGAACCTGTTGATTCGTCTGCTGGGGCTCTATGCGCGGGTGAAGTACGAAGACGATGCGCTGCAGACCCTGACAGAGCTGGTTGCCATTCCCACCTTCGATGTGGAGGGCTTGCCGCAGTATGAAAACCCGGAGTTTCTGCGCTTTGGCAGCAAACTGCAGAGCGTGGCGGAGCGTCTCAATCTGCGGTTTCGCAACGTGGACAATCGCATATACGAAATCTCCCTCGGCGATGAGCAGGGCGAGTTGATCGGCGTGCATGCACACGCCGATGTGGTGCCGGTGAATCCCGAGCTGTGGGTGCTGGAAGACGGCACGAAGCTGGACCCTTTCGTGGTCACGCGCATCGATGATCGCCTGTACGGGCGTGGCACGGAAGACGACAAGAACGGCATCGTGGTGACAATGTATGCGATGCATGTGGTGCAGGAAGAGGGCCTGCCTTTGCTGCGGCATTTCAAGCTGCTGGTGGACACGCGCGAGGAAACCGGCGGCGATGCCATGCCCTATTATTTCGAGCGCAACCCGGTGCCCGACTACAATATCGCAATGGACGGCAGTTATCCGGTGACGATTGCCGAAAAAGGCTATGGCACGGTGATGGCCAGCTTCCCGGTGCGCGCGCCAACGGGAGAGGGGGCGGAAATCGTTGAGCTGACAGGCGGGCTGGCCACCAATCAGATTCCCGCGTCCAGTACCGTCTGGTTGCGCAGCAGCCGGCCGGAGGCGCTGGTGCGCACGCTCAATGAAGAGGGTGCTGTGTTTGCGGCCCGTCATGGCAGCAATTTTGCCATTCGTGCCGAGCACAACGGTGGCCGTGTGCGTCTGGACATTCTTGGTGTGCCCGCACATTCCTCGGAGCCGCAGAGCGGCGTCAACCCGGTCTCGCGCATGTTCGCCTTCCTCACGCAACTGGCGGACGAGGGCGTGCTGCAACAGAATCATTTTACGGATGCCGCGCGCTATGCCACGGAAAACTGGGGCATGGATTTTCTCGGCAATCAGCTCGGCATTGCCTATGAAGATTCGTTCATGGGGCCGCTGACGGCTGCGCAGACGTTTATCGCGCTGGATGACACTCGGCTGCGTACTGCCGTCAATCTGCGCCTGCCGATTGGACGTGTGCCGGCGGAACTGGTGGCGCAACTAGAGCAGACGCTGACGCAGTGGGCGGCAGATAATGAGGTAGAGGTCAGTTTTGCCATTAATGCGGGAGAACCCATGTACCGCAGCCCCGAAGGCAACTGGGTGAATACGATGCTGGATATCGCGGTGGAGAACCTGAACATTCCGCGTGAGTTCGGCTCCTCCGCAGGCGGCACGTCCATTCACGATCTGCCCAACGGTGTGCAGTTCGGGCTGGCCATGCCTACGGAGAAATACACGGGTCACAACGCCAATGAGTTCAAGCGGGTCGAACAGTTCCTGCTCGATTTGCAGATTGTGACCGAGATGATTGCCCACCTCGGCACCATGTCTTCCCTGTAAGGCGGAGCCGCTATATCAGGACGCGGGTGAGGTTCTCCACGCCCGTGTCCGTCACCCGCACATTGTCCTCGATGCGGATGCCGCCCAGAGGCATCATGGCGTCCACTACCTCCCAGTCAATCAGCTTGCCGCGAGCCGTGTTGCGTTCGGGGTTCAGCAGCACGGGAATAAAATACAGCCCGGGCTCCACGGTAAACACCTGGCCGCTCTCGATCATGCGGGTGGTGCGCAGAGCTGGGTAATCCTCGGGCGGTGGTTGAATCTCTCCTTGTGCGTTCTTCATGCGCCCGCCCACATCGTGTACCTGAATGCCCAGCAGATGGCCTATGCCGTGGGGCATGAACAGGGTGCTCATCCTGTTTTCGATCAGCGCTTCACGGCTGCCCCGGCAGATGCCGGCGCCGAGCAGGATATTGGTGATGCCTTCATGGGCGGCGCGGTGCAGGTCCGGGTAGGGCATGCCCGGACGCACGCTGGCGATCAGGGCCGTCTGCATGGCTTCCATCGCTTCCACCAGATTCTTGAACAGCGGTGAGGTGGCGGGGCGGGTCCAGGTACGGGTGATGTCGGAGCAACAGGCATTCACGCGGCAGCCGGCATCGATCAGCAGCACCTGGCTGTTGGCGCCACTCTCCCGACGCTTGTTCTGGTAATGGAGAATGGCTGCCTTCTCATCCAGGGCCACGATGGTCGGATAGGGCATGTCCTCGTCCAGCATGCCACAGGCCTGCAGATAGGCCATGTGAATATCGTATTCGCTGCCGCCGTCTTCAAAGGCATGGCGTGCCGCCGTGTGCCCACGCAGGGCAAGCTGGTTGGCCTTGCGGATGCTGGCCACCTCGTACTCGCTTTTACAGGCTCGCTGGTAATCCAGCGTGTTCAGCAGCGTGGGCGGATTGCATGCCGTGGCAGCAATGCCAAGCCCCTTGCCAAAGGCAGTGTTCTCGCCCATGAAGGCCAGGGCTGCGAGGTCGATGCCGTGGCGGGAAAGCAGGGGACCAAGATGTGTTGTGACATCGGTGCTGCGTGCCAGGGGTATTCGCTCGAAGGCGCAGGCCACCCAGTCATCCAGCGTGATGTGCTGCTCGTACCAGAAGTCCGGCGCAATTACCTGAAAATAGATGGGAGCCTCGCCGGGGATGAACAACAGCATCTGGTCCGGGCGGTTCACGGGCAAGCAGTGCAGAAAATGCGGGTTTGCCCGGAAAGTGGGGTGCTGGTCGTCGGCGAAATAGGTCTGTTCGGAGCCGCTGTGCAGAAGCACGGCCCCGAAGCCGCTGAGTGTCAGGGCATCGGAATAAATATCACAAAGCCGGGCGATGTGCTGGGAGTAATGCTGGGCATAGGGCATGGGAGTTCCTCGACGCCGGGGTGTGCGGCAATGACGTGCGCAAGACAATAACACAGCGGCATAAAAGCTGTCGCCATCAACGCAGGCCTTTGTTGAGTGGGCCAGATGATGGGGCTATGATGTGGGCAGCGGGGGATGACAAAGCATTCCCAAAAGGCGCCACCTGCCCCAACAAAAACACCATGCAGGAGCTACCCCGCGTAGGAGCCTGCCTGCAGGCGAACAAGCCAATTTCACCATCGGCAGCAGGGCTGGCTCCTACAACGAATAGAGGCGTGTCCCGACGTAGGAGCCTGCCCTGCAGGTGATCAAACCACGAAGGCATAACAAGAAACAGACGGGGGAAACATGAGCCGAGACAGCGGTCCGTTCCACATGCAAAGCACCTGTGTCCGCCTGCGCCCGGATGCGTCGGTGGAAGCGCTGGCGGTGGGGGAATCCTTCTGGGCTGAGTTGGGGCGGGGAGAGCTGGGCAGTTTTCAGAACGAATATCTGGTAACGACCCAGAGTTTTGCGCAGCACTGGCCCATGTGGGAAATGCACCCGATGGGGGATGAGATCGTCATCCTGCTGGCGGGCAGCGTGGAACTGATTCTGGAAAAACAGAACGGTCATCGGGTTTTGCCACTGCAAAATGCGGGGGAGTGGGTGCTGGTGCCCCGGGGTGTCTGGCACACGGCCCGGGTCAGCGCACCGAGCACGGTGCTGTTTATTACTGCCGGTGAAGGTAGCCTGAGCCGGCCCGTGGATATCTGAGGGAGAGTCACCATGCTGGTTCTGTACATCGGCAACAAGAATTATTCGTCCTGGTCATTGCGTCCCTGGGTGTTGATGCATGCCCTGGATATTCCCTTCGAGGAGCGGGTAAAGCCCTTTCAGCCCGGTTCCAACTGGGAGGCGTTTCGTCATTTTTCTCCCAGTGGCAAGGTGCCTGCGCTGTTGACGCCTCTGGGTACGGTGTGGGATTCGCTGGCGATTACCGAGTTTCTGGCCGAGCAGTATAAATCTGTATGGCCTGCCGACCCGGCGGCCCGGCTGTGGGCGCGCAGCGCCTGTGCGGAAATGCACTCCAGCTTCTTCACGCTAAGAGAGGTATGCTCAATGAGTTGCGGTGTGCGCATTCGTCTGCGTGAGACGAGCCCCGGCTTGTTGAAGGACGTCGCCCGGGTGGACGAGCTGTGGTGCGAAGGCCTGGAAAAATTCGGTGGCCCTTTCCTGGCGGGAGATCGTTTCACTGCGGTGGATGCCTTTTTTGCCCCGGTGGTGTTCCGGGTGCAGACCTACGGCCTGACGCTGAGCGAGCGAGCGCAGCAGTATCTGCGTCATATGCTCGCGCACCCGTCCATGCAGCAGTGGTACAAAGACGCGCTGGCTGAAACCTGGCGTGATGTGCCCCACGATGACGACTGCAAGCGCTATGGTGATGTGGTGGAAGACCTGCGCGTGGGCACCTGAATACCCGTTTCCGGTTCGATCGCCTGCAGGGCAGGCTCCTACGGCAAAAGATACCCCCCATCGTTGTAGGAGCCAGCCCTGCTGGCGATGGTGAAATACCGGTCGTGATTTGTTCGCCTGCAGGGCAGGCTCCTACGGCAAAAGATATCCCCATCGTTGTAGGAGCCAGCCCTGCTGGCGATGGTGAAATGTCGGTTATGTTTGGTCGCCTGCAGGGCAGGCTCCTACGCTAAAAGATATCCCGTTCGTTCGGGGCATAGGCGAACCCAATCTCACCGGTTACGAGCGCAGGCGGATCAAACCTTCCTGCGCCACCGACACCACCAGCTCCCCGTTTTCCCGGAAGATATTGCCGCGGCTGAAACCACGGGCGCCCGAGCTTGAGGGGCTGTCCTGCACATACAGAAGCCACTCGTCCATGCGGAAGGGGCGGTGGAACCACATGGAGTGGTCCAGGCTGGCCATCTGCAGATTGGGCGTGAACATGCTGACCTCGTGCGGTCGCAGGCTGGTCTCCAGTAACGTCATGTCCGAGGCATAGGCCAGCATGTGGCGGTGCCAGGGGTAGTCGGAGGGCAGGGTGTCATTGAGTTTCAGCCATACCATGCGATGCGGCGGGCGCACCTCGGGCGCCATCAGATTCTCCGGCTCCACAGGGCGCAGGTCGATCGCAAAGGGACGGCTGGCGTGCTGGAACATCTCCTCAGGCATGGAATCGCGATACATCTCGGCCAGTTGTGCCCGTGTGAGGCATTCCTGCGGCGGTGGCACCTGCGGCATCTCGACCTGATGGCTCATGCCGTCTTCGCTGATCTGAAACGAGGCGGCCATATTGAGGATGGCGGCGCCGTGCTGGATCGCGGTAATGCGCCGGGTCGTGAAGCTTCTGCCATCGCGCAGGCGTTCCACCTGAAAACGGATGGGAGCCTTTTTGTCCCCGGGGCGCAGGAAGTAGGCGTGCAGGGAGTGTGGCTGCCGCTCGGCATCCACGGTGCAGCTTGCGCTGAGCAGCGCCTGGGCCAGCACTTGTCCGCCGAAGATCTGCCGCCAGCCCTCGTTGCCGAATTTTGTCTGGAAGACATCATCGCCCAGGGCTTCCAGGTCCAGATGTTCATAGAGTTGTTGCAGTTGTCTGTTCATACCTTGATTCCGATGCGATCTGCGGCAGGGTGGGCAAAATTGCGCAGAGGATTGTAACAGGTCGCGGGCAGCGGATCAGGCTCCTTGCCACCCGGCAGGGCCGCTTTACGCTGGCGGGGGCGGCGCGTATGATCCCCGCAGGTGGAACACACGACCGACCTGCATCAAACAGACCATTTGAATAAGAAGAATCAAGAGAGGTTTTACATGCGTATTCGAGCATTGCTTGGGGGCGGTATCGTATTGGTATCCGCAGCAGCCCTGTTGGGAATCGAGAACAGCAGCAGCGCGGCGGAGAACGATCTTGCCGCTGTCATGCGCCAGTTTGAGGGGCATTACGAGCTGATCAGTTTCATCTCCTACCCGGAAGGGGGCGGGGAGGTGGACAATAATTACGAAGGCCGGATCACCTACGATGCCCATGGCAACATGACGGCACAGGGCATGCCCAAGGATCTGCCCGCCCGTGCCCGCGCCTCGCGGGAGAATGTTCGTGGGGGCTTTGCCTATTATGGCGACGTGAGCTGGGACATCGAGAACCAGATCGTGACGCACCATGTGACCGGGTCCACCAGTCGTGGCAGCTGGGTGGGCGAGGACAATGTCCGCCACTACGCCTTCGAGGACGGTTTCCTGAAGCTGTCCATCAAGGATGCCAATGGAAGGACAACCGGTACTCTGACCTGGCGTAAATTTGAATGACACTTCTTTGAGCGACTCTCCGGGCCCGCCTTCGTGCGGGCCCCTGCCTGACCGCAGGGCTTGCGGTGTGGCACAATCTGCATGAGCGTCCCCACCCCGGGGCAATAGAGCAGGTGCACAGGAATCCGCTTGGTAAAGACAGACATGACGAACAAGGGCATGACGGGTTCACGCCTGGAGCTGGGCTGGCAGGCAGAAGCCATTCGCCTGCGGGAGCTGAGCCTGCGTGCCGCCGGCACGCAAGTAAGCGCTGACAAAGCCCCCATGTCCGCCCAAGACTCTGCTGCGCCTTTGTGGCTGCTGGAGCGTGCCGCCTCCTTGGGTGAGGCTTCCTCCCTGCGTGAGCCCATCCACCAGCGTGTGCAGCAGGCGCGTCTGCTGTTTGCCCTGTTGTGCCTGCTGGCGCTGCTAAGCGGGGCGAGTGCCGCGCTAGGTTTCTTCGGCAGCGAGGTACGACAGGTCAATGTCATCTGGACCCTGCTGGGGCTGATTGGTGTACATCTGCTGGCGCTGCTCCTGTGGTTGCTCAGTGGCCGTTTCAGCGGCGGGCTGTTCGGACGCGTCTGGTTCTGGCTGCTGACACGTTTGCCGGGCACATGGAAACGGGGTGAAGACGATGGTCTGGCCCGCGCCCTGATCAATCTGATGGGGCGGCGGCGCATGGGACAGTGGCTGTTCGCCTCCATCACGCATTCTTTATGGCTGCTTGCACTGAGCGCCTCCCTGTTGACCATCCTGTTTGCCCTGAGCCTGCGCAGTTATGGTTTTGTGTTGGAAACCACCATTCTGGGTGAGGACGTATTCCATGCCTTGGTACAGGCGATTGGCTGGCTGCCCGCGCAGCTGGGTTTTGCGCTTCCCGATGCGGACATGGTGGCCTCGGCGCTGGCAACGGGGCAAGCTCAGCAGGCGGAGGATGCCCGTCGTGCCTGGGCGTCCTGGTTGTGTGGCGCGATCGTGGTCTACGCCATCCTGCCCCGTTTTCTGGTTTGGGTGTATTCACTGGGACAATTGCTGCACAGCCGACACGCGTTGTTGCCGGACCCGGCCCTGCCCGGGTATCACGAACTGTTTCCTGCGCCTGCGCCCGCACGCGGGGTGGTGGACGCCGCCCCCGCCGGAATGCCGCGGTGGCGGATTCACGACAAGCACCCGGTTGCAGGCAGTGCCCGTGTTTTGATGGCGCTGGAGCTGGGGCAGGATCTGCCCTGGCCACCAGCCCTGCTGCGCGAGGCGATGGATGTGGAGCTGCTGATTCCCGAGGTGGTGGAGACGCGTGAGCAGCGTCAGATGGCCCTGAACCGGGTGCAACAGGCGCAGCCGCTGCGTCTGTTGCTGGCCTGCGATGCCCGCCTGTCACCCGATCGCGGCACGCTGCACTGGCTGGTGGCATTGTCCGGGCACTGTGGTGCCCTCGGCGTCTGGCTGCTGGTGCCACAAGGGCAAGAGGATGCCGGGCGTGCCGGCGTGTGGCAGGACAGCCTGGCCGGCATCGGATTGGCACAGGCCGATGTCGTCCATCAACCCTCGGATGCCCTGAACTGGTTGCGCCATCATGACTAGATCACTGCCGACACAGCCCCTGCAGATTGCCGTTGTCGGGCACACCAACACCGGCAAGACCTCTTTGCTGCGCACGCTGACGCGCGACAAGTATTTTGGTGAGGTCTCCGCGATGCCGAGCACTACCCGCCATGTCGAGGCCAGCGCGCTGACACTGGACAGGCAGGTGGTGCTGGAGCTGTTCGATACGCCGGGGCTGGAGGAATCCATTGCCTTGCTGGAGCAACTGGAGGCATTGGGGGCAGGGGCTGAGCGCCTGGACGGCCCCGCCCGCATTGAAAGATTTCTGGCCTCGGAGGACGCGCGCGGACGTTTCGAGCAGGAGGCCAAGGTGCTGCGGCAGATGCTGCGCTGCGATGCCGCTGTCTATGTCATCGATGCACGGGACCCGGTGCTGGCCAAGCATCGCGATGAACTGACGATTCTGCATGCCTGTGGTATTCCGCTGCTGCCCCTGCTCAATTTCGTCGGTACCCCCCGGGCCCACGAGAAGACCTGGCGCGAGGCGTTGGCCCGGCTCGGCCTGCATGTGGTGGTGGCTTTCGATACCGTGGCGCCCGCCCACGATGGGGAGCAGACGCTGTATACCCGCCTGGCAACGCTTCTCAATGAGCGCGGCCAGGTGCTGCTGGCGCTGGCGCGCTCCCATGCTGCGCAGGTGCTGCAGCGGCGTCAGGAGGCGGCAGCGTTGCTGGCGGAACTGCTCATCGACACGGCTGCCTATCGTCGTGCTGTGGAGGCCGAGCCCGGTAGCACTGCCGCTGCCGCGGCATTGTCGGAGTTCAACCAGCGGATCCGCGCCCGCGAGCAGAGCTGTGTCGATGCCCTGCTGCAGTTGTACCGCTTCACTCGTGACGATATCGAGGCCAGTCAGTTGCCGATCAGTGCGGGCGCTTGGAAGGATGATCTGTTCTCTCCCGAGACGCTGAAAGCCTTTGGTATGCAGGTGGGCGGCGGGGCAGCCGCCGGCGCGGCGGCCGGCCTTGGGGTGGACCTGATGCTGGGCGGTGCCTCTCTGGGCACGGGTGCCGCCGTGGGCGCACTGCTGGGCGGCGGGGCTCAGACCCTGCGCCATTTCGGTCGTCGGGTCGGGGACCGGCTGCTGGGTGCGCTGACGGGGAACTATTATCTGCAGCTCGACGATGCGCTGGTGCAGGTGCTGCTGACCCGCCAGTGGTATCTGGTGCGTGCGCTGGAGGCTCGGGGGCACGCCGCGCAGGCGAAACTGAGCATTGGTGACACCGCCATGGGTTCTCTGTGGCGCGAGGCGCTCGGCAGGTTGGTAGCGCACAGTCGTCTGCATCCGGAATGGTCTTGCATTGACGGGCGCGGTTCCTGGGATGTCTCCCGTCAGCAGCTCAGCGAGCAGATGGCGGCACAACTGGAGCACACGCTGCAGCGCTGGAGCGTGCAGGACTGAATTGATTCTTGCTGGCAGGTGGTTTACTTTCCGCGAACATCCCAACCCGGTCGCGTCGGAGGCCAAGGCCGCTTTTCTGCGCGCGTCCCCTGCGAACAATCATCAGGTGAAATCATGTCAGTGATTAACAAGAAAAAGAACACGCGGGCAAGCGGCCCGCATCTGCTGCTCCGGATTCTGGGTATCGTTCTGCTTTCCCTGAGCCTGCTGCCTGCCGTGCAGGCACAGTCACCGGACGGACTGCGCTGGGTCACCACCTGGACTGCCAGCCCCAGCACCCTGCCGCCGGGCATGCTGCCGGAAGAGGCGCGCGGGGATGCCTACCAGGACCAGACCCTGCGCATGATCGCCCACACCAGCATCGGCGGCGATATGGTGCGGGTGCGCATCGCCAATACCCACGGCAATAAACCTCTGCTCATCGGCTCCGCCAGCATCGCGCTGCAGACACAGGGCAGTGCGGTGGATGAGCGCAGCCTGACCCGTCTGAGCTTTGCTGGCGAGCGGAGTATTACGATCCCCCGTGGCGGTTTTGTCATCAGCGATCCGGTCGCCTTCAGCGTGCCGCAGATGGGCAATCTGAGCGTCAGCCTCTACCTGCCGCAGGCTTCCGGCACACCCACCAGCCACTCCACCGCGTTCCAGCAGAATTTCGTCTCCGCTGCCGGGGACTACAGCATGAGCGGAAATTTCGAGGCCACGGAAACCCCGGCCATGTGGCAGTATCTGAGTGCCATCGATGTGGGGCGCCAGGACGACATCACGGCCATTGTGACGCTGGGGGATTCCATTACCGATGGCTGGGGTTCCACCGAGAGTGCCAACCATCGCTGGCCCAATTTCTTTGCTCGCCGCCTGCTGGACGACCCGGATGTGCGCGATTTTGCCGTGGTCAATGCCGGGCTCAGCGGCAACCGTGTCCTGCATGAGAACTCACCCCGTTTCGGGGAAAATCTGCTGGCGCGCTTCGAGCGGGATGTGCTGGCCTTGAGTGGGGTCAGCCATATCGTGCTGCTGGAGGGCATCAACGACATCGGCATGGGCCGGGCGGGAACGGCCGAGGAGGTCAGCGCCGACGAGGTGATTGCCGGCTACCGGCAGATCATCCTGCGGGCGCACGATCGCGGCCTGAAGATCATCGGTGCCACCCTGACCCCTTTCGAGGGCGCGGCCTATTACACCGAAGCGGGTGAGCTGAAGCGTCAGGCCATCAACGCCTGGATTCGCGGCAGCAGCGAGTTTGACGGCATCATCGATTTCGAAACCCCGGTGCGGGACCCGGCACAGCACACACGGTTGCTGCCCTCCTTTACGACGGACAATCTGCACCCGAACGACGAGGGCTACGAGGCCATGGCCGAGGTCGTGGACCTGGAATTGTTTGCCCCGGATAACTGATACGCAAGGAATGACATGAAATACCAAGGCAGCCCCGGTTTCTCCCATCAGCAAGCGGACAGGATCGGGGTGCTGATCTGCAATCTCGGTACGCCGGAGGCACCCACGCCTGCGGCGTTGCGGCGCTATCTGCGGGAGTTTCTTTCCGACCCGCGCGTGGTGGAGGTCCCCCGGCTGCTGTGGTGGTTTGTGCTCAACGGCATCATCCTGCGGGTGCGTCCACGACGTTCCGCTGCCGCCTATGCCAAGGTGTTCACGGATGCCGGTTCACCGCTGCTGCTGCACACCCGCGCGCAGGCAGCGGCGCTGCAGGAGAATCTTGCCGGCAAGGGCCGGGAAGACATCCTGGTGGACTACGCCATGCGCTATGGCCAGCCGGCCATGAGCGCCGTGATGCAGTCGATGTTCGACAAAGGCGTGCGCAAACTGCTGGTACTGCCCATGTACCCCCAGTATTCCGGTTCCACCGCCGGTTCCGTTTTCGACGCGCTGGCGAAGGATTTTCTGACAAGGCGCCTGCTGCCCGACCTGCGTTTCATCAGCCACTATCACGATTACCCCCCGTATATCGACGCCGCGGCGGCCCGTATCCGGGAGCATTGGGAGGCCCATGGCCGGGCGGACAAGCTGCTGTTTTCCTACCACGGCGTGCCCCGGCGCTATCTGGACAATGGTGACCCCTACCACTGCGAATGCCACAAAACCTCACGCCTGATTGCACAGGCCCTGGGGCTGTCCGCCGAAGAGTATCTGACGACCTTCCAGTCGCGTTTCGGGCGTGAGGAATGGCTGCAGCCCTACACAGACAAGACGCTGGAGGCTTTTCCGGGGCAGGGTATCCGGTCGGTGCAGGTGTTCTGCCCGGGTTTCGCGGCAGATTGCCTGGAAACCCTGGAGGAGATCGGTGAGGAGAACCGCGAGAACTTTCTCCATGCCGGTGGCGAGCGCTACGAATACATCAGCGCGCTCAATGCCCGGCCCGATCACATCGAGGCGTTGGCGGGGCTGGTACTACAGGAGCTGCAGGGCTGGGCGGTGGCGCCCGACTCGGCGCGTGAGGCGCGTGCCCGGGCACTGGGCGCCGGAAAATAATCCCCGGGCGTTGCTGTCCAAGCCATGAAAAAAGGCGCTGACCCGCTGTGGGTGAGCGCCTTTTTTGATGCTGCCGGAAAGCGGAATCAGGGCGCCGCGTTTGCGGACTCGGTCTCCAGCCATTCGTTCAGGTCAAGGATGTCCTGGGGAGTCAGAATCCCGGTGCTCTGTTTCAGCAACAGGGTATCGACCACATAGTTGTAACGGGCATCGGAGTAGTTGCGCAGCGCCACGAACAACTGTTGGCGGGCCTGCAGCACGTCCACGATGTTGCGGGTGCCCACTTCATAACCCACTTCCACCGCTTCCAGCGCACTGCGTGCGGAGGTAATTGCCTGCTGGCGCTGGGCAATCACCAGCGAGTCCGTGTTCACGCGGCGGTAGGCGTTGCGCACGTCCTGGGTGGTCTGGCGACGGGTCAGTGACAGGGCTTCCTGCGTGGCAAGCAGATCGTACTCGGCGGCGCGGCGGCGTGCGGAGGGGCCGCCGCCGGTATACAGCGGAATATTGATGTTCAGGGCCAGCGAGGTGCCATCGATGGCACCGGCAAAGCGCAGGCTGCCTTCCGCAGACTGTCCGCCCGCCGTGACGTTATGGCTGAACAGACCGGTCAGGGACACCGTTGGCAGGTGGTCGGCCTTGCGAGCCTTCAGGTTTTCCTGCTGAGCCTCGACATTGTAGCGGGCGGCAATGAGCGCGAGATTGCTGTCCAGGGCCTGCTGGGTCCAGGACTCGGCGGTGCCTTCGGCGCTGACGATCGGGAAGTCTTCACGCAGCACGTCGATGTTCGGATGCGGCTGCCCGGTAATGGCTTCCAGCGCTTCGTAGCGTGTGGCCAGCGTGTCCTCGGCGAGAATCGTGTTGTTGCGCGCCAGATCGTAGGCGGCCTGGCTTTCGTAGACCTCGGTGATGGCGACCAGGCCGACTTCCTCACGCTGCTGGGTCTGTTCGAACTGACGCCGGGCGGCTTCTTCTTCCTGGCTGCGGGTGGTCAGGTCATCCTGGGCGCGCAGCACGTCGAAATAGGCTCTGGCTACGCGAATGATCAGGTTCTGTTCCTGAGCGGCGTAATTGATGGCCCCGGCCTTGTCCTGCAGCTTGGCACCCTCGTAGGCATACCAGGCGGCGAGATTGAAGACAGCCTGTGTCAGGTTCAGACGGTAGCCGTGCGTGTTTTGCCCGGGGCGGAAGCTCATATCACCTGCCAGGCCGGAGGTCTGACGGGCAGTGGAGCCCTGCAGTGCCAGAGATGGCAGCAGTGCGGCCCGGCCCTGGTCGAGAACGGTCTGCCGGGATTTGTACTGGGCATGTGCCTGGCGCAGGGTTGGATCATTGCGCATGGCCAGATCCAGGATGGACACCAGATCATCCGCCAGCACGGACGTGCTGCCCAGAGACAGGCAAAGCGCCAGCCCGAGGCCTTGAGTGAATCGTCCCATAGTGAAAAACCTTTGTTGAAAACTGAATTACAAACGAGTGAGCGATGTGCTTAGGCTGCCGTCTTATTGTAGAAAAAGCAGGCCCCTTGTGCGGGAGCAAAGCCTTCAATGGGGTTCTTCGGCTAGGCGGCATTCTACACAGCGTCACCAATGGTGACAAACCAGGTATCTTGCAGGGCGCTCCACTGGTCTGATCCGGAAAAGACGCGAATGCGCGACAAAAGGTTTACATCAGCCGCACAGGCGGGCCGGGACAGTCCCCTGCTATGACACTCCGGCCCGAATCAGGCATAATGCCTGCTGCTTCGACCACCCTCCGTCCGGCTGACGGCCGGATTTGCCGGCATCTCTCTCAAGCCCCGGCATCGGCACTATAGGAAAGACCAATGAGCACGAATACAGAGCAGTTTCTCGACAAGATCACGCGCCTGGACCACAGCACCAAGCACCATTTCAGCAATTCGAACAAGGTGTATGTGCAGGGTTCCCGCTCTGATCTGCTGGTTCCCATGCGCGAGATTCAGCTTGCCGACACCCTGACCGAGAGCGGGCGTGAGGCCAATGCGCCGGTGCGGGTATACGACACCTCGGGCATCTATTCCGACCCCTCCGTCAAAGTGGACCTGCGGGCAGGCCTGCCTGCGCTGCGCGCGGCCTGGATCGAGGAGCGGGGAGACAGCGAAATTCTGCCGGGAGTCAGTTCCACCTACGGCAAACAGCGTCAGGAGGATCTGCGCACGGCGCATCTGCGTTTCGAACATCTGCGCGCGCCGCGTCGTGCCAAGGCAGGGCATAACGTCACCCAGCTTCATTACGCGCGTCAGGGCATCATTACGCCGGAAATGGAGTTCATCGCCATCCGCGAGAACATGAGCTATATGCAGGCGCGCGAACAGGCAGCACTGAGCGCACAGCATCGTGGCGAGTCTTTCGGCGCCGCCCTACCGAAGGAAATCACGCCGGAATTTGTTCGTTCCGAGGTGGCGCGTGGGCGTGCGATCATTCCCGCGAATATCAATCACCCGGAAATTGAGCCGATGATTATCGGGCGCAACTTCCTGGTAAAGATCAATGCCAACATCGGCAATTCCGCGCTGACGTCCTCCATTGAGGAAGAGGTGGAGAAACTGACCTGGTCCGCGCACTGGGGTGCCGATACTGTCATGGATCTGTCCACCGGCAAGAACATTCACGAAACCCGCGAGTGGATCATCCGCAACTCCATGCTGCCCATCGGCACGGTGCCCATCTACCAGGCGCTGGAAAAAGTGGAGGGCATTGCCGAGGAGCTGAACTGGGAAATCTTCCGCGACACGCTGATCGAGCAGGCCGAGCAGGGGGTGGATTACTTCACCATCCACGCGGGCGTGCTGTTGCGCTATGTGCCGCTGACGGCGAAACGCGTGACCGGCATCGTCTCCCGTGGCGGTTCCATCATGGCCAAATGGTGCCTGGCGCACCACAAAGAGAATTTCCTCTATACCCATTTCGAGGAAATCTGCGAGATCATGAAGGCCTATGATGTCTCCTTCTCCCTGGGGGACGGCCTGCGCCCCGGTTCGATTGCCGATGCCAACGATGAGGCACAGTTCGGTGAACTGCGCACGCTGGGTGAGTTGACGCAGATTGCGTGGAAACACGATGTGCAGTGCATGATCGAAGGGCCGGGCCATGTCCCCATGCACATGATCAAGGAAAACATGGACCTGCAGCTGCAGGAATGCGGCGAGGCTCCGTTCTATACCCTTGGCCCCTTGACCACGGATATCGCGCCGGGCTATGACCACATCACCTCCGGTATCGGAGCGGCCATGATCGGCTGGTACGGTTGTGCCATGCTGTGCTATGTGACCCCCAAGGAACATCTGGGTCTGCCCAACAAGCAGGACGTCAAGGATGGTCTGATTGCCTACAAGATTGCCGCCCACGCGGCCGATCTGGCGAAAGGGCACCCGGGCGCACAATTGCGCGACAATGCGCTGTCCAAGGCGCGTTTCGAATTCCGCTGGGAAGATCAGTTCAACCTGGCGCTGGACCCGGATACTGCGCGCAGCTTCCACGATGAAACCCTGCCCAAGCAGTCCGGCAAGGTGGCGCATTTCTGCTCCATGTGCGGCCCGAAATTCTGTTCCATGAAAATCAGCCAGGAGGTGCGCGATTACGCCGCCCAGAACGCCATCGCGGATGTCGATGACGCCCTGCAGTCCGGGATGGAAGAAATGGCAGATACCTATAACAACAATGGTCGGGAGTTATACCGACGCGTCTGAAGCCCTGTCAGCTCCCGTTGTCCCGGCGAAACCACCGGGGCCAGGCCAACGTATTCAAGCAAGAGATTCACTATGCCCATTACACGAATTGATGACATGAATATTGCCTCCATCGAGGCATTGATGACCCCTGAACAACTGAAGAAGGAAATGCCGCTGGAAGGGGCTGTGCGGGAATCCGTGCGCGAGGCCCGCCAGACCATCTTCGATATTCTGGATCGCAAGGACAAGCGGCTGTTTGTCGTGGTCGGCCCATGCTCCATTCACGATGTGGATGCCGCGCTGGAATACGCCAAACGCCTCAGGGTGCTGGCCGAGGAAGTCAAGGATTCGCTCTATCTGGTGATGCGGGTGTATTTCGAAAAACCCAGAACATCGGTGGGCTGGAAAGGCCTGATCAACGACCCGTATATGGACGACACGTTCAAGATCGAGGACGGTCTGCGCAAGGGGCGCAAGCTGTTGCTGGATATTGCCGGCATGGGGCTGCCGACTTCTACCGAGGCACTGGACCCGATCTCTCCGCAGTATCTGCAGGACATCATTGCCTGGTCCGCGATTGGTGCGCGTACGACTGAATCGCAGACACACCGGGAAATGTCCAGCGGGCTGTCCTCGGCGGTCGGCTTCAAGAATGGCACGGACGGTGGCCTGACTGTTGCCATCAATGCCATGCAGTCCGTCAGCAGCCCGCACCGTTTCCTCGGCATCAACAGCAAGGGGCAGGTATCCGTGGTGACCACCAAGGGCAATCCTTATGCTCATGTGGTGCTGCGCGGTGGCAGCAGCGGTCCGAACTACGATTCCGTGCACGTTGCCCAGTGCGAGGAAGCCCTGCGCAAGGGCAAGGTCAGCAGCAATATCATGATCGATTGCAGCCATGCCAATTCCAACAAGGACCCGTCGGTACAACCGCTGGTTATCAAGGATGTGACGCACCAGATTCTGGAGGGCAATCAGTCCATCATCGCTCTGATGGTGGAAAGCAATCTGAATGCCGGTAACCAGAGCATTCCGAAGGATCTCTCACAGCTGCAATATGGTGTGTCGGTGACGGATGCCTGCATTGGCTGGGATGATACCGAAAACAGTCTGCGTGAAATGGCGGCCAAGCTGCGCGAGGTATTGCCTGCCCGTGGCTGATGCCATAAAAAAGGCGCGGTGTTGGCCGCGCCTTCTTTCGCAAACAATCAGAACAGATTGCTGACATTGCTCATCGAGACCAGTTCCTTTTCTTCCCGGCCCTGACGGATCCACTCCTGCACATGCGGGTTGGCCAGCAGGGTGTCGGCATAGCGTTGCGCCTCGTGGCTGAGGTTGGCACCGTAGGAGCGGAAACAGACCGCCAGGGGTGCATACATGCAGTCGGCGATGGAGAACCTGCCAAACAGATAGTCGCCATCGGCACCGTATTTGCGTCGACAGCAGCTCCAGATGGCATCGATGCGTGCGATCTCGTCCCCGAGTTTGTCGGAGACAAACAGGTTGACGGAGGCCTTGCAGTTCATCGGCCATTCTTTCTTGAGAAGCGGAAACTCCGCGTGCACTTCCGCGCAAACGGAGCGTGCACTGGCACGCTTCTTCGGGTTGGCGGGCCAGCCACGGCCCTCCAGCAGGGATTCATTGATGTATTCGCAGATGGCGAGGGAATCCCACACGGTGACTTGATTGTGCAGGAAGGCCGGCACCTTCAGCGACGGCGAATAGGGGCCCAGTTTTTCGGCCGTATTGTCCTGGTAAAGTGCGATGTTGATTTCTTCGAAGGGAATCTCAAAGGTCTTCAGCAGCAACCAGGGGCGCATGGACCATGAGGAGTAATTCTTGTTGCCGATTACCAGCTTGGCTTGACTCATGAGAGGTTCTCCGCTGACAGACCAACCGCCCGGCCCGGGCTGGTGAGGTCTCTTCCGTGTTTTCGATTTTTAGAGTTCGGAAGGAGGCAAGAGTTCCGGCAGCATGCAGTGGCTCTGGAGGCCTCCGGAGTGAATCACGGATTACTGGATTAAACACCGACTTTCTTGCGTTCCGGGGGGTTAAATAAGGCGAGACGCTGACCGAATATGGCAAAAAAAAGGCAGCCCCGCAGGCAGTCAGGCGCCGTTCACGTCTCCTGCGCAAATACTGTATAGTGCCCGTGTCTGCAGGCTTGCAGTGAGTTTCAGGGGGCATGGCCGGACGGCAACGGAAACAGCGCAACAGCGAGTGCATCGGATATGGCAAGAAGAATTGCAATTGTGGAAGACGAGGCGGCGATCCGCGAAAACTACGCGGACGTGCTGCGCAAGCAGGGTTATGAGGTGCAGACCTTCTCCAACCGCAAGGACGCCATGCGCTCCTTCGATATCCGCCTGCCCAATCTGGCCATTATCGACATTGGCCTGGAGAACGAGATCGATGGTGGCTTCACGCTGTGCCAGGCGCTGCGCTCCATGTCCGACACTCTGCCCATCATCTTCCTGACGGCCCGTGACAACGATTTCGATACCGTCAGCGGCCTGCGTATGGGAGCGGACGATTACCTCACCAAGGACATCAGCCTGCCCCATCTCTCGGCGCGCATCGCCGCCCTGTTCCGCCGGCTTGACGTGCTGGACCAGCCCACCTCGCCGGAGAACCTGCTGCAGCGCGACAAGCTGACGCTCGACATCGGTCGTCTCACCGTGCAGTGGAACGGCGTCCCGGTGCCACTGACGGTGACGGAATTCTGGATGGTCCATGCCCTGGTGAAATTCCCTGGCCATGTGAAGAGCCGGCAGATTCTGATGCAGGAATCCAAGATTTTCGTGGATGGCAGCACTATCACCTCCCACGTCAAACGCATCCGCAAGAAATTCATGCTGGTCGATGAAAGCTTCGATTGCATCGAAACGGTCTATGGCATGGGGTATCGCTGGAACACGCAGAACAGTACCGGCGCTGCTGAGGGATAATGGCCCGCTATCTGAAAAGTCCCTTCGGGATTCGCTTCAAGCTGGTCTTCCTGTCCAGCTTTCTGCTGGTCGTGCCCTGGCTGGGCTACCAGTACATTCTGGAGATGGAGGAATATCTGCGGCGCGGCCAGGAAGAGATCGTGCTGGGAACGGCGCGTGCCCTGGCAACGGCGCTCAATGAACGCCCCGAACTCTTTGATGAAGGCAGCTACAGCCCCGCGCGCCAGACCAGTGATCTGTATGTGTACCCGGTGTTCTACCCTCTGGCGCTGGACGACAACACGCTGGTGGACTGGCAGGATTACCAGCGCTATGAATTGTCCTATGGCCAGCACGATACCATCGGTACCGAGCTGAACCCCCACAGCCCCTATGCGCGCTATTACCATTACGACAGTTCGCTGAACTTCAAACTGCTGGTGGGCGAATACAATCGGTTTCTCTACGCCTACCTCAAGGTGGTGGATGACAACATCGTCTATCGCAGCCCCGACAGCCTCAGTATTCATCGCAATGATTTTCTGCAGATCTCCCTGGTGAGCCGGGAAGGGGAGCTGAAACGTTATGTCGTCGCCCCGCGTGGCCCCGAGTTTCTTTATGCCTATGAGGCGGGTGATGATCTGCGCGATATTTCCGCCTTGCGTCATGAGGAACGCATTGCCGGGCAGTGGTATGAGGTGCCGGACGGTTATGAGATAGAACTGCGTCTGCCGCTGACGATGCTGGGGGAACAGATAGGCTTTGCCATTTACGATGTCGATGATCCACAGCGGCGCAATGTGTCCTCGGTGGTGGCGACCTCGGATGTCAACGATCGCGAACGCCTGGGTTTCCTGCGCCGCCCCACGCCGGAGATTGACCGCATCGTGGAGGGCATGGGGCACACGAATTCGCGTATTCAGGTGATCGACAGGGTGGGACGCATTCTGCTGAGTGTGGGGGATATTCAGTCTGCCACCGGGCTGGCACTGAGCCCGGACCCGGTCAGTACCACGGTCAATAAATACTGGCTGTTCATCGAAGACAATCTGCTGCATCCGCTGTACTACCAGCTCCTGACCAAGCCCTCCAATGACTTCATTGATGAGCTTTACGCCGGGGGGACGGCGGAGGGGGCGCATATCGACTCAGCCCTGGCGGGAGCGCCGCAGACCCAGTTCCGCACGATTCCCGATACGCAGACCCGTATTCTGGAGGCCGCGCATCCGATAGTTGCAGACGAGGAGGTTATCGGTGCGGTGATTGTGGACCAGAACATGAACGGCATCCGCACTTTCCGCAATCAGGCACTGGAAACCCTGTTCAATACCATTCTTGGTGTCATGCTGGTGATCTCGCTCGGCCTGTTTGCATTTGCCTCGCGCATCTCCTCGCGGATTCGTGAACTGCGTAATCAGGCAGAAGGCATCGTGGATGACAGCGGGCGTCTGCGCAACAATATCAAGGCCAGCCGCAGTTCGGACGAGATTGGGGATCTCTCGCGCAGTTTCTCCAATATTGTAGAACGTCTGTCACAGTACACGACCTATCTGGAGCATATGTCCTCCCGCCTCTCCCATGAGCTGCGCACGCCCGTTACCGTGGTTCGCTCTTCTCTCGAAAATCTCGGGCTCGTTGCCCAGGGGCAGGAATCGGAAATCTATATCCAGCGGGCCGAAGAAGGCATCAGCCGGCTCAACCTCATCCTGACCAATATGAGTGAAGCGACACGTCTGGAGCAGATGCTGCAAAGTTCGGAAAAGGAGCGCATGGATCTGGCCAGGGTCATCAACGGTTGTGTGGAGGGCTACAGGCTGGCCTATCCGGGTTATACCCTGAGCACGGACATCGAAGGCCCCGTGCTCATCTGGGGCGTGCCGGAGTATATCGCGCAGTTGATGGACAAGCTGATTGCCAATGCGGTCGAGTTCACCTACCCGAACAAGCCCATTTCGGTGTACTGCCACGCCATTCGTGATCAGGCAGTGGTGCGGGTGTCCAATTTCGGCCCTTATCTGCCGGAAGAGATGAAGGGACGTCTGTTTGATTCGATGATCTCCGTGCGCTCGCAGGAGAAACAGAGAGAGCCGCATCTCGGGATCGGGCTGCATATTGCCCGTCTGGTCACCGAGTTCCACCAGGGGCAGATTCGTGCCGAAAATCTCAAGGAGGCCGAAGGCGTGGCCATCACCCTGGCGATTCCGCTGCTGGAAGAGTAGGGGGCAGCCTCTGCTGCCGGGGGCATTCGATTTACGGGGTGGGCTCGGGCATAATGCCCCCTTTTTAAGGATTGAACAGGAGCTCTCTCATGGCCTCAGCCACCGCCAGACACATACTCGTTGATACCGAAGCCCAATGCCTCGAACTGAAGCAGCGCATTGCCGATGGTGAAGATTTCGCCGTTATCGCTCGTGAATATTCCTCCTGTCCGTCCCGCGCCCAGGGCGGAGATCTGGGGCGTTTCGGCCCCGGCCAGATGGTGCGGGAGTTTGATCAGGTCGTGTTCAGCGCACAGCCCAATACCGTCCAGGGGCCGGTCAAGACCCAGTTTGGCTACCATCTGCTGGAAGTCACCAGCCGCGAAGACTGAGTGCCTTGACGATGAACCTCATTCCGGATGCCTTCCAGGCCAATGACGTGCTGGTGCTGGACACGCGAGTCGGCTATCGGGGATTTTTTTCCCTGGATACCCTGCATCTGAAACATCGGCGTTTCGCCGGGGGCTGGAGTGAGGTTTTCACCCGGGAGCTGTTTCTGCGCGACCCCGCCGCAGGGGTGCTGCTCTACGACCCCGACCGCGATGAGGTGGTGCTGGTGGAGCAGTTCCGCGTTGGCGCCCTGCCAGCGGCGCAGCAAAATGGCAGCAGCCCCTGGCTGCTGGAACTGGTGGCCGGTATCCTGGCGCCCGGCGAGACGGCCGCAGAGCTGGCGTGTCGTGAGGCGATGGAGGAGGCCGGCTGCGAGATTCAGGCGCTGGAACACATCGTCGACTACTACAACAGCCCCGGGGGCAGCAACGAATGGATCAGCCTCTATTGCGGACGCGTTGATGCACGCGGTGCCGGCGGTATCTTCGGTCTTGAAGAGGAGCATGAGGATATTCGTGTGCATGTGCTATCGTTCGATCAGGCCTGGCAGGCGCTCGAGGCCGGGCGTATGAACAATGCTATGGCGATTATTGCGATGCAGTGGCTGCACATGAACCGGGAAATGTTGCGCCAGCGCTGGCAGTGCAGCGGGGAAAAGGCGACATGAGATCATCGCGCTATCGTATTGATCTGGTAAGGCAAATGGCTGATTGTGATGCGAATTTTATTCGTTTACTAAAGCTGGTGCCTGAACTAGAATCCCTTCGAGACGCGCGCTTCGGGGCGGCCGGGAAGGCCTGCCCGGAGCAGGAAAACCCGGCGGCAATGCCCAGACAGCAGCCGCAGTTTGCGGGTGCGGCTTGCGGATGTGAACGCTCGGAACAACAGCAGGTGTATGCGCGGGAGTTTGTCATTCATTCGCCTGCGGGAGATGAGGTCAGAATTCGAATCAGCGTGCTGGAAGTGTTCCGCTACACCAGCACCCTGGCCGTCTCACAGCTGACCCGGCTCAGCTCGTGGATAGAACCCCCGGTCATTCTGGTCAGGGTGTATCACGATGCGGCTACGGCAGAGGCGATAGCCTACCAGGGACACAAGGCATTTCTGGCCAGATACGCGATACCGAATCCAACGATGTATCACCAGGACGAGAAGAGACAGATCAATGAATTCCTGGGCGAGTGGTTGAACCTGTGTCTGCAGGCGGGCCACAGTCTGAAAACCCCGATGTTCATCTGTGCTGCGTAGATTATGACAAGAGAAAACGCGGAAGCGCCCGTCAGGGTTGTACAGCTTACGGACACGCATCTGTTTCGTGATCCGGGTGCGGCACTGTTGAAACTCAACACCCAGGACAGTTTCGAGAAGGTGATGGATCTGATCGGTGCGAATGAAACCGCCATCGATCTGGTTCTGGCCACGGGTGATATCGCACAGGACGCCTCCAGGGAAGCCTATCTGCGCTTCGGCGATGCCATGCGGGCCATCGACGCCCCCTTCTACTGGATCCCCGGCAACCACGACCGCCGCCGGGTGATGGAAAACCTCGAGCACTATCAGCAGGCATTCCACAACCTGGCCGAAATCGATAACTGGCAGGTGATCATGCTGGACTCCAGCGTGGCGGGGGAAGTGCATGGTCATCTGGGTGAGCGCGAAATGGCTCATCTTGAAAACAGCCTGGCGGCCGCCACGGCGAACCCCGCCATCGACCATGTTCTTGTCTGCCTGCATCACAACCCGGTGCCCGGCAGTGCCGGCTGGATGAACGATATCGGTCTGCACAATGACGAGGACTTCCTGTCGGTCATCGATCGCTTCGGGATCGTACGCGCCGTGGTGTACGGTCATATTCACCAGGAGCTGGATTTTGAACGCAAGGGCATACGTTACTTCTGTACACCCTCCACCTGTATCCAGTTCAGGCCCGATGTCATGGATTTCACACTGGATGAGCTCAACCCGGCCTATCGCTGGTTCAACCTGCACAGGGACGGCCGCATCGAAAGCGGTGTGGAACGCGTGACCGGCCATGTCTTTGAAGTGGACCACAGCTCCACAGGCTACTGATGACGGCAGACGATTTTTATCTTCTCTATCTGCACGGGTTTAACAGCTCCCCTCTCTCCTCCAAGGCACGCAAGACCTACGATTACTGTGAACGGCTGGGTATGGCGGCGCGCATTGCCGTGCCGGAGCTGCCCCATGTTCCCGCCCAGGCCATGAACGAGATGTGCGACATCATTGAGGCACAGACCTGCCCGGTAGTGCTGATCGGCAGTTCTCTGGGCGGCTATTACGCCAGCTATCTGGCCGAGAAATATGATCTGCGGGCGGCGCTGATCAACCCGGCGGTGAACCCTGCGCGTCTGTGGCACGAGCACCTGGGGGAGAACCGCAACTATTATTCCGGACGCCGCTACACCATCACGCAGGATCACGTTGAGCAGCTGCGCGCCATTGACACCCCGGTGCTGCGTCATCCGGGGAATTTCCTGTTGCTGGTGCAGACCGGCGATGAAACGCTCGACTACCGCCTGGCGGTGGACAAATACAAGGATTCCACGCGTATAATTCAGGACGGCGGCAACCATGGCTTCGTAGGGTACGAAGCGATGTTGCCCACGATTTTTGAATTCCTCGCGCCACCTCATCACCACTGAAAGAGACATCCACTTACATGAGTAACAGCTATAACGCAGATGCCATCGAGGTACTGACGGGCCTGGACCCGGTCAGAAAGCGCCCCGGCATGTATACGGACACGACACGCCCCAACCATCTCGTTCAGGAAGTGATCGACAACAGCGTGGACGAGGCGCTGGCCGGGCACGCGAAGACCATCACGGTCACCATGGAGCGTGACGGCATGATCGAGGTCACGGACGATGGTCGCGGCATGCCCGTGGACGTGCACCCGGAGGAGAAGGTCAGCGGTGTTGAACTGATCCTCACGCGCCTGCACGCGGGTGGCAAGTTTTCCAACAAGAACTATCAGTTCTCCGGGGGCTTGCACGGGGTGGGTGTCTCCGTGGTCAATGCCCTGTCCAAACATCTTGAGGTAATCGTGCGTCGTAACGGCACGGTCTACCAGATGAAATTCCGCGATGGCAATAAAGTGTCAGAGCTGACACCCATCGGGACGGCGCCGAAGCGCATGTCGGGAACCACGGTGCGCTTCCTGCCGGATGAAAAGTATTTTGATTCCAGCAAGGTTTCCCTGTCGCGTCTCAAGCATGTGTTGCGGGCGAAGGCTGTGCTGTGTTCCGGCCTGCGCGTGGTGTTCATCGATAACACTACGGATGCCGACAGAAGCCAGAGCGAGGAGTGGCTGTTTGAAGACGGGCTCACCGATTACCTGACCCAATCCACACAGGGCTGGCCGGTACTGCCGGAGGCTCCCTTTGTCGGCAGCATGCAGGGCAATGACGAGGCGGTGGAATGGGCCGTGCAGTGGTTGCCCGAGGGCGGGGACATCGTTGCCGAGAGCTATGTCAACCTGATCCCGACCGCGCAGGGCGGCACCCATGTGAACGGTCTGCGTACCGGTCTGCTGGATGCGCTGCGCGAATTCTGCGAATTCCGCAATCTGCTGCCGCGTGGCATCAAGCTGTCTCCCGAAGATGTGTGGGATCGCTGCTGCTATGTGCTCTCGGCCAAGGTGGTGGAGCCGCAGTTCTCCGGGCAGACCAAGGAGCGTTTGTCCTCTCGCCAGTGCGCCGTGTTTATCTCGGGCGTGGTGAAGGATGCCTTCAGCCTGTGGCTGAACCAGCATACGGCAGAGGCGGAGGCGATTGCGGAGCTGTGCATCAACAATGCTCAGAGCCGCCTCAAGGCCAGCAAGCGGGTGGAGCGTAAAAAAGTGACGACCGGCCCCGCCTTGCCGGGCAAGCTGGCCGACTGCACAACGCAGGATGTCATGGCCGGTGAGCTGTTCCTGGTGGAAGGGGATTCGGCCGGCGGTTCCGCCAAGCAGGCGCGTGACCGCGAGACGCAGGCGATCATGCCCTTGCGTGGCAAAATTCTGAACACCTGGGAAGTGGATTCCAGCGAGATTCTCGCCTCCCAGGAAGTGCACGATATCGCCGTGGCACTGGGCGTGGATCCGGGCTCCAGCAATCTGGAGGGGCTGCGCTACGGCAAGGTGTGTATCCTCGCCGATGCGGACTCGGATGGTCTTCACATCGCCACACTGCTCTGCGCCTTGTTTGTGAAACACTTCCGGCCTCTGGTGCGCGCCGGTCACGTCTATGTGGCCATGCCGCCCCTGTACCGTATCGACATCGGCAAGGATGTTTATTACGCGCTCGACGAGCAGGACAAAGACGGCATTCTGGATCGACTGGTTGCGGAAAAGAAAACCGCAAAGCCCAATGTGCAGCGCTTCAAGGGCCTGGGTGAGATGAACCCCCTGCAACTGCGCGAAACCACCATGAACCGCGACACCCGCCGCCTGGTGCAACTGACACTGGACGACGAGCACGAGGCGAAGCAGACCGACGAGACGCTGGACATGCTGCTGGCCAAGAAGCGTTCGCAGGACCGCAAGGAATGGCTGGAGGAATACGGCAATCAGGCGGATCTGGCGGAATGAGAATTGCCCTCATTCTTGGGAAAATTCTTCCAAGAGGTAAATTCCGGATAAGCTGCAGGGCGGATTGACTAGAATAATTCAAGGATTTAACAGGGCATGGATCACAGCGTACACAACAAACTTGTCTCATTTATCTGGAACATCGCCGACGACTGCCTGCGCGATGTGTATGTGCGCGGCAAATACCGCGATATTATTCTGCCCATGGTAGTGTTGCGCCGTCTCGACACGCTGCTGATACCTTCAAAAGAAATTGTTTTAAAAGAAGTTGAAGAACAAAAACGAGATGGCTTTACCGAGCTGGATGATGAGGCTCTCAAAGAAGCCTCCGGCTACGTGTTTTACAACGTCTCCAAATGGACACTCACCAGCCTGCACAACACCGCCACCAACAATCGCCAGATTCTGCTGGCCAACTTTGATGAATACCTCAATGGCTTCAGCGCCAACGTGCAGGAAATCATCGACCGCTTTGATCTGAAAAGCAAAATTCAGCACATGGCCAATAAAGACGTGCTGCTGGGGGTGGTGGAAAAGTTTGTCTCCCCCAAAATCAACTTGACCCCGCTGGATGCGGTAGATCCGGATGGCTACAAACTGCCCGCGCTTTCCAACCTGGGCATGGGCTATGTGTTTGAAGAACTCATCCGAAAATTCAACGAAGAAAACAACGAAGAGGCCGGAGAGCACTTCACCCCAAGGGAAGTGATCGAGCTGATGACCCACCTGGTGTTCGATCCGATCAAAGACAATATTCCCTTAACGCTGACTGTGTATGACCCGGCTTGCGGCAGCGGAGGAATGCTCACCGAATCGCAAAATTTTATTGAAGAAAAGTATCCGGCAAAGAACAGGGATATTTACCTATACGGCAAGGAAATCAACGACGAAACCTACGCCATCTGCAAATCCGACATGATGATCAAGGGCAACAACCCCGAGAACATCAAGGTTGGCTCTACCCTCTCCACCGATGGATTCGCTTCCCTGCGTTTCGACTTTATGCTCTCCAATCCGCCCTATGGCAAAAGCTGGGCATCGGAACAAAAATACATCAAAGATGGCAGTGATGTGATTGATCCGCGCTTCAAGGTCAAACTCAAAGACTATTGGGGCAATATCGAGGAGTGTGACGCCACACCGCGCTCCAGCGATGGCCAGCTGCTGTTCCTGATGGAAATGGTCAGCAAAATGAAAGACCCAGCCACAGGCACCAACGGCAGTCGAATTGCGTCGGTCCATAATGGTTCCAGCCTGTTTACCGGTGATGCCGGTGGCGGTGAGAGCAATATCCGCCGCTACATTATCGAAAACGACATGCTCGATGCCATTGTGCAGTTGCCCAACAACCTGTTCTACAACACCGGCATTACCACCTATATCTGGCTGCTCAATAACAACAAGCCTGGGTCCCGTAGGGGTAAGGTGCAGTTGATTGATGCCAGCCTGCTGTATCGAAAACTGCGCAAAAACCTGGGTAATAAAAACTGCGAGTTTGCTCCGGAGCATATCGAGCAGATCACCCGCACTTATCTGAATGGTGCCAGCGTGCAGCGAAAGCTGGATAAAAACGGTGATCCTGAAGGCATTGCCAGCCAGGTATTCCGCAATGCGGATTTTGGCTATTACAAAGTGAGCATCGAACGGCCCGACCGTCGCAAAGCTCAATTCAGCGCAGATCGCATCGCCAGCCTGCGTTTTGACAAGCAGTTAAGCGAAGTGATGGAGCACCTGTATGCTGAACATGGCGACAAGCTTTACGAAAAGAGCTTTTTAAAGTCCATCGAGAAAAGCGTCCTTGCCTGGTGTGAAGACAACGACATCAGCCTGAACGCCAAGGCAAAAACCAAGCTGCTGGATGTGAAGCGCTGGCTAGCCCTAAAAGCGGTTTACGAGACGGCACAGGCGCTTATGGCTGCGATTGACCAGAGCGAGTTCGATGACTTCAATCTGTTTAAAGATCAGGTGGATGCAGAGCTGAAGGCGCTTAAGGTCAAACTCTCTGCCACTGAAAAGAACGCCATCCTGAATGCAGTGAGTTGGTACGATGAATCCGCCGCTAAAGTGATTAAGAAAGTCGTAAAACTCAGCGGTGACAAGCTGGATGAACTGCTGGAGCGCTATGGATGCAACCAAGCGCAACTACCGGATTTTGGGTTTTACCCAACTAATAAGAAGAACGAATACATTACCTATGAAGCCAATAGCGATTTGCGCGACAGTGAATCAGTTTCGTTGTTAAAGGACGATGAACCACAAAGCATTCATCAGTACTTTCTGGATGAAGTAAAACCCCATGTAGAGGAAGCCTGGATCAACCTGGATTCCGTCAAAATCGGCTACGAGATCAGCTTTAATAAATATTTCTATCGCCATAAGCCGCTGCGCTCATTGGAGGATGTTGCAAAAGACATTATCAATCTTGAACAAAAGGCAGAGGGTTTGATTGCGCAGATTCTGGGTGTGGATGTTGAGCAGGTGCAGGGGTGATTATGGAAGCCTCTATCAAAATGCCAAAGTACGAAGCCTATAGAGACTCTGGGGTTGATTGGTTAGGAGATATTCCCGCGTCATGGAGCTTGTTGGCTAATAAGCACATCTTTCGTTTGAAGAAAAATCAGGTTGGAAAGCGTTCGAACGAGTATGATTTGCTGTCGCTTACCCTAAAAGGCGTAATTAAACGCGATATGGAAAATCCGGAAGGGAAGTTTCCGGCGGAGTTCGATACTTATCAAGAAGTACAGTGTGGCGATTTCGTTTTCTGTCTGTTCGACGTGGAAGAAACGCCCAGAACTGTTGGGTTGTCACCTTTTAATGGGATGATTACTGGTGCCTATACCGTTTTCGAGCCAAATGACAATTTTGATAATAGGTTTTTATACTATTTTTATCTGAATCTTGATGCAAAAAAGAGGCTTAAGCCGCTTTATCGTGGCTTGAGAAATACAATTCCTAAAGATTCATTCCTGAGTTTTAAGACGTTTGTTCCTCCTCGTGAGCAACAAACTCTAATCGCCAACTTCCTCGACAAAAAAACCACCCAAATCGACGAAGCCATTGCCATCAAAGAGCAGCAGATTGCCCTGCTGAAAGAGCGCAAGCAAATCATCATCCAAAAAGCCGTCACCCAAGGGCTTGATCCCAATGTGCCCACGAAAGATTCCGGCGTGGATTGGATTGGGAAGATACCGGCACATTGGGAAGTCAGGAGAAGCAAGTTTCTTTTTGCTCAGCGAAAGGAGCGAGCGTGGAAGGATGATGTTCAGCTATCAGCTACACAGGCTTATGGCGTGATTCCACAAGATCAATACGAAGAGTTAACCGGTAAGCGTGTAGTGAAAATACAATTTCACTTGGATAAGAGAAAGCATGTTGAGAAAGATGACTTGTAATCAGTGAGAAGCTTCAATGGCTTAGAGCGGGCTTGGGCTAGGGGCTGTATTCGATCATCCTATGTGGTTCTTAGGGCTTTAGAGGCAATCGATCCCGCATTCTATGGGTATCTTTTAAAGCTTTCTGCCTACATTGCAGCGTTGCAACAAACAGCAAGTTTCATTCGAGATGGACAAGATTTAAATTTTGACAACTTCTCGCAGGTCGATCTATTCATTCCTCCAATTGATGAGCAGTGTGAAATCGCTAAGTATATTAGCACTTTCATGGATTCTTCAGATGAAGGTATCGTGCTGTTACAACGCCAAATCGAAAAACTAAAAGAATACAAAACCACCCTGATCAACAGCGCTGTGACCGGCAAAATCAAAGTCACGCCGGGAATGGCACAAGGCTAGGAGCCGCCTATGAGCTATCAGCCTCCCTACACCATCACCCCAACCATCCTGAAACAGGTGGCACAGATCAGTGAGGCTATTGGCCGTTTAAGCGCTCAACGGGATATTGCCAATACCTTGCATCTGCGCCGTGCCAATCGCATCCGCACCATTCAAGGCTCGCTGGCCATTGAGGGGAATACTTTAAGCGAATCTCAAATTACCGCCATTCTGGAAGGCAAACGGATCATTGCGCCACCGAAAGAGGTACAGGAAGTGCGCAATGCGCTGCAGGCTTACGACCGGCTTGCTCAGTGGCGCCCTACCCGCGAAGCGGACTTGCTGACGGCCCACAGCGTGCTGATGAAAGGGTTGATTGATGAAGCGGGCCACTACCGCCATGGTGGTGTCGGGGTGATGTCGGGGAGTCAGGTGGTACATATGGCACCGGGTGCCAACCAGGTGCCCCGGTTGATGGGCAACCTGTTTGACTGGCTGGCAACTTCCGGTGCGCCACCGCTGATTACCAGTTGTGTGTTTCACTACGAGTTTGAGTTTGTCCACCCCTTCAGTGACGGTAACGGTCGTATGGGCCGCCTGTGGCAGACCCTGATACTCAGCCAATGGCAGCCCATGTTTGTGGATATTCCGGTGGAGAGCCTGATCTTTCAGCATCAGGCCGCTTATTATCAGGCGCTACGGGACAGCACCAGGCAAACCGATAGTGCCCCCTTTATCGAATTTATGCTGGCAACCATCAGTGAAGCGTTACAGGAAGCGTTGAGCAGGGATGAAAAAGTGCGGGTAGAAATGCGGGCAGAAACGCGGGTAAAAACCCCCGAACAGATTCTGGCGCTACTGCGCCGGCAACCAGAGCTGACACTGGCCGAAGTTGCCGTACATCTGGGCCGGGCAACCAGCACCATTGAACGCGCTGTAGCCAAACTCAAGCAACAGAATAAACTCGCCTATCACGGTCCGAAAAAGGGCGGCCATTGGCAGGTGCAGGAGGAGTTATGAGAATTTGCTTGACCGTTGCTTGACTCTGAGGGCTGTTTTGCAGGTGTTATGAATTTAGTCTGTTGTTTTTAGTAGAAAAATAGATTCTTTGCTGCTTGATCAACTAAGGCGATTGATAAAATAAACAGGACGTAAGATGGTTAGCAACACCAACGAACAGGCGCTGGAGGCTGCGATTGAGCAGGCTTTAACCGGTACCACTGTGGAAGCCGTCAAGGCGTCGGGAGGTGATGCCGAGGGTGCCGAAGCTCAGGTTAAGGAGACGCCTGCGGACTATCTGGTCGGCAATCAACGTTTCAAGTTGGGTTTGCCCACCGACTTCAACGCCCAGTACGCCCTTGATGAAAAGCTGTTTTGGCGCTTCCTGGAGCATACCCAGAGGCCTGAGCTGGCCAAGCTGCAAAAGCACAATCCATCGGACTGGCAACGCAAGGTACTGGAGCGCTACGACCGGCTGGTGAAAAAACACGGCATTCTCCATCTGCTCAAGAAGGGGCTTCCGGTCGATGATGCCCACTTCCATCTGATGTATCCGGCTCCCCTGGCCAGCAGTAGCGAGAAGGTGAAGCAGAACTTCGCGACCAATATTTTCAGTTGTACCCGACAGGTGCGTTACTCCCTTGCCAATCCGCGCCAGGAAATCGACATGGTGCTGTTCCTGAACGGCATCCCCCTGGTGACGATGGAACTGAAAAACGCCTGGACGGGGCAAACCGCTCGCTACCATGGGCAGAAACAGTATCGGGAAGACCGAGACATAAACCAGCCATTACTGAACTTCGGGCGTTGTTTGGTCCATATGGCCGTAGATACCGATGAAGCCTATATGGCGACCAAACTGGCCGGACAGGCTACCTATTTTCTGCCCTTTAACAGGGGGCATAACCATGGCAAAGGCAACCAGCCAAACCCGCATGGCCACAGGACGGCGTATCTGTGGGAAGAGGTGTTCTCCAAGGAAAGCATAGCCAACATCATCCAGCACTTTGTGCGGCTGGATGGGAGCAGTAAAGATCCTCTGCCCAAGCGCACTCTGTTCTTCCCCCGTTACCACCAGTTGGATGTGGTGCGTAAGCTGGTTGATCATGCCGCCAGGTGCGGGGTGGGCCATACCTATCTGATTCAACACTCTGCCGGGTCCGGCAAGTCCAACTCCATTACCTGGGCGGCGTATCAGCTTATCGAAACCTACCCAGCTTCGGCGGACGTTGCGAACGGAAAAAGCATCGAGCAGCCGCTGTTTGACTCAGTCATCGTGGTAACGGATCGTCGGCTGTTGGACAAACAGTTGCGGGATAACATCAAAGAGTTTTCCGAAGTCAGAAACATCATTGCCCCGGCCCATAAATCATCTGAACTAAAGAGCGCGCTGGAGAATGGTAAAAAGATCATCATCACCACCATTCAGAAATTCCCGTTTATTGTGGATGGCATTGCAGACCTCAGCGACAAGCGTTTTGCAGTGATCATCGACGAGGCTCACAGTTCCCAGTCCGGCACTGCCCACGACAATATGAATCGGGTGATGGGGCAGGATGACGAGGAGGACGATCAGGACAAAATCCTCAAAGCGATGAAATCCCGCAAGATGCGTGGCAATGCGTCCTACCTGGCTTTCACTGCTACGCCCAAGAATACAACCCTCGAAAAGTTTGGTGAAAAGCAGGAGGACGGCTCATTTAAACCTTTCCATCTGTACTCCATGAAACAGGCCATCGAGGAAGGCTTCATTCTGGATGTGCTGGCCAATTACACCACCTATAAAAGTTATTACGAGATCGAAAAGTCCATTGCGGAAAACCCGGAATTCGACACCAAAAAGGCGCAGAAAAAACTGCGAGCCTATGTGGAGCGAAGCCAGCAGACTATCGATACAAAAGCGGAAATCATGCTGGAACACTTCATTTTTCAGGTGGTCAATGCCAAGAAGCTCAAGGGCAAAGCCAAAGGTATGGTGGTGACGCAGAATATTGAAACGGCTATCCGTTATCACAAGGCCATTACCCGTTTGTTGGAAGCTAAAGGCAATCCTTTCAAAGCCTTGGTTGCGTTTTCCGGGACGAAAGAGGTGGATGGGGTTGAATACACGGAAGCGCAGATCAACGGATTTTCCGAGGCGGAGACCAAAGAGTATTTTGACGTTAATTACAAACGCAAAGAGCCTGGCGATCCAATTCCCAGGCATGTGAATCAGGACGAATATCGCCTGCTAGTGGTCGCAAACAAATATCTCACCGGGTTTGATCAGCCAAAGCTTTGTGCCATGTATGTGGACAAAAAGCTGGCATCAGTACTTTGTGTTCAGACTCTTTCACGTTTGAACCGCTCTGCACCTTGGCTGGGCAAAAAGACCGAAGATCTTTTTATTCTGGATTTCTTCAATTCGGTGGATGATGTTAAGGCCGCGTTTGACCCCTTCTATACGGCGACTTCTTTATCGCGGGCCACGGATATCAACGTGCTCCACGAGCTCAAGGACGCAATGGATGACGTGGGTGTATATGAGTGGTATGAGGTTGAAGACTTTGTAACGCGTTACTTCAACAACGAAGATGCCCAAGCATTAAGCCCCATCATTGATGTGGCCGCGGCCCGTTTCGAGCATGAGCTGGGCTTGGAGGACGACGAAAAAGTCGATTTCAAGATCAAGGCCAAGCAGTATGTAAAAATCTACGGACAAATGGCGTCTATCATGCCCTATGAAATCGTGGCATGGGAAAAGCTGTTCTGGTTCCTGAAGTTCCTGATCCCGAAGTTAAAAGTGAATGATCCTGATGCGGATGCCATCGACAAGCTATTGGAATCTGTTGATCTGAGCTCCTATGGTCTGCAAAGAGTGAAACTGAATCACAATATTAACCTCGACGAGGAAGATGCAGAGCTTGACCCTCAGAACCCAAATCCTCGTGGCGCACACGGTGAAGATAAACACACAGATCCTTTGGATGAAATTATTCGGGTATTCAACGAGCGCTGGTTCCAAGGCTGGAGTGCAACGCCAGAGGAACAGAAAATTAAATTCATTAATATTGCTGAGAGCATAAAACAGCACCCGGACTTTGAGTCCAAATACCAAAATAACCCCGATCCACACAATAGGAATCTGACATTCGATAAAATGCTGAAAGAAGTGATGTTACGCAGAAGAAAAGATGAATTGGAGTTATATAAGCTGTTTTCCGGAGATGCCGCTTTTAAGGCGGCCCTGGTTCAGAGCATGCAGCGGGCTATCAATCAGCGGATTTCTGATTATTGAAAGGAAAGCAAGATTTTCCAGTGGGTTGGTTTCACAAGTCTTTTGGTGCCAGGAAGGTTTCGAATAGACTTCTATCAATTGAATTACATACAAACTTAGTAGAATTTCACCATGACACAGAACATCACCATCAACGAAGACGGCGTGGAACAGATCGCGCTGGGCACTTATTCCCGGCAGGCCTATCTGAACTACTCCATGTATGTCATCAACGACCGTGCGCTGCCGCATATCGGCGACGGGCTCAAACCTGTGCAGCGGCGTATCATCTACGCGATGTCCGAACTCGGCCTGAAGTCCACCGCCAAGTTCAAGAAGTCGGCGCGCACCATCGGTGACGTGATCGGCAAGTTCCACCCTCACGGCGATTCGGCCTGTTACGAGGCCATGGTGCTGATGGCGCAGGATTTCAGCTATCGCTATCCGCTGGTGGACGGGCAGGGCAACTGGGGCTCTCCCGACGACCCCAAATCCTTCGCTGCCATGCGCTATACCGAATCCAAGCTGCGCCGCTATGCCGAGCTGCTGTTGTCGGAGCTGGAGCAGGGCACGGTGGACTGGAAGCCCAATTTCGATGGCACACTGGAAGAACCCCATATTCTGCCGGCGCGTCTGCCCAATGTGCTGCTCAACGGTGGTAGCGGCATTGCGGTGGGCATGGCCACGGATATTCCGCCGCATAATCTGCGTGAAGTGGCCAGTGCCTGTATTCATCTGCTGGAGAACCCCGCCGCGACCGTGACGGATCTGATGACCCACATCAAGGGGCCGGATTTCCCGACCGCTGCGGAAATCATCAGCCCGCGCGATGACATCATCAGCCTCTATGAGACGGGTAAGGGCTCCATCAAGGCCCGCGCCGTTTACCATGTGGAGGATGGCGAGGTTGTGGTTACCGCACTTC
Source organism: Pseudomonadales bacterium (assembly GCA_024234365.1). Classification (GTDB taxonomy): domain Bacteria; phylum Pseudomonadota; class Gammaproteobacteria; order Pseudomonadales; family Pseudohongiellaceae; genus UBA5078. Next base: position 39,598 of record JACKOK010000001.1, read on the forward strand.
CCTATCAGGTGTCCGGGGCCAAGGTGCTGGAGCAGATTGCGGCGCAGATGCAGAAAAAGAAACTGCCGATGGTGGTGGACCTGCGCGATGAATCCGATCATGAGAACCCCACGCGTATCGTCATTGTGCCGCGCTCCAATCGCATCGATGTGGATGCGCTGATGCTGCACCTGTTTGCCTCCACCGATCTGGAGCGCAATTATCGCGTGAACTTCAATATGATCGGCACAAACGGGCGCCCTCAGGTGAAGGATCTGCGCTCCCTGCTCAAGGAGTGGCTGGCATTTCGCACCGAAACGGTGCGCCGCCGTTTGCAGAACCGCCTGGATCGTATTCTGCAGCGCCTGCATATTCTTGAGGGCCTGTTGATTGCCTTCCTGAATATCGATGAGGTGATTCATATCATCCGCACCGAAGAAAAACCCAAGGCAGTGCTGATGGAGCGTTTCAGTCTGTCCGAGATACAGGCCGAGGCGATACTGGAGCTGAAGCTGCGTCACCTGGCACGGCTTGAGGAAATGAGAATCAAGGCCGAGCAGAGCGAGCTGGATGCCGAGCGTGAAAGCCTGGAACAGACGCTGGCCTCTGCCGCACGTCTCAAGACGCTGATCCGCAAGGAAATCACTCAGGATGCCGAGGCCTTCGGGGATGATCGCTGTTCCGCCATCGTCACTCGCGAGGAGGCACAGGCCTTCAGCGAAACCGAACTGATGTCCACCGAGCCTTTGACAGTGGTGCTCTCCGAGCGAGGCTGGGTGCGGGCTGCAAAGGGGCACGAGGTGGACCCGGCCGGCCTGCAGTACAAATCGGGGGACGGATTCAAGTTCGCGGCCAAAGGGCGCAGCAACCAGAATGCCATCTTCATTGATTCCACCGGGCGCACCTACTCGCTGCCCTCCCACACACTGCCATCGGCGCGTGGTCAGGGCGAACCTCTGACGGGGCGTCTGACACCGGAATCCGGTGCCAGTTTCGAAGGGGTGCTGATGGGTGAGGAAAAGCAGAAAGTCTTGCTGGCCAGCGATGCCGGTTATGGTTTTGTGACCTCCGTGGCGGATCTGCAGAGCAAGAACAAATCCGGGAAAAGTGTCCTCAAACTGCCCTCTGGCAGCCGTGTATTGCCGCCGTTGCTGATTGGCGATTCGGAGCAGGATCAGGTGGTGGCCATCAGCAATGAAGGGCGCATGCTGAGTTTCCCGCTGTCGGAGCTGCCGGAGCTGCCGCGAGGCAAGGGCAACAAGATCATCAGTATTCCATCCGCACGCGCCAGTGAGCGCCTGGAATATATCGTGGCGCTGTGTGTGCTGGGCAGCGCGGATGTGCTGACCATTCACGCGGGCCGTCGCTACCTCAATATGAAGAGTGCAGACCTGGAGCATTATCGCGGTGAGCGGGGGCGACGGGGAAACAAGCTGCCTCGCGGCTTCCAGAACGTCGATCGTGTCGAGGTCAACGGGGTGTCCTGAAAAATAATGCAGCCGGGCAGGGCAATAGGGCTGGCTAATAAATAAGCACTGTTGTTATTCTCCACGCGTGCGCTCATTTGCGTAGACGGGTGAGCCGCGTTCAGGAGAATCACGGGTTTGTTTTTGAAACATCTCTTTGCATTATTCGTCTGCCTGTTCTGCGCTGCGTTGAGCAGCGGGCTGAAGGCGCAGGAAAAAGACACTGTCGTTCTGCAACTGAAATGGGAGCATGAATTTCAGTTTGCCGGCTATTACGCCGCAAAATGGCAGGGCTTTTATGAACGCCAGGGGCTGGATGTCGAGATTCGCTCGGCCACCACGCCAGACGGTGATTTCATTTCCCCCAGTGAGGAGTTGCTCAAGGGCAATGCGGATTTCGCCATTGGCGGGCTGGATCTGTTGATCGAGCGGGGCCAGGGCGAACATCTGGTGGTGTTGTCTCCCATCTATCAGAACTCCCCGATTGCGGCCTTCAGTCTGGCAAGTGTGCCGATAGACACGCCTGAGCAACTCAGTCGTCTGCGCATTGCCGCTGTCTCCAACGATTATCTGCGCACCCAGATCGAGGCGATGTTCCTGACTTTCGGCATTGACCCTGCCGGAGTCGATTTTGTCGATGAAGACATTACCGTGGAAACCCTCCTGGAGGGGCGTGCGGATGTCATTGTCACCTATGATGCCTCTGCCCAGTATCGCGCGAGCGAGCTGGGTGTCACGCTCAATACCCTGCACCCCCGGGATTACGGCATCAATTTCTACGGAGATGTGCTGTACACCACCGAAGAGGTCATCGCGCGCGATCCCGATATGGTGAACCGCTTTGTGCGGGCCAGTCTCGACGGTTGGCGCTATGCGCAGGGAAACCGCGTGGATCTGGCCAATCGCATTGCGGCGGAATTGCCCCGCTACAAGTATCTCTACGACGATGTGTATGCGTATAACCGTTTCTTCGCAGAGCACATCGACGAGTATCTTCTTTACCCGATCGTCCCGCTGGGGCATAACCAGCTGGCCCGCTGGCAGAGTGCCTATTTTTTATTGCTGCAACAAGGCCTGATCGATCAGCCCTTCGCCGTCGAGGATTTGCTGAAGCTGCCAGTGAGTGCGAACGTCTCACGTGAGCGCAGCCTGCAATGGGTGCTGGTGGTGTTGTCCGCCCTGGCCATGTTGTTGATCGTGGTGCTGGCCCGTCGCTCACCGCATCGTCTGCTGCTGCTGACACCGTTTATTTTTTTCGGGGTGCAGCAATTGATGGAGATCCGCTTCCGGGTCACGCTGGCGGATGAGCAGCGTCTGCATGTCGTTGAGCAACTGAGTACGGTGCGTTATCAACTGGAGAGCCGTCTGTCCAATCAACTTTCACTGATTAACGGGCTGGCCGCGTTCATTGCCTCCAATCCGGATTTTACGCAGGAGGAATTTGATACCTACGCGCAAACCGTCATTGAGCGTGAGCCGACCCTGATCAACCTGGCAGCGGCTCCCAACCTGGTGATTCGTTATATCTATCCTCTGGTCGGCAACGAAGCGGCGCTGGGTCTGGATTACAGGGTCAATGCCAATCAGTCCCTGTCTGTGCAGCGCACGGTGCAGACGGAGGCGATGGTGGTTGCCGGTCCGCTGAATCTGGTGCAGGGCGGCAGTGCCTTTGTCGGCAGGGCACCGGTGTTCACCCGGGACGCCAATGGGGTCCGGCGTCTGTGGGGGATAGTGTCGGCTCCGATTGCAACTGCCAGTATCTACGGGGACAGCCAGCTGTTTGATCCGAGCACAGGCCTGGAGATTGCTATCCGGGGGCGTGATGGGCTGGGAGCGGACGGTGAGGTGTTCTTTGGCGCCGCCGAGGTGTTTTCCCATGCCGGCGTTGTCACCATGCCTGTTGAACTGGGTGACGGTTCCTGGCAGCTGGGGGCTTACTCCCTTCAGGATATCAGCGAGGGCAACCCCGGCATTCTGCTGCTGAGGGGGCTTGCTACCATCCTGTGTGCACTGGCCATGATCGGCATCTTCCTGCGCTCGCGCAGCAAGGAGAAGGAAGAAGCCTATGAGCAGCTTATTTTCCGCAATGAACAATTTCTGCGCGAAGTGGAAACGGTATCCCGCGTTGGCGGCTGGCGCCTGGATGCCAATGGCGTGTTCACCGAAGTTTCTGAACAATGCATGCAGATTTTCGGGGTGTCCGCCGGAGGCGGTGTGCTCACACTGGAGCAGGTATGTGAACAGTTCACGCAAGAGACGGCCAAGAGCCTGCGCATATTGCTGGAGCGGGGCCCGCAAAGACATCAGGGGTTTGACACCGAATTACGCCTGGAAAGACCCGGCAAGGGAGAGCTCTGGCTGCATATTCGCGGCGAAATGATCTCGCTGCCCAATGGCAGCCGTGAACTGGTCGGAGCCATGCAGGATGTCACCAAGGCCAAGGAAGCGGATCAGCTGATCGAGTATCAGGCCAATTACGATGCCCTTACCGGGCTGGCGAACCGAAGCCTGTTGCGGGACAGGCTCAATAATGCACTCGCCATGTCGCGGCGGGCGAGTACCAAGCTTGCGGTCCTGTTCATTGATCTGGACAACTTCAAATCCGTCAACGACAACCTGGGTCATGATGTCGGTGATGAGGTGCTGGTGGAGGCCTCCCGGCGAATATGTCACTGCGTGCGGGAAGTGGACACGGTTGCCCGCTACAGTGGGGACGAGTTTATCGTTGTCCTGCGGGATGTATTTTCGGAAACGGCAGTGTGGCGGATTGCGAATGATATCGTGGCCGTTGTGGGCGAGCCTTTTCATATCAACACGCATCAGGTGCACTGCGGTGCCAGCCTGGGGATTGCCTTTTTTCCGGATGACGCACAGGACGCGGAAACCCTGATCATCAAAGCAGACCAGGCCATGTATGAGGTGAAAAAAGCCGGGCGGAATGGCTGGCAGTTCTACACCCAGGAGATGCAGCGCAATTCCGAGAGACGGCACATGCTGTTCAACGAGCTGATGAACGCGCTGAAGCATGATGAGCTGAGTGTTCACTATCAACCGATCTACAGTCTGGCGGAGAAGCGTATCGTAGGTTGTGAAGCCTTGGTGCGCTGGCAAAAGCCGGATGGCAGTTTTGTCCCGCCCGATCTGTTTATTCCGCTGGCAGAGGAGAGCGGCCTGGTCATCCGCATCGACCATTTCGTGCTCAAGAGTGCGCGGGAGTTCATCACCGGGCTGAACCGGGAGCTGGGGCTGAAGATCGGCCTGTCCGTCAATGTCTCCACGCGGCTGCTGTATATGCGCGATGAGTCATCCCAGGCATGGTTCCACGAAATCAAACAGAAGAGTGAGATGCCTGTCATTGTCGAGATTACCGAGCGGGTGCTCGTGGAAGATGCCACCCGGGCCCTGGAGGTGCTCAATGATCTGAGTGACGCGGGAATACAGATATCGATTGACGATTTTGGCACGGGTTATTCCGGCCTGAGCTATTTGTCCCGCTTTCCGGTGACGGGCTTCAAGATTGATCGTTCCTTTGTGGCTCGAATTGGTGAATTGAAAACAGAGGAAGCCCTGATTGAGACCATGCTGATGATGGCAGAGAAGCTGCAGCTCAAAGTGGTTGCCGAAGGCGTGGAAACGCAGGAGCAGCTGGAATTTCTGCGCGCTCTTAAGTGTGATTTTGCCCAGGGCTATCACATCAGTCGGCCGGTTCCGGAAGCCGGGTTCCGCCAACTGTTGCAGCATAGTTTGAAAAATGGTTTAGGCTTGTAACAAGTTTGTAGGAATATTTGTAGGAATTTGTGTAGGAGGATGAAAGATTTGTTGCTGATCGGTCAAGAATAATGCTCCCGTCAGTCATATGCTTTCGTTTCCTTTCTTCTAATCGTTGATCGCGATTTGTTCTCCGCTATAAGCTGGACACAGTTCAGCCGCTAACGCATGGCTAGCATGTCGTTTTGGCCTGAATGTTTCGACTCGCGGGCCCCCTGTCTTTTTTTGAATGCATTGTGGCCCTCACTTCAACAGCTTGTATTAGAGGACAGATCATGAATATTCAATCCGCTTTAAGTTCCGTGACTCCGGCGCTTCACCATCCGATGCCATTACGCCCGGTCAAGCGGCTCGCCAGGGTCGCTTCTTCCTTCTCCTCCTCCACACCCATGCTCAATGACATTCTGCGGGAGAAGCTCGGTGAGGAGTATCGCCTGGAAACGTATTTCGGAGACGAGGTGCTGCAAATCAGTGCGGGAACTGTCGATGATCTGGCGCAGTGCTATATGACCGTGTTCAATGAAAGCTGGGGCGAGTCCTGGACGCTTGGTTCGGCGCGTGCGGAGATCATGAACAGCCTGCGCGCCGACCCTGAGCGCATTCCGTTGATCTCCCTGCTCTACAAGGACGATACCATTATCGGGTTCTGCTGGGTTTTGCTGATGCACAAAACTGCCATGAGCAAGGAACACGATATGCCCTGGGAGCTCTCCGATGGCGAGAAGAGCACCGGGATGGCAATTTCCAGCTATTGGCTGACGGAGGTGGTGAAGAAGGATCGCATCATGTTCATCAAGGAGCTTGGGGTGCTCAAGGAGTACCGTCAGGTGGTATCTCCCTTCCTGTCCATCCCCATTTTGGAGCGATCCGCGCAGATGGGCTATGATGTCGGGTTTCTGTGGACCAACGTCAACAGCAAGGCCTTCAAGTGGGGGCTTGGTGTTGGCTACTCCCCGGTGCATTTCTTCATCACCAACAATCTGCTGCTCATGTACGGCAGTGTTCAGGGTTCTCTGAAGGCGATGCGCAATGTGGTGGAGGCCTCATTCAGCAAGCAGAGTCAGTACTATATGATCAACAACATCAATAAATACCTGTTGAAGGGGGAGGCCCGTATCTGAACAGTCAACAGCCGCTGCCATGCCTGCCAGTACCGGAACAGGCATGGCCATCTGCCCTGTGGCATAGCGCAGGTGCGGTGCTGGCGGCTGCTGAACGGGTTGTGCAGGAAGCATGAATTATATTTTTATTCCCAATGCCGTGGTCCTGCTGATGCTCGGGATTTTCACCTGGCGGCAGAACCCGGGGCGTCTGAGCGCTGCCTATCTGATGGCCAATGTGTCGGTAGCCATCTGGGCGCTGTGCTATATGTTGCTGCATGAGTTCCAGGCGCAGATTCCGGTTAATCCGGTGTCTCAGATACAACTGCTTTCTGCCCTGATGTTCGGCAACTGTCTGCTGGACATCAGCCTGCGTTACCCGGATCCGGAGCGGGCACCGGGGCCGCTGTGGCGTGGCATCAATATCGTGCTTGCGGTGATTCTCGGTGTTTTGATCCTCTTTACAGATCAGGTGTCCCGGGCGCAGCTACAGGACGAGGAAGTGGTGTTTGTGGATGGCGCCGGTTACATCGTCTATGCCCTTTATCTGGTGCTCCTGGGCCTGCTGGTGATCGCCAATCTGCTGCTGAGCTATCGTCGTTATCCGGAGTATCGAACCCGCCTCGGCTATATGCTGACCGGCCTGGGGCTGTTCATTGCCTTCGGGGCCTTTTTTGATCTTGTGCTGGTCATGATGGGCAATTACGACTGGCTGGTACTGGGCCATCTTGGCTCCATTTTCCCGTCCCTGTTCTTTGCCTACGCCTTCAGCAAATACGACCTGATGGATATCCGCATGGTGGTGGACCGGTATACCGCCAAGGTGATTGTGGCCGGTTTTGCAGTGACGGGCCTCTACCTGGCCTTCCAGCTTGCCGATACCCAACCCGCCATCAGCCTGACGCTTATCTGCCTGCTGTCCCTGGTGTGGGCGTTCAACATCAACCGGTTTGAACTGTTTCTGGTGAGCACCGCCCGGCGGCGCTTTGTGCGCAGCTGGTATGAGCCGGAAGATATTCTGCAGCGCCTGGCGCAAAAACTGGAGTCGGTAAGAAACCGGGCGGAGATTTTCCGGGTTCTGAGCCTGGAAATGGACGAGGTATTTGAGCTGGAGCGTATCCACCGGGTGATAGCGCTGCGTGATGCCGATGATGCGCTGCAGTCTTACCAGTTGTTCGACAATCAGACGGAGCGTCCTCTGCAGACATTGCCCCTGGACGATGACTTCATTGAGGATTGCCGGCAACAGGAGGCTCCGGTGAGTCTCGATGCCCTGTCATCCGCAAGCCGCCACTTCTTTGCCGGCCTGGGCTATCGGAGCCCGGCGAAGGCCCTGGTGCTGAGTTTCTTCTCGCCGGAGCATCTGGAGGGAGTGTTGATTCTTGGTGAACGCAGCAGCCAGGAGAGCTTCAGTAAACGGGATCGGCAGTTCCTGTCACGTCTTGTGCGCTATGTCTCTGCGATTCTGTATCGACTGACGCCTTTCGAAAAACTGGAAAAGCTCTATTTCGAGAATCAGCGACGACAGCATCAGGCGGAGATACAGCTGGTGCGTGGTGACAAGAGCCGGGCCATCGCCCATGCAACGCGGCAGGCGCATCACGAGATTCGCACGCCGCTGAATATTATCCGCATGGCAGCCAAACGCATGCGAGCTCCTGAATCGATTGAAAAATACCGGGGCATCATCGAAGAGCAGATTGACCGGGCCATGGAGATCGTGGATGAGACGCTGCTCATCACGGATGAAGAAACGGGAGATGTGGAACGCTTTCAGAAAATTGATATCAATTCGATATTGCAGAGAGCGCTGAAACTCTTGCCGGAAGGCCCGCACCAGCGGCTTGTCGAGCTGGACGATTCGGCACCGCAGATTGTGGGGATTCCCGGTGAGATACAGGTACTCTTCAGCAATCTGATGAAAAACGCGCTGGAATCCATGCCGGATGGCGGCAAACTCGGTGTGCGCAGCTTCGTGGAGCTGCAGGAAGTCGTGGTGACCGTGACGGACACGGGCTGTGGGATTGCCCCCGAGCTGCGCGAGAAAATCTGGGAGCCCTATTTCAGTGGCAAGATCACGGCAGCGGGCAATCTGACTGCCGGGCGGGGCTGGGGCCTGACGATCTGCAACCGCATCATCACGGAACACAAAGGCAGTATTCAGTGCGAGAGTACGCTGGGAGAGGGGACCCGTTTTACGGTGCGCATGCCGATCAGTGAGGAAAGCGGATAAATGAGAATTTTGAGCTCGTTTTTAACGTCGCAATGACAACGTAGATAGGTTTTCAATAGCCCGCTAGGGTTTCTCGCGTTTCATGCTGATACGATCCAGCTCTCGCGCCCAGCGCTGGTCCCGCTCAATGAGGATTTCCCGCAGAATTTCCGCTTCCTTGTGAATGACGATGCGCTCAAGCAGCCCCAGTAATTCCTCCTCCTCAAAGGGCTTGAGGATGTACCCGGATGCCAGCCCCAGGGTAGGGTCCCTGGCCAGGGACTGACGTTCCTTGTCGCTGTAGGCAGTAAAGATAATGACGGGGATATGCCGTTTGAAGGGGCTGGCCCCTTCCTCGGTGCGCAGGGTTTTCAGGAACACTTCGCCGTTCATTTTCGGCATTTGCCAGTCAAGCAGAATGCATTCGATGCGGTTGCTGAGGAAGTTGAAACCGCGCTGGTGGTCTTTGAGTATCTGCAGGGCCTGCTCGCCGTCATAGGCCGCAATGGCCTGGTAACGACCGGTTTCGTTGATGACCTCGACAACGAGGTCGGATTGCAGCTGGTCGTCCTCAACCACCAGGATGAGCGGTTTCTTCTTCATGGCGAAACTTCGTCAGCTTGGGAGCCGGTTCACGCAAGCGCAGGCCGGGCCGGATCGTCTCCAGGTGTTGCGGAAAACAAAGGCCGGGCCTCTGAACATGCCGGAGACAAGTGCAAAGGGCAGGTACAGTAGTGCCATCAGGGTATTGCACAGAATGACCAGATAGGGAAACGGTGCCCGGCTGAATTCCTGTCGTACCTGATTATAGGCCATGGGCAGCGTGGCCCAGGCGCGGTTGCCCATGCGCCCCAACAGAATTGCCGAGGTAAACTGCTGGTAGCTGCGCTGGGGGTAGCGTTTCCACTGCAGGATGTGCAGGTGGTTGGAGGAACTCCACAGCTCGTAGACAGCCATCAGCTTGAAGAAAGCACCACCGAACACGCCATACAGCAAGCTCCATAGCAGTACGACCGGGAGCATATAGACGGGTTTTGAAGGTTTCATACGGGTTCCTTCTTTCCATTGCTCCCACGCGCCGGAGCAAGTCCTGGTTTGTTCATGTTTGACCGGTCGCTAGTATACACTAGCGTGAACTGAAGAATAGTTGTGCTGCTTCCTCATCTGGACATGGCGTTCAACGCCACAGCACAAGGAGTGCCTGCTTGCCAATTTACAGACCGATTCGCGTTGCCAAGGGTTTATTGATCCTCAGCTACATGCTGTTGTATCTGCTGCTAAGTTTATCTGCGTCAATTGCCGTTTGGGAACCCTTGTTCCAGGTTATTTTTCATCTGCTGTTTATTCTCTTTGCCACGTTGACGTATGAGCCGATGTACACGGCCTTCCTGCAGGCGCTGGGCAACTCCCGGGTGGACTCGGCGTTGCGCAGAATAGGTGGAGTGGCCACACTGGTAGATAATCTTCATGAGTACTCGGAGCTTGATGGTGTGCTGCGCTATACACAATCGAGCCTGAGCGTCCTGCTGGGAGGTGGCACGGTCCATATCTGGATTGCACGCACGCTGATGGATTCCGGAAACGATAAGTCTGAACAATTTCTGAGCTGGAGCATGCTGGGGTCAACGGCGTTGGATGCTTCTACTCCCATCGTGATGCATGCGCTGGAGGAGAAAGCCCCGTTCACCCGCGATGACACGCCGGCGCTGGCAAATGCCCTCGATGCCCTGCATGTCAACATTGTCATACCGGTATTGCGCAACAACCGCGAACTGGCGATTGTATTGTTGCAGGCAGGTACGATGGAGTACGCGGAACTCAAACCCATGCTGGCTTTTTTCACACGTCAGTTTGCCATCGCGCTGGAGCGAATCGACAACGAACAACAGGCCCGTAACCGGCAGGCGCGGGCATTTGCGGAGAAATCGGCGGCACTGGCAACCCTGAGTGCGACAATCGCGCATGAGATGCGTACCCCGCTGTCAGGGGTGCGCGCCAGTATCTCGGGCGTGGATGCCTATCTTCCCGACCTGATTTCCGGGTATCGCTACGCACATGCGCAGAAACCTCAGCTGCATCCCTATATCCGCGATGAATTGCTGGAAGCCCTGGGGCAGACAGGCCCGCGGGTGCGCGCCATGGTGGACCAGGCCAATCATGTGATCGATCTGCTGCTGGTAAATCTGAACGATCAGCAGCTTGATCCCTCACGGTTTGCCCGCTGCTCTGTCGTGGACTGTGTGGAGGAAGCGCTGTCGCAGTATCCCTTCAAGCGGCTGGAACGTGAAAAGATCGATCTCTTTCTGCAGCAGGATTTTGCCTTTCTTGGCATTCAGTCCTTAATGGTCTATGTGTTGTTCAATCTTCTGAAAAACGCCCTGTATAGTCTTGAGTCCGCAGGGAGGGGACGTATCAGCATCCGTACCTTTGTGTCAGAAAATTCGCACACAATGGTATTTGAAGACACCGGCCTTGGTATTGAGGAGGCGATTCAGTCTTTGATTTTTGATGGCTTCTTCAGTACACGCAGTAATGGAACGGGGGCGGGTCTCGCATTCTGCAAACGCACCATGAAAAATTTTGGCGGTGATATCGTGGTGGTATCAGAGGTAGGAAAATTTACGCGGTTTACACTGAGCTTCCCGCCGGTGCTCAGTGAAGAAATTTAGCGCCGGGGGCGGCGGGTGTCTGCAGAAAATTCTTGTATGAATGTATCTTGTCGGCCACAAAACTGCGTACCAGCCTGTTGGCGTTTTCCTGCTCCAGTACTGCGCAGTAATAACCGGACTCTGGCGATACCCAGTGCGCGGGGGTGTAGTATTTTTTCCAGTCCGTCTGCAGAAGCTCGCGCAAATGAGCATCGTCGTCCGCAATATTGAACAGGGGAATCATCTCCCCTTTGTTGATGTGCTCACACAGCGTCTGGTCCAGCCCCAGGCGTTGGCATTGCTGCAGATTCTCGTGCAGGCGGTCCTGGGGCATGATCAGCAGGATGGACAGGGCGCCCTCTTCGTTCAGCATCACAAAACCGGAATAGGGTTCGTCGATCAGGTAGTACTCCACGATTCGCATGCGTTTGCGCACCGCATTGAAGTAGCTGATGAAGTCCGGATTATTGATGAACCGGCATTGGCGATTGGCGATGACCGGGTCCGTGATAAGTTTGAAGCTCTTGCTGAAATAGTGCTGCTGAAGTGTCGCGATCGAGCGGGTGAGCTTGGCGTCCAGATCCTGATCCTTTTTGCTGATGAACTGGTCAATCAGGCCCTCGTTGAAGGCCTGTACCGCCAGATCGGTGTCGGCCTGTCCCGTCAGCAGGATGCGCTTGATATAGGGGTTGGTCAGGCTGGCGCACAGCTCCAGCCCGTTCATGGAGGGCATGGAATAGTCCACCACGACCACGGTGGGTGTGCTGAAGCGTTCCGGATTATAGATTTCCCTGTAAATCTCGTTGATCTCAATATGGGTCAGGGTGTCCGAGTCGAACGGCCCGGTTTTATAGGAGGAGTAGACCCGCCGGATGATATCCGCATGCTGATGCGCGGCATTGATGTAATTGAGCGCTTCGCGGGGGGACTGAAACAGCCGGTAGCTGAGATTGCGGGGCAGCACCAGGCTGACGGCATCGAGAAAATCGGGATCGTCATCGACCAGGATGACCTGGGTCGGGTAGTAAAACAGATGGCAGACTGGAAAGGTGAAATCCAAAGCGTGACTCCTGTTGCTTGTCCGCCCCGCAGGGGCTTACTGGTATCCCGGGATGTGGCGACAGGAAATCACAGGATGACCTCTTCTGCCAACAGATGTTCCACCTGACGTTCGAGCAGGGCCTTGTAGGTGTGTCGGGCCTCTTCCACCAGCCAGGTTCTGATAAATTCCCCTTGGGTGGCATCGGCAACATCGGTGAACGCCTCTGTCACCAGACGCCCCTCGGCATCCGCCAGCGTGTAGGCGGCCTCGCTGATGATGAGGGTGTCTACTGGTGCTTCGCCACAAATCACGCGGGTCAAGGCCAGGTTCTCTCCCGCTACCGTGTAACTGTTCTGCTCCAGTGAGGACAGGACGCCGGTGAGCAGCTCGCCACAGTGCAGCCCGGCACGGAACTGCAGGCCTGGCAGCCCCTGCGCCTCCAGCTCCCGTGCCAGGGTCGCGGTGATTTCCAGGAACAGCAGCGCAGCACAGACGGCGTGGAAGCAATGATCGTCATCGGCCTGCGCCGCGCCGAAGGTGATCAGGATTTCATCCCCTGCACATTTCTCGATATTGCCGTTGTACAGGCGGGCAACCTTGTGAATGTAGAAGTAATAGGTATTGAGCAGTTCGATGGTTTCGTCCGGCTCCATCTGGTGCAGGGCCGCTCGATAATTGCTGATGCTGATGCACAGGATGCTGACAAAGGCGCTGCCGGGGCGGCGGTACAGGGCCGCCACGCTGGCAACCGGATCCGGCTCCGGCTCTGGCCCGAAGATGAGCTGGCGGGTTTCATCGTCCTGCAGGTCTTCAAGCAGACGGTTGTATTGCCGGATTGTGGCGCCGACCTCGTCTGCCCGTTCATCAAAAGGGCTTAATGCCGGTTCGCCATGGCGGGTGCTCTGGATTGCGCCAGTCAGCATCTGCAGAGGGAAGCCGACCAGGTGCTGGATCATGGCATAGAACACGCTGATGCCGGCGAGGATCAGCAGAAACAGCGCGGTCAGCATGAACATGAAATTGCGTGTGACACCCTGTTCGATATAGCGCTGATCCAGGTTCACGCGGACGTACCCGGCGAGGGAGTCCTGCAGGGCGATGGGTGCGACATAGCTGCCGAACAGGTCGCTGCGCTGCACAACATCGTTGCCGGTGGGGTTGACGGAGGTGCCGGCAATGGCAATCACCTGATCGTCTATGCTGAGCACGGCAACCTGGGCGATGGCCTCCTCTCGCGTCAGCTGATTGAGCAGGACGTTCATGCTGACAAGGTCGTTGGCCAGCACCAGTTCGGTGACCAGGATGGCGGTCTGTCGGGCCAGTGTATTGCCCAGGCCATCGGCCTGCTGGCGCAGGATGTTTTCGGTGGTCTTGTTGGTCAGCAACCAGAACACGCACATGGCCAGAATCATCAGGGCGGTAATGGCCAGCGAGAATTTCTGGCCCAGACGCAGCCGCGAACCGGCTTGCCTTGTCTGGGTGGATGTTGGGGAATTCGGGGCAGTTTGTTTAGGGTCGGACACGCGATGCTCTCACGGCAGGTTTATTGATGAAACGAGTGCAGCGTGATTTCCTCGTCCTGAACGAAACGGAAATCCATGCTGGCACTGGGCTCCTGCAGGCAGTTGCCCTGTACGAGGTTGATGTTGGCCTGCCACAGATAGGGCAGCAGATCGATGCTGTCGATCATGGGGGCGACCACCAGCAGACCACGGGCGTGCAGACTGGATACCGTGGTGTTCAGGTGGTCGCGCTGCGAGACATCGGTGTCGATGTTCTCCAGCAGACACTTGTCCAGTTTGACGAAGGTGGCATCTTCCAATGCCGGATAGCTGAAATGCTCCAGCGAACAGCCGAAATGGGTAATCGACAGCTCGAAGCCCAGCACTTTCAATTGTTCGCAGAACACCCGCACCTGTTCCGGTGAGCTCATGATGTCCATTTCGCTGATCTGCAGGCTGATCTGGCTGGCCTTGATGCGCTCCTGTTGCAGCTCCTGGTACAACCAGGGCAGGAACTGGGGGCTGGCGATGGAGTTGTGTGTCAGGTTGAGGGTCAGTTTCAGGGCGGGGTTATCGCGCTCGCGCAGCAGTTGCAGCGATTTTGCGCAGACCCAGCGGTCGAGTTTTTCCCCCAGACCATGCTGGTTGGCCAGTTCCAGAAAACGGGGGGGGTAGATGAGGTTGTCGCGGTCCTGCAGACGAATGCGAACCTCGTAGCGCTCTATGCCGTCTTCCTTGAGATTGACGAGTGGCTGGAATACCAGGATGAAATCCTCGTTGGCAAAGGCGGCTTCCAGGCGATGGAACATATCGTCGGCCGTGCCATAGGCGTCCTCCTTGTTCATCGCCGGGCCTTGCTGGCTGCGCACGCTCAGATGGTGGCGTGCACGCCCCACCACCACGGCGGCAGACGGGCTGAGCTCGTTGACTATTGCCATGCCCACGGCCATTTCAAGTCGGGAGCCGGCCTGCGCCAGCTCCTGCAGTGCCGCGGTCAGCGATGTGGCAAGATCCGCCAGGGCCTGTTCCCGCACAAAGTGGGACTGCGTGGGCAGCAATGCCACAAATTCGCCATCGCCGTAATGTCCGATCAGCGCATCTTCGGGGAGCTGTGCCTGCAGCAGGCGCGCTACATCTGCCAGCAGCAGGTTGCTGGCGGACTTGCCTGCCACCAGCGCAATCTCGGCAAAGTCCTCCAGCCGGAGCATCAGCACGGCACTGCGCCTGTTCTCGTAAATACCCGCCGCGATCGCCTGGTCGATGTGGGCGTTGATCGCCGTGCGGTTGAGCAGATTGGTCAGCAGATCGAGGCTTTCCTGTTGCTGCAGGCGTTGCTGCTGAGCAATATTGCCGGCCACCGGGCGCACGATGATCTGGATGCAGGGCTCGTCCTCGTAGCGGGAGCTCGCGCATTGCAGGCTGAGCCGTGACAGGGAATGCGGGGCGGTAATGCCGAGAAAGACGCAGCTGTCGCCCGGCTCCTTGCCACACTGGCGCAGAAAATCCCGCACTTGCTGCACATCCTGTGGATCTACCAGGTCCAGAAAGCCGTGCTGCCGGAGTTGTTCCGGGGACTGGAGCCCAAACAGGGCAACATAGGCATCATTGGCATAGACGTGCAGGCCTTCGTGCAGATAGGCCACGGCATCGGAGGCGCTCTGCAGCAGCAGCTGATAACGCTCCTGCAACTCCTTCATGGCCATGTTGGTACTGCGCAACTGGCGGCGGACGAGCAGCCCGTCCAGTTCGTGATGCAACAGATGCAGCATTTGCTGCGAGCCCTCCGTGCTGCCGAGATCCACGGCAGCAATGGCAACGCAGTTCTCGGGCAATGCCAGAGGGAGCCCCTGCGGGTCGAGTGGCGTGCCCAGGGCAATGCAGCACAGATCCAGAGACAGTTCCTCAAGCAGGGAGAGGCGTGGCAGCAGGGCGCTATGATCGCCGGGGAGCAGAAAGAGAACGTCCCAGCGCTGTTGCAGGAGCTGCTCCTGCAGGGCAGAGTCCTGCGCGACTGCTTCAGCATGGACGCTGTAGCCTGCCTTGCGCAGCGCATTGACCAATAGCTCGCCGTCGACGAGGTGCTCGGTTGCGATCAATGCGTTGAGAATGGGGTTGTGTTCCATGGCTGGGGATCGCTGCTCATGCCCGGTACGTGCGGGGCTTGTTTTGCGCTGAGTTTAGCACAGGTCTTTGTCCGGCCCGACACTTCAAACCCGCAAGTTTGCGGGGCTGTTTCACAACAAAATGCAACGTTGCCCTCAAAAACCCGCATCCCAGCGTGTACACTGCATGGCAGAAGCCTCCCGAGGGGACGGGTTAACAGCAGCAAGAGGACATCATGTCAGAAGAGCAGCACAGCAGTGAGCAGGAGCGACGCAACAAGCGTCTGAAAGAGATTCGGCGTGCCAGGAGCCGATTGTTCGTATGCTTCTGGACCTTTCCCGTCTATGTGGTGGCGGTGATGAGGGTGCTGGATGCCGGCAATGAGACCAATATGATCATGCTGGCCTATATGGCGCTGTACGCCGGCTTCGGCGTCAATGTTGCCTCCCGTCGCTGCCCGGACTGCCACGAGCAGTTCTTCGTCAAATCCTATTTCCTCAACCCGTTTCGCAAGCAGTGTGCGCACTGTGGCTGCCCGCTTCGGAGCGAGGGTTCCCTGGGCGCCTAGGGCCTGTTCACACGACTTGGACCATCACTGTTGTCAGGGTTCGTTGGCTTCAGGCCCTGGGGGCGCGAGCGCCGAACAGGGCGGTGCCAATGCGCACCAGGGTGGAACCTTCGGCGATGGCGGCTTCGAAGTCGGCACTCATGCCGATGGACAGCGTGTCCATCTGCGGGTAACGGCTCTGTAGCTCCCGCCAAAGGGTGGCAAGCGGGCGGAAGAGCGCGCGTTGTTCCTGCGGGTCAGCACAGGGGGCGGGGATGGCCATCAGGCCGCGCAGGCACAGGCCCGGCAGGGTGGCGATGTGTTCACAGAGCCCGGCGACCTCTTCCAGCGTTACCCCCGATTTACTGTCTTCATGGGACAGGTTTACCTGCACACAGACCTGTAATGGCCCACGTTCGGGCGGCCGCTGTGCGCTGAGGCGGTTGGCGATCTTGATCCGGTCCACACCCTGAACCCAGTCGAAATGGCTGGCGATTTCGGCTGTCTTGTTGGATTGAATGGGCCCGATAAAATGCCAGGTGATCTCTGGCAGTGAGGCCAGTTCTGCGATCTTGCCCAGAGCCTCCTGCACGTAGTTTTCCCCGAACTCGCGTTGCCCTGCGGCATAGGCCTCAAGCAGGGCTGACACCGGCTGTGTCTTGGACACGGCAAGCAGGCGTACGTTGTTTTCCGGGCGCCCGGCGGCGCGAGCCGCATTTGTGATCTGCGTGCGAACTGTGGAAATGTTTTCTGCTATGCTTGCCATGCTTTCACCGCGTCACAGCTTCCGGTCTTACAGGGCCGGCACCCCGTACCGGCCACGCCCCGGAACGGGAGCGCGGCCACTATAACACAGCCAATACGGCTCTCGTTACCCAGGGCAGGCATCATATGGACATCACCGAACTCCTCACCTTCAGTGTCAAGCAGGGCGCCTCGGATCTGCATATCACGGCGGGTATGCCTCCGCTGATCCGGGTCGATGGCGATATACGCAAAATCAATGTGCCTGCGATGGAACACAAGGAAGTGCACGGTCTCATCTACGAGATCATGAACGACAAACAGCGCAAGGACTACGAGCAGTTTCTGGAAACGGATTTCTCTTTCGAGGTGCCGGGGCTGGCCCGTTTCAGGGTCAATGCCTTCAACCAGAACCGCGGTGCCGCGGCCGTGTTCAGAACCATTCCCAGCAAGGTGTTGTCCATGGAGCAGCTGGGCATGGGGCCGGTGTTCAAACAGGTTGCAGATATGCCACGCGGGCTGGTGGTGGTCACCGGGCCGACCGGTTCGGGCAAGAGCACAACGCTGGCCGCGATGATGGACTATGTGAACAACTCGCGGTATGAGCACATCCTCACCATCGAGGACCCTATTGAATTCGTCCACGAGAGCAAAAAGTGCCTGGTCAACCAGCGCGAGGTGCATCGCGATACGCTCGGCTTTGCCGAGGCGCTGCGCTCGGCCCTGCGTGAAGACCCCGACATCATTCTGGTGGGGGAACTGCGGGACCTGGAAACGATCCGCCTGGCGCTGACCGCTGCGGAAACCGGCCATCTGGTGTTTGGCACACTGCACACGACCTCTGCCGCCAAGACAATCGACCGTATCATTGACGTGTTCCCGGCAGCGGAAAAGGCGATGGTGCGCTCCATGCTTTCGGAATCCCTGCAGGCGGTGATTTCCCAGACACTGCTGAAGAAGACAGGCGGTGGCCGTATCGCCGCCCATGAGATCATGATCGGCACCCCCGCCATTCGCAATCTCATCCGGGAGGACAAGGTGGCGCAGATGTATTCCGCGATCCAGACCGGCTCCTCTGTCGGCATGAAGACGCTGGATCAGGCCTTGAAGGATCTGCTGCAGAAAGGGCTGATCAGCAAAGAAGCCGCGCGCGCCAAGGCCAAGATGCCGGATTCGTTCTGAGTGTTCAGGGAGTGTCTGGCGGAAACTTTTCTGCCAGGCACTGGAACCAACCGTCCAGAATAAGAGTGGCAGCAAGGCAGTCCAGCTGTCCCTTCGCCTCATGGCGTAACAATTGTCCCCGCGCCTCGAAAGAGCTCAGGCGTTCATCCATGCCGTAACAGGGCAGGTGATAACGCCCGTTCAGGCGGTTGCCGAATTTGCGTGCCCGCACCAGCAACTCGCTTTCCGTATCATCCATGTTATAGGGAAGGCCCACTACGAATGCCTTGGGTTGCCAGTGAGCCACCAGGGCATCGAGTTGCTCCCAGTCGGGAATGCCATCGCGCGCGGGAATCGGCTCCAGCGGGCTGGCCGTGCCGGTAATGTTCTGACCAAAGGCCACGCCAATTCGGCGCGTGCCGAAGTCGAAACCAAGCACGGAAAGTTCCCCGGGACGTTTGACGGGCAGGCTATCCAAGTTGAAATCCTGTCGCGGTATGTTTCATGAATGGCCCGCCGTGGATGACAGCTGGCTGAGACTGACACCGATGATCGATGCCGCCGCCTCGGCCTTGCCAGCATGATCGCTGGAAAAAATCAGTTCTGGAATGGCGGGAACAGTCAGCCAGACGTTCTCGGAAACTTCCCGCTCCAGCTGCCCTGCTTCCCAACCGGCACAGCCGAGTGCCACCAGATAGCGTTCGGGCCCCTTGCCGTGGGCGATGTCGGCGAGAATGTCCTTGGACATGGTGACACTCAGCCGTGGGGTAATGGGCAACGTGTATTCCCATTCCGGCCCGCTGCTGTGCAGAATAAAGCCCTTGTTCTTTTCCACCGGGCCTCCGCTCATGACGCGTTGGCTGTGGAAGTCGATGTCGCCGCGCCGTTCATCAAGAGAGATCTGTAATTCCTCCAGCAGGTCTGCCAGACGCAGCGTGGAGGGTTTGTTGATGACAATGCCCAGCGCACCTTCGTCATCATGACGCCATAGGTAGGTCACCGTGTGATTGAACCACGGGTCTTCCAGGTGAGGCATGGCAATCAGAAACTGGTCGGCCAGTGTGCCAGGCCTTGCTTCATACTGGGTGTCATGTGTCTTGTCTTTCGTCATGAGCGCAATCTGTCTACTGGCTGCTGAAGGAATTGCCCTGGTGGAAACGCCAGGTGCGGATGATTTCCAGAATATCCACATTGCCGCGCATTTCCGCCGGAAAGGGGTCGAAAGGTGCGGCCATGCGCACGATGTCGATGGCGGCTTCATCCAGCACGCGATGGCCGGAGGATTCCAGAATGCGGATTTCCTGCACCGAACCGTTGGGGCGCAGGGAGACCAGCATGCGCAGGCTGCCATAGATCTGTTGGCTGCGCGCCTGTTCCGGGTAGTTGAGATTGCCAACGGCCTCTATGCGCTTGCGCCAGGAGTCGAGATACAGGGCATCCTCGCGTTTGCGTGTGGACGCAGAGGAAATGGTGTATTTGCGCGGACGCTTGGCATAGGCCTGCTGCTGCATGTCCAGTTGCGCCTGCAGGCTGGCAATGGCCAGGCTGAGCTCTTCCGGGGTGGCCTGTTCCGACAGGGGCGCATCGGTTTCCGGAGCCTCTTCTTCCAGCTGCTGCTCCAGGTGTTCGTCGGCCTCGCTGCTGCTCAGCAGGGCCAGGTCGCTGGGTTCTGTCTGACGATTGGGGGCCGGAGCCTGGGGAATCGGGTCCACCTGCTGGATGATTTCATCGTGGAACGGGGACTCGAAGGGGGTACTCGGTGCCTCTGCCGTGTCGAGGGTGCCACTGCCACTTTGATTTTCCTGCGCGATGAAGTCTGCATCCTCCGGCGCAAGATCACTGCGGTATTGTGCGAGCGTGACTTCGATGGCTGGGGCGCTGTTGCTTTCCTGCAGGTAGCTGAAACCCACGCCGGCAATGAGCATGATGTGCAGACATGCCGACAGGAAGATGGTGAACCCGAAACGTTCGCTCGAAAGATCGCTGTCTTTTGCCATAAATTCTGGGCCGTGCCCGTGAACCGTTTTCAGCTGATGCGGTTCAGTCTGTCTTCGATGCACTGCATCAGCTCGCCCGCGATGTCGAGATTATACGCGCTATTGAGTTCGCGGACACAGGTGGGGCTGGTGACATTGATTTCCGTCAGGTAGTCGCCGATGACATCGAGACCAACGAACAGCAGCCCTTTTTCTCTCACCACATCCTTGACCTGGCTGCAGATCCAGCGGTCACGCTCGCTCAGGGCCTGTGGCACACCGCTGCCGCCTGCCGCGAGATTGCCACGGGTTTCGCCGCGCGCGGGTACGCGGGCAAGGGCATAGGGCACCGGTTCGCCGTCGATCAGCAGAATGCGCTTGTCGCCGTTGACGATCTCGGGGATGAAGCGCTGCGCCATGATCGGCGTACGGCCGTGATGGGTCAGGGTCTCGATAATGACGCTGACATTGGGGTCATCCTTGCGCAGGCGGAAAATGGAAGAACCGCCCATGCCGTCCAACGGCTTGAAGATCACATCATCGTGCTGCAGATGAAAATGCTTGAGCACGGAAGGATTGTTGCTCACCACCAGGGGCGGACAGCATTGCGGGAACTGGGTGGCAAACAGTTTTTCATTGCAGTCGCGCAGGCTCTGCGGGCGGTTCACCACCAGGGTGCCTGCGCGTTCGGCCTGTTCCAGGATATAGGTGGAATAGATGTATTCGTTGTCGAAGGGCGGGTCCTTGCGCATCAGAATCACGTCCAGTTCGCTCAGAGCTTCGTCGCTGGCATCCCCCAGGCGATACCACTGCTTCTCGTCCCAGGCGACCTGCAGTTCACGCATCAGGCCCATGGCGACACCGTCCTTCAGGTAGAGATCGGACTGCTCCATATAGGACAGAGACCAGCCCCGCTCCTGGGCTGCCATGAGCATGGCGAGACTGGTGTCCTTCTTGTAGCTGATGGATTGGATCGGGTCCATGACGATGCCGAGTCGGATGCTCATCTGATTCTCTGCCTGTAGTGTCGGGTAAGGGCGGCTGCCGGATGCAGCGCAGATCATAACGCAAGTCGCGGGCTGCTGCGACGCACAGCGGCAGGCTGGCCGCGATTGTGCTACACCTGAAACAGGCTTACACGGAAGGAGACAGGTATGGATACCGCAATCAACCCCGGGCCAAGGCCCGTACAGATACTGCTGGTCGATGACAGTCGTCGCATTCGGGAGAGTGCCCAGGCGCTGCTGGACAGGCGCAGTTATGAGGTTCATCTGGCAGACAGCGGCTTTGAGGGCCTGTGCCAGGTGGTGGCGCATCGCCCGGACATTGTGTTCATGGATGCCCTCATGCCGGAGCTGGACGG
Organism: Pseudomonadales bacterium; assembly: GCA_024234365.1. Taxonomy (GTDB): domain Bacteria; phylum Pseudomonadota; class Gammaproteobacteria; order Pseudomonadales; family Pseudohongiellaceae; genus UBA5078. Next base: position 61,209 of record JACKOK010000001.1, read on the forward strand.
CTATGAGTCCTGTGCCCTGATTCGGGGCAATCCCAGTTATGCGCATATTCCCATCGTGCTGATGGTGCCCGAGCAGGGGCCACTTGCGCAGGCGCGTGCCGATGTGGCCGGCGCCAGTGCGCTGTTGCTCAAACCCTTTGGCCGCCGCGAATTGCTGGGCCTGCTGGAGGAGTTTCTGGGCGGTGGGCAGGCACAGGAGGAGCTTGCCGATGCCCAGCGTGTTGATTCTTGATGAGGCCCCCCTGCGCGTGCTCTGGCTGGAAGCCGTCCTGCAGGGCATGGACTGGCAATGCCTGCGTGGCGACACGCAGGAGAAGGCGTTGCCCTTGGCCGATATCACCCTGCTTGCCCTGCATCTTCAGCATGGCAATGGTTTTGAATCTGCCATGGCGCTGCGCAGGCAGGGCCACAGGCGGATATGGCTGTTGAGTGATCTCCCGGCGCAGACGGATGATCTGTGGGCCCGTTCCCTGGGGCTGGAAGGCGTGCTGCGGGTACCGGCGCCCATCGAGAATTTCCGCAGCCTGCTGCGGGCATCCCTTGAGGTGCGTCATGAAGCCCCCTGTGCGTGAGCATGGCTGGCCTGTGCCCGAGGAGGTGTTGTGGACGCTTTTGCACGCGAGCATGGGCTCCTGTCTGCAACTGCTTGAGCTCTGGCTGCGCACGGGCGAGCAGGAAGTCTACAGGCGTGCCATGGACCTGCTCGGCCGGATTCATGCCTGCACCGGGTTTCTGCCGGCAAAGCGTCTGGGTATGTTTTGCGGCCAGTGGCGGGAATTGCTGCTGAAGGCGCATGCCGGGACACAGGAGGCGGCGCTCATTCTGCAGGCCGGTGTGCGCATTGAACACCGTCTTGCCTGGGCTTGCGGCAGGCATGGCGACAGGCTGCTGGATCTGCATACCCTGAACCGGCTGCGTGCGGCCTGTGCCGGACAGGGCGGTTCCAGTGTGTCCCGGCCGCCACAGACACCTGTTGTGTCACCGTGTTTTGTCCTGGCGTTGGGCAACGCAGTGCAGCGTATCTTGTGCAGCCCGGTGTCGGAGCCGAATGATTTGAGCGTTCAGGGTTTGCCTGTCCTGCAGGTGGCCAGTTTCTGGCCACAGCTATCGCCTACACGACAGGGGGGAGGGGCCGCAGAGGTGCCCGCCGTGGCTTTGCTCAGTCTGCATCAGCGCATCAGTGCCTGCCGCCTGGGGGTGGATGCCGGGGCACATGCGGCAGGCTTTCTGTGCCTGGCAAGACGGGCTTTGATGGAGGTTCTGTTGTCACGCTGGCGTGAACTTGTCGATGCCGTTCCGGGGCAGGGGCAGATGAACCGGGATGAGCTGGCCGGCGTGCTGGCGTGCAGCCGGGTGTGTCTGCGGCATTTCGCAGCGCGTGATACCTCCCGTAGTTGCGACAGGCTTTGTGAGCTGGCGCAGAACCTGCTGAACTATCTGCAATGCATTTTTGCGCGGGACCTGGTGGGCGAGAGGATGTTGATGGTCTGCCTTCTTGCCCTGGAAAGACAGGTGCTCAAGAGGGGGCTGAATCCTGATCCTGCAGTTGCAGAAGGGCCGGCAGTGGCACTTCTTGAGCGACGCATCCGGCGTTTTCTGCGGGCACGCCGGCATCGCCTGCGTGAATCCATGCTGGGTTGGGGGGCACATCAACGCCAGGTACAGGCGCGTGGTCTGGATGAGTTGCAGGTTCTGCTGCCCGATTTGTGCCGGGTGCTTGTGCAGCAAGGCAGGCGGGTGCCCGCACCGTTCCTGCCTGACGAACTGCTCTACCTGTGTTCACGCATGTGTGTCTGCGTGCTCTGTCTGGGCTGGGGAGTGCTGTACGAGATGCTCTGCGGAGTGCGCAGCCTGCTGGTGTTGGCCGTAGAGCAACGCCTGCAGCTTACAGGTGCCTATCTGCACTGTCTTGCACGCCTGTTGACCCGTATACATCGCATGCTGCAGAAGCAGGATGTGCTGGAGCACCTTCTGCCCGCTCTGCGTGCGCTGCAGATGGCCAGCGCGCGGGTCCTGGCCGGACAGCGACATCCGCAAAGCCTGCACCAGCCTGCACACGAAGGAGGCGTTCCGGTGAGGGTGGATGCCCTGCCGGTCTATCTGACGGAGCACCTGCATACGCTGCTGCTGGCGCCGGAGTTGCTGCAGCAGGCGGTACACACGGGTGGCACGCGGCTCGACAGTCGCGCCTGCCTGCTGGAGCTGACCTTGCTGGGGCAGGGGGCGCGCGCCCTTGCGGTGTGGCGGGTGGCCGATCTTGCCGAGGGGCTGATGGAGGTGCATCGGGCCCTGCAGATCGACCGGGCCTCCCCTGCGCCCGAGACTCTGGCCTTGCTGGGAGAGATACACCAGGCTCTGCGTGCCTGTCTCAACCATGCCGCCGCGCGCCAGTGTGTTCCCGATGTGCGTGGGCCGCTCGCCCGGCTCTATGCCTGGCTGGAGGCGGCAAGCCCGTTGCCGGTAAGCAGGCAGAGCAGCGATGTCGTGAGGTTGACGCGTGCGCTGACGGCGGGAATGCAGGCCCTGGAGGATGCCCTGGCTCTGGGTAATCACCCCCAGGGTTTGCCGCTGCTGCGCCGCTTGCTCAGCGAGCAGCAGGAGCGCTGCCTCCAGCTTGAGGAAGAACTGGAGGATGCCGGCCGGGTCCGCCTTGGCCGCTGGCGTTCGCGGCTGTGGCGAGTGGTGGCGCGTTGTGCGAGCGCTACGGATACCGAGGTTCGCCTGAGCCTGGAGAACGATGCACTGCAACTGGACCGGCGTCTGGCGGATGCGCTGTTGCCGGTGGTGGAGCAGATGCTGGAGTGGTTGATTGGGTGTAGCGGGGCGCAGATCGGACAGCCTGGTGTCACGGGGAATGCGCTGGTGAAAATTCATCTGCGACCGCGTCTGAATCAGCAGACCCTGGTGCTTGCCCTGTTGCTTGAGAGCCAGGCTCTGCCGGAGCTTGTCGTGCCGGATGGACTGCAGAGTGCGCTGCACTGGCTGGACGCAAGCCTGCGCCTGCGGCCAGGCGGGTCGGGAAAGCAGGTGCTGCTCCTGTCACTGCCCGCCCGGGCGCCGCGTTGGGATATTGCCGCGAAGCCGCTATAATGCCTGCCTCTGGTTTATGGGCAAGGGTAGGAAGGCGTTGAAAACACTTGGGTATGCATGGGGTATTGGCGGCGTTGTGCTGTTGCTGGGGTTTGCCGTTTTCCGCTTGTTCCCGATGGCGGTCGAGCTGAGCGCCTTTGAGCTCACGCAATTGCAGTGGCTGTTGTTGGGCCTGAGTGTGATCTGTATGGCCTATGCAGAGGGCTATCGCGGTTTTCACCTCGCCTTTGCACCACGGGTGGTCGCCCGCGCCAGTTATCTGGGCGACAACCCCCGTCCGCTGTTTGTGCTGCTCGCGCCCGTGTTTTGCATGGGCTATATCCATGCCACCCGCCGTCGGCAGCTGACCTCCTTCGGCGTGACCACGATGATCATCTGTTTCGTGCTCATTGTGCGCTTGCTGCCCCAGCCCTGGCGTGGAATCGTCGATGCCGGAGTGGTGACGGGCCTGGCGCTGGGCATAGCCTCCATTGTGTATTTTCTGCTGCTGGGCTTGCGTTTTCCGGAACGCCCCCGGGTGGCGATTGATCTTCCGGAATAGGCTCGCAGCGCTGTTCTCCACTCGCCCGGGGGGCTGAGCATGTCCAAGTCCGTCAGCAAGATCAGCGCCTGTGCCATCATCATCACATATCAGCCCGAGCCTGCCGTGCTGCTGTCCCTGCTGCAGCAGATTTCGGCGCAGGCGGACTTCATCCTGATCGATAATGCCTCGACAAATGTGCAGGAATTTCTGCCGCAGGCACAGGCATTGCCCCGTTGCCGGCAGGTGCAGGTGCTTGAGCGCAATGTTGGCCTGGCGGCGGCCATGAACATTGGTCTTGCCTGGGTGCGTGATGCCGGTTATGGCTATGCGCTGCTGTTCGACCAGGACAGCCAGGTGCCCGCGACCTTCTTTGCCGATATGCACGCCGCCTATATCGAGGCCGACCGTCTGTGTGATCACCGGGTGGCGGCCGTCGGCCCCCGCATCGTCAGCCCGGTCAACAACAGGGCCATGCCCTTCAAGCTGTTCTCGCGCTGGTTTCGTCGTAGCGACCTGCGCGTTTCCGGCACGCAGCGTCTCTATCGTGCGGATTTTCTGATTTCCTCCGGCTGCATGTTGTCGCTGGCGGCCTTGGAGCAAATCGGCCCGATGCGGGAGAGCTATTTCATCGACAACGTAGACCTGGAATGGTGTTTTCGCGCACGAAGCCAGGGCTACCAGTTGGTCGGCACTGACATGACGGTTTTGCATCACAGCATTGGTGTGGCCAGCGACAATCCTCTGGTGAAGCGGGGCTGGGTGGTCAGCCACAGCCCACTGCGCAGCTACTATTCCACGCGCAATCGCTTTGCGCTCTATCGAGAACCCTATGCCCCCTTGGGCTGGAAGCTGCGCGATTTTCCCCGCTTTGTGCTGAAGACCCTGTGGTTGCTATTGTGCTCGCCTCAACGGGTGGAATACTGGCGTGAGATTCGCCGCGGACTGGCCGATGTCGGGAGTGTGGCGTGATGACTGCCGCAGCAGATACTCAGGCACGCGTGGCGATTGTGCTGCCGACCTACAACGGTGAAAAACATCTGGCGGCGCAACTCGATTCGCTGCTGACACAGGATTACCCGGATTTTGTCATTGTGGCACGCGACGACGGTTCGACGGACAGCAGCGAAAAGATTCTGCATGTCTATGCGCAGCAGAACCCGGAGCGTATCAGAGTGTTGCCATCGGAGTCTGAAAACCGTGGCGCCTGCGGCAGTTTTTCCGTGCTGTTTGAGTATGTGCTCGCACATAAAGAAACTCTGGGTTTGTCCTCAGCCTATGTGATGTGCTGCGATCAGGATGATGTCTGGTATCCGGACAAAATACGCAGGAGCATGGACGCCATGCGAGAGCTCGAGGCCGCGCATCCACACCGTGCGTGTCTGGTGCACAGCGATCTGCGTGTGGTTGACGAGAACGGGCAGGTGCTTGCGGATTCCTTTTTTCAGTATCAGGACATTCGTCCGCACAAACGCCGCTTCGCCCGCATGCTGGTCAGCAATTCGGTGACGGGTTGCACGGCGCTGTGCAACGAAAAGCTGGTGCAGATGAGCAGCCCCGTACCTGATGGTGCGGTGATGCACGACTGGTGGTTGGCGCTGGTAGTCTCGGCCTTCGGCGCCATCCACACCATCGAGGCGCCTCTGCTCGACTATCGACAGCACGGAGCCAACACGCTGGGCGCGCGTGAGTATCGCAGGTCCGCTTTGACACCGGCCAAGTTCGGCCGCCTGTTTGACCCGGGCTACGACGCAGTCACGCAGCAGCTTACCCGGCAGGCAGAAGCTTTCGCCGGGGTGTACAGTCAGCGCCTGAGCAACGGCAGGGTGTTGGTGCTGGCGATGGCTCTGGGGATGGGAAGCCGCTTTCGTCTGTGGCGAAACGTCGTGTTCCGTGCCCTGATGGCGTTCGGGCGTTAACGGCCTGAAATCAGAGCGTCTGGTTCAGAACTCTTGCTTCAGAATTCCTGGTTCAGAGCTGCCTGGCACGCTGGGCGCGGATTGCCTGCAATCGCTTGCGCATCATGCGGCCAACGACCAGCGGCGAGAATTCCGCTTCGATCGTTGCGCGGGCGCGGCGTCCGAGTGTGAGCCAGGGTTCTGTCTGCCAGGAGTGACTGCATGGCCTGCGCGGCCTGCTGCACATCCGGCTCCGCCCATATCTGCCCCTTCTTGTAGGGGCCATAGTTCTCTTCCAGTGAGACCAGGGTATAGCCGATCGGCAGGCAGTTGTCGGGGCGCATGTAGTCGGTATTGCCTGACCAGTTGGTGGCAAGAATCGCCTTGCCCAGCGCCATCGCTTCCGCAGGGCCGAAACCAAACCCTTCGGAGCGGTGCAAGGACACACATAGCAGTCGGTGCTGGAGATCAGGGCATTCACTTCCAGACGCGAGAGGACGCGGTCGAGAATCAAAATGTTCTGATGCTCACCGATGGCTTTGCGAATGCTGCGCACGGCGTCCGGGGTGGGATTGTTGACCTTCAGGATCAGACGCACATCCATGCGGTCCGGCGCGAAAGCCTCCTTGAAGGCAGAGATGGCGCCGTAGGGATTCTTGCGGGCCGCCATGCTGTGCGTGTCGAACATGACCAGGAACAGGAAGGCATCGTCCGGCAATCCGAAGTCCGTGCGACGGAGCGTACTGTCCACCTGTACCTCCACCGCGTGAGGAATGCGGATAACCGGAATGGGGAGCGCATGGCCACGGCATCCTGCACGAAGCTTGACGGTACCCAGATTTCGTCGAAGTGGGCAAAGGTGTTCACCCAGTCTTCTGGCAGCTCCTGCAATTCCCACGCCCAGTAACCGATGCGGTAGTGCCCTTCGAAGAATTCCGGCGGCAGTTCGGTGATCGCCTGAAACGCATGATCGGGATTGATGTGCAGCAGGGTAATGTCAAAAGGCGCCGTGTCTACTTCCTTGTGCCGCCAGCTCAGATCTGTCATGCGCGAGGGGTTGCCCGCCTCGTAGTTGATAATCCCGAAGGGTTCGCCGGCGGCATTCAGTGCCTTGGCGTCGCTGCGCGCGCCTTCGCCGATGCCCATCTCGGCACGAATGAACCCAATCAGATTCACTCCCGGCTTGAACGGCCGCCTCCCGGCTTCCCCGTCTGCCAATTCCACAGTGGGGGCCGTGCTTCCGATTGACAGGGTCATGTTGAGGGTGAAGTCGGCCTTTTCGGCGGACAGATTGGGATTGTAGTACGCATCTCCCGCAACAAAGCGATGCTGCCAGCGTTTCCACATGGCCTTTTCATCTTCCTTGGGCACGCTGGTCTTGCGGCTGATGCTTTCGTGGTGGATCAGCTTTGCGTGGGGCGTCCACAGATTGCGGTAGCCCTGGTCCAGCAGGCGCAGGCACAGGTCGACGTCATTGCCTACCACGGCCAGTTCCTCATCGAAGCCGCCGATGCGCTCGAACTTGTCGCGGCTGAGCATCAGGCACGCGCCTGTGTTGGCGGAGACCTCGCGGGTGGTGTCGTGTAGATGGCGGTAGATCGTGTCTCCCGGCATGCGCTTGTGCAGCAGATGAATGCCCCCGCCGCCGTAGTTCACAATCAGCACGCCGGTGTGCTGCAGCGCGCCGTTGGGGTAGTAGAGCAGGGCGCCGACGGCGCCCACATCGGGACGGACTGCCTCACTGGCGAGGACGTCCAGCCAGCGGGCATCGATGATTTCGATATCATCGTTCAGGAACAGCAGCAATTCGCCGCTGGCGTGGTGCACGCCTGTGTTGTTCAGTCGGGCCCAGTTGAAGGATTCGTTGCACTCGATGACCTTGAAGCCCTGTTCCTGCAGCCAGGCAATGCCGTCCGGATTTTTGCCGCGGCTGTTGTCGAGGATGATGACCTCGTACGGCTGGTAAGCCGTCATCTTCACCAGGGATTCCATGCAGGGGCGAATCAGCTCCAGCTTGCCCATGGTGGGGATGATGATGGACACCAGAGGCTTTGTTGCCAGTGGCCACTGAACCTCGCGGATGCCGTGCTCGTGTACGCTGACTGTCGCGTGACAGGGCTCCAGGTGTGCGTGCAGGGCCGCGGCCTCCGCGCTCAGCAACGCGTCGGTGTCCGGGTTCGCCTCTGCGCTCCAGAGCATGCTGGCGAGGCGGGTGATCGTGTTGGCCTCCTCCGCAACGCGCAGCAGCATGGCGTATCGCCATGCGGGGTCCGCAACCGAGAGCGCTCCAGTAGGCGCGAGCAAGCGGTTTTCCACAGCGAATACGCCCCCGATATAGTTGCTGGCGCGCAAATGGTCCGGGGACCATTGCGGTGTGAAACAGGGGGCACTGTGATGGCCCGCCAGCGTCGAGAGATCGTGGTCGCTGTAGAGCAGTTGTGCTGGAGTGCTCTGAAGTGCCAGGTGGAACTCCCAGAGCGCGTGAGGTGCCAGGGTCTCGCCCGTCTGCAGAAACAGGCTCCAGCCCGGTTGGGTCTGCAGTGCCTGCAGCGCCTGCTCCAGCCCCGTGTGGCACTGAACCTTGCTGAGTGAGGCAATGCCGGCATCGCGCAGCGTCTCTTCCAGGCGTTCGGATTGCGATGCCAGAAGGTGCAGTGTCCAGTGCCCGAAGGCCTGTTCGGCCAGGCTGTTCAGGGTATGCAGCAGGGCATCGTGACGGGAGTCGGGCAGCAGGACGAGATGAAATTGTGTCGGGTTCGCCGTTTGCTGTGCCTGCCGGCGGATGCCGTCGAGTTGATCGCTTTCCGGCATCTGGCGCCAGTACCAGGCGTTGTACAGGTCCTGATTGTTCAGCAGATGAAAGCGCTGGGTCAGCGTGCGTTCGTGACCCGCCTTGTCGCGCAGGGTCAGGGTCAGGGTGTGTTCCCCGGACGGCGTATCCGGCAGTGGAATCTCCTGGTAGAAACCGGCCGTGAAGGCGTCGCTGATCTGCGGGAATTTTTCGGCGATGTCCGGACGACTGATGCCGGTGCCGAAACTCAGTACCGGAGCTCCGTCCACCGACGCCTCGATCTGCTCCAGACCGTGTTCGCTGCACGCCCAGCCCTGCAGGGTCAGTTGTCCCGAGAATTCATTCTGCACGGCACCGGGAATGTCCAGATAGGTGTGAATGTGCTCTGCCCCCGGGGGCAGCGACTGAGTGCTCTGCATCAGGCGGCGCTTGACGGAGCCGGCGCCGAGCGCCAGCAGTTGGCGCTTGAGGAAACGCACTGGCTTGGTGATGCGCCAGGAGAACGAGCGGATCAGCAGTTCGTACTCGGCTTTCAGGTGACGGATATGGTTGCGGGCGTCGTTCAGTTCCGCGCTGCGCCGGCTCACCGTCTGGTTGAGTTTGTTCAGCTTGTGGTGCAGCTGTCGCATCTCCAGTTCCTGCAGATGGCGGTTGCGCTCCAGTTCCTGGGTATGCACCGCGATCTGGCGGATGTCGTCGTGCAGCTTGGTGATCAGCGGGGTCTCGTCGAGGCTGCCCAGCGTCTGGTTGAGATCGCTGCCGCTCCAGTGCGGCAGCCACTTTGCGAAGACCTGCTCACGGGCGAGCGCAATACGGTTGCCAGCCTCGTAGCGGGTCGCCGGGTCTTCACTGGCGGTGTTGGAGTCACCGCCCATGCGATAGAAGGCGCTGATCTCATCCACATGCAGGAAAGGTTTCTGCTGGGCGAGCTGCAGCCAGAAATCCCAGTCCTCGAAAATATCGAGGCTCTCGTCGAAGTGTGCGCCCGTCTCCAGCAGATCCCGGCGGAACAGCGCGGAATGAATCGGGATGAAGTTGTCGCGGCGCAGCCTGGCCGGGTCGAAGGCGATGCGGAATGGCTCTCCGACATTCATGCCGGCAGGGCTGACTTTCTGGGTGCTGCTGTAGGCGACGCCAATCGTCGGGTTGGCCTGCAGGCAGTGCACCAGTGTCTCGATGTGCCCGGGCGCTATCCAGTCATCCTCGTCGAGAAACATCAGCAGTTCGCCGCGGGCTTCCTGCAGCGCGAGGTTGGCTGCCGTCGGGCGGTTCAGGGGCTTTGCGCTAGCAATTTCCCGAAGCGGGGTGTTCAGTGTCAGCGCCTTGTGCCGGTCGAGGCCCTTGCCGCTGGCGTCCACCAGCACAATCTCGATATTCGGCCAGGTCTGCCTGTCCACGGACTGCAGGGCGTCCACAAGCTCAGGACGGTTCATGCTGCGGCACAGTACCGAAACCAGGGGCGGATTGCCGCCGGATGTGGGATGAGAGGGCTGTGTGCTAATGGTTCTGTCCTCGAAATGGTTTCAGCAGGGCCTGCCACAGGCTATCTGTGGGGGCCGGGCGGTAGGCCGCGGGCATGGGAATATCGGTTAGCTGCAGGCGTTCCTGACGCATCAGCTCGGATTCGCTGAGCTGCCAGGGTTCGCGCAGTTGCTCGGGCGTTAACAGACTATAGGCCTCTGCATAGGCAACATGGGCCGGCATGGTATAGGTGCGAAAGCGGTTCAGCGCGAAGATGAAATCGTCAAAGGGCGAGATGTCCAGCTGGGAGTGGTAGAGCTTCACCGCCTCGCGCTTGCGTTGTTCATGGGCAGTGATGTCCACCAGAACATCCACGCGCGCCAGCGGGGCGCCGATCTCGAACATGGCCACGAGCAGGTCGCGACCTTCCAGTACCAGTGCGCGACAGGCCTCGATGACCAGCCAGGCAGTGGCGCGGTGGTCGGGATGAATCTCGTGGATGGACGGGGTCAGAATCAGATCGGCCCCGCTGTTCACAATGGCCTCGCGGGCTTTGGCGATGGTGCGTGCATCACAATGCACATGGCGGTCTTTCTCGCGCCAGAACTCCACAGCGTGCACCCCCAGCAGCGCGGTTGCCGCCAGTGTCTCCTGTTCCCGTACCGCGCTGCCCGCCTTGCCGTGTTCACCGTAGTCACCGGAGGTGACGAGCACGGCCTGCACCGGCACACCGGCGGCCTGATAGGCGGCCAGCAAACCCCCGCAGCCCAGCACCTCGTCGTCGGGGTGGGGGGCAAAAACCAGGGCGCTGTTGCAGGCAATCAGCGGGCTGGGTTCATAGGGGGTCAGCCGGGATTCCATATCAGTCAATCTTGCGGATCAGGATCGCTTCCAGCACTTCGCCAATGAAGTCGAGGAAGAGCGTATCCAGGTCGCCGTTGAAATAGTCTTCGGATTTGTTGCCGATGGCGAGTATGCCCAGCATGCGTTCGCGGCCAATGGGGCACAGGGCCACCGAGCGGATGCCGCTGCCGCGATGGGGAAACAGAAACGCGGCGGTATCGCGGTCGATGCGCTGGCACAGGGTTTTGCGATCACGCAGCAGCGTGGGGAAGCCCGTTTGCAGAAACTCCGGGGATTCCAGGCGCATATTGTCGACATTATGCAGGTGCTCGGTTTCAAACAGAATGACCGAGCTGACGTCGATGCCTGGCTGTGTGTTCAGATTGGCCTCGGTGGCGCTGGCAATCTGGGAGACATTGTCCTCCATTAACAGGGCGAGAATCAGTGCGCGGGTCACGCTGAACAACTGGTCGTTGTACTTGGCGTTTTCCATCAACGCGTTCAGCGTGTGCCGGGACTCGATGCTGCGCTCGCGCAATATCTTGACCTGGCGTTCCAGCAGGGAGATAGCCTTGCCGCTTTCGTGGGGCAGCGTGATCTGTTCCAGCAGGCTGTCGCGGTTGATGAAAAAGTCCGGGTGATCCTTGAGATACTGTGCGACCTGATCGGCTGTCACACAGCTGCTGTCAGAGCGTTGTTGTTTTGCAGAGTGTTCGCTGTTCATACGCCTTGTGCTTCCTGTTGCTGGGAGTGGACCGCCTGCGCTTCAGGCGTCCACTTCAATCACGCCTTCAAATACCGAGGTGGCGGGGCCGCGCATGATGATCGGGCTGCCCTTGCCTTCCCAGTGAATATTCAGGTCTCCTCCGCGCAGATGGGCGGTGACCTCCTGGCCCACCAGTCCGGCGGCATGCGCGCAGACCACCGCCGCACAGGCGCCGGTGCCACAGGCCCGGGTTTCCCCCGCGCCACGCTCGAACACGCGCAGACGAATATTGGATCGGTCCACGATCTGCATGAAACCCACGTTCACCCCCTGGGGAAAATCGGGGTGTACGCCCAGCGCCGGGCCAACGGTGTGGACGGGTGCCGTTTCGATGTCATCGACGAGAATCACGGCGTGGGGGTTGCCCACGGATACGGCAAAAAACCGGACCTGTTGCAGGGAACCATCCAGCGTCAGGTCACGGGTATAGCTGTCTGCCTGCTGCGCCCGCAGGGGCAGGGAGGCGGGTGTGAAATCCGGGGTGCCCATGTCCACGGTCACCAGATCGTCTTCGCCGACATGCAGCACGATGACGCCGCGCCGGGTGCGGACACGGATTTCCTTGCGTGCGGTCAGCCCCTTGTCGAGCACGAAGCGTGCAAAGCAGCGGGCGCCGTTGCCGCAGTGTTCCACTTCGCCGCCATCGCAGTTGAAGATGCGGTAATTGAAGTCCACATCCGGTTGTGTGGGGGCTTCCACCAGCAGCAGCTGATCAAAGCCCACGCCGAACTGGCGGTCGGCCAGTTGCCGGATCTGTTCGCTGCTCAGGCTGACGGGGTGCGAGATCAGGTCCAGCACCATGAAGTCATTGCCCAGGCCGTGCATTTTGGTAAAGGGTAAGCGCATATTGTCGTTCTGTATCAGTCTGCCAGTACCTGTTCGAGGGCCAGTTGGTCTTCCAATGTCTCCCGGCGCCGGACCACCGTGGCGGTACTGCCGTCCACCATGATTTCCGCTGCGCGGTTGCGCGTGTTGTAGTTGGAGCTCATGACAAAGCCATAGGCCCCTGCGGTGCGCACGGCCAACAGGTCTCCCTGTGCCAGGGCCAGCTGGCGGTTCTTGCCCAGGAAATCGGCGGATTCGCAGACCGGGCCAACCACGTCGTATTCCAGTGTCTGTGCATCGGCAGCCGCTTCCTGTACCGGAATGATCTTCTGCCAGGCGCTGTACAGGGCCGGGCGCAGCAGATCGTTCATGGCGCCGTCAACAATAGCAAAATTCTTGTGTGAGGTATGCTTCAGGAACTCCACCCGGGTCACGAAGATGCCGGCATTGGCGCAGATGGAGCGGCCGGGCTCCAGCAGCAGACGCATGCCGCGCCCGGCAATTTTGTCCAGCACGGCGCGGATGAAGTCGCCGGTCGCCGGGGGAGTCTCGTCACGGTAGTTCACGCCCAGCCCGCCACCGATGTCGAAGTGATGAATGACAATGCCGTGACGTGCCAGCTCGTCCACCAGCACAAGCAGACGGTCGATGGCATCCAGATAGGGGGCGATGGTGGTCAGCTGGGAGCCGATGTGGCAGTCCACGCCCACGACCTGGATGTGAGGCAGGGCGGCAGCGCGCTTGTACACCTCAGGAGCCACGTCGATGGCGATACCGAATTTGTTCTCCTTCAGCCCGGTGGAGATGTAGGGGTGAGTACCCGCGTCCACGTCAGGGTTGACCCGCAGGGAGATGGGAGCCCGCTTGCCGAGGCGGCCCGCAACGGCGTTGATGCGCTCCAGCTCCGGTTCCGATTCGATGTTGAAGCACAGAATGCCCAGTTCCAGCGCACGGGCGATTTCCGCCTCGGTCTTACCCAGGCCGGAGAAAATGACCTTGCCGGGGTCGCCGCCGGCGCGCACGACACGCTCCAGCTCGCCACCGGAGACGATGTCAAAACCGGCACCCTGCCGGGCCAGAACATTGAGCACGGCAAGATTGGAGTTGGCCTTGACCGCGAAACAGGTCAGGTGGTCGGTGCCTGTCAGCGCGGCTTCATACGCCGCAAGATTGTGTTCCAGTGCCGCCCGCGAGTAGATAAAGCAGGGCGTGCCATGATGACGGACGATCTCGGCAACGCTGAGCTGTTCCGCATACAGGGTGTGGTCTTGGTAGACAAAGGGTTCCATGGGGGTCACCTGAGGCAAGGGTTTTCGGTGCTGCCTAGCGCAGGGCGACCGCAGTAGCGGTCTGGCCGGGACGCTGTAGAGGACCCTTTTGTCCGCAGCCGGCGAGGTTGCAGCTCAGGAGAACGATCAGGACAAGGCGCAGGAAAACAGTCATTGATAGTCAAGGTTTCAGAATTTGAGTGTGGGAATTATACCCGCAGCCCTCCCGCAAAAGCCATTGCGTTACAGGCTGTTACAAGGAGGGCCGGGTTCTTGAAAATAACAATTCCCGGTCCTATAGTTGCCCCTCGACTTTTTGGCGACACGTTTTTGCGTCTGCCACGCCACCGCGCCAGTGGGCATGGACGGGCATGAGGCCCGGGTTTCCGTGCCAGGATATGTGGGTAGTAAACATGATTGAAATTAGTCAGTTAACAAAAAAATTTGACAGTTTTACCGCAGTAGACGATTTGAGTTTCAAGGTGGCCGAGGGGGAAGTGCTCGGCTTTCTCGGGCCCAACGGCGCCGGCAAGTCCACCACCATGAAGGTCATCACCGGCTTTCTGGCCCCCACGCAGGGTTCCGTGACCGTAGATGGGCACAATATTGCAACAGACCCCATTGCCGTCAAATCCCTCATTGGCTATCTCCCGGAAGGGGCGCCCAGTTACCCGGACATGACCACGCTGGAGTTTCTCGACTTCATCGCCGAGGTGCGCGGTTTCACGGGTGAGGAAAAGCAGCGTCGCATCCAGAAAGTGATCGATGATGTTGAGCTGGGCTCGGTCTGCCACAAGACCATCGATACCCTGTCCAAGGGTTTCAAGCGTCGCGTAGGTCTGGCGCAGGCCATCATCCACGACCCCAAGGTGCTGATTCTTGATGAGCCCACCGATGGTCTGGACCCGAACCAGAAACACCATGTGCGTCAGCTCATCCGCAACCTGGCCAAGGACAAGATCGTCATCATTTCCACGCATATTCTTGAGGAGGTCAGTGCCGTGTGCAGCCGTGCGATCATCATCGCCCGCGGTCGCATTCTCGCCGATGGCACACCGAAGGAGTTGGAAGCGCGTTCGGCCTATTACGGTGCTGTCAGCATTCGTCTGACCGAGGATTTCGATCTGCGTGCCGCGTTGGCGGCAGACCCCGATGTGCGGGAGATAGAGCAGGCAGATGACAGTGGTCGCCACTTCATTCTGCTGCCGGTGGCAGGGCGCCACCTGTTCAACAAGGTGTCCGAGAAATCGCAGAACGGGCACTGGCCCGTTGCGGAGTTCCACATGGTGGAGGGTTTGCTGGAGGATTATTTCCGCCACGTCACCCAGGACTCGGCGCTGGAGAGCGCCCACATGATCAGCACAGAGCAGCAGGGGTGAGACCATGAACAAGATGCAGATTATCTTTGCGCGTGAGCTCGCCGGCTATTTTGCCACGCCGCTGGCCTATGTCTTCATCGTCATCTTCCTGGTGATGTCGGGGATCTTCACCTTCGACATGGGCGCGTTCTACGAGCGCGGCCAGGCAGACCTGATGCCCTTTTTCAATTTCCACCCCTGGCTGTATCTGTTCATGATTCCGGCGATTGCCATGAGCCTGTGGGCGGATGAGCGCAAGACCGGCACCATCGAGCTGCTGATGACCCTGCCGGTAAAGCTGTCCGATGCCGTGCTGGGCAAGTTCCTGGCCGCCTGGGTATTGTGCGGGGTGGCGCTGTTGCTGACCTTCCCGATCTGGATCACCGTGAATTACCTCGGGGACCCGGACAACGGTGTGATCGTTGCCGCCTATCTGGGCAGCTGGCTGATGGCGGGTGGTTTCCTGTCCATCGGTTCCTGCATGTCTGCCATGACGCGCAACTCCGTTATCGCCTTCATCCTCACCGTGGCGATCTGTTTCGTGTTTGTCGCCTGCGGCACGGAGATCGTGCTCAATGCCTTTGCCTGGGCGCCCCAGTTCCTGGTGGATGCCATTGCCGCGCTGAGCTTCCTGACGCATTTCGATTCGATCAGCAAGGGGGTGCTGGATATTCGCGACATCCTCTTCTTTATCGTCTTCATCGCGTCATGGCTGTTTGCATCGGCCATCGTCATTGAAATCAAGAAAGCGAACTGAGGGGGCTGATGATGAATAACAAGACTTTATTCTCTGCTACCGGCCTGGTGCTGACGGGTCTGTTCCTGCTCATCAGCGTTGCTGTTATCAGCCTGATTCCACGCTGGCGTGTGGACCTGACCGAAGACAGCCTGTACACCCTGGCCGATGGCACGCGCACGATTGTGAGCAGCCTCGAACGCCCGGTGGAGTTGCTGTTCTTCTACTCGGAGGAGGCGACTGCCAATGTGCCGCAACTGCGCTCCTATGGTGTGCGTGTGCAGGAGCTGCTGCGTGAGATGGTGATTGCCAGTGACGGCAAACTGAGTCTGCGTGTCATCGACCCGGTGCCCTTCTCCGAAGAGGAGGATCAGGCAGGGGAGTACGGGGTGCAGCGCGTCCCGTTGAGCCAGGGGGGGGAGGAAGTCTTCTTCGGTCTCGTGGCCCTGGATACCACCACGCTGCCGGAAAGTGGCGAGGAAGAGGGCGCGGCCGCCAATTTCAAGACACTGGGGCTGATCCGTCCCGATCAGGAAGAGTTTCTGGAATATGAATTCTCCAAACTGATTACGCAGGTGGCGAACCCGAAGCCGCCGGTGGTGGGCTTTTTGTCTTCGCTGCCGATCGACGGTGGGGTGAACACGCAGACCATGCGTCCGACCTCACCCTGGATGATCATGGATTCGATTCGTCAGCTTTATGAAGTGCGCCGCATCAGCCCGGAGGTGAAACTCATCGACGAGGATATTTCCATTCTGCTGCTGGTACACCCACAGAACCTGAGCGAGCAGACCCAATACGCCATCGACCAGTTTGTGCTGCGGGGCGGGCGCGCGATGGTGTTCCTCGACCCCAATGCGGATGCCCAGGCACAACCCGGCCAGGATGGTGTGCCGGTGCCCCTGCCCAACCAGTCCTCCGATATTGCACCACTGCTCAGTGCCTGGGGCGTTGCCTATGACCCCGCGCGCGTGGTGGCGGATCGCGAGCTGGCGCTGATGGTGAATGTCGGTGATGCAACGCGTCCCGTGCAGCACTATGGCATGTTGGGGGTGCAGCGTCAGGGTTTTGCCAATGACATTACCACCACTGGCCTCCAGGTGATGAATTTCTCTTCCGTGGGTGCGCTGTCGCCTGTGGAAGGTGCCACGACGAATTTTGAACCGCTGGTACGCTCCAGCGCCAATGCGATGCTGATGGAAGGGGAGTTCTTCAAGGCGCTGACCGACCCCACCATTTTGCTGGATGAATTCCAGCCCACGGATACCCGCTACACGATTGCCGCGCGGGTCTCGGGCAATGTGCACACGGCCTTCCCGGACGGCCCGCCGCCGGCATCGGCCGAGGCGACTGACTCCGAGGAAGACCTGAGTTCCCCGGCGGACGAAACCGCACAGGAACCGGTGGAGCTGCCACCCCATCTGAGCGATTCCAATGGTACGGTGAATCTGATCATCGTGGCGGACACCGACCTGCTGGGTGACAGAATGTGGGTGCAGGTGCAGAACTTCCTCGGTCAGCGCATTCCGCAGGCCTTTGCCAGCAATGGTGACTTCGTGATGAATGCGCTGGACAATCTCGCCGGCAATGCCGAGCTGGTGACGATCCGCAGCCGTGGTCGCTATGCGCGTCCCTTCCTTGCCGTGATCGAGCTGCAGCGCGATGCCGATGATCGTCTGCGTCAGGAAGAAACCGAGCTGCTCGACAATCTGCGTCAGACCGAGCAGCAGATCAGCGCGCTCAATGCCAGTAACCAGGGCAGCGGGCCTTCAGCGGAGCAGCAGGCGGAAATTGACCGTTTCTATGCCCAGCAACTGGAAACCCGTCGTCGGCTGCGGGAGGTACAACTGACGCTGAACCGCAACATCGAACGCCTGGGCAGTACGCTGAAGTTCATCAATACCGCTCTGGTGCCGATTTTGCTGGTGCTCTTTGTGCTGGTGATGGGCTATATGCGCCGTCGCCGCGCGCAAGCAAATCGCGACTGAGTGATTGATTAATCTCTGATCGCCTGCAGGCAGGCTCCTACAGGAGGATTGAGCTCCTTGTAGGAGCCTGCCTGCAGGCGATCCCAATCTGAAAATTCTGCTGGACTGAAAAAGAAACTGGCCCTGTAGGAGCTTGCCTGCAAGCGAACTGATTGGAAGGGTCACTCAGAGCAGAATCCGGTTTGTGAGCCGCGCCAGCAGGGCTGGCTTCTACAGATATGCCATGCTGCCTGCGTCTATCAGGCGTCCTCCCGATACTCCTGACTCTCCTGCTCATAGGGCAGATACACCTTCACATGCGTGCCAACCCCCAGCTCGCTGCTGATCTCCAGGCGGCCCCCGTGGGCCTGGGCGATCAGCCGGCACAGGTAGAGACCGAGGCCGAAGCCGCCGGTATTGCGCTGGCGGGCGCTGTCCGCGCGGTAGAAGGGTTCGCTGAGGTGTTCCATGTGCTCTTCTGAAATGCCCTCGCCCTGGTCTTCCACTTCCAGCACGGCATGGTTGCCGCTGAAGGATACGCGCACGGTGATGGGATTATCGCGCCCGTGGCGGATGGCGTTGTTGACGATATTGGTCAGCAACAGACGCGTACGCAGCTTGTCGATGGAGATGGAGACATCCTCCTCCGGCCGTTCGAAGACAACACCCCCCTTGTAGTCGTGGTAGGCCTGCAACACCAGTCCGATATAGTCGGCAAAGTCCACATGCTCGGCCAGCAGGGCCTGGTGCTGGTTGCTCAGGCGCTCGGCCTCGATCAGGTCGGAGATCAGCAGGTCGATCTCGTTGATATCATCGCCAAGATTCTCCTTGACGCTGCCGTCCTCCATGAACTCCAGGTGCAGCTTGGCACGGGTAATCGGCGTGCGCAGTTCGTGGCTGATGGCCAGCAGCAGTTGCCGTTTGGCCTCCAGCATGGATTGCAGGGAGTCGGCCATGTGATTGACGCTGTCGGTCAGCTCGCCCAGCTCGTCCGTGCGATGGGTCTTCACGCGGTAGCTGAGGTCGCCCTCGCAGATGCGTTCGGCCCCTTCGCGCAGTTGCTTGACCGGGGCCAGCAGGCGGCGCACCAGCCAGAAGTTGAGCAGCAGCACCAACGCCGCCATGGCCAGGCCGACATAGACCACCACATAATCGTATTCGCTGAGAGTGGGTACCCGCCGGTTGAGGTAGTACTCATAACCCCCGCGCGACACCCGGATTACGTCCTCATTCCCCACTTCCATCATCTGCGCCTGCTCGGACAGGCTGCGCACGAAGATGGCTCTTGAGATGTCCAGATCGTTCTGGTCATCGGACTGCCAGTTGATGTGCGGGCTGCGGATGATGATGGTGAGCGACAGTTCCTGCGAGAGCTGGTTGGCGCGCTCCAGGTCCGGGGGCACCCCGATGTTGTCCACGATCAGCGTGATATTGTCGAGGTAGAAATCCGGCAGGGGGCTCAGCCGCTCGGCGCGCCAGTTGCGGTCGATCTGCCGGATGGCAAAGGTGATGATGAGAAAGAACACCAGCACTGTTGCGCTGAAGATCAGAAACAGGCGCAGGAACAGCGAATTGTTGACGCGGGCAACCAGGCTCATGAGCGACTTCGTCTCCTGTGTGCCGCCATCGTCTTCGAGCGGACGGTTCTGAATGGGGCCGAGGTTTGCAGGACGATCTGCGTTGCCATCACGCCGTTAAAACCCTGTCAGGCGGGCTCGCCCACGAAGGTATAGCCGCGTCCCCAGACGGTTTTGATAAAACGGGGGGTTTTCGATGTATCGTGGAGCTTGTGCCGCAGGCGGCTGACCAGGGTGTCCACGGCGCGGGAGAACAGCTCCGCGTCGATACCGCGCAGGCGGTTCATCAGCTCGTCCCGCGTAAAGGTCTTGTTGGGGGACTGCATGAACAGGATCAGCAGCTCGTACTCCATGGTGGTCAGTTCCACCAGTTCATCGTCCAGTTTGACGGTGCGGCGCACGGTGTCCACTTCCAGGCCCTGAATCTTCGGCACGTCCTGCAGGCTGCGCGCTTCATCACTGGTGCGGCGCAGGATATTGCTGATACGCGCCACCAGTTCGCGGGGTTCGAAGGGTTTGGGCAGATAATCGTCTGCGCCGAGCTCCAGGCCCACAATGCGATCGGTGACCTCCCCGTGGGCGGTCAGCATGAGAATGGGCAGCTGGCCGTAGATTGAGGATTTGGCGCGAATTTCGCGGCAGATCTCAAAACCGTCCTTTTCCGGCAGCATCACGTCGAGGATGAGCAGGTCCGGCTTGTTGCGCTTGAGGTACTCAAAACCCCTGGATGGTGTCTGTGCCGCCGTGACAGTCATGTCGTAGCGCTCAAGATACTGGGTCAGCAATTGCCCCAGTTTTTCGTCATCGTCAATCAGCAGAATTTGTTTCATAGAGTCGGTTCATTCAGCGCCGGTATCGGCGTGCGAAAGTGTTTTGAGTGTACGAAGTAAGCCCATGGAAATCAATCCGCACAGAATGGCGTGCAGTTACTGCGGTGGAACAGGTGCAGGCCAGTGCCGGGGGAGGTATCATTGCGCAGCTTCGCCATTGCGCGATTTCCCGAGTGAGAACCTGCCATGATTTCCCTGAATGATGCCACCCTGATGCGTGGTGATCTTGTTTTGCTGCGCCAGGCCAACCTGGCGATTCACCACGGCCAGAAGATTGGCGTGGTGGGGCGCAATGGTAGCGGGAAATCCAGTCTTTTCGCCTGCCTTCTGGGGCAGCTGGCGCTGGACCAGGGAGAGTTGTCCATGCCCGAGGGGACACGCTGCGCCCATATGCGCCAGGAGACCCAGGCCAGTGCCGCCAGTGCCGTCGAATTCGTGCTCGATGGCGATGCTGAATACAGGCGTATCGAGCAGGCACTGGTGCAGGCCGAGGAGGCGGGAGACGGTGCCGGCATCGCACACTGGCACAGCGAGATGGACAAGATCGGCGGCTATGACATCCGCAATCGTGCCATGCAATTGCTGTCCGGGCTTGGTTTTCGCAGTGAACAGTTTGAACAGCCCGTGTCCGGTTTTTCCGGCGGATGGCGGATTCGCCTGAACCTTGCTGCGGCGCTCATGGCACCCTCCGATCTGCTGCTGCTTGATGAGCCAACCAACCACCTCGACCTGGAGGCGACACTGTGGCTGGAGCAGTGGCTGAAACGTTATCAGGGAACCCTGTTGATCATTTCCCACGACCGCAGTTTTCTCGACAATGTCATTGATTATGTCGTGAGTGTGGAACAACAGAAGCTGGCGCTTTATCGCGGTAATTACAGCAGCTTCGAAACGCAGCGTGCGGAACGCCTGGCGCAGGAACAGGCCATGTTCGAGAAGCAGCAGCGCCGTGTCGCTCAGATTGAGGATTTCGTGCGGCGTTTCCGTGCCAAGGCGACAAAAGCCCGGCAGGCGCAGAGCCGTCTCAAGGAGCTGGATCGCATGCAGAAAATTGCGCCTGCCCATATAGACTCACCGTTCTATTTCGAATTCCCTGAGCCGGAACGCCTGCCGGCGGAACTGGTGGCGCTGGAGAAGGTGGATATCGGTTACGCAGAGCCGCTGCTGAAACAAGTGCGATTGAGTGTGCGCGACAGCACGCGCATCGCCCTGCTGGGTTTCAATGGCGAGGGCAAATCCACCCTGCTGCGCTGCATCGCCGGTGAGCTCGCTCCGTTGACGGGAGAACTGCGCCGTTCGCGTTATTTGCAGGTCGGATATTTTGCGCAGCATCAGGTGGATGTGCTCGACCTTGCCGCAAGCCCGATGTTGCTGCTGCAGCGTTTGGACCCGGGTGCGCGCGAACAGTCTCTGCGGGATTTCCTCGGAGGGTTTGATTTCCACGGGGATCGCGTGAATGAAGCGATCGGAAATTTTTCCGGAGGAGAAAAAGCCCGTCTGGCGCTTGCCCTGGTGGCCTGGCAGAAACCCAATCTGCTTCTGTTGGACGAACCCACCAACCATCTGGATCTGGAGATGCGTCATGCCCTCACGCTTGCGTTGCAGGGCTATCAGGGCGCGTTGATTATTGTCTCTCATGACCGTCATCTGCTGGCCAATACCGTGGACGAATTCTATTGCGTGCATCAGGGTCGTTGTGTGGAGTTCGACGGTGACCTGCAGGATTACGAACGCTGGATGCAGGAGCAGAGCCGGGCGGGGACCGGAACGGCGAGCAGGGACTCGGAGCCACGCAAATCCGACAAGCGGGAACAGCGTCAGCAGGCGGCGGCCCTGCGCGAACAGGTCGCCCCTTTGCGCAAGGAGATTCGCAAGCTGGAACAGCAGCTCGATTCCCTGCATGGCGAACTGGCGGACATGGAGCAGACGCTGGCGGATCCGGGCCTGTACGAGGACGATCGCAAGAAGGAGCTGAACGAGCTGCTGCACAGGCAGGCCAGCGCCAGGGCCCGCAGCGACGAGGTGGAGGCCTTGTGGCTGGAGAAGAGCGAGTTGCTGGAATCCTTTGCCTGAAGCGATGGGTTTCGCCGGGATGATAGAAAGTTTGCTTTAGTCTGGCGCACAATGCTCCAGTAAAATCTCAATGCTTGGGTAGACGACGGATTTGACTGCCTGCCTGCGTATGAACCGATAACACGTTCACTCGGAGAATCTTATGAACAAATCGATCAAGACTGTTTTCACTGCTGTCGTTCTGTCCGTACTGGCACAGACAGGGATGGCCCAGCCAGGCGGCGGACAGGGCGGTGGTATGAACATGGGCATGAATTCCGAAGCCCAGATCAAGGAGCTGATTTCCCAGCTTAATGTGACATCAGAGCAAGAGCCTGCCTTCCGCGAAGCAATGGCCCAGATTGGCGAGATGCGCAGAGCCGCCATGCAGGAGATGGGTGGGGCTGCGGGCCAGGGCGGACAGGGTGGCGGCATGATGCGTCAGGGTCAGGGCCAGGGTGGCGACCATGCCGGGCACGATGGCGGCGGTGATCAGGCCGCGCACGGTGCGCAGAATGGCAGCGGCAATATGCGCCAGGGCCAGGGCGGGGGCGCGATGCGTCAGAACGCCCAGAATGGTGACCATGCCGGGCACGGTGCGAATGCGGATCAGAGCGCCGATCACGCCGCGCATGGTGCCCAGAACGGCAGCGGCAATATGCGGCAGGGGCAAGGCCAGGGCGGCATGATGCGCCAGAATGCCCAGAACGGCGGTGGTCAGGGTGCCGGCATGGAGCGCATGATGGAGCGCCGTGCCGAAATGCAGAAACAGTCCGAGGAAATCCTCGGCAAGGTTCTGAGCGCCGACCAGCTCGCCCGTTATTCGCAGCTGCAAAACGAGCGCATGGAGCAGATGATGTCGCGCGGACAGAATCAGCAGTAAGTTCTCCGCAGCGCGAGCAGCGACCAGAGAGGGGGTGTGGTGCAGATCACACCCCCTCTTGCTTTATGAATAGCTGTGTTACTGTGTTGTCAGCCCTGAAACAGCAGATGTGGGCGCACAGAAGGACAGGAGCACCCGACGAGGGTGTCATGAAGTGAGGAGACAGCCGTGCAGGAATGGTTGCAGGACGTGGTGCTGGAGAGTGAAACCGTTCGGCTTGAGCCCCTGAGGGCAGAACATGAAGAAGCTCTGCGGTATGCGGCGCAGGATGGTGAGCTGTGGCGCTTGTGGTTCACCAGCGTGCCTGCGCCGGAGAACACCGAAGCCTATATTGCCACGGCCCTGCGTGACAGGAGCCTGGGCCTGGCGCTGCCCTTTGCGGTGGTGCACAAACCTACGCAACAGGTGATTGGCTGTACCCGCTATTGCAATGCCGTGTCACAGCATCGCCGGGTGGAGATTGGCTACACCTGGTACGCGGCCTCTCATCAGCGCAGTGCGGTTAACACCGAATGCAAGCTGTTGCTGCTTCGTCATGCCTTTGAATCCCTGCAGACCATCGCCGTGGAGTTCCGCACCCATTGGTATAACCAGGCATCACGCCATGCCATTGCCCGTCTGGGCGCGAAACAGGATGGGGTATTGCGCAACCACTCCATAGAGCCCGATGGGGCCTATCGTGATACGGTGGTGTTTTCCATACTCGAGAGCGAGTGGCCCTCGGTGAAGAAGAGTCTCGCCTTTCGCCTGGCGCGACACCGTCAGGACTGAGCGGAGGAGCAGGCGTGCCGGGCGAATTGTTGTTGTTGTCCTGTATTACGCTGTTGGCCGGGCTGGCCATGCCATGCGGTGCCGTGATTGCCCGCCTGGGCAGCAATACCCGGGTGCCGGGTGCCGAGTTCAGCCACACGGTCATGGCCTTTGGCGGGGGAGCCCTGTTGTCTGCCGTGGCGCTGGTACTGGTGCCCGAGGGCAGTGCCAAGCTCCCGCCTCTTACGGCATCCGTCAGTCTTGTAGCAGGCGGGCTGGCCTTTATGCTGATCGACAGGGCCCTGTCCCGCGCTGCCACGCCAGCGGGTCAGATGCTTGCCATGCTGCTGGATTTTGTGCCTGAATCACTGGCGCTGGGTGCAGCTTTCGCGCTGGGCAGCCAGTCTGCCTTTCTGCTGGCAGCGCTGATTGCTTTGCAGAATATCCCCGAAGGCTATAACGCCTTCCGTGAGTTGAGCGATGCGGGGGTTTACAGCGCCCGGCGCGTTCTGCTGCTGTTTTCCTTGATGGCCTTTCTCGGGCCACTGGCGGCGATGGGCGGGTATTACTGGTTCAGCACCCATGAAGAGGCCCTGGCGCTTATTGTGCTGGTTGCCGCCGGGGGCATCCTGTATTCGGTGTTCCAGGATATCGCCCCGAAAGTACCCCTGGAGCGGCACTGGAGTCCGCCCATGGGGGCCGTCATGGGCTTTATGCTGGGCATGGCGGGTGACATGCTGCTGCATTGAGTAGCGTGGTATCGCCTTGAATAATCGGAGTCTGCGCCTACATTAAAGACACATGGTTTGAAGTCTGGAGATCGAGTTCATGAAGTCCCTGTCCATCCCCCGCCAATGGCAGTTGCTGATGCTGAGCCTGCCTTTATTGCTGTCATTTGTCTCTGCAGCCGCAGTGGCACAACCGGATTACACACAGTTTAAAACCGACGACGAAGCCAATACGATCGATATCTTCAAGCAGGCGAGTCCTTCGGTGGTCTATATCACCAATTCCCGGCTCGTGCGCCGTTCCTTCTACTCCCTGAACCCGCAGGAAGTTCCTCAGGGCAGTGGTTCGGGCTTTATCTGGAGCCGGGATGGCTATGTGGTGACCAATTTTCACGTCATTCAGCAGGCGTCCCGCCTGACGGTCACCCTGCAGGACGGCAATGCCTATCAGGCGGAGCTTGTTGGTGCGGAGCCGGACAAGGACCTTGCCGTGCTGCGCATCGACGCCCCCGAGGACAAGCTGATTCCGCTGGCCATTGGGGATTCTTCCTTGCTGGAAGTGGGGCGCAAGGTGATCGCCATCGGTAACCCCTTTGGTCTGGATACCACGCTGACCGTGGGGGTGGTCAGTGCGCTGGGCCGGGAGATCGATTCCATGAGCCGGCGCAAGATTCGCGATGTGATTCAGACGGATGCGGCCATCAACCCGGGCAACTCCGGTGGCCCACTGCTCAACTCCCTTGGGCAGTTGATCGGGGTTAACACGGCCATTTACAGCCCCTCCGGCGCCAGCTCCGGCATTGGTTTTGCCATCCCGGTGAATATCGTCAAGAAGATCGTCCCGGATCTGATCAACTACGGCCGTGTGCAGACCCCCAGTCTCGGCATTGCGCTGCTGCCCCTGCAGTATGCGGAGTACTACCGCAACAACTCGCAGGTGCAGGGGGTGATCGTGATGGATGTGATCGAGGGCGGCAGCCCCGAGCGTGAAGGCATGCGCGGGCTGCGGGAATCCGCACGGGGAATTCTGCTGGGCGATGTCATCACGGCAATCGATGGCGAGGTCGTCAATAACGAGGACGATCTGCTCAACGCGCTGGAAAAGCATCGCGCAGGGGACGTGGTCACGGTGACTACCCGTCGAGATTCCGAGTCGCGGCAGTACCGTATTGAATTACAGGCCTCCGGCAATCGCTGAATTGCCGGAGGTGCCGGGTCAGCGGCTGGCCAACAGGGCTCGGTAGTGTGCCACGGCGGCGCGCACCTGCTCCGGCGCGGTGCCGCCGATATGCCTGCGGGCCTGCACCGATCCCTCCAGTGTCAGCACGGTGAAGACATCCTCGTCAATCTGCTGTGAGAACTGGCGCAGTTCGTCGAGGCGCAGTTCGCTCAGATCCTTCTGCTGCGAGATGCCATAGGCCACCGATTTGCCCACGACCTCGTGGGCATCGCGGAAGGGGATGCCCTTGCGCACCAGATAGTCGGCGAGGTCGGTTGCGGTGGCATAGCCCTTGAGTGCGGCGCGGGCCATTTGTTCCTTTTTAGGCTGAATGGCCGGCATCATGTCGGCATAGGCCTTGAGACAGTCGCGCAGGGTGTCGATCAGATCGAACAGCGGCTCCTTGTCCTCCTGGTTGTCCTTGTTGTAGGCCAGGGGCTGGGACTTCATCAGGGTCAGCAGGGCAATCAGGTGACCATTGACCCGGCCGGTCTTGCCACGCACCAGCTCCGGCACGTCCGGGTTTTTCTTCTGCGGCATGATGGAAGAGCCTGTACAGAAGCGATCCGGCAGATCGATGAAATCGAACTGGGAGGAGGTCCACAGCACCAGCTCCTCGGAGAAGCGCGACAGATGCGTCATGATCAGGCTGCCGGCCGCCGCCAGTTCAATGGCGAAGTCACGGTCGCTCACGGAATCCAGCGAATTGCGCGTGGGGCCACTGAAGCCCAACAGGCGAGCGGTGGTTTCACGCTGGATCGGGTAGCTGGTACCCGCCAGCGCCGCAGCGCCCAGCGGAGAGAAATTCATGCGTGCGCGACAGTCGCGCAGGCGACCGGCATCGCGCTCCAGCATCTCGAACCAGGCCATCATATGGTGGCCGAAGGTGATGGGCTGTGCGGTCTGCAAGTGGGTAAAGCCGGGCATGATGGTGTCTGCCTCGCGCTCGGCGAGATCGAGCAGGGCCAATTGCAGGCGCAGCAGCGTCTCCAGCAGGGAGTCGATTTCGTCGCGCACATACAGCCGGATGTCGGTGGCGACCTGGTCGTTGCGTGAGCGGCCGGTGTGCAGCTTCTTGCCCGTTACGCCGATGCGTTGGGTGAGCGCGGATTCGATGTTCATGTGCACATCTTCGAGGCTCACGGACCATTCGAAACGCCCTTGCACGATGTCTTCGCGAATGGCTTCCAGGCCGTTGATGATGTCCTGGACCTCCTGCTCGCTGAGAATCCCCACTTCCCCCAGCATGGTGGCGTGGGCGATCGAGCCGTTGATATCGTGGTGATAGAGGCGCTTGTCGAAATCCACAGAGGCGGTAAAACGTTCCACGAACGCATCGGTGGGTTCGCTGAAACGGCCTCCCCAGGGTTTGATGGCGTCGGATGATTTGTCGCTCATAAGGCTTCTCGCAGGATCAAAGGCGGCTTAAGGGGCGGCGATTATACCAGCATAATCCGCTGCATCGACACATCCGGGGGATGCCTGCAACAGGAAATCCCGGGCGGTTTGGCGTAGAATCCGCGCAGGATTTGTCTGGTAAAGGTTTTTCAAGCAAGAGAGTCACTATGGCCAAAGAATTGATCCGCATCGCCACACGCGAGAGCCCGCTTGCCCTCTGGCAGGCCTATTTCGTCAGGGATACCCTGCAGCGCCAGCATCCGGGGCTGCAGGTGGAGCTGGTAGGGATGACCACCCGTGGAGATGTCCTGCTGGACAGCCCGCTGTCCAAAATTGGTGGCAAGGCTTTGTTCGTCAAGGAGCTGGAGGTGGCCATGCTGGAAAATCGTGCCGATATCGCCGTGCATTCGATGAAGGACGTGCCGATGGCCTTCCCGCCAGGCTTGGGTCTTGCCGTGATCTGTGAGCGTGAGGATCCGACGGATGCCTTTGTCTCCAACCGTTATGGCAGCCTGGAAGAGCTGCCCCAGGGCGCACGCGTGGGCACCTCGAGCCTGCGCCGGCAGTGCCAGTTGCGCAGCCTGCGCCCGGACCTGGAAATCGGTGACCTGAGAGGCAATGTCGGCACACGTCTGTCCAAGCTCGACCGTGGTGAGTTCGACGCCATCATTCTCGCCACCGCAGGCCTGCTGCGGCTCGAACTGGGCAGCCGCATTGCGCAGCGCCTGCCCAGCACTGTCTCCCTGCCGGCCGGTGGTCAGGGTGCTGTCGGCATCGAATGCCGCACGGATGATCAGGAGTTGATGGCCTTGCTGCAGGGTTTGCACCATGCCGATACCGCTGATCGGGTTATTGCCGAACGGGCCGTGAATACCCGTCTCAATGGAGGTTGCCAGGTGCCCATTGCCTGTTTTGCCGAGCTGGAGGGCGAGCAGTTGTATCTGCGGGCGCTGGTGGGCGAGGCCGATGGGTCCCGCATCCTGCGCAGCGAAATCCGCGGGCCTCGCCGTGAGGCCGAGCGCCTGGGCATTGCCGTGGCAGAGGACCTGCTGGATAAGGGGGCGGACGTCATTTTGCAGGCCCTGCACTCATAATGAGCTCCCAGGGGCCGCAATCCGCTGCTATCGGCAAGAATGCTGTGCTGGCAGGAGCCCGCGTGCTGCTGACACGTCCGGGCCGACAGGCCGAAGGGATTGCCGCCCGCATCAGCGCCGCCGGTGGCATGGCGCTGTCGCTGCCAATGCTGGAGATTGAACCGCTGCGGCAGCACGAGGATATCGAGCGGATCAAGGCCGGCATCCTGGCGCTCGATCAGTTCGATATCGCTATCTTTATCAGCACCAATGCCGCCAATCTGGGGCTTGAGTGGATTCGGCAGTACTGGCCCCAGATGCCGGTGGGGCTGAGTGCCTATGCCGTTGGTCCTGGCACCGCCGCGATTCTGCGTGAAGAACCCTGGCCCGTGTACTGCTCCGATGAGGGGGTGACCAGCGAGCATCTGCTGGCACTTGCGGGCCTGCAGAGCGTGAAGGGCAAGCGCATCGCCCTGTTTCGCGGGCAGGGGGGCAGGGAGCTGCTTGCCGACACCCTGCGCGAGAGAGGGGCGCGGGTCGACTATATCGAGGTCTACCGGCGCCGGGTGCCCCGCTACGAGCGGCGGGAGGTGCTGGGCATGATGGAGAACGAGGGTATCAATGTACTCGTTCTGAGCAGTCAACAGATTCTGGAGAGTTTTGTGCAGCTGCTGAAGCCGGACGATGGGAAAAACGCCTCGCTTGATCCGGCGCAGGACAAGGAACAGAAGGCTTTGTTAAGCTTGCAGCAGCAACTGCGCGTAATCGTTCCCTCCAGGCGTGTTCTGGAGACTGCCCGGGCTGCAGGTTTTGTCCATGTGACAGACGCCGGCGGCGCAGACGATGATGCCATTTTCGCCAGCCTGCTGCGCATCCGCCCCGAAACGGAGTCACCGTGAGCGAAACCAGTGTTCAAAGCAATCAGGAAGCCACTGCCCGGGGGGATACCCCGCGTGTGCTGGATGAGATCAGCCGTCAGAATCAGGCCCGGGGGCGTTCCCGCGGACGGGGCCTGAAACGTTTCCTGATCGTGGTGCTGCTGTTGGTTCCGGTAATTCTCACGCTGGGTTTTCTACTCTACGAGCAGTCGCGCACGGACATGATTCTGGCGCAATTGCAGGACGAGAATTCCACGCTGCGTGAGACGCTTGCCCAGGTGCCGACGGCTCCGCCGCCCACGCCCAGGCTCGAGTTGCCCGACAATCTCGTCAACACGGCCATGCTGGCACAGTTGCGCAGTGAGATGGAGTCCCGTCTGAATGCTCTGGCACGCAATGAGGCCTCCTTGCAGCAACAACTCAGCGCTTTGCCTCAGCAACAGGCGGATGCCGACTGGGTGTGGACGGAGGCGGAACATCTGCTGCGCCTGGCCAACCAGAAACTGCAATTGGAAGGCGATGGAGACTCGGCCCTGCTGATTCTGAGCACGGTTGATGAAATGCTGCGCGATTCTGGAGAGATTTCCGTACTCGGTGTACGCGATATGCTGGCAGGCGAAATGCTGGCGCTGCGCAATATGGGATACGTGGACCTCAGCGGTTTGTATGTTCGCCTCAATAATCTCATGCCGCTGATCGATCAGCTCTCGCTGCGCAATGCCATGGTGGCCAACTACAACGCGCAATTGACTCAGACACGGGATGAACTGAATGCCGGTGAGCAGGGTTTTGTGGCCCGGGGGCTGGCCCTGCTGCGCTCCATCTTTGTCTGGCAGCGCTGGGATGTGGCGCCGGAGGCGCTGTTGCCTCCGCCCCAGGAGGCCGTGCTGAAACAGAACCTGCGTCTTATGCTGGAGCAGGCACAACTGGGTCTGCTGTTGGGAGAACCGCAGGTGTATCGCGATAGCCTGGGCAAAGGTGCGGACTGGGCGGCAAACTACTTCGCCATAGACAGCGGAGCAGGGCGCACGTTGACGGAAGAGATGCGTACGCTGGAACAGGCCACGGTCAGCGTGAACAAACCGGATATCTCCGGTTCGCTGGAGTTATTGCGTCAGCTTGCGGAATCGCGCACTTCCCCCGAGAGCGGTCGCTGACATGGTCAGGCTGTTTATCTATATTTTGTTGGCGGTGCTCACGGGTCTGTTGGCAACGCTGTTTCTGGCGCGTGAGCCGGGCTATCTGCTGATCTCCTTTGGGGCGGCCAGTTTTGAGACGAGCCTGTTCGCACTCTTTGTCGCTATTATCGCCCTGTTGATTCTTCTGCGCCTTGTTCTGTTGCTGTTGGGTTGGGTCAATCCCATGCGCTTGGTGTATGCCGGGCAGTCCTGGTCGCAGGCTAGGGCGCAGCGGCGCGAGCATAATGCACCGCCACCGGAGGAAGAGTTGCGGGCGGCGCTGGAGCAGGAGCTTTCCGAACAGGCTCAGGCGAATGGGGCTCTGGCGCTGACGCCTGCGCAACTGCGCAAGCTGTGGAAAAAACGCACACGCAAACTGACAACAGACGATGCCCTGATTGTGGTGTATGCGGATGCGCTGGCCAATATCGATGCGCTTCCCGAGGCACTCAGAACGCTGGAAAAATCCCTGGACGCACAGTGGAGTGACACCCTGGTCCGCAAATACAGCCTGTTATGCCTGCGCAGCGATGACAAGATGGCCGTGCAGCAATTGCAAAAGGCCGAAGGCTGGTTGAACTCGCGTGAGCAGGATGCTGTGTTGTTGCTGGCACTGGGGCGTTTGTCTCTGCGCAATCAGCTGTGGGGAAAGGCGCGCGATTATCTGGAGCGCAGCCTCAAGCTGCGACAGGATTACGAAGTGTTTGCCGAATTGGCGAGATTGCTGCAAAGCCTGAAGGAACCGGAGCGCAATGCGCGTTATCTGCTGGCGGCGACGACACTGATCAGTCAGGATTTGCCCGATTTTCCGCAACCGGACTGAGCGCATTCCTGCCGGCATGCCCTAAGCCGCCGTCTGTGTTCACTTCTGGGTATCGATCCCCAGTTCCTCCCAGATGGCATCCACTCGCGCTTTTACGCTCTCGCTCATGGCGATGGGACGCCCCCATTCCCGAGTCGTCTCCGCCGGCCATTTGCTGGTGGCGTCCAGGCCCATCTTGGAACCCAGGCCGGAGACCGGTGAGGCAAAATCGAGGTAGTCGATCGGGGTGTTTTCCATCAGCACGGTGTCCCGTGCCGGGTCCATGCGGGTCGTCATGGCCCATACCACATCGTTCCAGTCACGACAGTTCACATCCTCGTCAACGATGATGACGAATTTGGTGTACATGAACTGGCGCAGGAAAGACCAGGCACCCATCATGATGCGTTTGGCGTGACCGGGGTATTGCTTGCGAATGCTGATGATGGCCATGCGATAGGAGCAACCCTCCGGAGGCAGATAAAAATCCACGATTTCCGGATACTGCTTCTGGATCAACGGAATGAACACTTCGTTCAGCGCAACACCGAGCATGGCCGGCTCATCCGGCGGTCGTCCCGTATAAGTGCTGTGATAGATGGCATCCTTGCGGTGGGTCATTTTCTTCACGGTGAACACCGGGAAGCGTTCCACTTCGTTGTAATAACCGGTGTGGTCTCCGTAGGGGCCTTCCTCTGCCATCTCGCCAGGCTCGATGACACCTTCGAGGACGATCTCTGCACTTGCCGGCACCTGCAGATCATTGCTCAGGCATTGCAGCACTTCCGTTTTCTCGCCGCGCAGCAGCCCCGCGAAAGCGTATTCGGAAAGAGAGTCCGGAATGGGGGTGACAGTGGCCAGAATGGTGGCCGGATCTGCCCCGATGGCAACGGTGACCGGGAAGGCCTCGCCGGGGTGCTTCAACTGCCAGTCGCGGAAATCGAGCGCGCCCCCGCGATGTGAGAGCCAGCGCATGATCAGCTTGTTGCGGCCCAGCAACTGCATGCGATAAATGCCCAGGTTCTGCCGTTCTTTTTCAGGGCCGCGAGTGATGACCAGGGGCCATGTCACCAGCGGGGCAACGTCTTCCGGCCAGCAGGTCTGGATGGGCAGCGTGCGCAGGTCGATGTCGTCCTCATCAAGGATGACTTCGCGGCAGGGAGCGCTCTTTTTTACCTCGGGAGCGATGTTGAGTACCTGCCGGTAGGCGGGCAGGTTCTGCCACAGTTCCTTCCAGCCTTTTGGTGGTGTGGGCTCCTTCAGGAAGGCCAGCAAGTGTCCGACATCCCGCAAACCCTGCAGGTCTTTCTGCCCCATGGCCATGGCGACGCGACGTGGGTGCCCGAACAGATTGGCGAGCAGGGGCATGCGTGAGCCCTTGACGTTTTCAAACAGCAGCGCAGGGCCGTTGGCGCGCAGCGTACGGTCGCTGATTTCGGTGATTTCCAGTACCGGATCCACTTCCGTGGCAATGCGTTTGAGGTCGCCCTCCCGTTCTAGAAGCGCGATGAATTCTCGCAGGTCTTTGCAGGGCATCGAATACTGTCCGTCTTGAGATTCCGTAGGAGCCTGCCCTGCAGGCGATTTCACCGGCAGGGCAAACTGACGAAGATTACTTGCGCTTCATGGCATTGAAGAATTCGTCGTTGGTCTTCGTGTCC
Source organism: Pseudomonadales bacterium (assembly GCA_024234365.1). GTDB lineage: Bacteria > Pseudomonadota > Gammaproteobacteria > Pseudomonadales > Pseudohongiellaceae > UBA5078. Next base: position 93,761 of record JACKOK010000001.1, read on the forward strand.
TTGAGCTTGTCGAGGATGAACTCGGTAGCCTGCACATCTTCCATGGCGCTGAGAATCTTGCGCAGAATCCACATGCGCTGCAGTTCTTCCTCGGAGGTCAGCAGCTCTTCGCGACGCGTGCCGGAGCGGCGTACGTTGATGGCAGGGTAAATGCGCTTTTCGGCAATCTTGCGATCCAGATGCAATTCCATGTTGCCGGTGCCCTTGAATTCCTCGTAGATCACCTCGTCCATCTTGGAGCCGGTTTCTACCAGCGCGGTGGCAATAATGGTCAGGCTGCCACCTTCTTCCAGATTACGCGCGGCACCGAAGAAACGCTTCGGCCGTTCAAGGGCGTGGGCATCCACACCACCGGTCAGCACCTTGCCGGAGGACGGTACGATGGTGTTGTAGGCTCGGGCCAGACGGGTGATGGAGTCCAGCAGAATCACCACGTCTTCCTTGTGCTCGACCAGTCGCTTGGCCTTCTCGATCACCATCTCTGCTACCTGCACATGGCGGGCGGGCGGTTCGTCGAAGGTACTGGCGACCACTTCGCCGCGCACGGAACGCTGCATCTCCGTCACCTCTTCAGGGCGTTCGTCGATCAGCAGGACAATGAGGCGACACTCCGGGTTGTTCTTGGCAATGGACTGCGCGATGTTCTGCAGAATAAAAGTCTTACCGGCCTTGGGCGGAGACACGATCAGGCCGCGCTGCCCTTTGCCGATGGGCGCTGTCAGGTCGATGGTGCGGGCGCTCAGATCCTCTGTGCTGCCGTTGCCGATCTGCAGGCGCAGACGTTCGCTGGGGAACAGGGGAGTCAGGTTTTCGAAGAGAATCTTCTGCTTGGAGTTTTCGGGTTTGGCGAAGTTGACTTCGGAGATCTTCAGCAGGGCGAAGTAGCGTTCGCCATCCTTCGGAGGTCTGATCTTGCCGGCAATGGTGTCGCCGGTACGGAGGTTGAAGCGTCGAATCTGACTGGGAGAAACATAGATATCATCGGGGCCGGCGAGGTAGGAGGAGTCGGCCGAGCGCAGGAAGCCAAATCCGTCCTGCAGTATCTCCAGAACCCCATCGCCGGAGATGTCTTCTCCATTTTTGGCGTGTTTCTTCAGGATCGCGAAGATGATGTCCTGTTTGCGGGTTCTCGAGAGATTCTCAAGCCCCATTTCCTCGGCGGTTTCCAGCAGTTGGGCGATGGGCTGTTTCTTAAGGTCAGTTAGATTCATGATGGTTTGATATGTTGGTTGGTGAGCTAGGGACAAACCCGGACCTGCGGCAAAGCACAACACGAGAGGTCGGCTCTGGGGTCTGACGGTTTGTTAGGGTTTTAGGGTTATAAACAGATGGTCTGGCTGTTATCAGTATTAGTGTAATGGTTAAACGGGTTTTTGCTTCGAAAAGCGTGTCTTGGAGCAAGTAGATAAGAGACAGGTCGTCAGTCGAATGTGACGATGGACGCAATATAGAACGTGAAATTCATGCTGTCCAGCAAAATTTTGTCTTTCTTTGTGTCGCGCTGGCCTCGGCAACGGCGGGCCCGCAGGCTTTGCTGTTGCGCCCCGGGCGGCACGGTGGCATGAGGCACACGCAGGCCGCCGGGGGACGTATCGATCAGATAACGCTGTCGATGAACGCGGCCAGTTGTGAGCGTGAGAGCGCTCCGACTTTGGTGCCTGCAACTTCGCCGTTCTTGAAGATGATCAAGGTCGGAATACCGCGGACGCCATACTTGGGAGCCGTGGCAGTATTTGAATCAATATTCAGCTTGGCGATAGTGAGCCGGCCTGCGTATTCATCCGCCAGCTCTTCGAGCACGGGCGCAATCATCTTGCATGGGCCACACCATTCTGCCCAGAAATCAACCATTACCGGGCCGGGTGCCTGCAGCACGTCTTGTTCGAAGCTGGCATCAGAGATTTGAACGATGTTGTCGCTCATAAGGATTTCCTTCCATTGTTGAGTGGGGGAACCTGTTACAGGTTCTGCTGCGCGGGGCAGGGAGTGACTATGATAAGGCCTGTCCCGCGGGTTTCAAGTGTGAATTTCTCCTGTCCGGACGGTTTCATTCCGACTGCAGCATCTGCGCTACCTTTTTGGCGAAATAGGTCAGAATCGCGTCAGCGCCGGCACGTTTGATCGAGACGAGTGATTCCATTGCCACGGCAGATTCGTCCAGCCAGCCGTTCTGCGCTGCCGCCATGTGCATCGCGTATTCGCCGCTGACCTGGTAGACCAGAGTGGGTGCGCCAAACTCGTCCTTCACGCGGCGCACGATGTCCAGATAGGGCATGCCGGGTTTTACCATGACCATATCGGCGCCTTCGGCCAGATCCAGGGCCACCTCGTGCAGCGCTTCGTCGCTGTTGCCCACGTCCATCTGATAAGTGTGCTTGTTGCCCTTGCCCAGGTTGCCGCTGGAACCCACGGCATCGCGGAAGGGGCCGTAGTAACTGGAGGCGTACTTGGCGGAATAGGCAAGAATACGGGTGTGAATATGCCCGGCGTCTTCCAGCGCCTGGCGAACAGCCCCGATGCGTCCGTCCATCATGTCTGACGGGGCCACGATATCGGCACCGGCCTGCGCATGGGACAGTGCCTGGCGAACCAGTGCATCGACAGTCTCGTCGTTCAGCACATAGCCCGTCTCATCGATGATCCCGTCCTGACCGTGTGTCGTATAAGGGTCCAGTGCCACATCGGTAATGATGCCGAGTTCGGGGCAGTGCTCCTTGAGCGCGCGAACGGCACGTTGAACCAGCCCGTTCGGATTCCAGGCCTCGCGTCCGTCCAGGGATTTGCTGTCCTGGCTGGGTGAGGGAAACAGCGCGATGGCGGGAATGCGCAGGGCCACCAGCTCCCTGGCCTCCTTGAGCAGTTCGTCAATACTCAGACGCTCAATACCCGGCATGGAGGGAATCGGCTGGCGTTCGCCACTGCCTTCGACAATGAACATCGGGTAGATCAGATCATCCGTACTGAGGCGTGTTTCCCGCATCAGGCGGCGGCTGAATTCATCCCGGCGCATGCGGCGCATACGGGTGGTAGGGAAGCATCGGGCAGTGGAGTTTGAAGGCTTTGTGGTATCGTTTGGCACGGTCGGGTCTCGGGCTGTGGGCGATCGAAGCGTTATAGCATACCTCTCCCAGAGGGCAAGAATAAACACCGGCCCGTTGTAACCTCAGGTACCGTGAGCGGTCAAATCGACAGAAACCGCAATAACAAGGGAATTCCATGAGCAAAATGAAACTGAGTCTGGTGGCCCTGTTCGCTGCCGCCTTGCTGGCCTATTTCGTGTTTGACCTGGGAGATTATCTCTCCCTTGCGTATGTGCAGTCGCAGCTTGAGGGCATGCAGGGATATACACAGGAGCATTTTGTGCTGGCGGTGAGCCTGTATTTTACGGCGTATATTGTGCTGACCGCGCTCTCGATTCCCGGGGCAGTTGTCGTCACGCTGCTTGGCGGAGCCGTGTTCGGACTGTTATGGGGTACGGTGCTGGTGTCCTTCGCCAGCACGATCGGCGCAACGCTTGCCTTCCTCAGTTCCCGCTGGTTGCTGCACGACTGGGTGCAGGCGCGTTTCGGAAGCTCCCTGGGGGCAATCAATGCGGGCGTGGCGCGTGACGGAGCCTTTTATCTCTTCAGCCTGCGCATGGTGCCGGTCTTCCCCTTTTTCCTGGTCAATCTGCTCATGGGGCTGACACCGATCCGGGTCTCCACCTATTTTCTCGTCAGCCAGGTCGGCATGCTGTTGGGCACTGCCGTGTATGTGAATGCCGGTGCCGAGCTGGCGAGGATCGATTCCCTTTCCGGCCTGGTTCAGCCCAGCCTGATCCTGTCCTTTGCCCTGTTGGGTATCCTGCCCTGGGTGGCTCGGGGGATACTCGGTGTGCTGCGGCGCCCCAAACCGCCCAGGCAGTTTGCCCGGCCTCGCCGCTTCGATGCCAATGTGGTGGTCATCGGCGCCGGTTCCGCGGGCCTGGTCTCGGCCATTATCGCGGCGGGCGCGAAGGCAAAAGTAGTGCTGATCGAGAAACACCGCATGGGGGGAGATTGCCTGAATACCGGCTGTGTCCCCAGCAAGGCGCTTATCCGCAGTGCCCGCGTGGCGGACTATCTGCGCCGGGCCTCGCAGTTCGGCCTGGAGGCCGTGGATGTGAAGGTTAATTTCGCTCGCGTGATGCAGCGTGTGCGCGAGGTCATCAACACCATCGAGCCCCACGACTCTGTGGAACGCTATACCGGTCTGGGGGTGGAATGCGTCAGCGGGGAAGCGGTGATTACCTCGCCCTGGACCGTGCGGGTAGGGGAGCGGGAGATCAGCAGCCGGGCCATCGTGGTGGCGACCGGGGCAAGGCCCTTCGTGCCCCCCATCCCCGGACTTGAGGAGGTGGGCTATCTGAGCTCCGATACGCTGTGGGAGCTTGCCGAGCTTCCCGGGCGTCTGCTCGTGCTGGGGGGTGGCCCCATCGGTTGCGAACTGGCACAGAGTTTTGCCCGCCTCGGTGCACAGGTGACACTGGTGGATCAGGCTGCGCGGCTGTTACCACGGGAAGACGCAGAGGTGGCCGAGCTCGTGAGTGAGCGTTTCCGGCAGGATGGCATTCGTGTCATCACAGGTGCGGCAGTCAAATGTTTCGAGGCAAGAAATGGCAACCGTATTGCCACCCTGCTGATCGATGGAGAGGAGCAGGAGCTGCCCTTTGATCAGGTGTTGGTGGCCGTGGGGCGCAAGCCCAATGTCGAGGGCTTTGGTCTGGAGGAGTTGCAGGTGCCGCTAAACGCGCGTGGCAGCATCGAGGTCAATGCCTGTCTGCAGACGGTATACCCCAGCCTCTATGCCTGCGGCGATGTGGCGGGGCCCTATCAGTTCACGCACATGGCCTCTTACCAGGCCTGGTATGCGGTGCTCAATGCCCTGCTCGGCCGCCTGAAACGGACGCCCATTCACTACCGCGTGGTGCCCTGGGTGACCTTCACCGACCCGGAGATTGCCCGTGTCGGCCTGAGTGAAGAGGAGGCACAGGCACAGGGTATTGCCTACGAATTGACTCGTTATGGCATTGATGACCTGGACCGTGCGATTGCCGACAGTGAGGCCCATGGCTTCGTGAAGGTGCTGACAAAGCCGGGTTCAGACCGCATTCTGGGGGCGACGATCGTGGGCTACCATGCCGGAGAGTTGCTGGCGGAGTTCGTACTGGCCATGACTCATGGGCTGGGGCTGAAGAAAATCGCCGCCACCACCCATGTGTATCCGACCCTGGGGGAGGCCAACCGCTTCACCGCCAATGCCTGGCGCAGTGCCCGGGTTCCACAGGCACTGCTGCCCTGGGCCGAGCGTTTCTTCCGCTGGCGCCGGGGTGCCTAGTTCTTGCGGAAGGCCTGGAACAGGCACAGGACAATCAGACCGATGAAGCCGATCATGGACAGCTCGGCAATCGACAGCAGGCCCAGGAAGCGCCAGCTGACTTCCGCGCAGTTGCCATCGCCCTTGAGCAGGAAGGACAGCAGATCCATCAGCGGGAAATTCTCCATGATATAGCTCAGGCCCGGGCCGCAGGCGGGAACCTGATCCGGGGGCAGGTGCTGCAACCATATCTGGCGCCCGGCGAAGTACCCGCCTGCCACGCAGGCCGCGGCCGCGGCGAGGGCGTAGTTACGCACGCCGGTCTCCCCCGGGTTGTGAATGGCCGAGGCAAGGCAGATAAACCCCACCAGGATGACAAAGACGCGCTGTGTGATGCACAGCCCACAGGGCTGCAGCAGCATGACGTGTTCCATGTACAGGGCTACGCCGATGATTGAGGTGCAGGCCAGGAAGATCAGCAGGTTGAGTGTGCGGGAGCGCGGAATCATCGCGAGAAGAGAATTTGCCATCGTAGAACTCACTGCAGTATAGGTTTAACTGGATGATTTATTTATATTTTTTGATGCACATTGGCATCCTGGGCAATCAAGGGGCTCATTGTAAACAATTCTCCCGCGATGTATATGCCCGCAAACGCGGATCCGGGCCCGGCAGTGGCTCAGTAAATCCTTCGGCCTGCCGATATATGACATACTGATCCGGCATTACGAAAGAAAGGGTATCTCATGCTGAAAAAACTATCGCGTTGTCTTGCCTTCGTCGCCATGGCGGGGCTTGCCGTGCAGACAAGCCCGGTGTTCGCATCGTCCGCCCCGGCTCCGGGCGCCAACACCGAGTTTCCCTTCGTGGAGCTCAGCCCCAGTTTTGTCACCAATTATGATGGAGGGGGCAGGCTGCGTTACCTGAAGGTGGATGTGTCGGTGCGCACCAAACGTCCGGCCGATGAGATTCTGCGTCACCACATGCCCTATATCCGCAATCAGCTCATCCAGCTGTTCTCCAGTCAGCTGGAGGAAAACCTGACGTCCACGGAAGGCAAGGAGCATCTGCGCGAGCAGGCGCTGGAGAAAATCCGTGAGGCGATCGACTATGTCGAGGGCTCTGGCTCCAACGATATTCTTGAGGTCTATTTCACCTCCTATGTCATTCAGCAATAGTGCTCCACTGCGCCAGGAAAGTATCGAAATCCACAGTGTCAGCCGCTTCCATGTCGGCCTGCTCCTGCAGAGACTGGCGGCTGATGCGCTGAAATTCCTGCAGGGTCTCCTCGGGCAGGCTCTGTGAGCGGAAATACTGTTCCGTTGCCATTGCCTGGCTCATGGTGAATCCGCAGAACGGTCGTCCGGCCTGGCGCATGTCTGCCAGCAGGCGTGCAGAGGGCGTCAGGGCCGGGTCTGCCACTTTTGCCTGCTGGGCCGCGCAGGCCTGGGAATAGAGCTCAGTGCGATGGATGGCATCCAGCAGGCGAGCTGCGTGTTCAATATCCCGCAGCAATTGTCCTGCCCAGTCTGTAAAGGCGACTTCCTTGCCATCGCGTGACAAAACAAGCCCCGGACGCCGCCCTTCGTTGACCACCCGGGCCAGGTTGCTCTCAATTTCGGCGTTGCTTTCGCGTGTGCACAAAGGGCTTTCGCTAAGCAGGCAGTGCAGCAGGAAGGCATCCAGGAAGCGCATCTGCTCCGCGTCGAGCCCGACAGGCAGATAGGGGTTGAGGTCGAGAATACGCACCTCGATGTACTGGATGCCGGATTCCCGCAGCAGATTCAGGGGGCGTTCGCCCGACTGGCCCACCCGTTTGGGGCGAATGGTGCCATAAAACTCATTTTCCAGTTGCAGCAGATTGGTGTTGATCTGCAGATAGTGTTCATCCTTTTTCAGGCCGATTTTCTGATAAGGAGGATACGGGGTGGAAAGTGCCTGCTGCAGGCTGTCCAGGTAATTGGACAGATCGTTATAGCAGACAAAGAGCGACTGCTGCGCCTCGCTCTTGTAGCCAAGATTCCCCATGCGCAAGGCGGTGGCGAAGGGTTTGTAAAGCGTGCGGGAATCGAATTCCTCCAGTTCGTGCGCCCGGCCCTGGGTGAAGCATTTCGATACCGCAGGCGAGGCGCCGAACAGATAGGGCAGCAGCCAGGAATGGCGGTGGAAATTGCGGATCAGTGCCAGATACTGCTGGGTCTGGAAGGAGGGCAGATCAAGCGGGGACTGGCGGATTTCGTGGTACTGGGGCCAGAACTCCTCGGGCATGGAAAAATTGTAGTGAATGCCGGCAATCGTCTGCATGGCGCGCCCGTAGCGGTGGCCCAGCCCCTCGCGGTATAGCGTCTTCAGGCGGCCGATATTGGAGCTGCCGTAGCGGGCCAGCGGGATCTGTTCATCACTCTCCACCAGGCAGGGCATGCTGGATACCCAGAGCCGCTCCCCCTGCGGCAGCACGCTGTAGGTATAGGTGTGCAGGTCGTGCAGAAAGGACAGCGTGCCTTCGATGCTGGTGCTGACCGGTGTGATCAGCTCCAGCAGAGCCTCGGAGTAATCGGTGGTGATATGGGGGTGCGTCAGGGTGGAACCCAGGCAGCTCGGGTGAGGCGTCTGTGCCAGGTAGCCCTGATGGGTGACCCGCAGGCTTTCTTTTTCGATCCCGCGCCGGATCTGTCCCCAGGCTGGCGGAAATTCAGGGAGCCCGAAGCGTGCCAGGCTGTCTTGTTGTGTGTGAGTCAATCTGCATCCTCATGGGTACACGCCGGGGACCGCCCGGGGTGCGATGTTAACGGGGGCCGGCGGCCCGAATCTGCGCGGAGACATCAAACTTCGCAAAATTCTTTTTAAACTGCGCGGCCAGTTCTGCCGCGCGGGCATCGTAGGCCTGCGTGCTTGCCCAGGCTTTTCTCGGGTTGAGCAGTGTGCTGTCCACCCCCGGCACCTCGGTTGGAATATCCAGGTTCAGGGCGTCGAGGTGTTCGGTGGCAACTTGTTTCAGCGCGCCACTTTGCACCGCCGCGATGATCGCCCGCGTCTGCGCAATGCTGAAGCGCTTGCCGGTGCCGGGTGGCCCCCCGGACCAACCGGTGTTCACCAGATATACCTGACTGCCGAAAGCGGCGATTCGTTTCATCAGCAGCTCGGCATAAACTCCCGGGGGGCGCGGAAAGAAGGGGGCGCCGAAGCAGGCCGAGAAGGTGGATTGTATGCCATCGCCCGCGCCGGCCTCGGTGGAGCCGACCAGCGCCGTGTAGCCGCTGAGGAAATGATACGCGGCAGCCTCCGGGGACAGGATGGCAACGGGGGGCAACACTGCCGTCAGGTCGCAGGTGAGGAAAATGATTGCGGCGGGCTCTCCCGCCCGGTTCTCCAGAATGCGGGCGTCGATGTGCTCCAGCGGATAGGCAGCACGGGTGTTCTGGGTCAAACGGGTATCCGTGTAATCGGGCGCCCGGGTCTGCGGGTCGATCACCACGTTTTCCAGGACGGCGGGAAAGCGGATGGCATTCCAGATGAGGGGTTCATTCTTCTGGCTCAGGTCGATGCACTTGGCATAGCAGCCGCCTTCGAGATTGAAAACCGTTCCCTCGCCCCAGCCGTGTTCGTCATCGCCGATCAGATAGCGCTTCTCGTCCGCCGAGAGGGTGGTTTTGCCGGTTCCGGAAAGGCCGAAGAACAGGCAGACATCTCCTTCGGCGCCGACATTGGCGGAACAGTGCATCGGCAGCACCTGCTGCTCCGGCAACAGGAAATTCTGCACGGCAAACATGGATTTTTTCATTTCGCCGGCGTAGCGCATGCCGGCGAGAAGAACGCGCCGCCCCGCCAGATCGATCATTACCGCCGCCTCGCTGCGCGTGCCATCACGTTCCGGTTCGCATACGAAATCCGGTGCACTCATAAGCTGCCAAAGAGGCTTGTCGGCGGGATTGAAGGTGTCGGGGCGAATGAACAGGGTGTTGGCGAACAGGCAGTGCCAGGCCGTGTCGGTATGCACGCACACCGGCTGATAATGGGCGGGATGTGCGCCAACATGCAGTTCGCTGATAAAGGCATCGCGGTGCTCCAGATGGTGTGCCACCCGTTGCCACAGAGCCTCGAAACAGTCGGAGGAAACAGGGAGGTTGACCTCTCCCCAGTCGATCAGGGCATCGCTGCCGGGTTCCCGCACAATGAAGCGGTCCTTTGGGCTGCGTCCGGTACGCGTGCCGGTCTGCACCACCAGTGCGCCATTGTCAGCCAGTTGGCCTTCACGGCGCTGCAGCGCCAGCTCGACGAGCAGGCTGCGCCCCGGGTTGTGATGGACAGCCCGGCCTTCCTGCAATGCGATATGCGCATGTCCATCCGTCATTCCATGGCGCTCCTGAGCAGAGTCTTGCGGCGATATCCCGCGCTCTCTTTAAGGGGGACTCTCGTGTGATGCGAGGCGCGATTATGCCAAAAATCCACTGCAGCGCCTAACACAGTGTAAGCGGTCACCCACGGGTCTATTCCGTTTGCTGTTTCAGTTGCTGGCGCAGGCGCCGGTCCTTTTTGTCGGGGCGGCCGAGGGGTTGCTGCAACAGGGCGTGCAGCCGCCGCTGTTCCCCCAGCTGTTCACGGCGGGCGATGCTCTCCCCGGTCTCCTGATACAGCAGAGCGGCTTCGCTGGCACCGCGCCGCTGCTCCGACAGGCCGGTCACCAGAAGTGTGCGCTCATCCCAGCCCTGGCGCACCGTCAGCTCCATGCCCTCGTTTACCTCCCGCCCCGGTTTCAGCCGCTGGCCGTCACTGTGCACCTTGCCGCTTTCCACGGCCTGCTTGGCAATGGCGCGGGTTTTGTACAGGCGTGCGGCCCATAGCCACTTATCCAGCCTGACGGGCTTATCCTTGTGTTGTTCCCTGCTCATTGCAAGTCACCAGTCCTGTCATGATGTCGGCAAAATCGTCGATCTGCGCAAAGCTGTGCTGCGCTGGCAGTGCATCGCGCTGGCTGTCCGGTTGGCGGATGGCGCGCAGATGGGCAATGCCCTCGGCGCGTGCCTGGTGCAATACCGGCAGGCTGTCGTCAATCAGCAGTGTGCGTCCGGGTTCATAGGGAAACTGTTGACGCAGGGCCTGCCAGAAGCCGGCGTTCTCCTTGGCCAGGCCGAAATCGTGTGAGCTGATGCGGTGATCGAAATGTTCCGCAATGCCGGTATGGTCCATTTTCAGCCTCAGGCTGTCGGGGTGGGCATTGGTGACCAGGGCCACCTGTTTGCCCTGCCGACGCAGCGCCATGATGAAGGGAAGGGCGTTCGGACGCAGGGCAATCTTGTGGCGCAGTTCTTCCTTCAGAGCGGGAATGTCCAGTGCCAGTTGGGCGCTCCAGAAATCCAGGCAATACCAGTCGAGTGTTCCTTTCACCCCGGCATACTGGCTGCGCAACAGGATCGATGCCTCCTGTTGGCTCAGCCCCTTGAGCACGGCATAACGTGCCGGGACGAACTCTTCCCAGAAGTAGTTATCAAAATGCAGATCGAGGACGGTGCCGTCCATGTCGAACAGTACGGTGTCGATGGTGTTCCAGTTCAGCATTCGTCCTCTTGTCGCATTCAGTAATCGTCCAGGCCTTCCGTAAACTCGATTCTGACCCCGGACGGGTCGGTGATGAAGGCGATCTTCAGCCCGATCGAGGGCACGTCACGATAGGGCATGTCAAAGACGATGCCCTTTGCCTCCAGCGTGCGGCAGAAGGCCTCCAGGTTCTCCACCTCAAAACCGATGTGGTCGATGGCTCGGCCCTGGGTCGGCAGGCGCTCCTCGCGGGCGCTGTTGAAACTCAGGTTCATGCCGGGCACATTGGTGGTGGTGCCAATCGAACCGCGCGGGCGCACTTCGATGTCGAGCAGCTCGGTGTACCAGCCCAGCAGGGACTCGTGTTCCGGAGTAAAGAAATGGATGTGATAGGGCATGATTTCAATGGCCAGTGCCTGATCTTCCTGCAATTCCACATAGACGCCGTCCGGCATCCAGACATAGGCATTGGCCTGGCCTTCGGCGCCGATGAACTCACGCCCCACCGGCAGGCCTGCCGCCCGCCACTTCGCCAGGAAGCTGGCAATATTGCGCACCTTGAAACCGAAATGATCCATCACGGTTTCCTGGGAGCCGCCTGTCGGTTCACGTTCCGTCAGAATCACCGCCATATTCGGCATCTTGACGACAGTCAGTGAACCCTTCTGGGCAATGGTGCCGCCGAAATGCTCCACCCACAGGCGCTTCTGCAATTCGATATCGCTTACATTGAGGTGTACATGCCCGTAGCGCAGGCCGGCCGCATTGGGCACTGCCAGTTGGGCATGGCTAACGGCAAGGGGCATGAATAGCAGGCACAGCATGGCCAATAATCGCATTCTCGTTCTCCTGATTCTTGTTCTTGTACGGACGTGTGAGGACCGTGCCTGAGGCGGCGGCCTGACGTGGGAAACATGCTAGCATCTGCTCACAGGGGGAGTCGATCACATCGAGGTGGGAGGCACAGGATGCGCGAAAATACCGATTTGATGCAGGCGATTGAGGAGATAGCCGTAGAGGCCGGGCAGGAAATCATGGCGGTGTATCGCCAGTCCGGCGATATCGAGGTGACACGCAAAGCGGACGATTCCCCCGTCACGGCCGCTGATACACGCGCCAATGCTTTCATCTGCCGGGCACTGGCCACACTGACACCCCAGGTACCGGTGGTGTCGGAGGAGGCGGCGCTGTTGCCCTATTCGCAGCGTCGTCTGTGGCGGGAATACTGGCTGGTGGATCCGCTGGACGGGACTCGGGAATTTGTCAGCCGCAACGGGGAGTTTACGGTGAATATCGCCCTGGTGCGCGATGCCGTGCCGGTGCTTGGGGTGATCCACGCCCCGGTCAGCGAGACCAGTTGGGCCGGCGTGGTCGGGCTGGGGGCCTGGAAGCAGGAGGGCGATGGTGGCTTCGTGCCGATTCGCACCCGCACCCTGGAAGGCGATCTCTCCCGGGAACAGCTCATCGTGATGGCGAGCCGCCGGCATGGGGCAGGGCCTTTGCGTGCGGTTCTGGATGGGCTGGCTCCGCGGTTTGGCCGCATGAGCCTGATGAACCTGGGCAGCTCCCTGAAGTTTTGTGCCATTGCCGAGGGCCGGGCGGATCTCTATGTGCGTTTCGGGCCCACCTGTGAATGGGATACCGCGGCGGCCCAGGCGATTCTGGGGGCTGCTGGAGGGCAGGTCATGGACAGGGATTACCGGGTGCTGGCATACAACGGCAAGGAGAGCATTATCAACCCATCCTTTCTTGCGGTGGGGGATGTGCGTCTGGACTGGCGGCAGCTGTTGGGGCGCCTTGACCCCTGATGCGGCAGATCAGGGCGTGTGCAGGTTCAGCTCGGCGGTGAAGAGCATGCTGCGGTCACGATCCTTTGCTGCCCATTTCAGCAGGGTGTCCGCGCTTTGTGCGATAAGCCCCGACTGCAGCACTTCCCCGTTGACGGTAACGGTGACCGGTTTGCCGAAGTCCACTTCTGTGGGGCTCAGCAGCAGGGTGAAGTCGGTCACGTAATTGGCCGTAACGTTGATATTATTGCCCTCGCGTTCTACGACCAGTCGCCCCGGCTCTCCTTCCGTGCGCAGGCCATCGATGCGGATCCAGTGATTGCGGTTGTAGCGATCCGTGCGGTTGCTGATCCATTGCAGGCGGTCGGGCAGTGGGTCGCGGACATGCTGGCGTTTGAATGCCTCAATACGGTCGATCTGGTCCGGCATCCAGGCAGTGTTGTGCTCCCCACCAGGGATGACGGTGTATTCGAAGTCTGCTTTTGCCTGCGTCATCAGGTCGATATAGGGTTGCATGGCCCTGGCCGGATAGAGGCGATCGTTCTCGCCGTTGACGATGAAGAGCGGCTTGCCCGGCAGGTTCTCAAAGAACAGCGGGTAGCTGATCCGGGCGCGAGGGTTGCTCAGCACCCCTGGATGACCGATATAGGGCAGGAACGCGGCCCATTCGGTGGGCTGCATGAAGGCAAAGAAGTAGGAGCCGGTACCGCCATCCGAAACACCGCTCAGGTATACCCGGTTGTCATCGACATGATAGGTCTGTTTCACTTTGTGCAGGATGGCAGGCAGATTATCGGCCTGATTGTCGAGCCACCAGAAAGCGTCAGACCAGGCCACCGGCACGACAACGATGCGATCTGCTTTCTTCAGTGAGTCATAGCCCCCGCGCCAGGCAGACTCGCCCGGTTGAATCTTGGGTCGGTTGACCCCTCCATGCAGATTGAACTCCACCGGATAGGCTCGCGATGGCTTGTAATCTTCCGGCACCAGCAAGACATAGGGGAACTCCGTGCCGCTGGCATCGGTACGGGACAGAGAGACCTGCCCGACCGGGGCATCTGCGGGGTAATTCGGGGTGGCGCTGAGCCATGTGTACAAGGTGTCCACATCGCCCGCCTGCGCGCTCAGTGCCGGTGCAACAGACTCGGCCTCTTCCTCTGTGTTTGTCTGCCAGAATGCATCCAGGCCCCTGCCGGCTTCACCGGCAGGGGCCGCAGAGGACTGGCACTGGGTCAGCAGCAGGCTGAGCAGGACGCTGGGAATCAGGAGTTTCTTCATGAGCAGGGATCATACCGCTACCCTCTGTGATTGGCCAAACTTTCCTTTTGCCGGTATTGAGACTAGGATGCCAGTTCAATTGGCCGGAACGGGGGAAGGGATAAACCGCTGCTCCAGTGGCTGCTCATTCACGACAAGAGACACCCGGCCGAGCAATTTGGCTGGTAAACCATTAAGGAACACAGAACCATGTTAGTCAGAAAACTCCAATTCCTGCTGTTGATGTTTGTCTTTGCATGCTCCGGTGTGCAGGCCCAGAATTTCGGTGTCACCGAGCTGACGCGCCGTGCCGAAGCGGGAGATGCCGAGGCACAGAACAATCTGGCGGTGCTCTACCATACCGGGCAGGGCGTTGCTGTCGATATCCAGGAAGCGATCAAGTGGTATCACGCCGCTGCCGAGCAGGGACGGGCCAATGCGCAATTGAATCTGGGGGTGCTCTATAACTTCGGTATGGGGGTGCCACAGGACTACGCGGAAGCGGCCAGGTGGTTTGCCCTGGCAGCAGAACAGGGTGAGTTGATGGCACAGATCAGTCTGGCGGCCCTGTATGTCAATGGGCGTGGGGTGGAAACAGATTATGGCCAGGCGGCACGGTATTACAAAATGGCCGCCGAACAGGGGGATGTTGGCGCGCAACTCACGCTTGGCGAGATGAATCTGAGCGGGCAGGGTATTCCCAAGAGTTACGAAGAGGCCGCACGCTATTACAAGATGGCAGCGGAGCAGGGTGAAGTGGCGGCACAGTTCAGCATGGCCCTGATGTATCGCGATGGCCTCGGGGTGGAACAGAGCTACGAGGAGGCCGCGCGCTACTATCGCATGGCGGCGGAACAGGGGCATATCGCGGCGATGTTCAGCATGGCCGCGATGCACGAGACCGGGGAAGGGCTGGAGCAGAACTATGAAGAGGCATTCCGCTGGTACCGCATGGCGGCCGGTCAGGGGCATCCAAGTTCACAGAACAATCTGGGGCTGATGTATGAGGCCGGGCAGGGTGTTGCTGCCAATCCGGTGCGGGCATACGCCTGGCTGAAACTGGCCGCGCAGACTGCCACAGGTGTTGAGAAGGAGCGCTTCATGGCAAACCGCGATCAGCTCGAAGCAACGCTCAGCTCCGAACAGCTGCAGGAAGGAAGCCAGCTGTCAGACCAGTGTCTCGAGAGCCGTTATCGCGAATGTGAGTGAGTATCCGCTTCGGTCTCAGGGCTTGCAGTCCCTGTAACCGGAGTCCAGGCAGCGGGAGGCCAGTGCCTTGGCCTCCGCGACCTGCTCCTGGCTCATCTGCTGCGTCATGGCATCGCGGTTGCGATTGGCCCGGCTGCGATGGAACACGTCCGAGGTCCGCGAGGAAATCTCCGCCCACATATACCCCAGCACATAGCTCTGCTCGACGCCGTAGCCTGCGGCATACATCTCTCCGATATTGTATTGAGCCTCTGAATGCCCCTGGCGGGCAGCGGCAAGGTAAAGTTCCCCGGCGCGTGGGTAATTGCGTTCCACGCCATGACCGGCGATATACATGTCTGCCAGACTGAACTGGGCAGAGAGATTGCCTCTGCTGGCGGCCTGCTCATACCACCTGGCAGCCTCCGCGTAGTCCTGATCCACTCCTGTGGCATTGACATACATGGCGCCCAGATTGAACTGGCCCGTGGGATAGCCCGATTCGGCGGAAATTTTCAGCCATTTCAGTGCCTCGGCGTAGTCCTGTGACACGCCATAGCCGTATTTGTACATGACCCCCAGCGCATTCTGGGCGGCGGAGTGCCCCTGTTCGGCGGCGGCGCGATACCACTTGGCGGCTTCGGCATAATCCTGTTCCACCCCCTGAGCGTTGTCATACATGAAGCCCAGGTTGTACTGCGCGCGCATGTGGTTCTGGGCCGCTGCCAGCCGGTACCAGTTCAGGGCTTCACTCAAGTCCTGGGGGACGCCAAACCCGTTCGCAAACATATTGCCGTAGTTGTACTGAGCATCGGCATAGCCCTGGCGGGTGCCGGCGAGAAACCATTTCAAGGCTTCCGGGAAATTCTGCTCCACGCCATCGCCCACAGCGTAAACATAGCCGAGCTCTGTCTGTGCGACAGGGTCACCGCTACGGGCGCGCTCCATCAACCCAGCATCCTGGGCTGCAAGCGGTGGCAGCTGACACAGCAGGCCGACAACAGTGGCGATCTTCACAGCTTTGCGAATATTCATGCTGTCCCCGTATACCGTTCAGCGTGCCCGCGTCGCAATGCGGCGATATTCGCGGTAGGCAGGCGTCCAGAAATTGCGTTCGATCGCCGCGTTCAGCTCTTCGTCTGTCATATCCCGTGCATGCCCCTGTTGCATGGCCACGCGGGCGATGGCAAAGGCAATGCGGCGGCTGATGCGGTGCAGGTCTGTCAGGGGCGGCAGAACGGAATGGGTCGGGTCGTCGGATTCCGGTGCGCTTTCCGCCAGCGTATTGCTGGCGGTCATCAGCATCTCGTCGCTTACCCGGGTAGCCTTGCAGGCGATCACGCCCAGGCCGATGCCCGGGAAAATATAGCTGTTGTTGCATTGGGCGATGACATAGCTGCGCTCTTCATATTCTACGCGTCCGAAGGGGCTGCCGGTGGCGACGATCGCCTGGCCGCGGGTCCATTCGATTACCTGCCGGGGGTGTGCCTCGACATGGCGGGAGGGATTGCTCAGGGGCAGAATGATCGGCTGCGGGCAGGTGCTGTGCATCTGCCGGATCACCGCTTCGGTAAACAGCCCGGGTTTGCCGGAGACTCCGATCAGAATATCGGGCTCCACATGGGTGACGACATCCAGCAGGCTGGCCCAGGGGCCGTCACCGCTGAGCGTCCAGTCCGCCACACGGGCCGCCGGTTGCAGCAGGCGCTGCTGGAAATCCATCAGGTCTTCCATGCCTTGCGTCAACAGACCGTAGCGGTCCACCATATAAATCTGCGAACGGGCCTGTGCCTCGTCTGCCCCCTGGGCGACCATGGCGTTGATGATCAGTTCGGCAATCCCGCAACCGGCAGAGCCGGCGCCAACAAAAACAATTTTCTGCTCGCGTAGCGGTACGCGTTTCTTCCTGCATGCTGCCAGCAGGGTGCCCAGTGTCACGGCTGCCGTGCCCTGGATGTCATCATTGAAACAGCACACGCGCTCGCGATGGCGCTGCAGCAGGGGCATGGCATTGGGCTGGGCGAAGTCCTCGAACTGGATCAGCACCCCGGGCCAGCGTTCCTGGGCAGCGTCGATGAAGGCATCCACAAAGGCCATGTATTCATCGCCGGTCACGCGGGGGTGGCGCATGCCCATGTACATAGGGTCGTCCAGCAGGGTCTGGTTATTGGTACCGACATCCAGCGCCACGGGCAGGGTGTAGGCCGGACTGATGCCGCCGCAGGCAGTGTAGATGGACAGCTTGCCGATGGTGATGCCCATGCCGCCTATGCCCTGATCGCCAAGGCCGAGAACACGTTCGCCATCCGTGACCACGATGACCTTCACCTTGTCCTTGGTCACGCTGTGCATGATGTCGCTCATGTATTCCCGTTCCTCGTAGGAAACGAAAATGCCGCGGGCACTGCGGTAGATATCGGAAAAATGCTCACAGGCATCACCGACCGTCGGGGTGTAGATGATGGGCAGCATCTCCACGAGGTGTTCACTGATCAGTCGATAGAACAGGGTCTCGTTATTGTCCTGCACCGCACGCAGATAGATATGTTTATTGATGGGTTCCTCAAAGCTGCGGTACTGCATGTAGGCGCGTTCCACCTGCTCATCGATGCTTTCATAGCGTGGAGGCAGCAGGCCCATCAGGTTGAAGGTGCGGCGTTCGCGTTCGGTAAAGCCGGAGCCTTTGTTCAGCAGCGGGGTTTCCAGCAGGGTGGGGCCTGCATAGGCAATATAAAGGGGGCGGGGTGTGGCCATTGAGCCCTCGTGGTTAAGTCTGGTTGATGCGGCCACTATACCGAATTGCAGTGTGTGGAGTCGATCCGTGTACCGTCAATTGCCCGGTGCCCGCAGGGGATGCGGGTGCCGGGCACGAGCGCTATTCAGAGCTTTCTCAGAACGTGCCGTTGATCTTGAAGGTGTAGGCGATGCCGCTGCCGCTGTGCTGGTATTCCACCTCTTCCAGAATATTGGCCGAGGTGCGTCCCACATAGCGGTAGCGGTCGCGGAACTGCTGGCCATTGGACAGGCCGCCGGCATCGAAGCGATAGGTGATGCCGCGGCTATCCACATGCTCCAGGAAGAAGTTGATACGGGGCTCGCCCACCGACTTCTCGATGTCATCGATGTCATAGCGCGACATGCCGCCGTCGACGCGATCGAAATACTGCATTCCCCAGTTGGTGCGAATGCTCGGCAGATCGTGCCGGAAGGTCAGCGTGAAACGGCCGCGCTGATAATTCTGAAAGCGCCGCTTGATGCCCAGGAAGGGATCGGTGACTTCCGAATCCTGCAGATTATAGGTGCTGGTGACCAGCAGATTGGGCAGACGGATCATGCCCATGCGTACGCTGGCGCTGAGGTTCATGCCGTATTCCCAACCGTCACCGATATTGCCATTGGCCGACAGCAGATTGCTTTCCACCCGCGTCACATCCATGCGCTCAATGATGTCGTGATGCTGGTTGTAGAAAAAATCCGAGCTCAGCACGCCCACATCATTGGGGATGCGGTATTCCGTGCGGAAATTGTATTTCCACAGCCATTGTTGCCGCAGTTGCGAATTGCCTGCCTGGGTGGCGGCATCGTTGTCCTGTTCATCGTTGGCGGCGACAAAGTCGCTGAAACTGAGCTGGTTCACCACTTTCTCGATGGTGCCGCGCAGCTGCAGGTTCGGATTGACATCGAAACGCAGATCCAGTTTGGGTTTGAGGAAGCTGAAGTCACGTTTGTTGTACACATCCCCGGTCTGCTCGATGGTGGAGCTTTCGTAGAGCAGCGAGGTTTCCAGTGTCATTCTGGAATTAATGGACCAGTTGTGAATGGCGAAGGGCTCGTAGCGGATCTCTTCCACCTTGGAGTTGGCATTGCTCACTTTTTGTGGCACCAGGCCACCGGTGCTCGCAGAAGGAGTGCCGGTGCTGCTGAGCAGGCCGTATTTAAGACGGGAATCGAGCGTGGTCTGGGCCCGTTCAACACCGAATTCGATGTCCTGGCTTTCGGCCAGGCTCATGGTATAGGAGCTGCGCACGATGCGCTCGTCCGTCACCGCTGCCGTATTCAGGTAGAGGTTCTTCTGCTCTGAGTTGTCGTCCAGCAGTCTGAAGCGCTCGCGTGTTACATCGCTGTCTTCCTGATTGGCGATCACCAGTGCCTTGAAGCGACTGCCGGAAGCGGTGCGGAATTCGTAGTCGCCCCCAATCTCCCAATTGTTTCTGTCGGTGGGGTTGTCTTCCCGTTCGACGGTGTTGGTGTATGGGCTGTTGCGCAGATTGGTAATGATGCGGCGAACATCCGTCGGCCCTTCCGTGATGCCGTAGAGGCCATTGACGCGCACACTGCTGCGTTCGCTGAGCTCATAACTGAGGTTGGTGGCCAGCTCGTAGTTGTACTGGTCGCGGATGCGATCTTCCTTGATGGCATCATTGGGAGAGAAGTCGCCCAGGATGCTGTATTCACGGCTCAGGCCGTGATCATAACGGGTGCCGGCATTGGCACTGAACAGATAGGTCAGTCGTTCCGCCTGGCCGCTCAGAGCCGCCGAACCTCCGGGGCGCAGTTCATTGTCAAAATAGCTGTTCAGGTTCATCTCGTAGGCCACGGAGCTGGAGTCGAGCTCCTCTGCCAGCACGACATTGATGACCTGATCACTACCACGCACGTCCAGCTCGCCGGAGGTGCCACGAATAATCTGAATCTCGTTGACCTGTGCTGCGGAGATGCGCCGCAGCAGATCGCTGGTCTGATTGTTTTTGCCAGCCGTGCGTTTCCCGTTGATGAGAATTTCGTTGCCGCCGCCCCCGCCGAAACCGCGTCCACCGGAGGAGGCGTTGCCGCTGAAACCGCCGGGTGGGCCGCCACTGCCGGCACCGGGAATGCGATCCAGCATGTCCTGGGCGGAAATGGGGGCATATTCCACAAAATAGTCCGCCGGGTAGACGACCGTGGAGCCATCGCTGCTGGTGGTTTGTCCCCAGGCGATGACGGGTGCGAGAAGCGTACAGGCGATGGCGAGATGGAGACGGGAGAAACCCGGATGCAAAGGCGGTGGCAACGGCGAAGAAGAGCCCATCATGAAATCCTTTGAAGAGACAGTGTTGGATAAAGGCCGGTGTATTGGCGCAAAAAGAGAGGAGTTTACCGATAAGTGCCGATAAATCGAACTATTGTTACAAACTGGCAAGCATTGGCGGGAAACCACGGGGAATTGCTGCGTATTTGTGTTCTGGGTACTGCATCACACCTCCTCGTCAGCAAATTCACTAGGATGAGCCAGGATCAATATTTACCTGGATCAGGCAAAGGAGAAAAACATGCAATTCTTGAAGAAGGTCACGGGAAGCCCTCTGGGGGTGCTGTTGGCGGCACTGTTGCTGCTGACGTCCCAGGTATCCCTGGCTCAGGGAAATAGTGGCGAGTCTCACGGCAAGGGTAAAAACAGGAATGTCGGGGTGGGCAATGCCTCCGATGGTATTCAGGCGCGGGTGGTGACCAGCAAGCGTATCTATTACACCGGGGACCCGCTGGAGATCAGCGTGCAGTTTGTCCGCGGGGCGGACCTGTTGTCAGGTGGAGAGGTTGATGCGTCTGTCGTTATTTTCTCCCCGGCTTCCGGCACTCCCAGCGAGACAGACTCGACAGAGGAAACGGGGGCGGCAGACAGCAATGCCCTGACAGAAGCCATCGTGATGCCGCTGACGGTCACGGCTGATTCGGACACACTGAACCTGTTTACACTGGAGTCGGTGGATATCAGCTCCTTGCCGGCAGGGACCTATCAACTGGGCCTGGTGCTGACCCGCCCGGACGGAGATCCCCTCAATATCAACGATTGGTATCGCGGCCTGCTGGGCCTGGTCAATATCGTCGGCCTTACCATCACGGACACTCCGGTGGATTTCGATGATGATGGTGATGGCATGGTAGACAACGACAGCGACGGTGACGGTTTCTCGGACGACGATTCCGGCTCTACTACTACCACGACCACCGAATGAACCCCGGCCGCTCAGGACCAGTGCCACCGTGGGAGCCTGCCTTGCAGGCGATTGGTCTGTCCCGGGCCCCGGCCGCACTGCCGGGGCCTCCGCGAGCGCCTAGCGGGAACGCCCGCCCGCGAGATTGAACAGACGCGCCTGGCGGGCCTCCTGGTGCAGTCGCCAACTGCTGAACACCAGGGCGAGCAGCGAGAAACCCACCAGAACGCCAACACTTAGGGCCACGCCGAAATCGCTGGCCATGCCTCCTGAGTCCACGGCCCGTTTCATCAGATCGACACCGTAGCTGAAGGGGTTGAGGCGGGAGACCAGCAGCAGTGGTGCGGGCAGATCCCGAACGGGATAGAGCGCCCCGCTCAGAAAGAAAACGGGAAAGATCACGAAATTCATGATGGACGCGAAATTGTCCAGCGAATCGGACAGTGCCGAGGTCACCATGCCGAGGGCGGCACAGGCCAGTGCCGTCAGGCCTACGGCAAGCAGGAACGATGGATTGAGCATGATCGCCGGCGACAGGAAACCGAGTAACAGCAGCAGCACACATACCAGCGCCGCCTGCACGCTGCCCGCGACAGTCGAGGCCAGCATTTTGCAGGCAACAATCCAGTAGGTGGGAATCGGCGCCACAATCATCATGCGCATGATGCCCGATTCCTTGTCATACACGGTGCTCAGAGACGAGAGCATGGACCCGAAGAGAATGGTCATGCCGATGATGCCGGGCACGATGTCACGTTGATACTGGCCGGGCGTGGCACTGTCAATCAGCGAACCGATACCTCCGCCGATGACGAACAGCCAGATCAGCGGACGCACCATGGCGGACAGCAATCGGCTCTTCTGCCGGAACATCTTGATCAGCTCGCGAACAAGCACGGCCCGGATGGCGGCTAGCATGTCTTTTCCTCCTCGGTTCCGGAGGTCAACCACAGAAACACATCATTGAGATTGGGCTTGCGGATGCGCAGCGTTTCCACCTGCTGCGCCAATTGCTGCTGAATCTCTTCCAGGGAAACCTGGGTGTCATGGCGCTCTCGCACCAGCAGGGTGTTGCCTTCCATGAGGAAGTCATTCTGTTTCAGATGGAGCTGTGCTGTCAGGCGGGCGATGTCGCTGGCCTCGATCTCCAGAATTCTGTCGCCGAACTCATGGACGAGTGCATCCGGATTGCCCCTCGCGATAGCCTGGCCCTGGCGGATGAAGCAGACCTGGTCACAGGGGGCCGCCTCTTCAAGATAATGCGTGGTCAGCACCACGGTCATGCCGTGTTCGGCTATCTGGCGCCGCACAAAATGCCAGATGCGTTTGCGGCTGGGCAGGTCGAGCCCGACCGTGGGCTCATCCAGAAACAGCACGCGGGGCCGGTGCACGATGCCGCGCAGAATATCGACAGCGCGCCGCATGCCGCCCGAGAGGCTGGCAACGGGGGCATGGCGTCTGTCCTGAAGATCGAACAGCGGCAGCAGTTCCTGCAAACGTTCCCGCGATGCCTTCAGGGACAGGCCCTGCAGGCCTGCGCAGAAAAGCAGGTTCTGTTCGACGCTGAGGGTGCCGTCCAGCGAGGAATCCTGGAATACCAGGCCGATTTTTTTGCGGGCCTGCAGTGGGTCTTTGGTGATATCCAGGCCATCGATCAGGATGGAACCGGCGCTGGGCGCCAGCAGTGTGGCCAGCATGTGAATCGTGGTGGTCTTGCCGGAACCGTTGGGGCCGAGAAGGCCGAAAAACTGCCCGGCGGGAATGTCCAGCGAGAGGCCGTCCACAGCCGTCAGTGCACCGTAATGCTTGCTGATTCCCTGTGCGAGAATCATCGTCAGTGCTCGCTGCAGGATTTTTCTTCGTCTGCGAACTGCCGCGCGTTTTTGTCGTCGCGATAGAAAAGCAGCGGGCGGGTTTCTTCCGCAGAAATCAACGAATGCTGGGCACGTTCCACCTGCTCCACGATCAAGTGATGATGGGAGGATTTGCTGCATACCGGGTCTGCATTGGTGGCATCGCCGGTCAGCATATAGGCCTGGCAGCGGCAACCGCCAAAGTCCTTGTGCTTTTCATCGCAGCTCCGGCAGGGTTCCTTCATCCAGCCATCGCCCCGGTAGGCGGTGAAGCCGGGAGACTGGTTCCAGATCCAGTCGACATCGTGTTCACGCACATTGGGAAACTCCAGGCCGGGCAGCATGCGTGCCTCATGGCAGGGCAGCGCCAGGCCATCGGGAGCGATATTCAGGAATACCGCGCCCCAGCCGTTCATGCAGGCCTTGGGGCGGTCGGCGTAATAGTCCGGCACCACAAAATACAGTTTCATCTTCTTGCCGAGCCTCTCGCGAAAACGCATGGTGATGGCTTCCGCGCGCTGCAGTTGTTCCCGCGTGGGCATCAGGTGTTCGCGGTTTTTGAACGCCCATGCGTAATACTGGCTATTGGCCAGTTCCACATGGTCCGCCTCCATGGCCTCGGCCATTTCCAGAATCTGTTCGATATGGTCGATATTGAGTTTGTGCAGGACAACGTTCAGCACCATGGGATAGCCGTACTGTTTGATCAGGCGGGCGATCTTCAGCTTCAGTTCGAAGGTGCGGGTGCTGGAGAGAAAATCATTGAGTTCTTTCGTTGAGTCCTGAAAGGAAAGCTGGATCTGATCGAGCCCGCCCTCCTTGAAGGCGGCAATTCTTTCCTCGGTCAGGCCGATGCCGGAGGTGATCAGGTTGACGTAATAGCCCATCTTGCTGGCTTCGGCGATCAGGATTTCCACATCGTCGCGCAGCAGCGGTTCGCCACCGGAAAGCCCCAGCTGCACGGCACCCAGTTCGCGGGCTTCGCGCAGCGTTTTCAACCATTCGTCCGTGCTCAGCTCCTTGCCGAAGGTCGAGGTGTAGTCCAGCGGGTTGTAGCAGAACACGCAGTGCAGCGGGCAGCGGTAGGTGAGCTCGGCATTGACCCAGAGCGGGCCGCTGCGGCTTTCAGACAACGCGGATCCATCCTTTGTCATGGGCATTCTCCAGAAAGTCGATCACATCCTGCCTCAGCTCGGCGCCGGGATAGGCTTGTTCGAGTGCGGCGATGATGCCGTTCAGGCTGGCATTGCCATCGATGCGCTGAATAATCTCACCGGCACTGCCCGGCAGGCGGATGAGCCCTTCGGGGTAGAGCAGGACATGGCACTGCTGGGCAGGCTCCCATTGAAAGCGGAACTGCTTTTCCAGGCTCAGCGGCTTATCCGGTGGCAGGCTCATGTTGCCATCCTGGCGATGGCCCCGGTGCGGGATTCGCCGATGCCGTAGGTGGCCTCAATGGCGTCCAGCATAGACCACAACACGTCGAGTTTGAACTGCAGAATTTCCAGGGCGCGTTCCTGCTCCTGGCGGGTCTTGAAGCTGTCCACGGAAACCCTCAGGCCATGTTCCACATCGCGGCGCGCTTCGGTCAGGCGCTTGCGGAAATAGTGGTAACCGTCTTTTTCGATCCAGGGGTAATACGTTGGCCAGCTGTCCAGGCGTTTCTGGTGAATGGTGGGGGCAAACAGCTCCGTGAGCGAGGAGCACACGGCTTCCTGCCAGGGAGCCTGGCGGGCAAAGTTCACATAGGCGTCCACCGCAAAGCGAACACCCGGCGCCACGTGCTTCAGTGAGGTCACCTCTTCCCGGCTCAGCCCGACAGATTCTGCCAGTGCGATCCAGGCCTCGATGCCGCCCTCGTCCCCGTCCGTGCCATCGTGGTCGAGAATGCGCTGTATCCACAGGCGCCGATGCTCTTTGTCCGGCATATTGGAAAGGATGGCGCTGTCCTTGATCGGAATCATGATCTGGTAATAGAAGCGGTTGAGCACCCAGCCCTGCACCTGCTCGCGGGTGCACTGGCCCGAATTCATGGCGATATGGAACGGGTGATGAATGTGGTAGCAGACTTCCTTGGCCCGCAGTTTTGCCTCGAACTCTTCGGCAGACCAAGCCTTCTCAGCAGCAGTATCCGTCATCGTCATGCGCCTCACGTCAAAGGGTGATGTCCATGCCATCGAAAGCGACTTCGATTTCTTCGGCATCCAGTTGTTTGCGCTCCTGCGAGTCTTCGCGCAGGATCGGATTCGTGTTGTTGATGTGAATCAGGATCTTGCGAGAGGCCGGCAGGGGTTTCAGCACCTCGATCATGCCGCCTTCGCCGGACTGGGGAAGATGCCCCATGTCCAGCGCGCGCTTGTCACTGATGCCGAGAGTCACCATTTCCTCGTTGGTCCAGCAGGTCCCGTCCACCAGTACGCAGTCGGCCTGTGACATATAGGGCAGAATGTGTTCTTCAATGGCGCCGAGGCCGGGGGCATAAAACAGCTTTTTGCCGCTGTTTATATCTTCGATCTGAATGCCGATATTGTCGCCCTTGTGCGGGTCGTGCCGGTGCGGAGAATACGGCGGTGCCTTGCTGGTGAGCGGCACGGCGGTGATGCGCAGGCCCGGTACGCCAAGGGCCTCGAAGGCGCTCTCGCCATCGACCGGCACGCGATGCCAGGAAACCCCGCAGAAGTGGTCGAGAATGCCGAAAATCGGATTACCCCGGGTGAGGTCTTCGTGAACCATGTCCGTGCAATAGATGTTCAGTGGTGTCGTGCCCTCGCGCAGCATGAACAGCCCGGTGGTGTGATCGATCTGGGCGTCAATGAGCACGATCGAGCGAATGCCGGTGTCGCGGATTTTGCGCGCAGGTTGCAGCTCGGGGAAACTTTGAATCTGGCTGAGAATATCGGGGGATGCGTTGAACAGAATCCAGTTCACGCTGTCCGCGCTCACGGCGATCGAGGATTGGGTGCGTCGGGTGGCGCGGATGCTGCCCTTGCGAACGCCATCGCAGTTAGGGCAGTTGCAGTTCCATTGCGGGAATCCTCCCCCTGCGGCAGAACCCAGGACTCGTATTCTCATAGGCAGTACCGCCCCTTAATAACGGATGTCGTGTTTGTGTTTGGGAAAGCCCCGGTGAAGGGGCTTTCCCGGTACGTCGAAAACCAACCCTTAGCGGGCAGCAACGTACATGGTGACTTCAAAACCGAAACGCATTTCGGAGTATTCAGGCTTGATCCACATAGCATTTCTCCTCGTTACTTTCGTGGGTTTTCCGAGCTCACCAGGCGGCGGGCGCAGAGTCATGCCTTGCCGAAGACCCCTCATGCGAGGGCGAAAATCATCGCTTTATGGCACTGACGGGGTCGATTGTGCGCCCGCCGGCAAGGTTTCCTCTGCAGTATTTTCAGCATTCGGCACTCATGATTTTCATGAGAATCATCGTGACTCCCTTGGCAAAGCCCGCGCAGCCGTTTAAAAGAGCCTGAAAACTGGAGTGTTGCCATGTATCCGGAAATTGAGCCTTACTATATCGATAAGCTTGCGGTCTCTTCCCGCCATTCCCTGTATGTGGAGCGCAGCGGGCGGCGCGGGGGCATGCCCGTGATTTTTGTCCATGGCGGGCCGGGAAGTCGTGTGAATGCGCAGCACCGCCGCTATTTCGACCCCGAATTTTTCGACATTGTGCTGTTTGACCAGCGCGGCTGCGGCAAATCGACCCCATTGGGTGAGGTTGAGGACAACGATACCGGGCGCTTGGTCGAGGATATCGAGGCGATCCGCCGTCATCTCGGCATTGAACACAGGGTCTGCCTGTTCGGTGGTTCCTGGGGGGCAACGCTGGCACTGGCCTATGCAAGGGAATATCCCGAGCATGTCGAGGAGATGATTTTGCGCGGGGTGTTTCTGGGAACCCGGGAGGAGGTGGACTGGTATACCCACGGACTTGCCCGTTTTGCCCCACAGGCCTGGGAGGCATTTGCCAGCCCCGGCTGCGAGGACCTGCTGGCCTATTACAGTGAGGAGGTGTTTGCGCAGGACCCGGCAAGGGCGCTGGCAGCGGCTCGGGCTTGGGTCGGCTACGAGGCGCAGTTGATGATGATCGGGACGGGAAACCCGTGCCCGGACATCACCCTTGTGCCCCGGGAGGAATTGCTGGCAAGAGCCCGTGTTCAGTTGCATTATCTGCGGCATGCCTGTTTTTTGGGTGACAATCCCTTGTTGGCATCAGCGCAGGAGCTGTCCATGCCCGTGACCATTGTGCAGGGCGAGCTGGACCTGGTGTGCCCTCCGGTCACGGCCTATCGTCTGAGCCGCGCCTTGCCGAACGCCCGCCTGCGTCTTGTCAATGCCGGGCATGGCGGGCTGTCAGAGCCGCTGGCCACTGCGCTGTGTGAGGAAACCGACCGGCTGCGCGCACGCATAAAGGAACGTGATGAGTCTTCGCTTTAGGGTCAATCTGGCCATTTCACTGATCGGGGTCGTCTTCATTGTGGTGACGACCTATATTCTGATCGATTACAAACGCCGCTCCATCAGTGAGGAGATCGACGCGGGCACGCGGGTGGCCGCCCAGTTGCTGGAGTCGATCACGCTCAACCCCCTGGCGTTTCCGCAGAGTTCGGGCTCCCTGGCGAGCCTGAGCGACTATCTGCGCAGCGTGGGCCGGGTGCGGGCGAACGAGGTGCGTCTGTTTGATGCCAACCATGTGCTGGTCTACGAATCTCCCCCTTCCGCCTACAAACAGGGGCGTGATGCACCGCGGTGGTTTTCGGCCATCGTGGCGCCGAAAATCGCCGAGGTGCGTCTGGCGCTGCCCGTGGGTGAGATTGTGATTACCCCGGATGCCTCGCGTTCGGTGCTGGATGCCTGGGACGAGCTCAATCGCTTCGGCCTGTTGATCCTGTTGTTCTTCGCGCTGTTGAATCTTGCCGTCTTTCGTCTGCTGGGGCGCTCATTGCAACCGCTCAAGGGTATTCTGCGTGCCATGTCGGAGATGGAGCACGGCAATCTGGCTTCGCGCCTGCCGGACTATCCGCTGCCGGAGTTCAATGCCATCGGCCATACCTTCAACCGTATGGCAGCAAATCTGGAGGAGGCGCTGGCACAGAATGAACGTCTTGCGCTGATTGTTCAGCAGTCCAGCGATGCCATCATGGTGCGTGATCTGGATGGAAAATTCTCTTTCTGCAACCCTGCCGCAGAGCATTTGCTTGGTTTTTCACGCCAGGAAATAGTGGGCCGCACGGTCGAGATGATCGTCCCGCAGGAGGCGCTGGAAACCTGGAACACGGTGCACACCCGGGGGCTGCAGGACCGGGAAATACAGCACCTGGAAACCCGGCTCAAAAAACAGGGCGGTGAGCTTGTCGAGGTGGCCATGTCCATGGCTCCCCTGCTGGAGCCGGGGCAGGATGCGTTGCTGGGTGAAATTTTTGTCATTCGGGACATGACGGAACACCGGCAGCGCATGGCGGCCGAGATGGAGCTGGAGCAGAACCGGAAATTCACGCAACTGCTGCATGTGAAGCTGGAGGAAGAGCGCAAGGCGATTGCGCGGGAACTGCACGATGAGCTGGGCCAGTGTGTGACCGCAATCAAGACCATTGGCACCGCCATTGCCAATCGCGCGGGTGAGGCGCAGGCCGAGAATCGCCGCAATGCCGAAACCATCGTGGAGGTTGCCAGCCATATATACGATGTGGTGCACTCCATCATCCGGCAGCTCCGGCCGAGTGCGCTGGATCATCTTGGCCTTGCGGACGCCATTGCCGATGTCGTGAGCCAGTTCCGGCGTCAGCACCCCGAGCTTGAGGTCGAACTTTCCCTGCACGGCGACCTGAATCAATACGATGAGAAACGCAATATCACGGTGTACCGGGTGGTGCAGGAGTGCCTGACCAATGCCGCGAAACATGCGCAGGCATCCCGTGTGTCGGTAGAGGTGACTGTACACACGGGGCAGGGGGAAGCGGACACACTGGAAGTCCGGGTGTCCGATAATGGCAAGGGGCTGAATACGGAAATCTCGGAAAGCCGCCGCTTTGGCTTTCTGGGCATGCGGGAACGGGTACAGGCCTTTGGGGGCGAAGTGACCGTGGAATCCGGCCCCGATAAGGGAACGCAGGTGATTGCCACGCTGCCCATGGGCTGATGCAAAACACTGACGCACGCGCGTGCGGCTGGAGAGTTATGAGCAAACAAACGATTCGGGTCATGCTGGTGGACGATCATGCCGTGGTGCGCATGGGCTTTCGCCTCCTGCTTGAGGGCTTTGACGATATCGAGGTGGTGGGTGAGGCCTGCAGCGGCGAAGACGCGGTAAAGACATTTCAGGAGCTGTCGCCCGATGTGCTGGTGATGGACATTTCCATGCCGGGCATTGGCGGGCTGGAGGCCATCGACAGGATTCTGGCCAAGCAGCCACAGCAGAAGATTCTGGTGTTGTCCGCCCATGAGGACGTGATGCATGCCAGACGGGTGCTCAAGGCGGGAGCCTCCGGGTATCTGAGCAAGCGCAGTGCGGCGGATGCCCTGATAGAGGCGGTGCGCACCGTCCACAAGGGCAGCATCTATCTGGAACCCGATATTGCCCGTGAACTGGCGGTGGAACAGATATCCGGTTCCCGCAATCCGGTGGATGCGCTGAGTGAAAAGGAGTTCAAGGTTTTTATTGCCCTGGCCAAGGGGCAGTCGGTGAAGGAGATCGCCGAGGTCATGTCGCTGAGCACCCACACGGTGGGCACTCATCTCTATAACATCAAGCAGAAACTGAATGCCTCGAACAGCGCCGAGCTTGCCATCATCGCCATCCGCGCAGGGCTTATCGATCCCTGAGCCTTGCGCTTCTCTGTTCTTTCCGTGAGTGCGGGTGCTACCATTGCCGACCTTGTTCGAAGAGGCATTATGAAGGATCAATCACTCAGCATACTCAGCTCCGCGCTGGCAACGGGAAGCCTGACCGACCCCGAGATTCGTGCCCGCACGGCAGGCACCCCTGCCCATCGTATTCTGCCCGAGGCGAATGTCATCAAGATCGGCGGGCAGAGTTTCATCGACCGCGGGCGTACGGCGGTGTTTCCCCTGCTGGAGGAGCTGAAGCGCAATCTCCCGCATCACAAGATGATCATCGGTACCGGGGCGGGGACCCGTGCGCGTCACGCCTATAGCGTAGGGGTGGATCTGGGCATGCCGACCGGCGTGCTCAGTGTGCTGGGCACCTTTGTCAGCATGCAGAATGCAAGAATGCTGCACTACCTGCTGGCGGATCAGGGCATTCCCTTCATCGAACCGATACAGTTTGCGCAGTTGCCTCTTTACCTGGCAGAGCGCCAGGCCGTCCTCTTTTTCGGCATGCCACCCTATACCTTCTGGCAGCCCAACCCCCGTGTAGGCCGCCTGCCGCCGAACCGCACGGACACCGGCACCTGGCTGGTCAGTGAAACATTCGGGGCGCGCTCGATGATTTACATCAAGGATGAGGATGGCCTGTACACGGCCGACCCGAAAAAAGACAAACACGCAAAACAGATTCCCGACATCACCGTGTCCGAACTGCGCGCCATGAATCTTCCCGACCTTGTGATAGAACACAGTGTGCTCGACATGATGGAGCACGCGGAAAACCGGCGCAGTGTGCAGATCATCAACGGCCTGGTGGAGGGTAATCTGACCCGGGCACTGAACGGGGAAAAAGTCGGCACGATCATCAGGGCGGATTAGCATGAACAGCCACGATAACCACATTCCTTCCGCCCTTGCCCGGGAAAGCCTCCTGGACCGGGAGGTCATGGCGAGCACGAACAGCTCCGTGGTCAGAATGCTGCCGGATGCCCATGTGATCAAAATCGGTGGCCGCTCCATCATCGAGGCAGGGCGCGAGGTCATGCTGCCAGTGGTGGAGGCGCTCGCCACGGCACTGAAGACCCACAAGCTGATTCTGGGCGTTGGTGGCGGCGCGCGTTCGCGCCATGTGTTCTCGGTGGGGCTGGATCTTGGACTGCCTACGGGGGTTCTGGCGGAGCTGTCGGCTGCCGATGCCCTGGGCAATGCCCACATCCTGGGCACGCTGCTGGCGCCTCATGGTGTGGTGGCGATTCCACCGGCCATGTTCGGGCATCTGCTGCCCCTGTTCATTCATTCCGTGCCAGGGGTCATTTTTAATGGTGTGCCTCCCTATTCCCTGTGGGAACATCCCTCGTCTATCGGGCGTATTCCGGTGCACCGGACGGACAGCGGCTGCGTCATTCTCGCCGAATGCTTCGGTTGCCGTTCCGTAATTCTGGTGAAGAACGTAAGGGGATTATTTGCTGAAGACCCGGACACGAATCCACAGGCGGAGTTCATTCCCCGCATCAGCGTGGCAGAACTGCGGGCGCGTCAGTTGAAGACATTGCCCTTTGACGAGATATTGCTGGACGTGCTGGAGACGGCGCACAGCGTGAAGCAGTTCCAGATTATCGATGGACGCGAGCCACAGAACATCCTGCGTGCACTTGCCGGAGAATGCCCCGGCACGGTGGTCTATGTGGATTAGCAGGCTGTTGGTGAGGACTTGCTGCGCTAGATCAGCATAAACTGCCCCATCATGCCGTGGTCCTCGTGCTCGAGGATATGGCAGTGGAACATATACGGCATGAGTGGGTCACCCGGCCCGGAGAAGTGCGCAATGATACGCACGCTGCCAAGCGCCGGAACGTTCACGGTGTCCTTGAAGCCGCGCTCCGATGGCAGGGGCGGTTCGCCGTTGCGGTCCAGAATCTGAAAGTGAACCTTGTGGATATGGAAGGGATGAATCATCGGTGTTTCATTGATGATTTCCCATATCTCAGTAGTCCCCGCAATGATGGTCGCCTCGATGTAAGCCGGGTCCATCTCGCGGCCATTGATCTTGTGGATTCCTCCTCCCCAGCCGCCATACTCCCTGCGCGCATGCGGCCCGCCACCCAGTCCGCCGCCCTGACCGGGCCCATTGCCCATCTGCAGACGGATGCTGCGCACGGCGGTGGCGGCGGATTCCGGCAGCCACTCGATGGTGGCCAGCTTATCGGGGAGTGCAGGCATGCCGGTGACGGCGATGCCGGAAGGGTGAATTTCCAGAATGTCGAAGGGCTGCCGATCCATTGCGCGCAGCAGATCGGTGAACAGTCCGTAATAGGGGATGTCGGGCTCCGGAACTGGGATGTTCACCAGTTTGAAGGCTTCACTGCCACTGGTATCCACGAGGATTTCGGCGCGCTCCCCCGGCGTGAGCACAAGCTGTGTCAGCTCCAGGGGCTGCTCCATGAAACCGCAGTCCGTGGCGACCTGCCAGAACGAGGCGCCGTTACTCAGGGCCAGGGTGAAATTGCGGGCATTGGCGCCATTGAGAATGCGCAGCCGGGTCAGGGGGCGGCTGGCCCGGAAGGACGGGTTCAGCGTACCGTTGATGAGCAGGGTGTTGCCGCGCACCCCAACCATATGGTCCTGCATGCGCTCGGGGTAGACGAACTGGCCGTCCCGGTCGAAGATGCGGTCCTGTATGACCAGAGGGATGTCATCGATGCCGTATTCAGTGGGCAGGCCGAGTGTGTCGCTGTGTTCATCGTCCACGATCAGCATGCCGGCCAGGCCCCGGTAAACCTGGGGGCCGCTCTTGTGCATGGTGTGTGCGTGATACCAGCAGCTGGCGGCGGGTTGGCGGACACGGAATTGCGGGCTCCAGGTGGCCCCGGGCGCGATGTGCTGATGCGGCCCCCCATCGGAGCGGGCGGGCACATTCATGCCATGCCAGTGCAGGATGCTGTCCTCGTCGAGACTGTTGTGCACATGGATGCGCACCTGTTCCCCATTACGCACTCGCAGCGTGGGGCCGAGATAGCTGCCGTTGATGCCCCAGCTTGCCGTCTCCACGTCCTGATAGAAGCGCGTGACACCGCTTTGCAGGCGCAGATCGAAGATGCGTTCGCCAAAAACAAGGCGACCGGTTTCCAGCGCGGGAACCCTGAGTGCCTGGGTGGCAGGTTCCGCGGCATGAAGGCTGCGCAGGCAATTGGGCGCGCCGACGACCATGCCGGTAAGAAGCAGAGACTTCAATGTGTCGCGACGACTGACCATCTGTGCTTTTCCGCTGCTAGCTACTACTACAAGAGGGCAGAAATGAAAAAGCCCCGCAATGCGAGGCTTTGGGATTATGGTGCCCAAGGGCGGAAGAATCCAAACAGCCTTTGGGCTGTTTGTCCCCTGCGGGCTTCGCGCTAACGCGCTCGTTGCACACTGCTGCCGCAGTGAGTCGAACCACATCGGCGGCTCTCATCCACCCCAGCACACCATATCCAATGCGCCTCGTTTCACGAGGCTTCTGAATATGGTGCCCAGGGGCGGAATCGAACCACCGACACGAGGATTTTCAATCCTCTGCTCTACCGACTGAGCTACCTGGGCGAGGTGTTATTGCGGGCCTTGCGGCTGCCGGGATTTCGGCAAGGCGCGTATTAAACCCGCAGAGGCGGGGCGGAGTCAAGCCTCTGTTTACTCCTCGGGTACATAACCCTCGGCCTTGTCGTGATCTTCATTGGCGAGGAATTTGTCCATTTCTTCCTGCAGGTAGCGGCGGTGCTCTGCATTCATCATGCTGAGCTGTTTTTCGTTGATCAGCATGGTCTGCTGTTTTTGCCATTCCCCCCAGGCCTTCTGGGAGACGTGTTCGAAGATATCAAGCCCTTTGGCGCCGGGGTAGGGGGGCGCATTCAGGCCTGGCAGGGTTGCTTGGTATTTGCGGCAGAAGACAGTGCGTGCCATGAGCATTCCTTTCGAGTCAGATGGCCGGGCGCATGGCCAGTTGCGTCAACAGGGTTTTGACGGGTGCCGCCAGCCCGACGGCTTTGCCGGAGGTGCCGGGTTTTGCCTGCAAAGGGTACCAGAGTGCGCCGGCCGGCTCCATGACTGCGCGCAGCGGGGTGTCCACTGTGACCTCTACCGGGGTGATGCTCAGGTCGAAATGGCTGAAGCTGTGCTTCACCTGTGGCCAGGCCTGCAGCTCGGGCTTTGCCACCCCCAGGGCCTGTTGGCAATAGCCTTCCAGTGCCTCCAGGCTGTCGAATTCACGGAAGCTCCACAATCCGCCCCAGATGCCGGTGGCGGGGCGTTGTTCCAGCAACACCTCTCCCTGCCGGTTGCAGCCCATCAGCATATAGGTGCTGCGCTGCGGCTTGCTGCGGGCGGGCTTGCGCTGGGGGAATTCGGATTGACGCCCTTGCTGGCATGCCTGGCAATCCTGGTTCAGGGGGCAGCGGGCGCAATCGGGTTTGCTGCGGGTGCAGACGGTGGCTCCCAGGTCCATCATGGCTTGGGTATAGGGGGCGAACGCTTGCGCGGGTGTCAGGGTTTCCGCCAGGGCCCAGAGTGGTTTGAGTGTCTTCGGTGCGTCCGGCCAGCCCTCGATGGCCTGGTGACGGCACAGTACCCGTTTGACATTGCCATCGAGAATGGGTGCGCGTACCCCGCAGGCCAGTGACAGGATGGCGCCGGCGGTGGAGCGCCCGATACCCGGCAGGGCACTCAGGTCCTCTACGGTGCGGGGGAACACGCCCTGGTGGTCTGCCTGCACAATCTGTGCGCAGCGGTGCAGATTGCGGGCACGGGCGTAGTAGCCCAGGCCGGTCCACAGATGCAGGACTTCATCGAGCTGTGCCGTGGCGAGGTCCTCGACAGCCGGGTAGTGCGCCATGAAACGCTGAAAGTAGGGGATGACGGTGGCGACCTGGGTCTGCTGCAACATGATTTCCGACACCCATACCCGGTAGGGACTGGGGCTCTCCTGCCAGGGCAGGTGGTGCCGCCCGCTGTGTGCAAACCACTGCAGAACGCGTGTCGCGAAATCCGGTGCGGGCATGGACGGGAAACCTCAGCGGCGGAAACGGTCCAGCAGGCTGCGGGCGGCATCCTGCAACTCTTCAGGAACACGTTCCTGAATCGCTTCCTGGGCTCTGCGCTGAACCGCATCGCGGGCAATCTGTTCGAAGAGATCACGCACGCGGCTGAAGTCGGGGCCACAGAATTCGCTGGGTGCGGCGCTGAAACTGCCCTCACAGATCACCGGCCAGCCAACGCCCTGATAAAGCGGTGCCACGGCAATGGTCTGCGGAGCGGGTTCACCGAACACGGTAAGAGTTGCATCGTAGTGGAAGCGGCTGTTGTCGCGCTCCACGCCTCCGTTTGCGGCAATCTCGACATTGTCCAGCGTGACCTTGAACTGCTGGTTTTCGTCCAGGCCCTGGTTGAGGATCAGGTGGCCGGCGAGACTGCTGAAGCGGACATTGTCGGGCCATTGCTGGGCGGCATCGCCCGTGCCGGCGGGGCTGAGCACGGAGATGGAGGAGAACAGCTGTTTCACGATGCTGATGTCTATGCTGTTGTCATCCAGGCTGAAGCTGGTGGTGCCGCTGATACTGTCCAGCAGCTGATTGACGGTGCGACCGTACAGGGTGTGCACGGATTCCACGTTCAGGCGTCCCGTGGCGAAACGGGTCATGGGCAGCGCGCTGGCCAGCCCTGCCACGTTGACGTTGCGCACCGAGCTGATGGAAGTCAGCGAGGCCGGGTTCGGACGGGTGTCATAGTTCACCGTGGTGCTGATCTGGCCTTCATAGAAGGGCACGGGGCGCAGATCGAAATTCAACAATCCGTCCTGCACGTTCAGGTTCGCATTGATCGCGCCCAGTTGCAGGCCTCCGATGGCCAGCGAGTCGATCCGGTGAACCCCCTGAATATTCATGCTCTGCAGCAATTCGATCGGTAGCTCGGTGTCGCTCGACGTCGCCGCCGTCGGCGTGGCATCTTCGGTATCGATGGGTGGGCTGTCCTGCGAGAGTGCGACGGCCTGCGCGTCACTGGCTTGGGTATAACGGTTCAGGTCCAGGGCATTTGCGCTCAGCTCATAACGCAGATTGGCACGTCCGCCGGGCATGGCCGCCGTGTAGCTGGCATTGGCGTCCAGACGCATCGCGTCCAGCGCCAGGTGCAGGGAGTTGAGGGTGATTGCCTGGGCGTTGCCCATTGCTGACAGGGACAGGCTGAACTGGTCTTCGCTGTTGCTGTAATCCCCCAGCGGCGCGGTTTCATCCTGTGCCGCGCGCACATACAAAGCGAGAAAATCGCTCAGTGCGAAGGTGTTGCTGCGCAACTCGCTGCTCCAGCTCAGGGCGTTGCGGAAATCGTTGAGAACAAGCTGCCCCTGCAACTGCAGGGGATTGAGCTTGATCTGCAGGTCCTCCAGGCGGGCATTGCCGCGTGCCAGATCCACCGAGGCCTGGCTGCTGATGCTGACGGTGGCGTTCTGGTCGGCAATATTGTCGGTCACCACAAAGGACAGCTCGAAGGGAAAGGCGCGGTTTTCGAGGTTGCTGTTCTGGCTGCTGAAATGAAGCCGCTCGAAGCTGGTATTGATCCCGCGCGGGGCATCCTGAATGGACAGGCTGGCATTGTTGACGGTGATCTGCGCAATCTCGGCGGAAATCGCTGTATCCGTGGCGGGCGCGGTACGGTTGCTGGCATTGTCGCTTTGCCCGGCCTGGGCTGTCGGCCAGTTGCTCACGCCCTCGGCATTCACAATCCAGTTGATGTGCAGATCATTGGCGATGAATTCCTGCATCTGCAGGCGGCCGTCCAGCAGGGCGCGAGGCTCGATGCGGATGGTGATACTGGCAAGCGATGCCAGCTCCATGGGGGAGTCCGGGTTGCGCAGGCGCAGATCGCTCAGGCTGAGGCCGAATACGGGGTTGAAGGCCCAGTCGATGTCGCCGGCGATCTGCAGTTGCAGGCCGCTTTGACGGGCAAAAACAGATTCAATGGTGCTCTTGTAGCGTGCCGGGTCGATCAGGGTGAAGGCCAGCACCAGCGCAAGAACGGCCATCAGGGCCAGGCTGATGAGTGACAGCAGAAGCAGTTTGATCAGTTTCATGATGTGTTGTTGTCGCAAGTCGGTGTGTCGGTGCCACGGAGTATGTGTTGCTATTGAGTCGCAGAAAGTGGCTTGTCGGTTGGGGTCAGTGTACCTCAAAGCATTGATGGGGCACATGAGCATGCGAGCAAAATGCCGGAGAAATCACGGTTTTAGAAGGAAAGAACAGGGCACGAATGCGGCGATCATGACTTTCAAACACGAGGGTGTGCCCGTATAATGCGCAGCACCCGGGCAGCCGTGAACACGCCTGCCTGTCGGCACCATGCGGGGATTATCAATGGCATCACGCGAAGCAACAGTAGAGAGAAACACCAAGGAAACCCAGATACAGGTCTCCGTGAACCTGGATGGCACCGGGGTTCTCGAGTGCGATACCGGCCTGCCCTTCCTGGATCACATGCTGGATCAGGTGGCGCGTCATGGTCTGATTGATCTGCGCATCAAAGCCCTGGGTGATCTGCATATTGATGCTCACCACACCGTCGAGGATCTGGGCATTACCCTTGGACAGGCCTTCAACAAGGCGCTGGACCGCAAGGGCATCCGTCGTTACGGGCATGCCTATGTGCCGCTGGACGAGGCGCTGTCCCGCGTGGTGATTGATTTCTCCGGGCGTCCGGGGCTGGAATACCATGTGCCCTTTACCCGTGGCGCCGTGGGCGGTTTCGACGTGGATCTCTTCCACGAATTTTTCCAGGGCTTCGTCAATCATGCCCTGATGACGCTGCACATCGATAATCTGCGCGGGGTGAATTCCCACCACCAGATTGAAACGGTGTTCAAGGCCTTCGGGCGCGCACTGCGCATGGCAATCGAGATCGATCCGCGCAGCAGCGACGTCATTCCTTCGACCAAGGGCGCCCTCTAGCTCGCGTCCTCCATCAGGCTGTCATTATGAACAAAGTAGCCATCATCGATTACGGGATGGGGAATCTGCATTCCGTGGCAAAAGCGCTGGAGCATGTCGGGAGCAATGCCCGCATCAGCGTGACCTCGGACGCGCAGACGATTCTGCAGGCAGACCGCGTGATCTTCCCCGGCGTGGGTGCCATCCGTGACTGCATGGCGGAAATCCGCCGTCTTGGCATTGACGATATTGTTGCCGAAGTGATCCGCAGCAAGCCATTGCTGGCCATCTGTGTCGGCATGCAGGCGCTCATGGAACGCAGCGAAGAGAATGATGGAGTTGATTGTCTGGGGCTGGTAAAGGGGCAGGTGAAACGTTTTGCCAATGCCCGTGACCCCGAGACCGGAGATCCCCTTCTGCTTGATGAGAACGCTGCGCCGCTCAAGGTGCCCCATATGGGTTGGAATATTGTCCAGCAGACCGAGGCTCATCCGCTGTGGGCGGGCATTGCCGACAACACCCGTTTCTATTTTGTGCACAGTTACTATGTCAGCCTGGCGGCCGGTGAGAAGGCTGCCGGAATGACGCATTATGGTGTGGACATCACGGCTGCCCTGAGCAAGGGCAATATCTTTGCTGTGCAGTTCCACCCCGAAAAGAGCCAGCATGGTGGCCTGCAACTGCTGCGCAATTTTCTCGCCTGGAACGGCGAGAGCTGAACCTCGAATTCTGACTGAAAGGTAAACGACATGCTGGTGATCCCCGCAATCGATCTCAAGGACGGACAGTGCGTGCGTCTGAAACAGGGGCGTATGGAAGACTCCACGGTCTTCTCCGATGACCCGGTGAAAACTGCCGGGCACTGGCGTAGCCAGGGAGCACGCAGGCTGCATCTGGTGGATCTCAACGGGGCCTTTGCCGGCACTCCGGTCAACGGCGAAGTGGTGCAGGCGATTGCGCGTGCCTACCCGGACCTGCCTTTGCAGATCGGGGGCGGCATCCGCGACCTGGAGACGATTGCACGTTATCTGGATGTCGGGGTCAGCTATGTCATCATCGGCACCAAGGCCGTCAAGGAGCCCGCTTTCGTGGCGCAGGCCTGTCGCGAGTTTCCCGGAAGAGTGATCGTCGGGCTCGATGCCAATGACGGCATGGTGGCAACCGATGGCTGGGCACAGGTGTCGGATGTGCATGTGATCGACCTGGCCCGTCAGTTTGCCGACGATGGTGTAGAGGCCATCATCTATACGGACATAGCCCGCGATGGCATGATGCAGGGCGTCAATGTCCCGGCAACCGTCGCCCTGGCAGAGGCAACGCGTATTCCCGTGATCGCCTCGGGGGGCGTCAGTCGCATTGAAGACATCCATGCCCTGCAGGCGGTGGCAAAGACCGCCACGGGTGGCGGCATCATGGGCGCGATCACCGGGCGGGCAATTTACGAAGGCGCCCTCGACCTGGCTGCAGCACAGCGTTACTGCGACGAATACGGGAGTTGAATCCATGGCTCTGGCAAAACGCATCATTCCCTGCCTCGACTGCGACAATGGCCGTGTCGTCAAGGGCGTGAAATTTCTGGACATCCGCGATGCGGGAGATCCGGTGGAGATTTCGCGCCGCTACAGCGATGCCGGTGCCGATGAAATTACTTTTCTCGACATTACTGCGAGCCACGAAGGGCGCGCCACCACGGTACACACCGTGGAGGCGATTGCCGGGCAGGTGTTTATTCCCTTGACCGTCGGAGGCGGCATCCGCACGCTCGACGATATCCGCACCATGCTCAATGCGGGGGCGGACAAGGTGTCCATCAACACGGCCGCCGTATTCAACCCGGATTTTGTGCGCGAGGCAGCGCAGCGTTTCGGTTCCCAGTGCATCGTGGTGGCCATCGACGCGAAGAAAGTCAGTGCAGAAGGCGAGGCGCCACGCTGGGAGATTTTTACGCACGGCGGGCGCAAGCCGACAGGGATTGATGCAATCGAATGGGCGAAACGCATGGTGCGCTATGGTGCGGGCGAAATTCTGCTGACCAGCATGGATCGTGACGGCACCAAGAGTGGTTTCGATCTTGCCCTGAACCGTGCGATCAGCGATGCCGTGTCCGTGCCGATCATTGCCTCGGGAGGCGTTGGCAATCTGCAGCATCTGGTGGACGGGGTGCTGGAGGGGCATGCGGATGCCGTGCTGGCGGCGAGCATTTTCCACTTCGGTGAATACACGATCGGGGAAGCCAAGCAGTATATGGCGCAGCGCGGTATTACAATGCGTCTTTGACCTGTGCCTGTAGTGCGATCATGGCGGAAGCCGGAATCAGGCGGATGCCTTGCTGCTCCAGCAGTGGCAGGTTTTTTTCCAGGTAGGCCAGTGTCTCGGGGTAGGGATGGCCGATGCCGACAGCCACGCCACGCTCCCTTGCCATATTCAATAATTTGCGGAACTCCCGGTCTATATCTTCCTCGGTCTGGACATTGTCCAGGAACACATTGCGCGTGATGGTGGGGATGTGTTGCGCGCTTGCCATGTGTCCGGCCACGCTTTTGGCCGTGGTGTAACTGTCCACAAAATACAACTGGCGTTCTTTCAATACTTCCATGACCCAGCCCATGGGCTCTTCTTGCTCCGTCAGCGCACTTCCCATGTGATTATTGATGCCTTTGAGATGAGGCACGGCCGCGATGGAATCGTTCAGGGTGGCAATGAAAGTTTCCTTGTCCATGTCGGCGGTGAGCGCTCCCGGGCCCAGGGGCATATTGGCCTGGTTGGCCATGGGAGCGTGCAGCATGATTTCCTTTCCTGCTGTAAAACCCTTTTCGGCCAGTTCGGCACCGTGCGGCGTGTGGGGAAGAACCGCAAAGGTAACGGCCCCCGGCAAGGCGATGGCACGCTCGCCCAGAGGGCCGTTGTAGCCGATGTCGTCAATGATCAGTGCGATACTGGCGCGTTCCGTCGCGATGGGGGCAGAGGGCGACGGTGGCGCCGGTGTGTTGACGCCGGGTTCCGTGAACGGTATCGAGGCTGGAGCACTCTGCTGAATCGTCGGTTCAGCAGCAACTGTCTGTTCCATAATGAGCGCGCTTGTGTCGGAGATCGTACGCTCTATCGGATAGGAGCGAGCCGCTTCCTGGCTTTGTGCAACGCTTTGTTGTGAGGAGGCATCCGTTTCCGGTTCCCGGGCATCCGGGGCGCTCAGCCACAGAACAAGCGGCATGCCAACCAGGCCCACGGCCATCATGATCAGCGGGTGCGGGTTTCGGGCGATGGCCTCCAGAAACGGGTCCTTGAAACGAGGTTCGCGTTTATAGGGCAGCGGGCCGGTATCTTCAGGCTTCAAACAGTTGCTCTCCTGCCCGTCGCCTCAGGGCGTACGGGCATCGCTCAGGCGAGTGGACACCGTGTTTTTGCGGCTGCGCGCAGAGTCCAGAATGTTCAGGCCGCGCAGCAGTGTCAGGGCTTCCTGCAGTTGATAGTCGTTGACCACGACCTGTTCGGAGGAAACCGTGGGCGTGCGTTCGCGCACCACATCATCGAGGTCGTTGCCGTTGCGCAGATGTCCTTCCAGGTCGGCCTCGGTATAGGACTGACGTCCGGTTGCGCGTGTCACCAGTGCTTCCTGAACTTCAATATCGGGTTCGATGCCCTGGGCCTGGATGGAGCGACCTTCGGGGGTGAAGTAGAGAGAGGTGGTCAGTTTGATGGCCTTGTTCTCGGCAATGGGAATGACGCTCTGCACTGAACCCTTGCCGAAACTGCGGGTGCCCATGATCACGGCGCGGCCATGATCCTGCAGGGCGCCGGATACGATTTCGGCGGCAGAGGCGGTGCCGGAGTTGATCAGCACAACCAAAGGAACGCCGTTGCTGGGATCTTCCGCATCGGCAAAAAATTCCATTTCGGTTTCATTGTTGCGCCCCTGGGTGTAGACGATTTTGCCGGCGGTGATGAAGGAGTCCACCACCTCGACCGAGGCCTGAAGAATGCCCCCGGGGTTATTGCGCAGGTCCAGTACCATGCCCTTGAGATCGGGCGTTTCCTCATGAATCCTGGCTAGGGCGTCCTTCACTTCCTTGCCGGTATTGACCTTGAACTGGGAGATGCGCAGATAGGCGTAGCCGGGCTCCAGTTCACGATGACGGACACTGGCAACGGAAATGATGTCGCGGGTCAGCTTGAACTCCAGGGGTTCCGGTTCGCCCTCGCGCATGATGCCGATGACGATCTCGGTGCCAACCTCACCCCGCATCATGTTGATGGCATCGTTGATGGGCATCTCGCGCAGGGGTTTGCCATCGATCTCCACGATGAGGTCGCCGGGCAGGATCCCGGCGCGCTGGGCGGGGGAATCGTCGATGGGAGTGATGATCTTGATGAAACCGTCCTGTTCGCCGATCTCGATGCCGAGGCCGCCAAACTGCCCCTGTGTGGTTTCCTGCAGGGAGTCGTACTCTTCCCCGGCAAGATAGGCCGAGTGGGGGTCCAGGCCGGCCAGCATGCCCTTGATGGCGTATTCGAGCAGCGTCTTGTCATCGATATCCTGGACATAGGAGCTGCGGATATTGTCCAGGGCTTCGGCGAAGATGCGCAC
This sequence comes from Pseudomonadales bacterium, assembly GCA_024234365.1. Classification (GTDB taxonomy): domain Bacteria; phylum Pseudomonadota; class Gammaproteobacteria; order Pseudomonadales; family Pseudohongiellaceae; genus UBA5078. The sequence continues at coordinate 136,052 of JACKOK010000001.1, forward strand.
CTCCTCGAAGGGCAGGGGAAGGGGTTCGCTCTGTGGGGCTTGTGCGTGGCTCACGGCAGCGCCTGTGCTGCTCAGCAAGGTGATGCACAGCCCCTGGCGTATGGCCTTCCGTAAAGAAAAATGCATAGGGACCTCCGAACGCGTGTTTGGCATATCGCTCAAACGGGATATTGCGCCGAGCATAGCACGCAACGGCGGCGGCTCCACAGTGGCGGTGCGAATTTTCAGGATCAGGACCGACACCATTGCGCAGGGTCCTGCGCCTGGCCGTTGTGGCGAATTTCGAAATAGATGCCTGGTTGGGCCAGCCCCGCATCATCGCCAGCTGTGGCGAGCGCTTCACCCCGGTTGACCCAGTCGCCTTTGCTCTTGATCAGGCTGCGGTTATTGGCATACAGGCTCAGATAGCCTTCGCCATGATCGACGACCACCAGCAGGCCGGAGCCGCGCAGCCAGTCGGCAAAGACAACACGCCCCGGGTGGATGGCGCGCACGGCAGAACCGGCCTCGGCGCGCAGCACAACACCCTGCCGGTGCAGATTGCCATCGCTGTAAGTAGCGCCGAAACGATTGAGAGGGCTGCCGTCCACCGGCCAGGGCAGGGAGCCCCGGGCCTGGCTGAAGGGGGAAAGCTGCTCGGGGGCGGGAATACTGGCAATGGCGTCCTGAATCTGCTGGATCAGGGCTTCCAGGTGTTCGCGGTCCTGGTTCAGTTGGGTGAGTTCATCGCTGCGGGAGGCGATGTCCTGCGTCAGTGCCAGCAACAGGCGCTCCCGTTCCGCCTGATGCTCAAGGAGGTTCTGCAGTTGTGCGTCCAGGGACTGCTGGCGTTGCTGCAGTTGCTGTGCCGCCGCTTCCGTTTCCTGGCGGGTGTGCTCCAGAGCGCTGAGGGTGTCGCGGAATTGTTCGATCCTGTCGAGCCGCGCGCGGTTATAACGCTGGTAATACTGCGTCATGCGGGCGCTGGCAGCGGGGTTCTGCTGGTTGAGAAGCAGTTTCAGATAGGGTTCGCGGCCACTGAGATAGGAGGCTCGCACAGCCTGGGCGATGAGTGTTGTCTGCGCCTCACGTTCGCGCTCCAGCGTGTCTGCCTGGGTGTTCAGGGAGTCCAGAGTCTGCGTGAGTGTGGCGATGGACTGGCGGTTGTCTGTGACTTCCCCGTTGAGAGTATCAAGCTGGCGGGTATTGGCGCGCAGCTCGGTTTCCAGGCTGCTGCGATTATTGTCGGCCTCTTCCAGCCAGGTCTGGATCTTGCCGATGGCGGCGTCCACGGCGGCGAGCTGCTCCTCCGGCGCCGGGTCCTGAGCCAGGGCAAGGCTGCAGACCAGGAGGCTGCTGATACAGCCCAGAAGACTGCAACGGGGCTGGCGCATCGCCCCGGGTGTCGCATGGGTGGTAGCGTTTGTGCTCATGCTGCCCAGAGTCTCCTGCCGGGGCGCGTTGCCGTGCCTTTATGCGTTTTTGCGCATCAGCGGCGTGCCTGTCATTTCTGCCGGGATTGGCATGTCCATCAGGGCCAGCAGGGTTGGTGCGATGTCGCACAGGCTGCCGGAGTTCGCGAACGACCACTGCGGGCTGCCCACATACACCAGCGGCACGGGGCCATTGGTATGCGAGGTCAGTGCCTGGCCGGATTCCGGGTCCACCATCTGTTCCACATTGCCATGGTCTGCGGTAATCAGGCATTGCCCGCCGGTTTCCTGCAGTGCCTGCTCTATGCGACCCATGCAGGTATCCAGTACTTCCACGGCCTTGACGGCGGCAGCGAAACTGCCGGTGTGCCCCACCATGTCGCCGTTGGCGTAATTGCAGATGATGGCGTCATAAGTGCCGCTGCGGATGGCCTCGACGAGCTTGTCGGTAACTTCCACCGCACTCATCTCGGGAAGCAGGTCGTAGGTGGCCACCTGTGGGGAGGGGACCAGTACGCGGGTTTCGCCGGGGAAGGGTTCTTCACGTCCTCCGCTGAAGAAAAAGGTGACGTGGGCGTATTTTTCGGTTTCCGCAATGCGCAGTTGGGTCTTGCCCGTGTCCGCCAGGTATTCGCCCAATACATTGTTCATGGTCTGCGGCGGGTAGGCGCAGGGAACTGCGATATCGGCGGCGTATTCGGTCAGTGTGACAAAGTCGCCAAGCGCGCGCCGGGCCTGGCGCTCGAAGCCAGTGAAGTCTGCATCGCTGATGGCGCGGGTAAGCTGGCGGGCGCGATCGGAACGGAAGTTCATGTAGATCAGCGTATCGCCATCTTCCACATGCACGGCCTCTTCGCCCTCACCGGCAATCGCTGTGGCCTTGACGAACTCATCGTCCTCGTCACGGTCATAGGCGGCCTGCAGGGCTTCTTCCACCGTGGCGTAATGGTAGGCAGCCTGCCCAGCCATGATGAGCTCATAGGCGCTCTGCACGCGATCCCAGCGATTGTCGCGGTCCATGGCGTAGTAACGGCCAACAATCGACACGACGCGGCCGCAGCCGGTGTCACGCAGTGCCGTCTCTGCCTTCTGCAGGGATGGCAGGGCGCTGCGCGGAGGGGTGTCGCGGCCGTCCAGAAAGGCATGCAGGTAGATGCGTTCGGCGCCACGCTGGCTGGCCAGGTCGATCATGGCGAGGATCTGGTCTTCGTGGCTGTGAATGCCGCCGGGCGAGAGCAGGCCCATGATGTGTACGGCCTTGTCCATGAGCACGGCCTTGTCCACGGCGTCCACCAGGGGTTCGTTGAGGAAGAAGCTGCCGTCTTCAATGGCCTTGTCGATGCGCGTCAGGTTCTGGTACACCACCCGCCCGGCGCCCAGATTCATATGCCCCACTTCCGAGTTGCCCATCTGCCCGTTGGGCAGCCCGACATCGACCCCGGAGGTCTTGATCAGGGTGTGCGGGCACTGTGACCAGAGGCGGTCCCACACGGGGGTATTGGCCGCGCTGATGGCATTATGCTCGGTCTCCTCCCGGTAGCCCCATCCGTCGAGGATCAGCAGGAGGGTGGTCTGTTTTTTCTGGCTTGCGTTGGCTGGGCTCATAACTCTTGAGGTTCCGCTGGGTGTGAGTCGGGGAATTTTGCGGCGGTATTATCCCGAAAACCGTGGCCCATGGCGAGAGCGCCGAGCACAAGCGGCCGAACATGAGGGGTGTGGAACTTTCTTCCACTGCCTTTAGGCGTGTATACTGCCCACCTTTTTTTCACGTCATCCCGGGCTTCGGGAGGCAGAAGTGTCAGCGTACTGTCGCTGCCAGATTCGGTGGAGAGCTGCTCGGTATATGGCACAATTAATTGAATTTGTTGGAAATCATTGGGCTCTCGCAACGCTCTGGGTGGGCCTGGTCATTGCGCTGGTGCTGCATCGCTCGAAAGCCTCGGGAGAGGCGCTCAGCTGTCAGCAGGCGGTGATGATGATCAACCGCTCCAGCGCGGTTGTGCTGGATATCCGGGAGAAAAAAGACTTCGACTCCGGGCATATTACCGATTCGATCCATATTCCCATGAACAAGCTGAGTGCTCGGCTCTCCGAGCTGAACAAGTACAAAGCGAATCCTGTCATCGTTGCCTGCCGTCTCGGACAAACGTCTGCTGATGCGGTCAAGATGCTCAGGAGTGCCGGTTTTTCGCAGGTTCTGCGATTGAGCGGCGGAATCACCGAGTGGCGGTCCGAAAGCCTGCCCCTGGTGCAGAAGTAGGCGGCCTTCCCTGTGCGAGGGTCGTGTGAACCCCTATTCATCCAACCGACAGTGATGCAGGAACCAACATGGCAGAGAACAACGAAAACCAGAATAGCAACCCCACTTCCGCACCTGAGGCGGGTGCCGTAAACGGCCAGGCAGAGGCGCCCAAGGGCCCTGCGTTTGCTCTGCAGCGCATCTATGTGAAGGATTCCTCTTTCGAATCGCCCCGCAGCCCGGCGGTATTCCAGGGACAGTGGTCACCGCAGATCACCTTCAACCTGGGCAGCAAGACGGCGCGTATCGGGGATGATCTTTACGAGGTTGTGCTGACGATCACGGTGGAAGCCAAAATCGAGGACAATGTTGCGTTTCTGGCCGAGGTTCATCAGGGAGGCATCTTCACCTGTGCCGGTCTGAACGATGCGGATCTTGAGCAGGTGCTGTCCGCTGTGTGTCCCAGTATCCTCTTCCCCTATGCGCGTGAGGCGATTGACGCCCTGATCATCAAGGGTAGCTTCCCGCCGGTCAACCTGGCGCCGGTCAATTTCGATGCGCTCTATGCGCAGAGCAAGCAGCGTCAGGGTACCGATGCTCAAGGCGCAGAACAGCCCGCCGCTGAGTAAGCTTGTTGGGGCTGTGCGGTACTATGCCGCGCAGCCCTTCTTTCCCTCCTCACTCTGCGAACGGAAAATCCAGTTGTCGCAGGGCTTCGTACAGAACCAGCGCCACCGTGTTGGACAGGTTCAGGCTGCGACTGTTCGCCCGCATGGGAACCCGTAAAACCTGTCCGGCTGGCAGGCTTTCCCGGATATGCTGGGGCAGGCCCCGGGTTTCCGGCCCGAATAGCAAAACATCTCCTGCCTGGAACCTCGCGCTGGCGTAATTTGTGCTCCCCTTGGTGCTCAGGGCAAATATCCGCTTCGGCTTCAGTTTGTCCAGAAATGATTCCCAGTTGTCGTGAACAAGCACCCGTTCTACTTCCAGATAATCCAGCCCGGCCCGCCGCACCTGCTTTTCTTCCAGCGAAAAACCCAGGGGTTTGATCAGGTGCAGCATGGCGCCGGTATTGCTCGCCAGACGGATGATATTGCCGGTATTGGGGGGGATTTCGGGTTGATATAGGGCTATATGTATCATGAAAAAAAGCCAGCTTGTGCGGTCGGGGAGCCCTTGTGTCGGATGTTTGGCGGGAGGCGAGCGCCGAGGCTAGCGAGTTCTTTAACGCCAGGCAAGATTGGAAATTGCGCAGCTGTCCACTCTTAGCCCAAGAAACTGACCCCAGATCTACCCGGTAATTGTCGTTTTTATATAGAATTTATGCACTTAACCTATATAATTCAACAAGTTTTACTAGGGTTGGGGACGTATGCCTGTACGCATTTTCCAGAATGAGTTGCACTTGCCTGTGAGTCAGCGCAATGCCCGGGGGTGTTTCTGCCCCGGGGGAGTCGGGATCGCAGAGTGTTGAAGTTATTTTCCAGGAAAGCGCAAGGGGCCCGGGCAGGTCGGGTTAAGCGTGAGCGAAGACCGGGTGCTGCTGGCCCAGGTGTCAAGACCTGCATCGGCCGCGGGGAACAGGCCGATGCTGGAAAAATGCGGCAGCCAGACGCTGGAACCCGGTGCTCAGCCCCGTGAGGTGCTGACGGCGCTGGTGGACTCCATGGAGCTGGCAGGGTTGGACTGCAATTTTGTGCTCTCCCCGCGGGATTACAACCTGTACCTGATCGAGGCGCCTGCCGTGGAAGCGGCAGAGCTCCGCTCGGCCGTGCGCTGGAAGATCAAGGATCTGCTGGATATGCCGGTAGAGGATGCCGTGATTGACATCTTCCCGGTTCCGGAAGACGCCTTTCAGGGGCGTTCCAAAATGCTGTATGCCGTGGCGGCACAGAAGTCACGCATTGAATTTGTTATCGAATTGGTTAATCGCTCTGGCCTGAATCTCAGTGTGATCGATGTCCCGGAGATGGCCCTGTTGAACGTGGCCAGCGAGTTTCTGGAAGATCGTAATGGGCTTGCCTTCATGGATTTGCGCCGGGCAGGGGGCACCATGAATCTTAGCCGGGGCGGGCAGTTATATCTGACCCGCAAGATCAACACCTCCCTCGGGGATGAGTTCCATGGACTGGGAGATGCAGCGGGATCGACTGGTGCTGGAGATTCAGCGCAGATGGTTGCCAGTCTGTCGGAGGCCATGTCGGTGCAGGTGGGGGTGCTGGATTTTGCCAACGCAATGGACATGGCTGAAGGGCTTGATGCTGCCAAACAGCATATGTGTGCGGTAGTGATCGGTGCGGCCATGCGCCAGAACAGGGCGGGATCGTGATGACGCAACAGATTAACCTGTACCTGCCGGAGTTCCGGCCGCGCCGCGATTACATCAGTGGGCTGCGGGTGTTGCAGGGTGCTGTTGTGCTTCTCATCGTGCTGGCGATTTTGACGGTGTTCAACGTGGTGCACCAGCGAGATCTGCAAAGCGAGCTGCAATTGGCGCAGGAGCGTTTGGCCGTGCAGACAGGTATCACCGAGGAGCTGCAGCAGAACCTGGCCCGTCGCAGCAGTGACCCGGCCCTGGTGCAGGAGCTGTCGGAACGTGAGGATCAGCTCGCGCAATCCCGCGAGATGCTGGATTTCCTGCGCGGAACGAACCTGGGCAATACCACCGGGTTTTCGGAGTTCATGAAGGATTTGTCCCGGGCCTCGTTTGTCGGCCTCTGGCTCACGGAGTTTGATCTGTTGCAGGGCGGTCAGCGCGTCCGTTTGCAGGGGGTTGCGCAGCAGAGTGCGATGGTGCCGGATTTTATCGGGCGCCTGTCGAGCGGACGCAGCCCCTTGCGAACGCGGGATTTTACTCGTTTCAAGGGCAATCGCATCAACACCTCTCCTCTGGAAGAGGCTTGAGAAAGAGGATTTGTACCAATTCGAACTGGAGACGGGGAATTGAACCCGCGTGTACTGATCAACAGGTTTACCGTCTGGTTCGATGTGCGTCCGCGGGCGGAGAAATACATCCTCGCCGGGCTTGGTCTGGGTGCTGTGCTGTATTTCTACGCTATTTTGCTGTTTCAGCCGGCACGGGAGCAGATCGGCTCCATCGAACGGCAACTGGCGACCGTAGAGGCGCGTATCGACCAGCAGCTTGTTCGCGCGGCGGAGTTGCAGCAGAGCGGAGTGGATGATCCGGACAGTTTCATTCGGCAGCGCCTGTCCCAACTGATTGAGGAGCAGGCCGATGTGTAGGGTGGGATTCAGGCGCTGGCCGGTAATCTCGTGTCGGCCAATGGCATGACCCAGATGTTGATCAGTGTGCTCGACAGCCAGGAAGGGCTGACACTGATCCGCGTGGAGAACCGTACCCCTGAAGCCTTGAGCAACCAGGGGGGGCAGGTTCCTGCCGAGGCGCAGACAGAGGAAGTGCTGGCGCAGGGGAACCGCTTGACTACCGGATTTCAGGTGTTCCGCCATGCACTGGTACTGGAGTTCCAGGGGGACTTTTTCAGTACGCTGCGCTATCTGCGGTTTCTGGAAACCATGGAACAGAGTTTTTTCTGGGACAGCATCGAATATGAGCAGGCCCTGTGGCCTGAGGCCCGCGTGATACTTGAGTTGCACACGCTGAGCTCGGAAGAGGGTTTCATCGGTGTATAGACGCATGACAGGGTTGGAGACATATGGAGCGGCGCTCTGCCGGGCTGGTGTGCTGGCTGTGACCCTGTTGTTGCAGGTGGGTGTTGCCAGCGCCGAGGTGATTGACGGCGAGGAATTGAAAGATCCCACGCGTCCCATGGGGGCTGTGGGGGGGCAGGGAGAGGGATTCCTGACCGGCCTTCAGGGCAGTACTGAAGGCCTGCTGAATCAGATTTACACGGTAAGTTTCATCCGCGCGGGTGGCAATAACACCACCACCAATGCCAGCGCCTCGCTGCAGCAGTTTTTCTCGGGGATTTCCATGGACATCACGCCGCAGATCAGTGCCGATGGCATGATTACGTTGCATGTGCACTCGACGATCAGCACCGTGGTGGAGCAGAGCAAAACCATCGCAGGAGAGCAGGTTCCGCTGGCGCGGACATCGGTGCGCGAGCTGGACAGCGTCATCCGCGGGGAAGATGGCAAGATTGTCGTGTTGGGAGGCCTGGCCTACGAACGCAGTGTGGACGATCTCGCCGGTGTTCCTGTGGTCAATGACATTCCCGTGGTCGGTGCTGCGTTTGATCAACGCCGACGACAGACAGTGAAAAGTGAATTCATCATCCTGTTACGCCCCATGATCGCGAATGACGAAAGTGACAAGAGTTTTATTCGTGAAAGCAGCGATCGATTCGAACAGCTCAATCAGGACATTAGACGGGCGTTTTGATTGCGCAGGGCAGGAGCAGGCAATACGACGATGCGGTGACAACTATGTACCTTGAACATTTTGGCTTGAAGGAACTCCCGTTCTCGCTGACCCCGAATACGCAGTTCTTCCTCAATATGGCGAGCTATCACAAGGCATACAATATGCTGATGGTCTCCATTGCCAACCGGGAGGGGTTCATCAAGGTTGTGGGTGAAGTCGGGACCGGCAAGACCATGCTCTGCCGCAAAGTGCTCAACACCCTGGAAGAGAACAAGGAAGTCTATGTGACATCCTATATCGCCAATCCGGTTCTCAGCCCCAAAGGGCTCTTTCTGGCCTTTGCGGAAGAGCTGGGCCTTGAAGCGGATGCAGACACCGGGCATCACAGCCTGCTCAAGAAAATCACGCGCAAGCTGATGCAATTGTCCGCCGAGAACAAACAGGCCGTTCTGTTCATTGACGAAGCGCACGCCATGCCGGAAAAGACACTCGAGGCATTGCGTTTGCTGACCAATCAGGAAACGGAAAAGGTCAAACTGTTCCAGGTGGTACTGTTTGCCCAGCCGGAACTGGATGAACAGTTGCAGAAGCAGTCTCTGCGCCAGCTTCAGCAACGCATCACCTTTTCCTACCGCCTTGAATCCCTCGACAGGGACGGAGTGGAGCGTTACGTTACCCACCGCATGGCAACGGCAGGTTACAGCGGCCCCGCGGTTTTTTCCCGCAAGGCTCTTGATTATCTGTACGCATGTTCCAATGGAATTCCCCGTCTGGTGAACATTTTGTCCCATAAAGCTATGATGGCGGCTTATGGCAAGGGAGACAGAACTGTCGAGCTGGAGCATGTCAAACGTGCCGTGGAGGATACCGAAGGGGTTGTGGAGCCCGCGGTGTCCTATAAGCCGATGATGGCGGCCAGTATCGGTGTTATTGCCGGTGCTGCACTGCTGTTTTACATCGCCAGTTATTATCTGTAAGAGGGTCGCGGTATGAGTCTTGTCAATGGCATGTTGCGCGATCTGGACAGACGCCGTGATGCTCCCACCCGCACGGGAATTGGATCGGAGCGTCTGGTGCCGGTTGCGGATGCGCAAAGAGCTGCGCCGCTCGCTGCTCAGCTTTATCCTGACAGTGGTGATCTCGCTGCTGCTGATTACCGGCGCCTTCTATTTCTGGCAGCGCAGTCATGTGCCTGCCGTCCAGCGTGGCATCATCCCAGGTGGTGATGCCGCCTGCCGAAGAGCCCGCTTCCGTTGTGCAGGTGAACGGCAATGCGGCACTAGAAGTAGCCGTAGCACATTCTCCCGGTTTGTCGCAGCAGGAACCTTCTCCTGCCGAAATGCCGGATCCCCAGCCTGAGCCATCACCAGCCACCCGCGTTGCTGAGCAAACGGTGGATGCCACAAACCTGATTCGCAGCCCTCGTGCCATGAGTTTTGCCGAGCATGACCAACTGCAGGCGCAGGATGCCCTGCGCCTTGCCTCTTCCGGCCAGACGGATCAGGCCATGCGCGAGTTAAGCGAGTTTTTGAGTGCGAATCCGAGTGCTCACCAATCGCGGGAGATGAGTATCAAGCTTGCCCTGCAGCGTGGGGATACGGTAATGGCACAAAGCCTGCTGGACTCCGGTTTCGCGCTGGAACCCAATCGCGCAGCGTATCGCAAACTGCAGGCCCGCATTCTGCTGGGAAGTGGTCAGGCGGCACGGGCCGTAACACTGCTCAGCAACCGCCCCCCCAGCGTGCTGGAGGACATCGAGTACCACGATCTGTTGGCAACCGCGTATCTGTCATCGCAGGATTATGAGAGTGCGGCGAGCACCTACGAGGCTCTGGTGCAGCGCAATCGCAGTGAAGCCCGCTGGTGGTACGGCCTGGCCAGTGCCTGGGATGCGCTGGGCAGAACCCCGGACGCGGCTGCTGCCTATGAACAGGCAATGAAGCTTCCCAGTCTGAGCGCCTCTCTGCGGCAACGCAGCCAGCAGCGCGTTGCGGAAATAGGCCTCTGACACGCATGGCTATCGTCAAACAAAAAGTCAGAATAGGAGACCTTCTGGTTCAGAACGGGGTCATCACCGATGCGCAGCTTCGGCAGGCCCTTGAGAAACAGAAGAGCACCGGTTTGCGCCTGGGGCGTACGCTGATCTCTCTGGGTTATATTGGCGAGGATCAGTTCCTGGAGTTCCTCTCCACCCAACTGCGTATCCCCTTCGTGGATCTGCGCCGTTTCAATTTTGATGTCACGCTGGTGCATCGTCTGTCCGAAACCCTGGCCCGTCGCTACAGGGCGATTGTATTGTCGGAAACCAAAGGCGAAGTGCTGGTGGGCATGGCAGACCCGACCGATATCTACGCCTTCGATGCGCTTGAGCGCGCCTTGCAGCAACCGATCCAGCAGGCGGTCGTGCGCGAGAGTGAACTGCTCAGCACCCTGGATCTGGTGTATCGCCGCACCGAAGAGATTGCGAGCTTCGCCGAAGAGCTGGATGAGGAACTGACCGACTCCCAGTTCGATCTGGCCTCGCTGACTCCCGCGGCGGATGACAGTGATGCGCCGGTGGTGAAACTGCTGCAGTCCATTTTTCAGGATGCAGTGCAGGTGCGTGCGTCCGATGTTCATATCGAACCGGATGAGACCGTGCTGCGCATTCGTCAGCGAGTCGATGGCGTTCTGCAGGAACAGGTGATGAAGGAGCGTCGTATTGCTCCGGCGCTGGTGCTGCGTCTGAAGTTGCTTTCCGGTCTGGATATTTCCGAGCGCCGCCTGCCGCAGGACGGCCGTTTCAGTCTCAAGGTAAAAGAGCGCAAGCTCGATATACGCCTCTCGACGATGCCTATTGAACATGGCGAATCGGTTGTTATGCGTATTCTCGATCAGACCGAAGGTGCTACTCATCTGGACAATGTTGGCATGCCCGATGAGGTTCTGCACCGCTTTCGTCGTCTCATTCACATGCCGCATGGCCTGATTCTGGTAACGGGGCCAACGGGCAGTGGTAAAACGACAACGCTCTATGGCGCCCTGCAGGAACTCAACGAAGTCGGCAAGAAAATCATCACCGTGGAAGATCCGGTGGAATATCGGTTGCACCGTATCAACCAGGTACAGGTGAACCCCAAGATCAACCTTACGTTTGCCCGGGTGCTGCGGACGGCACTGCGTCAGGACCCGGATATCCTTATGGTGGGCGAGATTCGCGATACCGAGACTGCAGAGATTGCGATGCGCGCAGCCATGACGGGTCACCTGGTACTGTCCACCCTGCACACGAATGATGCGGTATCCAGCGCGATGCGCTTGGTGGATATGGGGACGGAAGGCTTCCTCGCAGCAACGGCGTTGCGAGCCGTGTTGGCCCAGCGTCTCGTAAGACGCCTGTGTGACAACTGTTATCTCGATTATCAACCCTCCGCGCAGGAAATGAGCTGGCTGACCTCCCAACTGGGGAAAACCCGGGCTCAGGCGCTCAAACTCAAACGTCCTGGGGGATGCCACCGTTGCAATAATACCGGCGATCTGGCGGCGGGCGAGACAACCCTCAGCGCACCGGATACCGCCACCTTCCTCGATGGACAGACGCAGGGGCTGGAGAATGTGGCCAGCCCGAGTGACAGCCCGCTGATGACCTCTGCCCCTGGCGAAGGCAATAGTGGCACGGTGGATATCACGCTGGATCTGAATGCGGCCGGGCTGCTATATCTCGGTTTTGAGTGGGATGATCTGAACAACGACTATAACGAAAACCCCACGGGGCAGATCGAATTTGGCCAATACCGCATGCATGATCGCATCATCAACTGGCAGGAAATCTACAATCGTCCCACACCCTGAGAGCACAGCCCTAGCAGGCTGTTGAAAAACGTTTTCGAGGTAGTCAGTGCAAGGCAAAAACGAGCGAGAAAGCGCAGTTTATAGCGGATAAATGAGCATTTTGAGCTCGTTTTTAACGCCGCAATGACAACGTAGATAGTTTTTCAACAGCCTGCTAGATTTCGTCGTCGTTGTCGATATCCAGCTCCTTGATCTTGCGGGTGAGCGTATTGCGCCCCCAGCCCAGCAGCATGGCCGCGTCGCGGCGGCGGCCAGCCGTGTGCTTGAGCGCCACTTCAATCATGGTGCGTTCAAAAACAGGCGTGGCCTGATTGAGAATCTCCCGGTGGCCGAGGTTAAGTTCCTGGTCGGCCCAGTTGTACAGCAGTTGTGACCAGCTTCCTGCATTGCTGACCTGTGCCTGTTCCTCCAGCAGTTCCGGCGGCAGGTCGTCGATGTGCACTTCCCGGCTGGAGGCCATCACGGTGATCCAGCGGCAAAAGTTTTCAAGCTGACGGACGTTGCCGGGCCAGTTCAGGCCGGTCAGGTATTTCTCAGTTTCGGGGCGAAATACCTTCGGTTCGGTTTCCAGTTCTTCTGCCGCCCGGGACAGAAAGTGTTTCGCCAGCCGCGGGATGTCCTCGCGCCGATCCCGCAGCCGTGGAATGTGAATGCGGATGACATTCAGGCGATGGAAAAGGTCTTCCCGGAACAGGTGTTTGCCTACCAGAGCCTCCAGGTTCTGGTGGGTGGCGGCAATGATGCGCACATCCACCTTGATCGGTGTGTGCCCTCCTACCCGATAGAATTCACCATCACTGAGTACACGCAGTAGGCGGGTTTGGGTGTCTGCGGGCATATCACCGATCTCGTCGAGGAAAAGCGTGCCGCCGTTGGCCTGTTCAAAGCGGCCGGTGCGTTGAGCGGTGGCTCCGGTGAACGCCCCTTTTTCATGACCGAACAGTTCGGATTCGATCAGGTCTTTGGGGATGGCGGCCACGTTCAGCGCGATAAACTGATTTTTTCTGCGCGGACTGTGGCGGTGCAAGGCGTGGGCGACCAACTCCTTGCCGGTGCCCGACTCCCCGTTGATCAGCACGGTGATATTGGACTGGGAAAGACGGCCGATGGCACGAAACACCTCCTGCATGGCCGGGGCTTCGCCAATAATGTCCTTGGGGCTGTCATTGGAGGGAAGAGGGATTTCCACATTCTTCTCACGCGCATGCTCCAGGGCGCGCACCGTCATGGCCACCGCTTCGTCGATGTCAAAGGGTTTGGGCAGGTATTCGAATGCCCCTCTGCTATAGGAGGAAACGGCGCTGTCCAGGTCTGAATGCGCGGTCATGATGATGACCGGCAATTGTGGATACTGATCGTGTACCGTGGACAGCAGATCCAGCCCGTTGATTCCCGGCATACGGATGTCGCTGATAATGGCGTCGGGTCGTTCCTTTTCCAGGCGATGCAGCAGGTCTTCCCCGTTTTCAAAACAGAGCGTGGAAAGACCGGTTCGTGTGAGCGACTTTTCCAGCACCCAACGAATCGACTTGTCGTCGTCAAGTACCCAGACAGAGTTGTGTTTGCTCATAGCCATTGATCCTGTGTAGTCGAAATATTCAGGCCTTGAAGGTGTGATGCCGAATATCCTTAGTCTGTCGTTTTGTGTTTAATCGTTTTTTGGTCGGCCACCGGAATAAAAATGGCGAACCGTGTATGCCCGGGTTTGCTGTTGCATTCAATCATCCCTCCGTGCTGATTGATGATGGAGTGTGCAATCGACAGGCCCAGCCCGGTGCCCTCTGCACGGCCGCTGATCATGGGGTAGAAAATGCTGCCGATCAGTTCTTCAGGGATGCCGGGCCCGTTGTCGATGACTTCCACCCGCGCAGCGAGGCGGTGGAAGGTGGAGCCGATGGTCACGTTTCTCAGCACCCGCGTCGTCAATCCAATGGTGCCGGTGCTGTGGCGAACATTCGGGCTCTCCAGTGCCTGCATGGCATTGCGCACAATATTCAGTACGGCCTGGATCAGTTGTTCCGGGTCTGCCATGACCTCCGGAATGCTGGGGTCATAATTGCGTTCGATGTGGATGTCCTTGTCCTGCACCTCTGCCTCGATCAGGTTGCGCACGCGCTCCAGCACCTCATGGATATTGATGGGGCGCAGCTCCGGGAGCTTTCTGGACCCCACCAGTCGGTCAACCAGTTTGTGCAGGCGGTCTGCCTCTTCGATGATGACGTTTGTGTAGTCGGTCAGCTCGCTGTCGGGCAGCTCCCCTGCCAGCAGTTGTGCGGCACCACGGATGCCTCCGAGAGGGTTCTTGATTTCGTGGGCGAGGCCTCTTACCAGTTCCCGGGTGGTTTCGTGGGTGGAGACAAGTGCCTCTTCCTTGCTGATGCGTTCCGCATAATTGAGGGCCTGCACCTCCATCAGGATATGGGCGTCCTCCATATCGCTCAGCGGTGTGATGGTGTAATCCACCACGATGGTCCTGCCCTGGGGCAGATGCAGCTCTGCACGCCTTTTGGTGAAGCTGTGATGGCTGTCGCGGGCGTTGGAGATGTCCGCGATATCCTGTTCTGCGCCCAGAAAGATGTCGCCAATCCAGGCGCCCTGGAACTGACGCCCGCTGATCGCCAGCAGGCTCTCGGCGGCGAGATTGATGTAGTTGAGCCGCAATTGCTGATCGAAAACGATAATGCCGGTGCTCAGATGGTCCAGAAGTCGTTTATGCAAGTGTTTGATGTTCACATGACTGCTCTATTTTGATGCGCAAACCCCGGGATTTCACGCGCTTACCCGATGGTATGCAATAAGTAAACCAACAGCTGGTTCGTTGATTTCAGCAGGGCTTGTGCAGTATTTGCCCAAGCCTCTCTCCCACAATGCACCATTATGGTGCGTGGCGCAACGACGTGATATCCAGGCGGGCACAAACGGGAGGAGGCATCATTGCTGAAAATGTGGTGATCGACTGTGTTGGGAATGATCACTCTGTCTCTCGAAGCCCTCAGCCGGACAGCGGTGTCAGAGACGCCAAAAAGCTCACATCCTTGTGAAGGCTCGGCGGGCGCCGTCCGACCGCCAGGGATGGCGGGAGTGCAGAGATTGCAGGAGCAAATCCTCTGCCATGGCGCCCGACGCTCTGCCACCGCTGTCCGGCTGAGGGCTTCTCTTTCAGTGCCAGTCGTGAGCCGGTGCTTTTGATCATTTCTGCGGATTGAAATGTTTTCGCTGGCACTGAATCAGCTCCGAGAGTCGGCCTGAGCATGCAGGACCGTCTCGCGCCAGGGATGGCGCGAGCCGAGCCTTCACAAGGATGTGAGCTTTTTGGCGTGTCCTGCATGCTCAGGCCGGTTCTCGGAGCGAGCTACGGAGCATTCACATAAGAGTCAATCACCGGCAGGGCAGCGACAGAGCAAAAAAAAGCCCGGCGGGTGCCGGGCTTTTCCAGGTCAGAACCTGGGGTGCGTTACACGCTGTAGTACATATCAAACTCAACGGGGTGAGTGGACATGTTCAGGCGTGTGCAGTCTGCAGACTTCAGCTCGATGTAGGCATCGATCAGGTCGTCGCAGAACACGCCACCCTGCTTGAGGAAGTCGCGGTCTTTGTCCAGCGCTTCCAGTGCCTCGTCCAGGGAGTAGCACACACGCGGGATCAGGGCTTCTTCTTCCGGCTCCAGATCGTACAGATCCTTGGTGGCGGGGTCGCCGGGGTGGATCTTGTTCTTGATACCGTCCAGGCCTGCCATCAGCATGGCAGCGAAGAACAGGTAGGGGTTGGCTGTCGGATCACCGAAACGCACCTCGATGCGGATGGCACGCGGGTTGCCGCCCAGAATGTAGGGGATGCGGATCGCAGCGGAACGGTTGCGTGAGGAGTAGGCCAGCAGCGTGGGAGCCTCAAAGCCTTTCACCAGGCGCTTGTAGGAGTTGGTGGAAGCGTTGCCGAAGGCGTTCAGGGCCTTGGCGTGCTTGATGATGCCACCAACATAGTACAGCGCTTCCATGGACAGGCCGGCGTACTGGTCGCCAGCAAAGACGTTCTTGCCGCCTTTGGAAATGGACATGTGTACATGCATGCCGCTGCCGTTGTCGCCGACCAGAGGCTTGGGCATGAAGGTGGCGGTCTTGCCGTAGGCGTCAGCGGTGTTCATCACGCAGTATTTCAGGATCTGAACTTCGTCGGCCTTTTTCACCAGGCTGTTGAACTTGGTGCCGATTTCGAGCTGGCCGGCATTGCCCACTTCGTGGTGATGCAGCTCAACTACCAGGCCCATTTCGGTCATGGTGTCGCACATGGCGCAACGCAGGTCGTGCATGGAGTCTACCGGAGCCACCGGGAAGTAGCCGCCTTTGACCTTCGGGCGATGGCCCTTGTTGCCGCCTTCGATGCTCTTGTCTGAGGACCAGGCAGCTTCGTCGGAGCCGATTTCGAAGAAGGAGCGGCTCATGTCGGTTTTCCACTTCACTTCGTCGAACACGAAGAATTCCGGCTCCGGGCCGAAGTAGGCCTCATCGCCGATGCCAGTGGAGCGCAGATACTCTTCTGCACGGCGGGCAACGGAGCGGGGGTCACGGTTATAACCCTGCATGGTTCTGGGTTCGATGATGTCGCAGGTCAGGTTGACCTGGGGCTCATCCACGAAGGGGTCCAGAACGGCAGTGGAATCGTCCGGGCGCAGGATCATGTCGGATTCGTTGATGCCTTTCCAGCCGGCAACGGAGGAGCCGTCAAACATGACGCCTTCCATGAAGGATTCATCGACGACATTGGCGGGGAAGGTGACGTGCTGTTCCTTGCCCTTGGTGTCTGTAAAACGGAGGTCAACCCACTTTACATCGTTGTCTTTTATCAGTTTAAGAGTCTTTTCAGACATTCTTGATCCTCCGTGCGATCGAGAATGTGACGGCTTAGGTCACTGGTTAATGGCTGGAGCCGCCGAGGAATTCGGCGGCACCTGTATAAAACCTTGCTTGCGTTGTGGGGTATTGCCGGGCGCCAGGGTCTGATGCTCAACAAGTAGCTCTCCAGGGGCTATAATAGCGCGCAAGCGGGCCTTGTGTGCAGGGGGAGGAGCAAAATATATGCCAGCAGGAAAATGCGCCCCAGCCCTTTAAATACGCGGTCTTTCAATTTCAGTCTTCAGGCGCGCCAGCGCAAAATGCACAAATAAAGTGCACTGATGTCCGTAAAGCACTATTTTGGTGCATTGGTGCCCGATGGGTGCCCGGGACTCGTGCCTTTGGGTTTAACAGGCACCTCCAGCATGAATTATCTCCTTCGTTTTTTCCCTGAAATCATCATCAAGAGCCGCGAGGTTCGCCAGCGCTATATTTCGGTGCTGCGCCGCAATCTGCGTACCCAATTGCAGGCCGTGGCGGCGGATATCCAGGTAAACGGAGGCTGGGACAGTCTGAGTGTCGAGGTGCCGGGCAGCGATGCTGCCGTGCAGGAGCGTGCCTTGCAGATTCTGACGCATACCCCCGGCATTGACAGCGTCATGCAGGTGCAGACCTCTGCGCTGCTTGATCTGGATGATGTCGCCCGGCGTGCCTGCCAGCTTTATGCCCCCTTGATTGCCGGCAAGAGTTTTGCGGTACGTTGCAAACGCGTTGGCAAGCATACGTTCAATTCCATCGAAGTGGAGCGGGTGGTGGGGGCGGCCCTGCTGAAAGCGGCCGATAATGCCCGCGTCGATCTGACGAAGCCGGATATTGCCGTTCGTGTGGGCATTCAACGCGATCAGCTGTTGCTGGTCGAGCATACCTACAAGGGGCTGGGCGGGTATCCGCTGGGGACTCAGGACGGAGTGCTGTCGCTGATCTCGGGCGGTTTTGATTCCACGGTGTCGAGCTATCAGTGCATCAAGCGGGGCCTGCTCACCCACTACTGTTTCTTCCGTCTGGGCGGTACCGAGCACGAGATTGCGGTGAAGGAAGTGGCCTTGTATCTGTGGATGAAATACGGTTCCAGCCATCGGGTCCGCTTTGTCACGGTGCCTTTCGAGGACGTGGTGGAAGAGATCGTCAGCAAGGTGGACAACTCGCAGATGGGGGTGATTTTCAAGCGCTTGATGATGCGCGCTGCGGGGCGCATAGCCGAACGCCTCAAGGTGGAGGCCCTGATTACCGGAGAGAGCGTGGCGCAGGTGGCAAGTCAGACCCTGGCCAATCTGGCGATTATCGACAGCGCCACCGACAAGCTGATCCTGCGCCCGCTGATTACGGTGGACAAGCGCGAGATCATCGACATTGCCCGGGAGATCGGCACGGAAGAGTTCGTCAAGAATGTGCCCGAATACTGCAGCGTGATTTCGGTGCGCCCCACCACGCGCGCGCGCATGCACAGAATCGAGCGCGAGGAAGCCAAATTCGATGAGGCCGTGCTGCAGGCCTCCATTGCAAATGCACAGGTCCAGACCATCGATCGCGTCATGGAAGGGCTGGGGCGGCGGCAGGACAGCGTTCAGGAATTACAGCAGCTCAGCGCCGGTACCGTGGTGATCGACATACGCCATCCCGATGAGGAGGAGCGTCACGCGCTGAGCCTGAATGATCCGGCCATAGAGGTGCTGAAAATTCCGTTTTACCAGTTGCGCAGCCGTTTTGCGCAACTTCCAGCAGATAAAAGTTATGCCCTGTATTGCGACAAGGGTATGATGAGCCGCCTGCATGCCTCCCATCTGCAGGAGGCTGGTTATACCCATGTGCAGGTGTATCGTCCGCAGCGACAGGATTGAGGGAAGCGTGCTGCGTTTGCCGGCGTATCGGCACGGCGGTTGTTACGGGACGCAACGGTTTAACTATAGAGATTTTATGAACAATTACGTTATTGTGTCGCCATGAAAATTCTCAGTCCAAGCCTGCTGGTCCTGGGAGCAATCCTGAACATCGCGGCACTGTTTCAGTTGATCCCCGGCGTCCTCAGTCTGGTGCTGAACACAGGGGATCAGCGCGCATTCTTCCTCAGTGCGGCGATCTCCAGCGTTTCCGGCCTGGTGTGTTACAGCATCGGCCATCTCTATCGAACGCCGAACATGATTCCCCGGCAGATGTTCCTGATTACGGCCATTGCCTGGGTGGCCTTGCCCATCTTCGGCAGCCTGCCCTTTGTGTTTTCCTCTCAGGCCATCCCGTTCACCGATGCGGTGTTTGAGGCGGTGTCCGGCATGACGACTACCGGCTCGACTGTGCTGGTGAACCTGGACAAGATGCCGAAGGATCTGTTGCTGTGGCGCTCGCTTCTGCAGTGGATCGGGGGGCTGGGCATCATCGGCATGGCGATTGCGGTTCTGCCCTTCCTGAGTGTGGGCGGGATGAAACTGTTCCGCACGGAGTCTTCGGACTGGTCGGACAAATCCCTGCCGCGCACCCAGGAACTGATCAAGCAGATGATGTTCATCTATGTCGGGCTGACGGTGGTCTGCATCGTCCTCTATGTGATGTTCGGCATGGATCTGTTCAATGCCATCAACCATGCTTTCACTACGATTGCCACGGGCGGGTATTCCACCTCGGACTCCTCGTTTGCCCAGTTCAGCTCCCCGATGCTGCACTGGATCGCGATTGTTTTCATGATCCTCGGTTCCGCGCCCTTCTATCTGTATATTCGCATTATCAGGCATCGCAACCTGAAGATGTTCCGGGACACACAGTTCAATGGCATGCTGCTCATCATGCTCTTGCTGACGGCGGTGTTGACGCTGGTGCTATATCTGCGTTTGGGGGAAGGCTTCTGGCGCATCGTGACGTTGACGGCCTTTAACCTGGTGTCGGTGATGACCACCACCGGCTATGCCTCGGACGATTACTCCCTGTGGGGTGGCTTCGCGGTGGCGCTGTTTTTCTTTGTCACCTTTATCGGGGGGTGTTCCGGCTCCACCAGCGGTGGGGTGAAGGTATTCCGGGTGCAGCTGTGTTTTACCATCATCCGGGAGCAGATTGCCCGTGCGATTCACCCGCGGGCCACTCTGCCGCGAATCTATAACGGAGTACGCGTCTCCGACGAAATTCTCACCTCGCTGGTGGCCTTCCTGTTTGTCATGATCATCAGCCTGGCGGTGCTCACACTGCTGCTGGCGCTCACCGGTCTGGATCTGGTGACGTCTCTCACCAGCTCCGCCACCGCGCTGATGAATGTGGGTCCGGGGCTGGGCAGTGTCGTGGGCCCGGCGGGCAATTTTTCCAGCCTGCCCGATATGGCGAAATGGCTGCTCTGCCTGGGCATGATCATGGGGCGGCTCGAATTTCTGACCATTATCGTACTGTTCAGCCCGGCATTCTGGCGCAACTGATTCGCTTGCGCGGCGCATCGCCCTGCGTCATTCCGGTACGCTGGCTTTTTGGAATCGCCTGTCTGCTATTGCAGGGCAAAGCCGTGCAGCGGCCTCAAGTAGTCACTGCGGGGGCTTTGGTGTATACTCTCGCCCCTTTTTGCCATGCGCGCATGCGTGGCTTGCGCACATTCACTGACCCCTCACAGGTATCCGCTCGTGATCGAGAAAATTCGCAACATCGCCATTATTGCCCACGTTGACCACGGCAAGACCACCCTGGTTGACAAACTGCTGCAACAATCCGGGACGCTTGAGGACCGAGGGAAGTCGGTGGAGCGCATCATGGACTCCAATGACCAGGAGCGTGAACGCGGCATTACGATCCTGGCCAAGAATACGGCGATCAACTGGCAGGGTTACCACATCAACATCGTGGATACCCCCGGCCACGCCGACTTTGGTGGTGAAGTGGAGCGTGTGATGTCCATGGTGGACTCCGTGTTGCTGCTGGTGGATGCCGTGGACGGCCCCATGCCGCAGACGCGCTTTGTGACCCAGAAGGCCTTCGACCAGGGGCTTAAGCCCATCGTGGTGATCAACAAGGTGGATCGCGACGGTGCGCGCCCTGACTGGGTGCTCAATGAGGTGTTTGATCTGTTCGACCGCCTGGGGGCAACGGATGAACAACTCGACTTCCCCGTGGTCTATGCCTCCGCCCTGAACGGCTTTGCCGGCCTGGAGATGGATGCCCTGGAACAGGATATGACTTCGCTGTTCCAGACCGTGGTGGATCGCGTGCCGCCCCCTCCCGTGGATATCAATGCGCCTTTCCGCATGCAGATCAGTGCGCTGGATTACAGCAGTTACGTTGGCGTTATCGGCGTAGGGCGGGTTACCGGAGGTGTAGCCAAGACCAATATGCCGGTGGTCATCGTGGACCGCGAAGGCAACCAGCGCAAAGGGCGTATCCTGCAGGTGAAGAGCCATCTGGGCCTGGAGCGGGTGGATGTCGATGAGGCCAGCGCGGGTGAAATCATCTGCATTACCGGCATCGACAAGCTGAATATCTCCGATACCCTGTGTGACCCTGAACACGTTGAGGCCATGAAGCCGCTGACTGTGGATGAGCCCACCATCAGCATGACCTTCCAGGTGAATGATTCCCCCTTCGCCGGCCAGGATGGCAAGTTTGTCACCACGCGCAATATCAAGGATCGCCTGGAGAAGGAACTGATCTACAACGTGGCACTGCGGGTAGAGCAGGGGGACAGTCCGGACAAATACCGGGTTTCCGGCCGTGGTGAACTGCACCTCTCCGTACTCATCGAGAACATGCGCCGGGAGGGCTTTGAACTGGCGATTTCCCGCCCCGAAGTGATTGTGCAGGAAATCGACGGCATCCTGCAGGAACCTCATGAAGCACTGGTCATCGACTGTGACGAGGAGCATCAGGGCGGCGTGATGGAAGAGCTGGGGCAGCGCAAGGCGGACCTGCAGGACATGACCATGGACGGCAAGGGACGCGTGCGTCTGAAGTTCATCGTGCCGACCCGCGGACTGATCGGCTTCCGCTCCATGTTCCTGAGCATGACCTCCGGCACCGGCATGATGAACCATGTGTTCGATCACTACGGCCCGGTCAAAATGGGCGAGATCGGTGCGCGCAAGAACGGCGTGCTGGTGTCCATGGTCCGGGGCAAGACCCTGGGCTATTCCCTGTTCACGCTGCAGGAGCGCGGACGCCTGTTCGTCGAGCCGAACGTGGAAGTATACGAGGGCATGATTATCGGCTTGCACAGTCGCGACAACGACCTGGTCGTGAATCCGACCAAGGGCAAGCAGCTGACCAATATCCGGGCCTCCGGCACTGATGAAAACATCATTCTGACGCCACCGGTCAAACATTCACTGGAGCAGGCCATGGAGTTCATTGAGGAAGATGAACTGGTGGAAGTGACCCCCAATCACATCCGCCTGCGCAAGAAACTGCTGACCGAAAACGAGCGCAAACGCGCCAGTCGTGGCAGCGCTGCCCGGGGCTGAACCCGCTCCGGACAAGCCTGCCTGCAGGTGACGTGGGAGTGCCTTCCAGCTGGCCATGGGGTACCATGGTGGAAAGCTGAAGAGGGCCTCCCATGCTTGTTCCCTATCCCGAAATCAAACCTTACGCGACCCATCGTTTGCGGGTGTCCGACCTGCACGATCTCTATCTGGAAGAGTCCGGCAACCCCGAGGGAATTCCCGCCCTGTTTGTGCACGGTGGCCCCGGTGGTGGCACCGACAGCAGCAGCCGGCGTTTCTTCGACCCCGAGCGTTATCGCATCATTGTGTTCGATCAGCGTGGGGCCGGGCGCAGCACTCCCCATGCGGAGCTGGAAGACAACCATACGATGGCGCTGGTGTCCGATATGGAGGCCATCCGCGAGTTTCTGAAAATCGAGCGCTGGATGCTGTTTGGCGGTTCCTGGGGTTCCACGCTCAGCCTGGTGTATGCACAGACACATCCCGAACGTGTGCTGGGCATGGTGCTCAGAGGCATCTTTCTGTGTCGCCGGGAGGATTTGCAGTGGTTCTACCAGGAGGGGGCCAGCCGGATCTTTCCCGATCACTGGGAAGAGTATTACCAGCATATTCCCGAGAATGAACGTCACGACATGATTGCCGCCTATTACCGTCGTCTGACGGGGCAGGATGAAATCGCCCGCATGGCGGCTGCCAAGATCTGGTCCAACTGGGAGGGGGTATGCTCCACGCTGCGCCCTAACCCGCATATCGTGGAGCATTTTGTCGACCCGCATATCGCCATCGCCATGGCGCGGATCGAGGCGCATTATTTCATGAACAGAATTTTCCTCGATGAAAACCAGATTCTGCGCAATGCCGATCGTCTGGCGGGTATTCCCGGCATCATCGTGCATGGGCGTTACGATGTGGTGTGTCCTCTGGACAACGCAACCGCGCTGCACCAGCGCTGGCCGGATTCGGAGCTCTACATCATTCGCGATGCCGGGCATTCCGCTCACGAGCCGGGCAATACGGATGCGCTGATTCGGGCCACCATGGAAATGGCAGACCTGATTGACAGCGATGATGAGGAAGATAAGGGCTGAGGCGGTGATTGCGTTGTTGCAGCGGGTCAACTGGGCCCATATTCATATTGACGGGCAGCAGACGGCGAAAATTGGTCGTGGCCTGCTGGTATTGCTCGGAATCGAGCGTGAGGATGACCCCGCCAAGGCCGACCGTCTGTTGCAGAAACTGCTCAACTACCGCGTGTTTCCCGATGCAGAAGGGCGCATGAACTGCTCGTTGCGGGATATTCAGGGAGACCTGCTGCTGGTATCGCAATTCACGCTGGCAGCAACAACAGACAAGGGGACGCGCCCGGGGTTTTCCACCGCCATGGCTCCGGAGCCGGCAGAAGCCTTGTACGACTATATGGTGGCGCAGGCGGCAAAGGAACCCTTGACCCTGGCGACAGGCAGCTTTGGTGCCGACATGAAGGTGTCCCTGGAGAACGATGGGCCGGTGACCTTTTCCCTGCGCGTGAGCTGATTCCGCGAACACATGCACTGCGCCGTAGGAGTCAGCCCTGCTGACGATAAAGAGAAGAACTCGGAGTGGATTCAATCGCCTGCAAGGCAGGCTCCTACATGTGTTGCCCCTGGGCGATGAAGCTTGGTGTGCTTTTGTAGGAGCCAGCCCTGCTGGCGATGGAATCAATTTATTCCGAAGAGGACGCAGACTCCTCCGGAGTACTCTGCTTTCTGCGGATAAAACGCCCGGCAAAAATCCCCAGCTCAAACAACGCCCACATCGGCAGGGCCAGCATCGACTGCGTGAAGGGGTCGGGTGGCGTCAGCAGCATGCCGATGACAAAACATCCCACCACCACATAGGGCCGTTTGGCACTGAGGTCGTCCGGTTCCACGATGCCGGCCCAGATCAGCAGAAACACCGCGATGGGAATTTCGAAGGCAAGGCCAAAAGCAAAAAAGATTGCCAGGGCAAAGCTCAGGAAGCTGTTGATGTCCGGTGTAACCATGATGCCTTCCGGAGCCACCGACACAAAGAAAGCGAACACGAAACCGAACAGCACATAGTAGGCAAAGGCAATGCCGGCGTAGAACAGCAGCACGCTGGAGATGAACAGGGGAATCGCCAGTGCCTTTTCGCTCTGGTAGAGCCCGGG
Organism: Pseudomonadales bacterium; assembly: GCA_024234365.1. Taxonomy (GTDB): domain Bacteria; phylum Pseudomonadota; class Gammaproteobacteria; order Pseudomonadales; family Pseudohongiellaceae; genus UBA5078. Next base: position 160,334 of record JACKOK010000001.1, read on the forward strand.
GGCGATGAAGGACCATAGCTGGTACAGAATATAGGGCGCGGCCAGAAACAGGGAAACATAGAAGGTCAGTTTGAAGGGCGCAAAAAAGGGCGACGTGGGGTCGATGGCAATCATGCCCATGTTTTCCGGCAATACCTCAAGCAGCGGGCTGGCAACGAAGGTATAGATGTCGTTGGAAAAATAAAACAGGCTGAGGAACAGCAGCAGAATAGCCAGTATGGACTTGAGGATGCGATCACGCAGTTCGATCAGGTGATCGACAATGGTGAGCTCTTCACTGCTCTCGGGGTTTGTCTTCTCGCTCATGACCTGCGTCCGGAATCCGTCTCGTCGTCGAGAGAACTGGTCGGCTGGAAGTGGCGACCGGTAACCCGCACAGTGCCCGATGGTGGGTTGTTGTAGAAATCTTCCACCGGAGCAGCGGGCTCTACGGCGCTATTCTCTGCAGGGGCTTCGTCTGCAGCCGTGTCGTCCTCAAGAGAGTCGTTTCCGGTGTCGGCCGTCTCCTCGACCTCGTCGAGACTCGCGGGGTCTGCAACCGGGGCTGCGGGCTGTTCACGGCGGGCGTTTTTCTTCTCGTCCGAGAGTGCGTCCTTCAGTTCGCTCTCTTCCTTGTCCAGCGTGGCGTTGACATCGGCATTGAGCTTGTTCACCCCTTCGCGGGTATTCTCGATGAGCTTGTTGGCCTGTTTTTTGGTTTTTTCCAGGTCGGCAAGAATGGCTTCATTATGCAGTTGGCGGCGGATATCGTCGGCATTGATTTCCTTTTCGATCTCCGCCTTCACCTGGTTGAAGCTGCGCTTGGCGCGGCCGATCCACAGCGTGGCCGTGCGGATGGCGCCGGGAAGCCGCTCCGGCCCAATGACGATCAGCGCCACAATGCTGATCAGCACCAGCTCCATGAAACCAATATCAAACATGCGCTAATTCCGGCATCAGGTGAGTGGACAATACGGGAGGCATCCTGCGCGTGACCGGCGCAGGGGTTTACTCTTTCGGTTCGCTCTTCTCGGACTTCATGCTGGAGTCTTCGCCCGCTTGCTTGTCGTCGCCTGCGCCGTTCTCGTCATCTTTCATTGCGTTCTTGAAGCCCTTGAGCGCGCCGCCCAGATCGGACCCCAGATTGCGCAGCTTCTTGGTGCCAAACAGCATGACGACGATCACCAGAATGATGATCAGTTGCCAGATTCCAATTCCACCTAAACCCATTACCGCCTCCAATGAATTGCCTGTCGATGCCTTCGTGGCAGCCAACAGGGTCAGTGCTCTTATTTAGACTGTGTGCGTGCCGCTTTCTCGGCCAGGCCGGAAATGTCGAAACGTCTTCTCAGTTCTTCCAGTACATCTTCCGGCCCCAGGCTCAGGTGACTGAGCATGACCAGACTGTGAAACCATAGATCGGCTGTTTCTTTTATGACCGCTTCCTTGTCATCCCCATTGGGATGATCTTTGGCTGCGATGATGGTTTCAGTTGCCTCTTCGCCGACCTTCTCCAGTATCTTGTTCAGGCCCTTGTGGTGCAGGCTGGCCACATAGGATGTGGCCGGGTCAGCCGCCTTGCGTGCTTCCAGAATACGCCCGAGTTCTTTCAGTACATCACTCATATTCAACTCACAGGCAGCGCTCAGTGTGTGGCCTTGCCGCCGGCATAGATGATTGTCGGATCCTTGAGAACGGGATCTACTGTCTGCCAGTTGCCGTCTTCCAGTCTGCGATAGAAACAGCTTTCACGACCGGTGTGGCAGGCAATGCCGCCCAGCTGTTCCACCAGATAGGAGATGGTATCGCCATCACAGTCCAGAAATACACCATGCAGCTTCTGGATGTGCCCGGACTCCTCCCCCTTGCGCCACAGCTTGTTGCGGGAGCGGGACCAGTAGATAGCACGACCTTCCTGAACCGCCAGCGCCAGTGCTTCCCGGTTCAGCCAGGCATGTGTCAGCACCCGCCTGCTTTGGAAGTCTTGTGTGATCACGGGAACCAGGCCTTCGCTGTTCCACTTTACCTGGTCCAGCCAGGAGGTCTGAGAGCCTGTCTTCGCTGTGTCGTTCATGCGCGCTAGTATGCTATGTCAGCGTTTAAAACACAAAAGGTAAACGGCCGCGACAGCACTGCCTGCGGCCCACAGGGGCAGGCCTGCGAGTGTTTCCCGGACTGCGGGAACAAGCGCGGTGGCGCTGAGTATCAGCAGGCAGATACCGGCATAGCGGCGCTGGCGTGCAGCGCGGTGGGTTCGTTCCTTTTCCTCGTCGAGGCGTTGCTGCAGGGTGTTCCGGATGCTGCCGAGTTGCTGTGCCTGCGTCAGCGTGTCGATCATCAACTGGGGCAGGTACGGAAGCTGCTCGATCCAGTCCGGCACATTGTCCTTGAGGGCATTGAAGAGTGTTCGTGGCTGCATGCGTCGGCGGTTCCAGTCCTCCAGGAAGGGCAGGGCCGTGGTCCACAGGTCCAGCTCCGGGTAGAGCTGGCGCCCCAGCCCTTCGACATTCAGCAGCGTTTTCTGCAGCAGCACGAGAGAGGGTTGCACCTCCATATTGAAGCGCCCGGCGGTGCGGAAGAGCTGCACCAGCAGGTAGCCGAAGGAAATATCCTTCAGCGGTTTTTCGAAAATGGGTTCGCAGACCGCACGCATGGCGGACTCGAATTCATGCACCCGGGTATCACGGGGCACCCAGCCGCATTCCACATGCAGCTCCGCAACCTTACGGTAATCGCGCTTGAAGATGGCAAGCAGATTGCGGGCGAGGTACTGCTGGTCGTCGCGGCTGAGCGAGCCGATGATGGCGCAGTCGATGGCGATGTACTGAGGGTTCTCCGGTTTGCCGGGAGCGACAAAGATATTGCCCGGGTGCATGTCGGCGTGGAAGAAGCTGTGATTGAAGACCTGGGTGAAGAATATCTCCACGCCGGTTTCCGCGAGCTTTTTCAGATTGACGCCCTGCGCCTTCAGTGTCTCGATATCGGCCACTGGAATGCCGTAAATGCGTTCCATGACCAACATATTGGCGCGGGTATATTCCCAGTAGACGCGTGGCACATAGAGTTTGGGTGAGTACTCGAAATTGCGTCGCAACTGACTGGCATTGGCTCCTTCTGCCAGCAGATTGAGCTCGTCGAGGATGATCTTCTCATAATCGGCGACGACTTCGCGGGGACGCAGGCGCCGACCGACCGGCACAAAGCGCTCGACCAGCCCGGCAATCCATTTCAGTACCTGGATGTCTTCGACAATCGTCTTTTCGATGCCGGGGCGGATGACCTTGATGACGATTTCTTCGCCGCTGTGCAGCGTGGCGCAGTGCACCTGGGCCACCGAAGCTGAGGCCAGCGCCTCGGTCTCCAGTGTGGCAAAGACTTCCTGCCAGGGTTGGCCGAGGGCGGTTTCCACAATGCTCTGAATGCTGGGGGTGGAGAAGCCGGGCACTTTGTCCTGCAGGGACTGCAGTTCATCGGCCAGGGCCGGTGGCAGAAAGTCCCGGCGTGTGGACAGCAATTGCCCGAACTTGATGTAGATCGGTCCCAATTCTTCCAGTGCCATGCGCAGGCGTACTTCGGGCGGATGGCGGCGAACAGGGCTGAACGCCCAGGGCAGGCTCCACAGGCGGAAAAGTGCGCCGCTGATGCCTTTGGGGCGAATTTGCGGGGAAACCTTGTCCAGGCCGTAGCGAGCTGCGGTGTTGACGAGCTTCAGGAGTCTGGGGATGTGGGACACAGGTTTGACCTTCGCTACGCCGGGGGGCGGACCGGCCATGGAATGCCGGAGCTTTTGTTTAAATATCAGCAGTTTAGATTTGAATCCGCAAGGGCTGGCAAAGATAGCACTTAGTGGCAGTCTCGACAAGGCTTGTCACCTCGTCCGGAGAGGGGTTCAGGTGCGCAGCAGCTCCAGTTCCAGCGCCCGGAGCAGCAGGCGCAGACTCAGCGAGGGAATCTCCTGCTCGGGAAATTGCTCCGCCAGTTGCACACAGATTTCAGCAAAAGGCTGATTGTCCTGCACGGAGCGCAGGAACACTGAAAATTCCGGGCGGATACGCTGGAACTGCATGCGCTGCTTCTGGCGGAAGACGAGATAGTTCGGCAGTGCCGTGTCTGGTATGGACTGCAGGGCTTGGATGCCGAATTCGGCGGCACCCGGCTCACCTGCGGCATCGCGATAGTTCTGCATCTGTTGCCAGTAGTGTTCCAGGTCGAAACGGCTGTTCATCAGCGTCCAGTCCAGCCCGGCTCGCCAGCGCGTGGCGGGCCAGTCCTTCTGGGGCAGAGCCTGCAACTGCGTCAAGGTGTAGGGTATCTCGTCCGCCTGGTCGAACAGTTGACCCAGCAGGGTTTCAAGCTGTGCGATGTCGGCAAGGGAGGGAAGTTTGCTGAAGCTCGGGTGCTGGCGGATAAATTCGGCCAGATGTTCGCCAACGCGGTGAATGGGGCCGCTGCGCGGAGGGTGGGCACCCATATAGGCCAGCCAGAGCTTTGTGTACAGCTCTCGTCCCAGGGTGTTGAACAACACGGGAAACAGCGCGCTGGAGACCTCAACGAGGCGCTGGTGGTAGGCGTTGTTGTAGATCGCCAGGGCCTCTGCCTGGCTGATATGCGTGTGCGGTGCCAGCATACTGGCGATGGCTTCGGCATCCAGGTTGAGATCCTGCGGGTGATTGATCCAGCTCCAGAAGCGTTCCTGTTCCTCTTCCCAGCTCATGGGGCACTGGCTCTGGCGGGTGCGTTTGCCGTGCCAAGTACGCGCTCCTGTATCTGGCGGGCCTGTTGCAGCTCTGCCTCCAGCTCGGGAAACGGCGGGATGTGATCATCTCTCTCCAGCAGGGTTGCCACGGGGCCGAAGCGGCTGCAGGCGTGTTCATACAGGCGCCAGACTGCGTCGCAGACCGGGTGGTCGTGGGTGTCGATGAGATGGCTGGTGTTGTCGGTGTGACCGGCCAGATGAAACTGCCGGATGGCCCGTGGGTTCAGTGCATCGATATAGGCATGGGGGTCGCCGCCCGTATTGAAGGTGGAGACATAGACATTGTTCACATCGAGCAGGATTTCACAGCCGGTACGCGCCACCAGGGCGTTCAGAAAGTCCGGTTCGGTCATGGTGCTGGAGCGGAAACTGACATAGACCGCCGGGTTTTCCAGCACGATGATCTGGCCCAGATAGTCCTGAATCTGTTCGATCTTGTCACTGCACTGCTGCAGGGTCTGTGCCTGATAGGAAATCGGCAGCAGGTCGTGGGAGGTGCGGCCATGCAGGCCGGTCCAGCAAAGATGGTCGGAAACCCAGGCCGGTTCGCATTCGCGTATGAGGGCCTTGAGCTGGCGCAGGTAATCCAGATCCGGTGCTTCATTGGTGCCGATGTTGAAAGACAGGCCGTGAAGCACAACCGGGTAGTGTTCACGCACGGCGCGCAGAATGGCACGGGGGCGCCCGCCGGGAGCGAGGTAGTTTTCGCTGATCAGTTCAAACCAGTCAACGCCGGCCGGGCGCTGGCTCAGCACATGCTCGTAATGCACACTGCGCAGACCCAGGCCAAAGCCAAGCATGGAGCCTCCGTGGCTCAGAGTTCGGAGATCAGATTGCCGCCGAGCTTGCTGCACAGCTGCTCGGACAGGCTCATGTCACCCGTGGCAATGGCGACAAAACCAATGCCGTGGCAGCTGTTCTTGCCGGCACAGTTGTCGTTTCCGTTGCCCTTGCAGGCGCTGAAGGTGTTGCAGCTGAACAGGTCATTGCAATAAGCCACCTGCACGCCTTCGGCAACAGGGGCATGAGGAATGTCGGCAACGCTGCCGACCTCTGTGCCTCCGAGCTTGTCGCAGAAGCTCTTGGAGACCATGGCGTGACCGCTGGCAAAGGAGACAAAGCCAGTGTCTGCGGAGCTGTTCTTGCCGGCACCAGCGCTGTTGCCGAAGCCTTTGCAGGCGCTTTGCCCGGCGCCGGCCAGGCCTTGGCACTGGCTGATTTTAACCGGTGTTGCCACTTCCTCTGCCTGGGTGGCTCCGGACAGGGCGGTGGTGGCCATCAACAACGCGGCTGCGGATGAGGCGATCCTGATGCCGTCACGGGTTTTCATAGTCGTTTCTCCTGAATGAGGGGCGCCGCCGCTTGCGGGCGAATGCAATGCTACGCCAATTATCCTGCTCTGCCGGGTGAAAACAAGCCGGTGCGACACTTTGCCACAAGGGGTGCTGAACTCCCGGGTATTCCTGAATGGGGATATTACGCCTTCTTTCCTGTACGGGGCATGAACGTCAGGATGTTAGCGTTTCGGGTACGCAGTGAAGGTGGCTGAACGTCAGGAGATTGCTGTTACGGGCCGTGAGCCGCCAGGGATGGCGGCGGCAGAGCCTCCAGGGATGGATTCACGGCGTGCCCGAAACAGTAATCTCCTGGCGTTCCGGGTGGGGAATCACTCAAACCTGCAAGCGTCTGCGCAGGCGCTCCACGCGGGCGCTGAGCCGGTCTACTGTCAGTTTGAGTTCATCCACCTGGGTGCTGAAATGCGCGAACTCGTGCCGGTTGGGCAGAATCGCCGCCTCTTCGTGCAGGTATTCCTCGATATCCAGGCGCAGGGTCTCGACGGCCTGTTGGCTCCATTGGTGCGAGTGGCGTGCCCATTGGCCCAGCGGGTGGCTGAGCACATCGCCAAACACGCTGGCAAAATGTGCCTCCCAGTCGATTTCCAGCCCGCTGATGATGCGGTGCAGCGCCTGGATGACATGGGTGTCGCCGGAAAGCGCAATATCGGGGGAAAACAGGGCGTCCGTCTGCCCACCACTGGTGGCGAGCCGTGCCAGCGCCGCGGCCGTGGCGCTGATGGCGGCATCCGGCTCTGCCTCGTAGACACTACGCAGGGACAGCGAGTTTTCTTCTACCACCAGGGTCAGGGTGCAGGGCAGAACAGTTCTGCACTCCAGGCTTACCGCCTTGCCGCTCAGGGCTTGCAGTTGCCTGCGTGCCGCCGGGTCCTGTGCCAGCACGGCATTGAGCAGAGCCTCGATGGGGGCGGTGAGTGCGGAGCTGAGCATGGCATTCATGGTCTATGCCGTCTCAGGCGGCGGACGCGGCTTTATAGCCGATGTGGATGGCGCAGATGCCGCCCATGACATCGTGGTAGCGGCAGTCGCTGAAACCTGCGTTCTCCATCATGCCCTTGAGCGTCTCCTGGTCCGGGTGCATGCGGATGGACTCGACCAGATAGCGATAACTGTCGGCGTCACCGGTCACCAGTTTGCCCACGATTGGCCACAGGGTGGAGTAACCGTCATAAGCCTTGCCGAGCAGTTCATGGCGTGGCTTGGAGAATTCGAGCACCAGGGCGCGGCCGCCCGGCTTGAGGCTGGCGTACATGGAGCGCAGGGCCGCGTCCTTGTCGGTGACATTGCGCAGGCCGTAGGCGATGCAGATGCAATCAAAGGTGTTCTCGGCGAAGGGCAGGCATTCGGCATTCACCTGGGCGTAGGAGACGTTGCTGGTAACGCCCTTGTCGATCAGGCGGTCGCGGCCCACCTGCAGCATGGAGGCATTGATGTCTGCCAGTACCACCCGTCCGCTTGTTCCAACCAGGGAGGAGAAGCGCAGCGTGAAATCGCCTGTTCCCCCCGCCAGGTCCAGCACACACTGGCCAGGCCGAATGCCGCTCAGCTCTACCGTGAAGCGCTTGATCAGGCGATGGGTGCCGAGGGACATCAGATCGTTCATCACGTCGTATTTGCTGGCGACGGAATGGAAGACCTGCCCCACACGACGTACCTTGTCCTCAACCGGGATCTGCTCGTAACCGAAATGGGTAGTGTTTGAAGAGCTTGTGGATTGTGGGTCTTGGTCCCGGGACATGGAGCACTCCTGCAGGCCCGCGTTCATCGCGGCAGTGGATTGTTGGCAGGTGTCATCAACACATGCGCGTGGCTGTCAGGCTTTCGGTGGTGACAGCGGGGCTATGGTAATCACTTGCACCGCCTCTGACAATGAAGCCGCGTCCGGCTGCGGTTCGCGGCTGGCGCCCGCCTGTTCAAGATCGTGCAGGTATTGCCCCCAGAGCTCTGTTTGCCGCAGGCAGAGATCGTGCAGGTATTCCCAGCTGTAGAGCCCGGAATCGTGGCCGTCATCAAAACGCAGGCGGATGGCGTAGTGCCCCACGGCTTCTACCTGGAGCAGGCGCACCTGGCGTTTTCCGCTCTGCAGGACAGCCTGCCCCCTGCCGTGCCCCCGAACCTCGGCCGAGGGGGAGAGCACCCGCAGGAATTCCGCCGGCAATTCATAATGCCTGTCTGGGGCATAACGCAGTTCGAGGATGCCGGACTTGCGGTGCAGGGTGATGGCAGTGGGAACATCGTTCATGGCGGTGCTGTCCGTTCCTTACAGGATGAAGCGGCTCAGATCCTCGTTGCGGGCAAGGTCGCTGAGGTGCTTGTCCACATAGGCTGCATCAATGATCAGGGGGCCACCACCGCCCACGGCATCGTCCGAGGCGGTGAAGGAGACATCTTCCAGCAGTCGTTCCATGACCGTGTGCAGGCGCCGTGCACCGATATTTTCGGTGCGCTCGTTCACCTCAAAGGCGATTTCTGCCAGGCGCGTGATGCCGTCGGCGGCAAACTCCACCTGCAGGTTTTCCGTGGCAAGCAAGGCCTGGTACTGCTCGGTCAGCGAGCAGCTCGGTTCCGACAGGATGCGTTCAAAATCCTTTGCGGTGAGCGCGTCCAGTTCCACGCGAATCGGCAGGCGGCCCTGCAGTTCCGGAATCAGGTCGGAGGGTTTGGACAGGTGGAATGCCCCCGAGGCGATAAAGAGAATGTGATCAGTCTTTACGCTGCCGTATTTGGTGGTGATGGTGGAGCCCTCGATCAGTGGCAGCAGGTCACGCTGCACGCCTTCCCGGGACACGCCGCTGCTGCCGGTGTCATTGCGCACGGTAACCTTGTCGATTTCGTCGATGAAGACGATACCGGTCTGCTCGCTCACTTCAATCGCGCGGGTGCGGATTTCCTCTTCGTTTACCAGTTTGGCAGCCTCTTCCTCCTTCAGCAGACGGAAGGCTTCCTTCACAGGAAGGCGCCGGGTCTTTTTCTTTCCGGAATTCATGTTGGAGAACATGCTCTTCAACTGACTGGTCATTTCCTCCAGGCCAGGGGGCGCCATGATCTCCACGCCGGAGATGCCTTCGGAGACCTTGATCTCGATTTCTTTCTCGTCGAGGTCGCCCTCGCGCAGTTTCTTGCGGAACAACTGACGGGTGTTGGAATCGCCTTTTTCCGGCAACTCTTCACCCTCCATGCCACGGGCAGGAGGCAGCAGCGCGTCGAGAATGCGATCCTCTGCGGCGTTTTCCGCCATATGCTGTACCTTGCGAATCTGCTCTTCGCGCAGCATCTTCACGGCCACGTCCACCAGATCGCGGACGATGGAATCGACATCTCTTCCGACATAGCCCACCTCGGTGAATTTGGTTGCCTCGACCTTGATGAAGGGGGCGTTGGCCAGCCTGGCCAGACGGCGGGCGATTTCCGTCTTGCCAACACCGGTCGGGCCAATCATCAGAATGTTCTTGGGGGTGATTTCCTGGCGGATGCTTTCCGGCAGTTGCATGCGGCGCCAGCGATTGCGCAGGGCGATGGCAACGGCCCGCTTGGCGGCCTTTTGTCCGACGATGAAACGGTCGAGTTCAGAAGCGATTTCTCGCGGGGTCATGCTGGTCATAATAGCGTTCCTGCCTGAGTGTGCGGCACTGTGTAGCTTCGGCCGGGCACAAGATGTCAGTCATGGGCCGAAGTATCAGAACTCCAGCTCCTCAATGGTGTGATTCTGGTTGGTGAAGACACAGATATCGCCGGCAATTTTCAGGGAGCTCTCCACGATGGTGCGGGCATCCAGGTCGGTGTTGTGGTACAGCGCCCGCGCGGCAGACAAGGCGAAAGGGCCGCCGGAACCGATGGCCATCAGAGAATCCTCGGGCTCAATGACATCGCCGTTGCCGGTGATGATCAGGGAGGCCTCCCGGTCGGCCACGATGAGCAGTGCTTCAAGGCGGCGCAGTGCCCGGTCTGTACGCCAGAGCTTGGCCAGTTCAACCGCTGCCCTGACCAGTTTGCCGTGATGCTTTTCCAGTTGTTCCTCGAAGCGCTCGAAGAGCGTGAAGGCATCGGCCGTACCGCCGGCAAAACCGGCTATCACCTGGTCCTTGTAAAGACGGCGCACCTTGCGTGCATTGCCCTTCATGACCGTATTGCCCTGGGAAACCTGGCCATCACCACCGACGACAACCTTGTTGCCACGCCGTACCGAGACGATCGTGGTGCCACGATATTGTTCCAAATTCCTGACTCCCGCTATCTCCGCCTGGACGCGGAGCGTGCTGTGTGATTGATGAGTTGGCAAACGCCTGAGAAGGCGATATGGGGCGCGTGTCGTTGAAATTCAAGCAACGGGCTACTGATTCAGGCCGATGCGGATGCTGTCGATGCCGTTGCTGCGTAGAATGCGCTCGGCCTGATTGGCCTGCTCGCGTGAGGGGTAAGGCCCGGCCTGTACGAGAAACAGGGTTTTTCCCAGCAGGGCTTCTTTTTTGATGCGTGCGGACAGGCCCAGGGTATTGAGGCGTTCGCTCTGCGCCAGTGCCGAGGATTCCTGGGCAAAGGCACCGGCCTGGATCATGAAGCTGCCGTCACCGGCCTGGACATTCGCAGGGGGCGTTGCGGCAGGGCTTGCCGTGGCCGTGGCCGTGGCCGTGGCGGGTGCCGGGGTGCTGGCTGTTGGCACGGGTTCGCTTCTGGAGGCAGGCATATTGTCCACAATCACTTCGTAATTGGGCAGCTCCTTGTAGAACTCCAGCTGCAGACGGGCGGCCGCCTGCTCCAGCTCTTCATTGCGTCGTTGCTGGGCGGCAAGCGCTTCCGCTTCGCGCTCCTGTGGCGTTTGTGCCTGCATCTCTCCCACGGGGGGCAGAATGCCGGACAGATAAATGAGGAACGAGGCAAAAAACCCCAGTGCCAGCCCGGTGAGCAGGCCGGTCAGCAGCATGCCCTTGCTGGGCGGAGGCGGTGGGGGCGGTGTGGCCTCCGTGCGTCTCTTATTGCGGGTTTTGGCAAAATCATGGGCCATGGAGATTTTTGTAGATCCTGTGCGTGGAGCGATGCGGGCACATTATCCAGAAAAAACACCCGTTCAACCACTGTTATCGGCGTGTGGGGAGGCGGGGGTTCAGATCATGTCCTGTGGATCCACATCCACGGACCAGCGGACCGTGCGGGCGCTCTTCAGACTCTCCAGTGCCGGACAAAGTGCGCTCAGCAGTTGCTGCAGCGCAGGGCGCTGGGGGCACTGGAAGAGCAGTTGTGCCCGAAAGCGATTGTGGCGTTTTTCCATCGGCGAGGGCAGGGGGCCCAGTATCTGTACTCCGGCAATCCCCATGGTATTGGCGAGGTGTGTGGCCAACTCCCGCGCTTCCTGCAGAAAGCTCTCCGGCGCTTGTGTACTGACCGCCTCGGCGCGCAGCAGGGTCAGGTGAGTGAATGGTGGCATACCGGCAGTGCGGCGCTCCTCCAGCAACGTGCGGGCAAAGGCCCCGTAGCCCTGTGTGACCAGGGTTTGCAGTGTCTGGTGCGTGGCGTGCCGGGTCTGGATCAGCACTTCGCCGGGAGTATCGGCCCGCCCGGCGCGTCCAGCCACCTGCATCAGCAGCTGGGCCGTGTGTTCCTGGCCACGGAAGTCCGCGCTGAACAGACCGGCATCGGCATCCAGGATCGCCACCAGGGTGACGGCCGGGAAATGATGCCCCTTGGCCAGCATCTGCGTGCCGATCAGCAGGCAGGGCCGGCCCTGATGCACCTCATTGAGCAGCACGTCCAGATCGTGCTTGCGGCGAGTGCTGTCCCGGTCCACCCGCAGGACCCGGGTGTCAGCAAACTGTGTTTGCAGGAACTGTTCGATGCGTTGCGTCCCCAGGCCCAGCGCCTGCAGATTGCGGGATTTGCACAGCGGGCAGAAACGATCTACCGGACGGCGAGCATCACAATGGTGACAGCGCAGATGCGCCTGGGTGCGATGCAGAGTCATACGCGCGGCGCAGTGCGTGCATTCAGCCACCCAGCCGCAATCGGCGCACTGCAGGGTAGGGGCAAAACCGCGCCGGTTGATGAAGACCAGTACCTGATTGCCGCGGGCAAGATGGGCATGCATCTGGGCCAGCAGGGTGTCTGAAAAACCTTCCCGGAGAACTTCGTGCGTAGTATCGAGGAGTTTGAGTGCCGGCGGGCGGGCCTCGCCTGCGCGGGCGTTCAGTTGCAAATGGGTATAGCGCTCAGCGAGGGCATTGTGCAGGCTTTCCAGGCTGGGTGTGGCAGAGCCGAGCACGATGCTGATGCCCTCGCTGCGTGCGCGCACAATGCCGAGGTCGCGGGCGGAATAGCGAAAGCCGTCCTGTTGTTTGAAAGAGCTGTCGTGCTCTTCATCCAGAATAACAATGCCGGGACGTTGCAAGGGGGTGAACAGGGCGGAACGCGTGCCGATGATGATCTGTGCAACGCCATCGCGTGCCTCCAGCCAGGCATTGAGGCGTTCGCTGTCGGTCAGCCCGGAATGCAGCACGGCAATATGGCACTGAAAGCGCTGGCGGAAACGGGCAATGGTCTGTGGTGTCAGGCTGATTTCCGGTACCAGCACCAGCGCCTGTCGACCCTGTGCAAGAACGGCGGCAATGACCTGCAGATACACCTCTGTCTTGCCACTGCCGGTTACACCATCCAGCAGATGACACTGGAACTGGTCGAGCGTCTGGACGATGCGGGAGACCGCTGCCTGTTGCTGTTTGTTGAGCGTAAGTGCCTGACGCCGGGCATGTTCCGCGTCATGCGGGGCCGGGGCGGGCGGCAGGCGCTCCTCCAGCACCAGAAAGCCGTTGGCCTGAAGTGCAATCAGGGCGCTGGCCGAGATATCCAGTTCCGCCACGGCCGATTTGTCCAGGGCGCCGTGCTCACGCAGAAATTCCACGATTTCCCGCTGCCGTGGTGCGCGACGCAGATTCTCGTCCGTCAGCATCCGGCCAGTCTCACTGAGCTGCCAAACCTTGCGACCGGGGCGCTCGGCTGGTCTGCCCTGGCGCAGCAGGGCGGGCAGCATGGTGTGAAACACATCCCCTGGTGGGTGCTGGTAATACTGGGCCGCCCACAGATACAGGGCGACAAGCGATGGGGGCAGCAGGGGCTGGGTGTCCAGCACCTCCAGTGCTGGCCGCAATTTGTCGATGCTGACATGGGTGTCTGTTTCAACAGAGAGCAGCACCCCAATCAGGGTTCGGGAGCCAAAAGGCACGCGCAGCCGGATTCCGGGCTGCAAAGCCCGGGCCTCCTCCCTGCCGTAGCCTTGCGGAGGCAGATAGTCGAAGGTCCGGCGCAAAGGGGATGGAACCGCCAGCCTGAGAAGGGTCGCGGAAGCCTCGTGCGCGTTGTCGGCATGATGCTGTGACATAAGGGTGTGCAGTGGTTTGTCGGGCCCGGGTGCCAGGGACTGCTCGTGGCTGGGGATGGTACGGGCATTGCCCCTGTACCCGCAACCGGTGACGGTAACAGGAGCGCCTGTCTCCAAGGGGGGATTTTGTTTATACTCGCCGCCACGACGAAACTCCCGACCACCCCTTTTGGAGAAGATGACAATGGCCACGCAAGCGATACCCGAAGAACTGTTACGGGTTCGGGAACAGATCGACCGGATTGATCAGGGTCTGGTGCTGCTGCTTGCCAACCGTTTTGCATTGACCCAACGCGTGGGAGAGCTGAAGGCGGAGTTCGGTCTGGAGGCGCTCGACCCGGAGCGGGAAAGTCGCAAATTGGCAGAGATTCGCTCGCTGTGTGACAAGCACGCGGTCAATCCCGATCTGGTGGCAGACATACTCGCGCGCGTGATGGCAGAGGTGGTGCGCAACCATCAGGCCATCAAGGCGAGACAGACAGACGTCTGAGCGGTTCTGCGAACCCTGTGCAGACAAATTCTTTGCTTCGTACTTGCGATTCCGCCGCTGTTTGGTAGAATGCCAGCCCGTTTCGCTGGCCGTGCACGACTCCAGAAGTCGAATCCGGCGTCACGAACCCAGTGAAAACCTATTGATGAGGCAGAGAAATGAAACCCGACATTCACCCAAATTACGTAGACATGACCGCAACCTGCAGCTGCGGCAACGTGCTGAAGACACGCTCTACGCTGGGCAAAGATATCCTTCTGGACGTCTGTTCAGAGTGCCACCCCTTCTATACTGGCAAGCAGAAGATTCTTGACAGCGGTGGCCGTGTGGATCGCTTCAAGAAGCGCTTCGGTAACCGCAGCGTCTAAGATTTTTTTCGATCCAGTTAAAAAGGCGTTGGGGCATGGCTCCAACGCCTTTTTCTCGTGCGCGCAAAAAATGCCCGGGGCACTGAGAGCTTCCCTGCAGGGGCTGCCGGAAAACGTTTTCAATGCCGCAAGGGCTGGCCGCTAGAAGATGGTTTCGATCGAGGGCACGTCCTCGATATCCGGGGCGCTCAGCTTGCCGGATGCATCCATCTCCGTTGGCGCATTCTCCTGCATGAACAGTTCAAACATGGTATTGCTCTGGCCCGGGCGGGCCAGCTTGCCGGTATTCTTGTCAATCAGGCGGTCCACGATGCCGTCCGGTCTTTCCGGTGCGCGCTCCGGGGTATCTGCCAGCACGGTTTTCATATAGTCGATCCAGATGGGTACCGGCACGGTGGCCCCCTGCTCGCTCTCGCCCATGGGCTGAGGCTGGTCGAAACCGACGAACACGCTGGTGGCGACATTGCGGTTGAAACCTGAGAACCACAGTTCTGCCGGACCGTTGGTGGTGCCGGTCTTGCCCATGAGATCCTGGCGCTTGATCTCCCGGTTCACGCGTCGGCCGCTACCTTCCTCGATGACCGAGCGCATCATGCTGGCCAGGATATAGCTGATTCGGGGGTCCACGATCTGCGGGGCCGGCATCTCGGACAATGGCAGCTCCGCGCAATGATCGCCACAGGCGACTGCCTGGACCGGCAAGGGGATATTGCCGTCCACCGTTTTGATCTCCTTGATCAGGGTGGCTTCCACTTTCTGCCCGCCATTGGCGATGGTGGCGAAGGCGATGGCCATTTCCAGTGGCTGCACATCCTGGCTGCCCAGGGCGACAGTCAGGTCATTGCGCGGAAAGTTTTCGGTTCTGAAGCCAAAGCGCTTGGCGAAGGGCAGCACCAGCTCCGAACCGAGCTGGTCGTAGAGGCGGATGGCCGGGATATTGCGCGAGTTGGCCAGAGCATTGCGCAGGGTGACGGGGCCGATGAAATTGTTTTCAAAATTCCGGGGGCGATACTCACCGCGGGCAAAGGGCGCATCGTTGATGGTCGTTGCCGGGGTATAGCCGTTCTCCAGCGCCGTGCCATAGACAAAGGGTTTGAAGCCGGAGCCGGGCGGACGCGCCGTGGTGGCCCGGTTGACCTGGCTCAGTGCGAAATCATAGCCGCCGCTGAGGGCGAGAATGTCGCCGTTGTCCGGTGAGACCGAGACCAGAGCACCCTGTAATTCCGGAATCTGCCCCAATGACCAGCGTGTTTCGTCTTCCTGACGAATGCGGATGATATCTCCGACTTCCACAATATCGCTGGCGCGTTGCGGGCGCGGCCAGGCATTGCCGCGATCCACAAAGGGGGCGGCCCAGCTCAAGCCTTCCCAGGAAATGGCGAGCGTACTGCCATCTTCGCGAATGACCTGAATATCGCGCTCGTTGACGTCGGTGACAACAGCCGCAACCTGATTGCCAATGGTGGAACGGGATTGCAGGGCTTCCAGCCAGTAATTTGTGGCGTCCTCTCCCGCAGGGGGGCTGACATGTCCCTCGATTCCCCGGTAGCCATGACGTTTGTCATAGTAGTTTTCCAGCCCGTAGCTCAGAGCCTTGTCCGCGGCAAGCTGGTTTTCACTGAGAATGCTGGTGGTGACCTCGAAACCCTTGCGATAAATATCCTCGCCGTACTCGCGGTACAGTTCCTGGCGCACCATCTCGGCGACATAGGGGGCGCTGACCTCGATGCGCCGGCTGTGACGGCGGGCATCATCGGGGGTGATGATGGCCTTTTCATATTGCTCACGGGTGATCATGCCCTGGTCGTACATTTTCTTCAGCACCACATTGCGCCGGGTCTGTGCCCGTGCCGGGTCTGCAATGGGGTTGCAGGGGGAGGGGCAGGGCAGCACCGAGGTCAGCATGGCGAAGTGGTGCAGTTCCAGCTCGTTGATGGGCTTGCCGTAATAGGCATAGGCGGCGGCATTGATGCCATCGGCACCGGACCCGAAATAGATCAGGTTCAGGTAGAGGGTGATGATTTCCTCTTTGCTCAGTTCGCGCTGAATGCGCAGGGCAAAGGGGATTTCCTTCAGCTTGCGTGAGTAAACGCTGTCACTGTCAAAGGAGATGTTGTTTACCAGCTGCATGGTGATTGTGCTGCCACCGCCGAGATTGATGCCGCGGACGAAACCGTAGAAGCCACGCAACAGGCCACGGACATCCACGCCGGAATGGGAATAAAAGCGCGGGTCCTCGCTGGCGATGACCGCATTGATCATCATGGGGGGGATCTCTTCATACGGAATCGGGTCACGGCGGATGCCGATTTCGTCGATGAGCTTGTGGTCGGCGGTGAGGATGCGCAGTGGGGTTTCCAGTTGCACATAGCGGTATGACTCGGCAGAGGGCAACTGCGGAGACAGATAAAGGAAGCCGGCAGCAAAGACCATGACGGCACCGCTGGCGCAGAACACACCGAACCAGAAAAGGAAGCGGAATACCTTTTTGAATTGCAGTTTCACAGTCGTCTATGCCATGTGGTGGGTCGCAAGTGCCCGGGCGGATTTGCCACAAGAAAGACCGTATTGCCCCGGTTTCTGTTACGCCAGTGTGGAGAACTTGCCCCTGGAAAAGCGGCATTATACCCCTAAGTTTTTGAATAATCTTGAGTGAAATCCTCGGATTTAGACGGGGGTTGCTGTGTCTGTGGGGAACGGGAAAAGCGCAGTGTCGTCAGCGCAATGTTTAAATAATGTTTAGAAATATCAACGAGATATTTATGTTTTGCGGGGCTTTTTTCACAAGGCTGGACAGCGTGCTTCCCGCGATGGCGAGTTGCGGAATTTGTGAGCTGGATCATGTCCGGGGGTAGAATTTGATGGAGTTATCAACATAAAGTTATTTATTGGGAAGCCCATATAATTTATTGAAAATTATATATAAATTTGGTTTTATGTGCCGAGGCATTTAAACTGAGTGAAAAACAGGCGTCCTGTGGGTTTGAATCTATACTCGAAACACGGTGGTGCTGATGGGCTGACTAAGCCTGCCGATACAACAAAGACAGACTGACTACGGGCAATGCGTGTGCTGGAATTTCTGAGCCGAAAATCGAAGACCCTGCTGGGCGTGGACATCAGTTCCACCGCCGTGAAGCTGCTCGAGCTCAGCCTGCACAATGGCAGGTATCGTATCGAGAACTATGTGATACGCGCCCTGCCTCCCAGCGCTGTGGTGGAGAAGAACATCAGTGACATCGATGCCGTCGGCGATGCGATCCGGCAGGCGGTGTCCCTGCTGAAGCCTGCCAGCAAAGAGGCTGCCGTTGCGGTGGCGGGCTCCGCAGTGATTACCAAGATCATTGAAATGAACGCCAGTATGACCGACGACGAGATGGAGAACCAGATCATTGTCGAGGCGGATCAGTATATTCCCTATCCTCTGAGTGAGGTGGCCATCGACTTCGAGCGGCAGGACAACGGTGACGGCAGTTCCGATTTTGTCGATGTCCTGTTGGCTGCCTGTCGCAAGGAGAATGTGGAGTCCCGCGTGGCGGCACTGGAGGCCGGGGGCTTGAATGCCAAGGTCGTGGACATAGAAGCCTATGCCATGGAGCGGGCTTTCGCGCTGCTGCAGGGGCAGCTCAGCGCATCGGATCCGCAGACCGTGGCGGTGCTGGATATTGGTGCCACGGTGACAACGCTGCATGTGTTGCTGCATGGCAAGACCATTTATACCCGCGAGCAG
The DNA here is from genome assembly GCA_024234365.1 of Pseudomonadales bacterium. Lineage (GTDB taxonomy): Bacteria > Pseudomonadota > Gammaproteobacteria > Pseudomonadales > Pseudohongiellaceae > UBA5078. Next base: position 178,378 of record JACKOK010000001.1, read on the forward strand.
CTGTTCGGCGGACGGCAACTGGTCGAGGACGTGCAGCGTCGTTTCGGGCTGTCTGCTGCAGAGGCGGAGACGGCGATTCGCCGGGGCACGCTGGGTGAGGATTACGAGCAGGAGATTCTGGCGCCGTTTAAGGATGCGGTGGTGCAGCAGGTCAGCCGCTCGCTGCAGTTTTTCTTTTCTTCCAGTCAGTACAACGATGTCGACCAGATTGTGCTCGCCGGGGGTGTCGCGGCGATTGAGGGGCTGAGTGATCTGGTGCGCGAGCAACTGGCAACGCCCGCACTGGTGGCCAATCCGTTTGAGGATCTACCACTGGGCAGCAAGGTCAACAAAACCCTGCTGCACAATGATGCTCCGGCGCTGATGATCGCCTGTGGTCTTGCGATGAGGAGCAAGTACTGATGGCCCGCATCAATCTTCTTCCCTGGCGTGAACAGTTGCGCGAAGAGCGCAAGCGGGAATTTTTTGTCCTGCTGCTGGGGGTGGTGATTATTGCGGCCGGCATTCTGTTCCTGGTTGATCGCAGCTTCCGCAATGACATCCGTTACCAGCAGGGCCGCAACGATTTTCTGCGGCGGGAAATCATGGTGCTGGATGCGCGGATTGCCGAGATCAATCAGCTCAAGGAACAGAAACAGCAGATCAACTCACGCATGGAGGTCATTCAGGGTTTGCAGGGTTCGCGGCCTGTGATTGTGCGGATTTTTGATGAGCTGGTAAAAACCCTGCCCTCGGGTGTCTATTTCAATACGCTGACGCGTGTTGAAAATCGACTGGAGATCGAGGGGATTGCCGAATCCAATAACAAGGTGTCGGAGCTGATGCGCCGGCTGGATGATTCGCCATGGTTCTCCAGCCCGAGCCTTCAGCAGATTTCTGCGGCCAGCGCTGATGCCAACTCCGAACAACGTGTCGCCAATGCGTTCTCGCTGACCCTGATGCTGGACGAACCGGCGCGGGAAGAGGAGGCAAACTGATGAAAGTCTCCACAAAAGCCACGGCCCTGATCAGGGAGCTGCAAAGCTTCGACTGGAACAATCTGGGGGATATCGAATCCATCGGCGTCTGGCCGGGTGTGGTGAAGATGGTGATTGCCGTGGCACTGTTTGTCGTGTGCCTGGGGGCAGGTTTCTGGTTCGATATCCGCAGCCTGCAGGCCGAGCTTACCCGGTGGCAGACAGAAGAGAGCACGCTGCGCAGCGAGCTGGAGCAGAAATCCGTGCTGGCAGCCAATCTGGAAGAGTACAAGGCACAGACAGTACAGATGGAGGAGGAGTTCGCAGAGCTGCTGCGGCAACTGCCCAGCCAGACAGAAGTGCCGGACCTGGTGGATGACGTGACGGAAACCGGTCTGGGCAGCAGCCTGACATTTTCCCGGATTGAACTGGACCCTGAGGTGGCGCAGGAGTTTTACATCGAGCAGCCTATTCAGATTGAGGTGCTGGGTAACTACCATGATTTCGGCACCTTTGTCAGCGGAGTGGCGGCGCTTCCCCGCATTGTGACACTGCACGATTTTGCCATTGAGGCGGTGAACAACCGCAGCGCGCTGCAGATGACCATTACTGCCAAAACCTATCGTTACAGAACGGAGGTGGAGAATGCGGAGGATGTCAATGCAACGCCCTGAGCATTCCATCCGTCTGTTACGGCCTTTATTGCTGATGTTGCTGCTGGCGGCACTTGGCGCCTGTTCCGGAAATGAGGGCATGGAAGACCTGCAGCAGTATGTCATCGAGGTGGCTCTGCGGCCCGGGGGAGAGGTGGAGCCCATGCCGGAGTTCGTGCCGTATGAAGCCTTTGCCTACAGTGCCGCCTCCATGCGCAGCCCCTTTGATATCCCGATTCTGGCAGGCTCTGGAGAGGCGGCGGCACCTGTCAGTATTGTGCAGCCGGATTTTGAACGGCCACGGGAAGCCCTGGAGGAGTTTGCGCTCGGGAATCTGAACATGGTCGGCATGATGACCCGCAGCGCCGGCACGGTGGCGCTGGTCCAGGATGAAAACGGGAAGGTGCACCGGGTGAGTCGTGGCAATTATATGGGGCGGAACCACGGTCGTGTGGTGCAGGTGACTGCCACGGAAATCGAGTTGATCGAAATAGTACCCTCCGGTGACGGAGACTGGGTGGAGCGTCCGCGCACGCTCACATTACAACGATAAAGCGTGCGGTAACGTGATGCGAATACAAATTCGGCAGTGACAACGCCGGACAAACAGGTGAAACGATGATGACTACAGCAACGATGAGCTCTGGAGCCGGGACAGGCGCCCCGAGCGCGATCCGGAAATGGTGTCTGCCGTTTCTGCTGATATTGCTTGCGTGTCAGGGCGCGTTTGCGCAGGACAGCGTGAATCTGAACAGTATCGGTTTCGCGAATCTGCCTGGCGATAATATCGAGGTGAGGTTGGAGTTCGACCAGCGTCCTCCGCAGCCCAGTGGTTTCAGTCAGGAGGATCCGGCACGCATTTCCATTGATCTGAGTAATGTCAGGAGTGCGCTGGCAGAGCGCCGTTTCGATATCAATTCCAACAATGCGCAGAGTGTGATGGTGCTGGAAGCTGGCGACAGAACGCGTCTGGTCTTTAATCTGCGCAGCCCCGTCGATTATCAGACCCGTATTGAGGGCAATACCCTGATTGTGCATCTGGGCAACGACAACCGGGTAGCCAGTGCTGCGGCCTCTGCGGGTCAGGCGGCCCCTGCTGCAGCTGAGCCTGTCACCGGGCCGGCAGTGACGGACGTGAGCTTCCGTCGTGGCAATGCTCCGGATGAAGGTCAGGTGCTCATCAGCCTCAGTGATGAACAGGTGCTGGGCAATGTGGAACAGATCGGCAGTCGGGTTTATCTGGAGTTTTCTGATACGGCCGTTCCTGAACGCCTGAACCGCCGCTTTGATGTGACAGACTTTGCCACGCCGGTCAATACCGTGGATGTCTACCCCCAGCGCGGGAGCGCCACCATCGCCATCGATTTCAATGGTGAGTACGAGTATGTGGCCTATCAGCAGGGGCGGCAGTACACCGTCAGTGTCATGCCTGCGCAGACAACGGCAGCCAGTGCGGATCCGGCAGCGGCTTATTCCGGCAATCTGATTTCACTCAGCTTCCAGAATATCGAAGTGCGCACCGTGCTGCAGCTGCTGGCGGATGAGAACAACTTCAACCTGGTGGCCAGCGATGCCATCTCCGGCAATATCACCCTGCAATTGCAGGATGTGCCCTGGGATCAGGCTTTGAATCTGGTTCTGCAGTCACGCAACCTGGACAAGCGTCTGGTGGGCAATGTCCTCTATGTGGCACCGGCAAACGAGATTGCGGCGCAGGAACAGCAGGCGCTCGATGCCAGCCGACAGGCACAGGCCCTGGCTCCCCTGCACACGGAATATGTGCAGGTGAACTATGCCGATGCCGCCAATATCCTTACCCTGCTGACAGGCTCTCCCACGGGGAATGTACCCGGTGTCGGGACTGATCCGAACGCTGCTGCCGGTACAGTACCTGCCGAGCCGGGAGCAAGCGGTGTGCTGTCCAGTCGCGGCACGGCAACGGTCGACCCGCGTACCAATATTATTATCATTCGGGATGTTGCCGAGAAGCTGGACGAGGTGCGCGAGCTGCTCAGCAAGCTCGATGTTCCCGTGCGTCAGGTGCTGATTGAGGCGCGTATCGTGAATGTTTCCACCGACTTCGGGCGTGAGCTGGGGATACGCTGGGGCGGTGCCGGACGTAATGACGCAGCGGAAAATCTGCGCTATGGCGGCAGCCAGGCAGCCACCCTGGAGCAGCAGAATAATCGGGTGGCGCAAAACGCAGCCATTCAGCAGGCCATGGCCGCAGGCGAGGCGGCGCGGGTGCAGGCCCTGCAGGACGGTACGGACCCGAGCCTGATCGATTCCATCGTGGCGCAGGCCATTGCTGCCGTGCCGATTCCTACGGGCAGGGTCACCTTCCCCGATGCGCTGGCGGTGGATCTGGGGGTGCAGAGTGAGAGTGCGTCATCCTTTTCACTCGGCTTTGCCGGCAACAGCGGGCTTATCGAGCTGGAGCTGTCTGCCCTGGAGAGCAGTGGCAACGGCGAAGTGATTGCGCGTCCCAAGGTGACCACACAGGACAAGGTGACTGCTACCATTCAGTCGGGTGTGCGCATTCCCTATCAGGCGCAGGCCGGTGGGACGGCAGGAGGTTCGACCACAGAATTTGTGGATGCCGTTCTGTCTCTGGAAGTGACGCCTCAGATCACTCCGGATGGCCGCATCATCATGCAGTTGAATATTCACCAGGATTCGGTGGCTCCGGGAACGGGGACGGTGCCGGCGATCAATACCAATGCCATCAATACCAGCGTGCTGGTGGAGAATGGGGACACAATCGTGCTGGGCGGGGTGTTCCGCGAGGAAACCACCACCACGGAATCCAAGACTCCTCTGCTGGGGGATATTCCCTATGTTGGCCGACTTTTCAAGCGGACCAATAATTCCAATCGGCGTACCGAGCTGCTGATTTTCATTACTCCCCGTATCATTGCGGAGCTCAATACCCGCTGAGCGATGTTCCGCGCCGCCAATCGGAAGTGCTTTTGCACACCGGGCAGAGGTACAATACCGGTCTTTTTGTTTCAAAGGGGCAGGGCGCCAGTTGCTGGCGCCACCCGACCGGGGAATGCGGAACGACATGGGCGAGACCAATAATGTGTTTCTTATCGGGCCAATGGGGGTGGGCAAAAGCACCATTGGCAGGCTTCTCGCTGCGCAACTGAATATGCCCTTTCACGACTCCGATCGTGAGATCGAGTTTGCGACCGGCGCCGACATCCCCTGGATATTTGATGTGGAGGGCGAGCCGGGCTTTCGTGTGCGCGAAGCGCGCATGATCGACACGCTCACGCAGCGCAAGGGCATTATTCTGGCCACCGGGGGGGGTGCCATCCTGGATCCGATGAGTCGGCGCCATCTGCATGAGCGTGGCACGGTGGTCTATCTGCGTGCCTCGGTGGCGCAGCAGCTGGAGCGTACCGGCAAGGACAAGAACCGGCCTTTGCTGCAGACCGCAGACCCCCTGGCCAAGATCAAGGAATTGTTCAAAATTCGTGAACCTTTGTACCGCGAAACGGCGCATCTGATTATTGATACCAGCCGACGCAGCCCGCGCTCGGTCAGCACGGACATCACACGGCAGTTGCGCAGCCTCTGGAGCCAGACAGAGGTGACAGGGCAAGCGGCGGCGGAACCCGATTTCACTAAGGAGTAACTGACGGACAAACGACCTTGCGGGCGTTGCCGGACTTGCATGATGAAAACCTTGACCCTGAACCTCGGAGAACGATCCTACCCTATCCACATTGGCCCCGGCCTGCTGGGCCAGAGCGATCTGCTGCGCCCGCATATCAAGGGACGGCAGGTACTGATCGTCAGCAACGAAGTGGTGGCCCCCCTGTACCTGGAGCAGGTGCGCGACAGCCTGGAAGGGCTGCAGGTGGATACCCTCGTGTTGCCCGATGGCGAGCACACCAAGAACCTGCAAACCCTGTCGCGCATCTATGACAAATTGCTGGAATCCCGCCATGAGCGCAGCACTACCCTGATTGCCCTGGGTGGAGGGGTTATCGGCGATATCACGGGTTTTGCCGCTGCCAGCTATCAGCGTGGGGTTCACTTTATTCAGATTCCAACCACCCTATTGTCCCAGGTGGATTCCTCTGTCGGCGGTAAAACCGGCGTCAACCATCCTCTTGGCAAGAACATGATCGGTGCTTTTTACCAACCCCGGTGTGTCCTGGCCGATACCCGGGTGTTGGATTCCCTGCCGCTGCGTGAGCTGCAGGCGGGGCTGGCCGAGGTCATCAAATATGGCTTGATCGATAATCTGCGCTTTTTCGAATGGCTGGAATCGAATATCGAGGGTTTGCTGGCGCGGGATCAGGCCCTGTTGACCGAGGCCGTTCATGAAAGCTGTGCGGACAAGGCCCGAGTGGTCGCCGCCGATGAAAAGGAGGGCGGGGTCCGGGCATTGCTGAATCTCGGTCATACCTTTGGTCATGCCATCGAGAATGGTCTGGGTTACGGGGTGTGGCTGCACGGAGAGGCGGTGGCTACCGGTATGGTTATGGCGGCAGACCTGTCGGCCCGCATGGGCATGGTCTCCTGGGAGGAAGCGGCGCGCGCCAAGGCCCTGATAGTGCGTGCCGGGCTGCCCGTGTTGCCACCGGATTCACTCAGTGCCGACGACTATCTTCGTTTGATGGCCTTCGACAAAAAGGTTGTCAGCGGAAAAATTCGCTTCATCCTGATGCAGGGTTTGGGGCACACTGTAATCGAAAGTGAAATCGATGCAGGTTTGCTGAGGCAGACATTGGAGGCGAAAGAGGAGCTGTGCCGGAGCTGAACGAGAAATTGACGGCGCTGGGTTTGACGGCCAATCCCTTTTCCGAAGGGATGCCGCTGGAAACCCTTTTCTCCGGTGGTATGCGCCGCGCCAGTCTCGATCAGCTGCAGCTGCTGGTCCGGGAAAGTTCCGATATCGTGGCTCTGGTGGGTCCTGAGGGCAGTGGCAAGACCCTGCTGGCCGATTTCTACGCCAGGCGTGCCGATCGTGATCAGATCGTGGCCCGGACGCGGGCGAGCCTGCTCACCACGCCCTCGCAATTGCTGCAGGATATGTTCAGGGCCTTTGTGCTCGATTTTCCCGCCCAGGCCAGTATTGCCGAATTGAAGGCGGCCCTGTCGCGCTATTTTCAGGCAGTGCGGAATCAGTCACGCACGGTTGTGCTCATCGTGGATGATGCGCATGAGTTGGGCGACGATGCCTTCAACCTGCTGGTGAAGCTCGCCCTGGTGGAGAATCCGGAGTCGACCTTTCGTCTGATTCTGGTGGGCCAGGTTTCCCTGCTCGATATGCTGGATTACACCTGTCCCCCCACCGAGGGGCAGAACCCCTTCACGGCCATCAGCCTGCCGGCATTCAATCTGGACGAAACCCGCAACTACCTGCGTTACCGCTTCAACGCGGCAGGTTTGCGTGACGGGGAGGCGGAATCCCCGCTGCCTTTCAGTCAGCGCCAGACAGAGAAAATACACAAGCTCTCCGCAGGTGTTCCAGGCGGCATCAACAAGGTGGCGGAGGACATGCTGCTAAGCCGGGGAGGTTTGTTGCCCGCATTGCCGGCCTTGCCGCAGATATCCCTGCCGCGCCATTACGCCTATGCCGCGGGGGCTTTGACCGTGGTGCTGGTATTGGCATTTCTTGCCGGTGGCGATGAGGAGCCGCAGACAGGAGTCCAGCGGCAGATTGTGCTGCCGCCACCCCAGGCATCGACTGCCACGCCGATTCCTCTGGAAGAGGACGCCAGTGGCAGCGATGGCGATACCATGGTTTCGCCGTTCGTCGAGGCGCTGTCAGACTCCACGGCGGAAGCTGAGGCCGTTGAAGAACCCGAACCCGGAACGGCGGAGACCAATGAAGCGGTAGCCACAGCATCGATTGCGCAAAACCTGCCTGTCGCTCCTGCCGTGAACCCGGTATCAGAGCCGGAGGTGGTCACGAATACCACCGTGGCGGCGACCCCGCCGCCGGCACCCGCGCAGTCTGCATCCCCGGTGCCGGACAGCCCGGCTGCGAACCGGACCTTGAGTCAACGTGAACAGATTCTGGCGTTGTCAGCCAGTGAATACACCATTCAGTTGTTGGGGGCCTCCTCCCGCAGCAATGTGGAGGCCTTTGTACAGCGCAATGGCAGCAGCCCGCTGTACTGGTTCGAGACCCGTAATCAGGGGCGTCCCTGGTATGTGGTGATACACGGTCATTACCCGAATCGTGCCGCGGCACAGGCGGCTGCCTCCGCGCTACAAGGGGAACTCTCCAGCCTGGAGCCCTGGATTCGCAGCCTCAATGCGGTGCAGGGAGACATCCGGGCTGCCGAATGAAAGGCGTCCGGGTTTGTTCTGCCCGGAGCGTCTGTGTAGAATGCCCGCCTTTGATTTGCCATGCCCGGCAAGGCTCTGGGGCTTTCCTGACAATGGGTGATTCCCCGCCTGCCGACAGATCCCACCTGAATCAACGCATGAGGAATTTGCATTGACCACCTTGAAGAATGACCGTTTTTTGCGCGCCCTCACAGGGCAGCCTGTGGACATGACACCGGTCTGGATGATGCGACAGGCCGGGCGCTATCTGCCCGAGTACCGGGCAACACGCAAGCAGGCCGGAGACTTCATGAGTCTGTGCAAGTCTCCCGAACTCGCCTGCGAGGTGACCCTGCAACCTCTGCGTCGCTATGCCATGGATGCGGCCATTCTGTTTTCCGATATCCTGACCATTCCCGATGCCATGGGCCAGGGGCTGTATTTCTCGGAAGGTGAGGGGCCTCGTTTCCGCAAGGTGGTACGCAGCGAACAGGATGTGGAGCAATTACCGGAGCTGGATACCCCCCGTGACCTTGGCTATGTGCTCGATGCGGTGAGTACCATCCGGCGTGAATTGAATGGCTCGGTGCCGCTGATCGGTTTTTCCGGCAGCCCCTGGACACTGGCCACCTATATGATCGAGGGCAGTGGCAGCAAGGATTTTCGCCATGCCAAGGCCTTTATGTTCAATCAGCCGCAGGCCATGCATCTGCTGCTGGACAAGCTTGCCCGTGCGGTGACCAATTATCTGAATGCCCAGATCGCCGCGGGCGCGCAGGCCGTACAGATTTTCGATACCTGGGGCGGTGTGCTCTCGACCCACGCCTACCGCGAGTTTTCGCTGGCCTATATGAAGAAGATTGTGGCCGGGCTGACGCGTGAATCCGAAGGGCGGCATGTTCCGGTGATTCTGTTCACCAAGAACGGCGGTCTGTGGCTGGAAGATATTGCGGCCAGCGCTTGTGATTGTGTCGGGCTGGACTGGACGGTGGATATTGGTGCAGCGCGTGCACGCATTGGTGAACAGGTGTCCCTGCAGGGCAATATGGACCCGAGCATTCTCTACGCGTCCCCCGCCAGCATCCGCGAGGAAGTGGGGCGCATTCTGCGTGATTTTGGCCCGGGTTCCGGCCATGTCTTCAACCTGGGGCACGGCATCACGCCGGATGTGGATCCGGATAATGTGGCTGTCTTCGTCGAGTCGGTGCATGAGCTCTCGCGCCAGTATCATCAGGGCCAGGCTTGAGGATTGCCCCGCGCTGGCGGGGAAGGTGCTGGCCTTCGTCGGTCTGGGAGCCAATCTGGATTCCCGGGCAGGTTCCCCGGAGGCTACGCTGCAACGGGCCATGGCATCTCTGGCAGCGTTGAGTGAACTGCCTGTGCTGGTGTCGTCGATCTGGGAGACGACACCGCTGGATTGCCCCCCGGACTCTCCTCGTTTCTTCAATGCCGTGGCGGCACTGGTGCCGGGAGAGCGCTCCCCGGAGGCGCTGTTGCAGTCATTGCAGCAGATCGAGAACTCGCTGGGGCGTGTCCGTTCCGGGGTTCGCAATGCTCCCCGTACGCTGGACCTGGACTTGCTGAGCTATGGTGAGCTGATACAGAACACGCCGGTGTTGACCCTTCCCCATCCTCGAATGCACGAAAGGCAGTTTGTGCTGTCTCCCCTGCTGGAGATCGCCCCCGACTTTGTTGTTCCCGGAAAGGGCACGGCGCGGCAGTGGCAGGAAAAAACCGGCTTCCAGGGCGCGATTTCCCCGATAAATTCCGGGTTCTCTCTGTAAGTTTCCGATTCCCTGTGTATACTAGGCCTTCCTGACATGCGCCAAAAGAGTGCGGTTTTCACTGATAGAAAATCAAAAGCGCAGGAACTTAACGATCAAGGGGCAGAGCAGTGACACATTCACGACACAGGGGCGGTGTGATCGCGGCGGCATTGTGCTGCGCCGTGCAGTCGCTGTCTGTGTCGGCCCAGTCGCTTCCGGCAATTGATTCCGGCAAGCTTTCCCTGTTCAACCGGTATTTTGACAGTTTCAGAATCGCCGAAACCCCCTATCCGGCTCCCTTCGCAGCAGAGGGGCAGAACAACGCCAATGTCAGCATGTTGTTCTCCCCTGCCAAGGGGCTGGATCTGCGTGCCGATGCCTGGCGCGTGGAGCTGGACAAACCTTTTGTCAGTGCAAACGCCACGCCGGATGCCGCATCGCCAGCGGCGGCAGGCGGTCTTTATATCGATGATTCCAATCTGTATGCCAGCCTGCTGGAATCCCCCTCTGTCAAGAATACGGTCAGTCCCGGTGAGCTGGCGAAAGGCATTGACCTGAGCGCTTCCTATGTCTGGGAGTCTCCGCGTTTCGGTCAGTTCATTGTCAGCACCAAGGCTACTTACCTCTATGATACGGCCAGGGCCAGCAATCTGCTCGACAGCGCCTTGCCGCCGGTATCGGATAGCACACTGTTGCCCAAGGGGACGGAGCTGCAGAGCAGCCTGATGCTGACCTGGCAGATCGGCAAACACTCGGCCAGTGCGGTAACCCACTACTTTGATTCCTTTGAAGACCTGAGCAAGCTCAACCTTGAGCAGCTTAATGAGCTGGTCGGCAATATGACCACCCTGGATCTGCAGTACGGCTATAACCTCAAGACTGGCCGGCAGGGGCAGGCGGTGTTTTCCGTCGGGGTACGCAACCTGTTTGATGCCCGCCCTGATCAGCTGCCCCAGGCCCCGGCAAGCGCCGTTGAGCAGCAGGGGCGTGTGGCTTACGGCTCCATCAAGTATCAGTTCTGATTCTGCCAGCCTCTACTCTCGCAAGGCAGGCCACTTCCACTCGCAGTATGCCCTTCTGTTTCAGCAAGGCGGCGATTTCATTAACGGTTGTCATGGTCGTCACGACATCATCCACCAGCACCACATATTGCCAGCGCACCGGTGGATCCTTGATCTGAAACGCCCCGCGCAGATTCTTTGCCCGCTCTGTTGCGTCCAGTCCTTTCTGGGCGGGCGTATTCCGCATTCTCAGGCATAGCCCCGGCTCTACATGAAGTCTGAGGGAGGATGCCAGGCGGCGTGCCAGCTCCAGGCTTTGATTGAAGCCGCGTGTGCGCAGGCGTGCGGGGTGCAGGGGAACGGGAATGAGGGCATCGGGCCTGTGAATCTTCCAATGGGGTAGCAGTTGTGTGCCAAGCAGGCTGGCGAGTGCGGCGCCACTGCTGAAAAGCCCCTGGAACTTGAAGCGGGAGATCAGCTCCGGCAGCGGGAAGACATAGGGACACAAGGCATGACAGCGATCAAAGGCAGGTGCTTTGATCTGACAGGAGCCGCACATACTGCCAGGCGGCAGTGAGGGTGGCAGGGGGATGGCGCAGCGAGGGCAGGGCTGATGTATGCGTGGCAGCCCGTCACGACAGGCGGTGCACAGAGCAATGTCTGTGGCGCAGGGGCTGGCGCACAAGAGGCAATATCCGCAGTCATTCATGTCGACAGTTTCCGGGCTTTGGCAGACTTCAGTGTAGTGCAGGCAATTGACCCATGAGCGGGGACTTCAGTAACGTAGACCTGACGTGACTGAGCACACCCAGCGAACAGGAGGAGTTATGAGCAGCTATCGGGCACCGATGAAAGACATGCGCTTTGTGCTGCATGAGGTTCAGGAGGCAGCCTCGCTGCTGCGCTCGATGCCGGGCACTGAAGAGTTGAGTGAAGATCTGATGGATGCCGTTCTGGAAGGGGCTGCACAGGTTTGCGAAGACTTACTGTTGCCGCTTAACCGGACGGGAGACGAAGAGGGGTGTCATTTCGAGGCGGGGCGGGTGCGGACGCCGGCAGGTTTTCGTGAAGCTTATGCCGCTTATGCCGAAGGAGGCTGGATCGGGCTGAGCGGCGATGTTGCCTATGGCGGTCAGGGCATGCCCAAGGTGCTTGCGGTACTGGTGGAAGAAATGATGATGGCCGCCAATACCTCGTTCGCCCTCTATCCCGCTCTCAGCGCGGGAGCCTGTCTTGCCCTGGCGCATCATGGCAGTGAGGCACTCAAGCAGGCTTTTCTGCCGCGTTTGTACAGCGGCGAGTGGTCCGGGACCATGTGTCTGACGGAGCCCCATGCGGGCACTGATCTTGGCATGCTGAAGACGCGGGCCGAGCCCGATGGCGAGGCCTATCGGGTGAGCGGCAGCAAAATTTTCATCACGGGCGGCGAGCATGATCTTTGTGAAAATATTGTTCATCTGGTGCTTGCGCGCCTGCCCGATGCGCCGCCTGGCCCCAAAGGAATTTCGCTGTTTCTGGTGCCGAGGATGCTGCCGGACAGCGCGGAGCTGAACGGAGTCTCCTGCGGGGCGATCGAGCACAAAATGGGCATTCGGGCGTCCGCAACCTGCGTGATGAATTTTGACAATGCCAGAGGGTATCTGGTGGGAGAGCCCAACAAAGGCTTGAGTCATATGTTCACCATGATGAATTACGAACGCCTCTCTATCGGCCTGCAGGGCCTGGGGCTTGCGGATCACTCCTATCAGATCGCTGCCGCCTATGCCCGTGAGCGGCGTCAGGGGCGGGCCGGCAATGGCGCCTTGCATCCCGAGGAGGTGGCTGATCCCATCATCGTGCATCCGGATGTCCGCCGCATGCTGCTTACGGTACGGGCAGATGTGGAGGCGGGCCGGGCACTTGCCGTGTATGTGGCCGCGCAGCTCGATCGGGCTCATTTGCATGAGCAGGCAGAGGTGCGGGAGCGCGCAGCCAGGCTGGTGTCCTTTCTTACTCCCGTTGCCAAGGCCGCTTTTTCCGACCGTGGTTTCGAGGCCTGCGTATTGGCGCAGCAGGTGTTGGGCGGGCACGGTTATGTGCGGGAGTGGGGGCTCGAACAGCATGTGCGCGATGCCAGGATTGCACAGATCTATGAAGGAACGAACGGCATTCAGGCGCTGGACCTGGCGGGACGCAAGCTCGTGCGCGACAGGGACGGGCTGCTGGAAACGCTGATCGAGGAAATCGAAGCCTTCCTGCCCGCCTGGCGGGATAAAGAGTCGGCGCACTGGCTGGAGGCTTCCTTGCGCTCCGTGCTTGGCACTGTTCAGGAGGCCAGTCAGTGGCTGCGCGAACGGGGGGCGGAGGATGCAGATGAAATCGGCGCGGCATCCGTGCCCTATCTGCGCCTGGTAACGCTGCTGTTGTATACCTTTATGTGGGCGCGCATGGTGTCGGCCGCAGAGCGCGCCCTGGCCGCTGGAGCCCCGGATGCGGCTTTTTATGAGGCCAAACTCAAGACGGCGCGATTCTTCGTGGAGCGGGTGTTGCCGGGAGGAGCGGCGCTGCTGGTCGAGATCAGGGCCGGAGCGGCCTCGGTGATGGCAATGGATGCGGATCAGTTCTGATCCGCATCCTGCCGTGTCAGAGGGACCACTCGAAAGCGGTTTCGATCATGTCTTCGTAGACGTTCAGGGGTTCGTCCTTTTCTCCGACAATGATCAGATTGCCCTCTCCAAAGGGGATGATCTTGCCTGCAAAGCGCGAATCGGTGACATCGAACCTGGTGGATACCGGTGAATTGTGCACCACGATGACGGACACGGCGCCCTTGCTGCCATTGAGCACAATATGGGCACCCTTGCTGTTCTGGGCGATATTGCAGCCATTGGCAAACTTGAAGTGCATTTTCTTGATCTGCTCATCATCGCGCAGATGGCCACCGGCCTCTTCCAGAACTGAATTGATCTGCGTCAGACTGATATCGGCAAGGCCCGGGTTGTAGCGGGATATTTCGCGGTGGACATGGCCAAGCACATCGTCGTGAAATTTCAGGTCTGCCGCGCTCGGCCGTGCCGTGATCAAGCCTGGGGACAGCACCAGGCCGATGGCAAGGACCAGGCTGGCCGCTACCGCGAGATAGCGGCGCATACCCGGTTTTCTTGTCTCGTGAGCGGGAGCGGCCCTGGCTTTCAGGCGGGTGGCAAGATCCGCAGGGACGGGAATCGAACGGGCCGCTTTGCCAACCCGCGCATCGAGAGCCTGAAGTTGGGACAGGACGCGGGAGCGTTCCGGGTTCGCTGCCGCAGCAGCCAGAAACTCGGGGTCCTGATCCTGCGGATTGGCGAAAGCGCGTTTTCTAAATTCTAAATCATCCATTTCTGTTGGACTCTTTAAGGGGTTAGACACCCCGTAACGTGGATATTAAACAGGCCCGGAACGGAGCGGACCCTACTCATCGAGTGGTTCGTCGGGATCTTCATCCGGATTGCCATCGGGGAAGAACACATGCTTGAGCTTCCCGCGCGCCCGAAACAGGCGTGTCATCACGGTATTGTTGTTCAGATCCAGTATCTCGGCGATTTCCTTGCCGCTGAACCCCCCAATGACCTGCAGCAGAAGGGGTTCACGATAGTCCTTTTCCAGCGATGCAATCGCATCGTGCAACAGTTTGCGGTCCATGCGCTGGTCGGGCTCATTGTCGATCGAGTCCATCAGTGACTGATCTTCGATGTCGACCAGATCCGGTCGGTAGCGTTCATACAGCCGTGCATTTTCCCGCCGCAGAATGGTGAACAGCCAGGCTTTGGCAGCCTTGTCGTTCTGCAGGCTGTCGAGAGACCGCCAGGCACGCAAAAAAGTTTCCTGCACCAGATCTTCAGCCAGAGCGCCGTTTTTGCACAGCCAATAGGCGTAGCGATATACGTCCTGGTATAACGCATCGACAAGCGACTCGTATCGCTGCTGCTTCTGTCTATCGTCCAAGACCGGTGTATCGCTCATTTCTTTTCGGGGAACCAGATAACACTGCTGGTGGGTTTTTGCGGTAAATCAAGCGCAAGGCTGCCCTGGCAGGGGCGTTCGAGTGGGGAGTTTGCCGAATATCGCCATGGGCAGCAAGTGATTTGCAATCTGCCGGCCGTGGCGGCGCTTCCCGGTGGTCGCTGTGGCGGGCGTGGTCAGCGTGGGTCCGGAAGGCTATAATCCCGCCTCCCCGGAACAGTGAGAGACAAGATGATTAATGTGGCGATAGCCGGCGCGGCCGGACGTATGGGCAGAACTCTTATCGAGGCGGTCAGCCTGAGTGAGGCGCCGATGCAGGTGAGTGTTGGGACCGTGCTGGAGGAGGATCCAGCGCTGGGGCAGGACCTCGGGCTGCTGGCCGGGATTGCGGCTATCGGGGTTGGCGCGGTGGCGGATCTGGAGGCGCAGGCCTCCCGGTTTGATGTGCTGATTGATTTTACCTCCTGTGCGTCCACTCTGGCACATCTGGAATTGTGCCGCCGTCATGGCAAGGCCATGGTGATTGGCACGACGGGTTTCAGTGAAGAAGAGAAACAGCGCATTCGGGAGCTGGCACAATTTGTCCCCGTGGTGTTTGCCCCCAATATGAGTGTCGGGGTCAATCTTTGCCTGAAACTGCTGGATATGGCGGCGCGCGTGATCGGTGACGAGATGGATATCGAAATCGTCGAAGCACATCACCGTTTCAAGAAGGACGCTCCCTCCGGCACGGCGCTGCGCATGGGGGAAGTCATTGCGGACGCGCTGGGGCGCGACCTGAAAGAAGTGGCTGTTTATGGCCGTGAAGGTATCACCGGCGAGCGAGATGGCAAGACCATTGGTTTTGCGACCATTCGGGCGGGGGATATTGTTGGCGATCACACCGTGATTTTCGCGGGCCCGGGCGAGCGCGTGGAGATTACCCACAAGGCCAGCAGTCGCATGACCTTTGCCAAAGGGGCCGTGCGAGCGGCGGCCTGGTTGCATGGCAAACCTGCGGGTTTGTACTCGATTGACGATGTGTTGTTCGCCTGACAGAATTTTCCTGCCAAAGCGGCGTCGTCTTGCGTAGACACCCGAGGGCCAATTCCGTTACAATGCGGCCTCAGTATGTTTACATCTGAGCACATCACGAATTCTACAAAAGCGGAATGAAGCCCACGTTTCATTCCGCTTTTTTTCGCCTGTGATGTGCGCATTATCGGGAGACGGCATTGAGTAATACAGCAGTACTGGCATTGGAAGATGGCAGTATATTTCGTGGCCGGGCGATCGGAGCCCATGGCATGTCCAGTGGCGAGGTGGTCTTCAACACCTCCATGACGGGGTATCAGGAAATTTTGACTGACCCGTCCTATGCGCGCCAGATCGTCACGCTTACCTATCCACATATCGGCAATACCGGCGCCAATGAGGAGGACAACGAGTCTCCCAATGTCTGGGCGTCCGGGCTTGTCATTCGGGATCTTTCCCGCATTGCCAGTAACTGGCGGCATGAAACCGATCTCGAAACCTTTCTCAAGGCGCGCAATGTGGTTGCCATCGCCGAGATTGATACGCGCCGCCTGACGCGCCTGCTGCGGGACAAGGGGCCGATGAACGGTTGCCTGCTCAGCGGTGAGGCACTCGCCGCGGGCGGGGAAGAGAAAGCGCTGGAGCAGGCGAGACTGTTCCCCGGGCTCAAGGGCATGGATCTGGCCAAAGAGGTCACGACCCCTCAGTCCTATGAATGGTCATCCGGGCTGTGGCAGCGTGGTGTGGGGCATCCCGAGAGCACGCGCACGGAGCCTTTCCATGTGGTGGCCTACGATTTCGGTGTGAAGCGCAATATTCTGCGTCACCTGTCGGATCGCAACTGCCGCGTCACGGTCGTGCCGGCACAGACTTCGGCCGACGATGTGCTCGCGCTGTCTCCGGACGGAATTTTTCTGTCCAACGGCCCAGGCGACCCCGAGCCCTGTGATTACGCGATTGCGGCTACGAAGCGTTTCCTGGAGTTGGATATCCCTGTGTTCGGGATTTGCCTGGGTTGCCAGATTCTGGCGCTGGCCTGTGGTGCGCAAACCGTCAAGATGCGCCTGGGACACCATGGTGCGAACCATCCTGTGCTGGATATCGCCAGCGCGACGGTATTCATTACCAGCCAGAACCACGGCTTTGCGGTGGATGAGAAAACACTGCCGGCAAACCTGAAGGCCACGCACCGTTCCCTGTTCGACGGCTCCCTGCAAGGGGTGGCGCGTACTGACAAGCCGGCGTTTGCCTTCCAGGGTCATCCCGAAGCGAGCCCCGGGCCCCATGATATTACCTCCCTGTTTGATCGCTTCATCGATCTGATGAAGGCTCAGGGCGGTCGCTGAACCACATTGCTTGTCCGGCGGCCCTGTCCGCCGGGCCGAACAGAAGATGAACCGGTTGTCGCTTTCGCGGAAGCGCACGGCCACTAGACCTACGGTTTGAATATGCCTAAACGATCCGACATCAACAGTATCCTAATTCTCGGTGCAGGCCCCATTGTCATTGGACAGGCCTGCGAGTTTGACTATTCCGGCGCCCAGGCCTGTCAGGCACTGCGCGAGGAAGGTTATCGCGTCATTCTCGTCAACTCGAACCCGGCGACCATCATGACGGATCCGGCAATGGCGGATGCCACCTATATTGAGCCGGTAACCTGGGAGATCGTTGAGAAGATCATCGAGAAGGAGCGGCCGGATGCCATCCTCCCGACCATGGGCGGGCAGACGGCGCTGAACTGTGCTCTCGATCTCAATCGCCACGGGGTTCTGGAGAAGTATGGCGTTGAGCTGATCGGTGCGAGCTGTGAGGCCATCGACAAGGCCGAGAATCGCGAGCTGTTTGACAAGGCCATGAGATCCATCGGCCTGGAAACGCCAGCTCACGGCATGGCACACAATATGGATGAGGCCTTTGAGGCGCTGGAGCAGGTGGGCTTCCCCTGTATCGTGCGCCCCTCGTTCACACTGGGTGGCAGCGGTGGTGGTATCGCCTATAACAAGGAAGAGTTCATCGAGATCTGTACCCGCGGTCTCGAGCTGTCTCCGATCAATGAATTGCTGATTGATGAATCCCTGATTGGCTGGAAGGAATATGAGCTCGAGGTGGTGCGGGATCGTAATGACAACTGCATCATCGTGTGTACCATCGAGAACTTTGACGCCATGGGGGTGCACACGGGTGACTCCATTACGGTGGCTCCCTCCCAGACCCTCACGGACAAGGAATATCAGATTCTGCGTAATGCGGCGATTGCGGTATTGCGGGAAATCGGCGTGGAGACCGGCGGTTCGAATGTGCAGTTCGGCATGTGTCCGCGGACCGGCCGGGTTGTCATCATCGAGATGAATCCGCGTGTGTCCCGCTCCTCGGCGCTGGCCTCCAAGGCCACCGGCTTCCCGATTGCCCGTGTCGCGGCAAAACTGGCGGTGGGCTACACCCTGGATGAGCTGCGCAATGAAATTACCGGCGGTGCCACGCCCTCCTCGTTTGAGCCGACCATTGACTATGTGGTCACCAAGATCCCGCGTTTCACGTTTGAAAAATTCCCGGAAACCAACGATCGCATTACCACGCAGATGAAGTCGGTGGGCGAAGTGATGGCCATCGGGCGTACTTTCCAGGAATCCATCCAGAAGGCCCTGCGAGGTCTGGAGGTTGGGGTGTCAGGGTTTGACCCGGTGCTGGAAACAGGGCTCAGCGATGCCATGGACATTCTCAAGCGCGAGCTGAAGGATGCCGGTGGCGAGCGCGTCTGGTATATCGCCGATGCCTTCCGTCAGGGCTGGACAGTGGAAACCGTTGCGGAGTTGACCGGCATCGATCCCTGGTTCCTGGTGCAGATCGAGGATCTGATACAGGAAGAGGCGCGCATGGCGTCCATGACGCTGGAGCAGTTTGATCGCGACACACTCTTCCGCATCAAGCAGAAAGGCTTTTCCGATGCGCGTATTGCCACCCTGCTGAATCTGCCCGAAATGAAGGTGCAGCAGCATCGTCACGCGCTGGGCATTCGTCCGGTCTACAAGCGCGTGGATACCTGTGCCGCGGAATTTGTGTCCACAACCGCCTATATGTATTCCACCTATGAGGAGGAGTGCGAGGCGCTGCCTTCCGGGCGCAAGAAGATCATGGTGCTGGGTGGCGGGCCGAACCGCATCGGCCAGGGCATCGAGTTCGATTACTGTTGTGTGCACGCAGCGCTGGCGATGCGGGAAGATGGTTACGAGACCATCATGGTGAACTGCAACCCGGAGACAGTGTCCACGGACTACAATATTTCGGATCGTCTCTACTTCGAACCGGTTACCTTCGAAGACGTCATCGAAATTGCACAACTGGAGAAACCCCACGGCGTCATCGTGCAGTTTGGCGGGCAGACGCCGCTGAACCTGGTGACCCGGCTGGAGGCGGCCGGTGTGCCCATCATCGGTACCTCTGCCGATGCGATTGATCTGGCGGAAGACCGCGAACGTTTCCAGCGCATGATTCAGAAGCTGGGGCTGAAACAGCCGCCGAACTGCATCGTGCGCAGCTTCGAGGAAAGTATTGCGGCAGCCGAACGTATCTCCTACCCCCTGGTGGTGCGCCCCTCCTATGTGCTGGGTGGCCGTGCCATGGAAATCGTGTACAACGAGGAAGAGCTGCGCCGCTATATGCGCCATTCAGTGAAGGTGGGTAATGAAAGCCCGGTGTTGCTGGACTACTTCCTGAATGCGGCAATCGAAATTGACGTGGACCTGGTCAGTGATGGCGAGCAGGTGGTGGTTGGCGCGATCATGCAGCATATTGAGCAGGCGGGTGTGCACTCGGGCGATTCGGCCTGTTCGTTGCCCCCCTATAACCTGTCCGCCGATGTGCAGAACCGCATTCGCGAACAGGTGACCATGCTGGCGCGTGAACTGAAAGTCGTGGGGCTGATGAATACGCAGCTGGCTTATCAGGATGGTGAAATCTATGTGATCGAGGTGAACCCCCGTGCCTCGCGTACCGTGCCATTTGTCTCTAAATGCATCGGGGTTTCCCTTGCCAAGGTTGCCGCACGCTGCATGGCTGGTCGAAGTCTGAAAGAGCAGGGTTTTGAAAAAGAAATTGTGCCGCGTAATTTTGCTGTCAAGGAAGCGGTGTTCCCCTTCAATAAATTCCCTGGCGTAGACCCGATCCTTGGGCCGGAGATGAAGTCTACCGGCGAAGTGATGGGGGTAGGGCGAACCTTCGCCGAAGCCTTTGCCAAATCGCAGATTGGTGCCGGGGAAGAAATGAAGGCCGGTGGTGCGGTCTTCATCAGTGTGCGTGATGCCGATAAACCACGAGTAGCGGAAGTGGCTCGCAAGCTGCACAAACTGGGCTTTGCCTTGTTGGCGACACATGGCACGGCTACCGTGATCGCAGACCAGGGCCTGCCTGTGACACCGGTCAACAAGGTCAACGAAGGGCGCCCGCATATTGTGGACATGATCAAGAACGACGAAGTGCAGCTGGTGGTTAATACCACGGAAGGCAAACAGGCGATTGCGGACTCCTCGATCATCCGCCGTACCGCCTTGCGCCATGACGTGCCCTGCACCACAACGGTTGCCGGTGCGCTGGCGGTCTGTGAAGCGCTGGAGTTCGGTGATAAGCTCTCGGTGTACACGATTCAGGAGCTGCACGCAGAACTATGAGAAAAGTCCCCATGACCGTGGCAGGTGCCGAGCGCCTGCGCGAAGAACTGAACGAGCTGAAAACCGAACGTCGTCCCCGCATCATTCAGGCGATTGCGGAGGCTCGCGAGCACGGCGATCTCAAGGAGAACGCCGAGTATCATGCGGCGCGCGAACAACAGAGTTTCTGCGAAGGTCGCATCAAGGAGATCGAGGGCAAGCTGGCTGATTCGGAAGTGATCGATGTGCGGGCCATTCCCAATACCGGGCGTGTGATCTTCGGGGCAACGGTCACGCTGCTCAATATCGATACGGATGCGGAAGTGGTGTATCAGATCGTGGGTGAGGACGAGGCCGATGTGAAGGCCGGTCGCATCTCCGTGGCATCACCCATCTCGCGTGCCATCATGGGCAAGGAAGTGGGTGAGGATATTGTGGTCAAGGCGCCGGCAGGCGATGTGGACTACGAAATCGTCAAAGTCGAGCACCTGTAAACGCAGGTGCCACCTCTTTAGTGTGGCTGGAATCTCAGGATATTGGACAGTTTCGGGTTCGGTTTCTCGGCCGCCCGGAACAACACGGCGACGTTGCCAATGCTCTGAACCAGCTGGGCGCCAGACGCCGCACAGATTTCCTGTGTTATCTCTTTGCGGGCTTCCCGGTCTGCGGCAAATATCTTGATCTTGATGAGCTCGTGCCGGTTCAGGGCGCGGTCGATCTCCTCGTTGACATTCTCGGTCAGCCCTTTTTGTGCGATGGTCACAACCGGTGACAGGGTGTGGGCGATGGTGCGCAGATGTTTCTTGTCGTGGGGAGACTGTTTCATGATGTGTGTCGTGCTGTCCGGCCGGCAGAAAAAGAGGCGTCATTGTAGCCTAGCGGACAAAATACACAACCTGCCCCGAGTTTCCGGCGGGATCGTAATGCTTGGACTTTTTTGTCGGTGATCTTGTAATATCGACGGCAGCTCCCAATATTCGAAGGCGTGGGTAATAAGACAGAGTCGCCTTGCAATCCTGCGGGACGTGCCCGTTCCGGGTATCGTTGCCGCCCTCACAGCTCTGCAATGCAATGAAGGCCTGCCGGTTCCGGTCTGCTAAGGTTCGGAAAACATTGGAAAAGTACCAGGGGGTTGGGCTGCCTGGTGCGCATTGATTGGGGTGGTGTCTGAACAGCCAGGCCGTTAAGGCCAACAGATTCAACAAGACAGTTCCGGTGCATGTGCCGGAGGTGTCCGCGCAATGCTTCACAGCATGCGCAATCCCGGGTTAACAACGCATAGGGGGATGGTCCCTTGAATGATATGGCTAAAAATTTACTGCTCTGGATGGTGATCGCCGCCGTTCTGCTGACGGTGTTCAACAACATCAACCAGGAAACCGGCAGTGTTTCCGTCACCTACTCCGATTTTGTCAAGGAAGTGCGGGCCGGGCAGGTGCGCTCCGTCACCATTTCCGGCATTTCCGTGTCGGGGCGACGTATGGACAACACCCAGTTCAGTACCACCATTCCGATGATCGGGGATGATCAGCTGATGAATGATCTCTTCAACAACGGTGTGGAGATCGTCGGGGCAGAGCCCGAGCGGCAGAGCATCTGGTCCCAGTTGTTCGTGGCGAGTTTCCC
The DNA here is from genome assembly GCA_024234365.1 of Pseudomonadales bacterium. Taxonomy (GTDB): domain Bacteria; phylum Pseudomonadota; class Gammaproteobacteria; order Pseudomonadales; family Pseudohongiellaceae; genus UBA5078. The sequence continues at coordinate 200,309 of JACKOK010000001.1, forward strand.
GATTCTGATCATCATCGGCCTGTTCTTCTTTTTCATGCGGCAGATGCAGGGCGGTGCCGGCGGTGGCAAGGGCGGCCCTATGTCCTTTGGCAAGAGCAAGGCCAAGCTGTTGGGTGAGGATCAGATCAAGGTGACCTTTGCCGATGTCGCTGGCGTCGATGAAGCCAAGGAAGACGTAAAGGAACTGGTTGATTTCCTGCGCGAGCCGGACAAGTTCCAACGCCTGGGTGGTCGTATTCCGCGCGGCATCCTGATGGTGGGGCAGCCGGGTACCGGTAAAACCCTGCTGGCCAAGGCAATTGCCGGTGAGGCCAAGGTGCCTTTCTTTTCCATTTCCGGCTCCGACTTCGTGGAAATGTTCGTCGGGGTTGGTGCCTCCCGCGTGCGTGACATGTTCGATCAGGCCAAGAAACAGTCTCCCTGCATCATCTTTATTGATGAGATCGATGCGGTGGGCCGTCATCGGGGGGCCGGCCTGGGTGGCGGGCACGATGAGCGTGAGCAGACTCTGAACCAGTTGCTGGTGGAGATGGACGGCTTTGAGGCCAATGACGGTATTATTGTCATCGCGGCTACCAACCGCCCCGATGTGCTCGACCCGGCCTTGCTGCGCCCGGGGCGTTTTGACCGCCAGGTCGTGGTCGGCCTGCCCGATATCCGTGGCCGTGAACAGATTCTGAAAGTGCATATGCGCAAGGTGCCCATCGACGAGCGCGTAAATGCCTCTGTCATTGCCCGTGGCACGCCCGGTTTCTCGGGTGCCGATCTTGCCAATCTGGTGAACGAAGCGGCACTGTTTGCTGCCCGTGGCAATCGCAAGCTGGTGACCATGGAGGAGTTTGAGAAGGCCAAGGACAAGATCATGATGGGCGCCGAGCGCAAGTCCATGGTCATGTCTGACAAGGAGAAGCTCAACACTGCCTATCACGAGTCCGGCCACGCCATCGTCGGGCGTCTGATGCCGGAGCATGACCCGGTATACAAGGTCAGTATTATTCCGCGCGGCAGGGCTCTGGGTGTCACCATGTTTCTGCCGGAAGAAGACCGCTACAGCCTGAGCAAACAGGGTATTCTCAGCCAGATCTGCAGCCTGTACGGCGGGCGGATTGCCGAAGAGATGACGCTGGGCTCGGAAGGGGTGACCACGGGAGCCTCCAACGACATTCAGCGGGCCACCGACATGGCACGCAATATGGTTACCAAGTGGGGCTTGTCCGAAAAGCTCGGCCCCCTGATGTATGCCGAGGATGACGGAGAGGTTTTCCTGGGGCGTGGTACATCGTCGAACTCCAAGGCGCATTCCGGGGAGACCGCCAAGATCATTGATGAAGAGATCAAGCGCATCATCGATGAGTGCTACGGTAAGGCCAAGCACATCCTGGAAGAGAACCGGGACAAGCTCGAGCTGATGAAGGATGCCCTGCTGGAGTACGAAACCATTGATACGGACCAGATCAGTGACATCATGGCGGGGCACAAGCCGCGTCCGCCGGCGGACTGGAGCAGTGATGACAGTGGTTCCGGTTCGGCGCATAGCAGCTCCCGCAAGCCGGAGAGCAGTTCGGGGGACAGCACGATCGGCGGTCCGGCAAGCGAGCACTGAGCAGTGGGTGTGCCATCGCCGATGGCAGCCCTGAGCGGAGGTTCAGGTGGGTGCGCTTTCAATCAGGGTCGGTGACCGTGTCATCGACCTTTCCTCTCCCATCGTCATGGGGATTCTTAATACAACGCCTGATTCATTTTCCGATGGCGGGCAGTTGCGCGCCGGGGAGCATGATAGTGCCTTTCGCGTAAGCGTGGACAAGGCGCTGCAAAAGGCCGCAGCCATGCTTGGCGAGGGAGCCAGCATTATCGATGTCGGGGGTGAATCCACCCGGCCCGGTGCTCTCCCGGTCAGTGAACAGGAAGAAATAGACAGGGTATTGCCCGTGGTGGAGGCCCTGCGTCAGCGCCTGGACGTTGCGGTGTCCGTGGACACCAGTCGTGCGGGCGTCATGCGCGCGGCCATCGCTGCCGGTGCCGGTCTGGTGAATGATGTGCGTGCCCTGGCTCAAGCGGGCACTGCGGCGCTGTTGGCGCCCCGCCGCGATGTCAGCATCTGTCTGATGCATATGCGCGGCCAGCCGGAAACCATGCAGGAACAGGTGGCCTATGAAGACGTTGTTGCGGAAGTAAAGGCTTTCCTGCAACAGCGCATTCAGTACTGTCTCGATGCGGGCATTGAGCGCGAGCGGCTGATCGTGGATCCGGGCTTTGGTTTTGGCAAAACGGTGGCGCACAATTACCAGCTGCTTCGCGAACTGGCGTGTTTTGAGGGCCTGGGGCTGCCGGTGCTTGTCGGTGTTTCGCGCAAGTCGATGTTGGGCGCAGTCACCGACAGAGCGCCGGCTCAGCGCCTGGCTGCCGGTATAGCGGCGACGACTTACGCGCTTTGGCATGGTGCAGCAATAGTCCGCACCCATGATGTTGCCGAAACGGTGGATGCGATCCGGGTCTATGAGGCCCTGTCTGGAGTTCATGGATCAAAAGGTTGCGAGAATGAGTCAAAAAAATAAGGAAAAACAGTATTTTGGTACGGACGGGATTCGTGGCACGGTGGGTCGCTATCCCATTACTCCGGATTTCATGCTCAAGCTGGGCTGGGCGGCAGGCAAGGTTTTTGCCAGCAACGACAAGGGGCGCAGCAAAATTCTGATTGGCAAGGACACGCGTATTTCCGGCTATATGTTTGAGGCGGCGCTGGAGGCGGGCCTGACCTCTGCGGGGGTGGATATCAATCTCCTGGGGCCGATGCCGACACCGGCTGTCGCCTATCTCACGCGAACCTTCTATGCCCAGGCGGGCATTGTGATCAGCGCTTCCCACAACCCCTATGACGATAACGGCATCAAGTTCTTCAGCGGCGATGGGACCAAGTTGCCCGATGAGGTGGAGTTCGAGATCGAGGAATACCTCGCGCGTGACATCACAACGGTGGATTCCCGCTATATCGGCAAGGCCTCGCGAATCAATGATGCCAGTGGTCGTTATATTGAATACTGCAAGAGCACGATAGTTTCCGATATCCGGCTCGGGGGGCTGAAAGTTGTCGTGGACTGCGCCCACGGTTCCACTTATCACATCGCCAGCAGTGTTTTCCGGGAGCTGGGCGCCACCGTGAAAACCATCGGTGCCTCGCCTGACGGGCTTAATATCAATGATGCCTGTGGCTCCACGGCGCCCGAGCAGCTGGTGCGTGAGGTGCTGGCCGAAGGGGCGGATCTGGGGATTGCCTTCGATGGTGATGGCGACCGCGTCATCATGGTGGATCACCTCGGTAATGTGGTGGACGGCGACGAGATTCTCTATGTGATTGCTCGTGACCGGCGTCGGCGCAATATCGCTTTTGGCGGACTTGTGGGAACGCAGATGAGTAATCTCGGTCTGCAGCTTGGTCTTGAGGCGCTGGATATTCCCTTCGTGCGCGCCAGTGTCGGAGACCGCTATGTGATGTCGGAGCTTAAGGCGCGTGGCTGGCAACTTGGAGGAGAGTCCTCCGGGCATGTGATCTGTCTGGATGTGGCGAGCACAGGGGACGGGATTGTCGCGGCGCTGCAGGCACTGTCGGCGATCGTCAGCGGCGAGACCAGTCTGTACGATCTGCGGACCAAGATGAGCAAGTTTCCACAGACGATGATCAATGTGCGTTTCTCCGGCAAGAGTTCTCCCTTGTCCAATCCCCGTGTGCAGGAAGCGGTAAAGGCCGTGGAGAGTCAGCTTGGCAGAAAAGGGCGCGTGTTGTTGCGGCTCTCGGGGACAGAACCCCTGGTGCGGGTCATGGTCGAGGGTGAGGACGAGTCGCTGGTCAATCGTCTCGCGCAGGAGTTGGCGGACAGTGTCCGGGAGGCAGTAGCCTGAATCGATAGCCCTGATTGTCTGGTTGCAAGCGCAGGGCAACTTGGTTATATTGGCGCCCCGTTTTCCCGCTGACAGACGCCTGCTCTGCGAGGTGAAAGAAATGCGCAGAGGCCTTGTTGCCGCAAATTGGAAAATGAACGGTTCCCGTGAGTCGATTACGGAGCTGTTACATGGGCTGAGGCAGTCCCTGGATACAGGTGCAGGGGCCCAGGTGCTGGTGTGTCCTCCCATGCCCTATCTGGATCTGTGCAGCAGGCTGTTGCAGGGTAGTCGCATCAGCCTGGGAGCTCAGAATGCGCATGAGGCATCGTCCGGTGCTTTTACCGGCGAGACAGCGCCCGGCATGCTGCTGGATTTTGGTGTAAGCCATGTCATTCTGGGGCACTCCGAACGCCGTCAGCTGTTTGCCGAGACGGATGTGCAGGTGTTGGCCAAGTGCCTCGCCGTGCAGGCGCAGGGAATGGTGCCGGTGCTCTGCGTGGGTGAAACCTTGCAGGAGCGTGAGGCAGGGCAGGCTGAGGCCGTGGTTGCCCGGCAGCTGGATGTGGTGCTGGAGGCTTGTGAGCTGACGAAACTGGTGCTTGCCTATGAGCCTGTTTGGGCGATCGGCACCGGGCAGACGGCGACACCTGAGCAGGCTCAGCAGATGCATGCCTTTATCCGTCAACGAGTGGCGGTGCGAAGTGGGGCGGTAGCGGAGAATATCTGCATTCTGTATGGTGGCAGTGTGAATGCGGACAATGCCGCACAGCTGTTTGCGCAACAGGATATAGACGGTGGACTGGTTGGCGGAGCATCGCTGAAACCGGCAGAATTCATAAAGATTTGTAAGAGTGTGAGTGGCTAATGGAAACTCTGGTCGTTATCGTGCATGTGATCGCTGCGATCACCATCATCGCGCTGGTGCTGTTGCAACAGGGCAAGGGTGCTGACGCGGGTGCCGCCTTCGGTAGTGGTGCTTCCCAGACTGTGTTCGGCAGTGCTGGCTCCGGTAATTTCCTGACCCGGACGACGTCCATTGCGGCGACTGTCTTTTTTATTACCAGCCTGACGCTGGCGATTTTTGCCAGACAGAATACTGGTGGCGGTGCAGTGGATGCCCTGCCGATCGTGAATCCGGCGCTGCTGGAGCAAACCAGTGCTCCTGCCGCATCAGATATTCCTGTTGTCAATGAAGAGCAGGTACCTGCCCCGAATTGAAGGAAGACCGGCGCAATGAAGCGCCATACCCTCGTCGTTAGAGTAATCAACGACTATGCCGAAGTGGTGGAATTGGTAGACACGCTATCTTGAGGGGGTAGTGACCTTTGGTCGTGCGAGTTCAAGTCTCGCCTTCGGCACCAATTCCGGATACCTGCTCCTTGGAGCGGGTGTTCAAAAAGATCAGATTTTTCACGGAATTAGAGGCTTTTGCTTGACCTTTCCTGATTTGCCTCAGTATAATTCCGGCCCCTGAGATTTGAAGAGCATCGACCCAGCCAGAAGTTGATGCTGATGTGTTCAAGAAGCGCAAGGTCTCGACAGTTTTACGATTTGTTGCGGGGTGGAGCAGTCTGGCAGCTCGTCGGGCTCATAACCCGAAGGTCGTAGGTTCAAATCCTGCCCCCGCTACCAATTTAAGAAGAGTAGCTTCGACAGGCGCCCGACGAATCTCGGGCTCGGCTCTCAAGACGGCGCAGCCGCTGAAGGTCGTAGGTTCAAATCCTGCCCCCGCTACCAATTTAAGAAGAGTAGCTTCGACAGGCGCCCGACGAATCGGGCTCGGCTCTCAAGACGGCGCAGCCGCTGAAGGTCGGAGGTTCAAATCCTGCCCCCGCTACCAGGTTGACAAAGGAGCCCCATCAGGGGCTTTTTATTAGGCGTGATTTTCGTCGTGCATGGATGCTCTGGTATGCTCCACATCGATTGAGCAGGTGAGAGATCGGTGCAAAATTTTGAGAATTTTAGGAGTGGGCCGCAGGCCCATTTTTTGTTTTTGGAGTTTGCATAAGGCGCGACTGCAAACGGAGTAAGAAATTGAGCAGCCATGAAACCCGCATTGTTGAGCTGATCCAACCCACCGTCGAGGCGCTGGGTGTGGAGCTGTGGGGTGTGGAGTACCTGATTCAGGGAAAATACAGCGTGCTGCGCGTGTATATCGATCGGCAGGACGAAGGCGTGACGATTGATGACTGCGAACGGGTCAGTCGTCAGGTCAGTGGCATTCTGGATGTCGAGGATCCGATTCCGGGGGAATATACTCTCGAGGTTTCTTCGCCGGGGATGGATCGTCCCCTGTTTCATCTGGAACAGTTTGCCCGTTTTGCCGGCGAGCCGGCATCAGTGCGTTTGCGCACGCCGGTAGAAGGAAGACGCAAATTCAAAGGTGTTATCCAGAGCGTGAGCGACGATAGCGTCACCCTGCTGGTGGATGGCAAGGAGTATCAGCTTCCGGCTGTCGCGATTGATAAGGCGAATCTGGTTTTTTGACAGTAGAGTCTGGAAGTTGCGGGCTGCAAAGGTTTGGGTGTATTGGCTTCAATAATGGATTGATGACCTCTAGGGTAAGGTGACACGATTATGATGAGTAAAGAAATTCTGTTGGTTGCGGATGCAGTCTCGAATGAGAAGGGCGTGTCGCGCGATGTTATTTTCGAAGCGATCGAATCGGCGTTGGCCACTGCGACCAAGAAATTCTATGAAGACGAGGAGATGAACTGCCGCGTCCGTGTTGACCGCAAGACCGGAGAATACGAAACCTACCGTATCTGGACTGTTGTCGAAGACGAGGAGTATGTCGGCAAGGGCTCCCAGCTGACCCTGGAGCAGGCAAAGGAAAAGAGCCCGGATCTCGCAATCGGTGACGACTGGGAAGAGCGAATCGAGAATATCGAGTTTGGCCGCATTGCTGCGCAAACCGCCAAGCAGGTCATTGTGCAGAAGGTGCGCGAAGCCGAGCGTGACATCGTCATTTCCGAATATATCGACAAGATCGGCAGCCTGATTTCCGGTACGGTAAAAAAAGTGACCCGCGAAAGTGTGTTGGTGGATCTGGGCGGCAATGCCGAAGGTCTGCTGACTCGTGAGCACATGATTCCGCGTGAAAACTTCCGCGTGGGTGATCGCATTCGCGCGCTGCTGCTTGATGTTCGTTCCGAACCGCGTGGTCCTCAGCTGTTCCTCAGCAGAACCGCTCCGGGTATGTTGATTGAACTGTTCAAGATTGAAGTGCCCGAGATTTCCGAAGAGGTCATTGAAATCAAGGCGGCAGCCCGTGACCCGGGTTCCCGTGCCAAGATCGTGGTCAGCACCAATGACGGGCGTATCGACCCCGTGGGCGCCTGCGTAGGCATGAGAGGTTCTCGTGTGCAGGTGGTTTCCAATGAGCTGGCCAATGAGCGTATCGACATCATTCTGTGGGATGACAATCCTGCGCAGCTGGTGATCAACTCCATGGCCCCGGCAGAAGTGGCGTCCATCATCGTGGATGAGGACAGCCACACCATGGACGTGGCTGTGGAAGAGGAAAACCTGGCGCAGGCTATCGGCCGTAGTGGTCAGAACGTGCGTCTGTCCAGTGAGTTGACTGGCTGGACCATCAATGTGATGAGCGTGGCTGATGCGGCAGAGAAGCAACAGCAGGAGTCCAGCGGATACGTGGATATGTTTGTTGCCAAGCTGGATGTGGATGAAGAAGTGGCCGAGGTATTGGTGGCCGAAGGCTTCACATCGCTGGAAGAGATTGCCTATGTGCCGCTGGACGAGATTCTCAGCATCGACGGTTTTGATGAAGAAATTGCCAACGAATTGCGCAATCGAGCCAAGGATGCCCTGCTGACACAGGCCATTGCCTCCGAGGAAGGGCTTTCCAATGCCAATGTGGCGGATGATCTGATCAATATGGAAGGCATGGATGACACGCTGGCCCTGGCCCTGGCAAACAAGGGTGTGCTCAGCATGGAAGACCTGGCAGAGCAGTCCATTGATGAGTTGATGGACATTGAAGGCATGGACGAAGAGCGCGCAGGCAAGCTGATTATGACCGCGCGGGCGCCCTGGTTCGAATAACGGCGAATCCGGGTTCCGCAACACGAGCATAAGGTTGGACTGCAAGAGAGATTTCAGGAGTATTAAATGGCAGATGTAACAGTCAGTGAACTCGCCAAAGTGGTTGGAGTTTCAGTGGATAGGCTTCTTTCTCAGGTGAAAGAAGCGGGTCTGCCCCATACCAAGGCGGACGATCCGATTTCGAATGAGGACAAGAACACGTTGTTGTTGTTCCTGCGTCGCAGTCATGGCGATAGCCAGGCGACGGATGCTGCTCCGAAAAAAATTACTCTGAAACGAAAAACGGTAGAGACACTCAAGTCTGCCGGCGGCCATGGCCGCGGCAAGACCGTTGCTGTCGAGGTGCGCAAGAAGCGCACCTATGTCAAACGCAGCGAGTTGCAGAATGACAAGGACGCTGCGCCGGAACCGGTAGAGCCGGTTGAAGAGCAGCTTCCCGAGGTGGAGGCTGTTGAGGCCGTTGTGGAAGAAGCAGCGGCTGTCGTGGAGACGCCGGTTGCAGAGGAGCCTGCCGCTGCGGCGGAAGCCGAGAGTGCGGTAGCCGATGCTCCCGCTCCTACGGAAGCGCCCGTGGAAAATCGTCGCCATGCTCAACCCGCTCGTCATGATGCTGGGAAGACATCCCGTAAGGATGCTGACAGCAAGGACGACGAGAAAGGCGCGTTCCGCAAGAAAGACAAAGCGCCTGCGCGTAAGCAGACCAAGGGGCGCAGCTCCAATGAGGACTTTGTTCTTGAGGACGGAGATTACGCGGACGGCCCCCGTGGTCGTCGGGGCGGTGGCCGCAAGGGCAAGGGGCGTGGGAACAAGCAGCACGGGTTTGAGAAACCGACAGAATTTATTTCGCGAGAGATTACGATTGGTGAGGCCAACACCGTCTCCGATCTCGCTCAGAAGATGGCCGTCAAATCTGCCGAGGTCATCAAGGTGCTGTTCAAGATGGGCGTGATGGCGACCATCAATCAGGTGCTCGATCAGGACACCAGCACCCTGCTGGTGGAAGAGATGGGCCACACGGTCAAATTTGTATCCGAGGATCATCTGGAAGAAAGCCTGTATGAATCCCTGGTCTATGACGGTGAGGGAGAGGCTGTCGCACGTGCCCCGGTAGTGACTGTGATGGGTCACGTTGACCATGGCAAGACCTCACTGCTCGATTATATCCGCAAGGCTTCAGTGGTCTCGCACGAGGCTGGTGGTATCACGCAGCACATCGGTGCCTATCATGTGGAAACCCCCGGTGGCATGGTCTGCTTCCTGGATACTCCCGGTCACGCGGCCTTCAGCGCCATGCGTTCACGCGGCGCCAAGGCGACAGACGTGATTGTGCTGGTGGTGGCAGCCGATGATGGTGTGAAACCGCAGACGGAAGAGGCCATCGCTCATGCGCGTGCCGCCGGTGTTCCGCTGGTGGTCGCCATCAACAAGGTCGACAAACCGGATATCGACATCGATCGCGTGCGCAACGAATTGTCTGTGCTGGAAGTTATCTCGGAAGATTGGGGGGGCGACACCCAGTTTGTCGAAGTTTCCGCCCATACAGGCCAGGGCATTGATACCCTGCTGGAAGCAATTCTTCTGCAGGCCGAACTGTTGGAACTGAAGGCCTATGTGGATGCTCCGGGCAAGGGTGTGGTCATTGAATCCCGTCTCGACAAGGGACGTGGCCCGGTTGCCTCCGTGCTGGTACAGAACGGCACCCTGAAAGTGGGCGATGTGGTACTGGTGGGTCATGAGTATGGCCGCGTACGCGCGCTCATGGACGAGATGGGGCAGTCCGTCAAATCTGCCGGTCCGTCCATTCCGGTGGAGATTCTCGGTCTGACCGGGGTTCCGGAGGCCGGTGATGAATTTGTCGTGGTAGCCGACGAGAAGAAGGCCAAGGAAGTGGCGGCACTGCGCCGCGAGCGACACAAGGACAGCAAGGTTGCCCTGCAGCAGAGCAACAAGAAGGAAGCCATGTTTGCCGGTATCGGCCGTGCCGATGTTGGCATCATGAACGTGGTTCTCAAGGCCGATGTGCGTGGCTCTCTGGAGGCCATTGTGTCCTCCTTGCAGAAGCTCGGTACCGATGAAGTGCAGGTGAACATCATCTCTGCCGGTGTCGGTGGCATCTCGGAAACAGACGCACACCTGGCGGCAACCTCCAAGGCGATGATCATCGGTTTCAACGTGCGTGCCGACAAGAGTGCGCGCCAGATCATCGAGAGCGAAGGCATCGAGCTGCGTTACTACAACATCATCTATAACGTGATTGATGATGCCAAGGCGATTCTGGGTGGCATGCTGGCGCCGGAAATGCGCGAGGAAATCCTCGGGGTGGCCGAAGTGCGCGATGTCTTCAATTCGCCCAAGTTCGGTCAGATTGCCGGCAGCATGGTGATCGAGGGCACGGTCTATCGAGCCAAACCCATTCGTGTGCTGCGTGATGATGTGGTGATTTACGAAGGTGAGCTGGAGTCTCTGCGTCGTTTCAAGGACGAGGCCAGCTCTGTGCGTATGGGCATGGAATGCGGTATCGGTGTGAAGAACTACAACGATGTGCGCGTGGGCGACAAGATCGAGGTCTACCAGACCACCGCCGTGGCGCGTACGCTGTAAAACCTGAGGCGACATGACGAAAGTATCCCCCAGAATGCAGCGCGTGGCGGATCAGATACAGCGCGAACTCGCGCTGCTGATCCAGCTGGAGGTCAATGACCCGCGCGTGGGCATGGTGTCCGTGACGGGAGTCAAGGTCAGCCGCGATCTTGCACACGCGGATGTCTATGTCACGGTCATGGGCTCGGTGGATGGCGAATCCAGCCTCAAGCCGGGGGTGACCCTGGACAGGATCGGGGCGCTGGATAAGCTGGAAATCGACGAAAGTATCAAGGCGTTGAACAGTGCGGCAGGTTATCTGCGTACTTTGCTGGCAAAGCGGTTGAGCCTGCGCACAACGCCGAAGCTGAATTTCCATTTTGATGAGAGTGTGGCGAGGGGGCAGTACCTCTCCTCGCTGATAGACCGGGCAATTGCGGAAGACAGTGAACACCAGTCCTGATTGATTGCGTGCCGGCTGGAGGGAAAGGTTTGACGCAGTTTCGCAGAAAACGCGGCCGTCATCTGAACGGCATTTTAGTGTTGGACAAGGCAACGGGCATGAGTTCCAATGCCTGTCTGCAGCAGGCCAAGCGCCTTTTTGAGGCGGAGAAGGCCGGCCACACCGGCAGCCTGGATCCGTTGGCAACCGGGGTTCTGCCCCTGTGCTTCGGGGAGGCAACCAAGGTTTCGCAGTTCCTGCTGGACTCGGACAAGCGCTACCGTACCCGGGTGCAACTCGGGGTTCGTACCGACACGGCGGACGTGGAGGGCGCGGTCATCAGTGAGCGGGATGCCTCGGGTGTCACGCAGGCGGATGTCGAGGCGGCGCTGGCGCAGTTTCGTGGCGATATTGAACAATTGCCGCCCATGTATTCCGCCCTGAAACATCAGGGCCAGCCTCTGTATAAACTGGCGCGAGCCGGTCGGGAGGTGGAGCGTCAGGCCCGCCCGGTAACGGTCTATGAACTGAAGCTGCTGGCCTTTGATGCCGATGCCGCGACAGTGGACCTGGAGATTTTCTGCAGCAAGGGCACCTATGTGCGGACCATTGCAGATGATCTTGGGCAGGTGTTGGGCTGTGGCGCGCATGTGCTCGAGCTGCGCAGATTGCAGGCTGGTGCGTTCACGCAAGACCAGTGTGTTACCATGGAGCGCCTTCAGGCCCTGAAAGAAGAGGGCGGTCTGGCCGCTATCGATGCCTTGCTGCAGGGCTGCGATACGGCGGTATTGGCCCTGCCTCCGGTGACACTGCCAAGCCAGACGGCGGGTTTTCTCAAGCAGGGGCAGGCTGTCATGGTTCGCCACCTGCCCTTGTCCGGGCTGGTCCGGCTTTATGAAGAGGACGAATTTATCGGGATCGGCACCGTCCTGGAGGACGGGCGTGTCGCTCCCAGACGCCTGATGTGCAACTGAGGGCGTGTGTGACCGCTGTTCCGGAATACCCGGAACTGTCACATGATTGCAGTACAGTGGTGACTGCAAAGAATTTAAGGAAAGTACCAGATGACTATAAATATGCATGGTTATTCTGGATCGACAAAGGATGTCGGCAAGCAAAGCCGGGCACGAATGGCGTGGTCGGTTATATTCATCAACGCATATTGAGGAGAAACAAAATGGCATTAACACCCGAACAGAAAGCAGCAATCGTCAAGGAATATGCACAGAGCGAAGGAGACACCGGTTCTCCCGAAGTGCAGGTTGCCCTGCTGACTGAAAACATCAACCTGCTGCAGGCTCACTTCAAAGAGCACATCCATGATCACCATTCCCGTCGTGGTCTGATCCGCATGGTGAACAGCCGCCGCAAGTTGCTCGACTACCTGAAGAGCAAGGACTCCGACCGCTATGTTGCCCTGATCAAGAAACTGGGTCTGCGTCGCTAGTCATAACAGTATTTCAATGATGAAGAGATGAAAGATCGACCTTGTTTGACAGGGACGTCAATTGCAATGGTGCCGGGGTCAAAATAAACACAGGAACCAAGTATGTTTAATATCGTGCGTAAGACTTTCCAGTTCGGTAACGATACCGTCACGCTGGAAACAGGCAAGGTTGCCCGACAGGCAACAGGCGCAGTCGTCGTCACCATGGGAGACACCCAGATTCTTGCCACCGCAGTCGGCAAGAAGCAGGTAAAACCCGGTCAGGACTTTTTCCCCCTGACGGTGAACTATCAGGAGAAAACCTATGCCGCGGGCAAGATCCCCGGTGGTTTCTTCAAGCGGGAAGGCCGTCCTACCGAGAAAGAGACACTGACATCGCGTCTCATTGATCGTCCGATCAGACCGCTTTTCCCGAAAGGTTTCATGAATGAGGTACAGATTGTGTGTACCGTCATTTCTGCCAGCAAGGATCAGGATCCGGATATCGCCGCCATGATCGGGGCCTCTGCGGCTCTGGCTATTTCCGGCATTCCTTTCCTGGAACCCATTGGTGCTGCCCGGGTTGGCTACAATGCCAGCCAAGGCTATGTGCTGAACCCGTCTATCAAGGACCTCGAAGGCTCCGAGCTGGACATGGTGGTTGCCGGCACCAAGTCTGCGGTGCTGATGGTGGAATCCGAGGCCAAGCAACTGACCGAAGACCAGATGCTGGGCGCGGTGCTGTTCGCTCACGACGCCATGCAGGTGGTGATCGATGCCATCGTTGAGTTCAAGGCCGAGGCTGGCAAGCCCGCCTGGGAACTGGCAGAAGTGGTCAAGAACGAAGTGCTGATTTCCAGCGTCAAGCAGGCCTATGCCGATGGCATTGGCAATGCCTACCAGATCTCCGACAAGATGCAGCGTTATGACACGCTGGGCGATCTGCTGGAGCAGGCGCAGGCGCAGTTTGCCAGCGAAGAGACTGGCGTGACGCCGGAAGAAGTGGCCTCGGTATTCGGTTCACTGGAAAAATCCGTTGTACGCAACCGCATCCTCGATGGAGCGCCGCGTATCGATGGTCGTGATACCCGTACCGTTCGCCCGATCAGCATCGAAACCGGCGTACTGCCCAAGGCTCACGGTTCTGCGCTGTTCACTCGTGGTGAAACACAGGCCCTGGTGGTCACAACCTTGGGTGCGGTGCGTGATGCACAGTTGATCGAAGGCCTGGAGGGTTCCCGCAAGGAAGCCTTTATGCTGCACTACAACTTCCCGCCCTTCTGCGTGGGTGAGACCGGCATGATGAGCGGTCCGAAACGTCGCGAAATCGGTCACGGTAAACTGGCCAAGCGCGGTGTGCAGGCGGTGATGCCCTCGGAAGAGGATTTCCCCTACGCCATTCGCGTGGTGTCTGAGATCACCGAATCCAATGGTTCCAGCTCCATGGCATCCGTATGCGGCAGCTCGCTGTCCATGATGGATGCGGGTGTCCCTCTTTCCGCGCCGGTTGCCGGTATTGCCATGGGTCTGATCAAGGAAGGCGATCGCTTCTCCGTGATCACCGACATCCTTGGCGATGAGGATCACCTGGGCGATATGGACTTCAAGGTGGCCGGTACGGCAAAAGGCGTCACGGCGCTGCAGATGGACATCAAGATTCAGGGTATCACTGAAGAAATCATGGAAATCGCTCTGAACCAGGCACACGAAGCCCGTATCCACATCCTTGGCGAGATGAACAAGGTGCTGGACAAGCCGCGTGAGTCCGTGTCCGAGAATGCTCCCTCCATGGCGATGATGAAGATCGATCCGGACAAGATCCGTGATGTGATCGGCAAGGGCGGTGCGGTGATTCGTGGTATCACGGAAGAAACCGGCGCCTCCATCGACATCGACGACGATGGCAATATCCGCATTTACGGTGAGGATGCTACCTCCCGCGATGCGGCGATTGCCCGCGTGATGAGCATTACGGCGGAAGCCGAGGTCGGCAAGCTGTATATGGGCAAGGTAGCCCGCATCGTCGACTTTGGTGCCTTCATCACCATTCTGCCCGGCAAGGACGGGCTGGTGCACATCTCCCAGATTTCCTCCGAGCGCGTCGAGAACATCGGCGACTATCTCGAGGAAGGGCAGGACGTGCTGGTGAAAGTCACTGATCTGGATGCGCGTGGCCGCATCAAGCTCAGCATCAAGGAGATCACTGACGAGGAACGGGCTGCGTTCGACGCCGCTTAATCTTCTGTGCAGGAGATCTGAAGATCCCGCTGTCGCCTTCGCGATGGCGGGATTTTTTTTGTCCGCAAATTCCAGGGACAAAGCGCAAAAGCAACTTCTCGATACAGGGCTTTATTGCTATGCTCAGCCCTTGTTTTACGCCACAGGTGATACCGATGTCCACGCAGGAAACCCGCGAACAGATCCGCATTCGTCCCGCCACGGTGGAGGATTGCCAGCAGATTTACGATTTCATCATGGAGCTGGCTGTGTACGAGAAACTGGCTCACGAAGTGGTTGCCACGCCCGCAATTCTGGCGGAGACCCTGTTCGGAGCGCGCGCCTATGCCGAGGTGCTGATCGCTGAATTTGCAGGTGAAGCGGTAGGCTATGCCCTGTTTTTCCATAGTTATTCCACGTTCAATGGCCGTCCGGGCATCTACCTGGAAGATGTGTATGTACAGCCTGCCATGCGAGGCAAGGGCATCGGCAAGTCCCTGATGGTGACCCTGGCGAGGCTGGCACTGGAGCGAGGTTGTGCGCGTTTCGAGTGGTCCGTGCTGGACTGGAATGCCCCGTCCATCGCCTTCTACCGCTCTATCGGCGCCTTGCCCATGGAGGGCTGGACGGTCCAGCGAGTCACGGGTGATGCGCTGCACGCCCTGGCGGCGCAGGCAGCGGCAGGAGTCTGCAATGGATAGAATCGTGTATGTAAATGGGGATTTTGTCCCCCAGGCAGATGCCAAAGTCTCGGTTTTTGACCGGGGGTTTCTGTTTGGCGATGGGGTTTACGAAGTGATCCCGGTGCTCAATTCGCGCCTGGTGGAGGCCGCACACGCCGTGGCGCGTCTGGAGCGCAGCATGGGTGAGATTGGCCTGGCCTGGCCCTGTGCGAAAGAGGACTATCTCCCGATTCTGGAGGAGCTGCGCAAGCGCAACGGCATCACGGAAGGCTCGGTCTATATGCAGGTAAGCCGTGGCGTGGCAGAGCGTGACTTCGCCTTTCCGGCGAATACTCCCAGCAGTTTTGTCGCCTTCACCAGTGCGCGCAGAATTATCGACAACCCTTTGGCGAAATCCGGCGTTGCGGTGGTCTCGGTTCCCGATCTGCGCTGGAAGCGCCGGGATATCAAGTCCCTCAATCTGCTCGCGCAATGTCTGGCAAAGCAGGAAGCCGTGAGCCGTGGCGCTTTTGAGGGCTGGATGCACGAAGATGGCCATGTCACCGAGGGGGCATCGTCATCTGCCTTCATTGTCAAAGGCGATAAAATTATCACCCGGGCGCTGAGTAATGCCATACTGCCGGGTATTCGTCGCAAGGTCATCATGCAGCTGGCAAGGGAGCACGATATTGCCCTGGAGGAACGGGCGTTCACGCTGGAGGAGGCCATCGGAGCCGATGAAGCCTTTCTCAGCAGTGCCACCACCCTGGTCATGCCGGTCATCAGTATCGATGGCAGGCCGGTCGCAGATGGCAAGCCGGGCAGGGTCACCCTGCTGATGCGTAGTTTGTATGTGGAGTTGTTGTTGCAGGAAGCCAATGCCTGACAGGGATAGCCTGAAATTTTTACCAAGCGGAACACCGGAGATATTGTCATGAAGATGCGTCTGCTCGCCAGGACTCTCGCCATTGTCCTGTCCTTGCTAATGTCTGTGTCCTTATTTGCTGAAGGGGGGCGTACGCCCCTGCGTGCCAAAAACGGCATCGTCAGCAGTGTGTCGAGAACGGCATCCCAGGTGGGTGTCGATATCATGAAACAAGGGGGGAATGCGATTGATGCCGCCGTGGCAACCGCATTCGCGCTCGCGGTCACCTGGCCCTCTGCCGGCAATATCGGTGGTGGCGGTTTCATGGTCTACCAGGGGGCAGACGGGCACGCGACGACCTTCGATTTTCGTGAAAAGGCACCGCTGGCGGCGACCGAGCGCATGTACCTGGGGCTCGATGGCCTGGTAGTCAATAACTCCAACCACCGCTCCCTGTTGTCTGTTGGTGTACCGGGCACCGTCGCGGGCCTGTATCAGTCACATCAGAAACTCGGTAAATTGCCCTGGGCGGATGTTGTTGCTCCCGCCGTTGCCCTGGCGCGCGATGGCATTCCCGTGACCTGGGATTTGTATACCGGCTTCCGCAGCAATCAGTCTTTCTGGGATCAGTATCCGTCTTCAGCCGCAGTCTTCCTGAAAGCGGATGGCTCCCCTTATGAGTTTGGGGACACCTGGAAACAGCCGGACCTGGCCGCAACGCTGGAACTGATCCAGAAACAGGGTCGTGACGGTTTCTACAAAGGCAAGAACGCCAAAATGCTGGCCGATTTCATGCGTGCCAACGGCGGCATTATCACGGAAGAGGACCTGGAAAAATACGAAGCGGTTGAACGTGAGCCGGTTCGTGGCACCTACCGTGGTTACGAAATTATCAGCATGCCACCACCCAGTTCCGGCGGTGTCGTGATGATCGAAATGCTGAACATTCTGGAAGGCTATGATCTGGCATCCATGGGCCATAACTCGGCGCAGTATCTTCACCTGCTGACAGAGGCCATGCGTCGTGGCTATGCGGACCGTGCGGAATTTCTGGGAGACCCGGATTTCAACGAGAGCATGCCGCTCGATCGCCTGATGAGCAAGGAGCACGCGGACAAGCTGCGAGCCACGATTGATATGGACAAGGCCTCGGTCAGCGACGAAAAGGAATTTGCCCAGATTTACGAGAGCGAGGACACCACGCATTTTTCGGTCGTGGACAAGGATGGCAGCATGGTGTCGGTGACCTATACGCTGGAAAACAGCTACGGTTCCCGTATTGTGGCCGAGGGTGCTGGTTATCTTCTCAATAATGAAATGGGGGATTTCAATGCGGTTCCCGGCGTGACCAATCGCAATGGCCAGATCGGCACAGCACCGAACCTGATCGAGCCGGAAAAACGCATGCTCTCCAGCATGTCGCCCACCATTGTGGCGCAGGATGGCAAACCCCTGTTTGCCGTGGGCAGCCCGGGTGGTCGCACCATTATCAATACCACCATGCAGACAATTCTGAATATCATTGATTTTGATATGAACATCGCGGAAGCAGGGGAAGCACCACGTATCCATCACCAGTGGCTGCCGGACGTGACCAGTTTCGAGGGCGCCGGCTTCTCGGTGGACAGCATGGATATGTATGAAGACATGGGGCACGAGTTGCGCTCCCGCGGTGAGCAGGGCTCTGTCATGGGCGTGTATCACGATCGCGATACCGGTCTGTTTATGGGGGGCTCCGACTCCCGCGTAGGGGATGGCGCAGCCGTCGGCTACTAAGCAGCTTAAAGCCCGGAATAAAAGGAGCGGTGACACTTGTTGTTATCGCTCTTTTTTTTGCTTGTCAGAACGCTGTAGTTCGCTCTGGCCGGAGGGTGTCATCCTTCAGGACACGCCAAAAAGCTCACATCCCTGTGAAGGCTCGGCGCGCACCCTCCCTGGTGCGCGACGGTCCTACAGGATGACACCCTCCGGCCAGAGCTGGCATGTACAGACGCTCGAAGATTGTGGAACGAAGGCATTGCAATTGAACTGATCTATGATCGAGAGCCGTGCGGCAGAGTAAGGGGCAGCGAAGCGTCAGATGCCATCCGACCGCCATGGCGCCCGATGCTCCGCTACCCTCCTGTCGCCACACGGCTCTTGCTTGGTGGGGGCGTCTTGTTTTACAGCTTCGTTCATATCAGTCGTTGCTTTGTTCGCTGAATTTGAACATTCGCACGATGCAGCATTGGGTGGCGGGTTAACTCGGGCAGGACCGTCGCGCACCAGGGAGGGGGTGCGCCGAGCCTGTACAAGGATGTACGCTTTTTGGCGTGTCCTGTCCGAGTTAACCCGCCACCCAATGCGGGATTGAGGGATAGCAGATCACGCCTGAGTGAGCTGCACCACGATGTTGGAGAAGGCCTCGGCCCAGCGGGCGGTGTTGGCCACATCCACGGCGTTGGGCCAGCGATCGTCCGGGTGATGGAAGAGTGGGTTACTGCCCAGAATGGACAGATAGCGCCCGCGCGCATCGTGAATATTGCGTGCCTCGCCCAGCGGACGGTTGCCGATCGGAGTTTCTGCGCCTGGGCTTAACTGACGTCTGCGCAGCTGGCGTTGGCTGATCTGGCGCAGATCATCATTGGCGTATTGCAGGCGTACCTGGGAGCCTGTGGCGCCGAAATTGGCCCCCAGGTGAATCCACAGATCGGCATCCGCAGGCAGGGAGGGATTCTCCTTCAGCATCTGCTGCAGGCCCAGGTGTCCCAGTTCATGTCCGGTATTGGCAGTGAAGATCACATCACGCGCGGGCGGGCTGGCCAACAGCTCCTGCATGATTTCCAGCATCACCGCCAGGCCGCCGCCGCGTTCCGAGGCACAACGCCACCAGCCGCTTCTGGGCGTCATGATGACCAGAGGCGCCAGGTCCGGGTTGCTGCCGTCGATGCGGGCACTGACGTTGTAAGCGGTGGTAGGGACACGCTCGGCAAACACGACGACCTCTGCCTGTTCGCGGGCGGCCATGGAGGCCTGAATGCCCTGCCAGTGAGTGTTGGCGACCTGCAGAACAGGGGGGCCGAATGGAGTGGCAGCATCTTCGGCATTGAGCAGTGCTTCGCCGCTGTCGGGATAGCTGGCATCGCTGACGACGATGATCACCTTGTGGCGATGTTCGCGCCGCGCACTCATCAACTGTTCGTGAGCCTCACTGCTGGTGCCGGCAGGCAACATGATCACACCGATCTCGGCATCGCTGCCGAGTGCACCCAACCGTCCGCTAATGCCTTCCACATCGGTAAAGGTGCCGTCATGAAGGGGCACGCCGTCCATGACAATGCCGTCGAAAGCGAAGCGCGTGTAAAGCTCATTGACCCGAGTCAGCGAAACCGGGTCGAGGAAGGCGTGAACGCCCATGGCCTCCATACGATCCGCCAGCCACGCGCCACTCACCGTATCCACGGCCGTGCCCGTGCGGTGATAGCCCTGTGCCGAGTATTCACGGATGACATCCGCCACCCGGGTTTCCCGCGCGGAACTGTCCTGTGCCAGAGCAGGCAGGGGCAATGACAACAGGGGAAGCGCGCTGAGGCGTTGCAGTAACTGGCGTCTGGTCAGGGGCATGTGAAATCTCTCCTGGTGAAGTCTATGTCGCCGATGCTAGCGCATCAGGCGGCCGGTTGGTGACGAACGCGTTGCAAAAGTCCCACGCCTGCGCTTGCCATCGCGATGGACACCAGCGGGTTCAGGTAGTTCAGGAAGGCGTAGGGCGCATAGTCCAACACCGGAACTCCCAGGGTGCTGGCATAAAACGCACCGGCCGTTGTCCAGGGAATGAGACCGGTGCTCATGGTGGCACCTTCCTCAACGGAACGCGAGAGGATGGCCGGGTCCAGTTTCTGCCGTTCAAAGGCCTTGCGGAACAGCTGGCAGCTCAGAATGATGCTGATATAGGCCTCGCCCATGCCCATATTGCCGACGATGCCGGCTCCGATGGTGGTGGCAATCAGGCTTGCTGTCCGTTTGACCCGGGCAATGACACCCTCCAGCAGTGCCTGCAGGAAGCCCGCGTGGTAGAGAATGCCCCCCAGGGCCAATGCCATCAGCGACAGCAGCAGGGTCCAGCTCATGCTGCTGATGCCGCCCCGCCCCAGCAAGGCATCCAGGCTGGCCATGCCGGTATTGCCGGGCGTGTTGCTCCACAGGCTGTTCAGTACTTCCACCAACGGGCGCTCCTGATACAGCACGGCAACTGCGACAGCCGTGAGAATACTGCCGCTCATGCTGATTTCGGGAGACAACCTGCGCATGCTCAACAGCAGCATCACCGCCAGGGGCAACAGGGTTGCCATGAGCGAAAGGGAATAGTGTGTGGCGAGTGCCTGCTGTAGATCCACAATCGCATCCGCCGGCAGTGGGCGGTCAGCAAAACCCAGGCCGAGAACGGCAAGAATCAGCAGCGTCAGCAGGAACGCGGGGACAGTGGTGTAGAGCATGGAGCCGATGTGCCGATAGAGGTTGGTATTGGCACTCATGGCTGCCAGATTGGTGGTGTCGGAAATCGGTGAGAGCTTGTCGCCGAAGGTGGCGCCGGCCACCACCGTGCCCGCTACCAGAGGCAGGGGAATTTGCATGGTGGAGCCAATGCCGATGAGCACGACACCCAGGGTTCCTGCGGTACCCCAGGAGGTGCCGGTGGCCACCGACATCAGGCTGCACAGCACAAGCGCGGCGGCGAGGAAAAAGCCGGGGCTCAGCAGGTTCAAGCCGTGATAGATCAGGGCCGCCACTGTGCCGCTCTGCATGAAGGCCGCAATGACCATGCCGATCAGGATGAAGATATAGATGGCTGGCAGGGCATTGCTGATGCCGCTGTTCATCATGCCGCGAATGGCCGTGAAATCATGGCCGAGCAGCCAGGCGTGCAGGCCACTCCACAGCAGGCAGAAAAACAGCACGATGTGCAGACTGATGGCGAAGACGAACAGCCCCGTGGAGATCATCAGGAAGTTGCCGCCAAAACACAGCAGGGCTTGTGCAAGAGAGGGAAGACGGGGAGTGGCAGACATCGGCGGGAGACGCTCCTGGGCTCGTTCCTGTTCGGGTAGGCACAGCGTAGCAGTTGTTGCCTGGCACGAACAGGAGGCTCAGGGAGATGGTTGAACCCAGTGTTCCGTGCGGAACCCGTGTTGTGCAGAAACGAAGGCACCACTGCCCCGGCGATAATGTTGCAGGGCCTTCATGACCACCGGTGTCCCGATCATCAGAATCGGAATGTTCACATACACCATCAGGATATTGCACAGATCCGAGATCGCCCAGATATTCCCCAGCTCCAGTCCGGCCAGCACCGTCAGGGCGCCGAAGGGAACAAAGCACAGCGAGCCGGCGAGGCGTATGGCGAGAATGAAACTCCGCTGGCGGGAAATAAAGTTCGCCGAAATCTCCGCGAAGGAAATCATGCCAAGCAGGGTGGTAAAGGCGAACAGGGCGTAGCAGAGGCTGACCAGGATGGTGAGTGAGGCATCAATGGAGGCGGGCACCAGGGACTGCACGGAGCTGACATAAACCCCCAGCCGTGAGGCGCTCATCTGCGCCCACTGTGCCGGGTCGGCACTGCCCGACCACAGGTGGGCGATGATGACGATGAACCCGGTCAGCGTGCAGATCACGAGGGTGTCGACAAACACGCCCAAGCTCTGCACCAGCCCCTGCTCGCAGGGGTGTTCATTGTCCGCAACGGCGGCCGCCATGGTGATGGTGCCCTGGCCGGCCTCATTGGACATCAGGCCGCGCCGCACGCCTTCTGCCAGTGCCACGCCCATGCCGCCTCCGAACACCGCATCCGGCGAGAATGCCCCGCGGAAAACCTCGCTGAAAAAATACGGTAGCAAGGGCAGGTTGATCATAATGATCAGCAGCGACACCAGGCAGAACGCGGAGGCCATGAAGGGAACCAGCAGATTGGTCCAGGCGCTGACGCGACGAATACCGCCGAGAATCAGGTAGGCGCAGCAGCACACCAGAACAATGGCAATGCCGAAATACAAAGGGGATTGCCGCTCCGCCTCAATGCCGGTAGCGGTTTGCGCGATCATGCCGACAGCGGTAAACACATTGAAAGTTTGCAGGGGGACATTGAACAAGGCATACACAATAAAGAGCAGGGACAGCACGATGCCGATGCTGCGATGTCCCCCCAGAAGCCGACGCCCATAGAAGGGCAGCCCACCTACGAAATCACGCTCTTTCTGCTCCTTGAACAATTGCGCCAGCGTTGCCTCCATGAAGGCGGTGGACATCCCGAAGAAGGCCGCGACCCACATCCAGAATAAGGCACCAGGCCCTCCCACGGTAATGGCTCCGGTCACGCCGACAATATTGCCGGGGCCGGCCCTCATGGCGAGCCCGAGCATAAAGGAGGCCAGTGCGCTGATGCCGGTGCCGGAACTGCGCTTGCGCAGCATGATGGGAATTGCCCGGCTGAAACTGAGCGCCTGAACGAAGCCGGTGCGCCAGGAGAAATACAAACCCATGCCCAGCAGAAAGAGTACGGCGAAGGACATTTGTCCCAGCAGTGGAATCGCACGGTAGCTGTCGAACTGCTGCGGGAAACTCCACACGGCATCGGAGATCGGCTGAATGAATGCGAAGAACTCGTTGATGCGCTGGAAGAGTGGGTGCACGGCTTCTTTCTCGCGGTTGCTGGGAATTGCACTGTATGTGTTTTTTTTCGGGGATGCCAGCATCTGCGCAAAGCGTCTTCGTCATTGAAGTGACGTGAAATCTTCAAATTCCTGTCACCCGCGCTTCACATTGTTTGCACACAATAGCCCCCGCATGCACAACCCACCGCAGTGGGTGGACAACTTATCGACACCGGCATTCCAGCCGCGGATGCCCTATTCCAGAGGTTTATTGTATGAACTCAGTGCAGTCTTTTTTTCACACGCCCTTTCTGCGCAGAACACTGTGTCTTGCCATGGCGGCTGCCAGTGGCATGAATGCGCATGCCCAACAAAACGACAGCAGCGAAGCGATTGAGGAAATCGTCGTGCAAGGCAGCAGTCTGTCTCGTCAGCGCGCCATTGAACAGAAACAGATGGACTCCCGCCTGATCGAGGCCTTGGGGGCGGATGAGCTGGGGCAGTTTCCCGATCGCAATGTGGGAGAGTCCCTGAATCGTCTGCCGGGCGTGTCCATGTTGGTAGAGAAAGGCGAAGGACGCTTCGTGCAGATTCGCGGCATTAATCCGGCATTGAACAATGTCACCATCAACGGGGTGCAGATGGGCTCTCCCGAGCAGGAGGGCGGTGGCCGTGCGGCACCGATGGACGTGATTTCCGGTGGGGTGCTGGGAGGCGTACAGGTCGTGAAGACGCCGACAGCAGACATGGATTCCCAGGGCATCGGTGGCACGGTGAATGTGAAGACCACCATGCCATTTGATCGCAGTGATGAGTTCTACGGTTATGTGACGACCCGTTTCGGCCGCGAAAGTGTACGCCCCGAGAGTGAGGCCTATGCCGGGCAGGATCCGCGTGCGCTGGATGCGATGGCCTCGGGCAAGCTGGCGGACAACACCATCGGTTGGCTGTTGGGCGCCACCTGGTCCGATCGTGAATATATAGGGCAGGGCATTTACCAGGACGATTGGGATGAGAGCAGTGGTGTCGGCCTGCCGGTCAACGTCAAGAATAACTATTACACGATTGGCCGTGAACGAACGAATCTGAATGCCGCATTAGAATTCCGTCCCTCGGAGAATGACACCTATTATTTGCGCGGGTTCTACGCAAAGTGGCAGGAATTCCAGCACCGTAATCGCTACGAACAGAACCTGAGTGCAGGTGTCGTACCCACAAATGCCGACAGCGGAGTGTCCGGCAAGAATCGCATCCTGGCAAACATCCGCCTGGAAGAGGCCGATAAGGATCTGCGCTCTTTCAGCGCCGGTGGTGAGAATATTCTGGGTCAATTGACGCTGAGTTATATGCTGCAGAGCAACCGCAATGAACTGGCGGAACCGAACGATAACTGGGAGTTCCGTTCCGGTGCCATTTTCGGCCCCAATACCTGGACGCACGACAGTGATGGCGTGGTGAGTATCACGCCGGATGCAGGCACCCCGAATCGTCAGGACCCAAACCTGATCGGATTTCGTCGCGTACGTTTCTTCGACCGGACGATGACGGAGGATACGGATATCGCCAAGGTGGATCTGCAATGGGAACTGGATGATCGCAGCTACCTCAAGAGCGGTGTGAAGTACAGCAATACCGACCGTGTTCTGGACGATGCCCAACATCGTTTCAACCCCGGCAGTGCCAGTCTGACTCTGGGTAGCTCGTCGGCATTCACCCAGGGCGGTTTCATCAATGATGCCGATAAATACAATGTGCCCAATATCTGGATGAATCTGGCGGGCATGAATGCCTTTTTTGCCAACTCAGCCAATATGGCCTACTTCGCAGCGGATGCGGGTGATGATTTTGTCAGCAATAATGCGGCTGACTACGGGGTGGAGGAGTCGGTGTGGGCAGCCTATATCATGGGCGCCAGAAGTTTTGATCGTCTCGAGCTGATTGCCGGTGTGCGCTACGAGAGCACGGATGTTGAGAGCTCCGGTAATGCATTGAATGCCGGCAGTGTAAGACGTATAAAAGCATCCGGAAATTATTCAAATGTGATGCCGTCCTTGATTGCCAATTACAGACTGAACGATCAGTTTGTGGCGCGTGCAGGGATCACCCGGGCGCTGGGGAGACCGAACTTTGAAACGATTGCTCCTCGCTCCACTATCTCCGATGATGGTGGCCCTGTTGCCAGTATCTCTATCGGCAACCCCGATCTGACGCCGCGCAAGTCCACCAACTACGACCTGTCACTGGAGTGGTATCCGGGCGAGCTGTCCCTGCTGTCCCTGAGTGTGTTCTACAAGGATATCGATGACGAGTTGATCGGCTCCACGACCTCACTGAGCAGCAAGGCCGAGATGGATGCTGCTCTCGCGTCACGCGGCCTGAATGGCGTTGTGGATACCGCAACGCTGACACGTCTCGATCTGTCCACCACCATCAATGCCAGCTCTGCCAGCCTCAAAGGGGTGGAACTGATGGGGCAGACACAATTGAGTTTCCTGCCTGCGCCGTTCGACGGTCTGGGAGTGTCTGCCTCGTTGACACGTCTGGACGGGGAAACCAAACTCCCCACCGGGACGATTCCCCTGGTGGGTCAGCCGGAAAGCACTTATGCCTTCTCACTGTTTTATCAGAACGATCGTATCGATGCGTCTCTCAGCTATGCATACAATGACAGCTTCCTGACGGATCTGAATGCAGACCCGGATCTGGTGCTCGACCAGGGCGAATTCGGTCGCTGGGATGCGAAGCTGAGCTATTCGCTGTGGGATAATCTGAAGATATTCCTGGAAGGGGTGAACCTCAACGACGAACCGACTTCGGAATTTCAGGGCGGGCGCAGCGACTGGAATACCGAGTACGAGTGGGTTGGTCGCACTTACTATATGGGCGTCAGCTACGGTTTCTGAGGCGACAGCCAGACGTTTGGGTGGCACGGTGGGTTTCCGGACCCACCGTGTGCTATTGGGAGGAGCGACATGATGAAGACGATGATGATGCTGGGGCTGGGATTTCTCTCGGCTTGCGTCGGTGCGGCTGAACAGCGTTTGCCGGAAGGGATGCCGGTGTTCGAGGCGGAAATCACCGGGCAGTTTGCGACCTTTGATGCCCGGCAGGCGGTGGCGGTGGACGCGGATGCGTTCTACGCCATCAACAACTTCCGCATTACGCGCCATGACAAGCGAAGTGGCGAGGCACAGTTGCAATGGGATGGGGTGTCGGACGAATCAGGCCCCCTGATTCATCTCGACAGCGGCATGGTGCTGGACGGGCGTCTCTATGCGGCGCATTCCAATTACCCCTTGTGGCCGATGACAAGTTCCATCGAAATCTGGGACACCGGAACCATGGCACATATCGGGAGCTACAGCTTTGGTATTCAGTTGGGTTCCATGACCTGGATTGATCGTCATGAGGGCTATTGGTGGGGAGGCTTCGGCAATTACGACAAGGTTCAGTTTGGCCAGGATCATCCTTACGGGGAAACCCGGTTTTCACAGGTGGTGAAGATGGACGATGATTTCCGCGTGCTGGAACAGTGGAGTCTGCCTGCTGCGCTGCACCCGCGGCTGTCACCGATGAGCAATTCGGGTGGCAGCTGGGGCAGGGATGGCTATCTGTATTTGACCGGACACGATTATCCGGAAATCTATGTGATGCGGATTCCTGCCACCGGCGGCACCCTGGAGTGGGTGGCAACAGTTCATGTGCCAGGCCTCAACGGCCAGGGCATCGCCTGGGATCGCAGTGTGACGGAACCTGTCCTGTGGGGCATTCTCAAGAGCAGGAGTGAGGTATACCGAATCCATATGCCGAAGATTGACCTGCCACCGGAATCGCCAACAGGCCTCATTCGTCAGCCGGGTGATTTTGCGCAGTGATGTGCTGAGTGCTACTGGCCGATCCGCACAGCGGGGTGAGCTTGTCGGAGACGCCAAAAAGCGTACATCCCTGTACAGGCTCGGCGTGCGCCATCCATGGCGCCCGACGCTCCGCCACCCTCACCCCGCTGCGCGGATCTCGTTGAGTGCCGATTCGTTGCACAGAGTATTCGTTCATCCGTTGGCGCGGGTCGAGCTACAGGCAGAAGGTATATGCAGGCAGGAGCGTCTCGCGCCACGGACGGCGCGAGCCGAGCCTGCACATGGACGTGCGCCTTTTGGCGTCTCCTGAATGCATATACCTTCTGCCTGTAGCGTCACTACGAAGTGCAATCAACTACTTATCGGGGTTTTCGATATCACTGAAGTCCCTGCGCACGTCCGCAACCTTTCCCCGATAGCCTTCCGCATCGCCGAATTCCGTGAAGCGATGATAGCGGTCGTGGGCCTTTTTCAGCTGCCGCGCGTGTTTGATCGGGCACCAGTACTGCTCTGTGCGGCCTGCCACTTCCGTCACATAGGCCATCAGGCCATTGAAATAGCCACAATACAGGCAGTTGAGTTTTTCGATGATGTTCAGGTAGGCGAGGTAGTGGCGGTCGATCACTATGTGGTCCTTGCGGCGCACTTTCGGGATGCCGTAGATCGGGAAGCAGATTGCCTGGAACAGGCTGACAACCAGATCCAGAAACAGCGCCGGAACCAGGCAGAGCCAGATGACAGGGACGGTGAGGACATTCCTGAGTCTCGCCCGGCGCAGGTACTGGAACACATGCACCGCGCGCGTCCGGTGTTCTGCCAGCGCCTGCTCGGTGAATTGCACACCCTGCTCGCGGATCTCGTAACTGCGGATACGGATCTTCTGAATCTCCTGCCGCAGCTCTGCTTCCAGCGCCTTGATCTGCGCTGACAGTTCCGTAATCCGCTTGTTCATTAAAGGCTCCGCATGGCTGCTGACGACTTCCCGTCATGGTCGCCAATGCCCAGCCGAAAAGCCAGTGCTATGTTGCCGGATCTGTGAGGCGCAGCCGGAATTCGCGTTGTACCAGCAGATAGCTCACCACGGCCTGGGTGCATACCGACAGGATGGACACATACCAGACCTGCTCAATGGCAAAGCCGGGCTGGTACTTCAGCAGCACCGCCGTGGGCAGGAAGACCAGCACCCGCGCCAGGGAGCTGAGCATCGCGGGGCGGGTGTTGCCCAGGCCCTGAAAAATACCGGAGCAGGAAAACACAATGCCCTGCGCGATGAAATTGAGCGAGATCAGTTGCAGGAACACGGAGCCGACCTCGATCACTTCCTCTTCACTGGTAAAGAAACCCACCAGCAGATCGGATTTCCACAGCATCAGAATAGTCACGACCAGCATGACAATACTGCTGAGCAGCATGCCCTTGCGGCTTGTCTCGCGCACACGGTCGTAGCGGCCTGCGCCATAGTTCTGCCCCGCGATCGGGCCCAGGGAAAACGCAATCGCCATGGTGGGCATGAAGATCGACTGCATGATGCGCCCGCCAATGCTGAAGCCTGCCTGTGCCGCCGCGCCAAACTCCTGAATCAGCCAGTACACGGCGGAGAAGTAGACAAAGAGCAGCAACATCTCGCCCCCGGCAGGCAGGCCGATGTCCAGCATGCGTTTCCAGATGTCCAGACGCGGGCGCCACAGGCTGCGTTGGAAAGAAACATATTTTTCCAGCTTTACAAAATAGAAGGTCAGCATCAGCACGCCCACGAACACCGACAGGGAGCTGGCGAGCCCCGCCCCCATGACGCCCAGCGCCGGCCCCGGCCCCCAGCCGGCAATGAGGATGGGGGCCAGCGCGGTGTTCAGCAGTACGGTGGCAACCTGCACCACCATGCCGGGTTTGACCAGCCCGGTGGCGCGCAGTGACGATGCCATGGCCATCATGGGGAACTGCAGCGCCATGCCGGGCAGGAACCAGTAGAGGAAGGTGACGCCTTCGCGCAGGGAGGCTTCATCGGAGGCGATGGTGCCCAGATAGGTTTCAGCGAACAGCATGCCCCCTAGCCATGTGACCAGGGCAAAGACCAGTGCCACCACGATGGACTGATTGAAGACCAGATTCGCCTCATCCTGCTGCTTGCGGCCTACCGCCTGCGAGATAAGCGCCACGGCGCTTACGCCGAGTATCTGCGTCAGCGCCATAATCATGAACATCAGGGTGCCGCCGGCCCCGACGCCGGCCACCGAGTCATCCCCCAGTGCGGCCACAAAATAAAGATCCACCAATAGATAGAGGGTCTGGAAGATCATGCCGGCCGCCACGGGAGTGGCCATGCTGATAATGATACGGGGGATGGAACCCTGGGTGAGGTCTCTCATGGCGGTGCGGTCCGAAACAGTATGAGGGGAGTGATGATCCCGCAGCGGAATCAAGCCGTGCTTTATACACCAGGACGCGTCTGCGGGACAGTCTGAAAAATGCGATCTGTGGCGGGAAAGTGTCGTATCAGCCTGTGGGCGCCGGGTTTTCATCCGACTTGTGTCGACGCTCCCGGCGCATGGATAATGGCTGCCTGCCGAGCTGGCCTTCCGCAGTGGAGTCGGACGGGGGCTGGGCAGTGTTGGGTTGGCCCTGTTGCCGGGGCCGTTCATCTTCCGGATGTCTTATGCCGAATGAAAGCCGTTTAAGTTTCCCGAGGACACTTCTCGCGAGTGTGTCCGCCTGCGTGTTTGTGTTTGTGGTGTTCACTATTCCGAACCGTCTGGTTTTTCTGGATGCGAAGACCTTTTTTTATCTTCCTCTGGAACTCTTTGTCCTGGGGTTGGGGCTGCTCCTTCCCGGCAAGGCCGGAGCTGTGCTGCGCATCGCACTGGCACTGGTGCTGGCAGCGGGCCTGGTGTTCCGCATTGCCGACATGGTGGCCTTCGAGGTGTTTTCGCGGCCCTTCAACCCGGTTTTCGACAGCTATCTGCTGGCGGATGGCTATCATTTCCTGAGCACCTCTCTTGGTCGTTCTGGCGCGATGCTTGCCGCAGTATTTGCCCTGGCGCTGGTGTTGGCCATTCTATGGTTTTCGCTCTTGTCGCTGCGGCGTCTGCAAGGCTTTCTGAGAGGGGCACCCAGAGTATCACTGTTGTGTCTGCTGGCGGGCACTGTACTGTGGAGTGCGCTGAGTCTTTCCGGCTGGCCCCGGGCTTCGCGCTATTTCATTGATCAGTTGAGCATGCATGTCAGCAATACGCTGCGTAGTGTTGCCGATCTGCACGCCTTCCGAGCGGTGGTGAACGTGGACCCTTATGCTGATGCATCGGGGGCCTCGCTGTTTTCAGCTCTTCGGGGAAAGGATGTGCTGGTGGTGTTCGTGGAATCCTATGGACGCACCCTGGTGGACAAGGCCGAGTATGCTGCCGATTTTCGTCCGGCGCTGGAAGAGGCTGCCGCACAGTTGAGAGAGGCGGGCTATCAGTCGCGCAGCGCCTTTCTGGGCTCACCGACTGTGGGCGGGATCAGTTGGCTGGCCCATGGCACGGCATTGTCCGGCCTGTGGATCGACAGCCAGGTGCGCTATGACAGCCTGTTGATGAGTGAGCGGGCCTCGCTGATGCAGCTTTTCCAGCGGGCGGGCTGGCGCACGGTAGGTGTGATGCCCGCAATCGGTCTGCCCTGGCCCGAAGGGCAATATTTTGGCTATGAACAACTGTATACCGCGCCGGAGCTGGATTACCGCGGCCTGCCCTTCAATTACGTCACCATGCCGGACCAGTTCACGCTGTCACGTTTTCAACAACTGGAACGTGCGCGAGAGGATCGCGCACCGGTCATGGCCGAGATTGCCCTGATTTCCTCTCATGCTCCCTGGACTCCAGTGCCACGTCTTATTGATTGGGAGCGTGTGGGGGACGGCAGCATCTTCAATGCCCAGGCTACCTCTTCCGAGTCGGCGGAACAGGTGTGGCAGGACCGTGATCGGGTGCTGCGACAGTACCGGGAATGCGCCGAGTATGTCATCGATACACTCGTTTCCTATGTACGCCACTACGGCGACGAGAACCTGGTGATGCTTGTGCTGGGAGATCATCAGCCGATGCCCTATGTCACCGACAATACCGACAACCGGGATGTGCTGACGCATATCATTGCGCGGGACCCGGCTGTTATGCGCGCCATCGAATCCTGGCAGTGGACGCCCGGCATGCTGCCCGCCGAGGATGCGCCGGTATGGCGCATGGACGCCTTGCGCGACCGCTTCATCTCGGCGTTTTCATCCCCGGTACTCAGTACGCCGGATTGAGAGGCAGAGCCAGAATATCCTGGTGTCCCACGAGGCAGTGGCCGTCAGCGGCATGCGCGAGACGAAAATCCAGCCACGTCTGTACGGTGCTTGAGCCCAATGTCGCTGTCACGGCAGCAGCGATGCCCTTGAACAGTTCGCGGGCAAGAGCCTCTTCGGAGGGCCCCAGACGCCAGGGGCTGTCGGCAACATCTACCTGATAAGCCTGTCTGTCGAGAGCTCTGTGCAGGGCATCGCTTGCGGCGGGGCCCAGTGCCGGGCCAAATCCCTTGTCTCTTTGCTGGTCCTGATTGAAGGCGGTCGTTACCGCAGCATCCAGGGGGTGTGCCGGGTCCCAGTGCATGAGGCCGTTATAGTTCAGAGCGGCATAGAAGCCCGAACGCTGTGTGAGCAGGCGGGCGCTCAGGCGATCCACAAAGTCCTGGGAGACCAGGTCGAAGAGCGCCGAGGCCGTAAGCAGCGAGGCATCCTGCAGTGGCAGGTTCTCCACCTGTTGCAGATCGATCTCCAGTGTTTCCAGCGGCAGTTCGTGTGCATGTCGGCGCCGGGCTTCGGCGAGCAGCTGCGAATCAATATCGAGCAGGCGCCAGCGGTAACTCTTTGATGAATGAGCCTGCAGCGCGCGCAGGGTTGATCCCGTCCCCGAGCCCAGATCGACAATGCGGGCGTTTTCCGGTAGCCAGTGCAGGGCCTTGTTGAGGAGCTGTGTATCGCGTGCTGCGCGGTCTGCCGCTTCCCGCAATTGCAACCATTCGATTGAAAAACCACTCATGACGAAAAATCCTGCAGAAGCCGGGCAACAATGTCTGCGCTGTCACGCCAGCGCGGCAGCGTGGCAGCGCTCTCCCGGGCGCCCAGGCTCAGGGAATGACGCAATGCGCGATCGCTGAGCAGGCGGTTCAGTGCCTGCGCCAGGGCCGCATGGTCTTCTGGTGCTACGAGCAGCCCGGCCGTCTCCGGCACGATGTCCCGGACCGCGTCCACCTGGGTGGCAATGACGGGAAGGCCGTATGACAGCGCTTCGGTAAACACCATGCCATAGCCTTCGAAGCGCGTGGGCAGGACAAAAACATCCGCGTGCAGATACTCGGCCTGCAGATCGTTCCGGCTGCCGGTCAGCACGATGCGTTCGCTCAGCCCCTTTGCCTGAATCCGTTTGCGCAGGGTCTCTGCCCAAGCCCGGTCGAAGGTATCTGCACCGACAAAGCGCGCCTGCCAGTCCAGATGTTGCACGGCGGCCAGTGCCTCGATCAGCAGGTCGTGTCCCTTGCGACGGGTCAGGGTTGCCACGCACAGCAGCACGGGTGGCCGGCCGGTACAGGGGGCAAAGGGGGCGGGGTCGGTGCCGGGCACCGCAACCGTGATTCGTTCTGGCGCAATGGCAAACAGACGGGGGAGCAGTGCGCGGCTGGCCTGGCTGGTGACGATGACGGCACGGCTTGCGGCAAGGGCGCTGGCCTCGGACTGCAGGAAATGCTGACGCATGTCCTGGGACAGGCCACTCTCCAGAGCGAGTGGATGATGACACAGCGCAATCAGTCGCAGCCGTGTCTGGTGCTGCGCTGCGAGCGTCCCCATGGCGCCAAGCGCCAGTCCGTCCATCAGCACCAGAGTCTGATCCGGTAGCGAAGACAAAAGGGAGTCTGTCTCCCGCAGTGCAATACCGTCCGGAAAGGGAAAGCTGGCCGCCAGTGGCAGAACGTGGACCTGCCAGCCCAGTGCCTGCAGTTCGCGGATCATGCGCCGGTCGTAGGCATACCCGCCGGTGCGGGATTCCAGGTCTCCGGGGATGGCGAAATAGACGGATTTTGACACGCTGGCTCCTGGGGGTTCAGGCCGCTATTGTGCCGCCTGTGCAGCAGAAATCCCAGCCTGTTGCGGCCCCCTGCCTGCCTTGCCTATTGCCAGGGGGCGACTTACCATTCGCCGCTATGCCAACAACAATAAGTCAACAACTCAGCCAGTGGCTGCAGGGTGAATCGGCCCGTGTTCCCATTGGCCGGCCCTGGGTCACCTTGTGTTATGCGCAGAGCTGGGACGGCAGCCTGGCCCTGCGGCCCGGTCATCCGCTGATATTGAGCAACCGGGATTCCCTGCAGTTGACGCATCGCCTGCGCAGTCTTCACGATGGCATCCTGGTCGGTATCGGCACTGTCCTGGCGGATGACCCGCAGTTGACGGTGCGTGAATGCACTGGGCCCAGCCCGCAGCCAGTGGTGCTGGACAGCCAGTTGAGAATGCCGCCGAGCGCTCGCCTGTGCAAGAGTGAACAGCATCGCTGCTGGGTGCTGACCAGTGTGGCCAATGCCGGGCAAACGCGTCAGGATGTGGAGCTCATCGGGGTGGACACCACGGCGGAGGGGCATGTGGATCTGCGCAGCGCACTGCTGGCACTGACGCGCCGGGGTATCCGCCGCATCATGGTGGAAGGAGGGGCCCAGGTGATCAACGGCTTTCTGCGTGCCGGTCTTGCCGATGGCATTGTGCTGACAGTGGCGCCGGCACTGGTTGGGGGTTACAAGGCGGTAGCCGACCTGGGTCTGCATCGTGAGTGCCAGATTCCTCGGATTTCTCCGCTGGGCACGCAGCGGCTTGGGGATGATCTGATCATGTGGGGGCCGCTGCACTACGGCGAGGATGCTGCGCGATGAGGGAGAAGGCACGACAGCTCTGGTTTTGTGAGGCGCTCAGGGTCGAGCTGCGGGAAGTGGACATGCCGCAGCCGTCTGCCGCCGAAGTGCGTGTACGCACGCGCTTGTCAGCCCCCAGTGCCGGAACAGAACTGCTGGTGTACCGTGGCCAGGTGCCTGCGGACATGGCGCTGGATGCCAGCCTGGAATCGCTCGCCGGCTCTGCCGCGTTTCCCCTGCAATACGGTTATGCCTGTGTGGGCGAGGTCGAGGCCATCGGTGCCGGGGTGGACGAAGTATGGTTGGGTCGCCGCGTGTTCGCATTTGCCCCGCATGCCAGCCACTTCCTGAGCGCTCCCGAAAATCTGATCGTGCTGCCCGACGATCTCGCCTTTGAGGACGCCGTGTTTCTGGCCAATATGGAAACGGCGGTCAGCCTGGTACAGGATGGCCGGCCCTTACTGGGCGAGCGCGTGTTGGTGCTCGGCCTTGGCGTGGTGGGCCTGTTGCTCAGTGCGTTGCTGGCCCGTTTACCGCTGGCGGCCTTGCTGGGGATTGATGGTATCGCCCTGCGCCGCGAGTTCGCCCTGCAGCTGGGGGTGCATCGAGTGGCGGGGCTCGACAGCGAATCACAGGCGACCCTGGGCCTGCCCGTTGACGGTGCCGACCTGATCTATGAGGTGAGCGGGGTGCCTCAGGCCCTGAATACGGCCATAGAGCATGCGGGCTTTGCCTCGCGCATTGTGCTTGGAAGCTGGTATGGCAGCAAGAGTGCGCCGCTGGCTCTGGGAGGCAAGGCGCACCGCAACCGCCTTAGCATTTCTACCAGTCAGGTCAGCACGCTGGCGCCGCAACTGACGGCCCGTTGGGACAAGGCGCGGCGTTTCGCAACGGTCCTCGACATGTTGCGTGGGCTGCATCCTGCCAGCCTGATCAGCGAGCGCGTGGCCCTGGCGGATGCCGCCTCTCTCTATCAACGCCTGCACGCAGGCACCGATGCCATGGTGCAGGCAGTTTTCGTCTACGACTGACATTCAGCAAAAGGAAAGTGCCATGTATACCGTTGCCGTAACGCGAGAATTCATTGCCCGCCATTACCTCGTGGGAGGAGACTGGGGCAGCGAGAATCAGCCCCATGCCCATCACTATGTGCTGGAGTTCAGTATCGAGGCGGCAACGCTGGACAAGCATGGCTATCTGGTGGACATCATGGACATCGAGGCGGCACTGAACCAGGTGGTCAGCGATTACCGGGATGCCCTGCTGAACGACAAGGAGGCGTTCTCCGGCCTCAACCCCAGCCTCGAACACTTCAGCCGCATCCTCTGCGAAAGCATGATGGCACAGTTGGCGATTCCCGGTCGGGGTGCTGTGCAGGTCAAGCTCTGGGAAAACGCCCAGTGCTGGGCGGCGTATCGTCAGGCTTTTGGTGGCTGACATTCCCGGGTATTCACAGGTCTGTGTTGTCTGCCCAGGGCGATAAACCCGCAGATGAGCAGCGCGACATCCCGCGAGCGCATCAGCAGGATCAGTGTTGCCGCTTCGGCAACGCCCGCACCGAGCGTGGGCAAGGCCCACACAACGGCGGCCTCGATGGTGCCGATGCCACCGGGCAGGGGCAGCAGCATGGCCAGGCGTATGCTCACGGCAATCAGTGCAAAACCTGCAGGGTCGGGATGAATGCCGGCGCAGTTCATCAGCCACCAAAGCTCCGCGAGTATTGCCGCCCAGCTCAGTAGGGATAACAGCAGACAGCGGAAAAGCAACTTGAGGTGTTCCACGGGCAGGCGGCTCAGGTCCCTGTCGAGCTGTTCCCACTGAATATCCAGGCCCGCGAGCCGGGGATGCTGCAGCCAGTGCTGACACCAGCGTTTCAGTGTGGGCAGCCAGCGTTGCGGACGCCGCAGCAGAAGGAACAGCAGGGCCGAGCTCAGCGCCAGCAACAGCACGAGTGCACCCAAGGCAGGCAGGCCTTGAGGCAGACGGCTGTCTGAGGCCCCCAGCACGAACACAATGCCCAGCGCCAGAAGCGAGAAATTCACCCACAGCTCGATGAGACGATCGAGGCTCAGGCTCAACAGGGCGCGGTGCAGCGCGACCCCTGTGCCGCGAACAAGCCAGAAGACCTGCAGCGGTTCACCGCCAAATTGAGGACCGGGGGTGAGAAAGCTGATGGTCTGCCCGGCGAGGCGGTTGCCCAGCAGGCGCATGCGTGAGACCGGGGTGGCGAGAGCCAGCAGCAGCTCTCGCCAGCGCTGGGCCGACAGCAGAAGGATTGCCAGGTTCAGGGCTATCCATACCAGCAGCTGCCACAGGGAGAGCTGGAAGGCCGTGCGCAAAAGGTTTGCCAGCGGCAACTGGCGCAGCGCGAACACGGCCAGGACAATGGCGACCAGCCATAGGAGAAATGCAATGAGCCAGGGGTTTCTCATGGCGCACCATCGTGTCGTTCCACCCAGTCACCGTCCCCTTGCCACAGGCTGCCGCGACCACCGCCCAGAAGCAGTAGCCAGATGGTGCTGAACAACAGTGGGATAAAAGCGAGGCTGTCGCTGACGGCCGCGGGCTGCAGGGCGAGCAGTACAAGGAGCGTGAGTGCCCCGATGCGGGGAGCAAAGCCTGTGAGTATGCTCAGGGCCGAGGTGCCCGCCAGCCCGAGAAAACTGATGGAGGCGGAAGCGTCTCCGAGGGCATAGAGCAGACAGCCGATGCACAGTAAGCGCAGCAGTGGCTGCCCGGTGTGATGACTGAAGCGCTGCAAGCCTGCAAAAGCCTTTGCCACGGCTGCGTGCTCCATGTTGAGACGCCCACTGACCACCGCCCAGTCCACCACAAAGCCAAGCAGCAGTGGCAACATGAAACCCGCACCGGCGGGAACGCTCACCTGTGACGCAAACGGGGGCCACAACACCACGGCAACATAGCCCATCTGAAAACCCGCCAGCGTCCGGCGCAAGGTATTGGGCCGCAGCGGATACACCGGCAGATCGTGCCGCTCCCGCCAGCGCAGCCCGAGATGAAACACATAATAGGCCAGGCTGACGCTCAGATAGGACCAGTGGGTTTTGCCTGCGGCGACCGCCAGCAATGGGGCAATCAGCAGCCCCAGGGCATCGAAGAGGGTATCCAGAGAGGCGCCAAGCAGGGAGCTCTGGCCACTGCGCCTGGCAATAAAACCGTCCACGCGGTCGAGGATGGCGGCCACCGAATAGAGAAAGGCCGGCAACCAGGGCAGCCAGGGAGTGGTATAGGGCAGCAGCAGAAAACCGGCGCTCAGGGCAATGAGATAGCCTCGCAGCAGGGTAAGGCGATTGGCAGTGCCCAGGGTCGGGTAAAGAGGGGCATCGTTCGTGGCCCGATTCAGCGGCAGGCGGATGTTGGTTTGCCACCAGACCAGGCCCCACACAGAGGCGGACAGCGCCGCCCAGCGCAGTACGCCGGCAGTCGGCACCCCTGCCATGGCAAGAAGCAGTGCGCCCAGCATGATGCCGACACTACCGAGCAGCACGGATCGGTGCAGTTCGCGGCGGGTTCCGTCCATGTCGTCTCCTGGGGGCAAAGCCCGCATATTGGCGCACATCCACGGCGGCGGCAAGAATCGTTGAAGTCGGATAAATTGCTACCTTTCTACCCAGAAAACGTTACCTTTTCGCACAGATTTGGAGCGCTATGCTTTTTCACGGTGCATGCCTGACAGCGTTTGGACGTCCTTGAAAATCGCTAAGATATTGAAATAAAAGATATTTAAAACTTGGCCCGGCGTTTGCTATATCCAGAGTGTGTCAACAGGAGTTGAGATTGATCCTCTCCTCATCCTCGGCGACACACCCATATTCACGCATCCAAGCAACGAGGTATTTATCATGTCTGTACTGTCTATCCGCAAAATCGCCCTGTCTGCCAGTGCTCTGGCTGTCGCTGTCGCTTCTGCCTCTGTATCCGCCGATGAAATCGCAGGCCGCTACATGAGCAGCACCCAACTGACTGTTCGCGAAAGTGTCACGCCTGCCTACCCCCTGTTCGCCGATATGGCAGGTGTTGATGGTTATGTCCTGGTGGAGTTCACTGTTGCGGCAGACGGTTCCGTGACCACACCGGCCATCGCCGATGCCTCTTCCGGCCAGTTCACGCAGTCTGCCCTGAATGCGATTTCCCGCTGGCAGTTCGAGCCGGTCATGGATAACGGTGTTGCCGTTCCTGTCCGCAGCAACCTGAAGTTCAGTTTCGTTCCGCGTTCCGAGTAATCTGCCGCCCCGGAGTCATCGTTCAAGAAGCGTTTGCTGGGGAATTCACCCCAACCCATAAGAAGAATTCGATACACGGGATTGCAATGAAAAGAACAACAATATGAGCCGGAAGCAGTACGCTCTGCTTCCGGCCTCCCCTTCAACAGCCTGTTGATCTGTCTGCATGCGTTCTCCTAGCTCTTGTGTTCCTTGTCGCTCAGGTGTCGAAACCCCATACGCTGAAAGACCTCATCGTGCAGCACAAAGCGGTGCCACAGTGCCGCCACGATGTGCCCGAGTGCCAGCAGGGCCAGCAGCAGCGCAAAAGCGCCATGAACGCCGAAGAGTCTTTCTGCCAGCACCGGGTCCCGGGGGATGCCGGGCATGGGCGGCAGCTCGACTCCAGGAATAATCATCAGGGCCGGGAAGGCGGTGACGCCGGCCCAGCCGAGCAGCGGGACCAGAATCAGCAGCACATAGAACAGATGATGAAGGCTTTTGGCCGCCAGGATCTGGCGCCGTGACAGCGTGTCCGGGTAGGCGGGAGCCTGCAGCCACAGCTTGCAGCCAATACGCAGCAGCATCAGCACGAGGACACTGAAGCCCAGGGTTTTGTGAAGACCGTACAGGATATCGGTGGTGCGATCCCAGAGATTGGCTTCGGTTCTCGCCTCGATCAGCAGGCCCACCGGCACCAGTGCGATGACGCACAGCGCAATGAGCCAGTGCAACAGGCGCCAGCTTCGACTGTATTGCATCCTGATTCCTCCTCCCGATGATGGGCCAAGCGAAGTGGCCTCAGTAAAACACAGTGTCATGCGCAGCGGTATTCCTTCTTGACAATAGGTGTATATGCACAGAATATGCGTGT
This sequence comes from Pseudomonadales bacterium, assembly GCA_024234365.1. GTDB lineage: Bacteria > Pseudomonadota > Gammaproteobacteria > Pseudomonadales > Pseudohongiellaceae > UBA5078. Next base: position 238,934 of record JACKOK010000001.1, read on the forward strand.
AGTTACACCTAACTTGACCCGGAAACCAGGCAGTGCACCCCAACAAAGTTCCCTGTTATGCCTTTAATGCGCGGCATGCAAGCCGCCATCTGACCCAGTTCTACGATCATACGCTGGCGCCCAGTGGTGTGCGCGTGACGCAGTTGATTCTGCTGAATGTTCTCAAGCTGAAGGGGCCGCTGGCGATCAATGCGCTGGCAAAATCCCTGGAGATGGACAGAACCACCCTGGGCAGAAACCTGCAACCCCTGGAGCGGGACGGGCTGCTGGAGATGGTGCGCTCGCAGGAGGACAAGCGCCGCAAGGATGTGCGCTTGACCCCCGTGGGGGAGCAGAAGCTTGAGCATGCCATGACCCTGTGGCATGAGGCTCAGCTTCGTTTCGAGGAACATTTCGGCGTTGAGCGTGCACAGCGCTTGCTGGAGGAGTTGCGGGCCGCGGCTGCGGCGGTAGAGCTATAAAGACAAGATGTGCGTCATGCCCCTGTTGGGCGCTGTATAAAAAAAGGAACAATAATATGTCAAAACCAAGCCTGATTACCCTCTCAAGTCTGACGTTGAGCCTGGCCATTACTTGTGCCCAGGCGCAGCAGAGTAACGAGAACGATGCCTCCGTTCGATTCCCTGCCGAGTATTTTTCTGAGTATGCCCCCATCACCGTCAATGACATGCTCAATCGTATTCCGGGTATTGAGCTTATCCTGGGGACCAGCAGTTCCAGTTCCGGCGGAGACCGCGGCCTGGGGTCCAGCGCGCAGATACTGATCGATGGCAAGCGCCTGGCCGGCAAGGCCAATGAGGCGAGCAGCCAGCTCAACCGCATTGCTGCCAATGAGGTGAATTACATCGAGATTATCCGTGGTAGCTCCAGCGATCTGGACGTGCAGAACAGCGGGCAGATCGTCAACATCGTGCTGAAGGAGGCGCTTTCCCGCTCCAGTATTTCCACCGAGGTGAATGCCACCCATTTTGCGGATGGCACGCTGGAACCAGGAGGCTCGCTGTCCTGGAGCGGGCAGTCGGGGAAGCTCAATTATCTGCTCAGTGGCACAGTGGTTTCGGCGTATGAGCATACGGAGAGTTTCGAACACAGCATCAATGGCGATCTGTCGCCCAACGATACCATTGCGTTTGATCGTTACAGGGAGCAGACAAACTATACGCTCAACGCCAATGTCGCGTATGCCCTGACTCCGCGTGACCGCATTGCCTTCAATATGCTGTACAACGAGAGCGATCCGCCCACGACACTCGATCGCGTCATCACCAATTACAATCTCCCGACGCCAGAGGTTCGTTACGAGCGTGAGGCGATTCCCTCCACCAGTGACAACTGGGAGTTTGGTGGCGACTACGAGCACGGCTTCACCAACGGCAGCCGCATCAAGGGCTTGTTCATTATCAATGACAAACACACGGATGTGCTGCGCGAGCGGTTTTTCTCCACGGCCCTGGGCGGGCCGGAGAGCAAGAATCTTTATCTGAGCACCAGCAGTCGCTACCGGGAGCGCATCACCCGCAACTCCTACACGATGAATCTGCGGGAAGGGCAGGGCATCGAATTCGGGGTCGAGGCTGCGCAGACCATCCAGGATTCCGCGCTCAAGCAGGGAGTTCTGCGCCCCGGCAGTGCAGGCGACCCCGGTTATGGTGGCCTGACGCCGGTGCCGCTGCCGAATGCCAATTCCACGGTGGAGGAAGTCCGCTACGAACCTTTTGTGATTCACAACTGGCAACTCAATCCGAAGCTGTCTCTTGAGAGTTCACTGGTGGCGGAATTTTCCACCATTTCCCAGAGCGGTGATCTGAGCAATGAACGGGATTTCCAGTACATCAAACCGAAGGTGGATTTGCGCTATAACATCAGCAATTCCCTGCAACTGCGTACCACGCTGGAGCGCGTGGTGACACAGCTGAGCTTTGCGGATTTTTCCCGGGCCACCAATGAACGCGACGACGATCAGGACACGGTGGCGGGCAATCCGCATCTGGAGCCGGAGATAAGTCTGCGCGGGGAGGTGACACTGGATTACCGTCTGCCTGAGGATCGTGGGACCATCAACGCCCGCTATTTTCATTACGAATACGACAACAAGATTGGCAAGGTGGATATTTCCACGCCCACGCTGTTGCAGTCCACCAATGGCAATATAGGCTCGGCGGCAGCTTACGGTCTTGTGCTCAATGCCAGCTTCAGGCTGGGCTTTATCGGCTTGCCGCAGGCGCTGTTCACATCCGCCGTTACGGTACAGGAATCGGAGTTCCATAATGATCCCCTGATATCAAGGGAGCACGGGTTTCCTCCCTACGACCGGGGCAGTTATCGCTTCACTTATCGACATGATCTGCCGCAATACAAGATGAGCTATGGGGTGACATTCAACGATAGAATCGACGACGGACGCCTGCTCTGGGATGTTGACAATCGCTACAATCTTGCAGTCGGCAGCGATCTCACCTTCTATGTTGAAAAGGTGGGCTTCGCCGGCCTGACCTACCGCTTTGAGGCCAATAATCTGGAAGACTATCAGCTGTGCCCGATGAGACGTCGCTATGACGGGCACATCAGGAACGGGGTGCTGAAAGAAATTGAGTGGGCGTGCTCCACCACCGGGCGCCGCTATGCCTTGAAGATTCGCGGAAACTTCTAAAGCGGGTGTGAGAGTTTCGTGTTTGTGTGTGGATTGTGTCAGCCCCTTCGCTTTCTTGCGTAAGGGCTGACACAGTCTCACGGGCGTTGGGCTAGAGGCGTGATCGCGTCAGCGTGACATCGGCATTGCGCCAGAGAGAATCAAACTGACGTTTGCTGATAATGGCCTCCTGGTGTTTCCCCTGGGCCTCCAATGCCTGAGCCAATCCGAAAGTGGCCCAGCCATTCTGCTGGTTCCATTCCATGTCCTTGCGGTATACCGCTTCCGCCTCTGCTGGCCGCCCAGCCTTGAGCAGCACAGCGCCCAGATAGAGGCGGATGGACTGGGACCAGTCGGGCGGTTCGGTGTAATTGGCGGCATCCTGTAATTCCACGGCGTGGGTATAAGCAGCAATGGCCCCCGTGAGATCTCCCCGTGCTTCCTTGATTTCGCCTTCCAGCGCGAAGCCGGCAAGCTGAAGAATGTGGACGGCAGGTGTCGGGCTGACACCGGCGGAATTTGCATTCGGGTCGGCCGCCTGCTGGCGGATATTGGCCAATTCTTTTTCAGCCGCTGCGACTTGCCCTGTCGATACCAGGGCGCTGCCTTTGACATAGCTCCACATGCCATCCAGATAAGGGGTGCCGGAGTGGCTCTGTTTGCTGGAGAGAATCTTGTCCCATTTGCCAAACACCTTGTCCACGATCCAGGCGTGCGCGATGCGCTTCTGGCCCCGGTTCACGGCCTCGACGGCAACGCCCACGCTGGCTGCACCTTCCTCGGCTGCCGCAGATGACTGGGCGTAATTGCCCTGCAGCATATTGGCGTAGCGCACGAAGTCCAGTGCGTGTGGCGCATGGGATTTGTGGGACAGGCCATAGGTGCCGATGTTCGGGAAATTGGTCTGGCCCCAGATTTGCGCGAACTGCTGGTCCACGATCTGCGAGCGCTCATTGATGTCGATGGCCTTTTCATACTCACCCACGCGCAGGTAAATATGGCCGGGCATGTGCACCATGTGGCCGGAGACGGGCACGGTGGCCTCCAGTTTCTGGGCGGCGGGCATGGCCAGTTCGGGTTGGGAGGAGCCTTCCATGAGATGGATGTACAGGTGGTTCGCGCCCGGGTGATCGTGCTCAAGACGCATGGCGGTTTCCAGCGCCTCCTGGGCCTCGGCGGTGCCCGGTTTTGCGCTGCCGTCAGCCTCCCAGTAGTCCCAGCGGGTGGTGTTCATATAGGCTTCGGCGAAGAGCGTGTGAATGTCCGGGTCTGTCGGGTACTTTTGTCGAAGATCACGCATGGCATCCACATAGGCGAGATCGCGTTGGCGGGAATCGCGTATGGCATCGGTGTTGTAAAGCACGAACAGGGCATTGATCATGTCCTGTTCCTTTTGCGTGCCATTGGCGGCCAGCGTCAGGGCCTGGCGGATGGCAGCCAGGCCGGCGCCCTGCGGGTCATCGGGCAGGTTCTGGTAGCGGCTGTTGGGATTGGGGCCGGCGGCATGCGCCAGGCCGAAATAGGGCATGGGGCTGTCCGGGTCCAGACGGGATGCCTCCTGATAAGAGGCAATGGACTCCGGAAAATAGAAACTCCAGGCCATGCGCAAACCCTGGTCGAAGAAGGCCTGTGCGGATTGGGAGTCGGTAGAGATGGCGCGCGAATAGGTGCCGCTCCCGGGGATTAAAATAGCAAGAGGCGTGTCGGACGTCTGGGCGAATGTCGGGGATTGCAGCAACGCAAGAGCGATGGCGCTGCTGAGCAGGGTGCGGTGTCGCATGGGCAAAATCTCCTTTTGCGGTCGATGAAACCCGGATGGTTTGTGTGTGAGACCGGGTTTCCACCTGGGTGCTTGCTGGTTTTGTGTTGTTGTAAGCCATTCCTGTCAGGAGCGGGCAATATAGCAGTCTTCGTGCACAATATCGAAAACCGGACTGATGCATGTTTTTATGGGGATTACTTGTTGTGCTCAGATGTGATTTCGATCAGGCGTTCGCTAGCGCTCTGATTTTTTTAGACACCGTTTTCTACAGGGACGGAGTGTTCAATGTTTAAACTAAAAGAGCTGGTGTTTTCCTCACCAAAGTACGAACAGATGTTGGTGCTTCGTAACAGGGTTCTGCGTCACCCTCTGGGAAGAAAGCTGGATGAGGAAGATCTGGCGGGTGAGGAGAATCAGTTTCTTTTTGCGCTTTTTTCGCAGGCGGATGAAGAGATGCTGGCCTGCGTCTGTGTGCGGAAAATTTGTTCAACTGTTTATAAGCTGAGACAGATGGCGGTGACTGAATCTTTGCAAGGGCGAGGGCTTGGGCGGCGTCTGGTGCGTGAGGTGGAGCATGTGTTGGCTGGCAGGGGTGGTGACTCCGTGGAGTTGCATGCAAGAAGTACGGCAGTGGGGTTTTACGAGAAATTGGGCTATCAGTGCGTTGGGGAAATCTTCTCTGAAGTGGGAATTCCCCACATAAAAATGCAGAAAAGACTGCAAAGACCCGGATAGCGTGATGAGTAACATATTCTTGAGCGGGTGTTCGTTTTGCAGGTAAAAAAAAGGGAAACCCAAATGTGGGTTTCCCTGAATAATCATCTCTGGTAATCGGAGAGGTCAGTGCAGAGATGCGCCCAATGCTGGTGGGCTGATGCCGCAGGCATTACACAAGAACACTCGCCCGACTATGGAGTGGCCGGTTCTTGCGCCATCGACGTCATTCATCCGTAAACGAGGTCGTTGAGGGCTGGTGTATTGTTGACAGCGAGGGATTGGAAGTCCTCCCGAAACTCTCCGAAATAGCTCCTAAAACACTCCGGCCACCAATCGTGCCTGCCTGCGCAGGCGGTGATCTCAGTAGGTGTTGCGCTCCATAGGGGAGAGCGAGGTGACGGGGTTGCGTGCACAGAGATAGCAGACGGACGCGTGATCCCAGAGATTGTTGCGGGTGAATATCTGCCCTGAGGCCAGGGCTGTGCGTGATTCTTCGCTGAGCGTGATGCCAGTGACCTCGGACATTTGGATAAGGTCCTCCATCAGGCGGTGTTGCCAGTCCCGGCCGATGCCCAACTCGTCAAGCAGGGCCTGGTAGCGTGCGTCTTCCAGCACCGCATCGGGGAAGAAAATCACGGAATGGCTCAGCCAGCTGAATAAGCGTCGTATATCGAGGGCGTTGAGATGCTGCCAGCGCTGAATACCTTCGTTGACGTCTCCGAGGATGAATGCCTTGACGCCAAATACAAAATTGAACTCGGGATTATTGCGGTTCATGGCTTCGAGGCGGTCTCCCGCAGGAATCGAGCTGCCGTACAATGCGCTGATGATCACCTGGCTCAGCATGCTGCTGGGGCCTTCCTCATCCACCTCCAGTTGCTGGGCGAGATAGGCGTTGGCCTGCTCACGCTCGCCCAGGAAAGCATAGCTGCGCGCCAGGCTGCCCAGAATGCCAAGGTGCCTGGGCTTTTCCAGCAATTGTTGCTTTTTGACCGCGATCAGATCCTGTGGTTTTGCGATCTGGTCACGATAAGTCCAGGTCGCATCCGGAGAGACCCGGTAGGGCGTTTCGTCAGGAATCAGGCTCAGGAAATCGCTGGCCTCGCGGAATAACTGGCCACTGGTCAGTAATGAGGCGTAGTGGGAAATGGCGAAATTGGGTGGATTGCCGTCGAGCACCATATTCGTGATGGCCTGCTCGATAATCGGCTGGTTATTGCCCTCGACGCGCAGGGCAAGAATCTGTGCCGCCTTGGCACTTTGCGAATAGGGGTTGATGCGCAAAAGCTCGCGCAGGGCGAAATTGACCTGCTGCCGCATTTCGTTACCGGTTTCGGACAGGCTGTAGAGCCCGTTCTTGGTGGCGATATTGGCCAGCCCAAGGTAGGCATTTTCAAAATCGGGGTCCTGGGCAATGGCGAACAGGAAATTATCGATGGCCTGCCGGAAGCTCGCATGGTTGGAGGAATTCGCATAGAACTCCCCCTTGAGAAAGGCATCGTAGGCCAGCGCGCTGGAGGTGCCCCAGTCCTGCATTTCATTGCGCAGGTCTTCATCGAGAATGACGCGCAGCGCGATCACCACATGCTGCACGATCTGGTCCTGAATATTGAAAATTTCTTCGGAGGAAAAATTGAACTGGTCCGAGAACAGGATGACCTTGCTGTGGGCATCGGTCAGGTTCACCTGCACACGGTGCTGGTCGTTGACCTGCTGAATGCTGCCATTGAGCAGGTAGTCCGCCGTGTCTGCGCGGATATTACCCTGGTTGACCACGATTTGCGCATTCGGAATCTTGCTCAGGCGGGACACCAGGCTGCCGGGCAATTGCCTGGACAGATACAGATCGCTGCTCTCCACATTGATATTTTCGAAGGGCTGCACCAGCAGCATGCGCTGGCCGGAAGATTGCGGAGGCGAGGCGTCAAACAGATCGCTGTTTATCAGGGCCGCAACGAGCCCCAATGCGAGCGCCCCGCCAAGCAGTGCCGCTCGCACTCGCAGCCCGAAGGCAAAAGAGCCGGGAGGGCGAGCCGGATTTTGCTCTTTCTCTTCTTCCTGCGCAGGGGCGCCGAGCGCTGGCGCGATGAGGGCATAGCCGCGTTTCGGGTAGGTCTTGATATAGCGGGGGTTCGAGGCCTGGTCTCCCAGTGCGCCCCGCAGCTCTGCGATGACATTGTGCACGGCGTGATCGGAGCGGACCGATTTGCTCCAGAACAGCTCCAGCAGTTCGTTGGCACTGACTACGGTTTCCGGGTGGCGGATGAGGTGCATCAACACCTCCATGCCGCGAGGGGTGATGCGGATTTCTTCGCCACTGTGCAGGTTTACGAGAGTGCAGGTTGCCGCGAAAACACGCCAATCCAGCAGGGTCATCGCTGGATTGTTTTCTTCGGAGCGGTCCTGGCTCTGCTTGGTGAATATGGCCAAGAGTGTCATCGCAAAAGCACTGTAATTGTGAGTATTGGGGTGGCTTGGCAAGCCAATTTAACAGAAATCCACAACCAATCCTAGAAAGCGCTGCAAGCCGGTTTTCTGCTTTAAAAATTCTTCTTTATCAACTATTTATGCATCCATGATTTATTTTGGATGCTTTTTGGAGAGTTCCAAGCAGGGTGTATTTTGCCGTTAATTTTTAAAGAAGTTAAGGTGTCGTGTGCACAAAAAAGTCTGGCTCATTGCCTTCTTTTTTATGCGCGCACTAAAAGGGGGCATTAGGCCCTTTTGGTGCATTGTAGGCTTGCAAAAAATTACAACTACACGGGAGATATACCTTGACTACACAATTCAAACGCAATCGACTGTATCGATTGACCCAGGCCGTGATGGCCGTTTCCGTACTGGGGCTACCCGCCGCCGCTCTGGCTCAGAACAACGATGCCGAAGTGGAGGAGGTGGTGGTAACCGGTTCTTACATCCGCAACTCGGCCTTCGCTCAGGAAGCCAACGTTGCCACGGTCAGCCAGGAAGACCTGTACGAGTCCGGAGCTCCGTCCATCGGGCAATACATCCGTGACCTGACCTTCACCCAGAATACCGACACCGTGGCCAACGTGAATGCCGGCCAGGACGGTGGTCAGGATTCCACCGGCGCCACCTTCAACCTGCGCGGTCTGGGGGAAAACTCTACCCTGGTACTGGCCGATGGCCTGCGTACCATCAACAGCACAGTCAGCACCATGTTCCCGGATATCGCCCTGAACCGCCTGGAAGTGGTGCTGGACGGGGGCTCTGCCCTGTACGGTTCCGATGCCGTGGCGGGTGTGGTAAACCTGATTCCGATCAAGGACTTTGAAGGGGTCAAGGCCCGTACCTACTACCAGCGCGACGAGAAGGCGCAGATGGAGGACTACTCTGCTTCTGTGCTGTGGGGCAAGTCCTTTGATAACGGCATCAACTATGTTGGCGCCCTGGAAGGCAAGCATCAGGGCTCCCTGATGACCTACGAGCGCATGCGCACGGCGGAGGTGGCCTACGGCTACTCCTCCTCCGGCAACCCGGGTGTCTATCGTCGCGTGAATGGCGCGACTCCGGTTGTGGGCGGTGTGCATGGCGGTACTATGACCGGGGGCAGCCTGGTTGACCCGAGTTGCGGCACTTTCGGCACGCCGGAAGAGAACCATCTGGGTGCTCAGCTCAGTGGCCCCAGTGGTTATCCCGTTGGGACGAGTGGCTGTTACTGGTACTACACGCCCCAGTGGGATCTGCAGGGCGAGGCCAGTGAGTACAATCTGTACAACAACGTGACCTGGGAAGCGAATGACTGGCTGAACTTCGAGCTCACCATGAACCACAGCTTCCGCAAGGTACAGAACCGCAACACCGGCACCTATGGCCAGAACACCAACAGCCGTAACGCGCTGGTCGTTCCCGCCAGCCACCCGGCCAACCCCTATGGTTTCGATGTGGTGCCCTATAACTATCGTCCCTTCACCATTCTGGATCGGGACCACTGGCCGAGCCACTTCGAGTCCAGCACCGGGGCACGTCTGCAACCGGTGATGTACTACACCCAGCGCTACAAGCTGCAGGCCAACTTCGAGATGAGCGATACCTGGAGTGGTTATGCGCTGTACTCCCGCCAGTTTGATCGTCGCAATCAGGACGAAAAACTGCTGCATATCGGCAAAATGCAGCAGGCGCTGCTGGGCCAGGGCGGCCCCAATGGGAACGAATACTGGAACCCCTTCGGTTCAGCGGACCCCCGTTCGCCCTACTACAACGAAGCGACCACGCGTAACAGCCAGGAGCTGGTGGACTGGCTGTTTACCAACGTGGACAACGTGACCACGAATGACGACGAACTGGACATCTTCGAGGCCACTATCGCGGGTGAACTGTTTGATCTGCCGGCCGGTGCGCTGCAGATGGCAACCGGTTTCCAGATGCGTGACCGTACCGAGTTCCTGGGCAACAACCCGCTGGAGCTGACACGCGCAGACTACAACGTCAACATCGTGGACACTCCGCCTAAGAATGCCACCTACTACAACAAGGTGTACGCAGCATTCGTCGAGCTGGATATTCCGATTCTTGAGACCGTTGCCGCGCAGGTGGCGGTGCGTCACGAGAAGTTCCGCGATTTCGGTCTGGATGCGACCACGCCGAAAGTGGCAGTTCGCTGGGAAGCAACACCGGAGCTGGCAATTCGTGCGTCCTGGGGCGAGAGCTTCCTGGCCCCGACCGCCACTCAGGCGCGTCCCTATGATCCGAACGAAGGCTGCTCCGAAGTGTTCTTCGGTCTGGACAAGATCACGGGCGGCCAGTTGACTGGTGCAGCGGGCTGTTCCTCAGGCAACCCGAACCTGAGCCCGGAAACTTCCGTGATGAAGAACGTCGGTTTCACCTGGGAACCGGGCGGGTCGCTGGACGGTCTGAGCGTGAGCCTGGACTACCAGACCATCGAGTACACGGACCGTATCCGTACGCTGAGCAACCCGGAAACAACGGATGCCCAGTTCACCCGTATGCTGCAGGCCATTGGCTCCAGCGAAGAAGCGTATAACCCGACGCCAGGGTCCGCCACGCGCATTGCGGCGGACAACTGGCTGAAGACCCAGGACAACACGGGCGCCAGTGGCGTGATCCGTGACCTGTCCAACGGTCAGGTGCTGCGCATCATCCGTCAGGCGAACAACATCAGCTCCGTATGGATCGATCTGTACGATGGCAAGGTGGACTATCGCTTCAGCACGGACAACTGGGGGACCTTCTCCACCTCGGCGAATGTGTCCTACTTCAGCAAGTACGAGTATGAAGACCTGTTCGGGGGCATCAAGGATGCACTGGGTTACCAGAATGCGAACTCCGGTGTGGTAGCGCCACTGCCCAAGTTCAAGACCACCCTGCGTGGCAGCTGGTTCATGGGCAACCACAGTGCGTCTCTGACCGGTTCGTACTCGCATAATGTGATCTTCGATGACACGGTGAACAATCTGTTCTCCAAATTCCCGGCCTCTCGTGTGATTGAGGGCCAGTGGATCGTCAACGGTCAGTACTCCTATATCCTCAATGATTTCTTCGGCAGCGAAGTGACCTTGAGCGGGGGTATCCGCAATCTGTTCAATCAGCAGCCGCAGCGTCTGCCGATTCTGGGCGGGTTCGAAAGCCGTCTGCAGCAGCCCTGGGGCCGTCAGTTCTGGATGTCCATCGACTGGACGCCTGATTTCTGATCGCTTGCAGGTTTGACAGGCAAAACAGGAAGGGGGCCGCATGGCCCCCTTCTTTATTTATGCAGGGATGAATTTCAGGCGAAGCCGCGAGCAGATTATTGCCGTTCCCAGGTCAGGGCATGATATTCGCTCCAGCCACGTTTGACGCATACCTGCAACGCAGTGCCACCCGACAGGTTTTGCCAGTAGGGGTGTCGCAGTGGCAGGCGTGTCAGGGTGCTGACTGTCCACAACAAAGGAGGCGGAAAGGAACGCAGCCAGGCGGACAGGTTGCTGTCGTGAAGCAGGCGCAGACCGTGGCGTGCAGCAAGGTCTTTGCAAACATTGGCAGTCATCAGATTGTGCAGATGCCAGCCCTGTCGGACCCGCTGCAGCCAGGAAGCGGCCTCCTGGGGAAGCTCCCTGGCAAGAAAGTCATCGCAGAGCACCAGGCGCCCGCCGGGTTTCAACTGCCTCGCGGCCATGGCGAAAAAGGCATCGGGATCATGGGCGTGGGCGAAGGACTCGATGGCGCACAGCGCATCCGCCTCCGGCAAACAGGGCAGGGCTGCAAAATCCGCCGTCAGAAATTGCGCCCGTTCTTGCAAGCCTTTTGCGTGGGCACTGGCATTGGCCATTGTGGCCTGAAGCGGGCTCAGGGTAATGCCGGTAGCCTGCAGGCCCAGCGTCTGTGCCAGAAACAGGGCCGTGCCACCCGTGCCACAGCCCAGATCGATCAGATGCAGTGGGGCGGTGTCAGGTGTCAGCAAAGGAGTGATCTGCTCTGCCACCAGGTGGTTCAGATACATCAGGGCATCCCGCTTTGTCCTGATGCCGGGCGCCCAGATGGCCCGATGAATGGCCGCCGTGTCGCCAGCACCTCCCCAACGAAGAAAGCGCCGGGTATTGGCATCGTAATAGCGGGCGATGGTTTGCGGTTCTTCCATGAAGGTTTGTACCCCGGTTGAGCAGACGCCCTATTCTTGATGATTTCGCCTGCCTCTGTCACGAAGGGCAGGAATGAATACATGCTGCTATCATGTGCGCCCGGCGAAGCATACAAAAGAGGCATGATCGCATTGGCCACGCATAAATCAGACAAAACCACGCTTGTGTTGCATGCGCAATGCGATGAGGATATTGCGCAGGCAGGCGATATCCTGCGGCGTGGAGGCCTGCTCGCCGTGCCGACCGAAACGGTATACGGCCTGGCGGCCGATGCAAGCAATGCCGAGGCGGTCAAAGCAATCTTCACCGCCAAGGGGCGCCCTGCCGATCATCCGCTTATCGTGCACATCGCCAGTGTCGATGCGCTTGCCCGCTGGGCGGTGAATATTCCACCGCTGGCCTATGAGTTGGCTGCTGCGTTCTGGCCGGGGCCGTTGACCCTGCTTTTGCCCAGGGCGGCCTCGGTGCCGGATGTGGTGACGGCGGGACGCGCCAGCATTGGTTTGCGCATGCCGGCCCATCCGGTGTTGCTGCGCTTGCTGCAGGAGACAGGAATGGGGGTGGCGGCGCCCTCGGCCAATCCTTACAAACGTCTCAGCCCCACCAGCGCCGCACAGGTGCTGGCCGGTCTGAATGGCCGCATCGATGCCGTGCTTGACGGCGGCGACTGCCAGGTCGGGCTGGAATCCACGATTCTGGACATGACAGGCGAGGAGCTGCGTATTCTGCGCAGCGGACCGGTGACTGCCGCGCAGATCGCCGAGGTGGCCGGGCGTGAGGTGCAGACGCCCTTGCAGCATGATGTTGCCGTGCCAGGGAATGTGGCCGTGCATTATCAGCCGCGAACCCCCCTGTTCGTGGCAGAGCGTGAGCAGGTGCTGGCGGCTCGTCATGCCCGGGGTGAGCGGGTGGCAGTGGTGTTGCTGGGGGGTACGGCAGGCCTGCCGGAATCCGCCAGTGTGGTGTGTATGCCCGCACAGAAACCTGCCTATGCCCAGGCCTTGTACCGCACCCTGCATGAACTCGATACGCTGGCGCTGGAGGCGATCTGGCTTGAACGCCCTCCTCGAGCGGACGGCTGGGCAGACGTACATGACCGCCTGAATCGGGCGGCATCCCCTCTCTGAATTTCCCGCCTGCTGCTGATTTCGTACTCATCGGTTTGCGAAACACGCGCTCTTGTTCAAAAAAATGACGAAATCGCCCTTTTTTTGCCACATTTCATGAACAAGTGTTCGACAAACACAATTGAATTCATTAAATTGTGAACGTCTTCAGTATTCGGTATCCAGACGTTCTCTCATGCGGGTTCGTAGTATCTCCCGATAAGAAAGGCGCCAGGGCCGTTTGCTGTCATAAAAATAATTATTGAGTAGTGATGTCAGGGCGTTCTCGGGAGAAATTTCCAAGTCAGGCGCCAGCTAACCAACCAAATGAGGGATAAAAATGCAAAAAATCCAAACGCCTACCCGTTTCAGGCTTAAAGCGGCCAGCGTGCTTCTGGCGGCAGCTATCAGTTCCCAGGCTTTTGCCGATACCGGTGGTCTGCGAGTCATCGTCACTGATGCGGCGGGCAATCCCGTTCCCGGTGCCATGGTTCAGGCCAGCACTCCTGAGAGTCTTACCCAGAAGAGCGGTGTGACAGGTCCTGACGGGGAAGTCCGTCTGCTCGGCCTCGACCCCTCCGAGCGTTACGAGGTTGTCGTCAGCAGCTCTGGCTACCAACCGCTGCGTAACGCGAATGTGAGCGTGGTGTCCGACCGCACCTTCACGCTGACCTATGCCATCGAACGTTCCGCTGCAATTGAGGAAGTGGTAGTGGTTGGGCGTGCCGGCCGCACCCAGCTGGTAGACACCACGTCTGCCCTGGTGGGAACCGATGTGACCCTGGACCTGACCGAATCCCTGCCAACCGGCAGAAGCTATCAGTCCTATCTGCAACTGGCGCCGACTACCAAGCCGACGCTGGATGGCAACCCCTCCTCCAAGTCCGGTATCAACTATTCAGACGCGGTGGATTCCAACGGCAACACAGCGGGTACCTCCACGGATAACGTCTACTATGTGGACGGTATCAACATCACGGATAACCTGACGGGCGGTTTCGGTGCCAACTTCAACTCCGAGATCATTCAGGAACAACAGATCATCACCGGCGGTGTGCCTGCGGAATACGAAGGCGGCCAGGGGCTGATCTCCCGCGTGGTGACCAAGTCCGGTGGTAATGAGTTCCACGGTTCTGCGAACTATTACATGCAGAGCGACAGCCTGGTGGCGGATAACGAGAACCTGCCCGACAGCACTTTCTCCACCTATGACACGGCCTTCACTCTGGGCGGCCCGATCATCAAGGACAAGCTGTGGTTCTTCACCTCTTTCCAGCGCAAAGAGCGCGACGAAGACGTGATCGACCCCGTAACCGGCACTTTCCAGCGTACGGTGAACACGACTCAGGACCTGGGTTTCATCAAGCTGTCCTGGGCGGCAACCGACAACGACAAGTTCACGGCGGAGTTCTTCAACGACCCGTATGAGCGTGACGGTTCCGATGACTACACGGTACTGGCCAACCGCGACAGCGCGCGCGTTCAGGGCGGTGACAACTATAAGTACTCCTACTCCCATTCCTGGGACAATCTGATCGTTACCCTGGACGTGGCCAGCCACGAGGGCGAGCTGAGTACAACGGCGGCGGATTCCAGCAGCCGTAACGATGTTGCCTACACGGGCGTGACAGTGACCAATGCTGAAACCGATCGTGGGGGACGTGGCTCCAACACGATCGATTTCCGCAACAAGGACACCAAGTCCATTACGGTGGAATACTTCCTCGATACCTCCTTCGGCTATCACGAGTTCAAGGCAGGTTACACTCAGACTACCAACGAGCGTCTGTACGATCTGCAGTACAGCGGTGACGGTGCCCAGTACACCTCTATTGGCACGCAGAACGCCGGCACCAAGCTGAAGGACTACGTCAGCGGTACCTGGACGGGCGAACGTGATCTGTCCGAAGACGATTACCAGCGCATCATCGATGGCATGGGCAACAATGCCTACTTCCTGGGCTTGCTGGACAGCGACAGTTCCGGTTCCATTTCCCCTGCGGAACTGGCCGAATTGAGCTTCACCGCTACTACCGGCAACCCGGACAGCCAGGTGAACGTCTACCGTATCAACCAGACGCAGAAAGCCCCGCTGTCCTTCAAGACAGAAGGGGATGCCTACTACTTCCAGGACTCCTGGAACATCAACGAACACTGGACGGTGAATGCGGGTGTGCGCGCCGAGAAGTGGGATCACATCGCCACTGATGGCAGCAAGGTGTACACCTTTGACTGGGAATATGCCCCCCGTCTGAGCGTGGTCTACGACATCTTCGGCGATGGTGGCAGCAAGGTCTGGGCCTTCACCGGGCGTTACTACGACCCGATCCGTACCGACATGACCCAGTTTGCGGGCACCCTGTCCGGTTCCGTGCGTGAGGAGCAGATTTTTGTGGGCGATCGTTGGGTCACCTTCCGTACTCGCGGCGGCAGCCAGGTACAGGACGGTTACTTCGCGCCGACCACCAAGACTCCTTACACAGATGAGAAGATGATCGGTTTCGAGCACTCGCTGTCTCGCGACATGAGCATCCAGATCACCTACACGGATCGTGAAACCAAGGACATTCTGGAAGACTACGACCTTGGCTTCTATACCGATCCTTCCGCAGTGGGTGGCTATGCGCTGCCACTGTCCTACTTCGGTTTCACTACGCTGCCGGCAGCGAACTACTTCATCGCCACACTGGCCGGTGGTATTCGTGAGTACGAAGGTGTGGAGCTGACTTTCCGCAAGCGTCGCAGCGCGGATGATCGCTGGCAGATGCTGGCATCCTACTCCTACAACGATGCCAACGGTAACTCCAACTCCGACGGTAATGCGGACCTGCAGGGTGACTTCCTGTACCTGGACCCGCGTGCACCGAACGTGTATGGCCCGCAGCCGGGTAATATCGAGCATCTGTTCAAGCTGTTCGGTTCCTATACCTTCGACAACGGCATTGAGCTGGGGGCGGTTTATAACTGGAACTCCGGCCTGATCTACAGCGAGACATTCTCGCAGTACGGTCGTCACACGCCCGTTCGCGTGGGTTCTGCCTATGATTCACAGGGTGCTGTGACTCGCTGGCTGGCACCGGGTACTGTAGGTTCCCACACCACAGACTCCTACGGTACTCTGGACGTACGCGCCAAGTACACGCTGGATCTGGGCGGTTACGAAACCGAGTTCTTCCTCGACATCTTCAACGTTCTGGATGACCAGGCGGTGACGCGTGAACAGGAACTTGCCGGTGGTGACGGTGTGTATACCTTCGGTCAGGGCAATGCCTGGGCAAGCCCACGTCGTTTCTACCTGGGTGCTCGCGTCCAGTTCTAAACGATGTCAACGCAGGAGAGTTTGTTTTCCTGTACGTTTCAAGAAAAACCCCGGCCTGGTGCCGGGGTTTTTCTTTTTGGTATTTATTGAATGAAAGAGTGGTAATCACCTGATAAGGGTTTTATCCTCTGGATTTTCCTGATTCTGTTAATTGTGTGGGGTTATCAGCATGAACCGTCCGTTCTCATTTGTCGTTCCCGGTGCCGTGCGTCTCGCCCTGTCATCCGCCATTGCACTGTGTTCCTCCTATGGCCTTGCGCAGGCACCAATTATTCAACCTGGCGCCCCCGGGCAACCCAGTCGTGTCATTACGGCCGAAGAGGCATCCAATCTTGCTGGCCTGCATTATTCCGATGCCGATGTGAAATTCATGCAGGGCATGATTTCGCACCATGCGCAGGCGGTGGAAATGGGGGCTTTGGTGGCGGGGCGCAGCAATCGTGATGCCCTACAGGCCATGGCGCAGCGTATTTCCATTTCGCAGGAAGACGAAATGTCGATGATGCGTGACTGGCTGGAAGCGAGGGGACTCGTCGTTCCGGAAGGCCATGCGCATCACATGATGAGCGACGATGAGCTCATGCCGGGTATGCTCAGTGCCGATGATTTCGAGAAATTGCGTCAGGCACAAGGCGCGGAATTCGACACCTTGTTTCTGCAATTCATGATTGAGCATCACAAGGGTGCAATCGAAATGGTGGAAACATTGCTGGAGCAGCCCGGTTCCGCGCAGGATTCCGTGCTCTACGAATTCACCACCGATGTCACCTCGGACCAGAGCAGCGAAATAGAGCGCATGAACGCGATGCTCGCGGGCTTTTCGCCGGACCCGCGCGTCAATCTGCGTGCCGGGTTTGCCGATGCTGGCGAGGCCTCATTCAATATGCATCTGGCTGCGGCCATTCCCAAGCCCGAGGGCTTCTTTGATCCGAGCAATCCCCAGGGCCTGCCCATGAGCCGGGTGAAAGAGCTTGCCGAGAATACCCTGGCACCGGAGGAAGAGGAGCAGGATGCCGATGCGCAGCAGGACGTGAATATCGATCTTGTGCAGGACGGTGCTGCCGCAGAAACCCAGGACGCGGAAGACGAGGAGGACGAGAACGCCGAGCCGCGCCCCAGCCTGCTGAATTTTGCCAATACCGATATGACCTTCGCCGGCAATGTGCTGGTTGCGGGCAACTATCACGGTTTCAATGCCTATGACATCAGCAACCCTGCTACACCCCAGTTGCTGAGTTCGGTGGTCTGCCCGGGCGGGCAGGGGGATGTGTCGGTTATCGGCAATCTGCTCATCATGTCGGTGGAGCAGACCCGTGGCCGCCTCGACTGTGGCCTGCAGGGGGTCGCGGACCCCGTGAGCACGGAACGCTTTCGTGGTATTCGCATCTTCGATGTCAGTGATTTCACCATGCCGGTGCAGGTAGCGGCGGTGCAGACCTGCCGGGGTTCCCATACCCATACGGTGGTCACAGATCCCGACGAAAGCGGTGCAATCTATGTCTACGGTTCCGGCACCAGTTCCGTGCGCCCGGAAGATGAAATGTCCGAGTGTTCCGATGACTCTCCCTTCGAGAATCCGGAGTCAGCGCTGTTCCGCATCGATGTCATCAAAATTCCGGTCGCCCATCCCGAAGAGGCAGCGGTCGTCAACCGTCCCTTTATCTTCTCCGACCCGGATGCCGGTGTGCTCGCCGGGCTGTGGGAAGGCGGCGATCACGGGGAGGGGACGCAAACCACCAACCAAACCAACCACTGCCACGATATTACGGCATTCCCGGAGATCGGCCTGGCGGCTGGCGCGTGTTCCGGCAACGGCATTCTGCTGGATATTTCCGACCCGGAAAATCCTGCCCGTGTGGATCAGGTGATTGATACCAGCTTTGCCTACTGGCATTCCGCCACCTTCAACAACGATGGCAGCAAGGTCATTTTCACCGATGAATGGGGCGGCGGTTCACGCCCGCGCTGTCGCGCATCCGATCCGCTGAACTGGGGGGCAGACGCCATTTATGACATCGTCGATGGCAAGCTGCAGTACCGTAGCCATTACAAGATGCCGGCGCCGCAGACCGATCAGGAAAACTGCGTGGCACACAACGGCTCGCTGGTGCCGGTGCCAGGGCGGGATATTTTTGTGCAGGCCTGGTACCAGGGCGGCATCTCGGTGATTGATTTCACCGATTCCTCCAACCCGGTGGAGATCGCGTTTTTCGATCGTGGGCCGGTGGATGAGAAGGAGCTGATTCTGGGGGGGTACTGGTCTGCGTACTGGTATAACGGGCAAATATTCGGTACCGAGATTGCGCGCGGGCTCGATGTGTTCAACCTGGTGCCCAGTGATTTTATTTCAGCGAACGAGATCGTGGCAGCCTCCTTCCCCAGCACAGAGCCCGTGGTTAATACCCAGCAGCAGAAGCGCCAGAGCTGGCCTGCCGAACCGGCTGTTGCGCTGGCCTATGTGGATCAGCTCACCCGTGCAGGTGTGTTGGCTGCGGCCAGTGAGGACGAGCTGCGTGCCGTGCTGGCCGATGTTGGCGCTGCGCTCTCACGGCGCAATGGCGATGCCAGCAGTGCGGCGCAACTGGAGGCCCTGGCAGGGCGCATGCAGCAGGCAGGAGCCCAGAGCAGCGGTGTCAGTGCACGCCGTTACCAGGGCTTGGCGTTGACGCTGGAGGGAATCGCAGCCCGTTTGCGCTAGCACACGGCCTGGATCAGGAGGGGCTCAATCGTAGACGCTGCAGTTGCGCCCCTGCCGCTTCGCCTTGTAGAGGTGTTTGTCTGCCAGTTCGATAAGGTCGAGCAGTTGATTGTCTGCGTCCGGTTCGAGGCAGCTGACGCCGATGCTGATACTGACGATGCCCAGCGTGGGAACCTGAGTCAGCGCATGCTCAATGCCTGAGTCGATGACGGCGAGACGACATTTCTCGGCCAGTTGCACCGCCTGCGCAAGCGTGGCATCCGGAGCCAGGATGGCAAATTCCTCACCCCCGAAACGGGCCACGACATCGGAGCTGCGCCCGGCAACCTGGCTCAGGATATTGGCGATTTTTTTCAGGCATTCGTCGCCCTGCAGATGACCGTAGTGGTCGTTGTAGAGCTTGAAGAAGTCGATATCGATCATGATGAAGGATATTGGGGCGTGTGCACGCCGTGCGCGATTCCACTCCCTTACCAGGCTGATGTCCAGCATGCGGCGATTGTTGATGCTGGTCAGCCCGTCCACGAAGGAATAGCGCTCCAGTTTTTCATTCAGTTCCCGCATTTCCATTTCTGCTGTCTTGAGCTCGGTGATATCACGGGCGCTGGCAGCGAAGCCGCGGAAATTCGCCTCGTCGTCCTGCAGGGGATAATACGAGACGTTCATATAACGGCGTTCATGGTTGGGGAAATCAAACCAGACGCTGTAATTGATTTTGCTCCCCTGGCGCAATGCTGCAATTTTGGGGCGCAGCACCTGCGCAAAAAATGTTTCACCCAACACGCTGCTGGCACTACGCCCGGGCAACTCTTCCTTTTGCAGACCAAAGGCGTTGGCATAGGCCTCGTTCGTGGCTCGGTAGTGGATGTGCTCGTCAAAGATCGCCAGCAGATCCGTGGAGGCCGACACGATATCGTCGGAGAGGGTGAGTCTGTCCCGCAATGAAACCTGGGCGGTGATGTCTTCCAGAAAAACCACAAAATAGTCCGGATGCCCCTGTGCATCACGGATCAGGGAAACGGTCAGGTGTCCCCAGATGATTTTGCCGTCCTTGCGGACACAGCGGGTGTCGAGGCAATAGGACTCCCGCCGGGCGCTGACCAGCTCGGCCAGCATGATTTCATCCCGGGGTAAATCGCCTGGATAGCTGATGTCACGATAGGCCAGGGTGCGCAGCTCCTGTTCGCTATAGCCCAGAATATCGCAGAGCTTCTGATTGATCTCCAGCCATTGCCCATTGATATCAATGCGGGCGATACCGATGGCGGCATGAGAGAAAATGGCCTTGAACTTGGCTTCACTCGCACGCAGTTCTGCTTCGGCCTCCAGGGTGTCGGTAATATCGACAAACTCGGCCAGGCGGTAGGTTTCCTTGTCCACCTGAAACAGTTTGGGAGCGACCTGCGTATGGCGAATCCCGCCGAGCCGCGTTCGCAGGGACAATTGATAGGGCTGGCTGAGATTGCCGGAGAAGACCGAGGACAGGAAGTGCCGCTGCTCCTCAGGAACCAGATCGATTGCCCGCATGCCAATAATCGCCGCAAGCGGGTAGTCGATCAGATCGAGAAAGGCCTGGTTGGCGCCAATGATCACGCCATCCCGGCTGACAACGAAAGCACCAAAAAGAAAGGACAGGCTATCGACAATGCCCTGTGCACCTTCGTCCCGGTATATCTGCGAAAGGAACTGGTCAAGTTTATTGCGGTTGCCCAAGTGTCAGTCTCCGGGTTTGAACATGCCATCCATGAATGAAGGTGTTTTTCATGGCGCTTGTCAGGATTCTACAGAATTTTCGCGCACTGAACAGTTGGGCCCGATGGAGTGCACAAGGGGGGCTGCTAGAAGGAGGTTCTTGCCTCCACCACCAGTTGCATGGATTTTCCGCCTGGAATCTTGCTGCCCAGCGGATAAGCCAGGTCGATGTGAATGATGCGGGCTTCGTCGGTCTTGCTGGGCGCCAGTCGCAGACCCAGCCCCACGTTGCTGAAGGTGCGTCCGGCTCCCCAGGTGCTCTTGCCGTAGACACGCCCGACATCGACAAAGCCGGCAACGCCCACCCGGAACAATTGCAAGACCTGGTAATCTCTGAACATGCGCTCCTCCGCAGTAAACTTCACCATCGCATCGCCGTTGAGATAGTGGCTGTCAAATCCGCGCAGGCCGGAGCTTCCTCCCAGGCTCAGTTGCTCGCTGCTGTTCAGGTTGATGACTTTGCTGGCCGACAGACCGAGATAGAGCGTGCGGTGTTCTGTCTGGCCCCGATGAAAATCCACATTGGCATTGATGCGGGTGTCCTCCCATTCCCGCGCAGAGGGACTCCAGCGTGCGCGCCAGTCTGCCCGCCACTGCAGCAGCATCTTGGCCCGGGAAAGGAGGGTGTCGGCATAGCGGCCGTTGAGAATGACGCGCCCACCACTGTTAGGGGCAAAACCAATGCTGGCCAGGAAGGAGCGACCGAGCAGCAGGTCTTCGGTGCGATAGATCTGGCTGATGTTATAGGCGACGGCGTATTTGTCCTCGATGCTCTCCAGCTCCAGAAAAGGATAAATCATGTGCAGATTGTCGGGCAGCAGGGCGGGTGAAGGGTATCTGCTGCCAGCGGCGTAGCGGTAATCTTCCTCGCGCAGGCCGTAGCGCAGCCGGGTGGTGACCCCGTTGACGAGCCCGCTTGCAATGCCGCGGGACAACTCGGCGGTGTCCAGTGTCCGGTCCACCTCGCTTATACGTTTGCCGAAGCGATACTGATAGAGCATCTCCCGGGTGGATTCGTAGCCGAACTTCCACGCTCGCTGCGCATCGAGAGCGTAGAAGGGCAACTCATATTCAGCGAGGTAGTGATAGCCGTCAGTACTTTTGTCCGCCTGCAGTTTGAGCACGCGATGGGTGTTGCCGATATTGGGGTTCTCGAAGGCCAGTTTGTAAGTGCTGCGATTGGCATCATTGCTGTAGAAAAGGGAAACCCGCTGGCCGCTGCCCAGGGCATTGGAATCCCGCAGCCCGATATCCATGGCATTGTCGCCACCGCTGGTATGGAAGGAAAAACCGGGCACCAGTGTCCATACTTCCCGCGTGACCACTTCCAGATCCACCGATTGTGCACAGCGATTGAGTACGCGAATCCGGGCATCCGAGGCGTATTTCTGCTGCCGCAGAAGACGCTCGTTTTCCGACAGCATGCGCGAGTTGATCGTATCGCCCTTGCGGAACAACAACTGGTGCCGGATCACCTGCTGTCGTGTCGGGATGTGAACCCGATTGATCCAGCGGAAGAGCCGGGTGTCTTCCCGCGGGTTGTCAGGGTCGAAGATCGGTAACTGATTGATCCGGATGTTGCGCACCAGATACTGGCTGGAGTCCAGATCAAAGGATTCACGGCTCCCCCAGCGGGAGATGTCCTCGGTAAAATCAAACCCGGAACCGGCAGGGACGGAAACCTGTTCGCAATCGCTGCCGGCTTGGGCAAGTGCCACGGTGCAGCAGAGCGAGCCCACACCGAGTAGCAGGGCCGGGGCGAGAATGGAATGGCGTGATCGGGTGAGGGACATGACGAATCCAGGACCGTTGGAAACCTGGTGCTACGCTATGCCCGTATTCTTAAGAGGGAATTAAATAAGCGGGTTTGCTGTTCTGGCATGAGCAGGATAGAACCCAGGGGGGAAAAGACGCCGCGCCTCAGTGCCGAAAATACTGAAAGGGATTGATGAAGATGCGTCGGGGGAGGTAAGTGGAGCGTGGCAGGTTAAGGGTCAGGGAGGTTAACAGATAGATCACAAAAACCCGCAGGAGGACCGCCAGAATCAGCGTAAAGCTGGGATGGCTCAGCGCGTACAACCACAGGTAGGGGAGATCCATCAGGAAATTCAGCGTGGCAATGATGGCGGCGGCTCCCAGCAGGAGTTCGCATTTATGGAATCGGGTCCAGCAAATCATCACCGCGGCGGCATAACAGTAGACCACCATGCCACGAAAAATCGTCATGGAGTTATCTGCTTCGTAGGTGCTCACGCTCAGTTGCAGCCAGTAAACCACGCGGTCGGGGAAGAGCACCATCAGGGTTGCCGAGAGCATGCTGAGCAGCAGCGCGAGTTGCAGTTTCAACATGAACAGCCGGTCTCTATCCTGGTCGGCGTTCCCGCCATGACCAAATGCAGTCAGGGCATCCAACTCTTCCGAAGACAGAAGAGAGTTGTGGTCTTCGCGATGATCTGGCATTGACGTCAAAGCCACCATTTTTCGAGAAAATCCGAGTCTAAGACGATTTGCACAGCTGGTCAATTTTTGTACATCCATTTGTGATGAACAGCACAGGGAACGAGCACTTTATCACGCAATGTGAGGACTTGTAATACGGAATGCCTGCCGGTGTCGCAGCAAAACAGACATTCGTCCACGTCAGTGAAAGGGAGGGGAAAAAACCGCGCAAAAACCCGTCATTTTTCGGAATAACGGTGTGCAGAGGATTTCTGAACGTTTGAGCAGAATCGACAGCGCTGTTGTGTGGAAACATCGTCTTCCCGTCAGGGCTTGCGGCAAGGGCAGAAGCGGTGGAGTAGACTTGCGCCGCAAGAACACCTATTCTCACAGACCCTGGGGGACTCTTTGAGTCAGTGATCCCCTGGCGAAATTCTCCACCCGAATAAGAATAAAGGAGCAACCATGGCATCATCACGCATTCTCTTGTCCAGCCTTTGTGCCAGCCTCATGCTGGCCGCCTGCAGTGAGCCGGCGTCAAACAGCAATACGAGCGCGAGTGCGGCACCGGCACCCGTTGCTGCCGCAGCCCCCATGGGTATGAGCCATGAGGACGCCCAGGTCGGCAATATCATCACCGGCGCAGGCATTGAGCAGCCGAACCCTGTTGTGACCCAGAACTGGGGGGCATTGCCCGCCGGTCGTAACTGGGGGTCCACCGCCGGGATCGATATCGACCCCACCGATGGCAATGTCGTCGCCTATGAGCGCTGTGGGGCAGGCAGTTTCGGTGCCGGGGCTCCCGTGACCTGTGACACCAATCCGGTTGACCCGATCTTCAAGTTTGACCCGGCAACGGGCGCGGTTCTCAAGAACTTCGGCGCGGGTGTTTTCGTTACCCCCCATGGCATTCATGTGGATAGCGAAGGCAATGTCTGGGTGACGGATTTTGCGGTGAACCCCGAAGGCACCAAGGGGCATCAGGTGCACAAGTTCAGCCCGGATGGCGAATTGCTGATGAGCCTCGGCACGGCCGGGCAGGCCGGCAACGATTCCGCGCACTTCAATCAGCCCAATGACGTCATCGTCGGCCCTGACGGCAGCATCTATGTCTCCGATGGGCACAATGCCCAGGGCATGCTGTCCATGCAGGCCATGGCGGAAGGGCGCGCCAACGGCGAAACCTCTCGCATCATGAAGTTTGCGCCAGACGGCACTTTCATCAAGCAATGGGGGCAGATCGGGGTGCGTCACGGCGAATTCCGCACCCCTCACGCCATGGAATTTGACTCCCAGGGTCGCCTCTGGGTGGCCGACCGTGGCAATCACCGCATCGAGATCTTTGACCAGGACGGCAATTATCTGGAATCGCGCTATGCCTTCAGCCGTATCAGCGGTCTGTTCATCACCGATGATGACATGCTCTATGCCATCGATTCGGAGTCCAGCCCCACCAGCCATCCCGGCTGGCGCAACGGGGTGCGCATCGGCAGCATCGACAAGGATATCGTGACCGGCTTCATCCAGCCCTTTGAGCGCGAAGACCGTCTCGCTCAGGGAACTGCGGGTGAAGGGGTTGCGGTGGATGCCAACGGCAATGTCTTTGCTGCCGAAGGGCCTAACTCCCTGAACCAGGCCGGCGGTGCTTTCACCAAGTATACGGCCCGCTAGATCGCTACTGGCCTACCCGGTACGCATACGAAACGCCGGAGTCGCCTGAGAGACAGGTGAGCTCCGGCGTTTTCTTTTTTGGTAAATGAACCTGTCATCCCAGTACTTCTGTCAGCCTGAATGCCTCCCGCAAATAAAGCCTTCTCAGCGGAATCCATAGGGTGCCCGCGATAAGGTTTTCATTCATTAAAAAAATGAAATACGGTAATCGGAATTTCCCAATATCCCCCTCATGTCTGTGTGTCTAATATCGCAACCTCTATCGCAGCCCCGCGCCCGGCAAGATGCCAAGGATTCGTTGCTGCCAAGTTCCGTGCGGTCTGCTTTTTGATTATCTCAATGGGGCCACCTGTCCCAGAGTGATGCAGGTGCAGACACATGAAAATAATGAAAGACATCTAAATACAGGAGAGCGAGATGTTCAGAAAATCCCTTATTGCCATCAGCATGGCAGCAATCAGTGGCACCCCCTTGCTGGCGAGTGCTCAGGAGTCCATGCGCAACAACGACTACTGGTGGCCGAACCGCCTCAGCCTCGAGCCTTTGCGCCAGAGCGAACAGGTCATCAATCCCCTGGGCGAGGAGTTTGACTACGCCGCCGCGTTTGCCAGCCTGGATCTCGCTGCCGTGAAGCAGGACATTACCGAATTGATGACCACTTCCCAGGACTGGTGGCCAGCCGATTTTGGGCACTATGGCCCCTTCTTTATCCGCATGGCATGGCATAGTGCGGGAACCTATCGCGCGCTGGACGGCCGTGGTGGGGCGGACGGTGGCATGCAGCGTTTTGCGCCGCTGAACAGCTGGCCGGATAACACCAATCTGGACAAGGCACAGCGCCTGCTGTGGCCGATCAAGCAGAAGTATGGTCGCAACATCTCCTGGGCGGACCTGATTGTGCTGTCCGGCACCGTGGCGATGGAGTCCATGGGCTTTGAAACCCTGGGCTTTGCCGGTGGTCGTGCAGACGCCTGGCAGGCCGATGAAGTGAACTGGGGCTCCGAGGGCGAGTGGCTGGCTGCAGACCGTCGCGAAAGCAGTGGCGAGCTGCAAGCCCCCTTCGGTGCAACCCAGATGGGCCTGATCTATGTGAACCCGGAAGGGCCGGGAGGCAACCCGGATCCACAGGCCGCGGCAAATGCCATTCGTGAGGCTTTCGGACGCATGTCCATGAATGATGAGGAAACGGCAGCCCTGATCGCCGGTGGGCACACCTTCGGCAAGGCTCACGGTGCTGCCTCCCCATCGCAGTATGTCTCTGCAGAGCCCGAGGGTGCCGCTGTCGAGGAACAGGGCCTGGGCTGGAAGAACAGCTATGGCAGCGGAAACGGGGCGGACACCATCACCAGTGGTCTGGAAGGGGCCTGGACGGTGAATCCGGCCGCGTGGACCCACAATTATCTGGAAAATCTCTATGGCTATGAGTGGGTGCAGACTCGCAGCCCGGCTGGAGCCGTGCAGTGGGAGCCGGCCGGTGGTGCCGCGGCCAATCTGGTACCGGACGCACACGATGCCTCCACGCGCCACGCACCGATGATGTTCACCACCGACCTGGCGCTGCGGGTGGACCCGGCCTATCGGGCCATCACCACGCGCTGGCTGGAAAACCCGGAGGAATTCGAGGGTGCCTTTGCCCGCGCCTGGTTCAAGCTGACTCACCGGGATATGGGGCCGCGCAGCCGCTATGTTGGCGCCGATGTGCCGGAAGACGTGTTTGTGTGGCAGGACCCGGTGCCGGAGGCTGACTACCAGCCCATCAACGATCGTGATATCCGCCGCCTGAAGTCCGATATTCTGGCCTCCGGCCTCACGGTATCCGAACTGGTGCGTACCGCCTGGGCCTCGGCCTCCACCTTCCGCGAAACCGATATGCGCGGCGGGGCCAATGGTGCCCGTGTGCGTCTGTCTCCCCAGAAGGACTGGGCGGCGAACAATCCCGCAGAGCTGAGCCGGGTGATCGGGGTGCTGGAAGGCATTCAGAGCGACTTCAATGAACGCCAGTCCCGCCGTCAGGTTTCCCTGGCGGACCTGATCGTACTGGGCGGTGTGGCAGCGATTGAAAAAGCCGCCGACGATGCGGGCTACGAGGTGGATGTGCCGTTCGTTCCCGGTCGTACCGATGCCAGCCAGGAGCAGACCGATGTGGTGGCCTTCTCTTATCTGGAGCCCGGGGCAGACGGTTTCCGTAACTATTACGGGAATGGTAATTCCCGTTCTCCGGCGGAAATGCTGATTGAAAAGGCGGCGCTGCTGGACCTGACTGCGCCGGAAATGACAGCGCTGATTGGCGGCATGCGGGCACTGGATGCCAATACCGGTGGCAGCCGTCACGGCGTGTTGACGCAGCGTCCGGGCACGCTGAGCAACGATTTCTTCGTAAACCTGGTGGATATGTCCACCCAGTGGACTCAGGCGAGCAATATGCCGGGCATCTACGAAGGGCGTGACCGGGCGACGGGTGCCGTGAAATGGACGGCGACCCCGGTGGACCTGGTGCTGGGTTCCAATACCGAGCTGCGCGCAGTGGCCGAGTTCTATGCGGCGGATGACGGCGAAGAGAGATTCGTCACGGATTTCGTTGCAGCCTGGAGCAAGGTCATGATGGCGGATCGCTTCGATCTGTAAGATCAGGCACCTGTTGCCATTAAAAGACGGGAGCATGCCCAGCGCATGTTCCCGTTTTTTTTTGTGCAGGAAAAATACGGCTCTACATCTGTGCAGCACAGAAAACCCACGCCCCAAACTGAAACATTCCTGAACGCACCAGCGTAAAGCGCTCTTGCCAGTCTGCACCCGATGCGTGCAGGCAACATTTTTGTGCTGGTATAAAACGTAAAAAACTTCTGCTTTATTCCATGATTTGTGCGCCGATTTTGGGCAAATCAAAAAAATGTGACCTCCAAAAAAGCATGTTTGATTTCTGGCTTGCTTCTTGCTCAAACCATTTCAGCTAGTAACTGAGTAAAAAAATTATTGAGATCCAAACCAGTTCAGGCCGCGACTCCTTTTTCAACTATCGAGAACTGTGCAGAGGTTATTTGAATGAAGACTAGGAACCCACTTTTACGAACCGATCTTATTTTGGCATCGTGCCTGCTGACGGCAGGCTTCGTACCAAATGCGCTTGCGCAGGCGGTCTCCGAACAAGCGGACGAGATCAGCGAAGTGCTGGTGACAGGTACCCGCCGTAGCGGCATGGCGGTGTCCGACAGCCCCGCGCCCGTGCAGATGGTCAATGCGGAAATGCTCGCGGAAAGCGGCTCCCCCGACCTGATGAATGCCATCGCTACCCAGGTGCCGTCCTACAACGCCAGCCAGCGTGGCAGCGATATGGCCAGCCAGACGCTGACCGCAAGCATGCGTGCCCTGTCGCCCAACCACGCTCTGGTGCTGATCAACGGCAAGCGTCGTCATATCACTTCCAATGTGGCAGCCGGTACGGGGGCGGCAGCGGCGGATATGTCCTTTATTCCGTCTTCGGCCATTAATCATGTGGAAGTGCTGACAGATGGGGCGGCAGCCCTGTACGGCTCCGATGCCATTGCCGGGGTGATCAATATTCTGCTCAAGGACGATTATCAGGGTGGCAGCTTCCGTTCCAATATTTCCGAATACAGCGATGGTGGCGGTTATACCACGAATCTTCAGGGCAACTACGGTTTTGGCAGCGAGACTGCCTACGTCAATCTGAGCCTGGAATTTGAAGAGCGTGAGACCGTTACCCGCTCAGTGGTGTACGGTCCGGCGGAATGTATCAAGGACGCCGTGGAATGCCTGGATCGCATCAACAACGGCACCCCGAGCGGCTACTCCGTCAGTGGTGCCTATCGCAACTACCTGGCACGCGATGCGGGCATGGTAAATCACCCGGAATATCCGGTCATGAACCATGTGGGTGACCCGCCCGAAATCAACCGTATTGCCAGCTTCGTCAATGCCGGTTACGAGTTCAGTGAAAACCTGGAGCTGTATGCCTTCGGCAGCTTCGGCAAAAAGCGTGCGGAGTCGCTGGAAACCTATCGTCGTCCCTCCTAGGATGGCGGTTTTGATGCTAATGGCGATGGCGATCGCAGTGACATCACCGCCGATGGCACACCGGAGTATCTGATCAACAAATACCCGGCAGGCTTCAACCCGATGGAAAAATCGGAAGAAGACGATGTGTCATTGACTCTGGGGCTTGCCGGCGAGAACGAGGGCTGGCTGTGGGATCTCGCCACGGTCTATGGCAGCAACGAAATGGACGTGTACACCACCAACTCCATGAACTTCACCCTGTGGAACGAAACCGGCCAGTCTCAGGAAAACTTCTACGATGGCACTTACTGGGCCAAGCAGTGGACGACGAGCCTGGATGCCAGCAAGGAATACGATATTGGCCTGGCCGCGCCCATGACCTTTGCTACCGGTCTGGAGTACCGCAAGGACGAATACGGCATCAAACCGGGTGAGCCTGCCTCCTACTACGGTGCTGGTGCCTCCTCCTTCCCAGGCTACAACCCGGCAACCAATACCGGTTCCTATGATCGCAACAGCTACGCGACCTTCCTGAACTTCATCTTCGTGCCGACGAATGACTGGCTGGTGGACGTGGCAGTGCGTTACGAGGACTACAGCGACTTCGGTAATGAAACGGTGGGCAAGATCACCACACGCTATGATTTTACCGACAGCCTGGCGGTGCGTGGCACGGTAAGCACGGGCTTCCGTGCGCCGACACTGGGCGAGGGCTTCTACTCCGCCGTGAACGTGGGGCCGACCAGCGCCAGTCCGCAGCTGCAGCCCAACAGCGCAGCGGCAGCGGAGCTGGGCTTCGGGGCAGGCCTGCAGCCGGAAACCTCGGAGAACATCAGTATCGGCCTGGTTTTCACGCCCTTCCGTGGGCTGACGAGCACCATCGATGCCTACCAGATCGATATTTCCGATCGTATTCAGCGTGGCAGCTTCAGCTTCTCCACCGGGCAGGGCACCAACACCATTACCGGCCGCACTACGGGTTCCTACAACAGCCAGTTGCCTGACCCGGCGGATACCAACGGGGATGGCACGCCCGATGCCAGCTTCAACGAAGCCCTGGGCCAGGCACTGGTCAAGTTCGGTTACATCGGTGTGTGGAATGACCCGGCAGCGCCAGGTGGCTCTCTCGACCCGTCCGCTCGTGCCAGTATCTCCGTATCCATGTTCAACAACTCTCTGGATACAAGAACCACGGGAGTGGACTGGGTGACCACCTACAGCACCGGCTTTGATTGGGGCAGCATCGACTGGACCGTGGCCGCGAACTACAACAAGACGGAAGTGCTGGATACCAAAGCGGCTCCCGCAAGTCTGGGTGGTGCGACCATGTACAGTCTCTCCGGTTTGTCCAATATCGAGACCAACAGCCCGGAGTACCGCATCAATCTGGGGGCGCGCATCAGCGTGGGTGACTTCACGATCAATATCCGTGAAAACATCTACGGCCCTCAGTACACCCTGTCCAGCGCCTCCAGCTATCCGCTGTCAGTGCGCAATGAACTCGACCTGGTCACACTCGGTTCCGGTCTGTATTACAAGAACCAGATCAACGAGCTGTACATGACCAATGTGGAGGTGAGCTATACCCCGACAGACAGTCTGCGTCTGAGCCTGGGCATGGACAATATCTTCAACGAGTATCCGGACAAGACACCGTCAGCCATCTGGGACTACAACCAGGAGCGCTACGCCAACACCAGCCGTGCCTATCTGACCGGCAGCCCGGTGGGCTTCTTCGGATCCCGCTGGTTTGCCAAACTGGGCTACGACTTCTGATTGCGCAAGCAAACACAGAAACACGGGAAACGGCGATCTTCGGGTCGCCGTTGTTCCATTCCCCCAGCGCCAGATATTTCTGAACCGATATTTCCATTATCTTGTCAAGGAGTCTTATGATGAATCCTGTAATGAGTCGTCGTCGTTTGTTGATGGGTGCTTCTCTTTTTGGCGGGGCTGCAGCCCTGCAGAGCATGACAGGCGGTTCTGTGCGTCTGCTCAATTCCGCCATGGCCGAAATAGGTGCCCCGGCTGTGCCGATTCGCATGTCTTCCAATGAAAACCCCTGGGGCCCTTCCAAACTGGCGATTGCCGCCATGGAGCAGGCCTTCGACCAGAGCAATCTTTACGGCGGTATTGCCGGCAAGATTTTCGAATTGCAGTCCCGCATAGAAGGGGTGCCCGCCAGCCACATCACCATGAGTGCAGGTTCCGGGGAGATTCTGCAGGCTGCCGGCGTGCTGGCGGCGCTGGAGCCCGGTTCCGTGGTGGCTCCCTATCCCACCTTCAGTCAGTCCGTGCGGGCCGCCGAGAGCCTGGGGGCCGAAGTGATCAACGTGCCGGTAGGCGAGGACATGCACATCGATCTCAAGGCCATGTATGCCGCCATTCGCCCCGATACCCGTATGGTGTATCTGTGCAATCCCAACAACCCGATTCCTTCCATCATCGAGAAAAAGGCGTTGGAAGACTTCGTGCGCACGGTTGCCAAAGACCGTCTTGTCTTTATCGACGAAGCTTACTACGAGTATGTGGACAACCCCGATTTCAGCAGCATGATGCATCTGGTGGCCGAGGGCTTGAATAATGTGCTTATTGCACGCACTGCCTCGAAGATTCACGGTTTTGCCGGTCTGCGTGTCGGTTTCGGTTTTGCCCATCCCGATGTGCTGGCGAAACTGAACCGGGTGATGACGGGCAGCGTCAACATCCTGGCCGAGCATGCCGCGTACGCCAGCTATCAGGACAGCGAATTTCAGGATTTCTCCCGCATGAAAAACAAGGAGGGGCTGGCGATTCTGGAGGGCATGTATGATGAGTTAGGCCTGAAGTACGTCAAGTCCAACGCGAACTTCAGTTTCGTGGAAACCGGCATCGACGTGCGTGAGTTCCAGCAGGCCATGCGGGAACACAATATCCTGGTCGGGCGCCCCTTCGAGCCTTTTACACGATGGGCCCGCATCAGTATCGCCAAACCCGAGGAAATGAGCTACCTGGTGCAAACCTACAAAAAGCTGTACGGCTGATTCTCCTCCAATCAAGGGGACAGCTTCCTTGATCTTGCAATCTATGCGGATCAAGGAAGCTGAGCCCTGGATTCCTTGCCGCCTGGGGTATCTTGTGGTTGAATTTCGTTCAATTTAATGCGCTGAAAACAGGCAAAAAGATTGAGAGCGAAATTTTTCCTGCGCCGATACATAAACAGAGGGCAGCGTCTGCTGCAGATTGCACTGTTATTGCTGTTCAGCGGCTTGCCGTTTGCCAGCCAGGCGCAGGATCGGGTGACAGAGCGTTGGGTGCTGGAAGATGCCGGTGCCGATCTCCGCTTCGAACAGGCCCGGGCAATGCCGTTTGAGCGCTACACCGGGGTCTTGAAAAGGGGCTACTCGCGTTCGGCCTTCTGGGTTCGCCTGCGTGTGACACCCGGCGGGCTTTCTGCAGAACAGGAGCTGATCCTGAGAATACGCCCCAGCTACATAGACGATGTGCAACTCTATGACCCGGTCTATGGCATTGATGGCGAAGCGCGTGTGGGGGATATACATCCGCAGGGCAACAACACCTATTCCTCTTTGTATTTCAACCTTCCTCTGGTGGCGGGGGAGCAGCCGAGAGATGTCTGGTTGCGGCTGAAAACTACCAGTTCGAGTCTGATGGACGTGGAGGTGCTGACGCGGGAAGAGGCTATGACGAAGGATCGTCGGCACGAACTGGCATTTACCCTGTTCCTGGCGCTGTTGATGGTCTTCCTGCTGTGGGCGCTCATGAACTGGTTGATGGACCCGCAGGATCGACTGCTTGGCGTGTTTACCCTGAAGCAGTTGCTGGCCCTGTGCTTTTCGCTGGGGTATCTGGGCTATTTCAAAACCTATTGGCCGCAGTGGCTTGGCTTTCTTTCTCCCGATATGGCGACAAGCATCTTTGTCGTGCTGTATGCCTCCTTTGCCTATATCTTTGACTATGTGTTTTTCCAGGAATATCGGGTCAATCGCTGGCTGCTGCGGGTATACACACTGGCGTTTGTCACCACTCCGGTTCTGCTGCTGATGTTGATGAGCGGTTTTGTCTCTCAGGCGCTCGGCATCAATGGCATGTTGACGCTGGGCATCCCGTTCCTGTCCCTGCTCAGCGCCCTCAGCATTCCGTCCTCGGCGCATCTGAAGGAAGATGAACGCCCCCTGGTACCCAAATTTCTGGTAGTGATGCTGTATTCGGGTATTGCCGTGGTGGTGTCCATTTCCACCTTTGCCGTGCTTGGGCTGCTCAATTTCAACAACCCGGAATGGGCGTTTAATGGTTTTCTTCTTTACCCGCTGTTTACCGGCGCAACGCTGCTGCTGACCCTGCAGATTCGTGCGATCGGAATCCGCAAACGCCGGATGCGCCTCGAGTTCGATCTGCATGCCGCCGAGCAGCGCGCGGAACACGAGGAGAAGAAACGCGTTGAACAGGGGCGTTTTCTCGCCATGCTGACGCATGAGCTGAAAACACCGCTGTCGGTCGTCAGCATGGTCATGGGGGCTGCAAACAAGACGCAGAGCATGACAGACAGGGCCATCGTGTCACTCGATGACGTGAACTCGGTGCTGGAGCGCTGCCTGCAGACGGATCGCCTGGAATCGGCATTCATACGGGCGGAAACGAGCCCGTGCCAGCCTGGCCGGGAAGTGGAGGCCCTGGTGGCTACCCTGCGCGAGGCTGAACGTGTCAGTCTGCAGCTGTCACCGACGCAGCAGATTGAGACAGACGTTGTGCTGCTGCGCCGGATTGTCGCCAATCTGGTAGACAATGCCCTGAAGTATGGGGCGGAGTCAGCGGAGGTGGATGTCAGCGTGGAGAGCATGGACGGTCAAGGGCAGCCGGGCGTTTTGCTGCGGGTTTGCAATCTGCCGGGCAGAGCGGGTTGGCCCGATGCGGAGAAAGTGTTTGAAAAGTATTATCGTGCCCCGGGGGCACACAAGACGACGGGCTCGGGCCTTGGTCTGTTTCTGATCGAGGGGCTTGCCACCGTGATTCATGCCCGTCTGCGTTATCAACCCAGCGACACTCATATCATCTTTACACTATGGTTACCCAACTCAATGTAGTTCTCGTCGAGGATCACGACAATCTGCGCGAGGTGACGGCAGATGTGCTGCGCCAACAGGGCTATCATGTTCTGGCCTTTTCCTGTGCGGAGGACATTGATGAACAATTGGGCGCGAGACCCGTGGACATTTTTATACTGGACCTGAACCTGCCGGGAGAGGACGGGCTCAGCCTGGCACGGCGGCTGCGCAAGGTACACCCGGGCGTTGGTATCCTCATGGTGACGGCCAGAAACAAACCTCAGGACATGACGCTGGGGTTTCACGAGGGGGCAGATGTCTACCTGGTCAAGCCCTTGTCAACGGAGACCATTCTGGCGGCGGTCGAGGCGCTGCGGCGTCGCTTGCAGAAAAATGAACGCAAGGATGAGATTCATCTGAACCCGGCAAATCTTACCCTGAGCTGCGGTTCAGAATCCGTGGTGTTGCTGCCCGCCGAGGTAGATATTCTGATTGCTTTTGCCCGGGCGCCGGAACATCGTCTGGAAACCTGGCAACTCATCGAATTGCTCAACGGCGAGGACGCAAACGCCAGCAAGAGCAGTATCGAAATTCGCCTGACCCGGCTGCGCAAAAAAATGCTCGCCTGTGGCGCGAACCCGCACTGCATTACCGCCATTCGTGGAGTGGGCTACCAGCTCTGTCATGTGCCCGTGATTTTCTGAGGGTTCAAGCGGGAGGTTTCCCGGTTCCCCGTAGCTTCAGCGCGGACACGGTCAGCACGGAACGATTTTCGAGCTGGGTCTTTTTCAGGATATTGGCGACATGCTTCTGCACGGTGAAAAGGGAAATGTTCAGGATCTGGGCAATTTCCGCATTCTGTTTTCCCTCCGTGATCCAGTACAGCACGTCTGCCTCCCGCGTGGTCAGTTCCAGTTCCTGCATGAACCGTTGCCGGGATGACATCGCATCGGATGGCACCAGCTGCCACGGGTTCGGGTGCCGTTGCCAGGCAAGGCGAAAATGCGGCGCGAACGCATCCAGCACCTCTCCATCTTGCGCACTGAAATCACGTTGTCGGCGCATGAAGGTCAGCCCTGCAACCGTGTATTCATCCACCTGCAACGGGATGACCAGAATATAGCGAATGCCGATGCGTGCGTTGCAGTGGCGGAAAATTCCACTGCTCAGATATTCATCATGGCTTGCCACTTCCGACATACGCCGCGCATGAGTATCACCACTGCGGCGGTAATAGGCCACCAGAGGGTTCTGGTCGGGATGGGACCTGTAGTAGGCGATCTCGTCTTCCGTGTAGGGGTTTTCCGGCGCGATGACATGCAAAAGCTCGCCGCTTGCCGGGTTCAGCACATGAAGATTGGTGAAATCCGCCGTGATCAGGCGCGACATGCCGTCGAGCACCGCCATCGCGAAGTCGGCATGGTTGTCCACGCAGTTCATGATGTGGATGGCGTTCAACAAACGCTGCAATGTACTTCGGGACAGGCTATGCATGGGGGGCACTTCAACTGCAGGAATCAAGGAACCTGACCCCTTGATTTCAGTTTCGCAATGAGTCGGGGCGCACTTGCACTGTAAGTGAATTTTCGAAAGTTTGCTGAAAAATCTTGATGCTGTTCTTGCCCGCGTGCTTGGCAATGTACATGGCGATATCGGCATTCTTCATCAGAGTTTCCGCATCCAGGCCGTGTTCGGGGTACAGGGCAATGCCGACACTGATGGTCAGCTCTGTCATTTCGACGCTGTGCTGCCGGAACTTGTCCTCGACCGCCTTGCGTAGTTTCTCCGCCACGGAGAGGGCATCATTCGAGTCCTCGACGGTTGGCAGCAGCGCGATAAACTCGTCGCCGCCGATGCGTGCCACGGTATCCGATTCACGCAGGCTGGCACTGATCAACTGGGCGATCTCGATCAGTACCTGGTCTCCCGCATCGTGCCCCTGGGTATCATTGATCAATTTGAAGTTGTCGAGGTCGATGAACATCACCGCCAGTTTGTGTGACTGGCGTTTGGCCATCAGCAGGCTGCTCTGCAGCCGGTCCTGGAACAGCGAGCGATTGGGGATGCGCGTCAGGCTGTCGTGCTGCAGGTCATAGAGCATGGACTCCTCTGTTACCTTGCGGGAGGTGATGTCCTCGTGGGTCCCGAACATCATCAGCGCCTTGCCGTCCTCTGTTCGTACCGCCACCTTGCCGCGATCCAGCACCCAGACCCAGTGGCCGTTCTTGTGACGCATGCGCACTTCACATTCGTAGTAGGGCAGTTCTCCGGAAAAATGCTTTTGCAGCAGTTCGTCCGATTTGCGCAGGTCCCCCGGGAAGACCAGGCTGCTCCAGGTCTCGATCGACACAGGCGAAAGTTCACTCAGGGTATAACCCACGATATTCGCCCAGTATTCGTTGAAGACGGTTTCTCCCGTTTGCACATTCCATTCCCAGGTGCCGATGCGGGTTCCTGCGATGATGTTCTGCAGGCGGTCCTGCTCGTACAGCAGCTCCTTGTGTACATGGCGTGAATAGGAGACGGCACGTTGCCTTCCCGTGAGCAGCAACCACAGAATGAGCGCCAGGGAGACGCTGAGCACGATGCCGATGGAATTGATGTAGGTGACATTGTTGACATCCACCCGCAACGCCATGGAGGGCATCGAGCTTGCGCGCAGTGTCCAGGCATGGTCCACCACCGGCAGGCTCAGTTCCTTGTGCAGGGTGTGTTCGGCGGCGGTGTCGTCAGCGCCGTGGGAGTCGAACATCAGGGATGCCTGGGTCAGGGTGTCGCCATCATAGATTTCAATGTCCAGGTCGTTGGCAAACTCGCCCTGTATGCCCTGCATGAAATCGTCCATGCGAAAGACGGAATAGGCCCAACCCACCAGGTTTTCCTGGCGGTCGGAGAGCGTTGTCGTGGCTGCATTGGGCGCATAAACCGGCATATACATCAGGAAACCGGCCTGGTCGTTGACCCCGGATTCCTGCACCAGACGAACCGTGCCGGACAGCGATAGCTTGTAATTGTCGGCAGCCCGCTGCATCGCCGAACGGCGGATGGACTCGGAATACATGTCATAGCCGAAAGCGCGCAGATTGCGTTCGGAAAACGGCTCCAGGTAGATAATGGAGGTGTAGATGTCCCGTTTTCCCTCGGGGTAGACCGCGTAGGCGGGGAAGCCTTCCTGCCGGATCGCTTCGGTATGCGTGGCAAGGTCTTCCGGGGCGATGATGTGGGCATAGCCCACCCCCTGGATTCCCGGGTAATAGTCCGCCAGGGCCAGCGATGACACAAAGCGTCTGAAATCCTCCCGGCTCACATCGCCAGAGGCCTGGAACAGGCCGCTGCTGGCACGCAGAACCTCGGCATAGGTATCGATGCGGTTGGCGATGAGCCGGGAAACCTCCCGCACCCGGAAGTCAAAATAGGTCTGCACATTGCGTTCGACCTGCCGGGACTCGGCCTGGCTGAAATAATAAGTCACCGTCAGGCAGGCAAACAGAAGCAGCAGGCTGATCAATGCCGGCGTTACATTGTTTAAAGGCTGGGGTGAGGGCTGGGAATTAAGGGGCATCGGGTTTTGTCAGGGAAACAGGGTCAGCGGGCAGGTGCGCAGTATACGGGTTTTCGCGCCTCAGGTCTTTTCTGCCAGTGCGTCCCGCCAAAGCGGCGGTTGCTGCCAGTTCTGCAGCCACTGCTCGAATGCCTGGGCCGTCAATGGCCGCGAAATGGCATAGCCCTGGCCGTGGAGGCAGCCCATGCGGATCAGCTGCGCTCCCTGCTCAAGTGTCTCCACGCCCTCGGCGATGATGGAAATCCCGAAGGATTCTCCCATACCGATGATGCCGCGGATAATGGCGGTATCGCCCGCATCCTTCTCCATATTGGCCACAAAGCTCTTGTCCAGTTTCAACCAGTCTATGGGCATGCGGCGCAGATAGGACAGGGAGGAATAGCCGGTACCAAAATCGTCGATGGCGATGCTGACGCCGAGCTCACGACACGCCTTGAGCGTGGCGATGGCCACACACATGTCCTGCATGGCGCTGTTTTCCAGCATCTCGATCTGCAGGCATTGCGCAGACACCTCCTGGTGTTTTTTCAACAGGGCGCGCAACTGGCGTGAAAATTCCGGGTTCTGAATGCTCATGGCGCTGATATTGATGCTGAGCTCCAGGTGCGGGAAACGCTCCTGCCACAGGGACAGGTGGTGGATCGCTTCCTGCATGACCCACTGGTCGATGTGCATGGCGATGGGGTGGTTCTCGGTAACCGGAATGAATTCTCCGGGGCCGATAAGCCCTTTCTCCGGATGCTGCCAGCGGATCAAGGCTTCGGCGCCAATGACGGCGCCGCTGAGCATATTCACTTTGGGCTGGAAGTACAGCTCGAACTCCTGTTTCTGCAGGCCCCACTCGATCTGCGCCAGCAGCAGGTGATGGCTGCGTTCGGCATCCTCCTGCGCCTGGTCCAGTATGTGGTATTGCGATGTCCCGTGAACCTTGGCGAGATACAGGGCGTGCGCCACCTGCCGGAGCTGTTCCTCGGAGTTGGAGTGGTACTTGTGCTCGTGGTATTTCACCCCAAGGCAGAGTGTCAGGGAGACGGTGTTCTCGCCAAACTTCACCGGTTTCTGCAGGGAGCTCATCAGCTTCGGGACATAGCTGCGTAGCGTGGCTTTGTCTGGCGGGTTGTCGATCACCAGCAGAAACTCATCGCCGCCCAGGCGTGCGATGCGGGAATTTGCGGGGAGCGCGGCGAGCATGTGCTTGGCAAAGCTTTTCAGCAACTGGTCGGCGGTTTCGATGCCGAGACGTTCGTTCATGCGGGTGAAATTGTCCAGGTCCGCATGGATGATGAGCAGATCACTTTCCGAGGCCTTGATGAGGGTGTCCAGATGGCGTTTGATGCCATTGCGGTTGAGCAGGCCGGTCAACTCGTCGTA
This sequence comes from Pseudomonadales bacterium, assembly GCA_024234365.1. Lineage (GTDB taxonomy): Bacteria > Pseudomonadota > Gammaproteobacteria > Pseudomonadales > Pseudohongiellaceae > UBA5078. The sequence continues at coordinate 277,621 of JACKOK010000001.1, forward strand.
ATAGGCAACGTGCTCCAGTGCCTGCTGATACCGTTTGCGTTCGCGAATATCGCGAAATACGCCGACCAGATGGGTTTCCCCATTGCGTTTGAAGGGGCCGCCGGCACTGATCTCTACATCGATTTTTTGCCCCTGAATATTGATGGCGACTGTTTCAAAGCGTTCGCTGATCGCTCCTTTTTCTGCCTGTGCCGCCAGGCGGGCAAGATTTCGGGTGTGAATCCCATGGTCTTTTTCATGGAGCAGATCTAGCAGATTCATCTTGCGCAATTGTGCAATCGAATAGCCTGTCAGATTCGCCGCAACGGAGTTCACGTCCATGATGCGCCCATCGGGCAGATCAATGACAATGACGGCATCGGGAATTGCCTCGAACAGAATCTGGTAGCGCTCCTCGCTCAGGGAGAGCGCCTGTTCGGACAGCTGCCGGTTGCTTTCCTGCAGTTCGGCCTCCGCCCGCTGGCGGGCTATGCGCTGGCGGATCAGTTCAATCGTGCTGGCGCTGAGTTTGCCGTACATTTCCAGCACGGACTTGACCAGGGTGGACAAAACCCCGGTCATTTCCTTCTCGGCGCACTGCAAGGCGGTCTCGATGTCCTTTCCCTTGTCCATGTGCAGGGTGGCGAGCGCCATGCGCTTGTCGTTGTCCAGGATGTGAAAGGCAAGCCAGTGGGTCAGAAAACCGAGCAGGTCATCCACGAAGTCTTCAAGATTGCCCTTGCTTGCCTGGATGGATTGGACCTTGACAAAGAAATCGTGGTGGGAGTGTTCATGGGCGGCCAGAAGCGGGTGCCCCTCGAAATGCCGGTGCCAGATTTCCTCCTCGCTGCGGAAGTGATAGACCGCATAGTCGGCAAGATCAGCGATGATGCCTGCCACTTCCTCGTCGGAACTGCTGGCCGACATGCAATGCCGGGCCAGTTTGTTCAGGATGGCGACCAGATTCCGGTGCTGCTCGTCAATAAGGTCGATTCCCGTGGCGAAATTGTCGCTCCACGGGAATATATCGAAACTGGCATTCTCGTCTGACTGTGCGTCCGACCTCTTCTTTGAGCTGGTGTCTTTCATCCCTAGATACCCAAGCTTTTATTATTGAGCCCGACTGATGTCGCCAATTTTCTGGCGCGCGGGTGGCCTTTCAATGGCAGGATTCATGGATCCCATTGTTTGAAAAGTGCTCATTTTTCGAGCAAGCCGTTGACTTTGCAAGAAAATAATTTCCCGCCTGCGGGGTCGCCTTGCCATGGTATTTTGCGCGGAAATGGCGCCTGGCGTGAATCAGTCCAGCTGGGAGGTATGCAGCAAGTCGTTACCCGATGGGCTGCTATCAACTCTTTGTCAGCAATACATGCTCAGGTTTTCCTCTTGAGGGCGTGTGTGAATGAAGGGCGCGGGGAAAAGACTCTCCGGGTGTCTTTGTTTATTGGACGGCGCGAAAGTTTAAATTCTATTGTCATCTAAATATTAAAAGGGGGCTTATGTCGTTAATAAGTATTCGTTCTCCCTTGTCTCTTGGCATATTCACGCATGGGGTCATGTGATATTTTCCATTATTGGCGTGTAGTTAATTGATTTGTAATAGGTTTTATGTCTGCGAAATTTAAAACTGGCAGTTATTCGATGTCGAAATAATCACAATGAAAAGTGTGACAAGTTGAAACAAAATGAAACAAGAGGTGCGGAAGGGGGGCATGAGAATTTTTTAAATTTTTGTCTGCTAATTTGTTACAAACTATTGCATTTACGGGTGCTGTGAGAGAGTATCCGCTCGTTCCAGGTGTGTGGTCGGAACCGACTTATGGTGCTGAATCCGGGGTATGGACGTCTCCCGTTTCAGGCCTGAAGTACGTCTCGTATCTGCAAGCTTCAGATAACAAAAAGAAATTTAGAGGTGTTATATGCGATTCATCAATCCCCACAAACGTCGTTTGCTTTGCACGGCAATTTCCCTTTCTCTGCTTCCTATTGCTCACCAGTCCTTCGCTCAGCAGGACGAGGTGGAAGAGGTAGTCGTAACCGGTTCCTACATTCGCCGCAGTGAGGGCTTTACCCAGGCCTCTCAGGTGACTCAGCTCAGCGCTGACGATCTGGCTGATGAAGGTACCCTGAACCTGGGTGAAGTCATCCAGAACATGTCCTTCGTGGGTGGTCCCTCCTCTTCAGTGACCAACACCATTCAGGGCACCAGTTCCCGCAGCACCAGCATTGACCTGCGCGGCCTGGGTTCCCGCTCCACGCTGGTGCTGATGGACGGCAAGCGCATCGTTGACAACAACGTCAACGCCATGCTGCCAACGATTGCCGTTCAGCGCATCGACATCGTGGCAGACGGTGCGGCGGCACTGTACGGTTCCGATGCCGTGGCCGGTGTGGTCAACTTTGTCCCCTACAACTCCTATGAAGGCCTGAAGATCGAGGCCTACGGGGAGCAGGATTCCCGCGGTGACTACGACGAAGAGTCCCTGCAGATGCTGTGGGGCGGCGCCATCGGCGACCTCGATGTCGTCATGGCTGGTCAGTACAAGACCAACAGCCGCCTGGGCTGGGACGAGCGTCCCTATCTGGCGCAGGCCGGTCTGAACTACTCCTCCAACGCGCCGGGTAACTATGTGGTGCCCAAGCGTGATGCCTCCGGCAACTACACCGGTTCTTCCGCCAACGCGGCCGACCCGAACTGTGCACCGGCTTCCCAGCGTCAGTACTATCAGGCGGACGAGATCAACAACCCCTACGGCATGCTGGTAGGCACCACCTGCTACTTCGACTACGGTGATACCCGCAGCTATCGTGAGCCGATGGATGTGGCTTCCGTTTTCGCGAATGCTACCTGGGATGTCAGCGATGACCTGACCCTGCGTGGGCAGTACTACAACTCTCGTCAGTCCAGTTTATCCATCACGTCCACGTCCAACCCGGGTAACTCCCGTATTGCGGAATTGGGTGCCATTCGTGGTGAACTGCCGGGCAACCCCTTCCTGGCCAAGAACTCTGCCGGCCAGCAGCTCTACGGGGTGGATCTGAACGGTGACGGCCTGCCCGATCGTGGCTCGATCGACAAGAACAATGATGGCCTGATGGACTATATCGTCTCCGGCACCACGCCGAACGGTATTCTGCTGCACGAAGACGTGCGTGCGCGTACCCTGCGTCCGATCAACAAGACGCACACCCAAGGGGCGGGGTTCTTGTCAGACATGGATAACGTGGCCGGCATCAGCGACAGCAACAGCCGTCTGTCACTGCAGGCCGACTTCAAGGTGCCCTTCCTGGAAGGCTGGGAAGGCATGGCAGCCTATGCCATGAGCGAGCAGAACTATCGTCTGATGGCCACGCAGAACTTCGATATTGAAGCGATGAAGCAGGGCATCAACTGCGACGTGATCAACGATCGCGAGTCCTGCTACAACCCCTTCTTCGTGGTGGATCAGTCCACCAACAACAGCGTGCAAGTGATGGAAGCGATTGCGGCCCGTCGTCCGAAGTACGAGCAGGATTGGCTGAACACCATCGACATCGTGCTCAACGGTGAGGTAGGGCTGGGCGGATTCGAGCTGCCTGGCGGCCCGATCGGTGCGGCCATTGGTTACCAGCGTCGTGAAAACAAGTACACCAACACGCCGTCAGTGACCGAGCTGCGTGGCGATACCGGATCGGTGCGCCGTTCCCGGAAGACATCACCACCGGCAGCCGTGAGGTGGATGCCTACTTCGTGGAACTGGCGATCCCGGTTCTGCCCAGCGTTGAAGTCGAAGCGGCCGTGCGCCGTGAAGAGTTCAGCACCGGCCAGAAGTCCACCGACCCGAAAGTTGGCGTGACCTGGGTTGCGGCGGACTGGCTGACTCTGCGTGCCACTACCGGGGATGCCTTCATTGCGCCGTCTCTGACCCAGTTGCTGGACCCGGTGAGCTGTGGTCTGTCCACCGTGACCGACCGCTTCTCTCCGTTCTCCGCGTTCACCACCTACTGTGCGGGCGGTAACCCGGCCCTGAACAATGAGACGTCCACGTCCAATCAGCTCGGCTTCGACCTGACCTTCGGGGACTTCGACCTGTCGGTGACCTGGAACGAGACCGACTTCGACAACCGTATCGTCGGTATCTCCGGTCAGCAGATCATGAACGCCGACTTTGCCGCGTTCCAGGCCTGGTCCGGCTTCACCGGCAGTGGTGTGGGTGCGGCGAACCAGCCTTCTGCCGCACAACTGGCTGCTTGGGTCGCCAGTGGCCTGGCCAACCCGGATATCATCCGCGACCCGAACGACCTGGGCACGATTCTGCAGGTGACCTCACCGGGCAGCGTGAACGCTCAGAGCGTGAAGGTGACGGCCTATGATATCCAGAGCAACTATCGTTTCAGCCTGAATGACTGGGGTGATTTCCGTTTGAACCTGCAGGCGACCATGATGGACTCCTTCGAGTACCAGGACAACGCCACCAGCCCGATCGAGGAAGGCGTTGGCAAGGCCAACCTGCTGACCGGCACAGCACCTGCCGTGCCCGAGTGGAAGGCCAACCTGCGTCTGGGTTGGGTGCTGGGCAACCACGCAGTGACCGGTACCATTCACTATGTGGATGCGGTGGATTGGGACGGCACCAACTACATCCCGGTGATCCAGCGTTTTGCCAATACCACGCCGAACCCGAGCATCATCGGTGGCGAGGTCAAGGCCTGGACCGACTTTGACGTGGCCTACACCTACCGTGGCGTCAACCTCTACGGTGGCGAGCTGGGCTTCACCATCGGCTCACGGAATGTGTTCGACCGTCAGGCTCAGCGTACGCCGGACTTCGCCGGTGTTATCGGTGAGCTGCAGGACCCGATGGGTCGTTCCATCTACGCGCGCATGGTTTACGACTTCTAAGCCTGCCGTGTGTGCCGCAAGAGCCTGCGGGTGTTCGACGCAGGCTCTCGTGGAATCCGCAACAAAAAGAAGAGGCCTTTGGGCCTCTTTTTTTATGGGTGTTGTTTAGGTTCGGGAGAGAGCGCTTGCTCAGCGCTGCGGGGTGGCCAGCACATTGAAGCTGATGCCCACCCGGTCTTGGTCACTTTTGTTTTCTTCCACGCCGTGATCCATCCAGCCGGGGAACACATACATTCGTCCCTCTTCCGGCGGCATCATCACTTCTTCGGCAGTAAATTCCGTTATTTTCTCAATGGGGTAGGTCATCATTCTGGACGCCACTCTCGGGTCGCGGAAATAAATGCTGCCGCATTCCGGCGCCTTCAGGCTGATGTAGTACACGCCACTGAAATGGCAGTTGGGATGATAGTGAATTCTGTTGGAGGCGCCGGGCGGGCTGATATTCACCCAGGCCTGGTGGTAGAAAGCCAGGCCGGGTTTGAAATGCAGGGATTCGGCAATGCGCTGGCATACCTGCAGAATGCGAAGATTGATCTCATCAAAGGCTGGCAATGTCTGCAGGATATTGTCACTTTGCCAGCCCTTCAGGTTGGACTTGTCTACGCCTTGCTGATCCTGCTGCCGCATCTGTTGGGCTAGCGCCAGTAATTTGGGGTTCAGGGTCTCGCGATCGTCGAACAGGGTTGTCCAGACCATGCTGGGGAATAAAGGCTTGGGAATGATTTCCACGCGGCTTACCTTTTCTGTTGGGTTCTGAATAAGACAGTTTAAGTGAAACGAACGATATAGTTGAATCGATTGTGAGTCCAGTGGGCCGCAGCCGTAATACGCAGAGCTTCGCGATGCCTTTTCCGGGTGAGCGCATCGCCGATGTTTTCGTGCCGTTTGTCGAATAGGGTATTTGCAGGGCTTGAACAATAATTTGCGAACTGTTGTTCTTTATGCAGAGCAGTCGCGCCATAATGGCGAAGCGGCACCATGTCTGCCGGTCTGTTCAGCGCTTTCTTAAACAGATCCCGCCCAACTGGAGAATAGAAGAATGAATAAAAACCGAATGGCGCTTCGTGGGATGAGCGTACTGTTTGTCCTGATGTTTTTCGCTTTCCCGTCCGCGCAGGCGGCCGAGGAGGAGCAGATCAATATTGACGATCTCAGCCCCGCGCAACTGCGGTCGGAAATCGAAAAAATCCAGACGGAATTCTACAGGGTGTTCAACCAGCTCAATGAGGATGATGACTTTGATGTGGAATGCCGCAAGTACACCCCGACGGGGTCAAATATTCCCCAGACAGGGTGTGAGCCGAGATTTCTCACCAAGCGTCGGGGTGACAACGCCAATGATTACCGACAGGGTACGGACGAACTGGTTGGCAATGATGCCCTGGTGAAAGAGCTGCAGCCGCAGTTTGAAGAGTTGACGGCCAAAATGAACGCCCTGGCAAAGGAAAACCAGTATTTCCGCGAGCTGGGCCAGATTCTGCAGATGCTGCAGGGGCGGCTGAACGAGCTTGCACGCTAGTGTGTCAAGAGTGAGCGGGCAGACAGGTCTGATCTGCCCGTGCAGCCTTGCTATCCAACGCCTGAGAGGCGCCATTCTGCTTTCCGCGAGTCCTTGTTCCAGCCAATAGAGTATCGGCAAAATCCCCGGGCTGCCGTCTGACGGCAGCTTTTCCTGCGTACCTTCTTCCACCAGTCTGCGCTTGTTCTCCTGATTTTTTGCAGGCACGCATCGTGCAACCCCGATTGCAGACGGCTTTGGGTTCCTTTTGCACTCCTGATGAGCTGCGATGGCTGCTTGCTGATTTGTTACCGTTTGTGCCTTCGCGTCATGGGGGTGAGTAGCAGATTTCCGCAAGCTTTGATGATAGCTGCAGCGCCATAAATTCGATGTCATAGCATATGCAGGGATGGGGGTGGCAAGAGAGGTTTTCTGGCTCGCTTGTCTGAAACGTGGCGACCAAAGTGTGTAGGGTAACGTCTGAAAGTGTGTCAATGGGTAACACTTGTTGGAGTCTGTTGAACGAGGATTCAGAATTAATTTTGCTATAAATTAATATTTATTAATATCATATGGTTACGATGATTTTCTTTTGATTCTGGAACAGTGTGGATAGTGAATCCTCGATTAATTGTTACAATCTATTGCAATTTTGTCTGGGGTAGGACAACATCCGACCGTTCCATATATGCAGTAGGAATCGGCTATGGGGGGGTAAGAAAGGCGTTTGCGCAATTCTTGGTGCTGCCATAGTAATTAGAGGTCTTAAGATAACAATAACTAGGAGCGATATATGAGAATCCATGTTCCCCACAAGCGTCGATTGCTGTGCACAGCAGTCTCACTTTCTCTGTTGCCGCTATCTCTCCCAAGCTTCGCCCAGCAGGACGAAGTAGAAGAGGTTGTGGTAACGGGTTCCTACATCCGCCGCAGTGAGGGCTTTACCCAAGCCTCTCAGGTGACTCAGCTGAGTGCTGACGATCTGGCTGATGAAGGTACTCTCAACCTGGGTGAAGTCATCCAGAACATGTCCTTCGTGGGTGGTCCCTCATCTTCAGTGACCAACACCATTCAGGGCACCAGCTCCCGCAGCACCAGCATTGACCTGCGCGGTCTGGGTTCCCGTTCCACGCTGGTACTGATGGATGGCAAGCGCATCGTTGACAACAACGTCAACGCGATGCTGCCGACCATCGCCGTTCAGCGCATTGACATCGTGGCGGACGGTGCTGCGGCACTGTACGGTTCCGATGCCGTGGCCGGTGTTGTGAACTTCGTCCCCTACAATTCCTATGAAGGTCTGAAGATCGAGGCCTATGGTGAGCAGGATTCCCGCGGTGACTACGATGAAGAGTCCCTGCAGATGCTGTGGGGCGGCGCCATCGGCGACCTCGATGTCGTCATGGCTGGTCAATATAAGACCAACAGCCGTCTGGGCTGGGACGAGCGTCCCTATCTGGCGCAGGCCGGTCTGAACTACTCCTCCAACGCGCCGGGTAACTATGTGGTGCCCAAGCGTGATGCCTCCGGCAACTACACCGGTTCTTCCGCCAACGCGGCCGACCCGAACTGTGCACCGGCTTCCCAGCGTCAGTACTATCAGGCGGACGAGATCAACAACCCCTACGGCATGCTGGTAGGCACCACCTGCTACTTCGACTACGGTGATACCCGTAGCTATCGTGAGCCGACAGATGTCAGCTCCGTGTTTGCCAATGCCACCTGGGATGTCAGCGATGACCTGACCCTGCGTGCGCAGTACTATACCTCCCGTCAGACCAGTTTATCCATCACGTCCACGTCCAACCCGGGTAACTCCCGTATTGCGGAATTGGGTGCCATTCGTGGTGAACTGCCGGGCAACCCCTTCCTGGCCAAGAACTCTGCCGGCCAGCAGCTCTACGGGGTGGACCTGAACGGTGACGGCCTGCCCGATCGTGGCAGCGTGGACAAGAACAACGACGGCCTGATGGACTACATCGTTTCCGGCACCACGCCGAACGGTATTCTGCTGCACGAAGACGTGCGTCCGCGTACCCTGCGTCCCATCAACAAGACGCACACCCAAGGGGCGGGGTTCTTGTCAGACATGGATAACGTGGCCGGCATCAGCGACAGCAACAGCCGTCTGTCACTGCAGGCCGACTTCAAGGTGCCCTTCCTGGAAGGCTGGGAAGGCATGGCAGCCTATGCCATGAGCGAGCAGAACTATCGTCTGATGGCCACGCAGAACTTCGATATTGAAGCGATGAAGCAGGGCATCAACTGCGACGTGATCAACGATCGCGAGTCCTGCTACAACCCCTTCTTCGTGGTGGATCAGTCCACCAACAACAGCGTGCAAGTGATGGAAGCGATTGCGGCCCGTCGTCCGAAGTACGAGCAGGATTGGCTGAACACCATCGACATCGTGCTCAACGGTGAGGTAGGGCTGGGCGGATTCGAGCTGCCTGGCGGCCCGATCGGTGCGGCCATTGGTTACCAGCGTCGTGAAAACAAGTACACCAACACGCCGTCAGTGACCGAGCTGCGTGGCGATACCTGGATCGGTGCGCCGTTCCCGGAAGACATCACCACCGGCAGCCGTGAGGTGGATGCCTACTTCGTGGAACTGGCGATCCCGGTTCTGCCCAGCGTTGAAGTCGAAGCGGCCGTGCGCCGTGAAGAGTTCAGCACCGGTCAGAAGTCCACGGACCCGAAAGTCGGCGTGACCTGGGTTGCTGCAGACTGGCTGACCCTGCGTGCCACTACCGGTGACGCGTTCATTGCACCGTCTCTGACCCAGTTGCTGGATCCGGTGAGCTGTGGCCTGTCCACCGTGACGGACCGCTTCTCTCCGTTCTCTGCCTTCACCACCTACTGTGCCGGCGGTAACCCGGCGCTGACAAACGAAACCTCCACCTCCAATCAGCTCGGTTTCGACCTGACTTTCGGTGACTTCGACCTGTCAGTGACCTGGAACGAGACAGACTTCGACAACCGTATCGTCGGTATCTCCGGTCAGCAGATCATGAACGCCGACTTTGAAGCGTTCAAGGCCTGGTCCGGTTTCACTGGCAGTGGTTCAGGTGCGGCCAACCAGCCCTCCATGGCACAACTGCAGGCATGGCTGGCCAGCGGCCTGAGCAACCCGGACATCATCCGCGACAAGAACGATCTGGGCACGATCCTGCAGGTGACCTCACCGGGCAGCGTCAACGCGCAGAGCGTGAAGGTCACGGCCTATGACATCCAGGGCAACTACCGCTACAGCATGAGAGACTGGGGTGATTTCCGTGTGAACCTGCAGGCAACCATGATGGATTCCTTCGAGTTCCAGGACAACGCGACCAGCCCGATTGAGGAAGGCGTAGGCAAGACCAACCTGCTGACGGCGACAGCTCCCGCTGTGCCGAAGTGGAAAGCCAACCTGCGTCTGGGTTGGGTGATGGGCAATCACGCGGTAACGGGCACCGTTCACTACGTGGATGCACTGGACTGGGATGGTACCAACTACATTCCTGTGATTCAGCGTTTTGCCAACACCACGCCGAACCCGAGCATCATCGGTGGGCAGATCAAGGCCTGGACTGACTTTGACCTGGCTTACACCTACCGTGGCGTCAACCTCTACGGTGGCGAGCTGGGCTTCACCGTGGGTTCACGCAACCTGTTCGACCGTCAGGCTCAGCGTACGCCGGACTTCGCCGGTGTGATCGGTGAGCTGCAGGACCCGATGGGTCGTTCCATCTACGCACGTATGGTTTACGATTTCTAAACCTTTCGTGTGTACCACGACAGCCTGCGGGTGTTCGACGCAGGCTCCTGTGGAATCCGCAACAAAAGAAAGAGGCCTCATGGCCTCTTTTTTTATGCCTCTTTTTCGTCCTCGTTCCGCAGCGTGAAAGCTTGTGAAAGCCAGTCCGTCCGGGGTGGGCTTACACTTTGTTAAAACTGCGGGCTCGTTTGGTTCAGCGCGCCCACACAAGCAGGATTCCGTGACGATTGACAGGCTGTAGCGTATGCGAAAACGTCGTTTGATTGCCCTGGAGCCCAGGGTGCTTCTGGACGCGGCTGGCGTAGTCAGCGGTGTGGATGCCTATGCGCAGGCAGCGCAAAGCGCGGAAAATTTTCAGCAGGACAGCCAGCAGGACAAGCAGGAACACAATGCCGGGGCCTTTCGCTGTTCCAGCGTGAATCCGGTTTCTGATATTCATGCCGCTGTTCCTCTTTCATGAAAGTATTTGTAAGCATGTCGGAATTCCCCTGTTATAGAATGATGTTTCCTGATAAGGCATCCCGTCAGATTTTCTGGAAGATGTTCTTTCAATGTTATAGCGGGTGTAAATCTGGATAAGACCATGCAGGCGATTGCACTGATAAACGATGATTCCATTCCCTCGGAAGTCGATGTGCTGGCACTTCGCAATGCGGGGTACGCAGTGACCGAATTGAGGAGTTCCCAACAGGCCGTGCAGGGAATCTGCGATATGGAGGCTGACCTGTTCATCATCGATCTGCCGCTATCCTACGCAAACGGATTCATGCTCAGCCGGCTCATCCGCCGGATTGACGGTGAGGTGGGCATCATTCTGCGCAACGCCGACAGCAATGAGCGAGGAATCTCCGATGGCCTGCGCACGGGGGCCGATCTGTATTTCATCAAGCCACTGGATACCAGAACCCTGCTGGCTGCCATTCACTCCCTTAGCAAGCGCCTGACTTGAACTCCTGAATTCCCACCTCTGATGAACATTTAATGCAATATATTCGTTGCTTATTGAGAGTGATTTAGGATTTTACGACTAAAGCTACTTATTTGTTGCTATGCTTCTGATAAGAAACTAATATATTGCTTATTTTTTAATAAGCAATAAATAAGGTTCTTTATGAGCGCCCTGTTGGGACAACTGAAGAAGCGCAGAAAACAGCTCAAGCTGAAGCAGGCCGACATGATGCAGAGGGCAGGGATGTCGCGGCAGCAGTACCAGCATCTGGAATCCAGAGGGAACCCCAGGCTGGATACCTTGGAGCTGGTGGCGAAGGGGTTAAAAAGTGAACTGATGCTGGTGCCTGCTGAAAAGAGGTTGGCAGTCATGGCCGTTCTGGAGGAGGGGCATGTTCCGGCCTCGTCTGCGCAAAAAAATCTGGCAGAAGACCCCTGGCAGGGGCTGCTGGAGAATGAGCCATGACGCAGGGCGATCGGGTCAGCGTGCTAAGGCTGAGCCTGCATGATCAGTTGCTTGGCTATCTGGCCGGATATCAGGGTGGCCGCAATACCCTTACGTTTGCCGAGACCTTCAGAGACAATCCCCGGCGCCCTACCTTCAGCCTGGTAACGCACCCTGCTTTCCCGCGTGCGGGCAAACTGCTGGCACAGCCGTGGTCAACGAATCAGCGCCTGCCCCCTGTGTTGTCAAACCTGCTCCCCGAGGGAGCGTTGAGGGAATTCATCGCACAAAGCCTGAAAGTTCACATGGAAAACGAGTTTGAGATTTTTTCCTGTCTCGCGGCCGACCTGCCCGGAGCGCTGCTGGCTACGGCGATGGAGCCGGAAGACATTCCGGAAAGTGTTTTAACGGAGAATGGCAAAAGGTATCAGGCGACAAGGCCTGAAAGGGCACAGCAAACGCATAAATTCTCGCTTGCTGGCGTGCAGATGAAATTCTCCATGAAGGAGCGTGATGGGCGTTACAACTTTTCACAGGGCAGTGGGGACCTGGGTGACTGGATAATCAAAACCCCTTCGACCCGACACCGTGACGTTCCTTTGAACGAATATACCGCAATGAGCCTGGCCGCATTGGCTGGAGTGGACATCCCCGAAATCAGACTCATTGAGTTGGAAAAATTGCAGGCTCTGCCAGCGATCAATCTGTCTGATGAAAAATATGCGTATGGCATCAAGCGCTTCGACAGGCAGAACAATATCCGTCTTCACGCGGAAGACTTTGCCCAGGTTCTGGTGAAATACCCCCATGAGAAATACAATTCTGCAAGCTATGAGCAGATTGCCCGAATACTGTACGAATTTTCCGAAGACGGGCTTGCCGATGTGCAACAGTTCGCCAAACGCCTGTTGGTCAATATTCTGCTGGCAAATGGCGATGCGCACCTGAAGAACTGGAGCCTGATTTATCCGGATCAGGTAAACCCGCGTTTGGCACCGGCATATGACATCGTCAGTACCTCTGTGTACATAGAGAGAGAGCGGGAATTTGCCCTGAATCTTGGTGGGAATAAAGACTGGTACAGAACGACACTTGCACATTTTGAAGTCTGGGCAGAAAAGTCGGGTGTGCCGTGGAGGGCGATAAAGCCCCACATTGACGATGTTATGCAAAAGGCCAGAGAACAATGGCCGAAAGCGCTGCAGGACTTTCCCATGAGCCCGGATCACCAGGCGCTTCTTCGGCAGCACTGGCGGGCTTTGCATTCTGATTTTCGTATAGGGTAGATAAACCCTCTTTGTTTGTCATAGAAATAAGTTGTTATTGGAGAGAAAGATTGATGCCTGTCGGAAATAAAAACAAACCACTGTCCGGAAAGCTCACCGCCAGAATCAAACCCGTCCTGTCGATCTGGGCTGCGGCATTACTGCTGGCACAAGCCCCCGTGAATGCACAGGAAGCGGTGGGGGATGGCACGACAGTGCGTTATCCGGCCTCTTATTTTGCCGAGTATTCCCCCGTGAACGCCCAGGACATGCTGGTGCGTATCCCGGGTATGGAGTCCGTGGCAGGCAGCAGCGGCGGATCACAGCAGCGCGGCAATGCCAGCCGTGGTGGCCGTGGCCTTGGCAGTGGTGGGGGCGGTACGCAGATCATGATCAATGGCAAGCGCACGGCGGGCAAGGACAATGACACCAAGTCTCAGCTTGCACGCATCACGGCCGACCAGGTCAACTATATCGAGCTGATCCGTGGCACCTCCGGCGACCTCGATGTGCGTGGGGGCACCCAGGTCGTGAATATCGTGTTGTTTGAACAGTTGTCCAACACGTCCCTTTCCTACGACCTGACAGGCAGTTACTACGACGATGGCGTGAGCAAACCCGGTGGCTTGCTCTCCTATGGCGGCCAGGCCGATGCGCTCAGCTATCTGTTCAGTGCTGTGGCGGAACCCAAATACGATCATCGCGTGTCCACCGAGCACAGTATTCTGCCGGGCTATGTGCCCAATGACCGGATACAGGAAGAGCGCATCCGCAAACAGACCATCTACACCGTGTCCACGAACCTCGGTTATGACTTTGGTGAGCGCAGCAGCGCCCGTTTCAATGCGCTCTATGCCGAGAGTGATGACCCCACGACAGTCGATCGCCAGACCACTGATCTTACCGGCATTGCACCCGTTACCTTGCGTGAGCGCGAGGACATTCCCGGGCAGCGCAGCAACTGGGAAATCGGTGGCGACTATGAATACCGCCTCGACAGTGGCAGCCGTTTCAAAACCCTGTTCATCGCCAACGAAAACGATTCGGGCAGTGTGCGTGAACGTTACGGGTTTGCGGCGGATGGCAGCCAGGCCAAGAACCTGTACTTGAATTCCGCCAGCGTGCTGCAGGAGCGTATCGTTCGCGGTTCTTACACCATGGATGCGTTCGGCCAGAACCTCGAGTTTGGTGCCGAGCGTGCGCAGACCATTCTCGATTCCAGCCTGCGCCTGGGTGTTGCCTCCAGCACCGGCACACCATCACCTGACTGGGGTGGACTGGTGCCGGTAAAAGTGGCCAATGCCAATACCCGGGTGGAGGAGCTGCGCTATGAGCCTTTCCTTATTCACAACTGGCGCATCAACCCCCGCATGAGCCTGGAGACCTCCCTGGTCTATGAGACCTCCGAGATTTCGCAGAGCGGCGATGCCACCAACAGCCGCAACTTCAGTTTTTTCAAACCGAAACTGGACTACCGTTTCGACATCAATCCGCAGATGCAGGTGAGGTTGCTTGTTGAGAAAGTGGTGCGACAGTTGAGCTTCACGGACTTCGTGGCCGCAACGGACAACGACGACAACGATTCCAACACCATGGCCGGCAACAGCAATCTGCGGCCGGATTACTGGTGGAATTACAATCTGACCGCTGAATATCGTCTGTCCGATGACCTCGGTGTGATCAGCGCGAACTTCTACCATCATCGTCACGTTGATTTCATGCAGCGTATCGATGTCAGCCGACCGGGTGGCCCTCTGGAGTCTGCCCCCGGCAACCTGGGCAAGGCCGACATGCTGGTCTTCGAGCTCAAGGGCAGCCTGCGCATGACGCCCTTTGGCATGCCGAATGTGCTGGTGACCTCCCTGGCCAGCGCACGCGATTCCTGGGTGCGCGATCCCTTCACCAGCGAAATCCATCGCTTCAATAATTACACCCGCGGCCAATTCGAGCTTGGTTTCCGCCATGACGTGCCGCAGTGGCGCCTGAACTATGGGGTCAACATGAAGAATGACATTGATGGGGGCACCAAGCGCTGGGACATCTATGACATCGAATCCGACTACGCGGACCCGGCGTATACCGCCTTCCTCGAAGTCGTTGGCTTCAACAATCTCACCTTCCGCCTGGATATCGACAACCTCACCGATGTGGACAACTGCCGCAACCGATTCCGTTACCTGGGCCACATCGCCGACAATATTCTGGAAGAGGTGGAGTACAACTGTGGTGGATCGGGCCGGACGTTTTCGTTGAAGGTGAGCGGGAGGTTCTAGAGAAAAGCAAAGGAGTGTGGTGTGGGATTTTAGGGGCCAAACTGTCTTATAAATGTTGACAGTCATAGCCATATGAAATGATTGCCAGACGTCAGCCGTTTAAGCTGATTTGCGTTCAGCTAAGACGTGCTTTCCCAGCCAGAAATTTGGTAAACGGTACGATATCACCGCCCACACTTGCGGCCTCCATATACGCGATTCTTTGCTCAACAGGCACCACCAGCCATGGGTAACCGCCCGAGGCCATCATGGTGTTCATCAAAAAGCGCCCCATGCGTCCATTGCCATCCATGTAGGGGTGGATATACACAAACATGAAGTGCCCCAGCACGACGCGAACAGCAGCCTCTTTTTCTTCTTGCAGCATATCCATCAAGGCAGGCATGGCGTCCCGCACGGCATCAGGCTTCAGCGGCACATGCATCGAACGCCGAATGAACACATCCATATTGCGATAACCAGCCAAATCGCTGGCCTTCAAAATGCCAGCCGTCACACTGGGTGCAAACATCTCCCGGTACCAGTCCCTATGGTCAGCACGGATGACTTCGCCGGCATTTGCACCCGCCAGTATCTTTTCAATACTGCTTTTCACCTTTTGAAACGCTTGCCAGTAGCCACGCGCAGCCAAGGCGGATACTTGCTCTCTGTCAGTGGCATTGTTGTCGGGGTTCCATGAACCTTGCTGCACCCGTTCAATCAGCTCTGGTGTTACCTTGTATCCCTCGATTGACAGCGAGTGATAGGCATCAGTGGTATAGATTTCTTCAAGCTGCTTCAGATACTCCGCAGCACTTTGTGTGCTGCCAATGTCGGGTGCCTTGGGGAAATGTTCCAACACAGGCTGGCGCATGCTCTGCCACATCAGCCTCAGGCGGTTAACATAGGGTGATGGTTCACGGTTCCTGAACAGGACGGGGGAGGCGGCAGCAAAAGGATCATTTTCGCGCACGTCATATCCAGCCGCCTTCATGGTATGGAGTATTTCGTCAGCACTGCCTGTACGGCCAATATTTCTAAATGCCCCCGCCAAACGGCCAGCAACTACGCTATGACCGCCAGCAAGCAACTTTGCCAATACGTCAGACGCATCACGCACCATGGCAAGTGCCGCGCGTGCATCAGTAGGGTTGCTGGTAAAAAATGCAGGCGATGCGGCTACCAGCGCTGCGGGTAAAGTAAACAACCGCAGACCGTCCTTCAATATGGTTTCTTGAGCCTCTGGAAGGCTCGAACGCACTTCAAACAAGGAAGTCCCAAAAGGAAGTTGGGTTATCTGATTGCGCCCCGTAGGCGCTCTGACAAACATTTGCTTGGGCACAGTCCAATTCTCTGCATGCAGAGACAGTGATTGCTCAGGAGATAAGCACCATTGTGCGCCCATTCGGGTATCAAGATACTTTGCACAGAACTTCCAGAATGAGGCATACCAAACGGTACTTTCACCTGTTGTTTCGTCTGGCCGAGCTGGGATGTACCAGCCTCTCATCACTTCCTGAATGAAGCCATGCTTCGAAAGTCGCTCTCTATGAGTGCGGCCTAGTTCGCTGGACTGAATGGCAGTCTGTCCTTTGTCCTGAAGGCGTTTTAATTCCGCAAGTGAAGCTGCCAGTTTCTCTGATGGCGTGGCCATTGTTTTGCTATATCCCGCTAGTATTGCTCTTAGCTTTTAATGCCGTATATATATTAGCTTTTAGTGTTGTAGCATTATTAGCTTATGCTGTCCACTGAAAGGGATGCTAACGAGAAAATTGACAGAATGCGCCTTGCGAGGCTTTAGAACCGCCGCAACCTCGCTACCTTTCAGGATTTTGGCGCTATCGCAGGGGGAGGGAGAAAAAGGTTTGGTGGGCCCACCAGGACTTGAACCTGGGACCAATGGATTATGAGTCCACTGCTCTAACCAACTGAGCTATAGGCCCTTCTTCCCCTTGAGGGGCCGCGTATTATAAGGCGGGCGGCGCAATACCGCCACCGTTGGCCTTGTTCCCCGGTTTCTGTGGGTGTTCCGCACCATGGCGGCCCCGGCACTGCTCCATGTGCCGGGGGCATGACCGTTCCGCGCTTGCGTTCGAAGCGCGGGCTAAGCAGGCATCAATCCACCGTGATCTGGATGCTGTCCACAGTGAGGGCATCCAGATCCGGTATGCCATTGACATGGTTGTCCAGTCCGAAGTGAATGCGGTAGCTGCCGGAAGGCAGGCCATCTTTGAAGGTGTACAGATTGGTGGGGTTCAGGGCCATTGCCGGTGAGATGATGACCGGGTTGATGCCGGGCACCCAGGTTTCGCTGGCCGCATCAAAGGAGTAGTAGACTCCGTCACCCGCCTCTACCACCAGCCACCACTCGGCAGTCTCGGTGCTGGTGCCGGGTTGCAGGGAAACACTGATGGAAACCGGCTCGCCAGCGTTCAGGCGATGGGTTTCACGGAAACCGTTTACGCGGACGGCAGGCCTGAGTTCGGGCTCGGGGTCCTTGAGGCTCCAGGGCCAGGGCTCATCCGGCGTGATGTTCAAATCGAAGATGATGGGTTCGCCCTGCGGCAGCCCGCCGTTCTTGCCCAGCGTGATCTGCGCGGTGATCTTGTCCTGGCTTAGCTGCCCGGTAATGGTGTTGTGGATGCCTCCGAAACCGGCCACCGTGGCCGTGTTGTTGCCACTGAGCGCGCCAGCATCATCCAGGTTGAGTGACATGGGCAGCCAGGGGACGTTGGCGCCTGTTATGGCCTTGAGAATGACGATGCCGTTTTCGAACAACAGGTCAAGCGCGGACGGCGGGAATTCCGCGCAGCAGCTGTGGCCGGCGGGGTCGGTCACCTTGAGCAGATCCGTGTTCGTGCCGGGAATGAAAAAACTGACCTGGGGCGGGGGCAGTTGGCTGCCGGTGGGCACGGGCTCCGGGATGTATTTCTGGCACATTGCGCGGGCGACAAATTCGGTGCCGCCTTTGCCGAGATAACCGTCCGAACGCGGGGTGAGGTGCGAGAAGATAAACCCGGAACGCCCGGCCCCTGCGTTGTCATCGCCCTGCCTCAGGTCGGAGTTCTCGATCATGAACGGTTGCCCTGCAATATAGCCGGCGGCCACCAGATCAACGGCATGGCCTCCGGTGGAACCATCGGCCCGGGTGTAGTAATAGCCAATCTCGCAGTCCTCTCCCCCGTCCAGCGCGTCTACCAGTTTGTTGAAGTCCAGGTTTGAGCCCTGGCCCATTGAGACGGCCACTTTGTCGCCGTTGCTGGCGAGAAAATTCTGGTTGCCGAAGCGCCCCCAGTGTCGGGTGCTGATGCGCATGTGCAAGTCGTTGTCTGCAAGGTATTGCAGTTTGCCACTGATGCCTTCATCAACATTGGTGCCGCGACCGGAAAGGCGGGAGGTGACGGGGCGGTTCATGGTGGTGTCGAGCTGGCCAACGAGGGATTGATCGCCCTTCAGGCCCGGCACGTTGCGGTGGGGGAGTTTGAGCGCCGTGGTTTTCTCCAGAAAGGCCAGGCTGTTGGCAACCGAGGCTGGGAAGCACTGGTTGTGGGCCGCTTCGATATTGGGGTGGTCCAACTGGAAGATCATGCGGTTGTTGCTCGGGTCCGAGAAGGAGACTCCGACATTGTTGGGCGGGCTCGTTGGGGAACGGCTGCCTTCTGTGGGGAATTCCACATCGCTCATGCCGCCCTGCGAGCTGGCTGCCGCCTCCACGGGGATGCTGGCAGGGCTGCCGGTGGGGGCGCTCTGAAGCACGGTATCGGAAAAACTCAGCACGACATCCAGTGAGGTGACATCGGTTCCTGTGCTCACGCCCAGATCAAATTTGGAGGAGAGGTGGGAGTAGGGGTAGTCGGCGTCCGACATCACCGGCATGTTGCGGATTGCCCAATCGTTGCCAAGCACCATGTTGAGGTAGCCGGTGTTCATCCCGGTTTGTGTGCGCAGCCGGATGAGGTCGGCCTCCAGCATTCCGACTGCGGAATTCATGAGCGGCACATCGTCGTCCGGGAAATCGAGTTGCAGCAGAGTGATGCCATCGCTGCCGCTCACGGTCATCTCGGCCGCCTGCAGGGCTGAGGAGAGCGTGCTGCCGAACAGCAACAGGCTGAGTGCAAAGCGGAAGTGGGGTTTCATTCGGGCCTCCGGGGAGTTGTCCTGTCGTCATGATAGGGCGGCGCAAGAGCCGGGAATTGTTGACGGCTCCATCTTAGGGGGCTTGCTGGCGGGGGATAATCCCCGAGTTCAGGGATTTATAGGGAGGAAAAAAACGCAAACAATGCGGCTGTGTTTCAGTAAGATGGCCAGCATGAGTGAAGAATCTGACAACAAGCGTGGCTGGATGCTGAGCGTCCTGTTGCTGTCCGCTCTGGGTCTGTTGTTTGCTGCCTGGGCATGGTTGGAGCATATCTCCAGTGTGAATCTTCCGCAGGGGGAGTATGCCGTGTTGGCACAGGGTGAGGCGCTGCCGCTGGATATTGAACTGCAGGCGTTGGCGGAGCGGGAAGAGAGCTGGATGCCGGTTACGCTGCCTTTTCACTGGCGCAATCGTTTCGCGGACACGCGGGCGGTATGGTACCGCTTGCGCCTGCCTCTATCGGCATTGTCAAACCTGCATGGCGTGACAGCGGATACGGTGTGGGGCTTCTATGTCTGGCGGCTCAATCAAACGGCGGATGTGTGGCTGAATGGTCAGAAAATTGGCTCCGGGGGGAATACCGGCGAGCCGATGGCGCGTTATTGGAACAGCCCTCTGTATTTTGAATTCCCCGCGTCCCAGCTGCGGCCGCAGAACGAAATTCTCATCAAGCATTACTCCCAGCATGGCTGGGGCTCGATGGAGCCCGTGGTGCTTGCCTCTTCGGCGGTGCTGAAACCCCTGTATGCCAGCCGCAGTTTTGTTCAGCACGATGTGGCACAGGGCTTGTTTGTGTTTGTGCTCGTCACGGGGCTGTTCAGTTTCACGGTGTGGTTCTACCGGCGGCGAGAAATCGAATATCTGTGGTTTGCAGTGGCCTCTGCTGCCCTGAGCGTTTATTGCCTCAATCAGTTTCTGCGTTATCTCCCGGTAGGGGCGGACACCTGGCGCTGGGTCACGAATATATCGGTGGACCTGTGGGCGTATGCGCTGCTTATTTTTATTCTGCGCAGCCTGCAGGTACGCAAACCTCGTGTTGAAAAAATGGCACTTTTCTATCTGCTGTTCGGTGTGGCACTGTATTTTTACGCCAGCTTTTATCAGGCGTTCGACATCAATATCTATTACCACCTGGGTTCGTTGCTGCTGGGGGTGTATGTGTTCTTTGTCTGCCTGGCACTTTACCGCCAGGAACACAAGATCCTGCCGTTGTTCTACTGCTGTGCAATAGCGTTGATGTTTGTCGCCGGGGTTCACGACACGGTGATGCAGGCGGTGCTCAACAATGGCTGGCTGGGTGGCGCAGAGCCGGAGTTTCAGAATCATTTCAATTCGCTGCACTTCGCTGCGCCGGTCATTTTCATGTTTCTCGGTGCCAGCCTTATCAAGCGTTTCATTGCCTCCATGAATGCAGCCGACAGTCTGAATGCGCAACTGGAAACCCGCATTGCCCAGGCACGCCTGGAGCTGGAGGAGAACTACCGGGCGATTGAGGAGGTGCTTATCCGGCAGTCTGCCAGCGAGGAGCGCGAGCGCATTTATCGCGATCTGCATGACGATGTCGGCTCCAAACTGCTGTCGCTGTATTACCGTCTGGAAAAGGAGTCCGACAGTATTCTTGCCAAGTCTGCGCTGGAAGATCTGCGTGACATCGTGTCGCGAAAATCTCTGGAAAGCTGTGTGCTGCACAATGCGGTGCAGCAATGGCATCAGGAAACTTCCGAGCGTGTTGCCGATGCGGGTGTGATGCTGATCTGGAATGCGGATGCGGTGAAAGAGGAGCACATGCTCAGCGAATTGCAGTACACACAATTGCGGCGCATGTTGCGGGAGGTGCTGAGTAATGCCCTGTTGCACAGCAGGGGGATTACGCAGATCCAGGTACGCATGGATGTGACATCAGGCACTCTTGGCATTTCGGTTGCCAATGATGGAGCGCCGAAGCCGGTCAGTGCCTGGCGCAGTGGCCGGGGGATCAGCAATCTGCGGGTGCGCACGCGGGATCTTGGCGGTGAATTCAGTCTTGTGGACCGTGAGGGTAGTTGGGTGGAGGTGACCTGGCGTGTTCCTCTCGGGTCCGGAGAGGGGGAGGGGGTCGGTGCAGATACTCATTCTTGAAGACATGCCGGATACCCAGCGCTGGCTGCGCGATGCCTGCCTTCTGGCTTACCCCGAAGCCAGTATCGTCGTTGCCGGCAGCATTGCGGAGGCAACGCAATCACTCGATCGGCAGCAGCCGCAGATCGCGCTGGTGGATCTGGAATTGCCGGATGGCAAAGGCAATACCTTCATTCCCACGCTGCTTGCCCGTCACCCGCAGTGCCTGTGTATCGTGGTGACCATCTATGCCGATGAAAATCATCTGCTGCCCAGCCTGACGGCCGGGGCGAAGGGCTATATTCTCAAGGACCAGAGCCGCAAGCGGATTGCGGACATGCTCAAGCAGGCCGTTGCCGGGGAGTTGCCTCTGTCGCCGGCCATTGCCACTTTGCTGCTGAGCCAGTTTGCAGGGGGCTCTGCTGCACAGGAGTCTCCGTTGACCCGCCGCGAGAGCGATGTGCTGGCGCTGATTGCCTCCGGTTCCAGCAGCCCGGAGGTCGCGGAGCGGCTCAATATCAGTAAGTACACGGTGGAGGATCATCTGAAACATGTGTACCAGAAGCTCAATATTTCCAGCCGTGCCGAGGCGGCGCTGGCGGCCAAACGCCTCGGGCTGATCTGAGCCGGTTCCTCTGGGGGCCCCGACGAATGCTGTGATGATTCTGCCGCTGGCGGATTGCAGGCGATTTGCTATGCTGCCTCCGGTATCCATTCTCAGCAGGGAGTACACAATGGTTGTCGGCGTTCCCAGAGAGATCAAGAACAGAGAGTATCGCGTTGGCCTCACTCCGGCCGGTGTGCGGGAGCTGTGTGCGCACGGGCATCAGGTGTTGGTGCAGCAGGGCGCGGGGCTTGGCGCGGGCTATGAGGATGAAGCCTATGCCCGGGCCGGCGCCAGCCTGTCTGCGGATGCGGCCACGGTGTTCGCACAGGCGGACATGATCGTCAAGGTGAAGGAGCCACAGCCGGACGAGTGCCGGATGCTGCGCTCGGGCCAGCTGCTGTTTGCCTATCTGCACCTGGCCGCAGACCCGGAGCAAGCCCGCTTGCTCATGGCCTCAGGGAGTAGTGCCATTGCCTATGAATCCGTGCGCGACAGACAGGGCGCTCTGCCCCTGTTGGCACCCATGAGCGAAGTGGCCGGGCGCCTGTCCATTCAGCAGGGGGCCAGGTATCTGGAAAAACATCACGGTGGCAAGGGCGTGTTGCTGGGGGGCGTGCCCGGGGTGGCGGCAGCCCGGGTGCTGGTGCTCGGTGGTGGCGTGGTCGGGCTCAGTGCGGCGCGGGTGGCCATGGGCATGGGGGCGGATGTCACGATTCTGGACCGTTCCCTGCCGCGCCTGCGGCATCTGGATGATCTCTACGGCGATCGTCTGCACACACTCTATTCCTCCACGGAGACGTTGGAGCAACAGCTTGAGCGGGCCGACCTGGTGATCGGGGCGGTCCTGATTCCGGGGGCGGCGGCTCCCCGTCTGGTCAGCCGGGCGATGTTGCAGAAGATGCAGCCTGGCACGGTGATGGTGGACGTGGCCATCGACCAGGGCGGCTGTTTTGAAACCAGCCGGCCCACCACGCACGAGAATCCGGTCTTCGAGGTGGATGGCATCATCCATTACTGTGTGAGCAATATGCCCGGTGCGGTGCCGCGCACCTCCACCCAGGCACTCAGCCACGCCACCTTGCCCTTTGTGCTGGCGCTGGCGAACAAGGGTTTGCACAAGGCGCTGGCAGAGGATGCCTGCCTGCGCGAGGGGCTGAATATTCATGCCGGCCAATTGAGCTGTGCGCCGGTGGCCGATGCCCTCGGTTTGCCCTGGGTGCCGGCAGAGAAGGCACTGGCGGGCTGAACACGCTCAGCCGCTGCCGGGCTGCGTGTCTTGCATGGCGTTGATGGCGTCTTGTTCTTCCTCTGTCAGCGCATCGGGCGGGCTTTCCTCCGGCACCTGCTTGAGCTGGCGCGCCCAGGTCCCATTGAGTTCAACGATTTTGGCGACATAGGCCGGGTTCTTGTGTGGCGGAATGGACGGATCGTAGAGGTCGGCCACCTCGCGCATGAAGCGTCGATCGACAGTTTCAAAATCATGTGAGAGCTGCATGGCCTCTTCCAGAGTCATCCCCATGGCTATCAGCGCGGACCGCCCCAGGCGCAGGGAGCTGTCGAAGGTTTCGCGTACGATGTCGCGGCAGCCTGCGGCCCACAGATCGTAGACATGGTGGCGATCGATCGCCCTCGCCACAATGTGCACATGGGGGTGGGTCTGCACCACATAGCGGGTCAGTGCGGTGATCTGCTCTTTGCCGTCGATCGCAATAATGAGCATGTCAGCTTCGTCGATACCGGCGGCGTGCAGCAGGTCGGGGCGGGTGGCATCGCCGTAATAGACCTTGAAGCCGAAGGTGCGCAGCATTTCCAGATTGCTGGCGCTGAAATCGATAACGGTTGTTTCAAAACCGGCTCCTCGCAGCATGCGATTGGCGATACCTCCCACTCGTCCGTGCCCGGCAATGATGACCTTGCACTTCTCCTGGATGGTGTCTGCCTCCCGTTCGTTCACGCCCGCGTAGCGTGGCACGATCAGGCGTTCGTACACGATGAACAGCAGCGGCGTCAGCAGCATGGAAAGCGCCACGATCAGCAGCAGTTGTTCGGACAGGCCGGCGGGAATGACGTGGATGCCAACGGTAAAGGACAGCAGCACGAAACCGAATTCCCCCGCCTGTGCCAACCCCAGGGCAATCAGCCACAGATCGGCCCCGCGCAGCTGAAAGAAATAGCCGACAGCCAGCAGCACCAGAATCTTGATCAGCATGAGGCCCAGGGTGAGCGACAGGGTCAGGCCGAAGCTGGCAAACAGCAGGTCGAAGTTGATGCCGGCACCCACAGTGATGAAGAACAGCCCCAGCAACAGGCCTTTGAAGGGCTCGATGTCGGATTCCAGTTCGTGACGGTATTCGCTGTTGGCCAGCACCACGCCGCCCAGAAAGGTGCCCAGTGCAGGGGAAAGACCGACCAGGGACATCAACAGGGCAATGCTCACCACTATGAGCAGGGCGCTGGCTGTAAACAGTTCGCGTAGGCGTGCGGAGGCGATGAAGCGGAACAGAGGGGTTGTCAGGCGGCTGCCGCCCAGAATGACGGCTGCGATGGCGCCCAGGGTAATCAGTGCGCTCTGCCAGCCCGGGAGCCCGTCCACCAGACTGAGCCCGGCCTCGTGCTCAAGGGCTGCGGCATCCGGTGCCTCGCCCAGGGCGCTTATGGCGAGCAGCGGCAGCAGGGCGAGCATGGGAATGACGGCAATGTCCTGGAACAACAGCACGGAGAACCCGGCCTTGCCGCCATCGGTTTTCATCAGGCCCTGTTCGTTGAAACTTTGCAACACAATGGCGGTGGAGGAGAGTGAAAAGATCAGCCCCACGGCCAGCGCGATACGCCAGCTTTGCCCCAGCGCCACCGCCGCCAGCATCACAGCACCGGTGCTCAGCACGACCTGCAGGCCGCCGAGGCCGAGCAGGCGCATGCGCATCTGCCACAGCATGCGGGGTTCGAGTTCCAGGCCGACGATGAACAGCATCATCACCACGCCGAATTCCGCGATGTGCTGAATGGACAACACGTCTACGTTCAGCAGGCTCAATGCGGGACCAATGACGATGCCCGCAATCAGGTAGCCGAGCACAGAGCCCAGTTTGAAATGCGAGGCCACGGGGACAGCCAGCACCCCGGCGAGCAGAAAGATGGAGATGATCAGTAGTGTGTCGGTCACGGGAGTCTCCGTGGCAGGAGTGGATGGCAACGCTTCCACTGTTAAGGATCGCGCATGCGGCGTCAAGGTTTATGCCGCTGTTGTGGTAGGAGTCAGCCCTGCTGGCGATTCCTGTGCTGATCTGATCGCCTGCAAGGCAGGCTCCCACCGAGTTTGCTGCAGGGCTTGTGGCGGCAAATGACAATTATTATCATTTGGGCTTTGCGATCGCAGACCGAAACCTTTGAGATGCCCATGAACAGCCAGCCCACCATCCCTCCCGGAATTGTCAGCGCCGAGGATTACGAGACAGCGGCGCTGGAGCGCCTGCCCGCCGACATTGCCGCCTGGCTTGCCGGGGGCAGTGCCGGGGAGTGGACCCTGCGGGCCAATCGCCGGGCTTTCGGGCGTGTGGGCCTGCGCAATGCCCTGTGCCGCGTACCGCGAACGGTCGATACCCGGGTGGAGCTGCTTGGGGAGACGATGCAGCATCCCCTGCTGCTGGCTCCCGTGGCGAGCCATGGCCTGATCCACCCGCTGGCGGAGCTTGCAACGGCCCAGGGGGCGCAGGCGGCGGATACGCCTCTGGTGCTCAGTTGTCAGGCCAACACGGCGCTGGAACAGGTCGCGCCTCATCTCTCCCATGGCTGGTTACAGCTTTACTGGCAACAGACTCCCGAGCGCACGCTGCGGCTGATCCGCCGGGCCGAGGAGGCGGGTTACTGTGCGCTGGTGCTGACCCTGGATGCGCCGGTGCAGTCGCCTGGCCGGCAGGCACAGCGCCTGCGTTTCGAGCTGCCATCTCATCTGGGCCTGCCGAATCTGGAGCCCGCGCTGCGACGTGAAGCGGTGCCCGGGCAGTCGGCGCTGGAGCGATTGCTGAAGGATGCCGCAACGCTGGATTCGCTGGCCTTCATCCTGCACAACACTCACCTGCCAGTGCTGGTCAAGGGTGTGCTGGAAGTGGCGGATGCGGTGGAGCTGCTGGGCTATGGGGTGGACGGGCTTATCGTATCCAACCACGGTGGCCGGGCACTGGACGGGGTGAGCGCCACGCTCGATGCGCTGCCGCTTATTCGTCAGGCCGTGGGCGCACAGGCGACCTTGCTGATGGATGGCGGCATCCGCAGCGGCTATGACGTGTTCAAGGCCCTGGCGCTGGGAGCGGACGCCGTGTTGATCGGGCGCCTGCAATTGTATGCTTTGGCGGTAGCCGGGCCCCTCGGGGTCGCGCATATGCTGAAAATGCTACAGGAGGAGTTGCAGTTGTGCATGGCCCTGAGCGGCTGCGCGGATATCGCCGCTATTGACCCCTCCCGTCTGCGTGTCGGGCAGATTTAGCGGCAGGGCAGGCCTGCACAAAATTTATCATTCCTGCCATGCAGGGCTTCGTGTAGATTAGGGGCCTCGGGCAGTCTCGCCCGGTTGCTGACGGAGCTTTGTATTTCATGAAATCAATGTTTTCCCTTTTGCTGGTCTCGTCCCTGCTCGCCGCCTGTACGCCCGTGTCCGATGGCACGCGCCCCATTCGCACCCAGGCCGATGTGGACCGTTATAACGCCACGGTATCCTCCGAGGGTGAGAAGCTGGTCTGCTCCCGTGAACGTGTGGTGGGTTCCAATCTGCCGAAGTTCGTCTGCATGACCGTGAATCAGCGTGAACGCCTCGCGCGGGAAGCCGGGGATGTTCTGCGCGACATCCAGGGCAGCCAGCAGCCTTTGTAGCGTTCAATCTCATCTGCCAGGACAAGGAGTTCCCCATGTCGTACACGCCACCCGTTTTTGCGTTTTCCCCTGCCTGTGCTCGTCTTGCCCTGTTTGCGGCCTTGACGCTGGGCTCGCTGACACAGGCGCAGGAGGTTTCCGGCCCGGTGGCGGTGGATGCGCATGTGGAGGAGGTTTTTCAGACCCTGCACAGCGATTCCCGGGTGAGTAATGGCTTACGTCTGCTGCAGGAGAACGAAGCCGAGACGCTGGCCGAGCAGGTGCGTCTGACCGAGATTCCGGCGCCGCCCTTCCGGGAGGATGCGCGCGCGCAATACTACCTGCAGCAGATGCGCCAGCGTGGCCTGGCAGACGCCTATATCGATACCGAGGGCAATGTCATCGGCCTGCGCAAGGGCAGTGGTGACGGGCCGCTGTTTGTCATCGCGGCGCATCTGGATACGGTGTTTCCGCCCGACACGGATGTGCGTGTGGAGAGGCGGGACGGGCGCTACTACGCGCCGGGTATCGGAGACGATGGACGTGGCCTGACCGTGTTACTGAGCGTGATCGATGTACTCAATCGCAGCGCGATCGACACCGTTGGCGACATCATGTTTGTCGGCAATGTCGGCGAAGAGGGGCCAGGTGACCTGCGAGGGGTGAAGGCAATTTTTCGTGATCATCCAGACATCGACGGTTTCGTGTCCATCGACGGCACCGGCCTGACCCGGGTGACCACCGGTGCCACCGGCAGCCGCCGCTTTGCCGTGGAGTTCCGTGGGCCGGGCGGTCATTCTTTCAGCGCCTTTGGCCTGGTGAGTGCCATTCATGCCATGGGGCGGGCGATTACCAAAATAGGCGATCTCGAGGTGCCGGGTCAGCCCCGGACCACGTTCACCGTAGGTACCGTGGCGGGAGGCACCTCGGTCAATTCCATCGCCGCGGATGCCGTGTTCGAGCTGGACATGCGTTCCAATGATGCGGGTGAGCTGGCAAAACTGGAAGCGCGTGTGCGGGAGGTGACGCAGCAGGCGGTGGAGGAAGAGAATGCCCGTTGGGATCACAACGGCGAAATCACCGTGAATTTCCGTCTCATCGGGGATCGCCCGGTGGGCAACACCGCGCCGGTCAATCCCGTTGTGCAGGTGGCGGCACTGGCGTATCAGGCGGTGGGCTCACCCTTGCAGGAGTTGCGGACATCCAGCACGGATTCCAATATCCCCATGTCCCTCGGTATTCCCGCCATCACGATTGGAGGTGGCGGCGAGAGTGGCGGGGCGCATTCGCCGGAGGAATGGTTTGCACCAACGGATTCTCATCTTGGCCCGCAACTGGCCTTTTTGCTGACGCTGGGGCTGGTGGGCATAGAGGGGCTGACGCCACCGTTGATGTTGCGGCAGTAGGCAATCGCCAGCGGGAGAATCGCCTGCAGGGCAGGCTCCTACGCCAAAAGATATCCCCGCCGTTGTAGGAGCCAGCCCTGCTGGCGATCGATTTTCAAAGGCAAAAAAAACCGGAGCATGAACTCCGGTTTTTTTGTGGTTTTGAACGATCAGTCGTCCAGGAAGCTGCGCAGGTGATCGGAACGCGTCGGATGACGCAGCTTGCGCAATGCCTTGGCCTCGATCTGACGAATACGCTCACGGGTCACATCGAACTGCTTGCCCACTTCTTCCAGCGTGTGGTCCGTGTTCATGTCGATACCGAAGCGCATTCTGAGCACTTTCGCTTCGCGTGCAGTAAGGCTGGACAGCACGTCCTTGGTGGCCTCACGCAGCCCTTCGTCGATGGACGAATCCACGGGGGAGTCCACAGTGGAATCCTCGATGAAATCCCCCAGATGTGAATCTTCATCATCGCCGATCGGGGTTTCCATGGAGATAGGCTCCTTGGCGATCTTGAGCACGCGGCGCACCTTGTCCTCGGTCATGTCCATGCGCTCGCCCAGTTCTTCCGGGGTCGGTTCACGGCCCTTCTCATGCACCATCTGGCGTGAGATGCGGTTGAGCTTGTTGATGGTCTCGATCATGTGCACCGGAATGCGGATGGTGCGGGCCTGGTCCGCAATGGAGCGGGTGATGGCCTGACGAATCCACCAGGTGGCATAGGTCGAGAACTTGTAGCCGCGACGGTATTCGAATTTGTCCACGGCCTTCATCAGGCCGATATTGCCTTCCTGGATCAGGTCGAGGAACTGCAGGCCGCGGTTGGTGTATTTCTTGGCGATGGAGATCACCAGACGCAGGTTGGCCTCCACCATTTCCTTCTTGGCGCGGCGGGATTTCGCCTCACCAATGGACATATTGCGGTTGATTTCCTTGATTTCGGAGACGCTGAGCCCGGTTTCTTCTTCCAGAGCGACCAGTTTCTTCTGGGCCCGGATGATCTCGGTTTTCAGATTTCCGATGGCTGCAGACCAGGGCTCTTTCATCTTCACCAGGGAGTCGACCCAGGCTTCGTTGACTTCGTTGCCGGGGAAGGTCTGGATGAAGGCCTTGCGCGGCATGCCTGCGGTGCGTACACACAGGGACATGATGGTGCGCTCGTTACGGCGCACCTTGTGCAGCACGCCACGGATATTGGCCAGCAGGGGCTCGAACTGCTTGGGCGTGAGTTTGAAGGTCTTGAAGCTGTCGCCCAGCTTGTCCAGTTCGGCCAGTGTCTTTTTGTGCGCACGACCGTGTTTCTTGATCATCGCATCAGTGGTTTCGAGCTGATTGCGCAGGTCGGTAAAACGCAGTTTCGCTTCCTCCGGGTCAGGCCCGGCGTTGGTGTCTTCGTCATCGCTCAGGACATCGTCATCGTCGTCCCCGTCATCCTTGTCGGAGTCATCGGAGGAGTCCGCAGCACTCGATTCCTCATCGTCTTCGGAGGCAGCGGTAGCGGGAATGATCTCTTCGTCATCATCGGACAGGTAGCCGGTGATGATGTCGCTGAGGCGGCGTTCTTCGGTGTCCACGCCATCGTATTCCTGCAGAATGCGCGCCACGGTGCCGGGGTAACAGGCCATGGCCTTCATCAGCTCACGCAGGCCTTCCTCGATACGCTTGGCAATGACGATTTCGCCTTCACGGGTCAGCAGTTCCACGGTGCCCATTTCGCGCATATACATGCGTACCGGGTCGGTGGTGCGGCCTGCCTCGTTTTCCACGGCGGCCAGGGCCGCAGCGGCCTCTGCAGCGGCCACTTCATCCGTGCTGCTGTCGCCTTCGTTCATCAACAGGGTGTCGGCATCGGGTGCGGTCTCGTAGACCTTGATCCCCATGTCATTGATCATCTGAATGATGTCTTCGACCTGATCCGGGTCGGAGATGGATTCCGGCAGGTGATCGTTCACCTCGGCATAAGTCAGGTAGTTCTGCTCTTTGCCTTTGGCGATCAGCGCTTTGAGGCCGGATTGTGGCGTGAGGGCTAAACGAATGTCAGACATGTTTCCCCATGGTGGTCGCAAGGACCGGTAGTGAGCGTGTTAAAAAGAGCCGGGCATTATAGCCTCATACGGCAGGCCATGCCAGCGACCGGTGCTGTCAGGGCTCCCCTCTGCCCGAGCGCAGGCGCGGGGCGAGTTGAGCCATTAATTGCTTTTTGTACTGCTTCTTCCGGGCATCCCCGAGCAGGGACGTCACCAGAAAGCGGAATTCGGTGGCTACGCCCTCATGCGGGGTGATCTTTTCCTGTTTTATCAGCTGGGCCAGTTGTGTGCCCAGCGGTGTGCCATAGAAATGGCCCAGCATGGTGTAGGTATTAGTAGTGGGGTCGCGCTGCACCAATTCAACGAGCTCCAGCAATAAATCTGTATATTGGTCGCCATTTTCCCGCAGAAGTTCCAGATCCTCCTCCAGGGCCTGCACCACTTCGGGTTTGTACAGCAGCAGTTCTATCGCCTTGAGACCGGGGCTGCGCGGCAATGCATTCGCGGTGGGGCGCGGACGAGGCTCCTTCGGACCCTGGTGGCGGTAGCTGTGCTCCGGCGGTATGGGCAGGTCCGGGATGTCCTGGGGCACCTGCGCCGTGCCTTGCCCCATCATGCCCGCGATGGTGCCGGTGTCGACCCCGGTGATGGCCGCAAGCCGGTCGCTCATCAGCTGCCGGTAGATGCCGGTGGGGATCTGCTTCAACAGGGGCAGGGCCAGGGCGCTCAGGCGTGCCTTGCCCTCGATGGTACTGGCGTCCAGCTCTTCGCTGAGGTGGTGGAAAAAGAAGTCTGCCAGCGGTGTGGCATTATCCACCAGCTCATTGAAGCGGTCACGGCCGATCTTGCGTACCAGGGTGTCCGGATCCTCCCCTTCGGGCAGGAACAGAAAGCGCACCTGGCGTCCGTCCTCCAGTACCGGCAGCGTGGTCTGCAGCCCGCGCCAGGCGGCCGTGCGTCCTGCCGCGTCACCATCGAAGCAGTAAATGACCTCGGAGACGATCTTGAACAGACGCGTCAGATGGGCGGCGCTGGTGGCAGTGCCGAGGGTGGCGACAGCGTTGTCGATGCCGCTCTGCGCCAGGGCCACCACGTCCATATAGCCTTCCACGATCAGGAAGCGGCTCTGTTTGGGGTTGCTGCGGCGGGATTCGTACAGCCCGTAGAGCTCATTGCCCTTGTGGTAGACCGGTGTTTCCGGCGAGTTGAGGTATTTGGGTTTTTCATTGGTCAGCACCCGGCCGCCGAAACCCAGCACGCGTCCGCGGGAATCGCGAATGGGGAACATGATGCGATCGCGGAAGCGGTCGTACTGGCCCCGGTCGGACTTGCTGGGTTCGGCGGAGGAGTCCGCTTCCTGTTCGCGGCGGATCAGCAAGCCTGCCTTGTGCAGCCGCTCCACGCGCTCGGCACTATCCCCCAGGGCCTTGAGCAGATTGTCCCAACCGGGCGGGGCGAAGCCGATGCCGAAGTGCTTGGCGACAGCGCCGGTCAGTCCGCGGCCCTTGAGATAGGCTACCGCCCGTTCTTTTTGCGCGTGGCTGCGCAGGGACTTCTGATAGAAGTGATTGGCTTCGCCGAGAATATCCAGAATGCCCTTGTTCTCGCTCTGGCGCTTGTCTTCGCGTCCGCTCTCGTCGTGGGGTACGGTCAGCCCGTAGTCCGCTGCCAGAATCTCCACAGCCTGGGGGAAGTCCAGGCGTTCGTAGTCCATGACGAAGCCGAGGGCATTGCCCCCCGCGCCGCAGCCGAAGCAGTAATAGAACTGCTTCTCCGGTTCGACACTGAAGGAGGGGGATTTCTCGGTGTGAAAGGGGCACAGCGCGGAATAGTTCTTGCCGCTCTTGCGCAGCTTGATGCGCTTGTCGATCACGTCGACGATGTCAACGCGGCTCAACAGATCATCAATGAAGGCTTGCGGAATCAGACCGGCCATGGCGTCAGGAATCCAGGGTTAATCGGGCGTGTGCCCGAGCGCTATGCCCGGGCAGTGTGCCAGCAAAGACGGTAGCAGAAAAGGCGCTGACGCAAAGAAGCGGCTCAGGACAGGCGTTGCTTGATCTGCTGGCTGATGGCGGCCATGTCGGCGCGGCCAAGAACGGCGGGGCGTACAATGGCCATGACCTTGCCCATATCAGCCATGCCGGAGGCACCGGTTTCGGCAACGGCAGCGTCCAGGATGGCACTGATTTCCGCCTCGCTCAGGGCTTGGGGCATGAAATCCTGCAGAATGGCAATTTCCGCCTCTTCCTGTTCGGCCAGATCGGTGCGGCCTGCGCTTTCATACTGCTTCACGGATTCGCGGCGCTGCTTGATCATTTTGTCCAGCACACCCGTGATGCGGGCATCATCGGGCTCGATGCGCTCGTCCACTTCAATCTTTTTGATCTCGGCCAGTGCCAGGCGGATGGTGCCCAGACGGATTTTGTCCTTGGCACGCATGGCGTCTTTCATGGCATCGGTGATCTGCTGTTTGAGTGCGCTGTCAGGCATGGCGGTCCGCTCAATGGTATCAGGCTCCCGAATATCCGGGAGGCTTAAATAGAGAAACCACCCGCAGGCGGGTGGTCACGATCGAATGCTTGGAAGACTCGGGGGAGGCAGCAGGGGCCTCCCGGAAGACACGCTGAACGCTTGTCTTAGTAGAAGCGTTTGGTCTTCTTGTTCTCGCGCTGCAGTTTCTTCAGATGGCGCTTTACTGCGGCAGCAGCCTTGCGCTTGCGAGCAGCCGTGGGCTTCTCATAAAACTCTTTGCGACGAACTTCAGCCAGGACGCCTGCTTTCTCGCAGGAACGCTTGAAACGTCTCAGCGCTACGTCAAACGGCTCGTTTTCTTTCAGTTTTACCATTGGCATAAAATGCACACCTTCCCGTTAAGCTATCGATTTGGTCAATCGTGTGGTCTGTCGGCCAGAACCCCGTGCACGCGGCGCAGGCTTCGGGCATTAAAATCAAAGGGGGCATATGGTAATGCGGCATTGCGGTAAATGCAAAGTTTTCCTGCCTTAAAACCGCAAATTCTACCCCCGGCCCAGAGTTTGCGCGGCCTCTACGGGGGGCATTGCTGGTCAAGCCCGGGGCGGCTGCCGTATGATGGGCGCCCCTCGCGAGGGGGGCGGGAGCAAAACCCGTGGGATGACAACAGAATCAGGATGGGCGCTATGCGGGTATTGGGCATTGAAACCTCGTGTGACGAGACAGGGGTGGCGGTATATGACAGCGAACGCGGCCTGCTGGCCGATCGCCTGTATTCCCAGGTCGAGCTGCATGCCCGCTACGGCGGCGTGGTGCCGGAACTGGCCTCGCGCGACCATATCCGCAAGGGGCTGCCGCTGATACAGGAAGTGCTGGAGGCCGCAGACACGCCGCTGCAGGCGCTTGATGGTATTGCCTACACGGCGGGGCCGGGCCTGGTTGGGGCGCTCCTGGTGGGTGCCAGCCTGGGGCGTTCCCTCGGCATGGCCCTGGGCATTCCCACTCTCGGTGTGCACCATATGGAGGGGCATTTGCTTGCGCCCATGCTGGAGGAGCACCCCCCAGCCTTTCCCTTTGTTGCTCTACTGGTCTCCGGGGGGCACACACAACTGGTGCGTGTCGAGGGCATTGGCCGCTACCAGCTGCTGGGCGAGTCTCTGGATGATGCCGCCGGCGAAGCCTTCGACAAGGTGGGCAAGATGCTGGGACTCGCCTATCCCGGTGGCCCTCGTGTGGCTGCGCTGGCCGAGTCCGGCACGCCGGGGCGTTATGAGTTTCCCCGCCCCATGACCAATCGCCCCGGGCTGGATTTCAGTTTCAGCGGCCTCAAGACCTATGTGCGCAACACGCTTGCCGAAGAGGCAGAGCGCTCTGCCGATGGCGAGGTCAGCGAGCAGCTGCGTGCGGACATCGCCCGCGCCTTTGAGGAGGCCGTGGTACAGACCCTGGTCATCAAATGCCGTCGTGCCCTGCAGCAAAGCGGGTTGCGTTCGCTGGTCATTGCCGGCGGGGTCAGTGCCAATCGTCGCCTGCGTGAAGGTTTGCAGGCCATGGTGGAGAAGGAGCGTGCGCAGCTGTTCTATGCCCAGCCCCGTTTCTGCACCGACAACGGGGCCATGATTGCCTATGCCGGCTGCCAGCGTCTGGCCGCCGGGGAGCATGATGATCTCTCCCTCAATGTGAAAGCCCGCTGGCCGCTGGCCACACTGCCCCCGCTGGGGCAGCTGCGGGCCTGAACGCACGCAAGGAGTGAGCATGGACATTGTGTATATTCAGGATCTGGGCATTGAAACCGTGATCGGTGTTTACGACTGGGAACGGGAATGCCGCCAGACGGTGCGCCTCAGTCTGGAGATGGCCAGCGACATCCGCGCCGCTGCCGCGCAGGAAGACCTGAGCCAGACGCTGGACTATCACGCCATTGCCGAGCGCCTGAGCGCCTTTGTGCAGGCCAGCGAATTTCAGCTCATCGAAACCCTGGCGGAGGAGGTCGCGGCCCTGCTGATGCGTGAGTTTGGTGTGCGCTGGCTGCGCCTGCAGGTCAGCAAACCCGGCGCGGTGCCCGCTGCACGGGATGTGGGGGTGCGTATCGAGCGAGGTGAGAAGCCGTGACAGGAGGCCTCCTGTGCCCACGGTAGCCCTGGGTCTGGGCAGCAATATCCGCCCGCAACAGCATCTGCAGCAGGCGCTGGATGCCCTGCATGCACGCTATGGTCGTTTGCGCACCTCCGGTGTTTTCGAGAGTGAACCGGTGGGGTTTGCCGGCCCGAATTTTCTCAATATGGTCGTGGTGCTGGAGACGGCCGAGTCGCTCGCCAGTCTGTCGCGGTTTCTCAAGGATCATGAGGACCGGCATGGCCGTGTCCGCCACGGGCCGAAGGCCAGCGGGCGTACCGTGGATATCGACATACTGCTTTATGGTGAGCTGTGCGGAACGTACGAGGACGTAGAGCTGCCGCGTCCCGAGATCACCGAGAACGCCTTTGTGCTGTGCCCGTTGGCGCAGGTGCTGGGCGACACCCTGTTGCCGGGGACGACACAGCGCATTGGGGAGTTGTGGCGCCTTTATGACCGGGCGCAACGCCTGTGGCCGGTGGATTTCGTCTGGCAGGAATAAGGGGTACCCACCCGACGGTGAGCGGCATCAGGCACTTTCAAGCGGCGTGAGTCTTTGTTTGACATGCTCGGCGAGACCGACGCCGGCCTCGGACATGGTGAGATAGGTCTGGTCCGCCCCCGCCGCAATGATCTGTTCTGCCTCGTCCTCGTGCATGCTGTGGGAGATGATCAGCCCCATAAATCCCGCCTTGCGCAGTTTCTGTGTGGCGATGCGCTTGGCCTCGGCCTCGTTGAGGCTCAGGATCACGGCGCGCACCGAACCGAAATCCAGGCTTTCCCAGAACATCTGATCTTCGGCATCGGCAAAGAAGATGTTGTGATTTTTCTCCTGGTGCTGACGTACCCTGGCCGGGTCGGAATCCAGTGCCACCAATCTGAAACTGTCGTTCAGGTATTCATAGGCAGAACTGCCCGTGCGGCCCATACCCATGATCAGCACGTCCGCGCCGCCGAGGGAGACTGGCTGTTCATCGGGGTGACGGATATTGCGCTCGAAGGGAATCAGGCGCTGCGCCAGGCGTTCGTACAGCGGGTGGGCCAGACGGTTCAGCGGAGCAGACACCACGAAGGACAGGGCGACGGTCAATGCCAGCGGCACCATGTATTCAGGCAATGCCACGCTGGCCATGATGAGGCCGAATTCGCTGTAATTGGTCAGGCTGAGGCCGGAGAGAAAGGCGCTGCGGGCACGCAGTTTGAAGCCGATCAGCAACAGGAAGAACAAGGCCGCCTTCAAGGGCAGCAGCGCCGACATGGCCAGGGCAAACAGCCAGGCATTGGCATCCGGCAGCCCGCCGATGCCGATCTCCAGAAAGAAACCCACCAGGAAAAATTCCTTGATGCTCCACAGGGACTTGGACAATTCCCCTGCCCGTGGATGCTTGGCCAGCATGGCGCCAAATACCAGCGCGCCGAGTTCGGAGCTGAGGCCGACCAGCTCAAAACCGTAACCCCCGATGACCAGGGCCAGCAGCAGACCGAACAGCACCAGCAGGTCCTCGTGACCGCTGGCATCCATCAGGCGGTAGAGCAGGGGGCGAAGCAGGGGGAGGGCGAAGATACCAAGCGCCCACAGGGAAGGTGAGGTACCACTTGCCACACTCATTACCAGCAGTGCCAGCAGGTCCTGCACCACGAGAATGCCGATGGCGACACGGCCATGAAAGGCGCGCAGTTCGCGCTTGGTTTCCAGCACCTTGGCCGCCAGTACGGTGCTGGAGAACGACAGGGCGATGGCCAGCAACAGAGCCTTGTAGGGGCTGATATCGAACAGCAAAAGAATGATGGGGGTGTAGAGAAGGCCAGAGACGACAAAATGGGCAACGCCGCCGCCGATAACCTCGGATTTGACGAGGTTGCGCACATTGAGCTTCAGCCCCACGGTGAAGAGCAGCAGCAGCACCCCAAGATGGGAGATATGATGCAGAACTTCACTGCTCTCGTGAGGAACGTGAAGGGTATCGGACACCGAGGCGACCAGAAAGCCGGCGGCGAGATAGCCCACCAGAGGGGGAAGCCCGATGAAGCGGACCATCAATCCGATACTGAAGGCAAAGCCAATCCACACGGCTTCTAGCATCATAAAGACTCTTTTCGTTGGTAAATCAGGATAATACGGAATTGCTCGGAATCGCGCCAGCGCAGGATCAGCGCTGCAGGGCCCTGGCGATGGCCTGGCTGCGAGCCTGTGCGATACGGGTCTTGATCGCCTCCGGGGAGCGCGACACCACCTTGTTATCACTCAACAGCGCAGGCACATCCACCGCCCTGGCCGCCGCAGCCGCCTGACGCAGAATATCGGCCTGGGGATAGGGGCGCTCCTCGAAGCCCGTGCGGCCACGCGAATCCGCTTCGCAGGCCGGCAGGAATTGCGCCAGTTGTTGCGGGCGGCGAAAGGCGTCCAGAGCCTCCAGCACACGCAGCAGGCTTGCCGGTTTCAGTTCGGCGGCGCGGTGGCAGTGTGTGTGATATTCGCAGACGAGCCGCGCCAGGGCGGCGTAGCGTTTGGGCACCCGCAGACGCTCGCAGACATCGCGGATCAGCGGCAATCCCAGGATCTCGTGCCCGTAATGATGAGGCCATTTTTCCTTCGGGGTGACGCCCTTGCCCAGATCGTGCAGCAGGGTGGCAAAGCGCACCACCGGGTCTTCACTCATGCGTGCCGCCTGCTCCAGGCACATCAGCACATGCACGCCCGTGTCGATCTCGGGGTGGTGCTGTGGCGGCTGGGGAATGCCGAAGAGCCGGTCGAGTTCGGGCAGAATCACCTTTAGTGCACCGCAGTCGCGCAGCGTGCGGAAATATACCTGCGGGGCGGGTGAACACAGGGCCTTTTCGGTTTCCTGCCAGACACGCTCCGCCACCAGATGCTGCAGCTCACCGCTGGCGCTGAGTCTGCGCATCAGCGCCATGGTCTCATCAGCCACCGTAAAACCCAGGGAGGCAAAACGTGCCGCAAAGCGCGCCACCCGCAGCACCCGCAAGGGGTCCTCGGTAAAGGCGGGCGAGACGTGGCGCAGCACGCGCTGCTCGATGTCCCGCACTCCGCCATGGGGGTCGATCAGGCGGCCGTTGCTGTCCTGCGCGATGGCATTGAGGGTGAGATCACGGCGCAGCAGATCCTCTTCCAGGCTAACGCCCGGTGCCGCATTGAAGGCAAAGCCGGTATAGCCCGGCCCGGTCTTGCGCTCCGTGCGTGCCAGCGCGTACTCCTCCTTCGTGCGGGGATGCAGGAACACCGGGAAATCGCGTCCCACCGGGGTATAGCCCTGGTCCAGCATCTCCTGCGGCGTGGCACCGACAACGACCCAGTCGCGGTCGGCATTATCGAAGCCAAGCAGTCTGTCGCGGACGGCGCCGCCTACCAGATAGATTTGCATGCAAGGGGTTCCGGGTGTCGGAGTGGGTGGTGTAAGGGCAAGTGTAGCGTGTTGGCTCAGATGCTGAACAGCTTGCCGTCTTCCAGGCGCATCATGGTGAGCTCGCGCCCCCACACGCAACCGGTGTCCAGTGCGTAAACATAGGGGTTGCCGGTCTGCCCTTCCAGCGCCGCCCAGTGCCCGAAGAGAATATGGACCTCGGGGGTCAGCTGCTCGAACTCGAACCAGGGTTTATAGCCTTCCGGCGCCGAGAGCAGGCCTTCCTTCACCTGCAGGTTCAGTTTGCCCTTCTCGTTGCAGAAACGCATACGGGTGAGGATGTTGGTGATGACCCGCAGGCGCTCATAGCCGGTGAGTTTGTTCCTCCAGCGGCGTGGGGTGTCCCCGTACATCCGGCGCAGAAACTCGCGAAAATCCGGCCCCTGCAGCGTCAGCTCCACCTCCGCCGCCAGCTCCAGAGTCTTCTGCAGGGTCCACGTCGGTGCCACCCCGGCGTGTACCATGAGGTAGTTCTGCGGCCCCTTGCGGGTGTCGATGCACGCGTAATGCACCAGGGGTTTGTGGCGCAGCCAGTCACTCAGCTCGTCGCAGTCGGGAGCATCCAGCAGTTCCTGTAGCGTGTCCTTGTTGCGATTGTCGGTAGCCCCGTAATAGATGGCGAGAAAATGCAGATCGTGGTTGCCCAGCACGACCGTGGCATCCTCGCCAAGGTCGCGCAGGTAACGCAGGGTATCGAGAGATTTGGGGCCGCGGTTGATGAGGTCGCCCACGCACCACAGCTGATCCCTGCCGGGTTGAAATTTCACACTGGCGAGCAGCTTGCGAAGGGGTTTGTAGCAGCCCTGAATATCGCCAATGGCGTAGATCGACATAAAAACTCTGCGGGTGTTGAACCGGCCTAATGTACCGTCAGTGGTCGTGACAGCAGGAATGCGGGCACGGGGGCGGCAAATTTCTCGCCGTCTTCGCGCAGCATTTCGTAGCTGCCCTGCATGGTGCCAAATCCTGTGGTCAGAACGGCACCGCTGGTGTAATGAAAAACCTGCCCGGGTTCGATCATCGGCTGCTGGCCAACCACGCCAGTGCCGCGGACCTCTTCCACCCGTTCGTTGTCGTCGGTGATGATCCAGTGGCGCGAGATCAGTTTCACCGGTTTCTCGCCACGGTTTTCGATGCCGATGGTATAGGCGAAAACATAGCGGTTGTTCTCCGGGTCCGACTGCTCCTGCAGATACTGGGTCTGCACCGAGATATCGATATCCTCGGGTTTGCGCTCATTGCTGATCATGTGACTCCTCCTGCTGCTCCTGCCGGGCCGAGTGTCTGGCGCGGCTGATCCTGTCACTGATTAACGCATATTCCGCCAGGCTCAGGTTCTCCGGCCGCAGACTCATGTCGATCGGCAGGCTGCCCAGCTCAGTGTCAGATATCAGGGCACTGAGGCTGTTCTTCAAGGTCTTGCGCCGCTGCGTGAAGGCAACGCGAATCACCTCCTGCAAACAGGCTACATCCTCCACCTGCACGGGGGGAGTGGCATGGGGCACCAGGCGAACGATGGCGGAAGTCACCTTCGGGGCCGGCACGAACGCGCCAGGGGGCACGTCGAAGAGATGCTCCACCTGGCAGAAATACTGCATCATCAGCCCCAGACGACCGTAGTGCGGCTCGCCGGGAAGAGCGGCGAGGCGTTCTACCACCTCCCGTTGCAGCATGAAGGTCATGTCGGCGATGAGGGGTTGGTAGCGCAGCAGATGGAACATGCAGGGCGTGGAAATATTGTAGGGCAGGTTGCCGACGATGCGCAGGCTGCGGGCCTGATGGCCCAGCGTGGCGAGGTCGAACTTGAGGATATCGGCCTGGTGCAGGCGGAAGTGCGGCTCGCTGCCCAGTGTCTGTTCCAGATAAGCCGCGAGGTCGCGGTCCAGCTCGATGGCATCGAGTGTCGCGCAGGCCGGCAGCAGTTGCCGGGTCAGTGCGCCCTGGCCGGGACCGATCTCGACGATGTGATCTGTTGCCTGCGGGTGGATGGACTGCACGATCTTGTGAATGATGTTCTGGTCGTGCAGAAAGTTTTGCCCGAAGCGCTTGCGGGCCTGGTGCAGGAAACCGTCTCCCTGCAGGTCGCGGCCGGTCTTGCGACGTGGTTTATGGCCTTGCGGGGAACGGCTCACGCGGGGGTGCCTCCCTGTCTTGAGTGTCGCGCCATCAGCAGAGCCGTGGCGATGGCTTCCTGCAGGCTGCCGATACTGGCCTTGCCGGTGCCCGCCAGGTCCAGCGCGGTGCCGTGATCCACGGAAGTACGCACGATGGGCAGGCCCAGGGTGATATTGCTGGCATGGCCGAAGCCCTTGTATTTCAGCACAGGCAGGCCCTGGTCGTGGTACATCGACAGCACGGCATCGGCATGGGCCAGGTATTTTTCGGTGAACAGGGTGTCTGCGGGCAAGGGGCCCAGCAAGTGCACGCCCTTGGCGCGCATCTCCTCCAGCACGGGTTCGATGATGTCCCGCTCCTCGGTGCCCAGGTGACCACCCTCGCCCGCATGGGGGTTGAGCCCGCAGACCAGGATGAGCGGGGAGGCAATACCGAAACGGCTGCGCAGATCGGCATCGAGAATACCGATGATGTTGCGCAGCAAGGGTGCGGTAATGGCCGCAGGCACTTGTGCCAGGGGCAGATGGGTGGTGGCAAGCGCGACCCGCAACCCTTCGGTGGCCAGCATCATGACCGTGAGCTCCACTCCGCACAGATCCGCAAGAAACTCGGTATGCCCGGTAAAGGGGACGCCCGCATCATTGATGACGCCCTTGTGTACTGGTGCCGTGACCATGGCTGCCACCTCTCCCGCCTCGCAGGCCCGCACCGCTGCGCGCAGGGTGTCCAGGACATAGGAGGCGTTGGCTGGATCAAGCACCCCGGCCGTGCAGGGTGCGACCAGGGGAACCGGCATCACCCGCAGGGTGCCGGCGTGGCTGGCTTGCGCAGGTGCCGAGGGGTCGAAGGGCTGCAGGCTCAGGGGAAGGCCCAGTTGTTCCGCGCGCGCCTGCAAAAGAGCGGGGTCGGCCACGACGATGCGTTCACAGTGCTTGTCGGACTGCTGCGCCAGTTGAATGCAGAGGTCGGGGCCGATACCGGCGGGCTCACCCGCCGTAATGGCAATGCGCTCGATCACGGGTTGGTGGCCACGTTGGGGGGAGATATTTTCACATAGGCCTGTTCACGGATCTCGATCAGCCAGTTCTGCAGTTCCACATCGAACTTGCGGGCGCGCAGGCTGTTCTCGGCTTGCTGACGGCTGAACTCCCGGCTCAGGTCCTGTTCACGACGCTCCAGCACCTCGGCGATATGCCAGCCGTAGCTGCTGCGGAAGGGCTCGCTGAGCTCGCCAACCTCCAGCCCGTTGACGACTTCCTCGAAATCGGGAGGCATGCCGCCCTCGTTGGCCCAGCCCATGTCGCCACCGGCAACCACGGAGGCCGCATCATCGGAGTTCTGGCGGGCCACTTCGGCAAAGTCCTCGCCGTTTTCAATGCGGTCATGCAGCGTCTGAATCAGACGGCGCGCCTGTTCCTCGGTGCGGATTTCGTTTGGCGTGATCAGAATATGGCGGGCATGGGTCTGCTTCACCAGACTGTTGAGGTCGCCGCGCACATCGACCAGTTTCAGCAGGTGGAAGCCGCTGGGGCTGCGGATGGGCCCGCGTACTTCACCGGCCTTCATGGTGGGCACAAGGTCCACGAACAGGCTGGGCAGTCCATCGGCTTTGCGCCAGCCCAGTTCCCCGCCACTGACCTGAAATGCGGTAGGCGGGTTGGCAGCCGCACCACGCTGGGCGGCCAAGCGTGCGGTGTCGAAGGCGGTGCCATTATTGATGGCCTGCAGCATCTGTTCGGCAAACTGCTGTTTGGCGGCGATCAGTTCCGCCGGGTCGTTCTCGCCGATGGGAATCAGGGTCTGGTCCACCAGATAGTCCGGTGCCATGGTGACGCGGCCCATTTCGGAGTTCAGGAAGTTGTCGATTTCCTGGTCCGTGATATTGATGCGGCGGTTCACCATGCCGCGCTGAAGGTCGCGCAGTGTCAGCTCCTTGCGGATCTGTTCACGGGTGCTGAGGTAGCGGCCCGCGGCCTCCAGCGAGGAAACGTAGTCGTCGAAGCTCATATTGTTCTGCTGCGCGATGGTCTGCATGACGTTGTTGATGGTGTCGTCGTCATAGCGGATGCCCATGCGCCCCGCCAGTTGCAGTTGCAGGTTTTCCACAATCAGGGTTTCGATGATCTGCTCGCGCAGTTCACTGGCCGGGGGCAGGGGCTGGCCGGCAGCAGCTGCATTGGCGCGCACGTCGTCCAGGCGGGAGTCCAGCTCGCTCTGCAGCACCACGTCCTCGTCCACGATGGCCACGACCTTGTCCAGCACCTGACGCTGCGCGTGAAGATGGCTGGAGAGCAGGGTGAGCAGCATCAGGGCGCCTGCTTTCAGTAATCTGGCTCTATTCATTTGCTTCGTACTCCTTAAAGCCCAGGATACCGTCACTGAGCAGTCTGCTGATCCCGCCACCGCTGATATTGCCGAGGCCATTGAGGGTCAGCTGAAAGAAAACACCGGACTTGGTTCTGTCCTGCAGCAGGAAAAATTCGTTTTCATCGATCCATTCCCGCGCGATCAGGCGGACAGTGGCGCAGCAATTGCT
Organism: Pseudomonadales bacterium; assembly: GCA_024234365.1. Taxonomy (GTDB): domain Bacteria; phylum Pseudomonadota; class Gammaproteobacteria; order Pseudomonadales; family Pseudohongiellaceae; genus UBA5078. The sequence goes on from JACKOK010000001.1 coordinate 320,412, forward strand.
GTATTCGACCCCGGCAAAGCTGTCCAGGTTCCGGCTGTTGCTGTGATCATAGTGCCATCGACCGAGTAAACGCCACTGTGCGTTCAACGGCCACACCCCGGAAATATCGGTTTGTTTGATGCGGGGATCAAGCCCCACGGGCACCGGGCCGTAGAGATCGACCAGCAGGCGGTAGCGGTAAGCGAGGTTGAAAATATGATTGTTATCGCTCTGGAAACGCAGGGCGGCGCTGCCCTCGTCGATGCGCTGCTGATCTTCGTTCCACTGCACATCCGCGTTGAAGCGCCAGGTATCGCTGAACTGGTAAACCCCTTCGCTGACCAGGGCGGAGCGGTCGCTGCTGCGCGGCTGCAGCGTGACCCAGGAACGCACGGGGCTGTCCAGCGACACGATGCGGTCCTCCAGGTAGAAGATCTGTCCGATGGCAATGCGGCCTTTTTCCTCACCACGACCGTTGAGGAAGCGGCTGCCCAGGGCAAGGCTGAGCTGATTGGCATCGCCGATGCGGTCATGGCCGCTGAAGCGGTCGTCGCGGAACAGCTGTGCGAAGCTGAAATTGAGCTGGGCCGTATCGAAGGTCGGCAGCAGGGACTGGTCCTGCTGTTCGCTGTACAGATAGTACAGACGCGGTTCCAGGGTCTGGATGAAGCCCTCGCCACGGTTCATCGGGCGTTCGAACACCAGTCCGGTGTCGAGGCTGAATACGCCAACGCCGCGATCGGGATTGTCCTCGGTGCCCAGGGCCTGCTGCTCCAGCGACCAGTTGGTGTATTTGTACTTCGCGGTCGGCACGAAAAAGCCCGCCTGCCCGCGAATGGGGAAGCTGATGCGCGGCTCGATATGGGCGCGGCTGCCGGTGACCAGAGCGCCGTTGTCGATCTGCTCCGTTGTCAGTTGTGCCAGTGACAGGCTGCGGTCGAAGTCCACATGATTGGCGTCGAAACCCAGTTGCAGGCCGCCAAGGCCGATCTCGCCACCCAGCATGAACTCCGGCAGGCGGTCGTAGGGGAGGTTGAGATCGCTAGCGGAAATATAGGGGTCGATGATGTCGATGCGCTGCACCCGCGTGCCGGCATACCAATGGTTGGTGCGATAGTTGAGCTGCCCCCGGCGCTGCAGATAGGTGCGGCTGGAGACGGTCAGCCCGCTGCTGCCCAGGTCACGGAAATAACGGTCGTCACTCACCGCCTCGTAGTTCAGCTCGGTGGACCAGTGCTCGCCGAGCTGGCCATTGTGCTGCAGCCCGACGAACCAGCGCTTGCTCGTGTCCGGCGAACGTGTGCCGGGAAGATTGGCGGTGGCCGGGTCGTAGCGTTTGTCATCCGGCAACAGGGCCAGGCTGACGGTGTTCATGGACCAGTCGGCCAGGTAGCGGAATTCGGCGCTGGCCATGACGCCACGGTCGGCAATGAAACGCGGCGTAATGGTGGCATCGTAATGCGGAGCCAGGTTCAGATAATAGGGCTGTGCATAATCGAAACCGCCGTCGCTGGTGGAACCGATGCTGGGGGCCAGCAGGCCGGAGACTCGCTGATCGCCAAGCGGGAAGGGCACGGTGAAGGGGTAGTGAAACACCGGCACGTCCTTCATGCGCAGGGTGACCGAGCGGGCGCTGCCGATACCCGCCTGGGTATCCAGCGTCATCTGTTCGGCCTGCAGTACCCAGAATTCACTGCCGGGTTCACAGCGGCTGAACTCACCGTTCTCGATAGCTAGCACCTCGCCGTTGCTGTCGTAGACGAGGACATTGGCCGCGCCGTGGATGCCGTATTCGTGCAGCACATAGTCAGCGTGCTCGATACGGTTGATGTTGTTGCCCTGGTCCACAAAGGCCGAGTCACCGCGCAGCAGGATACCGGGTTCACGGAATTCGACATTCCCGGACAGGGTGATGGTGTCGGTATTCTGGTCGATGCGCGTGGCAGCGGAATTGCGCACCGTGCGGTAGCCCTGCTGGATGCTGACATTGCCGCTGATGCTGACCGTGTTGTCGCTGCCCTGGTTGACCGCTCCGGGGGCAGAGAACTGGGTCGTGGCACCATCCGGGCTGGCGTTGGGATCAATGGGCTGGCCGTCCACGCCGGTGCGGGCGGGTTCGATAAAGGCGCCACAGCAGTTGGAGGCCACGCTGGCGCGCTGTTCCTCGCTCATCTGTTCGAGCGTTAGCCAGTCCAGGGCATTTGCCGGGGCAGAGGCGGCGGTGACAGACGTGGAGGACTGGCTGTCAGCACGTTCCTCGCGACGGCCGATGACCACGTTCCGGGTGACGGCACTACGGGCCTGCACCGGGTTTTCGGCGCAGACCCAGTTGCCCTCGGCATCGGCCCGGCAGGTCCATTGCCCGTTATCGGCAGTGCTCTGCGCGAATGCTCCCGCCCAGGGCTGCAACAGGGCGGCACTGGTGGTCAGAATCAGGGAGATATTCGAACACAAAAGGTTTTTTCGAAACTGCATTGTTGCAGGCAATCCAATAGAATAGGCGCGGTGTGCGAAGTCGGCATCATAATTCATTAGACAGGGCGAAGCGAGTCACCATGGACGAGAGGAAGACGGCACTGACGGCATGGGCCAGGCAGTGTCTGGAGGAAATGTGCGATCAGGCAGGCGTTGCCGGTGACGTTGAAACCGTTTCCGGAGATGCCAGTTTCCGGCGCTATTTCCGCATGCGTCTGAACCGGCCCATGGACTGCATGATGGGCATGGTGAACGAGAAGCTGCTGCCCATTCTGCACGACACCCAGTTCCTGCTGGTGGATGCCCCGCCGGAGCATGAGGACTGTCACCGCTTTGTGCGTATCGCCCATCTCTTCCGTCAGGCCGGGATGAACACCCCGCGTGTGCTGGAAGTGGATTATGAGCGTGGTTTCATGTTGCTGCAGGATTTTGGCGATGCGCTCTATCTTCCCGCGCTGCAGGAGGGCCGCGATGTCGATGCGTTGTATACCGCTGCCATGGAGTCTCTGGTGCTGCTGCAGGCCAACGGCAAGGGCGATGAACTGCCACCCTATGATCGAGCGCTTCTGCACCGCGAGCTGAGCCTGTTTGATGACTGGTTCTGTGAAGCCTTCCTCGGCCTCATCCTGACGGAGGCGGAACGTGATCTGCTGGCACGCACCTGGGCAATGCTGGAAGATGCCGCGCTTGCCCAGCCCCAGGTCTGCGTGCACCGCGACTACCATTCCCGCAACCTGATGATTATCAGCAATGACCCTGCCGAGGCGCCCGGCGTCATTGATTTTCAGGATGCGGTGCTGGGCGCGTATACCTACGACCTGGTTTCCCTGCTGCGCGACTGCTATATCGTCTGGCCCGCCGCACGCGTGCGCGAATGGGCTCTGCAGTACCGGCAAATGGCCATCGTGGCCGGCGTGTTGCCCGAGGGCTCACCGCAGGCTGCCGAGGCATTCCTGCGCGATTTCGATCTGATGGGGCTGCAGCGCCACCTCAAGGTCATTGGCATATTCAGCCGTCTGAATCTGCGCGATGGCAAACTGCGCTATATGGCCGATATTCCCGTGGTCATCGACTATGTGCTGGAGGTGGCGGCGGAACACCCCGAAATGGCCGAGTTTCTCCAGTGGTTCCAGAACCGGGTGCTGCCCCTGGCCTGCGAAACACTGGCGCCCTACAGTCGCGAGAGCCTGGCCTCGTGAAGGCCATCATTCTTGCCGCCGGGCTGGGAACCCGCATGCGTCCCCTGACCGATACGCTGCCCAAACCCTTGTTGCAGGCCGGTGGTCAGGCGCTGATCGAATATCACCTGCACAATCTGGTGCGTGCGGGCATCACCGACATTGTCATCAACCACTATCACCTGGGTGAAAAGCTGGAGGCTGCGCTGGGCGATGGCAGCCGCTATGGCGCCCGTATTCAGTATTCCCGCGAAACCGTGCGCCTGGAAACCGCAGGCGGCATCGTCAAGGCCCTGCCCCTGCTGGGTGATGAAGCCTTTGCCGTCATCAGCGGCGATATCTGGACCGACTTCGATTATTGTCATCTACGCCCTGTCGATGGCGAGACCACCCTGGCGCGTCTGCTCATGGTCCACAACCCGGAGCATCACCAGCACGGTGATTTCTCACTGCGGCCCGATGGTCGGCTGGCACTCAAGGCCCCGGAGGCGGAAGACGGCCTCACCTATGCCGGCATCAGCGTCATGCACCCCCGCCTGTTCGCCAATCTGCCCGAAGCGCCTCTTGCCCTGCGCCCGGTGCTCGACGCCGCCATAGCCGCCGGACACATCGAGGCCGAGCAATACACGGGGCAATGGTTCGACATCGGCACTCCTGAACGCCTGGCAGAGCTGGACACCCTTCTGCGCAATGGCTAAAAGCGCTGAACTCGATCGATTAATGTCGGATCAGAGGAGCATCCTGCCCGGACAAAATCGGGCGGGGGCGTAAGCGGCAGGGATGCCGCGCCCGAGCCCCCAGGGAGGGGTTCACGGCGTCCCCCGAACGATTTTGTCCGGGCAGGGTGCTCCCGCACAGAACCCATACCACTGAATCCTAGCCGACAAACCCCATGCACAATTACGCAATCCCTGTAAAATAGCGCCAAACGCCAACACGGACCCGGACCATGAACAAGTATCTGATTGCCCCCTCCATCCTCTCCGCCGACTTTGCCCGTCTGGGCGAGGAGGTCGATGCCGTGCTGGCCGCCGGTGCCGATGTCGTGCATTTCGATGTGATGGACAATCACTATGTGCCCAATCTCACCATTGGCCCCATGGTCTGCAAGGCGCTGCGGGACTACGGCATCAAGGCGCCCATCGACGTGCACCTCATGGTCTCCCCCGTGGACCAGATGATCCAGGACTTCGCCAAGGCCGGGGCCAGCATCATCACCTTCCACCCCGAGGCCACCCAGCACATCGACCGTTCCCTGCAGTTGATCCGCGATCTTGGCTGTCAGGCCGGCCTGGTGTTCAACCCCGCGACCCCCCTCGATTGCCTGCAGTATGTGATGGACAAACTCGACGTGATTCTGCTGATGTCCGTCAACCCCGGTTTTGGCGGGCAGAAGTTCATTCCGTCCACCCTGCGCAAGCTGGCCCAGGTACGCAAACTGATCGACGACAGCCATTATCCCATCCGTCTCGAAGTGGACGGAGGCGTGGGTATCAAGAATATCGCCGAGATCGCCCGGGCGGGGGCCGATATGTTCGTAGCGGGTTCAGCCATTTTCAACACCGACAATTATGCGGCCACCATCGCCGCCATGCGGGCCGAGCTCGGCCATACTCCGACCAATCACTAGGGTTTCTCTTTCCATGACTGCACAAGAATTTGCTGCGCTGGCGGCGCAGGGCTATAACCGCATTCCTCTGGTTCGTCAGGTGCTGGCCGATCTGGAAACGCCCTTGTCCACCTACCTCAAGCTGGGGCGTGGCCTGCATACCTATTTCTTTGAGTCCGTGCAGGGCGGCGAGAAGTGGGGGCGTTATTCCATTATCGGCCTGCCCTGTGCCACCGTGCTGCGTGTGGTCGGGAATGAAATCACCGTCGAAACCCATGGCGAGGTGGTGGAGCGGGCCAGCAGTGAGGACCCTTTTGTTTTTGTTGAGCAGTTCAAGGAACGTTACAAGGTAGCGCCGTTGCAGGGGGATCAGCGTTTCTGCGGGGGGCTTGTCGGGTATTTCGCCTATGACACCGTGCGCTATGTGGAGCCCACGCTGGGAGCAGCGCCGGGCGAGGACGATATCGGCACACCGGACATTCTGCTCATGGTGTCCGAGGAAGTGGTGGTGTTTGACAATCTGCGCGGCACGCTCTCCCTTATCGTGAACGTGGACCCGTCAGAGGCGGAGGCCTATGACAGGGCCCAGCGGCGTCTCGATGCCATTGAGGCCGCGCTGGCCGCCCCGGTGTCATTGCCTGCCCAGGGCGAAGCGCGACAGATCAGCGAGGCGGATTTCGATTCGCGCTTCAAGCAGCCGGATTTCGAGAAGGCGGTGGAGCGTATCAAGGACTATATCCTCGCCGGGGATGTCATGCAGGTGGTGATTGCCCAGCGCATGTCTCTGCCGTTCACGGGCGACCCGATGAATGTCTACCGTGCGCTGCGCTTCCTGAATCCTTCTCCTTATATGGTGTTCTTCAATATGGGCGATCACCACATCGTCAGCGCCTCTCCTGAGATTCTCGCGCGGGTGGAAGAGCGCAAGATCACCGTGCGTCCGCTGGCGGGCACGCGCAAGCGTGGCAAGACTGAAGAGGAAGACCTGGCACTGGAGAAGGAGCTGCTGGCCGATGCCAAGGAGATTGCCGAGCATCTCATGCTCATCGATCTCAGCCGCAATGACTCCGGCCGCGTCTCCGAGACCGGCAGCGTCACCGTGCCCCGCAAGATGTTTGTGGAACGTTACTCCCATGTCATGCACATCGCCTCCATCGTGGAGAGTGTGATGCGTGAGGACAAGACCGCGCTGGATGTGCTCAAGGCCACCCTGCCGGTGGGCACCCTCAGCGGCGCGCCCAAGGTGCGGGCCATGGAGATCATCGACGAACTGGAGCCGGTCAAGCGCGGTGTCTACGGCGGTGCCATGGGCTACCTCGGCTGGAACGGCAATATGGACATGGCCATCGCCATCCGTACCGCCGTCATCAAGAACGAGCGCCTCTTCGTCGAAGCGGGCGCCGGCGTTGTCGCCGATTCCGTTCCACGCCTGGAATGGGAAGAGACCATGAACAAGGCGAGAGCTATCTTCCGCGCCGTCGAACTCGCCGAGAAGGGCCTGCAGAAGCTCTGAGCTTCAATTTGTTCCGAATCAAGGGAGCAGGTTCCTTGATTCGCGAAGTTTGCGGAGGTGACGTGAGGATCATCGGACCGGAGCTAAATTGCGAAACGGAATGTGAGGCGATTCTTCGCTCTCTTCCGCAATGGTTTGGTCTGGAGGAGTCCCTTAAGATGTATGCCAGGGATTCGCGCTGCCTGCCTACTTTTGCAGCGAAGACATCGGCGGGGCTTGCCGGCTTTATCACGCTACGGCAACATTTCCCGGAGGCTTGGGAGGTGCACTGTATCGCAGTGCCGGAGCACGAACGGGGAAAAGGTGTTGGCACGATATTGCTAAACTACACGGAAAGCTGGCTTGCAGAGCAGGGTGTCCGCTTCCTGCAGGTCAAGACCATTGCCGCGTCTTCTCCCGATCCCAACTATGCGGCCACCCGCGCGTTCTATCTGAACCGGGGTTACATCCCGGTCGAAGAGTTTCCGCTGCTGTGGTCTCCCTCTAATCCTGTGCTGTTGCTAATCAAGGCGATTGATCAGTGCACTGCAGACTCCCGCTGAAGGCTTGCATAATGAATCAGAGGTTCCCTGGAGTTGACAGATTTCCCATGTGTGAACTATGGTTTACATATGCTGGAAGTCAGGACGACAACAGCTTTCGCAAAATGGTTCGAACGCCTGAAGGACAACAAGGCGCGAGCCAGAATACAGGCGCGTATCGACAGACTGCTTCTAGGGCATTTTGGTGACGCTGAGTCTGTGGGTGAAGGCGTAAAGGAGCTGCGGATTTTCTATGGTCCCGGTTATCGCATCTATTTCGTTCAGAAAGGAGCGTTTGTCATAGTCCTTCTGATCGGTGGCGATAAAAGCTCCCAGCGTCTGGACATTGCCAGAGCGAAAAGCCTGGCGCGCCAGTTGGAGGCTTGAACAATGGTTGTCAAAACAGTGCTCTGGGATACGGCAGAACACCTGAAATCAGACGAGGACATTCGTCTCTACCTGGAAGCTTGTATGGAGGAGGCGGGAGATGATCCTGCCTATCTGTTGCAAGCTTTGGGCACAGTTGCCCGAGCCAAGAATATGAGCCAGTTGGCGCGTGATACGGGCCTGACCCGCGAGGGCTTGTACAAGGCATTATCCCCCGATGGCAACCCCCGCCTGGGCACGGTGCTGAAAGTGGCAAAGGCGCTTGGCCTGAGCTTCAGCGTCAAACCGGCAGCGTAAGCAACAGCACGCGTGACTTGATCCTCCAATAAGTTGTATATAATATGCAGCTTATTGGAGGTGCGCATGCGACTGAATGTTCAAACAGATTTTGCACTCAGGCTTTTGTCCTGCCTGGCAGCAAACGAAGGGGCCCATCTAACGGTCAGTGCCGTGGCCGAACGCTTCAATATTTCCCAGAATCATCTCACCAAAGTGGCCCATCTGCTGGGCAGGCTCGGCATGATCGAAACGCTGCGCGGGCGTAACGGAGGTCTGCGCCTGGCCAGCCCTGCTGCAGAAATCTGTCTGGGGGATGTGGTGCGTGGCATGGAAAATGATTTTGCCCTTGCCGAGTGCCTGGCTGGTCAGTCCGGTCAATGTCATATCGAACCCGCCTGCAGGCTCAAAGGAATTCTTCGGGATGCCATGAATGCGTTTATGGCGGTGCTGGACCAATACACCCTGAAGGATCTGGTCGCAGGAAATTCCGAGCTCAAATTGTTGTTGGTTCAGGAGGTGGCGTGATGACGCAAACGGTGGATTATATCAATGAGCGGCGTCTGCAGTTGCAGCGCGATGCCGGCGCAAAAGGCATTGATGAAGAGTATGTCTCATGCCTGGTGGACACGTTCTACGAACGCATTCGTACGCATCAGGAGCTTGGGCCGATTTTTGATGATGTTATCAAGGATAACTGGGCGTTCCATTTGGAGCGAATGAAACGCTTCTGGGTGTCGGTGGCTTTGCATAAGCCTTGTTATTCCGGCAACCCGGTGCCGGCGCACCAGAAACTTGAGGGGGTGTCGGCTCAACATTTTGCAACCTGGTTGCAACTCTTTCGGGAAACCCTGAATGACACGGCCCCCTCGCCCGAAGCCGTGGAGCATTTCATGGAACGTGCAGAGCGCATTGCGCGCAGCCTGCAGTTGGCAATGTTTGTGCCCTCCGGCTTTCCTGCTGCTGAAGGGAATGTGGTGGAGTTTAAGTCCGTCTGATGCCGCGTGTGCCGGCAAGGCCGGGCAAGGAGTGACTCATGTCGAGAGAATGGCCGCAAGGGCTCGAAAAGTATGGCGAGACAGCGCTCTTCACTGAAGAGAGCGTGCCCGCAAAACTGACATCGGTGCATAACACCAAAGCTGGCGTGTGGGGAAAACTGTGCGTCGAAAAAGGCGCGCTGAACTACATTGTCAGCAGTCGAGAGGATGCGCCGGAACGCATTGAGGCGGGCCAGTATGGCGTCATTGAACCGGAAGTCGTGCATCGGGTTGAGTTGATTGGCGCAGTCGCATTCCGTGTGGAATTCTACAGAAAGAGTGAGGACTGATGCGCGAGCGAAGTGTTACCAGGGTCTTGTGGGTATCGCTAGGGAGCATGTCTCTGCTGCTGGGCGGCATGGGCGTATTTTTGCCACTGCTTCCGACCACCCCCTTTGTCTTGTTGTCCACTTACGCGTTTGCGCGCTCTTCGCCGGGCCTGCACAACTGGCTGTTGCGCCACCCGCATTTCGGCCCCCTGATTGATGACTGGCAACGTTATGGCGCCATCAGCCGCCGGACCAAGAAACAGGCAGTGTTCGTGATGGTGTTGACGCCAGTGGTGACCATGCTGATCGGCGCGCCGGTCTGGGCATTGGGGGCTCAGCTGCTGGTGCTCTCCATTGCGGCACTCTTTGTGATGACAAGACCGGAATCAAGGGACCTGCCCCCTAGATCCTAGCTGTTTGAACGCCGCCAGGGCCTGTTCCCTCGATTGCTTCAGGTCCACGACTGCTTTTGGGTAGTGTTTCCCCAGCACAATGCCAGCCTCCTTCAGTACCGCCGTTGGGGCCGCTGAGGGATTGTGCAGATACCTGTCGGGCAGCGCGGCGATCTCGGGCACATAGCGGCGGATATAGTGGCCCTGCGGGTCGAAACGCTCGCTCTGACTCACGGGATTGAACACGCGGAAATAGGGGGCGGCATCAGCGCCGCAGCCGGCGATCCATTGCCAGCTTGCGCTGTTGGCGGCCAGGTCCGCATCGACCAGGCAGTCCCAGAACCAGTCCTCGCCATGGTGCCAGTGGCTGAGCAGGTTCTTCACCAGAAAGGAGCCCGTCACCATACGCACACGGTTATGCATATAGCCGGTTTGCCACAGCTCGCGCATGCCCGCGTCGATCAGGGGGAAGCCGGTCTCGCCGTGTTGCCAGGCCTGCAGCAAGCCCTCGTCGTTCTGCCAGGGGAAATGGTCGAACTTCTGTTGCAGATTTTTCCGCATCAGGCTTGGGTGGTGGTAGAGCAGGGAATAGGAAAATTCCCGCCAACCCAGCTCGCTGAGAAAACACTCCAGGTTTTCATCCGCTTCCTGTGCAATGCCGCGCCGTTGTGCTTCGGTCCATATCTGGTGGGGCGAAATTTCACCAAAGTGAAGATGAGGGGAAAGGCGGGAAACATGGGGGCGTGCCGGGAAATTGCGTCCCTGTTTGTAGTCGCCGAGGCCTTCGTCGAGAAACGTCTGCAGGCTTTGTCGCGCGGCGTCTTCCCCGATCTTCCAGGTACTGCGCATACTCCGATCCCAGGGCTGGTGCGGCAACAGGTTCAGCGCGGCAATACCGCTTTCCCCCAGACGTTCCGCATAGGGTGATGTGCCCAGGGCGGGAAAGTTGAGCGCCTGAGGCGCGGGGATCACCTGCCGGGGTGATGCTCCCTGCAGACAGCCTCTGCGCCAGAAGGGAGTGAAGACCTGGTAGGGTTTGCCGTCCTGCTTCAGTGCCTGCCAGGGCTCCCACAGCAGGGAGCCGTTGTGGCTTTCCACCTGTACGCCCGTGTCGTGTAACTGCTCTTTCAGGCGGGTGTCACGGAGGATGCGCCAGGGTTCGTAGCAGCGGTTCCAGTGAATGCCCTGGGCACCCGTTGCCCGCACCAGGCTGGGCAACAGCTCACAGGGGTCGCCCTGCAAGACCAGCAGATTTCCGCTCAGGGATTGATTGAGATGGCACAGCGAATGGTGCAGCCACCAGCGACTGGCACCGCCCATGGCCCATTCCCCGGCGTTGAGATTGTCGAGGATGTACACGGGCAGCACCAAGCCTTGCTGGCAGGCGGCCGTGAGGGCAGGGTTGTCTGTCAGGCGCAGGTCCTGACGGAACCAGTGGATTTGGAGCATGCGGTGGCGGAACTCCTTCTGGTGTTGTGGGCGTGCTGCATTATACGCAGCCACGCACATGAAAGAAGGAGTCCGCCTGCGCTGGCTACTTTAGCCTACCGGCAGATAGCCGAGTCCGTGCTGAGCCAGCCCCACGATGTCAATGTGCTGCAGGTTCATATCCGTATTGCCCGCCAACACCCCCAGTTGCCCCGCACTGAGTTCGCCCCGGTCCAGCATGCCGGTATACAGCGCCAAAGAGGCCGCATCCGGTGCGCTGCCAACCAGGTTCTGGAAGAGCAGTTGCACAACGCCGGTGGAGGTCACATTGCCACCGAGCATGACATTCAAGGCAGTGTTGGCCAGTTCCTCTGCGCTCATGCCCTTGTCGAGCAGGCTCAGAGCGATACCCGCGTACTCCTTGTTCTGCACGGCGGCGGAACCGGCAATCGCACCGAGTATCCTGGCGGCTGTGCCGGCATTGCCGTCCAGATCAAAAGCGATACATTCGTCCTGAAACTTCAGGCGCTCGATATTGCTCAGACTGTCCGTGCCCTCCGCGCCAGTGCTGTCCTGTACGGTGATTGTGTCGCCACTGCGCACGATCTGATAGCGGGAGAGCATGGCACTGAACACGGCGGTATCAAGGCCGGCACCCCCATCGAGTGTGTCGTTGCCGCCCAGCCCGATCAGGGTATCTGCAGCCCCCTGTCCCATCAGCATGTCATTGCCCATTCCTCCTTCAAAACGCCCTGGCATCGGCATTGCCACGCCTGCCGTGAGGAAAGAGAAGGCGGGCGGGGTGGCCAGAGCATTGCCGGAGGTGTCCACCACGTTCCCTGCCACGAAACTGAGCTGATACTGGGTGCCGGGAAGCAGATTGGCTGTTGGGTTCAGGGTCAGCTGCTTGCCGCTGATGCTCAGCAGCGAGGAGCTTGCCGCGTCGAAATTTTCCACCAGTACGCCTGCGCTGGTGCGCAACGTGATCACGCCGTGGCCGCGCGCAATGTTTTCACTGAAATCAAAAACCAGGTTGCTGTCCACGGCGGCAGTGCCACTGCTGAGATTGAAGCCACTAATGCCCGGAGGCGTGGTGTCCTTGAACATGGCGTTCAGATCCACAATGTCGCGGTCATTGTTGAAGTGCAGAAATTCCACATTCTTCAGGCGAAGGTGGAAGGTGCTGCTGGCGCCGCTGACCGAGTCCACATGGATGTAACCGGTGTCGGTATCCTGGGTAATCAGGAAGCGACTGCGGGTCAGCCGGTCGAAGCCCAGCCGGTCGATTCCCCCCATGCCATCGATCAGGGTGTTGCTGGGGTCGCCGTAACGGGGCACAATCCAGGCATTGTTGGCGTTGTTGGCAGGATAATTGGCCATTGCGTGGTCTCCTTAAATGATCAGGGGGCTGAGGGTCGCGATGAAGCGCTCAGCGGGAACAAATCCGATGACGCGCGAGCCGGTCTGCTCCGCGCCCTGAGGGGCAAAGAAAAGAATGCCGGGGGGGCCGAACAGCCCGAATGTTTTCAGCAGAGCCCTGTCGTCGGCATTGTTCTCGGTGACGTCCGCCTGCAGCAGCGTGAACTGGCTCATGAGTGCTGCTACCTGCGGGTCGGAAAAGGTAAAGCGTTCCATCTCCTTGCAGGAGACGCACCAGTCGGCATAGAAATCCAGCATGACGGGGCGTTCGCTGCTGGCAATGGCCTGTTGCAGTTCGCCGAGATTGGCCACGCGCTGAAAGGCTGGCGACTCGTTTGTAACATCATTACTGCGGGCACTGGCTGCCAGTGCCAAGGGCTGCAGGGGGTTCTGTGCCCCACTGACGGCACCGATGATTTCGGCCAGCCCGATCAGCAGCAGGCACATGGCCAGCATGCCGGTAAAGCGGGAGCGGAAACCGTGGTTCTGGCTCGGACCATCAAAAATGCCCAGGTACATGGCCGCGAGAATCGCCAGGGCACCCCACAGAAGCAGCAGTACCGAACCCGGCAATACCGGCGTCACCATCCAGATGGCCACGGCCAGCAGCACCAGGCCAAAAAAGACCTTGAGCTGGTTCATCCACTGCCCGGCACGCGGCAGCAGGCTGCCTGCGGAGAGGCCGGTGAGCAGCAGGGGGACACTCATGCCCATGGCCATGCAGAACAGGGCAATGCCGCCCAGGGTCACATCGCCGCTCTGGCTGATGTAAATCAGCGCTCCGGCAAGAGGGGCGGCAACGCAGGGGCCGACAATCAGGGCAGAGACCGCGCCGATCAGAAACACGCTGAGGAACTTGCCGCCCTTGAAGTTGCCACTGGCGGCATCCAGGCGGGATTGCAGTGACGCGGGCATCTGCAACTGGTAGACATCAAACATGGACAGGGAAAACAGCACCAGCAGAAGCGCAAAAGAGGCCAGTAACCAGGGAGCCTGCAGATAGGCGGCAAGCCCTTCTCCGAGCAGCCCGGCGGTAATGCCCATGCCGGTGTATACCAGGGCCATGCCCAGGCTGTAGGACAGGGCCATGCTGAAGCTGCGTCCACGCGAGAGCGTGCCGCCCTTTTCCATACCGACAATGATCGAGAACAGAATGGGCACCATCGGCAGTACGCAGGGGGTGAAGGACAGCAGCAGGCCGAATACCAGGAAGCCGGCGCCGATGGTCCACAGATTGCGTGATTCCAGCATACGCGTGGCAACGCCGGTCTCATCCAGTGGGGCAGCAGGGCTGGCAATCACGGGGTTCGCCGCAGGCAGCGTGTTGCTTTGTGCGCTGGCGAACAGGGAAGTGTCCTGCGGTGTTGCTTGTCGGGGGACTGCGCCTGTGAAACCGGGCTGCAACACGAATTCCTTGCTGATGGGGGGATAGCACAGACCGGCATCGGCGCAGCCCTGATAGGTGATGCGCAGGGTGCTGGGTGAATCAAGCGCCGGCAATGGCACGCTCACGTTGATCGGTTCGTGGTAGACCGCCATGTCTTCCCCGAAGTTTTCGTCGTAATAGACCTCGGCCGGCGGCATCACGATACTGTAAACATCCAGCCCAGGCAGTTCCCATTCGGTACGGTCGCGGTAGAGCTTGTAGCCGGGAACAATATCCCAGTGAACCTGCGCCGTGTCATTCTCCTGCGTTACGCTGAGAACAAAGGCAATCTCCGGGTCCAGAAACTCGTCCTGTGCCTGAACAAAAGTGCCAAGGCTCATCAGAAAAAATAACAGCAGTGTCCGTGTGTATTCCGGCATTGCGTGTGTTCCTCGTTCCTTAATCATAAAAACACTCTCCGTGCTGATCGACGGCAAGAAAGCTGAGCCGGGAATCGCGTAGAAACGGCAGTGCGCGCTCTTCCATCAGCATGGCAATGGTGCTGAGGCTGCCCGCAGAAAGCGTGTCGGTGGCCAGCACCGAGATGGACTGCCAGTGCCGCACGGGGTAGCCCGTTTTCGGGTTGAGAATGTGGCAGTAGCGCTGCCCATCGAGTTCGAAATAGCGTTCATAATCCCCCGAGGTCGCCAGCGCGCCATGGGTCACGGGAATGGTGGCGATGGGTTTGTCATCACGGCGCGGGTGCCGGATGCCGATTGCCCAGGGTTCGCCGTCCGGCTTGGGGCCGACGATGCGCAGGTCTCCGCCCAGGTTGACATACGCGTGACGGATGCCATGTGCCTGCAGGATCTGTGCGGCGCGATCGGTGGCGTATTCCTTGCCGAAACCGCCGAAGTCGATCTCCATGCCGGCTTCGCGCAGAAATACCGTGTCTGTATCGCGTTCCACCTTGCGCCAGCCCACGCGGGCGAGCAGTTCATTCAGCAGGGCAGAGTCCGGCAGGGCCGGAGCATCAAAATGCCAGGCCTTGCGCAGGACCCCGGATGTGATATCGAACAGACCATCACTGTGGCGGTAGAGCAGCTCGGCCTTGTCCAGCAGGTCGCAGGTTTCGGCATCGCAGAAAACAGCTTCCCGGCCGGCCTTGCTGTTGATCTGCGAGAGCACGCTGTCGCTGCGATAACGCGAGTATTTCTGCTCGATACGGCGAACCTCCTCCTCGGCACGTTTGGCCGCTGCCATGGCTTCCTCGTGTGAACAGGCCGCTATCAACACCTGACACATGGAAGCCATGGCCTTGAATTCGTGCAGATAGGGTTTGCTGTTGTTCATCACGATTCGCCTGTGCTCGCCTCAGAAGCTATGCCGGAGCCCGAACTGCAGGCTGCGGGCGCCGAAACTGTCCAGCCCCTTACTGCCGCTTCCCAGGGCCCAGGACCCTTTTTGTTCGTAGCGTTCAAATTTCACATCGGCGATCCAGCTTTCGCCGAATTGCCTGCTGATTTTCAGTCCGTAGGTCAGGGCGCCAAACGCGGAGAGGCGCTGATCCATGGAGGCATAGCCGCCCTCGGCATACAGCGGATATACCACCGAGATGGGAGCGCCAACGGTGTCCGCATCGGCCCAGGGGTCATTGGCAACCGGGTCGAAATAGAAGTTCGCGGCGCTCTGGGAGTAGTAGCGCAGCAGCGGTGTGACTCGCCAGGCATCGCCCAGGCTCATGTCGTACTCGAACTCCAGGGTGTGTGCCTTGATGTCATTGCTGTCCCGGTAATAGCGATAGGCCGTGCGCAGGGTGTCGGCGTTGCCGGCAAAGTGATGGTTCCAGCGCAGCAGCAATGAATCACTGTTGCGGGTATCGGGCCGGGAGTCATAGAGCTTGTACTGATCCGAGAAATAACCCGTGCCACGGGTATGGCGGTAATTGATCTGGGCGATGTCATTCTGCGTGACGACCTGGGTGATCCCCAGCGCCAGGTCAACGACTTTCTTGTGTTCGGTATGATCCAGGAAAATACTGTTGGGCTGAATATCGTCCCGGGTGTAACCAAGGCCGAAAATGAAGGACGTGTTCTGGCTGGGCGTGGCATAACTGCCCTGCGCTGAAATATTGCGCGAGATATAGTCTCTCTCCTTGGAATAAGAGCCCCCCAGCGCAGCGGTGCCCTGGGTGAAATAGCGCGTCACTGTGGCGGAATAGGCATCCCGCTTGTCCGTGATATCGGTCAGGGCGGACGAGTGATAGCGCGGTGAGGCGCCGGAGATGGCATCGTGCACGGCCGTGGCATTGATGCTCCACTGCCCGGCGATAGGGACCAGGACCTGCAGGGATTCGGCATCGATATCGATGCGGTCCCCGGAGCCCTGGTAATCCTGATAGCTCAGGGTCTTCAGATTGATCTGGGCATTTTCAGGAGCGGCCTCGGCTGCCGCCTGGTGGCTGGCGATCAGGGCTGCGCCACTGGCCAGGGCTGCTACCAGAGAGGACTGACTCAGGGCCTGCAAAAGTTGCTTGCTCCCGGTGTTCTCAGTGTTTGCCACTTTGCTCATTGGATTTTTCATCTCAGTTGCACCCGCATCCGCCACCGCCAACCCCGGCACCGCCGAAGGCGGCCTCCTTGCTGCTGTAGGTGTGCTCCACGAAGGCAGCGTCCAGTGTGTCCTCGTCGAAGATCATTTCCGGTTTCGCCAGATTGCCCTTCTCCCAGGGTTGAACAGGCTGTACCAGCGAGCAGGCGCTGAGGGTGCCCAACAAAGCCAGTGCGGCAAGTGTTCTGGTGTGCTGTGTGTTCATCATCGTGTCTCCAGTGCCTGTTGAATGGCGGCTTCCATATCGTCCTTGTGGGCGCTGTTGAAGCCGGCGTGCTGGGACAGGATCTGCCCCTTGGCATCGATCAGATAACTGGTGGGCATGCCCTTGACGCCATAGGCCGTGGGGGTGGTGCCAGTGCTGTCGTAGAGCACGGTGAACTGAGCGGGAATTCTGGCGAGGAACTTGTCGGCATCCTCACGCTTGCTGTCGAGATTCACGGCGATGATTTCGAGACCCTGAGCCTGGTATTTGCCCAGCATTTCGTTCATCCAGGGAAAGGACTGGCGGCAGGGGCCGCACCAGGAGGCCCAGAAGTCCAGGTACACCACTTTGCCCTGCTGCTGGCTGAGGCTGATGACGGTGCCCTGGCTGTCGGGAAGGCTGAAGGCCGGGGCGGCGTCCGCCAGCGCGATCATGGGGGTGGCCAGAGTCAGGGCAATCACGAGGCTGCGCATGAGGGCAGGAACAAGCGTTTTCACTGTTTTTTGCATGGCAATTCCGATCCTTGTTGATTCATTGACGGCGCCATGGTTACGGCCGCAACTTAAGAGATTCTGAAGAAGCGAAAAAAAGAGGGAGGTTTCGAGTAACCGTGTGTAACGGCTTGCATTGCAACTATTTGTATCGGCTGGCGATTTTGTGTGGGAAATCGGGTATATTGCGGCACATTTGCGTCATGTCTGAGCCTTCACATCCCGCGGATCCTGCGGGATTGATGGAGTTTTGTTCCATAAAACCCGAGAGATCCGAATGAAAAAAATAATCTCGATCGAGGCCCTGCGTGGGTTTCTGACGACTTCCGGTCTGATTGCCGGCCTGCTGCTGGCAGGGGGCGCCCAGGCGCAGCAAGACACCCCCCGCCTGTCCAAAATTGACGAAGACGTGGCCAATATCCGTCTGGATGGCAAGCTGGATGAATCCGTGTGGCAGAACGTGCCCTATATTGACGGCATGCGCGTGGTCATCCCCGATACCCTGGCGGAACCGGCCTACGAGACCCACACGCGCATCTTCTACACGGAGCGCGGCATCTATGTGGGGGTGATGAACCACCAGCCTGCCGATACCATCGTGGCCCGCATGACCTCCCGCGACACGAAGCTGGAGCGTGACGGTTTTGTGCTGATGATCGACCCGTCCGGTACCGGTCTGTATGGCTACATGATGCGCATCAATCTGGGCGGCTCCATGACCGATGCCACCATCCTGCCGGAGCGCCAGCTCAACCTGCAGTGGGACGGCTCCTGGGATGCGGAAACCAGTGTGGTGGACGGTGGCTGGGTGGCCGAGATGTTCGTGCCCTGGTCCATGGTGGCCCTGCCCCAGGTGGACGGTGAAACTCGCGTGATGGGGGTCTACACGGAGCGTCAGATCGGCTCCAGCGGGGAAACCTGGTCCTTCCCGCCCCTGCCGGACACCGTGCCGCAGTTCCTGTCGGCCTTTCATCGCTTTGAGCTGCAGGACATCGAACCGCGCACGCAGATTACCTACTACCCCTATGTCTCTGCGACCCAGGACAGCATCCGCAATGAGAGTGAGCTGCGTGCGGGGGCCGAGGTCTTCTGGCGTCCGTCTTCCAATATGCAGATTTCCGCCAGCCTGAACCCCGACTTTGGCAATGTGGAATCCGATGATGTGGTGGTGAACCTCACCGCCTTCGAAACCTTCTTCCCGGAGAAGCGCTCCTTCTTCCTTGAGGGGCAGGACGTGTTCAACACCTCGCCCCGTTCCCAGGGGGCGCGCGGCCCGGGTGGCCCGACCACGATGCTGAATACCCGGCGCATCGGTGGCGCTGCGTTGTACCAGGTGCCGGGCAATGTCAGTGTGGCGGCGACCGATCTGAGCCAGCCCTCCGATCTGCTGGGTGCGGTCAAGCTGACCGGGCAGAACGGCAACTGGCGTTATGGCACCCTGTTTGCTGCCGAGGACGATTCCGAGATACGCGGGGTGGACAAAACCACGGGGCAGCGGGTGAAACTGGACGCGACCGGCCGTGACTTTGCCGTTGCGCGCCTGCTGTACGAGGACACCTCTCGCGGCGGACGTCGTGCCATCGGCTGGATGGGGACAGATGTCTCTCATGATTCGCTTGATGCGGTGGTCAACGGCGTCGATCTGCACTACTTCTCAGCGGATACCCGCTGGATCTTCGACGGCCAGCTGCTGCACAGCGATGTCAATGGCGTAACGGGTGCCGGGGGCTTTGGCGATATCCTCTATCAGCCGGAGCGGGGGCGTCAGCACCGTCTGGCACTGTCCTATCTGGATGAGACGCTGGACATCAACGATCTCGGCTTCCTCAGCCGTAACGACAATATCCAGGGTGACTACACCTACTCGATTGACCGCTCTGACGTGCCGGGCCTGCGTTCGCTCAGCACCAGCTATCAGATCATCAACCAGTGGAATGTTTCCGGGCAGCCCACGCGCCTGGGCCTGTTCATGAACCGCAGCTATACCTTCCTGGATAACAGCTCCGTGCGTACCGGTATTCGCTACTTCAACCCGCGCATCGATGATCGCCTGGGGCGTGGTAGTGGCGAGTTCCGCATTCCCGAGCGCTGGGCCTTCAATGTGAGCTGGCGCAGCGATCCGGGGCGGGTGTTTTCCTACGATGTGGGGATCAGTGCCGACCAGGAAGACCTGGGTAAGAAGATGTTTACCTCCTCGGCGGGTTTCAGTTACCGCCCGGTGGACACCTTCTCGCTGAACGCAGATGTCTCCTACACGGACCGTGAGGCGCTGCTGGTCTACAAGGGCAATGGCCGTTATACCGCGTTCGAGGCCACGCAGTGGTCGCCCAAACTGACCATGGATTACTTCATCACCGCCAAGCAGCAGCTGCGTTTCAGCATGCAGTGGACGGGGTTGAAGGCCTTTGAAGACAAGTTCCTGCAGGTCAATCCCAACAAGCTGGAGATGCTTTCTGAAGTGGCGAAACCGAATGCAACCCCGGACAATTTTGTCATCAGTCGCATGACCTTCCAGGCGCGCTACCGCTGGGAGATTGCGCCGCTGTCCGACCTGTTCGTGGTGTATACCCGTGGTGGCAATATTCCCGGTTCCATGTTCGACGATTATCCGGGCATGCTGGTGGAAGCCTGGGAAGAGCCTGTCGTGGACACACTGGTCGTGAAGCTGCGCTACCGACTGGGTTCCTGAGCCCGTTTAAAGAGGCAGGTAGCGCGTGAGCGGCGTGCCTGCCCTGCTGATAATGGCCTGGCTGATGCTGCGTGTGCATCGGCCGGGCCTTTTCATTTGGAAGCCCAGCGAAGGATTGTCGGCATGAGGCTGGCGATGCAGCTTCTCGATAATCTCCTGGGGGCTGGCCTGGGGAAAATCCCGCACAAACTTCTCAAAAGCGTTTCGCCGTACCCTTACGCTGTCCTCGTAATCCACGGAGGAGGAGACCAGCAGATAGGGGGAGTCGAGGTCGATGGGCTGCACGCGCATCTCGTCTTTCTCCCAACTGCATTGCAGCAGTTGCCCCTGCTGAACCAGTACCAGATCAAAGGGGGCGAAGTCCTGCCAGTTTTTCTCCATCAACTTTTCTGGGGAGATTGTTCGCCTGCAGGGCAGGCTCCTGCGCAGGGGATGCTCGTTTGTGTCCAGTGAGCGCAACAGCTCGGGGATAATCAGGCCGCGACTGCGTTGTGGGGGATTGGCCTGCGCCTGATAGCGGTTGAGCAGAGCAATCACCAGGCCATCGCCGCGCACACCAAACCAGGTGCCATGAGACACAGCATCCAGTGGCCACCAGTAATGCTGCCGGGGGTCGGCATTGTGCTGTACAAATTCTCCGGCCTCGTCGCGCGTGTCTGCCTCGTCACGGTTCATGGTGACAACAGTGCCACCATCGCGAGCGAATACCGTCAGTGTGCACATGGGGGTATTGCATCGGCACCGCTGCGGCGCAGGTGGGTGGCGGTTCCGGGGGCAATGCCGATCGCATCGGGCAGTTGGATGCCAAACTGCTTCAGTGCCAGCTTGATATGGGCGGCATGATGAATGGTGTGGTTGATGACGTAGAGAATCTCCCGGTGCAGATTGGAGTCGAACTGCATGCGATGGGTCTGCTCGCAGTCGATTTCCGAGGCTACCGCAATCCGGCGATTGTCCAGGTCTTCGGTCTGCACCCACAGGCGCAGCAGGGAAAGCGTCTGCATCGCCAGCAGGCGGTCCGTCTCCACGGCATTGCCACGGTCGCGCTGGTCGTAGTCCACCAACCCGCTGAGCAGTGCCTGTTTCAGGGCTTCTGCGTGGTCCAGGACGTGGCGCAGATGACGCCCGACATTGGCCTCCAGATAAAGATTGTCGGCCAGCTGGTCTGGCAGGCGATTCAGTTCGGTGAGAATCACCTGCAATTGTTCAAGGGATTTACTCAGGGCTGTGCGCATCACAATCATGCCTCCAGCGTTGGGTGAATTTCCCGGCTCCATCACGGCCTAGATAGCGGCGCAGATAACGTGCTGGAGCGGTGCGAAGATCAACCAGGATCAAACCATCCAGTGAATGATTGAAACCGCGGTTGACCGAGAAGTCGATAAATTTTCCGTTCAGTGCCAGATAGTGCCGGATCAGTACCGGCACGCGCTGGGCGCTGCCGGCATTGCCCAGCAGTTTGTTGATGGCCGCCATGCCGGACAGGGCGCGCAGCGTGTCCTGTGTCCAGAAGCGCCGGGTATAACGAAAAGGTGACACCGGGCGCACCAGCGAGCGCATGGCATCGCCCGCGCTGTGAGCCGCCAGGAAGCTGTCGCTCAGGACGGCGCGCAGCAGGGGCGAATAATGGCTGGAGATGCTGACGCAACCGAACAGCGTGTGGCAGTCCGGGTAGCGCAGAATCATATTGCCCAGCCCCTGCCAGAGCAGATCCAGCGCACGGGAGTCCGATTGGTAGGGCGCGGCAACAAAGGAGCGCCCGACCTCGATGGCTCCGCCGAGTGCGCGAATGAAGCGCTCGTCGTAATGGAACAGGGAGTTGCTGTACAGCCCAGTGACGCCTTTGTTCTGCAGCACACTGCTGACGCGGGCGGCGCGATAGGCTCCGGCAATGCGTCGGGCCTCGGTGTCCCACACCAGAATATGCCAGTAGTGGGGGTCAAAGCGGTCGCGGTCCAGGGTGCGTCCGGTGCCTTCCCCCACGGCGCGGAAAGTGCGTTCCCGTTCCAGTGCCAGTTGATCGGCGATGCAGCCGAGCTCGCGAAAGGGGATGTTGTAGACCTGGAATTGTCCCTGTCCGGCAATGCGGTATTCCTCCAGGGCATCAAGGCGCTGTTGCAGTGTGTCGCCAGGAATGTCTTCGCTCAGGGGGCGTAACGCTGCTGGTGGTTCAGGGAGTGCTTTGGGGGTATTTCCGGCCAGCAGCTCACAGGACAGGCGCAGATATTCCGTGGCGGCCTCCGGCGAGGCAATCCCGGTGTCGGCCAGATTGAGCGGACGGCCGATGCGCGCGCTTACCCGTTTGCTGTGCTGGGCAATCATGGCGCGGGGCAGCAGCAGGGTGCGCAGGCGTTTGTGCAGCAGGCCGGAGAGATAAAACCCCCAGCCATTGCGCCCGTCGATATGCACCGGCAGGCAGTCGGCCTTGTATCTCAGCGCCAGGCGTCCCACGATGTCCTTCCAGGGCGCATCCTGAATGGACCAGCTTTTGACATCGAGCACCGACACAGTTCCCGCCGGGAAGATCAGCAGGGCACCGCCCTTGGCGAGATGCCGGCTGGCCTGCATCATGCCGCGGGCATTCAGCTGCTGCTTGTCCGGGTTGAGCACGTCCACCCCGATAAAGAGATCGCTGAACTCCTTGAAATGCAGCAGCAGCTCATTGGTCAACACCTTCAGATCCGGGCGGTAGCGCAGCAGCAAGCGGCTCAGCAGCATGCCTTCGAGTGCGCCGAGGGGATGGTTGGCGACAATAATCAGCGGCGTATCCCTGGGCAGTGCCGCCAGCGTTTCTTCGTTGTGGATGTCGAAACGGGCGCCGATGCGCCCCAGGGTGTAGTCGAGGAAACGGCTGGCACCCGGTTCCGGTGCCCGCAGCCAGTCGTCATACCATTGGCGCAGTACGTCCAGGGCCGACACCTTGTTGAGCACGAAGCGCAGGGGCCGGGGCAGACCATCGAGTGCCAGCGGGTTGCCGTTCATCAGTCCGTCTCCGGGTAATAGCGGGTGAGGCGCCGTTCCAGCAGCCAATGGGAAATCAGGGTGCGGATGCCGGGGGTGCGCCTGCCCTGGGCGCGATGATAGGCGCCAATGCGGAACAGGGTGCGGTACTGCCACAGCAGCGTGGCAATGGCCTCGCCGAGGCGGGCATGGCGGTCCCAGATGTGGATGGACTCGGAGCTGGCGCCGTTGATTTCGACGATCTGCAATTCCTGCCCTGCCTGCAGGCTGGGGATATCCCGGAATTTCACGTCCAGGCGGCCGTAGTGGAAATTGGGCAGGTCGGCCATGATCGTGTTGATGGCGCGGCTCAAGTCCTGCGTAATCAGGTGGCGGGCATCCTCGAACACGGCTCCCCGGCAGTGGCTGGCAGAAAACAGCAGCTTGTGCACCTGTTGGGCTGGAATGATCTGCTCCCAGGCTTCCTGATTGCGGGATTGGTACAGGTGCAGCAGTCTTCCGGCTCTCGGGTCCCGTGAGACCAGCTCACGCAGAGTGCTGTGCCCGTCGCCGATGACGCAGGGCGTGTGTTTGAGGGTCAGTGAGGCGATATGTCCCGGTTCGCCCGGATGACGCACATAGAAGATCCCGGCTTCGGGTTCGAAGCTTGCCAGCTTCTGACACACCAGGCCGGCGCCCTCCGGATAGGCCTGCAGCACCTGCTGCAACTGTGCTTCGCTGCGCACCAGTTTGACGCCGGCCCCCCGGCAACCCATGTCGGGTTTGCACACGAAGGGCAGGGCAATGCCGGCCTCGGCGTTCTGTTCAATCAGCGATCGGGCCTGCGCCGCGACCGGCATATCGTTGACGGTGTGCAGAACCCAGGGCAGCAGGGCCTCGCGGCAGGCGCCTCCGGCCTGGGACATCAACAGATCCTTGGAACCTCCCACCATGCCGGCCAGGGGAATGTCCGGGTTGGCAATCAGGGGCAGGGTGAGTGAGCGATAACGCAGGCTCAGCAGCAGCCATTGCAGCGCGACCGGCAGATACATGAGCCAGGTCGGCCAGAATTCAAACAGGGATGTGCTGCGTTGCTCTTTCATGGGTATTTCCGGCACAGGGGCTATTACTGGGGGCCCTGTGTGTCCTCTGTCTGTTCCAGCGCGCGCTGCGCGATCCGGGCGGCTTCGTCATCGCCGAGTTGGTTCTGCTCCGCCAGATGGGGAGCCAGCTCAATGGTCGTGCGCAGATGCCGCACGAATTCCCGGCAGTAGCCGCACATGAGCAAATGGAAGCCATAGCTGACGGACTGTGAAAACGTCAGTTTACGGTCCAGATGATCGCTTGCCTTTGCGGCAATATCGCGACAGCTCAGCATGTTCCGGTCTCCTGGTAACGGTCGATAACCTGCATCAGATGCAGCCTGGCGCGGTGAAGCAGCACCCGCACATTGGAGTTGCTCAGCTCCAGAATGTTACAGATATCCTGCAGCTCCATCTGTTGAATATCGCGCAGGGTGAACACCGCACACTGGTCTGCACTCAGGCTTTTCAGGGTGTGTTCAATGCAGCGGCGCAACTGGTTCTGTTCCAGCAGCTGCAGAGGGGAGTCGGCATGCCAGTTCACGGGAGCATGTTGCCAGTGGCCATTCGTCTTGAAATGGATGTGCAGGGATTGCAGGGTGTCCTCGTGCGAACCGGTGCCGCTGTCCAGCGAGACGTAGCGGGATTCCTTGCTAAGGCGCGTGCGTGCTTCGTTGCGCACAATCGTGTAGAGCCAGGTCTGCAGGCTGGAGCGCCCCTCGAAGCGGGGCAGGGCACGATGAACGGATATCCAGCTGTCCTGCAGAACCTCCTCCGCCCAGACATCGCCGACAATCGCGCGGGCGATGACCAGCATGGAGCGGTGGTAGCGTTTGACCAGGCGCGTAAAAGCCTCCCTGTCACCACTGCGCAGGGCTTCCAGATCAGCTTCGTCCTGTTCCTTGTATTGCATCGTGCGCTGGCGCTCCCGTTTCTGCCGTATTCTATGGCCTTTGGGAGCACACCGCACCCACTTTCCCGGGCCTGTTCACAGTGAACAGGCCCTACGCGCCCTACAGGGCGTCTATCGCTTCCAGCACCAGGCTGAAATCGGGGCGCACGCGATAGTCTTCCTCCGCCAGCTTGGCGCGTATGACACCTGTGTGGTCGATAACGAAAATTCCGGGGTAGGGGATGCCATAGGCACGATGGCCGGGTTCGTACTGGGTATTCAGAATGCCCATGGCCTTGATGTGTGCGCTGTTCTCGTCATGCAGCAACGGGAAATCGGTTCCGTACTCATCCTCGGCCTCTTTCAGCGTGGCAACCGAGTCATAGGTCATGGTGGCGACATGAAAGCCCAGGGCCTCGAACTGTGCGCGTGCCTCCACCAGTTGCTGCAGTTGCCGGATGCAGTAGGGGCACCAGTCAAACGAGCGGCTCATGACGAGGATCAGACCCTTGTCGCCGCGCAGATCGGCGAAGCTGTGTGTCTTGCCGTTCTGGTCCACGGCATTGATGGGCGGAAACGCGGAACCCACGGGCAGATCGGGTGCCCATACAAACTCTTCGGCCTGCAGCGCGCCCGTCAGTGTCAGCAAGAACAGCAAAGCCCCTTGCAGAAGCCTTTTGCGCAGAAATCCTGTCTGTGCGAACCCGCCCTGCTGATGCCCCATGATCCATGCTACTGTCTTTTGCCTTTGCACCTTCATGATCCGGCTCCTCATTATGATTATTGTTTGTTAAATTGTGTCTAGCATCCCAACAAGACCCTGAGCAGTCCGCTTTGTTACACCGTAAGAAACGGAGCTCCACATCAAGGAGGGGATCACTATGACGCTGGACGAGATCATGAGCCACCCGGTGGCAACCGTGGAAATGGATGACAGCCTCAAGGATGTCAAGGTGTTGCTGGACAATGCGCCCTTCCATCATGTGCTGGTGGTGGAGAGCGGGGTGTTGTGGGGGGTAATCTCCGATCGCGATGTCTACCGCGAACTGAGCCCGACTCTGGGAACTCCGATGGAAAGCACGCGTGATCTGGCCTTGCTCAACAAACCTGTGCATACCTTCATGACACGCAAGCCTATTACCTTGCCGAAAACGGCCACCCTGTTCGAGGCGGTGACGCTCTTCAATCACCACGATATCTCCTGCATCCCCATCGTGGATGCCGAAAAACATGTGCTGGGCATTGTGACCACGCACGATTTGCTGAAACTTCTGGAGGCCAGGCGCTATCGCCTCAGCGAAAGTATGGCCGCCACTGACAAAGGGAACTGACCATGATTTTCCGACAGCTGTATGACGCTGCCTCCTCCACCTACACCTATCTGCTGGCCGATGAGAGCAGCCGCGAAGCCATTCTCATCGACCCGGTATTCGAACAGGCCACCCGTGACCTGGCCATGCTGCGTGAGCTCGGCCTGACGCTGAAACTGGTGGCCGATACCCATGCCCATGCGGACCATATTACGGCTGCGTGGCTGCTGAAACAGAAGACGGCTTGTCAGATTGCCATTTCCGCCAATGCCGGGGCGAGCAATGCCGATCTTCTGCTGGAGCATGGTCAGGTCTTCGGGGTGCAGGGGGTCAGCCTGGAGGCACGGGCAACACCCGGGCATACCAATGGCTGCACCAGTTTCGTCCTGACGGATCACAGCATGGTGTTCACGGGCGATGCGTTGCTCATTCGCGGCTGTGGTCGCAGCGATTTTCAGCAGGGGGATCCGGCACGGCTGTATCACTCGATCACAGAACAACTGTTTACCCTGCCCGATGACTGCGCCGTGTTTCCAGCGCACGACTACAATGGCCGCACCCGTTCCTCGATTCTGGAAGAGAAATGCCATAACCCCCGCGTGGGCGGTGAGGCCAATGAGCATGATTTCGTTGAATACATGAAGGCGATGCGTCTGCCGCACCCGAAGAAAATCGACGAAGCCCTGCCCAATAATCTGCGCAGTGGCATGCCGGCGAGTGGCCGCCTGCCCGCAGAGCCGGACTGGGCCGAGCTGAGCATCACTTTTGCCGGCATTCCCGAAGTGGAGCCGGAATGGGTGCTGACGCACCAACAGGGCCTGACGGTGCTGGATGTGCGTGAATACGATGAACAGGGCGACCAGGTCCCCGGGCTGGAGCGCGCCTTGCTGATTCCCCTGAGTGAACTGCACGATCGCGTGGACGAGGTGCCGCGGGACAAACCGGTGGTCACCATCTGTCGCTCAGGCAAGCGTTCGGCGATGGCGACAAGCATCCTGAAAACGGCCGGACACGACAGGGTCGCCAATGTGCACGGCGGTGTTCTGTACTGGATGGAGCGCTGATCCTATGCCTCGCGGCGGGAGGAAAGGCGCTCGGTGATGGCATAGCAGCCGAGGCCGAGGACGATGACCACTCCCGCCACAGCCGCCTCCTGTGGGCGGTTGACGGTGATGAACAGCAGTGTCCACAGCATGATGGCACTGTAGAGCACCGGGGGAAGCGGGTAGGCCCAGGTCCGGTAACTGCTTGCAGCGTCTTCCCCCATCCCCTCGCGCCAGCGCAGCACGAAGACCCCCAGCACGGTGAACAGGGAACTCAGGCCCAGGGTAAAACCGGAGAACACCAGCACCGAGTCGAAGGTGGAGGTGATGATGAAGGCGATGGCCAGCCCGCCCTGGGTGTAGATCGCCGTGCGGGGAACGCCGCCGCTGTTCTTCTCCGCCAGCAGGCGGAACAGCCGGAAATCCTCCCCGATGATCTGCAGCACCCGGGGGCCGGCCATCAGCATGGCACTGACCGTCGAGATGAGCAGCAGCGACAGCAAAGCCCCCATCAGCATAGCGCCAAGCGTACCGAAGGTATGTTCGGCGACTATCACCCCGATTTCGATACGCCCCTCCAGAGCCTCCATGGGCACGGCATAGAGAAAAGTGGCGTTCAGGGCCAGATACAACACGATCACGATGGCCGTACCGCCGATCAGCACGAGGGGAACCGAGCGTTCCGGATTTTCCACCTCGCCCGTGATATAGGTGGCTGCGTTCCAGCCGGTGTAGGCATAGTTGACATAGATGAGCGAGACGGCAAAGGCGCTGGACATCAGGATGGCGCCATCGCCCTCGACCGGAAGCAGGTGCACCGTTTGTGGTGACTGGGTGGCGGAGAACACGGACAACACAAACAGCCCGATCAGCATCACCTTGAGAATGGTGAACCAGTTCTGCAGCCCGCCGCTGGCAGCGTGATTGCGCCCGTGAACATAGGTGATGACGGCCACCAGCAGCACGGCGGCAGCCTTTCTGGGGATAGGCAGCAACTCGCCCAGCGCGGAGTCGAGATAGGCGGCAAAGGTCATGGCGGCCAGTGCTGTTGGTGCCGCGAAACCCACGGTCAGGGATACCCAGCCGGACACGAAACCGACTGCAGGGTGATAGGTTTTGCTGAGGAAATGGTACTCACCGCCGGAACGGGGAAGACGGCTGGCCAGTTCTGCATAGGTCAGGGCGCCGCACATCGCGGCGATACCGCCCACCAGCCACAGCATCAGCAGGGCGAAGGAAGATTTGATGTCGATGATCTGGAAGCCGATGCTGGTAAAGACGCCGGTGCCGACCATATTGGCCACCACGACAGCGATGGCCGTGGCCGGGGTATAACGATGGCCTGAGCTCATGAGCGAGTCCGCAGAGTGAGGAAACCGCGACAGTAGACACCATTGCCCGCCGCAACGGCAAGCCTGTTATTCAGAGCTTCCCTTGAAGCCCTTGCCGAGGACATAGACTTCCCGGGAGCGTGCGCGCGAGGCCCCGGGCTTGCGCACAACCACCTTGTCGAAATGCTTGCGCAGCGCTTTCAGATACTCCTCATAGCCCTCACCATGAAAGACCTTGGCGAGGAAATTGGCACCGGGTTTGAGGACCTGGCATGCCATGTCCAGCGCAAGCTCCACCAGATACATGGAGGCGGCCTGGTCGGCGGCATCGACACCGCTGATGTTGGGTGCCATGTCGGACATCACCAGATCGGCCTGACGGCCATCCAGCGCGCTCATGATGCGATCGAAGACTTCCTGCTCCGTGAAATCCCCCTCGATGAAGAGCACATCGGGGATGGGTGCCATGGGCAGGATATCGGAGGCGATGGTGGCGCCCTGGCGCCCCACTAGTGGCGCCACGACCTGTGACCAGCCGCCGGGCGTGGAACCCAGGTCGAGCACCAGCATGCCGGGGCGTAGCAGTTTGTCCTTGTCGATCAACTCCAGCAGTTTGTAACTGGCACGCGAGCGGTAGCCATCCACCTGGGCTTTTTTCACATAGGGATCGTTGACGTGCTCTTCGAGCCAGCGATTGCTGCTTTTTGATCTTGCCATATCTCACACCCTGACGAGAGTGGCGGATTCTATTGCGCCCTGCTGGGGCTGGCAAGCGCAGGGGCTGCTCAGTGACAGCCGGGGACTGGTGTATAATCCCCCACACTTTTCTTCCCTCTGCCGGGGCGACCGGCCAGGAGCCCTGCCATGCTGCGCATCACCGAATTGTCTTTGCCCCTGGACCATCCGCCGCAGGCGCTGCGCGAGGCGATTGTGCGCCGCCTGGGCATTGCCGATGAGGCTCTGCTGTCCTGCACGGTGTTCAAGCGCAGCTACGATGCCCGCAAGAAGAACTCCGAAATCAGCTTTGTCTATATTGTCGATCTGGAGCTGCGGGATGAGGCGCAGGTTCTGCAGCGCCTCGCCGATGATCGCCATGTCATGCCGGCACCCGATACCCGTTACCACCCGCTGCCCCGGGTGCAGGGCAGCATCACGGAGCGTCCCGTCATCGTGGGTTTTGGCCCCTGTGGGCTGTTTGCCGCGCTGATTCTGGCGCAAGCGGGGCTGTGCCCCATTGTGCTGGAACGTGGGCGCGATGTTCGTCGCCGTACCAAGGATACCTGGGCTTTGTGGCGACAGCAGGTGCTTACTCCCGAGTCCAATGTGCAGTTCGGCGAGGGCGGGGCAGGCCTGTTTTCCGACGGCAAGCTCTACAGCCAGATCAAGGACCCGCATTTCTATGGCCGCAAGGTCATGGAGGAATTCGTCAAGGCCGGCGCGCCTGCAGAGATCCTGTATGTCAGCAAACCCCATATCGGCACCTTCCGGCTTACGGGCGTGGTGGCGGCCATGCGCGAACAGATCATTACCCTGGGGGGAGAGGTCCGCTTCGAGAGCCGCGTCAGTGAGTTATTGCTGGAGGACGGACGTGTGCAGGGGGTGCAACTGGAAAATGGCGAGAGCATTCACAGTCATCATGTGGTGCTGGCACTGGGGCACAGCTCGCGTGACACCTTCCGCATGCTGCATCGGCAGGGCGTGTTTGTGGAGGCCAAGCCCTTCGCAATCGGTTTCCGGATCGAGCACCCGCAGTCCATGATCGATCGCGCCCGCCTGGGAAAATACGCCGGGCACCCGGAGCTGGGCGCGGCGGATTACAAACTGGTACATCATGCGGTGAATGGCCGTGCCGTCTACAGTTTCTGCATGTGCCCCGGCGGCACGGTCGTTGCCGCCACCTCGGAACCGGAACGGGTGGTGACCAACGGCATGAGTCAGTATTCACGCAATGAACGTAATGCCAATGCCGGCATCGTAGTGGGCATCGAACCCCGGCAGGATTTTCCGGATGGCCCACTGGCTGGCATCGCCCTGCAGGAACAGCTGGAGAGCCATGCTTTCGTCCTGGGGGGAAGCAACTACTGCGCACCGGGGCAGCAGGTGGGGGACTTTCTGCGTGGCAAGGCCTCGCGGGCGTTTACCGGCGTGCAGCCCTCCTATAAACCGGGGGTGACGCCGACAGACCTGGCCAGTGCGCTGCCAGGCTATGCCATCGAGGCGATTCGTGAGGCCTTGCCGGCCTTCGCTCGGCAGATTCGTGGATTCGACCGTGAGGATGCGGTGCTGACCGGTGTGGAAACCCGCACCTCGTCACCGGTACGCATTACGCGGGACAAAGAAACGCTGCAAAGTCTGAATACACAGGGTCTCTATCCGGCAGGCGAGGGAGCCGGTTATGCCGGTGGGATTCTTTCTGCGGGTGTAGACGGCATCCGTGTTGGCGAGGCCGTTGCCCGTTCCCTGCTGGCAACTTCTTCCGGGCGAGGGCAGTGACAATGTGGTCACTCGATGACATCCGCAAACTGCAGCAGAAAAAATACCGCAGCCTGCATGGCCACTTCATCGCCGAGGGCGAGCATCTGGTGCAGGAGCTGGCGCGGGCGGCACGCGATAATCCCGCCCTGCGCGAGTCCCGGTTGTTTGTCACGCCGAGCTTTGAGAATTTTGTGGCGGGCTTCGAGCAGCGTGTGCTGAGTGAGGCGCAGATGAGCCGGATCAGTGACACCAAAACACCCCAGGGCGTGCTGGCCGTAGTGCCCATGGCGGCACTGCTGGAAAGGTCCGCGCAGTTGCCGACAGATCACGCCTGTTATTTCCATGAAATCCAGGACCCGGGCAATCTGGGCAGCATTCTGCGCACGCTGGCCTGGTTCGGTGGCGCACGGTGCCTGCTCGGGCCCAATTCGGTGGACCCCTTCAATCCGAAAGTAGTGCGGGCGAGCATGGGTGCCATCCTTCATGTGCCGCTGGAAACCGAGCTGCCTCTGGAGTCTCTGCCACAGCGTTTCGCCCGCATTGCCTGCCTGGACATGAGCGGTGCGCCGCTGACGGATAAGCAGTTTGCCCGACAGGATGTCTATGTGTTCGGCAATGAGGCGCGCGGCGTGCCGCGGGATATGTTGCAGGCACTGGGAGCTCAACGTTTTTCGATCGCCGGCAGCGGGGCCATTGAATCGCTGAACCTGGCCAGCACCGTGTCGATCTGCGCCTATGAACGCCAACGGGGGCAAGGCTGATTGGGGGAGACCAGGGTTTTACGCGAAAACGCCACTGTTTTGGCAAGGCATGAGGCGGGATTGACAATTCGAGGGCCGCGGTTCATGTTTCCGCCACAGGCCTGCTGCGCCGAACTGCGCAGCAGATTACCGCCGACCACTGAGTCAAGTGTCCATTAGAGGAATACGATGAAAACAAATACAAAGACACACACCGCTTCCGTCGGGAAGCTTTTCCGGTTGACCCTGGGCGCCACCGTGCTGCTGAGCGCATCGGGCCTGGTCTCCGCGCAGCGCGGGGCCACCGGCCCGGCCGAACATGCCAATGTTACGCCGATCAATAATCTTCCCAATCCTTACGAAACCGTGCGCGACTGGAGCAATCCCCCTCCGGGCCGCACCTGGGGCTCCATCAGTGCCATCAATATCGACATCGACGGCGAAAGCGTCTGGATCGGCGACCGTTGCGGCGCCAACTCCTGCGCGGGCTCCGACCTGGACCCGATCGTCAAACTGGATGCACAGGGCAATGTGGTCACCAGCTTTGGCAAGGGGCTGATCATTTGGCCCCATGGCATGGACGTGGACAAGGAAGGCAATGTCTGGGTCGTGGACTCCCGTGCCGCTACGGCGCGTGAACTGGAACAGTTCCCGGACGCTGCCGGCAAGGGGCATACCGTGCTCAAGTTCAGCCCGAGCGGGGAGCTGCTGATGACCCTGGGGACGCCGGGGGAGGTCGGGGATCCGCCCAATCGCTTCACCGACCCTAACGATGTGGTGATCGGCCCGGATGGCAGCATTTATGTGGCCGAGACCCATGGTGCGCAGTTCGAGGACGAGAAGGGGCCTGAGTCCAAAAGCCGTATCTCCAAGTTCGCGCCGGACGGGACCTTCATCAAGAGCTTTGGCGAGTGGGGCTTTGCCGATGGTCAGTTGCGCTCCCCGCACTCTCTGGCCTTTGATTCCCAGGACCGCCTGTTCGTTGCCGACCGTGGCAACCGTCGCATCCAGATCTTCGATCAGGACGGCAAGCATCTGGATACCTGGTACCAGTTCAGCCGCATCAGCGGCCTGTTCATCACGCCGGATGACATGCTCTATGCCATCGACTCCGAGTCCGACGACAACTACAACCCGGGCTGGCGCAAGGGCCTGCGGGTAGGCAGTGCGCGCACCGGAGAGGTGATGTACTACGTTCCCGAGCATGTCTCCGAACGTGCTTCCGGCATGGGCGGCTATGGCTCCATGGGGGAAGGGGTGACGGTGGACAAGCACGGCAATGTGTTTGCCGGTGAGGTGGGCCCCATCCAGGGCGTCACCAAGTTCATTCCGCGCCTGATCGACTGAGTGCCGCCTGTCAGGAGAGGTTGCCATGGCATTGCTGACGTTTTATACCAACCCGCAGTCGCGCGGCCAGATCGTACGCTGGATGCTGGAAGAGACTGGCATCGAGTATGAAGTGGAAGTGCTTCAGTACGGCGGGAGTATGAAAGCGCCGGAATATCTGGCAATCAATCCAATGGGAAAGGTGCCTGCCATTCGTCACAGAGGAACGGTGGTCACAGAAGTGGCCGCCATCTGTGCGTATCTGGCAGACGCCTTTCCTGATGCAGGGCTTGCCCCTGCCGTATCCGACCCCTTGCGGGGCACCTACTACCGCTGGCTCTTCTTTGCTGCTGGCCCGCTGGAAATGGCGGTTACGGTGAAGGCGATGAAGTGGGAGGCCCCGGCAGAGCGCCAGGGCACCTTGGGCTATGGCAATGAAGCGTTGACCCTTAATGCCCTGGAGGGGGCCATTGCCGGTAAGAGCTACTTATGTGGCGAGCAGTTCACGGCGGCGGATGTCTATGTGGGATCTGCCCTGCGCTGGGGCATGTTGTTTGGCACCATCGACAAGCGCGCCGTGTTCGAAGCCTATGTGTCGCGGCTGGAGGCACGCCCGGCGCTGCAACGCGCTATCGCGCTGGATGCGGCACTGATTCCGAAGCCGGAATGATACCCCGCAGGTTTTCTTGATTTAGGTCATGGCGGCGTTTGAGGGGAGTCTTACACTCGCCCCATGAATCCAGAGATCGCCACAGTTCTGCCTCCCTATGCGCAGCCCCCGCTTAATCCCGGGAGAATTGCGGAGCTGTTGCGCAAATACGATCGGCAGGGGCCTCGTTACACCTCCTATCCTCCGGCCACCCAGTTTGCCAATGTGGAAGTGTCGCGCTATCTCGACGCGCTGGCAGACGGCAAGTGCCAGGATCCGCTGTCCCTGTATATCCACATTCCTTTCTGCAGCTCTCCCTGCTATTACTGCGGCTGCAACAAGATTGTGACCCGCAACCGGGTGCAGGTGCGGCACTATCTGGAACATCTGCGTCGGGAAATGGCGCTGTTGCGTCTGCAATCTTCCCTGCACCAGCGGCCGGTGACCCAGCTGCACCTGGGGGGCGGAACACCGACCTTCCTGGACGATGCGGAGCTGACCGAGCTGGTGCATCTGACAGCCCACTATTTCCGCCTGGTGCAGGATGAGAACCGGGATTATGCCATCGAGATTGATCCGCGTACGGTGGACCGCTCCCGTATCGAGCTGATTCGTGGCCTGGGTTTCAACCGCATCAGTCTGGGTATTCAGGATTTTGATCCCCAGGTCCAGAAGGCGATCAACCGCATTCA
Organism: Pseudomonadales bacterium; assembly: GCA_024234365.1. Lineage (GTDB taxonomy): Bacteria > Pseudomonadota > Gammaproteobacteria > Pseudomonadales > Pseudohongiellaceae > UBA5078. The sequence continues at coordinate 354,736 of JACKOK010000001.1, forward strand.
ACCCGTGGACATGATTGAACGCCTGGTCGGGGATATTCGCGCACGGGCATTTGGCTCCCTGAACTTCGACCTGATTTATGGCCTGCCCAAGCAGACCCTGAAGAGCGTGGAGGATACTCTGCGCGAGGTGATCCGTCTGGCACCGGATCGCATCAGTTACTACAACTACGCACACCTGCCGGAACGCTTTGCGGCACAACGGGCCATCCACACGGAAGACCTGCCACCGCCCGGGGTGAAGCTGGAAATGCTGACCCTCGTCATCAGGACGCTGACGGATGCCGGCTATCTGTATCTGGGGATGGATCATTTTGTGAAGATGGACGATCCGCTCGCCATCGCTCAGGCCAATGGCACGCTGTGTCGTAATTTCCAGGGCTATTCCATACACAAGGCGGAAGATCTGGTCGGGCTTGGAGTGTCCTCCATCAGCAATATCCACGGCATGTTTGTGCAGAACGCCGCCCAGCTGAACACCTATTACCAGGCTCTGGACGAAAACCGCCTGCCGGTGGTGAAGGGGCGGGAGTCCACGCAGGAGGACGTGCTGCGCCGGGACATTATCCAGCAGTTGAGTTGCTACCGTTTTCTCGACATTGCCCGTATCGAACGCGAATACGGCATCGATTTCGAGGAACACTTCAATCTGCTTCTGCCGGAACTGGAACAGCTTGAGCGGGATGGGCTGCTGAGTCTGGCCACCCCTGGCAAGCTCTTTGTCAGCGCCGAGGGCAGTCTGTTACTGCGTAATATCTGCATGGTATTCGATGAGTACCTGCGCCAGGATACCCCGTCCAAGCCGACTTTTTCCCGGGTCATCTGACGCGCCTTGGGGCAAATTTCATCGCTGATCGGCAACAAGTGCAAAGAGCACTTTGCCGGAGGCGGTTGAATTGTCTACAATGCCGTCATTCTGGAACCCCCTAGGAAGGCGTCTACGTGAAATCAGTCGCGAAATCGATCCCGAGTGGCACAGTGCTGGCCAAAGAGCCAGCCTATGCAACCCGAACCTGCCACACCAATCCCAGTATTTCCTGCGGGGAATGCCGGTTGGGGGAACTGTGCCTTCCTATCGCCCTGGACGCGGTCGAGATCACGCGTCTGGACGAAATCGTCAAGCGTGGACGCGCCCTCAACAAGGGGGAATATCTGTACCGCGAGGGCGAAGAGTTCAAATCCATCTATGCCATTCGTGCGGGCAGTTTCAAAACCTTTAAAACCACCCAGGATGGTACAGAACAGGTCACGGGCCTCTATCTGCCCGGTGAGATCATGGGCATGGACGGGATCAGCAGCAACCGGCATGGCAGTTCCGCGATCGCGCTGGAAACCGGTTCCTATTGTGAAATTCCCTTCCATCAACTGGAAGATCTCAGTGCCCGCATCCCTTCCCTGCAGGGGCGCTTCTTCCGCCTGATGGGGCAGGAAATCGTCAAGGATCAGCAGATGCTGACCCTGGTCAGCAGCAATGCTGCCGAAGAACGTGTAGCGGCATTGCTCCTCAGCATCTCCAGCCGCAATCACCGCCGCAAACTGTCCTCCACCCAATTCCGTCTGCCCATGACCCGTGCGGATATCGGCAGCTATCTGGGCGTGACTCTGGAAACCGTCAGCCGGGTTTTCAGCCGCCTGCAGAAGCAGCAGATCGTTAAGGTGGACAATAAGGAAATCCAGGTGCTGGACATGTCGGCACTGCGGCGGATTGCCAAACTCAACGAGTCCGCGTAAGCGCCATAACGCTTCCTCTGATGTATATCAAGGTATCCCGGGTCAAGGTTCACTACACTGATCCCAACATCGCAATTGCAGATTTTTTTGTAATCGCCATGTTGAGTCGGTCGTCTAGTAAACTTGAGGCCGTAATGAAATGCGGGCATTTCGTTACGGCCTTTTTTTTGCGTGTAAAAAAGATGAGGAGTGGTTTATGAACGCTCCGTCAGCGTTTACCCGGGCAGATATCCGCACACATTATCAGGCACAGGGTTTTGTCCACCTGCACGGTTTTTTTGCAGAGCCGGAGGTGGAGTCTCTGCGCAAGTCGCTTGCCGCCTTCCATGAAAACTGGCTGCGGCAGAACGAGGCGCTATACTGCAAAGGCGCGATCAACAGTGCCTATCTGACAGATGATGCTGCTGCCGGGAAGGCGACACGGCGGCAGTTGTTTCAGATCCTCGGAGATTCCCGGATTGCACAGCTACTGGAAGCGCTGGTTTCCGAGCCGCAGGCATTCCTGAATACCCAGTTGTTTTTTGACCCGAAAAATCCTGCGCAACCCAATTACTGGCATCGTGATATTCAGTACGCCGGGCTGTCTCTTGAGGAGCAGCAGGCGCAGTTCTGCCGCATGAATATGTTTCACCTGCGTCTGGCCTTGAGAGATGAGCCGGGGCTGGAACTGATGCCTGGAACGCACAGGCGCTGGGATACGGATGAAGAGTTCGCCGTGCGCATGAAGCAGGCGGGGCGGCGGGTGGATGAGCCCTTGCCGGGGGCGCAGGTGGTGCCGCTGTCTGCCGGAGACCTGCTGGTGTTTTCCGCCAATATGCTGCACCGGGGGCTATACGGCATGGGCAGGTTTGCTTTCGATATGCTGTTCTGTGATGCCAGACCGGATCTGCTGCGCTACGCGCGCCGCAGTTGTCTCCCCTCTGAAGAGGAACTGGCCGGGGTGGACTGTCCTCAGCTCTTCACGCGTACCCGACAGGTGTTGGACCAGGCAGGGCTATAACCACTTCTTCCAGCGGAAATACAATGCCAGACCCACGCCGATCAGTGCCATGATGATCATGACCGCAGGGTAGGCCCAGCGAATGGCGAGCTCCGGCATATACTGGAAATTCATGCCGTAAATGCCGGCGATGAATGTCAGGGGCATGAAAATGGAGGCGAAAATGGTCAACACTTTCATGATTTCGTTCATGCGGTTGCTGGTGCTGGAGATGTAAAGATCCAGCATGCCTGCGAGAAGATCCCGGATGGTATCCACCGTGTCCATGATATGGATCGTATGGTCATAAACATCGCGAAGGTAAAGCTGAGTTTCCTGCTGAATCAGTGTGCTGTCGTCACGAATCATGCTGGTAAGCACCTCGCGCAGAGGCCATACGGCTTTGCGCAGCAGCAACATCTCGCGTTTGTAGTGATGGATTCTCTGCAGGGTTTCGGGCGAAGGGTTGCTGAGTAATTCCTCCTCAAGAAGTTCGACCTGGTCCCCAAATTGCTCCAGCAGCATGAAGTAGTTGTCCACAATGGTGTCAATAAGGGCGTAGCACAAATAGTCCGGGCCCAGTGCGCGGATGCGGCGGCCGGATTCCAGGCGGGTGCGTACTCCCTGGAAAATATCATCCTTGCTCTCCTGGAAGGAAAGCACAAAATCCTTGCCCAGAATCAGACTGATCTGTTCAACGCGCGCCTGGGATTCGTTGGCATCGAAATTGAGCACCTTGAGCACGATATAGAGATAATGTTCGTGGACTTCCATTTTCGGGCGCTGGTCGGTATTGAGGATGTCCTCCATGACCAGTGGGTGCAGCCCAAACAGCTCGCCAACGGATTGCACGACAGTGGCATCGTGGACGCCCTCGATATTGAGCCAGATCACCTGCCCCTTGAAACTGTCGCGCTGAAGCTCTGACGCCTGGCCGGGTTTGCTGAGCTGGTACTGCTCCTGATTATAGGTCGCCAGCGACAGCGAGGTGCTGTCTGTGTGGGCATCTCCGACATGCAGCAGGGTGCCGGGTGGCGCGCCCACTTTCTTGCCGCGTTTGCGGACGAGCCTGGACTGCCGGGTCTTTTTGGGGCTGATCTTGCTTCGCTTTGCCATGCGTTTTCTCCCGTGCCTGCATTGCGCTCCATGGTAGCATGCTGCCTGAGATTGCCAGGGTGAGCCAATTTTGCGACGAAGGTGCTTATGAACAAAATACAGGAACAGCTGCTGCATGACGACCATACGCCAGCGCGAGTGCATCAGCGCCTGACAGCGCCCGGGCCCACCAACAAGCTTTCCGATGCGGTTCTGGGCGGGATAGACGGCTGCGTGACGACCTTTGCGGTCGTGGCGGGTGCCTACGGAGCCGGATTTTCGGCCGATGTTGCCCTGGTGCTGGGCTTTGCCAATCTGCTGGCGGACGGTTTCAGCATGGCGATCAGCAATTACGAGTCGGTCAAGGCGCAGGGGGAATATGTGGACAGCCTGCGGCGAATCGAGGAAGAGCATATTCGGGTCGTCCCCGAGGGGGAGCGTGAGGAAATCCGCCAGATCTATGCCCGCCGTGGTTTTGAGGGAGAACTGCTGGAGCAGGTGGTCAGTGTGATTACGGCGGATCGGGAGCAGTGGGTGGAAACCATGGTACGGGAGGAATACGGGGTGCAGACAGAGGTACCCAAGCCCTGGCAAGCCGGTATTGTCACCTTTACCGCCTTCCTGCTGGTGGGCCTGGTGCCGCTGCTGCCATTCCTGGCCTCCTCTCTGAGCCTGTTGCAGCAGTTCCAGATCAGCAGCGTGCTGGCGGCCATGATGTTTTTTGCGATTGGTTCCCTGAAGAGTCTGGTCCTGGCGAAACCGGTATTGAGCTCCGGTTTCATGACCCTGCTGACGGGAGGCGGGGCAGCAATGCTGGCCTATGTGGCCGGCGCCCTGCTGCGTGGGGTATTCGGGATTGATGCTCTGTAGCGGGGGGCAGCGGTGAATCTTTCCGTGCTAGAATCCCCCTCGCCTGTGGTAGGCACTCGGGAGGTTGGCCTGCGAATGCTTTTGATGATCGACAATTACGATTCCTTCACCTACAACATCGTGCAGTATCTGGGTGAATTGGGTGCCGATGTGCGGGTATACCGCAACGACGCCATTACCGTGGACGAAATCGAGGCCATGGCGCCGGAAAAAATTGTGATCTCTCCCGGCCCCTGCACGCCCAATGAGGCGGGCATTTCCGTTGCCGCCATCAAGCACTTTGCCGGGCGCATTCCCCTGCTGGGAATTTGTCTTGGCCACCAGGCGATCGGTCAGGCATTCGGTGGGCATGTCGTGCGCGCCCACAAGGTCATGCACGGCAAGCTTTCGGATATGTACCACAACAATACCGGGGTCTTTGCGGGCCTTGGCAACCCCTTTACCGCCACGCGTTATCACTCCCTGGTAATCGAGAAGGAGAGCCTGCCGGATTGCCTGGAGATCACGGCGTGGACGCAGAATAGTGATGGCAGCATGGATGAGATCATGGGGGTGAGACATCGCAGCCTGGCCGTTGAGGGCGTGCAGTTTCATCCCGAATCGATCCTCAGTGAGCACGGCCATCAATTGCTGAAGAATTTTCTGGACTCGGAAAAACGATAAGAACAAGGACCTTCCATGGACATCAAGATCGCCATACGCCAGCTCAGTCAGCAGCAGGATCTCTCCGCCGATGAAATGACCACCTTGATGCGTGGCATCATGAGCGGTGAGATGAGTGACGCGCAGATTGGCGCTTTCCTGCTCGCCCTGCAGATGAAGGGCATCACCTCTGCCGAGCTGCTGGGCGCCGTGACCGTGATGCGGGAGCTGGTTACCCGCGTGGAGGTGCCGGACAAGACGCATCTGGTGGATACCTGCGGCACGGGCGGTACCGGAACCGATACCTTCAATATTTCCACGGCATCGGCGATGGTGGCTGCCTGTGCTGGTGCCCGGGTTGCCAAGCATGGCAATCGTGGCGCGACCAGCCGCAGTGGCAGTGCGGATCTGTTGGAGGCCGCCGGTGTCAGGCTGGATCTCGACCCGGTGCAGGTTGCCCGCTGTATCGAGCAGGTGGGCGTGGGCTTTATGTTTGCGCCTGGGCATCACAGTGCTATGAAACATGTGATCGGTCCCCGACGTGAGATTGGTGTGCGCACTATTTTCAACTTACTGGGCCCCCTGACCAATCCGGCCTCCGCGCCCAATCAATTGCTGGGGGTGAATGATGTCAATTGGATCGACATCATGCTGGAGGTTTTGCAGACGCTCGGAAGTGAACATGTCCTGATTGTTGCCTCCGACGATGGTCTGGACGAAATCAGCATCAGCGCCCCGACCCGGGTGGGCGCGTTGCGCGGGGGGCGCCTGGAGCGCTACACCATCAGCCCCGAAGACTTCGGCATTGTGCGGCGAGAGGGTTTTGCCATGCTGCAGATCGCTGATGCGCAGCAGAGCCTGGCAATGGTGCGTGCAGCCCTGGATTACAGTAACGAGGCGGCGGGAGATATTGTGGCCCTGAATGCGGGTGCCGCGCTCTATGCCGCGAATATTGCCGATTCCATAGCCGATGGTGTGCAGCGTGCTAAGGCTGTCTTAAGCAGCGGTCAGGCATTATTGAAACTGGACGAGCTGGCGCGAGTCAGCCAGAGCCTGTAAGCGGGCATAACCGGTCGCTGTCTGTACAGCGTGCCACTGGAGATTGTGTAGGGTTCCATGAGTCAAAGCACCATTCTGGAAAGAATCATCGCGCAGAAGCATCGGGAAATCATCCGGGATGCCGAGCAGGAGTCGCTGGCCTCACTTGAGCAGCGTGCGCGTAGTGCAGAACCTGTGCGTGGCTTTATCGCCGCTCTGCGCCGACGTATTGAAAACCGTCAGGCCGCGGTTATCGCGGAAATCAAGAAGGCCTCGCCCAGCAAGGGGTTGATTCGTGCCGACTTCGACCCGGCGCGTATTGCCGCTCAGTATGAGGGTGCGGGTGCTGCCTGCCTCTCGGTGCTGACGGATCGGGAATTCTTCCAGGGCTGCAATACCTATCTGCAACAGGCGCGGGCAGCCTGTGCCTTGCCGGTGATTCGCAAGGATTTCATCGTTGACCCGTATCAGATTGCCGAGGCGCGGGCGATTGGTGCCGACTGCGTGCTGCTGATTGTCTCCGCGCTGGCACCGGCACAGTTGCAGGAGCTGGCGGCGTATGCAAAAGGCATCGGCATTGATGTGCTGGTGGAAGTGCACGATGAGGCGGAAATGGATATTGCGCTGGAGGCGGGCTTCGACCTGATCGGTGTGAACAATCGCAATCTGCACACCTTTGAGACGGATCTCGGCGTCAGCTGGCGTCTCGCCCAACGGCTGCCTGCCGGAAAACTGCTGGTCACCGAGAGCGGTATTCATCATCGCGAGGATGTGCTCGCCATGTTGGAACGCGGCATTTATGGCTTCCTGATTGGCGAGAGCTTCATGCGCGCCCCTGATCCGGGGCAGAAATTTCTGGAGCTGTTTCCCCGATGAAGGATTTGCCAGAGCATGTACAGACAGGAGGCGCTCAGGCTCCGGGTGTGCCGCCCAAGCGCAGGGGCATTGCCCGCCTGATCGCCGCCGCCGGCTATTCCTTCGCTGGTCTTCGCTCCGCCTTTGCTTCCGAGGAAGCCTTCCGTCTGGAAGTCGTGGTATTTGTTCTCTTTACGCCTGTGGCACTGTATCTGGGTGAAAACGGCGTGGAGCGGGCTCTGCTGATCGGCGTGCTGCTGCTGTTGATGATCATCGAATTGTTGAATACCGCCGTGGAAGCCGTCGTGGACCGGATTGGCAACGACTACCACGAACTCTCCAAGCAAGCCAAGGATGTCGGCTCTGCTGCCGTCTTTCTGGGCATGGTGCTGGTGGCGCTGGTCTGGGGGCTGGTTCTGCTCTGAGCCACTTGCGCAAGAAAGAGGTAAACCTCTGCCCGTGTGCGCCGATAACAGAGAATGAGTGCCTGTCTGGCACGGTGATTTTTCTGAGACCGGTGTCCTATGCCCCTGAGCTTTCCCCTGATAGTCCTGATGCTGTGCACCCTGGCGGTGGGCTCACTGCTGCTCGTGCATCTGCTGCAGGCGCGTCAGGAGCAGGAGCTCATTCGCCTGTATCGCCTGGCGGCGCTGGATCGGCGCCGCTCGGCGCTTGATCGGATCATCAAGGGGCTGAAGGCCATCGACGACAGCCCGGATGTGACGCGGCTGCTGACCCAGACGCTCAGGCATGACTTGCAGCGCATTCATCGGCTCGACCCGGCTCGGGGCAATGGCGAGAAGGAGTTGCGCGCCCTGGGAGGGGAAACGGGCAAGCCGGACAAGACAGCTGCCGACTCTGCGCGTGTACAGACCGACAGCAAAACCCGCCTGGGCAGTGAACGGGAAATCCTCCATGCCCGAGGCCTGATCAATGATGCGCTGATGCTGATCCGGCATCTGTACCAGATGCGTCAGGTGACGGAGGATCAACTGGAATCTACGGCCCGTCATCTTGGGATGCTGAGTGCGCGGGTGGGCGTCAATTCGAATCTGCACATGGCCGACCAGGCCCTGGCCCGGGGAGACGAGCGCCGGGCATTGAGCCTTTATCGTGCGGCGGAAAGCTTTTTGTTGAACGGGCCGCTGAAGGGAACGGAGGGTGAGCAGAAACTGCAGTACATCCGGCAGCAGTGTGAGCAGATTGTTCAGCAACACAGCGCAGGTAATGGGGAGCGGGCGCCGTTCACGCAGCGTGCCGCCTGAAGTTTTACCTGTTCTGTCATCAGAATATTGAACGAAAGTTTTTCCGTGCTGTTCAGCGAGTGCCGTAGACCACGATGGTCTTGCCTTTGACGTGGATAAGCTCCTGCTCTTCCAGTGTCTTCAGCACTCGCCCCGCCATTTCCCGGGAACAGTTCACCAGACGGCCCAGTTCCTGCCGTGTGATCTTGATCTGCATGCCATCGGGGTGCGTCATGGCATCCGGCTCCTTGCTCAGCTCGATGAGCGTGCGGGCGATGCGACCCGTGACATCGTAGAAGGCCAGGTCCCCCACTTTGCGGGTGGTGTTGCGCAGGCGGTGGGCCATCTGTTTGCCGATGGTAAAGACAATTTCGGGATGCAGGCGAATATAGTTGTTGAAGTTGGCGTAGCTGATTTCGGCAATTTCGCAGGGGGTGCGGGCGCGACACCAGGCACTGCGGGCTTCTTTCTGTTCAAACAACCCCATTTCACCGAAAAAATCCCCAGGGTTGAGATAGGCGATGACCACTTCCTTGCCGTCATCGTCTTCCAGCACGACCGACACGGACCCCTCGATAATGTAGTAAAGCGTGTTGCAGGTATCCCCTTCGTAGATGATGGTGGCTCTGTTGGGATAGCGACGACGATGGCAGTTGGTCAGGAAGTTATCGAGATCCTTGATGTGGGGTGTAATGGCCATGAGCGCCATATTGGTATTCTCCTGGGTTCGACGTCTGAGCGTCGAACGGGATAGATCTTGGTGCATTGGGGTATTTGTGGCAAACGTGGCGAATGTATATCACAGTCTGCCAGTGCTGTGAATGTTTGTGGCGTCGTCCTTCCCCGGTGACTGTGGTAATCTGCGCCTGCTGAAAGCGGGCGCCAGGGGGCGCCACGGCTGGTGTAGAGAGAGTGAGGCAATGATGAAAGCAAAGGTGCGCTGGGTGGATGGCGTTAAATTCCTGGGGGAGTCCGGCAGCGGTCATGCGGTGTTGATGGAAGGCCCCGAGTCCAGCGGGGGAGAGAATCTGGGCTTTCGTCCCATGGAGATGCTGTTGATCGGTGTGGGCGGGTGTTCCTCTTACGATGTGGTGACCATTCTGAAGAAGGCGCGCCAGCAGGTAACGGCTTGTGTGGCGGAACTGACGGCCGAGCGGGCAGATGCGGTGCCGGCGGTGTTCGAGAAAATCCATCTGCACTTCCGCGTCAGTGGCAAGGAGCTCAGCGAAAAACAGGTGGAAAAGGCCGTTGCGCTGTCTGCGGAGAAATACTGCTCGGCCACCATCATGCTGCAGAAGGGCGGCGTTCAGGTCACCCACGATTTCGAGATTGTTGAGGGCTGAAGCCGCAGGCGCGGCTCAGAAGCGATAGGCAGTCTTTTTCATTACCTGGGACATCAGGTGCATACCCAGTTTGATTGGCGCGGGCAGTTCGCTGCCCCCGGCCTGGCGGGCGGTATCCCCGTGATGCTGCTCGTCGATCAGCATTTGTTCCAGCACGGCGCGACTCTTGTGATCCTGCGTTGGCAGGCGGCCGAGATGATCGCGCAGATGATCGCAGACCTGGGACTCGGTTTCGGCCACGAAACCCAGGCTCCAGTTGTCACCTGCCAGCCCGGCGGCGGCACCCAGCCCGAAGGACAGGGCGTACCAGGCCGGGTTGAGCACGCTGGTGTGGCTGTCCAGCGCCTGCAGACGCTGTTCGCACCAGGCAAGGTGGTCGACCTCTTCCTGTGCGGCGACCTCCATGGCCTGACGAATATCCGGCAATTTCGCCGTCAGGGCCTGCCCCTGATACAGCGCCTGTGCACAGACCTCTCCGGTGTGATTGATGCGCATCAGCGATGCCGCCTGGCGGCGCTCCTCATCACTCAGATTTGAACCGTCCACGGCATCGGCGGGGGAGACCCGGTGCTGCGTGCTGCTGCCAGGGACGATCGTGCGCAGCGCCTGATCGAATTGCAGGATCAGGCGGTCGAAACCGTTGTAATGGGATGAGCTGGAATCAGACATTTTCTCGTGCTATGGCTCGGTAAGCGATGTCGCGTCGGTAGTAGACATTAGTCCAATCGATATGCCGGATCAAGTCATAGGCATTGCGCTGTGCCGCGGTCACGCTGTCGCCCAGGGCGGTCACGCACAGGACACGGCCGCCATTGGTGAGCACCTGGCCATCTTTCAGCGCGGTGCCTGCATGGAAGACCTTGCTGTCCGGTGTCGTGTAATCCAGCCCTGAAATGGCATCGCCCTTGCGATAGCTGTCCGGATAACCACCACTGGCCAGCACCACACCCACTGCAGGGCGTGGATCCCACTCTGCCTGAGTGCTATCCAGTTTGCCATCGAGTGCGTGTTCACACAGATCGATCAGGTCGGACTGCAGGCGCATCATGACCGGTTGTGCCTCCGGGTCGCCGAAGCGGCAGTTGAACTCGATGACATTGATGTCACCCTGCTCAGAGATCATCAACCCTGCGTAGAGAAAACCGGTATAGGGGTGGCCATCGGCCGCCATGCCCCGGATGGTTGGCATGATGACCTGTTCCATGATTTTGTCGTGAATCGCGGGCGTCACCACGGGGGCCGGGGAGTAGGCACCCATCCCGCCGGTATTCGGGCCCTTGTCGCCATCGTCACGGGCCTTGTGGTCCTGCGAAGTGGCGAAGGGTAGTACATGCTCACCATCGGCCATGACGATGAAACTGGCTTCCTCTCCCTGCAGGAACTGCTCGATCACAACACGGTGCCCTGCGTCACCAAATTTGTTGCCGGAGAGCATGTCGCGAATCGTGTCTTCGGCCTCTGCCACGCTCCGGGCAATGATCACGCCCTTGCCCGCCGCCAGGCCATCGGCCTTGATGACGATGGGCACGCCCTGCTCGCGCACATAGGCGCAGGCGGGCTCGATCTCGGTGAAATTGCAATAGGCCGCCGTGGGTACCTGGTGGCGCTTGAGGAAGTCCTTGGTAAAGGCCTTGGAACCTTCGAGTTGCGCTGCGCCCTGCGAGGGGCCGAAGCAGCGCAGACCCTGTTGCTGGAAGTAATCCACCACGCCCGCAACGAGCGGAGCCTCAGGCCCTACGATGGTGAGTTCCACGGCATTGGCGCGCACGAAATCTGCCAGGGCAGGAAAATCGAGCGGGTCGATGGCCACATTTTCAACACCAGGCTCCAGTGCCGTGCCGGCGTTTCCGGGGGCGACGAAGACGGTGCCTGCCTGCGCGGACTGTTTGACCCGCCATGCCAGGGCATGCTCACGCCCGCCGTTGCCTATGATCAGTACATTCATGCTGTCTTGTCTCCAGTGTGCGACGAGCGGGCGTTTTCTCAGTGGCGGAAATGGCGCACGCCAGTGAAGACCATCGCCATGCCGGCCTCGTCGGCTGCTGCAATCACTTCCTCGTCACGCAGGGAGCCACCGGGTTGAATCACGGCGCTGATGCCTGCCTGAGCGGCGGCATCGATACCATCGCGGAAGGGGAAGAAGGCATCCGACGCCATCACGGAGCCGCGTACTTCCAGGTTTTCGTCGGCGGCCTTGATGCCGGCAATTTTTGCGCTGTAGACGCGGCTCATCTGGCCGGCGCCAATGCCGATGGTCTGCAGATTCTTGCAGTACACAATGGCATTGGATTTGACAAAACTTGCTACCTTCCAGGCGAACAGCAGGTCCTGAATCTCCTGTGCGCTGGGTTGGCGCTTGCTGACCACTTTCAGGTCGGCTGCGCTGATCTGGTGAATATCGCGGTCCTGAACCAGCAAGCCACCATTGACGCGCTTGTAATCCAGCGCGGGCAGGCGCTCGGGCGCCCACTGACCGCAACTGAGCACGCGGACATTCTGCTTGGCAGCGGTGATTGCCAGTGCTTCGGCAGACACACTCGGGGCAATGATGACCTCTGTGAACTGGCGCTCCACAATAGCTTTTGCGGTGGTCGCATCCAGCTCCCGGTTAAAGGCGATGATGCCGCCGAACGCGGAGGTCGGGTCGGTCTGGAACGCCAGGTCATAGGCCTGGGTGATGCTGCTGCCGATTGCCACACCACAGGGGTTGGCGTGCTTGACGATGACGCAGGCCGGTTCCGAGAAGGATTTGACACACTCCAGCGCGGCATCGGTATCGGCAATATTGTTATAGGACAGTTCCTTGCCCTGGAGCTGAACAGCGGTGCTGATGCTGGCTTCGGGTGGAGTGCGTTCGGCGTAGAAGGCGGCGCGCTGATGCGGGTTTTCGCCGTAGCGCATGTCCTGACGCTTGATGAACTGTGTGGAGTAGGTGCGCGGAAAATCCTGCGGCGCGCCGCTTTCGTCTCCTTCGGCAGGAACCCGGCGGCCCAGATAATTGGCGATAGCCGCATCGTAGGCTGCCGTGTGTTCAAAGGTGCGTACGCTGAGGTCGAAGCGGGTGGCATCGCTCAGGGCACCGTTGTTTGCAGCCAGTTCCGCCAGCACGCGGTCATAATCCTGCGGGTTGACCACAACGCCGACCCAGGCATGGTTCTTGGCTGCTGCGCGCAGCATGGTCGGGCCGCCGATATCGATATTCTCGATGGCAGTGGGGAGGTCGCAGTCCGGATTGGCGACCGTGGCCTCGAAGGGGTAGAGATTGACCACGACCAGATCAATGCCGGGAATTCCGTGTGCGTCCATCACGGCCTGGTCGATGTTGCGGCGAGCCAGGATGCCGCCGTGTACTTTCGGGTGCAAGGTCTTGACCCGCCCGTCCATCATTTCCGGAAAGCCGGTGTAATCGGCGATCTCGATGGCGGGGATCTGTTCGGCCTGCAACAGCTTGAACGTGCCTCCGGTGGAGAGGATTTCAATACCGGCCTGATGGAGTGATTTTGCAAAGGGCACAATGCCGGTCTTGTCTGACACGCTGATAAGAGCGCGCCGGACCACGGCAGAATTTGATGTGGGCATGTGAGAAAGGTCTATCTTGGGCCGACGGGGCGGGGCATCCATTTGCATCGCCGGGTCAGTGGTTTTCCGGGTACCAGGGCTCTGGTTACAACATTCCGTGTTGTTTCAATTTCTTGCGTAGAGTACCACGGTTCAAACCCAGCATGATAGAGGCCTTGCTCTGGTTGCTGCCGGTATGTCGCAACACGGCTTCCAGCAGAGGGCCCTCGACTTCGTGCAGGACCAACTGATACAGATCGGTGACGGATTCCCCACCAAGATTGGCGAAATACAACTGCATGGCTTTCTCCACGTCCTTGCGCAGGCTGGAGGGCTGCTGCTGTGTGGAGCGGTTGAACTCGGACGCCTGACTGCGACGTGATGAGGAGAGTTCGGGAACAGGATTCATTATGCAACCTCTTGCTGGATCATCAGGCTTTCAAAGTAATCGGTGAGCCCCTGCAACTGCTCGTTCGCGGAGCTCAGTTGATTGAAGCGACGCCGAAACGCATCAGACCGGTCCATGGCGGCGGTGTACCATCCAACGTGCTTGCGCGCGAACAGAACGCCTTTTACTTCTCCGTATAGTGCATACATCTGTTGCAGATGCCGGAGCAGGGTGGTGGCAATCTCCTGCCGGGGCTGTGGCTCCTGCTGTCGGCCCGTGGCGAGATAATGCCGGATCTGCCCGAAAATCCACGGATTGCCCTGAGCGGCGCGGCCGATCATGACGCCATCGGCTTCAGTGTAGTTCAACACCTGCAACGCTGCTTCCGGGCTCGTGATATCGCCGTTGGCGATCACGGGGATATGAACCGCGCGTTTGATGGCCCGGATGGTGTCGTATTCCACATCGCCGGCAAAGCGGCAGGCGCGTGTGCGACCGTGTACGGTCAGCAGCTGCACACCTTCGGCCTCGGCGATACGGGCAATCTCCACACCGTTGCGTGTTTGCGGGCACCAGCCGGTGCGGATCTTCAAGGTTACGGGGATGTCGACTGCCGAGACCACGGCTCTGAGGATATCCCCGACCAGCGCTTTATCCTTCAGCAAAGCGGAGCCTGCCGCCTTCTTCAGAACCTTCTTCGCGGGGCAACCCATGTTGATATCGATGATGTCGGCGCCCAGGTCTTCATGCATGCGGGCGGCCTCGGCCATCATCCGCGGATCGGAGCCCGCTATCTGGATGGAGTTGATGCCCCCGACGGCGGAGTGAATATAGCGGGTGCGGTTCTTGCGGCTGTCCCACAGTTCGGATTTGCAGGTCAGCATCTCGGACACTGCCAGGCTCGCTCCCAGCTCCAGACAAAGATCGCGGAAGGGTTGGTCTGTCACACCGGCCATGGGGGCAAGGATGACGTTCCCATCAAGCGTATGCGCTCCAATTTTGATCAAGGGTCTGTTCTCTTTCCGGAAGCTCTTTTTCTGAAACTTGTAAGGGGAATCATAGCGATGAGAGGCCGTGGGGATAAAGGTCGAAACAGGGCAGCTTAGAGCGTTAGGTCACAATTGGCCCTGTTTTTACCCTCAATAGCCGTGCCTGGTTTACCTGGGTGCTGTGTAGAAACTGACCTCGTAGTTGACCGCTCTGGCGCCGGGATCAAGGATGGCGAGCGCCACCTGGACCGGGGCTTCAGGCGGCATGTCACGCAGGTCGGCGACTCCCTGGGGAAGATACTCCTGCGGGAGGAACCGGCGTTCGGCCACCACCTTGTTGTCGGCATCGGTGAAACGCAGATAGAGGCCCGGGAAGGGTTGGGCAAAACCGGCATCATTACGGAAAACAAACTGAACACTCAGTGCGTTGCTGATCTCGGGGTGACTGCGTACCTCCAGGGCATCGCTGTGGATGGCGCGGATATCCGTCAACACGGGAAGTTCACAGCGCAGCCGCTCGCACAGGGAGTCCATATAGGGCCGCCAGCGCGGGTTCTGGCTCAGCGTGTCCCGGTTGAACCAAAGCCATTGCAGGCCGAGGCTGATGAGCAGCACTAGCGAGAGCGTGGCGAACAGTGCCTGTGATTTTCCAGGGCCGCCGCTTTCCTGCCAGTGCAGCTCCAGGGGCGTGTCTGCGCCGCTGACATGCTGAATATCGTCCTCGCTGAGCGCGGGGGCCTGCGTGTCTTCGAGAACATCGTCATCGAAACGCAGTGCCCGCATGCGCGAGCGTGCTGTTGCCTCATCATTGGCGATGGCCTGGGGCGCGAAAGGGGGGAAATCCGGTGTGCCGGGCTCCTCTTCAGGTGCATCCACGGATTCAGTGTGTGCAGATTCCATGTTCCCGATCGACGCTGGCGCAGGGGCGTTCAGCTCGTCCTCAAACGGGTCTTCGCTTGCCTCGGGCTCGGGCTCGGGCTCGGGCCGTGTCGTGTCCTGCCCGGGTTCCTCCTGAGAGAGGGGGGCGATGTCTTCATGTTCCCCGAAGTGGCTCTCCTGCGTTTGTTCGTCATCAGGGGGGAGAGGGGCATCCGCGGCAGCAAGCGATTCCCCTTGCGCAGAATGGGGTTCGAGTGTGTCCTCGTCGAGAATTTCCCAGAAGGAGCTGTGCTCTGAAATACTTGGGCTGATCCGGTTGGGCAATGAGTCGGCCAGGTCGAGAGTGAAGATGCTGTCATCGGACAGTGTGGCATCGTCTGCCTCCCCTTCCGTGGCGGCCAGCGGACCGATCTCCAGTTGATTCTCTTGTTCCTGTTGCTCTTCCAGGCCCTCGTCTTCCTCATCCGGATCGTGGAGGGGACGGGAGATAGTGCGCAGGTCTGCGGAGGGAAGAAGATGGTCGTCAGCAGCAAAGACCCGCAGGCAGGCGCCGCAGCGCACCATCCCGTCGGCGGACTGCAACTGGGAAATGCTGGTGCGGAATGCGGTGTGGCAGTGCGGACATTGGGTGATGAACAGGCTCATGAGCGTCCCGACCGGTCAGCGCCGGACCCCTCCGACGCGAACCCACTCGTCCAGAAGAACCGGCTCGCTCATGACAAAGTTGTCTTCGTAACTGTTCAGCAATGAGCGGGTCTGCTGGGACAGCACACCGGACAGAATAAGTTTGCCTCCCGGTTTGACCAGGGCGGATAGCACGGGCGTCAGCTCTTCCAGCGGGCCGGCAAGAATATTGGCCACCAGGACGTCCGCCTGCGGATGGGCTTTGCCAGGCAGATGTACCGTCATGGTATCCGGGCTGACACCATTGAGTTCGCGATTGCTCTCGGAGGCCACAATCGCCTGCGGATCATTGTCGATGGCGATGACACGGCGGGCACCCAGTTTGGCTGCGGCAATCGCAAGGATGCCCGAACCACAGCCATAGTCGATCACTGTGGTATCGCGTAGGACCTGCTCGTCGAGCCATTCAAGGCACAGTGCCGTGGTAGGGTGTGTCCCGGTGCCAAAGGCCAGGCCAGGGTCGAGGAGGATGTTGACGGCATCGGGCTCGGGAGGGGTTTCCCAGCTGGGACATATCCATACCCGTTTTCCGAAACGCATGGGTTTGAAGTCCTGCATGCAGACCCGCTCCCATTCGGTGTCCTGCACCTCTTCCCGTTCGATATCGGTGTCCGCGATATCCGGAAATTGCTGCTGCAGGGCGCGCAGCACCACCGTCATGTCTGCATCATGCTCGAACAATCCCTGCACCCGGGTTTTCTGCCAGATGGGCGTGGTGCCGGGGTCTACCTGAAAAACGGGCTGGTCCTCGCCATCCATCAGGGTGACAGAGACAGCGCCGCACTCGCTGAGCAGATCCTCAACGGGGGCGGCGCTCTCTTCGTTTACTGACACGGTCAGTTGTTGCCAGGGCATGTCAGGGTCTCCCGGAAGCGCAGCGGCTTGCCATTGCAACGCAGCAGGAAGTGATCAGGATTTGTGCCCTGTCAGCTTGCTTTCGAGGTAATGGATGTTCACGCCACCTTTCTGGAATTCGGTATCGCGCAGAATATCCTTGTGCAGCGGGGTATTGGTGCGGATGCCGTCGATCAGCAGCTCGTCCAGCGCATTGCCCATGCGCACCAGTGCCCCGTGGCGATCCTCACCGTAGCTGATCAGCTTGGCAATGAGTGAATCGTAGTAGGGGGGAACGGCGTAGCCGCTGTAGATATGGGAGTCCACACGGATGCCGTTGCCACCGGGGGCATGGAAGAGATTGATCTTGCCGGGGCAGGGCAGGAAGGTCACGGGATCTTCCGCGTTGATGCGGCATTCAAATGCGTGACCCTTGATCTGGACGTCCGATTGTTTGATGGACAGTTTCTCGCCCGCCGCGATCTTCAGTTGTTCCTTCACGATATCAATGCCCGTCACCATTTCGGTAACCGGATGTTCCACCTGAACGCGGGTATTCATTTCAATGAAGTAGAACTGCTCATCCTGATACAGGAATTCCAGTGTGCCGGCGCCGCGATATTTCATCTGTTCGCAGGCCTTGACGCAGGTTGCTGCTACTGCCGCACGGATGTGGTCGGGAATGCCGGGGGCCGGCGCCTCTTCCAGCACCTTCTGGTGCCGGCGCTGCAGGGAGCAGTCACGGTCGCCCAGATGGATGGCATTGCCCTGACCGTCTCCCAGTACCTGAATCTCGACGTGGCGCGGGTTTTCCAGGAATTTTTCCAGATACACCGTGCCGCTGCCGAAGAAGGACTTGGCTTCGGTCTGGGTAACATAGATTGCCTTGAGCAATGCGGCTTCGCTGTGTACCACCCGCATGCCACGGCCACCACCACCCGCAGCGGCCTTGATGATGACGGGGTAGCCGATTTCGCGTGCAAGAGCGAGTGTGCGCTCCTTGTTGTCGTCAATCGGGCCGTTGGAGCCGGGAACGGTCGGGACACCGGCAGCGCGCATCACCTCGATGGCGGACACCTTGTCGCCCATCAGACGAATGGTTTCGGGGCGCGGGCCAATGAAGATGAAGCCGCTCTTTTCGACCTGTTCGGCAAAATCGGCGTTCTCGGACAGAAAGCCGTAACCGGGGTGAATGGCAACCGCATCGGTCACTTCCATGGCGCTGATGATGGCCGGCACATTCAGATAGCTGTCGGTGGCACTGGCGGGGCCAATGCAGACGGATTCGTCGGCAAGGCGCACATGCATCAGATCACGGTCTGCACTGGAGTGCACCGCGACAGTCTTGATGCCCAGTTCCTTGCAGGCTCGCAGCACGCGGAGGGCGATTTCGCCGCGATTGGCGATGAGAACTTTATCTAGCATGAAATCAAACCTTTTCTAGTGGCATGGAGGTCAGCGCCCGGGGCGCGACTCAGACGATTGTGACCAGAGGCTGATCGAACTCGACCGGTTCGCCGTCCTCGATAAGAATCGCTTCCACGACACCGGCATGGTCGGCCTCGATCTGGTTCATCATTTTCATGGCTTCCACGATGCAGATCACGTCGCCCACTTTGACGTGCTGGCCCACTTCCACGAAGGGCGGTGAAGACGGTGACGGGGAGCGGTAGAAAGTGCCCACCATCGGGGATTTGATCACGTTGCCACTCAGTTTCTTGCTGGCCGGCTCTTCGCTGGCCGCTGCCGGGGCCGCAGCAACGGGAGCAGGGGCAGCGACAGGGGCAGGTGCTGCATAAGTCTGTACAGGCATGGAAATGGAGCTGGAAGCACGGCTGATGCGCACGGCTTCCTCGCCTTCCTTGATTTCGATCTCGGCGATATCGGAGGACTCCAGTAACTCGATGAGTTTTTTAACTTTTCTAATATCCATAAAGGCTTCTCTTGTCGATGATGGTTGTGTAAGGCTTATTTTGGTTTTTTCAGATGGCTCAGCGCTGCCTGCAGCGCCAGGTCGTAACCGAGGCTGCCGAGACCGGTGATGGTTCCCATGGCGATATCGGAAAAATAGGAGTGGTGCCGGAACGCTTCACGTTTGTGCACATTGGACAGGTGCACTTCGATGAAGGGAATGCCGGTGGCCAGAATCGCATCGCGCAGGGCAACGCTGGTGTGTGTGAATGCCGCCGGGTTGATCAGGATGAAATTGACCCCCTCGTTGCGGGCATCGTGCAGGCGCTCGATAAGCTCGTATTCAGCATTGCTTTGCAGATGCTGCAGATGGTGGCCGGCTTCGAGACAGGTGTAATTCAGCCGGGCATTGATGTCGGCGAGGGTTTCGTTGCCGTAAATATCAGGTTCCCGGCTCCCCAGCATGTTCAGGTTCGGGCCGTGCAGTACGAGTATCGTCGCCATGGCGTGCTCTTGGGCTTCTCCAGCAGTCTGTTTTTAATACTTTGTGTAGTATTTGCGCACAATGTCGGCATTTTCTCAGAAATTTTCCCGGGTTTCATCATGTTTGTGCGGGAAACAAGCGGCGAAAAATCATCATCTGTGCCACAGGGCACTTAGAGGGGGAGTACTTCCTCACGGCGTTGCAGGGTATAGCAGAAGCCGGCTTCTGCGCAGCCCTGAAACTCCAGCAGCAGGGTCCACTGGCCACTGGTGTCGGTCGTGGGCAAGGGAAGGCGTGCGGTGACTTCGTGGAAGTAGACCTGCACATCGCCAAAATATTCGTCGTTGTGCGGCACTGCCTGGGGCAGGGTGGGGGTGCTGCTGACGGGATTGCCGTTGTGCAGCAGGGAGAAGGCAAACTTGTCCTGGTACATATAGTAATCCGGAGCGATCTGCCAGGTGACAGCCACGGTTCCGGGGGCGGGCAGGCTGATGAAATAGGCAAAGGCCTGTTCAGCGGGAAGAAAGCGCGGGCCACCCAGCGCGCCGGGCAGCCCCTGCGCAAGGGCGCCACTCATGGTGCCCGGCAGGCACAGGAGCAGCGCCACTAGCGCCCGCTTCAGCAGGAGTCTGGTCAGACGCGTTGTCGGGCACATGGCGGACATCACATCCTCACCGGGGCTGTCAGGACTGGTAGCGTTCAAACACCAGGCTGGCATTCGTGCCGCCAAAGCCGAAGCTGTTGGACATGACGCGATTGAGCTTGATGTTGTCGATGCGCTGCTGCGGGATATTCAGCCCCGCCGCTTCCTCGGCCGGGTTTTCCAGATTGGCGGAGGCGCAGATGAAATCATTCTCCATCATCAGCAGGCTGTAGATGGCCTCTTGTGCCCCGGCCGCTCCCAGCGAATGGCCGCTGAGTGACTTGGTGGAGTTGAGGATGGGCGCCTTGTCACCAAACACCTGTTTGATGGCGCGCAGCTCGGAAACATCGCCTGCCGGCGTGCTGGTGCCGTGGGTATTGATGTAGTCAATCGGCCCGCTGGCAGTGGCGCAAGCCATCTGCATGGCACGCACGCCGCCTTCTCCGCTCGGCGCCACCATGTCGTAGCCATCGGAGGTCGCGCCATAGCCGGTGAGTTCGGCATAGATTTTTGCGCCGCGCTTGAGGGCGTGGTCGAGCGCTTCGATCACCAGAACGGCGCCGCCCCCGGCAATAACAAAACCGTCACGGCCCTGGTCGAAGGCGCGGGAGGCCTTGTCCGGTGTCTCGTTGTATTGGGTAGACAGTGCGCCCATGGCGTCGAACATATTGGTCAGGGACCAGTGCTCGGCCTCGCCGCCTCCGGCAAAAACAACGTCCTGCTTGTTCAGCTGGATCAGCTCCATGGCGTTGCCGATGCAGTGAGCGCTGGTGGCACAGGCCGAGGAGATGGAATAGTTCACGCCCTTGATCTTGAAGGGGGTCGCCAAGCAGGCGGACACGGTGCTGCCCATGGTGCGGGTGACACGGTAGGGGCCGATCCTGCGCACGCCCTGGTTGCGCAGGATATCGGCGGCCTCGACCTGATCCTGGGACGAGGAGCCGCCCGCGCCCATGATCAGGCCGGTGCGGATGTTGGAGACTTGCTCTTCGCTGAGGCCGGAATCGGCAATGGCCTGTTCCATGGACAGATAGCCATAGGCCGCAGCATCACCCATGAAGCGGAGAATCTTGCGGTCGATAAGGGAGGCAAGGTCCAGGTCGATCCAGCCGGCGATATGGCTGCGCAGCCCCATTTCCTTGTACTCCGGTCGGAAGCGGATGCCGCTGCGTCCCTCGAGCAGGGACTCCAGCACTGCCTGTTTGTCATGCCCCAGGCAGGAAACAATACCGATACCGGTGACTACAACGCGTCTCATAAAAACCTCTTAAAACAGGATATTGGTGTTCGATCAGAAACTGGCATCGGGGGTGAACAGCCCCACTTTCAGTCCATTGGTGGTGTAAATCACTTTCCCGTCCACGGCTACTGTACCATCGGCAATACCCATCACCAACTTCCGTTCGATCACGCGGGACAGCGAAATCCGGTACTCCACCTTCTTGGCGGTGGGCAGGATCTCGCCGCTGAATTTGACTTCACCGGCACCGAGGGCGCGCCCCTTGCCGAGGTTGCCGCGCCAGCCCAGGAAAAAGCCGACCAGTTGCCACATGGCATCCAGGCCGAGACAGCCGGGCATGACCGGGTCTTCCGGGAAGTGGCAGGCGAAGAACCACAGGTCGGGGTTGATATCGAGCTCGGCAATGATTTCACCCTTGCCGTAGGCACCACCGGTATCGTTGATTTCGATGATGCGGTCGATCATCAGCATATTGCCAACGGGCAGGCGGGCATTGCCGGGACCGAACATGCGGCCGTAGCCACAGTCCAGCAGTTCATCACGGTTATAGGAGCTTTTACGAATATGGCCGTTCATTTGAGGGTGCTAATCTTCCATCGGTTTGCATGAGTGCGGAAGCCGTCAGGCTCACAAAGCCTGCGATATTATCGCGGTGTAGCCAAATAATCGATAATATTTTCATCTTCTTATGTATCCCCGGCAGGCATTGTCGGGGCGCTTGTGGCAGACTGTGCAACGCATTCTCAGGTGATTGGGCCGACGCATCACCCCCAGGATTCTCCCGTCAGGGAGGCAGGAGCAGAGTACAAAAATGATTATCCCCGTAGTGCTGGCCGGCGGTGTTGGCTCGCGTTTGTGGCCGGTCTCCCGGCAGCTTTACCCCAAACAGTTCAGTTCCCTTGACCGCAAGGCGGAACAGGGGGAAACCCTCTTTCAATCCACCCTGTCTCGTCTGAATGGCCTGCCAGGGCTGAAGCCCCCAATCGTCATCTGCAACGAGGAGCACCGCTTTCTGACCGCCCAGCAGTTGCTGGAGCTGGGTGTTTCCGGTTCGCGGATCGTCCTTGAACCGGTCGGGCGCAATACGGCACCTGCGGTTGCGGTGGCGGCGCTGCTTGCTGACCCGGACGAACTGCTGCTGGTGCTGCCTGCCGATCATGCCATTGCCGATGCCGCGACCCTGCGCGCCGTAATTGCAGAAGGGGCCACGCTGGCCAGCCAGAACAAGCTGGTGACCTTTGGCATTGTGCCGGATGCCCCGCAGACCGGCTATGGTTATATCCGCCGTGGCGACAGGGAGGGCGCGGGCTTTGCCGTGCAGGCTTTCGTGGAAAAACCCGATGCGGACACGGCCCGGCAATATCTGGACAGCGGGCAGTACTACTGGAACAGCGGCATGTTCCTGTTTCGTGCCGGACAGTTTCTGGACGAACTTGCTGAGCATGCGCCCGATATTCTGCAGGCCTGCCGCGAAGCGGTCGCCGGTCTGCAGCCGGACACCGATTTCCTGCGCCTGCCCACGCAGACCTTTGCGGCCTGTCGCAGCGATTCCATCGACTATGCCGTGATGGAGAAGACCCGGGCGGCGGTGGTGCTGCCGCTGGATGCACAGTGGAATGATCTGGGGGCCTGGGACGCCCTGTGGGAAACCTCCGACAAGGACGGCCAGGGCAATGTGCTGACCGGCGATGTGTTGTGTGAAGGCGTGCGTGACAGTTATATCCACGCCCATTCCCGCCTGGTGGCGGCGGTGGGGGTGGACAATGCCGTCATTGTGGAAACCGCCGATGCCGTGCTGATTGCCGATCGCAGCCGTGTGCAGGAGGTCAAGCGCATCGTGCAGAAGCTGGAGCAGCAGAGCCGTGCCGAGGGGGTGAATCATGTCCTGGTGTACCGGCCCTGGGGCAGTTACGAATCGCTGGCCATGGGGGCGGGTTTTCAGGTCAAGCATATCGTGGTCAAGCCGGGGGCATCCCTGTCGCTGCAGATGCATCATCACCGTGCGGAGCACTGGGTGGTGATCAAAGGGATGGCTACCGTGACCTGCGACGAGCAGGTCTTTACGCTGAAAGAAAATGAATCCACCTTTATCCCGCTGGGCAGCAGACACCGCCTGCAGAACCTGACGGAAACCCCCGTGGAGCTGATCGAGGTGCAGACCGGCAGTTATCTGGGAGAAGACGATATCGTGCGTTTCGACGATGTCTACGGACGGGTGCGACCGGGCTGATTGCAGTGGGAAGGGGTGCCGCCCCGGAATGTGGCACCGTTCATCAAAAGGAAGACAGGAAAATGTCAGTGATCAACAAATGTCTGTTTCCCGCAGCAGGTTATGGAACCCGCTTTCTGCCCGTGACCAAGTCCATGCCCAAGGAGATGCTGCCCCTGGTCAACAAACCCCTGATCGAGTATGGCGTGGAAGAGGCGATGAACGCCGGGATTCACGGCATGGCGATCGTCACCGGGCGTGGCAAGCGGGCGCTGGAGGACCATTTCGACATCAGCTATGAGCTGGAGCACCAGATTGCCGGTACCTCCAAGGAGTGGGCGCTGGCGGATATCCGGCGCATCATCCGGGAGTGCACCTTCTCCTACACCCGCCAGGTGGAAATGAAGGGGCTGGGGCACGCGATTCTGACCGGCGAAACCCTGATCGGTGAGGAGCCCTTCGCGGTGCTGCTGGCCGATGATTACTGCGTGACGGACGGCGATGGCGTACTGGCACAGATGGTGGCGCTCTACGAGACGCACCGTTGCAGCATTGTGGCGATCGAGGAAATTCCACGCGAGGACACCAATAAATACGGGGTGATCGCGGGGGTGGAAGAGGCGCCGGGTCTTTACCGGGTGAGTGAAATGGTGGAGAAGCCGGAGCCCGAGCAGGCGCCCAGCAATCTTGCCATCATCGGGCGCTATATTCTCACGCCGGATATCTTCGACATTCTGCGTGACACCCCACCGGGCAGGAACGGGGAGATACAGCTGACCGATGCCCTGATGACACAGGCGCAGCAAGGGCGTGTTCTGGCGTATAAATTCCGGGGGCGGCGTTTCGACTGTGGCAGTATCGAGGGCTTTATGGAGGCATCCAACTATAACTTTGCCCATGTGTACCGCAAACACGGAAGCCGATAAGACCCACTCTACAAATTTCCGAGCACAGGACACCCGACAAGCATGAAAATGGACATCAACTGTTTCAAGGCCTATGACATCCGTGGGCGTATTCCGGACCAGCTCAATGAGGACATCGCCTACCGTATCGGGCGTGCCTATGCCACCTGGCTGAAGCCGGGCAATGTGGTGGTGGGCTACGACATCCGCCTGAGCAGCGAAACCCTGTGCAAGGCCCTGACTCAGGGCCTGCTCGACTCCGGCGTGGACGTGATCAGTATCGGTCAGTGCGGCACGGAAGAGGTGTATTTTGCCACCTCCCATCTGCAGGCTGATGGTGGAATCGTGGTGACGGCCAGTCACAACCCGAAGGATTACAACGGCATGAAGCTGGTGCGTGAGGGGTCCAGACCCATCAGCGGAGACACGGGGCTGAATGAGATCAGGGCGCTGGCGCAGGAGGGGAAATTTCCACCAGCTTCCAGCAGTGGCACGCTGAGCCAGCACAACACCCGGGATGCCTATGTCAAACACCTGCTGGGCTATATCGACCTGAACGCACTCAAACCGCTGAAAGTGGTGGTCAACGCCGGTAACGGGGGCGCGGGTGCCGTGGTGGATCTGCTGGAACCGCACCTGCCCTTCGAGTTCATCAAGGTACACCACGAGCCGGACGGTCACTTTCCCAACGGGGTGCCCAACCCCCTGCTGGTGGAAAACCGGCAGCCGACCATTGACGCGATTGTGTCGCACAAGGCCGATGTGGGCATTGCCTGGGACGGGGATTTTGACCGCTGCTTTTTCTTTGATGAACACGCCGGTTTTGTGGAGGGTTATTACATCGTCGGCCTGTTGGCGGAAAGCTTCCTCGGCAAGGAACCGGGTGCGAAGGTGATACATGACCCCCGTCTGACCTGGAATACCATCGAGATTGCCAAAAAATTCGGCGGGCAGGCCATTCAGTGCAAGACAGGGCACGCCTTCATCAAGGAGCGCATGCGCCTGGAGGACGCGGTCTATGGGGGCGAAATGAGCGCCCACCATTACTTCCGCGATTTTGCCTACTGCGACAGCGGCATGATTCCCTGGCTGCTGGTGCTGGAGATGATCTGCAAAACCGGCAAGAGCATGTCGCAGCTGGTGAAGGAGCGCATGGCCGCTTTCCCTGCCAGTGGAGAAATCAACAGAACTATTGCCGACCCGGCGGCACTGCTGAAGAAGGTGCAGGCCCGCTACGAAATCTCGGCCAAGGCCGTGGACTTTACCGATGGATTGAGCATGAGTTTTGATGACTGGCGTTTCAATCTGCGCATGTCCAATACCGAACCGGTCGTGCGTCTCAATGTGGAATCGCGGGCGGACAAGGTGCTGATGGAGGCCAAGACGGCTGAACTGCTGGCGCTGATGTCCTGAGTGCTACTGCTCCCCGTGCTGCGGGGGGCGCCACAGCATGCGCAGGCTCCAGCGG
This sequence comes from Pseudomonadales bacterium, assembly GCA_024234365.1. Taxonomy (GTDB): domain Bacteria; phylum Pseudomonadota; class Gammaproteobacteria; order Pseudomonadales; family Pseudohongiellaceae; genus UBA5078. Next base: position 380,722 of record JACKOK010000001.1, read on the forward strand.
TCCTCCTCGGCGGCGGTAAACCCCATGTGACGATAAAACTCCTGGGCCGGGTTCAGTTTCAGCACGCTCAGGCGCAGAGGCTTGTTCACGCGCCGGGCCATGTCCTGCGCGTATTCCAGCAGATGACGGCCGATGCCTTGCCCCTGGTGTTCCGGTGGCACCAGCAGCATCTCCAGCCACAGATGGTCGGTTTTCTCCCGCAGGTTCAGCGCGCCCACATCGCCGCCGGCAACGGAAGCGATGATGAAACTGCGGGCTGGCAGATTGTCATGAAAACTGTGGTGTTGCAGCAGCTCATCCCAACCCCAGGTTTTCTGGATATACAGCTGCATCGTGCGCTTGAAACTTTCATACAGCCAGCGCATGTCTGTTTCCTGCGCCAGGCGCAGTTGAATATCCGTGAGCGTCTTGCCTGTGTTATCGCTTCGCTGTGGGTTCATTCAGTGCTGTGCGTCCGTCTCGATGGCTACCGCCAATGCCCGTTTCCATCCTAATTGCTTTTCTATGGCGCTGATCATGGCGCCGGCGACATCCTTGCCGGTCACCTCTTCGATATCGTTGATGCGGGGAGAGGAGTTGACCTCCAGCAGCAGAGGGCCCTTGCGCGAGCGTATGATGTCAACACCGGCAACCTTGAGGCCGGTCACGCGTGCGGCCTTGACCGCAAGTTTCTTCTCTTCCGGCGTGATCTTGACGGTTGTCGCATGAACCTCCCGGTTCAGATTGGCGCGGAAATCTCCTGCCGCCGCGTGTCGTTCCATGGCGGCGACCACCTTGCCGTCCACGACAAACAGGCGCAGGTCCCGGCCCTCGGCCTCGCGAATATACTCCTGCACCAGCAGGTTCGCCTGCAGGGATTTGAAGGCATTGATCAGGCTTTCTCCCGCTTTGCGCGTTTCTGCCAGCACCACGCCGCGCCCCTGTGGCCCTTCCAGCAATTTGACCACCAGGGGTGCCCCATTGACCATGTCGATCAGTTCATCGGTTTCGATGGGGCTGTCTGCAAAACCGGAGACCGGAATCTGCAGGCCACTGCGCAGCAGCAGCTGCAGGGAATAGAGTTTGTCCCGGGAGTGGCCGATGGCCTCGGCGCTGTTCAGGGAATAGATGCCGATGCCCTCGAACTGCCGGACGAGTGCGCAGCCGTAAAAAGTGAGGTCGGGGCGGATACGCGGAATCACGGCATCGATCTGGTCCAGCACCTGCCCGCCACGGTAGTGCACCTCGGGGGTCTCCGGGTCGAGCTTCATATAGCATTGCTTGATGTCATAGAAGCTGATGCTGTGCCCGCGCTCCTCGGCGGCCTCCATGATGCGCTGGTTGCTGGCCAGTTCGGGGTTGCTGGCCAGCAGGGCGAGCCGCAGGCCGGATTTTCCAGGCACATGGCCGGGGTAGTGCTGATCCAGCCGCTCCTGGGCAATCTGGCCCCCGAGGAAGCCTGCTGCCGGGTCCACCAGAATGCGCCCGATCATGGCCTCGCGCCCCAGCAACATGCGGTAACCCATGGAGTCGCGGTTGGTCAGTGTGAGCTCGATTTCCCACTGCTGGTCGGCAAAGTGCAGGGGGGTGCGGATGACATAGCGTTTTTCGGCGATGCCGCTGGAGCTTTTTACTACCCGTTTGTCCACGACCTGGGCCTCGCAGCGCACAATGGTGCGGCGGTTGCCCTGCAGCGGGTGGACTTCAAAACTGACCCAGGGAATGACCCCGCGTTTGAAGGACTTGATGTTAAACGCGTGAATGGCGGAGGTACGGGCTCCCGAATCCACACGCGCCTTGACCGCGGGAATGCCGAGAAGTGGCAATGCACACCACTCCTCGCTGCCCACGATGAGCTTGCTGTCACGATCACTCATGGCGACGACTGCGATTGATTAGAGCATTGGTGGAAGCGTCGAAGCGGTCGCAGTCGGACTCTGCGTTCAACGCGGTGAATACCTGCTCGCCCAACTGCTTGCCCAGCTCCACGCCCCACTGATCGAAGGCATTGATCTGCCAGATGACACTTTCCACGAACACCTTGTGCTCGTAGAGGGCGATCAGGGTCCCCAGGGATTGTGGATCCAGTTGTTCGAGCAGGAGCGTATTGCTGGGTTTATTGCCCGGAACGACCTTGTGCTTGGCCAGCGCATAGGCCGCCCCCTCGTCCATGCCCTCGGCCAGTAACTCATTGAATGCCTGGCGCTGGCTTTTGCCTTGCATGAGCGCCTGGCTCTGGCTGAAGCAGCTGGCCAGCAGCCGGCGGTGTTGCTCGGCATCCGCTTCGAAATGCGTGTGCACGATGGCGATGAAGTCTGCCGGAATATAGTGTGTGCCCTGATGCAGCAACTGATGGAAAGAGTGCTGGCCATTGCTGCCGGCGCTGCCCCAGACCACCGGGCCGCTGGGAACGAGCAGGCGGTTGCCGTCCCTATCCACGGATTTGCCCAGGCTCTCCATCTCCAGTTGTTGCATAAAGGCGGGGAACAGATGCAGTTCCTGACTATAGGGCAGCACCACCTGGCTGGTGGCACCAGCAAAACCACCGTACCAGACGCTGAGCAGCCCCATGATGACCGGGATATTGCGCTCGAATGGGGCATCGCGGAAATGCTCGTCTGCCCGTCTGGCCCCGGCCAGCAGTGCCCGGAATGGTGCCATGCCGATACTCAGGGCGATGGGCAGGCCGATGGCGGACCACAGGGAATAGCGCCCCCCTACCCAGTCCCACAGCGGGAACACGTTCTCTTCTGCAATTCCGAACTCCTGCGCTCGGGCGGTATTGGCGGTTACCGCCACGAAATGCCGGTGCAGCAACGCCTCGTCACCGCCCTCGTCCAGATACCAGCGGCGCGCAATCGCGGCGTTGCGCAGCGTCTCCAGGGTGCCGAAGGACTTGGAGGCGACGATGAAAAGCGTGGTCTCGGCATTGGCCTGGGCCAGTGTCTGGCGCATGTGTGCCGGGTCCAGATTGGACACAAAGAAACTGCGCATCTGCGGCAGTCGCCAGTGCTGCAGCGCAGTGCTCACCATCGCGGGCCCCAGATCGGAACCGCCGATGCCGATATTGATCACCGTATCAATGGCCTTGCCGCTATAGCCCGTCCAGGCGCCGCTGTGCACCTTGTCCACAAACCCGGACATGCGCGTGAGCGTCTCGTTTGCGGCCGCATTGAAGGCCGGGTCGGCGTCCGGCAGGGGAGTGCGCAGGGCGACATGCAGTGCCGGGCGGTTCTCCGTGGTATTGATGCACTCGCCCCGGTACATGCCGGTGATGGCCTGCTGCAGCCCGGCCTCGTCGGCCAGCTCGCGCAGAGTGGCCAGGGTGTCATCGGTCATCAGGTTTTTGGAGTAATCGAAAAACAGCCCGTCCAGCTGGCACTGATAGCGCTCGCCGCGGGAAGCATCTGCCTGGAACAGGCCCGCGATGGTGGTGCCGTTGTGGTGCAGATTAAGGTAATGCGAAGCGAGCTTCTGCCATGCTTTACTGCGGCTGGGGCTGGTCATTGCTGCGTTGCGCCTGCTTTCACGGGGGACGAAAAGACTTGCCGCTAAGCTAGCGCATATCGTCAGGGCGATCAATCTGAAGGGAGGCAAAAAATCGTTGCTCAAACCCGGAAGGATTGGTAGTATGCGCGCCCTGAACGATATCGTGTTCTTGTGCCGCTATAGCTCAGCTGTGGTAGAGCAACTGACTTGTAATCAGTAGGTCCCGGGTTCGACTCCTGGTGGCGGCACCATCTCTTCGCACCTCCGTGCGGCTCTGACATACACTTTCCCCGTTTTGACTCGTCCTGCGTGAGCTTCATCGTGTCCGATAGTGATTGAATTCTCTCCAGCGCCTGCATTACCCTCAGCCTCATTCCGCGTTTGAACAGGACGTTTGCGGATCGTGGTTCACAGCAACAATACCAATAATCAGACTGTCTGCCTGCGTTGCAAAGGGGGTTCCGGTGAAGACTCGTCTCGTGGCGTCCGCCATCCTGTTTGGCACATGCTCGTGCATTCCTCTGTCCTATGCGGCCGATGGGCCCTATGTGGCGCCCCGCAATGAATGGGGGCAGCCGGATCTGCGTGGCGTGTGGAATTTCAGCTCCAACACCCCGCTGGAGCGGCCCGCGAAATATGCGGAACGAGAGTTCTTGACGGCCGATGAGGTCGAAGCGATGCGTGCCGATGCGCTGGCAGATATCGAGCGCAGCGATGGACGCTCCACCGTAGGGGGCGTTGGCGGTTACAACCAGTTCTGGATCGAGGGGCTGCCGGTGGAGGAGAACCCCCGCACCTCCCTGCTGATCGACCCGCCCAACGGGCGCATGCCGGCCCGGGTTCGCGGCGCGCCGGTGGCCTTTGGCGGCCTGGGGCCGGATATCGAGGGCGAGCTTCCGGTGCGTTTCACGGTGGGCGGAATCGGCAAGGATCATCCCGAGGAACGCGGCCTGTCCGAGCGCTGCCTGATGGGCTTCAATTCGGTGCCGCCTTTCATGCCCAGCATGTACAACAACAATGTCCAGCTGTTTCAGAACAGGGATCATTTTGTCATTTTCAATGAAATGATTCACGAGGCCCGCATCGTGCCGTTGGACAATCGGCCCCGTCTGCCTGCCGATGTCGCCCAGTGGACAGGGGACTCGCGCGGTTACTGGGACGGAGACACCCTGGTGGTGGAGACGCGTAATTTCACCGACAAGACCCAGAGTTTCCGCGGTACCGGCATTTCCGCCAATATGCACTTGATCGAACGCTTCACCCGCGTCTCCGACGATCGTGTGGACTATGTGTTCACCGTCAATGACCCCAAGGCCTTTGAGGCAGAGTTCACGGTGGAGGTGCCGATGCACCGCATGAATGAGGAAATTTACGAGTATGCCTGTCACGAAGGCAATTACGGCATGGTGAATATCCTGCGCGGGCAACGCATCGAGGATGGCACCTACCAGGACACGTCGGCGCAATAGGGAGGCGACCATGCTCAGAACCTGGATCATAAAAGGCTTGCTCGCCACGCTGAGTGCATTGCTGAGCACGAGCCTGCTGGCGCAGAGTGATTTTCCACGCACTCCCGATGGCAGGCCGGACCTCAATGGCATCTGGCAGGCATTGGGCACCGCGCATCTGGACCTTGAGACGCACGCCGCGCGCCCCGGTCCGTTGGTGGCCATGGGCGCGCTGGCCGCCATTCCCGGCGGCATGGGCGTTGTGGTCGGTGGCAGTATTCCCTATAAGCCGGATGCCCTGATACGCAAGCAGGAGAATCAGGCCGACTGGCTGGCGCGGGACCCGCTCGTCAAATGCTATCTGCCAGGGGTGCCGCGTGCCACTTATATCCCTTACCCCTTCCAGATTTTTCAGGCGCCGGATACCACGCTCATTAGCTACCAGTTTGCCGGGGCGGACCGGCTCGTTTATATGGATCGACCCGATTTCGAGTCTCAGGTGGACAGCTGGATGGGGCATAACATCGGGCACTGGGAGGGGGACACGCTGGTGATCACGGTGACCGGGCAGATGCCGGATACCTGGCTGGATCAATCCGGCAACTGGCACAGCGCCGGCATGATGGTGGAGGAGCGCTATACCCCGATGGGGGCGAATCACATCCAGTACGAGGCGACCATTACCGACCCGGAGGTCTTCACGCAGCCCTGGAAAATCTCCCTGCCGCTCTACCGTCGTATCGAACCCGATGCGATGATGCTGGAATTCAAATGCGTGGAGTTTGTGGAGGAGCTGCTCTACGGACGCTACCGCAAACCGGCACAGTAAATCCGCAAGGAACCGTGATGATGGAAAAACGATGGCTGATAGTGATGCTGTTCCTGGCCTGCAGCGCGGGTGCGCAGGCGCAGCCCGGACGCTTCGAGCGCATGAGCATGGAGCAGAAGCTGGCGGCGAGCCGCAATTTCCATGAGCACCGGGCAGAGGCAGTCGAGGGATTTCGCATTCTGGGCAATATCTATTATGTGGGCGCCCGCGACCTGGCCTCCTATCTCATCGTTACTCCCGAGGGACATTTCCTGATCGATACGGGTGTGTCAGAGATGGCCAGCCTGATTCGTGAGAACGTGGAGGCCCTGGGTTTCCGCATGAGCGATATACGCTATCTGCTGTCCAGCCATGCGCATTTTGATCATATCCAGGGGCATGCGGTCATGCAGCGGCTCACCGGTGCCGAGGTGCTTGTCTCGGAAGGCGATGCCGATGCCATGGAGGCGGGGCGGGATCTGTCGCCCCTGGGCTTTGAGGGCTGGGAGCCCGTGCAGGTGGATCGCCGACTGCACGATGGCGACACCGTGCAGCTGGGCGGTACGGTGCTCACCGCAACCGTGGCACCGGGGCACACCCAGGGCTGCACCACCTGGTCGCTGCGAACGATCGACAGCGGCAGGTTTTACGATGTCGTCATCTTCGGCTGCAACGGGCCCAATGATGGCGTGCAACTGCTCAATAACTCTCGTTTCCCAACGCTGGTCGAGGACACCATGCGCGGCTTCGACAATCTGGCGAGACTGCAACCGGATATTTATCTGACCGGGCATACCGAGCAGCCCTTCGAGGACATCATTGAACTCATGCGCACGCAGACCCGCCCTCATCCCCTACTGCAGCAACAGCCCTGGCAGGAGATGATTGGCGAGCGCAGGGCCGCCATCGAGAGCCGTATTGCCGAAGAACGTGCGGCCCTGTCGGGGCAGTGAACGAGCTCCGGGACACACGCCTGTATTGACATTGTTTGCCTGATGGGAAACTCTCGCTGCGTCACCCATTGACCCTGGAGCCGAGGAGCCCTGTCCTATGCGCTATTTTTCCATTGTTTTCTGTCTGTGCTGTTTCAGCGGTGCAGTCAACGCCCAATCTATCGAAGACGAAGCCGTCACCTGGCTGCAGGAATTCATCCGGGTGGACACCATCAATCCCCCAGGCAATGAGTCCCGCGCTGTGGATTTCTACGCGAAGATTTTTGAGGCCGAGGGTATCCCTTACGAATCCGCCGAGAGTGCGCCGGGGCGCGGCAACATCTGGGCACGGCTGGAGGGCGGGGATGAACCGGCCCTGATTCTGTTGCAGCACACCGATGTGGTGCCTGCGGACCTGCAGTACTGGACGACCGATCCGCTCTCCGGAGAACTTCGCGACGGTTATATTCTGGGGCGCGGTGCCCGTGACATGAAGGGCACCGGCATTTCCCATCTGGCGGCGTTTCTGAGCCTGCACCGTGCCGGACGTCCCCTGAACCGGGACGTGGTCTTCGTGGCCAGTGCGGACGAGGAAGCCGGGGGCGAGTTCGGGGTTGGTTGGCTCATCGAACATCATCCGGAAATTTTCGCGGGCGCGGGTTTTCTGCTCAATGAGGGCGGTTCCGGTGCTGCAGCGCGTGGCAGTGACCAGGTCGTGTTTGGTGTCGAGGTGACCCAGAAGGTGCCGGTGTGGCTGCGCCTGACTGCGGTCGATGTGCCGGGGCACGGCTCCTCGCCCCGCACCACCAGCTCTGTGACCCGCATTGTGGATGCGCTGGCGCTGATGCGCGCAAATCCCTTTCCTCCCCGCATCATTCCCCCTGTGGATGTGTACTTCAAGGGCTTGTCTTTAGCGCGCAACGACGAGTACGGGGCGGCCTTTGCCAATATGCCGCTGGCGATTCAGGACCCGGAGTTCCTGCCGCGCCTACAACAGGACAACCCGGGGCTGCATGCACTGACCCGCGACACCTGCTCCATGACGCGCATGAGCGGTTCCAACAAGATCAATGTGGTGCCGCCGGAGGCCTGGGCGGAGCTGGATTGCCGTGTGCTACCCGACAAGCCGGCCGAGCAATTTATCGCGGAGCTGAGTGAACTGGTGGCTCCCGCAGGCGTGGAGGTGAGCGTCATCATGGCCTTCACTCCGGCGGTATCCGACACCACCACGAGACTGTTTTCCGCCATCGAGCGCGTCACGCGTGAGCTGTATCCGAACTCCCGCGTGCTGCCTTCGGTCAGCACGGGTTTCACGGACAGCCACTTCACGCGCGACCAGGGTATCGTCAGTTATGGTTTCGACCCCATCATCACCATTCAGGGGGAACCCACCGGCGTGCATGGCAATGACGAGCGCATTCGTGTGGATGCCTTCAAACAGGGCATCCGTGACATGCAGGCCATCGTTCGCGACGTGGTCTACAACTGATGTTTGACAGGCCCGCCTCAGTCGCTCAGTGACGGGGCGCGGCGGGCCTGGCTGATCTGCTCGTAGGCATAGGCAATGCCCAGGAGTGAGGGTTCGGCGAAGGCGCCGGCCATAAACGAGATACCGATGGGGAAGCCATCGATCTGACCGGCTGGGACGGTGATGTTCGGGTAGCCCGCCATGGCCGCCAGCCCGGCACTGCCAATGTAAATATCCGGCTTGTCGCCGCTTGCCTCGATCGGCCAGCCAACGGTGTTGGTCGGTGCGGCAATGGCATCCAGATTGTATGCGCGCAGCAGGGCGTCAACCGTTGTCTGGCTGTAGGCCTTGCTCATGCCCAGTGCGGCCATATACGGCCCTTCTCCCAATCCCTGCGTCAGCTCGGCCTGCTGAAACAGTTCCTGCCCGAAGTCCGGCATTTCCACGTCTTTATGTTCCTCGTTGAAGGCAATCAGGTCGGCAAGAGACTGCAGATTGCCGCCGCGTTCATAGAGGTAGTTGTTGATGTCGTTTTTGAACTCGTATAACAAAACGGTGGTCTCGGCATCGTCGATGCTCTGGCGTGAGTTGATATGTACGTCCACGATTTCGGCACCGGCTGCGCGCAGCAGATCGAGCTGTTTTTCCATCAGCGTATCCAGTGCCGGAATACGCTCAAAGAACTGACGCTGAATGCCGATGCGTTTGCCCTGCAGGGCATCCTCACGCAGGTATACGGTGTAGTCCAGCTGGCTGCGTGTGCGCAGATTGGTGGTGATGGAGTCCTGCGGGTCTTCGGCCGTCATGGCGCCGAGCAGCAGTGCCACATCCTCCACGGTACGGCCCATGGGGCCGGCTGTATCCTGGCTGTGGGCAAGGGGGATGATGCCGCTGCGCGAGACCATGCCCAGCGTTGGTTTCAGGCCCACGATGCCGGTGTGGCCGGAGGGGCAGACGATGGAGCCATCGGTTTCCGTGCCGACCGCGACAACGCTCAGGTCGGCGGCCACGGCGACAGCGGAACCGCTGCTGGAGCCACAGGCGGTGCGCGACAGATCATAGGGGTTGCGGGTTTGTCCGCCCCGGGCCGACCAGCCGCTGGAGGAGCTGGTGGAGCGGAAATTGGCCCACTCGCTCATATTGGTCTTTGCCAGAAGGATGGCGCCGGCCTCTCGCAGCCGGGCCGCCAGAAAGGCATCCTGCGCAGGTGTCGGGGCATCCAGCAGTGCCAGGCTGCCGGCAGTGGTGTGCATGCGATCGGCGGTGTCGATATTGTCCTTGAGTACCACCGGAATGCCGTGCAGCGGTGAACGGACATGGCCGCTGGCGCGTTCGGCATCCAGCGCAGCGGCGATTTCCAGCGCGTCCGGGTTGAGCTCGATGATGGCCCGCAGCTGCGGATTGAGGCGCTCGATGCGGTCGAGATAATACTGCGTCAGCGTGACTGCGTTCAGTTCACCGCTACGCATGGACGCCTGCAAATCACGCACTCCGCGCTCGTACAGCGTCTGGGATGTGGTGTCCTGGCTGCTCTGGCACTGGCTCAGCAGGGGAAGGAGCACAAGGGCGGCGAGCAGCGGGGCGCGGCGGGCAGACGGGAGTTTGATCATGGTACGGGTCCTGTGCAGGCGGTCATTGTCCTGCAGTCTATGCAAATTCAGAAGCAGGCTCCAGTGGCCTGGAGCGGATGCTATCATGCGCGCTGGCAATGATCCCCGATACCCGCCCCGGAGGCAGTTTCCATGCAGGAATTCAGCGTTGAAATGACCGTGCGCGATTACGAATGTGATCTGCAGGGCATCGTCAACAATGCCGTGTACCAGAATTATCTGGAGCATGCCCGGCATCTTTATCTCAAAACCCGCGACGTGGACTTTGTTGAGCTGACCGCCCGTGGCCTGCATGTCATGGTCATTCGTGCCGAACTGGACTATCTGCGTTCCCTGCGCCCCGGGGATGCCTTTCGTGTATCCCTGTATACCGAGCGTGTGTCGCGGCTGCGCATGGCCTTCGTGCAGCGCATTGTGCTGCTTGCGGATGAAACCCCGGTCATGGATGCGCGCTTCGTGGTGGCCGCGGTCAACGAGAAAGGACGCCCCTGTTTTCCCGAGGAGCTGGAGCGGCTACTGCTGCCTTAGCAGGCGTTCGACAAACCCGGGCACGATTTCGGAGGCCGGGCCGTAGAGATGCTCGTCGAAGCGTGAGTGTGTCGGGTCCAGGTTCAGCTCCACCGTTCGCGCCCCGTGGCCCTTGGCGCTCTGATGAAAACCTGCGGCCGGGTAGACATTGCCCGAGGTGCCGATGGAGAGGAACAGATCGCATTGCTCCAGCGCCCGGGTGATGCGGGGCAGCTCCAACGGCATTTCCCCGAACCAGACGATGTGCGGGCGCAGATTGCCCGGCTCGCCGCAGCAGCGGCAGACCGTATCGAAACCCAGATCCTCGCGAATATCGAACACCAGGCCGCTGACCTGGCAGTGCATTTTCAGCAATTCCCCGTGCAGGTGAACCAGATTGCGGCTGCCTGCCCGTTCGTGCAGATTGTCCACGTTCTGGGTCACGATCAGCACCTCTCCCGGAAAGCTGTGTTCCAGCCTGGCCAGAGCACTGTGTGCCGGGTTGGGGCGTACGTCCTCCTGCAGCAGTTGGCGGCGGCGCGCGTTGTAGAACTGGTGCACGAGCTGGGGGTTGCGGGCGAAGCCCTCCGGGGTGGCCACATCCTCGATGCGGTGGTTTTCCCACAGGCCATCACTGGCGCGGAATGTCTGGATGCCGGATTCGGCGGAAATGCCGGCGCCGGTGAGTACCACAATGGAGTGAAGGGGACGGTTCATGACGAGGGATTCTAGGGGAAAGCGCCTAAAGCTGCCATGACGCAATCGCTATGGCACGTCTATAATAGCGCCTCGCTTCCCATTGCAGAGAATGACAGGAGTCTTCCCCATGGCCCATCCCAAGATCGGTAATCTTGCCCCCGCCTTCACCCTGCAGGACCAGGACGGCAAGCCCGTCAAATTGCAGGATTTTCGCGGAAAGAATGTTCTGGTCTATTTCTACCCCAAGGCCATGACCCCCGGCTGCACCGTCCAGGCTTGCGGCTTGCGCGATGTGAAGGCCGAGCTGAAAAAACTGAACACGGTGGTGCTTGCCATCAGCCCCGACCCCGTTGCCCGGCTGAAGAAATTTGCCGAACGCGATGGGCTGAACTTCACGCTGCTCTCCGATGAAGACCACGCGGTTGCGGACAAATACGGTGTGTGGGACCTGAAGAAATTCATGGGGCGTGAGTTCATGGGCATCGTGCGCACCAGCTTCCTCATCGATGCCGAAGGGCGTCTGGTGCATATCATGGACAAGGTCAAGACCAAGACCCATCACGACGATGTGTTGGCCCTGATCAAGGCCGGGTTGTAGCGCGTGAAGCTGAATTACAAGCAATACTCCAGCGAGGGAGAGCCGCTGCTAGTGCTGCACGGTCTGTTCGGCAGCTACAGCAACTGGGGCTGGCAGTGCCGGCAGCTGGCGAGCGATTTTGCCGTCTACGGGCTGGACCTGCGCAACCACGGGGGCTCGCCTCACAGCGACGAGATGGACTACCCGAACATGGCGCGCGATGTGCTGGAGTTCATGGACGATCACGGCATTGCCCGCTGCCATATCCTGGGGCATTCCATGGGCGGCAAGACGGCCATGCAGGTGGCGCTGAGTGCGCCGGAGCGGGTGGAACGGCTGGTGGTCGCCGATATTGCGCCCGTTGCTTATGAGGGACAACACGACAGTATTCTGGCCGGCCTGAAGGCCATCGATACCGCCCGCATCGGCAGCCGTAACGAGGCGGATGTGATTCTGGCGGAATATGAACCCGACGAACTGGTGCGCCAGTTTCTGCTCACCAATCTGATCAGGCAGACCGATGGAACTTTTGGCTGGCGGATCAACCTGGCGGTGCTGACCAGTCATTACGATCGCTTGCGCGAGGGGCTTATGGCAGGGCGTTTTGACGGCCCGGTGCTGTTTGTGAAAGGCGCCTTGTCGAACTATATTACCGAGCAGCATCGGGAGGCGATTCTGCAGCGTTTCTCGCAGGCCCGCATCAAGGTCATCCAGCATACCGGCCACTGGCTGCATGCGGAAAAACCGCAGACCTTTTACCGCATCGTGCATGGATTTCTGAAACCCGGCTCCGAGCCGGAGGACGTGGCATAGGCTGCCCGCAGGAGACTGATATGACTGTACTCAGCGTCAACGTGAACAAGATTGCCCTGTTGCGCAATTCCCGTGGCCGCAACTATCCGGATGTTCTGGCGTTTGTGCGGCGTCTCCTGGCACTGGGCGTGAAGGGCATCACCGTGCATCCTCGCCCCGACGAGCGCCATGTCACCCGGCAGGACGTCGTGGACATCACCGAGCTGCTGAAGGACTACCCCCGCGTCGAATTCAATATCGAGGGCTACCCATCGGAAGAATTTCTGGCGATGGTGGAACGGGTACGCCCGGCGCAGTGCACGCTGGTGCCGGATGCCCCCGATCAGCTCACCTCGGATCATGGCTGGGATGTGCCGACCCATGCCACGGAGCTGCGCGAGATTCTGCAACGCCTGCGTCAGGCCGGTGTGCGCAGCAGCCTGTTTCTGGACCCGGTGCCCGGGTTGGTGGATGCAGCGCTTGAGGTCGGCGCCGACCGCATCGAGCTGTACACCGAAAGCTATGCGGAGGCCTTTGGCACGGACCGCCAGGATGCCGTGCTGGCGGACTACGCGGCCACGGCGGCTCGTGCCCGGGAACTGGGTATCGGCCTGAATGCCGGGCACGACCTGGATCTTAATAATCTGGCGACCTTCCTGAGGATTCCCGGCATCGAGGAGGTTTCCATCGGGCACGCGCTGGTGGTGGAGTCGCTGGAGCAGGGCATGGATGCGGTGGTGCGCCAGTATCTGGCAATTACCGGGGAATAGCCGAAAGACCCGCCGGGACGTTCAGTTCAGGTTCATGTGGGCTGCTTAGACTGTGAGCATGGGAGACGACTTCTCCCGGATCACAGCAACGCGCCATGTCTGCGGATGTGGCACGAAGGAGTCCCAACATGAAAACCTTCCACACTCTGATCATCAGCCTGGCTCTGGGCCTTTTTGCCATGCAGGCGAGTGCCTCGGATGCCTATCTGCACCAGCAGGCCCGGGAGCTGGAGTCCCTCAGCCGGGACATCGCCCGGGAACTGCGTTATAGCGGGGAACACCGTGCGCTGCGCCGTGAGGCAGAGGAACTGGCACAGGAGGCCAGCCGTTTCCGCGATGCGATCGACGGGCGCTATGAGCGTGTCTATATTCAGTCACGCTACGACACGCTCTCGCGCCATTACCACAGCCTGGATCGTCGTTACCGCGAGGTGCATTTTGAGCCGCGCTACCGCTACCTGGATCGCAGCTTCATCAGCATCGGCGCGATCTTCGGTGGCCTGGACAGTGGCTATGTGCGCTTCACCAGCGGCTGGGATTTTCCCTACTATTCCTCGCGCTCGTATTCATCCCGCCCGGTCATCGTGAGCCGTCCGTCGTCACGCTACGCTCCCTTCGGGCTGCAGCAGCGGGACTATCGCGATGAACATCGCTATGAGCGCCGTGTGTCCCAGGATAGACACTCTTCCCGCAGCCGTCATGAGCGGGATGACAGGGGGCGTCGTAATCATTACAAGTGAGATGAGTGTTGTCTGCTGGTGAGTCCCTTAACCTTAAGGTCGGCACTTCGTCTAACGAGCCGAGCGGCGAGGGAGTCGGGGCTATTTGGGGTCAGTGTAAAAACTCTGCGTATCATCTTTTTTCAAGAGTTCTTACACTGACCCAAAATATCCGTTACCACGAATATCGTGGTGGTAAAATCCTTCGTTCAGTGCCTTCGTTCTATGCAAAAATCGAAAGCGTAATCGTTGGCGTGATGTCAGCTCTGGGCGCTGGGTATAAGCAGGCAGAACCGAGACACGCCAGGGATGGCGTGTTCTGAATGCTTACAAGGCTATTTGGGGCTATTTGGGGTCAGTGTAAAAACCCTGCGTATTGACCCCAAATATCTCGGAAACTAGTTTGGGAGTACGTTGTCCGTAGTGATTTCAAAGTTTCCGCTTACCCTTTCATTAATGGCAAAACTATACGCACCTGCGTCTAGTCCATACACGGGCAAGGGAATAGTTTTTGAAAACTGCACCTGCTCGGTGGTGCAGTCAATCTCTGGTGAGGGGAGCGAGTCAGGATCATAGTACAGAAATACATTAAAGACATTTCCATGCATATTGATTGCATATTTTCCGACCCTTGGGCAACCTGTCCCGAATGTTCCTGAAACCTCGAGAAACACTTGAACAGGTGTTTCTGAAGTTACAACCACCTCAACAGCGTCAACTGATCCTATAAGAGTGCCGACATCTGCGGATACTAGTGTCCACTCAGCTTCTGATCCGGCGCTTTTGAAAATTGCATTTTGATACTGCCCCGGATTGTCTCCGTAGTTAACCAAGGGAACTTCAAGGACATAATCCTCTTGTAAACTCAGCGTCGCATTCATTGGCTGCGAATAGAGGTATTGTGGGAAGTTAAGAGATACAAGAGTAACGGAAAGAACTAATAAATTACGCATTTTCAGAATCTCCTCAAAGCGACTGCCCCTAAAGTGGTTACACCTTAGGGGCAGTCGGTCAAGTCCTATCGACGCCTACCATTGTTGCCATATAAATCGCGAAGGAGAACCTGACAGGGAGATATTTGGGATATTTGGGGTCAGTGTAAAAACCCTGCGTATCATCTTTTTTTGGCCTTTGGTCCTCTTTTTACCATCAATCTTCCTTGGTTGCAGTGGTCATTGTTAAAGCGTCAGGATAGTGAAATCGCCTCTCAGGGCTATACTGTCTTCAAGAGTTCTTACGCTGACCCCAAATATCCAAGAATAGATAAGAGTGTTGATATGATATGTGGAGATAATAACAACCATATAGCTAAGGTGCGTCGAGTTGGCAGCAAGTATCCTCCCATTACAGTGAGGATAGGAAATATGAGAGGCACATAGTAAAAGGTTGGAGCACCAGCCACATAAAAACAGATAGGAATAGACAGTGCTGCTGCTATGTAAGCTGTTCGTTGACTGTTGGTGATTGCAGAAAAAAATGGCAGAATAATTCCTAGAATTGACGATATAAGAAACGTTATTTGTGTTAACGCCATACATTACCTTTTCCTGCTTCCGGAAATATAATCAGCATAGTGAAATTGCCTCTCAGAGCCATACTGCCTTCAAGAGTTTTTACACTGACCCCAAATATCCTTTGGGGGAAGCTCAGATGATGTCTTAGATTGGCTAAGGCAATGTGTTATCTGTCATAAAAGTAAACTCACCGTTAAACTTGCCGTTCACCTGGAATTCGTATTCGCCAGCATTCAGTCCGTAAACTGGTAACGGTACGGTTTTCGTAAAGAAAGTAACGGAGCCAGGACAAGCAACATCGTCTGCAGGGATACTGTGTGGATCAATATGAATATATATTTCGAATACATGCTCTTTTCTACGAACATCAATCTCACCGAGTTTACGGCAACCATCAATGAGTGCGCCTGATATCTTTAAAAAAACCTGTATTGGTATGTTATCGGTTTTCACGAGTTCAACATCATAGATCTCCTGTAAAACGGTAGTTGTTGTTACACGAGTCAAGCGCCACAGATCATTTTGATAGAATTCGAGTCTGACGTCTTTATAGAATCCTGGGTGATCCTCTGTATCAACTGACGGTATAGTTAGTTCAAGGTTGCTGTCGGAATAGATGGGGTCATCGTGAGCTATCAATAGATTCGAAGTTATTACAGCCCCTATAGCGACGATGATCTGAAGGAAATATTTCATGATTTTATCTCGACTTTAAGCTCTCGTGCTGGGAAAAAATCAGCACGAGAGATGATTTAGGGATATTACCATTGTTGCCAAATGAATCTGGATGTAGAACCGGACACTGGGCCGCCTCCAAATAGCTCAGTCACTGTACCCATTGTTCCGGTGGCGCGGAAGGCATTATATAAAGAAGCGGTATCGCCTGAGTTGCAAGCAGTGCCAGAAGCCTCACATGCAACCGCCATAACTCCTGCTATTAACGGAGCAGCGATTGAGGTTCCGCTTGCAACGGACTGATTACCATTCTTGTCAATGACGGGGACATTTTCACCTGGTGCAAACGTGGAAATGCTATATCCGGTTCTTGTAAAAAATGACCTAATATCTGTAGATGAGCTACCATTTGTAGTCGCACCTACAGTAAATGCTTCAGGGATTCTACTTGGTGTGTAGTCATCAGCACTGCAAGTATCATTTCCTGCAATTACTACTATGAGAATACCGGCATCATGTGCATTTTTAATTGCACTTTCGACACTGGGAATAATATTTGGTGTACAGGCGGGTTGCCCAGACGGGGATTTATACCAAAAACTCCAATTGACGATAGTTCCAGGAGCCTCATTCGTGGCTAGCCAATTAGGGGCTATTTGGGGTCAGTGTAAAAACTCTGCATATCATCTTTTTCCCAAGAGTTCTTACACTGGCCCCAAATATCCGCGAACTGGCTGTGATGTCAGCTCTGGGCGCTGGGTATAAGCAGGCAGAACCGTCACACGCCAGGGATGGCGTGTGTCGAGCCTGTACAGGGATGTACGCTTTTTGGCGTGTTCTGAATGCTTATACCCAGTGCCCAGAGCGGGGCTACGAAGTACTCACCTCAATGCCAGAAACCAGCACGAAGGGAAGAGAGTAAGCATCAGCTGCGGGAAGAACCCAGCTCAAGAACCTCGGCCAGCACCGGCCAGACATTGTCCAGCACCATGCTTTGGGCTTCCGCTTTCGGGTGAATGCCATCGTCCTGCATCAGCTCCCGCTGCTGTGCGATGCCGTCGATCAGGAAGGGGATCAGGGGCAGTGACATGTCCTGTGCGATTTCCGCGAACTGGCTGGTGAAGGGGGCTGTGTAGCGTGCTCCGTAGTTCGGTGGAATCTGGATGCCCGCCAGGATCACCCTGGCACCCGCGGCCTGGCTCAATTCCACCATGCGGATCAGGTTCTGCTTGATATTCGCCACCGGCAGCCCTCGCAGCCCATCGTTGCCTCCCAGCTCCAGAATGACGATATCCGGCTTGCTGGCCTCCAGTGTTGCCGGCAGGCGGGACAGCCCCCCGGTGGTGGTCTCGCCGCTCACGCTCGCGTTGACCACTTTATAGTCAGGGCTCACTTCGTCCAGACGCTGCGCCAGCAGATGCACCCAGCCCTGTTCCTGCTCCATGCGATAGCCCGCGCTCAGGCTGTCGCCGAAAACCACGATGGTTTGCTTGTCCTGCGCCTGGGTGGGCAAGCTGAACAGTGCCCATAAAAGCAGCAGGATGATGCGGAAAACTGCCTGATTTCTGTCGGGAAAAATGCTCATTAGTGCTGCCGTGCTTCTTTGCTGGTGATCGTTCAAGACTGTAATGCTTCCCCCCGGCTTATTCAATCCCATGCGCCCACTGGTGTCTCTGGCCCGGTGAAACGTTCGACTCCCGGGACAGGTTTGGGCTAAAGTCGCGGTCTTGTAAGCGGCTGTAAACACCGGGCCTGCGATGGCGTGTGAACCGGTTTGCGTGGCTGCCGCGTAAAGGCACAGACACAGAGTGACAACAGAACATGGCAAGGCTGCATCTATGATCAAGATCGAAAACCTCGGCAAACGCGTGATGACCAGTGAGGGCGAGCTGGTGATTCTCAAGGGAGTGTCACTGGAGGTCGAGGAGGCAGAGACCGTCGCCATCATTGGCGCATCCGGCTCCGGCAAATCCACCCTGCTGGGCCTGATGGCGGGGCTGGATACTGCCAGCTCCGGTGAGGTGATTCTGGATGGTCATCGCCTGAGCACCCTGGACGAGGAACAGCGCGCGGTGCTGCGCGGGCAACTGGTGGGCTTCGTGTTTCAGTCCTTCCAGTTGTTGCCCAGCCTGACGGCGCTGGAAAACGTCATGCTGCCCATTGAACTGAAGAACGACAGCCAGGCGCGGGAAAAGGCCACGGCCCTGCTGGAGCGGGTTGGCCTGGGGGCGCGCAGCCACCACTATCCCAATCAGCTTTCCGGCGGCGAGCAGCAACGCGTCGCTATTGCCCGTGCCTTTGCCTCCGAGGCCCGTATTCTCTTCGCGGATGAACCCACCGGCAATCTCGACAGTGCCACGGGTGCCCGTGTCATCGAGCTGCTGTTCTCCCTCAACAAGGAATACGCCACCACGCTGGTGCTGGTGACCCATGACGAGCGCCTGGCGCGGCAGTGCCATCGCACGGTACGCCTGGTGGCTGGTGAAATCGTCAGCGATGAGCGCCACGGTGATTCAGAACCTGCCTTGGCCGAGGCCCACGATGAGCACTGATGTTCAGGAAGTGGCAGCACAAGCGGAAGCGGCGAGTCCACGCACGGTGACGGTGAAACCGCTGACATTGTCCACGCTGCTGCGTCTGTCCCTGCGCCTGCTATGGCGCGACTGGCAGGGGGGCGAGCTGCGCCTGCTTTTCCTTGCTTTGGTGATGGCGGTGACCTCGGTGACCGGCATTGCCCTGTTCACCGATCGGCTGGAGCAGGCGCTGCTGGCCGAATCGGCCAATATGCTGGCGGCAGACCGGGTGCTCAGCGGGCGCGGTGAGGCGCCAGCCGAATGGCTTGATGAGGCCCGCAGCCTCGGCCTGCAAACCGCCGAGACCCTGGCCTTCGGTTCCATGGTGTTTTCCGATAATGGCAATATGCTGGTCTCCGCCAAGGCGGTGAGCGATGCCTATCCGCTGCGCGGGCAACTGCTGGTGGCCGAGCGCGCCTTCGGGGCGGGTGTCCCCATCGATGGCGGACCGCCCGCCGGAGAGGTGTGGGTGGAGTCCCGCGTGCTGCCGGCACTCGATGCTGACATCGGCGATATTCTCTATGTGGGCAATGCCGAGCTGCGCGTCACCCGGGTGATTGTGCAGGAGCCCGACCGCCAGCAGGGCGGCATGATGGAGAACGCAGGGCCACGGCTCATGCTCAATACCGCCGATGTGCCTGCTACCGAGGTGATTCAGGTCGGCAGTCGGGTCAGTTACCGCTATCTCTTTGCGGGGGACGCGAGCGCGCTGGAAACCTATGCCGAATGGCTCAGCACCCGCACCAACGGTGAGTTCCGTCTGCGCGATGTGCGCGATGAAAGCTCCGAGGTGGCGGATGCCCTGAACCGTGCCGAAAGCTTCCTGCTGCTGGGCAGCCTGTTTGCTGTGCTGCTGGCGGGGGTGGCGATTGCCCTGACCGCGCGCCGCTACAGCGAGCGCCACTTCGACTATGTTGCCATTCTGAAAACCCTGGGCTGCACCTCTGGCCAGATCATGACCCTGTACATGAGCATCCAGGCGGTGCTGGTGTTGATCGCCATCGTGCTGGGCTCCTTCCTCGGCTGGGGCATTCATGTGCTCATTCTGCGCGCGCTTGCGGCGGTGATCGCGGTGGATCTGCCGCCCGCCGGGTTCTCGCCCTATGTGGTGGGCTCCATGACGGCGGTCATCTGTTTGCTCTCCTTTGCGCTGCCGCCGCTGCTGTCTCTGCGCAGGACATCGCCGCTGCGGGTGCTGCGCAAGGACCTGGACGACAATACCCTGGGGGCGCGTCTGCCCTATGGCGTCGGCATCGCGGGTTCCCTGGTGCTGATGCTGTGGTACAGCCGTGACGTGGTGATTACCAGCGTGCTGGTGCTGGCCGTGGCCGGGGTGGTCCTTTTGCTCTCCGGTCTGTCGTGGCTGCTGCTGCGCTCCGGCAACAGTGTCGGCATGAAGGCCGGCAGCGCGTGGAAGCTGGCCATGTCCGCCACACGGCGCCGCCGCAAGCAGAATGTGCTGCAGATTCTGGTGTTCTCGCTCACCATCATGTGTCTGCTGATTCTGACCCTGCTGCGCACCGATCTGATCCGCGACTGGCAGGCCCAGTTGCCGGAGAACACCCCGAACCACTTCCTGATGAACGTCACCGAGGGGCAGATTCCCGGCATTGAGGCCTTCTTCCGCAGCCACGGGGTAGAGCCCAATCAGTTTTTCCCCATGATGAGCGTGGGGGTCACCCGCATCAACGGTGAGGAACCGCGTCCGCAGTGGATGGATGACGACGAGCAGAGCAATGTCACCGAACGCAGTGCGGGGGGGGGTGAAGCAGGTGAGCAGGAAGTGGGGGAAGACGGTCGGCCCCGGCGGGTCAGCAATCGCCAGGTCACCTGGACCAATCGCCTGCCCAATGACAACGAGGTGGTGGCCGGGCAGTGGTGGGACGAAAATCCGCAAGTGGGCTATGTGTCGCTGGAGGATGATTACGCCGAACGGCTGGGCGCCAAGCTGGGGGACATCATCGAGTTCGATGTGGGCCAGGGGCGTTTGATCGAGGCCGAGGTGCAGAGCCTGCGCAGTGTGCGCTGGGACAATATGCAGCCGAACTTCTTCATCATCTTCTCTCCGGGCACTCTCGATGGGCTTGGCGGCACCTATCTCTCCACGGCGCTGATGGCGCAGGAAAAGAAGGTGATGATCAACGATCTGTTGCGGGAATTCCCCACCATCGTGGTGATCGAGATTGACGCGCTGATCGAGCAGATTCAGAACATCATCGCCCAGGTCACCTCGGCGATCGAGTTGATTGCCGCGCTGGTGCTGGTCTGTGGTGCGCTCGTGCTGCTGGCCTGTGTCACGGCAACGCTGGACGAACGTTTCCGCGAGAACGCGATTCTGCGTACGCTGGGGGCGGGCCGCAAACTGATTCTCAGCAGCCTGCTGATCGAGTTCGCCAGCATTGGGCTGATGGCGGGCATTATTGCCACATTGGGGGCCGAGGGCTGTCTGTATTATCTGCAGACAGAGGTCTTCCAGCAGGATTTCACGTTGCACTACTGGGCCTGGCTGGCAGGGCCTCTGATCGGCATGCTGCTGATCGGGCTGCTGGGCCTGCTGGCCACCCGGCGGGTGGTCAACACCAGCCCCCTGACGGTGCTGCGCCATATCGGTTGATGCATGAATCGCCAGTAGGGCTGGCTCCTACGGGGGCATGCTTGTGTGGGAGCCTGCCCTGCAGGCGATAAATTTGATGTTCTGCAATCTCTTGGCCATTGAATCTGTCACAATACCGCCGCACATGGCCGCTACACTGCGGGGCGCGCAAAGGAGGTTTTCATTATGACATCACGATATCCACTGACGGCATGGCTGTTGGCCTTCCTGCTGGGGGTCGGCACAGCGGGCGTGCAGGCACAATCCTCCGCGGAGCCAGCAAAAGAGCTCAGTCGTGAATGTACCTTCGGAGACTGTGAGAACGGTTATGGCACCCTGGAAATCAAGACCACGCTGGGCACCGATGTCTACCGGGGCAATTTCAAGGACGGCAAATACCACGGCAACGGCAAGCTCACCCAGATGATTTCACGCTCCGAACGCTCCTACTACGATGGCAACTGGGAGATGGGGGTACGCAGCGGGCGCGGCAGTTTCTATAACGGGCGCGACAAGCTCTATATCGGGCAGTGGAAGGACGACAAACGCAACGGCCGCGGCTCGTATTTCTTTGGCCTGAAGGACTGGACGGAGAACAAGTACTCCGAGCACTGGCTCGCCGATCATACTGAAAACTACACCGGTGACTTCGTCAACGACCTCTATCAGGGGCAGGGAACTTACCGCTGGCCGGACGGTCAGAGGTACGTCGGCGGTTTCTTTGCCAATGACAAGCATGGCCCCGGAACCTTCATCTATCCGAGTGGCACCATCCGCAATCAGGTCTGGGAATACGGCGATTTCATTCGCTGATATCCCCCTTGGCTGTTGCAGACTGGAAAGTGCTGGCAGCTTCAAATCAGGTTCTGCCAGCAGGCACGATCGTAAGGACACATCATGGATTTACAAGCAATTCGCCGCGAATACGTCAGAGGCGGCCTTCACTCAAAGGATCTGACGCCAGACCCCATCGCGCTGTTTTCCCGCTGGCTGCAGGAGGCCATCGACATGGGTATCCCTGATGCCAATGCCATGACGGTGGCATCCGTGGGCAAGGATGGGCAGCCCAGCCAGCGCATCGTGCTGCTCAAGTCTTTCGATGCCCAGGGCTTCACTTTCTTCACCAATTACGAGAGTCGCAAGGCACGCGAGATCGCCTGCAATGCGCGTGTCAGCCTGCATTTCCCCTGGCACAGCATCGAGCGTCAGGTGGAAATTTCCGGCGTGGCGGAAAAGGTCGCGGTAGAGGATTCACGGCAGTATTTCAGTTCGCGCCCGCGCGAGAGCCAGCTTGCGGCATGGGCATCGGCGCAGAGCCGCCCCCTGGCCTCCAAGGAGAGTCTCATCAAGCAGTGGCAGTCCATTGGGCGCAAGTTCGAGGACGCGGATATTCCGCTGCCGGAGTTCTGGGGCGGGTATCGTGTGCGGCCTCTGCAGATCGAGTTCTGGCAGGGTGGGGAACATCGCTTGCACGATCGCTTCGAATATACCCTGCAGGCAGGGGAACACTGGAAAGTGGAGCGCCTGGCTCCCTAAGGGCAGGCGCTATATCTCTTTCCTGAGGTGTCAGGCCTTCCAGGGTTTCAGCTTCTTCGGTACCAGAACCTTTTTAAGCCGGGCGTATTGCGGCAGGCCATTCTTGTACGGCGGGTAGTCCTCGCCCTGAATCAGCGGGGCGAAATACTCGCGGGCCTGTGGCGTGATGCCGAAACCGTCCTTGCTGATGAAATTGCGCGGCATCATTTTTTCCACATTGGCCACATCGGACAGCTTTGCCTCGCCAACGGACCAGGCGTATTTCTTGCCGGCCTTGCGCACGATCGTGGGCATCACCGCATTTTTCCCTGCCAGTGCAAACTCCACAGCGGCCTGTCCCATGGCATAGGCCTGGGCCACGTCTGTTGCCGAGGCAATGTGGCGTGCCGCGCGTTGCAGATAATCCGACACGGCCCAGTGATATTTGTAACCCAGTTCGCGCTTGATCATTTCCGCCACGAAAGGTGCCACGCCGCCCAGTTGAGCGTGACCGAAGGCGTCTTTTCCTCCGGCGGCGGCCAGGAAACTGCCGTCCTTGTTTTGCGCACCTTCGGAAACCACGATGGCGCAATAGCCAAACTGTTTCACACAGCTCTTCACTTTCTGCAGGAATTTCTTCTGGTTGAAGGCAATTTCCGGGAACAGAATGATGTGCGGTGCGTCCCCTTCCTGCTCGGCGGCGAGGCCGGCAGCACCGGCAATCCAGCCGGCGTGGCGCCCCATGACTTCCATCACGAACACCTTGGTGGAGCTTTCGCACATGGAGGCAACATCGAGCCCGGCCTCGCGGATGGAGACCGCCACATACTTGGCCACGGAGCCGAAGCCCGGGCAGTTGTCGGTAATGGGCAGATCATTGTCCACGGTTTTGGGAACGCCGATGCACTGAATCGGGAAGCCTTTCTCGATGCTCAGCTGGGCCAGCTTGTTGGCGGTGTCTTGGGAATCGCCGCCGCCGTTGTAGAGGAAGTAGCGGATATTATGCGCCTTGAATACGTCCATCAGGCGTTCGTACTCGGCGGTGTTTTCTGCGTAGGACTTGAGTTTGTAGCGGCAGGAACCGAAGGCGCCGGCCGGGGTATGGCGCAGCGCGGTGATGCTGGCGGCCGACTCCTTGCCGGTGTCGATCAGCTCTTCGCGCAGGGCACCGATGATGCCATTGCGCCCGGCATATACCTTGCCGATTTTGTCCTTGTGCTGGCGCGCGGTCTCGATCACACCGCAGGCGCTGGCATTGATTACGGATGTCACACCACCCGACTGGGCATAGAAAAGATTGGCTTTGGCCATGGGGGGAAACCTGCTAGTCTGACCGTTAAAGAAGCCGCGATGTTACCCTTTTGCCACTTGGCAAGGCAATCGCAGGCCAGGGCTGACAAGGGTTAGAGGACGCGCAATGCGAATTACGGTGGGGATGTCGGGGGCCAGTGGCCTGATTTACGGGATACGTCTGCTGGAGGTGCTGAACACACTGCCGCAGGTGGAGACGCATTTGATCCTGACCCCGTCTGCCCGCATGAACATCGCGCTGGAAACAGACTGGGAATTGAGCGAGGTGCTGGCGCTCGCGGACGAGGTGCATTCGATCAATGATATGGCCGCCTCGATTGCCAGCGGCTCCTATCGTACCGAGGGCATGGTCGTGGCGCCCTGTTCGATGAAAACCCTGTCGGGCATCGTAAACTCCTATGCGGACAACCTGCTGGTGCGTGCGGCGGATGTCGTGCTCAAGGAGCGTCGTCGTCTGGTGCTGATGCCGAGGGAGTCGCCGCTGCATGCCGGGCACTGCGAGCTCATGCTCAAGGCCTGCCAGCTCGGGGCCATTATTGCCCCGCCCATGCCCGCGCTGTATATCCGCCCACAGTCCATCGACGATCTCATCAATCACAGCGTAGGAAGGGTGTTGGATCTGTTCGATATTGACGTGGGTATCGTCAAGCGCTGGCAAGGGCCGAGCAAAGCGCGCTGAGGGCTTCCTGCAGGGCTGGGGAGGGCTGCGTATAGCACGCTGCCACGCGTTGCAGATTGACCGACATGGCGTGCTGCTGTTGCCGGGCAGTAAGCGCCTGGACCACATCACTCACGAGAGCCTCCAGGCGCGTCTGCTGATACTGCTCGGTGCGCAGCTCCAGTGCCTTGATCTGTGTCCGCAACTCCTGCATGCCATCCCGCTCCAGCGTTGACACCGGGCTGAGGTCTTCGAGTGTTTCCTTCAACCAGCCTCTGGCGCCGCGCAGCGGGCGCACCACGGCTCCTGCCCAGCTTTGTGAAAAGGCCAATGCCTGCTGCAGAAGGGCGTCTGACAACTCCCCCCGCGTCCCGGCAAACCAGGCGGCGAACAGCAGCATGTTTACGTCCTGCCCGTGCTCGTTCTGCAGGCGCAGGCAGAGCGTGCTGACGCCGGGAAGGGCGTAAACACGGCAGGAATAGTCCCAGAAGGATTCGTGTGCGGACATAACCGGGCTCGTAGGGTGGATGTGTCGGGATGTTACTGCAGGCCCTAATTTGAGACAATGCGGCCCACTTTGTACAAGAGGCGGCACCATGCATATTCATATTCTCGGCATCTGCGGCACCTTCATGGGCAGCCTCGCGGTGCTGGCCAAACAGATGGGGCATACCGTCAGCGGTTCGGACGCCAATGTCTATCCGCCGATGAGCACGCAACTGGAAGAGCAGGGCATTACGCTGCAGCAGGGGTTTGACCCGGCGCATCTGCAGCCGCACCCCGATCTGGTGGTCATCGGCAATGCCATGTCGCGCGGCAATCCCGCCGTGGAGTACACGCTCGACAAGGGCCTGGACTATTGCTCCGGCCCGGAATGGCTGGCGCGTTATGTGCTGAAGGGGCGCTGGGTGCTGGCGGTTGCCGGGACTCACGGCAAGACCACCACCACCTCGATGCTGGCGTGGATTCTGAGCTACGCGGGCCTCAAGCCGGGCTATCTCATCGGCGGCGTGGCGAGCAACTTCAGCCGTTCTGCCGATCTCGGCGAGGCGCCTTTTTTCGTGGTGGAAGCGGACGAATACGACAGCGCCTTTTTCGACAAGCGTTCCAAGTTCGTGCACTACTCGCCGCGCACCGCCATCTTCAATAATCTTGAATTCGACCATGGCGATATCTTTGCCGACCTGGCTGCGATTCAGCGTCAGTTCCATCATCTGGTGCGCATCATCCCGCCGAGTGGTCTGATCCTGTCGCCGCGTGATGACATCCACGTGGCCCAGGTGCTGGCCCAGGGCTGCTGGAGCGAACGTCAGGCGATGGACCTGCTGGGTGTCGGAGAGGAGGACCAGGGCGGTGCCGATGAAGCCTTGTCCTGGTACGTGCGCCTGCTCGATGATGGTGGCAGTCGTTTCGAGCTGGGCAAACGCGTGAACGGCCAGGCGCAGCCTGCGACCCAGGTGCAATGGTCCCTGAGCGGAACACACAATGTGCGCAATGCGCTGGCAGCGGTGGCGGCGGCGCATCATGCCGGGGTGGAGATTGGCGTAGCCTGCGAGGCGCTGGAGCAGTTCAAGGGCGTCAAACGTCGCCAGGAGCTGCTGGGCGAGGTGGCCGGGGTGCGCGTCTACGATGATTTTGCCCATCACCCCACGGCCATCGAAACCACGCTGCGGGGCATGCGTGCGAAATACAATGGCAGTGGACGCAAGGGGCGTCTGATCGCGGTTATTGAACCGCGCTCCAATACCATGAAAATGGGCGTGCACCAGGCCGTGCTGGGCGAGGCCTGCCACCCTGCCGATCTTACCCTGTGGTTTGACTCCGGTTCGGTGGCGCTGGATCTGCAGCGCGTGGCCCGCAGCAGCCCGACGCCGGCACGCGTACTCAGTACCATTGAGGACATCATTGCGGCCTTGCTGGCCGAGAGCCGCCCGGGGGACGACATCGTGATCATGAGCAATGGCGGCTTCGGCGGCATACACCAGAAACTCATGCAGGCACTTCGGGCCCGTGAGGTCTGAAGGCAGGGCGGAACATGACGACTTCGACAACACAGAGTGCTAATGGATCAGAGGATACGATTGCTCTGTTTCCCCTGAAATCCGTGTTGTTCCCGAAGGGACGTCTGCCGCTGCAGATTTTTGAGCAGCGCTATCTCAACCTGGTGACACACTGCCTGCGCAGCAATACCGGCTTCGGTGTCTGTCTGTTGCGTGAGGGCGAGGAAGTGATGCGGCCAGGCACCCACCAGCAGGTTCACCGTACGGGCACGCTGGCGCGCATCGTGGACTGGGACCAGCTGCCCAACGGCTTGCTGGGCATCACCGTGGAGGGGGAGCGCAAGTTCGAGGTGGAGGACTGCCATTACGATGAGCGCCAGTGGCTGATGGCACGCGTCCGGTACAGCGCTACGGACTACGCCGGGGAGGCGCCGCTGGAGGTGGATGATGAGCAGGAAGCGCTGGTGGATCTGGTGGAGCAGCTGGTCAGCCATCCGGTCATCAACAGGCTGGGCATGAACATCGCCTACCATGATTTACGGGAACTGGGCTGGCGCTTGAGCGAACTGGTGCCTCTGAGCCTGGAGCGCAAGCAGGCACTGCTGGAGCTTGACGATCCCTATCAGCGCATCCGCGATATTGAAGCGCTGCTGCACCGCCTGATGGACGAGTCCTGAGCGGGTGGATTCCGGGGCGACGACTGCTTCATAATGCCCCTGTGAACGAGGGAGACAACAATGCTGGAACGTTGGCTGATCACCAGTAACTGGACTCAGGAGCAATGGCTGGTTTTCAGTATCATTGCCTTTGTCGTGGTGGCCGTCATTGTCATCATGTTTCGCCTGTACGCAATTGCCCGCATGGCCACGCGCAAGCGTGAGAGACCAAATCTGCGGGTGGCCCGCCGCCTGCGGCGACGTTAGAGCAGGGTTCTGTCGAGAATAAAGGCAGTCGCGGCGATAAACACGATCACCCCCAGCAGAAACCCGATGAGGCCAAACAGGCGAAAGGGTCTCTGGCCCGGAGGGTAGAGGCCGGTCTGGTCGTATTCGCGATCGTCGTCTGTGTTACTCATGAGTGTATCTCTACAGGTGCCGGAGGTTCGGCGCAATCATCAATCGGTCAGCAAACGGATGTAAACGGGTGCCAGTCAGAACTTTCATTGCAGCAATCCTGCTGTCCTGTTGGCTACTGCCCAGTGGCAGTGCCCATGCCATTGTCATGCGGCATGATACTGGATACGCGCGATACCTTGCCAGCGAAACCAGTTTCCCTGCCGTGTTCTGGCTGGAGCAGCGCTCTGCGCGCAAGGTTTGCGTGGCAACGCTGATCGATCCCCAGTGGGCTCTCACGGCAGCCCACTGCGTGGAGGAGACCGCCATGCAGGGCTATATCGAGCGTGCCGGGGAGTATGTGGTGACGATTGCCGGTGCCATGCGAGGGATCGATGCGGTGGTGCTGCACCCCAATTATGCCTTCCGCTATGACGAGGCGCGCGCGAGTGAGGAGGTGGACCTGGCTTTGTTGCATCTGAGCGAGCCCGTGCAGATTCCCCAGGGCATGCCCCTGTACCGTGAGCGCGATGAACTGAATCGCGTGGTGACACTGTTGGGTTGGGGCTTTTCGGGGCTCGGGACAACGGGCATACAGCATGACGATGGGCGTTTTCGCAAGGCACAGAACCGCATATCCGAGATTCGCGGGCGCCTGCGCTTCGATTTTGATGACCCGCGCCGCCCGGGCAATCAGGCCGTGCCTCTGGAGGGTTTGCCGGGCCTGGGTGACAGCGGCGGGCCCGCCCTGCTGGAAACCACAGAGGGGTGGCGGCTTGCCGGTATTGCCATCGGCGAGATCGCCCCGCACGAGGCTCCGCCCGGTGTGCAGGGCTTGTACGGTGCAACGGGCGTCTACGAGCGCGTGTCGGATCACCTGGACTGGATTGACGCGGTGATCGCTCAGAGCAAGGCTGCCGACGATTAATCCGTGCAGCCCCCGGGGCCGGGCAGCAGCTGGGATGTCTTGCCTGTCAGATAATAGGCCAGCAGGCCCACCCATTCATGGCTCGCCTCGCGCAAATCCAGCAGATGTTCCGCAAAGCGCAGCTCCAGCCGCCACAGTGCTCCCCGTGTGCTGCGAAAGTCCACGGGGACGGGCGTGACCTGCCACTGCAGCGCACAGAATACCCCGATGGAGCGGGGCATATGGGCGGCGGAGGTGACCAACAGCCACTGCTCCTGTGGGCGTGGGGCCAGCAAGGCCTTGCTCATCCGTGCATTTTCCCAGGTATTGCGCGATTCGGTTTCCAGCAGGACATCCCGTGTGCCCAGCCCAGCCTGTTGCATCAGAGCGGGGATGCTGTCGGTTTCCTTCATGTGCTGGCCGAGCAGTGTCCCGCTTCCCCCTGTGACCAGCAGCTTTGCCTGGGGGTAGTGCCGGGCCAGGGAAGTGAACATCTCCCAGCGCTCTGCCGCGTTGTTCATTTGTACCTGTTGCCAGGCGGCGCTGCGCGAGGGTTCAACATAACCGCCAAGCACGAGGATGCCGTCCACCTGCGCAGGCAGCTCCCGGGGTGCAAAGCGGGATTCGAGCGGGGCATACAGCCATTCCCCCACGGGGAAGCAGGCGATTATCAGCGTCATCAGCACACACAGACCCAGCAGCAGGCGGCCTGCGCGGCGCAAGCCGAAAAGAATCAGCGCATAGGCGGCCAGCAGCAGGATCAGCAGCAGGCTGTCGGGGGAGATCAATGCCCAGATCAGTTTCGAGGCCCAGAAAAACAAAGTGTCCATAGGGTTGCCGGGTTGCCTGTTTGGGCCGATCATCATACAGGCTGCTCCGGTGCGCTGCACGAATGCGCTGACTTTGTGTAAGCGTCAGCGACTTGCTACTATCCCGGGCACGAACATTCGGGGCAGGGCGTGAATACAAACGCCCACCCCACAGACCGAACCGACCCCGTATTTTGTGGAGACTCAAACATGGCAATCGCAATTGGCGATAAAATTCCCGCAGCATCACTCAAGATCATGGGCGACAAGGGCCCTCAGGATATCTCGACCGGGGAGATTTTCCCGGGCAAAAAAGTCGTCCTGTTTGCCGTACCCGGCGCATTCACTCCGGGTTGCACGGTGACACATCTGCCAGGCTTTGTTGTACTGGCTGACAAGATTAAGGACAAGGGAGTGGATACCATTGCCTGTGTGGCGGTAAACGACGCCTTTGTCATGGATGCCTGGGGAAAGACCCAGAATGCCGACGAGATTCTCATGCTGGGCGATGGTAACGGCAGCTTTACCCGTGCACTGGGGCTGGAACTGGATGCGACAGGGTTTGGCATGGGCACGCGTAGCAGACGTTATGCCATGATTATTGAGGATGGTGTTGTCAGCTATCTCGGGGTGGAACCCGCAGGGGATATCGGCGTCAGTTCGGCCACTGCGGTGCTCGAACAACTCTGATCAGCAGTGCCACCGCGCTGACGGAGGCAGCGTTGCGCGGTGGTAGCAAGGAGGATTTTTGACTAAATCGCTAGTGTCAGCGACCTCGTCGTCTGGGTTGTCCGAGGACTGTCCGGTGCATGGTGACACCTGCCCCTTTGCGGACAAGCTGGAGGTGTTGCAACAGGAGATCAAACAGCTCAATACCCAGGTTCGCATCGATGAGCTGACCGGCCTGTACAATTATCGCCATTTTCTGCAATCCATCGATCTGGAAATGGAGCGCAGCCGCCGCTCCGGCCATCCGGTGTCCCTTGTCATCATGGATCTGGATCACTTCAAATCCTTCAACGACCGCTGGGGGCACGAGGCCGGTAATCAGGCTCTGGTTCATATTGCCCGCATTCTGCGCAATTCCCTCAGACGCCTGGATATTCCCTGTCGCTACGGTGGCGAGGAGTTCGCCATCATCCTCCCGGGTACTCCCCTGCATGCCGCCATCAAGCTGGCGGATCGTCTGCGCCTGCGTATCGCGGAATCTGTGCTGCACCTGGACAATCAGGCGCTGACGGTAACCGCCAGTTTTGGTGTGGACTGCATGAAAAGCACGGAGCGCATAGACGTTCCCGGTTTCGTTGCGCGCGCGGATCACTGGCTCTATGAGGCGAAGAAGGTCGGGCGCAACAGCGTGCGGCATGCGCCGGATCGTCCCGAAACCCATGTCAGCAAGGACGAGCGCGATCTGTTGCTGGGGGACTGAATCCTCACGCCGGAATACTGTCCACTTCTCGGGCCAGGTGGTGCAGGATCGCGGCGGTGGCTCCCCAGATGCGATAACCATCGTGATACATCTCCAGCGTCTCTCGCTGTGCTCCCTGCCATTGTATGGTTTTGCGCTGGTATTGCCGGGTGTCGAGCGCCAGTGGCAAAGGAAGCTGGAAGATTTGCGCAACCTCTCCCGGAGAGGGCACCAGGGGTGTCTGTGAGGACAGCAGGCCCACAACAGGTGTGACGCAATACCCTGACGGCATCAGCAGTTCTCCCAGGCGTCCGATGATGCGCACCGCATCCGCCGGCAAACCAATTTCCTCTTTGCTCTCCCGCAGGGCCGTGTGCACGGGGCCGGCATCGCCCGGGTCTTGCCTGCCCCCCGGAAACGCGACCTGCCCGGGGTGGCTGCTGAGATGTTCGGTACGCAGGGTGAGAACGATGGCGGGTATGTCCAGGTCGGTGATGACCGGAATCAGCACCGCCGCCTGGCGGAACTGCCCGCCGGGGAGTTCACGGGCGTGCTCAAGCCGGTTGATGTCTTGATCGGGATGCTGAATGGGGCGGCGCTCAAAGGCCTGCGTCTGTTTGAAGAAACGCAGCAGTTTCTGCAGAGTCGGGTCCTTGTCCTCAGGCGCTGTCATGGCGGGTCCGTAACGTAAAAGGCCCGATGTGTTCGAGACACACCGGGCCCTGTCGTGAAGGCAGTGCTCGCTGCCTCCTAGTTGAACTTCCAGTTCACGGAGAAGAACGCGCGCAGCGGCTCCCCGGTGAAATAGCGGTCGTTGCCGAAAGCAAAGTCCGCACGTTCGGCATATTTTTCATCCGTCAGGTTGAGGATGTTCAGCGCCAGCGTGAGGTCTTCTCGCACCTGCCAACGGGTACGCAGATTGTAGATATCGTGCCCGTCGTAGCGGTTCAGGTTCTCCGGGTTGCTGTAGTAGGGGCCTGAGTCCACTACTTCCAGTTCGGTGAAGAGATTGGCCATGGGCTGCCAGCGCAGCTGGAAGCTGCCGAAGCGGCGCGGTGCCGTGTCCACATCGTTGCCGTTGATGTTCACGCCGCCGGAGAACTGATCGTTCTCGTAGGTGTGACGGGCAAAATTGTAGGCCCCGGAGATGCGCCACTGTTCGTTCAGATCGAGTGCGCCGGACAGTTCCAGGCCACGGTGCTTCGTGTGGCTGTCGTTGAGATTGATCCGGCTGCTGTCGGTGATGATCTCATTGTCCTTGTCCATGTAATAGGCAGTGACGGCGTATTGCCAGGCGTCCGCTGCCCCTTCCATGCCGATCTCCGCGCTGTCGATTTCCACGGCATCCAGGTCGGCAACGCTCTGCGTGTTCTGCAGGCGATACAGCTCGGTGGCCTGCGGAGCACGGTAGCCCTTGTTCAGGCGCAACTGTACGTTGTGGTTGTCGTTGAGCTGGTAGCGCAGGGCAAACTTGGGTGCCCAGTTGCCGAAGCTGTCGGAACGATCGGCCGGACGGTTGTAACGGCAGCCACCCATGGCACAGGGAACCCCGTTGTCCTTGGTGCGACCGTCAATCATGCGGTTGTCGTAGTCATACTCCATACGCTCATAGCGCAGCCCCAGGGAGATGTCCCAGCCGTTGTCCCAGTAGCGCTGGAAGTGGGCAAAGGGCGCAAGCTGAGTGGCATCGACATCGTAGTCGTAGTGCTTGCCAACCGGCGTGGTCGCCACCAGGAAGGCGGAACCCACGGTCGGGAAACGCTGTTCCTGCAGCAGGGAGCCCTGGGTCACTTCGGCATCAAGACCGAAGGACAGCATGGTGTTGTCGTCCAGATCCTTGTAGCTGGCAAATTGCAGGCCCAGGCTTTCGTGCTGGTTGTCTTCCGTGGGAGCACCCGGCAGGAAGTGCTGGATGAAGTTCAGGTCCGCCTTGCGGTAATAGGGTGTCGCCACCAGTTCCCAGCCGTTGTTCAGCGTCTTGCTGATGCGGGTCCAGGCGCGGAAGCTCTGGTTGTCGCGGTAGGCTTCCGGGTTGGGATTGGTGTCACGCAGGGCATCGTCCTTGTAGGCATCGGTGCCCAGTACATAGCCGGCGGTTTCCTGGTTCAGGTTGGTGAAGGTGAAGCCCCCGTCCAGGAACACGCCATTGGCGCTCTGGTACTGGTAACGCCAGGACAGCTTCTGCTGATCAAAGCCGCTGTCATCATGGTAGCCCTTCTCGCTGGTGCCATTGACCAGGAACATGTGCTTGAAGTTGCCGTAGTCCATGCCCAGCGAGGCATTGGCGCGCGTGGTGCCACGCGGGCCGGCTTCCAGGGTGATGTCGCCGCCCTCACGCGGGTCCGGCAGTACCACGTTGATCATGCCGTGTACGGCATTGGAGCCGTAATAGGCGGTTGCCGGGCCACGAATGACCTCAATGCGGGCTGCGTTTTCGCTGTTGGCATCAAACAGTTCGTTGACGTTGCAGAAACCGGCGGCACGCAGCGGAATGCCCTGTTCTGCCAGCAGGAAGGCGCCACAGGCCCCCGCCCCGGTCAGCACGGGAGAACGGATGGACAGCAGGCTTTCCTGACCGTTGCCACGGTTGATGTTGACCCCGGCTACGCGGTTGGCCGCTTCCTGGATGTGCTGATGGGAGATCAGGGTCAATTCGTCCTGGGACAGCACACCAACGCTGGCGTTGACGTTGGCCAGGGATTCGGGACGTCGTGTGGAGGACGTCACCATGATTTCTTCAATGGCGCGCTGTTCGGAGCTGGACTGCGCGAGCAGCGCGGGACTGCTGATGACCGACATGGCGGCGGCACAGGACAGAACGAGCAGGCGGGGAGTAAAACTACCCGGGCCCTTGTTTGTTACTGTCCGCTCGACATGACGGGACAACATCTTTGTGTGGGTGTTCAATTCTGTTCTCTCCCTTGTTTTTGTGGGTTTTTCGCTGGCGCAATATAGCACAGAAGCCCCAGTCAGTGGTGACGGATTGTCACGGGTTTCAAGCGTTGTGGCGCTGTGCCTATAATCGTTCCACAGCCGGTGGCGACCATGCCGGGCACGGCGGAAAAAGACACAGGGGGGATCATGCAGACACGCGTGACACGCATGCTGGGCATTCGCCATCCGATCGTTCAGGGTGGCATGCAATGGGTGGGGCGGGCCGAGCTGGCCTCGGCAGTCTCCAATGCGGGAGCGCTCGGCATCCTGACGGCACTGACCCAGGCAGACCCGGAAGCGCTGCGGCGGGAGATACTGCGTTGCCGGGAGATGACCGATCAGCCCTTTGGCGTCAACCTGACCATATTGCCCACGCTCCGGCCCGTGCCCTATGAGGAGTATCTGGACGCCATTCTCGACAGCGGTGTGCGCATTGTGGAGACGGCAGGGCGCAACCCCGAGCCCTATATGCCGCGCCTGAAACAGGCGGGGGCTACCGTCATTCACAAATGCACCTCGGTACGTCATGCGTTGAAGGCAGAAGCATTAGGTTGCGATATCGTGAGCGTGGACGGCTTTGAGTGTGCAGGGCATCCGGGCGAGGATGATGTCAGCAATCTCGTCCTGCTGCCGCTGGCGGCGCGCCGGTTGAAAATTCCCTTCCTCGCATCCGGCGGCTTTGCCGATGGTCGTGGGCTGGCCGCCGCACTCGCGCTGGGGGCTGACGGTATCAATATGGGCACCCGCTTTTTGGTGACTCGGGAAGCGCCGGTGCACCCGATGGTCAAACAGCGCCTGGTGGAGGCCAGTGAGCGGGACACTGCGTTGATTCTGCGCAGTCTGCGCAATACCTCACGGGTGTTCAGTAACGGCGTTGTCCGGCAGGTGCTGGAGATCGAGGCCCGGCCCGGAGAGACCGATTTTGCGCAGATCGCCCCGTTGGTCAAGGGCAACAGGGGGCGGGAGCTGTTTGAAACCGGGGATATGGAACGAGGTGTGTGTTCGGCGGGCATGGTGGTCGGCCTGATCGAGGATATTCCGGCGTGTGAGGAGCTGGTCAGTCGCATCGTGAGGGAGGCCGGGCACATCATCCGGGAGCGCCTGCTGCCGCTGACCGAGGCCTGAACCCGGGCCTGGCAAGTGTGCTTTCTTGGGCGAAGCGAGTTCGCTCTTTCCCCGGCGCGCCATATCCTTATAATGTCGCCCCTGCCAATTCACTCAGAATCAGGACTCACTATGACAGACATCATCGGCAAACACTCCGTCGTGGAGATTCACTACACGCTCAAGAACGCAGACGGAGAAGTCCTGGACTCTTCGGCAGGGGGCGAGCCCCTGATGTATCTGCACGGTACTCATGGCCTGATTCCCGGGCTGGAGAAAGAACTCGCAGGCAAGAAGGTCGGTGATTCCTTTCAGGCCGTCATTCCGCCGGAGCTGGCTTATGGTGAGGTCGACCCCGATCTGATCCACACCCTCGACAAGTCCATGTTCCGCGGTGTTGAGAAGATCGAACCGGGCATGGTATTTACCGCCCAGGGCGAGCACGGCCACCAGCACATCACCGTGAAATCGGTGGATGGCGACAAGGTGACCATCGATGGCAACCACGAGATGGCGGGCCAGACCCTGCATTTCGATGTGGACGTGGTCAGTATCCGCGAGGCCACGCCGGAAGAGATCGACCACGGTCATGTGCACGCCCACGGGGATCACCATCACCATTGATGGCCTGCAAGGCGCGTATGACACTAAAGCCCGGACGCCTGTGCGTACCGGGCTTTGTTGTTTTCAGCCCCCGAAACCCATGATGGCCTTGGTTTCCAGAAACTCCCGGAAACCTTCCTCTCCCCATTCCCGGCCATTGCCGGACTGCTTGTAGCCGCCGAAAGGGGCGGCGAAATCCGGCCCTGCGCCGTTGATATGCACCATGCCGGTACGCAGTCGCCGGGCTATGGCGCGGGCGTGTTCCGTCTCACCCCAGACATAGCCGGACAGGCCATAGGGAGAGTCATTGGCCTGGGCGATGGCGTCCTCCTCATCGCGGTATGTGAGAAGGGTGAGCACGGGGCCGAAGATTTCCTCGCGGGCAATCGTCATGCGGTTATTGGCGTGAGCAAAGATGGTCGGGCGCACAAAATAGCCGGTTTCACAGCCCTGCGGTTTGCCGGGGCCACCCACGATGATTTGCGCGCCTTCCTCGATGCCCTTGTGGATCAGGGCCTGAATGCGTTCGTACTGAGCCTGGCTGACGACTGGGCCCAGGCGTGTTGTGTCGCTGGCCGGGTCTCCCGGAACGGATTTCGCGGCAGCCGCCGTGGCGATGGCGATGGCCTCCTCCAGCCGTGCTTGCGGCACCAGCATGCGGGTGGGGGCGTTGCAGGACTGGCCGCTGTTGCTGAAGCAGCTCAGTACGCCCACGGTCACGGCGCGGGTGAAATCGGCGTCTTCCAGAATGATATTGGCCGATTTGCCCCCCAGCTCCAGGGTGACTTTCTTGATGGTTTCTGCCGCAGCTTTGGCCACCTCACACCCGGCCCGGGTGGAGCCGGTGAAGGACACCAGATCGATGTCGGCGTGCGCGGCAATGGCGGCACCAACGGTAGGCCCATCGCCGTTGACAAGATTGTAGACCCCGGCAGGCAGGCCGGCGTCCTGCAGAATTTCGCTGAGCAGACAGGCGCTGACCGGCGCCAGTTCGCTGGGCTTCAGGACCATGGTGCAGCCGGCTGCCAGCGCAGGCGCCACCTTGCAGGTGATCTGGTTCAGTGGCCAGTTCCACGGGGTGATGAAGCCGCACACGCCGATGGGCTCATGGACGATACGGGTGTTGCCCCGGCTCTCCTCGAAAGCGAAACCACGCAACAGCTTCAGGGCCGTGACAAAATGGGCCAGGCCCGCGCCGACCTGGGCGGTACGGGCAAACTGGATGGGAGCGCCCATCTCGCGGGAGATTGCCTGGGCCAGCTCTTCCGCACGGGCCTGGAGGCCGGCGATGATGCGCTCCAGTACGGCGGCACGTTCCTCCACCGGGGTCTGTGACCAGGACGGAAAGGCCTCACGGGCGGCGCTGACGGCGGCGTCCACATCTTCGGCATTGCCCAGGCTGACCTGGGCGAAAGCGCTCTCGGTGGCGGGATTGATGATGGCCAGGCGTTCGCGCTCTCCCGGCAGTTGCCACGCTCCGTTAATGAGGAATTTTGTGCAATCGATGCGCATCGTCATGCCCTCCTGCCCTGGCAGCCCGTTCCGGGTCTGGAGTATAACTGAAAAAATCCGCTGCTTGAGTTACCTTAGGGGCGTGCCGGCAAGAGGCGCGAACGCAGAGCATCAGGGGCAGGTCTATGTTGAAGATTACACGCAGTATTGGCAGTTATCTGGCGCGCTTTCTCAGCAAGCCAAGGCCAGGGTATCAGCAGCATGATACGGCGATCATTGAACGGGTGGTGCAGGTCATCCGCCCCGGTGACATTCTGCTGGTGGATGGCAATAGCCGCATCAGCACCGCTATCAAATACCTGACGCAATCCACCTGGTCCCACGCCTGTCTGTACCTGGGCGATGACAGCCGTTCGCTGGATACACCCGCATTGGTGGAGGCCGATCTGAACGCCGGTGTCACTCTGGTGCCCCTGTCCAAATACGCCAGCTACAATGTGCGTATCTGCCGGCCCGTTGGCCTGTCGGAGGAGGAGCGGGAGAAGCTGCTGCGCTTTGTGCGCGAGCGGCTCGGTTATCGCTACGATCTGAAGAATATTTTCGATCTCATGCGTTATCTGATCCAGAACCCGGCTGTGCCCATGCGTTACCGCCGGCAGATGCTGAGCCTGGGCAGCGGCGAACCCACCAAGGCGATCTGTTCCACCCTGATTGCGCAGGCGTTTCAGTCTATCAATTATCCGATTCTGCCACGGGAAACATGGCAGGAGGAGTCGGGAGAGACACATCTGGAGGCGCGTCATTACACGCACTATGTGCCCAGGGATTTTGACCTGTCGCCCTATTTCTGTGTCATCAAACCTACGCTGGAGCTGGGCTTTGATTTTCACAGCCTGCGCTGGGTGGAACCAGCAGAAAGTGCTGGCTCCACCGCAGCCACGGCGGCAGGGATGGACGATGGCCTCAGTGCTGATACCACGGCGTCTTGATTAACAGAGCCGGGTCCACACCGGGTTTGGGCACCATCTTCTGGGAACGGCCATACTGGTTGTCCCCGCCGATCAGGTTGAGGTCGGAATCCACTGTAAAGGCGTGCACTTCCAGAAAACCCGTGGGGCCATCGCGTTCCACGATCCAGGAATACAGACGATTGCCGTTGAAGTCGAGTTTGATGAAACGCAGCGGGTTCAGGTCGGTCATCCACACGGAATCTTCGTTCACAATCATGTCCAAGGGCAGGCTGAAGCCATCCCAGGTTGCGACATATTCCATCACCGCCGGGTCCGGTGTCGTGCGGAACACATTGACACGCCCGCCGGAGCGGTCGAGCCCGAAGATCAGCCCGTTGGGGCCAACGGCCACGGAGTGTACTCCGTTGAACTGTCCGGGCCCGGTGCCATAGCCGCCGAACTCCGACAGATAGTCGAAATTCTTGTCGAGAATGATAATGCGGTGATTGTCCAGGCCATCGGCGATCAGCACGCGGCCATCGGGCAGGAAGGCGACATCCTGAGGCCTGCCAAAGTGAGTCTTGTCACTGCCGGGCACACGTTTCTCGCCGAAGCTCATGATCAGTTCGCTGCCGTCATTGCTGAAGACATAAATGGTATGAAAGGTCTCGTTGATCACCCACACGCGGCGCTCCGGGTCATAGGGGCTGACACGGATGCGGTGCGGGCCGGGGCCGTCCGAGTTCTGGCACAGCACGTCCCATTGATCCCAGATGGTGATGATATTGCCGTTGCCGTCCAGTTCGTACAGGCAGTTTTGCCAGGTACGGGGTTCCGTGTCCGTCAGCACATTCACCCCGAGAGAGCCGGCATAGCCCGCGTAGGCCCCGGGGATCGGCTGCGGCAGGCGGTATTCGCCCCGCATGGCGACCAGAATACGATCAGGTGACTCTGCCTGCACGCCGGAGTTGCCGCCAAAAGCGAAGCCAGGCTGGGCAAACGGTTTATGCCAGGCGGGGATGATGTTGTAGGGGCTGGGGCCAACCGGACCCATCACGACCTCATTGGCAGCAAGGACGGGAAGGGTTTGTGTAGAGAGCAAGGCTGCAAGGCCTGCGACGAACATGCCACGGCGGAGTGTCTTCATTGTTCTTATTCTCATCGTTATAGGTGATACAGTAGGTCGGCCCAGTATACCGGTCGCAGCCGTGACTGCCAGCCCTTTGTGAGCCTTGTTCGAAACAGCGTGTGTGGCACTGGGTCTTTGCGCGTTTTTTGGCGTAGTATTCCGCAATGCCGGTGCCGCAGGTGCCGGTGGCTCATGACACATTGGCCCGGAACAAAAACGCAAATAATGAGAGTGTCGCCATGACTCAACGCAATCTGCACGTCCCCGTGATGCTTTCCCTGCTGCTTCTGCTTGTCTCCTGCTCCGCAGAAAAGCCCGCAGGAAGCTTTATTCCAAATCCCTATGTGCGCAGCGAGAGCGCCTTCGGCAATCTTCCCCAGGGGCGCCAGTGGGGTTCCGCCAGCGCCATTCATTATGCCGGGGATGGCATGATCTGGGTGGCAGAGCGCTGTGGTGGCAACCGCGGGCCGGGCAGCTGCGAGGACAGCCCCGATGTGAACCCCATCCTGCTGCTGGACCGTGATGGCAATATCCAGCGTCAGTTCGGCGCGGGTATGTTCGTGTGGCCACACGGCATCTTTGTGGACCACGAGCGCAATCTCTGGGTGACGGATGCGGCGGTGGCGCGCGAGGGTCGCAAGGGCAATCAGGTACACAAATTCAGCCCGCAGGGGGAGTTGCTGATGAGCCTGGGGATTGCCGGTGTGGCGGGGAGCGGGCACTACTTCTTCAATGCGCCCAATGATGTGCTGGTGGCGCCGAATGGCGACATCTTTGTTGCCGATGGGCATAACACTTCCACGGCAAACCGGATTGTGAAGTTTAACAGCCAGGGCGAGTATCTCACCGAATGGGGCCATGTGGGCGCCGAAGGTGGGGAGTTCCGTGTGCCGCACGCGCTGGCGATGGACTCGCAGGGGCGTCTGTTTGTGGCCGATCGCGGTAACAGCCGGATTCAGTTGTTCACGCAGGACGGCGAATTTCTCATGAGCTGGACACAGTTCGGGCGCCCCAGCGATGTGTATATCGACGAGCATGACATGCTCTACTCGGCGGATTCCGAATCCAACACCGGGCCCGAGCGCAACCCGGGTTGGGAGCGTGGCATTCGTGTTGGCAGCGCGAGCGATGGTTTCGTGACGGCGTTTACGCCAGACCCGGTGAAGAACCCGGCGGGCACCACCAGCCACGGAGAGGGCGTCACGGTGGATGAACAGGGCAATCTCTACGCGGCCGAGGTGGTGGAGCGCGCCGTGCGCAAGTTCACGCGGCGTTGAGAGCGGGCGTGTCCTGAGCCCGTTCATCGGATTTGAGGCGAGTGGCGCTCTCCGTCCACTTGAGAATTTCGAGCGCACCGTTATGGCCTTCCACCATGGCGGTGCAGCTCTCCACCCAGTCGCCGGTGTTGCAGTACAGCACGTCCTCGAACATGACGATCTCGGCATGGTGGATATGCCCGCAGACAACACCCTCCACCTGTTCGAGACGGGCGGAGGCTACCACCGCTTCCTCGAATTTCCCGATATAACTCACTACGTTCTTGACCTTGTGTTTCAGGTGGGCGGCAAGCGACCAGTAGGGCAAACCGATCAGGCGCCGGAAGCCGTTGATGATGCGGTTCAGGAACAGCAACTGACCATACATGGAGCTGCCAACCTTCGACAGGAAAGGGCTGTATTTGACTACCGAATCAAACTGATCACCGTGCAGTACCAGCAACCGGCGTTCGTCTGCGGTGGTGTGCACCGCCGTATCGCGAATCTCGATATTGTCAAAGCTGTGGCCGCAATAGTGACGTGCACTCTCGTCGTGATTGCCGGGGGTATAAATCACGCGGGTGCCCTTTGCCGCTTTGTTCAGAATGGCGTTTACCACTGCCTGATGCGAGGCGGGCCAGTAGGATTTCTTTTTCAGCTCCCAGCCATCAAAGATGTCGCCCACCAGGTACAGGAAATCCGATTCGGTGCGCTTGAGAAAATCGAGCAGAAACTCGGCCTGGCAGCCTTTGAAGCCCAGGTGGATGTCGGAAAGGAAAATGGCGCGATATTTGAGTGGGGTTTGCAGGGGCCTTGCGGTGTTCGCAGCGCTCATGCCAGTCACCTCTTGTGGTCGGTATGGGCGCAGCATAGGCGCCCAAGGTGACAGTGCGGTGACTCTTGTGTGTCGCTTGTGTGACAGCTACTCCCGGTTTGCCCACTGGGGCCACGGGGCACTCATCAGCGCCTGGTTGGAGTAACGCAGATCCGCGCTGACATCGGCACCGACCCAACCCGGCAATTCGTATGGCGTGGTTTCGCTGGGGAGTTCGATCTCCGCCAGAATCAGCCCCGCATTGGCGCCCTCGAATACGTCCACTTCCCAGTGCATGCCCTGGTACATCAGATCGTAGCGGGTTTTTTCAATGCGCTCGGGGCCGCACAGCCCCGCCAGAATGTCCTGGGCATCCGCAAGCGGAATGTGATACTCGAATTCGGCACGGCTGATGCCCTGGCTGGGGCCTTTGAGGGTGAGATAGGCGCGGGCATCGCACAGACGCACCCGCACCGTGCTGCGATTGGCCGTGGGGATATAGGCCTGCACGATGCGCTCCCCGTTGTGCAGGGGGGGCAGGCGGTCGGCGATGACGAGGTACTTGCGTTCGATTTCAATGGCCATGGTGTTGTCGTCTGTCACTCCTGCAGGAAGCGCTGCAATTGCTGGCGCAGTAGCGCGTTGTCGGCGCGCAGGCGGTCCCGCTCGTCGAGCAGAGACAGCAGCAGGGCCGTGGTGGACCAGTCCAGGTGCAGCTCCTGCTGCATGCGGATGGCACGTTTGGCGGTGCTGATCATCTCGAGGTCGAACACCCAGTCGGCGGGGGAGTCGCCCAGAGGGGCAATAATGTCATGTTCAACGATGGCAAAGACCTCGTCGCGCTGGGTGCCGATGGCGAAACAGGCATCCGTGAGATCGAGGCTGAGGGTGTAATCAATTTGCATCTTATGCCTCCCATTCCTTGCGCGGATTGAATGCAGCCTTCTGCGCCAGCTCTTGCCAGTGGGTATTGGCCGCCTCGCTGCTGTGCGGCGGCATGACAACCTTGAGCACGGCATACAGATCGCCATGCCCGCTGCGCGTGCGCAGCCCCTTGCCGGCGATGCGCAGGCGCTGCCCGCTCTGGCTATCGGGTTTGATGGTGAGGCTGATTTTTCCGGCCAGTGTCGGCACGGTGAGCTTGGTGCCAAGCGCGGCCTCCCAGGGGGCCACGGGAACGACCAGATTGAGATCGTGACCGCTGACATCAAACAGGGGGTGCGGAATCAGGCGCACACGCAGATAGAGGTCACCGGCAGGGCCGGAACCGAAACCGGGGGCGCCCTGGCCCTTCAGGCGAATGCGTTCGCCGTCCACCACCCCGGCTGGAATCTTCACCTTCAAGGTTTTCTGGATGTCCGGCAGGCGGCCATTCTCGCCGTAGTGGGGCAGTTTGTACTCGATGGGGCGCGCCTCCTCGGAGAGGGTCTCTTCGAGAAACAGGGGCAGTTCTACCTCGATATCACGCCCGCGCCGGCTGCCGAAATCCTCGCCGCCGCCAAAGGGGCCGCTTTGCTGGCGGAAGCGGCCGCCGCCGAAGATGTTCTCGAAGAAGTCCGAAAAATCCCCCTGGCCGCTGAAACCGCCAGATGCCCCCTGCCAGCCGGGAGGAGGCTCGAAGGATTGCCCGGCGCTGCCATACTGGCGCAGCTGATCATATTCCGCCCGCTTCTTTTCATCGGACAGCACTTCATAGGCTTCGGCCACGTCCTTGAATTTCTTTTCGGCATCGTGCTGGTCGCTGACATCGGGATGGTATTTGCGCGCCAGGCGACGGTAGGCGGTCTTGATGGTCTTGAGGTCGGCGTCGGGTTCGACGCCCAGCACCTTGTAGTAGTCCTTGAATTCCATTGCTGAATCCACTGTCTTGAAAGCGGGTGGGAAACGCCGGAAATACTACATGAATCGTAGGCGGGGAAACAGCGGGCGAAGGGCGTGGTTTATCGCCAGCAGGGCTGGCTCCCACAGGAGTAAATTGTAGGAGCCTGCCCTGCAGGCGATTGCTTCCACAGGGCTAAATTGTGGGAGCCTGCCCTGCAGGCGAAGGGGCCTGCGGTGCGCTTGATGTTTGATCGCCAGCAGGGCTGGCTCCTACGGGTGGCTCAGTACGCGAAGCAGTAGAAATAGCCGTTGCCGCCGGTGGCGATCAGGTCGTCCTGGCTGCAACTGCGGCTGGTGTGGGCGCTGTTCCAGGAGGTGGGGTTAGCGCCCCCGCCCTGACGGTCGTGGTGACCGACCTGGGCCTGGCCCGCGCTGTTGCTCGTCCAGTTGTTGCAGGTCAGGTCGGAATCCGGCGGAAACGCCGTGCCGTCGAGCTGGGACCCCGTCAGAATGTCGTGGGTGTTTGGCGTATCGCCGCGACCGTTGACGACGGCACCGGACTCGGTCAGCGAACCCTCCTTGCCGG
This sequence comes from Pseudomonadales bacterium, assembly GCA_024234365.1. Taxonomy (GTDB): domain Bacteria; phylum Pseudomonadota; class Gammaproteobacteria; order Pseudomonadales; family Pseudohongiellaceae; genus UBA5078. The sequence goes on from JACKOK010000001.1 coordinate 424,184, forward strand.
TCAACGCCGCTTCGCTGTGCAATTGCTCCAGGTTGGCGGCAATCATGACCCCGCGGGCGTTATACCAAGGGCCACTGCCGATGCGGTCACGGGCATTGATGGCGGGTTGGCCGCCTTTTGCCTGGGTACTCAGATAGGCCGCCCAGGTTTTGCCGCCAGCGCCAACGGCGGTGGCGAGGGCGGCGCAATGGGCATCGGCCCCGGCCAGGCCACCGAGATTGGCGCCATCACCCGAGCCCACGCTGGTAATGAAGAAGCTGAGGGAGTTGCCCTGCGAGTGGCTGAGGCCGGCGGCACAGGCTGCTGCGATGATCGAGGCCGTGAGAATTGTCTTTTTCATTGTTGCGGTCTCCTTGCGTCCTTCCCCTGCTTGGTGGTTTGATCTGGCTTGTGAACGGACGGCGCCTCCCGGGGAAGGAAAACGAGGGGCGCCAACGTAAGCAAACTCGACAACGAAGACCGTGTTCATGCGTTGAACCATTCAGTGTCAACGCGCTGGAATAATCATGAGCTGGAAAACATTACTGCCATTGTTGCTGGTGGGCTGCCTGCAGGCGCCGGCTGCGCTGTGGGCGGCAGATGCACCGGGCGCCGTGAGCGATACCGCAGCGCAAACCCTGCCGGAAGACGACAGCAGTGCCCTGGAGATCAGCCAGCAGCTCGCCAGTTACCAGGCAAGCCTGGAGGCGATGGAGAGTGAGTTCGGTCCCTACGATGTCCGCTTGAACGAAGTGCTGATGGATACCGGGCGTTACTACATGAGCCTGGGGCAGTTCGACTCGGCGTCTGCCAGCTTTGAGCGTGCGCTGAGCATTACCCGTATCAACGAAGGGCTGTACAGCGAGTCCCAGCTTGCCATTTTGGAGAGCCTCATTGGCACCCTGAAGGCAGCGGGCGAGTGGGTACAGGCTGACGACCGGGAGCATCTGGCACTGCATATCCAGACCCGGCTGTACGAGCCGGGTTCGCAGGCCTATGCCGAGGCGGTGCTGGCCTTCGGCGACTGGAAGATCCAGGCCGTGCGGGGCAATCTCCTGCAGCGCTCCGGGTTGGCCAATATGCGGGATATCGAGGAGCTGCCGTTGCTCTACCAGAAGGCGCTGGGAGAGACCGACACGCCAACGTCAGCACAGGCCACGGACATGCGGCAGCAGACCCGTTTTGATCTACTCTACGGCAAGGCCTATGCACAGGCGCAACTGGCGGACTATGCCCTGCGCAGTGTGCCTCTGGGCCTCGACCGCCCGGTGCAGCGCTATATCTCGGAATACGTCTGCCGCGATGTGGTGAACGCCCAGGGGCAGGTCAGCCAGAGCTGTGGCACGGTGCGCCGGGAGAACCCGCTGTACCGGGAGATCGAAATGCAGCGGCAGCTCTACCGCGATCGCATCCAGATTGCCGTCAGTGATCTGCAGCGGGCCATCGTCGACATGGAGGGCATGCTCGCCTCGGATGCCGAGTTGCAGGCGCGCAATAACGGTGCGGCACCCGCCCGCGTGGAAGAGCTCAAGGCGATCTATACCAACATCAACCGGGAGTACCGCCGCAGCGCCATGCGCTGGTAGGCCATAGCGGGTATACTGCGGCCCACACACTGAACGGATTTGTACTATGGAAGCTTTTCTCGTTGCCACAGGCATCGTGGCACTCGCGGAGATCGGGGACAAAACCCAGCTCCTGGCCTTTATTCTTGCCGCCAAATACCGCAAACCTGTTCCCATCATCATCGGCATTCTGCTCGCTACCATTGCCAATCATGGTTTTGCCGGTGCTGTGGGAGCCTGGGTCACCTCGGTGGTGGCACCTGACACCCTGCGCTGGGTTCTGGGGGTGTCCTTTCTGGCGATGGCCGGCTGGACGCTGATTCCCGACAAGTTCGAGGAGGAAGAGGCGACGCTGGTTTCCCACAGTGTCTTCATGGCAACGTTCATCGCCTTCTTCCTTGCGGAGATTGGCGACAAGACCCAGGTGGCCACGGTGGCTCTGGCCGCGAACTATGATGCCCTCGTCACCGTGGTGATCGGCACCACGCTGGGCATGATGATTGCGAATGTTCCGGCGGTGTTGCTGGGGCACCGCATCGCCGACAGGATTCCGGTGCGTGCGGTACACATGGTGGCGGCGGCCATTTTTGCCGTGCTGGGCGTGTTGGTGCTGATGGGCTCCGGCGAGATCATTCCCTGAGCATCTTTGCTGCACATCGGGAATCTGCCCGAAATCTGACAATAGCGGGCAAGAAGCTGATTTTGCAGGGCTTTGCTTGCTGCCCATAGGGGGCTATGCAAGAATGCCCACCAGGTTTTTTCACCCTTGCCCAAGACACTGATGAATCGGGGTAATCCATGAACAAAAGTCTGGCCATTATTGCTGCAATTGCCGTCATCGGCTTGCTGTTTCTGGTCTATCTGGCGGCCACTTTCGAGAGCCCGCAGGGCACGCAGACGGTGGAGATTGCACCGCCGGTACCGCAGGCACCTGCCCCCGTGCAGCGTGAGGAAACCCCCGCGCCCGTACCTGCTCCAGTGCAGCCGGTAACGCCCGCTCCCGTGGTGGCCGTTGAAGAGGAGACCCCGGAACCGGAGGTGGTGGAGGAAATTGTCGAGCTGCCCACGCTTAACGACAGCGATGGTTTTCTCAGTGAAAGGCTGCAGGCGCTGGAAACCGGTGCCCGCCTGATGGCGCTGCTGACTTCGGACGACATCATCCGCAAGTTTGTGGTCTTCGTGGACAATGTTGCCGAGGGCAATCTGCCGCAACTGGAATACCCGGTGCGCCGCCTGCCCCAGGCCATGGCGGTGCGCGAACTGGACGAAAACCTCTACGAAATGCAGACGGTATCCTATCAGCGTTACACGGCACTCATTGATGGGCTGACGGCGGTCAACCCAGAGCAGGCGCTGGCGATTTACCGCGTCATGAAGCCTTTGTTCCAGGAGGCCTATGCCGAGATCGGCTACCCCAACCGCAACTTCGACGACACCCTGGCGCGCGCCATCGACAACGTGGTCAACGCCTCTACGGCAGAAGGCCCCTTCCAGTTGATCAAACCCAAGGTCATGTATATCTATGCCGATTCCGAAATCGAGCGTATGAGCCCGGTGGAGAAACAACTGCTGCGCATGGGGCCACAGAATGCCGAGAAGCTGAAGCTCGCGCTTCAGCAATACCGTCAGCGCCTGAGCCGTTGACCGAATCCAAACCCTGAGGCGGCCTGTTCCGTGATGCGGAGCAGGCCGTTTGTTTTTTCCGAAATCCCGATGAACGTAACAGAACCCAGGACTGAGACACCCGCCGAACAGGTGCTGCACAGCACCTTCGGCTACCCGGCCTTTCGCGGGCAGCAGCAGGCGATCATCGACACCCTGCTGGCCGGCCAGAACTGTCTGGTGCTGATGCCCACGGGGGGCGGCAAATCCCTCTGCTACCAGATTCCCGCACTGCTGCGGCGCGGTGTGGGGGTCGTCGTCTCCCCGCTGATCGCGCTGATGCAGGACCAGGTGGATGCCCTGCGGGAACTGGGCGTTCGTGCCAGTTTTCTCAACTCCACCTTGCCGCAGCAGGAGCAGTGGCAGGTGATAGAGGCTTTGCGTCAGGGGGAACTGGACCTGCTCTATGTGGCCCCGGAGCGTTTGAACCAACCCGCCACCCTGCAATTGCTCAGCGAGATCCCCGTGGCATTGTTCGCCATTGACGAGGCCCATTGCGTCTCCCAGTGGGGCCATGATTTCCGGGCGGACTATCTGCAACTGGGCGTGTTGCAGGAACGCTTTCCCGAGGTGCCGCGCATTGCGCTGACCGCGACTGCCGATGCCAACACGCGGGACGAAATCGCCCGGCGCCTGGGGCTGGAGGATGCGCCACATTTCATCAGCGGCTTTGACCGGCCCAATATCCAGTACCGCATTGCCCAGAAGCAGAACCCGCGCCAACAGCTATTACGCTTCCTGCGCCGTGAACATGAACACGATGCCGGCATTGTCTATTGCCTGTCGCGCAAGAAGGTGGAGGACACCGCGGCCTGGCTGGCGCAGCAGGGATTCGATGCCGTGCCCTATCATGCCGGCCTGAGCGCGCAGGAGCGGCAGCGCAATCAGCAGCGTTTTCTGCGCGAGGACGGGGTGATCGTGGTGGCCACCATTGCCTTCGGCATGGGCATCGACAAGCCGGATGTACGCTTCATCGTCCATCTCGACCTGCCCAAGAGCCTGGAATCCTACTATCAGGAAACCGGCCGTGCGGGGCGTGACGGCGAACCCGCCACCGCCTGGATGGTCTATGGCCTGCAGGACGTCATCATGCTGCGCCAGATGATGGACAGCTCCCAGGGCAGTGAACAATTCAAGCGCATCGAGCGCGCTCGCCTGGATGCCATGCTGGGCCTGTGCGAGATCACCAGTTGCCGCCGCCAGGCCCTGCTGCACTATTTCGGTGAGGACAGCCCCGAACGCTGCGGCAACTGCGATACCTGTCTGCAACCCGTGCCGACCTGGGATGGCACCGAGGCAGCCCGCAAGGCCCTGTCCTGTGTGTATCGTACCGGGCAGCGTTTTGGCGTGGCCTATCTGATCGATGTGCTGCTGGGGGCTGAATCGGACAAGATTTTCCAGAACGATCATCATCAGGTTTCCACCTATGGCATCGGCAAGGAGCTGAGCCCCAATGCCTGGCGCTCGGTATTCCGGCAACTGGTGGCGCGGGGCTATCTCGGTGTCGATCACGCCAGCTACGGAGGCCTGTTCCTCAACGAAAAATCACGGGCTCTGCTCAAGGGAGAAGAGGCCATTGCGCTGAGGGTGGATACGCAGGAACCTTCGGAGAAAGCGGTCAAAAAGGCGCGCAGCAAACACAGCATCGCGGATGCCGACCACACACTATGGGAGGCACTGCGGGAATGCCGCAAACAACTGGCCATCGAGAATGACGTGGCACCCTATGTCATCTTCCACGATGCCAGCCTGATGGACATGCTGCACTACCGCCCGCTGACAGAGGCCCAGTTTCTCAGCATCAGCGGGGTAGGGCAGAGCAAGCTGGAGAAATACGGTGCCGCTTTCCTGGAGGTGATTCGAGCCCATGAACAATAGGCATAGCGATGGTAGTAACTAGCGTTATGCTGTCAAGGAAGAATATTGTCTGCTTGCAGAACGAAGTTGCCGCTGAGCTTACCATTGACAGAATAATTGTAAGTACCCGCATCAAGGCCATATGCCTGTAATGGTATGACCTTTGCAAAACCGATCACCTGGTCAGCACACGCTACGCCTTGTGGCGGTATTGACTCAGGGTCGTAATACAGGCGTATATCGAAAGAGTTGCCTGTCTGCATGATCGCGTGTTGCCCGACTTTTAGGCACGTTGCGATGTCACCTGATACCTTGACAAATATCTGTGCAGGGATCTCTGAGGTCTTTACCAGTTCTGCAGAATGAATCAGATTCATTTCCTCGCCAACATAAGCGGAGATCAATGTCCAAGTTAATTCTGAATCTTGACTTTGGAAAATCACTTTTTGAAAGTTTCCAGGCGTTGAATCGAAGTCAACAGCAGGAATTTCCAGAGTATATATTTTATCCTTGCTTAGTGAAGCATTTGTAGGTTCGACGTCCCCCCATACTCAGTAGCACTTCTCTTTAGAGTCCGGGGTTAATTTCTGCCATTGTATTTGCCAGTTTTCCTGCATAAGCAGCAGGTGTTAATCCGCCCAACGCTCTCTTGGGTCGTTCCTCGTTGTATTCCCTTCTCCAGGCCTCTATCAGCACACGCGCATGATGCAGGTTCAAGAACCAGTTCTCGTTCAGGCATTCGTCCCGGAACCTTCCATTGAAGGATTCAATATAGGCATTCTGGTTGGGCTTGCCTGGTTCGATCAGCCGTAGCTTGACGTCATTGTCATGACACCACTGCAGCATAGCTTTGCCGCAGAACTCCTTTCCATTGTCCGTTCTAATCACTTGAGGATACCCGCGTTCGCGGCACAGCCGTTCCATGATCCTTGTCAGCAACTGCCCTCCTATGGCGCGCTCAACCACGATGGCTACCGATTCGTGAGTGGCATCGTCCACTACCGTCAGACATTTCACCACCCGACTATCAGCGCTTCGATCAAAGACAAAGTCCATTGACCAGACTTCGTTGGCAACCATCGGTCGCACCAGCGGCTGACGCTCGCTGACAGGGATCTTCTTGCGTTTGCGCCGCTTGACCTGCAGACCCGCTTCAGCATACAGGCGCTCCACGCGCTTGTGGTTCACCAGCTCACCGGCCTGCCGTAACTTGAGATAAATCATCCCGGAACCGTAACGTCGATGACGATGCGCCAATGCCACGATCTTCTCTTTCAAGGGCCCATTACGATCCGGTGCTGCCACATATCGCAAAGAACTCGGGCTCATGCGAGCCACCTTCAGCGAGCGCCGCTCGCTCAGGCCCTTCTCCTTCATGAACCGCACCAGCTCACGGCGGGCGGGCGCGGTCACCACTTTTTTCGTAGCGCCTCCTTCATCACCTCGCCCTCAAGCAATGACTCTGCCAGCAGCTTCTTCAAACGCGTATTCTCCGCCTCCAACTCCTTCAGCCGCTTGGCCTCCGAGACACTCATCCCCCCAAACTTGGCACGCCAGTTATAGTAGCTGGCATCGGAAAAACCATGCTTTCGGCATAGCTCCTTAACCGGCATCCCGGAATCAACTTCCTTCAGAAAACCAATAATCTGCTCTTCGCTAAATCGCTTCTTCACGTCCAATCTCCTCTTCTGGGGGTATTGGACTCTAAATCGCGCTGCTACTCAAATATGGGGAGACGTCGCACGAGGACGACACACCGGTTTGAGATAGCGCAATCGATCTGGGCGCTCATGTCGTGTAAAATGCCCGCTCTTTCAAACCATCCCATGCGCTGGATTTACGGTCCAGGCGGCTAAGAGGTGACGTTATGTCTGCTGTCGTTGTGTCGGCAATGTACAAGTTTGTGCGTTTGCCGGATTTTGAGTCTTTGCGTGCGCCCCTGCACGATCTGATGAGTGAACAGGAAGTCCGTGGCACGCTGCTGCTGGCGGCTGAGGGTATCAACGGCACCATTGCCGGTTCCCGCGAGGGGATTGATGCGGTGCTGGGCTGGCTGCGTTCCGATCCGAGGCTGGCCACCCTGGTCACCAAGGAGTCCTATACCGATGAAAACCCCTTCTACCGCACAAAGGTAAAGCTGAAGCGGGAAATCGTCACCATGGGGGTCGAGGACATCGACCCGAACCATATCGTGGGCACCTATGTGAAGCCCCAGGACTGGAATGCCCTGATTTCCGACCCCGAGGTGTTGCTGGTGGACACCCGCAACGATTACGAGGTGAAGATCGGCACCTTCCGCAATGCGGTGAATCCAAACACCACCACCTTCCGCGAGTTCCCGGCCTTTGCCAAGGACGCGATCGATCCGCAAAAGCACACCAAGGTAGCCATGTTCTGCACCGGTGGCATTCGCTGTGAGAAGTCCACGGCCTTCATGAAGCAGCAGGGCTTCAAGGAAGTCTTCCACCTGGAGGGCGGCATCCTGAAGTATCTGGAGGAAGTGCCGCAAGAGGAGTCCCTGTGGGAGGGCGAGTGCTTCGTCTTTGACAATCGCGTGACGGTAAATCACCAACTGGAGCGCGGTTCCTACGACCAGTGCCATGCCTGCCGCATGCCGATCACCGAGGAGGACAAGGCCTCGGAACACTATAGCCAGGGCGTGAGCTGCCCCCATTGCTTTGATCACCATGATGCACGGCAGCAGCAGCGCTTTGAGGAGCGTGAACGTCAGGTGCAACTGGCGAAGCAGCGGGGCGAGGCTCATATCGGCGAGTCCATGAGCCAGACCATTGTGCGCCGCCGTGAGGAAAAGCTGGCAGCCAAGCAGGCCCAGCGCGCGGCAGAGGCGTGATTGCCTCCTGCGGCGTTACCCGCCTTTATTCCCCGACATAGGTGAAGCGTTTCACCCGCTGGCCGTTGACCTCGATGGTTTCATCGAACATGGCCAGCGGGCGAATCCACAGTGCCTGCTCGCCATAGAGTGGCCGATAGACAACGTGCAACTCTTCCGTCTCGCTATGCCGGGCGACACCGATAACTTCGTAGAGTTTGTCCTTGTAGTGGCGATAGGTGCCTGTTTTGATGCTCATACTTTCTGCTTGTCCTGTGTTGATGGCAAATAAACCCGTTTGCGGGCGAGCTTAGCAGATTTGCCATGCACCGGGCGTGACTTCGCAGTACCATGGCGGCTCCTAATCTGCAGCAAACTGACGAGAAAGAAACTATGCAAAGCATGATAAAAACCGTGTTGGGTGTGGTGCTGGCGGGCCTGCTCGCCGCGTGTGCCGGGACTTCCGGTCCCTCCAAGCAGGAATTGATTCTGGGCACCTGGCAGGCCGATTTTGCCGGGCAGAGCATTGAGTTGACCTATGGCCCCTCCGAGATTGCGGTGGATGCCTTTGGCGTTGCCTTCCCTTATGAATGGGTGGATGCCGACACCATCAAGCTGGACGCGATGGGGCAGGAGGTGATCAGCACGGTGGAATTTGTCAGCAATGACGAAATGATTCAGCGCAGTGCTCAGGGCGAGCAGACGCTGTACCGCGTCTCGCCCTGAAGCACAATGGCCGCAATCGGCGCTCAGCGAGGCGGCTGAGTGTCGTCGGGGGTGCTGCGCTCACGTTCCCGTTCGCGGGGTGGCCGTGAGCGTTCCTGAATGAAACGCATCGCCTCCTCCCGCTCCTGCGGGCTGAGCTGGGTGAACAGCGCCAGTGTCTGGCGGTGGCTCAGCTCCTGATATTCCTCCCCAGCTGCCCGCAGCGCCGCGAAGGCGGCTTCTATGGCCTCCGTGTCCAGTGGATTCTGTATCAACAGCTCATTGACCTTGCGCTGCGCCAGAAACAGGGCGTGGCGTACGGGGCCGGTTTCCTCACCGTAGCGATCCAGTGTGGATTGCAAATTTGCTCGTGTGTCCTCATCCAGTTGCCGAATAACCCAGTTGAGATTGGGGGGAATGGGGCGTCCGTTGTTGTGGAAAGACATCATGCGGGCCGCCATGCCGCCAAACACAAACAGGTTCAGGGCCAGGGAAACGACAAGCACGACATTGATGATACGGCGGCGGTTGAGGCTCATTCGCTGATCTCCGCATAGTCGTTCATGGAGATCAGATAAAGCTCTTCCTGCCAGGAGTTTTCGGTGTCATCGATGCCGAAGCTGTAGTAGTTGGCAAGATAGATGCCGCAGACCAGGGGCAGGGCCGCCGCCAGCGTCGGGCGCCAGGCCCAGCTCAGCAGGGTTCCTCTCTCGGGGAGTACCCAATCGATGATGCGGTCCAGCAGGCCTTTGCGTGTGGCATCCCGCAGGGCGCGCAGGATGCGGCTTTCCATCTGTGGCATGGCGGGCACCTGAAAGCGGTTCAGCATGTCGTCAAGCGCCTGCTGCTCCTGCAGCAGATGCCGTGCCCGGGCGGATTCGCGCAGCAGGCGTTCGGCGGCCTCGCGCTCCGGCGCGGGCCAGTTGTCCGGTTTGCTGCCATAGGTTTCCACAATCTGTTCAAAGCGTTCTGTGTGCATAGTGTTGCCCCGCTGTCTCCCCTTGTCTTACACGCTCTCTGCAGGAGCGTTGCGTATCAGACGGGCTTTCAGCCCGCGTCGTGCCCGCGCCAGAATGGACTCCAGTGCATCCACGGAGATGTCCATCATCTGTGCTATTTCCTTGTTCGAAAACCCCTGGTAATGGCTCAGTATCAGGGCGCTGCGCTGACGTTCGGGCAGCTCATTCAGCGCCTCGTTCAGTAACTGCAGTTCCGCGTCTCTGCCCGGGGCGAGTGAGGGATCATCGTCCGTTTCAAGATCCTCTGTCAGTTCCCCGCTGACACCCGAGCGGTCCTTGCGCAGATAATCGATGCACAGATTGTGCGCGATCCGGTGCAGCCAGGTGGACACGCTGGCCTTGCCTGGCTGCCAACTGTCGGCATGGGTCCACAGGCGCAACAGGGTCTCCTGGGTAATGTCCTCGACATCCCGGCTGTTCCCGAGCATGCGAAAGGCATAGTGACTGATGGCTTTGACGTGTTTGCGCACGGCCGACTCATAGGCCTGCGAGTCGCCCGACTGGATCGCCAGCATCAGAGCTTCGTCTTCTGTCATCGTGAGAGTGCTGTCCCTTTGCTCAAGTGTCCTGCAGTGTACTGTGAATAACGGGGCCTTGCCTGATCTCACGGTCTCTTTTCAGCGAAGGGGGCCTTCTTTGGCCTTCCTTTTGAACTGCTATACGCGGCAGAAAGCGGATTCCGTCGTGCAATGCGTTTCGGCGGGGCAAAAAAAACGCCCCGATGACATGGCATCGAGGCGTTCTGAGGATGACTCACATGAATATCAGTTGGTTGGCGGGCAAATCACCGCGTGAATCACCATGTCCATCTGTGCGGGCAAGGAACTCGGTACGGCAACGGTATAGCTGAACTGGTCGGGAGCTCCCGTTACCGAGACGCCATACAGCAGGGGTGAAACGTTGTCGAAACTGCCTGCGGCGCCGAGGTAGACGTTTGCACTGTGCAGGGCGAGGCCATCATTCAGGCCAAAGTGCATCAGCATGGTGCCTGGGGCAGTGACGAGAGGGTCGACAATAGTCAGCAAGGTTCCTTGCAGTGCAGCATTGGCGTTAAGCAGATCGAAGTTGAAGCCACCAACGGCTGTGTCCACGGTGTTGAGATAGCCGGAGATATTCTCGGCGACCCCGACGACAGGGGAGAAGGGGGTGCTGGTGCTAGCGATGCCCCTGGCAAACACATTGGAGCAACCCTGGGGCACCACCACCATGGGAACAGGGGCGCCGCAGAAATCGTTGGTGAAGCTGAAGGTGAAGCCGTCACCCACCGCCACGCTGCCGGCCCAGGCAACCACGGTCTCGGTACCACCGTTACCACCGCAGTCCTCATTGTGCTCGTGGCCGTGGCCGATGACGCCAGAGTGGTCTTTGTGGCCAACACCGCGGCCGTCTTCCTCACAACCGCCGTGGCCGTGACCGACCTTGCCGCTGTGCTTGTCGTGGCCTTTGCCGGCTTCCAGTGTGTTACCGGACTGGCCGGATTTGGCGGATTTGTCCGACTTGGTGGACTTGGAGGCCTTGCCGTTCTTGCCGCCAGCCTTGCCGGATTTGTCTGACTTGTCTGATTTTGCCGATTTATCGGACTGACCCGATTTTCCGGATTTGCCGGATTTTTCAGATTTTCCGGACTTGTCGGATTTCCCGTCATCGCTGTCATCGTCACTATCGTCACCGGTAATGGTGCGGGAGACCACGGCGCCTGCGGCAACCACCACGTCTGCGCTGCAGAAGGTGTCGGCATTCACGGCCAGTTCGGAGAAGGGAATGGTGAAGCTGTGTTCCGTGCTGCCGCCAAGATTGCTGGCAGTGTGGGGGAACACGGAAACCTGGGGATTGCCGCTGCCATCAACCGGGAGGTTGCCGATGTCGTCACCGATCCAGGCGAATACTTCGTCCAGTGTCCAGCCGTCAATCAGCAGGTAGTCCAGGAAGACGTTTTCGGCATCCGGATTCACCGTGACACAGACGGCGCCTACTTCGACGCTGGAGTCGGAGTAGAGCACGGAGCAATTGGCTTCCGGCGTGCTGCCTTGCGCGTAGGCGCTGCCGCCGGCCTGTCAGCAGAATCAGCATGGCGATGATGGTGTTCAGGGCTTTCATGTTGGTACCTCGAAATTGCGAAGATCACGCAGGGCGATCAAATCGCTGTATGTAACAAATTGTCGAATGTAACAAAAACGAACATTTGGTCGATCATGGATGGGCATTCTAACGGATGTGCGGGGCGTCTGCTGGCCTGAGTGGGGAAAAAACTGGGCAATATTCGCACGCCGAAAACGCCCCAGGGGTATTTATGTGAAGAGGTTCACACTGCGCGAGCTATCAGGACAACATGCGGACTTCCCGCTGAGGGAAGGGGATGTCCAGCCCGGCGCTCTTCAGGGCCTCGTGGACGGCCAGATTGGCGCGGAAGGTGGCCTCGTGGCGCTCGCGGGTGAGCACCCAGAAACGGATGCCAAGGTCGATGCTGCTGTCGCCGAAGCCTGAAATGCCCACCAGAGGGGCGCGCTCATTGCTGATGCCGGGCAGGCCCTTCAGGGCGTCCTGAATCGTTTGGATGGCCAGTTTTGGGTCGCAATGATAGGCGATGCCCACGCTGAGCTCGGCGATGGTGTCATGTTGGGAGTTGTGGATGATTTCACCCACGATGTGCTTGTTGGGGATGGTGATCTGCACCTCGTCCTCGTCGCTGAGGATGGTATAGGCCAGATGAACCTCCTTGACCAGGCCGGTGACGCCCTGCACGGAAATGGTGTCTCCTACCACGAAGGGGCGTGCCAGGATGATGTTGAGACCGGCCCCGTAGTTGGACAAAAGCCCCTGCACCGCCAGGCCGGCGCCGAGAGAGAGGGCACCAATGGCCGCCACGAAGGGGGTAATGCTGATGCCGATCTTGCCCAGGGCGATGATTGCCGTCATGGCGATGACGATCAGGCGTACGGTATTGGCGATAAAGCCGCTCAGGGTGACATCGAGGTTTTTCTTCTGGCACAGGCGCAGCACGATATTGCTGACCCGGCGGGCCACGAAGATCCCGAGTAGCAGGACGAGGATGGCGCCGATCAGCTGAAAACTGTAGTTGACGAGAAAATTGGTGATCAGCTCGTAGATGGCGGCGACCTGTTGCAGTTCCTGTTCCATTTGAGACGGTTGCTCCTGCGAAGACCCGGGGAGCTTGCATTGTAATCGGAATTGACGGACTTGCCAGCCTTTGCCGCCACTTCTGGCGCGCTCGATTCCCCTGGGGTATTCTTCGGCGGAAATCGACGACAGAAGGTGTTCATGGGCAGTCCAACGGGTGCAGAGAAGGGCTTCAATCGCTCCGCCAGCAGGCAGTTGGCCGTGTACGGGGTGTATGCCGTGCTGGCATTCACGCTGTTGATGTTTGCGCTGAATTTTGCCGCCGGCCTCACCAGCACCCAGGTCGGCGGGGTTGCCGGTGCTGTCGATGTCGAGAATAACGAGATCACCGCCTATATCCGCCAGGACCCTCCCCAGCTCAATACCACGGGAGCCGCAGATGCGATCAGCGGCATCGTGCTGGGGCACGTCATGGAGGGCCTGCTGCGCTATGACGAGCACGGCGATATTGCCCCGGGGCTGGCACAGAGCTGGGAGTTGAGCGGTAACCGGGCCATCTTCCACATCCGCGACAATGCCCGCTGGAGCAATGGCGAGCCTATCACTGCCCACGATTTTGAATTTGCCTGGAAGACCACGCTGGACCCCGCCACCGCCTCCCAATACGCCTTCATCCTCTATGCCATCAAGAACGCCGCTGCGGTCAATGCCGGGGAAATGCCGGTCAGCGAGGCCGGGGTGCGCGCCCTGGACGACCACACCCTGGAAGTGTTGCTGGAGCAGCCGATCGCCTATTTCGACAAGATGGTGGCCTTTACCACCTACTTCCCGATCAATGAGGACTTCTTCCGGTCCACCAACGGGCGCTATGCCGCCGATGCGGACACCATGATCTACAGCGGCCCGTTCAAGCTCACCAGCTGGCTGCGCGGGGCCAGTCTGAGGGTGGAGAAAAACCCCTATTACTGGGATCGTGACAGGATTCGCCTCGATGCCATCAATTTTGCCTATGTCACCGAAGACACCAACACCCTGCTCAATCTGTTCAAGGACGGCCGCATCGTCCAGGTGGACCTGACGGCAGAAATGCTGGAGGGCGCCATGCAGCAGGGCTGGATACTGGATCGCTTCATGGATGGCAGCGTGTTCTTCATCGACTTCAACCATCGCCCGGGGCGCGTGACGGGGAATCTGAATCTGCGCAAGGCCATGCAACTGGCCCAGGATGGCAATGAACTGGTGGACCGCGTGATCAAGCTGCCCGGCTATCTGCCCGCCAAGAGTCTGTTTCCGGTGTGGCTGAAGGGCGTGGAGAAGACGTTTCAGGAGGAGTATCCGCCGCCTGTTGCCGAGTACAACGTGGCGCTGGCGCGGGAATATCTGGAAAAGGCCAAGCAGGAGCTGGGCGTGAGCGAGATTCCCCCGCTGGTCATGCTGGCCGATACCTCGCCGGTGGCCACCATTTCCGCCCAGTATTACCAGCAGGTCTTCCGCAAGAACCTGGGGCTGGAGCTTGTTATCGACCAGCAGATTTTCGGCCAGCGCCTGGCCAAGATGGAGGCAGGGGAGTTCGATATCGTGCTCTCGGGCTGGGGGCCGGACTACAACGATCCGCTGACCTTTGGTGACTATTACGCCTCCTGGAATCTCAATAACCGGGGGCGTTATCTCAATCCGGAACTGGATGCGCAGGTGCGCATCGGTCAGTCCTCCCTGGACCCGCGCGAGCGCATGGATGCCTTTGGCCGCATTCAGCAGATACTGTTTGATGAGGCGGTGTTCATCGGCAATTACGAACGTGGCCGCCTGTATGCCACCGATCCGCGCGTCAAGGGAATCCTGCGCCGTGCCATCGGGGCGGAGTCGGACTACACCTCGGCCTATATCGATGTGAACGCCCACTGACGGCAACGGAGACGACACAGCGCCATGTGGCAATACACCCTCAAACGGATCTTCCAGGGCATCATCACCATCTGGTTCATTGCCACCGCCACCTTTGTCGCCATGCACAGCGTGCCCGGCGATCCGCTGTCCAGCGAGCGCGCCACCACCCCGGCCATCCGCGCCAATCTTGAGGAACGTTACGGGCTGAACAAGCCGATTCTGGAACAGTATGTGCTCTATATCGGCAGCTTTCTGAAGGGGGATTTCGGCATCTCCTTCACCCAGCGCAACCGGCAGGTGAACGACATCATCCGTGAGCACTTTCCCGTGTCGGCCACGCTGGGCATTCTCGCCGTGACCTTTGCCGCGCTGGGCGGTGTGCTGTTCGGGGCATTGACCGCGCTTTACCGCAACCGCCTGCCGGACACCATCATCATGTTTCTGGTCATTCTCGGCATTTCGGTCCCCAGCTTTGTGTTTGCGGCGCTGGGTCAGTTGCTGCTGGTCAATATCAACAATCTGCTGGGCTTCTCCCTGCTGCCGGTGGCGGGCTGGGGGACGGTGGGGCATATGCTGATTCCGGCGCTGGTGCTGGGCATGAGCACCATGGCCTATGTCACCCGCCTCATGCGTTCCTCCATGCTGGAGATCATTCATTCCGATTACATCCGCACGGCCAAGGCCAAGGGCCTGCCTGCGGCCCGCATCTTTACCCGCCACGAGCTGCGCAATGCCATTCTGCCCGTGGTAACGGTGCTTGGCCCGGCGATTGCCACCATTACCACCGGGGGCTTCGTCGTGGAGCTGGTGTTCGCCATTCCCGGTCTGGGCCGTTTCTTTGTGCAGGCGGTGCAGCAGCTGGATTACACCGTCATCATGGGCACCACCGTGTTCTATGGCGCCTTTCTCGTCACCATGGTGATTCTGGTGGATCTGCTGTATGGCTGGATCGACCCGCGAGTGAGGGTGCAATGAGCAACGTGATGAACAGGGAGTTGCAGCCGCAGGATTTTGCCCCGGCACTGGCCCTGGAGGATGCGCACGGCCTCATGCGGCCCTCGCGCTCCTATTGGCAGGATGCCTGGTGGCGCCTGCGCCGCAACCGCCGCGCCCTGCTGTCCTTGTGGATCGTGCTGGGCCTGCTTGCCTTTGCCCTGCTTGGCCCCGCGCTTTGGCGAGTGGACCCGGCCCGACAGGACATCGACCAGATCAGCCAGGCGCCGGGGGCCGATCGCAGCGCCATCATCGTGGCGCCATATCAGCCCTGGAACGGACTTGCCATGGCGGATGCCCCGATGCAGACGGGAGTGCTCGGACTTGGCGATGCCCCGAGTTCGCAGGCCGTGCGCGTGCTGTGGGATGCGCTGCCGGGGGCCAGCGGCTATCGCCTGTATCGCAATAACTACCCGATCGATGAAGAGGGGGCATTTGGCCTGCCGATTGTCGATGTCATGGCCAGTGGTGGCGGGCACTACGAGGACCGCCTGAACCTGCGCCCCGGGACCTACTATTACACCCTGGTGGCGCTGGACGAGTTCGGTGGCCTGACCCAGCGCTTCGAGACCCTGACGGTCGAGGTGCCGCGGGTGATTACGGTGGAAGAGGTGCGGCAACGGGCGCTGGTGCCGGACAATCAGGAGCTGGCGCCGGGGGATACCGTGTATCTCGCCTTTCATCCACTGGGAACGGATTATCTGGGCCGGGATGTTCTGGCTCGCTTGATGTCGGGGGCTCGGGTGTCCCTGTTTATCGGCATTGTGGCGCCCCTGCTCTATGTGTTGTTGGGCGTGGTCTACGGCAGTGCCGCAGGTTTTGTCGGCGGGCGGCTCGATCAGGTAATGATGCGCTTTGCCGATTTCGTGGTGGCCTTGCCCTTTTTGCTGTTCATGATTCTGTTCCAGGTGGTGTTTGGTCTCGGGCCGGGCCAGAGCGGCATCATTCCCATGATGGTGGCTCTGGTGCTGTTGCAGTGGCCGGCCACCGCGCGGCTGGTGCGCGGGCAGATCCTGCAGATACGTCAGGAGGCCTATATCAGTGCCTCGCGTCTGTTGGGAGCCAGAACCTGGTATCTGGTGCTGCGCCATATGATTCCGAACACCCTGGGGGTGGTGTTGGTGACGCTGACCTTCGCGGTACCCAATGCCATCTTTACCGAGGCCTTCCTTTCCTTCATCGGCATGGGGGTTGCCCCGCCCACCGCCTCCTGGGGCAGCATGAGCAATGAAGGTCTGGCCACCATGCTGACCCATCCGCATGAGCTGATGTTCCCGGCGATCTTCATCAGCCTGACCGTACTGGCTTTCAATCTGCTTGGAGACGGGCTGCGTGATGCCCTGGATGTACGCATGAGGAGCCTGGAATGACGACACCGCTGCTGCAAGTCAGCGATCTGCATGTGGAGTTCGACACCTATGGTGGCACCGTCAAGGCGGTGCGCGGGGTCGATTTCAGCATCGAGGCGGGCAGAACCCTGGCGATCGTGGGGGAATCCGGCTGCGGCAAATCCGTCACCGTGCAGGCCATGATGGGGCTGATACCCATGCCTCCCGGGCGCATTACCCGTGGTGAGGCGCGCCTGCGGGGCGAGAATATTCTGGGCGTGTCCTCACTCGGGGGGCGCGAAGTGCGTGGCGCCGAGATCGGCATGATCTTTCAGGATCCCATGTCTTCCCTCAATCCGACCATGAGCATCGGCGACCAGATTGCCGAGCCGCTGATCGTGCACCGCGGCTACAGTCAGGCTCAGGCCCGGGCGCGCGCCGTGGCGCTGCTGGACATGGTGCGCATTCCCGAGGCCTCGCGCCGTGCGCGGCAGTATCCCTTCGAATTCTCCGGAGGCATGTTGCAGCGCGCCATGATTGCTATGGCCATTTCCTGCAAACCCACGCTGCTGATTGCCGATGAGCCCACGACCGCGCTGGACGTGACGATCCAGGCGCAGATTCTCGACCTGCTGCGCGATCTGCAGAACGAGACCGGCATGGCGCTGATCCTGATTACCCATGATCTGGGGGTGGTGGCCCGCATGGCGGATGAGGTGGCCGTCATGTATGCCGGGCGCATCGTGGAATACGGCAGCGTGGAGGATGTGTTCTATCGCTCCTCCCATCCCTATACCGTGGGTCTGAAAGCGGCCATGCCCAGCAATGACCCCGAACGGCAACACGAGCTGCGGCCAATCGAGGGCAGCCCGCCGGATCTGTTCTCGCCTCCGGTGGGTTGTGCCTATGCCGCGCGCTGCCCGCACAGCATGCAGATCTGCCGGCAGCAGCCCGCCGGGCTGTTTGGTGTCGGAGAGGCGCATCTCGCCCGCTGCTGGCTGCAGCATCCCGCCAGCCCGCATCGTCCTGCCGGGCTGACGTTGGGAGGGCATGGCCATGAGTGAACTCATCCGTATTCGTTCCCTTTGCAAACTGTTCGATCTGGGGCACGGGCAGCGTGTGCATGCGGTGGACAACATCAGTTTCGATATCGCCGAGCGTGAGATCGTCGGCCTCGTTGGCGAGAGCGGTTCCGGCAAGTCCACGCTGGGTAAAACCCTGCTGGGGCTGCACGACAAGACTTCCGGTGAGGTGCAGTACCGCGACGAGATTTTGCCCGCGCGCTATCACAGCGCCGACTACCGCCGTTATGCCCGCCGCATGCAGATGATTTTTCAGGACCCGTATTCCTCCCTCAACCCGCGCATGACGGTGGGCGAGATCATCGCCGAGGGGCCGCGCCTGCACGGCATGATGACGGCGGCCCAGGCACGGGAGGCCAGCGGGGAATGGCTGCGCCGGGTGGGCCTGCACCCGGATCATATGTCCCGTTATCCCCATGAGTTTTCGGGCGGGCAGCGTCAGCGCATCGGTATTGCCCGGGCCCTGATACTGGAGCCCGAATTCGTGGTGTGTGACGAGCCCATCTCTGCCCTGGATGTCTCGGTGCAGGCCCAGGTGGTCAATCTGCTCAGCGAGTTGCAGGAATCCCTGGGGCTGACCCTGTTGTTCATCGCGCACGATCTGTCCATGGTGCGCTATGTCTCCGACCGCATGGCGGTGATGTATCTGGGGGCGCTGGTGGAGATCGGCCCGGTGGATGCGGTGTATTTTCAGCCACGCCACCCCTATACCCAGGTGCTGGTTGCCTCCAACCCGGAGCCGGACCCGCAGAGCGAGCGCCAGCGGGTGTCCACCAGTATTCGCGGGGAGATTCCCTCGCCGGTCAATGTCCCGGAAGGTTGTCGCTTCGCAGGGCGTTGCCCGAAGGCCATGGATGTGTGCCGGCGCAGTACGCCAACGCTGAAACCCGTGGAAGACAGCCTGGTGGCCTGTCATTTGTATTAAAAAAACGGCCACCCAGGGGTGGCCGCAGAGTGAGAGAGTTGCCTCTTTCGCGGTGCTGTGTTGATTGGGAGAGAGATCATGTCGATAACAACACAGACATGCGTATGGTGACGACGGTCTGTGACACGAATGGGGCAGCTTTGTGACGGTTTCGCGACAGGCCGGGGGTCTGCCGCTTGCAAGAAAAGGGATTACTCTTCGTTCTGAACTTAAAAACGGGTATGCTCCCCCGTTCAACGAAAGGAACCCATGATACGGGCTCATCAACCCAGGCCACCCAACGGGCAAGAAGATTTGAATGCGTGACTATTTCCTTCGCCGTCTGCTGCTGATCCCCCCAACGCTGCTTGGCATTACCATCATCGTCTTCGTGATTACCCGCCTGGTGCCGGGTGGGCCGATCGAGCGCGCCATCATGGAAGCGCAGATGGCCGGGGGCGGCGGGCGTGGAGCGGCGGTAGGTCAGAACATGGCGCTGTCCGAGGCGCAGCTGGACCGTCTGAAGGAATACTACGGCTTCGACAAACCGGTGCTGCAGAGTTACGTGGAGTGGGTGGGCAAGGTGGTCACGGGCGATCTGGGCACCTCCTACCGTTACAATCAGCCGGTGTGGGATGTGATGGCCAGCCGCTTCCCGGTCTCGCTCTACTACGGCATCATCACCCTCATTCTCACCTACGCCATCTGTATTCCATTGGGCATCGTCAAGGCCATCAAGCACCGGACGGCGGTGGACAATATCAGTTCCATTCTCATCTTTATCGGCTATGCCGTGCCCGGCTATGCGCTGGGTTCGCTGCTGCTTTTGTATTTTTCCGTGCGTCTGGAGTGGTTCCCCATGGGGGGCTTTGTCAGCCTGCAGTTCGATGATCTGAGTCTGTGGGGCAAGATCAAGGACCTGGCGTCCCACTCGGCGTTGCCGCTGATCTGTTACATGATGGGCAGTTTCGCCCTGGTGACGCTGCTGCTGAAAAACCATCTGATGGACAACCTGGCCTCGGACTATATCCGCACGGCCATCGCCAAGGGCGTGTCCTTCCGCAAGGCGGTCACAGGCCATGCGCTGCGCAACTCCATGATTCCGATTGCCACCACCTTCGGGCAGAACATCACCCTGCTGGTGTCGGGCTCCTTCCTGATCGAGACCATCTTCGACATCAATGGCTTTGGTCTGCTGGGCCTGACTTCCATCGTGGATCGGGATTACCCCGTGGTGATGGGCGTGGTATTCCTCGCCAGCCTGCTGTTGCTGATCGGCAATATCCTGTCTGACATTCTCGTGGCGCTGGTGGATCCGCGCATTCGCTTCAATTAGGACGCGCCACCATGAGCCTGATCAAACTGAACCCTCAGACTGCCAAGAAGCTGCGCCGTTTCCGCGAGATCAAACGGGGTTATTACAGCTTCCTCATCCTGGTGGGTTTCCTGTTGCTGTCCCTGATGGGCGAGATGTTGATCAACAACCGGGCGCTGATCGTGAGCTACGAGGGCGACCTTTATTTCCCGACCTACAGTGCCTTCCATCCCGGCACCGATTTCGGGCTCGACTATCCCTACGAGACCAATTACCGCGATCTGCAGCGCCATTTTGAGGAGACGGGCTCGGACAACTGGGTGTTGATGCCCCTGATTCCCTACAGCCCCTTCGAGAACGATGCGAGCTCCGGCATCTTCCGCCCCGAGGCGCCCAATGCCGAACGCCAGCATTATCTGGGCACGGACACCACCAGCCGGGACATTCTGGCGCGGCTGTTCTACGGCACCCGCATTGCGCTGATCTTTTCCATCGGCTTCATGGCGGCGGTGTATCTGATCGGCGTGGCGGTGGGCTGTGCCATGGGCTATCTGGGGGGGATGTTCGATATTCTGAGCCAGCGCCTGATCGAGATCTGGAGCAATATCCCCTTCCTGTACATGGTGATCATTGTGTTTTCGGTGATCCCCGACGGCTTCACCATTTTCGCGCGGATTCTGATTCTGCTCAGTGTCATGGTGCTGTTCTCGTGGACCTCCATGACCTATTACATGCGCACGGAGACCTACAAGGAGAAGTCGCGGGATTATGTGGCCGCCGCCCGCGTGCTGGGTGCCTCCAATACCCGCATCGTGTTCCGCCATATTCTGCCCAATGTGCTCTCCACCCTCGTTACCTTTATGCCCTTTACGATCGTGTCCGCGATCTCTGCGATTACGGCTCTGGATTTCCTGGGTTTCGGCCTGCCACCGCCCACGCCGAGCCTGGGCGAGTTGCTCAAGCAGGGCACCCAGACCCTGCGCACGGCGCCTTGGATCGTGATGTCCGCATTTGGTACGCTCGTGGTGTTGCTGACCCTGGTGACCTTCGTCGGCGAGGCCATACGGGAGTCGTTTGACCCGAAAAAATTCACCCTTTACAAATAGATGCCCTGAATCAGCGCTTGGGAGATTCTAGACATGATGACCGCACAGCACCTGAAGTATGCCCTGCTGGCCCTTGCCACCCTGTTGACTGCGTGTGGCGGTGGCAGCGAGCAAAGCGAGACCGCGATGGACAGCGGCCTCGACAATACCCAGGAGGTACAGGACTACTACGCGGCGCATCCGGATCTGTTCACCTTCGCCACGCCCGCCGACATTCCGGCCGATCTGGTCTGGGACGATGGCATGGATCAGCCCGAGATCGGTTCTCCTGACGCCAAAAAGGGCGGCACTTATTACCAAACCATTGAAGATTATCCGCCGACACTGCGCTTTACGGGGCCGGATTCCAACTTCTCCTCCCGTTCCTGGATCAGCGGTTACTACCGCATGACCTATGCGATTCCGCATCCCAATACCCAGGCCTATATCCCCGGTATTGCGGAGCGTTGGGCCATTGATGCGCCCAACAAGCGCGTCTTTATCAAGATCAACCCCAATGCCCGCTGGACCGATGACGAACCCATTACGTCCGATGATCAGCTCTTTGCCTTTTTCTTCTATCTCTCCGAGTACATTCAGGCCCCGTTCTCCAACAACCACTTCAGCAACGAATACACCAATATCACCCGCTACGACGATCTCACCTTCTCCATCACCATGACCACGGCCAAGCCAGACATGGCGGAGTACGCACTGTTCCTGTCCCCCGTACCACAGCACTTCTACAAGGAACTGGGCCCGGATTATCCCGAGCGCTACCAGTGGCGCTACGAGCCCCATGCCGGCGCCTACGCTATTGATGACAAGAATCTCGATATGGGCGTGTGCGTGGTGCTGGAGCGCAAGAAGGACTGGTGGGCCAAGGACAACAAGTACTGGCGCTATCTGTTCAACACCGATCGCATCAACCTCACCGTGGTTCGCGATGCGGCCAAGCGCTGGGAAGCCTTCCGCCGGGGGGATATCGACATGATGCGCATCTCCACTGCCGAGATGTGGTACGACAACCTGCCGGACACGGATCCGGATGTTACTGGCGGCTATATCGACAAGGTAACGTTCTACAACGGTGGCCCGCGCAGTAACTGGGGTCTGTGGATGAACTCCTCCCGTCATCTGCTGGACAATGTGGATGTACGCCTGGGGATTCAATATGCCCTCAATTGGGACCTGGTGATCCAGAACTATTTCCGTGGTGATATGGAGCGCCTGCGCACCCAGAACGATGGCTATCCCGAGTTCACCAACACGGAGATCGAACCGCGTCCCTTCGACATCGTGAAGGCGCAGGAATATTTCGCCAATGCAGGTTTCACCCGCCGGGGACCGGATGGCATTCTGGTGAACGAGCAGGGTGAACGCCTGGCGTTCACGCTGACCACGCACTACGACCGTTTCGCGGATGTGTTCACCATCCTGAAGGAAGAGGCGATCAAGGCCGGCCTGGAAATCCGCATCGAAATCCTCGATGGCGCCGCTGGTTTCCGCAAGGTGCAGGAGCGCCAGCACGACATCTATTTCGTCAGCTTCTCGCCCTCCCTGTCCATGTACCCGGACTACTGGCAGTACTTCCATTCCGACAACGCCTACGACGATGCCTTCCTCGAAGATGGTTCCGTCAACCCGGATCGCAAGGTGAAGACCCAGACCAATAATATTCAGGAAGTGGCTGATTTTGAGCTGGATCAGTGGATCGAGGAGTATGACGATTCCGAAGACAAGGCGCGCATGATTGAGCTGTCGCACATGATTCAGCAGCGCGCCTGGGAGTATGCCTCCTTCTCTCCCGGTTTCGTGGAGACCTACTACCGCACCGCCTACTGGCGCTGGGTGCACTGGCCGGAGGGCTTCAATTTCCGCTTCACCACGGAACCATACGAGATGTTCGCCTTCTGGTTGGAAGAGGGCGAGAAGGAACGCATTCTGAATGCACGCCGGCAGGGGCAGACCTTCGAGCCGCATATTGAGGTCTACGATCAGTTCCGGGGGCTGCAATGATGCTGATGTCCCGCACCTGGAGACCGCTTGCGCTGCTGACACTGACCCTGGGGCTGGTGGCCTGTGGCGGTGACAGCGGCGCGCCTTCTGTAGAGGAGACGGGGCGCGATATCACGGTAGAGGCGCAGGCCTTCTATGCGGCGAACCCGGAGAAATATGCCTTCAAGACCCCGGCGGACATTCCCGCCGGTCTGGTGTGGGAGCACGGGGAAGGGCTGTCGGATATAGGCTCTTCCGAAGCGAAGAAGGGGGGCACGCAGTATGAATATATGCCCGATTTCCCGGCGACCCTGCGTGTCGATGGGCCGGATTCCAACGGGGAGTTCCGCCGCTGGCTGCTGGACTACACGTCCCTGACGCTGGCGCATCGTCACCCCAACGAGTTCGACTTCTACCCGGCCATTGCCACGGAATGGGCGGTGGACCTGCCCAACAAGACGGTGTATGCCCGCATCAATCCCAATGCCCGTTTTACCGATGGCGAACCCATCACCGCCGATGATTTCCTGTTCACCTTTTTCTACTATCTGTCGCCCTATGTGAACGCGCCCTGGTACGCGAACTGGTACGGCACGCAATACACCAATATCACCAAATACGACGATCACACCATCTCCCTCACCATGGCCGAGGCCAAGCCGGACATGGACGCGCTGGCACTGGGTTTTCCGCCAACAGCCGAACATTTCTACAAGGACCTGGGCCCGGATTTTACCGAGCGTTACCAGTGGCGATTCGTTCCCACCGCAGGGGCTTACGAGATCAAACCGGAAAATGTGCGCATGGGCACTAATATCGTGATGACCCATGTGGAGAACTGGTGGGCGCAGGACCTGAAGTTTTTCCGCAACCGCTACAATATGGATCGCATCAACTTCAATGTGATTCGCGATACTGCCAATCAGTTCGAGGCCTTCCGCCGGGGCGACCTCGACCAGTTCAAGATTCGCACCGCCGACTACTGGTACGAACGCCTGCCCAACGATGACCCGGACGTGCAGGCGGGCTATATCGAGAAGGCGCAGTTCTACAACGATCTGCCGCGTGCTCCCTGGGGGCTGTGGATCAACTCCGCGCGACCCCATCTGGACAATGTGGAGGTGCGCCTGGGGATTCAGTACGCCTCCAACTGGGACTTGGTGCTGGAGCGTTATTTCCGGGGGGATTTCACCCGCCTGAATTCGGCCGAACAGGGTTATGGCGAGTTCACCAACCCGGACGTGAAGGCGCGCGAGTTTGATATCGCCAAGGCCCGGGAGCATTTCGCCAAGGCCGGCTTCGATCGCAGTGGCCCCGATGGCATCCTGATGAATGCCGAGGGCGAGCGTCTTGCCTTCACCCTCTCCACGCACTATGAACGCTATCGCGATATTTTCTCCATTCTGAAGGAAGAGGCGATCAAGGCCGGCCTGGAGCTGCGCCTGGAAATGCTGGACGTGGCGGCGGGCTCACGCAAGGTGCATGAGAAGCAGCACGATATTTATTTCATCGCCTTGAACTACGGCATCGAAATGTACCCCCGTTACTGGGATACCTACCACTCCGACAATGCCTACGACGATGCCTTCCTGGACGATGGCAGTGTCAATCCAGCCCGCAAGATCAAGGTGCAGACCAATAATATGGAAGAGCTGGCAGACTTCCGGATGGATCAGAAGATCGATCGTTATGTGGCCGCATCCGACAAGGAAGAAATGATCACGTTGGCTCACGAACTGACGCAGATGCACCACGACTATGCCTCCTTTGTGCCCGGCTTTGTTGAGCCCTTCTACTGGCATGCCTCCTGGCGCTGGGTGCGCTGGCCGGACGATTTCAACGTGAAGTATTCCAGTTACGCCGAGGATGCCTTCGTGCACTGGATCGACGAGGACATGAAGGCCGAGACGCTGGCCGCACGCCGTTCCGGGCAAACCTTTGAGCCCCAGATCAACGTATACGATCAGTACAAAAAACAGTAGGCCTCTATGTCGGACGTGATTCTTTCCGTTAACAATCTGATTACTGAATTCAATACCGACGAGGGCCGCGTGCGCGCGGTGGACGATGTCAGCTTCGAGGTGAAGCAGGGCGAAACCCTGGGCATCGTGGGCGAATCCGGTTGCGGCAAGAGCGTGACGGCGCTGTCCATTATGCGTTTGCTGCCCCAGCCGGTGGGTGAGATTGCCGGAGGGCAGATTCTGTTGGAAGGGCAGAACCTGGTGGAGCTGGATATTAGCCAGATGCAGAAGATTCGCGGGGCCCGCATCGGCATGGTGTTTCAGGAGCCGATGACGGCACTGAACCCCGTGCACACCATCGGGCGTCAACTACTGGAAGTGATTCTGCTGCACCGCAAGATTTCCAAAGAGCAGGCCATCCGGCAGGCTATCGAGATGCTCGACAAGGTGGGCATCCCCTCGCCGGATATCCGCATGAGCGAATACCCTCATCAACTCTCCGGTGGCATGCGTCAGCGTGTGGTGATTGCCATGGCGCTGGTATGCCAGCCGCGCCTGCTGATTGCCGATGAACCGACTACGGCTTTGGACGTGACCATTCAGGCGCAGATTCTGGAGCTGATCAAGGAGTTGCAGAAAGACCTGGGGATGTCGGTGATCCTGATTACCCATGATCTTGGCGTCATTGCGGAAACCTCGGATTCTGTCGTGGTGATGTACGCGGGCAAGATTGCCGAACGCGGCAGTGTTTATGACCTGTTCGACCAACCCACTCACCCCTACACACGCGGCCTGCTGGAGTCGATTCCACGGCTGGAGACGGAACCCAAATCACGCCTGACTATCATTCCCGGCATGGTGCCAGGTCTGCTGGACATGCCGAAGGGTTGCCGTTTCGAGAACCGTTGCCGCTATCGTCAGGACGGATGCCTGAGTGCTCCGCCGGGTATTGAAACGATTGCGCCGGGGCATGATGTGGCCTGCTATCGCTGGCAGGAAGTGCGTTCCGAGGTGGTGGCGGGCGGTGACAGCCCGAATTTCAAATTGAGTGCTGTGGCATGAGTGTGATTCCCCTGCAGGTAAAATCCGTCGACCCCATTCTCAGTGTGCGTGATCTGAAGATGCACTTTCCGGTCAAGGAAGGCATTTTTATGCGCACGGGGCGTTTCAACAAGGCGGTCGATGGCGTGAACTTCGACATCATGCCCGGCGAGACTCTGGGCCTGGTGGGGGAGTCTGGCTGTGGCAAGTCCACGCTCGGGCGTTGTATCTCCCGTCTTTACCAGCCCACGGCGGGGGAGATCCGTTTTGAGGGGCGCGATATTGCCACGCTGAAGCGCAAGGAGTTGATGCCCTTCCGCCGGGATATCCAGATGATTTTTCAGGACCCGATGGAGTCTCTCAATGCCCGGCACACGGTGGGGCAGATTCTGGAAGAACCGTTTCAGATTCACCGTATCGGAGACAGGGCCTATCGTCAGCAGCGGGTGAAGGAGCTGCTTGATGTGGTCGGCCTGCCTGCGCGTTCGGTCACACGCTATCCCTTCGAGTTTTCCGGCGGGCAGCGCCAGCGTATCGGCATTGCACGCGCCATCGCCCTGAACCCCAAGCTGATTATCTGCGATGAGCCGGTGTCGGCGCTGGACGTGTCGATTCAGAGCCAGATTCTCAATCTGCTGATCGATCTGCAGACAGAATACAAGCTGTCTTATCTCTTCATTGCTCACGATCTCGCCGTGGTCAAGCATATCTCGGATCGCATCGCCATCATGTATCTGGGGCGGATTGTGGAGACCGGGGCGGGGGAGAGCATCTACCGCACGGCACGTCACCCCTATACCCAGTCGCTGATCTCGGCGATTCCGGTACCCGACCCGCACCATCATTCCCATCGTCAGATTCTGGTCGGGGATGTACCCTCTCCGATCAATCCGCCGTCCGGTTGCAGTTTCCACACCCGCTGTCCCAAAGTGATGGAGGTGTGTCGTCAGACGTCTCCGGTGCTGAGCCAGGATCAGCAGCCGGTGGCGTGTCACTTGTATGAGTGAGCGGGGTTTCTGTCGTTCACGGTGCACAAATCTGTGGGTCAGTTACGCATGGGTTTGGGGGGCTGTTGTTGATCTGGCGGTACGATGCCCAGCCAAAAATCGTAGATTTTTGTCGTTCACGGCGCACAAATCTGTGGGTTAGTTACGCATGGGTTTGGGTGGGCTGTTGTTGATCTGGCGGTACGATGCCCAGCCAAAAATCGTAGATTTTTGTCGTTCACGGTGCGCAGATCTGTGGGTCAGTTACGCATGGGTTTGGGGGGCTGCTGTTGATCTGGCGGTACGATGCCCAGCCAAAAATCGTAGATTTTTGTCGTGAAAGGCACGCAAAGCTTTGCTTTGCTAAAGACGTGCCTTTCACCCCACTCCCTTCATTTTGTTGGGGCCTTTCAGGCTGTCTTTCTCAATGTATTCGATGATGGCGCTGGCGATGTCCTTGCCGGTGGCCGCTTCTATTCCTTCCAGCCCCGGTGAGGAGTTGACCTCCAGCACGAGGGGTCCGTGATTGGAGCGGATGATGTCCACGCCCGCCACATCCAGCCCCATGACCTGTGCGGCTTTGACTGCCAGCTTGCGCTCTTCGGGACGCAGTTTGATCACCGAGGCCGTGCCGCCCCGGTGCAGATTGGAGCGGAACTCGCCGGCTGCGGCAGTGCGCTGCATGGCGGCAATCACGCGCTCTCCAATGACAAAGCAGCGGATGTCGGCACCGCCGGCCTCCTTGATGAATTCCTGCACCAGAAAGTCGGCTTCCAGGCCACGGAATGCGTTGATCAGGGCTTCCGCTGCCTTGCGTGTTTCGGCCAGCACCACGCCGTTGCCCTGGGTGCTTTGCATGATTTTTACGACCAGCGGGGCGCCGCCAACGGAGTTGATCAGGTCGTTGGTGGCATCGGCGGAGTGGGCATAACTGGTCACCGGCTGACCGATACCCTTGCGGGCCAGCAGTTGGTGTGCCCGCAGTTTGTCGCGGGAGCGGGTGATGGCGATGGATTCGTTGACAGAATAGGTGCCACCGACCTCGAACTGGCGCAGCACCGCGCAGCCATAGCCGGTGACGCTGGCGCCAATGCGTGGAATGACGGCATCAAACTCCAGCGCATCGGGTGCCCCGGCTCCCTTGTAATACACCGTCGGGTTGTTGGCGGTAATGTTCATATAGCATTTGAGCACGTCCACCACGCGTACCTCA
Source organism: Pseudomonadales bacterium (assembly GCA_024234365.1). GTDB lineage: Bacteria > Pseudomonadota > Gammaproteobacteria > Pseudomonadales > Pseudohongiellaceae > UBA5078. The sequence goes on from JACKOK010000001.1 coordinate 452,672, forward strand.
TGCCCCCGGGCTTTTGCGGCCTCAACGAGTCTGCGGGTAGAGTAGAGCTTGCCGTTTCGTGATAACACGCCGAGTTTCATGCCGGGTCATTCCTGGGAAAAAGGGTTGAGCGGGGGAGGGCTGTCAGAGCGCCGCTGATGGGCGCTACGTTACCACAAGCGATGCTCAAAAGAGACGGGGTGCGCTAAAAAGAATCGCGCCACAGGCTCCCGCTGAATGCTTGCATAGTGAATCAGAGGTTCCCTAGAATCGGCATCACTGAAAATAACAACAACAAGGCAGATTTCTCCCGTCCGGCGCTGTGGCTCCGGGGGATGCGCGAAGGCCGCATCGGGGAGGCTGCCGGGGACCGGGCTCGTATGAACACCGTCTTGCAGATCGGCAAATGGCAGTTCCGCATCAACTGGCTGATTGCCTGTTGCATCCTGATGACTGTGGCGCTTCTTGTGAACCTGGGGCTCTGGCAACTCGGCCGGGCTCAGGAGAAACGCGAGCTGCAGCAGGCCATGCAGGCGCGGCAGGAGGTTCCCCCCGTTGCGCTTGCCAGCGTGCTGCCCCGTCAGGGGCCGCTGACTCAGGAGCAGGCCGGGCAATTGGAGAACCTCGGTGTCAGTGCCACCGGGCGCTATTGGAATGAGGCCTCTTTCGTCATTGCCTTCCAGTTCTTCCAGGGCGCCCCTGGCTACGAACTCATCACCCCTTTCGAGCTGGAGAACAGCGGCGAATTTGTGCTCGTAAGCCGGGGTTGGGTCACGCCCGGGCCGGGTGCCGATGGCATGCCCTATATCCCGGCAGTCGAGGGTTTGCAGACCCTGCGTGCCCAGTTGCACATCCCGCAGGGAAACCCCGGAGCATCGCCCGTAGAGGGGGAGAACTGGCCACTTCGCTTTCGTTACCTGGATATCACCAAAGCCTCCTCGCTGATGCAACGCCCGTTGCTGCCCTGGGTGCTGCGGCTGGCCCCCGACCAGGCTGGCGTCTTTGCCCGGCACTGGCCCGCCGTAACGGTGAACACCCGCATGCATATTCAGTATGCCTTGCAGTGGTTCGGCATGGCCTTGCTGGTTCTGCTGGTGAGCTTCTTCATGAGCAGCAATTTCCTCGCCCTGCGTCGTCAGGCGCACAGGCCGCCGCCTTGAGGTGGATGCGCCTGCTGTTCCTGCTGCACCGCTATCTGGGCATCGCCGTGGGCTTCGTGTTGCTGCTGTGGTGCCTGTCCGGCTTTGTCATGCTGTATATGCCCTTTCCCGAGATGGACGCCCGCACGGCGGCCGCTGTTGCCGCGCCGCTGGATCTGCGCGAATGCTGTGAGTTTCCGGATAACCCGGGCCTGTCGGCCGTCCCCTTCACTTATGCACGGGTGGAAATGCTGGATGCGCGCACCCCGGTGCTGCGGGCGGGCTTGCCACAGGCGGAAGCCCTGAATATCGAGCTGCGCAGGGGCCTGGAGTTTGACGAACTCGCCGCACTGGGGGAGGACGTGGACATTGCCGGGGACTTCAGCCAGCGTGTGCTGGCTGGAGCGGCTGTAGCAGGCCCCTGGCGCGTCACTCAGGATCAGTGGACCATCACCGAGGAGTATCGTCGTCACCGCCCGCTGTGGAAGTATTCGGCAGGGGATGCGCAGGGCACGCAGTGGTATGTCTCGAACCGCACGGGAGAGATCGTGCTGCTCACCACCCGCTGGCAGCGGCTGTGGAATTACGCCGGAGCTGTCATTCACTGGGGCTACCCCACTGTACTGCGCCAGCATACGCAGCTGTGGTCGCGCCTGGTGATCTATCTGTCACTGGCTGGGACATTTCTGACCCTGACGGGCTTGTTCATCGGCATACGGCAGTTCCGCCGTCGCCGCTCTGGGCATCATTCTCCCTATGCCGGGCTGAATTTATGGCATCACTACGCGGGCCTGCTGTTCGGGGTAGTGACGCTTGCGTGGGTGTTCAGTGGCACCCTGTCCATGAACCCCTGGGGCTTGCTGGAGGGGGAGGGGGCTTATGTCGAAACGCAAGCGCTGCGTGGCGGGCATCTGAACTGGTCGGAGATTCGGCGGGTGCTGCTGACGGCGCGTGAAGCGCCGCTGCCCGCCGGAACAGTCGCGCTGGAGCTGGTGAAGCAAGGGGGAGAGAGCACACTTCTCGCCAGTCTGCAGAACGGGCAGCACATCCGTCTTGATCCTGCTCATTTCGAGCCCTCTCCAGTAAGTGAATCCCAACTGCGCCGCTATGCAGTGCAAATGTTGGCAGGCGCTGCGGTGAGGCAGGCAGAACTCCTTCCGCGCGAGGATGCCTATTACTATGATCGTCGTCAGCCCCTGGAGCTGCCCGTGTTCCGCGTTCAGGCAGAGGACGATGAGCAGAGCCTCTATTACCTGAGCGCGGCGACCGGTGAGCTGCTGCTCAAGGTGGATGCGCAGGCACGCGGCTATCGCTGGTGGTTCCGCGGTTTGCACCGGGGAGATTTTCTGGCCTTTCTGCGCGAGCGCCCCGTGCGGGACCTGTTCCTGTGGGTGTTTCTGCTGGGCGCGACACTCGTGTGTGCGAGCGGCACCTGGATGGCGATCCGACGTCTGTTCCCTGCCAGGGCTTGCCGGGCAGGGTCGCAGTCATGATATGGTTGAACGCGAGTCCGCCCTGTTCTGAGACGCGAATATGAGAAACCGCCTGAGTCATCTTGCTGTTATCAGCGCACTGCTGCTGTGCTGGGCTTCGTTTGGGTCGGCGCAGGAGCTTTCGATCGTGGGGAGCTGGCGGGTCAACGAAACACTCAGCGAGGATACCGATGAGGCCGTGGAGGCCGCCATCCTCGAGGCCGGGGGCAAGGTCTCCCGCAACTGGTTCCGGAAGAAGGAAAAGGGCCGTTACCGGGGCGGGCCGGCGGAGCAGGAGGTCTATGACCGCCTCTCCTATGACCCGGTGCTGCGTATCGAGATAGACGGCGCAGAGTGCTGGTTCGGCTACAATGACGGCTTCCAGCGAGTATTCCACACCGATGGCCGCAGCCGCTCTGTCGAGGCCAGCGACCTCTATGCTAACGGCGCCAAGGACTTCGCCATGGGCGACTGGGAAGGCGAAACCCTTTTCGTGGAAGGGCGTCCCCGCGATGGGGGCTTCACCCTGGAAACCTATACTCTCATCGACGAGGGTGCCCGGCTGCGTGTGGATCTGGAACTCAAACCCGCCAACTTTGGCGCGGCGGTCAGGCTGACCCGCATCTACGATCGTCAGTAATTTCCGGAAATCCGTCATGCTCTCCTGGGTTGCGGAACTTCCGGATGCCCGTCGTCCGGGCAACGGAGACCCCCGTGAACTGGGGCTTGCCTTCATCAGCCTGCACCTGAAACGGGTGTGATCCGGGGCTTTGACGGCGTCATCGGAGTTGACGCCTCGGACCTGCCTCAGTAAGCTGCCACCCCTGTGGTTTGAAAATCATCCGTCAGCAGTGGGGTTCCCGGGAGCTTCACGGGGTTCTGGCGGGCATTGATTTTCCGAAAGTATCCAGTCACCAGAGAACTCTTCAGTGCTTAAAAAAGTCCTTATTGCCAATCGCGGCGAGATTGCCGTCCGGATTGCCCGCGCCTGCCGGGAACTGGGTGTTCGTTCTGTTGCCATCTATACCGAGGCGGATCGCTATTCCCTGCATGTCAAAAAGGCGGATGAGGCCTATTCCGTGGGGCCGGACCCGCTGCAGGGCTATCTGAACCCGCATCAGCTGGTGAACCTGGCTGTGGAAACCGGTTGTGACGGCCTGCATCCTGGCTATGGCTTCCTGTCCGAGAATGCGGAGCTGGCCGAAATCTGCGAGCGCCGTGGTGTCAAATTCATCGGGCCGGCTGCCCGTGTCATCCAGAGCATGGGAGACAAAACCGAAGCCCGTCGCAGCGCGGAGCGGGCCGGTGTGCCGGTGACCCCGGGCACAGACGGCAATCTGGCCGATGTCAGCGAGGCCCTGAAGATTGCCAAAGACATCGGCTATCCGGTCATGCTCAAGGCCACCTCGGGTGGCGGTGGGCGCGGTATCCGGCGCTGCAATGACGCAAAGGAGCTGCAGCAGAATTATCAGCGCGTGATCTCCGAAGCCACCAAGGCCTTCGGGCGCGCCGATGTGTTTCTGGAAAAATGCATCGTCAACCCCCGCCACATCGAAGTGCAGGTGCTGGCCGATTCCCAGGGCAATACCGTGCATCTGTTCGAGCGCGACTGCTCCATTCAGCGCCGCAACCAGAAACTGATCGAACTGGCTCCTTCTCCCCAGCTCAATGATGAGCAACGTCACTATATCGGGGAGCTGGCGGTGAAGGTGGCGCGCGAAGTGGGTTATGAGAATGCCGGCACTGTGGAGTTTCTGCTCGACAGCGATGGCAGCTTCTACTTCATGGAGATGAACACCCGCGTTCAGGTGGAGCACACCATCACCGAGGAAATCACGGGGGTGGATATTGTGCGCGAACAGATCCGTATCGCCTCCGGTGAGCCGCTGTCTGTCAGACAGGAAGATATTCATTACACGGGCTTTGCCGCGCAGTTCCGCATCAATGCCGAAGACCCGAAAAACGGCTTTCTGCCCAGCTTCGGGCGTATCAGCCGCTATTATTCCCCCGGTGGGCCGGGGGTGCGTACGGATGCGGCGATCTACACTGGCTATACCATTCCGCCGTATTACGATTCCATGTGTGCCAAGCTGGTTGTCTGGGCGCGTAACTGGGATGAATTGCTGCAGCGCTCCCTGCGTGCGCTGGATGATATGCAGATCTATGGTATTCAGACCACACGGCCGTATTACAAGGAAATCCTGAAGCATCCCGAGTTCCAGTCCGGGGCTTTCAATACGGGCTTCGTGGAGGCCCATCCGGAACTGACGCGCTATTCCAGCAAGCGTCGTCCGGAGTTCCTGGCGGCCGCCATCGCGGCGGCCATTGCGGCACAGTCGGGGATGTAAGCAGGCCATCACTATCGAATGAATAAAGCAGGCGGGCTGAGCCGCTGCGTTTGGAGTAGGGGACATGAGCAAGAAAATTAACATCACCGATGTTGTATTGCGTGACGGCAATCAGTCACTGATTGCCACGCGCATGCGCATTGACGACATGCTGCCGATCTGTGATGCCCTGGACAAGGCGGGCTTCTGGTCACTGGAAGTATGGGGTGGTGCCACCTTCGATTCCTGTGTCCGCTTCCTCAAGGAAGACCCCTGGGAGCGTCTGCGCACGCTGCGCAAGGCCCTGCCCAATACCCGTCTGCAGATGCTGCTGCGTGGCCAGAACCTGCTGGGTTATCGTCATTATCCCGATGATGTGGTGGAGGCCTTCGTGGCCAAGTCTGCCGAAAACGGTATCGATGTGTTCCGTATCTTCGATGCGCTGAACGATGTGCGCAATCTTGAGACCGCCATCGCCGCTACCGTCAAGGCCGGTAAACACGCCCAGGGCACGATCTGCTACACCGCCAGCCCCGTGCATACCGTCAAGGGTTTTGTGAAGCAGGCGAAGCAGATGGCGAAAATGGGCTGCCACAGCATCGCCATCAAGGACATGGCCGGGCTGCTGACTCCGCAGCTCACTTTTGATCTTGTTTCGGCACTCAAAAAAGAAATCGATCTGCCCCTGTTCCTGCACTCCCATTACACCTCCGGCATGGCCTCTATGTGCCAGCTCAAGGCGGTTGAGGCAGGTGTGGACCATATCGATACTGCTATTTCCGCGTTTGCAGGCGGAACCTCCCACCCGCCGACAGAAACCATGAAGGCGGTGCTGGAAGCGGCCGGTTACAAAACGGGCCTGGATGCCGAATTGCTGGAGAAGATTGCCAGCCACTTCCGCGAAGTGCGCCGCAAGTACCATCAGTTTGAAAGCGAGTACAACGGCGTGGACACCCAGGTGCTGCTGAGTCAGGTGCCCGGTGGCATGATGTCCAACCTGGCCAATCAGTTGAAGGAACAAGGCGCGCTGAATCGCATTCAGGAAGTGTTCGCCGAGATTCCTCGCGTGCGCAAGGATCTGGGCTACCCGCCTCTGGTCACACCGAGTTCGCAGATCGTAGGCACCCAGGCAGTGCTCAATGTGATCAGCGGCAAGCGTTATGAAACCATTACCAATGAAGTGAAGCGCTATCTGCAGGGCTTGTACGGTGCGGCGCCTGCCGAGGTGGACGCTGCCCTGCGCAAGCGCGCCATTGGTTCCGAGGACGTGGTGGACTGCCGGCCGGCGGATTTGCTGTCCCCGGAGCTGGATTCCCTGCGTGCCAAGATTGGCGATGAAGCAAGGTCGGAAGAAGACGTGCTGACCTATGCGATGTTCCCGGATGTGGGCATGAGCTATCTGCAGAACCGCAACAAGGGAACCCTGAAACCCGAGGTATTGCTGCCTCCGGATGCCAGCTCTGCCTCCGCCAGCGTGGCGCACGAATTCAAGATTACCGTGCACGGCGAAACCTACGATATTCACGTCACCGGGGTCAGCCCTTCCAGTGATAATGAGCGCCGTTTCTATATGACGGTGGATGGCGAGCCAGAAGAGATCACCATCGAATCCTCTGCCGCCCAGGAGGCCAGCAGTGACGCCAAGCCGGGGCGGCGTCCCCGTGCGACTGCGCCGGGCCACGTCACCGCAACCATGCCGGGGAATGTGGTGGAAGTTCTGGTGGAGCAGGGTGGGAAGGTGAGCGCAGGAGACCCTGTGCTGGTGATCGAAGCCATGAAAATGGAGACCGAGATCAAGGCCCCCGTCAGCGGCACCGTGATGAGTGTCTACGTCAAGAAAGGGGACCGCATTACCCCTTCCGAAACCCTGGTTGATATCCAGGGCTGAACTGCCGGGCCATGCCACATCTCAGAGGATGTGGCCATAGCCCCGGATGGTTTGTTCCCAGTATTCGATTCCCGTTCCCACGCGGCTGGCAAGCCCTGCCAGCAGTGCCGGGATTTCGCTGCGCACAATAATCACCTGGTATTGCAGCCGCTTGCGGCGCCCTGAGACCTGCTCGGCCACACTCAGCTGGCCGTGATCCCCATGTCCGTGTACCTGTTGGGAGGTGAAACTCTCCACGCTGTCCTGGCTCAGCAGGTAGTCGATCAGCTCCTCCTCCAGGGCCGGCGCAAGCGTGAGCACCAGCAGCGTCATCTCGGTCTCTTTGTGAGTGGACGAACTCATTCATTTACCTCCTGGATTGAAGGGTGCAGTGTCTTGTAGATGATGGGCAGCAGGAACAGGGTGAGCAGGGTGGAGCTGATCAGCCCGCCGATCACCACGATGGCCAACGGACGCTGGATTTCCGAGCCGGGGCCGGTGGCCAGCAGCAGCGGAACCAGACCGAAGGCACAGATGGTGGCGGTCATCATCACCGGACGCAGGCGACGCATGGCGCCTTCTGTCACGACCGTCATGATGTCGAGGCCCTTGGCGCGCAGCTGATTGAAGTAACTCATCATCACCACCCCATTGAGTACCGCGATCCCCAGCAGGGCAATAAAGCCCACGGAGGCGGGCACCGACAGAAACTCGCCGGTGACCCACAGGGCAATCAATCCCCCCGTCAGCGCGAACGGAATATTGGACAGCACGATCAGGGTCTGTTTGATGGAATGGAAGGTTAGGAACAGCAGCAGCGCGATCAATGACAGCGCAAGCGGTACCACCAGGGTCAGGCGTGCCGCGGCGCGTTGTTGGTTCTCGAATTCACCGCCCCACTCCAGGCGATAGCCTTCGGGCAGATTGACACGCTCGGCGATCATGGCCCTGGCGTCATCGACAAAACCCACCAGGTCACGCTCCGCCACATCGGTGCGGATGACCGAGAAACGCTGGCCGGACTCCCGGGAAATGGTGATGGGGCCTTCCACGCGTTCGATGCGCGCGACCTCGGACAGGGGAATCAGCTCGCCATTGGGGAGGTCGATGAAACTGTTGCCAAGCTGGCTCATGCCATCGCCCTGGATGCCTTCGTAACGCACGACCAGCGGAACACGCGCCGTGCCTTCGATCACGTTGCCGATGTTGAGCCCCTCGATTTCCGAACGCAGGCGGGATTGCAGGTCGTCGGCATTCAGCCCCAGGCGCCCGGCCATGATGCGGTCTACCGTGATCTGCAGATACTGCGCCCCCTCGTTCAGCGTGGCGATGGTATCGATTGCGCCGGGCACGGTTTCCACCACGGCGGCAATCTCCTGGGCATAGCGATTGAGCTCGTTCAGGTCCTGCCCGAACAGCTTGATTGCCACATCCCCGCGCGAACCCGTCAGCATTTCCGAGACGCGCATGTCGATGGGCTGGGTGAAGCCGTAATTGAGGCCGACGAATTCGTCCATGATGACGCGCAGCTTATCTTCCAGTTCCGCCTTGGTGGCAACCCCCCACTGCTCGGGTGGCAGCAACTGCAGGAACATATCGGTTTCGTTCAACCCCATGGGGTCCATGCCCATTTCGTCGGAGCCGATACGGGAAACAATGCGTGCGATCTCCGGCACCTCGTTCAGCAGGCGCTCCTCCACCTGATGCACGATGCGGATATTGGCATCCAGGCTGATGGAGGGAATGGTCTCCAGCTGCACCAGGATATCGCCCTCATCCATGGTCGGCATGAAGGTCTTGCCCACCAGCGGGAACACGATCACGCTGGTTCCCAGCAGGGCGGCGGCAGCAATCAGCAGGGGAGCGGGTCGACGCAGCGTGCTCTTCAGCAGGGGTTGATAGAGCCGGGCCAGTTGTCGGCTCAGCCACGGGTCCTTATGCCCCTCTGCCGTCACCAGGAAGGAGGCAACCACGGGGATCAGCGTCAGGGATAGTGCCAGGGAGCCCAGCAGGGCAAACACGATGGTCAGGGTCACTGGGCCGAAGAGTTTGCCCTCCAGGCCTTCCAGGGTCAGCAATGGCAGGAAGACGATGACAATGATGAGAATGCCCGAGCTCACGGGCAGGGAAACATCGCGCACCGCACGATAGACGATGTGCAGGCGCGGCAGGCGTTTGGCACCCTTGGGCTGGTGAGCGAGTGAGGAGACGATGTTCTCCACGATCACAATGGCCGAATCCACCAGCATGCCGATGGCGATCACCAGGCCTCCGAGGCTCATCAGGTTGGCGGACATGCCCATCAGGCTCATCATCAGAAAGGTGAACAGCGCGGACAGGGGTAGCACCACCGCCACGGTAAGCGCGGCGCGTACATCGCCCAGGAACAGGCCCAGCAGCAGAATAACCAGCACCACTGCTTCGATCAGTGCTGTGGATACCGTGCCCACGGCACTCTCGATCAGGATTGTGCGGTCGTAGAAGACGCGAATCTGGGTGCCCTCGGGCAGGGTCGGCAGCAGTTCGTCAATGCGGGCCTTGACCCCTTGGACAACGTCTCTTGAGTTGGCGCCACGCAGGCCGATGACCAAGCCCTGCACGGCCTCGGCGCTGCCATCTGCGGTCACCGCACCATAGCGCTCCAGTGTGCCGCTGATGACATGGGCGACTTCCGACAGCCGCACACGATCGCCCTCGGCATTCTCCACCAGGATATTGCCGATGTCCTCGCGGCTGTGCAGCGCACCGGTCACGCGGACGAGAATGACTTCCTCGCCCTGGTCGATGCGACCGGCGCCATCATTCTTGTTGTTGGCTTCCAGTGCCTGCACGATGTCGAGCGTGTTGACCCCCAGAGCCGTCATGGCCTCGCGCTGCGGCTGCACCTCGTAAGTGCGGACAAAACCGCCGAGAGAGTTCACATCGGCAACACCTGGCACGGTGCGCAGTGCCGGGCGAATGGTCCAGTCCAGCAGGAAGCGTCTCTCTTCCAGCGTCATGGACTCGTTGTCGATGGTGAACATGAACATATCGCCCAAGGGAGTGCTCATGGGGGCGAGCCCGCCACTGATGCCGGCGGGCAGGTTTTCCCAGGCGCTGTTGAGGCGTTCGGCCACCTGTTGGCGAGCCCAGTAAATATCGGTGCCTTCCTCGAAATCCAGCGTGATGGAGGACAGGGCGTATTTGGAGATGGAGCGCAGCATGCTCTGGTTGGGAATGCCGAGCAGTTCCACTTCCACGGGCTGGGTGATCAGCGATTCGACCTCTTCTGGCGTCATGCCCGCGGCCTTGATGATGATCTTGACCTGGGTGGGCGAAATATCCGGGAACGCATCAATCGGAATATTCATCAGTGCCCGTGCCCCGAAAGCGGTCAGCAACAGGGCGAGCAGAATGACCAGCAGGCGCTGGCTCAGGGAGGATTGCACAAGGGCTGGCAGCATTATTCACCGCCTCCCAGCCCGAGCTGGATACCCTTGAGCACGGCGGTGCCTTGAATGGCGATTTGCTCGCCCTCGCGGATGCCGGTCTCGGCCAGATAGTCCGCGCCAATGGAGCGCAGATTCAGCATGCGCGCCTCGACGCCGTCCGGGGTGCGGACATAGACGGTGGTGTCACTGCCGCTGTGGACGACTGCGCGGTCCGGAATGAGCAGACCGTCTGTTGCGGGTGGCAGCAGTACGGACAGCAATTGCCCGGGCATCGCATTGAAGTCGCTGTCGAACTCCGCTTTCAGCTCAATCGTCTGATTGCTGCTGTCCACGGCGTAATCCATCTGGCGCAGGGTCAGGCGGGTGCTGCCATCTTCCAGAGTCAGGGCCTGGCCGAGCTGCAGGTCTGTCGCCAGGCGCGCGGGAATATGCAGGCTTAGCCAGGGGCGCTCTCCAGCACTCAGGCTGGCCAGGGGCATGCCGACCTCCACATAGTCCCCGGTGTTGGCGAGGCGTTGCGATAACTGGGCGCTGGCCGGGGCGAGCAGGTAGGCGAGCCCGAGACCCTGCCCCTCATCGCGCAGGGCTTGCAGCCGCGCATCATTGAACCCTGCCTGCTGCAGTTGGTTGCGGGCACTGCGTTCGCTGAAGGCTGTCTGTCGCTGCTGCTGTTGGGTCTGGTTCAGCCGCTGTTGGGAGATCACCCCGGTGTCAAAGAGGGTTTGATCCTTGCTCAGCAGGAAGTCTGCGCTTTCCAGTGCGGTGACCGCCTCGATCCAGGCGTTCTGCAGGGCCAGAATCTCCTGGCTGCGCACGGTTGCCAGCACGGTTCCCGCCGTTACCGGTTCACCAGCCTGCAGATACCAGCGATCGATGCGGCCAGAGACGGTGGAAGAGAGCGTTGTGGCGGTGTCGGGCGAATTGATGACGGTTGCCGGGAAGCGATTGCCGGTGTCATTGCCGGAGCGCACAACGGGGTTGAAGACAACGCCCATGCGGGCAATGTCGTCGTCGCTGATGCGGATCATGTCCTGTGCGCTGGCGCTGGCATGCAGGGTGCCTAACAGGGTCAGGCTCAGCAGGGATATCAGTCTGGGGGTCATGGGAGCACTCCAATGATCTGGTTGTATTGCAGAATCAGGCGTTGCTGGCGCAGGGCCAGGGTTTCAAAATCCTTGGCGCTGTTACGGGCGAGCTGCAGGGCAATCACCACCTGGCTCATGTCGATCTCGCCCAGTTCGAATGCGGTGCGTGCCATTTCCCATTGCTGGCTGGCGAGCCGGGCTTCCTCTTCCATCATGGGCAGGGCGCTTTCCACCGTGAACAGCTGGTACTCCGCCTCGTGCAGCTTTGCATTGAGTTCGCGCAGGGCGGTGTAATACTGCACCTCGGCTTCCACCTTGGCGCGCTCGGCATTGGCGGTGCTGGCGTTGACGAATGTGCTGCCGCCCAGTGGAATTTTCACGGACAGCGCAAGAGCGTTCGAATATCCGGCCCCGGGGGCATCCTTCTGGCGTCGAGAACCCAGGGTGAGGCTGGGATTGCCCTTTGCCGCGGCCTTCACTTTCAGCACATTGGCCGCCTGCAGATCGATGTCGGCCTGCAGAAGATCGAGTACCGGGTGTGAGGTCGGAATGGTCTCGTTTTCGACCCGGCTTTCGCTATGCGCGGTGGCAGGGGCGACTTCCAGTCCGGTCAGGATATGGTATTGGCGCTCGGCATCCACTCGTGCGGCGTTTGCCTGCAGTTCATTGCGCTGCTGGTTAAGCAGGAGGGAGCGAGCCTGCATGACCTCCAGTTGTGCGACTTCACCTGCTGTAAACAGACGTTCCACGATATCCAGAAGAGCCTGGGCATTCCCGGTAGCTTCCTGCTCGAGCACGATCAGGGTGTCTGCTTCATTCAGGTCGGCCAGCGCAATGCGCAGCTGCCCGGCGATGTCCAGTTCAAGGGCTTGCTTCCAGGCAGTGCTCTGTTCGCCGTAGCGCTCGCCCAGTGCTGCCATTTGTTGCTTTTCGCCAAGTCGCCACAGAGGCAGTTCGACACCCCAGGTCAGTTCGGTCTGACCCAGATTGCTGAGGCTGCGATCATCGAGATAATCAACGGAGAGGCTGGGGTTGCCCGCGATCCAGCTGTCGCCAACAGCCTGGTGAGCGCTGGCCTCGGCATTGCGGGCCGCCAGTTCGCGGTAGCGCGGGGAGTTTTCGATGGCCAGCGGCAGCAGGTCGGCAAACTGTACGCTGTCACTCCGATCGAGATGAACATGTTCAAATTCCTGCGCCTGCGCTGTGGGCACAGCCAGGGCGGAAGCGGCCATAACGCTCAGGAAGAAGTGGGAGATGCGATACATTTTCACGTTCTCGGAACCTGGATTGCGGATGATGAGGGGATCATAATCGTTGTTGTGTGAAAAAAATGTCAACAAAGGGTTTTCACGTTTTTTTGACATATGCCATGTCTTACTTTCCCCCAAAGTGTTACGGGGATTTCGCCGCAGCAGGCCCGCAGAACCGATAAATACAGGAGCGCCGCATGAGAGTGCTGGTGATTGAAGACAACCGCGACATCGCCGCAAATATCGCTGATTATCTTGAGCCAAAGGGCCATATTCTGGATTTTGCTGCGACTGGGCCGCAGGGCCTGCAGCTTGCCACCAACGAGCGCTACGATGTCATCGTGCTCGATGTGATGTTGCCCGGCCTGGATGGTTTCTCGCTTTGTCAGCGTCTGCGTACCGAGGCGCGGGTAGGCACGCCGGTGCTGATGCTGACCGCGCGTGACCAATTGGATGACAAGCTGGAAGGCTTTCGTGCCGGGGCCGACGACTATCTGGTCAAGCCATTTTCGGTCAAAGAGCTGGAAGTGCGGATGGAAGCGCTGGTTAAACGCAGCCAGCACAAGGAGGCAGGCAGATTGCTGCAGGTGGCAGACCTTGAGTACAACCCGGATACCCTGGTGGCAACGCGCGCGGGCCAGGCACTTGAGCTGAACCCGATTCAGCGCAAACTGCTGGAGGCGCTGATGCTTAACACCCATCGTGTGGTCAGCCGTGAGGAACTGGAATCCCTTATCTGGGGTGATGAGGTTCCGGATACGGATGTGCTGCGCACGCACATCTACCACCTACGCAACGTGGTGGACAAACCCTTTGCGGAAAAACTCATCCAGACCGTGCACGGTGCGGGCTATCGCCTGCAGAAGCACTGAAGCGAAACAGAGACAGAGCACCGGAGTCAGATATGGCGTTTGAAACCCGAAGTTTGCGCTTTCGCGTTCTGCTGGCAATCGTCGTGATCGTCAGTGTCACCAGTTTTCTGTTTGCTGGCGGTGTGCTGATCATCAAGGCGCGGCTGGAGGCCGTCATCTTCGGTGAGATGGCTGCCCATGAGTTTGCCGAGCTGACCCGTCAGCTGGACGTGGGAGAGTACCAGGAGTCTCATTTATTTGCCGGTTGGAGATTTTATTACGATGATGCAATCAGTGCGCTGCCCGAGGAGATCCGGAAACTGCCCGTGGGTTCTCACCACAGCATCAGGGAGGGGGACTACTACTATCAGGTTGAAGTGGGGCAATGGCAGGGCCAGCCCGCCTATCTGACCTATGATGTGACGAACTGGGAGCAGCAGGAACATTATGTGCTCTCGATGCTTCTGTATGGTCTTGGGATTGTCATGGTAGCGGCGCTGATCATGGGGATTAGTGCCATTCGTGCCATCCTTGCGCCGGTGCAGGGCTTGTCGCAACGCCTTACCGAGATTCAACCCGGGGAGCGCAGCCTGCGCATCGCCGAGGAATACCGGGGCACCGAGATAGGCCAGATTGCAGCGGCCTTCGACAAGTACATGGAGCGTCTGGACCGGTTTGTGGAGCGGGAGCGTTCGTTTACCTCCGCTGCCAGCCATGAGCTGCGTACGCCCCTGTCCGTGATGCTGGGAGCGGTGGACGTCCTGTCCAGCAATCCGCAGTCGGCGGCCTCTCAGCGGGCCATCGAGAGAATTCGTCGGGCCTGCAGTGAGATGTTGGCCTTTATCGAGGCGACACTGTATATGGCGCGGGAAGAGGCCATGCAGATCGATCAGAGTGCACCGGCACCCTTGAGCACGATCATCGAGCGCGTGCTGGAAGACAGCGCCGACATGATTGAGGCACGAGGCATCCGTGTGGAAACGCATTTTCAGGGCGAGCCTGCCGTGAGTGTGCCGGTCAGTTTGTTGCAGATCACGGTGAGCAATCTGCTGCGCAATGCGATAGAGCATACCGAAGAGGGCGCGATTCGTATCGAAGTCACGGATGAGAAGTTTTGTATTGCGGACACTGGAGAGGGGATCGCGCAGGACAAACTGCAGCAGGTTTTTGAGCGCAGTTACAGCACCAAGGAAGGGGGTACCGGCTTGGGTCTGAACCTGGTGCGGCGCATCTGCGACCGCTTTCAGTGGGAAATCAGTATCGACAGTCACGTTGGCGAGGGCACGACCGTCTGTGTCGTGTTCTAAGCTATCTGCTTGATTTCAATTAATTTCTAAAGTTTTTTGGGCGTTTTCCGAACCAGGGACGCGCGGGGCGGAGCTCTGCGCGAAAAAAGACTTGCACCGCTTCTTGATGTAAATGATAATGTTTCTCAATTAGATTAGCGTCTAATGAATCTTCCATCAGAACGGGACCCATGCATTATGAAACACTTCTCTCTTCCTCGCGCCAGTCAGGCCAGAATTTCCTGCGCTCCGGCAAGCCGCGGTTTTCACCGCACCGCACTTGTCCTCGCCGTGACGTCTGGATTCATGGCGGGCGCACACGCCCAACAGGTGACCCAGGCCTCCGAGAGTGCCCCGGTCATTGATGTCTATGGTGCGCAATTCGAAAGCGAACCCGCTTCCATGAAATTTCGCCGCTCTCTGCTGGACACGGCACAAACGGTCACTGTCATCCCCGAGAGCCTGATTGAGGATCGGGCGGCCAGTACGCTGCGCGATGTGCTGCGCAATGTCTCCGGTATCAGCATGCAGGCCGGTGAGGGGGGCACCCCGGCGGGCGATCAGATGACCATTCGCGGTTACAGCGCCCGCACGGATATTTTTGTCGACAATGTGCGTGACTTTGGCGGTTATACGCGTGACCCCTTCAACCTGGAGCAGGTGGAAGTGGTCAAGGGGCCATCGTCCGACTACTCCGGGCGAGGTTCCACGGGTGGCTCCATCAATATGGTCAGCAAGTCCGCCCGTCTGGATGACAGTACCTCGTCTTCGGTGTCTTTGGGCTCTGACGATTACAGCCGCTTGACGCTCGATATCAACCGTGCCCTGCCGACACTGGACGATGCGGCGTTTCGCCTGAATATGCTCTACCACGACCAGAACACCCCCGGGCGCGATGAGGTTGGCAACGAACGCTGGGGCGTGGCACCGTCTATTGGCTTTGGTATTGATACCGATACTGAAGTGAACCTCAGCCTTTTCCATCTGGAACAGAATAATGTGCCGGATTACGGTATCCCCTGGGTTCCTGCAAGCAATGTGCCGCTGGCCGACTATGCCGATGAGGCCCCGCCCGTGGACTTCAGCAACTGGTATGGCCTCAAGTCCCGTGACTTCGAGGACATCAAGACCAGCATGGCGACTGTGCAGCTGGATCGGGCGTTGGGACAAAGCAGCTCGTTCCAGAACACCACGCGCTGGGGGAGTACGGTGCGTGATTCCATGATTACCGCGCCGCGTTTTCTCAGCAATAACAGCACGGATATTCGTCGCAGCGATGAAAAATACCGTGATCAGGAGAACGATATCCTCAGTAACCAGAGCAATCTGGCGATTACGCTGAACCCGGACGCCGATTGGGAGCACCGTATTCTGCTGGGTGCCGAGGTGTCACGCGAGAATGAAAAACGCTATACCCAGGTGCTGACGGGAACGGATTCGCCCGCTACCGATCTGTTCAACCCGAACCCGGATGATGTGTATCTGGAGAATTATCAGCGCACCGGAACGGCGAGTAATTCGGACTCGACGTCTGTGGCGTTCTATCTGTCTGACTCGGTAGAGATCAATGAACACTGGCAGCTCAATGCTGGACTGCGCTGGGACCGCTTTGCCATCGAGTATACGCCGGACGGTGGCAGCCTGTCGGAGCGCACCGACCGCATGCTGAGTTATCGCGCGGGGCTGGTTTACAAACCCGTTGAAAACGGCAGCTTTTATGTGGGCTATGGCACCTCGTTCAATCCCTCGGCCGAAGGCTTGACGCTGAGCGGCGGGAGTCGTTCACCGGGCATCGAAGAGCTGGAGCCGGAAGAGAATCGTACGCTGGAAATCGGCACCAAATGGCAGCTTGCCAGCCGCAATATCTTTGTCAGCGCCGCTGTGTTCCGAACGGAAAAAACCAATGCGAGAACAGAGGATCCGAATGATCCCAATGACCTGCTGGTGTTGCAGGGCGAGCAGGAAGTACAGGGTTTCGAACTGGGCTTTTCCGGACGCATCACGGATCGCATCAGCGCCTTTGCCGGTTATACGCGAATGGATTCGGAAATCACCAGCAGTCTCAATGCCGCCCAGATAGGACAGTCGCTGGACAATACCCCGAAGGATTCCTTCAATCTGTGGAGCAGCTATGCCGTCGCGGACAAGCTGGAGTTCGGTCTGGGTGCGCAATATGTGGGGGAGCGTTACAACAGCACGGCCAACACACGCACTGCGCCGTCCTACTGGGTGTATGAGGCTTCTGCCAGTTATGCGGCGAGTGATCGTCTGGATTTCCGTCTGAACGTGCAGAACCTCACCGATGAAAAATACATCGACTATGTGGGGGGAGGGCATTTCATTCCGGGCCTGGGCCGCGCCATTCTGCTCAGTTCCAGCTTCCGTTTCTAGGGCCCTGTCGTGTTGCTTGAAATACATGAGGTACTGGATCCGCAACAGCTCGCTGCCATGCGCAGTGAGCTGCTTGCAGCCACCTGGGTGGATGGTAAAACCACCACGGGGCATCAGTCTGCTCTGGTGAAAAACAATCGTCAGTTGGAGCAGAACAGCGAGCTCGCGCAGCGCTGCGGGCAAATTATCGTGCAGAGCCTGCAGCGCAGTGGTCTGTTCATGTCGGCAGCGCTCCCGCAGCGGGTATTTCCCCCCATGTTCAATCGTTATGAAGGCGGCGAACATTTTGGTAACCATGTGGACAATGCCATTCGCGGTTTGCCCGGTGGCGGGCAGATGCGCACGGATCTGTCTGCCACGTTGTTCCTCACGGAGCCGGAGGACTATGACGGTGGGGAATTGCTTGTCGATGACACGTTTGGTGCTCACAAGGTGAAGCTGAAGGCCGGGTCCATGATTCTGTACCCGGCTACCAGCCTGCATCGTGTGACACCCGTGACTCGAGGGGCGCGCATCAGTGCCTTCTTCTGGGTACAGAGCATGGTTCGCGATGATGCACAGCGCACGCTGCTGTTTGATCTGGATATGTCCATTCAGCGCCTGCGCCAGCAGTTCGGTCATCACGATGCCCTGGTGTCTCAGACCGGGGTCTATCACAACCTGCTGCGCCGCTGGGCGCAGCCCTGATGTCACGTGGTTTTTCGGCTGCGACATTGTGTCGCATTGTGCGCTGTGAGATAGGGAGTAATATTCATCCCGTCAACGACGAAATCTGCTAGGTTCTCTTTATATTTTTCAGCAGGTACTTGCCAGAACCGGTCGGGTTAAACCGATCGGTTTTTTTTGTTTTCTGCGCTTTTCTTCCGCTTTCCTGCGACACTTTGCCACATTGTCGAAAGTCTTCCGTCCCACCAATAATGTGACCGAAAGTAATCAACAGGATTGGGGGAAATAAAAATGATCCTACGTCGCAAGGCACTCGTCGCCGCGATTTTTTCAGCCAGCGCAAGTTCCGTTTCCATGGCCAGTGATGCACCGTCAACCGTGGAAGAGATGGTGGTTACGGGGGTGCGTACCGATGCGCCTCTCAATGTCACCACCAATCCCAAGGCGCCACGTCAACCGGTTCCCGCACATGATGGCGCAGATTTTCTCAAAACCATTCCCGGCTTCTCGGTGATCCGCAAGGGCGGAGCCGATGGTGATCCGATCTTCCGTGGCATGGCCGGTTCGCGCCTGTCGATGCTGGTAGATGGAGAGACGATTCTGGGCGGCTGCGGCAATCGCATGGACCCGCCAACGGCCTATATTTTCCCGGAAACCTTTGACAGCATTCAGGTCATCAAGGGGCCCCAGTCTGTGCAGCACGGGCCGGGCAACTCTGCCGGGGTTGTGTTGTTCGAACGCAATCAGGCGCGGCCACAGCAGCAGGATGTATCGGTACACAGCAGCGTGCTGGCAGGCAGTTTTGGGCGCCATGACGAAGTGCTGGATGCCGGTTTCAGTACCCCCGAGTTCAGCATTCGCGGCTCTGCCAGCAACGCCGCGCAGGACAATTATGAAGATGGCGATGGCGTGGAGGTGCACTCCCAGTACCGGCGCTGGAATACCCAGCTGACGCTGGCGTGGACGCCGGATGACAATACCCGGCTGGAGCTCAGCGGCGCCCGCAGCGATGGCGAGGCCGCCTATGCCGACCGTGGGGTGGACGGTTCAAAATTTGCGCGCGAGAACTACGGCGTGAAATTCAGCCGCGACAATATCGGCAGCTTCCTCAAGTCCATCGAAGCCCAGGCCTACTACAATTATGTAGACCATGTGATGGACAACTACACCCTGCGTACGCCCACAGGAATGGCCAACCCGGTAGGCATGAACCCGGATCGACAGACCACCGGGGCACGCTTCGCTCTGGGCTTTGTCCCCAGCGTCAACACCGACCTGGTGGTGGGCATTGATACACAGGGCAATGAGCACAGCAATCGAAGCAGTATGAACCAGAACAAGGTGCGCTATCAGGATCTGCCACGCGTGGCGGACGCCGAGTTCTCGCAGACAGGGGTATTCGCGGAACTGGGCTGGAACTTTGGCGCGGACCATCGGCTTGTTGGCGGGCTGCGTGCCGATGACTGGGAGGTGAAGGATTCCCGCCAGGCGGTTTCTCTGGGCATGATGTCCACGGCCCCCAATCCGAGCTATGGGCAGACTCGCAGCGAAACCTTGCACAGTGGCTTCCTGCGCTATGAAACCGGGCTGGAGAGCATCGATTCCACCTTCTATGCCGGTATTGGTCATAACGAACGCTTCCCGGATTACTGGGAACTGGTGAGCAAGGAGTCGGCCAGCTCGGTCAGCGCCATGGACACGAAGTCCGAAAAATTGACCCAGTTTGATACCGGCCTGATCTACAAGGGAGACAAGCTCAGCGGCAGTGTCTCGGCCTTCTACAATCAGATTGACGATTTCATCCTGATTCAGTCCGGCTTTATCAAGCAGAGCATGGCGATGGGCGGTATGGCGACGGCTCGCTCCGCGACGATCGCGCGCAATGTGGATGCCCGCTCCTGGGGGCTGGAAGTGGATGCCATGTACCGCTTCAACCCGCGCTGGCGCTCAGAGCTGACACTGGCCTCCGTGCGCGGCAGCAACCGCACGGATGATCGTACGCTGCCGCAATTGCCGCCGCTGGAAGCACGCCTGAGCCTGCAGTATGACAACAATGTCTGGTCTGCCGGCCTGCTGTGGCGGGCTATCGCCAAACAGGAACGCGTGGATATCGGGCGCGGCAATATTGCTGGTCAGGATATCGGTGTGACCGATTCGGCCAATATCCTGTCCTTCAACGCGGGCTGGAACCCGAGCGAGCGGGTATTGGTGACGGCGGGTATCGACAATCTGCTGGACAAGACCTATGCCGAGCACATCAGTCGCGCCGGGGCCGCGATTCCCGGTTTCGACCAGACCACGCGGGTGAACGAGCCCGGCCGCACTGCCTGGCTGAAGGCCCAGTACAGCTTCTGAACCTCATCGACGTAGGAGTCAGCCCTGCTGGCGATCAAACAGGTCACTGTGGGTAGATGGCATCCATTGCCTGCAGGGCAGGCTCCGGGATTTTGTACAAAAAAGCCCGCCCCGATTTCATTACCGGGGCGGGCTTTTCCATATCCGGCGCTCTGTCAGCGCGCCAGGGCTTTTTCGAGCTGCAGGCCGATAAACTGCCCGGCAATCATCGCCGCCACAAACAGGAAAATGCCAGGGTTCAGTGACGCCAGCCCGGCAATGGCCGGCCCCGGACACAGGCCGGCCAGCCCCCAGCCAATGCCGAAGAGCACGGCGCCACTGATCAGTGGCAGGTCCAGGGTCTTCTTGGTCGGAAGGGTGAACTTTTCGGCAAGAATCGGGTGCGCCTTGCGGGTGATCAGCGGAAAGCCGATCAGCGTGAAGGCGAGCGCACTGCCCATGACCAGCATCAGGGTTAAATCCCATTGCCCGCTAATATCGAGGAAGCCGATGACCCGGGCCGGGTTGATCATTTCCGAGATGGCCAGGCCCAGGCCAAAGACGATGCCACTGAGTAAAGCTGCCAATGATGTTTTCATGCCAGAACATGCCTCGTCAGGTAAACCGTGATCACGGCTACCGCCATGAAGGTCACAGTGGAAACAATGGAACGGGGTGAGCGACGCGCAATGCCACATACCCCGTGGCCGGAGGTGCAGCCCGAGCCGAGTCGTGTGCCCATGCCCACGAGCAACCCGGCCAGCACGAGCATCACCCCATCTGCCTGCATCTGCAGTGGAAGGGGGCGGCCAAAGATGATCTGGTAGAGCACGGCGCCGAGAATCAGGCCGCCGATGAATGCCGCCCGCCAGGGCAGGCCGTCGGTCTTGTTCCAGGTGATGATGCCGGTCAGAATGCCTGAAATGCCCGTGATGCGTCCCAGTAACAGCAACATCAGCAGGCTGGAGATCCCGATCAGGCTGCCCCCGATCAGTCCTCCCGCAACGTTTGGTTCTATCATGGTGATTCTCCTTCTGTGCCTGTCACCATCGCCCTGCGCGATGGTTCGGCTTGCTGGGGGAAGATGCTAACAGGAAATTCTTAAATTGCGCTGAGTTGTGCGAACATTTTTTACTCAGCCAAATATCGGTTGCGGGCAAGTTTTTGCGTGTTTGCCGGTCTCCTCTTGCGCTGTATCAAGTCACCTTCCGGCCGCGTTTGGCCATTGGTAGACACCCGTAGCAAGAGTGTTTATTCTCTTCGACCACACTAGAACAACCCACGAGACCAGTCTTTATGAGCCTCTACAAGAAACTTTTCGTCGTCATAGACCCCACCCGTGATGATCAACCCGCTCTCGCGCGCGCCGCGGCAGTGGCACAGAAGAGCAAGGGCCGGGTCACCGCGTTCTCCGCTATCCACAAGCGTATCGACGAAATGGCGGACGCAAGCTCACGCAAGACAGGCAAGCAGGCCGAACTCAAGTCCTGGAAAGAACATGTTGCCGTGATGGCGGAACCCTACAAGGCCAAGGGACTGAAGCTGAAGCAGGAGATTTTCTGGACAGCCGACTGGTATGCCGCCGTGAGCCGTGCAGCCCTGCGCGCCGAGGCCGATCTGGTAATCAAATCCACCTTCCGCCATGGCAAGCTGCAGCGTTTGCTGCACAGCACCTCGGATTTCACCATCATGCGCCACAGCCCATCGCCGGTGTTGCTGGTGCGTGAGCGCAAGAGCTTCAGTGGCAAGGTCATTCTGGCCGCGCTGGACATCGAGTCCCGCGATGAAGGCCACATCGGCCTGAACAACGCCGTGATGAAGCATGCTCATCAAATGGCCGAGTTCACGGGTCTGCCATTGCATGTGGTCGCGGCAACATCGCGCAAGCCGGATTTCAGCCACCTGCTGGAAGGGGAAGAGCCGCACCCAGACGGTGATGAGGCGACCCTGGCACATGCCTTTGAGGTGGAGCGTGCGAATTTCCACATTCTGCGTGGCGATGCCAAGCGTGTTATTCCCGAGCAGGCGTTTGCGCTCAAGGCCGACATCGTGGTGCTTGGAGTCTCCAAGCGCAGTGGCGCCCAGGGCGTGCTGGTGGGCACCACTGCCCAGAAGATTCTGGACAAGCTGGACTGCGACGTTCTCGCCGTCAACTGAGTCTGTTCCCGTCCCGTTGCGGCGCCTGCCGCAACGGGGTTTTGCGGCTTGATCTGCATCAAGCACCTCTGCGTCTCCCGCGTTGAATTTCCTCCTGTTTCGACCATACATCTTGTGCACACCTGTAGGCAGTGTTTAACTTCCAAGGTGAACAGACACTAAAAAAACAGCAAATCATCTGATATTGGGAAAAACTGCATGCAACGACGTAATTTTCTCCGCACCGCGCTTCTGAGTGGTTTGAGTTTGAATGCCGTGGGTTCACGCGCATTTGCTCAGATGCCGCGAATCGAGCCCGCTACCGCCAACCCGGCCTTTCAGGCGGATGTCGAAATAGCGCTGAGTGCGCAAAGAGGGGACTGGGCGCTGCTGCCCGGTGCGCAGACAAGCCTGTGGCATTACACCGGCAGTGTCATGAAGGGGGATGCCGGCGTGCTGAGTTTTGCCGATGGCTCCGGGCATCTGCCCATTCTGCGTTTGCGTCGCGGGCAACGGGTACGCGTTTATTTCGAGAACAATCTCCCCGAGGCCACCATCGTTCACTGGCACGGATTGAACATTCCCCAGCGCATGGATGGCCACCCGATGTACGCGATTGAAAATGGCCAGCGCTATGTCTACGAGTTCGAGGTCGACAACCGTGCGGGCACCTACTGGTTCCATCCGCATCCTCATGAACGTACCTCCTTTCAGGTTTACCAGGGCATGGCAGGCCTGTTGCTGGTGACGGACGAGGAAGAGGAACGGGCCAGTCTGCCCACGGGGGAGCAGGATGTGCCCCTGGTGATTCAGGATCGCAGTTTCGACGAGCACAACCAGCTGCGCTACATCGGCAATATGCGGCACAACTGGATGATGGGTTTCAGCGGTGAGCGAGTGCTGGTAAACGGGAGCGCGGACTACTCCCGCCAGGTATCCCGCACCGCGCATCGTTTGCGTCTGTTCAACGGCTCCAATGCCACGCTGTACCACCTGCGCTGGAGCCACGGGCAGGCATTTACCGTGCTGGGTACCGATGGTGGTCTGCTGGAGCAGGCCCGGCAGCAGGAGACTCTGACACTGGGCGTGGGCGAGCGAGTGGATGTATGGGTGGACTTCTCCGGCCTGGCTGCCGCTGCCCAGGTGCAGTTGCTGGCGGAATCCTACACCCCGTCGCTGGAGAACTTTACGGCCAGTCAGGAAGGGGCCGCGCTGCAGGATGGCGCGCGGCCAATAGCCCGTTTCCTCATGAGCAATGTCCCGGCGACAGCGGTAGCGCCGCCTGGGCAACTCAGTGTCTACCCGTCCCTGTCCCGCAGCGAGGCCGTGAATGGCAATGCTCCGCGTCAGGTGCAGATTTCTATGAGAATGGGCAGTTTCTATCTCAATAACCGGGTCTTTGGCGGCATGCAGGATGTTGCCGATGACAGCCGCGTCAAGCTGGGCACTACCGAGGTGTGGGAGTTTGCCAATGATGCGCGGATGGGTATGGGGATGGGCATGGGGGGGATGATGCAGATGGCGCATCCCATGCACGTTCATAACGTTCAGTTTGCGGTGCAGTCCAGAACATCGTCGGGGCAGCAGAGCGCCCTGCATCGCCATCTCAGCGCCGGGTTTACCGATTACGGCCTCAAGGATGTCGTGGTGGTGCTGCCCGGCGAGCGCGTCCAGGTGCTGATGAAGTTCGAGAACCATGCCGGCCTGTATCTGTACCACTGCCATATCCTCGAACACGAGGACCTGGGCATGATGCAGAACTACCTGGTCGAGGCCTGAGCGTGCACTGGCCGGGCCTTACAGCCTGGCCAGTATCTGCTGCAGTTCGTCCACGGTGCTGACCAGGGCCAGCGGGGAATGCTGCGCCAGGGCATCGTCGTCATGCACCCCCCAGCGCACGCCGATCGAGGGCATGCCGATGCGCTCGGCCATTTCAAGATCGTAAGTGGTGTCTCCGATCATCACCGCATCCCGCACATCAATATCGAAGTGCGCCAGAATCTCCTCCAGCATCAACGGGTCGGGCTTTGAGCGGGTTTCGTCCGCGCAGCGCGTCACGTCGAAATGCGCCTGCAGGCCGCTGGAGCGTAATGCGGCATCGAGCCCGCGTCGGCTCTTGCCAGTGGCCACAGCACGCCCGATACCGCGTTCGCGCAGGGCGCTGATCAACTCACTCATGCCGGTGAATATCTGCTGTGCCGTGGTTTCCCTGGCAAAGAAATGGCGGCTGTAGGCCTGCCGGATGGTTTCGATGTCCGGGTCTTGCACCCCCGGGTAGAGGCGGCGCAGGGCGTCCATCATGCCCAGCCCGATGATGTCCCGGTAGGCAGCTTTCTCCAGCGTGGGAAAACCCAGCTCGGCAGCAGCCTGGTGCAGGCTGTTGGTGATGTGTTCAACGGAGTCTACGACGGTGCCATCCCAGTCGAAGATGGCGGCTTTGATACTCATGAAAGGGTCCTCTGCTACTGCTCGCCATACTGACACAGGGCGCGTCTCACCGCTATGTCTGTCTGACAGGCAGTTGGGCATTGCCGTCCATTGCCCTTCTTTGTAACCTTGCAGCCAGAGCGTCCGGCTTCCCGGGCCGCTCATCCGCAACAGGTATCAGGATGACGATCAGTGCAGTGCTGACATTTCTCGGAGGCATCGGGCTTTTCCTGCTGGGCATGAAGCTGATGACGGAAGGCCTTACCACGGCCGCCGGCAACACCCTGCGTACCATTTTGTCTGCGGCCACCCAAAGCCGCTTGCGGGCGGTCATCTCCGGCATGGCCATCACGGCGCTCGTGCAGTCCTCCGGCGCCGTGATCTTCACCACGGTGGGTTTCGTCAACGCCAGCCTGCTCAGCCTGGGGCAGGCCGTGGGCATCATCTATGGCAGCAATGTCGGCACCACGGTGACCTCGTGGATCGTGGCGCTGCTGGGTTTCAACCTCGATCTGCAGGCGCTGGCCATGCCCATGATCGGGCTGGGCATGACGATGTCTGTTGTGCTGGGGGACAGGCGCTGGGGAGCCTTGGGGCGTGCCCTGGCCGGCTTCGGCCTGTTTTTTCTTGGCATTGATGTGCTGCGCGACACCTTCGAGGGCCTGGGGGATGCCATCAATCTGGCGCAGTGGGCAGATCGTGGCATCCCCGGTCTGTTGCTTTTCCTGTTTATTGGCAGCGTATTGACCATTCTGATGCAGTCTTCCAGCGCCTCGCTGGCGGTGACCCTGACGGCGGCGGCAGGGGGGCTGATTCCCCTGACGGCTGCGGCGGCCATGGTGATTGGCGCCAATGTCGGCAGCACCACGACCGGCCTGTTTGCCGTGTTCGGTGCCACGGCCAGTGCCAAGCGCGCTGCCACTGCTCATGTCATTTTCAATGTGGTGACGGGCACGGTGTCCTTCATTCTCATGCCGGTGTTGCTGTGGGGAGTGGCCGCGCTGGTAGCGCTGTTCCCGGGGCAGAGCAGCATTGCCACCTCGCTGGCCATTTTCCATACCCTGGTGAACCTGATCGGCATTCTTGTCATGTGGCCGCTGACCGGAGTGCTGGTGCGTTTTCTTGAACAGCGGTTTACGTCTCTGGAAGAGGATGTGGCGAGGCCGCGCTATCTCGATCGCAATATTCAGCAAACCCCCAGCCTGGCGTTTGATGCGCTCGCACAGGAACTGCACCGCATGAACGGCATGGCCAATCACCTGGCGCGGGAGGCGATCAGCGCAGAGGACCCTCACAACCCGAATATCGAAACCGCCCATCGTGTGCTGGAGAATCTCAGCTATGCCATCAGCGAATTCGCCAGCGGGATTCCTCGTCAGGGTCTGAATAATGAGCAGTTGAGCGCTCTGCCGGATGCCCAACGTGTGGCTCAATACCTCGTGAACCTGGCCGAGCATGCGCAGGAAATGGTGGTTGCCCATCCGTTGCTGGATCTGGCGCAGGATATGCTCAATCAGTCACACAATCAGTTGCGCGCGCATGCCGTCGCCTTGCTGGAGCTGGCGCGGGTGGATCAGCCCAGCTGGAGGCTGGATGCCCTGAACGAGGCGCGGGCGGTATTTGAGTCGGAGTATCAGGCGCTCAAGGCCTCCTTGCTGCATGCGGGCACTGCAGGTGAGCTGGACCCTCGCCGCATGATTCATTCGCTGGAGCGCTTGAGTGACCTGCACCGGGTGATCGATCAGGCGACCAAGGCGGCGGTGTACCTTGATCGTTATATTCGCCAGACCCGCGTGATTCTCAGCCCGCCTCCGGAAATTTCTGCGGCGGAGCCTGAAGCCGGCCTGGCCCCGGAGCCTGCCCACTCGCCCGGGCTTTCTGTTGAAGAGGATTCTCATGCCCCGTCCTGAACTGAAGTGTATTCCCCTGCTGTTGTGCCTGAGTCTGCCGCTGTATGCGCAGGACAATACCGGCACACAGGCCCCCGCAGAGCATGACGCCCTGCTGTATGCCCTGGCCTGGAAACAGACCGCAGCAGAGTTCCAGGCGCTCTATTATCAGGGCTTCAATATTGCCCGCATGCAGGTCGAGGACGCGCTGGCACAACGGCAAGCCGGCGACAAACCGCTTGCCGTGGTCACCGATGTGGACGATACCGTGCTGCATGCGCTCGCCTATTGGGGGCACCTGGTTCGGCGTCAGATGGATTTTTTTGATGATGCGGTATGGGATCGTTGGGTGGCAGCGAACCAGTTCACTCCCACGCCCGGCGCCGTGGAGTTTCTGCAATTCTGCCGCGACAACGCGGTGGAGGTGTTCTATGTCACCAGCCGTGATCAGGGCGAACAGACGCAGGCTCTGGCGCTGGACAATCTGCGCAGTGCCGGCTTTCCCTATGTGGATGCCGAGCATGTCACCGTGCTGCGTGATTCCTCCAACAAGGAAACGCGTCAGGATGAGCTGATGGCGCAGTATCAGGTCATCACGTTTCTGGGAGATAACCTGAACGATTTCCGGCGCAAATACTATATCCGCAGTGATGTTGAGGGCCGTATCGCCGAGATGGAGCAGGACAGGGAGATGTTTGGCCGACAGTATGTGCTGTTTCCCAACCCCACCGATGGGCATTGGTTGGCGGCCATTTTCGGTGACTCCGAGCCTGCTGCCAGCGATGCCAACCGGGAGATTCTGCGCCAGGCGGCAAGCCGTCAAGCCTGGGATGATGCGCTGGAGAATGCTCGTGCAGCCTACTACGAAGGACGCTTTGCCGAGGCGCTGGCGATCTGGCGCCCACTCGCACAGCAGGGCAATGCCCGGGCCCAGAACAATCTCGGCATTCTCTACCGCAACGGTGAAGGCGTGGTGCAGGACTACGATCTCGCACGGGAGTGGTTGCTGCGTGCAGCGGCCCAGGGCTGGGCGCGCGCGCAGTTCAGTCTGGGCATGATGTATGACTTTGGCCAGGGTCTTGCCCGCAACGAGCAGGAGGCCATGCGCTGGTATGAACTTGCGGCGGAACAGGATGATGCCGATGCCGCTTTCAATCTGGCCGGGCTCTATCAGGAGGGGCGCGGCATTCCGCGCAATCTTGAACAATCGATTCGCTGGTATGGCCGTGCAGCGGCCCTGGGGCATGCCAATGCCCAGAACGTGCTGGGACAGATGTATGCCACCGGGGAAGGGGTGGCACAGGATCTTGCCGAAGCGCAGCGTCTGTTCCGTCTGGCGGCACAGCAGGATCATTCCGCCGCGCACGCGAATCTGGTGCGTTACTTTCCCGCCGGGCAGTGACAAAATACCCCAATAATTGACGGGGTGGTCATGAGTGACAAAAACAGTACAGGCAGCGAGACAGATATTCTCAATAGCCCGGGTTTGCCCCGCTATCTGCTGCAGGGAGCGGGCATCGGCACCTGGGCGTGGAATGTCCAGACCGGCGAAACCCGTTTCGATGAACGCTGGGCACAGATCATCGGGTATACCCTGGCGGAGCTGGAACCGACCACCATTGCGGTGTGGGATCGCTTTCTGCACCCGGGCGACAAGGTTCGGGTAGAGGAATCCCTGCAGCGTCATTTTCGCGGGCAGATGCCGTATTACGAAGCGGAAGTCAGCATGCGGCACAAGGATGGCCACTGGGTGCGTATCCGCGACCATGGCAAGGTGTTGATCCGTGATGAACATGGCAAGCCGCTGTGGATGTTCGGCTCTCATGTGGATATCAGCAAGCGCTGGCAACTGGAGCAGCAGAACAGTGAGCTGGTGGAACGTTTCAACCGGCTGATGAGTCATCTGCCGGGCTATGTCTACCAGTATCATTTGCGTGCTGATGGCAGTACCCATTTCCCCTACACGACGAAGGCCATTCAGGATATCTATGGTTGCCAGCCGGAGGATGTGGCAAACAGTGCCCAGCCGGTTTTTGATGTCGTTCATCCGGAGGATCTTGCCCGCATAAGGGCGAGCATCGTGTATTCTGCCGAGCACCTCAGTGTCTGGCACGAACGCTACCGGGTCAACCATCCCACAAAGGGGCTGATCTGGGTGGAGGGGAAATCCACACCGGAGCGGGAAGCGGATGGCGGCACCCTCTGGCACGGCTATATCCAGGAGGTGACGGAGGATCAACGGCAGCGCAATGAGCTGTTGCTGGCCTCGAAGGTGTTTTCCTCCAGCCAGGAGGGCATCATCATCAGCGATGCCGACAATATCGTGCTGGAGGTCAACGATGCCTTTGAACGCATTACCGGTTATTCCCGGGAGGACATCGTCGGGCGCAATCCCTCCCTGCTCAGCTCCGGCAAGCAGGGGCCGGGTTTTTACGAACAGATGTGGGAGGCCATCCGTCGTGATGGCCGCTGGCGCGGTGAAATCACCAATCGGCGCAAGGACGGCAGCGTGTACGTGGAGCTGTTGTCCATTGACGCGGTGCGTGACGCCGCGGACAGCATTCGCAACTACATCGCCATTTTCACCGACATCAGTCAGATCAAGGAACACCAGAACGAGCTCAATCGCATTGCGCATTACGATGCCCTGACCGGCCTGCCGAACAGACGGCTGCTGGAGGATCGCATCGAAATGGCGATGGAACATGTCAAACGTCACCAAGAGCTGCTTGCCGTCTGCTTTCTGGATCTCGACAACTTCAAGGAAATCAACGACAAACACGGGCATGAACGGGGCGACCAGGTACTTGTCCAGGTCGCCAATGCCATCCGCAGCGTCCTGCGCGGGCAGGACAGCGTGGCGCGAATCGGCGGTGACGAGTTTGTTTTATTGCTGACAGAGCTGGAAAGCAGGGCTGCGCTGTTGGAAGTGGTCGGCAGGGTACTGGAGGCCATACAGCAACCGGTCGTTCCGGAAGATGCGGAGCATCGGCTCAGCGCCAGTGTCGGCATTGCTGTATACCCCGAGCTCGATTGCAGTGCAGACGAATTGCTGCGCTATGCAGACCAGGCCATGTACCGGGCCAAGCAGAGGGGGCGCAACCAGTATTATCTGTTTGATGCCGAAGAGGATCAGATGGGCCGTGAGCGTCAGAGCCTGCTGCATGCCATCGAACAGGCACTGGCCGACAATTCCTTTACGCTGTACTACCAGCCGAAGATCAACCTGCACAGTGGCGCGGCAGAGGCCGTCGAGGCCCTCATCCGCTGGCCGCAGGCGGACGGTTCCGTGCGTATGCCAGGCTCCTTCATTCCCCAGCTTTATGGCTTGCCTATCGAGAGACGGCTGGGCTGCTGGGTACTGGACAGGGCGATCCGTCAATACAGCGAATGGCAGCAGGCCGGGCTGACGCTCTCGGTCAGTGTGAATGTGTCACCCGAGCATCTATTGTCTGGCGATTTCGTTGACCAGTTGCGCGCTATTCTGGCCACACACCACATCCAGCATCCAGAGAACATCGTTCTGGAAATTCTGGAGACCTCGCGGATATCCGATTTTCAGCGTATGCGTGAACGGGTGATCGAGTGTCGTGCGCTGGGGGTGAGGACCTCGCTGGACGATTTCGGTACCGGTTATTCCTCCCTGACCTATATGCGTCAGTTGCCGGTGGATGAGTTGAAGATTGACAAGAGTTTTGTCATGGCCATGCTGGAAAGCGCCGAAGACCGCAGCATTGTGCGGGGTATTGTTGCGCTGGCGCATGCCTTCCATCGCCGTGTCGTCGCGGAGGGGGCTGCCACACCAGGACATCTGACAGAGTTGCGGGATATGGGCTGCGACTTTGTGCAGGGTTACAGTATTTCCCGGGCCATGCCGGCACAGGACATTCCTGCCTGGGTTGCCGCCTGGGTGTTTGACCCGGATGCCGTGCCGGGGCACGACTCCCGGGACTGAGTCAGGGCGTATCCGCCGATTCCAGCGAGAAATTAAAATCGCCGAGATGTTTCAGGCGAACATTGAAGGTATCGCTTCCCACTTTTACCAGCGGCAGAATCAGCACATTGGCCTCGCCGTCAAAATATGCAGGCACCGCGTCCATGTCATCACTGCTGTTCTCTGCTGCCGCACTCAGTGAAAACTGGTAGTTGCCATTGTGCTTCAGTGTCACCGAATAGTTCACTCCCCCGCCATATACCTTGGGCACGATCACGGAATCTGTCGTGGCATCGTAGGCATTGTAGTGCAGGGACGCATCCGCCACGCTGCTGAGCGGGCTGACGGTTGCGACATGAGAGCTGATGAAGGGGTAGAGTTCCGCGATATTGGCATAGACGCCGGGTGAGCCGGGTGTTCCGCAGCCTGCCGATTCGCTGCCCCCGAAGCTGGTAATCCCGATCTGCAGGGCACCCTGCTGCTTCAGGCGGATGAACAGGGGGCCACCGCTGTCGCCCTGGCAGGTGTCGGAGGTGTCCGTGCTGGTGTAACCACCGGCACACAGCATGTTGCTGGTGATCATTCCTTCATGGGCGGCCTGGCAGGCAGAGGTGGTACTGATCAGCAATTGCGTTGCCAGCAGGTCGTCCGAGGCATTGCTGCCATCGCCCTGGGTTGCCCCCCAGCCCGCGACGATGACCGGCAGCCCCGTCGGCACGGCGCCGGTATACAGGCGCACCGGGGTAATGTCGACCGGGGTACTCAGCTCCACCAGCGCGATGTCGTAGTCGTTGCTGTTGCTGCTGGCCTCCTGGTTGGGATTGTAGCTGGGGTGCACGATGATCTGGCTGACCTCGCTGACAATGGCTCCGGAGGCCGAGGCACCAATATTGCTGGTATTCAGCGTCACCGTGGTGCGTGCGGCCACGCCTTCGCTGACAGCCTTGCCGTCCTCCGTCAGAAAGCAGTGGGCGGCAGTCAGCACCCAGCGCGAGGCAATCAGACTGCCGCCGCAGCCACCCCCTGTTTCAGGGTCACTGACACTGGCAACGAAAAGGCTGGCAAGCCAGGGATATTGGGAAATCTGTGCACGTTTGCCATTGATGATGCGGGTCTGCTCCGCCTGGGCCGGCAGGGCCAGGCAGGCTGCCGCCAGGGTCAGGGCGCCGATCGGAATCAGGTTTCTCATGGGCAGGTGTCCTTGTTGTTGGTGGAGTGGTCGGCTGGGGCGAGGTGAAGTGGTGCCCACTGCCAAGCTATCATCATGCAGGCTTTCCCGGCCCGTCAAGTTTCAGGAGAGGTTCAGGGGCGCGGATGGATGACCGCCATGGTGAGCCGGGAGATGCAGCTTGGCCGGCCGGCATCGTCCTCCATGCGAATCTCCCACACCTGGGTGCTGCCGCCCAGATGCAGCGGGCGTGCGGTGCCGGTTACCCAGCCGGAGGCAACGGCACGAAGGTGGTTGGCATTGATCTCCAGCCCCACGGCGTGTAATCCCGGCCCGCGCAGGCAGTAATTGGCAGCGATGCTGCCCAGGGTTTCGGCCAGCAGCACCGAGGCGCCCCCGTGCACAATTCCCTGGGGTTGTACCGTGCGGGCATCCACCGGCATGCGTCCACGCAGAAAGTCTTCGCCGATTTCGGTGATCTCAATGCCCAGGCTTTTTGCCGCGGTGGCGTGCAGGTGTTCATTGATGAGCGCGATGTCGGCCGGGCGTGTCCAGATGCTCATGAGAGGCTCCTGAGAGGGTGAAAGAAAAGCAGTCATGACGACAGTGGCGGTGCTACTATGCCCTCCGTCCTCAGCAATACTACACCGGGAGCGCTATGGATTTCTTCGTTGCCACGTTTCTCAAGATGTTCTTTGTCATGACACCGTTCTTCGTGCTGTCGGTGTTTCTGACCGTCACTCATGAAGCCAGCCTGCTGGAGAAACGTCATCTGGCCGTGCGCGTGACTTTTTCGGTGCTCGTCATCAGCCTGGTGCTGATGTATTTCGGGCGCTATATCTTTGCCATCTTCGGCGTCACGCTGGATGCCTTCCGCATCGGCGCCGGGGCCTTGCTGTTCATGTCGGCGGTGGGGCTGGTGAACGGGGTCAAGGAGAGCCAGAAGCTGGCGGACTATCGTTTGTCCGAGCTGGCCGTGGTGCCCCTGGCGCTGCCCATTACCGTAGGCCCGGCCACCATCGGGGTGTTGCTGGTGATGGCGGCAGACAACGACAGCCTGGGGGAGTTTGTGCTGGAGAGTTCGGCCATGACCTGCTCGGTGCTGGTCATTGGCGCGATGCTGTACTTCTCCAACTTCATCGAACAGTTCATCGGCAAGCAGGGCCTGTCGATCGTCTCCAAGATCACCGGCATCATCCTGGCGGCACTGTCCGCGCAGATCATGTTTACGGGCATCCGCAATTTCCTGGAGCTTGCCTGAAAGCCTCGCGCACCGGCCGGAACCCATGCGCGAGTCTGCTTCCTCAGCCCATCGGGTAGAGGATGTCCTGGTGCACGGCATCACAGGCCTTGAGCACTTCGTCGCTCAAGGTGACATCCAGCGCCGCCAGGGAATCGTCCAGCTGCACGGCATCGCGCGCGCCGATGATGGTGGAGGCCACGAAATCGAAGTTCATGCTCCAGGCTGTCGCGAGTGTGGTGGGGCTCATGCCGGCTTGCCTGGCAATGTCGATATAACGCGCGGTGGATGCCAGCGTACGCTCGTTGAGGAAACGGTCTGCCATGGCGCGCTGGCGCGGATTGGGCAGGGCACGGTATTCCCCGAAACGGCTGCGCGGTGGAATTTCCGCCTGATTGTATTTGCCGCTGAGCACGCCGCCCCCGATGGGGGAGTAGGGCAGCAGGGACACTTTCTCGCGTCGGCACACCTCGGCCAGTTCATCCAGAAAGCGGCGGTTCAGCAGCGAGAAATTGTTCTGAATGGACTGGAAGCGGGCATAGCCCTCGTATTCCGCGATGGTATTGGCCTTGGTCAGGCCGTAGGCGTTCTCGTTGGAGGTGCCGAGATAGCGCACCTTGCCGGATTCCACCAGGCGATCCAGTGCCGCCATGGATTCGGCGATGGGCACCACCGTGTCCGGCCAGTGCACCTGGTACAGGTCGATGTAGTCGATACCCATGCGGCGCAGGCTGCCTTCTACTGCGCGTTCGATGTGGTGGCGATCGATGGCCGTGAGCCCGCTGCGGATCGGCGGCACAAACCAGCCTGACGCTGCACCGGCCACCTTGGTGGCGATAATCAGGGAGTC
The DNA here is from genome assembly GCA_024234365.1 of Pseudomonadales bacterium. GTDB lineage: Bacteria > Pseudomonadota > Gammaproteobacteria > Pseudomonadales > Pseudohongiellaceae > UBA5078. The sequence goes on from JACKOK010000001.1 coordinate 486,394, forward strand.
CCGGTTTTTCTTCTTCAGCCACTTGCCGAAGATGGTTTCCGTCATGCCGGCCGTCTCCGCTGTGGGCGGTACCGGGTAGACCTCGGCGGTATCAAAGAAGTTGATGCCGCGTTCATAGGCGGTATCGAGAATGCGGAAGGATTCTTTTTCGTCGCTCCAGCTGCCGAAACTCATGGTGCCCATGCAGATGGGCGAGACCCGGAGTCCGCTGGTGCCGATATAACGGTAATTCATAGGCGCTTCCTGTTATGGGAGGTGATCAATGGGGGGATGATACCGCATGCAAGCGGTGATATGCTCCCTGCAGATTCCGACTACCAACAATAAGACCTCATGGAGACCAGCATGCGCAGAAGAATAACAGCAATGCCCCTGACTGCCGCCGTTTTGACGCTTTTCTCATCCCTCGGTTTCGCCGCCGGCCCGGCCGCAAGCATCGACGACCTTGCCTGGATGACCGGAACCTACGCCGGTGCGCTGGGGCAGAATCAACTGGAAGAGAACTGGATCAAGGCCGAGGGAGGCTCCATCGCGGCCATGGTGCGTTCTACCGGCGGTGGTGCCACCGGGATGTTCGAGATGATTACCATCGAGGAAGTGGAGGGCTCGCTGGTGCTGCATATCCAGCAGTTCAACCCGGGCTTTGTGCCACGCACCCCCGCGCCCCAGAAGATGGAGCTGGAAACCATCGGGGATCATCAGGTGCAGTTTCGTGCGGTGAGTGAGGGCGGCATGCGCTCACTGGGCTACACGAAAAATGGCGACACCTTCACCATTCATGTGCAGTCCGGTGATCGCCCCATGTCACATATCGAACTCAAGGCCCGCAATATCTGGAATTGAGCGAAGGCAGCCCCAATGAGGGAAACAGTGGCCCCGGGGAAAACACCAGCCCGGGCCTCTTGTGTGCCTTGTTGGGCTGACGCTTTTGCTTATCATCCGGGGCACGCTCCGTTTTTGCCAGACTGAACAAGCGATTGCTGGCAGTTCGGGCTGCAGCCTGCCCTGCCTCAGGCCGAACAGGCCGTTTTTTTCGCGCTGGGTCCTGTCTGCACCCTGCCGGCACGGGTTTGCCGGTTTGCGGTGAATATCAAAATTTCCCCGACTGAAAATACGCATTTGAAACGCTCAGTGGAAGCTTGCCATTGCTCTGCTGCCTGCCATTGTGGAGACGGGCTGCGGCTTGATGCTTCAGTAGGCGGAAACCAGCTCGAAAGTGCCGCGATGAACCATGACGGCGCTTTCCTGGTCCAGGGACTCCAGACAGCTTGAACCTTTGAATTGGTACAGGCCGGGAGCCTGCGGTGAATAAGCGGAGCTGAGTGCCACGTTGGCCGGCATGGATTGCGCATCTGTGCTCAGGTCGGGGTTGTCTTCCGAGACGGAGAGAATGACCATTTCTCCGTTCATGCCGACGGCGACGATTGCTGTTGTCTCGTTAAATTTCACATCCATTCCTGCGCTCCCCTGTTGTCCGGGACCTGATCATGAAAAGAAAAAACCGGGTGTTTCATCTCGTCGAGTAACGAGAAGTGGAAAAACTGGATCAATAGGTTAACTAAAGAAGGGCGGTCGCTAAGTTAACAATTTGTAACATGGGCTCCTCTGCAGGCTAATAAATTCAAGGCCTATTAAAAATTGTTTAAAGGCGTTATTGACAGGATTTGTGTGCTTTTGTTTTCTTGCGCATAAAACAGAGCACGCTGTTTGTGCCGCAAGTGTTCGTTGCTGCAATGAAGGCCGCAATGAATAAAAATCCAGAATAAATTCACGTGTGAACAGTTATGAAGATGAAACAGCGAAGAACGGCCTATCTGCTTGACGATGATGAGATCAACAGCTTGCTGCTGAAAGCCAATCTCGAAAAGAGTGGGTACGATTGTCACTGGTTTTCAGAAATAGAACGAATGTTCGATAGTCTGAAAGACGAAAAATCCGTTGATGTCTTCATCCTGGATTACGACCTGGGAGGAAAGAAGGAGTCAGGGCTGGATGCGTGCAGACGCGTCAAGTCGGAGTATCGGAAACCCGTGGTCATGCTGACAGGAGACAGAAGTTCACCGACCGTGCTTGCCTGCATGGCTGTCGGTGCCGATCTGTACATCGAGAAGCCCTATGAGTTCGATCAGTTCCTGGCCAAGGTGAGTGCCATTATTCGTCTTTACGCCCGAATGCCGGAAACAAGTGAGATGAATGCGGTGAGCAGCAATCCCTTGCTGGAGGTGCTCAGTTGCAATGCCGGGGCGCGGGAGTTGAGCAACCGTGCCGGCAGCGTGGTGAGCCTGACAGAGAAAGAAATGGCTTTCTACGAAATCATCTGTGCCAACGCGGGCTCCCATGTTTCAAGAGAAGAGGTCTACACGGGCATTTACGGACGGCAGATGGACCCCATGAGCCGGATCGTGGATAACCTCGCGTGCAGGGTCAGGGCAAAGCTGCAGAAACTGAAAGTTCCGGTGGATATTCAGGTGATTCGCGGTGTTGGATATCGCGTGGTCGCACTGGTGACGGACCGCGCGCAGCAGGAAGCCTAGCAGGCTGTTGAAAAACGTTTTCAAGGCAGCCAGTGCAAGGCAAAAACGAGCGAAAAAGCGCAGTTTATAACGGATAAATGAGCATTTTGAGCTCGTTTTTAACGCCGCAATGGCAACGTAGATAGTTTTTCAACAGCCTGCTAGGGCCAGGCATTGCACCCTTCCGTGTGAGTGAACAGATGCGTGAGAACCTTCCTTCAATGATCGCTGAAATTACCCAGCGTTATCAGAAAATATTTCCGATGACACTGCGTGTGAATGCCGGCGGCGAAGTGGAATACGCGAGCCCTGCCTTTCTCCAGTTCACCGGCATCGCGCGCGGCCGCTTTCCTTTCATGGACTTCTTTATCCCGGACTCGCGTTTTCCGGCCACAACGGCTGCCGAAGTTTTCTGCCGGGCTCGTGCCGGTCAGGTGCTGTTGTTTCTTGCCCGGGACAGAAGCGTTGCTCTGCGCGGCGAATTGATTGAAGAACGTGACGGCGCCGCCAGCGTGTATTTCCTGCTCTGCTCGCCCAATCTGTCCTGGATGACAGAACAGGGCAAGGGGCAGGACATTGACCCTGCGCTGTTTCCGTTGCAGGACAATCAGCGCGAAACCTTCCACAGGCTGCGGGCTCTGGAGGTAGTCAACCAGGTTCAGGAGCAGAAGCTGCAGGCGCTCGTGCAGGAAAACGCCAGAGCCCTGACCGCCAGTCAAAAGAAATCCCGTTTTGTCAGCCATATCAGCCATGAGCTGAGAACGCCGCTGAACGGCATTATTTCCTCCTTGCGACTGGTGGCGGGGGAGCACAAACCGGTGTTGAAGAACCGCTTGATAGACATTGCATTGCGCTCCTCCCTGGTGCTTCTCGATGTTGTCAATGAAGTGCTGGATTATTCAAAAATAGAACAGGGTGCCTATGGGGGTGGCAGCGCTCCGGTCAGGATACGGGAGTTGTTTCAGTCGATAGAGAGTGCCCTGCAGTCGCGGGCGTCCGAGCGCGGCATCCTGCTGGTGTTTGAGGTCGCCGGGGAGGTGCCGGATTCCTTTGTGAGCGATCGCAAAGCCTTGCTGAAAATCTTCAATAATCTGATCGGCAATGCCATCAATTACTCCGACAGTGATGTGATTATCTGTTCGGTCGCTGTGAGCAGGAAAACGGATGCCGAGTGTACCCTGATGTTTCGTGTAGAGGATTTCGGTGTCGGCATTCGCCCGCAGGCGATGGAAAAACTTTTTGTGCCCTACTGGAGTGATGATCAGGGGCAGGCCATGCCCACCGGTACGGGGCTTGGCCTGCCCATTGTCAAGGACCTGGTCGAACGGCTGGGCGGGCATATACGCTGTGAATCCAGCGTGGGTGAGGGCAGTGCTTTTTACTTTCAGATCACGGTGCGTATTGCCCATGTGCATGCTTTGCCAACATCCCCCCATGGTGCCGAGATTGCCGACCATCGTTTGCGGGGAACGGTCCTGGTGGTGGATGACAATGCCATCAATGCAGAGGTGGCCAGGCACATGCTTGAGCGGCTTGGCCTCACGGTCAGCGTCTGTCTTTCAGGGGCGGAAGCGATTCAGGCGGTACGCGACAGGGTCTTCGATATTCTGTTTCTGGACATCAGCATGCCGGAGATGGATGGCATCGCCGTCACCGCTGTCATGCGCAATCTGCCCGCGTATCGGCATGCACCCATTATCGCCATGACGGCCAATGTCGGCGAGGCAGACAGGCAGCGCTATCTTGCTGCCGGCATGGACGATGTGTTGGCCAAGCCCATCGAACCCCCTGAGCTGAGCGCGATCCTGAGGCAGTATCTGCCAACGGAAACGGACGGCAAGCGAGCACTGCCATGAGCGGGAGTGAATGCAGAACCCTGGCCCAGGATGATCTGGTTCTGGTGCTGAACCGGGAGGGGCTGGTGCTGGATGCCCTGGGCGCTGCCTGCCCGTTCCTGGAGCAGCCCGAAGCAGGTGGCGTGATCGGGCTCAGTATCATGGAGGTGCTCCCGGCCGGCTGCGGACGCAGAATTGCGGACTATATCCGCAACTTCAATGGAAGTGAGATGCGGCGCCATCGCCTGAGCGACAGCGTGCTGCGCCATGGGGTTGAATTCACGCTGGCGGTGGAAATTCTTGCTTCCTCATCGCTGTCAGAAGCCTCGTCCTTCATCGTGACACTCAATCAGCTGGAGGCGGAGCGGGATACTCCCTTTGACAGCATCGCGAGGAACCGCCTGCTGTTTGCCGTCACCAATGCCTCTCGCGAACTCTATGGACGCCTGGAGCTTGTGGATGCCATTCAGGCCGCTCTGGGACATCTGGGCATGGCCCTGGGGGTCGATCGTGCCTGCCTGAAAACGGTACATGGCGCGAGCAGTTGTACGGAAATAAGTTGCGTACTGCGCGCTCAGTGGGCTCTTGAAATGGATGTGGAAGTCAGCGCCACTGTGGATGCGGAGCCGGAGCCCTTGTCGCAATACAGGGGCTTTTGCAGGGATCTGCTGAACGGGAGTGTGGCCAAGGGCATTGTAAGCGGTTTGTCCGACCCGGTAAGCCGATGCTTCCTGGAATCCCGGTCTGTCCAGTCCATCCTGTTGTGTCCCCTGCTCGTGCAGGAAAGCCTGTGGGGCTTTGTCTGTTTCGAGGACAGAACCTTCAAGCGCAAATGGACCGGCGTGGAAGTGGGGATTCTTGGCTCCTTTGTCGGCATGATCCAGCAGAGGCTTGTGCGGGGTGAGGCGCAGATGCTGCTACATGAGGGCTATTGTGCCGCACCGGGTATCGAGGAGGTGCGGGCCTGCCTGTTATCCTGAGCCTTTCTCCATCGATGTTGTCACGGCGCTGCGCAGCGCCGGCAATACCTCGGCCTCAAACCAGGGGTTGCGCTTCAGCCACAGCTGATTGCGCGGTGAGGGATGGGGAAGCGGGAAATAGCGCGGGCCAAAGCGTTGCCACTGCTGCACTGTCTCGGTCAGCGAGGCCGGGCGTTGCGGCAGGTAATACTGCTGGGCGTATTGCCCGATCAGCAGCACCAGGGAAACCTGTGGCAGTTGTGCCAGCAGTGGCGCATGCCATTGCGGTGCACATTCGGGCCGAGGAGGCAGATCGCCGGAGCGCCCCTTCCCCGGATAACAGAAGCCCATGGGCATGATGGCCACCCGGTTCTCGTCGTAAAACGTCTCCCTGTCCATCTGTAGCCATTCGCGCAGGCGCTTGCCGCTGGCATCGTCCCAGGGAATGCCGCTGGCGTGCACCTTGGTGCCCGGGGCCTGCCCGATAATCATCAGGCGCGCGCCGGGCTGGGCGCGTACCACCGGGCGGGGTCCCAGCGGCAGGTGTTCGGCGCACAGGTGGCAACTGCGCACCTGTACAAGCAACTCGTTCAGGGTATGGCTCATGGCTCGTATCCGCTTGCTGAGTCTGCAGCCTAGCGGAATACCTTACTGAGCTTCAAGTGTGGCGTTTGACGCTCCAGAACATCGTTCCTATAGTCAGAAAGCCCCGGGTGAATACTGGAACGGGGCGGGAGCGATGTGATGAGTGCGAGCAAGGGAATGCCCGGCACCGTCTCCGCGAGCAGGGCTGCCCCATGAGTGCGCAGAGTCTGTTCCGGGTGCAGGTGCTGCAACATACCGGGGGGGATCCGCTGGGCAGCGTACTGGTGTCCCGTACCCCGTTTTTTGCGCTTTGGACGGTGCTGGCATTGGTTTTCATTGTTGCCGGGCTGGTTTTTGTACTGCGCGTACCCTTGAACCAGAGCGTGGTGGCGCGAGGGCACCTGGCCCCTTCGCAGGGTGCCGTGAAAGTGCTCAGCCCCTCTGCCGGCACGGTGTCGGGGGTCTATGTCCGTGAGGGGCAGGTGGTGCATGAGGGGCAACAGCTCGCCACGATCCGCCAGCCAGTGTTTGATGCCAGTGGTGAGGCCGGTGTGGACGAAGGCCTGCGCCAGCTGCAGGAGGAGCTGCAACGGCAACGCAATCGTGAGGCGCTGGTCCGGCAGGAATCCGCGCTGCGGCGCAGCTCTCTCGAAAGCCGCTGGCAGGCGGGGGAAGAGGAGCTGGCCCTGTTGCACGCCCAGCATGGTCTGCTGACGCAGCGGCAGGCACTGGCCGAGGCGGAGCTGGCGCGGCAGTCGGTGCTGTACCGTCAGGGGGATATCGCACAGGCTCGTCTGGATCAGACGCGTGATGCCTTGTTGCAGATCGAACAGAGTGCAGTGTCGCTGCAATACGAGATTGCGCGCCAGGAATCCGGCAGAGCGGCGCTGCAGCACGAAATCAGGCAATTACCCGCGCAAAGGGAGCGGGAGCTGCTGGAGGTCGCAGGCGCGATTGCGCGTGTACACGAACGCGAGCAGCAACTGCGCCGGGACAGTGAGTTCAGCCTCATGGCGCCGGCAGATGGCATCGTCAACAATCTGCTGTTGCAACGCGGAGCTGCCGTGGACGCCCGGGTGCCCTTTCTCGACATCCTGCCCGGCGGCGCGGTGCTCGAGGCCCGGCTGTATCTGCCGTCCCGCGCTCTGGGCGAACTGGCCCCCGGGCAAACGGTTCTGCTTGCCCTGGATGCTTACCCGGCTCGTCAATACGGCTATTTTTCCGCGCGTGTGGAGTCTCTGGCCAATACCGCCGTGGATCCCCGGGAACACCTGTTACCCGTGGATATCCGCGAACCGGTCTATCTGTTGCGGGCGCGTCCGCTGAATGTTGAGAGCGAACGCATCACCCTGCGGGCCGGCATGCAGTTCACCGCCCATATCGTCACGGGGCGGCAGACCCTGTTTGCACGCATGGTCTCGCCGCTGCGCAGCATTGGGGGGCGTTTGTGGGGCTGAGCTTCTCGCAGACTTCCCATGGCCTGCCCTGCATCCTTCAGGCGGAGCGTGCGGAATGCGGGCTCGCCTGTCTGGCGATGATTGCCGGCTATTACGGACATCGTGTCGATCTCAATACCCTGCGCCATGAATATCCGGTGTCCAGTCATGGGGCAAGCCTGAAAGAGCTGCTGCGCATTGCCGATGGGCTGCAGCTGCACTCGCGTGCGCTGCGGGTGGAGATGGAGGAGCTGGCGAGCGTGCAGACGCCGGCCATCCTGCACTGGGACCTGGACCATTTCGTGGTGCTGCGTGCGCTCGGGCAGCGACATGCCTGGGTGCACGACCCCGCCAGCGGTGAGCGTCGCTACACCCTGGCAGAACTGGGACGGCATTTTACCGGAGTGGCCATCGAGTGCGTGCCCGGACAGGATTTCAGGGCGCAGCATCGGCAGCGCCGCTCCCGCCTGCGTGAGCTGTTTACGGCGTTTCCGGGGTTTTATGGCAGTGTGCTGCAACTGTTTGCCCTGTCCCTGTTGATTCAGCTCGCGGGCATCGGTGCGGCCTTTCATCTGCAGCTGGTGATTGACGAGAGCATCAGCAAGGCGGATGCGGACCTGCTCACTGTGCTCAGCCTGGGTTTTGGTTTGCTGATGTTGATCCGCGTGGGCATGAGCTTTCTGCGTGGCACGGTGCAGATGTATTTCACCAATTTGCTTGGTTTCCAGATGGCGGGCAATGTCATGAACCATCTGATGCGATTGCCGGTTGATTTTTTTCTGAAGCGCCATGTGGGGGATCTGGTCTCCCGTTTCAGTGCCGTGCAGGAAATCCGCCGGCTGCTGAGTGAGGACATGATTACGGCGGCGCTGGATGGTCTGATGGCCGTGCTCGGCTTTGGTGTGCTGGTGCTGTTCAATGCCCGCCTCGCATTGATAGTGCTGCTGTTCGTATTTTTTACCATGCTGCTTAAACTGGGTGTATTGGTACCTATGCGTACCCGCTCGGAGCAGATGCTGGTGGCGGAAGCTCGCGCCGGCAGCACCTTTATGGAGAGCCTGCGCAGCATGGAAATGCTCAAATTCTATTGTCGGGAATTGCCGCGCATCTGGACCTGGCGACACCAGCTTGCCGAACAGATGAATGCCGGGGTGCAACTGCGCCGTCTCAGCCTGCGGGTGGAGGCGGGCTTTGGCCTGCTGGCAGGGCTGGAATATATTCTGGTGCTGCATCTGGCGGCAACACAGGTGCTGGCGGGGCAGATAAGCCTGGGGGTGATGAGCGCGTTCCTGGCGCTGCGCTCCCAGTTCTCCAGTTCGGTGACCTCTTTTATCGACAAGCTGGTGCAACTGCGTCTGATGGGGCTGCAGCTTGAACGGGTATCGGATATCACCTGTGCGGAGACGGAATTTGCGGATTTTCGTCTGCCGGAAACCAGGGGCGCTTCACCTTGCTCCCTGTCACTGGAGAATGTCAGTTTTTCCTATGCCGGAGAGCGGCAGGCACTGCTGCAGGACTTGAGCCTGCATATCGAGGCAGGCGAAGTCGTGGCGCTTGTCGGTGAATCGGGTTCCGGCAAGTCCACTCTGCTGAAACTGTTGGGTGGCCTGTTGCCGCCGAGTGCGGGGGTGCTGAGGGTGAACGGTGAATCCTTGTCCGCCGAAGGGCTGCGGGCGCATCGAGCTAGCTGCGCCGGGGTGTTGCAAACGGATCAGTTATTGTCCGGCACCCTGCGTGAGAATATCGTGCTCTATGCAGACGAGGTAGATGAACAGCGCTTGCAGCAGGCGGCGCGGATGGCAGGCGTTGACGAGTTCGTCGAGTCCTTGCCCATGGGCTATCGCTCGCTGGTAGGGGATATGGGCGCCAGCCTGTCGGCGGGGCAGGCGCAGCGCATTCTGCTGGCCCGGGCGTTCTATGCGGGGGCGGGGTTGCTGTTGCTGGATGAGGCTACCGCAAATCTGGATGCGGCACTCGAGACGCATGTGCTGCAATCGGTGAGCAGCCTGGGCGTGACCACGGTCATGATCACGCACCGGGCCGCGCCGCTGCAGATTGCCTCCCGTGTGCTGCTCTGTCACGGGGGGCGGGTGCGGGAGCTACCGAAAGAGTCGTTTCGGGAGCAAGGTTAACCGGCTGTTAGTCCTGTGCCTCGTCCACGATGGTGGAGATGGTGTCCTGGTCGTGTATCTGTTTCAGCGAACCGGTGGTGATGTTGTAATGCCAGCCCTTCAGGGTCAGCGTGCCGGCCTCTACCCGCTCCCGGATGAAGGGAAAGCTCATGAGATTGCGCAGGGAAAAACCGATGGCGGCCTGTTCACAGTAATTGAAGGTGGCATGGTCGTGCAGCCGGTGCGGATCGGCCAGGTCGGCCACCGGGGCGACGATGGACATCCAGCGGGCAATGAAGCTGTCCTGATTCATTTTTTTGGCATTGAGCACCAGCGAGCGGATGCCGCCGCAGCGGGTATGGCCCAATACAATGATCTCCGGCACCTCCAGCACGGTGATGGCGAATTCCAGTGCGGCACTGGTGCCGTGGTAGGAACCCTCGATTTCGTAGGGCGGGACCAGATTGGCGACATTGCGGATTACAAACAAATCGCCCGGCTCGGTGTCAAAGATCAGCGCCGGTTCCATGCGCGAATCGCAGCAGGTGATCAGCACATGGCTGGGCTTCTGTTCCTCGGCGAGCTCGCGCAGTTTTTGCCGGTTCTCAGCGAAATAGCCACTTTTGAAACGCTGATAGCCAGCAAGAAGATCGTCAGTCATGTTTCCTTTTCCTTCTGTCGTCGTGAGTCGGTCATGCGTGTTTACTCGGGCAGAATGCGCAGGATGCCATTGCCTTCTGTGGCCACATAAATGTAACCGTCCGGGCCCTGCTTGATATTGCGGACGCGGCCGATACCCGGGAAAACGGTTTCGTGAGCCACCACATTGTTCCCGTCCAGCACCAGGTGCACCATGTAATTGAATTTCAGGGAACCCACCAGCAGGTGATGCTTCAGCTCGGCGCCGTAGTTGTCACTGGTGATGAAGGCCATGCCGGAGGGGGCAATGGACGGGTCCCAGTAAAACACCGGCTGCTCCATGCCCTCGCGGGAGGTGGCAACGGCCAGGGGCTGACCGTTGTAATTGACACCGTAGCCGATGATGGGCCAGCCGTAATTGCGCCCGGCCTGGATGATATTGATTTCATCGCCGCCCATCGGCCCGTGTTCGTGCTCCCAGATCTGCCCCGTCAGCGGGTGCATGGTCAGGCCCTGTGGGTTGCGGTGGCCATGGGAGTACACGGCGGGTTTTGCCCCGGGAGTATTCACGAAGGGATTGTCGGCGGGAATGCGCCCGTCATCATGCAGGCGGTAGATCTTGCCGCCATCACGGTCCAGTTGCTGGGCATTCTCGAAATGTGCGCCACGCTCGCCGATGGAGAAGTACAGATACCCCTCACGGTCGAAGGCAATGCGGCTGCCATAATGCTGGCCACGGGTGCTGTTTTCCTCACCCTTGTAGAGAACCTGTTGATCGACAAGCGCATTGCCCTGCAGCCGTGCGCGCATGATGGCGGTGTGGCTGCCCTCTCCCGGGCCTTCCGGGCTGGAGTAGGACAGATAGAGCCAGCCGTTATTGGCGTAGTCGGGATGGGTGACGATGTCCAGCAATCCTCCCTGGCCGTTGACGTGCACCTTGGGCACGCCGGTGAGGGCGGTCTTGCGCCCTTCATGCACCCGGTAGAGTTCGCCGCCGCGATTGGTGACCAGCATGTCGCCATCGGGCAGCCAGGTCATGCCCCAGGGCACGGGAATGTCGGTGACAACGGTTTCGGTGCGAAAACCGGGTTGGTTCTGGGCGCTGACGGCGCTCCAGGGCAGAGTCGCCAGGCACAGGGAGGCCAGCAACAGGTGGGTCAGGGTTCTCATGGTCTGATCCTGTTCGTCTCGTTTGGGGTTCGGGCATTGTAGCTAAGTCTTGCCGCCTGCGGCACTACTATCTAAACCGGGGTGAGCAGGGCATCACCCGCAAAATAGGCGGCGAGATTGTCCACCACCAGTTGCCCCATGGCGCGCCGGGTTTCCACAGTGGCGCTGCCGATATGGGGAAAAAGCACGGTGTTGGGCAGTGCCCGCAGGCCCTCGGGAACCTGCGGCTCATTGGCGTAGACATCCAGCCCCGCCGCCGCGATGCGCTTGTCACGCAGCGCGGCAATCAGGGCGTCCTCGTCCACGGTGCTGCCCCGGCCGACATTGATGAAGATGCCCTGCGGGCCAAGCGCATCCAGCACTTGCGCATCGATGATTTTCTCTGTCCCGGCGCCGCCGGGCAGCATGGACAGCAGGATGTCGCAGCTCTGCGCCAGTTCGGTGATGGACGCACAGTAACGGAAGGGGAGTTCCTTGCGGTGGCGGTTGTGATAGGCAACCCTCATGCGAAAGGCCAGCGCCCGCAGGGCAATCTCCTCGCCAATAGCGCCAAGACCCAGTATGCCCAGGGTCTTGCCTGCCAGGCTGCTGCCGAAGGGGAAGGGGCCGTTCTGCCACTGGCCGCTGCGTGCCCAGGCATCTGCCTGGATCAGGTTGCGGGAGGTGGCCAGCACCAGACCCATGGCGATGTCGGCTACGGCGTCATTGAGCACATTCGGAGTATTGGTCACCTGAATACCGCGTTCGCGGGTGATGCCAAAATCAATGCCGTCCACCCCGACACCGAAGCAGCTGATGATGCGCAGCCGGGGGAGCTGGTAAATCAAAGGGTTGGTGGCCCAGGAGGCGCTGGCCACGGCCTCGCAGACGGGTGACAGGCTGCGGATCAGTTGCTCCTGTTCCGGTGCGGGCAGCAGCCACAGCTTGTGGGTGTCGTAATGCGCATCCAGCAGGGCAATGGTGTCCGGGTGGAAGGCATTGGCGATCAGCAATGGCGGTTTTGGCCTGGCTTTTTGCGTCATGGCGTTGATTCTAGCAGATAGTGCACCGAATACACGCCCCGATTAAGCACACGTTCATCCTGTCGGCGGCATGTTGTTTGTGTGTGCCCGGACGCGACAAAATGTCGCGCTTTGTGCACGCTGAAGTGCTTAGTTTTTGCCCGAGGCTTCGGGTACACTGCGCGAACGGAACTGGCGGGAGCGTATACCGGCATCTCCCGTCGAGGCGTGCCCCGCCAGGGGCGACACTCCTGCTCACAACACTGAGGTGCAATATGAAAAAAATGTCGATTTTCCAGGTTTTCGCCGCGATGATGCTGGCGCTGGGCCTGCAGGCTTCCGCGCTGGCTCACACCGCCATGACCGGTTCCGTGCCACCTGCGGACAGCACAGTCTCCTCCCCCTCCGTCATGATGCTCTCCTTCGGTGCCGAGGTGCGTCTGGTGCGTCTCTCCCTGAGCGGCAGCAACGGCGAGGTGGATATCGGTTTCTCTCCGGTGGCCACCGCCAGCACCAGCTTCCATATTCCCATGCCCTTTCTGCAGGCCGGTGCCTACACGGTGAACTGGACGGCAATGGGCAATGACGGCCACTCCGTCAGCAACACCTTTGCCTTCACGGTGGATCCGAATGCGCCGGCGGCGGTCATGGATCATGGTCAGATGAGCCACGGCGATGCCCATGACGAATCTCACGGTCACGACGAAGCCCACAGCCACGACCACTGATGCCTCATGAGTGACTGGCCCTGGCAGCTGGCGAGTGCGCTGAGCAAGCTCCTTGTATACGGCAGTTTCGTCAGCCTGACCGGGGCCCTGTTTGTGCTTTGTCTTGGTGCAGGTCCCTGCGCCAGAAAACCTCCTGGCTCCTCCCCTCATATCCTCTGGTCTGTGGCTGCACGGCGGCGCATTTCGCTGCTGATGCTGTGCAGCAGCGGCGTTGGTTTTCTGGCCATGCTGCTGTTCTTTCTGCTGCAGGTCGGGCAGGTGAACCAGAACGGCGTGAAGGGCATGCTGGACCCCTTCATGATGCAATTGCTGGCGCAGACTCCGGTGGGCAGCGGAACGTTTCTGCGTATGGCGGGTTTCGCGCTGATCGGGCTGGGCGTGGCGGGGCATTGGCGCCGGTTGCGACAGGAAGCAAACCCACCCTTGCCCGGCATGATCCTCGGCATCGGGATGCTGGGGGTGCTGTTATGTTGTATGGGCTTCTCCATGCTCGGCCATGTGGCGGATCTGAGCCTGTCTGCCCGGGTTCTGCTGGCCTTGCATGTGCTGGTGGCCGGGTTGTGGATCGGTGCGCTGTATCCCCTTTATACCCTGTGCCGCACGGAACCGGCGGCGGCTGTTTTTCCACTCATGCAACGCTTTGGGCAGTGGGGCTGGGGCATTACCCTGACGCTGGTGGGAGCTGGGGTATTGCTGCTGAACAGCCTGCTGGTGTCGCCGGGGGAGCTGTGGACGAGCAGCTATGGGCAGCTGTTCAGCGTCAAGATAGCGTTGCTGCTCTGCCTGCTGGGGCTGGCGGCCCTCAACAAGTTTCATCTGGTGCCGGCGCTGCAGGCAGCGGGGGCGGGAAGACTGCAGCGTTCGATCCGGGGCGAGATGCTGCTGGCCGCTCTGATCCTGTTGCTGACCGCGCTGCTGAGCACCGTGACCGGGCCTGTTCATCTGATGAACTAAAAATGTCGGATTTGCGTTTGATCACATTGGCCTGTAAAAATTTTGCAAAGAAATTGTAATGTGACCGGGCATTGCATAGACTTCGCGCCAATGAATTATTTCGAAATTGCATATACCGCCATCGGTGGCCTCGGAGTCTTCTTCCTGGGCCTTAAATTCCTTTCCGAAGGTTTGCAATCCGGCAGCACCGATGCCATCCAGCGCATCCTGGCCACCCTCACCAAGAACCGCGTCTTCGCCGTCATTGCCGGCCTGGCCATTACCGCCTTCGTGCAGTCCAGCAGTATCTCCACCGTGATGACGGTCAGCCTCGTGAACGCGGGGCTGATGGAGCTCAAGCAGGCCATCGGCGTGATTCTCGGGGCGAATATCGGCACCACGATCACGGGCTGGATTCTCTCGATCAAGGTGGGCAAATACGGCCTGCTGCTGATCGGCCTTGGCATCTACCCGATGATGGCGGGCAAGACCGCCCGTGCCAGCGCCATCGGCAAGACCATGGTGGCGCTCGGCCTGATCTTCACCGGGCTTGAGTTCATGAGCGGGGCCTTCGCCCCCCTGCGCACCGATGCCAATTTCATTTCCTATCTGCATCTGTTCGATGCCCAGTCTCTCGGCAGCCTGCTGGCCTGTGTGGCCATTGGCTGTTTCCTGACGGTCATTATCCAGAGCAGTTCCGCCATGCTCGGCATCACCATCACCCTGGCCTCGACCGGGGTGATTGATTTCAACACGGCCGTTGGCCTGATCATCGGCGAGAACATCGGCACCACCATCACGGCTCAACTGGCTGCCATTGGCGCCAATACCTCTGCCGTGCGTACGGCGCGTGCCCATGCGATTTTCAACTTGCTGGGGGCGGTCATCTTTGTGGCGATGTTCCCCTTCTATGTCGACTTTATCGAGTGGCTGGTTGCCAATCCGGCAGATGCTGTGGATGCAGAGGGCGCTCGCCCCTATATCGCCTGGCATATTGCGGTGGCACACACCATGTTCAATGTGCTCAACGTGCTGCTGTGGATTCCGCTGATCGACTATCTGGTGAAGTTCGTTACCTGGCTGGTGCCCAGCCGTGGCGAGAAGGAAGTGCACAAGCTCAAGTACCTGGGCAACCGTGCCACTATGGCCCCCGAAGTGGCGCTGCAGCAGGCTGAACTGGAAATGGACAACCTGGTGGAGATCATTCGCCAGATGTTCAATTTGACCCGGGAGTACATCTCCAAGGACACGCATGACAAGGCGATGTTTGATGAGATCAATCACCTGGAGGACATCACCGACAATATCGAAGAAGAGATGATCAACTTCGTGACCACCCTGCTGACTGACTCGGTGACCCAGGGACAGTCTGCCCGTGGTTACGCACTGATTCGTATGGCCGATGAGCTGGAAAGTATTGCCGACAGCCTGCAGTCCTTCAGCATCTACCGGGCGCGACTGTACAAACAGAAAGAATCACTCAGCCCTGAAGCCTGGGAAGATCTGAGCCGTTTCTACAATGAAGTGGACACCTTTGTGGGGCGTGTCTGCATGGCTCGCCGCAAGCGTGCCGATGCCACCCGTATCACCGGCCTGATGGAAGAGTCCAAACGTCTGAACAAGATGGGCAACAGTATGCGGGATGCACATCTGGACCGCCTCAAGTCGGGTACCTGTCAGTCCATCCCAGCCCAGTCCTACAGCGACATGTTCGTGTCACTGCGTCACATCAAGAACCACGCTCTCAATATCCTCGAAACCTATACCAACTGATCTCACTCGTGCCCCTTCGGCACCAACAGTCTGAAGCTCAGCAAAGACAGGGTGGACCCTGCCAGCATCAGGCTCAGCATCGGGTATACCGTGCCATTGAAAATCAGCGCAACGGCCTGCGCGGCCAGCGCCGAGAAGCCCATCTGCATAAAGCCCGTCAGCCCCGAGGCGCTGCCTGCCAGCCGCGGTGCTGCATTGATGGCACCGGCCTGCGCATTGGGCAGGGTGATGCCGTTGCCGAAGATGGCCAGCGCAACGGGGAAGAACAGTGCCGCCGGGTGCTGCAGACCTGCCGCGTGCAGCCCCATGGCCAACACAATGCCTGCGATGGCAATGCGGGAGCCGTAGTCGATCATGCGGTGCAGGCCGATGCGTTGACCGAAGTGGCGGGTAAGGTAATTGCCTGCCATGAAGCCCAGCGGCACGCTGATGAAGTAATAGCCATACTCCGTTGCCGGGCGCTTCAGTACACTCACCATGATCTCCGGGGCAGCGGAAATAAAGCTGAAAAACACCATGGAGACAAAGGCCACGCACAGGCCGTAGCCGCGAAAGATGGGGTCGCGCAGCAGGGTGGCGTAGGTGCGCAGCAAATCCTTCACGCCGGAGAACGGCACCACCGTGTGCAGGGTTTCCGGCAGGTGCCTGGCCAGTAACACCAACATCAGCAGGGCAAGAGCGGCTACCAGCCAGAACACGGCGTGCCAGTCGAAGCGCACCATCAGTTCACCCCCGATGGCGGGCGAGAGCATGGGCATCACCACCATCACCATGACCAGCGTGGCGATCACGGAGGCGGATTCGCGTGCATCGTAGACATCACGCACGATCGCCCGTGCCACCACCAGCCCCACGGCACCTCCCGCCGCCTGCAGGATGCGCCCGGCAATCAGTAGCGCAATGGAGGGAGCCATCACGCAGGCGATGGAGCCAATGATGGTAAGGGTGATGCCACACATCAGCACCGGCTTGCGTCCGTAACGGTCAGACAGCGGGCCGTAGACGAGGGTGGCCACGGCGATGGCGGCCATGGACAGGCTGAGCGTCAACTGTGCCACCCCGGTGCTGACGGCGAAGCTGTCTTTGATGATGGGAATCGCAGGCAGCAGGATCTGCATGGCGATAGGCCCCAACGCCGAGACGAGCGCGAGCAACAGGATAAGCCCCCGTGACAGGGAGCGGATTGGATCGTTCATGGAAAACCCTGTTCAGGGGCCCAGCACCGTGTCGCGGTTCTGTCGGGCTCCGGCATTGTTCTGGGCGCTGAGAATGACGCTGGAACCCAGCAGCCTCATGCGTTGTGACTGGCTGATATCGTAGCCCAGTCCGAAGGTCTGTGTGTGGAATTCCTGCACAAGTTGCTGGGCGGGGCGCAGTTGCTGCGTTTCATCGATGGGCCCCATCTGCACACAGGACAGCGGCACGCCGCCACGGCTGCTCAGACAGATGGTGAGTTCGTTCTGGGGGAATACCTCCAGGTCTAACCCCTCGGGGTTGGACACAAAGCGTGGCGAATCCTCCAGGAAACCCATGACTTCCCGCTCAAAGGGGGCATCCACCGCGCTAATGCGTACCGGCAGGCGCAGGCCCAGGCGGCGCAGCACGCTGGGGTCTCCCCGTAGCGCCTCCTCGTAATTGTTTAAAGCCACCTCGACATTGCCGAGTCGCCACGCTGCCTCTGCCACACGCGCGTGGAGGCGTGCACGCAGCATGGATTCTTCCTCGGGTAACAGCTCAAAGGCGCGCTCCGCCAGGGCTAGGGTCGGTCTGCCGTCACCGCGCAGGGCACTGATTTCGGTGCGATAGGCGTAGTAATAGCCTTCATTCAGACGGAAGGCGCCCTGATCCCGTGTCTGTTCCAGTATGGAGGCGATGACGCCTTCCCCCAGCAGCGCCACCAGGTCCGGCTCCACCCATTCGGGAATGTGCACATCCAGCGGCGCATAGGGGCGCAGGCGGTTCATCAGCGTTTGCGGGTTGGCGAACAGGGAGGCGGCATGCCGTCCGGAGCGCCAGGCCTTGAAGCGAAAGCCCTGAGCTTGCACGCGCGCCTGCAGCGAGGCGGGGAAGTCGAGCCAGGCGGCCTCCTCCCGTTTCTGCTCATAGGCGGTTTGATTGGCTATGTGATTGATGAGTGCCGCGATGGAGTCTTTCTGCGCTTCGTCAGCGCTGAAGGAGCCGGTGCGGTCCGGCTGGTTCAATGCCGTGGCACTCAGTGTGGCTGCGTCCTCCGGGTAGCCCGCCAGCAGCAGAAACGTGGCACTTACCAGGAAATGCTCGGCGCGGTTCATCACGCCAACGATCGGGTCCTGCTGGTCGCGCCAGAGCAGCAGGTTGTCCAGTGCACTGCGGGCCTCGTCGAAACGGCTTTGATTCATCAGCAGATAGAGCAGGCTGATCCAGGGGTCGCCGACACTGCCGGGATTGAGATAGGGGGTGGCACGGCGCAGATAGTTTTCGGCATCGGGAATGCGCAGCATGCTCAGGGCAACTTCAGCGGCATTCATCAGAAAGACGGTATTGGTTTCGCCGCTGGAATCCTCTGCCAGCTTTTCATCCTCGGCGATGGAGGTATCACAGGCCTCCAGTGTATCGGCCGGGCGCAGGCTTGCCAGTTCCACCGCACACAGGGTATTCCAGGCCCGGCTGCGCTCGCGCGGGTCATTGCTGCTGGACAGCACCTCATTGGCACTGGCCCGGGCCTCGTCCCAGCGCTGCATCTTGATCAGGGGCCAGCCCCGGAAAGACTCCATTTCCTGGCCGTAGACCGCCTCGATCTTGTCGAGGTAGGCGAGAGAGGCTTCCTGGTCGCCCATGAGCTGATACACATAGGACAGTTGTGAGAGCGTGAGGAAATGCCATTCGGCATTGCCGGCGGCGATGGCGCGACCCAGCGAGACGTAATTGGTCAGCTCTTCGGCACGTTTGAGATGAAACAGTGCTCGTGCCAGGTTGCCCTCAACCTGCACGAGGACTTCGGCCAGGGCAAACTGGGCGGCGGCAGAGCCGGGCTGTTCGGCGATCCAGCGCTGTGCCAGCTCCCGTGCCTTCACGTTTTCTTTCAGCGCCAGAGCATCACAGATGGCCAGCGCGCGTGGCTCGGAAATGCCGAGCATGCCAAAGCACACGGCGGCGGCGCCGGGCATGTCCAGTCCGTCGAGACCGTCCTGAGCCTGAGTGGGTGCGCAGGACAGCACCGTAGCAAGGCATAGCCCCTTCAGGGTAATGGGCAGAAGGCGTGACAGTGCTCGCTTCATCGGCAGGTCCGGGCTCAGCGCAGGGTGGCGCGCGCCAGTTGTTCCATGGGCTCCTGCATGCAGTCGCGCAGCACACGCCCGAAATCGCTCACCCCCGGTGCCAGCTCGACCCGGTGTTCGAGCACGCGGGGCAGCAGGGTTTCAATATCGTCCGCGCTCACATAATCACGCCCGCGCAGGGTAGCCAATACTTGCAGGGCTGGGAGCATGAGCACCATGCTGCGGGTGGAGTTGCCCTGCAGCACGCGTTCGTCTTCACGCAATCGGCGCGAGATGTCCACCAGGGCGGTTTTCACCGCTGTGGAAATCTGGACCTCCCGGTCAATACTCTCGCGTGCCCGCAGCAATTCGTCACGGGTGACTTTCACTGTTTCGTGTGAGGACTGGTCGCGGCGGCTGCGCCAGGTTTCCAGCACGTTCAGTTCCGCCTCGCGGTCGATGTGCTGCATGGTGATCTTGAACAGGAATCGGTCGAGCTGCGGGGTGGGCAGCGGATAGGTGCCCACCATGTCCAGCGGGTTCTGGGTGGCGATCACGAAGAACAGTTTGTCCAACGCATAGGTGGTGTTGTCCACCGTCACCTGTTTCTCGCCCATGGCCTCCAGCATCGCAGACTGCACTTTGGGTGAGGTACGGTTGATTTCGTCCGCCAGCACGACATAGGCAAACAGCGGGCCATGACGGAAGTGGAAATGGTTGGCATTGGCATCAAAGACCGATCCGCCGGTGACATCGGAGGGCAGCAGGTCGGGAGTGAACTGAATGCGACGAAAGGGCACGATGGCGCCGAGAGTGGCGCTGGTGTCTGTGTCCGGTTCGGTAACGATGGCCTCTCCCAGAGCCTTGGCCAGTGTCGTCTTGCCCGAGCCGGGAAAATCCTCCAGCAACACATGGCCGTCCGCCACCAGCGCAATGATGACCAGTTCGATCACCTCGTCGCGGCCGATGACCTGTTGTCGCACGGCCTGACTGAGATTTTGCAGAACCTTGCGTGCCTGTTGCAGGGGGGCAGACAGGGCAGACAGGGCAGGGGAGGAGGCGGCCTCCTGCGCAGATGTATCAGCTTGTACGGTGTTCTCTTCGCCGGTGGCTTCCAGGCTCATGCGACTCTCCAGTGTGTGCCCGGCAGGGCAGTGTATCGGTTCTCGGGCGCTGTCAGGCGCGCATCAGTGTGTTCCCAGCCATGACACCGGGTTCAGGAAGGCGAGCATGCGCCGCCATAGCGGGATGTGCTGGCGCACCTCCTGCCGGATCTGTTTGTCCAGGGCCAGCCAGTTGATGTCCTCGGCCATATCCACGCTGACCAGCGCATCCCCCGGAAGCTGGCGCATGGCCTGCTGCAGATGGGATTGTGTCATGGTGGCAAAAGAGGGCGTCATGGCGCTGAGGCGGCGGGCAAAACTCTCCCGGCTCTCCCCGTAGCGGCGGCGCAGGCCCATGGCCCCCAGGCTGTCGAGAATGGCGCGGTAGCTCAGGCGATAGCGCTGGTCGGCCTGCGCGTAATAAGGGGCGCGCTGGCGATACAGTTTGACCGCGTAGGCGGCCACCAGCAGTGCCAGCATCACGCCGGCCAGCGCGCGCAGCATCGCTGCCAGCGGCAGGGTAGTGTCCTGTTGTGACTCAATGAATTCATCGAAGCTGGCCTCGTCTCGCAGCATGTCTCCGAGCAACTGCTGCAGGCTGTTCTGTGGGTCCACCGACATGTCCACCAAGGTGCGGGAAGGGGCCGGGTCGACGATGATCCAGCCCACTCCGTCGAGATAGATTTCCGGCCAGGCGTGACCATTGATGGCCTGCACCAGCAGTGAGGAGCCCCCGGCGCGGTTGCTGGCCGGCACGGAGTAGCCGATGCCGACACGGGCAGGCAGGCCGATGCTGCGGTACATATAGGTGGCAGCAAAGGCGAAGTGCATGCAGTAGCCGGTCAGGTCGCCAAACAGAAAGGAAGCTGCCGGGTCTTCGGCATAGGCGTGTTCATTCTTCAGGCTGTAGATGCCCTTGCGATCCAGATAGTCCTTGATGGCCAGTGCCTTGGCATAAGGGTCGTCGGCAAACTCGGGGCGCAGATCCTGCAAAATGGTCTCGGCCAGTTGCCTGTAGCGCGGGTCTGCGGGCAGTTGCAGATAGGCTTGGCGCTGCTCTGCCGTCCACTGCGGGTCACCCGAGCGGCGTCCGATCAGATCGCTGAAGTCGTATTGCGGCACCAGGGAGTAGGCATCGTAGGTCTGCTTGAAGCGCAGGGAATTCGGGTTCGGGGTATTGGCATAGGCCACCGGGGTGTCCAGCCCGAAAGGCGTGCGATGAGGCGCCAGCATGCCAACGGTGATGCGCACGCTCTTGCGCAGTTCGGGAGATGGCAGGGGCTCGTTGATTTCGGTGCGGGTCGGCGTGAAGAAGTCGATCAGGTCCTCGTCCATGTCCTCGCGCTGTGGGACCACCAGCAACTGGCCGTTGAACTGCGAGTAGGCGGATTCGCGGAAGTAATAGGCACCGCCCTGGGGTTCGTAGTCGTCGCGGAACAGCACCACGGCAACCGGGGTCTGCATGTCGCTGGTGTCGTTCTGGCCATCGCGGAAGGGGTTTTCATCCTGGGCAGAACCGCCTGCAGGAGCTGTTCCCGTCAGGCCGAGGTCGTCGGTCATGCGGGGAGTGGGCAGGCCGAAAAACTGCACATAGATGAGTAGCGAGAAACACAGCAAGCCCAGCACGGTAAAGTGATAGGGCAGGCGGCGATGATTGTGCTCGATCATCAGCAAGGCAGACAGGGAGAGCACGGCGCCGCAGCCGAAGGCAAGCAGAATGGAGCTGGGATCGATGCCACGGCTGAGGGCAAAATCGCCGATGAAAAAGGGACGGTGAATCATGCCCTGACGATGAGCGGCCAGGGTGATGACGAAGGCGCTGGCCACGAACACGATTTCCAGCACCTTGCCGAGATCTGTGCGGTGCGCGAGGCAGCGCAGTACCAGTGTCAGACTGGCGCTGAAGATCAGCCATTCCAGGACTTCCCCGGTCTCGTAGGCGGCCAGGGGGCCGACCAGGCCGGCAAAGGCCTGGCTGGCGGTCAGGCCATTGGCCAGCGTCACGCCCACGGCAAGACAGAGCACGGCCAGCAGGGCAATGACCCCAAGGCGCAGATTCGCCAGTGGCGGGCGTGAAATCAGCAGATCCACCGCGAAACAGGCCAGCACGCAACCAGTGAAGGCCGCGATGGAGCCGGCCTGCGTCGTCAGAGAAATACTCAGCACCCAGTAACTGGCGGCAATAATCAGTGCGCGCAGGCTGGTGGGCAGAAGCTGGGTAGCAGTGGCTTCACGTTTCATGGCGTCAGTTCACAGGCCCGTGTGAGGCGGGCAGTTGTGAGGGAGTGAGTGTTCACGCCCCCTGAATTCGGTTCATGCGTTTGTCGAAACTCTGTCCGGTATGGCGGTCCACAACAAGGGTCGATTCTACAAGCTGACCGACTTCCGTCAACAAGCGGCTCAGTTCGGCCAGGGCGGGTTTTTCCTGCTCATGTTGTCCGCCCTTGCCGTGGTCACGATACAGCAGACCCCACCAGGGAGATTCCGCTTCCCGGGGGCGCAGGCCATCGGTTGCCAGAACCACGGAAAAACGTACGCGGAAGCGGCTCAGGGTGGCACGCAACTGCTCCAGCCAAGGAGCCATCTGAGCGCTGGCGAAGACAATGCAGTGCACATTGCCGTTGGCACCGTGGCGCTGCAGAAAGGTGTCCAGCCCATAGGGCAGCGGGCCTTCCAGTGCGCGGGAGCCGGCAATCAGGCTCAACGCCTCGTCCACCTGCTGAGTGGCCTGATCACTGCCATCGGCACCCAGCAGCCAGTCTTCCCCCAGGGCCCCGGATTCCACGGCCACCCTGGCCACAGCGGCGGCGGCCTCGTCATGAGGGCTGGAAATCAGATAGGCCAGGGTCCGGCTGCTGTGAAACACGCTGCGCTCGGGCAGGCGCACGTTCAGATGCCGGTTGCGGGCATAGACCTTCCACAGGATATTGCGCACCGAGTCTCCGGGTACATAGGGGCGTATCTCCATGCGATCCCCCTGCGGCTGGCCGCCGGGGTCCGGGAAACCGTCCTCGGCGGTCAGGGAGCGTAGCAGGGGCAGTGCCTTCACATTGCCCGCCTGTGGCAGGGCCAGCAGTTCACCCTCCTGGGTAATGCGCCAGCTGAAGCGGCTCAAGCCCAGGACATCGCGCACGGTGTAGCGGCGGGTAATGCGGCGGGCATGACAACGCAGACGGGGGATGATTTCTTCCTCCCATTGCTGTTCGTCTTCCGATAGTCGCAGGCGCGTGTCGATGGCATCGGGAGTGACAATTTCCCAGCTCACCCCGATCAGCGGCAGCCAGGGCATGGTATGCAGATGAAAACCGGTTTCGTTGGGATAGCCGCATTCGACCCGTATCGGGGGTGGCCCGCGATGCAGCAGGGCGTTCATCTCGAGTTGGTGGCGGATCTGGTGGCGCAGAATCAGACCGCCCAGCACCACCATCACGGTGGAAAAACACACGATGGCCAGCGCGCAGATCGCCAGTGCGAACACCACCAGGTCCATGCGCCCATAGCCATAGCGTTGCAGGGCAAACAAGGCAATGAACAGCAGCAGCAAGCCCTGCAGGGTCAGGGGGAAACGCTCACGCAGCAGTGCCAGCAGACGTCCTGCGGGCCTGGTTTGACGATGCTGACGGGCGTTGTTCACGGCGTATGGGGCTCCTTCAGCGAGTGGCCTGGAGCAGAACCCGTTCCTGCTCGGGCCTGTTGACTGTCGTGGCGCTCAGGGCCAGATATAGGCCATATAGCCCAGATAACCCAGCAGCAATACGGTACCTTCCGGGCGGCTCAGCGTTCGGCCACTCCAGGCCATGGGCAGCAGTATCACGGCAAAGGCAATCATGACCAGATAATCGCTGTGATTGATGCCGGCCCCGGAGAGAGGGCTGATCAGCGAGGCGATGCCGAGAATAGCCAGCAGATTGAAGATATTGGAGCCGACGATATTGCCAATGGCGATGTCGGAATGGTGGCGGATGGCGGCGACGACCGAGGTGGCCAGTTCGGGCATGCTGGTGCCGATAGCGACAATGGTCAGGCCGATGATGGCTTCGTCTACGTCGAACAGACGGGCAATCTCCACCGCGGAGTTCACAAACAGCATGCCTCCGCCGATCAGGCCGCCCAGGCCGACGACAATCAGCAGGATGCAGAACCAGGTCTTGTCCTTCAGAGTCATGGCGTCTTCCGGGAGGTCGGCATCGTTCTCGTCTTCGTCCTTGGAAATGCGGTAGCTGTGGTAGAGGAAGCCCAGCAGGGCGAGCGTCAGAATGCAGCCGTCAAAGAAACCGATACGACCATCCGTTGCCATGAACCAGATGATGAAGGACATGACAATCATCAGGGGAATCTGTTCGCGCAGCAGTGAGGGCTGGACATGCATGGGGCGGATCATGGCGGTGACGCCCAGAATGAGGCCGATATTGGCCACGTTGGAGCCGATGACATTGCCCAGGGCGATGGAGCTGCTGCCCTTGAGCGCAGATTCGATGCTGACGGCCAGCTCCGGGCTGCTGGTGCCGAATGCCACCACGGTGAGACCCACGACCAGCGGGGTAACACCAAGGCGCAGAGCCAGGGCCGAACTGCCACGAACGAGACTTTCTGCACCGCCCATCAGAATCAGGAGGCCTGTTACAAACAAAAGCAATGTTAACGCCACAATAGTACTGTCCTGCTCCGCTTTGCGGTATTGATCAAATAACCCAGGCTTCATGCGCCTGAAAAAAGAACAAGGCCGGGCATCCTAACATGAGCCTTTGCTGTTTATCGAAGGGATTTTCGGGCCTGCCGCAAACTTTGGCGCATGGCCCGGTTGTTGTAGGCGTGCACCAGATGCTCGTAATTGAGCAGTTGCGGGATCTCCACGATGGCCATGGCCAGCAGTATCGCGGCGCCGTAGAGCAGGGCCGCCCCGAGAATGAGGGTCAGCGCCGTGACGCCCAATACCAGGTTGATCAAGCCGCGTAGCCAGCGGCGCAGATAGAAGTGATGAGCCCCCAGGAAATACAGGGAATTCAGTGAGGCGTAGGTGCCTGGCCGCTTGAAGGCGCTCTGCTCCAGAATCAGGTAGCGCGCCAGTTCCTCCTGTGACAGCAGGGAGATCTGCTCGCGCAGCTCCGTCTCTTCCAGGTTCAGTTCTTTTTCGGAAAACATGTTCTCGACCTGCGCGCATGCCTGAAGTCAGGCGGGAGTACGTTTCTGCCACAGCACCACGGCGAAGAGTAACCCAGCGCCCGCCAGATGATAAGGGATGCCGAGCGGTGCCCACATCAAAAGAGCGGCTGCGGACAGCAACATGGCTGCAGAAAGCGGGTTGAGTGGGCGATCCAGGCGCCATTGCAGCAGGCCCGCAAGGGCATACAGGCCCAGGCAGGACCAGCCGAACTCGCTCAGCCGTTCCGGCCAGGTGCCGGAAATCAGCGGAGAGTAGGCGAACAGCACGGGAATCAGGTACAACCCCTTGGCCAGTTTCCAGGAGGTCATGCCCGTGGCCATGGGGCGCGTCCCGGCAATGCCGGCGGCAGCGAAGGCGGCCAGGCATACCGGCGGCGTGATATTGCTGTCCTGGGACAGCCAGAAGATGATCAGGTGCGCACTCAGCAGCATGCCGGCCAGCACGGTCGGGTCCAGCAGTTCTGCCCGCAGCAGTTGCCGCATCTCCAGGGGCATTTCGCGCAGGGCCACCACCGGATCGCCGCCGAACAGGCTCAGGGTGGCGCGCACGGAGGAGGGCAGGTCGGCAGACTGCAGCGCCTGCAGCAGATAGTCCTGGGCGATCAGATCGTAGATGACCGGCGCGGACAGAGTGGCCAGCACGATATAGGAGGCGGTGACCGGCAGGCCCATGCCCAGGATCAGTGAGGCCAGGGCCACCAGCGCAATGGTGATCAGCAGATTGCCCTGTGCCCACTCTACAATCATCAGGGAGAAGGCATTGCCGATGCCCGTGGTGGTGACCACGTTGATGACCAGCCCAACGGCGACCAGCAGCAGGGCGGTGGCCGTCATATTGCGCACCCCGTCCACGGTGGCATCGAAACAATCCTGCAGGCTCATGGGCCTGGGCGAAATCCACGAGGCCGCGATGGTGGCAGCGATGGCGAACACGGCGGCCAGCAGTGCCGTGTAGCCCATCAGCAGCGCGCCGATCAGTACCGCCAGCGGCAGGGAGAAATGCCAACCCTCCTTCAGGACATTGCGCAGGGTTTCCGTCTGTTCAATATTCTCCGGCAGCAGGCCCAGGCGTTTGGCCTCGATGCGCACAAAGAAGGCGACGGTGAGAAAGTAGAGCAGCGCGGGCAGAATCGACACCGCCACGATCTGCGTGTAGGGAATCTGGGTGTAGCCCGCCATCACGAAGGCGCCTGCGCCCATGATGGGAGGCATCAGCGCGCCGCCCGTGGACGCGGCCGCCTCCACGCCTGCTGCAAACTGGGGCGGGAAACCGGAGCGTTTCATCATCGGAATCGTGATTACGCCCGTGGACACCGTATTGGCCACGGCACTGCCCGAGACAGATCCCATCAGGCCGGAGCCGACCACCGACACCAGGGCGGCCCCGCCGGTATAACGCCCTGCCAGACAACGGGCCAGGCGCACGATGAACTCCCCTGCACCGGATTTGAGCAGGAAGGCCCCGAAGAGGATGAACATGAACACATAGGTGGCGGAGATGTTCGCCGTGCTGCCGAACATGCCCTCGGCGCTGAAGAAGCTGCGGTAGAGCACGGTTTCCAGGCTCAGGCCGGGGAAGGAGAACACGCCGCTGATGTAGCGGCCCAGGAACAGGATATAGGCCAGCGAGACCAGAATCAGCACCGGGGTGAACCAGCCGGTGGTGCGGCGCGTGAACTCGATGGCGAGCATCACGGCGATGGCGGAGACCAGGTAGTCGGACCAGATGAATTCGGCCTCGCGCGCGTACAGCGCGTTCTCGAACAACACCAGATAGACGGGAACCCCGATGGCCAGAATCGCGAAGAGAATGTTCAGTGCATGCTGCAGTTTTGCCCGAGGCACGTCTGCACGCAGACGCTCATTGGCACTCAGCGCGCACAGGGCACAGAAGCCGCCGAAGTGGATGGCCGCAAACCACAGCTCCGAAAGCGAGGCAAAGAGATTGGTGTACACATGAAAGAGGGCAAAGAGAAACGCGCCCCAGCGCAGCAGCGGAGATTTCATGGGGCGGGCTCGTCCTGAATCAGATGCGGAGGAATCTCAAGCCCGATCTCGCGATAGTAACGCAGGGCTCCCGGGTGCAGTGGGGCGACCATGCCGCGCAGGGCGCGGTCGATGTCCATGTCCTTGGTGGCGGCGTGAATCTCCTGCAGGGTGGCGAGATTCTCCCAGATCATTCGGGTGATGCGGTAGACCACCTCTTCAGGGACATCCGAGCGCACCACCAGCACATTGGGGGAGGCAATGGAGCGCCAGGCTTCTTCCTGGTTCGGGTAGGTGCCCACCGGGAAGTCATACCAGTCCCACAGATTGTAGCGGCTGTTCAGCCGGTCCAGTTCCTCCTGGGAAAAACGCAGTAGACGGATGCGATCGCCCATCTGCGCAAAGGCCTGGGTGATGGCGGCAGTCGGGGCGCCCGCCGGGACATTCATGCCCACCACATTGCCATCCTGCATCGCGCTCGCGGCCCCTTCATACCCCATGTACGCGAGGTTCATGCCGCTTGCGTAGTCGATGCCCAGGGTTTCCAGAATATAGCGGCCGGATTGTTCTGCCCCCGAGTTGCGCGCGCCCAGTACGAAGCGTTCACCGTTGAGATGCCCCAGGTCACTCAGCGTGCCATCGCGGACCAGTGAGCTCAGCAGGACGAAGTGTTCGACATTGAACCACAGGGCGCTGACGCTGCGCATATTGCTCTGCGGGTTGCGTACGGGGCCTTCGCCCTCCCAGGCCCAGGCGGCGAAGATGCCCTGCAGAATACCGAACTGGGCCTCGTTGTCCCGCAGCAGCTTCACGTTCTCCAGTGATCCCGCCGAGCTGATGGCCGAGATCGAGATATTGTGTTCCGGCTGCAGTTGCGACTTGGAAATCGTCGCCATGGCAACGCCGATGGGATAGAAGGCCCCCCCGGCAGTGGCGGTGGTCAGAATATAGGGACGATTGGTGGAGAGCTGGTCGGAGCAAGCGCTGAATAGCAGCACGCAAAGGGCCGGGAGCAGATACCGGAAGCGGGAACGGCCATGTGCAGGGCAATGTCTTGGCATAGCACTTGTTCTTGTTGTGAAAATCAAGGGGGTCAGGGGCCCTGACCTCGCGAGCCGACCGATGAAAGCATATTTTGTTTTAAAGCACAAACGCCCTGCGGCCGGTGCTGAACCGCTTGCCACAGGGCAAAAACTGTTTGTTCAAAACCTCCCCTGCGTCTTGGGCCTGTTGTTTGCACCGGGGAACGGCATGCTGCATATTAGGGCCTGTTCACACTCCTTGGATTATCACGAATTGGCGGAGTTTCAGTGCCAACAGTGACAAGCCCTCTCTTTTGGAATGCCGCATGACCAGACAAACCCTGCTTTCGCTGTTCGCTCTCGCGCTGCTGCCGCTGAGCGTTCATGCCGACGACGATCCCCGTGCCCGTGAGGCCGGGCTCGTACCCGGCATCTATTCTGCCGGGGAGTTTAATGCCATTACCGATGTGCCCGGTGTGCGGGTGGGGCAGGTGTCCCTGATCGAGGGCAGCAACATCCGTACCGGCGTCACGGCAATACTGCCGCATGAGGGCAATCTCTATCAGAACAAGGTGCCTGCGGGATTCTCCCAGGGCAATGGCTTCGGCAAGATGATGGGCAGCACCCAGGTGATCGAACTGGGGGAAGTGGAGACGCCGATTCTTTTGACCAACACACTTAATGTGGCGGAAGCCGCATCGGCGGCAATTGACTGGACGCTGCAACAAGCGGGTAATGAAGAGGTGCGCTCGGTGAACGCGGTAGTGGGGGAGACCAATGATGGACGCATCAACGATATCCGTGCACGGGCGCTGCGCCCGTCCCATGCCATGGAGGCTATCCGCCATGCGCGCTCCGGCCCCGTGGAGGAGGGCAGTGTCGGTGCGGGCATGGGCACGGTCAATTTCGGCTGGAAGGGGGGCATTGGTACCAGTTCCCGCGTGCTGCCCGAAGCGCTCGGCGGCTATGTCGTCGGAGTGCTGGTGCAGACCAATTACGGTGGCGAGCTCAGCATCATGGGCACACCGATCACGGCGCAGGCGCTGGCAACCGAGTCCTCCAGAGTACCTTCGGCGACCAGCCCGGACGGTTCGGTGATGATCATCATTGCCACCAATGCTCCCTTCTCGGATCGCAATCTGGAGCGACTGGCCAAGCGTGCTTTTCTGGGCATTGCCCGCACCGGTTCCGCCATGAGCAATGGCTCGGGGGATTACGCACTGGCCTTTTCCACCGCCGAGTCGGTGCGCCGCACGCCCGCCCGTCGGGCTGAGCGGCATACGATTGAGGATTGGCCCAACGACGAGATGACACCCTATTTTCAGGCGGTGGTCGAGGCCACCGAAGAGGCGGTGTACAACGCCCTGTTCAAGGCCAGTGATGTCGAAGGCGTCAACAACGGACGCTACCCCTCCCTGCCGGTCGATGCCGTACTGAAGCTGATCCGGCAGGGTCAGAGTCAGTGACTCTGCCCCCTAGATGGGATCCCCAGGCGGCATCTGTAGCGCCGAACCCGGAATCGTGCCCTCGGAACGCTGTTCCCAGCGACGTATTCCTGCAGCAGTGCCTTTCTGGTGAGCTGTTGCATTGCGTAGCCCTTCCAGTTGCGCGGCGAGCTTGTCCAGGCGGTCGATCAGTACGGACTGCACCTCCCCCGCGTTGTCGGCACTGGCCGCCTGCACCATCATCTCGTCGGCGGTGACGCGCTGTACCACCTGCAGAATCTGGCGCTGATAGTCGTTGTCCGGCACTTCCGCGCTCCAGGTGGCCGCCAGCAAGGCGTCGATCACTTCCTCCAGCCCCGGGTAGTCTCCGAGGGAGCCGTAGGGCACCAGCCGGGCCATGCGCTCGGGCACCAGAATCTGTTGCACGGACAGACTGGCCGAGGCTTCCACGGCACCCATGATGTCGAACAGGACACCGGTGCGCCCCGGGAAATCCTCCCCCTGGTTGCGCCGGTGCGCCGGTGGGGGCAGCAGGGCCAGAAGCTCGGGCGGCAGGGTGAGAAAGTCCACGCTCAGGGTAGAGAGCACCGTGGCCAAGGCATCGCGCTGCTCTGCTCCCGGCACGATGGTCCAGGGTGTCTGGCCATCACCGCGCAGCGCATAGCGATAGTCCGCCCCGCCGATGCTTTGGGATGCCGCGTTCATCTGAAAGCGGTGATGCATATACAGTGGCAGCAGCACAATCTCCAGATCGGAAATCGGTTCGCCGTTGCGGATCATGGCCTCGCTGAAATTACCCAGACCAATACGGCGCACCTCGATCTCGTGTTTGAGCTGTTCCACCAGATTGCTGCCGTTGTCCCACACGCTGGCGTACTGATGGCCGGCGCCGACGAAATTATTATTGCTGTGATCCATGAAGCGCAGATTGCGCTCCAGGGCCTCCTGCACGATGTTGTTGAGCTCCGCAGATTCGTCGGCACCGGGAGCAAACTGGGTGTAGGCGTAGCGCACCGCCAGCTTGTCATACTCACCGATCTGTTTCGTGTAGGCATTGGAGAAATCCAGTTCACCTGCTGGTGTGATTTCCACCAGAGGTGCCGGGTAGTCCATGACACTCTCGCGGCCCTGGGCGCTGGCAATATAGTTGTGCGGGAAACCCAGCGTGTGCCCCACCTCGTGCGCGGAGAGCTGGCGCACGCGATCCAGCGCCATATTGACGGCGGCGCTGTTGTTGTCGGCAACCGCCTCCAGATATTCAAAGCCGGGCATCATGCCCTGGCCGTGCAGATAGTCCTGGCGCAGACGCAGGCTGCCCAGATTGACATTGCCCTTGATGATCTCGCCCGTGCGCGGGTCCATCACCGAGGAGCCGTAGGAGTAGCCACGGGTCTGGCGATGGGTCCAGTGGATCATGTTGTAACGGATGTCCTGCGGGTCGGCCCCGGTGGGCAGCTCGCGCACCTGAAAGGCGTTGATGAAGCCCGCCGCCTCATAGGCCTGGTTCCACCAGCTGGCCCCCTCGATCAGTGCGCTCTTGATCGGTTCCGGTGTACCGGAATCGACGTAGTAGACGATGGGTTCGACCGGCTCCGAGCGGGCGGCAGCCGGGTCTTTCTTTTCCAGGCGATGACGGGCCACGAGGCGCACATACATGTCCTCACCGATCAACGCCCCGTAATTGGCAACCGTTGGTCCGTTGGTGCCGATGCGCGGGTCGGCCAGGCGGGTTTTGAAATTGTCGTCCGGCAGTTTCACCAGCGAGTGGTGCTGGCGCAGGGTGACGGATTCGCCGGAGGCTGCAACACCGTTGACCAGGCGGCCGGGGTTGCGGCTGCCGAAGGTCAGCTGGGTTTCAATCTCCACGTTCTCGGGAAATGCCTTGGTGTTGTCCAGGTAGAAGGCGCTGCGGCTCTTGTCCAGCGTGTAGGTGCCTTGCCCGCGTGCAGCGATCTGCCCGATCACGTCCCGCGCATCACGCAGGAAAAAATCGGTAGCGTCCACCAGAATGCTGGCGCCCGTTGCCGCCACGATATCAAAACCCCACAGCACCGAGGGAGCAAAGGCATCGGCAACCGCCTGGCGTTCCAGCTCATTGTCGCTGATGGCGCGGTAACGGTAATTGGGTTCTTCCAGCAGTACGCGGGGCCCGATGCGTTTCGCCCTCAGCACATAGGTGCCGCCGAGCTGGCCACGGTCAATCCCCACCGGGTTGGAGCCGAGGCCGGAGGCCATGGATACCTGGTAGAGGAATTCGGTGTCGAGTTTGTCGATCTCCCAGTACATCTTGCCGCTGGCCTCGTCCCAGTACAGATTGAAATAGCCCTCAAGCGCGTGGGTATTGGCCACCGTGTCCGCGATCGTGGGCAAAGTCTGTGCGTGCAGGCTGGCGGAGAACAAAAACAGGGCAAGGCTCATGAGGAGGCGTGAGCAGGAACGATGTGTGCTGCTCGGAGCCTGTTTGCGGAAAATCCAGCGTGTCATGTTGAATTCCTTGGCCCGATGGTGAGCCCGATGATGAATGGAATGAAAATCATGGCCTGTGTATTGCAAAACCGGTGCCGTTAAATGGGATCAGGCTCGTTTGGGCTGCAAACTACCCCGGGCTCTTTGTTGCGTTCTGTGCGAGAGCCTCCAGCACACCGCCCAGATTGCCGAGCGCAGGGCAATCCTGTGCATCGCGGCGATCTGCCAGCACGGCGGGTTCCGTATAGCTCAGCCACACCTGGCCCGAGGCGTCTTCCCACACCAGCATGCGCAGGGGAAGGTCGATACCCAGCGTCTGTTCGCACTGCATCAGCGGTGTGCCGCCGCGAGGGTTGCCGAAGATCAGCACCGTGGTGGGGCGCAGCGTCTGCCCGATACTGGCAGCGCCAGCGGCATGGTCGATGCGGGCAAACACCGTCAGGCCACGATTGCTGATATCGGTTTCCAGACGGTTCAGGGTCTGTTCCGGCGTATAAGGGCTGGGCAGGGAGGTCAATGCCTCTGCGGCATGGAGGGTCGGGCTCAATAGCAGGCAGATCAGAAGAATCTGTAACGTTTTCATGGTTTCCCCAGTCAGCTTGTCAGTACAGGCGCAGGACAGGATAAACAAAGGACACGACGTAATGCCACTGTCGTTCACCTTGGCGCCAGTTGTGACTACAATCCTCACAACGAACGAGTGAATGGGGGCAAACGACTCAGCCCCCGATAATGATGAGAAAAGACTTATGACGACATCCCAGGCCCGCGTCATCGTGGCCGATTCCGGCAGCAAACGCATTCCGGCGCAGGAGATCTTCTCGCCACGCAGCAGCGACAGCTGGACCCATACCCGTGCCGGCGACCCCCGGGGCTATATCGAAACCCCGGCGCTCAAGGAGCTGTGGATTCACACCGGCAGCGCCTGCAACCTCGCCTGCCCCTTTTGCCTGGAGGGCTCCAGCCCCGGCGATACCCGTATCCCCCTGGTGAAACTGGACGAGATCACGCCCTTCCTGCACGAGGCAGTCGAGCTTGGCGTGCAACAGTTCTCCTTCACCGGGGGCGAGCCCTTCGTCAACCGCGATTTCGTGAAGATTCTGAGCGCGGCCAGCGCCCTGCGCCCCTGTTTCGTGCTGAGCAATGGCACCCAGGCCCTGTTGGGCCGGGCGAAACAGATCGAGCCCCTGCGCGATAGCGCACACCCCATTCGCTTTCGTATCAGCCTGGATTATCCGGACATCGCGAAACACGATGCGGGCCGGGGCGAGGGCAGTTTCGTGGAATCGCTGCAGGGCATCCGTTTTCTGCGCGATCTGGGTTTCGAGGTTTCTATTGCCCGGCAGATGCTGCCCGACGAGGATGCGCAGGCAGTAGAAGATGCCTTCCATGCCCTGTTCCGGGAGCATGGCATTGAGGAGCGCCTGCCCTTCACCGTGTTTCCCGATTTCGGCCTTCCCGGCAGTGAGGATGGCAGCCCGGAGGTCACCGAGACCTGCATGCTGAAATACCCCACACAGCAGAGCCGCGAGCACTTCATGTGCACTTATACCCGCATGCTGGTGAAACGCGACAGCGGAGTTCGCGTGTTTGCCTGTACCCTGGTGGATGACGACCCCGGCTACGATCTTGGCGGCACCCTGGCCGAGAGCCTGCAGCCACGCATCATGCTGCGTCACCACCGCTGTTTTGCCTGTTACCGATTCGGCGCCAGTTGCAGCGCCCCCTGAAAGGACTTTTATTCATGCAAGAAAGAGATGTTGTCAAAGAGTATTACGGCAAGACCCTGCAAAGCTCCGAAGACCTCAAGACCACCGCCTGCTGTGACATCGGCGCGGTGCCCGAATGGCTCAAGCCCCTGCTGGCCAATATTCACCCCGAAGTGCTCTCACGCTATTACGGCTGCGGGCTCATTGCCCCCGCCCTGCTGGAAGGTTGCCGCATTCTCGACCTGGGCTGTGGTTCCGGGCGCGATGTTTATGCCCTGGCGCAGCTGGTGGGGCCCACCGGAGAAGTCGTGGGGCTGGACATGACCGATGAACAGCTCGACGTGGCCCGCCGCCACCAGGGCTGGCATGCGGAGAAGTTCGGCTACAACAACGTGCGCTTCGTGCAGGGCTATATGGAGCAGCTCGACGAGCTGAACCTGGAGCCCGGCAGCTTTGATGTGATCGTGTCCAATTGCGTCATCAATCTCTCTCCGGACAAGGACGCGGTGCTGCGCGGTGTGCATCGTCTGCTCAAGGACGGCGGCGAAATGTATTTCTCCGATGTCTATGCCGATCGTCGTGTTCCTGAATCTGTGCGTACTGACCCTGTGCTTTACGGAGAATGTCTGGGCGGCGCTCTGTACTGGGGCGACTTCCTGCGCATCGCCCGCCGCGCCGGTTTCACCGATCCGCGCCTGGTGGAAGATCGTCCGTTGGAAGTCACCGACCCGGTATTGGCGGCGAAGACCGGAGCCATCCGTTTCTTCTCCGCCACCTATCGGCTGTTCCGCAGCGACAAACTGGAAACCGAGTGTGAAGACTATGGTCAGGCGGTGATCTATAAGGGCAGCATTCCCAACAGCCTTGCACGCTGTGTGCTGGACAAACACCACGACATGGAAACCGGCCGCGTCTTCCCCGTGTGCGGCAATACCTGGCATATGCTGAAGGACACCCGCTTTGCGCCGCACTTCGATTTCATCGGCGACTTCAGCCGTCACTACGGCATCTTCGCCGGCTGCGGCGGCGGGCTTCCCTACGATGACAGCGCAAGCGGGGGCGGTGACGGGGCTGCGTGTTGCTGAGGGGGATGAAGAAATGGGTTTGCCAGTCATGTATATGATGGTAATATACATTCCATGATCGAGTGGACTGCAATTTCCGGCTTTGACTGGGACGAGGGCAATGCTCGCAAGAATGAGGAAAAGCATGCTGTTTCGCGCGCGCAGGCGGAGCAGGTTTTTTTCAATCAACCTCTTCTTTTGCTGGCGGATATTCGCCACAGCCAGTCTGAAACGCGCATCCACGCTCTGGGAAAAACGGACGCTGATCGATACCTGCATATCACGTTCACGCTGAGAGCCGAGGGCACTCTGATTCGGGTTATTTCAGCAAGGGATATGCACCGTAAGGAGAGAGAACGCTATGAGTGCACGCAAGAAAATTCCTGAGTTCCACAGTGAAGCAGAGGAACGCGCGTTCTGGGAAAACCATGATTCCAGTGATTATGTTGATTGGGGAGAGGCCGTACAGGTTTCCATGCCCAGGCTCAAGCCTTCTACCCAGACTATTTCATTGCGATTGCCGGAGCCTCTGCTGGAGCAGATTAAAATGGAAGCAAACAAGCGTGATGTTCCCTACCAGTCCCTGATCAAAACCTGGCTGGCAGAGGACGTACGCGAGTCGCGAGCGCAGTACAGGAAAAAGTAATTCCTGCATGAAATCCGTCAGCGCATGATTTTCTCAAGCGCTTTGCCTTTGGCCAACTCGTCGATCAGTTTGTCCAGGTAGCGCACTTTCTGCATCAGCGGATCCTCTATTTCCTCCACCCGCACGCCACATACCACGCCCGTGATCAGCGTTCGTCTGGGGTTCAAGGCCGGAGCTTGTGAGAAAAATTCTTCGAAAGTGCTTTCCTTGTTGATCTGCTCCTGCAGACCCGCCGCATCGTAAGCCGTGAGCCAGCAGATTAACGTATCCACTTCCCCTTTTGTGCGACCTTTACGCTCGGCTTTCTGCACATACAGCGGATAGACCGAGGCGAATTTCATGGTGTAGATGCGGTGCTGGGACATGGGGCATATTCCTGCAGTAAACCATTAAAACCGATGATAAGCGCAGAGAGTATAGCCGCTTTGTTTTGAACACAGGCAAAGAAAATAGTTGTTCGCTATTGCCAGCTGCCGCTTTGATAAAGCTTCCTCAATTTCCCATTCGGGTGTAACGTTTTCGGGAAATGTTCCCTCCTTTGGGGGAGTGCCTGGAGAGTGTCTGCAACGACAAAGATTCACGGTTTGATAAGCAAAAATAACGAGGAACCAGCC
This sequence comes from Pseudomonadales bacterium, assembly GCA_024234365.1. Lineage (GTDB taxonomy): Bacteria > Pseudomonadota > Gammaproteobacteria > Pseudomonadales > Pseudohongiellaceae > UBA5078. The sequence goes on from JACKOK010000001.1 coordinate 522,531, forward strand.
CATGCATAGACTCAATCGCAGGAAGTTTTTTCAGTTCAGCGCAATGGCAGGAGGGGGAGCGTTTCTGCCCGGTGCGCTGAATGCCCAGAGCGGCTCAGTGCAACGTGCCTGGGCCGACAGCAAGAAACGCGTGCGGGTACGAGGCCTGAACATGGCCTATTACGAGGTCGGTGAAGGAGACCCAATTGTGTTCCTGCACGGCAACCCGACCTCTTCCTATCTGTGGCGCAATATCATTCCGCATGTGCAGCATCTGGGCCGCTGTATTGCTCCCGATCTGGTGGGCATGGGGGATTCCGACCCGCTGCCGGACAGTGGTCCCGGGGTCTACAAGTTCAGTGTCCATCGCGATTATATCTTCGACATGCTGGACGCCCTGGGCGTCACGGAGCGGGTGACGCTGGTGATACATGACTGGGGTTCGGGTATCGGGTTGAGTTATGCGCAGAAATATCCGCAGCGGGTGAAGGGCATTGTCTATATGGAGGCCATTCTGAGCCCGTCGAGCCTGCCGCCCATTCCCGAACCGACCACGGGGCTGTTCCCGGTGTTCCGCTCGCCGCAGGGGGAAGAGGCGATATTGCAGAACAATGTGTTTGTGGAGCAGATTCTGATCGGGGGGCTGAACAACTACCTGAGCGAGGAAGACAAGGCGGAGTATCGCCGTCCGTATCTGCAGGCGGGCGAGAGCCGGCGCCCCACCTTGACCTGGCCGAGGGAGCTGCCCCGTGGCGGCAAGCCGGCGGATACTGTGCAACTGGTCACCGAGTACTCCGACTGGTTTGCCCAAAGTGAGGTGCCGAAGCTGTTTGTGCGGGTCAACCCCGGGGCCATCATCAGCGCGGGCCCCTTGCTGGATTTTGTGCGCGGCTTCCGTAACCAGACGGAGATCACGGTGTTCGGCAGTCACTATGTGCAGGAGATCTCGCCGCACGCGATTGGCCGGGGCATCGCGCAGTGGGTGAGTCGCATAAACGCTTGATCAAGCGGTGCTTTACTCAATGCCCAGTGCCGGGCAATTCCTTTTTCGCGATCCTGTGGGAATTCGTTAGGAATGACAAAGATCAAATGAGCTTTTGCGCAGGGGGTGTTACTCTGAAGGTGAAGGTCAATTCACACAAGGAGTACACAATGACGATTGAACACCACAACCTGGTGCACGAGTTTCCCGAGCTTCGCGAGCGCATTCATGAACTGAAAACAACGGACAATCATTTCCGCAAACTGTTGGACGAGTACCACGAGCTCACCAACAATATCGAGAATATGGAGACCGAAGCCCAGGTGGTGGCAACCCACACGGAGGAAGAAGCCAAGGTGCGCCGTGTGCATCTGAAAGACCAACTGTACAGAATGCTGACCGCCTGATGGCGGCAGCATCAAGGAGAAGGATGTGAACAAGTCGGCGATTGAGACCACGCTGCAAAGCAAACTGGGCGAACTGGAGGAACGCTTGGCCCAGGTGTCTAAGGACATGAGCAAGAGTCATTCCGCAGATTTCGCCGAACAGGTGACGGAACGCGAAAATGATGAGGTGCTGGAGGAAATCAAGGCAGAGACCGAGGCAAGCGTGATGAATGTCCTGGCGGCTCTGGCACGAGTGCGGGAAGGGACTTACGGGCAATGTACCCGCTGCGGCGAAGCCATCAGCCCGGAACGCCTGGCCGCGATCCCGGAAGCCGCTTTGTGCATGAGTTGTGCGGGGAAATAGCCTCAAAAAAGTCCAACCAAGGGGGCGGGTTCCTTGATGTCTGATTTGGAAAAAATCAAAGAACCTGACTCCTTGATTCCCTACTGCCGTTTCTCGAATTTCTGTATGCGGCGCAGAATCACATCACTGATGTAGACATTGTCATCCCTGTCCAGGGTCAGGGCATGGGCCTCGCCGAACTGGCCGTTGCCGGTGCCCGGGCTGCCGATGGCCCCTAGCACATTGCCCTCCATGTCCACCTTCGCCAGCTCGCCGTCGAAACCGGTGGTGATGTACAGATAGCCGTCATCATGCAGATACATGGCGCAGACCATGGCGTCGAACTTCCATTCGCGCAGTAAATGACCTTCCGTGTCGTAACGTTGCACCCGCATATTCTCGCGGTCAGCCACATAGACCACGTCATCGGCATCGATCTCGATGGCGTGCGCGGCGACAAATTCATTGGGCCCGTAACCGCGGCTGCCCCACTGGGTGATGAACTGGCCGTTCGGGTCGAATTTCAGCACACGCGGGAACTCACCCCCGTGCCCCTGGGCCACGTAGATATTACCTTGGGAATCCAGCGCCACATCGTTGGGCTCTGACAGCAGATGGGCGCCTGTGGCTTCGTTCCACTCGCCGGCAGTCCCCTTCGTGCCCAGGGTCATCAGGACATTGCCATCGGCGTCCAGCTTCATGACCACATGGTCTCTGACATCGGTGGTCCAGATGTTGTTGTCCCTGTCGATATGCAGCCCATGGCTGCGGGCGAACAGCCCGTCCTCCCCGAAGGAGCGCACGAACTGGCCATTGCTGTCGAACTCCAGAAACGTGGGAGTGCCGCGACTGAGAATCACCAGATTGCCCCGGGCATTCATGGCCACACCGGCAAAGGACGCCATTTCCATGCCATCGGGGAACACAAGCGCCTCGGCGAAATCCACGGGCTGGTAGTCCTGCAGGGTGTAGGCACGCAGGGGCAGCAGGGGCCGGATGGGACGCTGGGCAAACGCGGCAGGGGAGATCAGCAGCAGGACAAGGCAGGCGAGCACGATGTTTTTCATGGTGGGCTCTCGTAATTGTTATTGTCGGGGGGAGTGTAGCAGGGGCGCTTGTGGGAGTGGAATGGCCTGGGGGTATACCGAGAGAGCTTCTGAGCCAGCAGTCATGGGCAGTAGGCTTACTTCGCTGTTGACCATCAATTAGGTTAGCCCTGATCCTTCCACTTACCGTCTACGTCGCTTCAATTTCCACGATATTTTGAATTTATCAGCGGGAAGTCCTTGTGGGTTCAATTCAGGCTCTGGATGTTCAATCAGATATACGTTAATAGCTACATCATGATTTTTCTCAAACTCTTTGATTGCGCGAAGTCTTTCTCTTGCTTCTTGACTACTTTCCTTTCCTTGGATAGCCAGTACGAAGTAGGTTTAGTTGGAGGCCAAGTTGAATTCTGGCGAGCAAGTAGTTCAAAATTGAAGTGCAAGGAATCAAAGGGTCAGAGTCCTTGATCCCCAGTCTAGGCTGCATGTAACGGTTTGATGGATCGGATTTCCTTTTCCAGTGCCTGAGAGGCAACCCAAAGATCCACGGCTCGTTGCGCGTTCAGCCAGAATTCCGGTGAATTGTTGAAAAGGCGCGCAAGTCGAATGGCCATCTCTGGACTCAGGGCGCGTCGTTCCCGCAGCAATTCGTTCACGGACTGGCGTGAGACTCCGAGTGCTTGTGCAAGGCTGGATACCGTCAGATTGAAGTCGGGCATGAAATCTTCGCGCAGCATTTCCCCGGGGTGCGTAGGCTTGCGCTTCATCGTGCCGGTATTTTCAATAGCCATGAGTGAACTCCTCTTCAGTGGTAATCACAGAACTCAACGTCGTAGGCATCGCCATCCACAAACCGGAAACAGATGCGCCATTGGTCGTTCACGGCGATTGCATGTTGTCCCATGCGATCATCCGTGAGGGCGTGAAGCCTGTTTCCGGGCGGTACCTTCAGATCATCCAGGCAAGTTGCAAGATGCACATATTCCAATTTGCGGATGGCTCTGGAGAGTACATCGGGCGGGATTTTTCTGGATTTGCCTGTTTCGTAGAGATCCTTGGTGCGCTTGTCGGCGAAGGTCTTTATCATGCACGCAGTGTAACGTGACGCGTGACAAATATAAAGGTGCGGGATCAGGAGGGAGTCAAGGGTGCAGAGATCTCTCAGCCGAAGAACCAGTAACACGCCGCAATAGCCACCACGATCCCCGCCGCATCGGCCGCCAGGCCGCAGGCGATGGCATGGCGGGTCTTGCGAATGCCTACGCTGCCGAAGTAGACGGCGAGCACATAGAAGGTGGTCTCGGTGCTGCCCTGCACGGTGGCGGCCACGCGGCCGGGGAAGGAGTCCACGCCGTAGGTGTTCATGGTCTCCAGCATCATGGCGCGGGCGCCGCTGCCGCTCAGGGGTTTCATGAGGGCGGTGGGCAGAGCCTCGACAAAATCGGTGTTCAGGCCCAGCGCAGCCACGCTCCAGCGGATGCCGTCGAGCAGGATGTCGAGGCAGCCGCTGGCGCGGAAAACCCCGATGCCGACAAGCATCGCAAGCAGGAAGGGGATGATCTTGATGGCGACGGTGAAACCTTCCTTGGCCCCCTCCACGAACAGGGAATAACAATCGAGCTTTCTCTGCACACCGGAGAGCAGGAACAGCACGATGACGCTGAACAACAGCAGGTTGCCGACGAGGGCGGAGCGCTGTGTTAGCAGATCGGAGGGCTGGCTGACGATCCAGCTCAGGGCCAGCGCCATGAACGCGGCAAAACCGGCGAACCAGGCCAGCAGTACCGGGTCGCGCAGTTTCAGCTTCTGCACCCAGCCGACGGTGAGCAGGCCCGCCAGTGTGGAGGCGGAGGTGGCCATCAGGATGGGCAGGAACACGGCGGCGGGTTCCGCCGCTCCTTGCTGGGCACGGTAGAGAAAAATGGTCACGGGCAGCAGGGTCACGGAGGAGGTGTTCAGCACCAGGAACAGGATCTGTGCGTTGCTGGCAGTCTCCGGTTCAGGGTTCAGGGTCTGCAGGTCCTGCATGGCCTTCAGGCCCATGGGGGTGGCGGCATTGTCCAGCCCCAGGAAGTTGGCGGCCAGGTTCATGGTGACGGAACCCAGGGCGGGGTGGTCCGGCGGCACCTCGGGCATCAGGCGGCGAAACAGCGGGGCCATGGCGCGGGCAATTCCCTTGATGAGGCCGCCGTGTTCCGCAATGCGAAACAGGCCCAGCCACAGGGCCATGACGCCGATCAGGCCAAGGGCAATCTCCACGGCGAGATCGGCCATGTCGAAGCTGGCAGCCATGAGTTCACTGAACACATCGGGGTTGCTGCCGCTCAGCCATTGCCACAGGCCGGCGACAAAGGCGAGAAAGAAAAAGCTGAGCCAGAGGGTATTGAGCATAGTGAGGGCATCATACTGAAATGTGCTGTCACATAAAATTTCTTCCTGACACGGAATAACACTTTATGTCTTCTTTATAATGCCCTTCCCGTATCCGCTATCCTATGAGACGCGGTTCCTCCCTGACAAGAAAAGGACACTCGTGATCAGCAGCATCCGCTATTTCCTGCAGCAGCGCAAAGCCGCCCGGCGGCAGGTTATCCTCAAAGGAATTGAATGGATTTCCCATGGCTCCAGCATTGTGTTTGAGGAACATGCCAAGCTGCGCCATGTGCATGTGGAGCTGCCAGACCCCGCAATTCCCCTGCGCATGGGGGCATACAGCTATGCCCGTTCCGGCAGTCGTCTGCTGAATGTGCGGGAGATCGGGCGTTACTGCAGTATCGGCCGCGGGGTGACCATTGGTGAGCCTGCCCGCAATCATCCGGTGGATGCCGTATCCACCAGCCTGAGCGTGAGCCATCGCTACCAGGCGACGACAAAGATGAGCAGCATCGGCCATGACGTGTGGATTGGGCATGATGCCGTGATCATGGCGGGAGTATCTGTGGGGCATGGCGCTATTGTTGCTCGCAATGCGGTGGTAACCAAAGACGTGGAGCCTTACCAGATTGTCGCGGGTGTGCCGGCACGGCCTGTTCGCTATCGCTTCGATGCCGATACGCGTGAGGCGCTGCTGGCAAGTCAGTGGTGGAATCTCGATCACGATGCCCTGCGGGAACTTCCCTTCGAAGACCCGCAGGCATTTCTGCAGGCGGTGTCGGGCCTGCACAAGCAGGCCCATTACCGCGAGGTCGCCTTGCGCGACCGGCGTATCCTCAGCTGAGCGCGGTGGCGAAGGTCGCCAGCAGGCGGCTCCAGGCGCGCTCGGCCAGCTCCTCGTTGTAGACCGGGAAGTCCGGAACCGTCCAGCCGTGCATGGAACCGGCGTACACCTCCACCTCCGCCGCTACTCCGGCATCGGCAAAGGCCGCCCGCAGCACGTTCTTGGATTCCGGGTCACGTTCGTCATCATTGGCAGCGATGCAGATCAGCATGCGGGCATCCATCTCGGGAATGCCCAGGTGCGGGCTGTCCGGGTTTGCGGTGTTGAGGCCGCCCCCGTGGAAGGTGGCGCCGGCGCCGACACGCTGCGGGAAGTTGGACACGGTGCGCATCACCATGGGGCCGCCCATGCAGTACCCGGTGGTGCCGATCTTCTTGCTGGTATCGACAGCGCTCTGCTGATCCAGCCAGCCCAGGAAGGCACGGGCATCGGTGACATGGGTGGTGGCGTTCAGGGCGCCTGCCATAGGGCGCACGATGGCAGAAATGGCCGGGTCAGCGAAGGTGGCGCCCTCCGGCACAACCGGCGATTTGGCGCTGCGGTAGAAGGGGTTGACCACCAGCACGGAATAGCCCGACTGAGCCAGGCGCTTGCCCATGGCACGGAAGGCGGGGCGCAGGCCGAGGATGTCCGGCCATACCAGCACGGCGGGGTGTTTGCCGCTGCTCGGGTGCACAAAATAGCAGTCTGCCACGCCATCCGGGGTCTGGATGGTGACATCCATCTCCATCACGTCCTGCGCATTGGCAATGGGGGGCAGCATCATGGACAGGGCGGCGGTGGCGCCGAGCTTGCCGAACTGGCGTCGGTTCAGTTTTGCCATCTTCAGAATGAAGGCATTTTCTTCCGCGGAATGATTTTCGCACATTGTTCTTATACTCCTGCGTTGGTCTGGGCTTTAGGGTTTGTCGGAATCTTCCCGGGTCGGGCCCGGGGCTGACAATCGTCAGATGCTGGCAGTGTAGGAGGATTGCAGGCAGATGGGTAGGGGCAAGCCCCCAAAATAGTCCGGGTTTTCACCAGAACGTCCATTCTGCTTCAGTGTCTGCTGGATAGACATCGGCGGCGCTTGCCACTATTCTTTCAAACGACTCGATGTGGCGCGGGCACCCCAGGGACCGGCACAGGCCTGCTATAACAATAACCGGAAAATCAGGCATCCTTTATGAAGATACTCATGATTTATCCTCAGATCGACGCTCCCCTGGGTACCAACCACGGCATCGCCTCCCTGGCCGGTGTACTGCACGCCAACGGTCATGTGATGGACCTGATGCATGTTTCCGAGAAGTACCGGCCCATTCCTTCCAGTGATGACATCATTGCCTATATCCGCGAAACCCGGCCCGGGCTGGTGGGTTTCTCCGTCATGTCCCAGCAGTATGACTGGGTGTGCGAGAAAAGCCGCGATATCCGCGCCGCGCTGCCGGAACTGGTGCAGGTGATCGGTGGCGTGCATGTCACCATGGTGCCGGACGAAGTGCACAAGTCACGCCTGTTCGACTACACCTGTGTGGGGGAGGGCGACTGGGCCCTGCTGGAGCTGATGAACGCCTTGGACAAGGGCGAGCGCCCCCATGGTCTGGCCAATTTCCGCTCCTGGATCGACGATGTGCCGGTGGTCAACAAGGTGGCGCCCTTTCCGGACCTCACCAAACTGCCGCCGCTGGACTACAAGGTGTTCGACATGAAGGCGGTGATGAAGGAGACCCGAGGCTGGATGGGTATTCTCACCTCCCGTGGCTGCCCTTATAAATGCACCTATTGTTTCAACATTGAGATCGTCGATCAGTATGTCGAGGACGGTGCCGCGAAGAACGTGAAGGACTTTCTGCGCCACTTCCCCATCGACGTGATGATGGAAGACCTGAAGAAGCTGGTGCGCGAGAACCCCGAGATCAACACCTTCATCTTCGATGACGATCTGTTTACGCTGAACACGCAGTATGTGCTGGATTTCTGCGAGGCCTACAAACGGCACCGGGTAGGCATTCCCTTTGTGGTCAACGGCCACGTCAACTGCTTCGAGGAGGTGGCCGCAAAGGCATTGAAGGATGCTGGCTGCATCATCGTCAAATTCGGTCTGGAGAGTGGTTCTCCCCGTGTGCGCCGTGAAGTGCTCTACCGCTTCATGAAGAATGAGCAGATTGAGCGTTCCTTTGCCGCCGCGCATGCCTATGACCTGCACAGCTCCGCCTTCATCATGTTTGGTCTGCCATACGAAGGGCGTGAGGAAATCATGGAAACCATTCGCCTGTGTGCCAAGGTGAAAATGGGGCGTTTTCGCTGGGCGCTGTTCTTTCCCTTCAAGGGCACGGCGGGTTACGAGATCGCCAAGCCGCTGATCGATGAATCCAAAATGTCCGGAAAGGGCAATTACTTCGATGGTTCCTGCCTTAATTTCGGAGAGGAACACGACCTGTTCCTGGACAAACTCGCCAAGCTCTGCAACTGGTATGTGAACGCGGAAACCGATTGGGAGTGCGCCCCCATCTATCGCAACCTGGTGGAGAAGGTGGAGGCCATGGACAAGGAGACCTGGCTGCGGGAATCCTCCGACCTGGTGGCCTATGACCGGGATCTCTCCGAGGAGCTGATGGCGCGCGACATGATTCACTACACCATCCGCTATTCCAATGTGATGGGGGTGCGCTCCGACTATATCAAGGAAGAGCGCGCTCAGGTGGCAGCGGGCAGGAAGAGAGAAGCCGTTGCCTACACGCTGGACCAGAGCTGAACAAGGCGAGGACGCGCAGGTCAATCATGCTGCCCGAATTGCACAAGGTGAAATGCCTGGTGGTGCGCTGCCCGAACTGGGTGGGCGACATCGTGATGGCCACCCCCGTCTTCGCATGCCTGCGTGCGAACTTCCCCGATGCCGTGCTCATCGCCTGCGTGCGCCCCTATGCACGCGGCATTGTGGAGGATACACCCTGGTTCGATCATATCCTCGATTGTGAGGACAAAAGCCTGAAGGGCCTGAGGCGCCTGCGGGAACAGCTGCGCCCCTTCAAACCGGATGCGGGTCTGTTGCTCACCAATACTACCCACTCCTTTCTCACCTTCAAGTTCGCAGGCGTGCCGAAAATCTACGGTTATCGCCGCAATCTGCGGCGCTTCTTTTTGAGTGGTGGCCCACAGCCTCAGCGTGAGAACGGGCGCTACAAGCCCCTGCCCATGCAGGAGTATTACCTGGAGTTGTGCCGTTATCTGCAGCTGAATGTGCCCGAGAGGCCGCGTGCCGAGCTCTATCTCAGTGCGGACAGGGAGCGCGAGGGTTTGCAGCGCCTGGCAGGCTGGGGTGTGGAGGAATCCGACTGTGTGATAGGTATCAACCCAGGGGCGAGTTTCGGTTCCTCCAAGTGCTGGCCGGCGGAGTATTTCGCCCGCCTGGCAGAGATGCTGGAGGAGGAGTTTACCTGCAAAATTCTGCTGCTGGTGGGGCCGGGCGAGGAGGGTATTGCCGAGCGCATTGTCAGCGGCAGCCGGGCGAGGATCATCAATACTGCCGGGGAGCGAATCAACCTGGCGCAACTCAAACCTCTGATCAAGCGTTGCAACTTACTGATCACCAACGACACCGGGCCACGCCATTACGCGGTGGCATTTGCGCGGCCGCATATCGTGCTGATGGGGCCCACCAACCCCCTGTACACCGCCAGCAATCTGGAATTGGCCAGCGTGCTGCAGCGCAATCTTCCCTGTGTGCCCTGCCACAGGAAAGTGTGCCCGTTGGGGCATCATGCCTGCATGCGGGAAATTACGCCGGAGCAGGTGATGGAACAGGTGCGCCAACGGCTTCCTGCTGCTGTGAAAGTTTCCGGGAGGGCGCCATGAGGCCCGCTTATTACCGTCAGCAATGGGCGCTGATAAAAGAGTCACCCGACCCGGCGCAATTGCAATCACTGGCTCAGCGGATAGCGGCCGTATTCATCGACCGCTATCTGTACAGCGATGAATACAATGCCGACTACATCGAGCTGATCTGCGAGATGGCTACCTGTTGCAAGGATCCTTCGCTCAACCAGATTGCCGCCCGCATTCTGTTCGGCACCATCGTTGAACGCCTGTGCGATGACTTTGAAGAGCTGCAGACCGAGACCTACAACCGGCTGATCTGCCAGGTTGCCAGCTATCTGCGTCGCCTGCCGGAAGGGGGGAGGCTGGATGCCCAGCTCAACGCATTTCATCTGCACAATGAGGAGCAGCTGTATCAACGCATCGAGTCCATGCGTTTGAGCCCGGATTCCCCATTGCCGCCGGGTCTGAATCCGCGCCGGGTACTGGTGCTTTCCCGCGTCACCATCGGTGCGGATGTGGCCGTGACCAGCGTCATCTGTCAACGGGTACAGCAACGCTTTCCTGGTGCCGATGTGGTGGTGCTGGGCAATGCCAAACTACGCCAGATCATGGCGCCTGAATCTGGCATCCGCGTGCGTGAGCTGCATTACGCTCGCCATGGCGGCCTGGTGGAGCGTTTCAGCGTGTGGCTGGACCTGGTGGCGGTGGTCAATGAGGAGCTGGACGGGCTGAGCGCGCAGGAGTATCTGGTGCTGGACCCGGACTCTCGGCTTACCCAGCTGGGTGTGCTGCCGCTGGTTGCTGAGCAGCAGTACCGGTTTTTCAACAGCCGGGGCAAGCCGGATTACCCGGTGAAGGGCTCGATTTCCGCCCTGAGCAATCACTGGCTCGATGCCGTGCTGGGGGCGGCGGGTTTCTGTTATCCCGGCGTGTGGCTGGCACCGCAGGTACTGCGCCATGCGCAGCGGTTTCTGCAACCGCAGGGGCGTGCCGGCAAACGCCATGTGATTACGCTGAACCTGGGGGTGGGGGGCAATATGCGCAAGCGCGTGCCCGGAGGTTTCGAGCTTGATCTGGTGCTCAGCCTGCTGCGCGAAACGGATACTCTGGTGCTGCTGGACATGGGTTTTGGCGAGGAAGAAACCCGGCGCAGCCATCATATTCTCGAAGCCGCCCGCGCCGCCGGATACAACACGACGATGTTGCCCTACCGGGCGCTGGAGGCATCGGCTACAGGGCTGGGCGAGGTGCGGCTGTTCGGCATTGAATGTGATGTTGGGGAGATCGCCGCGCTGATCGCCTGTAGTGATGAGTTTATCGGTTATGACTCCGCTTGCCAGCATATCGGCGCCGCCCTGGGCGTGCGCACCTACACCGTGTTCGCGGGCACCAGCAATGCACGCTTCATCCGCCGCTGGCATGCCAGTGGTCCCAACGTCAGCGAAATCGTGTACGTCGATACCCTCTCGCGTGAGCACGAGGTGAACGCCGAAGAGTTGATTGCCCGGCTGTACGATCTGCGCAAGAACTGAAGGGTTGCGATTTATCTCTGCGGAAGATAATGCGCATACGCGCGCGAAACCCGCCCGCCGCGATCGAAGTGAAACACCTCTGCCGATGTCCCCCGCGCCCCCTGATAGATCAGGGTGATGCTGTTGATGCCCAGCAGAACATGTTCCAGCGTGAAGTGCAGTGTGGGTGTGCGCTCCAGTGCGCGCTGCCAGTAGGCGCCCACCGCTTCCTTGCCCTTGAGGGTGCCGCTGGGCTCGTTCGTCAGTCTCGGAATATTGGGCGAGGACATTTCAAAATCGTCCTCGTAGTGGGAGAGAATGCGTGGCAGATCGTGGTGATTCCAGGCCTCGATCCACTCCGCGGCAAAGGCATCGGCAAACTCGGGAGTCAACATGGTGTCGTCCTTGCTCAGAGGGTGAAGGTTTCCTGCGGTGTGCCGCAGGCGCTGGCCAGTTCGGGAATCCAGGGCACATCAGTTGCCCCCGGGTCGATGCCCATCTGCATCAACAGGGTGGTGATCTGGCCGCGGTGGTGAGTCTGGTGGTTGAACAGCTGGGTGACCAGCGCCCAGGCGGGCATGGTGCGGGTGACGCCGTCCAGGCCGCTGGTGAAGCTGAAGGGGGCAGCGAGCCATTGCGGGCTGATCTTGCCCGCCCAGTCCACGATCCAGTCGTCCATGCGTTCGCGTTCCGCTCGCAGTGCCGCGAAATCCGCATACAGCTCCTGCCCCATCTTTGCGCCGGCAAAGGGTTCCCCGACGAAGCGTCCCATCCACATCTTGTCGCCGAACATGATGTGGTTGAGGGTGCCGTGCAGGGATTTGAAAAATGCGCCGCGGTCCCTGCGGCGTTCCTCTTCGCTCAGGCTGGCGCAGAGGTGGTAGAGCTTGCGGTTCATCCAGCGGTTGTACTGTGCCATCAACAAAAACTGTGTGCCTTCGTACATTTCGTTTCTCCTGAATTGCTGGGTTTTAAATCAGGCGTGCCAGGGTAAGCAACGCACGTTCCACGCGGGCATCCCAGTGCACGGCACAGTTCAGGCGCAGACAATTGCTGAACTTGCCGGATGCCGAGAACAGGGCTCCCGGGGCAAAGCTGACGCCCGCCTCCAGGGCTTGCTCGCCCAGGGCAATGGTGTCGATCTGCCCGGGCAATTCCACCCACAGAACGAAGCCTCCACTGGGGCGGCTGACCCGGGTCTGCGCCGGGAATAGCTGCGTGACACGGTCTGTCATGCGGGCAACCGAACGGGCATGTTCGGCACACACCTGACGCAGATGGCGGTCGTAGTGCCCGTGACGCAGATAGTGGGCCAGGGCCAGTTGCGAGGGGGTGGAGACGGCCACGGTGTTCATATATTGCAAAGCCTCGGCCCGCTTGTTGTCGCGTCCAGGCACGAGCCAGCCCACGCGTATCCCGGCGGACAGGGTCTTGGAGGAGGAGGAACAGTAGGTTACCAGCCCCTCCCGGTCCCAGCTTTTGATGGGGCGCGGGCGCTTGCCCGAGAAGGGCAGGTCGCCGTAGATGTCATCCTCCACCAAGGGCACCCGGTGGAAGCTCAGCAGCTTGAGCAGAGCCTGCTTGCGTGCGTCCGACAGGCAAACTCCCAGGGGGTTGGAAAAATTCGGAATGAGCACACAGGCGGCAATGTCCCAGCGTTCGAGCGCCAGGGATAGTGCCTCAAGGGAGATGCCCTCCACCGGGTCGGTTGGAATCTCCAGCGCCTTCAGGCCCAGGGATTCCACTACCTGCAGCAGGCCATAATAGGTTGGCGACTCCAGCGCCACCGTGTCGCCCGGTTTGGTCAGCAGCTTGAGCGCGATGCTGAGGGATTCGTGGCAACTGTTGGTAATCACGATGTCATCGGGGGTGATCTGACACTGCGAGGCGGCGAGCCGGCGCGCGATCTGGGCGCGCAGCTCCGGAGCGCCGGGCGGGAATTCATAGCCTACACAGCGGCGGCGTTGCTCCCGCAGCACCGTGCGAAAGGCGCGTTCGATGGCGGCCGCTGGCATCAGGTCCGGATTGGGTACGGCCGCGCCGAAATTCACAATGGCCGGGTCATTGGCCGCCTGGGCCAGATACAGCATGCGCTCCTGGCCGCTCACGGCCCGGGGGCTGCGGGCGAGGGCAGTCTTGCGCGGTGGCTCGCGCAGCACGGGGGGCTGCAGCACATAGAAACCGGAGCGCGGGCGTGCCTCCAGCATGCCGCGGCGTTCCAGCTCCTGACAGGCGCTGACGGCGGTGGAGACACTGACACCATGCTGTTCGCTCAGGCGACGTACGCCGGGCAAAGAGCTGCCCACGGGGTAGACCTGATCGTGGATCAGGGCCTGCAGGGTATTGGCAAGTTCCTGGTAGAGCATTGGGGCACCTTGAACAGAATCTGTGTTGCAGCATAGCCTTTTCGGGATGGCAGCGGTCGGCACAGAAGGAATGAATGCTGACAGTACAGAAGTTTAAAACCTTTATCTGTACCGCCTCAATTTTAAAAAACTATATCTGTATCGTTTTTGGGGATGTCCCTAGACTGCACACTCTCACTGGAGATCGCTATGAACCCCGAACAGATACTGCCGCTGCTTGCCTTCACCTTTGTGATGATCGGAACACCCGGCCCCAATAATCTGATGTTGATGAGCGCCGGGGCCAATTTTGGCTTCCGACGTTCTGTACCCCATATTCTGGGCATCAGCGTGGGCTGCCAGGTGTTGCTGCTGGCCATCGCCATGGGGCTTGGGCAATTGCTGGAGCGTTATCCGCAGGCAACGTTGCTGCTGAAGATCGGCGGCGGGATGTTCCTGCTCTATATGGCGCTGCAGCTCGCTCGCCCGCGCAAGCCCAGGCTGGATGTTCAGGAGGAGCTGAAACCCCTGACTTTCCTGCAGGCGGCCCTGTTCCAGTGGGTCAATCCCAAGGCCTGGTTGATGTTGATCACGGTGGTGGCAAGCTATGCCAACCCGCAGCAGTTTGTGCTCAGTGTGGCGATGATCGCGGTCATCTTTTTCCTGATGGGCATTCCCCTGATTTCCGCCTGGAATATCGGCGGGGTTGCGCTCAAGGGGTGGTTGCAGCAGGGGCAGCGATTGCTGCGATTCAATCAGGCAATGGCGGTGCTGCTGCTGGCGTCGATGGCGCCGATGTGGATGTGAATATCAACTGTCGTGAGCAGGTAAAGGATTGCGAAGGGAAAAAAGAAAGCCCGGCACCACAAATAAACGGCAGTGGCGCCGGGCAAGAGGGATTTTTTACTGAGCAAAGGCGTAGTTGATCTGCAGAAGTCCTGCATTTGCCATGCCCAGAAGATCGATCTGACCGTCTGTGCTCATGTGCGTCTCGTGGGCACTGCCTTCGGCGATTTCGCTCCATATGCCGTCATTGTCATCGTCGCGATAGGCGCTGAATTCCAGCCCGCCGTTCCATTGTGTCTGGATTTTGACAATCAGATTGTCAGAACCGGTATTCACCACCTGAAGCGTTTCATTGTAGTTGAGGTAATCTGTTTTCCAGCCCCAACTGTCCAGCTCCATCATGCGTGCAATGCTGTCGGTTTCTGAGGTGAGATTGCCAGTGGCCAGGCTGCCGCCTGACAGGGTGAACCGGTATCCCTCAGAAGATTGGAAGAACAGGCCTGAGTTATCATCCTGATCCGAATCGTTCTGGAATGTATCATCAGTATCCGTGTCAAAATCATAGGAGCTGTCGTCAGATACGGCGATGAATCCGTAGGTTCCGGCGCCATGATCGCTGTCAAGATCATCAGAACCGTCAAGATCGTCAGAGCCGTAAAGGTCATCAGAGTCGTCATGATCATCAAAGCCGTAAAGGTCGTCAGAGTCGTCATGATCATCATTGTCGTGATCGTAGCTGCTTTCCAAGGGTGAGCTTATGCTGCCTCCCAGATAGGACTTCCCGGCCTTGGAGTACAGGCCATCGCCGTCGTAATCGGTGTAGGTTGTCACTTCCTGGCGGCCGTCATCCCATTCTGTTTTGGTGACGTTCACGCCATCAAAGCTCCAGGTCTCGTCATTGTCCATGCGTTCGAATTCCACGCGGCCGTGCTCGACTTCGTAAACGGCCGTGACCGTATTGCCACTGATGCTGAATTGATAGGCTTTGGATGATCCGCTCATGTCTTTGCTCTCCGATTCTTCGTTGCTTACTTTTCGTGACTGTGAGTGCATCCTAAAAGTGGAGTCTTAAAGCAATATTAATTTTTTCAACATTTTTCATTTCGGCAGATTCAGGCTTTGCCAGCCCCGTGGAAAGCGGCTAAAGTGTCGCCTTCATTGATTTATGGTGATCGTTTCTGCGATGCAAGGCATTTTCCGGTTCGCGTTGTTGTGCGTGGCATGCCTCGGGCCAACCCTTCCTCTTCCTCTTCATGCGCAAGGCTCTGCGCCCCATCGGCTGCTTGGGCAGAACGAGCGGTTTGATCTGCGTTTCAGTCATCTGGACCGGGTGGAATTCCTGCAGGGGCAGTATCGTCACGCGAACAATGGCAGCTCCGATCAGGTGCTTATCTACCGCACGACCATAGAAGGACGGCTGAAAGGAGAGTCCCTGGATCTGAGCATGGAAGTGCTGGACGCACGCCAGGCCCTGGCGGATTCAGGGACGCCCCTGACACGCCGCTCGGTGGACGCCGTCAATCTGCAGCAACTCTATGTCAGCTGGAAATGGCAGGGTCTGCTGGAGGAAGGGGACGATGTGCGCCTGCATCTGGGGCGTCAGGCCATGAATATCGGCACGCGGCGTCTGGTCTCGCGCAGTACCTCCAACGTGCCGGTGAGCTTTACCGGCATCAGTGCCGATGTTTCACGAAACAACGGAGATCATTGGAAGGCTTTTGCGGTGGTGCCGGTGCTCAATTACCCGGTGTCGCGCCAGGATATTCTGAGCAATCGCACGGAGGCTGACCGCGAGAGCCGGGGTAGTCACCTCTACGGAATTCATGGCGATCTGCCCGGTGCGCTGCGCGGTTTGCACAGCGAGTTCTACGCCTTCCACCTGCGCGAAGAGGATGCCGGGGAGGAGCAGGTGGCCGATCTGCGCCTGAGCAGCATCGGCACGCATCTGTACACCGGGGCAGCGCCGGGTGCCCTGGACTACGATCTGGAAACCGTGCTGCAGTTCGGCACTTCCCGCGCCACTGACGATGTCAGCGATGTGCGCGATCTGCGCCACCGGGCATTCTTCACGCATATGGCCCTGGGCTACAGCATCGAGGCACCCATGCGGCCCTATGCACAGCTGCTGTATGACTATGCTTCGGGTGATCGCGACCCAACGGACGATGAGAACAATGGTTACGACACCTTCTTCGGCGCCCGCCGTTCCGAGTTTGGGCCATCTTCCCTGTACGGGCCATTCACGCGGACCAATCTCTCGACCCTGGGGCTGCGCCTGACATTGAGCCCGAGGCCGGACGTGGAGATGATCTTCACCCTGCGCCAGTTCGATCTCGCGCAGAGCCGTGATGCCTGGGGCAATACCGGCTGGCAGGACAGCAGTGGCCGCTCGGGGCGGCATCTCGGTCGTCATCTGGAAACGCGGCTGCGCTGGGACGCCATTGCGGGCAATCTGGAGGTGGATACCGGCCTGGTGTGGCTCAGGACAGGCGAGTTTCCTCGCAGGGTAGCGGCCGGCACGATGCCATCGCTCAGCCGTTATGCTTACCTGCAGACCCGGCTGTCTTTTTGAGTCTTCAGTCGGGCAGGGCGTTTAGCAGCGTCAGCGCAAGGCTCAGGACGAGCAGTAGAGCAAGCACCAGCCACAGCTCGGGGCTTGCTGTCACCGTGCTGACGGGCGTGTTCAGGGTTTGCTGCAGAGCGTGCAGCGTGAGTTCGCTGCGGGCGCTGATCGGGGCAAAAAATTTCGCGGTGGCATCCGCAAGCCCGGCCGCAGGCAGGGTGAGGAGCACGCCCAGCAGCGCGCAGGCCCAGGCCAGCAGATAGAAGGGGCGAGGGCGCAGCCTCTGCCGCGCAAGCTGCAATGCCAGCCGTGTGCTGAAATCCCCTTCCGCCACGGCAGGCATGCGGGACAGCCGCTGCTCCAGTGTGCTCATCTCTTGTGTGGCCTTGTTCATGAGGCGTCCTCCGCGTTCAACAGCTCGCGCAATTTCGCCATGCCACGCGAGATGTGGGATTTGATGCTGCCCAGGGGCATGTCCATGATAGCGGCGACTTCCGCGTGGGAATAGCCCAGGCTCATGTTCAGCGAAATGGCCGCCGCCTCGTTCGGGTTCAGTGCATGCAGGGCGCGTTCGAGGTCGAGCTGCGCCGGGCTGATGTGCTCGTAAAACCGGGCCAGCTCGGCATCACGCTGTTCCAGCAGATGCAGAACCTCCCCGGCGCGTTTGTCTCGGCGTTTGTGCTGCAGAAAGCAGCGGTAGGCAATGCCCAGCACCCAACTGGCAAAACTGCCGCTGCCCTGAAAGCTTGCCAGCTTGCGATAGGCCTGCAGAAATGCCTCCTGTGCCAGGTCGTCCGCCAGGGCGGGGTCGTGGCACAGGCGCAGGGCAAAACCACGCACCGCGCTCTGGTGCATGGACACCAGTCGGCCGAAGGCCCGGGTATCTCCCTGCATCCGCGCTCGCTGCACCAGGCTGTGTTCGAGGCGGCAGGCGGCGGCATTTTGTTGATCGGCCTGTGCGGAGTTCAGTTCTGCGTTTCCTGCGGCGTGTTTGCTTTTGATTTCGCCATGATCAGATAGGCGAGCCCAAGCAGCAAGGGAATCCCGCCAAAGATCAGTGCAATATAGGCCTCTCCCTGAGATACCCCGAATGCGATCAACGGAATGGCAACGGCCAGCAACAGCAGGCCCCTGCGTTTGTCGGACTGCGGGTTCTCCCGCCGCTTCAGCAGGGTGTTGATGATCGTCTGGACATCGGCGCCACCCTCGGCGAGCCGCGTCAGCGTGTCCAGCTCCTTCAGGTTGATCTGATAGCGAAGGTAAAAGGGCAGAATGAAACAGGCACCAACGATCACAAGCGCCACAATAGCAATAAGTTCATCCATCGGAGTGTCTCCCAAAAGTAAAACAGTGTGTTTGTAGCGAATAGATGCAAGCACGCGTGGGTTTGGATGCAGGAGTCGTGGGTTTTTCTTGTGTTGATTTTTTTTGCCCGGCAAAATCGTGGGTGGCAGTAAAAGGAGTTTGTGATGAAGAAACGATTCTGGATAGGTGGGTTATTGGTGCTTTTTTCAATCGTAGCCAGTGCTGAACAGGTGCCGGTGTACGATGAGAGTACGCAAACGCTGATGCTGCCGGTAGTCGATACGGTCGAGCAACGGGGAAAATATCAGGACGCGGTGCTGCAACATCTGGAAGACAATCGTTGGCGCATTGTGTCCGGCCGAGAAGGCGTTCTGATTCGCCAGGCGTATCAGCCCCGGGGACAGGTGCACTCGATAGACGGTGCTGCATACGTGGAATTCAGCGGGTACTTTGGCTCTGGATGCGAGGCGCTCGGACTGATTCGACAACACCGCTACCAACACCGCATTGAACTGGTCGCCTACTATGAGGACGCCCCCTGGATGCACGAGGCGGTTTCCTGCACGACGGCTCTGGTGCCTTTCAACAAGGAGTTGCAGCTGGATTTGACCGGCTTGGCTGCTGGCGTTTACGAAGTGACCGTCAATGGTTTTTCGCTTGGCAGTTTCACGCTGGATGCGGAACATGCCTGCAGCACCTCGTGCAACTGGGTTCCGCTGCACGAGCCTTTTCTTGCCTCCAGTGGGCAGTTGAATGTCCCCGTAGTAAACACGCAGGGTCAGGTTGGCGCTTATCACAGCCTCGTATTTCTGCCAACGCAGGAGTCGGGGATTCTGCAGTTGCTGCGCGCAGATATCGGCGTACAGATGCAGGTGTTAAAAGCTGAAGTGGCTCTCTCCCAGTCATTTCCTGTGCAGGCGAAGCTGACCGTCTCGGGGCAGTTCTCCTGTTATCCTCCCGGGTTGATAGAGGTGCGCCGTCAGGCGAATGTATTCGAGCTTGCCGTGTTGCGAAGCGTGCTGCCTGACACAGTAGAACCCAACGAAGTAGACTGCGCGCAGTCCCTGGAGAGCTTTGAGCGAACAGTGGCCCTGGATATCCATGATCTGGATGCCGGAGAATACACGATTCGTGTCAATGGTATGGACTATGGCAGTTTTCAGTTGGCACAGGACAACCGTCTGCCATAAGCCGCCTTTTCCGAGTGAGCAAATCAAGCCGTTTTTGTGTCGCCAATCGGTTGCCGGAGTTGGTCAAACTCACCGGGTTTTGCCATAATCCGCCACCGCTGGATTTTCAACGTGCTGTTTTAAAAAGAAAAATAACTTGGCCCGAACCCTGCTTGGTAAGGCAGGCGTCCGTGGGGCGCATGACGAGCAAGCCATGAGAAAAATGACACGAGGTAGACCGTTGGTTCATTCAAAAACCCTTGCCTGCAAGCTCCTTGCACTTTGTTCCTTGTTAAGCCTGACTTCATTCGTTGGCGCACAAACCCTGGAGGCCGATTTTTCGATTCCCCGGGTGTCTTCTGCGCCGGACATTGATGGCCGCGTTGAGGCTGCTGAATGGGCTGACGCAACGCGTGTGCTGCTGGATACGGAGTTTGAACCCACGCCGGGAGATGCGGCGCGGGTGCAAACCGAGGCCTTCATCATGGAGGATGGCGAAACCCTGTATGTCGCCTTTGTCGCGGAAGATCCAGACCCGGAGCAGATTCGCGCCTACTATCGTGACCGGGACAGAATCAGCGGGGCCGATTTTGTGGGAGTGGCACTGGACACCTTCAATGATGAGGCGCGGGCCTTTGTGTTTATTTCCAGCCCGCTGGGCGTGCAATACGATGCCATCAACGACGATCTCAGTGGTGACGAGGACGATTCCTGGAATGCGCTGTGGGAGAGTGAGGGGGAGATGACGAGCACCGGTTATCGGGTGGAGATGGCCATTCCTTTCAGGCAATTGCGTTTTCCCAGCGGTGAGCAGGAAAAAATCTGGGGGGTGCGCTTCATCCGGGATTACCCGCGTGAGCGGCGCTATCGCTTCTCCGAATCCAACGTGGACAAGAACGTCTCCTGCTTCGTCTGCCAGTTTCAGAAGGCCAGCGGCTTTGCCGATGTGGAACCGGGGCGCAATATCGAGCTGGTGCCAACGCTGACGGCCTCCGGCCAGCGTTCACGACCGGCTCCGGCATGGGGGCAGTGGAGCGACACGGATACGCAGACCGAAGCCGGGGTGGACCTGCGCTGGGGCATCAACCAGGACCTGTATCTCAATGCCACGCTGAACCCCGACTTCTCACAGGTGGAGACGGACGAGGCACAGCTGGAGGTCAACAATACCTTCTCGCTCTATTACCCGGAAAAGCGCACGTTCTTCCTCGATGGGGCGGACTACTTCAACACCAATCTCAATATCGTGCACACGCGCAATATTGCCGACCCGGACTACGGCGTCAAACTGACCGGCAAGAGCGGCAATCACTCCTACGGCCTGATGCAGCTCAACGACACCAGCACGAGCTTTCTGATTCCGGATAATGAACGCTCCAGGGTCGCCAGTCTCGGCGACACCGGGAGTGAGATTTCCGTGCTGCGCTATCGTCAGGATGTGCTGGAAAACTCCAGCATTGGTGCCGTCATGACCCATCGCGAAGGCGGCGATTATGCCAACACGGTGGCGGGAGTGGACGGGCGCTGGCGCATCAGCAATCGTGATGTGTTCAGTGTGCAGTACCTGCATTCGCAGTCCGATTATCCCGGCCTCATTCAGGCGCAATACCGTCAGGCGCCGCATCTGAGCGACAACACCCTGCTGCTGGACTACCGCCACAACGACAGCCGCTGGGATGTGTGGGCGGAGCATGTCAATTACGGCAAAGACTTCCGCGCCGACATGGGCTTCATCAATCGTGTGGACTTCAAGCGCAATACCCTGCGTGTGGGGCACACCTGGCGCTATCCTGCCAACAGCTTCTTCAATCGCATCCGCGTGGCGCTGGACTGGGACAACACCCACGATCAGGCAGGGCTGGAGCTGGAAGAAGAGCTGGAGATGTTCGTGGAGATGGAGGGGCCTTACCAGTCCCGGCTCGACGGTCTGTTCGGCGGCAGCAAGACCTATTACAACGGCTTCACCTTCGACGAGCAGTTCAATCAACTCGCGGTGTCCGTGCGCCCCAACAGCGAACTGTATCTGAAGATGACGGTGCGGGTGGAAGACGTGGTGGATTTTGCCAACACAGGCCTGGGGCATTCAAAGCGTTATACGCCCGAACTCAACTATCAGCTCGGGCGTCATCTGCTGCTCAATCTTCAGCACACGCTGCAGCAGTTCGACGTGGACGGGGGGCGTCTGTTCACGGCCAATCTGAGTTATCTGCGTAGCACCTGGCAATTCAATAATCACAGTTATATCCGCTTCATCGTGCAGTACGCAGACACCGAGCGGGAACGTTCCCTGTATATTCGTCCGGTGCAGTCCCAGGCGAAGGAACTTTCCACGCAGTTACTCTACAGCTACAAATTCAATGCGCAGTCGGTGTTTTACCTGGGCTATTCCGGAGCCGGGTTTCAGGACGATTATCTCAACTCGGTGGAGCCGAGTGCCCATGCCGTGTTTGCCAAGTTCAGCTATGCGTGGCAACCGTGAGTGTGCGCTGCCGGTGTGCTATTTGAGGATGTGCAGTAGCGTCAGGCTGAGGCTGTCATTGCTGTAGTCCACCCCGCGCCGGGCGTTGATCTGCTGGCGGCTGTACCCGGCGGTAAGTGAGCTGTTCTGCCCCAGCGGGAGGCTCCAGTTCAGCGCGAACAGATGGGCTTTTGAGGCCAGGGTATAGGCCACGATGGTGCGCCAGGGCGGTGAGGGGTAGGCGCCGTCCGGCGTGAGCGCCCGGGAAATACCGAGCAGCGCAGGGTTGGGGGCCAGCGCACTGGAGACGGTGTTGCCGTCCACATAGGTATAGCTGGCGCTCAGTGCATGATCGCTGGCAAAGGTGTAATCGGCCGAGACAAACAGCGAGCCCTGTTCGAAATCGAAAATATCGTTGTCCGGGCTGTACATGCTGGCATAGCGGGCACCGTCCTTGCTCCCTTCGCTGCGTTCGTAGCCGATTCCCGCTGAAAAATCCCAGGCCACCGAGAGGCGCTTGCGCAGGCTGATATCCCAGTTCAGCAATTGGCGTTCGCGTACGGCCGTCTGGCTGTCATCCAGTGTCCAGCTCAGGGAATTGCTCAGCACGGGGGCGTAGGCGCCGAGCCCGAATTTGTGCTGGAGGCTGGCGCCCAGTGTCAGGGTGCTGCTGCTGAGTCTGTCGTAGTGCTGAAACTGGCGACGGCCGATTTCACCGAACAGGGTCAGGGAGTCTGCACTGCGCAGTGGCATCATGCGCCCCCCCGAGAGCGCCAGGGACAGTTGATTGTCGCTGTAGCGGTCGCTGGCGAGCAGGGCGCGGCTGATATTGTCGTCGTGCTGGGTACTGAGGCGAAGCTCCAGAAAATCATTGGATTGCGCAAAGGCGGTGCTGCCCAGCAGCATGGTGCTGCTCAACAGGAGGGTGAGTCCTTTCACTTGCATGGCCGTGGCTCCAGGGGATGGCTTCGGGGCCTAGTCTAGCGCCCGTGAAGCGGTGCGCCTAGCGATTGTGCGATACCCGATATGGTTTGTTCGCCTGCAGGGCAGGCTCCTACGGGCTGTGTTGTCACCGAACCCTGCGATGGATTTGCGATGTGGGGTATTTGTTCGCCTGCAGGGCAGGCTCCTACGGAGGGTTGTGTAGGCACTGGACACGGTAGGAGCCAGCCCTGCTGGCGATAAGGCTTGCGGTAGATATCAAAAAGATATCTAATGGACATCGTTTCATTCAGGAGCCTTGTTATGAGCAAACAAACAATGAAGGAAAAAAACATTTCGTCACTGCCTGGCATTCCGGCGGCGGTGATCCTGATTGCGCTCGCTCTGGCGGCGGGCTGGAACTTTACCCAGGCGGCGGATGCGGCCAATCATGTGATGGCGCTGCTGTCCGTCCTCGTTGTGGTGTTGTGCGCGTTATGTCTGCCCGGGTTTTTCATGGTGGAGCCCAATCAGGCCGCCGTGCTGAGCCTGTTCGGCAAATATGTGGGCACGGTCAAGGATCAGGGGCTGCGCTTCAATAACCCCTTCTACCGCTCCCGCAAGGTGTCCCTGCGCGTGCGTAATTTCGAGTCCGGCAAGCTGAAGGTGAACGAGCTGGAGGGCAGCCCCATCGAGATTGCCGCCGTGGTCGTGTGGCGGGTGCACGATTCGGCGGAGGCGGTTTACAACGTCGATGACTATGAGAGCTTCGTGCATATCCAGGCCGAGGCGGCGCTGCGCAGCATGGCAACCAGCTACCCTTACGACCAGGGCGATTCGGACCAGATTGCCTTGCGCTCTCACGCAACGGAAATCTCCCACGATCTGGCCAAGCATCTGGCCGAACGCTTGACGGAGGCGGGTATCGAGGTCATGGATGCGCGCATCAGCCACCTGGCCTATTCGCCGGAGATTGCCGGTGCCATGCTGCAGAGGCAGCAGGCCGGTGCGATCATTGCCGCGCGGGAACGTCTCGTGGAAGGTGCCGTGGGCATGGTGGAAATGGCGCTGAACCAGCTCAAGTCCAAGGCCGTGGTGGAGCTGGACGAGGAGCGCCGTGCGCAGATGGTCAGCAATCTGTTGGTGGTGTTGTGTTCCGACAAGGCGACTCAGCCGGTGGTCAATACCGGCACGCTGTATTGAGCCGGCGTGCCGTGAACCTCATGAGTAAGCAAGAGTCAGCCGTGTTATGAGCAGCAAGAAATCCTATCCCCTGCGCATCAGCCCGGCGGTGATCGAGGCCATGCAACGCTGGGCGGACGACGATCTGCGTTCCCTGAATGGGCAGATCGAATATGTGCTGCGGGAGTCGCTGCGCAAGTCCGGGCGGCTGAAAACCACGGTTGCCGCCCCCGTGGAGGAGCCGGAGAAGGAATCCTGAGCTATTGCTCTGTGCTGCCTTCGCCGGATTGCTGAAGTCGCGCATCGTGCTCCTGGCGGCGTGCTCCGGCCAGGCTGCCTGTCACCGAAGAATTCCCCTCGTGGCAGGCATATTCATAGAGCTGGCTGTCGGCGGGCAGTGCCCGCAGGGGAACTTCCGCCGTCCAGTCCTGCGTGTAGGCTGCCGGGTCGTGCAGGGTGACGCGGTAATTGATCTGCTGCGGCGACTCCATGCTGAACCATTCCGTTGTTGTCATGGCCCCGGTAGAGCCTCGGAAGCTTTGCTGCGGATGCACCTTGTCGGTATGAACCACCAGGGTGTCGCCCTCCCAGTGAGCAACGGAATCCCCCATCCAGCGCACCATGCCCTCGGGCAAGGGCTGCCCATCGATGCGGATGATGCGCACGTCATTGACCATCTCGGTCATGATCATCAGGTATTGCGGCGTCTGCACAATCTGGTAATTGCTGTTGTAGGCCATGGGCACCATGGGCGGGCCGGCCGTGGAGAGCACGGACAGCAGGCAGCGTTCGCCGACGGTGCGGATCTCCGGGCCATCGAATTCTTCCACGCCGGGTTTTGCCAGCTGTAGGGAGCGCCAGTCCTGGGCGGGGCCGGGCTGCAGCGGAATCCGCCCGTTGGCCGGCTCGATGACCAGGGAGGTGCGTGCCTCGCCGAGGACGGTCACCACATTGGAATCGGGAAATTTCCAGTCGGCCTCCAGGCCGATCGGGGCGCCTTTCTCGGGAGCCTCCCGGTTCGGGTCAATGGGGGCGGAATCGCGCTCGAAGCGCTCCTGGGATTCCGTGACACGCTGTGCTGCTTCTTCCGGGGTGTAGGCGCGCTTGTCGCCGAGTGCCGTGGGGCGCTCCAGCGGGGTCTGGGTTTCATTGGTCCACAGGCCCTGGAAATCGGGCTTGCCCTCGGGGGTGCGCGGAATGTCGCGATTGTCGGCAAGGGCAGCGCTGGCAAGCAGCCACAGCATGGTGGCGCTGAGTACGGACTTCTGTCCTCCCATGATCGATTGACTCCTGTGCGTCACGTTCAGGCCCCTTCCCCGGTGGTTTGGGGCAGGCCCAGATTGTCGTTGCTCACCGATTCTAGCGCGTCCGCGAGAGAGGAGGACAGGGAAAAGCTTCCCGTTTGTGGCTGAATACCGGCGCGGGCAAGGGTTTTCAGCGGCTGGAACTGGAGGTCGCAGAGCAGCAGATAGGTGCCCTTGTCACGGCATTTCTGTATCAGGCGTTCGAGGGAGGACAGGCCTCCGGCATCCAGAATGGGGACGCCGTCCAGGTAGAGAATGAGGCCGCGCCTGTCCAGGTAGTTCTGGGCAATATCCCCAAACACCTTGTCCGCGGCGGCAAAGAACAGGGGGCCGCTGATCTTGAGCACACTCCAGTCTTCGGGCAGGGGGGTGCTGACGATACGCCGGTTCTGGCTGATGTCGGAGACCCGGGTCATGTCCGCAATCTCCTTCATGAACAGCAGCGAGGCCAGCACCATGCCCGTGCCGATGGCCACCACCATGTCGAACATGACCGTCAGCACGAAGCAGGTCAGGAACACGGCGATGTCGCTGCGCGGAGCGGTGCGCAGCAGATGCAGGGCCTTGGGTGCCTCGCTCATGCGCCAGGCGACGAACAGCAGCAGGGAGGCCATGGCGGGCATGGGCAGATAGGCCAGCAGACGGCTCAGGGCCACCAGGCCCAGCAGTACCACCCCCGCATGAATCATGGCGGCAACCGGGGAGTAAGCGCCCGCTCGCAGATTGGTCGCGGAACGGGCCAGCGCGGCGGTGGCGGTGATGCCGCCAAAAAAGGGTGCCACCACATTGCCGATACCTTGCCCCAGCAGTTCGCTGTTGGCGCTGTGTCGCTTGCCGCTCATGCCGTCGAGCACCACGGCGCACAGCAGAGACTCGATGGCCCCCAGCATGGCAATCGCCAGTGCCGCCGGCAGCAGTGCCTGAAAGCTCTGCCAGCTCCATTCAAAGTTGCCGCCACCGGCTCCCTCACGCAGCCAGGGCCATTCAAAATGCGGCAGCACCGGCGGCACACCTGCCCCCGTGCTGCCGTCCGGCAGCAGATAGGAGAAGCGGGAACCGATGGTATCGACAGGAATACCATAATGTTCGAGCGCTACCCCGAGCACGCTTGCCACCAGCAGTGCCGGCAACTGGCCCGGGATGCGGGAGCGGGTGCGGCTCCAGCCGATGATGATGGCCAGGGTCAGGGCCGCAATGCCCAGGCTGGGCAGATGGGTCTGGGCGATCGTGCTGCCGAGTATCTGCATCTTGTCGCCAAAGTGTTCCGGCATGGCATCGATGGGCAGGCCAAAAAAATCCTTGATCTGCAGTATCACGATGACGACCGCGATGCCCCCCGTGAAACCCAGCACCACGGATTCGGGGATGTACTGAATGTATCGCCCCAGGCGCAGCAGGGCCATGAGAATCAGGATGATCCCCGACAGGATGGTGGCGATCAGCAGCCCCGCCAGCCCGAAACTCTGTGCGATGGGGTAGAGAATGACTACAAAGGCGGCCGTGGGGCCCGAGACGCTGTAGCGCGAACCACCGCTCAGTGCGATGAGGAAGCCGGCAATGATGGCGGTGTAGAGACCGTACTGCGGAGCCACGCCGCTGGAAACCGCCAGCGCCATGGACAGCGGTATGGCCACAATGCCCACCGTGATGCCCGCCAGCAGGTCCTGATGGAAGTGGCTGACGGAATAGGGCGCCTCGCTCAACACGCCGCGCAGGGCATGGGCGAAACGCAGGGAAAACAGGTATTGCCGGTGTGACATGGAGGGCCCCCGCAGCTGAGAAAAACTTGCGGGATTATACGCCTGTGCCGGCGTGGGTACAGGGGGGCTTCAATCGGGGTCGTGGTCGCGCCGTTCGCTGTCCAGATGGCCGAGCAGGGTCGCCGCCCCGGTGAAAATGCTCGTGATGAACATGATGCCGACGATCAGCGCTATCCGGAACGGCCAGCCAATGCTGGTATCGGAATAGACATACACCAGCCAGGTCAACAGATTGACCACGACGATGGCGATGATGAAGGTACGCAGGAGTATTTTTTTCATGATGCCTCCTCAGGGTTCGGACAACAGCAGTGTGCCGGTGATTTCCTCACGACTGCGCTGCAGGAATACAAACAGCTCGTCCCGCGCATCCCCGTTCAGGGATACGGGCACCACTTCGCCGTTGCGGATGGCCTGCTCCAGCGTCAATTGCTGGTCCGGCTCGCGCCCCTGCACCGCGTTCAGTTCGCTGTTCTGTTCAATCTCGAATTCATCGATGATGCGGCGCACGTCAATCTCGTAATTGTCGCGGTTGCGGGCGTAGTCGAGGGAGGCCAGGAAGCGGTCCTCGGCGGGAGGGGCTGTGGCCTCCACCGCGTTATGGAAGACCTGCACCTGTTGTTCCAGCAGCACGACCAGATCCCCGGCGTTGCCAAGACCGCTGAGGCTGGCAACGGCGGTGGGAATGGTCCGGGTGTCGCGCACGGCCCGGGCCTGTTCGCGGATGTCCACCACGGAGCTGAGCAGGCGCACTGCCGACGGGAATTTCAGGGCCACGGTGATCTGCCGGGCGGGGCGGCGAGCGAAACTGTCGCCCTCATTGCGGTAGACAAAGGCTTCGACATTGACGCTGCCCGAGATGGCGAGCCACAGGAACAGGTCGCCCACGGAGATGGGCTCCACCCGCCACAGCCACAGGTCCTGCCGGCCGTCATCGTCCTCATCATGCAGGAAGACGGTGAGCACATTGCCGCCGGAGCGCAGCACCTGGCGCGGCTGGCTGAAATCCATGCCGGTGGGGGTGCCCGCAAACAGGGAGACCTTTCCCCCCTCGCGCAGCACAAAATCGTCGATGCCATCGCCATCCACGTCCTGCAGCAGCTCCTCGTGGGTGAGCGCGAGAATGCCAGTGAGGTTGGCAAAGTCGAGATTGTCCACGTCGAAACGCCCCAGGCGTTCACGAATCTCCTCGCGGTCGATGGAGAAGCTGGGCGTCTGCGGGAAGTAGTCGCCGCTGGCATTGGCCAGGGAAACATCCAGGCGTTCTTCGGTGTCGGAAATCAGATCGGGACGACCGTCATTGTTGACATCGCGCAGATCAATTTGCGGAATGCGCAGGGACTGCCCCACGTCACGCTCCAGGGACTGCCGCACGAACAGGGTGCTGAACAGGCGTATGTCCGCCAGCACGGAAATGGGAGGCTGGTAACTGCCGTCACGGTTGCGGATGTGCAGTTGCAGTGCGCCCGCGCCGGGAATGATGAGGTCGTCCAGCCCATCGTCGTTGATGTCGCGGGAGAAATGCAGGCGGTTGATGCCGCTGCCGGCGAAGGCGTTGAGATTGCCGAGCAGTTCCACCGGCTCTGCGAAGCGGCGTTCGTGCACGGACCATTGCAGTACCCGTTGGCCGTCGATCAGCGCCAGCAGGGAAAGACGTGCCACGCCGTCTTCGTCAGGGTAGCGGCTGCTCAGTTCCCAGCCCACGCTGTTACCGCTCAGGGCGATGCTGGTGTCCGGTGCGGCGAAGGCAAATCCTTCCTGCTCCCGCTGGAAATAGAGGCTGATGCGGGTCGGCGCAATGCTCAGGATGTCCTGCAACCCGTCCTGGTCTGCATCCACCACCAGCAGTCGTTCGGTGTCCGGTGGTAAAGAAAAGTCCTGGCGCTTGTAGGCGCTCAGGCTGTCCTGGGCAAGCGCGATTGCCGGCAACAGGCTCAGCAGGGAAAGTGCGAATGGTGTCAGACGCTGCAGTTTCATGGCACGGCCACCAGGACAGTCAGTGCAGTGGAGTGCTGCAGGAACACATCATCAAGGCCATCCGCATTGAGGTCGCGCGTGCCGAAGTCCACGATGCTGCGGCTCGGCACATACTGCCAGAACGGCGTGTCGGCCATGCGCAGGGAGGCGTCGATACTGGTGGCGGTGAGCGTGCCGTTGTCGCTGACAAACAGGGCGTCCCGGCGCCCGTTGCGATCGATGTCGCTGTCCAGATTGATCTGGGACGACAGGCCCCGGATGGCATCGGCGGAGAAGCTTTGATCCAATCGGAAGTCCGGCCGTGTGTGATAGAGCTGCCCGCCTTCCCCGCGCAGGTAGAGCAACTGCGAGCGCACAATGCTGGCATTGCGTACGACATTGACAACGGGGATGGTGTAAAAACTGACGCTGAGCTGGGGCTGCCCGTTATTGTCCAGGTCCACAATATTCAGCTCCAGGTCGTAACCGGAAAACTTCATGATCTGGTCCGGTGTCTGAAAATCGAAGTGGCCGCCCTTGTTCAGGTAAAAGCTCACGTCCCATTCATTGGAATTGTCGAGGATGCGCAGAACGTCCAGCATGCCATCGCCATTGACGTCCAGCAGACGCAGGTCGCCACGGGTGTCGATGGAACCGCGCCAGTCCGGCGTGTCCGCGTAGCGCCCCTGCTCGTTTTGCAGCAGCAGATTGATCTGCCCGTAAAGGTCCTGGCCGATATTGAGAAAGATCAGGTCCGGGCGCGGGTCGGCATTGGCACGTCCGCGCTGCACCGAGGGCAGAAACAGGCGCGTGGAGAGCAGATTATTGCTGTCGTCCTCGACCCCCAGGGACAGAAAATCATCGAAGGCGGAGTTGCTCTGTGCGGACACCCGCAGCACGATGCCATCGCGCTCGTTGAGGCTGAGTTCCGTATTCAGGCGCGGGCCACCGAGTGGCACCTCCGAGGGGTCGAGTTCCTCGTTGACCGTGTTGAACTGGTGTGCGAGTTCAAACTGTTCATCGGGCCGTCCCAGCAGGATGCCATAGCCTTTGGTGCCCGGCAGCACCAGATCCACCCGTCCGTCCCCGTCGAGGTCTTCCGGGGCAGGAAAATACAGCACACGGCGGCGGTCGGGAACCGCAGCAATCAGAGGCCAGTCAAACAGCGGGCGCAGATTGCCGGTGTAGCTGGGGATGGCCGAGGAGAGGCTGAAGACCGCGCTGGCGGTGAACAACAGCAGTTCATTGCCCGGCTCCGGGCGCAGATCGGCGATGGCAATGGCCACGATCTCGGGTTTGATCTCCACCAGACGCGAGGGGCTGGCGGGGAAACGCGATTCGCTGTCCTGCAGATAGATGGCCAGCTCGCGCCCGGCATCCAGGCTCCAGCGTGGCACGATCAGGTCGCGGTGGCCGTCGCCATCCATGTCTTCGAAGAACAGCTCATCCGGCCACTCCCCCAGGGGGATTTCCGAGGCCACGAACTGCGGCTGGGCCCACACCACCGACAGCGGCACAAGCCCCAGCAGGGCGATCAGGGCGCGCCTCATGGAGACTCCTCCAGCAGCTCCCCATAGCCGGTAGCCACGCGGAACAGACTGAACAGGCTGATCTGCGTCTCGCCTTCCTGTTTCTGGTAGCTGAACACGGAGAACAGCCACAGGTCGAGAATCGAAAAACGGGTCTGCGCCGGGCTCAGGCTGGATTCATACTGCAGCAGCGGGCCGAGGGACAGGCGGGCCAGACGCCGCCCCGGGCTCCACAGGTGCACGCGTTTCTCCAGCGTGCGCATGGCTGTCATCTCGTCCCGCGCAACGCTCAGTTGCACGCTGTCGCCCGGCTGATGCCGGGTGTTCAGGCGGGTGATCAGGTCCTGGGCAGATTCGATGCCCTCGCCATTGAGCGCCACAACGGTGTCGCCGATTTCCAGCCCGGCAGCGGGCAGGGGGCTGTCTTCAAACAGGCGCACGAGTTTCGCGCCGCTGACACGCGTACCGGTTTCTGTCTCAAACACTTCCGTGGTATAGCCGGCGCGGGTAGCAATGGGGTCGGCGCGGTACAGCTCCACCGGTTCGGCCCGCTGGTCGCTGATGACACGGGCATCCAGCGTGGTTTCGAATACGGTGGTGTCGCGGCGTACCGTCAGCACGAAACGCGTGGGGCCATCGCTTTGCTGGGCGAGCGCGTCCAGTGCATCGGGGTGATTGATCTCGCGGCCATCGACTTCCAGGATCACATCGGCGGCGCGCAGCCCCGCCAGGGCCGCTGCTCCGTTCGGTGTCACCGTGCGTACCCGCACGCCGGGCAGCACGGCAATATTGCTGAGAGAATCGCTCTCGTTGAGCGCGGTGCTCATGCCGAGGTTCAGCCCCGCGCCGATAGGCTCGCCGTTGCTCAGGCTCACGGTTTCCGGCGACAGGGTGATGCTGGGCACCAGGTTGCGCGGCTCGCTGCTGAGGCAGGAGCACAACGTTGTGGCAAGCAGCAGCAGGCAGGCTGCCTGGGCCAGGGATCGTCTTCTCATAATGCCTTCCTGCGGACAAACAGCAGTGCCACGATAATAAACAGCAACATCTGGGGCCAGGGCACCCATTCGTTGAGCTGCAGCATGCGCGGGTCGATCAGCACATCGGAGTAACCGCGCACCAGTCGGCTGACATCCTGCAGATAGGAGCGGTCGATCAGCGAGGGCTGAAAGCTGGCATAGAGATAATAGGCCTTGTCGCCCAGCACGCCCTTGAATACATCCAGTGCCAGCGTGACACCCAGTGCACTGGTCACCGCCTGGGTGGCAGACTGGGCGAGTACTGAGATCATCATGCCGAAGGCGAGGGCGGCGGGCAGCGGTATCAGGGCCAGGCGCAAGCCCAGCGCGACCTCACTGCGGATTTCCTCGCTGCTGATCAGTTCATAGCCGTCTTCCACCACCGGCCCGAAGTCCCACAGCAGGGCACTGATGATACCGGTGGCGAATGAGAGCAGCAGCAGGGATGCCAGGGTCAGCAGGAACACAGTGCTCAGTTTGGCCAGTACCAGCCCTGGCCGGCTGACCCGTCGAATCACCACATGGCGCAGCGCGCCGGTATCGCGGTCATTGGCAAAGGTCCAGGCAGCATAGGCGACCAGGGCAAGGCTGAGCAGGGTCAGACCGGTGGAGAAACCGTCCACGAGCTGCCCCCAGGCATTGGCGCTGCTCTGGCCGCCCTCCTGCCCCATGAGCGCGTCCCGTGCGGCCTGACCGGACTCGCCGAGTTTGACCAGCACGGCGCGGCTCACCACGATCAGTGCGGGCAGCAGCATCAGCACGCGGGCGCTGTTGCTGCGCAGGGCGACAAAGCATTCGGCCTTCAGTGCGGCGACAAACCCTTTCATGCCGCCTCCCCGGAGGTATCCGCTGGCCGTGCCGTGATGGCCTGGAACAGGCTGGCGAGTGAGCTGCGCTCGCGAATCAGTTCGTCCACGGCGATACCCTTGCTGACCAGACGCTGGTTGACGGCAGCAGGTGTCACGCCATTGAGTTGCAGCGTGAGCTGGCCGTTGCCGCTGTTTTCCTCGATCACGACTCCGGGCATGTCCTGCACGATGGCACAGGCACGCACGACATCATCACACACGACCTGCAGGCGGTTGATCTGCTGCCCGAGCAGCTGCTCCAGGGAGTCGCTGAGCGCGATGCGGCCCTCGTGAAGAATGGAGAAATGCGAGCAGATTTTTTCCAGATAGGGCAGTTGGTGACTGGAAAGCAGGAAGGCGGTGCCTTCGTCGCGGTTGAGATCCCGGATCAGTGTCAGTACGTCCTCCACGCCCCCGGCATCCAGACCGTTGAAGGG
Source organism: Pseudomonadales bacterium (assembly GCA_024234365.1). Taxonomy (GTDB): domain Bacteria; phylum Pseudomonadota; class Gammaproteobacteria; order Pseudomonadales; family Pseudohongiellaceae; genus UBA5078. Next base: position 555,375 of record JACKOK010000001.1, read on the forward strand.
TTCGTCGAGCAGCACCAGGCGCGGGCTGCCCAGCAGGGCGTGGGCGATGGAGGTGCGGCGACGATTGCCCAGGGAAAGAGTGCGGATGCGGAAATTGCGGTATTGGCTGATACCGAGCAGGGACTCGACATCCTGCGGTTTGCGCACGGGGTTCTCGCACAGCAGGCTCGCCTGTTCCAGGGCCTGGCGAACGGTGAGTTGCGGGGGCAGGCTCGGGCTGTCGAAGATGGCAACCACATCGCCATGGCTCTGGTGCAATTGATCGGGTCGCAGGCCATGCAGGCGGATATCGCCCGTATCGGCGCGCCGCAGGCCTAACAGGCATTCCAGGGTGGTGGTCTTGCCGGAACCGTTCAGGCCCACCAGCCCGTGAATGGCACCCGGCAACACCTCCAGGGCGAGGTCGCGCAGCACATGGTGCGGGCCGAAACGTTTGTTCAGCCCGGACACCTGCAGGGGGATGCTGGAATGCTCTTGCTCGCGCGGCACGCTGTTCTTCCTGCTATTTCACAAAAAGATCGTCCACCTGCACCCGGGTGACCTCGCCATATGTGGCCAGGGCATCGCTGTCGATGCGGGACAGATCGCCTACGATGGAGATCAGCTTCGGTTTGCCTGCAATATTGTTGCGCTGGAAGGCCAGCATGTCTTCCAGCGTGGAGCCCTGGAGCTGTGCAAAACGCGCTTCCCGCGGGTCCCCGGCGAGCCCCAGTCGCTCCCAGGAGCGCACGGTGCCATTGATCTGGCGGAAACCGACAGTGGAGGTGCGGTAGCGGTTGTCCAGGGCGCTGCGGGCTTCCTCGTAGCGCTCTCCGGAGACCGGCATATTGTCGAACAGGTCGAGGAAGGCGCCGAGTGCCTCCACGGTTTTGTCGTTCTGGGAACTGATGGCCCCCAGGCCGAGGTTTTCGGCATTCTCACGCCCGCCCTGGGCGTATTGGGCCTGGGCCGAGTAGGCAAGGGCGCGCGCTTCACGCAGTTCCTGGAAGACCACACTCGACATGCTGGTGCCGAAATAGGTGTTGTAGAGCTGCGAGGGCACGACCTTGGTTTCATCGTACACGCCGTCGGCGAACTCGATGCGGACCTGGGCCTGGGCGGTGGGCTGGTCCACGACATAGACCTGGTTGGCGTCGATCCTGCGCGCCGTGCGGAAGCGGTAGGGCGGCGTTTCCATCAGCTGATCGGGCACCTGATAGTGGGCGTGCAGATGCTCCAGCAGGGTCTCCAGCGGCATGGAACCGGTGTAACTCAGGGTCTGTTTGTAGTTCAGCAGATTGCGTACCAGCCCCTGCAATTGTTCGACGGTGGCCGCCTGTATCTGCTCGCTGCTCAGGGACTTGAGCATGGGCGAGTCATCCCCGTAGCGGTTGTACAGGAACAGCGCCTGGCTGATGGCACGGGGGTCCTGTTTCTGGTCTTCACGGGATTTCAGGATGATGGCCTTGAGCTCTTCCAGCGTGGACTCGTCCACGCTCGGGTTCTGCACCAGTTGCAGCATCAGATCGAGTGAGGCATCGAACTGTTCATCGAGCCCCGACACCCCAAAGGAGGATTCGTTGGCACCGGCACCGATGCCGAACTCGCTGCCCAGGCGGTACCACTGTTTCTGCAGGTCTTCTGCGCTCATGTCCCCGGCTCCGGATTTCTCCAGCAGGGCGGTGGCCAGGCCCAGGGCATCGTTCTCCTCGGTGCCCACGTCCACGCTGATGGAGAAGGAGAACAGATCGTTCAGGGGGTTGGGGGCGTAATAGAGTGTGGCCCCCGGGGCGTATTCGACAATCTGGAAATCCACGCCGGGGTGGACATAGACCGGTTCGATTTCCTGGTAGGGCATGGCCAGAATGGAGGCCGCAAACGCAGACTGGCGCGTGGGGTCGATGGAGACCGGGTCGATCTCGGGTTTTTCCACCGGCGGAAGGTCTGCCGGCGCATCGATGCGCTGCACTGCCACATAGTTGTTGCCCAAGTATGTGTTGGCAACGCGCACGATGTCCTGCTTGCTCACCTGCTCCAGGCGCTTCATTTCACCAATGTGGTAGTCCCAGTCATCGCCCTGGATGAAGGAGGATCGCATATTGGCGACGCGGGCGGTGTTGGACTCCAGCGCCTGCTTGTCGCTCTTCTTGAAGTCATTGACGATGGCCGGAATGATCCAGTCCTCGAATTCACCGGCGCGTACCAGCGCGACCTGGTCCAGCAGCAACTGCTCCACCTGCTCCAGGGTCTGCCCCTGCTTGGGTACGCCCCACAGACGCTGGGAGCCATAGTCGTTGAGGAATTCGGGAGAGGAACCGGCGGCCTGCACCGCCTGGGCCTGGTTGAGGTTCAGGTTGATCAGGCCTGCCGTGCGGTTGTCCAGGATCATGTCCACCAGCATCAGGGCTTCCTTGTCCGGGTGATCATTGGGCACGGTGCGGAAGGCGATCTCCACTTCCTCTTCCCCGGGGTAGGTCACGGTCATGCGTTCCACGCCCTGAATGGGATCCTCGATCCACGGGCCGACTTCCGGTACCGGCTTGGGCTGCCACTGGTTGAAGGCCTTGGCGATGATGCCGATGGTTTCATCAATATTGATGTCCCCGCTCATGAAGATCGCCATGTTATTGGGGACGTAATAGGTGTCGTAGAAATTCTGGATATAGACCAGGGACGGGTTTTTCAGGTGCTCCGCATCGCCGATGGTGGTCTGCTGGCCATAGGGGTGTTTCTTGTACAGCAGTTCGTTCATGGCGTAATAGGACACGCGGTCGCGATTGTCCAGGCTCTGGTTTTTCTCCTCGTACACGGTTTCCAGCTCGGTGTGGAACAGGCGGAATACCGGGTTGATGAAGCGATCGGACTCGATGGCAGCCCATTGTTCCAGGCGGTTGGAGGGCAGGCCGACCTTGTACACCGTTTCCTCATGGGAGGTATGCGCGTTCAGGCCCGAGGCGCCCATGGCGTTGTAGAGCTTGTCGATCTCGTTGGGAATGGCGTACTGGGCCGCTTCCTGGGAGACGCGGTTGATCTCGGCATAGAGCTCGGCGCGTTTCTCCGGGTCGGTCTCGCGGAAGTGCTGTTCATAGAGATCGGTGATCTGGTCGAGATAGGGTTTTTCGGCCGCGTAGTCCAGCGTGCCCATCTCCCGGTTGCCCTTGAACAGCAGGTGCTCCAGGTAGTGGGCCAGGCCGGTGGCATCCGCCGGGTCATTCTTGCTGCCTGCGCGCACGGCGATTTCCGCGTAGAAGCGGGGTTCCTGATGATTTTCCGTCAGATAGACCTTGAGGCCATTGTCCAGCTCGAAGATGTGGGCACTGAGGGGGTCGTCTGCACTGGGGGCGTGTATTTCGTGATAACCCGCCGCCGCTTCCGCCACCTGTGCTGTTGCGGGGGGCGCGGAGTCGGAACCCTGCGGGCTACAGGCATTGAGCCCGAGACCCAGCAGCAGCGTCAGAACGGCCGCTTTCGCGTTGCGAGAGCGTCTGGTGTTGTCGGAAGAATCCATAGTCGTCTCCAGTCATTCGATGGCGGATGTCAGCCTTAGGAAGCTCTGATTCATTAATACAAGCTTTCAGCGGGAGTCTGCAGTGCACTGCAATAAGGCGTGCTGTGCAGGCAATGGTCCGGCCCTTGGCAAACAGCACAACGCAGTGGCGGTGTGCTGCAGGTCCCGCCCTGCGGGGCCTTGCCAGGATTGCTTTCTCTGCGTTGCCCTCGCTTACCAGATCGACATATGGCGGCGCAAGCGCGCCTTGACAAATCAATCCTGGCAAGGCCTGAACGTTTGCATTAATGAATCAGAGCTTCCCTTACTTGTATTGGGCCTAATGTAAGGATTTCCACAAGGATGTCCATCCCGCGTGAGTCAGGACGCAGCGCTTGCCAAGGAGACCCTGTTGGCGCGGGGGCTATTGCGCCTCTACTGGGGTTCCCCCTGCAGCAGGCCGCGGGCCTCCTGCAAGGACTCCGACAGCTGCTGCAATTGCCCGCTGGAACTCTGCAGGCTGCTCTGCAGGGTGTTGAGCTGCTCCTGAAAGCGCGCCTGCAGCTCGGCGTTGGCGCTTTGCTGGGCAGTTACCAGGGCCTTCTGTGCCGCCAGTTCCCCCTCCAGCCGGATTCTGACCTCTTCGCTGTGGGCCAGCTCCTGCTTCAGTTGCATGGCTGCCGAGAACTGCATGAAGGCCACGGCGGCGCAGGCCAGGATGAGAATGGCGGCAATAATTCCTGTTTTCATGGTGGTGCCCTGTGTATGTGGCTGGGCACAGTGTACCGGTTTGTAGCGCATTGTAGGAGCCAGCCCTGCTGGCGAAGGGTTCGCGGTGCAGGAGGGTTTGATCGCCTGCAGGGCAGGCTCCTACGACCGATAGGGGTTCAGATGGGACAAACTCGGGTTTGATCGCCTGCGGGGCAGGCTCCTACGGGAGGGGGTGAACGTGGCCGAGCATGGTAGGAGCCAGCCCTGCTGGCGAAGGGGTTTTTGTTCCTTGTCTGGAATGTTTGATATAGATCAAACTTTGTCGGTTTGGCTGCAGGGGGATTTGAAACAAAATCTGGCCGGCTGTTATATAGGCGGGAGTAACAGCATGTGCTGTTCTGGAAATAACGGTTCGTTAAATATTGCTGTGTGGGCAAGTCCCCATGTGCTGTGTTCAGGGTAAGCTCACATCCACTTCTCTTTAGAGGAAGAAGCTTATGAATAACAAGCATGACGAGCATACTCGACGACGCTCCATGAAATCCGCACTGGCGCTCGCAGTGCTGGCTGCCGCGTTGGGGGTGTCGGCGCAAAGCCAGGCGCAGGGCGCAAACCTCACGATCAATGGCGAACAGATCACCTATGCCGATCATGTCGCGCAGATCATTGCCGACAACTGTGTGGTCTGCCATCGGGAAGGTGGCATTGGCCCGATGCAACTGAGCAACTACGAACAGGTGCGCCCGTGGGCTCCGCTGATCAGCATGCGTGTGGCCAACCGGGAAATGCCCCCTTATTCCTACGATCAGCATATCGGTATTCAGGATCTGCAGGGCGATTGGCGTTTGTCTGATGATGAAATCAGCACCATCACGGCCTGGGTGGCACAGGGCGCGCCGGAGGGGGATTGGGGGGATCGCACACCACCGGTGCCGGATTTGCCGGACCCCAATGAATGGAATTTTGCCGACCAGTTTGGTCAACCCACGCTTGTTCTGGATTCCACTCCGATTGATGTGCCCGCCATAGGCAACGATATGTGGCATCGCCCTTATGTGGAAACCGGGCTTGCCACGGATCGCTGCATCAAGGCCATTCAGGTGAAACCGGCTGGCAATGCAAAGGCAGTGGTGCATCACGCCAACTCCGATGTTGAGGTGATGAATGCGGATGGTGAATATGAACCGTACGGTCAATTGACCGAATACGCCATGGGTAAGTGGGGGGAGATCATGCCCGAAGGGGTGTGCCGTGTGCTGCCCGCCCATGCGCGTGTGCGTTGGGATATCCACCTGTTCCCCGGCGGGGTTGGCCCGACGGCTCCTGGCACCATCATCGAGGACAATGTCGTGCAGGTCGGCTTGTGGCTATATCCGGAAGGTTACGAAAATACCGCCCGTTTCAAACAGGACCTGAAACTGTATCGTCTGGGTGAGGGGGAGCTGATTGTGCCGCCGCATGGCACCGCCATGACCCAGGGCTTTCACTCCTTTGACCACCCGGTTCGTGTAGACAGCTTCCAGCCACACGGGCACCTGCGCATGAGGGCGGCCTCGTTTGAGATCTATTACCCGGAGACAGGCCGGACCGAGCAGATCAGCCAGATATCCAACTGGAGTGCGACCTGGCATCACAGCCATCTGTACGAGCCCGATGTGGCGCCACTGGTTCCCACCGGAGCCGTGCTGGTGCTCAAGCAGTGGTATGACAACACGGCAAACAACCCGAACAATCCGGATCCGGATTTCTGGGTAGTGGCGGGCAGCCGCACTGCCGACGAGATGACACATGCCTGGATCGCGATTACCCATCTCGACGAAGAAGGCTATCAGGAGTTGCTGGCCCAGCGTGAAGCGGCCAAGCAGCGCTCGGTGGCCAGGCAGTAAAAAACGCAAGAGAAGCCGTTTGACAAAAAGGGTGCCGCGTTTGTGCGCGGCACCCTTTTTTTTGCCCTGCTCCAGCAGCACGCCAGAAAACGAGGAAGCATTTGTAATAAATTGTGTCCCATTAATTTTGTGGTTGTCTTCGCTCGAACGAACTGCGTATATTTCAATCAATAAGGATGTGTTGGCAGTATATCGACGTACCGGAACCTGGTAGTGAAGAAGTCGAGTCTCCCGTGATAATCAAGTAGTGTCTTATTCGTAAGTCCCTGATTGTTATCAAAAACAATAAAAGCCGAGCCGCTGGATAAGCGGTAGTGCCAAAGACATGGAGACCGATATGCCGAACTTTACCCGGCGCACTTCGCTGCGCCATGCTGTACACGCCTGCCTGACCCTTTCCTGTTCCCTTCCTGCTGTTGTTCTCGCCCAGAGTGCCTCCGATACCCCGGATGTCGAAGAGGTGGTGGTGACGGGCTCCTATATCCGCAACAGCGCTTTTGCACAAAACTCCCCGGTGGATACCGTGACGGCGGAGGACCTGTACGAATCCGGTGCGCCGAGTATCGGCGCCTATATCCGCGACCTCAGTTATACCCAGAACACCAATGTGGTGAACGTGGTGCTGGGCTCTGCCGATGGTGCTCAGACCGGTAACAGCAGTTTCAACCTGCGCGGGCTGGGGGAGAACTCCACCCTCACGCTGATTGATGGTGCGCGCACGCTCAGCCCCTTGATGTCCGCCAGCCTGCCGGAAATCGCCATCGCCCGCATGGAGCTGGTGCTGGACGGTGGTTCGGCCCTGTATGGTTCGGATGCCGTGGCGGGGGTGGTCAATATCATTCCCATCAAGGAGTTCGAAGGGATTCGCGCCCGCAGCTATTACCAGCGGACAGAGGACGGCGCCATGGAGGACATGACCGGCTCCTTCCTGTGGGGGCGTTCGTTTGACAATGGCATCAAGTACGTTGGCGCTTTCGAGGCGCAGAAAAAAACGCCCTTGATGATGTATGAAAGACCGCGGGAATGGCAGCACTCCAACAACGCCTCCAACTCCGGCCCTGTTGGCTCTTTCCGTGAACTGGCGGGGGCGCCTCCCGGGGTAAATCTGCTGGGGCCGCATGGTGGCACCAGCGTGGGTGCGGTGATGCGTGACCCGGACTGCGGCACTTTCAATGATGGTTTTCCCAGCCACGGACAGGGCAAGAATACCAACCCCTCGGGGACAATTTTTGGTTCAAACTGTACCTATGAGTACAGTATTCAGCATGCCTATTCCAAGCATGAGGTGAACTACAATCTCTACAATACAGTGAGCTATGAGGCTACCGACTGGCTGCGCCTCAACGCCACCCTGAACAATCATTACCGTTACAACCATGAGCGCACCACGGGCACCTCACCCAATGGGGGCAATGACCGGGCGGTGATGAAGATTCCGGCCAATCATCCCGCCAACCCCTGGGGCGTGGACCTGACGCCTTGGAGCTGGCGCGTGTTCGGCAATACCGGCGGCACCCTGCCCAGTGCCTACTACTCTGACACATCCAAGAAGGTGGACGGGGACTACCTGCTCAACCGCGTCAAGCTGCAGGCCGAATACGATCTTGCCGGTACCTGGACGGGCTATACCTATTACGCACGCCAGGAGGACAAGCGCACCGTGGACGAAATGGTCGTCAGTTCCAGCCGTTTGCAACTGGCCATGTCGGGCATGGGTGGTCCCAATGGCGACCAGTGGTTCAACCCCTTCGGTTCCCAGTCCCCATTGTCCTCGCGCTATGTGGAAGGGGTGACCGGAAACTCGCAGGAGCTGATCGACTGGCTGATGCTCTCCAATCCCAACCGCCTTGCCTCGCGCAATGAGCTGGATGTGTTCGAGACCCTGATTACCGGTGAGGTGTTTGACCTGCCGGCCGGCCCCCTGCAGATGGCGATCGGTTATCAGTGGCGCGACCTGACGATGATGGACTTTGTGGACCCCTACGACCAGCTGGGTGAAGATTATGCCAACAGCCAGGTGTTGGGGGAGCGCCAGAAAGACGCCGTGTATGTGTCGGAAACCCGTTCGGTATTTGCCGAACTGGAAGTGCCGATTCTGGAGTCCCTGCATGCGCAACTGGCGGTGCGCCATGAGCAGTTCAAGGACTTCGGTCTTGAGGCTACTACACCCAAGGTGTCCCTGCGCTGGGAGGCTCTGCCCTCGCTTGCGCTGCGCGCCTCCTGGGGGGAGAGCTTCCTGGCACCATCCCCGTTCCAGGCCCGCCCCTTCGTGGCCGACGATCGCTGTGCCGATATGTTCAGCGGACTGGATGAATTCACCAACACGCCCTTGATCGGGGGTATCTGGTGTCAGTCCGGCAACCCGAACCTGCAACCGGAAACCTCGACCATCCAGAACATCGGTTTTACCTGGGAGCCGACCGGCTCGGTGCTGGAGGGCTTGAATCTGTCCGTTGACTATCAGGAGATCGAATACACCGACCGTATCCGTACCCTGAGCCAGCAGGACACCGTGGGCTTCCAGTTCAAGCAGTTCCTGGATGAAACCGGCATCAGCAAGGCGAGCTATGACCCGACTCCGGGCTCTGCCACCCGCAATCAGGCCGACGCTTGGCTGGCCCAGAAGGCGAGCATTGCCGGCTATCCCATCCAGCGTTACGCCAACGGTTCCGTGTCCCGCCTGTTCGTGCAGTCGGCCAACATCAGTTCGGTATGGGCGGATCTGATCGACATGAAGGCACAGTACCGGTTCGATACGCAGGACTGGGGCAGTTTCACCACCACCCTGCAATCCACCTACTACCTGACCTATGACTATATGGATCTGAGCGGCATCCGCACGGAAGCGCTGGGCAAACAGAACGGACGCACGGGGATTGTGCCGCCGCTGCCAGAGGTCAAATCCAACCTGAAGCTGAACTGGTTCCGCGACAAGCAGAGCGCGTCGATCTCGGTGAATCACTGGACCAGCATCAAGTTCGACGATCAGGTGGTGGATTTCTACCCGGAGGATGGCAATAACGCACTCAACCCGCCGAGCACCATTCACGGGGAGTTCATCGTGGATGCGCGTTATGCCCATATCTTCGATCAGTATTTTGACAGTGAGTTTACGGTCAGCATGGGCGTGAGCAACGTCTTTGATAAGCGACCGCAACGTCTGGGCATCATCGGTGGGGCTGAAACCCGTCTGTCAGTGCCCTGGGGTCGCCAGTTCTGGGTATCACTGGACTGGACGCCGGGGAGTTGAGCGCTTCGGGTTGAAAGCGTCATATTTCCCGCGCCTGGGAAAGGGCTGTTGCGTATGCAGCAGCCCTTTTTTTGTTATTGGGGCACGACAGACGGCGATGCGGGCTTGCGGGCTTGTGGGATTGTGGGATTGTGTGGGAGCGGGCCCGCTCGCTGGATTACCAGTAGGCTTCGAGGGTGATGTGGCCGTGGCGGCCCTCGCTGCTGCGGGTGAAGCCCCGCTGTTCGAGAGCTGCCAGGGCGTCCTGCACCATGCCGGGGTTGCCGCACAGCATGAACTGTGAATCGTCCAGGCTGAATGGGTGTCCTGCCACCCTTTCGAGCGTGCCATTGCTGATGCTGGCCGGGATATGGCCGTGCACGCAGCCTTCTCTTTTCTCCCGGCTGACAAAGGGAATGAAGCTGAAGCGTTCACCGAAGTGCTCGCGGGTTGCCATAATCAGCTCGTTGTAGGCAATGTCATCCCAGTGCCGCACGGCATAAACCAGATGTACCTGTTCAAAACGCTGCCAGAGACTGCCTTCGCGCAACATGGACAGAAAGGGCGCGACACCGGTTCCGGTGGCCAGCAGCCACAGGGCCTTTCCGGCGGGCACCTGCTGCAGGGTGAAGCTGCCCTCTGGCTTGCGCTGTACCCAGAGACGATCCCCCGTTTTCAGTTGCGACAGGCGGGCCGACAACTGCCCGTCCGGCTGCGTATAGAAAAAGAATTCCAGGGGGCGATTCTGCGGTGCGCTGAGAATGGAATAGGGCTGGGCGATGCGTTCCCCGTCCACATCCAGTGCGAGGGAGGTGTACTGACCCGCCGCGAAAGGAGCCACATCGGCATCAATCTGCAGTGAGAACAGGTTCTGCGTGCGGTGCGTGATGCCTGCCACGGTGCCTTCAGTCCAGATCGGCTTTGTTTCTGCCATGCGTTTCGCCTGTTGTTGCGGGTAAGGGAAATCGGTCGGGCGCGCATTGTCGCATATTCCGCCGGCTTTTTCCCCGGGGCCTCGGGCGGACAAAGGGATGGCGCCGGGCAGGGTTTTTCTATAGGCTCAGCGGAATCTGAAGAACAGGAACAGTAGTCAGGAATCACTTTAGGAGACCGGTATGTTGCGCGCCTGGTTCGAAATGGCCCTGTGGAAACGAATTTTGTTAGCTCTGGTACTCGGGGTACTGGTTGGCAGTGTCTGGGGCGCTGGCGCGGTGTCCATCAAATGGATGGGCGATCTGTTTGTGCGTTTGATCAGCATGGTGGTGGTGCCACTGATTTTCTTCACCCTGGTGTCCGGGGTCATTTCCATGGGGGATCCCAAGAAGCTGGGCTCTCTTGGGGTGATGACGCTGGGGCTGTATATGCTGACCACGCTGTTTGCGATCACCATCGGCATTATTCTGGCCGTCGTGGTGCAGCCGGGGGTAGGGGTTGACCTGTCATCGGCAGCACCAGGCACGATTCAGGAGGCTACCCCCCTGTCCGAGCGTCTGATGAGCATCGTGCCGACCAATCCCATGGCGGCCCTGGCCGAAGGCAATGTGCTGGCCATTATCTTTTTCGCCCTGCTGGTGGGCATTGCGGCACTGATTGTGGGGCAGAAGGCCAAGCCGGTGGCGGATCTCGTGGACGCGGCGTCCGAGGTGATGCTGAAGATTACCGGCTGGGTCATGGAGGTGGCGCCGTTCGGGGTTTTTGCGTTGATTGCCTGGGTGTCCGGCACCCAGGGGGTGCTGGCGCTGGCCGATGTGGTAAAACTGGCGGTCTGTGTGTTCCTCGGTTGTTTCCTGCACATGTTCCTCGTGCACGGCGCCATCATGCGTTTTCTGCTCAAGCTGAAACCCATCAATTTTTTCCGGGGGGCGCGGGATGCCATGCTGGTGGCCTTCTCCACCTCTTCCAGTTCCGCCACCATGCCGGTGACGATGGCCGTGGCCGAACGCAATCTCGGCATTCAGCCGGTCGTGGCAACCACCGTGATCCCGCTGGGGGCCACCATCAATATGGATGGCACCGCTCTGTATGTTGGCATCGTGTCGGTGTTTGCCGCGCAGGCCTTCGGTATTGATCTGAGCCTGGCGGATTATCTGATCGTGATGGGGGCGACCACGCTGGTCTCCATCGGGACGGCCGCAGTGCCCGGAGCCTCCGTGTTTCTGATGGCGGCGGTGATGGGAGCGATCGGGATGACCCCCGATCAGATCGCCGTGGTGGTGGGCTTTATCATTCCCTTTGATCGCCCGCTGGACATGGCGCGCACAACCGTGAACGTGGGCGGTGATCTTTCGGTGGCCACCGTGGTGGCGAACTGGGAGAAGGAATTTGACGCCGAGGTGTTCAACGGCCCGAACCGTTACTGATTGGCGGATCAGAAGGTCCAGCTCAGGGTCATGCCCAGGCGCAGATCACCATCGAGTGGTGCCAGCGCCGAGTCGTTGTCCGCCCGGGTCGCAATGGCCTGGGTGGTGAGGCTGAGATGGTTGCTGAGCGTGTATTGCAGGGCTACGCTTCCCAGCACGGAGGCGGCATCCAACGCGCTCTGCATCGTTACCGACAGCAGCAGGTCACCGTTGCGCAGGCTGTTGGAGTAACGCAGCAACGCATTGCCGGTATGACGATCGACCAGTAAGCGCTGCCCCGGGGCCAGGGCCTCGTCCGTCTTCAACAGCGTTTCCGCTGTCACGCCCAGCAACAGATTCTGTTCATTGTCGATGGCGTATTCAAAACCCGCCGTGCCCCCGAGTTTTCTCACCGCTACCGTGCCGGTATCGCTGCCATTGGCCATCATCACGTCCACCAGAATATCGTGGCTGTAGGCGATATCCAGATTCAGCAGCAGACGACCGATCGCCCGGTTGGCCGAGACCCCCAGCAGCAGATAGTCACCGGCCTCGGACAGGGCATTGCCCATACCGGAGGGTGGGGCGGAGTAGTGCAGCTGATTCTCGTAGAGGTAGGCCGCCATCACGGAGATGTCGCTGCCGGTGAGGCTCCAGCGCATTTGCGTCCCGGCCTCGAACAGCGCCTTGTCGCGGCGGTAATCCGTGAGATTGAAGGCGGGCTCAAAGAAAAACGGGCTGCCGCGCACGGGGGGCGGGTTGAACTCGGGGTAGAGATTCACGAAGGAAGACCACTGGTGATTGCCGTAGAAGCGCTCCCACACCAGCATCCACTGATTCAGGCGTGCGTCTTCAATGTCGATGATGGTGAGGTCACGGAACTCGCTGGTGTTGATGACATCCAGCACCGAGTTGCCGATGTTCTCCCCCCATACCACGGTTTGTGCGCCCAGCTTTACGCTGCTGTTGCCCTCGCTGCGCTGCAGGAAAAATTCATTGAGGCGGAATTCGGTATCGATGTGATCGCGATTGGCGCGGTACTCGTAATCGCCGGGCCAGTAGAGCTTGACCTGCCCGCTGGCCTGCAGCAACCAGCCGGGAGCAAAGGGGTTCTGGTAACGCAGCAGCAGGCTGGAGCGATGGTTTTCGACATAGGCATTTTTTTCTGCCCGGCTACCATCGGCCAGAGAAATGCTGTGAGGATTGCTCTGTGCGATCAGCTGCTGGCTGAGGCGAAAGGTAAAGGGCTGCAGCCAGGCGGGTGTGTTGTCTTCATCCGGGGCAAACAGATCATCGCTGATGCCGATGCCATCGAGGCTGAAATCGAGATTGTCCGGAAGATCCTGCGCCTGGGCGTGCAAGCCCAGGGGCAGAAGACAGGCGGCGATAAGGATTCGATAACGCACTGTCAGTCAATCTGCGCACGCAGTTTCTGCAGTTCGGTTTCGCGAAAGGCCACATCGGTCAAGGTGCGTTGGGTCAGAAAATCCTCCGGCACATCGATGCCGGTGTTGATCTCCAGAATGGCCATATTGGACAGGCGATTGCTGACCAGATTCATCATGGTCAGGGAGCGGGCAACCCACACGCCGTTGACCTGTTCCACCCGCGAGGCCAGCATGCGTTTGATTTCGCGGCCGTGCTGGTCGTACATATCGGCGCGCAGGGTGACCAGGCGCTCCTTGTCCACATAGTGCACGGTGCGGGCATAACGGGTTTTGCGTGCCCGCTCCTCATTGGGAATGGCCTCGATCTTCCATACCGCGCGCCCGCCCTCGGTGGTTTCTTCCAGCATATTGAGCGTGTATTCGTCCAGCTTGCCGGTATCCTGATCTTCCGTGGTGAATTCGGAGCCGAAGAGGGAGGCCGGTTCGGTGTCGTCATCCGAGTTGCCGCTGGCGATGCGTTTGACCGTGCCCAGCGCAGAGAGATAGAGCCAGGTCTCATTGTCACGGTCCGATTCATCGTAGGTGACACTGAGCATGCCCACGCCTTTTTCTGCCGGCGGCTCGAGAACGATGGTGACGGCACGGGTGTCCTTGTTGTCCGGGCCGAAATTGATGCCGACCGATTCCAGGGCCTTGACCCGGGCACGTTCTGCGCAGGTGATCTGGTTGTTGCGCACCCCAAACTGGCAGCTCGACAATTGAATGCGGTTGAAGGCGGAATCCGTTGTGCTGCGCAGGGCCTCTTCAACCTGTTCCAGAATGTCGCGCGCGCCTGGCTGGGCGAAGGCCTGTGTGCCTGCTCCCATTGCCAGCAGGCTGGCGAACAGGACGCTGAGTGGCCCTGTGCGACGATGTGTCTGTAATCCTTTCATAGCATCGTTTCCCCGGCGTTTACCCGTTCTGAGGGGGGCTCCGCCTGTGACAGTGTGGCAAAGGAAGCCACCACGTTCTCAACTCCGAAGCGGGGCCTGAATATCTGCAAGAGTGCCGGAATCAGGAACAGGTCGCTGAGCAGTGCCACAAAGATAGCCAGCGAACCGAAAAACCCGATCTTGGCCATGCCAAGATAGTCCGAGAAGCTCAGAATGGCAAAACCCAGGCCCAGCACCATGCTGGTGTACATCACGGCGGTGCCAACGTTGGCGATGGTGCTGCGCAGTGCCTGTGCCATGTGTCGGGTGCGGATCAATTCCAGACGGTAGTGCGTCATGAAGTGAATGGTGTCGTCCACGGCAATCCCGATAATGACCGGTGCAATCATCAGGGTGTCGGTATCCAGCGGAATGTCCAGCAACCCCATCAGACCGAAGCTGAGCAGGGCTGGAATAATATTGGGAATGATCGACAGAAGTCCACCCTGCACGGAGCCGAGGGTCAGCATCATGATGACGCAGATGACGCTCAATGCCAGCAGGAAACTGCTGTACTGTGACTGCGCGATTTCATCGGTTGCCCGCATCATCAGCGGAATGGAACCGGTCACGCGCACCTGCAGCTGCGGGAAGCGTGTCTCCAGCCCGGCGAAGCTGTTGTCGATCTCCTGCGCGAGCTCGTCGAAGAAAAGCTGGTACTGATAGGAGCCTGCATTGTAGGCGTTGATGGTGATGTGTGAGCGGCTGTAATCGTCCGAGACCAGGGCGCGACGGTCATCCGGGTTGGCGCTGTTGAACAGGTAGAGCAGCTGCGCAATCATCGCGCCGCTGTCCGGAATGCGCTCGAAGGCCGGGTCGTCATTGTTCATGATGCGGTTGGTATCCTTGACCATATTGGCCAGGGAGTAGGTGCGGGATACCTGCTGCGGATAGCGCTCCTCGATGCGGGCCTGCAGGTGATCCACCGCCTGCAGCAACTCCGGGTCGAGCAGGCCATCGCTGACGCCGGTGTCAATCATGATCTCCAGGCTTTGTGCCCCGGCCATATTATTGTCCACAACGGTATAGGCCTGGCGCATATCGCTGCCTTCACGGGTGAGTTCCGAAACATTGGTATCGATGCGCACCTGGGAAGTGCCGTAGAGGCAGACCAGCAGAATGACGCCGAAGGTGGCGAGCACGCCGTGGGGGTGTCGGGCAACGATGCGGGGAATGATGTCGAGAATCCGCCGCTGCCAGCTCAGGACGATGCCGGTGATCAGCCCGACCACGGCAATATAGAGACCGATCAGTGCGCCGAAAAACCAGAAGACAGCGAGCAGAGAAACCAACAGCAACACGGCCCTGGCCATCCACGGCAGAGCCTGCCAGCTTTGCAGGGGGGAGCGCATTTTGCTGTGCTGTTCCAGTGCACTGCCCGGGTGCCAGACACTGAGCAGAATCGGCAGCAGCACCATCGTGAAGAACAATGCCATGAACACCCCCAGCGCCGACATCAGGCCGAACACCCGGATGGGGAGCAGCTCCGAATAGCTCAGCGCCAGCACGCCGGCCATGGTGGTGATGCTGGTGACGAAGATGGCCAGGCCGGTTTTTTCATAGGCGCTCACCAGGGCGGTGTCATGTTCACAGCCCTCCTTGCGCAGGCCGAAATAGGCGCTCATGACATGCACGCAATCCGCGATGCCCACCGCGAACACCAGCAGGCAGGTCAGGGATACCATGGTGGTCAGCGACGCCCCAAACCAGGAGGTGGCCCCCCAGGTCCAGGCCAGGCTCAGGGCGATGGTCAGAATGGGCCATAGCACGGCACTGAAGGAGCGGAACAGCACCCACAGCAGGCAAACGAAGATGGCGATCATGGCCACGCCCAGCCAGATCATCTGCATCATGGTGCGATAGATGAATTCCATCATCGGCGGGTTGCCGACAGGGAAGAACTCCAGGGCCTCGTCGTAACGCCCGTAGACCGCCTTGAGTGCCGTGAAGAAGCGGCTGTACGCGAACATGTCTACGGTCTGGAAGGGAATATCTTCCACCTGCGCCGTTTCATCGAAGTCGAGGTTGAAACTGTCCACATCATCAAATGCGCTGAAGCTGCTGTCCAGTGAAATGGCGGCATCGTCGAGCAGCGGTGTGAAGCCGTCCTCGGGCTCAGCGCCGAAGACGGTCTGGATCAGGATGCCGGCATAGCGGCCATCGGCGGAATAGAACAGCAGTTGATAGTCATCCTCTGCCATGGCTTCCTGACGAATGGCAGCCAGGCTGGCGGCGTCCTCCGGCAGGGGAACCGGCACCAGACGATCAGAGCGCAGGGTGTCGGCATCGCTGTGCTGAATGCGCACCGTGCTCAGGGATTGCACGCGGCGGATCTTGTTCAGCTCTTCCAGCTCCACTGGCGTACCGTGGACCTCCCTTGGCAGGGTGGCCGGGTCGAGCTGCTGTGGCTGCTGCAGATCTTCGGTCAGCTCGCGCACGGCTCTCAGGGAGCGGGCAGAGAACACATCGTTGTCGCGGGCGCGGTAGACGAGGAAGACGGAGTCGTCGCTGCCGAATTGTTTGCGGAATTCGTGCAGTGCGGTAATGGCCGGGTCTTGCTGGTCGATGAAGCTGTCCATGCTCATGTCCAGCGTGGTGCGGGTGATGGCACCATAGATCATGAGTGCTGTGGAAAACAGCAGAGCGAAGAGCACCGGCCATCGGGCTCGCAGAACCGTAACCGGGATACTCGCGAAAAAACGGCTCAGGGCCAGGAGCTTGTTGTCCATCTAGGCGCGACTTCCGTGAGGCCTGTGACCGCCTGTAGCAGCGGCATTCTGGTTATTGTTATAGTGGCCCCGGCTTGCGGGGCCGCCACGGTTTGTTCAGGGGCAGCGATAAACGCCGAAGGACTGCTGCCCTTCTGTAATCGGGCTCTCCACGACGATACGGTTGCCCCCCATATCCCCCGCCTGATTGCGTGCCAGATCGATCAACTCCTGCTGCAGTTTCTGCGAGCCGCGCTGCACAAAGGCGATTTCGCTGAGAGCGCTGGTATTTGCGCTGCCGAGCCGCGTGCATTGCATGACTTCGGTCGGGGTGGCAACAGTGACGAGCTGGCCTGCAGAGGTCACATTGACCCAGCTGTTGCAGGCACTGATGGCGGCACACAGGCTGATGAGTAATACCGGTTTGAGCATGGAGATCTCCTGATCTGACAGATGCGCCTACCATGCCAGTAATGACGTCTTCGGTAAAGACTTCTCATCGGGTTTTTCCCCGCAATTCGGCGGAAACCGACAGCGGGTGGTCAAAGCGTTCTGTGATACCATTCGCCTCCTTCGGAACAGGCCTGAACGGGAACGGGTTTCCCAGGAGAAAGTGTATGAGCAAGCAAGGGGCGGGCAGCCTGCAGGGCAAAAATGTCGTCATCATTGGTGGCACTTCCGGTATCGGTCTCGCCACCGCGATGGCCGCCGCCGAACAGGGGGCCAGGGTCTGGGCGGCGGGGCGCTCCCAGGCGCATATCGACAAGGCCAGGGAGGTGGTAGGGGAGTCTGTGCAGATCCGCTGTGCCGATACCCATGATACCGAGAGCCTGCTGGCGCTGTTCCGGGAAGCAGGCACGATTGACCACCTGGTCTCTGCCGCCACCGGGGCCAGCCGTACCCTGAAGCCCTTTGTGGAACAGACCGATGAGCAGTTCCAGGAAGCTTTCGGCAAGCTCTGGGGTTACTCCCGGGTGGTGCGCACCGGCGCTCCCTTCGTGGCCGAGGATGGTTCCATTACCCTGGTCAGCGGGGCACCAGCCCGCAAGCTCAAGCCCAACAGTTCGGCCCTGAGCTGCGTGGGTGCGGCGGTGGAAAACCTGGTGCGTTGCCTGGCGATTGAGCTCAAGCCCATCCGCGTGAACGTGGTGTCTCCCGGCATCATCGACACGGCCCTGTTCGACGGCCTGGGTGCCCAGCGTGATGCGGCGGTGGCCAATATGGTGAAAGGGCAGCTGGTGGAGCGTGTCGGCCGGCCGGAAGAGGTGGCCAGTGCGTTGCTTTACCTGATGAACAATCGCTATGCTACCGGCACCACGGTTGACGTGGATGGCGGCCAGTTGCTGCGCTAACGACAGAATAAGAACAAGAGGTTGTACGATGAGTTTCAAGCCCGTCATCCTGATCTACGATCTGGATAACAAGCTGGTGGATGAGATCGCTGCCGAGATTGGCGCGACGGGGCTGTATACCAGCATCAACACCTATAACGAAGCCAATGCCATGGATGTCATCCGGCAATATGACCGTGGTTTCGGTTTTCTGACCAACAAACTGTCCTGCGTGATTACGGGCTGGAACAATTACAAGAAGCCCCGCGATCAGTTTGTTTACCGCTTGCGGGCGCTGGAGAGACGCAGCCCCCTGCGCACCGCCACGCCGATCATCCTCATTACCGAAGATCATCGTCTGGACCTGAAGAGGCGGGCGCTGGACCCGACTGACGGTGCGGCCTGCGCCTATCTTCACCCCGACAGTTTCCGCGAGAACCTGAGCGATCTTCTGCATCGCATCGTCTTCCAGAAAGGCGCGGCGGAGCTGAACAAGCAGGCGCGGGAGGCGTTGGCCAAGGAAGCTCAAGACTAATTAAAGATCGTGTCGGCGGCGCAATGCTTGCCAGGGAGTGTCATGATGAAAAAAACAAAACCGGTGCCGGAGCCAAAACAGCAAGATGCAGGTGAAACACCGAAAGCAGCGCTCGGGAAGGGCGCCAGCGAAGATTTTGAGCAGGTGTTAACGGCAATCCGGCGCGTGATTCGGGCAACGGACCTGCATTCGCGTTATGTCACCCGCACCTCCGGGCTGACCTCGTCCCAGCTGATCCTGCTGAAGGTAGTGCGGGACAAGGACCTGCCCACCATCAGCCAGCTGGCCAACTCCATCAGTCTCAGCCAGGCAACCTTGACGACAATTTTGGATCGTCTTGAGACATCGGGGCTGCTGGTGCGTGAGCGTTCCGACAAGGACAAGCGCAAGGTGCGTGTGCGCTTGACAGAGCAGGGGAATAAAGTGCTCGACACGGCTCCCGAGCCGCTGCAGGAGTCGTTCATCCGGCAGTTTGGCGCATTGAAGGACTGGGAGCGCAGCATGATTCTGGCCTCCCTTCAGCGAGTGGCCGAGATGATGGACGCGGGTGGTCTTGATGCCTCTCCCTTGCTGGACGTGGGCATGCTGGACCGGGCGTCCTAGCAGGCTGTTGAAAAACTATCTACGTTGCCATTGCGGCGTTAAAAACGAGCTCAAAATGCTCATTTATCCGTTATAAACTGCGCTTTTTCGCTCGTTTTTGCCTTGCACTGGCTGCCTTGAAAACGTTTTTCAACAGCCTGCTAGGGCCTTAGTCTCTGGCGAGAGTTTTCACTTCCTGGTAGCGGAAGCAATCCTGCACATGGTCGTTGATCATGCCGGTGGCCTGCATATGGGCGTAGACAATGGTTGAACCCACGAACTTGAAGCCGCGCTTTTTCAGGTCTTTGGAGATCGTGTCGCTGAGTTGTGAGGTGGCTGGCAGCTCGGACAGGCTGCCCCGTCGGCCATCGATAACCGTGCCGTCTACAAAGGACCAGATGTAGCGGTCAAAGCTGCCGAACTCCTTCTGGATGGCCAGAAAAGCGAGGGCATTGCTGCGAATGGAGTTCAGCTTGGCGCGATTGCGGATCAGGCCGGCATCCTGCATGCGCGCCTCGATATCCTCGTCTGTCATTTTGGCCACTTTCTTCGGGTCAAAATTGAAGAACTGCTTGCGGTAGTTCTCCCGCTTGCGCAGGACGGTGATCCAGCTCAGGCCTGCCTGCTGGCACTCCAGGGTCAGAAACTCGAACAGCATGCGTTCATCGTGAACGGGCACGCCCCATTCCTCATCGTGGTAGGCGACATAAAGCGGGTCTGAGCCGCACCAGCTGCAGCGTGTTTTCATGGGCGGGGTTTCCTGTTGTATTGATCTCGTCACAAGCATAGCTGAATATCTGGTCATGCGCAGGCGGGGTCTTTACACTGGCTTTTATTCAAGCCGACAGGTCCGCGCGAGGGAATGACTGGAGGCTGTGGGAGCCTGCTTGCAGGCGATCCAACACACTGCCATCGCCAATAGGGCTGGCTCCCACGAGATTTGAATTTGATTGAGAACCGTTGTGGTGCTCAGGAGGACAAGACCAGGATGTTCCGATTCATCGCCCGTCACCCCGCGGCCATCGTGTTGGCTCTGTTGTTGGGGCTTGTTGCCGCGTGTGCGGAGAACCCCGTCACGGGAGAGCGGGAGCTCAGTTTTATTTCCACCCAGCGCGAGCTGAGTATTGGGGATCAGCAATACCTGCCCTCTCAACAGGGGCAGGGTGGCCGCTACCGTGTGGACCCGGAGCTGACGGCCTATGTACAGAGCGTTGGCAATCGATTGGCGACAGTGAGTGACCGCCAACTTCCTTATGAGTTTGTGGTGCTCAACAATTCCGTGCCCAATGCCTGGGCACTGCCCGGCGGCAAGATTGCCGTGAACCGTGGCCTGCTGGTGGAGCTGAACAACGAGGCCGAGCTTGCCGCCGTGCTGGGGCATGAGATCGTTCATGCCGCTGCGCGTCACGGCGCTCAGGCCATGGAGCGCGGCATGCTGCTGCAGAGCGCCATGGTGGTGGGTGCCATCGCGGTGCAGGACAGCCCTTATGCCGATTACGCCGTGGGCGGGGCGATGCTGGGGGCGCAGCTACTGACCCAGCGCTATGGCCGCGATGCCGAACGCGAGTCCGACATCTATGGTATTCGCTATATGGCACGCGCGGGTTATGACCCGGCTGCCGCCATCAGCCTGCAGGAAACCTTTGTGCGTCTTTCCGAAGGGCGTAACAGCAACTGGCTGGACGGGCTGTTCGCCAGCCATCCCCCCTCTGAGGAGCGTGTGCGCAATAATCGCGCGCTGGTCGCCGAGTTGCGCGCCGAAGGCGTCACTGGTGGTGAGCTGGGTGTTGAGCGCTACCAGGCGGCAACTGCCTTTCTGCGTGACACCAAACCTGCCTATGACGCCTTCGATGAGGCGGAACAACTGATTGCCCAGGATAGGCTCGAGGAGGCTTCGCGTAAGCTCGACACCGCACTTTCCCTGGTGCCGGATGAGGCGCGTTTCCTCGGTCTGCAGGCCGACATCCTGGTTTACGAGCGCCGCTATGAGGCCGCCGTGCAGCAGTACAACCGCGCCATTGGCGAAGATCCGGATTATTTCGACTATTACCTGGGGCGCGGGGTGGCCTATTCCCGCCTGGGGCAGCGCCAGCTTGCCACAGAAGACCTGCAGGCCAGCGTCAAGCTGCTGCCTACCGCCATGGCCATGAACGAGTTGGGTACGCTCGCGCTGCAGGCCAATGACCGCACCGCCGCCAAGCAGTATTTCCAGCTGGCGGCCCAGGGCGGCGGGCAGGTCAGTCAGCAGGCAGGTGCCGCTTTCGCAAGACTGGACGTGGTGGACAACCCCGCGTCCTATGTCGCCGTGCAGCCCTATGTGAATGCCCAGGGCAGGCTGCTGGCCCGTGTGCAGAGCAACGCGCCGATTACCCTGCGCAATGTGCAGGTGCAGTTCCGCGCCGTGGTTGCAGGGCAAGTCGTGACCCGCAGCGCCGTCATTCCCACCCTGCAGCAGGGGCAGAGCGGCGATGTGGACTCGGGCATCAACTTCCCGGCGGGCGTGACACCCACTGCCGATCAGGTGGCCGTGGGAGTTGCCGGGCTGAGTGTGGACTAGGCCGAAGCTGCCTCTTCGACACCTCTCGGCCAAAACTCATGATCGGAGCTCCTTGGAGCCTGCCTGCAGGCGATTTCCTGATAAATCAAAGGGCTAACTAAACAAGTGACCATCCCACAACTCTTCTATATAATGCCCACCCGCACGCACCCGTAGCTCAGCTGGATAGAGTAGGTGGCTTCGACTGAGCGCGTAGCGATCAGGACAGCCGTAGGCTGCCCGCAGGGTGAGGATTTTGGCTTCGCCAAAAACCGAATCAACTCCCCCGGGTGAATTTAGCGTTTACTGAAAAGAATCAGTTGCTTACGATTGCGGTTTTTTCTCGGCTCTGGCGTGAGTAAGTAAGTGACCATCCCGCAAGTCTTCTATATAATCCCCACCCGCACGCACCCGTAGCTCAGCTGGATAGAGTAGGTGGCTTCGAACCACTTGGTCGGGAGTTCGAATCTCTCCGGGTGCGCCAGTTTGAACGCTTTAATAATCAGGCACTTATCTAGGTTCTAGGTAGGTGCTTTTTTATTGCTGAAAAGCGTGTGTAGTGGAGAGTGTAGGGACAGACTGCAGCCTGCACAAAGTCTCCGCATATGGCCCTAAATGCTCCGGTGAAAGGTGCGCATAACGCTGCACCATTCGAATATCCGACCAACCTCCTAACTCCTGCAAAACATGCATTGGGGTGCCGTTCTGGACGTGCCAGCTTGCCCATGTATGGCGCAGATCGTGCCAGCGAAAATCCTCAATCCCTGACAGCTTCAATGCCCTGCGCCACACTTTGGTGTTGCAGCGCAGCACTGGTTTTCCGTTGAAGGTAAACACGTACTTTTTGTGTTTTCCCAACTCCCCGCGCAGCAACACCACCGCCTCACGGTTCAACGGAATGCCGATAGGCCTGCCCGTCTTGGACTGATCCGCATGAATCCACGCGGAACGCCTGTCCAGATCAACCTGTGCCCACTGCAAGCGCGTCACATTGGTTTCCCGTAATCCGGTGGCCAACGAGAACTTTGCCATCGTGCGCGTATGCTCCGGCAAGTGTGAAAGCAGGGTGTCTGCCTCCTCTCTCGTCAACCAGCGTATGCGCCGCGTAGGCTGCCGGAGCAGCCGTACATGGGGGGCACGTTCGATCCATTCCCAATGCTTTACAGCCGTGTTCAGAATGACCCGGACAATCTCCAGCAGGCGGTTTACCGTGGCCGGAGCCACTCCTGTCTTGAGCTTGTCGTCAGTAATCCTGTCGATAACGTCCCGCGTGACCTGATCCAGATACAAGTCCCCGAGGTACTTATCCAGCCACTTGAATGCGGCAAGAATGGGCTTCTTGGACTTGCGGTTCGTTTCTCGATACCACCGCGTAGCGGCTTCTTTCCACGTCCGTCTTGGCTTTTCACCCAACTGGATGACTCGCCAGAGCTGATACCGGAGTTTGTCTTCATACTCCTGTGCCAGCCGTCGATCTACCGTTTTAGTAGATCGTTGTATTCGCTTTCCGTCTGGTGCAACGAAATCACACCACCAGAACCGCGAATTGGGTCGTTTATGCAACATAAGGAATCTCCTGTATGTTGCGACCTTGGTCGAGACGAAGAATACTGAGAACGCAGGTAAGCGACAAGATCAGCCTTGAGAAAGACCCAGCGCCGCCCAAGCTTCGCGGCAGGTACTTCCCCGGCTTGAGCCCTGGCCCGCAGGGTCTGCCAGTGCACCAGCAGGAAAGCAGCAGCGGCTTGCAGATCGAGGGTTTCATGCTCAGTAGTCTCCATCGCTGCGCTTCCTGTACTCGTCTGCCACCGCCTTGTCCGCCGGGTGTATGCCCCCGTCCAGAGGGGTGTTTTTCCCGGTGTTAAAGACCTTTCGCTTTTCCCGGATTTTGGTCAGCACATAGTTTTCAAAGTCGATGCCCGTCCCTTTCTTTCCGTCCTTATCAAAAGCCTGAGAATCGTGGTATTCCTTGGCGGCATCAACATAGGCGGCAGCGGCTTCACCGGCATCCAGATAGCCGTCCCGGGCCATAAACGAGGTTAGTGCACTTAGGCCATTGATGAATAAATGGCGATCCGAGGGGCCGCGAGAACGCTCAGAATCCACCCGCACCACCTCATTCAAGCCCGTCCAGGGGGCACTCTGCATCAGCAGCCAGAAGGAGGAGAGGGGCCAGCGGGACTGATTGCCGTCTGCCTCATTGGGCAGGGTGTGGCGCAGCCATTCGTGGGTGCAGTAGCGCCAGATGCCCGCCAGAGAGTCCATCAGGTCGAAATAGCGAACCACCGACAGATCACGCAGGGCTTGCCGCCGAAGCTGAAACTCCAGCCGCCACACGTCGGACACGCCATCCCAACCCGAATTGCGCCACAGGTTCAGCAGATAGGGCCGTGGGTTCTTCTTCATCTCCAACGTCTTGTTGTACAAGCGGGCGGACAGGGGAGAGCCAGCGGCAATCGAGAAGCCAGAGAACCGCCGTTCGTCTATGTGGCTGTCAAAACGCCGGGCCTTGGTTACCCACTGGTCATTCAGAATGGCATCCAGCGGGTAGTCCGACACGAAGTCCACGCACAGGTCTGCCCGGCTAACGCTGGGAGGTTCCGACAGGATGCCAATCGCGCTGATCACCTTGCTCAAATCGTGAACAGCATCGTCCGGGCCGAGGGTAGTCAATATCTCACTGGCGATCCGGCAATGGGCCATAGGCGTGAGCTTGGCGTCTTTCTTGGCTAGCTCGATGCGGTACCAACCATCCGCCAGCACAAAGGCAAACGGGTGTCTGCCATTGCCACTGACCTCAAACAGGTGTTCGTGAAGCCTGATCTGGGCAAGACTGGACCTGTCATCCAGTTCAGACCGGGCCAACTCCTTGAGCTTCTTGAGTCTGATTGAGACGTCATCCGCCATCTCACCCCGAAAACTCAGATACAGGCTATCAATGCCTGACCTCAGAATGCGGGAAGACCCTTCAGGAATGTAAGTAGAGGGTACTGTGTTACTAGACTGCGTACCCTGATCACTGTCGGCCACCGGGCGCGCCAGTACACGCGGCGCGTGTATCTGGCCCTCCCCGCGGCTGCCTGTGAATGCTTGTGAATCTGAATGAACCATAGAACTGCTCCTTTTGTTTGGGAGCCTCTACAGTCTTGCGCAAGTGGAATTGAAAAAACTGACGGAGAGAAATCTACAGGCTAGGAAAAATATGACGTACTATTTTAATTTCTAATATATTCATATGGTTAATGTGTTCAGGGTGGGTCAGAAGTTCGCCAGTCTATGGCGGCTTTTTCCGGGGTCTTCCTGGCTGTCCTTTGATATGTTGAGGGGCTACTGCGCTCAACCACTTCCGCACAGCACCCGTTGTGTAATGCTCTGCATCGCAATAACGGAGTAAATCCTTATCTATTGCCATCTCTGCAATGGTTCTGTCAGGGTGCTCTTTCCATAGCTGGGTAGCCATGTGCTGAACCATCATTCTCGCTTTCTGATTATGGCGGAGCTTTTTGGGATTAATGGGTGCAGAGGGCTCACTAGCCGGTTCTTCCTCGTCCGGTTTGGGGAGATCGAAGCCGTAGCTTACTCCCCCGGGTTCTTCAGGTTCGATGTGGTACACCCAAAGCGCACGAGGGCCGTGCCAAGGGCTGTCGAAGTTGCGATTCCAGCCCGGAGGGAACCAAAACTCGGGGAGCGGGATTGAATATCCTTCACACCACTCCTCAAAGTCATCCCGGTGGATTGCGGCCCACTTCATTAAACTCCTTTTATATCTTTTCCCCCATATGCACATATAGAGGTCATTCAGATGGCCCGCAACGTAAAAGCGGGGGTCAGCATTGGACTTTGCAGGACGTTTAGCTTGAATCAATGTTTCGCAGAAGAGGTTGCCTTCAATGATTTCGTTGAAGAGTAGACGAGCATAGTCCTTTACAAGCAGAGGTAATCGAAGTCGAAAGGTATCGGGGTCGTATCCTGCCCAACGATGGACTATTTCCCACACGGATAGTGAAGAAGAGAGAGTAGGCATATCTATATACTGTCGCTCTTAATGCCGAATTCGCCGGAAAATTAGAAGCACATCGCGGAATTTGTTCGAGTGCAACATTATTTACCCATGACCTGACTGTCGATCAAGGACAAGCGATGTAAACGCAGCGACATCCATAAGCCAGCTTTGTTGTTCGGCCGAATAAGTGTTATGCAAACCCCGTGGCAGAACTAACTGCAATTTCTTTGACCGCATTTCGTCAGTTTGGCTTTTGCTTATTGCCGCTTCCAGAGTGAGTAGGTGCTTTTTCTCTATACGATCTGCCTCAGCGAGAACCTGTCTCCACCTATCTTTACAGGAAGATTTGACACCTAGCATCGTAAGACACAAGGGATCGAATGATTCATCGTGATATTCCTTCTCTCCTGGGAAAATAAAATCAGGTTTCGACTTATGCTCTGTAACAGGTGTCCTGGAGTATCGAATGCCACATTCTTCAAAAAGGACTTCGAGATGATTTTCAAATGCAAGACCTGCACGACTCTTTCTTCTGTTTTGCACAGACAAGGAAAATGAAATAAAACCGTTTACGTTGCCATCAAACCCCTGCGCCAATCTCTCACCGATAATATGCTTCTCGAGAGTTCGGAACAGGATTTCTTCTCTCTCCATCCATGCCATCAAAACTTCATCATGCCCATCTTTGGGGTGAATGTCTGGGAGTGTTCTCCGGGCAAAAGCAGAGAATTCCCTCGTCGTCGGGAATCGGCCAGAAAATTTTTCTACCATTTCATCAAGATAAGTGCCTTCAGAAACTTCAACGGCGATTCCAAGGCTTTCCAGAATGAATCTGGATGCAAACTCAATACGGTCCTGCTCTGTTTCTAGCTCATCACGCACCGAAAACCCCGGATGAGACAAGTCAGAAACGCCAAACAGCCATAAAACCTGTTGGGATATTGTTGTCCCCGCTTCTGCAACGATAGAAAGCAATGTATTGTCAGGGCGTTTTGCGATTATCAGAACATCCCCGGCATTCGCGCATTGTGAAACCTGATTGGTTGGAAAATACAGTCTGTATTCCCATCGCATGACTCCGCGCTCCAGACGAGCTTTTTGTCTGGCGTCATACCATGTAAGAAAACCTTCCTCCATGATCGGTTCATCTTCGTTATCTGTCAGGTATAAAAATCTGGCTTGGTATCGTTCTTTCCCATCAGGCTCTCCGAGAATATCTCGCAATCCTTCGACGCCATTAAATTCATGTTGATTGGAAGTAAGTACATCAGCTTCTACAGCGCTGAGAGTTTTAACGGCCACCCCCTCAAAATACTGTGACAAATAGCCTCTTTTCACTCTGAGATCTCCAGCATGGGTTCATTACTTTCCAACCAACGTGCAATCGTTTCCGAAACCAGCAGGGAATCCCTTGAGATACGCTTTAAAGAGCATTCCCAAACTATGCACACCCGCCAACCCATGGTCTGGAGATTCTTGAGTGCTTTGATGTCATTTTCGTGGTTTCGATTTATCTTTTGTCTCCAGAATTCTTGTCGTGTCTTTGGCCATTTAAAAAAACGACAGTTGTGTCGATGCCAAAAGCACCCGTGTATAAATATTACTGCGTTGTATCTTTTCAGGACGATGTCTGGTCTTCCCGGCAACTTCTTGTCATGGAGTCTGTATCGAAATCCGAGGTGATGCAATTGATGTCTGACTTCCAATTCGGGTCTGGTATCTTTCCCCCGGATACCAGACATCATTCTGCTTCGAGTTTCTGAATCAACGACATCTGTCATGAAAACAATGATGTTTGTTTGATTTCACCAATTTCTTCATCACACAGCCTCCTGACATGTGGGACCATTATGCGCGCGACTTCTTTCATGACCGGCATAATGACACTGTTACCAAACTGTCTATAGGCTTGTGTGTCACTTACCGGAATCACGAAGGTATCCGGAAATCCCATCAATCTTGCACACTCCCTTGGGGTGAGGCGTCGTGGCCGCTTTCTCGTTCCCTGGGATACAAGTATTTCAGAGCCGTCTTTGTAGTACCTTGCGGACAAAGTTCTTGCTACAGCGTTTCCGTCAACAAGGCCAAAACCAAACCCATTTCCGGCTTTTCGATGCTTGTCCGCATAATCCTGCAGATATTTCCACAACTTCGGAGTTAACGTGTACTTGCTGTTTACTTCGGCATTGTCTCCCGTTGTGTATGGTTCCTCTTTGGTTTCCGTACCATTCTGGGGGTGAAGAATAGAAGAAAGCGTTACGGATCCTTTGGAGGGGAGTTTTAGGTCTTCCCATGAAAAATCTGTTTTGCCATCAAATCCAACGATTAAAATCCTTTCGCGGTGTTGCGGAACGAAGTGCTGGCCATCAATCACCTTGTAGTGAACCTCATAACCAAGCTCGTCTCGAAGGGTCTGAAGGATGATTTTGAAGGTATTTCCTTTATCGTGAGAAAGCAGGTTCTTAACATTCTCCAATAAAAATGCCTTTGGTCTTTTCTTTGCGATAATTCTTGCTACATCAAAAAACAGTGTTCCCTGAGTCGTACATTCAAAGCCATGAGGTCTGCCCAAGGCATTCTTCTTCGATACACCGGCAATGCTGAATGGTTGACAGGGAAACCCGGCCAACAGGATTTCATGGTCGGGAACATCGCTTTCATCCACTTGTGTAATATCGCCGACGAATGTATGGCTTGATGTTTCCGGGAAATTGGCCAGATAGGTTTGCTGTGAGAATTTGTTCCACTCGCTGGTAAGCACACATTGGCCACCATACACCTCAAAACCAAGGCGTATGCCTCCAATGCCCGCAAACAGGTCTATGAATCTGAATGCGGAGTTGTCATTACCCATATTGTCTACCAGAGGGAGGATTCTTTGCCGGATTGCATCAGAGAGATATGTTGGTGGTTCATTCTCTCGAACCTCCCAACGCCTGAGAGTTCTTACATCAACCTCAAGAATTTCAGCTAGTTGCTTCTGTGTGTACCTTGCCCTTGCGCTGCGAAGCAGATTCAGTGTGTCTGGTTGTTGCATGTGCGGATTCCCATCTAGGTATGTTTTCGGGCATTATGTCCGCTTTTATTCCCTATTGCAATCAACACTGTATTTATATTCAGTATTGCTTTGGCGCCTCAAGAACCAGGTCGTCTTGGTGCGTCCGGGACTGTTGTTTTACTCGCTAGAGGGCGTCTTGCCACTCACACTGCTTCTGCAAGAGTTGCTCCATGGATTCGTGGTCATCTGCCAACTGGAGCAAGAAGCAATAGACTTGATAGGTTGGTGGTATTAAACGATATTGTTTAAGTACTCGCTTGCAAACTTCACTATATCTATAGTTGCTTTCCACTGCTTTTTCTTGTACGAGCCATAGAGATATATAGTTGGTGTTATGAAGCCGTGCTCTTCGTCGATGTCATATCTGTATGCAGATGCATGCATAATTTTGTTGCATGCCTCACGGAGCGTCAGTTCGATTTCCTGTGACTCTTCGGTGTTCTCAATCAGAACGCCGCAGGCAGTATTAAAATTACTCAATCTAAATTGCTGCTCTTCATTATCGTCGATGACTCTAGATATCGTAGCGGCAGATATTAGAATTCTTTGGGTCTCAACATCGAAGTACTGACCTACTTGATCGATCGCATTGTGAAATAGGCCGTTTTCTTCCATAAGTTTTTGAGTCTTTTCTTGCGCTAGAAACTGATTCAGAAGGCGATAAACCTCAATGCGAATGTGCTCAGCATCATAGTTGTAGCCTTCTTTATACGGCCATGGAAGTTTCTGCTCCATAATCAAAATACCCTTGGCTTTGTAACGTGTGCATACAGGGAGTGAAAGATCGCGAGGAAGTATCCCACCGAATTCGTGGAAAGCCAAATTGGTGTGAGTCTAACAGCAACAGAGTGCCCCAGATTTTGGCTAACCAGCCATGCGTTAGAATAAGACAGGCTCAATTTGAAATCTGACCAAGATCGCAACAGGTTGATATTTATATAGATATATCCATAAAAGGTTCAATCTTCGAACCACTTGGTCGGGAGTTCGAATCTCTCCGGGTGCGCCAAAATGAAAAAGGGTCCTTGATGGACCCTTTTTTATTTTGTGGCACCCTTCGAGCTCAACTCCCCAGTTCGACAAAACGCATCGCGTTTTGGACAGCCGCAGGCTGCCCGAAGGGTGAGGAATTTGGCTTAGCCAAATTTCGAATCAATCTCTCCCAGGCACTCACTCCTGATCAAGCTGCGCTTTCCATGCGCCGGACTCGAGTTCCCATACCTCTAATACCCACAAGCCGCCGCTGAAGAATCTCGCGATGACGATGTCGCCAGCGAAGCCAAACGCGAGTTCGGCGAGGCCTTGCTTAATATCGACGGACTGGAAAGCCTGGTAGCAAATCTTGCGAAAACTCCTGCTCTTGGTAGATCCCGCGATGATCTCCACAACGGTTTGATAGTCTTCCCGTATGAAAGGCACTTGCCGTTCTAACACAAGGAGCGGCACGGAATAACTATCGTGCGCATCCTGCATAACAGTATGAACACTCCAAGCTATCCTGATTGAACTTCCACTTGGTTTTCTGGCCTGCCAAGCGACTCTGACACTTTGGCTTTTCTTTGGTTTATCAAAGAGAAAGGCCAGGCTCCTTGATCTATATCAATCAAATATCTTTAACAAAACCTTAGCACAGGGATTTCCCTCCTTAATTTGAATGAATGGGCGATCAAGTAAGGGAAATGCCACCCCGTCGCCGTCTCATATGAGCTTTTTAGCGCAATAAACATCGTTAAAGAGCAAAGATACACACTGTGACAATTAGGACCCCTCTGCTTGGAAATCTATTGACTTAAATCAATGCTTCTAAAGTTGGGCGAACTAGACTCTCAACTGTAGAAATACAACCTGGCTATGAGTGCCGCAACAGGTGGCTACGTAATTAGGTAATCGATTTCAAAAATGGAGAGAACCATGGAAAAAAGCAAAGTAATAGGGCTGGTTTCGGCAATGGCTTTGGTGCCGGCGTTCGCTAGCGCAGCCGAAGACGGCCACCCGACCTATGCGAAAGAAGTCTCACGAATCCTTCAGGACAACTGCCAGATCTGCCACCAACCTGGTCAGATTGGCCCCATGTCCCTGATGTCCTACGAAGAAGTTCGTCCGTGGGCTCCTCTCATTCAGATGAAAGTTGCCCAGCGCGAAATGCCCCCCTATCAGTACGATAGAGACGTAGGCGTGCAGCATCTGAAGAATGACTGGCGTCTGTCCCAGGCTGACATTGACACAATCGTTGACTGGGTAAATGCCGGCTCTCCGATGGGTAACCCGGAAGATCTGCCTGCTCCTAAACAATTTCCGGATGTTGGCGAATGGCGTCTGGCCGCCGAGCTTGGCCCGCCCGATCACCTGATCAAGTCCACTCCTTGGGATGTGCCCGCTAACGGCCAGGATCTGTGGTGGGAGCCTCAAGTGGATTCCGGTATTACCGAAACCCGTTGCATCAAGGCGGTTGAAACGCTGCCTTCAGTCGCAGCTCATGGGTCTACGCACCACGCAAACTCTCACTTCCTCGTACAGAACGAGAAGGGTGAGTGGGTAACTTACGGTCGTCTGTCCGAGTTCGCTTACGGCAAACTGGGCGAGAAGACTCCCGAAGGTGCCTGCCGTACCGCACCGGCCAACTCCAAAGTGGAATGGAGCATCCACTACTACCCTGATGGCAAGGCGGTAAAAGACGATCAGGTAACCGTAGGGATCTGGTACTACGACGAGGAGGACAACTTCGACGAGAAGACTGCCTACCGTCAGGATCTGCGTCTGTACAACCTGGATGGCGGCGGCGACTACCTGATTCCTCCGCACGGTACGCTGATGACTCAGGGCTTCCACTCCTTCGACCATCCGGTACGTATCGACAGCTGGCAGCCTCACCTGCACCTGCGTGGTGTGGCCATGTCCATGGAAGTGTTCTACCCCGAAACAGGCCGACGTGAGACTCTGAGTCAGGCGTCCAACTGGAACGCGGGCTGGAACCACAGCCATACCTATGAAGACGGTTACCAGCCGCTGATTCCGGCAGGCGCCACTATCATCCTGACATCCTGGTTTGACAACACTGAAAACAACCCGCGTAACCCTGACCCGGATCAGTGGGTGGGTGCAGGCCAGAGAACAACGGATGAGATGTCTCACGCCTGGATTGCGGTAACTCACCTGGATGACGAAGGCTACCAGAAGTTGTTGGCAGAGCGTCAGGAGCGTGATCAACGTATGGTTTCTGCAGGAGATCGATAATGAGCAAGTTCAAGCGTATGGCCGGCGGCGTAATGGCTGCCGCGCTGGTCGGCATGACAGTAGCCTCTACTGTTCAGGCTCAGCTTCCCGAGCATCTGCGTAACTACCAGCTCGCCGCCCGTAAGGGTTCCGGGGATCTCGTAGGCCCGATGTTCAATGGCTGGATCAAGAATGATGACGGCTCAGTCACCATGATCTTCGGTTTCGTCAACCGCAATCGTGAAGAAATCGTGGACATCCCGCTGGGCGCGAACAACCACATCGAGCCAGCACAGTTTGATGGCGTGCAACCCACCCATTTCCCTGTGTACAGCCGTGGTGGCTTCGTTGGGCTGCAGGAGCGCGGCGTGTTTGCCGTCACCGTTCCTGCCGACATGGCGGGCACCGAGGTGGTGTGGACACTGAACCATGCGGGCTACAGCTACTCCGTTCCAGGGCGCGCAACATCTCCCGCCTATGAAATGAGTAACGATATCGCTGCTATGGGCTCTTTGAACCCGGCGATCCGCTTCAAGAAGAATGGTGAAGAGTCTATCAGCCGTGAAGGCATCTATGCGGCACAGATGACTGCGAAGGTAGGCAAGCCCCTCGACCTGAGCGCATTCGTGAAGGATCGCGGCGAGCGACGCGGCTATGAGGTGGAGTATCCGTTCTTCCCGGTAGGGACTGAGTGGATCGTGCATCAGAGCCCTGTTGGTGCAACTGTCGAGTTCGAGAACCCGAAGGTAACAGGTCGGGATCGCGGCGAGACTGGCGGTGCGGCCATGTTCGGTAGCGGCGACTGGATCGAGACGGCCACCAAGGCAACGTTCTCCGAGCCTGGTGACTATGTCATTCGTCTGCGTGTCGATAACTTCGCGGCACCAGACAGCCAGTTTGACAACCAGTGCTGCTGGTCCAACGCCTACGTTCCTGTGAAGGTTACTGAATAAGTCACCTTTACGAGGCAACAACAAGAAAAAGCCCCGGGTCAGCATCATGGTTCGGGGCTTTTTTTTTGAAGAATGATCGATTGGAAATGCTTGAGAGCGCCTGCTGCGCAATGTGGGCACCACGGATCGTTTTCGGAACCGTTTCGGAGCAACACAGGGTTTGTGCTGCACGCTGGGAGAGGATGACATGACAAATAGCCAAACGCGCTGGAACAAGCCAGCAAGAACATTATTCGCCGCCATGGCATGCAGTGCTGTGCTGGGGCTTGCTGGGCAGGCGGCATTCGCACAGTCGGGGGAACGGGTTCACAAGGAATACCCGCAACTTGCCGATCTGCTGAACGCCTTCGACCTTACTCAAGCAAAAACCTTTGAGGAAATCGCCAAAATCAATGCCGAGCCGGGCTACAAGGCGGAACGCGCCGAATTGCGTGAGCACATGGATATGATGAAGGGCATGACCATGAGCGAAATGATGGCCAGTGGCATGATGAGCCACGGGGGCATGAGCATGCACACGGCCACCAGCCCCTACCCCGATATGGAAGTGGCCTCTCGTATCAATTTGCTGGCACTGATGCGGGCAAAACACGATGACAAAGAAGTGGCCAATGCCTATATGGACAATGCGGCTATCGGGCGCCACGCGGCCGTCATCCTGCGTCGTGGTCGCGATTTTGAGAACACGCTGTTCGAGATTTATCTGGATGACAGCATCCGTGACAAGAAGGCGGCCATTGACGCGGCGATTGCCGAGTATCTCAGTGACGAGAGCCATTCCGTCAGTTCGTTGCCCACAGCCAGCCGGTATCTGATCGACCATGATCAGGCAACCGGGTTCCAGACGGCATTTCCGCGCTTGAGCGGCCTGATGTGGACCCAGCAGTGGCTGCAGCTTGCCGCCCTCGAGTCCATCATCCTGGGGCAGTTGGACAAGCAGTTTGCGGGGAGTGTGAACGGTGCCATGGAGCGCTTCTGGAACAAGGTGGGAACGGATGGCGGCATGAGTATGTTCCCGGCCCCCACAGAATTGCCCATGTCGCCCGCTATTGCGCCGGATCTGTATACTCAGTCGCCCGAGGCGGCGGTGATTCTCGACAACCTGAATATTCTGGAAACCGTGTTGGCGGATATCCTGTCCTACCCGGACGAGCAGGATCTTGAAACCAAAATGGACACAGCGATTGCCCTGTTCACCAACAAGGAAGTGAAACAGATCGATCGTCCCCTCGATTATCTGCTCTTCGCCCTGCGTGGCGGTATCTATGACCAGGGCGGCCCTGCGGTTGGTGATCTGACCCGTTCCGAGCGTAACCGTTCTCGCGATGCCATGAACATGGTGCATGTGGCGACGATGAAAACCGGGCAATAAATCACGATCAGAGGAGTGGAGGGCGTATAAATGCCCCTTCGCTCCTCTTTTTATGCTCGCCGGTGCAGGTCTGTGCCGCAGCCGTCAGGCCATATCTCTGTGCTTTTCCTCTGCCGGGCTAGTCGCCCATGCGTATTACTACCGCGCCTAATCGTTCCTCGTTTTCCACCCGTCTGTGTGCCTCTGCCGCGTCTTCAGGAGGAAACACACCGTCCATGACGGGCGTCATCTGACCGGCCTCGATCATGCGTTTGAGTGTCAGCAGCTCTTCTTCCGTTTCCCCTGCAAAAGCGAAGTAGGCATTCTTGTCGGAGAAAAGCGGGGTCAACATGGCGCGCAACATGGACAGCAGTGGCGGGTTGCCCATCAGATAACGCCCTCCGGGCTTCAGGGCCGCGATGGCCTTGCCGTAGGGGTAACGGGCGACCATATTAAAGATGACATCGTATTTCTGTGGGTTCTGCGTGAAGTCTTCTTTCGTGTAATCGAAGAACCGGCTGACACCGAGTGCGTGCAACATACCGGCTTTCAGGGGGCTGTCTACCGCATGTACCTCGGCCCCCATGCTCCTGGCAATCTGCACGGCAAACGTGCCGATGCTGCCACCGGCACCGTTGATAAGAACACGTTCTCCGGGCTGGATATTTGCCTTGCGTAAGAAGTGCAGCGCATTGAGGGCGCCAAGCGGCACGGCGGCGGCCTGTTCAAAATCCAGCGTATCGGGTTTTGGCGCCAGGGTGGCGTGCTGGGGAAGGCAGATGTAATCGCAGTAGGCACCGAAGCGCATGCCGGCACTGCCGAAGAGGGTGTCTCCTGGTTTGAAGCGACTAACCCGGGCGCCCACGCTTTCCACGACTCCGGAGAAATAGCCGCCAAGAACGGGTTTGCGCGGACGGCGGATGCCCAGGGCGAGGCGCATGGGCAGCCAGATCCAGCGCACCGCGAATTTAAAAGCTCGCATCTCGCAATCTGCCTTGGTGGCTTCA
Source organism: Pseudomonadales bacterium (assembly GCA_024234365.1). Classification (GTDB taxonomy): domain Bacteria; phylum Pseudomonadota; class Gammaproteobacteria; order Pseudomonadales; family Pseudohongiellaceae; genus UBA5078. The sequence continues at coordinate 590,642 of JACKOK010000001.1, forward strand.
ACGGCATGCACGCGGATGAGAACTTCGTCCTCTTTGGCGACTGGTTTGGGCAGCTCTGCCAATTGCAGAACTTCCGGGGGGCCGTAATGGAAGTAAACGATGGCTCGCACGGGTTGTCTCCACTTTCAGGGAAAGGCCGGAGTCTCCCACAGCGAATGCTCTGTGCCAAGAAACGACGGGAAATCAGTTCGGGAAGTGCCCTCGGGTTCGGTTGGCCAGCGCGACCAGCGAGAGCATGACGGGCACCTCCACCAGCACGCCAACCACGGTGGCCAGTGCGGCCCCGGAATTCAGGCCAAACAGGCTGATGGCCACGGCAACGGCCAGCTCAAAGAAGTTGGAGGTGCCGATGAGGGCGGCCGGAGCTGCGGTGCTGAAGGGTACCCGCCACAGCCAGGCCCAGGCGTAGGCTACGGCAAAGATGCCATAGCTCTGAATCAACAGGGGCACTGCAATCAGCACGATCAGCAGGGGCTGCTCCACAATGGTCGTGGCCTGAAAACCGAACAGCAGAATGACGGTCGTCAGCAGGCCCATCACCGACCAGGGTTTCAGCGCGGCGGTGAACTCGGCTATCCGTTCCCTGTGCCCCGTTGCATCCAGGCGTTTGCGGGTGACATAAGCTGCCGCCAGCGGAATCAGCACATACAGCAATACCGACAACAGCAGGGTGGCCCAGGGCACCACAATGTCCGTCACGCCCAGCAGCAAGGCGGTGATGGGCGCGAAGGCAAACACCATGATCAGGTCGTTAACCGAGACCTGCACCAGGGTGTAGTTGGCATCGCCGCGCACCAGCTGGCTCCACACAAATACCATGGCGGTGCAGGGGGCGACCCCCAGCAGAATCATGCCCGCGATATATTCCCGTGCGCTCTCGGGAGCAACGAGATCGGCGAACAGGTGTTCAAAAAAGAGTACGCCAAGGGCCGCCATGGTGAAGGGCTTGATCAGCCAGTTCACCACCAATGTGATGCACAAGCCTTTTGGTTTTCGGCCGACATCGCGCAGCGAGGCAAAGTCCACGTTCACCATCATGGGGTAGATCATGATCCAGATCAGCACGGCCACCACCAGGTTGACGCTGGCGATCTGCATGTCTGCGATGCGTTGAAATGCCGCCGGAAACAGCGTACCCAGCAGCACGCCTGCCGTGATGCAGAGGGCCACCCACAGAGACAGGTAGCGCTCAAAAATTCCCATAGGAGAGGTGTTATCGTTCACTGCAGTTCCTGTTCAATACGTTGCTTGAGCAGGAGGAAAGCGGCATCGAATGCCGCATCGATTTCCTGCGCGCTGCCGCTCGCGGCAGCCGGGTCGGGGGTGCTCCAGTGCCATTTGACGGCCGGGCCGGGAAACAGCGGGCAGCTCTCCGCGGCGGCGGAGTCACACACGGTGATAATGAGATCGAAAGGCGTGTCGGCGAACTCGTCCCAGGACTTGCTGCGCGGCGAACCCGGATCGATACCGTGGCGCTTGAGGGTGGCAAGCGAGTGTGGGTGCACATAGCCTGCCGGGTGGCTGCCGGCGCTGACCGCCTCGTAGCGGCCTTGGCATAGCTGATTGATCAGCGCCTCCGCCATCACCGAGCGGCAGGAGTTGCCGGTACACAGAACCAGGACCTTTTTCATTTGCTGCAACACCCGCCGGATTTCGGTGCGGGTTCGCAGCAACCGGGCGTGCCTTTTGTTTCCGGGGTGCAACAGGCCTGTTCGCTTTCTTTCTCGTGGCTGGAGAACAACTGTGCGTCCCCCATGGTCTGGTAGGCCTCCCAGGCAATGCCACTGGGGTCGCTCACCCAGGATTTGTCGGATTTGGCGTAGCAGCAAACGGTTTCACCCTCATCGAACACGGCCATGTCTGCGGCTTTGAGTCGTTCGCGCAGGGAGTCGAGTTCCTGTTCCTCGTCCACCTGCAGGCCGAGGTGATCCACCCCGCGTTTGGCGCGGGTAGAGATGGCGAAATTCAGGCGTGGGTCGTCCAGCATCCACTTGGCGTAATCCGGTTTGCGCTTGGCAGGTTCCGCGCCGAAGAGGGCGGAATAAAAGAGGATGCTTTGTTCCAGGTTGTCTACCCCGACGTGGATGTGCATGCGTTTCATGATGCGTTCCTTTGAGATGTTTTATGAAGTGCGCTGCGGTGGGCAGCAGTTTGCCAATTCGATGATGGAGCACCCGGCAGCCTTGTCGTCACGGATGCTGGCAATATCGGCGCTGCAGCAGTCCTCCACCAGGAAGGCCAGCAGTTCGCGCATGGCCTCGTAGTTGGCACAGTAGATGATGCTGCGGCCGTCCTTGCGCGATGCCACGAGGCCGGCGTGCTGCAGGTGGTTCAGGTGAAAGGACAGCGTGTTGTGCGGAATATCCAGCGTTTCACTGATGGCACCAGCAGGCATGCCGGAAGGCCCGGCCTCGACCAGCAAGCGAAAGGTGCGCAGGCGGGTGTCCTGGGACAGGGCGGCAAACAGGCTAGTGGCAGTCTTAATTTCCATGTATCCAGACTAATGGACATATTATGCAGCGTCAAGCCGGAATTTCTGCTTTCCGGGGAAGAAGCTCTGAGGGGGCGCAAGGGCTGCTGTCGTGCGCAAGAAAAGCCACTCTTGTGGGCGCTGGAGAATGTGCTATAAAGACAATAATTGTCCATAGCAGAAAATTCCTACATGCCCCTGAACGTGCCACTGGATGAGAACGCTCAATTCGAGCTGCTGAACCTGCGCACCATCGTCAACAGCATTGGTGCACATATCTACGCCAAGGACCTGAATGGTCGCTACACCTATGTGAATCAGCAAGTGTGTCGTCTTTTCGGACTCCCCCGGGAAGAGATACTGGGGCACGATGACCATGATTTCTTCGACCTGGGTGAAGCCAATGACCTGCAGCGTTTTGATCGTCGCGTGCTTGATGGTGGTGAAACCATCGAGTGTGAAGAGCGTAATATCATTCGCCAGACAGGCGAGGTGCGCTATTTCAATACCGTCAAAACCCCTGTGCGGGATGTGGACGGTGTCATCATCGGAATGTGCGGCATCTCCACGGACATCACGGAGAAAAAGAAACTCGAGGTGGAGCTGGAGCGGCAGGCGCATATCGACTTTCTGACCAATCTGAACAACCGCCGGCATTTTATTGAACTGGCTGAACACGAAATCAGTCGTGCCCTGCGCTACAAACATCCGGTGTGCCTGCTGATGCTGGACGTGGATCACTTCAAACGGGTCAATGACACCTATGGGCACAAGCAGGGAGATCGGGTGCTGAGCGTTCTGGCACACAGCTGTGTGGATACCCTGCGCGATATTGATATTGCGGGACGTATCGGCGGCGAGGAGTTCGCTTTCCTGTTGCCGGAGACGGGCAGGGAGCAGGGTTTGGAGGTTGCCGAGCGTCTGCGCAGGGTGCTGGCCGCAACCGCCGTGGCGACAGACAACGAGGGGGAGCGTGTGCATTTCACCGTCTCCATCGGTATGTGTCTGCTGTGTTCGGAGTGCGATACCGTCGATAATCTGCTGAACTGTGCGGACAAGGCCCTGTACCAGGCCAAAGAATCCGGGCGCAACCGGGTCTGTGTTGGCTGATCTGTCAACGCAAGGAGGACGCTTTGTTTATTCGTATTTACCACAACCCCCGCTGCAGCAAATCCCGCGCGACGCTGGCGCTCATCGAAGAGGCCGGCTTGCAGGCGCAGGTGATTGAGTACCTGAAAACCCCACTGGACAGCGCTGCCCTGGCCGTCGATCTGGCCGCTACGGGTTTGCCGCTGCGCGATCTGCTGCGCACAGGAGAGCCCGAGTACCAGGCCCTGCATCTGGACAACCCTGCCCTTAGTGATGAGGCTCTGCTCGCTGCCATCGTGGCGCAACCGATTCTGCTCAATCGGCCGATCGTGGTGACGCAGAAGGGGGCGCGTCTGTGTCGCCCTCCGGAACTTGTTGCCGAAATTCTGCCCTGAGCGCAGTGCGTCAATTCCCGCTAAGCAGGTGATTGGCCGGGGTGTACACCGGCCATTGTTCGTCGTGCCATAAATTATTGCGCAGCATGAACCGTTTGTGCTGGTAGGCGCTATAGGCCGTATCGCTCAGCTTCACGCCGGTTAGTTCTTCCATCACCATGACGCCCTCCATGAGGGTGCGTTGCCAGGCAAGACCCACGTCAAGCGTGTCCAGCAGGCTCTGGTAATCGGCACTGGCGAGGAGGGAGGGCGGAAAAGACATTTCCATCTGGGGCGTCAGGTTCAGCAACCAGCGCTTCTGCATGGGGTGCAGGCTGCGCCAGGCGGCAGCCCCCGTGACAAAATCCCCCGCCATGAAGCTGGCGACCCCGAGCGTGTAGGCGGCGTCCTGCTCCGGGGCCGCACGCACACTCTCTTGCCTGCCCAGGTCTCCCGAGGTCTCGATAATGGTGCTGCTCAGTTGCCAGGAGAGCCCTACGCTGTCTGCCATGCGCTGACGTTCAAGATACGGCAGTGCTTCCTGATAGTGTCCCGTCAGGCTCAGCTCGCGCGCCAGGGCGCCCAGAAAACCGATGTGTTTGGGCCGCTCCTGTAACTGCAGTTTGCGTGCCGGGATGGATTTGACCGGGGGCAGCAGGCTGACGCGGTAGCTCCAGATCTCGTCCGGGGAAAGCTCGAAAGGTCCCACGTGACCCGCTTGATCCAGAAAGCGGGAGGCCTCGTCATAGAGGCGCGCACTCATCAGCAGCAGCGCGTAGTGGGCCATGGCAAAGGCGGGCGGATTACCGGAGAGAATCTGCTGGCGCAGCACGGCCTCTTCCTGACGATACTCGTTGCCGGCCATGCGCAGCTCCACGGCACGGATGGACTCCAGCGCGGGGTGGTTCTGGTCCAGGCTCGCTACAGCGCGGTGCATGTCGGCCACCAGGTTGATCAGTTCGCGCCGCGCCTCGTTGCGGCTGTACACCGAAAGATTATTGGCTGCTGTTGCCACGCCGAGATAGGCATTGATGAACGCAGGGTCGAGGGCAATGGCCTCCTGGTAGTAGGCGATGGCCAGATGCCAGTCGTCAGGGTTGAACTGCGCATTGTGAAAGTCCCCTTTCATGAAACGATCATAGGCAATGGCATCGCGGGTGCCCCAGTCCTCCATGTCGGCACGGTGTTCATCGTCCAGGTGTATCGCCAGGGCACTGACAATATTGCCGACAATCTCGTCCTGAATCCGGAACAGATCTCCCTGGCTCATCTCGAAACGCCCGGAGTATTCCAGAATGCCGTCACGCGCCTGCACCAGATTGACGATAACGCGCAGGCGTTCGTCTGCCTGAATGAGGGTTCCCTGCAGAATATGGGTGATCTGGGAGGGCAGGCGTGCCGTTGCGTTCCGTGCGGTGGCAGGTTCCGGGCTGTTGCTCAGGGACAGCACGCGCAGCGGGCCCAGATTGGATAGCCCATGAATCAGGGTCGTGGTCAGCCCGTCCACCAGGTAGCGGTTGCTGTCCATGCCATTGCTTTCAAAGCGAAAGGGTGCCACGCCGATGACGAACTCCCCGCCGGAGAGTTGACCCTGGTGGGGAGATTGGGCAAACCAGCCAAGGCCCAGCAATACCAATATGGCGGTGCAGGCAACGACAAGCTGGCGCAGGTCCAGCAGCTCCACAAAGTGTCTTGCGCGGGTGGGTAGCGATGGGGGAGCGGGCATGTCGCAGGCGCTGTCATGAAGAACCGGTGCCAGCAGTTTGTATCCGCGTTTGGGAACCGTCTTGATATAACGTTGACGGCGTACGCTGTCGCCCATGGCGGCGCGCAGTTCTGCAATGGCTTTGTGCACCGCATGGTCGGAGGCAACGGAACTCCAGAAGCGGTGCAGCAGTTCCTCCGTGCTGACAATCCGCTCGGCATGCTCGATCAGATACATCAACACATCCATCGCGCGCGGTGACACCTTCGCTTCCTTGTCGGCAATAGAGAGAGTACAGGCGCCCTGGGAAATCTCGAAAGGGCCCAGTGTGATGAGGCGGTTGATCTGAGAGTCCGTCATGTCTGCTCCCGGCAGATGCGCTGCCTTTGCCGCTTTTTGGTGCGTTGGGGCGGGGCGGGTTCGCTCAATGCACACGAAAAGTTCATGTTCAGGCACTCTGAGTGCGATCCGGCCCCCTTGCCTGATTCTTTGCAATTTGGATACCAGCCACGCGGCTTTGCGCCGCTTCTCCCGGGTTTCTCCCGGCGTGGGGAGAAATTCGGGATCAAGTCGGAAGGAATTTCAGGAGGCGGGAGGGGAATAATTCGCACAGTCCTGCTGCAAACGCGCAAAACAGGCAAAACCAGGAACTGTAACAACGGGAGTTATTGATAGATGAAGCATTCTGTAAGTCGTCGTGAATTCATGAATCTGGTCAGCGCCACCCTGGGAACCGGCGCGCTGATTCAATTGGGCTCGGCTCTGAGTCTGCTGCCCATGACCGCGCAGGCGGCATCGCTGTCATTGGCGACCCCCACGCCGGGCAAGGGAAAGGTGGTGATACTCGGTGCCGGAATATCCGGTTTGACGGTGGCCTGGGAACTGACCAAGGCCGGTTATGACTGCACGGTGCTGGAAGCCTCCAACCGCGCTGGCGGACGCGTGTTCACCGTGCGCTCCGGCACGGTGATTGATGAAATCGGCAATCGTCAGGTCTGTGAGTGGGACAAGGAACCCCATATGTATTTCAACGCGGGCGCTGCGCGTATCCCGAGCACACACCGCAACCTGCTGCATTACTGCAAGGAACTCGGGGTTGAACTGGAAATGTTCATCAACGAATCCAAAACCGCCTATATGCAGGACGACAATATGATGGGCGGCCAGCGCATCCGCAATGCGGAAGTCTCGACGAATGTGCGTGGCTTTCTCGCCGAACTGTTTGCCAAGTGCTACACCGCCGCGCAACTGAATGAGCCCTTTACCGAGGCCGAATCCGAAACCATTCTGGGCTTGATCCGCCAGTTTGGTGATCTCGATCGCAGCAAGATGCGTTATACCGGCAGCGCTCGCGCGGGCTATGTCAGCGGAGGTTTCCTTGAACATGGCGTGCAGAAGGAAATGATCGAAATCCGCAACCTGATGAAAAGCCGCCTGATCGGCAGCACCTTTACAGCCAACGAAGGCGAGACCGGCCCCATGCTGATGCAGCCCGTGGGCGGCATGGACATGGTCGTTCAGGGCTTCACCCGTAAACTGGGCGACAAGGTCATCTATGGCGCTCCGGTGGTAGGCGTGCAGGTGAAAGAGGACGGCGTCGAAGTGGCCTACGATCATGGCGGCAGCCGCCATTCGATTGCGGCGGACTACTGCTTCAACTGCATTCCCGCGCACCTGATGACGGGTATCCCGAACAATTATCCGCAGGACTACCTGGCCTCCATGCGCTCTATCCGCCGTGGCGAGGCCTACAAATCCGCCTTCCAGGCCAAAACCCGGTTCTGGGAGGACGAGGACATCTACGGCGGGATCAGCTGGATCAATGCTCCGATTTCCCAGATCTGGTATCCGCCCCATGGCATTCACAAGGCCAAGGGCATCATTCTGTCCGCCTACAATTTTGGTGGTGGCATGGTGTTCACCAAGATGAGCCAGGAGGAGCGTGTGGAAGCCGCACTGGCGCAGGGCGAAAAACTGCACCCCAATTACCGTGATGTGGTGGAAAAACCCGTCACCATCGCCTGGCACCGCATGAATCACATGCTCGGTTGTTCTGCGCGTTGGGGGAGTGGCTTCGGCGGCTGGACGGATGAGGTGCAAACCCTGTTCGACCGTCTGCAACAGCCGGTTAACGGCAGGCACTATTTTATTGGCGACCAGATGGCCTATCACGGAGCCTGGCAGGAGAGTGCGATTGCCTCTGCCCACTGGGCGCTGAAGGACATGGATCAACGCGTGCGCAGCATGGCGACACAGGCTTGAGGGGAATCGAAAATGTTCAAGGAGATCAGCACGATGAAACGCAGCTTTATGGTTCTGGCACTGGCCGGCGGCAGCCTGTCGCTCCCTGCCTCGGCCGAGATGGACACCGCCTATTACAACGACCATTACTGCACCACCTGCCACGGGGCCGATGGCATCGGCAGTGAAGGAGTGCAGGCTCCTCGTCTGGCGGGCATGGAGCCCTGGTATCTGAAACGGCAGCTCGAACATTTCCGCGCTGGCATGCGCGGCATGCACCGAGAGGATTTCCAGGGCACCGAGATGCAGCCCATGGCCGCTAAACTCTCCGATGAGAGCATTGCGGAGCTGGTGGCGTGGGTGGGCAGCTGGGAGTATGTCCCCACGCCCGTGACCCTCGAAGGCGATGCCGAGGCCGGCAGGGCGCTCTATGCCAGCTGCAGCAGCTGTCATGGTGCGAATGGCGAGGGCAGCCCCACCCTGGGGGCCCCTGCGCTGGCCGGGCAGAATGACTGGTATCTCGTTACCCAGCTGCAGAACTTCAAGGCGGGTTATCGCGGCAGTGCTCCGGGGGATACCTACGGCGCGCAAATGATCCCCATGGCAGCGTCCCTCGCGGACGATACCGCCATCCGCAATGTCGTCAGTTACATCAATACACTGGGCCGTTGAGGCCAAGGCAAACAAGGAGCCATTATGAGCAATTTCTTTCGCTTTACCCTGCGCCGCCCTCTGCTGGCGCTTGCCCTGCCTACCGCACTGGCGCTGAGCGCCTGCAGCGGACAGGAAACCGCCAGCGCGGCGATGGAGGCGGCCCCGGCAGAGATCGGCCGCTACAACGAGGGGCGCAATTTCTATGGCGTGATCTCCATTCCGCCAGGCGCGGAAACCCTGTACCTCAGCGGTGCCGGGGCGCAGCCCAAAGCAGATGGCAGTTGGGGCTCGATGGAAGAGCAGGCTATCGACATCTTCACCACCTACAAGGCAACGTTGGAAAGCATGGGCTGGTCGCTTGAGGATGTGGTGCAGGTGCGTGTGTTTGCCGTGGCGGGCGAGGATGGCGTGCTGGATTTCGCCGGTTTCAACACCGGTTATCAGCAATTTTTCGGCAGTGACATCAACCCGATGAAACCGGTGCGCTCCTTTGTGCAGGTCGCCGCACTGGTGCGCGAGGGCTGGCTGGCAGAAGTGGAAATTCGAGCGGCACGCGTGCCGGAGTAGTGCGCGTGCCGTCCAGATTTGGACGTGAGTAGTAAAGTCTCTTGGGGAAAGTGTTCCGGCGCTTTCCCGTTTTTTTATGAAGTGCCGACAGCCCAGATGCTGCGGTTCTTGCCCTTCCTTTTTGCCTGATACAGCGCCTGATCGGCCGCGAGCAGAGCCGCATTGATGTCGTGGTTGGGGTTCCAGGACGTGATGCCGATCGACATCGACAGTCGTACCTCGCCGAAACTGCCGCTGATAGGTTGGTTCATCTGTTCCAGAATGCGCTCGGCAATTACTGATACGGTCTGGCGATCGCTGTGATCCAGCATTATCACGAATTCATCCCCGCCGATTCTCGCGGCTGCATCGCTTTCGCGGATACAGGCGCTCAGGCGTCTGGCCACTTCCACCAGCACCTCGTCACCGGCCAGATGGCCGTGCTCATCATTGACCGGCTTGAAGGCGTCAAGGTCGCAGATCAGCAGATGCTGAGCCCCGGCCTGAGGGTGCTGCGAGGATTGCGAGAGGCGGAAATGCAGCCCGGCGCGATTGTACAGCGCGGTGAGTTCATCCCGGTGCGCCTGACGCATCAGGCGCTTCTCGTTGCTCATGCCCTGAATCAGGTCGTGGGTCAGCACCGCCACCACCAGTGAGGTGGCGGAGGTGATCAGCAGGCGCACCTGCATCATGGTGACACCGTGCACCTCGGGCAGGATGTCGGCGTGGTAGGGAAGATAGCCGAATGCGGTGGCGAAGGCGGCGGACACCGCGATAAACAGATTGGTGCTGGCGGTGGCCTGAAGGCCGAAGCGCAGTGCCGCCCAGAGCATGAAGGGCAGGAACGTAAAGGGCAGGATCATGTCCAGAATAGGGCTCCAGTTGCGCAGCACCAGGCTGGCAGTCAGCGCCAGCAGGGAGGCAAACAGCAATTGCTCCTGGGGCCAGTGCAGGGGAGAGCTGAGGCGTACTCGCGCCAGCAGGAGCGGAGCCACGATAAGTACGCCCAGCGAGTCGCCGATGAAATACTTGGGCCAGGAGTGCCAGAAGGGAGTGCCCATGATGTAGAACGTACCGATGGAGCCGATACTGGCGCCAATCAGTGGGGCCAGGAACACACCGAAGGCAAGGAAGCGCATCAGATTGCCCTGCGGAGCCAGCGCCCCACCCGGGTTGTCCGGGCGGCGCAGCAAGGTGGCCGCAATCAGAGGCTCCAGAAAATTGCCGGCCGTCCAGAAGGCATTGGCGGATGCCGGATAGCCGCGCACAAGATTGCCCGTGAACTCGCCCATGGCCACGGCCGCGATCACCCAGCCCCACTGTCGGGTGGGCAGTAGCATCAGCAAGCCCAGGCTCAGCCCGGCACCGGGCCAGAAGGTGCCGCCATTGATCACCGGGTTTTCCAGAAACTGGACCAGTTGGGCAAGCGCCACATAGCTCAGCAGGGAAACCAGGAACACCGATCGGTTGGACCAGGTGAGCGTGGGCTCCAGAGAAGAAGAGCGACGGATGTCGAAGAGGTAGGCCATAGGCTCGTGGTGTGGTTTTTGTAGGACATTTTGTAGGACTGCAGGCAGTGTAGGAGATTCTTTTGCTGAAAGCCATGGACGAAAAACCGGATTTGGCGGTTCTTATACACTGGGCATGCGTGCCCTGAAGAGTCTCAGCCTGAGTCATTCGGGCCCGGAAGCAAAGGATTTCCGGTGTACAGAAGGGCCATTATCCGTGGGCCTTTCCCTGTTTGATATTGGCTGGAGTCTTCTCGCGTATGGTCTGAATCTGAGATGTTAGTAATATAAAAATCAATAACTTGAAGCCTGTTTCACGAAGCGTGTTGCCGCGTCTGGTGCAAGGGATTGAACACAACAAGGGATTCGACTGGAAATCAGCAAGGGTTGTCTAACCCGCACAGACAATAAAGGTTTTAAGGAAACATTTATGGCTTCTACTTATGGTCAGGCTTTTTTGAAGAACTTCCTGGGAGCTTCGCCCGACTGGTACAAACTGACGATCGTCGGTTTTCTGGTGCTCAACCCCATCCTGTTCTTTCTGGTGGATCCGTTCGTCGCCGGATGGGTACTGATCCTTGAGTTCATCTTTACCCTGGCGATGGCGCTCAAATGCTACCCGCTGCAACCGGGTGGCCTGCTGGCGTTCGAAGCCATTGTCATTGGCATGGCCAGCCCCGAAACGGTTTACCACGAGGCCGTGGTGAACTTTCCCGTCATCCTGCTGCTGATCTTCATGGTGGCCGGTATTTCCTTTCTGAAGGAAATGCTGCTCTTTACCTTTACCAAGATTCTGCTACGGGTGCGCTCCAAGCTGATGCTGAGTGTGCTCTTTGCCCTGGTGGCCGCCGTGCTGTCGGCCTTCCTGGATGCCCTGACTGTTACCGCCGTGGTGATTGCCGTGGCCTCCGGTTTCTACGGGGTGTACCACCGCGTGGCCTCCGGTCTGCATCATGATGCAGATGGGCACGATGTGACGGAAGACCATCAGGTCAAGGAAGGCAGTCGCATGGATCTGGAGCAGTTCCGCTCCTTCCTGCGCAACCTGATGATGCACGCAGCCGTGGGAACGGCACTGGGCGGCGTATCCACCATCGTGGGCGAGCCGCAGAACCTGCTGATCGGCAATATCATGGGCTGGGACTTCGTGGAGTTCTATGTGCGCGTCATGCCGGTCTCCCTGCCGGTGCTGGCCGTGGGGCTGTTGACTACCGTGCTGGTGGAAAAGCTGAAAATTGCCGGTTATGGCACGGAACTGCCCGCGAACGTGCGCAGTATTCTGGAAAAATATGACGAGGAACAAACAACCAAACTGACCAAAAACGACATCATGAAGATGTGGGTGCAGGCCGCCGTGGCAGTGTTCCTGGTGCTGTGTCTGGCGCTGCATCTGGCGGAAGTCGGCATCATCGGGCTTGCCGTGATCGTGCTGGCCACTGCTTTCAATGGCATCACGGACGAGCACCGTCTGGGGCATGCTTTCCAGGAGGCGCTGCCGTTTACCTCGCTGCTGGTGGTTTTCTTCGCCGTGGTGGGCGTGATTCATGAGCTGCACCTGTTCACCCCGGTGGTGAATTTCGTGCTCGACATGGAGGGCAATGCCCAGCTGGCCGCTTTCTATATCGCCAACGGCGTACTGTCCATGGTGTCCGACAATGTGTTTGTGGCGACCGTGTACATTTCCGAGGTGCAGCAGGCCTTTGAGGCTGGCCGCATCGGGCGTGAGCAGTTCGAGCTGCTGGCCGTGGCGATCAATACCGGCACCAATATTCCTTCGGTGGCTACTCCGAACGGGCAGGCGGCGTTTCTGTTCCTGCTGACTTCGGCACTGGCTCCGCTGATCCGCCTGTCCTATGGCCGTATGGTGATCCTGGCTCTGCCCTACACCATCACCATGTCTATCGCCGGCCTGTTGGCCACGATCTACTTCCTGGTATAGCGGCCAGGGCATCCCGAACCGGGGCCCGGGCAGCGCTGCTGCATCGGGCTCCGGTCTTTTCGTTACAAGAAAACACGCCTCCTCTATTGAATTTGGTGACGAATTCGGTAAGTCTCCGCATTTGTTATTTGAAAGAGATTCCGGGTCGGCTCTTCTGCGCAGGGGCCGGGCACCGGAAGGCGTTATCTGTAATTAAAAAAAGAAGTTCGAGGAATGCTCATGACAGCTACATATGGCCAAACGTTTTTAAAGAACTTTCTGGGTTCATCCCCGGACTGGTACAAGAAGACCATCGTCGGGTTTTTGATTCTGAACCCCGTTCTGTTCTTCCTGGTCGATCCTTTCATTGCCGGCTGGATGCTGATTGCAGAGTTTATTTTCACTCTCGCCATGGCGCTGAAGTGCTATCCCCTGCAGCCTGGTGGGCTGCTGGCTTTTGAGGCCGTTGTCATTGGCATGGCCAATACCGAGGCGGTTTATGAAGAGGCACACACCAATTTTCCGGTGATTCTGCTGCTGATCTTCATGGTCGCCGGCATCTCTTTCCTGAAGCAGATGCTGTTGTTTTCCTTCACAAAAATCCTTCTGCGTGTGCGCTCCAAGACGATGCTGTCATTGATGTTCGCCATCATGGGGGCCGTGCTGTCCGCCTTCCTGGACGCGCTGACGGTGACGGCGGTGGTGATTGCGGTGGCCTCGGGTTTCTTCTCGGTCTACCACAAGGTTGCCTCCGGTTTTCATCATGACAAGGAAAACCACGATGTCAGCGACGATGTCAGCATCATCGAATCCAACCGCTCCGATCTGGATCAGTTCCGCGCCTTCCTGCGCAACATCATGATGCACGCTGCCATCGGCACCGCGCTGGGCGGGGTGTCTACCATTGTGGGCGAGCCGCAGAACCTGCTGATCGGCCACATCATGGAGTGGGACTTCGTGGAGTTCTTCGTGCGCGTGGCTCCCGTGTCCATGGTGGTGCTGGTCACCGGCCTGGCGACGACCATCGCGGTAGAGAAATTCAAAATTGCGGGTTACGGCGCGACGCTGCCGGAGAATGTGCGGGCGATTCTGCAGCGCTATGACGACGAGCAGACGGCCAAGATGACGCGTTCCGATGTTCTCAATCTGTGGATTCAGGCCATTGTGGCCGTGTTCCTGGTGATCTGTCTGGCCTTCCACCTGGCAGAGGTGGGCATCATCGGTCTGGCGGTTATCGTGCTGGCCACGGCCTTCACCGGGATTACCGACGAGCACCGTCTCGGTCATGCCTTCCAGGAAGCGCTGCCCTTCACCGCCCTGTTGGTGGTCTTCTTCACCGTGGTGGCGGTGATTCACGAGCTGCACCTGTTCACCCCGGTGGTGGACTTCGTGCTGGCCATGGAAGGGCATACGCAACTGGCGGCCTTCTATATTGCCAACGGCGTACTCTCCATGGTGTCGGACAACGTGTTCGTGGCCACCGTGTACATCTCCGAAGTCCAGGCCGCCTTCCAGGCAGGTACCATCGGTCGCGAGCAGTTCGATCTGCTGGCGGTGGCGATCAACACCGGGACCAACATCCCCTCCGTTGCGACACCGAATGGTCAGGCAGCCTTCCTGTTCCTGCTGACCTCGGCACTGGCTCCGCTGATCCGCCTGTCCTATGGCCGTATGGTGGTTCTGGCCCTGCCCTACACCATCACCATGTCTACCGCTGGCCTGCTGGCCACGATCTTCCTGCTCGGCAAGTAAGCTGCTGCGGCCACCGTCCGTGCCTGTGGGCACGGGCGGTATTGCGCCGGATCAACGCATACCCCCCCTTGTTCCATTCTTTTGCGTGCTCGCATTGTGAGCAGGCGAGGCATGCCTTACTATCCCTGCTGAAGTATCCGTGAACACGATTTCCACTCGACAGGGAGAGACTTATGAGCGAATACCAACACGTCCTGGTAGCCATCGACGGCTCCGAAGAATCCGAACGCATCATCAGCAAGGCCTGGGCGCTGGCAAACGGTGCCAGGCTGAGCATTGTGCAGGTGTTTGACACCCTCGTTGGCAATTATTCCTATGAACTGAACATGGGGGATTTCGAGAAGGTGCAGCGCGAATTCGAGGAATCCGTCGCCAAGAGTACCCGCGCCATGCTCAAGGAAAAATTCCCCGGGATCAGCGCGGAGTCCGTACATTTTCTGCGGGGCAAGCCCGCGGATGAGATCAAGCGGCTGGCAAAAAGCAGTGCAGTGGACCTGTTGGTGATCGGCAGCCACGGGCAGAGTGCTGTGAAGGCGGCAGTGCTCGGTTCCACCGCAAATGCCGTGCTGCATGGCATTCACTGCGATGTGTTCACCGTTCGCGTGTAATCATTTTGTTCCTGCCCGTGCAGGGGGATTCGGGGGAGAGGGCTTCACAGAAACGTCTGTGCAACCCTGCTCCCTGCTTGACCCTGCACGGTGTGTCCTGAATACCTGTTACATCTCCCTGCTCAGGGAAATGGCGCCGCGGATCTGGCCCTCCCGGTAGCCGGTAGCCATATCGTTGGGATATTTGCGCGCAATGGCCGCCTTCACGTCTGCACTGATATTGCTGCCATGGCAGCTCAGACACAGGGGCTGGGCCGCCTGGGCCTGCATATAACGGAAGCGGCCGTTGACGACCTCGGCCACATTCAGCGTGGCGGGTGCTTCGCCTGCCTGCTGGCGCAGATCAAACACGCTCAGCACCTGGGTTTCCCAGCCATCCGGCGTGGCGCTGCTGCTGTTGCGGGCCTTGAGGCTCACCCGCTTGACCTCCCAGCCGGACTCCTCACTCAGTATGCGGGCAATACGCGGGGCCTCCACGGCACACACCTCTATTGCGCCTACCGGACCGCCAACGGCCATCGCGCCCTGCAGGGTGGGCAGCAGGGTGCCGACAAAGCGCCGGGTCAGCGCACTGGCCTCATCGATGAGGGCGGTGGGAGCAAACTGGGGCATGCCAGGGTTGCTGCCGGCGCTTGCCGATAAGGTTGGCGGTAGCGGTGCCGGGGCAGGTGGGGCCACGGGCTGTTCGGCGGCGGGAGGCAGCGGCGCGCAGGCCAGTAGCAGGCAGGGCAGCAGAATACCGGATAGCAGGCGATAGGGGGGCATGGGGTCTCCTTGTTGTGCTCATGTAATCCGGTTCCATCATAGTGCGGGGTGCAGGCTTGTTCCAGCCTTAATCCTGCCGGGAAGCCTGTCACGGCTTGCCTTGTCACAAGGACGGAGTAGCATGGGCTGGGCAAAAAACGAGCGAACTACACAGGGGCAGAAAGGTGGGGGCAGTGATGACGCAGACAGGCAGGGATGAGCGCGCCAGGGTAGTGCTGCGGGCCTCGCATCTGTCCAAGGTCTATACCATGGGCGAGGTGGAGGTCCATGCCCTGAAGGATGTTGATCTGACCCTGCACGAGGGCGAGCTGCTTGTGCTGCTCGGCGCCTCCGGCAGCGGCAAGTCCACGCTGCTCAATATTCTGGGTGGGCTGGACGTGGCCAGCAGCGGTCGTCTCTTCTATGGCGAACAGGAGCTCAGTGCCGCCAGCCCTTCCGAGTTGACCCAGTACCGGCGCGACCATGTCGGTTTTGTGTTTCAGTTCTACAACCTCATTCCCAGCTTGACCGCACGGGAGAATGTGTCGCTGGTAACCGATATTGCGGCAGACCCCATGCACCCCGAGGAGGCGCTGGCACTGGTCGGGCTGGAGTCGCGTCTCGATCACTTCCCGGCGCAGTTGTCCGGTGGCGAGCAGCAGCGCGTGGCCATTGCCCGCGCCATTGCCAAGCGACCCCGCGTGTTGCTGTGCGATGAACCGACCGGGGCGCTGGATGCCGCCACCGGGCGTCTGGTGCTCAGTGTGCTCGACCGGGTCAACCGCGAGACCGGTACCACCATGGCCATCATCACCCATAACGCTGCCATCGGACGCATGGGCGACACGGTGCTGCACATGAGCAGCGGCGAGATCGTGGAGCGCACACACAACGAGCGGCGTGAAGACGTGGAGCAGATCGCGTGGTGAACGGTCGCGGACCCGGTAGCTGGCTGCGGATGCCTGCCCTGCAGCGCAAACTGCTGCGGGAGTGCTGGCATCTGAAGGGGCAGCTGCTTTCCATCGCACTGGTGGTGGCAACGGGCATCATGACTGTGATTACCATGCGCGGCAGTTACGAATCCCTGATCGAGGCACAGCAGCGTTACTACAATGACATGCGTTTTGCCGAGGTGTGGAGCAGCCTGCGGCGTGCGCCGGATTCCGTGCGTGCGCGTATTCAGGCGCTGCCCGGAGTGGCCTTGGCGGATACGCGGGTGAGCTTTCTTGCTACGCTGGACCTGGAGGGGCTGGATGCTCCCGCCCAGGGCCGTTTCGTGTCCCTGCCGGAACGCTCGCGCCCCCAGCTCAATGACCTGCTCATCACCCGTGGCCGTTATGTGGATGCGGCCTCCCCGGACGAGGTCATCATCAGTGAGAAATTCGCCAATGCGCGCGGGTTGCTGCCGGGCGACAGCCTGCGGGCCATCATCAACGGGCGTGCCCGCGATCTCGATATTGTCGGTATCGCCATCTCTCCGGAACACTCCTACAGCGTTCCCCCGGGTTCCCTGCTCCCGGAGGACGAGCGTTATGGCGTGCTGTGGATGAGCATCCGGGCACTCGGGCCGGCTTATGATATGGACGAGGCCTTCAATGAGGTGTTTGTCACGCTTGCCCCAGGTGCCAGCGAGCGCGCCGTCATCACGCGGTTGAACGACTTGCTGGAACCCTATGGCGGTTACGGCGCCTATGCCCGCCGTGATCAGGCCTCGCACATGATGTTGCAGGGAGAGCTGGATCAGAACCGCGTCATGGGCACGGCCATCCCCGCCGTGTTTCTGGGGGTTGCCGTGTTCCTTCTGCATCTGGTGCTGGGGCGCCTGATTGCTACCCAACGCGGCGAGATTGCCGTGCTCAAGGCCTTCGGCTATCGCGACGGGGAGGTGGGGCGGCATTTTCTCATGTTTGCCCTGCTCGCCGTGCTGATCGGGGCGGCCATCGGCACGGTGGGCGGCGTGATGCTGGGGCGCAGTTATATCGGCATCTACCGGCAGTATTTTGATCTGCCTGGCCTGCAGTACCAGCTCAGCCCTGGTTTGCTGATGCTGGCATTGCTGGTGAGCCTGACGGGCGCTGTCAGCGGGGCCCTGGGCGCCGTGCGCAAGGCTGTTGCCCTGCCGCCGGCCGAGGCCATGCGACCGGAGCCTCCGGTGCGCTTCCGCCCCGGGTTTCTGGAACGCATGGGGGCGGGTCGGATGTTGCCTGCCGCAGGACGCATGATTTTGCGCAATGTGGAACGCAAACCTGTGCAGGCCTTTTTCTCCTCCCTCGGCGTGGCATTTTCCGTGTCCATTCTCATCATCGGGCTGTTCATGTTTGATGGGGTGACGCATCTGATCGACCTGCAGTTCCGCAAGATCCAGCGTGAGGACATCAGCGTTTCCTTTTTGCAGAATGTCTCGGCATCGGCGCGTTATGATCTGGGGCGTCTGCCGGGGGTCACTCGGGTGGAGACCTATCGCGGGGCTCCCGTGCGCCTGCGCAATGGGCACTGGAGCCGGGAAACCGTGATTCAGGGTATGGAGAGCGATGGTGTTCTGCGCCGCATCGTGACCGTGGACGGTGTCGTGCATCCTGTCCCCGCCGAGGGGGTGGTGCTCAGCCAGGTACTGGCCAGGCGTCTGCATGTGCAGACGGGTGATTGGCTGATCGCGGAAATGCTGGAGGGACGGCGTCAGAGCAAGCGCGTGCGGGTCACGGGCATTGTCGAGGACTTTCTCGGGGTGACGGCCTATATGGACCTGGCGGCGCTGCATGGCTTGAGTGGCGAGCAGGATGTGATCTCCGGGGCCTATCTCTCTGTGCAGGCGGATGAGCGCGACAATCTGTACCGGCAGCTGAAACAGGTGCCCGCAGTGGCGGGCGTGGCCTCCCCGGCCTCCATGCTGGCATCCTTCGAGCGCGAGCTGGCGCGCAATATCTTTATTTCCGTTGGCTTTCTGGTGGGCTTTGCCAGTGTGATCGCCGTTGGGGTGATCTACAACGGGGCGCGCATCGCCCTGTCGGAACGCGGACGGGAGCTGGCCAGCCTGCGGGTCATGGGGTTCCACCGCCGTGAGGTGGCGACACTGCTGCTGGGCGAGCAGGCGGTGGTGACCCTGATTGCCATTCCCCTGGGCTGGCTCATCGGCTATGGTCTGGCCTATCTGATGGTGGAAAGCTTGCAGACGGACACATTCCGGATACCCTATGTCATCGCCGCCAGAACCTACTGGGTGGCGGCACTGATTACGATAGTGGCCGCAGCGGCCAGCGCCTTTGTCGTGCGCCGCCGGCTCGATTCGCTGGATCTGATCAGCGTGCTGAAGACACGGGAATAGAGGAGCAGCGCGCCGAAGCGCGGGCAGGAGAGGAGTGAGGTAATATGGCGAGTACGAAGGCACAGGCGGGCACAGGTCTGCGGCGCTGGCTTATGGGGCTGCTCGCGCTGGTGGCGGTGCTTGCGCTGCTGTTTCTGGCCAGTCGTCCGGCGGCAGTCACGGTGGAGACGGCGCAGGTGATACGTCAGCCGCTGGTGATTACCGTGAACGAACAGGGCCGCACTCGGGCACGACAGCCCTACACCGTGGCGGCCCCCGTCTCCGGGCAATTGCTGCGCACCGAGCTGATCGAGGGTGACAGCGTTCAGGCCGGGCAGATTCTGGCGGGCATTGCCGTGGCGCCGGAGAATGCGCGCACACGGGCCGTGCTGGAGGCCACGCTGGCGGCTGCGCAGGCACGGGAAGAGGCCGCGCAGGCCAGTCTGGAAGAGGCGGGGACGCTGCTGGCTCGTGCCATGCAGGAAGCGCAACGCCGTGAGCAGCTTTTCTCCCGGCGCATGATCGGCCAGGAGGAGCGGGATGCTTTCCGGCAGGCACAGGAGGCGGCGCAGATCCGTGAACAGGCTGCCCGGGCCACGCTGCTTGCCGCCCGGGCAGAGGTAGAAAGTGCCAGGTCGCAGTTGCTGGGCGTGGACAGCCTGGCCCCCGGTGGCACGCAGGCGATTGTGGCACCGGTATCCGGGACGGTGCAGCAGGTGTTCGAGAAGAGTTCACGGGTGGTGGCGGCCGGCACTGCCCTGTTTCTCATCAGTGACGGGGATGCGCTGGAGTTGATGATCGACATGCTCACTCAGGAGGCGGTGCGTGTCAGCCCGGGCGATACCATTTTGCTCAGCGGCTGGGGGGGCAGCGAGACACTGCACGGGCGTGTCCGTTATATTGAGCCCCAGGCCTTTACCAAATATTCCGCGCTGGGCGTGGAGGAACAGCGGGTCAATGTCATCGGCGAATTGACGGATCCCAATCCCGGCCTGGGGGCGCAATACCGTATCGAGGCGGCAATCGTCGTCGATGAACTGGCAGATGCCCTGAGCGTTCCCAGCAGCGCGCTGTTCCGCCGCGATGAGCGTTGGCATGTCTTTGTACTGGCACAGGAACATGCCCAACTGCGCGCGGTGGAAATCGGTGCGCGCAGCACGGATGCGGCGCAGGTGCTCGCGGGCCTGAATGAAGGCGAACAGGTAGTGATCTTCCCCTCCGATCAGGTAGAGGAAGGGGTGCTGCTGCAGGTGCTGGAATAAACGCAGCGGGAAAGCCGGAGGCGGAGTGCTGACACACACGACACTGACATGCAGCGCGCAGGACATTCTGCTGTGCAATGCCGGCAGCACAACGCTGAAGCTGCAATGCCGTCCCCTGGAGGGGGATGCCCCCATTCGTGAGCGAGTCTTCAGTGGGTCGCCCGAGACCTTGCTGGAGGCATTGAACCAGGGCGTGTCCGCGCGTGAGGCGCCACGGGTGATCGTTCATCGCATTGTTCATGCCGGAGCCGTCACCGAGAAAGCCCGGCTCCTGGATGAGGAACTGCTGGCCACAATCGTACACTGGGGTGTCCTGGCCCCTTTGCATAATCCCCTTGCTGTCAGCCTGATAGATTGTCTGCGCCAGCGTTGGCCGCAAACGCCTCAGTATGCCGTGTTCGACTCCGGGCTGTACGCCGGTTTACCCGATGTCGCCACTCAGTATGCACTGCCCGCCTCCCTGTCCCCGCGCTGGCCCCTGCGACGCTATGGCTTTCACGGACTGGCCCATCGCAATCAGTGGCGACAGGTGCGGGCCGCTTCCCAGGCGGCAGGTCTGCCGGTTCCGGAACGTCTGGTCAGTCTGCATCTGGGCGGGGGTTGCTCGTTGAGTTGCTGGCAGGGGGCGTGCGTGCTGGACACCAGCATGGGCTATACCCCATTGGAGGGGCTGGTGATGTCCACCCGTGCGGGCAGTGTGGACCCGGGCCTGCTGTTGCATCTGCTGCAGCATGAGGACATGTCGGTGCAGGAGCTCAGCGCACTGCTTGCTACTCAGTCCGGCCTCGCCAGTCTGGATGGAGGTGATGGCGATGTGCGCCGTTTGCTGGAATCGACAGAGCCGCGCGCCGAGGCGCTGCTGGCCCTGTATTGTCAGCAGATCCGCAAGGGCATTGGTGCTGCCGTGGCGGTGCTGGGCGGGCTGGATGCCATCAGCATCGGGGGGGGAGTCGGCGAACATCAACCGCGCGTCCGCGAGCGGGTGCTGGGTGAGCTGGCAGCCTTTGGTGTGCAACTGGATGCCGGACGCAATGACAGAGCCAGTGGCCTGAGCCGTCTGCACGAGGACGGCAGTGCCGTGGCTTTGTGGCTGACGCCGGTACATGAATTTGACGAGATGTTCCGGCAGTGGGAAACCCTTGCCGGATCGGGAGGAAGGAAATGAGTGAGCTCAGGGCGCGGTGGCTGGCCGGGCATGGTGTGATTCGTCACGGGCAGGAAACCGTGCAGCGCGTGGACGCACTGGTCGCCCAGCTCGATGCTTCCGGGAAGTGTTCTGCGGAGCAGGCGTGGCGGCTGTTGATGGCGGCAGATCGGGTGGCCTGCATGGGCATGTGGATGACCGTGCACATGAGCTATGCGCGCCAGGTGTATCTGGATGGCCGCGAGATGGCCGCGGAGGATTTCAAGGTGATCCCCGAAGGGCATACGGGCGGGGCGTTGAACATGGTGCCTGCCTATGTGGGCTATCTGCTGGGCAATGCGCTCAGTGGCAGGACCCGTGCCTGGATGATGGGGCAGGGACACTGTGTCGCCGCCATTGATTCCGTCAATGTGCTGATGGGCAATGTGGAGGAGGAGCAGGCGGCCCGTTATCCGCGCTCGGACGCAGGCTTGAGCCGCTTGTGCCAGGACTTCTACAGTTATGAAATCGGGCCGAACGGACGCCCGCTGGCGCCGCTGGGCAGTCACGTCAATGTCTACACGGCCGGGGGGATCAGCGAGGGCGGTTATCTCGGTTTTGCCGGGCTGCAGTATGTGCACATGCCGTTGCCGGGGCAGGAGCTGGTGAGTTTTCTCAGCGATGGTGCATTCGAGGAGCAGCGCGGCAGCGATTGGGCTGCTCGCTGGTGGCGTGGCGACGATACCGGGCTGGTGATGCCGATCATGATCGCCAATGGCCGCCGCATCGATCAACGCACCACGATGTCGCAGTCTGGCGGCGTGCACTGGTTCCGCGATCATCTGCGCCTCAATGGTTTTGAACCGGTCGATATTGATGGGCGTGATCCGGCGGCCTTCGCCTGGGCGATTCTACACATGGGGAAGGACCTGCAGGCCCAGCATGCCCGCATTCAGGCCGGTGAACAGCAGTACCCGGTGCTGCTGCCCTATGCGATAGCCGAGACGGTAAAGGGCTTCGGCTTCCCGGGGGCGGGCACCAATGCTGCCCACAATCTGCCCCTGCCGGGCAGTTGCGCAAAGGATGAGACGAGTCGCAGGCTGTTCAATGAGGGCTGTGCTGCCCTGTACGTCAAGCCCGCAGAGCTGGCGGACGCCATTGCCTGCCTGCGAACGCACGAGGCGCAAAAGCGCGTGCAGGAAAAGGATCACTGCCTGCGCAAGCTGGTGGTTGAGGCACCGGATTTGCCTGTACTGCCCGATCTGCCTGCGGGTGCTGCCATGGCGCCGATGGCGGCTATCGATGCCTGGTTTGCCGAACTGGTGAAGGCAAACCCCTCTCTGCGCGTTCGCGTTGGCAATCCGGACGAGATGCGCAGTAACCGCATGAACATCAGCCTCGACCTGCTGCAGCACCGCGTGACCTCGCCGGAGGCGGGGGTGGCCGAATCCCTGCACGGCGCGGTGATTACCGCGCTCAACGAGGAGGCCGTGGTGAGTGCGGCACTGGGCAATAAACAGGGGCTCAATCTGGTGGTCAGTTATGAGGCCTTTGCCGTGAAGATGCTGGGCGCCATGCGTCAGGAAGTAATCTTCGCCCGCCATGTGCTGGAGACGGGGCGCCGGGTGCAGTGGTTGTCCGTGCCGGTGCTGCTCAGCTCCCACACCTGGGAGAACGGCAAAAATGAACAATCGCATCAGGACCCGACCCTGTGCGAGGCCTGGCTGGGTGAAATGGCAGACGTGGCCCCGGTGTACTTCCCCTGCGATGCCGCCACCGCAGTCGCCGTGTTGGCACAGCTTTTTCATCAGCGCGGGCGCGTGGCGGCGGTGGTCGCGCCCAAGAATGTATTGCCCGTGCTGTGTTCGCCGGGGGAAGCGGCCCAGACGGTGGAGGACGGGGCGCGCGTACTGACGCATGATGCCGATGCCCAGCTGCAGCTCATTGCAATCGGGGCCTATCAGGTGCAGGCGGCGATGCAGGCGGCGCAGCAGCTGCGCGAGCGTGGCATACGCTGCTCCGTGGTGGCCATGCTGGAGCCTGGCCGCTTCCGCATCCCCCGTGATGAGCGTGAGGCTCTTTATGTGCACTCGGACGAGGATATTGCCCGTGTGATTCCCACAGTGAAATGCCGGTTGATTGTCTGCCACACCCACGCCGAGGTGATGACGGGAGTGCTGCGGCGTCTCGACACTGGCCCTGCCCAGACGCAGGTGTTGGGCTATCGCAATCGTGGCGGAACGTTGAACACCGCCGGCTTGCAGCAGGCCAACGGACAGAGCCCCGCGCACATCGTGGCAGCGGCCAACAGCATTCTGGGACCCTGACGAGGACGCCATGGACGACAGCAAAGAAGAAAACTTTCTCTACCTCACCCGCGCGGGCATCGACACCCATCAGGAACCGGTGGTGTATATGCGCGAAGACTGCCATGTGTGCCGCTCGGAGGGCTTCAGCGCCCAAGGGCGCGTGCGGGTCTGCGTGGGGGAGCGCAGTATTATCGCCACGCTGAATATCGTCACCGGGGATCTGCTCAGCCATCAGAAAGCCGCGCTCAGCGACAGTGCCTGGGAATTGCTGGGGGCAAAAGAGGGAGACAGGGCATGGTTCAAGCACGCCCTGCCGGTGGAATCCATGAGCCATGTGCGCGGCAAGCTCTATGGCCGCAAGATCGGTCTGGAGGCAGCGCGCGCCATCATTAGCGATATCCACGATGCGCGTTATTCCGATATTCAGCTGGCCGCCTATGTCACGGCCTGCGCGGCAAACAATCTCAGCCTCGATGAAACCATTGCCATCACCCGTGCCATGGTGGAGTGCGGCCAGAGCTTTCACTGGGGGGACGAGGTGCAGGTGCTGGACAAGCACTGTGTCGGCGGGCTGCCCGGCAATCGCACCACGCCCATCGTGGTGGCCATCGTTGCCGCCAATGGGCTGATGATGCCGAAGACCTCCTCGCGCGCGATCACCTCGCCCGCTGGCACTGCCGATACCATGGAAACCCTGACGACCGTGACACTCAGCTATGAAAAAATGCGGGAGGTGGTGCGCACGCAGGGGGCGTGCCTGGCCTGGGGCGGTTCCGTGTCGCTCAGCCCTACGGATGACATCATTATCCGCGTGGAGCGGGCACTGGACCTGGACAGCGAGGGACAACTGGTGGCGTCGGTCATCTCCAAGAAACTGGCTGCCGGTTCCACCCATGTGCTGATCGATATTCCGGTCGGGCCCACCGCCAAGGTGCGCAGCCAGGAACTGGCCGAGGTGTTGGGAGCGCTGCTGGTGGATACCGGCAAAGCCCTGGGCATGCAGGTGCGTACCGTCATCAGTGATGGCAGCCAGCCGGTGGGCCATGGCGTTGGGCCTGCGCTGGAGGCGCGGGATGTGCTGGCGGTGCTCAAGCGCAGCAAGGGAGCCCCGCAGGATTTGCGCCAGCGCGCGCTGACGTTGGCGGCACAGTTGCTGGAAATGGGAGGCGTCAGCCCGCCGGGGGATGGCCTGGCGCTGGCCAGCAAAACCCTGGACAGTGGCGCGGCCTGGGATCGTTTCGTGGCCATCTGCGAGGCTCAGGGTGGCTTGAAGACCCCCTCTCTGGCGCCCTATCGCCATCCCATCGTAGCGTCGAAAGACGGCGTGGTGGCCATGTTCAATAATCGCGTGATTTCCCGTCTGGCGAGCCTGGCGGGTGCCCCGAGTGCCCCGAGCGCCGGCATCGACCTGCATGTGCGC
The DNA here is from genome assembly GCA_024234365.1 of Pseudomonadales bacterium. Lineage (GTDB taxonomy): Bacteria > Pseudomonadota > Gammaproteobacteria > Pseudomonadales > Pseudohongiellaceae > UBA5078. The sequence continues at coordinate 615,666 of JACKOK010000001.1, forward strand.
CTGGGGGACAAGGTTGAGAAAGGTCAGCCCTTGATGACCCTGCATGCGGAGGCGCGCGGCGAACTGGAATATGCCCTGGATTTTTACCACGCCCATCCCGAGGCGCTGCATATTGAGGAGGAGGTGGTGTGAGACGCATACTGTTTGTTATGTCCGGGCAGGAAGCCCTGGGGGCATCCCTTCAGGATTTGGGGAGTTTTGAGAAGGGCGTTCTGGAATTGCGCCAGTTTCCGGATGGGGAAACTTATGTGCGGGTGGACAGCGATGTGCGCGGTGCCCAGGTTGTGTTGCTGTGCCAGCTGCATCATCCCGACGAGAAAATACTGCCGTTGTTACTGCTGGTCGGTACCTTGCGTGATCTGGGCGTACACAGCATTGGGCTGGTCGCACCCTATCTGGCCTATATGCGTCAGGACAAACGCTTTCACGCGGGCGAGGGCATCAGTGCCCGTTATTTTGCGCGCCTGCTCAGCCAGCAGTTTGACTGGCTGCTGACGGTAGATCCGCATCTGCACCGCATTCATGCCCTCAACGAGGTGTACAGCATGCCAGCCCTGGCGCTGACGGCCGTGGAGCCCATCGCGCAGTGGCTGCGCAGCCATGTGAAGCTTCCCCTGATTGTGGGGCCGGATGGCGAGTCGGAACAATGGGCACGCAAGGTCGCCCTTGCCGCCGACTGCCCCTGGGAGGTGCTGAGCAAGCAACGCTTCGGGGATCGCGAGGTGGAAGTCTCTCTGCCCCATGTGTGTGAATACCTCGACAGAACCCCCGTGCTGGTGGACGACATTATCAGTACCGGTCGCACCATGCAGCAGGCGGCAGCCCATCTGCGTGCCAGCGGCATGCAGCCCCCCGTGTGCATCGGCGTGCATGGTATTTTTGCGCCGGGAGCGCGTGAGGAAATGGAGGCGGCGGGTTTGCGGGTGGTGACCAGCAACAGCATCGCCGATGTCAGCAATCAGATTGATCTGGCCCCTTTGCTGATGCTGGGGCTGCAGCAGTTTCTCCGTTAAGCATCGTGCCTGGATGCCTTGCGACGTGCCCAGGCCTTGTCTGCCTCGACCAATAGCAGCACGAACAGCGAGGCGGCCAGCACCCGTCCCCAGTCCCCTGCGGAGAGTGCCCGGACCTCAAAGATCCGCTGCGATACCGGCAGGTAGGTAAACAGCATCTGTGCCAGCAGCACCAAGCCCACCGAGATCAGCACCGGCGCACTGCCCCGGCGCATGTCCGGGTGCACGATGCTGCGGGTGAAGAAGCGGGAGCTGAACAGATAGAGTGCCTCGATCATCACCACGGTGTTGACAGCGAGGGTGCGGGCGTGTTCCGGTGTGTCAAGACGTTCCAGTTGCCACAGGAACAGGGCGAAGACAATCAACGCGCTGCTGCCACCTACCAGCAGCAGACGGCGCAGCAGCAAGGGCGTGATCAGCCCCTGGGCGTAGGGGCGCGGCGGGTGTTGCATGGTATCGCGTTCGCGCATCTCGAAGGCCAGCGCCAGGGACAGCGTCACGGTCGTCACCATATTGATCCACAGAATCTGCGGGGCGGTAACCGGCAACACCCAGCCAAAAAGAATCGCCATCAAGACAATGCCGGCCTCGGCCAGGTTGGTTGGCAACATGAAGAGAATGGATTTGATCGTGTTGTCATAGACCGTGCGGCCCGCCGCCACGGCACGGGCAATGGTGGCAAAATTGTCGTCCGTCAGCACAAAGTCCGCCGCTTCCCGGGCGGCATCGGTTCCCTTCAGGCCCATGGCGACCCCGATATCGGCCTTACGCAGCGCGGGGGCATCATTCACCCCGTCACCGGTCATGGCCACCACATGTTGGCGTGCCTGCAATGCCGCTACGAGCTGGAGTTTGTTGACGGGGCTGGTGCGGGCATAGATGTCCACCTCTTCGGCAGCCTGCCCTAGGGCGGTTTCGTCCAGGGCATCGAGCTCCTTCCCGGTGAGTACCCGGCTGGTGTTCAGGCCCAGCTCGCGGCCAATGGCCAGGGCGGTGAGTGGATTGTCCCCGGTAATCATCTTCACGCGAATCCCGGCACGGTGACACTCGGCAATGGCGTCGATGGCCTCGGTTCGTGGTGGGTCGCTGATGCCCAGCAGGGCGATCATCTCCATGCCCTCGGCCACGTCTTCGTGACGCAGTTGCGTTTGCGAGCCTCGTTTGCCGGCCAGCGCCATGACGCGCATCCCGGCGCTTGCAAGGGTGCGGATCTTCGCCTCCCAGGCCTCGGTGTTCAGGGCTTCGGGGCCTTGTGTCCCCCATTGCATGGAACACATCTGCAGCAGCCGTTCCGGGGCGCCCTTGAGGGCAATCAGGGTGTCGCCCTGCGGGGTGGCATGCAGCGTGGCCATATAGCGGCGCTCGGTTTCAAAGGGCAGGGAGTCCAGGCGCGGATAATGCTGTTGCAGATCGCGGGTGTCGATGAGTTTGCCGGCAAAACCCAGCAGAGCACCCTCGGTGGGGTCCCCGTGGACCTGCCAGTGCCCCTGTTCATCCTGGTCGATGCTGGCATCGTTGCACAGCTGGCTGAGCAACGCGGCGTGCGCAAGGGTGTCCTGCCAGGCTGGGTCGTAGGCGCTCAGCTTGCCCTCGGGCGCATAACCCTCACCACTGAGCTGCACATCCAGGGCGGCGGTCGCCAGGGCGCGTACGCTCATGACATTGGCAGTCAGGGTTCCCGTCTTGTCCGTGCAGATGATGTCCACGGAACCGAGCACCTCCACGGCGGGAAGACGCCTGACCAGGGCATTGCTGCGCGCCATGCGGATGACGCCGATGGCCAGCACGATGGTGACGATGGCCGGGAGCTCCTCGGGGATGGCCGCGACCGCGATGGCAATGGCACTTTGCAGCATTTCCCCGAAGCCGTAGCCATGCACGCCCATGCCATAGAGGACGGTGATGGCACACAGAACCAGAACGGCCAGGGTGAGCTGACGGGCCAGGGCGGCCAGTTGTTTCTGCAAGGGGGTTGCCTGGGCGGGAACGGTGTTGACAAGGGTATTGATGGTGCCGATCTGCGTGGCGGTGCCGGTATGGGTGACCAGCCCTCTGGCGCTGCCCGCCACGATCATGGTGCCCAGGAACAGCATATTGTGGCGCTCGGCCAGCGCGGTGTCGCCTGGCAGGGTGTCGCAGCATTTCTCGCAGGGCTGTGACTCACCGGTCAGAGCCGATTCATCGCTGCGCAGATCCTTGCTTTGCAGCAGACGCATATCGGCCGGTACGCGGTCGCCGGGCTGCAGGGATACCACATCGCCGGGCACCAGTTCCGTGCTGTCCAGGCTGTGCAGCCGGCCATCGCGCAGCACCAGGCAGTGCGTGGTGCTCAGGGTGAGAATGGACTGCAGCGCGGCCTCGGCCTTGCCCTCCTGAATAAACCCGATCAGAGCGTTAATGAGCACCACGGCGAGAATCACGCCGGCATCCACCAGATGTCCGAGCAGATAGCTGAGGATGGCACTGCCCAGCAGGACATAGATGAAGAGGCTGCGGAACTGATTCAGCAGGCGTTTCCAGGCCGGCATGGGAGGGGGCGCAGGCAGGCGATTGGGGCCGTAGTGTGCGGCTCGCTCCTGTGCCTCGCTCCCGCGTAGCCCCTCCGGGCGGCTGTGCAGGAACTCCAGCAACTCCTGGGTGCTGCAGGCGTGTGGTGCACCGGGCATGGCGGAGCTTGTCTGGTGTGCTGCGGCGAAGGGCACGTCGGCCATGGTCAGCCCTGTGTCAGAAACTGATGCAGTCGCCCAGGGCGGGCACGGTGCAGCGTATCCCGTGGGTTTCCCACAGTTTGAGGGACAGCGCCTCCAGGGACTGGGCCTCCCCGTGGACCAGAATCATGCGTGGCCCGGTTTTGAAGTGCTGCGCCCACTCGAGCAGTTCACTCTGCCCGGCATGGGCCGAGAAGCCTCCCAGGGTTTCGATGCGAGCCCGTACCAGGTATTCGTCGCCGAACAGGCGAATCTTTTTCTCGCCGTCCACCAGCAGGCGCCCAAGCGTGCCCCGGGCCTGAAAGCCGATGAAGAGCAGGGTGTTGTGTTCGCGCCAGATACGGTGCTTGAAGTGATGCCGGATACGCCCCCCGGTGCACATGCCGCTGCCGGCGATGATGATGGCTCCGCTCTTGATGCGGTTGATCTCCATGGACTCTTCCGGGCTGTTGGTCAGTTTCAGTGTCGGCAGGAATTCTGCCAGCGATTCGCGTCCCACCTGGGTCAGGCAGCGCACGTCACTGGAATCCAGAATATGCATCCAGTGGTCGTAGACCTGGGTGACCTCGATGGCCATGGGGCTGTCCAGAAAGACCTGCCAGCCATCCAGTCTGCCGGCGTGATAGAGGCAGCCAAGATGGTAGAGAATCTCCTGCGCCCGGCCCACCGCGAAGGAGGGGATGAGCACATTGCCGCCACGCTCCCAGGTCTCGTGAAGAATCTGTTCGAGCTGTTCCAGGGTGTTATCCATGCTGCGGTGATTGCGGTCGCCGTAGGTGCCCTCCATCATCACGATATCGGCCTCGTCCAGCGTGGCCGGGTCGTTCATCAGCACTGAGTCGGACTTGCCCAGATCCCCCGAGAACACCAGGCGCCGGCTCTCACCTTTTTCCTGCAGCACCAGTTCAACGATGGCGGAGCCGAGGATGTGACCGGCATCGTGGAAGGTGAGCACGGCATCGGGGCCGAGCTGACGCGGCGAGCGGTAAGCGCTGGTATCGCACAGCTCGAGTACTTTGGCGACATCCTTTTCGGTGTATTCCTCTTCCAGGGGTTTCCGGCCACTGCGCTCGCGGCGCAGGTTCTCGTGTTCGAGGTCGCGATGGTAAAGGCCGGAGGCATCCTCCAGCAGGATACGCAGCAAGCCTTTGGTCGCCTGGGTGCAGTAAATGGGGCCACGAAAACCCTGGTGCACGAGCGTGGGCAGCAGGCCGGAGTGGTCCAGATGGGCGTGGGACAGGATGACGGCATCAATGCTGCCAGGCTCAAAGGGAAAGCCCTCGTCCTGTACCCGGTTCAGGGCATCTCCGCCCTGGCGCACGCCGCAGTCCAGCAGCATCCGACCGATGGCCGGGGATTCCAGCAGATGGCAGGAGCCGGTGACTTCCTGTGCCGCGCCGTGAAATGTAATGGTTCCCATGAGCTCTCCCTGTGTCGCAGGCGTGTCAGCGCTGCGCGCTGAAGTGAATATCCGCATACCAGCTGCGGGCCCTGCCGCCGCCGTTATCCATATCAGTCATCAGTGCCAGCCCGTCGAGGCTGTCGATCTCTTCACCAAAGGCGGCCAGCCAGTCGGCACGCACATCGCGCACATGATGCTGCCATTGTTCCTGATTCTGCGCGCCGCTGTTCAGCGCCCACATCTGTACATTGTCACCGGCAAAGGGGTTGGACCAGCGGCTGCCGACAGGGTGCTGTCGCGACCAGACATAATTCAGCGCCTTGGTGCGCCAGAAGGCCAGACCGCCACTGCGCACCACATACACGCGGGCCGGGTAGTCGTCGCCGGGTTTTGTGTTCTCGTCCGCACCGGCCGGTGCGCCTGAATCGGTGCGCCAGCGCCAGTGCAGATAAGGGGTGCGGCGAAGGTCGATGCGGCGCTCCTGATACAGGGCGCTGGCACTGTCCTGCGTGACGGCCTGCAGCACGGAGCTGCCGTCCAGAGTGACCATCCGGTAGTCGGTGTTGCCCGCGAAGCTGCGCAGGTCCCAGTCCTGTAAAGCCAAGGGTGCCTGGGCACCAAGGAGCAAAGGCACAGGCATAAGAAGGAGCAGACTGACGGCTATGGCTTTTGCAAAGGTCATCATTTAGGCTGTCGGGCAAGGTGTTTATTCAGTGCCCACATTAGCAGCAATTCCATCCACAGGCCACGCATGAGGCGGGGAGTCATGAGCGAAATCAATAATCAGAACAACAAGACGCCGTGGGAAAGAGTGGCAGGCAACGGTCTGCTCAGTCGTCGTCATCTGCTGGGGTTGAGCCTGGCCGGTGCCACGGGTTTGATCGGCAGCCGGGTACTGGCTGCCGATGCCAGCCGGGTGGAGATTCCTCAGTGGTCGAAACGTCCGGGCCGCGATCCCTCCGCTTATGGCAGCCCCTCCGGTTTTGCGCAGGACGTGCGCCGCCTGGCGGGCAATCCGAATGCCACGCTGCCCGGTTCCGGTGTTTCGCGTACGCCTTTGCACCTGCTGCAGGGCAATATCACACCCAACAGCCTGCATTTTGAGCGCCACCACGCCGGGGTGCCGGATATCGACCCGGCACAACATCAGCTGCTCATTCACGGTCTGGTGCGTCAGCCCTTGCGTTTTCGTTACGAAGACCTGCTGGCCTACCCGATGCAGAGCCGCATCCACTTTCTGGAGTGCTCCGGCAACAGCGGTGCCAATACCTCGCCCCAGGCGGGGGATAGCAGTGCTGCCGCGATTCACGGGCTGCTGTCCTGTGCCGAGTGGACGGGCGTAAAGCTGTCCACCCTGCTGGAAGAGGCGGGTATTGCCGAAGGGGCAAGCTGGGTGACTTCCACTGGGGCGGACGGTGCCAGCATGGGGCGCTCCATCCCTTTGAACAAGGCCCTGCGGGATGTGTTCATTGCGCTCTACCAGAACGGGGAGCCGATCCGTCCCGAACAGGGCTATCCGATGCGCTTGTTCGTGCCGGGCTGGGAGGGCAATGTCAGCGTCAAATGGCTCACCCAGATCAAGCTCAGCGATGCCCCCGCCAATTTCCGTGACGAAACCTCCCGTTACACGGATCTGCTGCCCGATGGGCGGGCCCTGCAGTTCACTTTTCCCATGGGCGTGAAATCCCTGATTACCTCACCCTCGGGGCAGATGCAGCTGCGCCGCCAGGGCTTACACGAAATTACCGGAGTGGCCTGGTCCGGCAGTGCGGCGATTCGTCGCGTCGAGGTATCGGCGGATGGTGGACGCAGTTGGGCGGATGCTCACCTGGAGGGCACCGGCCAGGACCTGGCGCTGACCCGCTTCCGCCTGCCCTGGCTGTGGGAGGGCGGCCCGGCCGTGTTGCAGAGCCGGGCCATTGATGCCGCCGGCAACGTACAGCCAACGCGTCAGCAGTTCCAGGAGATTTATAGCCCGGCGAACCGCTTCCACTACAACGCCATTCAGAGCTGGTCGGTTTCCGAGGCAGGGGAGGTGAAGAATGTTTACGCCTGATCTGCGTGTTGCCGTGTGCCTGTTGTCGCTGTTGTCCTGGGCAATCCCGGGCCAGGCCGCGCAGAGCACTCCCAATCTGGGCCAGGCCGTCAGTGAGGAGCAATTGCAGGGGCTTGACCTGATCGTGATGCCCAATGGCAATGGCCTGCCCGAAGGCAGCGGTAGCGCTGTTCAGGGGCAGGTGCTCTATGAACAGCAGTGCGAGTCCTGCCATGGCGCGCAGGGCGAGGGAAGCCCGGGTGTTCCGGCGCTGGTAGGGGGCTCGACCACTGACACGCCACCGCTGATGACGGTGGGCAGTTACTGGCCCTATGCCACCACCGTTTATGACTATATCCGCCGGGCCATGCCGCCAACGGCGCCCAAGTCCCTGAGTGATGACGAGGTCTATCAGGTGGTGGCCTACGTCCTGCAACTGAACGGCCTGATCACCGAAACCTTTGAACTCAACCGCAATACCCTGCCTGCGGTCGTGATGCCCAATCGCAACGGGTTTATCGACCGCAGCCAGGTGCAGCAGGTCAGGCCGTGAGCACCCCGGAACCCCGTCTTGCCGATGCCGGCTTGTTCCGGCAGCTGTGCTGTATCGATGGTGTCTGGCGGGCCGCCGACAATGGTCAGGTACTGGAGGTGCACAACCCGGCCACTGCAGAATTGCTGGGCAGTGTTCCGGCCATGGGCGCAACGGAAACTCGGGCAGCGATAGAGGCCGCGCAGCGAGCCTTGCCAGCCTGGCGGGAAAAGACCGCCAAGGAACGTTCGCAGCTGCTGCGGCGCTGGTTCGATCTGGTGATGGAGCATCAGGACGATCTGGCGCGGCTGATGACCCTGGAGCAGGGCAAGCCTCTGGCCGAGGCGCGGGGAGAGATTGCCTATGCCGCCTCCTTTATTGAGTGGTTCTCGGAAGAGGCCAAACGTGCCTATGGGGACACGATACCCGGCCATCAGGCGGACAAGCGCATTCTGGTCATCAAACAGCCCGTTGGGGTGACTGCTGCCATTACGCCGTGGAATTTTCCGGCGGCCATGCTGACCCGCAAGGCCGCCCCCGCGCTTGCCGCCGGTTGCACCATGGTGGTGAAACCGGCCTCGCAAACTCCCTACTCGGCATTGGCGCTGGCGGAGCTAGCGCTGCGTGCCGGTATTCCTGCGGGTGTCCTGAATGTGCTCACCGGCAGCGCCGGTGAGATCGGTGCGGAGCTGACCGGCAACCCGCAGGTGCGCAAGCTCTCGTTTACCGGCTCCACGGAAATCGGGCGCACGCTCATGGCCCAGTGTGCGCAGGGTATCAAGCGCATTTCCCTCGAACTGGGCGGCAATGCCCCCTTTATCGTTTTCGATGATGCCGATCTGGAGGCGGCAGTGGAGGGGGCGCTTGTCTCCAAATTCCGTAACAACGGCCAGACCTGCGTGTGCGCCAACCGCTTCTATGTGCAGTCGGGCATCTACGAGGCCTTTGCGCAGAGGCTGCAGGCAGCCGTGAGCGGGTTACGCGTGGGCAATGGCCTGGAGGAGGGGGTGCAACTGGGGCCGCTGATCAACCGCAGCGCCGTGGACAAGGTGCGCGAGCATATTGACGATGCGCTGGAAAGAGGCGGGAAATTAACCCTGGGCGGTGAACTTCTCTCCCCGCAAAGCTGTTTCTTTGCTCCGACAGTGCTGGTGGACGTGCCGCAGACGGCCCGGCTGACAAAAGAAGAGACCTTCGGCCCGGTAGCCGCCCTGATCCGTTTCGACCGGGATGAAGAGGCCATAGCCATGGCCAACGATACCGAGTTTGGCCTGGCGTCCTATGTCTTTACCCGGGATGTGCAGCGGGTATTCCGGGTTTCCGAAGCGCTGGAGTACGGGATGGTGGGCGTCAATACCGGGCTTATTTCAACGGAACTCGCCCCTTTCGGGGGTGTCAAGGCATCCGGCCTCGGACGTGAGGGTTCGCGTTATGGCATGGATGAGTACCTGGAGCTCAAATACCTGTGCCTTGGTGGTATGTGAATTTTTCCTGAGCTATCAGGAACTTGTCTTGGGTTTCTGCGTATTTTCCTGTCTCGAAAATCTTCTGATATAGAGTGCGATCCCACCCCTTTTTAGGGAGTATTCAAAAGGGGGCATGGCGAATTCTTACGAAATATCAAGTTTTCCTCAGTTTTCACGATTCTTTCTGTAGCGTACCCACAAGCGCATTTATGTATAGATATCAGTCGGATGTCTGGATAGTCCCGCTTCTGTTCGTCGCCGATAGGGGTCGGTTTGCGCTTTTTTGCAAAATTTAAACTTTTATATCCGGTACTCGGGTGATATATTCAGCGCCCGATCATCCATGCCCCCGGCTAGGTTGGTCCCAAGGGAGAGTTATAGTCGATTTGGGGGAGAGGACACGTCTCACATATAGCGTCCGTTTTTGGTCTTCAGTTATTTGTTTTTATTGGCATTTATCTGTTGATTGGAGAAGGCGCTGAGTCTTTCTTTTCTTCCTGTTAATGACCGCCCCACCTCTCATGAACGCTGTTCGTGGTTTCAGGGTTGGGCAGCCACAACAAAAAGTTAGAGGTCAATATATGAAGTTTAGTAGTACGTTCCCACAGAAAAAGCTGTTGTGCGCAGCAATTTCCATTTCTCTGCTGCAAATTTCCGGTTCCGTTCTGGCGCAGGACGCAGAAGTAGAAGAAGTCGTCGTTACTGGCTCCTTCATCCGCCGTACGGAAGGTTTCCGTGCCGCATCCCCCATCACGCAGCTCAATGCCGAAGATCTGGCAGCTGAAGGTACCCCGAACATGGGTGACGTGGTGGCTAACCTGAGCTTCAACCAGGGCTCTACGGTGACACAGAATTCCCTGACTGGTGCTTCCAGCACTGCAACTTCCATCAACCTGCGTGGTCTGGGCTCCGGCGCGACCCTGAACCTGGTGGATGGCATGCGTGTAATCGGCACCAACGTCAACACTTTCCTGCCCCAGATCGCCATTCAGCGTCTGGACATCGTGACTGACGGTGCTGCGGCACTGTACGGCTCCCAGGCGGTGGCAGGTGTGGTCAACTTCGTACCCCGCACCAGCTACGACGGCGTCAAGGTCGAGCTGTACCAGCAGGGCGACGACCGCGGTGACTACAAGGACACCACTGTCAGCTTCCTGGGCGGCACCGAGTGGAACGGCCTGAACATCGTGGCTGCGGCGGAATACCGCACCAACGGCCGTCTGAAGATGATCGACCGTCCTGACCAGATGAATGCGGGTCTGACTTCTTCCAGTACTCCGAACCCGGGTCGTTACCGCGTACCTACCCGTGATGCCAACGGCGTTCTGACTGGCAAGACCGTGACCAAATCCGACCCGAACTGTGGCGGCGTGCGTCAGGACCCGACCCAGCCCGGCAACAACCCCAACGGCTTCACCTTCGCCGGCCAGTGCTGGTACGACTTCGGTGAGTTCTGGGACTACCGTGCTGCTCAGGATACAGGGACTGGCTTCCTGAACCTGTCCTATGACGTCAGCCCTGACTTCAGCTGGAGCGCGCAGACCAGCTTCTTCGCGCGTCGCAGCTACAACCGTGGCTCACCCTCCAACCCGGGTGGCCGTGTATCCGAGCTGCCCACCATCCGTGGCGAGCTGCCGGGCAACCCCTTCCGCGCAGTGGATGCCAGTGGCAACCCGCTGTTTGCACAGGATGCCAACGGTGACGGCGTACCGGATCGCAATGCCAGCGGTGCTGTTATCCTCGACCCGAACGGTATCGCCTTCAACGAAGACGTAAACTTCGCTGCATGGCGTCCCTGGGGCAAGCACGGCACTCTGCCCTCTCAACTGGGCGGCGACGGTGCAACCCACGGCGATGGCTACATCCGTGGCATTCGTCAGGCGTTCAAGGCGGACTTCGCTGTTCCCTACCTGGAAGACTGGAGAGGTAATGCGACTTACACCTTCTCTTACCAGCAGGACAAGAGCCTGGCCAACAACTTCAGCCTCGGTATGCTGACTCAGGGCCTGAACTGTGACGTGGTCAATGACCGCGAAGCCTGTTTCAACCCCTTCGTGTCCACTGATGCTTCCACGCTGAACACTCAGGCCGTGGCAGACTCCACGTATGTGCAGAACCGTGTCAATGACGAAGACAAGCTGCAGACTTTTGACCTCGTGCTGAACGGCACCATCGCTCCCGGTGGTTTCGAGCTGCCCGGCGGTGCAATCGGTGCTGCGGTCGGCTATCAGCGTCGTGAAGACCGTTTCAGCAACGTGCCTTCCCTGCACAGCCTGACTGGCGATGTGTTCATCGGTGCGCAACTGTTCCCGAACAGCGACGGTCGTTCCGTAGACGCCTACTTCATGGAAGCGTCTCTGCCGCTGCTGAGCAACCTGGAACTGCAACTGGCCGTTCGTGACGAGTCCTACTCCACTGGTCAGAGCTCTACCGATCCGAAGTACGGTCTGGTATACACTCCGTTCGATCGTCTGACTCTGCGTGCGAGCGGCGGTTCTTCCTTCATTGCGCCGACTCTGAGCCAGCTCAATGATCCGGAATCCTGTGGTCTGACCAACGTGGCTGACCCCTTCACCAGCTTCGCTGCCTTCACAGCAAACTGCTCCAAGGGCAACCCGAACCTGGTACCGGAATCTGCTGATACGCTGAGCTTCGGCTTCGAGCTGGAAATCATCGAAGACCTGACCCTGTCTCTGGACTGGAGCGAAACGGACTTCACCGACCGTATCGTGTCTTCCACCACCAACGACGTGCTGGCGGCAGACTTCTTCAACTTCAAGCAGGCCACTGGCTTCTCCGGTACTGGCAAGCCCACACTGGAGCAGGTTGCTGCCTGGAATGCAGACCCGCGTTCCGACAAACGCATCCAGCGTGACCCGAACAACATGGCACAGATCGATCGCATCTACTCCGGCGATTCCAATGCCTCCAGCATGCTGGTACAGGCATACGACCTGAAGCTGCGTTACCGCTTCGAACTGGGTGATCTGGGCATGTTCAACCTGGGTCTGGACGCCACTTATGTGGATTCCTACCAGTACCAGCTGTCTGTTGACCGTCCTGTGATCGAGGCCGTTGGCCTGCAGAACGACAACACTGGTTCCGTACCTCCGATGCCGGAATGGAAAGGCAACCTGAACCTGGGTTGGCTGCGTGGTCAGCACAGCGCCAATATGACTGTCCGCTACATCGACAGCCTGGTGTTTGATGCCAACCCATTCTCCTTCCAGCGTTCTCTGCCGTTCAGCAACTACCGTACGGTGACTGAGCTGCGTGACTCCACTATCGTGGATGCAGCATACAACTTCAGTGACGTCGAAGCGCTGGGTGGTGCTTTCACCTTCACAGTAGGTGCGCGCAACCTGTTCGACAGACTGCCGCAGAAAGTGCCGATGCTGGGTGGTATGGAATCCGTTCTGTACGATCCGACAGGCCGCATGCTGTACGCTCGTATCTCTTACGAAATGTAGCAGAGACATTCACACCGGTCTGACCGGTGAGAAGAAACAAAAGGGTGGGTTCGAAAGAACCCACCCTTTTTTTATGGGTCTTTTTTTATTGCTTTTCCGGTCGCAGGCTGTAGCGCAGCAGCGCATAGGCAGTGATGCCGGAGAGCAGTGAGCCGATGAGAATGCCGAGGCGTTCGTCGAAGAGGCGGTTTACCCCGGTGCTCTCGAAGGCGAGGGAGCCGATAAAGAGGCTCATGGTGAAACCGATGCCGCATAGCAGCCCGGTGCCGTACAGGGTCAACCAGCTCATGCCGCTGGGCAGTTCCGTCAGACGCAGGCGAATGGCCAGCCAGCACATGCTGAAAACACCGAGCTGCTTGCCCAGGAACAGCCCCAGCGCGATGCCGAGCGGCACGCCGTGCATGAGCTGATCCATGCCGACACCCTGCAGGCTGATGCCGGCATTGGCGAAGGCGAACACCGGCAGAATAAAGAAGGCGACCAGGGTGTGCAGATCCTGCTCCCATTCCTGCAGGGGACGGGTATCGGGATTGTGCGGATCGCGCAGGGGGATGAACAGGGCGAGCAGTACCCCGGTCAGGGTAGCGTGCACGCCAGACTTGAGCATGGCCACCCACATGACGATACCGACCATACGATATACGCTGCGGGAGGTGACACCACAGCGGTTCAGCACAAACAGCAGGGGCAGGCAGGTGCCGGCAATCAGCAGCGACAGCAGCGAGATCTGTTCGGTATAGAAGGCCGCAATGATCACGATGGCGCCGATGTCATCGAAGATGGCGAGGGAGGTCAGGAAAATCTTGACGCTGACCGGAACCCGCGAACCGAGCAGGGACAGAATGCCCAGCGCGAAGGCAATGTCGGTGGCGGCGGGAATTGCCCAGCCGGAGCGTGCGGAGGCATCCCCCGCATTGATGGCCAGATACACCAGTGCCGGAAACAGCATGCCTCCCAGTGCGCCGAAACCGGGCAGGATCACCTTGCGCAGCTCGGACAGTTCACCTTCCAGCACTTCACGCTTGAGCTCCAGGCCCACCATGAAGAAAAACAGCGCCATGAGGCCGTCATTGATCCACAGCAGCAGGGGCTTGCTGACGTCCAGCTGGGCAATTCGTAACTGAACCGGGGTGTCGATAAAGAGGTCATACCAGTCGGCAAGCGGGGAATTGGCGAGGATCATGGCCAGGGCTGCCGCGAACATCAGAAGGATTCCGCTGGCGGATTCCAGGCGAAAAAAACCGGCAATCGCTGACTGTTTTGTATCCAACATACTGGGCTCCGTTTTCTATTGGGGAACCCAAGCATAGCGCAGGACACTTCAGCCCGGCCATGAATACCGGTCGTTCAACGTTCGACTGTGTATTTGATGTCCACGCTCTGGGTGCTGCCGGATTTGGCTTCGAGCTTGATGCGATCGGAGACACTGTAGTCCACCGCCAGGGTGGATTCGGTCTCGAACAACCCCACCCCGTAGCGGATGAAGAGTTTCGGGGTCAGATACTTGCCGAGGGTCAGGCTGCTGTTGCTGGTGTCCCCCGTGCTGGTAATGGCAAGAGTATCCAGGCCTAACTGATTGCGAACCTGATTGGTGAGACTCTGGCCCTGATTGATGCCCAGGTTGGTAATGGCACCAATCAGGGCATTGCTGTCCTGATTGCCAACTTCCGCCAGTGGTCGGCCGGTGAGCATCACTGCAATGATGTCGCCGTCCGGCAGCGTTGGGGTGGAGAACAACTGGCTGCGGATATTGCGCAACGTGCCGTTCATCTGAACCCCGACCTTGACGTTTTCGGCCTGGCGCACCGCACGGATATCCAGCGCCGGGTTGTCCATGGCGCCGAAGAACAGCAGCTTGCCGTGTTCGATGTTCAGGGTGCGCCCATAGGTCTGGTAATTTCCCTCCAGTACGGTCAGTTCGCCATAGGTCAGCGGTGCCCCGGTCTCGCGCTGCGTGATATCGAGCCCGCCGTTCAGCCGGGCATCGAGGCCAAAACCACGGAAACGGGCCTCGTCGCCCAGTGCCAGATGCAGCTCGGCAGTCAGTGCCAGGGCATCCAGCATGCCGCGGTCCACCTGTGCGGCATTTCTGACGGGGGAATCGTTTGCATCGGTGTTTATCAGCACCGTGTCGGGGGAAACGTCTACGGCGGATTCCGGCAGCGTGTTGATCTGCACATCCAGTACCGGCAGGGTCAGGCTGCCGCGCACATCGAGCGCACTGGCATCGCCCCGGATCTGTAGATTCGGAGAGAGGGTCAGGTGTATCTGTTCATTGCTGGCGAGCGTGAAATTTTCTCCGTTCAGGCTCATGTCGAGACGGCGTGCGGGTGACAGGGGATCTGTCAGCTCGCTGAGGATGCTCAGCGTTCCTTCGCCGGAGCTGGCTCGGCCCTGGATCACCACGGTCTGTTCACTATCACTGCTCAGGCTCATGCTGATGTCGTGCAGGCTGATGCCTGCTGCGGGAATGTCCACGGCAGCGTCCGTGAGATTGATGCTGCCGCCGATGTGCGGTTGCGCCAGGGTGCCGGAGATCAGGCTGAGGCCGCGCAACTGGCCCTGTGGGTTCTGCAACACGGGCACGAAGGCCTCCACCCAGCTCAGGTCCTGAAAGGCGAGGTTGATCTGCCCGTCCAGACTTTCGTCAGTACGGATGTTCAAGCGGGCATCGGCGGTGCCCTGAACCGATCTGCCACTGGCCTCAAGGTCTGGTTGATAGAAGTCCAGGCTGCTGATGAGTTGCCACTGGCCTTCGTGGCGAGAGCCCTCCACCAGGGCGCTGCGCCAGTACAGGCTCTGCCCCTCGGGTTCCGTCCCCGCAGCATCGCTGTCGTCCGGGGTGGCGGACTGGATATCCAGGCGTCCCTCGCCGGCGTCAAGCTGGAACTGCAGGGACAGGGTATCGGGCTTGGCTGGATCGCCCTCCAGGGTCACGCGGGCATTCAGATTGCCTGCGGCACGGGTTCTCGGAGGAAGTCGCGGCAGCAGGGCTGAGGAGCCGTCTGTCGTTTCCCCAGGCAATGGCGCATTGAACTGCGTCAGTGGGTAGGTGTTGAGGTTTGCGTTGGCGCGCAGGCCGCTGTCCTGTTGCCAGCCTGCCTCCAGGCACAGCGTACTGGGCCCCTGCAACCAGCACTGGCGGGCCAGCTGTGCCGAGGATGAGGACAGCTGCAAGGCGGATGCGGCGCCAAGCTGCCACTCGCCCAGATCACTGAGCAGATTGCCGCTGCGCAGATTCCCGCTCCAGGGCACGGCATTGTCATAATCCAGTGCTCCAGTGAAGGTTAATTGGGCGCTCCCGTGAGGGGAGGACAATGCCAGCTGCAATTCATGGGCGGCGGGCAGACCGCTGGCGTCGAGGGTGAGGCTGTCGATTTGTTGTGTGCTGTCTGCGCCGAAGTTCAGTTGTTCCAGCTCCAGGCGCAATTGATTGCTGTTGTTGAGGTAAGCACCGTTCGCACGCAGCTCGTGAATCTGTATACCTGCCAGGTCGATATTGCTGCCGTTGGCGCTGAGGCTGATCTGTGGGGTTTCCGGCGTTCCCTGTATGCGGCCACTGGCCTCGAGGCTGCCGCTGAGCAAAGGGGACAGGGTGCCCAGATTGCTTGCCTGCACACGCCAGTCCAGATCCACGCTGTCGTCCCAGTTGCCGTTGATGGCGAGCCGGGTGCTGCCGCTGGCAAGTTGCAGGTCTTCGATGTGCAGGGTGCTGCCCCCGTAACGCAGTGCCCCCTGAGCCGACAGCGGATAGGTGTTGAGCTCGCCGTTCAGGGAGGCGATGCGCAGCTGTAACTGATCCCCGGCATTGCTGCGCTGCCAGGACACATCGGCTTCTCCCGCCAGTGAACCGGGGTGCAGCCCCGCGGGCAGCAATACCGCGTAGTCTTCGCCATGTTCTTCATTCAGCCGCAGATGCAGGGACAGGGCGAGTCCGTCCTGCCACTGCACATTGCCTGTGGCATCGGCATGCCCGCTGTCGGTATCCACGGACAGCGTATCGATGCGCAGCGATTCGCTTTGCACCAGGCCCTGCCACTGCAGGTGCAGGGGTGGCAGCAGAGTTTCACCATTGCTTTGTTCCACATGCAGCTGCGCCTCGCCATCCACCTGGATGGCATCGACATTACCCTGAGTGTGCAGAGCGGCGGAGGCCAGGCGCAGTTGCCCCGCGTCCGGCAGGGATACGCCGGGCAACAGCTGGGCCGGCAGTGTATGGTTCAGGCGGAAGGCAATCGGTGTGCTGCCGGGGGCGAGCAGTTGCAACTCTACATCCCCCTCGCTTTGTAATTGCAGCGGTTGCTGCAGGCGATGGGCAATGTGCAGCGTGTTCAGGTCTCCGCCCACCTCCAGTTCACCACTCGCGTTTTCCAGCCCTGCCGCGAGCGCAGCACGGTATTGCCATTGCAATTGTCCCTGCAACGGCATGGCCGCCTGTAACTGCGCCTTCAGCTCGCCCTGCACCGAGGCGGGGCCGGCGGCGTAACGCAGGGCATCCACCTGCAGTTCGCGCTCGCGCAGACGGGCGCTCAGCGACAGAGAGTCAATGCTGTAGTTACCGTCCGTCCAGCCGATGTACGCCTCGTCAAGGGACAGGCTGCCGATGCTGACAGGCCAGGGCAGAACGGGGATGCCGGAAAAGGGGTCTGGAGTCCCTTGTGTGGGAGAAGAGGTGGATGCCCCGCCCAGCCACTGCAGCTCCAGCCCTTGCAGAGAGACCCGGTCGAGGCGGATATCGCCGCCGAGAATGCTCATGGGGTTCCAACGCGCACGCACGGAGTCTATGCGCAGGTCGAGATTGTCATCGCGATAGTACAGGGCATTGATGTCCATGCCCGAGAGCAGGGTGCCCAGGCTGCTGCCGATGCTGAGGCTGCGGGTTTCACTGCGGGTCTGTGCCAGCGCCTTGTCCAGCAGCCAGGCGCTGCCGGTATTGGTGCCGAGCACTGCGCTGAACGCGGTCAGCACGGCCACCAGCACAATCATCAGCACCACCAGCGTCACGGTAGCGATTTTCAGCAGACGGGGCTTCATTGTCATAGGTCCGGCCCCATGGTGACGTGCAGCCGGTAGCCGCTGCCATCGAGCGCGCGTGCCACATCGGCGCGAATGGGACCAATCGGGGATTGCCAGCGCACGCCGAGGCCGGCACTGGCCTTCAGTGCCAGGTTTGTGTAGTCGGCAAAGGAGTTGCCCGTGTCATAGAACACGGCGCCGCGCCAGCTGGGCAGCACCTGAAAATCGTATTCGACGCTGGCGGTCAGCAGATGCTTGCCGCCGACGACTTCGCCGTCATCGTTGGTGGCGCCCAGGCTGCCGTACTGGTAACCGCGTACGCTCTGGTCGCCCCCGGTAAAGTAACGGATGGATACGGGTAGATCCTCCACGCCGTCTACCACGGAGGTGGCCAGTTCGGAGCGCAGCAGGAGGCGACCGGGGCCAAAATCGTGCACATATTTGCCACTGGCATACAGTTGCACGAAGCTCAGGTCCGACAGCACGGCGTTGGAGGCACCACTGAGCTGAGCGAACAGGCGCCAGCCGCGATGCGGGAAAATAGGGTCATCTGCTACCGTCTTGGTCCAGTTGATGCCGTTGATGGTCAGGTTGCTGCGTTCTGTGTTGTCGTTGATTATTGAACGCTCGCGCTGGTAATTGCTGAAGATGTTCTGTAACCAGTCGGCACCGAAAACCCAGGCATCAACAGTGGAGCGGTAGCTCACCCCGATCTTGAAGGTATCGGTGGTGTAGGTGTCCGTGTCCTGCCCGACATAGCCGGTGGAGAAGTTCAGGCTCTCTCTGCCCGGGTTGCGCATGGGCAGGTTGTAGCTGAGATTGGCCCGTTGATCTAGCGGAGACAGTGCCATGTCGCTGTTAAAACGGTGGCCAGAGCGGTTCAGGTAGCGATCCTCGTAAGCGAGCGTCACCCGCGGGCCGATATCTGTTGTCACGCCAAGTCCCGTGGACCAGCTGCGACGTGGGCGCATGGCCAGGTCGATGCTGACCGGCACCTCGCGCCGGGCCTGAGCGCTCGTGCTGGCATCGAGCTGCGGAGTGACCGCCACCGCGCTGAAATACAGGCTGTTGTTGAGGCTGTCGCGCAAGGCGATCAGGGCGTCCGTGGAATAGGGAGTGCCTTGCTCAAAGGGCACGAAACGGGAGATGAAAGCCTGGGACAATGCCTCGATTGGCGTGATGCGGATCTCGCCGAAACGGAAACGTTCGCCGGGGTCAAAATCGATAAAGACATCGGCGCGCTTTTGGCTCACATCCACCTGCAATTGCGAACGTGTAAAACGGGCGGCGAAATATCCGTTCTCCACGGCTACGGCGGACAGCGCCGACTTGAGAGCCTCGTAATCGCTGTGAATCAGCGGCTGCCCCGTGCGCAGGCCGGCAGCGCCACGCAGTGTGGCAAAGGGGTCGGCTTGCTGCAGGGAGCGAGTAGTGTCCGGTGTCACCTGCACATGCACCTCGCCGAGCAGAACCGGTTCGCCGGGGGTGATGCTGATGCCCAATTCCCAGCAGTTTTCATTGCGGGTGAAACTGGCCTGCTGCTGACTGCGGTAGTAACCCAGGGCCTGGGCAGCCCGTTCGACATCCCGGGCGACCTGGGGCAGCAGGCGGTTCAATCGGCGCACTTCGGTCTCGCAGCGCTCGGTGAGCAACAGGCGCAGGTGCGCACGGATGTTCTCCTCCAGGCGCGCATCGGCCCCGCTGATGTGAAGCGTTGGAGCGGGGGGTTGGGCGACACCGGTTTGCGTGATCGCGACGAGGGCGAGAGGCAGCAGCGTCTTGTGGGCGAAAACTCCAGGCATACTTTCCTATCTGCGTTGAACAGCCCTTTCGTTGCCGTGTTGCGGAAACTCGGGTGGATTATCGCACCTGCATTGCACTGGGGTATACTCCCCCAAGGCTTACGATTCGCTTAATGCTCCTTGTCAGGCAGGTATTGCATCATGACGAAAAGACCGGAATCCGACCCTTGTGTTATTCAGGCAGCTCTGCACGATATACCGGATACGCTGCGCACCTTGCGTGTCAACGAGCGTGAGTATCACTTCCACAGCCTTCCCGCGCTTGCCGATCCCCGTGTCGAACATCTGCCCGTTACCCTGCGCATTCTGCTGGAAAACCTGATCCGGCGACTGGACGGACAATCTGTTGACGCCGCCGGTGTGCAGGCCCTGCTGTCCTGGGGCGAGACCCGGCACTCCTCCCACGAAATCAGCTTCATGCCCGCGCGGGTATTGATGCAGGACTTTACCGGAGTCCCTGCGGTGGTGGACCTTGCTGCGATGCGCGATGCCGTGGCGGAGCAGGGGGGCGACCCCGGGCGCGTCAATCCCCTCAGCCCCGTGGATCTGGTGATAGACCATTCCGTCACCGTCGATCATTATGCAGTGGATTCCGCTTACCGGGACAACGTGAAGATTGAAATGGCGCGCAATCGCGAGCGCTATGAGTTTCTGCGCTGGGGGCAGGAGGCCTTTGCCAATTTCCGGGTGGTGCCGCCCGGAACCGGCATCTGTCACCAGGTGAACCTGGAGTTTCTGTCCACCGTGGTGTTTGCACAGGCGGGGGGCGAGCCGTGTCTTGCCTACCCCGATACGCTGGTGGGCACCGACAGCCATACCACCATGGTGAATGCGCTGGGGGTGCTGGGTTGGGGGGTAGGAGGCATCGAGGCCGAAGCGGCGATGCTGGGTCAGGCCACTGCCATGGTGATTCCCGATGTGGTGGGCTTGCGGTTTGAGGGGACGCTACGCGAGGGGGTGACGGCCACCGATCTGGTGCTGACGGTGGCGCAGAAGCTGCGCGCACACGGCGTGGTCGGCAAGTTCGTCGAGTGCTTCGGTCCGGGCCTGGATACCCTGTCCCTGGCAGATCGGGCCACCATTGCCAATATGTCACCGGAGTACGGTGCCACCTGTTGTTTCTTTGCGGTGGATGAGGAAACCCTGCGCTATCTGGAACTCAGTGGCCGTGACGCGGAGACCATCGCGCTGGCCGAGGCTTACTGCAAGGCGCAGGGGCTGTGGCGAGGCGATTATGAGGGGGTGGTGTTCAGCTCCAGCCTCACGCTCAATCTGGATGAGGTACTGCCCTGTGTGGCCGGCCCCGGTCGCCCGCAGGATCGTGTGCTGCTGCCCCGGGTGCCCCGCGTGATAGAGGACCATCTGGAGGGCGATATCCGCAAGTCCATCACGGTGGCGGATGAGGCGTATTCCCTGCACGATGGCGATGTGGTCATTGCTGCCATTACCTCCTGCACCAATACCTCGAACCCGGCGGTGATGCTGACGGCGGGGCTGCTGGCGAAGAAGGCGCTGGAAAAGGGCCTGAAGCGCAAGCCCTGGGTGAAAACCTCCCTCGCTCCCGGTTCCAAGGTGGTGAGCAGCTATCTGCTGCGGGCCGGGTTGCAACAGTCTCTGGATGCCTTGGGTTTCAATCTGGTCGGTTATGGTTGTACCACCTGTATCGGCAACTCCGGTCCGCTGGACAAGGATATCGAAGAGGCCATCGAGGTTGCCGGCCTGACGGTATGTGCCGTGCTGTCGGGCAACCGCAATTTCGAGGGACGTATTCACCCCCGTGTGCGTGCCAACTGGCTGGCCTCGCCGCCTCTGGTGGTGGCCTATGCCCTGGCTGGCACCATGAACATCGATATCAGCAGCAAACCTTTGGGCCATGATGCCCATGGGGTGGCGGTGTATCTCAAGGATATCTGGCCCACTTCCGCCGAAATCAGTGCCGCCATGGCCGAGGTGGGTCGCGAGCTGTATACCCATGACTATGCCGAGGTGTTCAGCGGCAATGCCGAGTGGAATGCCTTGCCGGTGAGCAAGTCCAAGACCTATCAGTGGGCTCCGGCATCGACCTATATCCGCAAACCTCCCTTCTTTGCTGCCGACATGACACCGTTGGAGGGGGATATAAAAACGGCACGCATCCTCGCCCTGCTGGGGGATTCGGTGACAACGGATCACATTTCGCCAGCGGGGGCCATCGGCAAGACCACACCTGCCGGTCGTTATCTGAGCGAGAAGGGCATTGCGAAAACGGACTTCAATTCCTACGGCGCGCGCCGGGGCAACCACGAAGTGATGATGCGTGGCACCTTTGCCAATATCCGCATCCGCAACGAAATGCTGAAGAATGTTGAGGGGGGCTATACCCTGAAGTTTCCCGAGCGGCAGCAGACCAGCATTTATGAGGCGGCCATGCAGTATCAGCAGCAGGGGGTACCGCTGGTGGTGATTGCCGGCAAGGAATACGGCACTGGTTCCAGCCGCGACTGGGCGGCCAAGGGCACACGCCTGCTGGGGGTCAAGGCGGTCATCGCCGAGAGTTTTGAGCGCATCCATCGTGCCAATCTTGCCGGCATGGGCGTGCTGCCCTTGCAGTTTGCCGATGGAGAAACCCGCAAGAGCCTGGGACTGAGCGGCAGCGAGACGATCAGCCTGTTGGGCCTGGACTCCCTGCAGCCAGGGCAGCAGGTGCAGATGATGATTGCAAGAGAGGATGGCAGCACCAGCCAGTGTCGCCTGATATGTCGTCTGGATACCGAGGACGATCTGGCCTATTTCCGGCGCGGTGGCATCATGCCCTATGTGCTGGACCAACTGCTGGCCTGAGGAAGGTGACCATGCCACACGGGGATAGCACCCGCACGGAACGCGACAGCATGGGCGATATCCAGGTGCCAGCCGAGGCGCTCTGGGGTGCCCAGACTCAGCGCTCTCTGCAGCATTTTCACATCGGTGACGATCACTTTACAGAGGCCTTTCTGCGCGCCTTCGCGTTGGTGAAGAAGGCTGCTGCGCTCTGCAACCACAGGCTCGGCGGGCTGGACGAGCAGCGGGCCGATCTGATCGTGCGTGTGTGCGACGAGATTCTGGGCGGGCAGCATGCCGACCAGTTCCCGCTGTCCGTGTGGCAGACCGGCAGTGGCACCCAGACCAATATGAACGTCAATGAGGTCATCGCCAATCGTGGCAATGAACTGGCAGGGGAGGCGCGTGGCAGCAACTCGCCACTGCACCCCAACGACCACGTCAACCGCAGCCAGTCCTCCAACGATGTGTTTCCAACGGTGATGCATGTGGCAAGCCTGCAGTATCTGCTGGAGACACTGCTGCCGGCGCTGGACGCCCTGATTGCCGGACTGGACGGCAAATGTCGCGAATTCTCCGCGTTCATCAAGAGTGGCCGTACCCACATGATGGATGCCACGCCCGTGACCTTGGGGCAGGAATTCGGCGCTTACCGTGCGCAGCTGCAGTATGCCCGCGAGCAACTCGCACAGACGGCTACGGGGGTGGCGCAGCTTGCCATCGGCGGCAGCGCGGTCGGCACCGGCGTGAATACGGACGTGCGCTGGGCGGGCATGATGGCGGGCACACTGAGTGAGCTGAGCGGCCTGCCTTTCGAACCGGCGCCGGACAAGTTCATGGCCCTGGCGGGGCACGATGCGCTGGTGGATCTGCATGGTCGCCTGAATCTGCTGTGTACGGCACTGTACAAGATGGCGAGCGATATCCGCCTGATGAACTCGGGCCCGCGCTGTGGTCTGGCGGAAATCCGCATTCCGGCCAATGAGCCGGGCAGTTCCATCATGCCGGGCAAGGTCAACCCGACACAGGTGGAGGCTCTGACCATGATCTGCCTGCGGGTGATGGGCAATAACACGGCGGTGTCCATGGCGGGCAGCCAGGGGCAGTTCGAACTCAATGTCTACAAACCGCTGATTATCCACTGTGTGCTGGAGTCCATGCGCCTGCTGGCCGAGGGCATGGACAGTTTCCGCCTGCACTGCCTTGAGGGACTGCAGGCCAACGAGGCTCAGCTGACGCGCTCCGTGGAACGATCCCTGATGTTGGTGACGGCCCTGAGCCCGGTCATTGGCTATGACGAGGCCGCCCGTGCGGCGAAATATGCCGATACCCACGGGCTCAGTCTGCGCGAGGCCGTGCTGGCCCTGCAGTTGATGGATGGCGAAACCTTCGATGCCCGGGTGGATGCCCGCAGCATGCTGTTTCCGTCCGGAGGCAAAGAGGGCTAAACTGCGCCCTTACGATTCTGACCCCGAGGACCTATGGAACTCCTGCTGGACCCCGCGACCTGGATTGCGCTGGCGACCCTGATCATTCTTGAAGTGGTTTTGGGGATCGACAATCTGGTCTTCATTGCCATTCTGGCCAATAAGCTTCCTCCGCACCAGCGCGACCGTGCCCGTATCACGGGCCTGTCTCTGGCCGTGGTCATGCGCCTGGGGCTGCTCAGTGGTGTCTCCTGGCTCATCACGCTCACCTCGCCACTGTTTACCGTGTATGGCCTGGATTTCTCCGGACGCGACCTGATCCTGCTGGCGGGGGGGCTGTTTTTGCTGTTCAAGGCGACCACCGAGCTGCACGAACGTCTGGAAGGCAGCATGCGCGGGCAGATCGAGAACCGCGTGTATGCCGGTTTCTGGCTGGTGGTTTCACAGATCGTGGTGCTGGATGCGGTGTTCTCGCTGGACGCCGTGATTACGGCGGTGGGCATGGTCAACAATCTGGCGGTCATGATGACGGCGGTGGTGATCTCGGTCAGCCTGATGCTGCTCGCTTCCAAGCCGCTTACCCAGTTTGTGGACGCTCACCCCACCGTGGTGGTGCTGTGCCTGAGCTTCCTGCTGATGATTGGTCTCAGCCTGGTGGCCGAGGGTTTCGGCTTCCATATTCCCAAGGGCTATCTGTACGCCGCCATCGGGTTCTCCATCACCATCGAGTTCTTCAATCAGGTGGCCAATGCCAACCGGGCGAAACACGAGGCACGCATGCCGCTGCGTGAACGCACAGCGGCGGCGGTGCTGAGCCTGCTGGGCGGGCGCGCCTATGACCAACCCGAGTCCCACGATGACAAGGCGGCACCGGAGGACCTGTCGGCCTTTCATGTGGCCGAGCGTAACATGGTGACGGGAGTGCTGACCCTGGCCGAGCGTTCCGTGCGTTCGCTGATGACGCCGCGCACGGATATCTCCTGGGTCAATCTGGAGGATAGCGTCGAGACGATCCGCGCCATGCTGATCGACACCCCGCACAGTTTTTTCCCGGTCTGCCGCGGCAGCCTGGACGAGATTGCGGGCATTGCCCGTGCCAAGGACCTGCTCAATGATCTGTCCATGCACGGGCAGGCAACGCCGGCAGACAAACTGCGCAAACCGATCTTCGTGCCGGACTCCATTGCCGTGCTGCCCCTGATCGAGACGCTGCGCCGCTCGAAGGGACAACTGGTGCTGGTGGTGGATGAATACGGCACGATTCAGGGGCTGATTACCCCGATTGACGTGTTTGAAGCCATCGCGGGGGAATTTCCGGACGAGGATGAAACTCCGGCCATCGAGGTGGTGGACGAGAATCAGTGGCGCGTGGCGGGGCATGCCGACCTGCACGAACTGTCCCGCGTGCTGGAGACCGGGGTGTTTGATGATGATATTGAGGATTACGCGACGATTGCCGGTTTCCTCATGAGCAAGTTTGACCAATTGCCCGATGTGGGAGCGCAGCTGGAGCTGCGCGGTTTCGTGTTCACCGTGCTGCAGGTGGAAGAGCAGCGTATTGCCCTGGTGGAAATATCACGGGTATTGCAGCAGGACCTCTACGTCGGCTGACGCGGGCCCTGCTGCCGTTTGCTCAGGCGGGAGGCGCCGCCACGATCTGCAGCTCCACCCGACGATTCTGTGCCCGCCCGGCGTCTGTGGCATTACTGGCGATGGGCTGATCCGGCCCCATGCCCTGCGCGAGAATCCTCCCCTGGTCCACCCCCTGTGCCGCGAGGTAATTGGCAACGCTGGTCGCGCGGCGGTTGGACAGATTGTAGTTGTAGTCGGCGCTGCCCGTGGAATCCGTGTGGCCGGTGACCTGGAGCCGGGTGTCCTTGTATTTGTACAGTACAGAGGCAACCGAGTTGAGCACCGGCGCAAACTCCGGGCGCAGCGTGTATTCATTGGTGTTGAAGGTGATATTGCCGGGCATCACCAGATTCAGCTGGTCGCCTACGCGCTGTATCTGCACGCCGCTTCCCTGCAGTTCCTGGCGCAGTTCCGCTTCCTGCACGTCCATATACGCGCCCACACCCGCACCGATGGCACCACAGCCGGCGGCGGCATTGCGTGCATGCTGGCCATTCTCGATGGCACCCACCAGGCCGCAGACCACGGAGCCAATGGCGCCGTACTGAACCGCGCGGCTGACCTGCTGTTCGCCCGTGTAGGGGTTGATGGTGGTACAGGCGCTCAGTGCGAGGCCGGCAGCCAGCGCGCCAATCATCGTCCTGAAACCGGCAGATGGGGTAATCATGGTGTTGTCTCCTGAGTTGTCATGGGGGGTACTGTAGGCAGGTGTGCCTGCAAAAGTAAATTTTCATGCCTATTCTCTCTCATACTCTGTGAACGGGTGCTGAATATTGCAAAAAAGTGCAGAGGGCGCCGAAGGATGAGGCTCTGTATCGGCTGCCGGATTTGCATTAAGCTGCAGCCTTTCTCTTCCCATACGCAGAGGTGCTATGAGTCAGGCGGCCTACCAGGCACAGGTCAAGACGCTGTCCGACCGGTTGCTTGCGCTGCAGAAACCGATCCGGATTCTCGATGCCATCAAATGGCCCGCACGCTTCGAGCGGGAGTTTCTGGCATCCGCAGGGCAGGTACTGCCCCCAGTGGATCGCGCGTATTACGAACAGTTGGCGCTGAACTTCCAGGTGCCGCAGCTGCGGGAGCAGTTCAAGACCCTGCGCAGCGACATCCGGCGTAGGCTCGGGCAGGGCGACGGGCTGGGCAGAATATTGCGTGATACCGTCGACCAGTACCTGTTGGTGATCGATCTGCTGGAGGCCCGGGGCACGGTGCAGTTCGGCCAGATCAGCCGGGAACTTTACGGTTCTGCGGCGGACAGGCTGCGTGGTGACCGCAAGAGCCTGCGCACCTTGGGCGAGAAACTGTGCCAGATATTTTCCCTGCCTGCCGCCGAACACATCAGCCGCCCCTACGGCAAAACCATTGCTGCGCCCGAGGCCGTGCAGATTCTGCAGCAGCGCCTCACGCCCTATTTCCCCCCGGGTGATATCCGCGTGATTCTCAGCGATGGTATCGTCTCCGATGCTGCCGCGGGGGGCGATTACATCAAGATCAATCAGGATTCGGAGTTTTCCGAATTCGATCTGCAGATTCTGGAAGTGCATGAGGGCTGGGTGCATGTAGGTACCACCCTGAACGGCCGCCGCCAACCCTGGGCAAGTTGGCTCAGTGTGGGTTCTCCCCGCGTGACGGCCTGCCAGGAGGGGCTGGCGGTGTTGATGGAAACCCTGACCTTCAGCTCTTACCCTCAGCGCGCCCGCAAGGTGAGCGACCGCGTGGTGGCCGTGGATATTGCCGAGCAGGGGGCGAGTTTCATCGAGGTGTACCGCTTCTTTGTCCAGAGGGGACTGAGCGAGCGGGAGAGTTACCGCATCACCCAGCGCGTGTTTCGCGGGGGCACCCTGGAGGGCGGCTCGGTGTTTACCAAGGATCTGTCGTATCTGCGTGGCTTCGTGGAGAACGTGAACTTCATCCGCAGCGCCATCAATTCCGGAGTGCCGGAAATCATTCCCATGCTGTTTGTCGGCAAGGTGACGCTGGATGATTTGCCCATTCTGTACCAGCACTACCTTGAAGGAACCATTGTCGGCCCCCAGATCATGCCGGAGATGTTCCGCAATATGAACGGCCTGTATGTCTGGTTCGGATTCTCCAGCGGCATAGGCGTGGTCAATATCGGCCGCGTGCAGAAACATTTCGATCTGATGTTTCGCAATATGCCCAGGAGCGAACCGGTCTATAGCGCGGACGGCCACCTGCGTGGCTCGCAGACACAAGAATCCCCTGTGGATTGAAGACAGTTTTCGAGGAAAGACAAAGCATGAAGCGCATTGCCCTGTTTCTGATGACCAACCTGGCCATTATTGTGGTGTTGAGTATTACCCTGCGTCTGCTTGGCGTGGAACGTATTCTGGATGAGCAGGGAGCGGGCCTGGACCTGAACAGCCTGTTGATCTTCTCTGCCGTGTTTGGTTTCGGCGGGGCGTTTATTTCTCTTGCCATGTCCAAATGGATTGCCAAACGTTCTACCGGCGCGCGCGTCATTGCTCAACCAGCCAATGGCACCGAGCAGTGGCTGCTGAGCACGGTGCAGCGTCAGGCCCAACAGGCCGGTATCGGCATGCCGGAAGTGGCGATTTTCAACTCGCCACAGCCCAATGCCTTTGCCACGGGTGCCTCGCGCAACAACGCGCTGGTTGCGGTGAGTTCCGGCCTGCTGCAGAACATGAACCCGGACGAGGTGGAAGCGGTGCTGGCCCACGAGATCACCCATGTCGCCAACGGCGATATGGTGACGCTGACGCTGATTCAGGGCGTGGTGAACACCTTTGTGATCTTCTTCTCCCGCGTGATCGGCCACTTCATCGACCGCGTGGTGTTCAAGACTGAGCGCGGCCACGGCCCGGCCTTCTGGGTTGCCACAATAGTGGCGGAACTGGTGCTGGGCTTCCTGGCCTCCATGATCGTGATGTGGTTCAGCCGCCAGCGCGAGTTTCGCGCCGATGCCGGCGGTGCGCGTCTGGCCGGTCATCAGAAAATGATTGCCGCACTACAGCGTTTGCAGCAGGGCAGCCAGCCTACCGCCATGCCCGATGAACTGGTGGCCTTCGGCATCAGCAATCGCGGTGGTCAGGGGCTTTCGCGCCTGTTCATGTCTCACCCGCCCTTAAGCGAGCGCATCGCGGCCCTGCAGCGGGCCGCCTGATTTTTCTGCCACCCGCGTTTTCCGTAACGCCCCGGTCATCAGCTGACCGGGGCGTTTTTGTTTGTCCTTCCTGTCCCTTTTTCGTTTTCTTCGCCTGCCATTGGCAGGATTGGCATTCCTGTACTACACCTTAAGTGCAGGCTGCTTGTATGAATCGATTCGAAAAGGAACTTCAAATCAAAACCCAAAGGAGGGAAAAGCTATGCGTGAACTTTCAATGGTAGAGGTGGAGCAGGTGAGTGGGGGGGCGTTTCTTGATGCTGCGCCCCTGTTTACTACGACTGTTGGTATTGCCGCATACACATTCGGTTCGGGTTGGGCCACGATGGGTGTAGCTGCGGCACTGGCAATTTCGCCCATCTCGGTTGTGGCTATGGCGGGCTTGAGCCTGGTCGGTGGCTATGCGGCAATGCAGGACTGATGCTTTCCGGCAGGTAGTCGGATTGTAAGTAGTGACGAGGTAGCGAGCACCATCGTTATCTCGTCCCTGGGTAAACAGATGGCCCGATATGAAAGAGGAAGGCGAAGTGCGATGAAGATTGTTCTCAAGGGGAAGCTGATGCGCCACAGACTGATGCGGGTTCTGGGCCTGCTGCTTGTTGGGTATGTCGTCGTTCTTCTTGCTGGTCGTTATAGCCGTCCCTCGCCAACGGGTGTAGGGGATGTTATTTCGGTGCTGGCAATTCCCATGGCCGTGCTTGGGCTGTTCTGGCTGTTCAGAACAATGGGGAAGGTGATGCCGGGCATCGCTCTCGATAAAACTACTCTGGAACTGCCGTTTTTCTATTTCTGGACATCAAGAATCCCACTTTCCTCGATTGTCACTGCAGGGGAATTGAACATAAATGTCGGCGCACCTTCATTTTCGATTGGCCTGTCAAACGGCTCGAACAGGGCTGTGGATTCCTCCGTTTTTTCGTCCCTGGAGGAATTTGAGATGTTGCGAAGCAGGCTTGCCGAGGTGGCGGCGCATAACAGGCAGGAAAACGTCTGGTCTATTTTGCAGGTCAAAGATTCGTCGATAGGAATACACGGTTTGCAACTGATTTTTGTTGGCCTGTGGAGCTATCTGTTTTACATGGTGCATCTTGTGGATGCCGGAAAAAGGATAGCCATTCTTGAGCTTGGAGCGCTGACGGAGACGGCCTGGTCACAGGGGGAGTTCTATCGGTTTTCGTCCTGGTTTTTTCTTCACTCCGGCATCTTTCATCTGCTGGTCAATGTCATGACCTTTGCCACGCTGTCGACGCCCCTTCTGCGTGTAATAGACTTCAGTCGTTATCTGTGTCTGTTGTTATTGTCGACGCTGTTTGCGGCGCTCTATGCCGTGAGTGTCACGCCTGAACACTATGTCATCGGTGCGTCTGGCGGAATCTTCGGTCTGTTTGGTGCGCATTGTGCGTTAACGTTTAATAGATACCTCCCTGTAAGCATCAGCCCTTTTTCCAATAAGTTCATTGTGTTGCTGATTGTGCTTGAGTTCATCATGGAGGCATTCACGGCAGGAGTTTCATTGGCGGCCCATCTGGGTGGCGGTGTCACGGGATATGCCCTGATGCGAACCGTTCTGTATTTCAACCCGTCCAATCGCATCTATGAGTCCACGCGCCTGGAGAAGGGGCTGGCGCTTGTTCTTGTTCTGGCCACGCTCGCAGGCCTGCTGCGTTTCCTGGCGCTGGCCGCCCAGGTCTGATGTTCAACGTGGGCGATGCCGGTAGCGCAGGTCCAGGGTATAGGGATGTGCCTCATGGGGCTGGGCGAGGTCCAGTGTCATTTCGCCCTGGGTGTAGCCGTGTTTCCAGAATCTTGCCACCCGGCGTGCCTCGGCCTCGTTGGCATTGACGGGGAAGGTATCGTAGTTGCGACCACCGGGGTGGGACACATGATAGGTGCACCCGCCCAGAGAGCGGTTGTGATGGGTGTCCACCACATCGATCACCAGTGGCGAGTGTATGCCGATAGTCGGATGCAGCGCCGACCACGGGGCCCAGGCCTTGAAGCGGATGCCGCCGACGAATTCGCCCTCTGTGCCGGTGCTGCGCAGGGGTATCTTGCGTCCGTTGCAGGTGACGACAAAACGGTTGCCGGTCATATTGCGGGCACGCACTTGCAGGCGTTCTACGGAGGAGTCCACATAACGGGCCGTGCCCTGGCCGGTGGATTCCTCTCCCAGCACATGCCAGGGTTCTATGGCACGGTGCAGGTCGACCTGAATTCCCGCAACGTGAATGCTGCCGTAATGAGGAAAGCGGAACTCCTGGAAGGGGGCGAACCACTCGGCTTTGAAGGGGTAGCCGGCCTGCTGCAGATCATCCAGCACCCAACCAAGATCTTCCCAGACGAAGTGCGGCAGCATGAAGCGATCGTGCAGCTCGGTGCCCCAGTTGATCAGCGGACGGGTGTAGGGCGTTTGCCAGAAGCGGGCGATCAGTGCGCGTAGCAGCAATACCTGCAGGGCACTCATCTGCCAGTGGGGTGGCATCTCGAAATTGCGGAACTCGACAATGCCCAGGCGGCCGCTGGCGCTGTCGGGTGAATAGAGCTTGTCGATACAGAATTCCGCCCGGTGCGTGTTGCCGGTCAGGTCCACGAGGAAGTTGCGCAGAATGCGATCCACCAGCCAGTACTGCCCGGAGGTTTCGCCTTCGAGCTGCTGCAGGGCAATTTCAAGTTCATACAGATTGTCGTCGCGCGCCTCGTCCACGCGCGGTGCCTGGCTGGTTGGGCCGATGAACTGCCCGGAGAACAGATAGGACAGGCTGGGGTGGTTCTGCCAGTAGCGGATCAGACTGCCCAGCAGGTCCGGTCTGCGCAGAAAGGGGCTGTCCTCTGCTTTGGCTGCGCCAAGCGTCACATGATTTCCGCCACCCGTGCCGGTGTGGCGACCGTCCAGCATGAACTTCTCCGTACCCAGGCGATTCTGGCGTGCCTGCTCGTACAGGGTATGAACCAGATCGCGCAGTTCCGGCCAGTTCTTGCTCGGCTGCACATTGACCTCGATGACGCCGGGGTCGGGGGTAATCAGCAGCTTCTGCAGGCGGGGATCCTTGGGCGGTTCATAGCCTTCAATGATCACCGGGCAGGTCAGTTTTTCTGCCGTTGCCTCGATGGCGGCAATCAGGGCGACATAGCGTTCGAGATCGGTCTGCGGTGGCAGAAAAATACACAGCCTGCCATCGCGTACCTCTACGCACAAAGCGGTGTGGAAAATGCGGCCATCTGCCGGGTCGAGCAATTCAAGGCTGTCCTCCTCGTCTTCCAGCTCCAGTGGGTAGGGGAGTTCCTCGCGCCCTGCAAAGGGATCTGTGCCGTGTTCCTGTTCTCCGGGTTGAGGTGCTTGCCAGGGCAGGCTGTCGAGAGGCAAACGGTAACCGAGAGGAGAGTCGCCGGGGATGAGGGTGAGTTTTTCCTTGCGGAAATACCAGCGGCAGCTCAGCCATTGAATCGTTCCCTCGTCTTCATGGGAGGAGAGAGGCAGAACATAGCCGCATTCCTTGTCGAGCCCGTGGGCAAAAACGCGCTTGATGCGTGCAGCCTCCAGCGGGTCGATTATCTTGTTGTCCCAGAGCGAGACATTGGCCGGCAGCTCGCTTTCGCGCTTGAGGTACCAGGCCTTGTCCTCAAAGGCGGGCAGGATATGGCGCGGGCTCAATTGCAGGCGACGCGCGAGGGCGGTGACGAAATTGGCGGCAATGCGCAGATTCGCGGAGCCATGAGTGCGGTCATCGGCCAGCAGTTGAGGATGATGCCAGAGCGGTTTTCCATCGGTGCGCCAGAACAGGCCCAGTGCCCAGCGGGGGACAGGTTCTCCCGGGTACCATTTCCCCTGTCCGATATGTATTAAACCGCTGGGTCCGTAATGTTCCTTCAGGGCATGCAGGAGCTCGCCTGCCAGTTTTCGTTTTTCTTTGCCCAGAGCTGCGGTATTCCATTGGGCACTTTCCATGTCGTCGATGGAAATAAAAGTGGGTTCTCCTCCCACGGTCAGGCGCACATCGTTTGTCTCCAGCACCGCGTCCACCTGCAGACCCAGGGCGTCGATCTCTGCCCATTGTTCTGTGGTATAGGGTTTGGTGACGCGCGGGTCTTCGTGGATGCGGCTTACCCGGTTCTCGTGGAAAAACTCCACTTCGCACCGACCCGTGGCGCCAGTAATGGGAGCGGCGCTGACCGGGTCCGGAGTGCAGGCCAGCGGGATATGCCCCTCGGCGGCAAACAGCCCCGAGGTGGGGTCGAGCCCGATCCAGCCAGCCCCGGGAATATAGACCTCGGCCCAGGCGTGCAGATCGGTAAAGTCTTCCGCCGGACCACCGGGGCCATCCAGTGCTCGCACATCGGGCGCAAGCTGGACGAGATAACCCGAGGCAAAGCGTGCGGCCAGGCCCATATGGCGCAGGGTCTGAATCAACAGCCAGGCCGTGTCCCGGCATGAACCCAGTTTTTTGTCCAGGGTCTGGGCGCAGGTCTGCACACCGGGCTCCATGCGGATGATGTAATTGATCGCCTGCTGGGTGCGGCTGTTCTCCGCGACCAGAAAACTGACGATGGACTGCCGGCTGTGATCCGCTCCCTTGAGCCACTCCTGCAGCTGCGGACCGGACTCCTTCAGTTCAAGATAGGGGGCCAGGTCTTTGGCAAGCTGTGGGTCGTATTTGAAAGGAAAATACTGGGCGCTTTCCTCCACAAAAAAATCAAAAGGATTGATGACCGTCATGTCGGCGATCAGCTCGACAGTGATCGATAATTCTTTGGCCTTTTCCGGAAAAACCAAGCGGGCAAGATGATTGGAAAACGGATCCTGTTGCCAGTTGATGAAATGTTGAGCAGGTTCTATTTTCAGCGAGTAGGCATCGATGGGCGTACGGCAATGAGGGGCGGGCCGAAGCCGAATGACATGTGGCAAAATTTCAACCAGGCGGTCGAAGTGGTAGCGTGTCTGGTGGTGTATTGCTACTTTAATGGTCATAGGGTAATGTGGCTCACATATGCGAATTGACTGGAAAACTTATAACCCCGGTGCGTTCTACGACGAGTTGATCAGTTCGCCCGGGCACCCCCGCAAGTCAGGAAGAATTCTGGCCCGTTATCTCAGTTCACTGCAAAGTGAAGATCTGCAGCAACGTAAAACCGCTGCGGAACTGGCCATCAAGGCCATGGGTATTTCCTTCACCGTTTACAGTGAAGCCGGCAATATCGATCGGGAGTGGCCGTTCGACATTATTCCCCGAATCATCACAGAAAAACAATGGCAGAAAACCAGCCAGGGGCTTGAACAGCGGCTGCGTGCCCTGAACTGTTTTATTGATGACATCTATAACGAACAGAAGATTCTGAAAGACAAGATTGTACCGGCGCAGCTGATTGCAGAATCCGCTAATTTCCGCAAGGAATGTCTTGGCATGAAACCCAAGCATGGGGTCTGGGCACACGTTTGCGGTACCGATCTGATTCGTGACACCAACGGCCAGTTCTATGTGCTGGAAGACAATCTACGCGTCCCCTCCGGCGTGTCTTATATGCTGGAAAACCGCAAGGTCACCAAGCGGGTATTTCCCGAACTCTTCGAGAACTACAATATTCTGCCGATCACGGAATACACCTCACAGCTGTTCGATACCCTGGCGGCGATCTCGCCGAGGCAGGCCGATTATCCCGAGGTTGTGGTACTGACGCCCGGCATCTATAACTCCGCCTATTTCGAACATTCCTTCCTTGCACAGCGCATGGGGGCTGAACTGGTGGAAGGCGGGGATCTCGTTGTCGAGGACGATTGTGTCTATATGCGCACGATCAACGGGCTCTCCCGCGTGGACGTGATCTACCGCCGTATTGACGATATGTTTCTGGACCCGGAAGTGTTCCACCCCGATTCGGTGCTGGGGGTGAAGGGCTTGATGCGCGCCTGGCTCAAGGGCAATGTGGCGCTGGCCAATGCTCCGGGTGCCGGGGTGGCGGATGACAAGGTCATCTACACCTATGTGCCGGCCATGATCAAATACTATCTCGCGGAGGAGCCGCTGCTGGAGAATGTGCCCAGTTATCTCTGCGTGGACGAAAAGCAGTGTCAGTATGTGCTGGAGAACCTCGACAAACTGGTGGTGAAGCCCGCCAATGAATCCGGGGGCTACGGCATGCTGATGGGTCCCCAGGCCAGCAAAAAAGAGCGGGATGAGTTCGCCCGGCGTATCAGGGCCAATCCGCGCAACTACATGGCACAGCCCCTGATTTCCCTGTCCACGGCTCCGGTACTGGGCGAACGGGGAGCGGAACCGCGTCACATCGACCTGCGGCCCTTTATTCTGCAGGCAAAAGATACTTATGTGACACCTGGCGGGCTGACACGGGTCGCCATGGTCAAAGGTTCCTATGTCGTCAATTCCTCCCAGGGTGGCGGCAGCAAGGATACCTGGATCGTATCGGAAGAGGAGCGCTGAACCATGCTCTCCCGGGTTGCGGAACGCATCTACTGGCTGGGTCGTTATCTGGAGCGAACAGAGAACACGGCGCGGCTTCTGACCGTCTACTCCAATCTCCTGCTGGACCTGCCGCGAGGTACCCGGGTTGGTTGGCATACGCTGGTGGAAATCACCGGCAGCCTGCAGGACTTCAACGAGAAGTTCAAAGAAACGGACGAGCGCTCCGTGAATCGTTTTCTGCTCTCGGACCAGAGTAATCCCTCGTCCATTATCAGTTCCCTGTCGTATGCGCGGGAGAATGCGCGCACCACCCGCGAGATTATTCCGACAGAAGCCTGGGAGCAGATCAACAATCTGTACCTGTTTACCCGTGACAATATGGGCAAGGCAACGGCCCGTGGCCCGAGGCACCAACTGCTGCAGGACATCATTGCGCACTGTCAGCAGATTACCGGTCTTTTGGCAGGTGCCATGAGTCACAACAGCGGCTATAACTTTTTGCGCATTGCCCGCAGTCTGGAGCGGGCGGACATGAGCACGCGTATCGTGGATGTTGGCTCCTTCACCTTGTTGCCGGGCCTGGCCCGGGGCGTGGAATTTCAGGAGCAGAGCGCGAAGCCTTTTGCCAATATGATCTGGATGAATGTGCTGCACTCCCTCAGTGCCTACCAGATGTACCGCCAGCATGTGCTGGACCGGGTCAACGGCGAGGATGTGGTGACTTTTATCCTGCAGGATGCGCAGTTTCCACGGGCGGTGATGCATTGCCTGCTCAAGCTGCAGTCCTGCCTGCAACACCTGCCCAATAATGAAGCCTCACTGGCGCAGGTGTCCTCTACCCTGAGCTATCTGCACGATGCTGATATTCCGGCGCTTCTGCAGGGAGGGCTGCTGGAATACATCGATGAGCTGCAGGTGGAGATCGCCGCGATTCACGCCCGCATTGCCGAAACCTGGTTCCTGCCGGTTGTCAGCGGGCAGCACAGTGCCTGAATGGCAGGGTAAGGCCGAATGAGGGACTTTCAGTGCGACTGCGGGCAAACACTGTATTTTGAAAATACCGTTTGCACGGCTTGTCAGCGCAGGCTCGGTTACGAACCCCTGCGCGGACAAATGCTGACGCTGGAACCCGTGGCGGGAGAAGATGGCAGCGGGCAGTGGTGGCGCGATACCCGTTCCGGGGAACAGTTCCGGCGCTGTTTCAATGATACCGAGTACCAGGTTTGCAACTGGCTGGTCAGCAATCCCGGGCACAGCTTCTGTCTGGCCTGTTCCCTCAACGATACGATTCCCGAAATGGATTCCGGCTACCGCGCCCTGCAGCGGCGTCAATGGTGGGGGCGCCTGGAGCAGGCCAAGAGGCGCCTGCTGTATACCCTTCTTTATCTGGGGCTTCCCGTCTCAAGAAAGACGGAGCAGCATGCCGGCCTGGCCTTTTCTTTTCTGGAAGACCAGCGCTCCAATCCTTTCGTGGATGAGGAGCATGTGCTGACCGGTCATCTGGACGGACTGATCACGGTCAATCTCGCCGAGGCTGATGTGGTGAACCGGGAGCAGACGCGACAGAGTCTGGGAGAACCCTATCGCACCCTGCTGGGGCATTTTCGTCACGAGAGCGGTCACTATTATTTCAATTATCTGCTGACTTCAGAGCAGGATCTGCTGCAGTTCCGCGCCGTGTTTGGTGATGAGCGAAGCGATTATCAGGCGGCGGTCCAGCGTTATTACCGTGAACCGGGCAGCGTGCCACAGGGGGACAGAATCAGTGCCTATGCGGCCTTGCACCCCCTGGAGGACTGGGCCGAGTGCTGGGCGCATTATCTGCACATGATGGATTGTCTGGAGACTGCGGCACAGGTGGGATTGTTGCCGGAACCCCTGATGACAGCGAGCAGCCCGCCAGACATCGAGAAGTGTCTGACGGCGTGGCTGCAGGTGTCGGTGGCGATGAACGCCCTGAACCGGAGTATGGGGCTGCGCGATGCTTACCCCTTCGTGCTAACGGCGGCGACGCTCAATAAGCTCCGCTTTGTTCATCAGCGGATTTATCCCAGCTCGATGCCCAGGCAAACGGTGGCATCTGTCTGAAGGCGTCCTTGAGGCGCTGGTCCCAGCTGCGTTTGAGTTCGCGCAGAAACTCGCTGTCCTCGCCGAAGCGCAGCGGTTCGTTCAGTGTCAGGGTGTCGGTACGGTAGACCAGGGTTTCGATGGGCGGGCCCACGCTCAGATTACTGCGCATGGTGGAATCCATGGAGACCATGGCACACAGGGCACAGGTGTCGAGGTTCAGGTCCGGGGTCAGAATGCGATCCAGAATCGGTTTGCCGTATTTGCTTTCGCCGATCTGCAGATAGGGGGTGTCCTTGGAGCTGGTGATGTGGTTGCCCTGGGGGTAGACCAGCATGATGCGGTGTTTGCTGTTGGCAATCTGACCGCCAATGATGAAGCTGGCCTCAAAGGAATTGCCGATACGGGCGTGTTTTTCCTGCTGGGCCAGGCTGACATCGCCCAGATAGTCTGCCGCTTCCGCGATGGTTTCCACGGTCAGCAGGCTGGTGCTGGCGCGCTCCTTGATATCCCGCTTCACCTGGGCCATGGTGGCCTGGGTGGTGGCCAGATTGCCAGCGGTAAGAATGACAAACTGGCGTTGTCCATCCACGCCAAAACGATACATCTTGCTATAGGTGCTGACCTGATCGATTCCGGCATTGGTGCGGGAATCCGAGCAGAAAACCATGCCAGCGTCCACGGCAATTGCCACACAATACGTCATGATTAGAAAAACCGGATTACTGAATTATTGACCATGGAAGAAGTCCATGGGCGAAACAGTACACTAGTTCCCTGGACAGTTGAACAGAAATTTCCATGGGATTGTAACGGAGTGTTTTGCGAGGCGGCTTGCCTGGGCAAGTGGCTGATATGAGGTGTTTTTCAGAGAGTGGAAAGCCCAGGCCTCCCGGATCTGGAAGGCCGGAGCAGATGTCTTTTCAGGCGTTCTCAGTGTTCGTCGAGGCCGTCGTCGTCGAAATCGTAGTCGTCGATATCGACATTGCCGCGAAAGCCCTGATCATCGCCGTCATCATCAAACTGCAGATCACCGAACGTACGCTTCCAGTCCAGCCGCTCCTCTGTGCGGCGACGCAGCTCGGTCAGGCGGCGCTTGTGCTGGCGTTTGTCATTGGCCTCGTCAAGCTCCGTCTCTGGTATGAAGGCACCGGAGTCAAAAAAATCTTTTGCACTGTCGCCTATATCATCCCATTGATGACTTTTCATGTGTTTCATCTCTCGTCAAATTGCGTTCAGTCGGAATGCCCCTGCCCCGGCAGGGCGCGAAGCGTTACAAAACACATCTGTTGCAGATGTGAGCTGCCGCCTTTCGACATTTGTCAAGCCTTTCCGGCCGGCAATTCACGATGCGAATTATGGTTATAAAATCCGAGAATGCAATAGGCAGGATCAATATTTTTCCGCTTCGCTGTGCGCCATATAAATCAAGGCGTTCAGCTGGTTTTGTGATGTGCTGACTGTCGGAAATTGCACAAGGCTTGTCGCGCAAATCCTGGCGTTTATACTGGACGGCGAAAATTTTCTGGCAGGAGAAAACTTTGCTCCGGATCTGTTTGGACTGCGGCATGGAGGTGCCCCTCTGCCACCCCGAATGTCCCAAGTGTGATGCTCGTTTGTCCACGCAGAGCGATGGTTCCGTGCTGCATCTGGATATCGCGCACCATGGGGAAACGGTGGCCATGGCCATGTCACTGCTCCAGCAGGCCTTGGAGGAGGCCGTGCAGACGCCTGCGCAGGCATTGCGTGTCGTGGTGGGAGGTGGGCGTATCCGCGATGAGGTGGAAGCCTATCTGGCGTATCTGCAGCACTCAGGGGAGCTGGTCGGGTATGGCCAGGAGGCGGGTAACCGCGGTGCCTTCATCCTTGTGTTGAAGCCCTGAATCGGGGGCGTCGCGCCAGGTTCTTCAGAAGTTCTGATCGATTAGGCGGTAGTCCGGCACGATCACAGGCTCCAGAACCTCCTCTTCGGGAATCAGGGTGGAGGGAGGCGCTGCATCCGGGCCAAACGAAAAGCTGAAGCTGCCACGAGCCATCAGGTTTTCGGGATCGATAGCCGCCCATTCCACCGTGTAATACGGCGCGAGCGGCAGCTCGGGAAGATCCAGAAAGAAGACGCGGCTGACATCCGAGCTGTAGATGAAACCGATGTTGATCAGCTTCTCCTCAGGGTCTTTCATGGTGAGTTTCACCAGTCGCACATAGGTGCTGAAACGCAGCATCAGTTCCTGCGGCGCCGTTTCCAGCACTTCATCGTCTTCCGGCTGTGATTCCAGCTCCACGCTGCTGTTGGAGTTGAGGACCATGACGTGCTGTGCCTGTGCAAGCGGTGCCATGCTCAGGACAAGAACGAGTGTCAGCAACGCGCGCAGAAGGAGTGTGGTCGACAGGCTTGAGGGTTGAGGAAAAGACGCCATGGTTAATTGCATTCTCCGGAACAGGAAGGCTGGTTTATAGCATGAGCAGGCCGCGGAGTGTAGAGGGGACATTGCCCGGTGTGTTTTCGCTTCGACACAGAGAGCGCAGCCCGGCCGGGTGCGAGAGTCTTGCAAAGCGGCGGCAGCTTGACTATCTTCCTGAGCGCATAAAACAACAAAAGTGAAACCCTTATGCAGCTGCTCCAGTACGCCACAAGTTTCATGGCGATCTCCCAGTTACTTTTTATGGCGTTATTCTACCTGGCCTATTACCGGCGTCAGTTATTGGGCCGGTTGATGGCTTTCTACGCGATCTGCCTCATCTCCTATGTTGTATCCACCATTCCCGAGGTCGATACGGGGCCGCGCTTCTTCGAGTTTCCCTTCAACACACTGGCCATCATGGCGCCTGCGGTGCTGTGGGTCATTACGCGCTATCTTTTTGTGGACAATCCGAAAATCGACCCTTTGATCTGGGGCGTTATTGTGGTGTACATCGGGGTTCGGGCCTATGCGAGCCTGACGGGTCCCTATACGGGGCTTGCCTATTTGCTGCTGTACGAATCCACTCAACTGGTCATGCTGATCTTTGCCTGCCATGTGGTGTATACCGCCGTGCGCGGGCTTGGCAGTGACCTGGTGGAGCCCCGTCGCCGCTTCCGGGTTCCCTTTGTCATCACCATGGGGGCGATTGTGGCAATCATTGTGGGCTCAGGATTCTTCAGCCTGCAGGGCAGCTGGATCACCAGCATTTATGTCGGCAGCATTTTTCTGCTCATTCTGTTTTTCAACCTCGCGACCTTCCGTCTGCATGGTGATTCCATGCACATCATCGATCCCGTTCCCGAACAGTCGCTGCCCTCTCTCAAGAGCCGTGTAAGCGAGCGGGACAAGGACAAGCCCCTGGTGGACCGGATTCATCATGTGATGGAGAGTGAACGTCTGTACACCCAGCCCGGCCTGACCATCGGCATGCTGGCGGCCAAGGTGTCCATGCAGGAATATCGCCTGCGGCGCCTTATCAACCAGAAGCTGCATTACCGTAACTTCAATCAGTACCTCAACCAGTACCGTATCGCGGAGGCCGCCCGGCGGCTGCAGGACCCGGCGGAGTCCCAGGTCGCCATTTCCACCATCGCGCTGGATGTGGGCTATGCCTCGCTGTCGTCCTTCAACAAGGCGTTCAAGGAGCTGCACGGGGTGACGCCCACCATTTTCCGCAGCCGGGCGGCGCAGTAGCCGAGGCCTTGCGCTTGTTCGCCATGGCCCGCAAGGGCTGTCTATCCCACGGCCTGGGCACAGGCCGTGGCGGCAATTTCGTGTCCGTTTGACCAAGATCAAGGGACGTTTTGCCTCATCTGCTAGTCTGAACCATGAGAATTCCTTGCCCGCTCCTGCGGAGCCCAACAGCGAGTCGGGCAGGGACGAAATGGATTCGGAATACTTTTGAGAGAGGAATGATGACTTCTTCTGCGTACGCTGCTCTTACCCGTTTTTTGCCCAACCTGATGATCTTTTTTGTTGTTGCCTGCCCCAGCATGGTTCCGGCCTGGGCTGGTGAGGCGACAATCCTGGCAACACGCTACCCCCAACTGCAGCAGTTGCTGCTGGCTCATGATGTGCTGCAGGCCCGGGCCTATGAGGAGATCGTGTTGACCAATGAATCGCCTGCTGCGGCCATCGGCCAGCGCATGTTGATGGACAAACTCGTCGAGCTGGAAGAGGCTGAAACCTCTCACTACCATTCAGCCGGGAATCACCTGGCGCTGCTGGGACCGCACCGCGTGTTTGAGAGTCGCGTGACGCCGGGGCTGCTTGGCGTGGTCTATGAGGAGCATGATGCAGACCAGGTGCGCCCTCTGCTGGCGGAAATAGGCACCCTGCCACCCGTTGCCCTGCAGACCCTGCAAAGAGGGCGTGAGTTTGTCGAGCAGCTCATTGAAATCCATCTGGACCCGAAGGTTCAGGACAAGGGCGCTGCGGTGAGCGCTGCCGTCGAAAACTATCTGAGCGATGATGCTCATTCGGTCGCCTCCCGTCCCAAGTCGGATGAACTGCTGTCCGAACACCCTTATGCCTATGCCTATCCGGTTGGGTTCCCGCAATTCAGCGGTCTCACCTGGGCGTCGCAGTGGTTGAAGATCGCCCTGCTGGAGATTGTGCTCACCGCCACCTCGGATGAGCAGCTGGACAAGGACGTGGAGAACCTGATTGCGCTGTACAACGAAAAGCTTATCCGTCAGCACAGCGGTTTCGTTGCTCTGCCTGCGGATATTCCCACCAGCCCGGTCATCGCCCCCACCTTCTATGAGCGCTATCCCGAGGCTGCCTATATTCTGGACAACCTGGAATCCCTGAAGGTTGTCATCGGGGATGATCTGGCCTATCCGGGCCTCGACAACCGCAGCCAGGTTATCGAGCAGACCGTGGCTGCCTATACGGACAAGAAGGCCAATCTGGCCCCCGACAAGATGAAATACCTGCTGTTTGTTCTGCGTGGAGGCATCTATAACGCGGGCGGGCCTGCACGGGGAGGTTTGAGCTACCCGGATCGCAACTGGTCCCGTGAGCAATCGGAAAACCCCCATGTCAGCATCAGTCGCGGTAACTGAAGAGGAGTGAGACTATGAGCAGTAAAAAGTGGTTGGTCATACTCTGCGTCGCCCTGAGCGCGTTTGCAGCAAGTTTGGGCAGTGTGTCGGCATATGCCGCCGCGGCAGAAAGGGTGGGGGACTTTGCCCTGCTGGACGAGACAGGAGGCTTCCATCAGCTCAGCCGCTACCAGCACCGTGATGCCGTGGTCCTTCTTGCCTATGACAACAGCTGTGCTGCCGCACGGGATGCCGCCGACACGCTGGCAACGCTGCAGTCGCAATTTGCCGGGGATGTCGAATTCCTGGCGCTGGACATCAATGCCCGGGATCGGGCGACAGAAAGTGGCTGGGGCCTGGCCATTCCTGTCCTGGCGGATGAGCAGAAACTGGTGGCGGAATCTCTGCAGGTTCAGCAGGCAGGAGAGGTGCTGGTGATCAACCCCCAGCGCCTGTCGCTGTACTACCGTGGTGGCGCGGATGCTGCGTTGGAGGGAAGCCTGGCGGCTGTCGTGGCGGGCGAGACTCCCGCTGCTGCCAGCGGCGAGGTGAAGGGCTGTCCGCTTGCCTATGAAAGCGTTACCGGCCCGGTACCGGATTATTCCACCGAGGTCGCTCCCATCGTGGTGAAGCATTGTTCCATCTGTCACCGGGAGGACGGCGCCGGTCCTTTTGCTTTCAACGGCTATTACTCGCTGGTTGGCTGGTCGCCCATGGTCAAGGAAGTGATCATGAACAAGCGCATGCCTCCGATGCAGGTTGATGCGAGCTATGAGGTGACGCCCAATGCCCATTTCCTGGCGGCAGAGGATCGGCAGAAACTGATGCACTGGATGCAGGCGGGTGCACCACGGGGGGAGGGGGCGCAGGACCCGTTGGCCGAGGTGCCGCTGGAAAAGACCTTCGACTGGCAGCTTGGGGAACCGGATTTTGTCATCGATACCGCCAAGAATGTCATCCCTGCCGTGGGCATTCTGGACTATATGTATACCGAGCTTGCATTGCCCTTTACCGAGGACAAGTGGGTCCGGGCATTTCAGTTTGATCCGGGAGAGGAGCGGGTCATACACAATCTGTCGGCTTTTATTGTGCCTGCCGAGAGTGATTTCTGGGGCGAGGAGCGGCAGTCACAAACCTCCGAGCGGCGCTTCCTGGGCAGTTTCGTTCCTGGCGAGAATCCGGCAACCGTATTCCCGGACGGGGCAGGAGTGTTGATTCCTGCGGGCTACAAGCTGGCCCTGCAGTTCCATTATTATTCGCACGGGCGGGAGCTGGAAGACGTCACCACGATCGGGCTGTATTTCCATGACACGCCCCCCGCACGGGAAATCGTGACACGGCCGGTGTCCACGAAATTTACCCTGACACCCAATGAGCCTGAGCAGAAATTTGCGGTCAGCTACGAGTTTCCCGAAAAGGCAACGCTGCTTGCGCTGCGGCCACGCATGAATCAGCGCGGCAAGAACATGAAATTCGATCTGCAGGCGCCCGGTGCCAAGGCGGAGACCCTGCTGAGTGTGCCGGCCTACAACTATGGCTGGCAGCCGCAGTACTGGCTGCAGAACCCTCGCGCGGTGGCAGCAGGGACGGTGGTGAATATTTCGGGGGCCTTCGATAATTCCCTGTCCAACCCCTTCAATCCCAATCCCCGGGAAGCGGTCGAATGGGGCTTCGATGCGGGTGAGGAGATGTTCACCGGTTATCTGACCTATGCGGTGGAACGCTAGCAATCTGCTAAGGTTTCGTCCGGAGCGGGTACAGGAGTGTGTCCTGTACCCGCAGGAAGCTCCAGGTATCCTTTTTTAGCGTCATCAGGACGGCGCTCGTACATCCAGTACCACCTTGCCCATGACGCGGCGTTCGGTAAAGACATCGAATGCTGCGACATAATCCTCCAGCGGGAAGTGGCGGGTGACGATGGGTTTGAGAATCCCTTCGGCGTAGAAGTGCAGCAGTTCTGCAAAGTTTCTCTCGTACTCCTGGGGTTCCTCACGACGGAAGCGGCCGAGGAAGACGCCTACCATGGAAGCGCCTTTGAGAAGCGCGAGGTTGGCTTTGTAGGCGGGAATCTGGCCGCTGGTGAAGCCCACCACCAGCAGGCGGCCATTCCAGTTGATGCAGCGGGTGGCTTGGTCGAAAAGTGCGCCGCCAACGGGGTCGAAAATAACGTCTGCCCCTTTCTCGTCAGTCAGTGCCTTGACCTTCTCCTTCAGTTCGCCATCGCCATAATTGACCAGTTCATCAGGATCAAACTGTTTGACGAACTGCAGTTTCTCCTCACTGCCGGCGGCGGCAATAACCCGTGCTCCCAGCATCTTGCCAAGCTCGACGGCGGCCATGCCGACACCGCCACTGGCCCCCAGTACCAGCAGGGTTTCCCCGGCTTTCAGCTGCGCCCGCTGTTTCAGGGCGTAGTAGGACGTGGTGTAGACCATGGCAAAACCGGCTGCCGTGCGGAAGTCCATATTGTCGGGAATGCTGCGCACTGCGCTGGCGGGCGCCACGACTTTCCCGGCCATGCCGCCGATACCGGGGAAGGCCATCACGCGCTCACCCGGTTGAAATTGCTGTACGCCATCCCCTACCGCGAGGACGGTCCCGGCAACTTCTGAACCGGGAATGAAGGGCAGCGGGGGTT
The DNA here is from genome assembly GCA_024234365.1 of Pseudomonadales bacterium. Classification (GTDB taxonomy): domain Bacteria; phylum Pseudomonadota; class Gammaproteobacteria; order Pseudomonadales; family Pseudohongiellaceae; genus UBA5078. The sequence continues at coordinate 660,242 of JACKOK010000001.1, forward strand.
GAAACTGATACTTGCCCTGAATCTGCAGGGTGTCGGGGAAATTGAGCGCCGCCGCGTGTACTTCGACAAGCACCTGTCCCTTGCCGGGTTGAGGGTCCTCCCGGTGTTCCACGGTCAGTTGTCCGGCCGGGCCGTATTGATGGCAGACGAGTGCTTTCATGAATTTCCCCTGTGAGATTTGTCATGCACGATTCAAGCACTTTTGTCAGCGGCGGACAATTCCGTCACTCCCGGCAGGACTTTGGCATATAATGCGCCGGTGTTGAGATCACGCTCTGGAGTAACCGTGGCGCTTTGCGAAAATGACAGGCTGGCATATCTGCAGGAAATGGGCATTGTGTCCTATTTTCCGCGCCGTGCCCTGCCTGGTGCACGCCCCTCGCTCCGCTATGCAGGCCTGCCTGCACCGCTGCTAAGCGCACCATCGCAGGCCGTGACAGAGGAGGCAGAGCTGGCCGAGCAGACCTTGCGCGCCCTGAGCACCGCAGGAGTGAAGAGCGAAGCGCCAGCACCCGATGCCCCTGTGCAGGCACTGCAGGCATCCGGGGCTGTCGCAGCAGCACCGGAATCGACACCGCTTAAGGCCGCGACACCGGCCGCGAAGGAGGCTCCCGCTCCGGCTCCCGCAGAAGAGGAAGCGCTGAAATTTGCCTTTGCCTTTATTCCCGTCAACGATCAGCTGGCGGTCATCAGCGAATTGCCCTGGGCGCGTTCGGCGAGCCTGTCCCCCTCCTGCAAGAGCTTGTTGGCCGGCATTCTGCGTGCACTGGAACTGCCGGTACAGGAGCAGCATCTCAACCCCATGATTTTTACCTGGCCATTGTTCGAGGACGTGCAGATGCATCATGACAGTGCCCGCCACACACTGGAGGGTTTTCTGGCACGACGGCTGAAGTTGCAGCCGGTGCGCTATCTGTTCATCTTTGCCGAGCAGGCCGCGCCCTATCTGTTCCCGCTGGATACCGATCTGGCACAGGGAGGCTTCTTCCGGCATCCCCGTTTCGAGGTGGACGTGTGTGTCACCCACAGTCTCAATGCCATGGATGCGGTGCGTGAGCTCAAGCGCCCGGTGTGGGAACTGCTCAAGCCCCTACAGGGGCGTCTGAACGGCGGTGCGTAAGGAGAGTATCGTGCTGCAATTCGCCTCATCCGACCCCAGCCAGGTGTATATGCGCGCCATGCGTGCCAGTGACCTCGATCTTGTCGTGCAGAGCGAAAATCTGTCACTGCAGAACCCTTGGTCCAAGCGGGTGTTCTCGGACTGTCTGCGCTCGGGATACGAGTGCTGGGTGCTGGCCTCGCGCGATCGCCTGGTGGCGCATGGCGTACTGTCCGTTGCGGTAGGAGAGGCCCATGTCCTGACGCTGTGTGTGCATCCGCAATACCGGCACAAGGGTTATGGCCGGCGCATGCTGCGGCATCTGCTGGAGAAGGGCTATCTCAAGGGTGGGGAGGTGGCTTTCCTGGAGGTGCGTCCCTCCAACAAGACCGCGATTTCGCTGTATCTTGCCACGGGCTTTGTCCAGGTGGGGGAGCGGCGTGGATATTACCCCGCAGAGCCGGGGGAGACCCGGGGCGAGGATGCGCTCATTCTGTCGCGCGCCTTGCCGCTCTAGGCATTGAGGCTAGAAGCTGTTTGAGTTGTCGTCATCGCCCGGGAACAGTTTGCGCTTGAGCCAGCGCAGGGTGTAGAGCACGGCAACGAGTGCGGCGGCAAACACCAGAATCAGCGCCAGCAGGCTCAGGGTGCCGAAGAAGAAGTTCCACAGATTGTCCCGGGCCTCGTCATAGGCCATTGCCAGGGCATACAGCGAGGCGACAGCAATCATCAGCCCCCCCAGGGTTGCCCGGGTGTTCTTGCGCATTTTCAAACGAGGTAATTTCACGTTCTTCACTCTCCCCGGTGTTCTTGTCTGAACAGGGGTTCTCCATTCTTGTCGGGCCAGGTGTGCAGGCATTCCGGATACTGGCTGCAGCCCCAGAAGTAGCCGTTCTTGCCGCGTCTGCGCCGCAGCAGCTGACCGCAGGCGGTGCAGCGGTAGGCCTTGGCGGGCATGCCATTATCGTCGCTCAGGCGGGTCTTGCAACCCTTGTCAAACCCGGTGCAGTACCAGTACACCCCGCGGCTGTTTTCGGCGCGTACCATGGGCCGGGTACACACCGGGCAGCGGAAACGCTCGTCTGCTGTCCTGGAGGGTTTGCCGTCCTTGTCGAACAGGGTGGCCTTGCATTCGGGGAATCCGGTGCAGCCCCAGAACGGGCCCATCTTGCCCAGGATGCGCCGCATGGGCCGGTGACATTGCGGACAATGATAGCTGCGGCCCGGTGGCGGGTTGGCTGGGGGAATGTCGCCGAGCAGGTCTTTGGCCATGGGGGCCTCGTTCACTCCGGGCGCAGGCAGGACTCCAGATGGTGCAACAACTGGTTGTTTTCCTGCGCGGTGCCGATGGTGATGCGCAGTTTGTCCCGCAAGCGGGGCATGTCGAAATAGCGCACCAGAATGCCTTCATCCTTGAGGCGTTGATAACATTCCCTGGCCAGGATTTCGGGGCTTTCATAACGGGAGTCGTGCAGTGGTACCCGGGCCAGCAGGAAATTGCTCTGACTGGGGGAACAGGAAAAGCCCATGGCGCAGAGCGCCTGTCCAACGCGTTCGCGCTCCTCACGCACTTTCTGCCAGCCAAGGGCCGCGTGTTCACGGTCCGCCAGCGCGGCGGTGGCCAGAACCTGGGAGATGACATCCGTGTTATAGCTGTCGCGGGTTTTGTACAGCATGGGAGCAACCAGCTCCCGTGCCCCGATCCCGTAGGCGAAGCGCAAACCGGCCAGGGAATAGCCCTTGCTCATGGTGCGCAGGATGACCACGTTGTTCAGTGTCTGGATCAGCGGGACGGCATTGTAGGCGAGTTCGGGATCAATGAAATCCACATAGGCCTCGTCGATCACCAGCACGCCATCAAAGGATTGGGCTATCTCGCGCAGCCTGGCAACCGGAGTGAGTACTCCGGAGGGGGCGTGGGGGTTGACGATAAAGGCCAGGCGGGCGCCGCTGGCATTGAGCCGCTCGGCGAAATCCGGGGCCATCTGCCAGTCTTCCTGCAGATCGATGCGGGTGACCGGGCAGTTCTGAATGGCGGCCAGCACCGGGTAAAGCGAATAGCTGGGTTCGGCAATGGCAATGGTCTGCCCCGGGTCCACGAAGGTGGTGATCAGCAGACGAATCAGCTCGTCGCCGCCGTTGGTGGCGATGATGTTGTCGACCTCCACCTGGTGGTAGTCCGCTGCGACCTGGCGGAAGCCATTGGCCAGGGGCTGCGGATAGCGCCGCAGATCCTCTACCCGGATGCCGGCCAGTGCCTGCGCGACCGCTGCGCTTGCCGGGTAAGGGTTTTCATTGGTATTGAGTTTGATGACCTGCGCCTGGCGGGGTTGTTCGCCGGAGCTGTAGCCGGTCATCTGCTGGATGTTCGTTCTTTCGTAACTCATAGGGGTGGCATGCTCTGAAGGCGCCTTCTGCAGTTCCTGCGCCGGGTGGTGATCGCGAGCGCCAAGGTTACTGGGTAATGGAAGCGGGTTCAATTCTCGCGCAGAAGCGGCAGATTAAATTCCTGTGTCCCGATGCACGAGGCGGCGTTCAGAGCGGGGTTTCGTAGGTCCGTGTGCGCTTGTTCCAGCCATCGAGCCAGCGCTGCTCCCCGCGTTCGGCAGGGGCGTTGGCGACCCGGCGGGCCAGCACGGTGCGGGCGGCCTCGGCGAACTGCGGCATCAGTGCACCGTCATTGCGCGTCTGCTGCAGTGTTTCCAGCACCTGCAGCAATCCCCAGCCTTCCCCCTGGTAGCGCTCGGACGGTGACACGCCTTCCCCCTTGAAGTTCACATAGTCGATCAGGGCATACATGCCCAGCGGGGGCTCGCTATTGGCTACTTCATAGAAAAGCGATTGAATTTCTTCGGGATTTTCAGCTTCCCTGAGCAGGCGTGGCAGGCTGGCCTGCATGCGCTCGATGATGAATCCGGCCTGCAGCTCTCGTGTGTCGTAGAGGAAATCACGCAATTGCTGCAGGCGCTCACCCTCCAGATCGGCGAGGAAGGCCTCCCGTGTGGGCCAGGGGGAATCCCGTTCAGGTAGCGCAGAAATCCAGGCCGGGAGTTCCACTCCCTGGCTGTTGTAGAAATCCAGCAGGGCGGGGAAGCTCTCGACAAAGACTTCCTGCTGGTTTTGCCGGTACCAGATGAAATGACCGATTCCCAGTGAGGGGAAGTCCTCCCCAATGTTCCAACTGGTTAAACATTGTATTTTCAGGTTACACTCATTCGCAAAAATCAGGTCGCCGATCCGCAGCGTCTGCGCGGGTGACAGCCCCGGTAGCGGGTTCTTCGGCGCCTGGGAGCAGCTCAGCAGAAGACTGAGCAGACAGGCGGTAAAACTGAGGTGTTTGATCACGGGGTGTGTCCTGCAGGGGCCTCGAACCCGGGTGCCGGCCAAGTCCGGTGTCGGCGGGGGCCACATCAACTGTTCCGGGCGCATGGTAGCACAGCACTGCCCCCTCTCTGACAGCCCCGGCGTTACTGTTATTCACATGACACCAGCGCGGTTGAGTAATTTGAATCAGACGGCAGAAGTGATCGACGCGAAGGACGCGGAACCGCAGGACGAATTCGTTCGCGGTCTGTCCCTGATTTATCAGCGTCTGAAACAGAGCAAACACCTCAAGAAGGCCATGAAAGAGGTGGAGCGTCCGCTGCTGGACCTGCTTGGTGTGCGTTTGTTCACCATCTACCAGTGTGTACAGAACGGCAAGGAGATTCTGGCCAGCTTCAAGGGGGGCGACCCCGACGATGACAACGCCACCGAAATCCGGGTGCCTTTCAGCCCGACCTCCCTGGCCGGTTATGTGGCCCTGAGCCAGCGCGCACTGGTGATCCGCAATGTGCTGGATCAGCAGGAGCTGCTCGATATTCATCCCCGCCTGCGTTTTGACCGCCGTTTCAGCGATGCCAAGGGCTGGAAGGTCAAGTCCATGATTATCGTCCCGATCAAGGACGGCATCCTGCTTGGCGTATTGCAGCTGATCAACTTCGAAGGCGATCGCGAGTTCAGCAAAACGGATCTCAAGCACGCGATGATGGTGTCGCAGATGCTGGCCAAGCAGTTCCGCAATGAGTTGCAGAGCACCCAGGGCCCCTATGACTACCTGGTGCAGAAGAACAAGATTTCCAGCCAGGAACTGGAAGACATACAGAACAAGGTCGGGCTTTATGGCGGCTCGGTCTCGCGCATCCTGATGGAGGATTTCAGCATTGATGCCGACACCATCGGCGCCTCGCTGGAATACTATTACCGCGTCCCCTACATGAAGTACCAGCCCGGCCTGAGCCTGCCCCAGGAATTGTTCGAGAACATCGGGGTCAGCTATCTGCGCAAGAACCTGTGGTTGCCGGTCGCCGGGGACAAGAACGAAGCCGTGATCCTCATCGATGATCCCAGCGACTATCAGCGCATCATGGAAATACAGGGCGTACTCAATGCCCGCAACTACGCCTTCCGGGTGGGGCTGCCCGAGCATATTCTGCAGTATCTGCGCGATGACGATGCCGGTGATATGGAGGCCGGTTTCGATGATGTGTTCTCGCGTCTGGAGGAGCAGGGCAGTGTCGAGGTGGAATCCGATGAAGACCAGGAGGAGGAAAGCCTCGCCGCGACTTCTGCCATCATCCAGCTCGTCAACCGCATCATTACCGAAGCGGATCGTCTGGGGGCCTCGGATATCCATGTGGAGCCGGGCAAGGAGCAGGCTTCGGGTGTGGTACGCATCCGGGTGGATGGTATCTGCCGGGAACTGCTCAAGGTGCCCAAGGAACACACCTCGGCCCTCATTGCCCGTATCAAGGTGATTTCCCGCCTGAATATCGCCGAACGCCGTCTGCCGCAGGACGGCAAATGTAAGCTGAAGGTGCGTGGCAAGAAGCTCGAACTGCGGGTGGCAACGGTGCCCACGGTCAATGGCGAGAGCGCTGTGCTGCGTCTGCTTGCCGCTGGCAGTGCCATGCCGCTGGCCAAACTCAATCTGTCGCCCGCCAATTACAACAAGATCGTGGAGCTGTCCGCCCACCCTCACGGCCTGTTGCTGGTGGTGGGGCCAACGGGGTCGGGCAAGACCACTACGCTGCATGGCGTCCTGGGCTATATCAACACGCCCGATCGCAAGATCTGGACGGCTGAGGATCCGGTGGAAATCACCCAGCCGGGGCTGCAGCAGGTACAGGTGCTGCCCAAGATCAATTTCACCTTTGCCACGGCGATGCGGGCCTTTCTGCGGGCCGACCCCGATGTCATTCTTATCGGGGAGATGCGCGATCACGAGACGGCCAGTATCGGCATCGAGGCATCCCTGACCGGCCATCTGGTGCTGTCTACCCTGCACACCAACTCCGCACCGGAGACGATTACCCGTCTGCTCGACCTGGGGCTGGACCCGGTGAATTTCTCGGACGCCCTGCTGGGGGTGCTGGCACAGCGCCTGATGCGAACGCTGTGCAGCGCCTGCAAGGAGGAGTACACCCCGGAGAAACAGGAAGTGGATCATCTGATCGACAGCTACGGTCGTGATGTGTTTGCGGAGCTGGGCATAGACCCCGACAAGGTCAAACTGTTTCGGGCTGTTGGCTGTGATGATTGCGGGGGCACTGGCTACAAGGGGCGAACAGGCATTCATGAGCTGCTCACCGGCAGCCACGAACTGCGCAGCCTGATCTACAACAAGGCCGACCTGGATGATCTGCGCAAGCAGGCGCTGAGCGATGGCATGCGTACCCTTAAACAGGACGGGATCAGTAAGATTTTCATGGGCTTAAGTGATTACAAACAATTGCTCCGGGTGGTTGCGGAGTAGCAGAAACGTTAAGTCCATCCCACTTTCGGCAGCAATTCTTGATGCCGTTCAAAGTTTGACACTTTTCCTCTCATGGCTGCCAAAAGACGCCGCTATATTGCCCATACACCGTGTTTCGGTGGCGGTAAAGGAGGGGTCGCACATGATCAAATACGCGCTGTATGCGTTGGTGCTGTTTCTGACAATCGGGATCACCATCGCCCGGGAAACACTGGGGCAGCTGGGGCTCGATTCCAGCTATCTGCTGATGGCCGTGCTGGCCCTGGCGGTGACGGCCATGTTGGCACAACGCAACCTGTTCCTGACTGGTTTTGTTGCCGTGCTGTGTGTGTTGCTCAATCTGCCGCCCGACAGCCTGGGTGGGCTGCGCATCGATCACGATCTGCTGATTGCCGCCTTGCTGGGGATCACGCTGTTGCCCCTGGTGCACCGCGTGATTGTGCGCTAGCAGGCTGCACTACTGCGCAGGCGGGCCGGCAATCACCTCGTACTGGCGGATATGCCACTGTCCCTCGTGATGGACAGCTGCAGCCTGGATATCGGCGGTGCCGCGGCTGTAATGGGCGCGTGTGCTGACGATGGCGCTGGCCTGCCCGCTGCCGTACAGGGAAGGCACCTGCACATCCCCTTCCCAGGGGGAGAGCTCTATCAGTGGCAGATAACGGGTAATGAACCCCACATCGGGGCTTGGCAGTTCCACACCGGCATCCAGATGTCCGAACAGCGGGGCCGGGTCACCACGTTCCAGCAGCGGCAGGCTGAGGCCGTTAAGAAAGTCCTGCAGGCTGTTTTCGATGCGTGCCCGGTGCAGGGTGTCGGCGATCAGTGCAATGAGTGCCAGGGCGATGGCGACAGCAACGCCGGCGATCATGGGAAGTCTGGATGATTTCAAGTGCACTACCTCGTGGCAGGAAAGCTTCGGAATGTCCTTGTGGCAGGGAATTATAGAGGAAAAAAAGCCTTTGAAAACAGCGATCAAAGCTGTGCTTTTTATCCAGAGTTTTAATTTTGCACCCTTTTTATGCACATATATTCCCGGATTGTCGTCAATCCCCTGTAAAAATAGGCTTATTCCCTGCGGGAACGTTCGATTGCTAACTATCTTATTGATATTTATTAGATTTTCTAATTGATTAAAAAATAACCAAGTTAAGTGAAGGCACTAGATTTTCAGTGTTTGCGGCGTTTATTTTTGACTTATCAACTGACTTATCCACAGATTCTGTGGAAAACCGTGTGTGGCCGAAACGCTTCATGCTTATTGTCTGTCGTCAAGTCTTTGTCTGTGTAAAATTGTCCTGTTCAGCGTACGTTTGTCGCGCTTCGTCGGCAGGGGGCAAACACTGTCCCGATCCCGCTTTCAGCACGCTGTGGGAGCGCTTTGCGAGGCCGTCAGGGGCAGGGGTTTTGCTTTCGCAATGACGGCAGTGGTGCTATTGTAGGCGCGTGTCAATTCTCTTCAGTAGCAGGCAATGGTCGAATTCACTGGCAATATTCCTTTTCTTTGGCGTCTGAGTCCGGAATCCAGCGATGGGCTGTGTGCCGTCTCCATGGTGGTTCCCTATGAGGCGGACGATGATCGCCGCGATCTGACGATCGAGACCAGTGTGGTGAGCTTCGCCTCGGACAGCTCCCGTGCGGAAACCGAGGAAATGCTGGAGTGGAACCAGGACGATATCAGCCTGTTTCTCAAGCTGGTCGCGCACCAGCAGGACGATACCCGGATCATCGCCAGTGACACCGTCCGCATCGATCTGACCGACCCGGCCATTATCGACATCATCCATGTGGTGGCGGCAGCGGGGTTTGGCATGGCCTACAGCGCTGGCAGTGTGCTCAAGAGCTCCGTTGGTCTCTATCCTGCCCACAACTGCGATATTGGCAGTTTCGCCTCCCTGAACACCGTGCTGGGCTTCAAGTCCTGCGTGGTGGTGGATGTGGATGAGGAGGAAGTGGTGTGCGTGCTGCTGGAGGACATCGATGTGGAGTCCATCGGTGAATTTGATCGCCTCAACCGCCACGATCTGTTGCTGGTCAAGCGCGCCGATCTGCTGCACCCCGATTTTGCCGTGACCACCGGTCGCCCGGTTTCCGCCACCATTCACTAGCGCCTGTCTTGCGCCGGCAGCCGGCGCGGCTGGGCAGCCTTCGTTTGCCCGGGTATAATCCGCGCTTTTTCGCATCCCGCCTGTGGCAGTTTTCGCAGGGTGCCGGAGGCGTGCCCCGGAGGCACCGGCCTCTTCAACAGGAATTCCCGACATGACTCAAAGTGCACTCGTCGCCGATATTCATCGCCGCCGTACGTTCGCGATCATCTCGCACCCGGACGCGGGTAAAACCACGATCACGGAAAAGCTGCTGCTGCTCGGCAAACTGATCCAGAAGGCCGGAACCGTCAAGGGCAAGAAATCCGACCGCCATGCCACTTCCGACTGGATGGCGATGGAGCAGCAGCGGGGGATCTCGGTGACTTCCTCCGTGATGCAGTTCCCCTATCTCGACCGGATGGTCAACCTGCTCGATACGCCCGGACACGAGGATTTCTCCGAGGACACCTACCGGGTGCTGACCGCCGTGGATTCGGCACTGATGGTGGTCGATGGCGCCAAGGGCGTGGAGGAGCGCACCATCAAGCTGATGGAGGTGTGTCGCTTGCGGGATACGCCCATCTTTACCTTCGTGAACAAACTGGACCGGGATATCCGCGACCCCATCGAGATTCTGGACGAGATCGAGACAGTCCTGAAGATCCGCTGTGCGCCCATTAACTGGCCGATCGGCATGGGCAAGGAGTTCAAGGGCGTCTATAACCTGTACACCGATACCCTGCACGTCTACAAACAGGGGCAGGCCGATCGCCTGCCGGATGATATCCGCATTCAGGGGCTCGACAGTGCCGAGGCCCGCCAGTTATTGGGAGCCTATGCCGACGATGTGCAGATGGAGATTGAACTGGTACGGGGCGCCAGCAATGAGTTCGATCTTGACGAGTACCGTGCCGGCCGCATGACCCCGGTATATTTTGGTACCGCGCTCGGCAATTTTGGTGTGCGCGAAATGCTGGACCAGTTTGTGGAGTGGGCGCCGGCGCCAGTGGCGCGTGCGACCGTGAGCCGCAAGGTGGAAGCCGAGGAACCGAAATTCTCCGCCTTCGTTTTCAAGATTCAGGCAAACATGGATCCCAATCACCGCGACCGCGTGGCCTTTCTGCGTGTGTGCTCCGGTGCCTATACCCGCGGCATGAAACTGATGCATACGCGGCTCAACAAGGAGGTGCGCATCAGTGATGCGGTGACCTTCCTGGCCGGGGAGCGCGAGCAGGCCGAAGAGGCCGTATCCGGCGACATCATCGGTTTCCACAATCACGGAACGATCCAGATCGGCGACACCTTCACCGAGGGGGAAGACCTGCAGTTCACCGGCATTCCCCATTTCGCGCCGGAGCTGTTCAAGCGCATCCGCCTGAAGGACCCGCTTAAGATGAAGCAGCTGCAGAAGGGGTTGCGACAGCTGTCCGAGGAAGGCTCTGTGCAGGTGTTCATGCCCGAGAAGAACAATGACCTGATCGTTGGCGCCGTGGGTGTTCTGCAATTCGAGGTGGTAGCCTTCCGGCTCAAGGACGAATACAAGGTGGATTGCGTCTATGAACCCGTGAGCATCTACAGTGCCCGCTGGGTGAGCAGCAAGGACCCGCGCAAACTGGATGAATTCCGCAAGAAGGCCTACGACAATATCGCGGTGGATGGCGGGGATTACCTCACCTATCTGGCCCCGACCCGCGTCAACCTCTCCCTGATGGAAGAGCGCTGGCCTGACATCCAGTTCCATGCCACCCGGGAACACTGAACATTAAAGAGCACTGACTATGGAATTCACACTGCACAGTAACGATGGTGCCGCTCGTCGCGCGACACTGAGTTTTCCCCGGGGCGAGGTGCAGACCCCGGCCTTCATGCCGGTCGGCACCTACGGCACCGTCAAGGGCATGACACCGGCACAGGTTGCCGATACCGGTGCCGAGATACTGCTGGGGAATACCTTTCACCTGATGCTGCGCCCGGGCACAGAGATTGTGCGCAAGCATGGCGGCCTGCACGGATTCATCGGCTGGGACAAACCCATTCTGACCGATTCAGGAGGCTTCCAGGTTTTCAGTCTGGGGGAAATGCGCAAGATCTCCGAGGAGGGGGTGAAGTTCCGTTCCCCGGTGGATGGCGCACAGGTGTTCCTGGGGCCGGAGTCTGCCATCAAGGTGCAGCAGGAGCTGGGCGCGGACATCATCATGCAGTTTGACGAATGCACGCCTTACCCGGTGACGGAGAAACAGGCCGAAGAGTCCATGCAGCTGTCCCTGCGCTGGGCCCTGCGCTGCAAGGAGGCACATGGTGACCATCCTTCCGCCCTGTTTGGTATCGTGCAGGGCGGGATGTTCCCGGCGCTGCGTGAGCAATCCCTGCAGGCATTGGCCGCAATGGATTTCGACGGCTATGCCATCGGCGGGCTGTCGGTCGGGGAACCCAAGGAGGAAATGATCAAGGTGCTGGACCTGATCGCCGAGCGCATGCCGGTGCACAAACCCCGCTATCTCATGGGGGTGGGCACACCGGAAGACATCATCGAGGCGGTGCGCCGCGGCATCGATATGTTCGACTGTGTGATGCCGACCCGTAATGCCCGCAATGCCCATCTGTTTACCAGCACCGGGCTGGTGCGATTGCGCAATGCGCGCTACCGCGATGACACCGGTCCGCTGGATCCGGCCTGCGACTGCTACACCTGCCGCAACTTCAGCCGCGCCTATCTGCATCACCTGGATAAATGCCGCGAAATGCTGGGGGCGCAGCTCAATACCATCCACAATCTGCACTACTACCAAAAACTGATGCAAGGTTTGCGTCAGGCTATAGAACAGGGTAGATTGAGCGCCTTTATTGACGGCTACTATGCCAGTCAGGCACCTTCTGAGCCCGAAGCAGGACAGGACTGATCCCGTTCAGTCGTCGGGGCATCGAGGCCCTTGAAATGGCTGCCGATGCCCCGATATAGCCCTGCACAGGACCGGTTCCGCAAGAACACAATAATCACGCGCATCACTATCAAGAGAGTATTTGCATGGATTTTTTCATCAGCGCTGCCTATGCCCAGGAAGCCACGCCGCAACAGAGCGTCACCTTCAATCTGATTTTCATCGGGGGCATGTTTGTCCTGTTCTATTTCATTCTCTGGCGTCCGCAATCCAAACGGGCGAAAGAGCATCGCGAGCTGGTTTCCTCCCTGACCAAGGGTGACGAAGTGCTGACCAGTGGTGGTCTGCTGGGCAAGGTGACTAAGGTCAGTGATGACTACGTCACCCTGCAGGTTGCAGAAGGCGTGGAACTGAGTCTGCAGAAGGCTTCCATTGCTGCCGCCCTGCCCAAAGGCACCATCAAGTCCATTCAGTAACAGCGCCGTACCGGCGCCGCTGGCGCCGCCGACTAAGAGTTAAGACCGATGCTGAACAAGTACCCTCTCTGGAAAAACCTGCTGATTGTTTTCGTTGTCCTGTTGGCCGCGGTGTATTCCGCGCCCAATCTCTACCCGGACGACCCCGCAGTACAGGTCAGTCACGAGAGTCAGGATATCAATGAGTTTGAGCTCGGTACCATTACCGATGCCCTGCGCGCTGCGGATGTTGATTATTTTGGCGACACCCTCGAGGGTCGTTCGGCCCTGGTGCGTTTCCACAATCTGGAAGACCAGCTGCGCGGCAAGACCGTTATCGAGCAGACTCTGGGCGCTGGCTATTTCACTGCCCTGAATCTGGCGCCTACCACGCCGGGCTGGCTGCAGGCCATCAACGCCGGCAAGATGAGCCTGGGGCTCGATCTGCAGGGTGGGGTGCACTTTCTCATGGAAGTGGACATGGATGCCGCGCTGCAGCGTCGCATGGAAAACAATGTCAGCACTATCCGCCAGCTGCTGCGCAGCGAACGCATCCGCTCCCGTGCCTTGAGTCTGGAGAGTGCCAATCTGATCGTCGCACGTTTCGATGATGAGTCCGCCCGTTCCCAGGCCCGTGCCCTTGTTCGCGACAATTTTGCCGATCTGCAGCCGGTCAACCGTGAGCAGGATGGCAGTTATATTCTCGAACTGAGCCTGTCCGAGGCCGATATCCTGCAACTGCAGCGTGATACCATCGCGGCCAACAAAACCACCATCCTCAACCGGGTGGATTCACTCGGCGTGGCCGAGCCCGTGGTGCAGCAGCAAGGGGCCAGCCGTATCGTGGTGGAGCTTCCCGGGGTGCAGGACACCGCTCAGGCCAAACGCATCCTGCAGCGTATTGCCACCCTGCAATTCCATCTGGAGGCGCAGCCAGGCTCCCCATCCACCTCCTATACCACCTATGAATACCAGGGCCAGCTGATTGACGTGAGCAATGACGTCATTCTGCAGGGTGATCGCGTGAGCAATGTGCGTTCCGCACTGGATCAGCAGGGTCTGCCCCAGGTGGTGATCAATCTGGATGCACAGGGCGGTGAACAGTTCAGTCGTGTTACCCGTGACAATATCGGCAAGCTGATGGACATCGTGCTGAGCGAAACCAAGACCCGCAGCACCTTTGAGCCAGGTGACAACGGCGAGATGGTCGAGCACCAGGAAACCTATGAAGAGAAGCGGCTGATCAGCCACGCGGTGATCCGCGCCGCGCTGGGGCGTGAATTTGTGATTACGGGTCTGAGCACTACGGAGGCAAACGAGCTGTCCCTGCTGATCCGTTCCGGTGCGCTGGCCGCACCCATGTACTTCGTGGAAGAGCGTACGCTGGGCCCCAGCCTCGGCGCCGAGAATATCAAGCAGGGCACGCAGGCGGTCTACCTCGGCTTCGGTCTGGTGCTGATCTTCATGGTGTTCTACTACCGTCTGTTCGGCCTGCTGGCGAATATCGCGCTGGCGGTGAATGTGTTGCTGCTGATCGCCATCATGTCCATCATCTCGGCAACGCTGACCCTGCCGGGCATCTTCGGTATCGTGCTGATCGTGGGGATGGCGGTGGACGCCAACGTGCTGATTTTCACGCGGATACGCGAGGAGCTGTCCAACGGGCTCTCGCCCCAGGGGGCGATCAAGGCGGGTTTTGACAATGCCTTCAGCACGATTGTGGACGCCAACCTGACCACGCTGCTGGTCGGTATCGTGCTGTTCTCCATCGGCACAGGCCCCGTCAAGGGCTTTGCCGTGACCCTGATGATCGGCATCGCGACCTCGATGTTTACCGCGATTCTGGTGACTCGTGCCCTGGTGAACCTGGTGTACGGCGGTCGCAACGTCAAGGAACTTTCAATCGGCAAATTTGCGTGACAGTAATAACGCCGCGGCGGTGACTTCGGGTCATCCGGCCGGGCTGGGAAGAGGGAATGGCCATCTTGGGTAAACAGATTGATTTCATGAAGCATGCGAAGCTCTTTGGCTTCGTTTCGATTACGGCCGTGCTGATTTCCATTGGCTCCCTGGTCTTCAACTCCCTGCAGTTCGGGCTGGACTTTACGGCGGGAACGCTGGTGGAAGTGGGGTACTCGCAACCGGTAGCCATCAGCGAGGTGAGCGAAAAACTGCGGGCGGGCGGGTATGAAGATGCCCAGGCGGTGGCTTTCGGCTCCGATCAGGACGTGCTCATCCGTCTGCCGGTGGACGACAGCGTCACCGAAGAGGAAATGGCGGGCACCCTGGTGTCCCTCGGCAACGATATCCTGGCCGCCCTGAGTCAGGGCAGCAGCGCCCAGTTGACCCTGAACCGGCTCGAATTCGTCGGCCCCCGCGTGGGCGAGGAACTGGCAGAGAGTGGTGGCATGGGCCTGCTGGTGGCACTGGGGATCGTGATGATCTATGTGGCCGTGCGCTTCCAGTCCAAGTTTGCCGTTGCGGCGGTGATCGCGCTGTTCCACGATGTCATCATCACCCTGGGTATCTTCTCGATCACGGGGATGGAATTTGACCTGACGGTGCTCGCGGCGCTGCTGGCCATCATCGGTTACTCGATCAATGACACCATCGTGGTATTTGACCGCATCCGTGAAAATTTCCGTGTGATGCGCAAAGGCACGCCCTATGAGCTGATCAATCTGTCGCTGAGCCAGACCCTGAGCCGGACGATTATCACCGCCGGCACCACACAGCTGGTGGTATGCGCCATGCTCTTCATGGGGGGGGAATCCATTCAGGGTTTTGCCACAGCACTGACGCTGGGTATCGTGATCGGAACCTACTCCTCGATCTACATTGCCTCCAGCCTGCTGCTCTATCTGAAGGTCACCAAGGAAGATCTCATGGTGCCGGTCAGGGAAGGAGCACAGGACTCCATGCCCTGACAGGGTATCGAGCGCCTCTGTGTCAGGCCTGCTCTGTGTGGGCCTGATCGGCAGTGGCCGGAGTGCTGAGGAGCAGTTTGCGAATCTCCTCCTGTACGCTCGGGTCCCGGGCGATCTCCCGCTGCTCTTCCAGTATCTCGCGCAGAATATCCAATGTGGTCAAGGGGTTGGCCAGTACTACCCGCAGGACCACAATGGGCTGGCGTGCGTACTGCTCCGGCATCAGCTGGGTTCTGGACACGAAAGAGAGCCCACGGCCGCGTTGGATCTTCTGCATGATGCGGGTGAGGCGGTTCAACCCTTCGTTGATGCGTGAGCGTAAGTGGGCGTCCTTGCTGCGCAGCCCCGCCTGCAGTTCGGGGGGGGCGTAGCGATAGGTCAGAATATTCAGCTCCGGCGCACTGATCAGCTCGAAGTCCGGTGTTCCGCGAATCACCTCTGCAAAGGCTTTCGCTTTGGCAATCCCCTCGTCGATCAACAGCTCATAACCATTGCGGGCAATGATGTGCAGGCCCGCATGTACCAGAATCGCCATGCCGGGACGGGAGCCTTCCACACTGTGGCTACCGAGATCCCGCGAGCCCTTGCGGATGATGTACTCGGCGTGATGCTCCACGCTGGCCAGGGTCTCCGGGCGTTTGAACAGGCAGATGCCTGCGCCCATGGGTACATACAACTGCTTGTGGGCGTCGATGGTAACGGAGTCGGCGCGTTCAATCCCGGCCAGCAGATGGCGATGTTTGCGCGAAAACAGGGTAGGGCCACCCCAGGCGGAGTCCACATGGAAATGGATATGGCGGGTCTGGGCGATATCTGCCATGGCGTTCAGGGGGTCTACGCTGCCTGTCTCGGAAGAGCCGGCGACACCGACAATGGCCATGACCTTGATGCCTTCGCGCTGCAGCTGATCGCAACGTGCCTCCAGCAGGTCGGTGCGGATGCGGTTGTGGGCATCGGTTTCGATGGCCACCAGGTTGCGCCGTCCGATGCCGAGAATATCGGCGGCCTTGCCCAGAGAGTAGTGGCCACGCTCGGAGACCAGCACGGCCAGTGCCCGATAGCCGGAATGCTGCAGGCCTGCGGCAAGCCCCTCCTGTGCCAGCCCGGCAAAGGACTCACTGGCGGGGAACAGATTGTTGCGTGCCGCCCACAGGGCGGTGAGATTGGCAAGGGTGCCGCCCGAGCAGAAGCTGCCGAGTGCCTGGCGGGGCTCGTGCATCCAGCGTTGATAGAACGGGGCATCCTGCCCGTAGATGAGCTGGTGCAGCATGCCGATGACCTGTCGTTCCAGCGGGGTGAATGCCTTGGAGGTTTCGACCTTCACCAGGTTCTGGTTCAGAGCCGTCATGATGCGCGACAGTGGCAGCATGAAATAGGGCAGCGCCGAGGCCATGTGACCGACAAAGCTGGGGGAGGCAATGTGCACGGATTGCGCGACGACCTTGTCCAGCAGGAATTCGATCTGCTCGGATACGAAGCTGGGGTCCTGCGGGATAAAGGGGTTGGAAAAATCCTGCTCGATCAGGGCCAGGTCGCGCTCCGAGGCCACGATATGTTCCTGCAGAAACCCGGAAAGGTTCTGGGAGATCGACTGGTCAATCTTTCCCAGTGTTGAATCGGGTGCCTCCGGCACCGTGAATATCCGGTAGAGGCTTTCCAGGCTGGCCTGCGCCAGCTTCTTGGTCTCAGTCATTGTGTCGCGCATCCGGGCAAGGGGGTCGCAGTATAGAGCAATTGTCCGGGCAGTGAAATCGGCCCCTGCCACACACGGTTTTGTGCTTTGACAAACGTCCGGCCTCCATTAGTATAGGCTCCGAACCGCCGCAATTTATTGTCGCTGGCAGGGGGTGCCCACCCCTTGTCGCACACATGAGGAAACCCATTCAGTGCCTTGTTCAACCCTGCGCCGAACCCTTTGCCTGCTTTTGCTGAGCCTCTTCAGCCTTGGCGCATTGGCCCAGGATCTTCCCCGGCCTGCCGCGCTGGAGCCCGCCATCCGTTTCTGGACCCGGGTATACACCGAGGTGGACACGGACAGCGGCTTTCTGCATGACGCCAACAACCTGGCCATTGTCTATCAGCGCGTGGACTATGACCGGCCCGAGATCGAGCGGCAACGAACCCGCATCCAGGATGCCCTGAAAGCCCTGGGCAGTGGCAAACGGGATGGCCTGAACTACCTGGAACAGCAAGTCCTCGACCTGTGGCCGGCAGATGTCAGTAACGAGACCCTGCGGACCGCCGCCAATAATGTGCGTTTCCAGCTGGGGCAGTCCGACCGCTTTGTGGAGGGGCTGATCCGCTCCGGTGCCTACCGTGAACATATCGAAAGCGTGATCCGTGGCAAGCATCTGCCCATCGAGCTGGCCGCGCTGCCCCATGTTGAATCTTCCTTCCACCCCGGCGCCTATTCCAGCGTCGCGGCTGCCGGCATGTGGCAGTTCATGCGCGCCACCGGGCAGCGCTTCATGCGCATCGACCATATCGTCGATGAGCGTATGGACCCTTACACCGCTACCTATGCCGCCATGAGCCTGCTGGAGTACAACTATCGTATTCTCGGTACCTGGCCGCTGGCGCTGACCGCCTACAACCATGGCACCGGCGGCATGAGCCGTGCGGTGCGTGAGACCGGCAGTGACCGTATCGAAGACATCATTGCCAATTACAAGGGGCCGAGTTTCGGTTTTGCCTCGCGTAATTTCTATCCGCAATTCCTCGCCGTGCTCGATGTCGAGCGCCAGGCGCAGACCCTGTTCGGGGTGCTGCAACTCGACCCCAGCCCGCAGTATGTGGAGTTTGAACTGGACGCGTTTGTCGAGGCACAGACCCTGGCCGATGCCCTGGGCGTGACGCTGGAGCATCTGCAATTCGACAATCCGGCGCTGCGCCCGATTGTCTGGGAGGGGGGCAAACGCATTCCCAAGGGCTTCGTCGTCAAGGTGCAGAAAAGTCAGTTGCACGGGGCTGTCGAGACCCTGCTGGCCGCGATCCCGGGCAGCGAGCGCTACCCGATTCAGACGCCGGACATCGCCTATGTGGTGCAGAAGGGGGACAGCCTTTCCGCCATTGCCCGCCGCTTCAAGACCTCGGTGGCACAGCTGGCCTCCCTGAACCAGATCCGCGATGCCGGGCGCATCTCGATCGGTCAGCGCCTGCTGCTGCCCCAGGATACGGCGGCAACGACAGGGCAGAGCTCTGCCCAGATTGCGGCAGCAGCTCGCGGCTATGTGGCTCCCTTGCCGAGTGCGGCGCCGGGCAAGGCGGATTCCTATACGGTACGCCGGGGGGATACCCTATCCCGCATCGCCAACCGTTTCGGGATGAGTGAGCGCAGCCTGCTGCAGGCCAATAATATCGATCACCCCGACCGGATCTACCCCGGGCAGACGCTGAGTCTGAACGCTCCCACGACAGAGCCTGCGCAGCCGGTGGTCTACGTGGAGCCCGAATCGAGCGCAGCGCCCGAACCGCTTGTTGCCATCGAGCCCGAACCGGCCCCGGAACAGCCGCAGGCGGAGCTGGCGCTGCTGGAGGAGCTGCCGCCGCCGGGCGAGCAGAGCGAAGGCCTGGAATTGGCGGATGGCATCAGCGAGGAAGAAGCCTTTGCCGTTGCACTGGAGGATGCCGGTACGCTGGAAGAGCAGAATGCCGAGGCCCTGGCCGACCTGGCGGCGGATCCATCGGATTACAGCGTGGCAGCAGACAGCAGCATCGAGATTCAGGCCTCCGAGACCCTGGGGCATTATGCCGAGTGGCTGGAGCTGAGCAGTGCCGATCTGCGCCGTCTGAACAATATGCGCAGCTCCGCACCCGTTGTGCTGGGCAAACGGTTGACGCTGGATTTTTCAAAGGTGAGTGTCGCCCAGTTCGAGCTGCGGCGGCGTCAGTTTCATCAGCAGGAACAGCAGGAATTCTTCCGTCAGTACCGTATTCAGAACGTGGACGAATACAAGGTACTGGCCAACGACAATATCGCCAATCTTGCCCGTCGCAAATACGCCGTCCCCATGTGGCTGCTGCGCCAATACAACCCGGACCTGAATTTCCGTCAGGTCCAGATCGGACAGACCGTGGTGTTTCCGGTGGTGGAGCCGGTGCAGCCGGAAGGCAACCCCGGCGTCTGATTATTCCTCTATGCCGGCAATCGCGTCGGACAGCAGGCTGACGCCCAGCGCGTATTTGAAGGACGGGTTGTAACGCAGCAGAGAGCAGAAGTTGCGGTAGACCAGATAGCCCTTGTCATCCCCCTCGTCTCCGATAATCAGTGCCGCCGCCAGTGGACGGGTGGGCAGATCGCTGCCATCGGCCTTGCGTACGCCCAACTCCTGCCAGTCGCTCAGTTCCCGCCACACGCCCATGCTGGTGTAGCGGCGGCAGGTGGCATCGGGAGACAGGCCGGTATTCTGCGGGGCCGGCAGGGACTGTTCGCCACCCGGGGGCAGGCTGACCACGCGACCCCAGGTCTGGTCGTCCTTCCAGCCGGTGGATTTCAGATAATTGGCAACAGAGCCGATCACATCCGGCCCCATCTGCCACAGATCGCGGCGGCCATCGCCGTCCTCGTCCACGGCCAGGCGCAGGTAGCTGCCGGGCATGAACTGGGGCGCCCCGATGGCGCCGGCCCAGGAGCTCTTCATTTCATCGGCGGTGGCATAGCCCTTGTCCACGATCTCGAAGGCGGCGAACAGTTCGTTGCGGAACTGGTCTCCGCGGCGGGCATCGAAGGCCAGTGTGGCGATGACATTGAACAGCGGTTCCGTGATCGGGAAGGTGCCGTAATTGCTTTCCATGCCGACGATGGCGGCCACGAAACGGGCTTGCACGCCGTGCGCGCTGGCGGCGGCATTGATCATATCGCCATCTCTGTCGAACAGTTCCTGCCCCATCTGGATGCGGCGCTCACTGACCCGCTCCAGGTAGTTGGCATAGGTCTGTACAAATTCCGCCTGGTTGCGGTCCGCCTGAATCACACGGCGCTGCTGTTCGATGGTGGGCAGAATGGCATCGAGTGTCTCGGCCCGGATGCCACGCTCCAGCGCATCCGCACGGAATTCGCCCAGCCAGGTCTGAAAGGCGGCATTGTTGTCGGCGTCGGTGACGGCATCGGGGGTGTCTTCCTGGGCGGATACCATGGCGGCGGCCAGGGTGCTCAGGGCAAACAGGGTACTGCGAATCGCTTTCATGTCAGCTCCGTTGTGACCCGCGGGGCGGGTTCCTGCAGGGATTCTGGCGAGACTTTAGCCTCGATGCCAAGGGCAGTACAAGGACTTTTTCCCCGTGTCATCACGCCCGGGTCGCCAGGGTTTGGGCGATGAGCGCGCGATAGCGGGGCCGTAGCTCCTGCTGGCTGAAATGCTGGGCATCGACTCTCGGCAAGGGGGTGCCTGCGGCCTTGTCCCGTGCCCATTGCCGCAGGCGTTGAACCGCGGCGTCTGCCTGTTCCTGCAACAGACCGCTGCCGCGATACAGGCAGGGCTGTGGCAGATATTCGGGGTAGACCAGCCGCGCCGGTGCCAGCGGGGTGCAGCCGAGTGCAGTTGCCTCCAGCAGGGACAGCCCCTGGAAGTCGTGTTCTGCGGTGCTCAGTGCCACATCGGCAGTGCGCAGCAGCTGTAGATAGTTCTCGCGGGAATCGACATAGCCGATATGTCCGGCGCAGCCCCTCTCCTGCAGCAGATTCTGCAGCGTGATGAGCGGCGCCGGAATTTCGCGGAAACGCTGGCCCAGCAGATGCAGACGGAATGTGCAATCCTGTGCGAGCAGACCCTGCACAATGGCCAACAGCAGGGCCGGGCCCTTGTCGTACTCCCAGCGGTGGTTCCACACAATCTCCAGGGGTTTGCCCGGTGTGCTCTCTGGTGTGCGTGGGGCGAACAGGCTGTCTTCAACAGGCACGGGCAGTACCTCTGCGCTGGCAAACCGTTGTATCAGGCCCGGCGGAACATGATCGGGCAGCCGCCGGAGCAGGGCCTCGGCTCCGGCGACAAAGCTGTCGCGGTTGTAGCGGCTGTTGAAGACCACCTGGTCCGCACACAGGGCCGTGTACAGGCTCAGTATCTGTGCCTCGACGGGATTGGTGCGCCTGGCTGCCGGGTCCGGGTTGTCGGGGTAGGCAAACTGGTTTTCGTGGAAATACACGAGGGTGGGAATCTGGCCGAGCACGGGGACGAAACCGCGCAGGGCGGACAGATCCGTCATCGAGGTGCAGAGCAGCAAGTCGTGGTTGTCAGTCAGAGTTGCGCGGTGATTAAATGCCCACGTCAAGCTGTTGCCGCGCACACGCCAGGGGAAGTAGCGTGCCGGCAATGTCAGTTCGGTCCAGTCAATATCCGCAAACATGGCCTTCAGATTGCTGCGCCAGTAGCGATGGCTCTGCGCATCATAGGCCGACAACAGCAAGGCTTTCATAACGAGAACAACAATGCAGGAAAACGTGCAATCTAACGACCTGGCCCTGCTGGGTCAATCGGTGGAACAACTGTTGCAGGAACTGCCGGAGCGCATCAGCAGCCCCTTGTGGCGCTGGGCCCGTGAGACGCCGCAGGCGCTGGCCCTGTGCGACCAGCTCGGGCAGCGCTGTACCTATGCGCAGCTTGCACAGCGGGTCGAACGTTGTCGGGCGCAGTTGCACGAACTGGGCATACGTCCCGGCGACCGGGTGTTGCTGCTGAACGAAAATTGTGTGGCTGTGTTGGTCTGGGTGCTGGCGCTCAGCGAACTGGATGCCGTGAGCGTCGTCGTCAATGCCCGTCTCAGCGCGCAGGAGATTGCCCGCATCCGCCAGCACTGTCAGCCCCGCCTGAGCGCCTGTTTCCTGGATTCCGCTGCGGCGACAGAGCACTGGCAACAGTTGCGCAGTCAGCAGCAAAGCGAGGAAATCCGGCAGGAGGGTGCAGGTGTAGGGCTGCTTTTCGATCCCGGTTCCGAACCCCTGGCACAGACGCAGAAAGCGGTGCAGGAACGGGTGTGTGTGATGATCTACACCACCGGTACCACGGGAGAGCCCAAGGGCGTCATGCTCTGTCACCGCAATATTCTTTATGTGGCCGCCATCACCAGTGTGCTGCGCGGCATGGACCCGAGCGACCGTATCTACTGCGCCCTGCCCATCTCGCACATCTTCGGTCTCTCGGCCGTGTTTCTGGCCAGCCTCTACCGGGGGGCGGCGCTGATGCTGACGGATCGTTTTGACGCGGCAGCCTGTCTGCGCACCCTGCACGAGGAAAACGTCAGCGGCATGCTGGGCGTGCCCACCATGTTTGCCCGTTTGATCGAATATGCCAGGGCGCAGGGTCTGGGCAGCGATGCCATGCCCCGTCTGCGTTTTCTCTATGCCGGAGGGGCTCCACTGGATGCCACCATCAAGCGGGAGACGGAGGCGCTGTTCCGGCTCCCGCTGCTCAATGCCTACGGGATGACCGAGAGTGGCCCAACGCTCTGCCAGGTGCGCTGGAACGAGCCTCTGGAGAGCTGCAGTGTCGGGCGTCCGCTGCCCGGGCTGGAGCTGCGTATCGTGGACAGCCAGGGGCAGCCGGTGGCGCCCGGTGAGGTGGGAGAACTGCATGTGCGCGGACCCAATGTCATGTGCGGCTATTACCACAATGCTGTCGCTACGGCGCAGGTGATTGATCCGGAAGGCTTTCTCAATACGGGAGACCTGGTGCGGGTGGACGCCGGGGGCAATGTGCACATCGCCGGGCGCAGCAAGGAGTTGATTATCCATTCGGGCTTCAATGTCTACCCGCCGGAGGTCGAGGCCGCCATTGCTCAGCATCCGGATGTGCTGCTGTGTGCCGTGATCGGGGAGCCGAGCGACGGGAACGAACTGGTCGTCGCGTATGTTCAATGCAAGGCTGGCAAAACGCTCACGGCGCAGGCGCTGCAGGATTTCGTCCGGCCACTGCTGACGCCCTACAAACGTCCGTCACGGATCGAGATTCTGACGCAATTGCCAACGGCTCCCTCCGGCAAGGTGCTGAAGGCGCGCCTGCGGGATTTACGGTCGTAACGCTTTGGCGTATGAGCCGCCAGGTTTCCGTTTGTTGACGGGAAAGGGAAGACTTGTCCGCTGGGTTCGGTCTAGCTGTGAAGGGCCGTTTTATGCCGAAAAGTGGCGCAAAAGTGGCGCCCGCGGGGCATGTTGGCAATGGGGTCAACGGAATCGTTTTATCGGGTGGATTCCCTTGCTTTTGCTGCGGAGTTAGTGGGATAGTTGGGCCTTCCGAAGGGCATCAGACCCGGGTTTCGGGGCGTAATATAACAGGCAGTGAGGGGTGTATCCGGACGTATCGCCACTCGTGTTGCACTTAAAAAAAGAAGATTCCCCATGGTTTCTCAAACGCTCGAAAATCTGCGCCAGACTCTCAAGACCATCCGCCGTCGACGGAATCGCCTGTTCGCCCTGCAGCATGCCAGTCTCGCGCTTGCCGCACTCATTGTATTTACCCTCTTCCTTAGTGCCGTCGAAGCCTGGTGGCAACCGGGCCGCCGTGGGGACATGCTGTTGTTTTCCCTGTTGGTGCTGGGTGTGCTTGCAGCCGTGGCCTATGTCGTCCACCGTTTGCGGCGCATGCACTCCGATGACCGCACGCTTGCCCATTTTGTGGAAGGCCGTATCCCCGATCTCGAACAGCGCCTTCTTACCTCGCTGGAGTTTTCCTCCGCAGAGGGTGATGCAGACCTGCGGGGCGTCTCCCGCCAATTCGTCCATCAGTTGTGGCTCGATGCCCAGGCACATGTGCAGGAACAGCACAAGCAGGTGGAACAGGTTGTGGACAGCAAAAACCCCTGGGCCTCTTTTGGCGGGGCACTTGCGCTGATCGTGCTTGCCGTGGGGGTGCTCAGCCTGTCCGAGCTGATGCTGGGAGCCGCCGGGCGGCTGCTGTGGCCCTTCCGGGCTGTCCCCGAGCAGCCTGTTGCCGTGGTGGAGATTCCCAAAGAGATTGTGATCAGCGTGGAGCCGGGCAATCTCTCCATGCAGCGTGGTGACTCGGCAACCATCGTGGCCCGGGTCAGCAATGCCACGCCGAGCGAGATTCAGCTGCGCGTGCAGAGCGACAATGTCAACTGGCGTGAAATGAGCATGGCGCAGGATGGCAGCAGTAACGAGAGCGCGACCTACAGCTATTACCTGCCCAGCGTGCAGGAAGACCTGATCTATTACGTTAATTTTGAGCTCGATGGCGAGCAGCGTTCCGAGCAGTTCCGCATCAGCCTCTATGATCTGCCGAAGGTGGAGCAGATCGACGTGGCCTTCGATTACCCTGACTACACCGGCATCGAGAACAACAGCGAGGAAGATGGCGGTGACATGCTCGTGCCCGAGGGCACCGAAGTGGAACTGCTGGTCACCTTCAACAAGAACGTGGAGGCCGCCAGCGTCGAGTTTCAGGACGCAGGCGTTTACGACAGCATTCCGCTGACCATGAACGGCACCACCGGTACCGCCCGCTTCATGGTGAGCGGTGATGGTGTCTATCACATCGCGGCCCGCGACTTCGAGAGCCTGGAGAGCCAGGATCCGCTGGATTATTACATCCGTTCCATTCCCGACCAGCCGCCGGAGCTGGCGCTGAAAAGCCCGGGTCGTGATCAGGATGTCATGCCGCTGGAAGAGGTCGTGCTTGCGGTTGCAGCGAGTGATGACTACGGCCTCAGCCAGTTTGACCTGCACTACAGCGTGGTGGGTGCCGACGAGGTGGAGGTGGACTTCCTCCCGCCTCAGCAGACCCGCAACATCGATGGCAATGAAATGATCTACCTGGAAGACCTGAATGTCTCTCCCGGTGATTTCGTCAGCTATTACCTGACCCTGGCGGACAATAATGCGCTCAAGGGGCCAGCCGAGGTGGTCTCGGATATCTACTTCCTGCAGGTGGTGCCCACTGACCAGGAATTCCGCCGCGCCGGGGGCGGTGGCGGCGGGCAGGGTGGCGCTCAGGGGGGCGGCGAGAGCAGTGCGCTGGTGACCCTGCAGAAGGACATCATTGCTGCTACCTGGAAGCTGCGCAATCAGGAGTTCAGTGCCGATGCCGCGCAGTTCACCAATGACGTGAGCATCATTGCCGAATCCCAGGCGGAGGCCACCACGCGCGCCCGCCAGTCCATCGATCGCCTGGCAGAACGCCTGAATTTTTCCGATGACAGCTATGACAATGCCGTGCAGAACCTGCAGCAGGCCATCGAACACATGAACTCCGCCATTGCCGAGCTGCAGAAGGAACAGGTGACCAGTGCGCTCAAACCCGAGCAGATGGCGTTGCAGTTCATTCTCAAGGCCGAGGCCGACATCAACCGCACTGACGTGAGCACCCAGCAGGCCGGTGGCGGTGGTGGCGGGGGCGGCGCGCAACAGGAACGGGAAGACCTGCGCGAACTCTTTGAAATGGAAATGGGGCAGCTCGAAAACCGTTACGAGACACCGAATAATCGCAGTGGCGGGGGAGCCCAGGCCTCCGAAGAAGCCAATAAACTGGAAGAACTGGCACGTCGTCAGGAGGGGCTGACCCGGGCCCAGCGAGATCTTGCCCGCCGTCTGGAACAGATGAACGAGGAGCAGCGCCGCCGTGAGCTGGAGCGCCTGCAACGGGAACAGGAGCAACTGAGCCGCGAGGTAGCGCAGTTGTCGCAGCAACTGTCCCGCCAGCAGGGGCAACAGGGGCAGCAGCGCGGCCAGCAGGGTCAACAAGGGCAGCAGGGCCAGCAGGGAGCCCAGAACGGGCAATCCAGCCAGAGCGGACAATCCCAGGTCGCCGGGAACAGCAGCGGCCAGATGGACGAGAACATGAGCCAGTTGGAGCGCGCGGCACAGCAGATGGCGGAAGCGGCGCAGGCCGAATCCCCGGCCCAGGCTGCGGCCCGCAGTCAGCGTGCCCTGGAGAGCCTGCGCGAGCAGCAGCGACAGATGAACCAGGAACAGAACAGCTCGGTCAGCCAGTTGGCTCAGAATGCCGTTCAGCGCGGGCAGCAGCTCATCGAGGAGCAACGGGGGCTGCAGCAGTCCCTGCAATCTGCCAACCGCGAACAGGGGCTGGGGCAGACCCGACAGACGACACGGGACAGTGCAGAGCTGCAGGAGCTGATGGCCACTCAGCAGCAACAGCGCCGCGAACTGGAAGAAATCGAGAAGATGCTGCGTGCGATCATCGCGCGCGGAGAAAACGAAGATCAGCAACTGCTTTCCCAGGCCCAGCAGGCCAGCCGAGCCATCCGTCCGATCCGCGAACAGATGAGCACCAGCGGGCGCATTCTCAGCAATGGCATGGTCAATCTGGCCGTGGATATAGAGCAGGAGATCGGCGATTCACTGGAGGAGCTGGGCATGGCCCTGCAGGCCATGAGCAATGTCAACAATCCCCGGGTTGACGACCCTGTACAGCAGGCCGCGCGGGATGCCGCAGAATTGATGGAGCAGATGCAGGAACTGCAACGGCAGGCACTTGCCCTGAATCAGGGGGAACCAGGGGATGCCTCCATTTCGAGCATGCGCCAGCAGCTTGCGCGCTCGCAGGAACTCTCGGAGCAGCTTGCCCAGCAATTGCAGCAGCAACAGATGGAAGAACGCATGTCCGGGCAGCGTGGGCAACTGGCACAGAACGGCCAGCCCGGTCAGGCAGCTCAGGGCCAGGCCGGTCAACAAGGCCAGCAGGGTCAATCCGGCCAACAGGGTCAATCCGGTCAGCAAGGCGGTGCCCAGCAGACCTCTGCCCAGGGCGGGGGCGGTGGGCAACAGCGCAGTGGTATCGGCGGTGACGGGCGACCTGGCACCGATGGTACTGTCAACGCACTGGGCAATGCCCGTTCCATTCGCAGCGAGATCACCCGTCAGAGCGTTGAGAATTTCCTGAGTCAGCCCGAGCTGCTGGAAGCTCTGTTGCAGCCTATCATTGAACTGGAGGCTGACCTGCGGGCTAAGGCGGAACTGGCCCGCATCAATGACCGGATTTACGCCACGGCGGATGAAGACATCCCCGATCAATACAAACGCCTTGTCGAAGAGTACTACCGTGTGCTGTCCGAGAATAACGGGGCGGGAAATGCAGCAGCGCGGTAACCATGAGCTATTTTTTCGACCAACACGCGATTGACGCGATTCAACAGGGGCGTTTCTCCTTTGCCTATGGCATCAGCCCCTGGCTCGCGCTTGTGCTGGCACTTGCGCTGGTCGTCGCCGTCTGGGCCCTATACCGGAAAACAACGCGTACGCTCACCCCTGCCTGGAAAACCCTGTTGATCAGCGTGCGCAGCGCCGTTCTGCTGTTGTTGTTCTTCTGTCTGCTGCGCCCCGTGGTGACCACCGAGCAGGTGGTGCCGCAGGAGAGTTATCTTGCCGTTGTTGTTGACGACTCCCAGAGCATGTCCATCGCGGATGTCGATGGTGGTCAATCGCGTGCACAGGCGGTATCCGAACGCCTGTACGCGGATGGTGGCCTGAACGAGGCGCTTGCCGATACCTTCCAGGTGCGGACTTTCCGTTTTGACAAACAAACCCAGCGGGTTACGGATTCCTCCGGTCTGCTGGCTGCCGGTACGGCGTCCTCCATCGACCAGGCATTGCGCTATGTGGATCAGCAGCTCAGTGGCCTGGCGTTGGGTGGGGTGTTGCTGTTCAGTGACGGCGCCGACAACGAAGGGGTGGATCCGGTAGAGAGTGCACGTTCTTTCGGAGCCCGCCAGATTCCGGTATTTACGGTGGGGGTGGGGCAGGAACACATCCCCCGCGATGTCGGTATCGTGGACGTGGCGGCGGCACGCACTGTTCTGGAAGGCTCCGTCTTTAATGTGGATGTGGCGCTGAGCAATCAGGGGTATGCCGGCTCAGAGGTCGGGCTCAGCGTGTATGACGGGGATGCCGTGGTCGCCACGCAGCGCGTTGTGCTGGGGCCGGATGCCTCCACCCGCCGCTTCACGATCGAACTGACGCCCGAGCGTCAGGAAGCCATCGTCTACCGCCTGGCAGTGGAGGAGCAGGATGACGAGATCGTGCTGGAAAACAACCAGTACAGTTTCCTCGTGGACAACAGCGTGCGCCCGCCACTGGACATCCTGTATGTGGATGGGCACCCACGCAACGAATACAAGTTTATCCGCCGTGCCATCGAAAACGACCCGACGCTGCGCCTGGCCACCTATCTGCAGACCGGCCCTGGCAAGTTCTACCGGCAGGGCATCAAAACGCCACTGGAGCTGAGCAGCGGTTTTCCCGAGCGTATGGATGATCTGTATCAGTACGAGGCGATTATTCTCGGGGATATCGGCAAGGATTTCTTCACCGATGGGCAGTTGACCATGCTGCAGGATTTCGTCGCCGAACGGGGCGGTGGTCTGCTGGTTGCGGGCATGATGGACGACCTGTTTGTGGACACCGTGCTGGCCGATATTCTGCCGGTTTCCCTGGTGCCATCCAGCCTGCTGCCACAGACCCTGCGCGGGGGGATTACCCGTGGCACCCATCCCACGGGAGAACTGTTCACCCCCCAGCTGACCAGTGCCGGTGAGTATTCGGAGCTGCTGCGTCTGTCCGGCAGTGATGCGGAAAATCAGCGCCTGTGGAGCGAGCTTCCCCAGTTGCAGGGCGTTTATGTGACGGGGCGTGCCAAACCGGGGGCCACGGTGCTCATGGAGCACCCTCTGCTGCAATACCAGAGTCAGCGTCTGCCGCTGATAGCCACTCAACGCTATGGCAGCGGGCGCAGCATGTCCATTACTACGGCCAGCACCTGGCGCTGGCAGATGATGATGCCGGCCGAGGATCAGGCTCACGAAAGGCTGTGGCGGCAAATGCTGCGCTGGCTTGCGGTTTCCGCCCTGGAGCGGGTTACGGTGGATTTTGACCGTGAGTTCTATCATGTCGGTGATCGTGTCAATGTCACGGCCACCGTGCGCGACACCAATTATCTGCTGGACAACAATGCCTCGGTATGGGTGCATATGAGTGGCCCGGATGGCAGCGTTATCGACAATGCCATGGAGTGGGACATTGATGAGGACGGGGTTTACCGCAGCAGTTTCGAGGTGAACAGCGAAGGCGTCTTCAATCTGATGGTCGATGTGGCCAGTGCCGCAGGCGAGGCCGATCGCAGTGATACCGAAAAACATGCCGCCTTTGTGGTGACACCATCCCTGCGGGAGTTTTCCTCGGCCGGGCGCGATACCGGCCTGCTGCGCCGTATCGCCGAAGGCAGTGGTGGCCGCTACTACGATCTTGCGCAGACGGGCACGCTGGCGACCGACATCAGCTATACCCCGAGCGCCTATTCACAGGAGGTGCAGATTGATCTGTGGGATACGCCGCTGTTACTGGCCCTGCTGATCCTGCTGCTGTGTGCCGACTGGATTCTGCGTCGTCTGCGAGGTTTGTCATGAACGGTGTGTCCCTGACATGGCGGGCATTCAGACCCGCGCTGGCAATACTGCTGCTCGGCTGTGCCGGCACCTTGTGGGCGCAAACCGATGCCTCGGCAGACAACAATGAGGATGTGCATTTCCGCAATGCACCGGACGCGCAGAAGTGGGTGCTCATCATCACCGGGGCCGCGGCCTCGGATGCCATAGGCAACCGTTTCCGCCAGTGGTCCTTTTCCCTGCAGGACATTCTGTCACGGGATTATGGCTACCGCCGCGACAGCATGACGCTGCTGTTCGATGACGGCCCGCAGCAGGGCAGTGCCAGTGGGCGCATCGATGGCAGCTCCCGCCGCGAGGACATCGAGGAGGCGCTGGCGCGCTTGCATCGTGAGATGGGGGCGGGGGATCAGCTCAGCATCATCCTGATTGGCCACGGCTCCAGTGGCGAGGATTCGGCGAAATTCAATATTGTCGGGCCGGACATCACCGGGGAAGAGTTTGCCCGTTTGCTGGAACCCTTTAACCAGCAGGACCTGGTCATCATCAATACCACGAGCGCAAGCTACGAATTTTCTGCGGACCTGTCCGCCCGCGGGCGGGTGGTGCTTTCCGCAACCCGCTCCCGCGCCGAACGTTACGACCCGATGTTTGCCGGTTATTTCGTAGAGGCGCTCGACTCCCATCAGGGCGATCGGGACAAGAATGAGCGGGTGTCGGTACTGGAGGCCTATCTCTATGCCAGCCAGTCCGTGCTGGGCTGGTATTCCGACCAGGGGCGGCTGCCCACGGAGCGTGCCGTACTGGATGATAACGGCGATGGCGTGTTCAGTCTGGAACCCGGCTCCGGCATGAGTGACGGCGCGCTGGCGGAGATTGCCTATTTTGATCTTCCGGGAGCCGCAGAAGAGAAAAGCTCCAGCGAGGCGATAACTCTGCATGCGCAAATGCAGGAACTGGAGCGCGACATTTTCCTGTTGCGCGGGCAGAAGGCGAATTACCTGGAAGAAGACTACTGGAACGCAATGGAAGCCTTGTTGATCGATCTGGCGAGAAAAACAGGACGGTACCATGAATTACCCTGACGCAAGTGTCGCTGTACCAAAAGGCGGTCGCCGTCTGCGGCTGTCCCTGTCCATCTGTCTGGCACTGGGTGTGTGCTCTTTGCCGGTTACGGCGCAGGATGCCCAGAGCATTCCCGCAGCCCCGCTGCAACAGGCGCAGGAGCTGTTGAGCTCGGGTGCCTATGTTGCGGCCATCGATCTGTTCCAGCGTGTGGACGGGTTTGAAGAGGAAGAGGCGTTGTTGGGCATGAGCCGTGCCTATGCCCTGACCGGTCAGTACGAGCAGGGAATTGCCCTGCTGGAGGAAGCAATCAGTGACTATGCCGCCTCGGCTGCTCTGAGCACGCAACTGGCGGAGCTGCTGCGCATGACCGGGCAGTCGGCCCGTGCCCTGTCGATTCTGCAGGACGTGGTGGCCGGCAATACCACCCCTCCCGTGCGCTCGCTGGTGCAATACGGTTCTTTGCTGCAGTTTGTCGGGCGCCGTGAGGAGGCCATCGGTCCGCTCAGTGCCGCCATCTCCCGCTACGACAGCGGCCTGGTGTTCGACTCCGGCGACATCGCCATGGTGGCCCTGGCCAGTTGGTTGCTGGACCGGTTCCACGATGCCAACAGCCTGTTCAGCGAGGCCACCCGCATTGATCCACAGAACATGGAAGCCCAGGCGCTGTGGGGCGATCTGTTCATGGAAAAGTTCAATGTGCCCGATGCGGAGCAATCCTATAACGCGGCGCTGGATGTCAATCGTCGCTACGGCCCAGCCTTGATCGGCCAGGCCAGAATCAGCGGTGGCGAACGTTCCCTGAATTACGCGCTGAATGTGAACCCGCGCGATGTGCGGGCGCTGGAAACCATGGCTGAGCTGCTGGTGCTCAATGACCGTCAGGAAGAGGCGCAGCAGTATCTCGATCAGGCGCTGGAGATCAACCCGGAGGCCCTGAAAGCCCTCAGTCTCAAGGCCGCCCAGGCGGCTCTGAAGGAAGATTTCGCCAGCTTTGCCCGCATCGAGGCACAACTCAATGCCTTCAGCCCCGACAACCCGCTGTTCTATGGCGAAATTGCCGATGCCTTCGGCAACAACTACCGCTTTACCGAGGCCGTTGGCTACGCGCGGCAGGCCATCGCGGCAGATCCGGCTTACTGGCAGGGCCACACCTTGCTGGGCACCAATCTCATCCGCCTGGGCGAGGAGGAGGCCGGTCGTGCCGCGCTGGAGCTGGCCTTTGATAACGACCCCTTCAATGTGCAGACCTCCAATATGCTGAAGGTGTTCGACACGCTGGACGAATACGCCACCCTGCGCACGGAACATTTCGAGGTGCGCATGAGTCAGGACGATGCCGTGGTGCTGTGGCCCTATATGGCCCCGCTGATCGAGGAGAACTGGGCAACGCTGACCGCCAAATACGGCTTCGAACCCGAAGGGCCGATCCTGATCGAGGTGTTTGAGCGTACCGAAGACTTCGCCGTGCGCTCCGTGGGTCTGCCCGATATCGGCCCTCTCGTGGGCATCTGCTTTGGCAAGGTGGTGACGCTGATTTCCCCCGGCACGCTGGATGCCAACTGGCAGGAGATTCTCTGGCACGAACTGGTGCATGTCTTCACGCTGCAGCTGACACAGAACCGCATGCCGCGCTGGCTTTCCGAGGGCATTTCGGTGTGGGAGGAGCACGAGGCACGACCGGAATGGGGCCGCCGTCAGGGCATCGAACTGGTGCGTGCCGCGCAGGCTGAAAAACTGCTGCCGGTGTCCAGTCTCAATGAAGGCTTTACCGGGGCCAACAGCAATGAGGATCTGGGTTTTGCCTATTTTCAGTCCTATCTCGTGGTGGACTTCATAGCCCGTGAACACGGTTTTGACAAACTGCTGGAGCTGATCAAACAGTATGCCCTGATCAAGGAAGAATCCGAGATGTTCAGCACCGTCTTCGGCAAGCCCATTGAGGAATTCGATGCCGACTTCCAGCGCTGGATCGAGCGCCGTGTCGAGGAGATCAATGTCTATGTGCACAGTGAGGACTCGCCGGACGAGGGTGAGGCGCACGGTCACGGGCAGCGGGAGAACTCGTCCGCCGTGCTGGCGGAGCTGTACAACAACGCTTCTCTCAAACAGCACATGATGCAGCGGGTGCAGGACCAGCCTCGTGATTTCCAGGCCCATCTGCAATTGGGCATCGTGCTGTTCAAGGAGGAAAATTTCGCGGACGCGAAAGTCCACCTGGAGATTGCCCATGAGCTGTTGCCGGATTATTCCGGCTACCCCAGCCCGCCTTTGGTGCTATCGCAGATCTACGAGCGCATGGGGGATGAAGAGGCCCGCTTTGCGCAATTAAAGATCATGATGGAAAACCACCAGCATGATTACGATTCCGCCGTGGTGCTGGCGCGTCGTGCGCTGGAGCAGGGGAACAATGAGGAGGCGCGCTACTATGTGGAACGCGCGATCTCGGTCAGCCCCTATCGACTGGGTGTACACCAGGTGGGGGCCGAGCTGGCAGGTCTGATTCACGACACCGGCATGGCGGTGCGCGAATATGAGGTGCTGGTGAATCTGGATCGTAATGATCCGGTCGAGGCGCGCACCAATCTTGCCGAGGCCTATATCAATAACGGGCAGCCCGAGCAGGCCCGGCGCAATATTCTCACAGCACTGGAGATCGCCCCGAGCTATCTGCGCGCGCAGCGGGTCTTGCTGCAGGCCGTAGACGGGCAGCCATGAGGGCAGGAGAGAGCGGATGACAGCACGATGGGTTCAGCGCATGGCACCATCGCTCGCCACGGGCGCCTGGCTGCTGTCTGCCCTGATCCCGGGAAATGCATTGGCGCAGAACACGGCGCTGCCACTGGATTTTGATGCCGAATCCTTTGTTCAGGACATGAACGGTGCCGACACGCTGGGTCAGACCGAGTTCACCTGGATTCGCGGGCGTTACACCAATTACGGCGGCGGCCGGGGGCGGCGCGGTGGGCGTTTCGGAGGCGGTTTCGGCGGGCGCGGAGGCTGGTGGGATACCGATTATCCCGATGCCGAGTCGAATTTCCTGCGCGGCGTGCAGCGTTATACCAATATCGATGCCAACAGCAAAAGCTATGATTTTCTGGACCTGACGGACCCGCGGCTGTATGAACACTCGTTTCTGTACATGAACATGAAGCGGGTACCGATCGGTTCCCTCTACAGTGGCCCCGATTTTCAGCCGGACGAGATTACCGCCCTGCGCGAGTTCATGTTCCGGGGCGGTTTTGTGCTGCTGGACGATTTCTGGGGAGAGGTGCATCTGGAGGAATTCCAGAACGAGATGGCGAAACTGTTCCCCGACCGGGAGCTGGTGAAACTGGATACCCGACACGAGCTGTTCCACACCTTTTTCGACATCAACGAAGTCGTGCAGGTGCCGGGCAGGGCAGTCACCTGGGATTACAACGGAGGCTTCAATCTTGATGACCCCGATTATCCCCCGGCGGTGTATGCGATTCTGGATGATGACGGGCGGGTGATGCTGGTGGCAAATCACAACGCAGACCTGGGGGATGGCTGGGAACATACGTTCTATGAGCCTTACCCGACGCGGTACAGCAATGAGGCCTACAAGATCACCATCAATTTTCTGATCTACGCATTTACGCATTAATTACAACAGGCAATAAAACAGGAAGCACTCATGTCAGACATCGAAAACATCGCAGAGGAAACTGTCGAAGGGTTGGAGAATCAGGACGACCTGGCGCTCGTCAGAAAAATGCAGGAAGGTCGCGATCAGATTGTGGCCGAGATCCGCAAGGTGATCGTGGGGCAGGACGAGGTCATCGACGAGCTGCTGATTGCCCTGTTTGCCGGTGGGCACTGTCTGGTGACGGGTGTTCCCGGTCTCGCCAAGACGCTGCTGATCAAGACCGTGGCGGATATTCTGCAGGTGGATTTCAGCCGGATCCAGTTCACCCCTGACCTGATGCCGGCGGACGTGGTGGGTTCCGAAATCGTGGAAGAGGTGGATGGCCAGCGCAAGCTGATTTTCGTCAAGGGCCCCATCTTCACCAATATTCTGCTGGCGGACGAGATCAACCGGACGCCGCCAAAGACGCAATCTTCTCTGCTGGAGGCCATGGAGGAGCGTCAGGTGACCGCTGCCGGCATCACCCACAAGATGGCAAGGCCGTTCTTCGTGCTGGCAACCCAGAACCCGATCGAGCTGGAGGGCACCTATCCGCTGCCGGAGGCACAGTTGGACCGTTTCATGTTCAAGATTGAATTGGGCTATCTGTCCGAGGACGAGGAAGTGATGGTGGTCGGCAATACCACCCGCGTTATCGACAATACCGTGTCTCATCCGCTCAGTGGCGAGGACATTCTGGAATTCCAGCGCATTGCCCGGCAGGTGCCGGCGGCACAGTCGGTGATTCGCTATGCTGTGCGCCTTGTGCATGCCACCCGTCCCGGCAGCGAACTGGCCCCGGATTTCGTCAAGGACTGGGTGAGCTGGGGCGCGGGTATCCGGGCTTCCCAGAACCTGGTGCTGGCCGGCAAGGTGCGGGCGCTGCTGCGTGGGCGCTACAACGTCTCCTACGGCGATATCCGGGCGCTGGCACCTTCCGTGCTGCGGCATCGCGTGTTGCTCAATTTCCATGCCGAGGCCGAGCGCGTGACCACCGACGATGTCGTCAAGCGCCTGATCGACAGCATTCCCGAACCGACAGAAGCGTAAAAGGGGAGTGCCGTGACGGCTGCAACGTCCAACACCACCTTCATCGACCCGACGGTGCTCGCCAGCCTGGATAATCTGGAGCTGCGCGCACGTGTCGTGGTGGAGGGTTTTATTTCCGGTCTGCACAAAAGCCCGCACCGTGGCTTCAGCGTGGAGTTCACCGACTATCGCCACTACTACCAGGGCGATGACATGCGGCATGTGGACTGGAAGCTCTATGCCCGCAGCGACAAGTTCTATATCAAGCAGTACGAGGATGAGACCAATGTGCGCAGCTATGTGCTGCTGGACACCAGTGCCTCCATGGCCTACTCCTCCGGCGGTGTCAGCAAGCTCGAATACGGGCGCACCCTGGCCTCCGCCCTGGCCTATTTCATCATGCGACAGCGCGATGCGGTGGGGCTGATCACCTTCGACGAGAAGATCAACGAGTACATCCCCGCGCTGTGTCGCCAGCCCCATCTGATCCGCATCCTGCGCGCACTCAGTGTTCTCAAGGCGGGCAGCAGCACGGACGTGGTCAAACCGCTGACCGATCTGGCGATGAACCTCAACCGCAAGAGCATGGTGATTCTCATCAGCGACATGCTGGAGGACGAGGAAAACATCATCAAGCGGCTGCAGAGCCTGCGCGCCATGGGCAATGACGTGATCGTTTTTCATGTGCTGGATGAGGCAGAACTGTTGTTCAATTTCCAGGAAGCCACGGAGTTTATCGATTCCGAAACCCGGGAAAGTCACATCACCGCCCCTCCCGCGATCCGCGATGCCTATCTGCACAATCTTACGCAGTATCTGGATTACTGCCGCAAGAAGTGCCAGAGCTCCGGCATCGATTATTGCCTGCTGAACACCTCGCAGCCGCTGGATGTGGCACTGAATTCCTATATGTCCCGTCGCGCCAGGAGTTTTTGAATGGCATTCCTGACCCCCTTGTTTCTTGTTGGCCTGCTGGCGGCGGCGATACCGGTTGCGATTCACCTCATCCGCAAGGAAAAGCCGCCCAAAATGGTGTTCAGTACCCTGCGTTTTATCAAGAACACCTCGCGCAAACTGGTGCTGTTCCAGCAGATTCAGCAGTGGCTTCTGTTGCTGCTGCGTTCGGCGGTGATTGCATTGATCGTCATGGCTTTTGCACGTCCGCTGTTTGACAGCAATATCGCCAACCTGGTGGACGCCGAGCCGGAGTCTGCCGTGGTGCTCATCGATTCCTCCATGAGCATGCGCTATGGCGAGCGTTTTGCGCAGGCGCGTGAGGCCGCGCAGCAGGTGGTGGCGGATCTGTCCGCAGGCGATGAGGTGGCCGTGATCGCGTTCGACAATGCCGGCAGCAGCGTGCGCGAACTGAGCGCCGACCTGGACGGTGCCCGCAGCTTTATTGCTTCACTGGAGCAGCCAGGTTTTGCGACTACCCGTTATATGCCGGCACTGCGTCTGGCCAATGACATGCTGGAGTCCTCCAGCAATCAGAAGCGGCGTATCTACCTGATTTCCGATTATCAGGCCACTGGCATGGGCAATGATGATTCCGGCTGGATGTTGTCCCCGGGGGTGCTTCTGAACACGATTGATGTGGGGGAGGGCGGTACCCGCAATCTGTTGCTGACCGATGTGCGCTCTCCGGATCAGTTGATCGAGAACCGCGACGAGTACGAGATTCTGGCCCGCACGCGCAGCAGCGGTAGTGTGCATCTGGATCAGGCGGACGTGCGCCTGGTGCTGGATGGGCAGGAAAGCAACCGGGTGCCTGTCGATCTCAGCGAGGCTTCCGAGGCGGTGGTGAGGCTGCCCGCCGTGTTTGACAGCGCAGGCACTCACCGGGGAGAGATTCGTGTCGGCGGTGACGAGTTTGCCACGGACAACAGTTATTTCTTCACCGTGGATGTGATGGCGAAGATTCGCGTGCTGGTGGTCAATGGCGAACCGTCTCCCAACTGGTATGAGGACGAAGCGCACTGGTTCGATCTGGCGGTGGACGGAGCGCAGTCTCCCTTTATTCTGAGCACAGCGACCGAGCAGGAGCTGACTGCCACTTTGTTGGCGCAGCAGGACGTGGTGGTGCTGCTGAATGCCGGCAGCGCGCTCAGCCCCTCCCAGTCCAGGGCCCTGAACGAGTATGTCAACGAGGGCGGCAGCCTTCTGCTGGCTCCCGGGGATCGCGTCAATGCGGCGCAGTTCAATCAGATGCTGGGGGCTCTGAGCCCGGTTGAGTTGCGCGACAGCATCCGTTTTGCCGGAGGCGATTATCTGCTTATCGCCGATATGGATCGTCGCCATCCGATTCTTCTGCCGCTGGGAGCGGAATGGGGCGTGCGCTTTGAGGGTTACTGGGCAGCACAGCCTGTTGCAGATGCCACGGTGCTGATGCAGTTCGACAATGGCAGCCCCGCGCTGACGGAGCGTGCTGTGGGCTCCGGCAATGTGTTGCTGTTCGCCTCATCCCTGGATACGGAGTGGAACAATCTGCCTCTGCAGGGTCTGTTTCTGCCCTTTGTGCATGAGTCGCTGCGCTATCTTGCCAGGGCGGGCAGCAAGGAACGCGCCTACCGTGTGGGCAGCACAATCGACCTGAGCGCCGTGCTCGGCGAGGAAACTATTCTACGGGTGACGGGGCCGGATGGCCGTGCGCTCACGCTCGCTTCCGGCGGTCGCGGGCTGATACCCGACATGCCGGGCTTCTACAGCGTTGAAACCGATGCGGGTGTGCAGTATTTCGCCGTGAATGCAGACCCGGAGGAATCCAGCCTGGAAAAAATGGCACCCAGCACCTTGCAGGACAGTGTGAGCAACCCCGATACTCAGCCGGAGCAATCCGTGCAGGTGCGCACCGAGCAGCTCATGGTGGAGCGGGAAGGCCCCCAGCGCATGTGGTGGTGGATTCTGCTGCTGGTTGTTCTGATGCTGTTGGCCGAGACCCGTATCGCCAATACGACCTACCGTTAGCCTTCCTGTGGTCGTGCCGTGTCCGGCACACGGTGCGACAATCACTGTCACAATTGTAAAAAACCCAAGCTGCTGTTTTGCAAAGAATTAGCCGGAAATTTTGTCATGATGCCTACGCATTACTGTCACATTTCACAAAAAATTCATATTTTTCGCGCATCTTTCGGTTGAATTCGCCCAACCCTTGGAGGATAGTGAGGCCATAATAAAAAAGCAGGACGGTACTCACTATGAAAAATAATCATGGGAGTATGCGCGCGTTCATTGTGACTGGAGTACTCACTTGCAGCTGTGCCTTTGCCCAGGTACAGGCGCAGGAAGCCAACCCATTCGGTGTTTCCACCGCGCTTGCGCATATTCAAGACTCCCGTATCGAGACAGATCACCCGGTGGAGTTCAGCAACGCCCGCAGTACGCAGGAGCTTGTATCGGCTCTTGCGACGATGGAAGCGGAGCTCGGTCCCTTCGATGCCCGCCTGCAAGAACCTTTGCTTGCGGCAGGAGATCTTCTGGCTGAAAACGGGGATTATGTTCAGGCGCTGGATTTTCTGCAGCGTGCCCTGCATGTCACACGCATCAGCCAGGGGCTGTACAGTGAACCACAGATTGCCATTGTCGAGCGCTTGATTGATTGCCATGTTGCGATCGAAGACTGGGATGCGGTAGACGATAATTTCCGCTATCTGCATCTGCTGTACACGCGCCTCTATGACAAGGGCAGTGAACAGTGGAACCACGGTCTGGCGCAGATTTCCGACTGGCATATCATTGCGCTGAACAACAATCTCGGTTCGAACATGACGGAACATCTGCGCGAAGCCAACAGGCTGTTCCGCCAGCGGCTTTCCCTGGCCGAGGGCGCGGACAATGTGGATGAAAACACCCTGAATATCCTGCGGCACAATGTTGATACCACGGCCATGCATCTGCGCAGAAAACAGCAGGAAGAGGAGGGAGGGCTGTATACGGAGCGCGCCTACTCCCGGATGGATATGCAGAACCGCGACAGGGAGAGCAGCATCGCCTCACTGGACTGAACACAAGGGTAATGAAGAAAGGTGGGCAGGGATGTTCGCAGGATCAGGTCGCCAAGGCTCGGGACTAGAAAGCAACTCAGTGTTAGAAAAGGGGGGGAACAAAGAATCTCTTAAAAGCCCGTTGCCTTGGCTCTTTGCAATCGGTCGGTCACTTTCCTTAGTGTCCGGTTGATTGAAAGTGTCCCGATAGTAGCACAGCCCTTTTGGCAGCGTTGTGCCTGGACACAAATTGTTACAGATGCTGCTCCTTCCCTTTTCCCTCCCGCAAAATCCTGATCACCCTGCGACTGCGCAGGCATGGAACCGGTTTGATTTTCCATGCCTGCGCAATTCCGTCAGGACTTCCTGCTTCGCGCCCGGATTTCCCTTTGTGGGTCTCAGGTGCCGAAGCCCGGCTCTGTGCGCGTCGGTTTGTCGTCTTTACTGCGGCTCAGCAGACGCTTCAGCGCGCGCAGATAGCCCCGCAACTGTGCAGGCAGTGCCAACATGGCCGGTGTGACGATCAGGGTCAGAATGGTGCCGAAACCCAGCCCGAAAACAATCGCACTGGCGAGACTGACCCATTGTGAGGTGATGGGGCCACCGACTTCCACTTCGGCACCAATCAGGTCGATGGACACATGCATGGCCAGCGGCAGCAGACCGCAACCCGTTGTGAAGGTGGTCAGGAACACCGGACGCAGACGCTGCACCCCGGTCTGCACGACGATCTCCTGCAGGCTCCACTCCTTGTGGTTGTGGCGCAGAAAATTGAAGGTGTCGATCAGGATGATATTGTTGTTCACGATGATCCCCGCCAGCGCTACGATGCCCACGCCCGTCAGGATCACACTGAAGGTCTGCCCGGTAATCAGCAGGCCCAGCAGAACACCCGTGGTGGACAGCAGCACCGAGGACAGAATCAGCAGTGCCTGGTAATAGCTGTTGAACTGGGTGACCAGCAGAATGGCCATCAGCATCAGCGACAGGGCAAAGGCCTGCATCAGGAAGGCAAAGGATTGTTCCTGTTCTTCGTTGGCACCGCGGAACTGATAGTGCACACCCGGCAGCAGGGGGTTCTCGTTCAGCCACTGACGCAGCTCCTGCAGCTTGGCATCGGTGACAACGCCCGGAGCGGGGTTGGCACGGACATAGATGACCTTGCTGCCATCCACGCGCTGAATGGAGCTGACCTTCGGCCCGGGTTCGCGGGTGATGAAACTGCTCACGGGCGCGCTGCCGGAATTGGTGTTGATCTGGATCTGTTCGATCTGCTCCAGGCCACGGTATTCCTTCGGATAACGCACGCGGATGTCGACTTCCTCTTCGGTGTCGTCCGGGCGGTAATCGCCCATGAACACGCCATTGGTCAGCAATTGCACGGCGGTGCCGACTTCACTGATGTTGGCACCGAACATGGCCGCACGCGCACGGTCCACGTTGATACGCCACTCGATTCCGGGAATGGGCGTGGTGTCGTCGATATCGATCAGCCCGGTCATCTCATTCTCAAGATGATTGCGGACGCGTCGTGCCTCGTTGATCAGATCTGTCAGGTTCTCCCCGTACAGTTCCAGTTGCAGTTCCTTGCCCACGGGCGGCCCCTGTTCGACCGTGGCGATTTCCGCGCGCACGCCGGGGATGTTCTGAACGGCCTCACGGTAGAGGTTTTCGATCTCGAAACCGTTCACGTCACGAATGCGGCGATCCGTGAATTCCACAAAAATGGTGCCCACCAGATCGGGGGCGGAACCCTGCCCGCCTCCCAGGCTCTGGCCTGCGCCAGACTGCGTGACCACGCTCTTGTAGTAGCCAACGTCCATGATGCGTTTTTCCACATCCACCACCACATCGCGGATTTCCTCGGGCGAGAAGTTGCCACGGGCAAAGACCTGCACACGGGTCTGGTTGGGCTCCACGGAAGTGAAGAACTCAACCCCTGCACCAAAGTTGAAATAGGCGATGACGATCGAGATCAGTGTCGCGACGCTGCCGATAAAGACCAGGACGGGAGAGTGCACGGCAGCGCGAAGGACTGCGGCATAGACGCGGCTGAAGCCGCGCAGATTGCTGGAATCCACCTCGTCCTGGTGATGGGACGGGGTGTTGACGCCCTGTACCGCGCCACTGGCCTTGCCGAACAGGGAGCCGAGCACAGGAGCAAACAACAGGGCATAGAGCAGCGAACCCACCAGCACCGCAAATACGGTGATGGGCAGGTAGCGCATGAACTCCCCGGCGACTCCCGGCCAGAACATCATTGGCAGGAAAGCGGCCAGCGTGGTGGCCGTGGAGGCGATGATGGGCCAGAACATCCGGTTCACCGCTTCCTGGTAGGCGTCTTCCTTGGTATAGCCCTCTGACATCTTGGTATCGGCGAACTCCACCATCACAATGGCGCCGTCGATCAGCATCCCCAAGCCCAGCAGCAGGCCGAAGATCACCATGAAGTTATAGGTGAAGCCGAGCGCCGAAATCACGATGAAGGCGAACAGGAAGGAGAAGGGGACCGCCAGGGTTACCAGAATGCCCGAGCGGATGCCCACGGCAGCGATCACCACGATGAGCACCAGCACCATGGAGGTCACCATATTGCCCTGCAGGCCCAGGTTCTGCTCGACCACCATGGGAGCCGTGTTGTTCATATAGGCGATGGTGACGGCAGGCGGCAGGGTCGGCAGGGTGGCCTCGACTATCCCGTCGATCTTGTTCATGGCTTCAATGAGGTTGGCGCCCTTGCGTTTCTCCACATTGATTGAAATGGAGCGTTGGCCATTGGCGAAGGAATAGCGTTCGGCATCCTTGAAGGTGCGGCGGACTTCGGCAATATCACTGAGCGTCAGCACGCCCTGCGCGTTGGCTGCAATGGGCAGCTCGAACAGATCGTCCTGGGTTTCGATGAGGCCTGGCAGCTTGACCGAGAAACTGCCCTGCCCGGTGTTGAGTGCTCCGGCGGGGATCAGGCGGTTGTTGCTGGTCACCGCCTGCACGATCTG
The DNA here is from genome assembly GCA_024234365.1 of Pseudomonadales bacterium. Classification (GTDB taxonomy): domain Bacteria; phylum Pseudomonadota; class Gammaproteobacteria; order Pseudomonadales; family Pseudohongiellaceae; genus UBA5078. Next base: position 702,551 of record JACKOK010000001.1, read on the forward strand.
CTGATTGGTGATGCCGTAGGTTTCCAGCTGGGAGGGATCGATGAGTGCTTCCAGCAGCTCTTCACGATCGCCCACCATATCGGCACTGAGCACCTCCGGCAGGGTTTCGATTTCGCGCTGCAGGTCCTGTGCAACCTTCAGCAGTACGCGTTCCGGCACCCCCTCGCCGGCAACGGCGATCTGCACGATAGGAATACCGGCAGCGGAGACTTCCTGCACGATGGGTTCTTCCGTCGATTGTGGAAACTTGGCCTTGGCGCGATCGATGGCCGTGCGCACATCGTTCAGTGCCTGCGAGGAATCGAAGCTGACATCGAACTCGGTGATGACCGTGGCGGCCCCCTCGCTGGAGAAAGAGCTGACCTGGGTCAGGCCTTCCAGTGTCTTGAGCTCCACTTCCATGGGTTTGGACAGCAGACGCTCGGCATCCTCCGGTGAAATGCCTTCGTGAATGATGGTGGTCACGATCACGGGAACGGAGACATCGGGGTTCAGCTCCACCGGAATGGAGATATAGGAGGCAAAACCCATCAGCATGATAGCGGCAAAGATGCTGAGCGAGGTCCTGGCCCTGGAGACGGATGCTTTGATATAGCGCATTAGCGTGATGCCTCGGCAGCGGACCAGCTGTCATCGGTGTTGACAGTCTGGCCGGGGAACACAATCTCCTGTCCGTGAGTCACCACCAGCACGCTGTCGGGCAACCCGGTTACCCACAGCCCCGGGTTGACGCTGGTGTTTTCGCCCACCACGGTCACGGGAATGAACTGGACCTGTTTATTGCTGTCCACCGACTTCACACCCACGATGCCATCGTCGTTCAGCGTCAGGGAGGAGGAGGGGATCAGGTGTGCCGTGGTTTCACTGGCGGCGATGAAAATTTCGGCTGTCACGCCCTGGCGGATCGGTGTCTGCGTGGCAGCAAGTTCCACTTCGATGGCGTAGCTGCGTGATGTGGCATCCGCCGCGCGGGAAATATAGGTGACACTGCCCTGCACGGATTCTCCGGTCAGCAGGCTTGCCGTTACCGGGGCTCCAAGGAAGAGTTTGCCAACGTCCTGTTCCGGCACCAGACCGGTCAGCAGCATTGGGGTGTCATCCAGCAGCGAGGCGCAGCGCCCGCCCATGTCCATCAGGTCGCCGACTTCAACCGTACGTGATTCCATGATGCCGTCGAAGGGAGCCGTGATGCGGGTGCGCTGCAGCGCCAGCTCGGCACGCGTGACCGCGGCAATGGAGGCGTCCAGCGTGGCTCGCAGCTGGGCGATGCCCACGCGGGACTGCAGACCGCGTTTCTGCAGATCAAGTGCTCCGTCGTATTCCAGCTGCGCCTGATCCTGACGGCTGCGGGCCTCCTGCAGATCGGTGGCCCGGCTGTCCACGGCAAGTTCGCACAGCACATCGCCTGCGCGCACGCGCTCACCACGGGCAACCGGTGTGGCGATGATGCGCCCGGAAGTTTCCGCGCGCACGTCCACCAGGCGGAAGGCTTTGGTCTGGCCACGCACACGCACGTTCTGCACGAAACGCTGGGCGCTGACCCGCTCCACCCTCACCGTGAAGTTCTGGTTGTCATTGGTGATGGTGGCATCGCTGCCGACTGCCATGACGGTGCCGTCACGCTCCGGCAGGGGATAGCCATCGTCCAGTGCACCGCGCTCGCGCGGCCAGGCCATCCAGACAACGACGATAGCCACCAGTCCAAGGGCCACAAAATGCTTGATCTTCACTTCCATACTCCGATTGCGTAGGCGACGGTGTGAGCCGTCGGTGCCTGATGGCGGAATGCGCCAAATCAATAGTCAATACGATCGCCTGTATGCGTTGGATGCTTCTGGAAGTCCAGCGCATAGCGTAGGGATCAATGTGTGGTTAGAAAAGGCTGCTGATATTATTTTGAGAGCAGTGATGCACGGTCGCTTCTGATAAGGAAATCACCCAGCAGTTCATAATGCCTTCCTTCAGGTTGCCACTACCGCTTTCACTGTCTGAATTTACTGGCCGGATACTTGATGCGCCTGCGTTTGTGGCCAGTTTTCTGTGTTACGCATTGTAACCAAGTATCCCCGCATTGCAATGTGCAATAGGGGGCAATTGCGGCCTGTTTGCGGCAAGTAGAGTAGAATTTTGCGCTTAATTGAAGTCACGGGGGTGAACATGAAAAATATTCGGGGAGCGGTGGCCATTATTACGGGTTCCGCATCCGGGGTTGGCGCAGCGAGCGCACGTCTTCTGGCGTCACAGGGCTGTCATGTGGTGATCAATTACAGCCGCAGTGAAGAGGCCGCCAGAGAGGTCGCTGCGCAGTGCGAGCAGTTGGGGGTTGAAGTGCTGTTGTGCCGGGCGGATGTGGCGGACGATGCCGCGTGCCGGGAGATGGTGGCGAAGACCTTGGCCCGGTGGGGGCGGGTGGACATTCTGGTGAACAATGCGGGCATCACCCGCTTCTGTGAACACCATAAACTCGATGGTCTGGATGCGCAGGATTTTCATGACATCTACGGCGTCAATGTGATCGGTCCCTACCAGATGATTCGCGCGGTGGCCCCCGCCATGCAGGCGGCGGGGCAGGGCTGTGTTGTCAATGTGGCCTCCACGGCCGCCATTACGGGCATTGGCAGCTCCGTGGCCTATGCGGCGTCCAAGGGAGCGCTGGTGACCATGTCATTGTCACTGGCGCGTGCCCTGGGCCCCGAGATTCGCATCAATACGGTATGTCCGGGGTTTATTGAAGGCGATTGGTTGCGCAAGGGGCTGGGGGATGAGCAATACGAGGCGGCCAGGACGCACAATGCGCGTCAGGCGCCGCTGGGTGTTACGGCAAACCCTGAGACGGTGGCGGAGGCGATACTTTGTTTCATTACTGGCCCGCAGATCGTCACCGGGGAGACCTTGATCGTGGATGGTGGGCGACATCTGAACACGGTGCCGCTGGCGCGGCGTTAAGTGTCCGTGTAAAGAGAAACCTGGCACCTTGAAGATGGGTTGATCGCCAGCCGGGCTGGCTCTAGCGGAATTGCAGCCGTGATGCCAGCCCTGAGCGGTGGGAGATAAGCAGGCAGGACCGTCACACGCCAGGGATGGCGTGTGCCGAGCCTTCACAGGGATGTGAGCTTTTTGGCGTGTCCTGAATGCTTATCTCCCACCGTTCAGGGCGACCTACGAAGCACCAAACCCAGCGAAGGACAAGCATCGCCAGCCGGGCTGGCTCCTACGGGATGGGGTGTGGTCGGCAGGTTTCTTTTTCAGCGGGCAACGGGCCGTTTTTGCAGTTTGCGCTGCAGGGTGCGCCGGTGCATGTTGAGCTGACGGGCAGTTTCGGAAATATTGCCGTCGTTTTCTTTCAGTACTTTCTGAATATGTTCCCATTCCAGGCGCCGCACGGACATCGGTGCCTGAATCTGTTCTTCGTCCTGGTGGCTCAACGGGTCTTCCAGCAGCGCGGCCAGAATCTCGTCGGCATCCGCAGGTTTGGCGAGGTAATTGTCTGCACCGAGTTTGATGGCATCCACGGCCGTGGCGATGCTGGCATAACCGGTCAACACGAGAATGCGCATGCCCGGGTTGGCATCCTTGAGCACGGGAATGAGGGGCAGGGAGGAGTGCCCCCCCAGGTTCAGGTCCAGGATTGCGAGGTCGAACGGGGTCTGCTCCAGCAACTGCGAGGCGCTGTCTGCGCTGATGGCATGGCTTACCTCATAACCCCGTTGCTGCATCGCGCGGGAAATCACCCGGCCAAAAGTCTCATCGTCCTCCACCAGAAGCATTCGGTTTGTGTCTGTCATATGCTCGCTCCCTGAACCTTGTCTTCATGCTTGCCCGGTGCGCTGGCCCCCACCGGCAGGCGGATGATACTCATGGCCCCCCCGGTTTTCAGATTGAACATCTCGATGTTGCCGGCGGCGCGCTGGATTGCCGCATTGGCCAGGAAGATGCCCAGGCCCATGCTGTCCTTGCGGGTGGAAATAAAGGGCTCGCCCATATTTTCCATCACGGAGGCGGGGATGCCCGGGCCATCATCCTGGATGATGATTTCCACCTGCCCATCGTGCACCCGGCAGCTCACACTGACCTGGCTGCGGGCAGCCTTGATGGCATTCTCCACCAGATTGATGACAGCATGCCGAACACTGAGATCATAGGGAATAGTGGCATGGTGCGCGCTCGGCAACAGCTCGAAACTGACCTTGGCCCTGGGGTGGATATTGACGATATAGTCCTGAATTTCGGCCATGAACTCCGGCAGGGTACCGCCCGGCGAGTGGATGTCGGCCTTGTTGTAGAAGCGGGTGAGCTGGGTCAGGGAATCCTTGCAGCGAACGACCTGTTCCCGCAGCAGGCTGATGTCTTCCTTGATGCTCATGGCACGCAGTTGTTCATCGCTGTATTTGTCCAGGTCGGTCAGCAGCACATACATCGTGGATAAAGGCGTACCAAGAGCATGTGCGGTGCCGGCAGCCAGGGTGCCGATCGCCACCAGCTGTTCGTTGCGCATCTCGTTTTCACGGGCATGGGCGAGTGTGATTTCGCGGCTGCGAATGGCTTCCGCCATGCGGGTGATGAAAGTCGTGATCAGCACGGCACTGACCACGAAGGTCACCCACATGCCGACCAGGTGCAATTGAAAATTCGCCACCATATGATCGCTATGATCAACCTGCAGCTCGCTGAGCAGAAAGCCGGTGTAGATGCCGATGCTGCTGATGGCCAGCACATTGACGTAACGCTGGTGCAGCATGGTGGCGCCCACCGTCAGCAGTACCAGCAGGTAGGAGATCAGCGGATTGCTGGCCCCGCCGGTGGCAAGCAGCACCAGTACCAGGGTGCCGACATCGCTCAACAGCTGTGCGAACAGTTCGGGCTCGGAAATTGGCACCTCTTTTTGCAGGCGCCAGAAACCGATCAGCAGCGAGATAGCCACCAGGAAAGTCGCAATCGCCAGGCGCAGAATCGGCAGTTCCAGAGGAGAAAAGGAATGGAATATAAAGGTGCCGATCACGCACATCAGCGTCACGAGCAAGCGCAGGCTCAGCAGGCGTTGCAGTGAGAGTCGGGAGGAGCCGCCAGCGGTGTTCGCTGTCAGCATCTGCAGGATGCGTTCTGCGAGCGGCTGTGTAGCAGTGGATTGCGTCATGGTTGGCATTCTATCCCATCCTGTGTTGCGTGGTATTGTGCAATTTTGCCCGCCTCTTGAGAACGGGGTATAGTGCGGCTCTTTGTCGCAGTCGCGGAAAATACGCCAGGCATCATGAGCCCCACCCAATTGCCATTTCCTCTCAATGTTTATGCTCAGACGCTTGTGCTGGAGTTCGGTGAGGCGCGGCATCTGCATTTTGCGCTGTATGACAAGCCGGGAGCGCAGAGCTTTGTTGAGGCACAACTGGCGGCGGAAGATGCACTGTGTGCCTTGCTGCCACCGCCTCCCGCGCAGGTGATGGAGGTCGGTTGCGGTTCGGGAGCGCTGGCACATCGTTTGAGCGATGCCGGCTACACGGTTCTGGCACTGACGCCGCTGGAGAGCGAGTACGCGCAACTGCGCGAGAACAGGCAGGAGAACTTTCAGGTAGAGCTCACAGATCTGCCCTCGCAGGCGGTGGCTCAGCCGGTGGATGTTCTCATTCTGCAGCAATCGGCACAGTACCTGCCGCCGCTGGAGCTGTTTGCCCGTGCAGCGCTGCAACTGCGCGAGGGCGGTGTGCTGTTGCTGGTCGATGAATTCACACTGGATGACAGTCAGCGCCGACGTGAGCCGCGTCCCGTGCTTGCGCATTTTCTGCGCCTCGCCCAGCGTTGTGGCTTTGTGTCCGCCCGGCAGCGGGAACTGGGCCGCCAGGTAGCGCCGGGTTTGCAGGAGTTTGCCCGCCTGCTGCAGCGTCACCGGGATTCCCTGCTGGCCCAGGGGTTGGTCACGCAGGCGCAATTGAGCCAGTTGCAGGAAGATCTCCAACGGATGGCGGTGCAGTACGCCAGTGCCCACCTGGGCTATACCTTGCTGGACCTGCGCCGTGAGGCCATAACGCCGGAGCAGCCGGTGCTTGGCGATATTCACAGTTTTGCCGGGGGCGAAGTTTCCCGTTTGTTCGAGTGCAGTTTCGAGACCCCCTTTGATGCGGATATCTGGCAATGGAAATACGGCGAAGGGCGCGGGCGTGCCGTCTGTGCCCGTCTGGGTACGGAGCTGATCGCCCATTACGGGGGTGCCCCCAGGGATATTCTCTATTTCGGAGAGCCGGAAAAAGCGATTCAGATCTGCGATGTCATGGTGATGCCGGAGCATCGCAGTTTTGTCAGTCGCGACACGCTGTTTTTCAAGCTGGCAGCCACTTTTCTGGAACTTGAGGTCGGCAATTGCGCAGAGCATCTGCTGGGCGTGGGTTTCCCCAATATGCGCGTGCTGCGGGTTGCCCGTCGGCTCGGTTTATACGATATCACCGACTCCTTCGTAGAGATTGACTACGATGGCGTGGATGTGGAAAGCCTTGAAGGTTTGCAGCAGGGGCTGGAGGTGCGCCCCTTCGCCCTGGAAGACGAGGCGGAGGCCGTCCATATCGATCGGCTGTGGGCGGACATGGCGGCGCAGATGCAGGACAGGATTGTCGGGTTGCGTGACAGCGCCTACTGGCAATACCGTTATGTCTCACATCCGGCCTGGTCACGGGGTTTGTATCGTGCGCTGGCGGTGTGTGCGCCGAATAGCACACAGCCACTGGTCGTTGTGCTGCTGCGAGCCCACGAGGGCGTGCAACTGCTGATGGATCTGGTGGGCGCTCCACAGCATTTCTCGGCGGCGGTGGCGGCAGTGCGCACATTCCTGGCGCGGGAATCCCAGTTGCTGCGTTGTCGTGTGACACAGGCTCAGGCGAGCCTGCTCAGTCTGCCGGGCTCCCGACAGGTGGATCTGGGTATCGAGATTCCCTGCAATATCTGGACGCGTGGCCCGGACACCGCGACTCTGCGCGGTGCCTGGTGGCTGACGGCGGGAGACATGGACTTCCTCTGAAGCCAGCCCCCGCCCGGAGTCAGAAGCGTGCTGTCAACGTGACGCGCACGCTGCGCGGTTCCGCCGGGTGAAAATGCAGATCCTCTACGGCATTGGCTTCTCCCGCCAGGCGCGATTCGTAGTAGTAGCTGATGTCATGGTCATCGCTGTCCAGCAGGTTCAGCACCTCCACCCCCAGAGACAGCTTCGGGTTGAACTGATAGACCGCCTGCGCATTGAGCAGCAGTGTGGGATCCGACTTCACCGAATTGTCCTCGATCAGCGGAGCCTCGCCGAGATAGCGGATGCGCAGTCCGCCGCTGAAACCGTTCACATCATTGACGATCAGACCCAGGGAGGCCGTGCGGCCCACCGAATTGGGAATGCGGTCATCGGCGCCAATACCCAGCAGACGAGCTTTGGTCAGCGTAAGATCGGCGTCCAGCAGCAGCCAGGGAGTGGGTGCATACAGCGCGCCGACCTCAATACCCCGGCGCTTGCTCTCGCCCAGTGCCTCCGTGGCACCCGCATCGCCCACATACAGCAGTTCGGAATCCAGTTTCATGGAAAACAGGGAGAGCGCAATATGCGTGTTAGGCAGGGCGGAGGTGCGCATGCCCAGCTCCACGCTGCGTGCCTTGGCCAGCGGGTCCACCGGATCAGCCGGATCGCCTGTCACGGGGTCAAGGGTGATGGTGGTGCCGCGGGCGTCATTGCTGTGGAAGCCCTGCCCGGCACTCAGGAAATATTCCGTTCTTGCGCTGTGGGAATAGATGAGACTGAATTTCGGGCTGAGCAGGTCGTCACTGCCATCGCCGGAGTTGGCGGCCAGACCGGAATTCACCTCATAGCCGAAGTGGTCGGCACGCAGGCCGGCCACGCCCCTGATCTGCTGCGTCAGCGCCACGTCCAGGGAGGCATAGGCGCTGCTCAGGGACTGCTGCACATCGTCTTCCCGGGTCGTGGCATGTCGCACTCTTTGCTGTGTCTTGTATAGCCCCACGTCGATGTCATCGCTGCGGTTCTGCAGCCCCAGCGTCAGGCGGGCATTGCGATTCCCGATCAGCATCGCGCGATTGTATTCGGCGCTGAAGCCATACACGCGGCGATCTTCCGATTGTTCAAACTGGTCGCCCCGCACGGGATCTTCCATGAAGTAGGTGAAGTTGGAGAACAGGGAAAGGCCGTAGTCGATGGCGTAGGCGTTCAGGGTGAGGGCGGAGTTCTCGCCCAGAGTCTGCCAGTCGGCGGACAAGCTGCGGCGATGCGTATCGCCACCATCACTGTTGTCGATGGTGCCGAAGGGGCTGAGACTGCCATTGTCCACTGCCCGCTGCGGAATCTGGTCTGTTGAATTCCAGGTGTTTTCGTAGCCGGTGGCACTGATGGACCATTTGGCAGCAGCGCTTTCCTGATGATATTTGAGATACAGATTGTTTTTGTCCAGTTCCTGTTTCAGTTTCCAGGGGCCATCGTAGCGCGTACCGGCGGCAGCCAGGGTCAGGCTGCCCTGAGCGATGTCGAAGGACTGCCCGGCGAAGAGACGCAGATACGCGTCCTCTCCCGCCGTCAGGGAAATATCGCCCTGTTCCAGGCGATCCACATAGCTGAATTCGGAGGAGCCGGCGGTGCCGAAGTCACCCACTTCGGCGTAATACGGGCCCTTGCGGTACTCCATATGGTCCACCAGTTCGGGGAGCAGGAAATTGAGATCGGCATAGCCTTGCCCGTGGGCGTGGCTGGGCATGTTCACGGGCAGGCCGTCCACCTTCAGCGCCAGATCCGTGCCGTGGTCAAGATTGAAGCCGCGCAGGAAATACTGGTTGCCCTTGCCTTCACCGCTGTGCTGGGTGGCGATCAGGCCGGGAACAAACTCCAGCATTTCCGCCGGGCGCGACAGGGGACGCAGATGCAGTTGCGAGCCGAAAATATAGCCTTCGGTGGCAGAGAGGGGATTGCCGCTCAGCACATTGTCGGAACCGAAGACGGTAATCTCTTCGATATTGTTGCCGGAGATACCGGCGGCGAAGAGCGCCGTGCTCATCGCGCTGCCCATGGCCGCACTGATTGCGGTGGCGAGTATTCTCATGCTGTACTTCCCTTGTTTTTCAGGCTTTTTTCTTGTGCTATCTTGGCACTCGTTTTGGCGTGCCTCCCTGCTGGGGCACAGCGCAGGCGAAGTGTAGGGGCTTGTGCGCGGGAGTCGAGGAATTGCCTCGGCTTATCCTTCCTGCAATGCTTAACTGCTTGATAGTAATAGGATTAAATCGGGCGCTAAAAACCGCTTGTGCCTCGGTTTTTTAAAGGCTGGATATGATAAAGAAACGTTCCTCCTCCAATATTCTGCCCAACACCCTGGGAGAGCTCGAGCTCGGGGTCATGGAGGCGCTCTGGCAAGCACCGAGTCTGGATGCCAAGGAAGTCTGTGAGCGTATTCCCCGTTTTCGCAAATCCTCCCTCAGCACCGTGCAGTCCACGCTGGAGCGCCTGTACCGCAAGGGGCTGGTGGAGCGTAACAAACAGGGCCACGCCTACCAGTACATTGCCAGTGTGTCCCGGGCCAATCTGCTGGGGCGCATGATGGGCGATGTGATTCATCTGTTGCACGATGGTCGTCTCGAAACCATTCTCAGCAGTTTCGTCAATGTGGCCGCCGACATGGACGAGCGTTCCCTGGCGGAGCTGGAAGCCTTGATTGCCCGCAAGAAGCAGGCGCGGGAGGACGAACCGTGATCTATACTCTGGGCTCTTTCTCCGCCATCTTTCTGGGTTTCTGGCTGGTCCTCGGCATTGTGTTCCTGGCGCTGTATCCCTTGCTGCGTTCCGCTTTTCTTGCCTTGCATCCCCGCCTTGGCAGTGCCTTGTTGCTGGCTTATTGGACGGGGCCCTTTCTGCTGAGCCTGATCAGTACCGGCTTTTTGTTCATGCCCCGTGTCGAGAGCGTGCTGGTGGATGCACACTGCCATGAGGCCTGCAGCAGTCATGTGCCCCTGATTCACTCTCTGGGCCTGGCAAGCATCGGCCTGGCGGCCTGCACCGCCGTATTGCTGTATCTGGCATTGCGCTGCGCGCGTATGCTGCGTCAGTCCTGGCAGTTGCGAACGCAGTTCGGCTTTCTCGCCCAGAACGAAGGCGCCTATCATCTGCTGCGTGCAGCTTCTCCCCTGGTGTTTACCCTGGGCTGGTGGCGCCCGCGTATCTATGTCAGTGAGGGGCTTGCCGATGCCTGTTCGCAAAACGATCTGGCGATCATCCTGCGGCATGAACAGGCCCATCAGGAGCGGCGCGACAATCTGCGCCTGCTGACGGCACGCCTGTGCAGCGCCGTCCTCGGGGGGCGTCTGGCCGGGCTGGTGCTGTCCGATCTGCAGTTGCTGACCGAACAGGCCTGTGATTTTCGTGCAGCGGAAACCCACGGCCATGTCGCGGTGGCGGAGACTCTGCTGAAAATCAAGCGCCTGCTGACACTCGCCCCGGCCGAAGTGCCTGCCATGGCCATGGCCTTTGCCGAACGTGATGTGGAGCTGCGCATCCGCGCACTGCTGCGTACGCAACCCCGCATCAGCCTGCATAGCTGGCAGATCGCTGTGCTGCTCGCTGCCCTGCTGCTGTCCATGAGTCTGTTGATCAGCCCGCTGCACCATGGCTCCGAATGGCTCATTACCGCATTGTCCGGTTTTCATATGCACCTGAACTGACGGAACGAAGCCAGGCTCGGCGGACTCTAAGAGACAGGCAGCGAGGAATCTGCCACCTGGGAGACACCATGATTGAAATGGCGATGACGTGTTCGCGAAACTCCGCGCAAAAGCGCCGCCTGTGCCGCTGTGTGGCCTTGCTGGCTACGCTTGTTGCGCTACCTGTGCTCGCGCAGCCCGATGAGGACAGACCGGGCCTGCACCTGCCCAATATGGACAGCATCCGGGAAACCGGTGCCTGGAGCTGGTTGGAAAATCAGCGCGACACCGTGTCCCGGGGCGTCTCGGGCGTCGGGCGCTATCTTGACGACTGGCTGGCGGGCGATGGTGTGGGGGAGCACAGCAACCAGAGCTATCTGCGCCTGAAGCTCAATCAGCAGGTGAGCGAAACCGGCGCCTATTATTCCAATCTGCGCATCAGCGGACGGGTGGACCTGCCCCGGGCAACCGAGCGCTGGAAACTGATCTTCGAGTCGGAGCAGACCGACCAGGAAAGCATCCAGAATCAACGACTGAGCAATATTCGACCTTCAGAGTTCTCCGGAGGGTTCAGCTATCAGTTGCCGGAAACGAACAGTGGTTTTCGTTTTACGCACGATGTTGGCGTCAAGGGGCGGATTCCGCTCGATCCCTTCTACCGTTTCAAGACCCGTTACGGTCATGATCTGAGCGGGACCTGGGCACTGGGGGTGGACCACAAGCTGTGGTATTACCACGTTGAGGGCTGGGGGCAGGACGGACGGCTGTTCTTCACCCGGCGCCTGCGCGATGACATGTTTCTGCGTTTCGATACCGAGGCACATTTCCGCAACCGCCACGACGCGGTGGAATACGCGCAGACCGTTGCTCTGCACCGCACCTTGGGAGAGCGCGAAACCCTGACCTACGAGGGGGGCGTCATCGGCAATACCCGCCCGACCTCCCGCATCAACAGCTATTACGCCCAGACTGTATACCGCAAGGCCATCCACGAAGACTGGCTGGTGATGGAGCTGGTGCCGCAACTGGTGATGGAACGGGACAATGACTGGAAGGTGGACCCGCGTATCCAGTTCAATCTGGAAATCTATTTCTTCGACTTCTGAATCCTGTGCCGTGTCCTACAGGGGCAGGGGCATAAACTCCTGTAGGAGCCTGCCCTGCAGGCGATGGCAGGCGGCGGTGTGCCTACGGACATAAAGCTTACATGGAGTAGCCTTTCTCGTCGTGGTCGGAGATGTCCAGCCCCATCTGCTCCTCGTCTTCCGTGACACGGACACCGGAGGTGACAATGCCAACGAACTTGAACAGCACAAGGGTCAGCACGGCGCTGTAGGCACCGGTGGCGACAATGCCGAGCACTTGGACGCCGAGCTGGGAGGCCATGTCCATGCCCTCGGCATAGCCGTTGCCGCTGAATACCCCCAGTTCGCGGGACACAAAGATACCGGCCAGCACGGTGCCGAGAATGCCGCCCACGCCATGCACCGGAAACACATCCAGAGAGTCGTCGATGCGGAGTTTCTGCTTCAGATAATAGGTTGCCGCGAAACAGAGCATGCCGCCCATGATGCCGATGAGCAGTGCTCCCGCAGGCCCCACGGAACCGGAGGCCGGCGTAATGGTGGCCAGGCCTGCGACCATGCCCGTGACCGCGCCGAGCCCGCTGGGCTTGCCATGGCGTATCCATTCGATGGCCATCCAGGTCAGTGCCCCGGCAGAGGCCGACAGATGCGTTGCCAGCAATGCCATGCCGGCACTGCCGTTGGCGGCAAGCGCGCTGCCGGCATTGAAACCGAACCAACCGACCCACAGCATGCCGGCACCGGTAATGGTCATGGTCAGGTTGTGCGGCATCATCGGCGCCACCAGAAAGCCCTTGCGGCTGCCCAGCATCACGGCGGTGATGACGGCGGCAACCCCGGCAGTGACGTGCACCACGGTGCCGCCCGCGTAGTCGATCAGCCCCATCTGATAGAGCCAGCCCTTTTCTGCCCAGACCCAGTGGCAGACAGGAAAGTAAACCAGAATGGACCACAGGCCGCTGAACAGCAGCATGGAGGAAAATTTGATGCGTTCGGCAAAAGCGCCGACGATCAGTGCCGGCGTGATGATGGCAAAGGTCATCTGGAAGGCGACAAACAGGGACTCGGGAATATCACCCCATATGGATTCCCGGACCACGCCGTTGAGGAAAGCCTTGTCGAGACCTCCCCAGAAACCGCTGTCGGCCGGGCCAAAGGCCATGCTGTAACCCATCACCAGCCAGATGACGGAAACCAGCGCGGTAATGGCGAAACACTGCATCAGGATGGAGAGGACGTTCTTGCTGCGCACCAGGCCTGCATAAAACAGGGACAGACCGGGCACTGTCATGAACAGCACCAGTGCCGTGGCGGTCAGAATCCAGGCGGTGTTGGCGCCGTTCATCTCCGCCTGTGCGGCGAAGACCGTTCCCGGTAACAGGCATAGGGCGGCTGCGCTGCAAAGCATTCTGATTCTTGTTGTTGTGCGCATGTTTGGCTCCTCAGAGAGCGTCGTTGCCGGTTTCCCCGGTACGGATGCGGATGGTCTGTTCCAGCGCCGTGACAAAAATCTTGCCGTCACCGATCTGACCGGTATTGGCCGCCTTGCAGATGGCATCGATTGCCTGCTCCACCACATCGTCTGCTACCGCCACTTCGATCTTGGCCTTGGGCAGAAAATCGATGACGTACTCGGCGCCGCGATACAGTTCGGTATGCCCTTTCTGCCGCCCGAAGCCTTTAACCTCGGTGACGGTCATGCCGTGAATGCCAAGTTCCTGCAGGGCTTCGCGCACGTCGTCGGATTTGAACGGCTTGATGATAGCGGTGATCAGTTTCATGGGGGTCTCCAGCGTTATTGAATGTCCTGCCTGTTATGGGTGTGCAGGTCGGATGCATCACCAGAGTGCACGACACGGTCATCTCTTCAGGGGAGATGAATTCCCCCATAAAAGAGTGGCTTGGTGAGTTTGCAGAAGCGATGAGGCAACGTTTGCATACCAGAAATAGCGGAGCAAACTTTACCATGAGAGGAGGAAAGCACCAAGCCCGTGCAGGGCTTGCGAAGGAACACGGGAGTGCACCAATAGTGTGCATTCCCGTGGCCTTCAGAGGGTTCACGCGGTGTTAGTCGCTGCATTCTGCAAGCGTCTGACACTGCGGATCAGGGGCAGCATGATGAGCGGAAACATCACCGCAGAAAACACCCCGAGTATGTTCAGCGCCATGGCCAGGCCATGGTGCTGCGCGATATACCCCACCGCCGGACCGGTGAGGATGAAGCTGAAGCGAAAGCTCAGGCTTGTCAGCGAGTTGACCGTGGCGCGCACTCGCCCGGGAACCCGCCGGTTGAGCGCATTGACCAGAATCACCTGGTACAGACCGCGGCAGACATACAGGATGAAGCTCACCGCAATGCCGTACCAGCCATCCAGCCAGGCCATGCCGAAGTGCCCTGCGACCGGCAGCAGGCCGATCAGGGCCAGCGCGAACACGGCCCCGCGCTGACGCTCCAGTGACTGGCCGAAATGGCTGGCCACTGCCACCACGATGCTCTGCGCAAACCACAGCATGCCGAATACCAGCAGGGACAGGCCACGGGATTCCCAATAGGGCTGTATCAGCCAGATCACCAGAAAGGTGAACAGGTTGTATACCGGAATGGCCAGAAATACCTGTCGCAGTACCGGGTCTCCCTTCATCAGGTGACGGTAGATGTCCCCTATGTCGAGGCGTGTTGTGGCCACATCCCTGTCGCTCTGCTCGGGCTCCACCAGCACGAAGGCCAGCAACAGGCATATCCAGGACACCGCCGCCTGCGCCTGCACGATGGTGTCAAAGGAGGACATGGCCATGGCGCCGCCCAGCAGTGCTCCCGCACCGTTGGCAAAGGCCTTGGTGGAACTCATATGGGCAATGCTGTTGCCTTCGTTGTGTTCACCTTCGGATGCCTGCAACGCCCGTTCGCTGTCGTAAAGCAAGGCCAGGTCGGCACCTGACATCATGCTCATGGCCACCCCGAGGATGACTTCGAAAACGACCAGCCCGGCGAAACCCTCGGCAAAGACAAGCCACAGGTAGCCCGCCCCGTTGGCAAGGGCACCAATGAGCAGCACGGCACGACGACCGAATCTGTCTGCCAGGTATCCGGAAGGGGCCTCGAGTAACACGATCACGCTGGCATAGATCGCCTGCAGGTAGAAGATTTCGCTCAGGCTCATGCCGAGTGACTCGAAAAAGGGAACCAGAACCGGCGAGATCAGCATGAATGTCTGAAAGAACGCCAGCGCATACAGGATGCGGATATTGCGTTTCAGCCCATGCGGATCGCTCATGGGTGGTACATGCAATCGCTGTATTATGTTTTTTATGGGCATAGCTCCCCCTGCGCAGCGTCTTCGTGGGACGCCGCCTGTGTCAGGCCAAAAAGCAAAAGGCCCCTGAATTCTTTTGGAACTCAGAGGCCTTCTGGTGTATTCAACTGGAATTGAAAGAAAGGTTTACTCCGGGCAGTTCCTCACTGTGAGCATCGCACAGGTACGCGAAGCCATCGTGTCATGGGACACAATGTGCTGCTTGCCGGTGTTGAGATGCTTTGGAGTAAACATTTTAAAAGTCTTCGTTGTTACATATTCGTTGCGTGGATTTCGATGGCGCGCATTGTAGGCGCTTCCGTATCCAAGTCAAGCTTTATGACTGTCTGGTTTAAAAAATAGTTTTCGTGCCTGCCACCATAAAAATATAGGCGGCTGTCGCCAGGGCCAGGGCAAAGGCAATGATGCGTGCCTGGCGTGTTTTGGCCGTGCGCATGACGACCACTCCCAGCCCGATATACACGAACAGGGCCACGATCTTGGCGCCTACCCACGGTGCGACCCAAGGATACTGCCCTGACATCACAACCAGTGTGATTGCACTCACAAGCAACACGGTATCGATGATATGAGGCAGCACTTTGACCAGTTTTTTCTCCACCAGGGCAGATTCGTTGATCTTCAGAATGCCACGGGCAAGAAAGCCCAGTACGGAAATCATGGCGCAGCTCATGTGAATGATTTTGATCAGGGTATACATGGGGAAGGTTTCTCCATCGGCTGAGTTTGGTGTCCGGAAAAGGTGAGGGCGATCATAGAGGAAAAGGCAGCGGATGGGAAAAGCTTTCGCCTGTGTTTGCTGTTCTGCATGGATGTGGAGCGGGAGCTAAAACAGTCGCTGTCGAGTAACGTTCCGCAGGGAGTGGTGCGGATTACTGGGTGAAAGAGCGTCGCAGCTGAGCGGGCTGCGGTGCGGCGGGGGCGGTGGAGTTTTCGCTGTTGTTACGGACTTCGTCCAGCCAGGGTTGCAGCTCACCCCAGTTGATGGGGAAGACATGATTGGCATCGGGTTCCAGCCTGGCGTTGACGCGTGCTCCGGCAGCCTCCAGTTCCGCTTTCAGTTGCGGCAGCAGTCGGTTCCAGCGCAGGAAGTCGTTCTCGCCGATGCGCAGGTAAACAGGCAGGCCCTGGAAGTTGCCGATGTTCTCGCTGTCCTTGATGATGCCGGGCACGGCGACCACGCCGAAATACTTCTCCGGGTGGCGGCTGGCGATCTCCAGGGCAGAGCTGCCACCGTTGGAGACCCCGACCAGCAGGCTTTTGCCGTGCTCGATCTCTGCAATATTCTGCTGCAGGTCGGCAATGACCTCGGGAATGCTTTCACCTATTTTGCCGAAAAAGCCGTTGCCGTCCGGTGATACGGGAACCGCAATGGCCCAGCCCCGGTTGGCCAGTTCGTGCCCCAGCCAGAACTGTGCCCGCACAATGTATTCGGTGGCACTGCCGCCGGACATCAGCACGCTCAGGGGCCAGGGGCCTTCACCGGCATTTTTGGGGTAAAACAGGAAGACCTTGATGCTGCTGCCATCATCCAGCGTCACATACTTTTCCTCTGCCCGCAGAAAACCGGGCAGCAGGCAAAGCAGAAACAGGATGACAGTGAGTGCGCGCACAATAAATAAAGACCTGGAAAATATGAGGAGGAGTCTAGCAGTTTCTTTCCTGGCCGTGGCGGCAAAATCGATGGAACGAAGGGCTGTGGCGAACAGTGGCCTGCTGGCTGTCAGGCTTCGCGCAGCAGGGAGACGCGAACCGACTTGAAGGCCGGGGTGCGGCTGCGCGGGTCGCTGCTCAGGGGAATCAGTACATTGGCTTCGGGAAAGTAGCACATGAGATTGCCGGGGCGGATATTAAAGGCTTTGACCCGTAGCCCCGTCATTTTTCCGGTGTCATTGCTCAGGGAGACCACGGTGTCCTCCGTCAGCCCCTCCCGTTTCATGTCCTGTGGATGCATCAGCACCACCTGACGTGACTGCTGCCCGCGGTAGACATCGCGATCCGTGTAGACGATGGTATTGAACTGCCCTTCACTGCGCACGCTGGTCAGGGTGTACTGGTCGTCCTGAAGCGCCGGGCGGGCTGTCCGGGACGGGATGCGCAGGCTGGCACGGCCATCGGTTGTGGCAAAGCGGGGTGTGTCCAGATGACGCCCCTCGACGTGAAATTCCTCCCGGCTGGCGTCCAGCGTGTCCATGGCCGCGTAGCCGGGAATGATCCTGGCAATGGCGCGGCGAATCTCCCGGTGTTGCTGAAACACACCGAAGTCGAGCGTGTCGCGGGGGATCACGGCGGCGGCAATGCGGCTGATGATGTCCACCTCCGAGAGCAGCCCGGCAATGCGCTCGAAGCCGCCATCACTCATGCGCACAAAATTGAACATCGATTCCTGGGTGGTGGGCTGCTGCTCCTCATCACGCACCCGGATGGGCAGCACCAGGCATTCTTCGCCAATGCCATGCACATGGCCGAGGTTGAGTGTGGAGCTGATCTGTACCTTGAAGGGAATCGCAGCCAGGGCGGCATCGGCGAAGGCCGAGTCCGGGCTGGCGGCATAGAGATTGCCGCCCAGCGCAAAGGCCAGGTCGATTCTGCCATCGCGTGCCGCCTCCATGCAGGCCAGGGTGTCCATGCCGGGGGTGGTGGGCAGGCGGATACCCAGTTCGCGTTCCATGGCGGTGAAAATCTGTTCTTTCAGTGCCGGCGTGACCCCCATGGAGCCAACCCCCTGCACATTGCTGTGCCCGCGCAGTGGCAACAAGCCTGCACCCGGTTTGCCGACCATGCCGAGCAGCAGGGCGAGATTGCTGATGGCCTCGACATTCTCGACGCCGTGCTGGTGGTGGGTGATGCCCATGCCCCAGCTGAACACCGCGCAAGTGGAGCGGGCCAGCAGGGCGGCGATTTCCCGCATGCGCTCCTCGCTGACACCGGCTTCCTGTGTCAGGGTGGACCAGCTCTGCCCATCGAGATGCTGACGATAGGCGGCAAGCCCGTTCACATGGGCGTCGAGATAGGAGCGATCTTCGCTTTCGGTCTCCAGCAACGCCTTGGCCAGGCCCTGCAGCAGGGCCAGATCGCCCCCCACAT
The DNA here is from genome assembly GCA_024234365.1 of Pseudomonadales bacterium. Taxonomy (GTDB): domain Bacteria; phylum Pseudomonadota; class Gammaproteobacteria; order Pseudomonadales; family Pseudohongiellaceae; genus UBA5078. The sequence continues at coordinate 720,693 of JACKOK010000001.1, forward strand.
GCGGTTGTACATACTGTGAGGCGACCGGTACGCCCCCGGCGATCATGGTGCGCAGCAGGCTCGGAGAGGCAAAACGCAGCAGGCCGGGTTCTTCGGCGGGGTTGATGACGATGACCTGGCCGCCCCGGCGACGACACTCGATCAGCACCTTCAGAAAACGGGGGTGATTGGAGGCCGGGTTGGCGCCGATGACCACGATGGTATCGGCCAGATGCAGGTCCTGATACTGCACGGTGGCTGTGCCGGTGCCGATACTGGCCTGCAGCCCTACGCCCGAGGCCTGGTGACAATAATAGGAGCAGTTGTTGACGTGGTTGCTGCCGAACAGGCGCGCAAACAGCTGCAGAATGAATGCCGCCTCGTTGGAGGAACGGCCGGAGCTGTAGAAGAAGCTGCGCTGCGGGTCGGTGCCCTGCAGGCGTTCGCTGATCATCTGCAGCGCGGTGTTCATGTCGATGATACGGTAGCGGTCTGCTCCCGGAGCCTTGTACAGCGGATGTGCGAGGCGACCCAGTGCTTCCAGTTCCCGGCCGCTCAGACGGCGCAACTCCGCCAGGCTGTTATCGCTGAAAATGGCGGCGGGAATCGGCGGGCGCAGATCGCCGGACTGGGCCTGAATGTTTTTGTTGCAGATTTCGATGCCGTGGCTGTATTCGTTGTGCAAGCCGCCACGCTGTCCGCCGGTGCCGAAGGCGCAGGCCTTGCAGGTGTTTTTTGAGCGCACTGTCTGCATGAGGCGGTGCGGGCCAACATCCCCCGCGATGGACAGGACATACTGCACGGCCTTGAGGCCACCGCCAACGGGCAGTTTGTCCGGTTTCTCTGAGGAGGAGGTGCTCATCTGCGGTTTCCTTACAGGCCGATGACTTCCATGCGTTCGCTCGCGGCAACCGTGACACGCACGCCATCCGCCGTGGTGAAGGCGCGTGCCTCCAGTTGCCCCTTGGGTACCTGATAACGCACGGGCTCCTGATTGCCATCGCGGTGCAGAATGACAGTGACAAGGCTGTGTTCGTCCTGCCAGCGCTCGTAATAGAGGTAGGCCCCGGTGCCCAGCATCAGGGCCAGGAACAGATAGGCCGCAAAGCGGTAATCGTTCAGGGGCGGTGGTGTGGACGGGCGGGTGGCCGATGTTGCCTGGCTGCGCTGCCGCTGCTCCTGCTCGCGGTGGCGGCGAATCCACACGAGGCCCAGCAATACGATGAGAATGGTCAGGACTATCTTGCCAAGCATGGGGGGGCACTACTCCATCAAAGGGCTGCCCGGCATCATAGCAGGGCGCTTCGGTTCAAGGCCAGTTGCCTGCCCGGGGGCGCGATTGTGACTGGCGGCGGGGAGTGCAATAATACCCGGCCGATTTCGCCGTGGACGGTGAAATGCGGGAAGTCCCTGAGAATATTCAATAAAAATAATGAGGAATTCCATGAAAGCTGTTGGCGTACACAACTCTCTTCCCGTGACTGATCCGGCGGCCCTTGAAGATGTCGAGGTGGCCACTCCCGGCGCAAGCGGGCGTTCCCTGCTGGTGCGGGTGCGCGCTGTCTCGGTCAACCCGGTGGACACCAAGATCCGTCTAAGCGCTGGCAGTCGCCTGGAAGTGCCCCGCATCCTGGGCTGGGACTGTGCTGGCGTGGTGGAGGCAGTCGGAGAGGGCTGCAGCCTGTTTCAGCCTGGCGATGAGGTCTACTACGCGGGTGACGTGACCAAGGCAGGGTGCAACAGCGAATACCATCTGATCGATGAGCGCCTGGTGGGGAAAAAACCGGCATCGCTCTCCTTTGACGATGCGGCGGCCATGCCATTGACCACGATCACGGCCTGGGAGGCGCTGTTCGAGCGCCTGGCCATTCCCCGCAATGCAACGGCGAATGCCGGGTGCAGCATTCTGATCATTGGGGGTGCCGGTGGCGTGGGCTCCATTGCCATCCAGCTGGCAAAGATGGCCGGCCTGAGCGTTGTGGCAACGGCCTCGCGTCCCGAGACCGAACAGTGGTGCCGGGAGATGGGCGCAGACGAGGTGATCAATCACCGCGAGGAGATCGCCGACGAATGCAGGCGGGTGGGGCTGGAAAACCTGGACTATATTCTTTGCCTGGTGGGCACGGCGCAGCATTGGCGCAGCATGGCCGATGTCATCAAGCCCCAGGGTCGGCTGTGCCTGATAGTGGATACCGAATCCAATCAGCCGGTGAACATCAATCTGTTCAAGCCCAAGAGTGTGGCGATTGCCTGGGAGTTCATGTTTACCCGGGCCCGCTTCCAGACGCCGGACATGGACGAGCAGGGCAAGCTGCTGAATATGGCTGCCAGCCTGCTGGACGCCGGGGTGCTGCGCCATACCCGCACGGAGCATTACGGGGTGCTGAATGCCGAAAACCTGCTGAAGGCGCATGCCAAGGTGGAGTCCGGCACCATGATGGGCAAGCTGGTGTTGTCGGTGGAGTAAGTCAGGGATATATCGCCTGCAGGGCAGGCTCCCACAGGAGAGAGCAATGGACAAAATGATCGGGATTCTGCAATTGCTGTTCGCAGGGGTGTTTGGCGCCATGGCCATTGGCACACTGATCAATATGCTGTTTATCTTCACCCGTCCCGAGACCATCTCTGTGGTCAATGCCATGGTGGGGCAGACCCTGATGGTGATATGCCTGCTGGCCATTGCCCGCATCCTGTTCCGCAAGGGTTCCCTGCGGGTGCGCCCCCCGGAATAAGTTTTGGGGCTGGCCGGAGGATAGGGGTATAATCGCGCGCTTTTATTTCCCTTGCATTGTGGTGCGTGTGAACCCGGCATGAGAGTCTTCAACTCAGCATGAGAGTCATCGAGAATACAGACGGCTTCCGTGAAGAATACGGTGCCTGTGTAGCAACTATCGGCAAATTCGATGGGGTGCACACCGGGCATCAGCTCATTCTGCAGCAGTTGCGTGGCAAGGCGGCAGAGCTTGGTCTGCCGGCGGTGGTCATCCTGATCGAGCCGCACCCCGAAGAATTCTTTGCTGCCTCTCCCCGGAACTGCCCGGCCCGCCTGAGCGAGCTGGAGGAGAAACTGGAGCTGTTGCAGGCCCAAGGCGTCGATATTGTCTATAAGCTGCGCTTTGATGCGGCATTGCAAGGGCTCAGTGCCCAGGCCTATATCGAGAACATCCTGATCGACGGACTGGGGATTGCGGCCCTTATCATCGGCAATGACTTTCGTTTCGGGAACCAACGGCTCGGCGATTTCGCCCTGCTGGAGTCTTATGCCGGACGTGAAGGTTTTGAACTGATTGAGTCCGCCAGTTGCGAGCACGAGGGAGTGCGTATCAGCAGCACCTATGTGCGCCAGCAACTGCAGGCGGGGAATTTTGATCTGGTGGAACTGCTGCTCAACCGCCCCTATGCGATTTCAGGCACGGTGGTGCAGGGGCAGCAGCTTGGGCGGGACCTGGGCTTTCCCACCTGCAATGTGAAACTCAATCGCAAGTGTCTGCCCCTGCACGGGGTGTATGCCTGCGAGGTGCAGGTGGACAATGCGGACATGGCGCAGCGCCTGTTGAAGGGGGCCGCCAATATTGGTTACCGGCCGACGGTGTCGGATGAGCTGCGGCCGGTGCTGGAGGTCCATTTGCTGGATTTTGACAGTGATATCTATGGGGAGCGAATTACCGTGATTTTTCGCAAAAAAATTCGGGAGGAACGAAAGTTTGAGAACCTGCAGGCTCTTCAGACTTGCATCGCTATTGATGTTCAGACCGTACGCGATTACTTCGCCAAGGATATGCCCCTGTAGCGCGAGTGCGCCGGGTGCGAAAAATCACTGCAGTACACAGAAATACAGGTATGTGAAATGACTGATTACAAAAGCACGCTCAATCTGCCTCAGACCGACTTCCCCATGAAGGCCAGCCTGGCTCAGCGCGAACCGCAGATGCTGGCCCAATGGCAGGCCATGGATCTGTACGGCCTGATCCGCAAGGCCCGTGCCGGCAGCCCGCAATTTATCCTGCACGATGGCCCGCCCTATGCGAACGGTGCCCTGCACCTGGGGCACACCGTGAACAAATCCCTCAAGGACATGATCGTCAAGTCCAGGACCCTGGCGGGCTTCGATGCGCCTTATGTGCCGGGCTGGGACTGTCACGGCCTGCCCATCGAGCATAACGTGGAAAAGAAACTGGGCAAGGCCGGCAAGAAGGTCTCCCACGCCGAGTTCCGCAAGGCCTGCCGCGAGTATGCGACGAAACAGGTCGAAATCCAGAAGGCGGATTTTGTGCGCCTGGGTGTATTGGGCGAATGGGACAATCCCTATCTGACCATGGCCTTCAAAACCGAGGCGGACACCGTGCGTGCGCTCGGCAAGATTGCCGCCAACGGTCATCTGGTCAAGGGTTTCAAGCCCGTGTACTGGAGTGTTGTCGGTGGTTCGGCACTGGCCGAGGCGGAGGTGGAATACCAGGACAAGACCTCCTTCGCCATCGACGTGCGTTTCGCCGTGGTGGACAAAGAGAAGTTCCTGGCGCCTTTCGGCAAGCAGGAACAGGATCTGAACGGCCATCCGCTGTCCGTGGTGATCTGGACCACGACACCCTGGACGCTGCCGTCCAACCAGGCGGTGAGCCTCAACGCGCAGCTCGACTATGCTCTGGTGGATGGCGATTTCGGCAATGGCCCGGAAACCATCGTGATCGCCGCCGACATGGTCGAGGCGGTCATGAAGCGCTATGGCTATGAACAGTATCAGGTGCTGGGCACCGCCAAGGGGCAGAGCCTGGAGCTGTTCTTGCTGGCCCACCCCTTCGCGCACCGTCATGTGCCCGTCATCCTCGGTGATCACGTCACGATAGACGCCGGTACCGGTGCGGTGCACACGGCACCCGACCACGGTATCGATGACTTCAATGTCGGGCGTGCCTATGGGCTCGCCACTCTCAATCTGGTGGATGCGGATGGTCTGTTTACCGAGGCCGCCGGGGAGTTTGCCGGCGAGCATGTGTACAAGGCGGACGAACGGGTCATCGAGGTGCTCAAACAGCATCAGGCCCTGCTGGCGCTGGACAAGATCGTGCACAGTTATGCGCATTGCTGGCGTACCAAAACGCCGCTGATCTACCGTGCCACGCCGCAATGGTTCATCAGCATGAGCGAGAAGGGCCTGTTGCAATCCGCACTGGATGCAGTGGGCAAGGTGCAGTGGATTCCCGATTGGGGGCAGGCGCGCATCGAGCTGATGCTCAAGGGCAGCCCGGACTGGTGCGTCTCCCGTCAGCGTACCTGGGGGGTGCCCATCACCCTGTTTGTTCACAAGGAAACCCAGGCGCTGCACCCGCGCACGAGTGAGCTGATCGAACAGGTGGCGCAGCGCATCGAGGAGAAGGGCATCGATGCCTGGTTTGAACTGAGCGCCGAGGAACTGCTGGGCGACGAGGTCGAGCATTACAGCAAGGTCACCGACACTCTGGACGTGTGGTTCGACTCCGGAGTCACGCATTTCTCCGTGCTGGAGCAGCGCCAGGAACTGCGCTACCCGGCCGATCTGTATCTGGAAGGTTCGGATCAGCACCGTGGCTGGTTCCAGTCCTCCCTGAAAACGGCGGTGGCGATGAACGGCAGTGCGCCCTATCGTCAGGTGCTGACTCACGGTTTCACCGTGGACGCCCAGGGCCGCAAGATGTCCAAGTCCATCGGCAACACCATCTCTCCGCAGGAGGTGTTCCAGGAATACGGCGCCGACATCCTGCGTCTGTGGGTCGCCTCCACCGATTATCGCGGTGAGATGACGGCCTCCAGCGAAGTGCTCAAGCGGGTGGCGGACTCCTATCGGCGCATCCGCAATACCGCACGCTTCCTGCTGTCCAATCTCAGCGGCTTCGACCCGGCGCAGAATCTGGTGGCGCCGCAGGACATGATTGCCCTGGACTACTGGATCACCCGTCAGGCGCAACAGCTGCGTGAGCAAGTGATGGCGGACTATACCGATTACCATTTTCTGGGTGTATACCAGAAGGTTCATAACTTCTGCGTGATCGAGCTGGGCGGTTTCTACCTCGACATCATCAAGGATCGTCAGTACACCACGCGGCAGGACAGCCTGGCGCGCCGTTCCACACAGAGCGCCATGTACCACATCGTGGAAATCCTGAGCCGGTTGATCGCGCCGATCCTCAGCTTCACGGCAGATGAGATCTGGGCCAGCATCCCCGGTGAACGTGGCCCCTCGGTGCAGCTGTCACTGTTCAGCGATGGCCTGGCCCTGTTGCCGGAAGCAGGCGATATGAGCGATGCCTTCTGGGCGCGTGTCATGGAGGTGAAGACGGCGGTGAACAAGGCTCTGGAGGCCAAGCGTAACGAGAAGCTCATCGGCTCCGGTCTTGGCGCTGAAGTGACATTGTTCTGCGATGCCGAGCTGTCCACTCTGCTCTCACGCCTGCAGGACGAGCTGCGTTTCGTGCTGATGGTCTCCCAGGCCAGCCTGCAGTCGCTGGACAAGGCGGGAGATGCCAGCGAAACCGATGTGCCCGGCCTGCGCCTGAGCATTGCGGCAACCGGCAATGCCAAGTGCGTACGTTGCTGGCACCACCGCCCGGATGTTGGCAATAACGCGGCTCATCCGGAGCTGTGTGCACGTTGTGTCGAGAACATCGAGGGGCAGGGCGAGAAGCGACTGTATGCCTGATTCAAAAGCGCTGATCGCACCGGGAGCCAGGGTGACCCTGCGTTTCTCTCTGTCTTTGGCTGACGGCACGCTGATCGATGGCAACTTCGACGGTGCGCCGGCCAGCTTTGTCGTGGGCGATGGCACCTTGCTGCCCGGTTTCGAGGCAGCGCTTTTGCAACACGCAGCCGGGGCCAGCATCGATGAGCTGTTGCCGGCGGAACAGGCCTTCGGCGCGGTGAACCCGGACAATGTGCAGGTGCTGCCGCGCGCCCGTTTCGCCAGCCTGCTGGCCAATACCACGGACCCGGTCGTGGCCGGCACGGTGCTGTCCTTTGCTGACGCGGGCGGTTTCGAGATTCCCGGCGTGGTAAGATCCATCGACGAAAACTGCCTGGTGGTGGATTTCAATCATCCTCTGGCAGGCCGCGAAATCCGTTTCAGGGCCGACATTGTGTCGGTCGTTCCGGCCGGAGTGCAGGTCATGGAGATACGAGAATGAGTGCCGTGCAACAGGTGAAGCCGGGCGCGCAATCCGAGCACGCCGAAATCAAGCTGGCCAATCCACGGGGTTTCTGTGCGGGGGTGGACAGGGCAATCGATATCGTCAATCGTGCCCTGGACATCTACGGTGCCCCCATCTATGTGCGTCACGAAGTAGTGCATAACAAATTCGTGGTGGACACCCTGCGGCGGCGCGGCGCGATTTTTGTGGACGAACTGGATGATATTCCCTGCATCGATTCGGTGGGGCGTTCCTCCATCGTGGTGTTCAGCGCCCACGGGGTGTCCCAGTCCGTAAAGGGAGACGCCGAACGTCGGGGTTTCAAGGTTTTCGACGCCACCTGTCCGCTGGTGACCAAGGTGCATCTCGAAGTGATCGGCTTCAGCCATGCCGGGCGTGAATGTGTGCTGATCGGGCATCAGTTCCACCCCGAGGTGGAAGGCACCATGGGTCAGTATGACGAGCGGCAGGGTGGAAAGATCTATCTGGTGGAATCCGTGGAGGATGTCGAAAAACTGCAGGTACGCGATGCCAGCAAGCTGTCGTACGTCACCCAGACCACCCTGTCCATGGACGACACCTCACGCATTATCGATGCCCTGCGTGCGCGCTTTCCCCTGATTGAGGGGCCGCGCAAGAAGGACATTTGCTACGCCACCCAGAACCGTCAGGACGCGGTCAAACAGCTGGCCCTGGAATGCGAGTTGCTGCTGGTGGTGGGCTCCCCCAACAGCTCCAACTCCAACCGCCTCAAGGAACTGGCCGAACGCCTGGGCTGCGAATCCTATCTGATCGACAGCGTGGACGATGTGCAGCCCCAGTGGTTCGAGAACAAGACCCGTTTTGGCGTCACCGCCGGCGCCTCGGCCCCGGAAGTGCTGGTGCAACAGGTCGTGCAACGCCTGCGGCAGATCTGCAAGCAGGAGCCGGAAGAACTCAAGGGCGTGGAAGAGAACATCGTGTTCAGCATGCCAAAGGAATTACGGCGCTAGATTTCCCCTCTTGGTGTCAGAGCCTTGTTGCCCGCTCCGAATGGGAGAGGAAAGCATTCAGGACACGCCAAAAAGCTCACATCCCTGTGAAGGCTCGGCGCACGCCATCCCTGGCGTGCGACGGTCCTGCCTGCTTTCCTCTCCCATCCGGAGCTGATTTCATGCCAGCGAATTGGCTGAGAAAAGGGTTGAATAAAGCGAAGCCTCAGAGGAACGATTGAAACGGAACGAGAGGTGTGCAGCGGGAGCATGTGTGGCGGAGCGTCGGGCGCCAGGGATGGCGCCCGCCGAGCCTTCACAGGGAGGTGAGCTTTTTGGCGTCTCCGACACACATGCTCCCGCTGCACGACTCGTAAAACGAAGCTCTCCCCCAAAAAGAACACATCCAATGAGTCTCGTAAAACGAAGTCAAACCCGGCGAGATTTCCGGCGCTTGAGCGCATCCGCTCGTAAGGCTGCCGCATAGGCGCGGCGAGCCCACAGCGCCGCCTCTTCAGGATCGTCATACACCGTGTCCGGTGCCTGAAAATAGGCAATGCTGTAGCGCTTGCCCTGTTTCTCGTAACTGAATTTCTCCAGCCCCAGCGCCTCGAAGAAATGCACGTTCTCCCCGTCACTTTTCAGGTACAGCGCATCCCGCGCCACCAGCGCGAACATCAGCCCCTCGTGATAGAGGCCGTGCCCCCCGAACATGCGCCTTGCGCCGACCGGTCCAAAGTCCGCAAATACCTCCTTCAGATAGTCGATATACTCGCTCATCGCCCCAGGCTCCTGGTTTTTGCCGACAGCATAGCGGGCATCTGACACCGTGTCATCGCTCGGGTATACTCGCGCAATTCTGAATGTTCGACACAATAAAAAGGAAAACACATGATTATCTACGGCGTGGCACTGCTGGCGACCTGCCTCGTGGCTGGTCTCTATGTTGGAGAATTACTGGGGCAACTGTTAGGCGTGCAGGCCAATGTTGGCGGTGTCGGCATTGCCATGCTGCTGCTGGTGCTGGCCTCCGGCTCGTCCCGCATGAAGTCTCTGGTGACCGGCCCCTCGGGGGACGGCATCCGTTTCTGGAGTGCCATGTATATCCCCATCGTTGTCGCAATGGCTGCCAGTCAGAATGTTGTCGCCGCCGTTGACGGAGGCATTCTGGCCCTTTTGGTTGGTGTGCTCGCCGTGCTGGTCAGTTTCGCCCTGGTCCCCCTGATCAGCCGCATCGGGCCGCGCAGCGAAGCACTCCCCCCGCTGGAACAGGACGCGGACGATGCCGCGAGGCGGGGTGCCTGATGGAGACTCTGAGCGCTGTTCTGCGCGCCAATGCCCTGGTCGTGGCCTTTACTGTGGTGGGCATTACCGTCTGGGTGTCCTATTGGCTGTCCAGGCAACTGACCGCCGGTCGCATCCATGGCTCCGCCGTTGCCATTCTGCTGGGCCTGGTGGCCGCCTACATCGCCGGGCTGTACACCCAGGGCAATCGCGGCGTGGCCGATATCGGAGTATTGGCCGGGGTTGGCATCATGGGGGGCGGCATGATGCGCGATTTCGGCATTGTCTCCACCGCCTTCGGCGTGCACCTGAGCGAGTTGCGCAAGGCCGGGCTGGTAGGGGTGATTTCCATCTTTGCCGGGGTGATCGTGTCCTTCATTGTGGGGGCCGTGGTGGCACTGCTGTTTGGCTATACCGATGCCGAGAGTGTGACCACCATTGGCGCCGGTGCCGTGACCTATATCGTCGGGCCCGTTACCGGAACGGCAATCGGCGCCAGTTCCGAGGTAATTGCCCTGAGTGTTGCGGCAGGGGTAGTGAAGTCCATCCTGGTCATGGTCGGCACCCCGATGGTGGCAGCACGCATCGGACTGAACAATCCTCAGTCTGCCATGGTATTTGGCGGCCTGATGGGGACGACAAGCGGGGTGGCCGGAGGCCTGGCAGCCACCGATCCACGTCTGGTACCTTACGGTGCCATGACCGCCACATTCTATACGGGAATCGGCTGCCTGCTGGGGCCTTCCGTGCTCTATTTCATCGTCCGCGCTCTGGTATGATGAAAGGGGAGCTCTGACAGCGGTTCCCATACAAAATAATGAGATAAAACCTATGGATACGACGACCAATCTTCGCCCCTTTCCGGCGATCAATTTCAGCAATGAGCGTATTGCTCTGCAGGAGGGTAAGGCACAGTGGACCTATGCCAGGCTGCGGGAGCGCATTGAACAGTGTGCCAGTGGTTTGCTGGGAAAGCAGAGCGACCTGCAGGAAGAGCGAGTGGCATTCTTTATGCCAGCCTGTGTGGACTATGTCACCACCCTGCTGGGCATCTGGCGCGCTGGTGGTATCGCGGTACCGCTGAATGTGGCCGCTGCATTGCCCGAGATCGAGCATGTTCTCAGCACCGCAAAAGTGACCCGTCTGGTCGTGAGTATCAGCTCGCCGGCAGAATCCCTGCCGGGTCTGTGTGCCCTGTGTCGTGGTCTGAATATTCAGGTGCTGAACGTATCGGATATGCTGGGTGGGAAAATTCAGGTGCTGCCCGAGCTGAACATTGAGCGGCGTGCCATGATGCTGTTTACCAGTGGCACCACCAACAAGCCCAAGGGCGTGGTAAGTACGCACAAGAATATCCGCGCACAGATCACCACTTTGCTGGAGGCCTGGAACTGGACAGCGGAAGATTCAATCCCCCTGTTTCTGCCGCTTCATCACATTCACGGCATCATTAACGTGTTGTGCTGTGCCTTGTGGACAGGCGCACGAGTCACACTCTTTCAGCGTTTCGACATGGACACCATTTTGCATGGAGTGGATGAACGCGACTACAGTGTGTTTATGGCCGTGCCAACGATTTACGTCAAGCTGGTGTCTCATCTGGAGGCCCTGCCGGAGTCCCGGCGCACACGTCTGTGTGACGGCTTCCGCGCCATGCGTCTGAATATCAGCGGTTCCGCTGCCTGCCCCGCAAAACTGTTCAATCAGTGGAAGGCGCTGACCGGGCAAAGCCTGCTGGAGCGTTATGGCATGACCGAGATCGGCATGGCCATCTCCAATCCCTATTTCGGTGAACGCCGTGCCGGTGCTGTCGGCCTGCCTCTTCCGGGGGTGCAGGTGGCACTTTTTGATGACGAAGGCAGGATGATCGAGGGGGATGACAAGCCGGGAGAGATTCGCGTGAAGGGCGATAATGTCTTTCAGGAGTACTGGGATAATCCCCAGGCCACGCAGGAGAGCTTTGTCGATGGCTGGTTCTGTACGGGAGATGTGGCGGTCAGAGAGACGGGCTATTACCGCATCATGGGGCGCTCCTCGGTGGATATCATCAAGTCCGGCGGTTACAAACTGTCTGCACTGGAGATCGAAAGCACCCTGCTTACCCATGAGAAAATTGCCGAATGCGCGGTGGTGGGCATTGAGGACGAGACCTGGGGTGAGGCAGTGACGGCCTTTGTGGTGCTCAAACCCGGGCAGAGTCTTGAGTATGCACAACTGAAAGCCTGGTGCGAGCCACGCATGTCGCCGTACAAGATACCCAAAGTCTTGCGTGTCATGGAGGCCCTGCCACGCAATGCCATGGGCAAGGTGCTCAAGCCCGCACTCAAGAATCTGTGAAGAAGCAAGGGAGGAGAGCGATATGATGAACGGTGTCTGGCGTTTTCTGCGAGAGAATCGCGGGCTCTTTGTGTTTCTGCTGCTGATGTCGGTATTCCGCAGTAGCCTGGCGGACTGGAACGTGGTGCCCAGCGGCTCGATGAAGCCAACCATCGTGGAAGGCGATCGCATCCTCGTGAACAAACTGGCTTACGATGTGCAGTTGCCTTTTCTCCATTACTCCCTGAAAAAACTCGCGGACCCGCAGCGGGGCGATATTATCGTGTTCAATTCCCGCGCTGCCGATGTCCGTCTGGTAAAGCGGGTGATCGGAGTGCCCGGAGATGTCGTCAGCATGCACAACAATGTGCTGACAATCAACGGCGAACCCCTGCGTTACGACACGCTTGACAGCCATTATCCGCTCATCGAAAAGTCGGAAAATCTGCTGGGCGTGACCCATGTCATGCAGGTAAATGCCGAGGGCTCACGCCTGTCCAGTTTTGCTGAGATCAAGGTTCCGGAAGATTTCTATCTCGCGCTGGGCGATAACCGCGACAACAGCTCGGATTCCCGGGTCATCGGCTTTGTGCCCAGAGGCGAGATCATCGGGCGGGCGCGAACCGTGGTGGTTTCGCTCGACTATGATCACTACTACATTCCCCGCACTGAGAGATTCTGGCACACTCTCCGATAGTGCTCTGGCAGGTCGCGATCGGCTAACCGGGGCGGGTATTTGAGGAAGACTTTCATTCGGACGGTGTCACCGTCCGGGTAGGGGACGACCCCTTCCGCTTTTTTATAGTAGCCGGGACGACCCGGTTTTATCGGGGCGTCATCATGATCTGGTTTCTTCTGATTCTGGCAGGACTGCTGGAAGTTGCCTGGACCATTGGGCTGAAGCTCAGTGCAGGTTTCAGTAGGCCATTTGTTTCTTTGTTCACGCTGTTGGCACTGCTGCTCAGTGTCTTCCTGCTTGGTCTTGCCATGCGCTCGCTACCCGTGGGGACAGCGTATGCAATCTGGGTGGGCGTGGGAATCATCGGGACGGCACTTGCGGGACATCTACTGTTTGCAGAGCCGATCAGGTTGACAGGCGTTCTCAGTATGGGCCTGATATTTTTGGGTATTGTCGGGCTGAAATTGTCCATCTGAGTTTCTGAGGCGAGGCGAGTTGACTGTCATACAGGGCAGTGAGACCATCATGCGCAGAGTCTCCGGGCTTTGATGAGCGAAGCCTTCGCTCGTTGTCGCACGCTAAGTTTAGCGTTCAATTTCTTTTATTTCCGAGAGTTGGCATGAACACGAAACCAAAACCAAAAGTTGTTATTTCAACACTGGATGCAGAGCGTCTTGAAAGTCTGCTGGATGCGCTGTCCCTTCACTCCAGTCCAACAGGCGAACAGCTTGAGGAGGAGCTCGCACGGGCGGAGATTGTTGACCCGCAGGCCGTGCCGCCGACTGTCGTCACCATGAATTCGACAGTGCGATTTCAGGTAGAGAACTCTGCGGAAAGTTTCTGCATGACACTGGTGTACCCAAAAGACGCGAACGCAAGTGTCGATAGAATCTCCATTCTTGCGCCCGTTGGCAGCGCAATGCTGGGTCTGTCGGAAGGGGATGCCATCGAATGGCCACGCCCCGGTGCCGGTGTTCTCAAGGTGCGCATAGACGAGGTCACCTATCAGCCTGAACGTGCCGGAGACTTCCACCGCTGAGGCATAGGCAGGGCGAAATCAGGAAGCGCAAAGAGTAGGAGTCATACCATGACTGCCATTGAATTTTCGGAAACGGAAAAACGCGCGATTGTCAGTCGCATTCAGGCCTATTTCGAAGAGGAGCTGGAGCAGGAGATCGGGCAGTTTGATGCGCAGTTTCTGCTGGATTTCTTCGCCGGGCAGATCGGGCCTTATTTCTACAACCGAGGGCTTTACGACGCGCAGACAATTCTGGGCGCCCGCATGGAAGATATCTCCGAAGCGATTCTGCAGCTGGAGAAGGCCACGGAGTCATCACGTTGATACGCGATGACTCCGCTGTGTTCACTGGCGCACGAAGGTGTAGACAAATTTTGAGGTCTGGCCCTGAATGCTCGGGTCAAACACGTTTTTTGACAGATCGTCCTCCGGGTTGAGCAGTACATCGCTTTGCTGTGCCAGGCGAAAGCCGTGAGCTGCGAAATCCGCTTGCGTATATTCCGGATCAATGCGGTGCAGGGTGTTGCCGAGGCTGGAGCCGGTGCCGATGCTACCCATGTGATCCATGACGATGATCCTGCCATCGGGTTTGAGCAGGGACTGCAGGGCCGGGAAAAAGGTATCGGGCGTCACAGTCCAGCCATCGGCTACATAGTAGACATCGTGATAGGCCATGCTGATCCAGATGACATCCACGCTGCCGGCAGGCACCCCCATGTCTTCCAGCTCTGCAAACAACCCCACCACATTGCCCAGACGGCCGTCGGCAAGCCGTTTCTCGATGGCCTCTCCGGAGAAGCCTTGATAGGCGAGATTATTGTGCATCAGTACCGTGCCCTGGCTTCCCACCACATAGGCCAGCAGCTCGGAAAAATAGCCCCCGCCTGCAAACATATCGAGAACGGTATCGCCGGCCTTGACCCCGGCAAAACGCATCAGCTCGGCCGGTTTGCTGTCCGCATCGCGTTGCCGGTCAGCCGCCGGGCGGTAGGGATTGCTCACGGCATCGTCGTAGACATCCGCCATGGCGGGAAAACTGATGAAGAGCAATACGAAAGTCAGCAGCAGCGGTGTTCGCACAGTAGGCATATCGGGTTCCTCCTGACAGTGGTGGCGGGTATGCTGAAAACAATAACAGGTGCTTGTGGCCGTGTCAGTGCAATCTTGTAGAATGCCTGTCTCAATACCGGGAAGTAGGATCGGAGAGTGTCGTCTATGAAAACCATCGGCCTGCTGGGAGGCATGAGCTGGGAGTCTACCCAGAGTTACTACCGCGCGCTCAATGAAGGCGTGAAGGCCGCATTGGGTGGCCTGCATTCGGCAAAAATCGTGCTCTACAGTGTGGATTTCGCCGAGATCGAGGCGCGGCAGCATGCGGGTGAGTGGGCTCGGATGGCCACCATGCTGGGCGATGCGGCGGTGGCCGTGGAACGTGCCGGTGCCGATTTCCTGCTGATCGGCACCAATACCATGCACAAGGTGGCGCCCGAGGTTCAGGCGCGCATCACGATTCCCCTGCTGCATATTGCCGATGCCACGGCGCAGGTGCTGGAGGAGCAGGGGATTGCGCGCGTGGGCCTGCTGGGCACCCGTTTCACCATGGAAGAGACTTTTTATCGGGAACGGCTGGAGGCGCGGGGTATCGAGGTGCTGGTGCCGGAGGCGGCGGAACGCGAGACGGTACATCGGGTGATCTATGAGGAGCTGTGCCTGGGGCAGATCAACGAGGCTTCACGCGCCACCTATCTGGCCATTGTCGATGCACTTGCGGCGCGAGGGGCTCAGGGCGTCATTCTCGGCTGTACCGAGATTGCCCTGTTGCTGCAGCAGCCCCACACACGGGTGCCCCTGTTCGACACCACGGCCATTCATGCCGCGCAGGCGGTGCGCCAGGCCATCGCTGCCCGCCCGGAGCACCGTGGGCATGAATGAACAGTTGTTGCTGGAAGCCATCAACCAGACCATGCCCTTTGGCAAGTACCGCGGGCGCAGGCTGCTGGAGCTGCCGGAGCCCTATCTGGTGTGGTTCCATAAACAGGGCTTTCCGCCGGGCAAGCTGGGGGAGCAACTGGCCCTGATCTACGAGGTCAAGCTCAATGGCATGGAACCACTGTTATACCCGCTGCTGCAGCGCGACTGAGCGCGCCTTCTTTCCGTCTTAATCGAGCACTGCGGCGTTTTTCTCTGCCAGCATCCGTATTTCTTCCCGGAAATCCGGCAGCAGATACCCCTCGGCAATCAGGGCATCCAGCGCCTTGCCGTAACGCTGCAGATAGTCCTCCCGGTTGCGATAACGGCTCAGCAGGGGCGGGCGCGGGTCCTGGCCGGCGCGTTGTCCTTCATCACGGGCGAAGGGGATATAGCCTCCGGATAGCCGCGCCAGCTCGGTATCGGCTCCTGTGCTGCTGTTGCGCAGGTTCCAGGGCACGAAGGTGCCCAATGGCACGGATGTCAGCGGTGGCAACACGGTGCTGAGCGCGCTGTCATTGTTGTCGGCATTGACGGCGGGCACGCGTCCGCCGTAGAGCTGTGTGCTGCTCAGTGGCTGTTGGTCGACAATTCCCTGGGTAAAAAAGCGCGGGCCGTAATCGGCGTAGGCAATCCGGTACATCGCCTTGGGATGTGCATAGCCTGCCAGCGGGTGCCAGGCGGCAGGGTTGATCTGTCCGTCATCGAGATGGGGGGGCACCAGGGTGCCCTGGTCGATTCTGGGATAACGGCTGGGAGGTGGCGGGGTGTCATGGCTCACCCATTCCACCATGGCGATCAGCAGTGAGTGGGCGATGGGTGTCCAGCGATTGGGGTTGGCGGGCAATTGGCCGGAAGTGGCTCGTGTCGTGGGGACACCAATGCCGGAGCTGTGCTGGGAGCCGCCGATGGTATAGAAGCGCACATTGTCGGGGATGTCGGCATCCGCTGTGCCCTCGGGATTGGTGTGTGCCAGCGAACCCCCGCGCACCCAGTATTCGTTGGAGGTCTGGATATGCATGAGCCGTGGCTCGGTGCCGCTGTCACGGGCCTGTTTCAGAATGCCATCGCGCCTGCCCGTGAAAGGATCGGTGCTGTCGCCGTAGGTAAACGGGAAATAGTCGTTGGGGTAGAGCAGGTTTTCGTGCTGACCGTTGGTGCGGGTCGGCATGGCAAAGCGGATGTTGAACATGCCGAAACCGCCCCCGGCGATGATGGGCACGATGCCGTCGAACACTCGTCGTCCCTGCAGGTCTGCATTGAAACCCTGATACAGATACTGGCGCAGCAGGCGGCCACTCTGGGAATTGCCCCAGCTCACGGTATGCGCAATCTCCGGCACATCGAGTGCTCGTAGTGATTGTGTCAGTGCGGCATCGTTGCTGCCGTGTCGCAACAGGGACACCATGTCGCGGATGGCGGCCAGCCCGGCTCCGGCCAGCACCGGGTCGCGGGCCTCGTAGATCAGCTCGTAGATAATGCCGGGTTGCAAACCGCCCTCAATGTTAAGGGTGACTTCGACCTGATTGGAGCCGTCCACCGGGCGTGCCGTGATCTGGAAATCCTCGCGGTGCAGTGGCTGGCGCGGGTCGTCCTGATTCAGGCGCCAGCTCAGTGTTGCCTCCTGCAGTCCGCGTGGCGTGGGGGCATAGGCGAGGTGGTTGGCTCCCGCAATATTGACATCGTTCTCGGCACGGCTGGTGATCACTTCATAGCGCAGAGTCCCCGTGACCGCTGCGCCATTCTCCGTGATCACGGGCGCGTGCAGGCGCATGCGCTTACCGCCGGGCATCAGCTCATTGATCCAGCCGGTGGCAAGAAAGGTGTAGCCGCGCGTGGCCAGCGGGTGTTGCAGGGACTCCTCGGGAGGGAGCGTGCTGCCGCCGCGATTGTTGACATAGTAGAGCAGGGTATCGCTGAGAGGGCCGGATTTCGGAACAAGAAGTTTGAAATCGGTGGTGTATTCCACCAGGCCGGCCTCGTTGCGCGGCGCCAGCCCGATGTCGGCGATGCGCTGATTGCCCGCCGCCAGAGGGTCCAGCGTCATGTGCAACAGCCCCGTAACAGCTTCATAGCGGACATCGGTATTCGTGGCGCTCAGGGTTTCCCGTTGCTGAATTTCGATACGGCTGACGTCCGCCGTGGCGGACAGCGCATAGAGCCATAATGCCAATGCCGGCAGGGTTCTGGACAGTGTGTTCATCGCAACCTCGTTTTTGTTGTTATGACGTTTTATCGCCAACTGACCCGGTGAGCGCGTGTCACTCGCTCGGGAAAATGTATTGCCAGTAGCCCACGTCGAGCCAGCGTCCGAATTTGTATCCCACCTCGGAAAAATGTGCCACCTTGCGCATGCCGAATTTCTCGTGCAGCGCAACGCTGTGCTCGTTGGGCAGTGCAATGCAGGCTACCGCCGCGTGCACGGCGCGGGTGCGCAGGGCAGCGAACAGGGCCTGGTAGAGGGCGCTGCCGACGCCATTGCCGGCATGCTGTGGAGCCAGATAGACGGTGATCTCGACGCTATGCCGGTAGGCCGCACGGGCCTTCCAGGGGCTGGCATAGGCATAGCCGAGCAGGGCTCCCGCTTCATCCTGCGCGACCAGCCAGGGCAGGTCGGCGTCCTCCACCAGCGCCAGGCGTGCCGCCATGGTCTCGTTCGTCAACGCAATCTCCTCGAAGGAGACGACCGTCTGTTCAATATAGTGGTTGTAAATCTGACGCAGGGCCGGGGCATCGGCAATCGTTGCGGCTCGGATCATGGTGGCCTGTCCTGGGATGGGGCTGCTGACGGGAGCGGGCTAGCTATCTTACCCGGCGCGTCTTGTCACGGATAGACACAGATGCCAATTTCAAAGGCGGCGGGAATATGCTATTTCTGTAGCGTTCGTGAGCATCAGCACAACAACAAAAACACACTGGCATTCAGAGGACGCCTTCATGAAAGTATTTCCGCTCGCACTGGCCTTCGTGGCTGCAATCACCACTGCACTTCCTTCCTACGCCCAGAACGCCACGGCACTGAACGCGGCGCTGGCCAATCCTTCGCGCCCGGCAGCTGACCGCGACGCGGACGCCCGCCGTAAACCGGCCGAAACGCTCGATTTCTTCGGCGTTGGCCCGGGCATGACCGTGGTCGATCTGGTCGCCTCCGGGGGGTACTACACCGAGGTACTGTCCAATGCGGTAGGCCCGCGCGGCAAGGTGTACATGCAGAATGCGCCTTCCGCTTTGCAGGGCGAACGTGGAACTCGTACCGCACAGGCCATCGATGCGCGCCTGGCCGGTGGCCGTCTGGCGAATGTGGAACGTCTGAACCGGGACCTCAATGATCTGGGCCTGCCGGACAATTCACTCGATGCGGCAGTCATCGCGCTGGAATACCATGAGGTCTACCGCTCGTCGGACCCTCAGGCAGAAAGCAGGTTTCTGGCAGAGATGAAGCGCGTCCTGAAATCGGGTGGGGTGCTGGGCGTCATCGACCACGCCGGCAATGCGGGCAATGACAATGGCAGCATGCACCGCGCCGAGCTGGAGAAAGTACTGGCGGGTGCCCGTGCGGCCGGCTTCATTGTCGATGGCACCAGTGACATCCTGCGCAACCCGGCGGATGATCGCAGCAAGACGGTGTTTGATGCCAGTATTCGCGGGGTGACCGATCAGTTCATCGTGAAGCTGCGCAATCCCTGATCGGGCTTGCATGTGGCCGGGTGTCGGAGTACAAATAGCGCCCGTTACCCGCGCCACCCTTCAGGAGAATGTCCGCATGAAACACGGTTTGTCTGCTCTTTTCCGCACGCTTTGCCTGCTGCTGTCCCTGTGGCTGCCGCTTCAGGCCGGCGCGGCCCCGCAGGGCTGGGAAGTGCTGCTGGAACCTGCTCAACTGGACAATATTCTCGCGGCAACGCCGCAGGTGCGCCTGCTGCATGTGACCGGTGACTACGATGCCGGTCATATTCCGGGGGCGGTATCTGCGCCCTATGCCGAGTTTCGCGGCCCCGGGGGTAACCCAGGGGCGCTGCCCTCTCTGGAAACCCTGAGCGCGCTTGTGCAGCGTCTGGGTATCACGCCGCAAACGCCTGTTGTAGTGATTCACTCCGGCTCCAATGCCTCGGATTTCGGGGCGGCGGCACGGGTGTACTGGACGCTGAAATCGCTGGGGGTGAAAGACCTGTCCGTGCTCAACGGCGGCTTCGTCGGCTGGCGCACCGGCAATTTCCCTATCAGCCGCGAAGCGAGCGTGGCCACCCCATCGACCTTTGAGCCGCAGTGGCGCGATGACTGGCAGGTGACGACTCAGGGGGTGGAGGAACTTGTCGCCAGTGGTGAGGGCCGTCTCATTGATGCACGGCCGGAGGATTTCTTCGAAGGCCTGCAGGCCTCTACCGGGCGCCCGGGCACCATTCGGGGCGCAAGCAATCTGACCTTTACCAATTTCTTCGAGGGTAGCCGCGTATTGCCCAAAGCCCAGGTGGGCGAGGTGCTGGCCTCGGTGACACAGACGCGTGCGCCGGTCACCGTTTCCTTCTGCAACACCGGTCATCAGGCGGCCGTGAACTGGTTCATCATGAGTGAGCTGCAGGGCATCCCCAATACCCGCTTGTACGCCGAGAGCATGACCGAGTGGAGCATGGCGGACCGCCCCATGGACAACCAGCCCAACCGCCTCCAGCACTACTGGCACATGACGACCAGCTGGCTGGCCGAGCTGATCGGGTCCTGATGGAAGCCGTTGCCGACACCTCCTTCGCTTCCCGCCGGGCCGGGCTGCTCTTCTTTGCCTTTGCGGCCGTGTTCACCACGTTTGCGCTGGCCGGGCCGCGTTCGGCCCTGCTGCTGATGACCGGTCTGGGTTTCGGGCTCACGCTCGAGGGCCTGCGTTTCGGCTTTACCGGCCCGTGGCGCCAGATCGTCGTGGAGCGCGATGGACGCGGACTGCTGGCACAGCTGTTTGCCATTGCCCTGACGGCGCTGGTGGCCTTTCCCTTATTGAATCTGTATGCCTCCGAGCTCAAGGGAGCCTATGCCTCCATTGGCATTGCCATGGTCGTTGCCGCCTTCGTTTTCGGTATTGCCATGCAACTGGTGATGGGCTGTGGTTCCGGCACACTGGTCAATGCCGGCAGTGGCAATCTCGTGTCGCTGCTGGCGCTCGTCGGCTTTATCGCCGGGAGCTTCTTCGGCACGCTGCATCTGGCCTGGTGGACCAGTCTTGGTTCGCTACCGCTGTATACCTTGCAGGGGCTGTTCGGCAGCACCGGAGGATTGCTGGTGACACTGCTGGGACTGGCGCTGATGGCGGCGTTGGTGTGCTGGCGTGCGCAACCGGGCAAACGCCTGCCGGGGCGACGTCTGGGCTGGGCCGCTGCGCTGATCGCCCTGCTGGCCATTGCCAATCTCGTCATCGCCGGGCAATCCTGGGGTGTGGTCTACGGGCTGGGCCTGTGGGGTGCCAAGCTGACCCAGGCGGCGGGAGTGGACCTGGCGAGCAATGTGTTCTGGGGGGCGCCGGCCCATGCCGAGCGACTGCAGCAATCGATCCTCACCGATGCCACCTCGCTGAGCAATCTCGGATTGATTGCCGGGGCTTTCATTGTCATGCGCTGGCGCAGTGAGGCCGGTGAACAGGTGCAGCCGCTGACTCCGCGAGGCTGGGCAGTGGTGCTGCTGGCCGGGCTCGTGTTGGGTTACAGTGCCCGGGTAGCTTTCGGTTGCAATGTGGGTGCCTATTTCAGTGGCATTTCCACTGGCAGCCTGCACGGCTGGGCCTGGTTTGTTGCCGCGTTTGCGGGCTCGATGATCGGGGTTCGCCTGCGCGGCCGTCTGCTCAGCCCTGCGGGCCAGGGAGCATCCTCATGAAGAACACACTGCCGTCACGCCCGCGCGTGGCCCATCTCACCCTGGCGCTGCTGGCAATCATTCTGCTGGTGGACCATGCCCAGTCACGGCCGATCAATCCCTATCAGGCGCCCGCGCCAGTGGCGCTGGGTTCCGGGCAGGCTCCGACAGCGGCACATTGCACCGCCTTCTGAACCTCTTCGTCTGTCAGTGCGCGATAGTGGCCGGGGGCCAGTTCCGGGTCCAGCGACAGGGCGCCGATGCGTTCGCGGTGCAGGCTCAGCACCGGGTTGCGAAAACGGCCAAACATGCGTTTGATCTGGTGGTAACGCCCCTCCCGCAGGGTAAGCCGTGCCAGCCGTGGCTCCAGAATTTCCAAGCCCGCTGGCTGTGTGTGGATGTCTTCGAAGGGAAAATACATGCCCGCCGCGAAGGCCTGCACATATTCCGGGGTGATGGGGTCGCGCACGCCCACCAGATAACTTTTTTCCACGCCTGCGCCAGGCGTCGAGCTTGTTCGCGTCCAGCGACTGTCATCGCTGAGCAGCAACAGGCCGGTGGAGTGTTTGTCCAGACGCCCTGCCAGATGCAGGCCCTTGCCGTCCCCGGCAGAAAACAGGGAGAGCACGGTGGGCTGCAGCGGATCACGGGTGGCACTGAGCAGCCCGGCAGGCTTGTGCAGCATGAAATAGCGCGGGCGGCGCTGCTGCAACACGTCTTCGTCCAGCACGATGGTGCTGAAGGCCGTCACGGGCAGCTCGCAGTCGCGCGCCGTTTGTTCATCGACCCGTACCCGGCCCGCTGCCAGTAAAGGCTTGACCGCACGGCGGCTGATGCCGAGGCGGGCAGAGAGGAAACGATCGAGGCGATTGCGCTGCAGGGACACAGAAACTCCAGTGTGGGTTGAGACAGGCAGGGTAGCCGTTTTTGCAGCGTTTCTCCATGCCGGGGGGCGGCTTGTGTCATCGTGTGACGCGGCTTGTCGAGCCGGGTTGTGGGGCATAAGATGTGCGCCTGAGAGTCCTCCATAACAACAAGCAAACCCAGAAAGGATATTCACCATGGCACACCGTTTTTCTGCTCTTAAAGTCCTTGCGCTGCTATTACTCTGCCTGCCGGGGCTGGCGCTGGCCCAACAGGCCCCCGATGCGATCATCCATGTGGACGGTATTGGCTTTGCCCGTATGATCGATGGCAAACGGGTCGTTTTCGATCTCGTTGCCGCCTATGACGAACACAGCATTGTGGAGGCCGATTGCACCCGCTTTCAGTCGAGCGTGCAGGGGGTGAACTGGTGTTTCGCCTCGGCCGCACACAAGGAGAGTTTTGATGCTGCGACGCAGGAAAATGGGCGCAATCATTACCTGCCCTTTGTCGGCGGACACTGTGCCCTAGGGATGAGTGTGGGGAATCTGGAAGCCCGGGGAGACCCCCGTACCGCCGTACGCATTGGTGATCAACTGGTGCTGAACGGACGTTTCGAGGTACGGACCATTTTCCTGCAGGACACCGAGCGCAATATGGACAATGCCCGTCTGCGCTATTCGCTGGCCATCGAAGGGGGCAAACTGCGAGGTAACGATTGAGGTTGAACCCTCGCGAATCTTGTTCGCCAGCAGGGCTGGCTCCTACGAAGCTCCCGTGTCTACCTGGACACGGGAATCCTCCATTGAACCCAATCGATGGTCGTTATACCAAACCCGTGCCCGCCTGGGCACGGGAGATCCTCTCGCTACTCATTTCCGCGTATCGTGGTGCTTCGCCACACAATCTCACCCGATGCAACAAAATGGCACAATTTTAAGGCTGTATTAAGCCATTCACGCCTATATTTTGCCTGTAAGAAAAAGGGGAAAAACGGTAGTATTCGCCCCTTTTGAAAAGCCCCTTCGCCAGTGAAGCTGCACAAGACATCCGTGCCTTGCTGGCAATTGTGAATGGAGAGATAGTGTGTCCAGAGTGTTTGTTCTTTTGATCCTGGGCCTGTGTGGCGTGGCCTCTGCCTATGGGCAGAGTGCCAGCGTGACGCGGGGTGAGGAAGTGTTCCAGGCCGAGTGTTCCCGTTGTCATGTGCCGGTGGAGATGGATGCCCGGCTGCGTGCCCGCTGGGTGGGACGTGCCGGCGGTGATCTTTACAATTTTATTCGTACGACCATGCCGGCAGAGACGCCCGGCTCCCTGAGCAACGCGCAATACATGGATGTGACCGCCTTCATCCTGTCTGCTGGCCATGTGGCCCTGCCGGCGGCGGAGATCAGCAATGAGCAGCTCACCGCCATTAGTATTGAGCCGGGGGAGATCGCGGCCACAGGCAGCGACAATTACGATTGGACGCATTTCCACGGCACCGAACATGCCAATCGCTATGCACCGCTGGAACAGATCGACGCCAGCAATGTCGCCGGCCTGAAAGAGGCCTGGCATTTCAACACCGAGGCCTTCGGCCCGGCGCCGGAAGCGCTGAGCGTGACGACTCCCCTGATGGTGGATGGTCGCGTGTACCTCACCGCGGGGGCCACCCGCAATATCGTGGCGCTGGAGGCCGATACCGGACAGATCCTGTGGATGTGGCGCCCGGATGAAGGCAAGCGCTTTGACGAGGCGCCGCGCAAGGGCTCCGGCAAAGGCCTGACCTTCTACAACAACAATGGCCAGGAGACGATCTACACGATTACGCCTGGCTACTACCTGGTGGCGCTGGACGCCAAAACCGGCCGCGAGATCGAATCCTTCGGGGACGGCGGCTGGGTGGACCTGATGCAGGGCCTGCGTTTCCCGCCCAATGGTCAGGCCTATGATATCGGCATGTCCTTCATGCCTCTGGCCATCGATGGCGTGGTGATTTCCGGAGCGGCGCATCTGGTGGGCATGCGCCCGGCCTCTGCGGCCAATGTGAAAGGGGACATCCGCGGTTTCGATGCCACCACTGGCGAGCTGCTGTGGACCTTCAAGACCATTCCCGAACCGGGCGAACCGGGTTCCGAGACCTGGATCTCCGGTGCCGATTTTACCGGCAATGCCGGGGTGTGGTCGGCCATGAGCGCCGACGAGGAACTGGGCCTGGTGTATCTGCCGGTCGAGTCCGCGACAGGTGACCGTTTCGGTGGTGATCGTCCCGGTGCCAACCTGTACACCAGCTCCACGGTGGCGGTGGATTACAAAACCGGCAAGGTGCGCTGGTATTTCCAGACCACCCACCACGACATCTGGGACTGGGACACCCCCGCTGCGCCGATCGTGGCGACCCTGCCCAGTGGCAAGAAGGCCGTGATCCAGACCCTGAAGCAATCCCATCTGTTCTCCTTCGACCCGGAGACCGGCACGCCGCTGTTCCCGGTGGAAGAGCGCTCGGTGCCGCAGACGGATGTGCCCAACGAATGGACCTCCCTGACGCAGCCCTTCCCGCTGAAACCGGCGCCCTATGACCGCCAGGGTTTCCAGGAAGACGATCTGGTGGATTTCACGCCCGAAATCCGCACCATGGCGGAAAAAGCAGCCTCCCGCTTCCGCTTCAGCGAGTCCGTGTTCACGCCACCCTCACGCTTTGAAGACCCGGTGGACGGTACACAGGGCACCCTGCATCTGCCGTCCTCCACAGGCGGTTCCAACTGGGAAGGGGCGGCCTATGACCCCGACACCGGCATTCTCTATGTGCCCTCACGCACGGCCACCAGCGTCCTGTCGCTGACCCATGAGCCGGATGCGTCCACCATGGACTATATCCAGGGCGGCAGCCGCACGCCGTCTGTGGATGGCATTCCGCTGGTGAAACCGCCCTATGGCCGCATCACGGCCATCGACATGGAGTCCGGTGATCACAAGTGGATGATCGTCAACGGCGATACTCCCGAAGAGATCAAGAATCACCCGCTGCTGCAGGGCGTGGATATTGGCCGCACCGGCAAGCCGACCCGCTCTGGTTTGCTGCTGACCAAGACCCTGCTGTTTGCCGGGGAGGGGGTTGGCGGAGACTCCGTACTGTGGGCCTTCGACAAGGCGACAGGCGAGACTGTGGCAAAAATTGACATGCCAGGTGTTGTCACCGGGCTGCCAATCACCTATATGTATGACGGCAAGCAGTATCTGGTGATGACCGTCAGTTCCCGTGGCGAAGCCGCGCGCGTGGTGGCGCTGACATTGCCTTGATCGATGCTTGCGCGGGCGGGGGCTGAGCCTCGCCCGCAGACATCTGCCATCAAGGAGACGCCATGAGTGTCACATTGATCGTTGTGCTGGCCGTCCTTGCGGTCATTCTGCTGTACGCCGTGGGGGTCTATAACCAGCTCGTCCAGCTGCGCAACCGCTTCCAGAACGCCTTTGCCCAGATCGAGGTGCAGCTCAAGCGCCGCTATGACCTGATTCCCAACCTGGTGGAAACCGCCAAGGCCTATATGGCCCACGAGCGTGACACGCTGGAGGCTGTGATTGCCGCCCGCAACGCCGCCGCCAGTGGTCTGGCCGCGGCTGCTGCCAACCCCGCCAATGCCGCTGCCATCAGCGATCTGGCCGGCAAGGAGGGCGCCCTGGGCGCGGCACTGGGTCGCCTCAACGTGGTGATGGAGGCCTATCCGGACCTGAAAGCCAACCAGAACATGATGCAGCTGAGCGAGGAGCTCACCAGCACCGAGAACAAGGTGGCCTTCGCCCGCCAGGCCTTCAACGACCAGGTGATGGCCTATAACACCTACAAGCAGTCCTTCCCGCCCGTGGTGCTGGCCGGTCTGTTCGGTCATGGCGCGGATGCCACGCTGTTGCAGTTCGAGGACAGCGCACAGATTCAGGCCGCTCCCAAAGTGTCCTTCTGAGCCCCGGCTGACAGAGTATCCGCATGGACTTCTTTCGCTCCCAGGACATGGCCCGCCGCAATACCACGCGGCTGGTCGTGCTGTTTCTGCTCTCGCTTGTCAGCCTGATTGCCATCACCAATCTGCTGATTCTGTTCCTGCTGGGCACCTTCGCCGAAACCATCAACGCGCCCCTGTTGCAGCGTGTGGACTGGCGGCTGTTTGCCTATGTCAGTGTGGCTATCCTCGCCGTGGTGGGCTTTGGCAGCCTGTTCAAGATTGTCAGCCTGGCCGGGGGCGGCGCGAAAGTGGCGGAGATGATGCAGGGGCGGCTGATTCTGCCCGGCAGCGAAGAGCTGCACGAGCAACGCATTCTCAATGTGGTGGAGGAGATGGCCATTGCCTCCGGCACCCCGGTGCCCCCGGTCTATGTGCTGGAGGAGCCGGGCATCAACGCCTTTGCTGCCGGTTACAGCCCGGCGGACGCGGTGATCGGCATTACCCGTGGTGCCATCAACACCCTGAACCGGGATGAACTGCAGGGCGTGATTGCCCACGAGTTCAGCCATATCCTGCACGGCGATATGCGTCTGAACATCCGCCTCATCGGCATTCTGCACGGCATCATGGTGCTGGGCATCATGGGCTATTATCTGCTGCGCAGCAGCGGGCATTCACGCCGCTCCCGGGACAGCGGCAATATCGCCGTGGTGGCGATCGGCTTGATGATTCTTGGTTATGCCGGCACCTTCTTCGGCAATCTCATCAAGGCGGCGGTGAGTCGCCAGCGCGAGTTTCTTGCCGATGCCTCGGCCGTGCAGTACACCCGCAACCCCGATGGCATTGCCAATGCCCTCAAGCGCATCGGCGCCAGCCCAGCCGGGGCCATTCTGCAGAACCCGGCGACCTCGGAGATCAGCCATGCCCTGTTCGGGGAGGGCGTGCCACGCTCCTTCAATGCCCTGTTTGCCACCCATCCGCCGCTGGCACAACGCATTCGCCGTATTCAGCCGGACTGGGACGGCCGCTTTGATGTCAGTGAGGTGAAGTCTGCACCGGTGACTGCCGATGCTGAGCAAGCGCGCAGGCAGGCACCGCTGACGGCGCTGAGTGCCCTGGCCATGAGCGATGCACTGCTTGCCGGGGCCGGGCGTCCGCAGGAGGCCAATCTGGCCCAGGCACGGGAGATGCTTGCCAGCATTCCCGATGCCCTGCTCAAGGCCTCGCATAACCCCTTCAGCGCCCGTGCGCTGGTGTACGGCCTGCTGCTGGACACGGCCCCCGATACGCGCAACAAACAGTTGAGCCTGCTGGCGGAGTGTGCCGACCCGGCAGTCTATGACACCCTGCAACAGTTGCTGGCGGGCTATCCTGTGATTGATGAAACCCTGCGCCTGTCCCTGGCCAATCTCTGCCTGCCGGTGCTGCGTCAGCTCAGTGCTGCGCAGTACGAGAGTTTTCGCCACAATCTGGACGCTCTGATGCAGGTGGATGGGCGCACCAGTCTGTGGGAGTGGGTCTTGCAACGGGTGATCGTGCAGCCGCTGGACAGTGTGTTTGCGCCTGAGCATCGTCTGCGCCCGCAGGCTCACCACTCCCTGCATCATCTCGCGTCTTCCTGCGCTGTGCTGCTGGCCTTTGTGATCCGTGCCGGGCGTCAACAGCGGCAGGGGGCCGGGAGTGTGGAGCAGACCTATGCACAGGCCATGGCCATGCTGGGGCTGGGCGGTGTGTCCATGCCGACAGGGGGTAGCCTGGGTATCGAGCCCATCAATCAGGCGCTCAATGCGCTGCGCGGGCTCAAGCCGCTGCAAAAACCGGCCTTCCTCAAAGCCTGTGCGTTGGCGATTGCTGCCGATGGTGTGGCACAGCCACAAGAGCTGGAGGTGTTCCGCGCCATTGCCGCCACGCTGGACTGCCCGTTACCACCGATTCCATTGTCCGGGTCCCGGCCCTCCTGAGCGCCACTGTTATGTCCGATTCCTTTGCCACCCGCCTTGCCGGCTCCCTGGAGGAGCGTCAGCTGTATTACGGCTGGGTCGTTGCCGCCATCACCTTCCTGACCATGCTGGCCACGGCCGCCGCCATGGGCTCGGCAGGCATCATGATTGCCCCTCTGCGTGAGGAGTTCGGCTGGACCACGGAGCAGATATCCCTGGCGATATCCGTGCGTCTGGTGCTTTACGGCTTGTTCGGCCCCTTCGCCGCCGCCTTCATGAACCACTACGGCGTGCGCAAGGTGGTTGCTTTCGCACTGGGGCTGATCTGTACCGGTTTCCTGTTGTCTTTTCTGATGACGCAGTGGTGGCATCTGCTGCTGTTGTGGGGCGTGGTCATCGGCATTGGCACCGGCATGACCGCGCTGGTGCTGGGCGCAACGGTGGCCACGCGCTGGTTCAACAAGCGCCGGGGTGTGGTGGTGGGCATGATGACCGCCAGCACGGCCACCGGGCAGATGATCTTTCAGCCCTTGCTGGCCAGCCTCACCGAGATCAGCGGCTGGCGTGTGGCGCTGTTCTCCATTGTGCTGCTGATGCTGGTGATCCTCACGCTGGTGCTGCTGTTGATGCGGGACTTTCCTGCCGACCTGAACCTGCCGGCCTACGGGGATGACAGCGTGACGCCCGCACCGCGCCATCGTGAGCATTTCAGTCGCCTGCTGCTGGCACCACTGGCCAATCTGCGCGAAGTGGGGCGCACACCGACCTTCTGGGTGCTGTTTCTGAGTTTCTATGTGTGCGGCTTCAGCACCAACGGGCTGATCCACACCCACTGGGTGCCCATGAACATGGATTTTGGCGTGAGCGCGCTCAGTGCGGCCTCCATGCTGGCGCTGATCGGCATGTTCGACTTCTTTGGCACGCTGCTCTCGGGCTGGCTGTCGGACCGTTTCGATAACCGCTGGCTGCTGTTCTGGTTCTATGGTCTGCGCGGCTTGTCTTTGATTTTTCTGGCCTGGTCCGGCTTCGGCATGGTGGCGCTGCTGATCTTTGCCGTGTTCTACGGACTGGACTGGGTAGCAACGGTACCGCCCACGGTGAAACTGACCACGGCCCGCTACGGGGTGGGCAGTGCCAATATCACTTTTGGTTGGATATTTGCGGGACATCAGATCGGCGCGGCTTCGGCGGCAACGATAGCCGGCGTTATCCGCACCGATCTGCAGACCTATATGCCCGCCCTGCAACTGGCGGGCACGCTGTGCATCATGGCGGCGCTGGTGGTGCTCACCCTGCGCCGCCCGTTTCAGGCCAGTGCCGGGTAGTCGGTATAACCCTTGGGGCCTGAACCGTACATGGTAGTCGGGTCCAGCGGGTTCAGTTCGGCGCCGGTTTGCAAACGCGCCACCAGATCCGGGTTGGCAATGAACCAGCGACCAAAGGCCACCGCATCGCCCACGCCCTCGTTGATCAGTTCCCCGGCCTGCTCCGTGCTCATCTGTTCGTTGATGATGACGGAGCCGCCGAAGGCCTTCTTGATGGCCGGGGTCAGGGCCGGGGCCTTGAAGTGTTCGCGGGTGCAAATGAAGGCGATGCCGCGTTTGCCCAGTTCGCTGGCCACATAGCTGAAGGTTTCCAGGGGATTGTCATCGCCCATGTCGTGAGCATCGCCACGCGGCGCCAGATGCACGCCGACACGGCCTGGCCCCCACACAGCGATGGCCGCATCGGTGGCCTCCAGCAGCAAGCGTGCGCGGTTCTCCAGGCTGCCACCGTACTCGTCGTCACGCTGGTTGGTGCTGCTTTGCAGGAACTGATCCAGCAGATAGCCATTGGCACCGTGCAGCTCCACCCCGTCAAAACCCGCCTTCTTCGCATTCTCCGCGCCCTTGCGATAGGCCTCGATCACCTCTTTGATCTCCATCAGCGTGAGCGCACGCGGGGTGACGAAGGGCTTTTCCGGGCGTACCAGACTGACATGCCCCTTGGCAGCGATGGCGCTGGCGGACACCGGGGTCGCGCCGTCCAGATACATCGGGTCGGAGATGCGGCCCACATGCCAAAGCTGCAGCACGATGCGCCCGCCCGCCTGGTGCACCGCCTCGGTAATGGGCTTCCAGGCTTCCACCTGTTCATCGGACCAGATGCCGGGGGTGTCAGGGTAGCCAACGCCCATAGGGGTGACGGAGGTGGCCTCGGTCAGGATCATCCCGGCGCTGGCGCGCTGGGTGTAATATTCCTGCATCAGGGCATTGGGGACGCGCTTTTCGGCACGGCAGCGGGTGAGGGGAGCCATCACGATACGGTTGGATAATTCCAGGTCGCCGATGCGCACGGCGTCAAACAAGGTTTTCAAAAGCATGTCCTCGTGTTAAGAATGGGCGTGTCTTGCGAAGCACAGCATGGAACGAATCTGCTGCTGCTCCGGTCTTCTCGGCACGCATGGAAAAAAGCCGTCGCTGCCAGTGGCGGCATGGACGACCGCAAGTCACTTATCAGATGCGGGCAACAGGCTCTTAAATCAAGAACAAAGAAAGAAGGAGAAGGGAAATGCTTCGATCATTATTGCTGGTGGCAACCGCTGTCGGCCTGAGCCTTGGCGCTGCGGGCCCCCTGCAGGCTCAGGGCGATATTCATAAATCCGCATTGCACGATTTCCGTGTGGTGACCGTGGCAGAGGGGCTGGAAGTGCCCTGGTCCATGGCCTGGCTGCCGGGCGGCGATATGCTGGTGACCGAGCGCGCCGGGCGCCTGCGCATCATCCGTAACGGCCGTCTGCTGCCCGATGCGGTGCCTGGAGTGCCCGAGGTGTTCACCACTGGCGGGCAGGCCGGCCTGTTCGACGTGGTGCCGCACCCGGATTTTGCCAATAACCACTACCTCTATCTGAGCTTCGCCAAACCGCTGGCGGAGCGTGGTGCCTCCGCGACAGCCATGGTGCGTGGGCGTTTCGAGAATGACCGTCTGGAAGATGTGGAAGAAATCTTCGTCGCAGTCGCCAATGGTCAGGGGCATTACGGTGGCCGCATCGCCTTCGATGAGGACGGCTATCTCTTCCTCACCGCTGGTGACCGCATGGCTCCGCCGAACGGTGACCTGATGGCCCACCCGGCGCAGGACCGCTCCAATCACCACGGCGTGATCGTGCGTCTGAACGATGATGGCAGCGTGCCTGCGGATAACCCCTATGTGGGCCAGGCCGGTATCCGCCCGGAAATCTGGAGCTACGGCCACCGCAGCCCCCAGGGTCTGGCGCTTGACCCTGCTACCGGCAATCTGTGGATGACCGAGCACGGCCCTCAGGGCGGTGACGAACTGAACCTGATCGAACCCGGCAAGAACTACGGCTGGCCCGTGATCGGCCGCGGCGTCAACTACGGCCCCGGTGTGCCCATTCACCAGTCCATCACGCAGGAAGGCATGGAAAGCCCGGTACACTTCTGGGTACCCTCCATCGCGGCCTCCGGCCTCATGGTCTACACCGGCTCCCGTTTCCCGGCGTGGAACGGCAACCTCTTTGCCGGTGGTCTGGCCGGTGAGCAATTGGCCCGTCTGACCTTGAACGAAGACGGCACCAAGGTCATGACCGAAGAAACCCTGCTGCCCTACATCGGTCGCATCCGCGATGTGCGTCAGGGGCCCGACGGTTATATCTATGTGGCCATCGAAGACCGCAGCCGTGCGCCGACACCGATTGTGCGTCTGGAGCCGGTGGATTGATCTGTGGTTTATCAAAGCGAGAATTGGGAAGGGGCCTTTGGGCCCCTTTCTTTTTTGGGGAAGTGCAGGATCGGTGAACTGCGACTATCCTGATCGTCAGGGTAAGGCACGCTTTGGATAACGATGTGCGAACAGACGCTATGAATGCTGTCTTGCTGCTGCCCTAATCCGAGAGTATGATTTTTTGTCATACCTTGGAGGATCGCTGGCATGAGTCAGACAAAAGTCGCCATTACCATAGAAGAAGGCATTCTCGCCAAAGTTGATGCGCTAGTCCGGCGTAGAGTGTTCAGCAATCGCAGCCGTGCCATTCAGGAGGCCGTTGTGGAAAAACTGGAACGACTTGAGAGAAACCGCCTCGCAGAAGAGTGTGCCAAGCTGGACCCTGCCTTTGAACAGGCCATGGCGGATGAGGGGTTGTCCGAGGAATTAGAGGAATGGCCAAAATACTGAGAGGCGAGATTCGCTGGGCCGATCTCAATCCAAGCAGAGGACGGGAGCAATCCGGTGAGCGCCCAGTCCTCATTTTGAGCCAGAATGTCTTCAATGAACACTCAGGCACCGTCATCGCGGTGGCTCTGACCAGTCAGGAACCGAGAGCGGGATTTCCCCTCACGCACGAGATTCTGAGCGCAAAATTGCCAAAGCGTTCGTGGGTAAAGATCAGCCAGATTCGCACGCTCTCCACGGAGCGTATCGGGAGGAAAATCGGCAGTCTTGGTTCTGCTGAACTGGCGTATATTATCGAAGGCCTGAACGAGATCATGGGTGCCTAGTGAGGTGCAGAGTTGCCATACCAAGTGTTCTGATGAGTTCACAGTTGAGCGGTTGGAGGGCCAAAGTGGTAGAATTTTCCAGCTTAAGTTGGCTGGCGGAAGAGCCCGAGCTCGCCTTGAAAGGAATTCGTCAGTTGGTGCACGAGTGCGTTGTCGATTTGCGCAGCACGGGCGAATCAGTGCCCGAGCCGCTTTCGTCAAAACAGTTCAGCGGGAAATTTGTGGTACGCGTGCCACCGGAAACACATCGCTTGTTGGCGATCGAAGCGGCAGAATCAGGCGTTAGTCTGAACAGGCTGATTGCAAGCAAGCTTCATCAGCGATCAAGTGGGACGCGACCCTAAGCGCTCAGTTTGTTTTCTCAATCTCCACAAGAAAACCTTCCAGTTGTTCCGGTGTCAGCACGCCGCTGTGGGATTCAACACTGCTGTCCGCCCGGAAGAAATAGCTGCGCGGCAACTCCCCGTGCCAGGTCGGGTCTACGCTGTAGCGCAGGCGCTCCACGAAGGCATCGGCAAACATCCAGCTTGTGATGTCCTTTAAACCGTAGTCGTCCAGAATGTCTGCGGCCTCTTCGCGATTCTCGATCGGGTCAGTGGAAATCACGACCAGCGGGAAATTGGGTTCGCGTTTTTTCAACTCCCCCAGCAGTTTTAATTCAACCCGACAGGGGGCACAGTCGATGGACCACAGGCTGAGCACGAAGGCTTTGCCTGCGTACTGCTGT
This sequence comes from Pseudomonadales bacterium, assembly GCA_024234365.1. Lineage (GTDB taxonomy): Bacteria > Pseudomonadota > Gammaproteobacteria > Pseudomonadales > Pseudohongiellaceae > UBA5078. Next base: position 753,847 of record JACKOK010000001.1, read on the forward strand.
TTGATTTGCGCAAAACTTTGCGTGCCAAAGTCCTGGATATTGTCAGCATGGACAGACAGCGCAATAGCGGATAGAAACACAGCGTTCAGCCACCGGGCACAGTAGCGAAGGGGGTTATTGAGGGTCATGGGTCAACTCCTTGAACACATAGCCAAGCTCGTTGCTTGCCCAGCTCAGATAAATGCCGGATTCATTGCTGATCAGCAAGGGGTGGTCACTCGCCTGCTCGGTACTGAACAGCGTTTGTGCTGCTGACCAGGATTTCCCGTCGTCGTTTGAGCGCATGAGCTGAAGCTGGGTGGCGAGCCCGTTAAAGCCTTTCCACACCAGCAGTAATTCCCCATCGTGTTGCGCAAGCGAAGGGTGGCCGGCACCAGGGGTGGCATCTATCTCCAAAAGCTGTGCGGAATCTGCCTGGGCCAGATCATAGCGGGCATAGTAAATGCCTTTGTGCAGATCTCCGGCGCTGAACCAGGCCATATGATAATTGTCAGCGCTGTCGGCCTGTACCAGGCTCGGTCCATGATGGGGGCAGGCATCGATATACCAGTCATCCACGGTAGCCCGTTCCACGCCGCTGACCTGCCCATCGGGGCCAAGGACGGCTATCGCGTGGTCCCTGATCTGGCTGTTGTAGATCTGCCGCCAGAGAATGGCCACATTGTCCTTGCCCTGTGGGGCCATAGCAATGCGGCAGCATTCGCAACTGTTGTGAGAAACACGGTAATTGGGGCTGAAGGTCTCGCCGAAATCTTTCGATACGGCATAGTAGATGGCGGCGCCAGGGTATTCTTCTTCCTGCGCCAGGCTTTTCTCCATGTCACGCTTGTCGATCCAGGTCAGATAAAGATTGCCGGACTCGGTCAGATAGAGGCTGTCGAAGCGATGGCCGGTGTTTAAACCATCGTCGTTGATCGTACGCGGTGTGGAGAACGTTCTGCCGCCATCAGTGGAGCGAGCAAAGCGAATGAGGCCGGTGAAATTGGACGAGGTTTTGGTGGTCCACGACAGCAGGATTTCTCCCTGTGGAGCGAGGATTATCTTGGGCCTGTTTTCGCCGTTGTACTCGGTGTCTTCCGCCTCCTTGTTGACCATGACGGGAGTGGAATAACTGCCCCCCTTGTCGTCCGAAAAACTCACATAGACGTGCTTGTTCTGCACGAATGCCACCCATAGACGTCCCGTGGCGTCGAAGGTGGCACTGGGGGCGGAACCGCAGTGCACCGAGACAAGGTCTTCCCCCTGGGTTTCGCGCAGGCTTGCGCAACTCTGGGCATGAGACGTGTGCGCAAGCAGGCTTCCGGCAAGCGTCAATAGAAGAGGGATCGCCTTAAAAGTCATAGGAAAGATTCGCATAGATTGTCCGGCCCGGCCAGGGGTGGGCAACATAGGCAATCTCGTCGGTGAGATTGTCGATGCCCAGGCCAAGGGCTACTCCATTGGTGAAATTGTAGGTGCTCTTGAGGCCCACGCGGCTGAATCCATCCTGGGCACCGTAAACGCCGTCCTGACGGTCTGTGTTGTCGTTACGGCCATAGCTATCGCTGGCATATTGATAGTTCAAGCCTGCATCCCACTGTGCACTCAGGTGATAGGTCAGCAGCAGATTGCCGCGCCATTCGGGCATGCGCGGATAGACATTGCCTTCGATACTCGGGTCTGCCTGATTGCTGACAATTTCCGAGCTCGTATAGACCACGTTGAAGCGGGTATCCAGCCCCTCGATAAACAGATCGTCCACATTGGCGATGAACTCCACACCCCGGGTTCGGGTTTCATCAATCGGGATGAAGGTGCGTACGGACAATCCGCCGGGCAGATTCTCGGATTGCGATTCCACCACATCCTCTATGGTTTCCTGGAACAGATTCACCCGCAGCACGCCGCCGTCGATCTGGCGCTCCATCATGAAATTATGATGCCTGCCCGCCTCTGGCCGTAATTCCGGGTTTGCCACGCTGATGGCGTTATACGCGGAATACTGGCTGAACAGCTCTTCCACAATCGGGAAGCGATAGGCCTTGCCGAAGGCATAGGCAAAACGCCACTGGGGTGAGGCCTGGTAGGCGAGGGAGAATTTGGGCGAGAGTTCCTTGCGCGAGGTAGTGGGCACGGCAACGAGATCGTATTCCGGCGTTACCGCCTTGTCGGCGGCGTAATAGCCATTGTCGCTGCGGAAGGATTCCCAGCGCATGCCCAGCCCCATGTCCCATGCCGGGCTGATGGCCCAGTTTAGTTGCGCGAACAAACCGTCCAGCCGTGTTTCTCCCCCGCTGCGGCTGGTGAAATTGCCGAATGCCGCGGACTGGTAGTCGGGGGAGTTGTACACATCCATGTTCAGCTCATAGCTATCGTGGCGCACCCCCGCGATAAGCCCGAGCCCGTCCACGCCAAGATCATCGACAAAAATCTTTGCCTCTGCGCTGCTCCAGCCGGTGTCACCGAAATCCGTCACCTGGCCAGCCGGGGTGTAGAGCGCGTCCAGCGGGTTGGCGAGCGAGGCACGGTTTTCATCGCGCAGAATCTTGAACTCATTGAGGTTGGTTTCGAGGGTGATGCCATCGGTCAGCTCACCCCGCAGACGCAGGCCGAGAGAAAGGCTGTCTCGTTTCTGTTCGGAAACCCCCAGACGCGCCGTTGGCACATTGATTTTTTTGCCATCCTGAATCACGTTGCCACTCCACACGGTGGCACCGCTGTTGTCGCGCAGATAGCTGTTGGGAGCGTCGGAACCGTTGTAACGATCCTCATAGGCAATATTCAGCAGCGCCTGCCAGTCGCCGATATCCTGACCGATCTTCAGCTTGTAGTTGTGGGTCTGCGTATCCTGCATGCCGGTGTCGCCGAACCACAGCCGTGACACGGAGCGATCGTCATTGCCGACAATACCGCCCGTGACAGTTGTTGGCGTGGTGGACGAGGTCGCGCCACCGAAATAGAAGGTCTGTGGCTGGGATTCGCTGTCGAGCCGGTTATAGGAAAAATACACGCTGGTATCGCCGAACTTGTCGCCATAGGAGAAGAACTCCTTATGCCCGGTCACCGTGTCGTCGAAACCGTAGGCATTGAAATTCTGTGAGAAGTAAGAGCTGTCGAAATGGAATTCACGTTCCTGCGGGATGGCGGATTCGATCAGCACCACCCCGCCCATGGAGTTGCCGCTGAACTCGGCGGAGAAGGGGCCGTAGAGCACTTCCACCTGGGCGATCTCACTGGCAGAGACCATGGTCCAGCGCGGGGCACCGTTCCAGCGGGACTGCAGCAGATAGTGCAAGGGCACCCCGTCGGCAAATACCATGGAGCGCGATGTCTGGAACATATTCGAACCGCGCATGCCCATGGTGCCATTGGAGTCGCCGATAAAACGGCGACGAATGACCAGGCTGGGTTCAAATTTCACCACGTCTTCGGTGGTGGCAACGTTGATGCTGACCAGGTCCTGTTGGCTCAGCACACTGCTGGGATGCGATGCAGCGGCACGCTCCCGGGTCTGCTGCCCCCATACCACGACTTCCTCGATGGAGGCTTCATCGGCCGCCTGCAGGTTGCCAACGGCGAGGCTGGACAGAATGAAAGAAATGGCCAAACGAAGGGGATTGGGGGACAGGTGTGCAGGCATGACGGCAGGTCTCTGTTATTGGGATTGACCTCGCCTAGTCTAGACCTTGTGCCCGTGCCTGCAATGCGACCGAATGTCGCATCTGTCACTCCAAATCAAAAATCAAATCAAGGAGGCGGCTCCTTGTTCAGAGTTGAATGCTCCTGAATTCAATGTGCCCCACAGCATTTTTTATACTTTTTTCCGCTGCCGCAGGGGCAGGTTTCGTTGGGCCCGATTTTGGGTTGTTTGCGAACAAAGGGAAGCACGTTGGTGGGTGCCGCCGTGTGATGGCCGCGCGATGTCGGGGCCAGATGGCTGCGTTTGGCGAGCCAGTATTGGTGCAGCTTGCGTACGGCGGGCTCGATATTGGCCACGGTTCGCTGATGTTCCTCCAGTGACAATTGCTTCAGTACCGGAAAATTTTCCTCCAGTCCGTGCAGTGCAATGGCTTGCAAGCAGGTTTGTGCCTCGTCGGTGAGTTTCGGCCATCGCCCCAGCTTCACGCCGCGCATATAGCCGAAGCACCACTCCTCCGCCACGATCACTTCCTGCTCCGTCGCGGTGTTGACATGGAATAGCGCCTCAAAGCTCTCGGGAGCCTCTATCAGAGTGCTGGCGATGCTGTTCATCATCTCCATGACGAGTTTCATGAAGCGCGTGAATTCTTCCTCTGTTGCCCAGGTGGGGGATTTGTCCTTGCCACCCCATACTTCCGGCAGCCATTGACTGGGCATGATTGTGTTGGGGCCAGACACGATGGCGGTGAGAAAGCCGTCGAGCTCTGTCACATCCAGAATGGAATCGTCGTTGCCGTAGTCCAGCAAGATGTCCCCGATAAAATCGAGATCGGCATCGTCAAAATACTCGTTCATGAGTTTATCCTCGCAACAATAAACGCAAACCCGTCGCGCTCATCACCACCAGCAAGCCCAGGCCCAACACCCCCAGCACCTTGTCCAGAAGGCCAATGCCCGTCCACTGCAGATAATGCACCTTGTACAGCCGGTCGATCCAGCGGGTGTCGGCGCCGTATTGACGCAGACTCAGCGTGTTGTCGTCCAGGGTGATCTCCACGCCGTTGCTGGTGATGAACTGTTCGCCGCGACGCCCCGAAAGCAGGCCATAACGATCGCTGTCCACCGATATGGCGTCAGACACCAGCGCCCGGCGCTGGCTCTCGTCCAGGGTAAAGGCTTGCAGGGTGTCTGCCTGCAGGTTCGTCCAGCCGTTTTCCGTTTTCGCCAGCACATGCAGGCCGAGAATGCTGCGCAGCACGCGGTATTCCAGCCAGTCGGCTGCGGGCATCACGCGCACTTCGCTTTCCACCGGGTACTGGCGCACAGCCAGCGGGGCATAGGCCTTGCCGTAGCCGGGCTGAATGAAAAACACCAGGCCGGTGATCGCCCAGGTCATCAGGGGCGTCAGTAACAGGGTGCCGGCAAGGCGATGGAGACGGCGTTTGGAGATCATGAAGGCAGTTCCGGAATAACGGGGGCGCAAGCATATCGCAGTGACAGCCCGCTGCCAAAACAGGGTTAAATTTCGTTTGTCTCTCCCCGTCACTATTTGCTAGCGTGTGCTCCTTCGCAGTAGCAGCAAGACGACCGATCAGATCAATAAGAATGGAGCGTTGCTATGAGCAGACAAGTGCTTTTGGTGGGCACCCGCAAGGGCGCCTGGAAAATCGAGAGTGATGCCACTCGCAGTCAATGGCAGATCAAGGGCCCCATGCATCTGGGGGCCGTGGTCAGCCATTATGTGGCTGACCCGCGCAGGCCAGGGGTGGAGCTGATGTCCGTGGGCAGCGGCCACCTCGGTCCCTCCGTATTTGTGTCGAAGGACTACGGGGAGACCTGGACGGAGGCCTCGCAGCCCCCCGCCTTCTCCCCCGAACCCAATGGCAGTCACCGCAGTGTGGATCATGTGTTTTGGCTGACGCCGGGGCATGTCTGCGAGCCCGATGTCTGGTATGGGGGCACCTCACCGCAGGGGCTGTTTCGTTCCCGTGACGGCGGTAATACCTGGAAGGAGGTGCTGGGTTTCAATCATCACCCGGATTTCCTGCAGTGGCGCGGGGGTGACAAGGACGGTACACCGGACGGCCCAAAACTGCATTCCATCATCGTCGATCACAGTGACAAGGCGCACCTGCTGGTGGGCATGTCCGGCGGCGGCATCTTCGAGAGCTTTGATGAAGGTAGAAGCTGGACGCCGTTGAACAGTGGCGTGGCAATGGACTTCTACCCGCCGAAGGAAGATGGCACTGAATACGAGTTCGGCCACGATCCGCACTGTCTGGTCATGCATCCGGTGCAGGCCAACCGGCTCTATCATCAGAACCATTGCGGTCTGTATGCCATGGACCGTGCGCAGGGCAAACGCTGGAGCCGTATTGGCGACAATCTGCCAAAAGAGGTGGGGGACATCGGCTTTCCCATCGTGGTGCACCCGCGCGACCCGGAGCGTATCTGGGTGTTCCCCATGGACGGTTCCGGCCAGTGGCCACGCACCAGCCCGGGCGGTAAACCGGCGGTGTTCCATTCCCGCGATGGCGGGGCAAGCTTCGAGCGGCAGGCAAACGGTTTTCCGGCGCAGCAGGCCTGGTGGACGGTAAAGCGGCAGTGCATGGCGCTGGATCAGGAGCCAAGCGTGGGTATCTATCTGGGCACCAGCAACGGGCAGCTTTGGGGCAGCAGCGATGAAGGGGCCAGTTGGCACGGAATTGCCATGGACCTGCCGCAGATCTACTCCGTGGAAGTTGGCGCGCTGCCATGATCCGGGTCTTTCTGCCTTCACAGCTCGATGACTACACGCAGGGCGAGCGGGAACAGCACTTCGAGCTGTTGCCGCCAGCAGGTGGCAGCCTGACGCTGAAGGAGGTGATCGAGGCGCTGGAATCGCGTTTTCGCGGACTGGCGTTTCGGGTGGTGGACGAACACGGCAATATCCGTCGGCATATTGCCATGTTCGTTGGCGAGACGATGGTGCGGGAGCTGAGCGCGCCGGTGAACCCGGACTCACGGGTTCAGATCGTCGGCGCTCTCAGCGGGGGCTGACAAACACTCTGCGTTGGCCCCTCAGAAGTACCACATCATGCGGCCGTAGAGGCTGCGGCCCAGGCCCGGCAGGCGCCCTCCCATGGCAACATCGGGGTTGTAGGCGCGGTTGTAGCCGGCCAGGTGATCCTCGTAACGTTCGTCCAGCAGGTTGTTGATACCGGCGCCCACTTCCAGCATGGGGGTCACGTTCCAGCGCCCGGACACATTCACCACGGTATAGCCGTCTGTCTTGGCCTCCAGGTTGGTGTTGGACACACGATCCTGATCGGCGTAGGTCACGGTTTCAAAGCTGGTGGACCAGCCATTGCCGCGATAATCCAGCGCCAGCACCAGATTGTCCGGTGAGATGCGATAGAGGTCGTCGTTGATGTCGTCGCGCTGGCCGCGTACCAGGCTCATCACGGCGCGCAGGTCCAGTTGTGAGGACAGCGCGTAGTGGGCCTCGGCATCGAAACCGTAGTAGGTGGCATCGACGTTGCTGAACTGCAGCGGGTCGGGTGAACCCATGCCCATGTTCGCCATCATCTGGGCGAGCGTGATGGACGGGGTGTCCGTGCTGGGCACGCCCTGAATGAAGTCATCCACTTTCTTGTAGAAGGCGCGCGGGTAGAACGAGAAGTCGCGGCCATCGTAGTCAAAGCCGGCCTCCAGTTCGTGAGCCACCTCGGGTTTCAGGTTAGGGTCGCCGACATAGGTCTTGCCATCGGCCAGGCCTCCGGTGGAGGTCAGCGGCATCCACAGATAACGTTCCTGATAGGACGGTGCGCGGGTTTTGCGGGCAGCACCCACATACCAGGTGGTGTCGAAACCGGACTCGATGCTCAGGCGGGCGAACCAGTCCACGTCATTGTCAGACTGGGAGAGATCCATGGCGTTAAAACGGGTCGCCAGCGAGGCCGCCAGATTGTTCATCATGGTGGGCATGCCGGGCAGGTTCATCGGGTTCGTATTGGCAAACACATGGCCCGAATCCGTTGTTACGCGGTTGTAGCGTGCGCCGATTTCCAGGCCGGTGTTGTCCGACAGGGACATTTCCCGTTCCAGGTAGACGCCGACGATATTACGCTCGATATCATTGAAATTATTGATGAAAAATGCCGGAGCATTGGGGTTCAGGATATTGGCGTTGTGCTCGGCATAGTTGCCGTCGATGCCGGTACGCCAGACGCCGTTGCTCACATAGCGCTCTACCTTGAGGGCGAAGCCTTCCCCCTTGCTGGTGGTGCGGGAGTTGCGGAAGCGAACCCCGTCGGGGGTGCCGGCGGCCGTCAGTGGCGGACGGCGCAGCGTGTTATTGCTCATCCAGTGCAGGATGCTGCTCTTGGAGACCTGCAAGTCTATCTTGTAATCGGCCCCGTCCCAGACGTATTTGCCGCGCCACAGGTCGCTGTCCAGCGCCATGATGTCCATGGGCAGGGCGGCGTTGCCGGCGTTCAGGGTATTGTTGCGGGCAAAATCCAGGCTGAACTCATGGTTGCCGCGGGTATAGCTGTAACCAGCATCCCAGCGGTCACGGTCGTATTCCGAGGGCGTGATTTTGCCGCCGTCGAATTTGGAATCGCCACCCTGTTCCTGCATGAAGAAGCTGCGGAAGATGTGGTTGCGGTTGGTCAGGGACAGCAGTGAGCTGGCCACGTGGCCGTCATTCACTGTCTGGCCGCCGAGATAGGCGCGCCCGGCAAGGCTGAACTTGCTGGAGTTGCTGAATTCCCCTCCATAGGTCTGGGCCTCCATATGGCCACCGATGGTTTCCTGCCCCATGCTCACGGGCACGATGCCGCGACTGATGGAGAGCGATTCGATGAGAGCCACCGGGGCGTAATGCAGCGGTGCGTCCATGGCATTGGGGCCACCGGAGTTGATGTGGGTGCCGTTGATGGAGACATTGACGCGGTCGCCGAACATGCCGCGATACTGGGCGAGACCAGTCAGCTCACCGTTTTTGTTGACGTTGGCGCCGGGCATCTTTTTCAGCAACTCCGCCGTGTCGGCCGGGGCCACCATGGTGTCATCGGTGCGCACGGTGTGGGTGTCCTGCACGCCAATGACAAGGATTTCCTCGACATTCGGGTCCTGCGCGAGGGCGCTCTGACATGCCAGCGCACACACAGGCACCATGTATCGAACAAATGGTTTCATCTTGATTCACTCTCCCCTGGGTATTTTTCTGGCCGCGAGTCTAACAACTGGGCCTTGCCGGCGAGTGTGGCAAATTGTCGCAGCGATGGCGGTGAGAGCTGGAGAATGCGCTGTCAGGGCAGAAAATACGGGGGCTGTGGTGCTTTGCGCGGTTTGCTGAGGGTGCCGGGTTGATTGCACATTCTTTGATGTGCCTCAACCCGGCGCGTGGGGCGATCAGCGGGGCTGGATGCGCATATTGCGGAAGCGCACGGTGCCGCGCGCCCATTGCAGGCCGATGGGGCCGGCGCTGTACTGGGAGTCCATGACGTGCACGGTCTGTTTGCCATTGAGAATCACGGTCATGTGCTCATTGTCCATGACGATGTCATAAGTGTTCCACTGGCCCCCGGCTTTCGGATAGGGCTCAGAGACCGGGCCGATGTGCACGATGCCGCCGGTACCGAAGCTCGGGTCGGGGCGCTGGTCGAAGATATTGGCTTCATAGCAGCTGCGGTCGGTGATGGCGTTGACGTCCTGGCAGCGCATGTAGATGCCGCTGTTGGCATCGTCACTGACCCAGAACTCCACGTGCAGCAGGAAGTTGCTGTAGGACTGTTTGGTCAGCAGGAAGGACGCGCCATTGCCGGCATCCGCCTCGATGACGCCATCGCCTGCGTGCCAGTTGGCATTTCCTGCCACGGTGAAATTTTCCATGCCCTTGCTGCCATCGATGAGCTGCACCCACTCGTTGTCGGCGGCAGAGGCCTGGGTGGACAGCAAGGCGGCCAACAGCATGCCGAGCAGATTGCGTGAAGTCTTGGTCATGAGCTTCTCCTGATAGAACTTATGGGTTCAGAGCGTTCAGTGATTGAATTGTGAACAATTCATCCTTGTGTTCCCGCGTTAACACGATATCGATAAACACGGTCCGGTTGGGCTGAAAGAATTGCCGCACGGCCCTGGCATCGAGGCGCAGTTGCCCGATGTCGTGGTTGCCGAAACTGCGATAACCCACCAGATTGTGTGCCTCGCCCAGATCGGGTAGTGCCGACAGGCTGATGCTGAGGTCCGTGTCCTGTGCATCGATAATCCGGTACAACGCGCTGCAGTCAATCATGAAACTGCGATAGGCCGCATTGTCCTTGTTCACATGCACTTTCACAAGCGCCTGGCCATGCACCTGCTCCGCCAGGCGATCCTCGTCGCCACGCGCGGTGTCGCTGAAGAACTCGATCACATAGTCCTGCACATCGAAGCCCTGATCGTCACGCACACGGAACACGGTGTTCTGGAAGCCGTGTTTGTGAGCATGGCTGTCCTGTTCATGCCGGGCCAGCACAGTGGCAGTGTGTTCTGCACAGCGTTGTCGCCAGGCTCTGAAGGCCGCCGTGCTGCGGATGTCCAGTGCTTGCAGGATGAAATCCAGCAGGGCCGGGTTGTCCGGGTGTTCTTCACTCTTCAGGGCAATGGAGGAGTGATCGAAACCGTCCATCAGCACAAAGGCCGTGTCGCCCCGGGCGCTGCGCAGAGCGCCGTATTGCGGCACCCGGTTTCCGGGAGGGAAGCGAATCTCCAGCGCGGCACAGTCAAGGTTCGCGCTGGCGGCGTACACGGTCCCGTCCGAGCCCAGCTCATTGGCCAGTGAGCTGATGCCGCGATAACCGGTATTGCCGACGATGACCGTGGTGCGCACGCCGGAGGCACTCATGGGGTTGCGCTGCAGGCGGTCACGCTGTGCCAGCGCCCAGGCATAGGGGCTGGCCATCTCCAGCGCACGCAGGATGCGGGCACCGGTCTGAAACCGTTTGCGCGCATTGAAGCCCTTGAGCACGCGGCCGTAGATGGCGCGGCCCTTGTGCGCCAGCGGGGAACCGAAATTGGCCGGGGCCAGCATCAGCAGATTGTTGATGGGGGGCGTGCGGCCCTGTTCACTGAAACAGCTTGCCATCCAGTCGCGGATGATGAGCCCCCCGGTGGAGTGCACGATGACATCGATGGATTTCGGGGCCAGGGGCAGGGCCTCGGCCTCCCAGGCGCGTTGCAGGCCGCGCACGAGGTCGGCCATCTGCACATCATCGTCCAGGGAGATGTAATTGCCGAGAAACAGCGAGCTGACGCGGCGGCCGCTGTTGGCCTCAAGCGCCCGCGCCAGCGGCAGGAAGGACTCGGCCTCGTCGCTCCAGCCGTGAATGATGAGTAAAGGCTTCATATCGGGCACCTCCTCTTGGCGGGGAGGGGGCCGCGAGTACACGCCGGGTTCAGGAGTTTGCCTGTACCGGCGTTCCGGCTCCCAGATCGATCACGTTCACGCGGGAAATATGGTGCTTGCGCCGCTTGATCTCGTCAATGGAATGGCGACAGGTTCCGGCCAGATTGATCAGCTTGGTGTCGCAGATATCACAGCGTACGCATTCCTTGAAGTCGATCTTCTCGCCGCGGATGGCGCCGGTGGGGCAGGCGTGTTCACAGACCTTGCACATGGTGCACTGCTCCACGCGCTTGATGCGCAGCGGGCTGACCAGGGACACCACGCCAAGTGCCGCCCCAAGAGGGCAGACGTAGCGGCAGTAGAAACGTTCCACCAGGAAGCAGCCCGCGACAATGAGCAGCAGAATGGCCCACAGCACCGCGGAGGGGCTGAAGAAGAACAGCGTGCCGAAGGGCTCGAAGTACTGGAAGATGCTCAGCGCCGGGTTGACCACGGCGGTGACCACGATCAGCGCGAGAATGGCGTATTTGATGTAGATAGCATTGTCATGAACTTTCTGCGGCACCTTGAGCTGCCATTTCTTCGGGCGGAAGCGGGAGATGAAGTCCTGCAGGGCGCCGAAGGGGCACAATGAGGAACAGAAGATACGGCCCCACAGCAGCGTGGTGATCACCGTGAAGACGATGATGATGAAGGTGGTGAGGTTATTGGTAATCGCCTCCGGCCCCAGCTTGATGACGCTGGTGATATGGGAGACCGACAGGAAACCGTTTTTGTAAAACCCAAGATAGAGCAGGGTAGCGGTCAGTGCTGTCCAGCGCACCTTGCTGTTCTTGCTGAGGAAGGCGGCCATGACCAGGCCGAGAATGCCCAGCAGCAACAGCACATCCGACCAGACCGTGGTGCCCCAGGGCGGGTCCAGGCGCAGGCGGGTCAGGAAGGAGGCGTTTTCCAGCTGTTTGGCCAGCAGCTCCTCTTCGGACAGAATCATCTCGTTGTGCGCCAGCCTCAGGCCCAGGCCGCCAAGGGTATACTCGACAGAGGCATCGGGATTGTTGACCCCGGGTGGGTGATAAATGATGGTGAAAGGGCGGGTCACATCGAAGTCCGGATGCATGGCTACGACAACTCCGTAATTGGCATGACCAACGATGGCGCCTTCCACGGCATCCCCTGCGTTGCTGTAGCGATTGCCTGCTACACGGCGCACGTTGCCGTCCTGTTCCATTGACATGGGGAACTGGCGAAAACCGCGTCCTGCACCCGGGCCACGGGGCATGATCAGCATCAGCTCGCCATCGCCGGAGCGGAAGGAGGCATCGGATTCCACGTTGTTATAGGCCTCTTCCCCCAGGAAGAATTCGCCGAGGGCGCGGCGGCCGATGTAGGTGAATGCCATGGTCAGGGCTTCCCCTTCGGCGCTGACGGACTCCAGTTCAGTGATGACGCCCTGGGCCAGCATGTCGTCCCAGGACAGCTCTTCCAGCTGCAGTTTGGCGTTTTCATTGGAGTTCATTTCCGCCTCGCTGCCTTCGCCGAAGCCCATGTAGAAACGGGCGACCTTGCGGGCGGTCTCGCCCACGCTGTGGGCGATGGCGGTGCTGGTGGCTGTGGCGGCACTCAGACCGTCCACGTCACGGTAGACCCGGAAGCCATCGGTGATCGGTTTGTTGCGGAACTGGGAGTAGAAAATGGAGTTGTCGACGAAGTCGCCACGGGAGTACATATAGGATTCGTTGTAGTCCATCACCTTCATATTGGTGACGATGCCGTCCATGTTCATGCCCACCAGCACGTCGATGACGGCGGCATAGCCTACGCGCATGGGTGGATAATCGCGGTTGGTGAACACGAAGCCGACCTGTTCCTGCTCGCCCGTGTCGGGATTGCTGCGATAGCCTCGGTAGACAGGCGCTTCCCCGCCCTCTTTCTCGGAGAAAGTCTCGGCCTGGGGCAGAACTTCTTTCAGCCATTCGGGCTGCACATCGGTGGAATACGGAGTCTTGGCAGCGAAACCGGGGGCGCTGATCAGAGTCAGCAGTGCGCCCAGCAGCAGGGCAGTCAGAGAAAGGCGATGCATGTTGTGGGGAAGTCCTGTTCTTATTGTCTGTGTCTTATAGTCTGTGCGGGTCGGCCGTTACTATACTCTGCACGATACCATTGCTCCAGCATACGGGGAAATCATTGCAATCTGTAAAGAAAGATTCGCTTGACGGACTGAACGTTCGGCGCAGATGATCAAGCCCCTTAACGGATGAAAGACTCTTTCAATAACAAGAGGGTAAAGACGATGCGTAATCAACACGGCGATTTTATCTGGTACGAACTGGTGACAACGGATCTGAATGGCGCACAGGCGTTTTATGAAGCGGTGCTGGGCTGGGCGATTCGGGATTCGGGCGTGCCGGACATGGACTACCGCTTGGCCGCCACGGCCACTCAGGACATTGCCGGACTGATGGCCCTGCCTGCCGAGGCTCTGGAGGCGGGGGCGCGTCCGGTCTGGCTCGGCTATGTGGCGGTGGACGATGTGGATGCCGCGGTGGCAAAGATTGTCGCCGAGGGCGGCAGCGTGCAGATGCCGGCCATGGATATGCCTGGTGTTGGCCGCTTTGCCATGGTCATGGACCCGGACGGTTTGCCCTTCTATGTGATGCGCGGTGCGCTCAATGACACGAGTCATGCTTTTTCCGGCTCCGCCATCGGGCACTGCAGCTGGAACGAACTGTCGGCAAAAAGCCTGACTGGTGCAGAAAAATTCTATACCCCCCAGTTTGGCTGGCACTTTGCCGATGGCATGGATATGGGCGAGATGGGCATGTACAAATTCATTCAGCTGGGCGAGAAGGGCATCGGCGGAGCCATGCAGGCACACGAGATGGCCGGGCCGCCCCTGTGGAATTTCTACTTCCGCGTTGCCGACATCGACAAGGCGGCAGCGACCATACAAGCGCAGGGGGGAAAGATTCTGCACGGCCCCTCCGAGGTACCGGGCAATGATTTCATTATCAACGGGCTGGACCCGCAGGGCGTGCTGTTCTCCCTGGTGGGAGCACGCCAGGCTGCCGGGACTGAATGAGAGGATAGAGGGAAAACAGATGCGGGATGTCATGCTTGAGCGTGAGCCGGTGGAACTTTACAAGGTTCTGAAGTTTGAGGGCCTGGCGGAGCACGGTGGTGCCGCCAAGTCGATCGTCAGCGAGGGGCTGGTGAAGGTCAATGGCGAGGTGGAGACGCGCAAGCGGCGCAAGATTGTTTCCGGTGACACCATCGAGTGTGGTGGCGAAGCTCTCAGGATGGTGGGAGCGGGCTTGCCCGCGAATGAGTCTCATGCGGCACCAAACTATTCGCGGGCAAGCCCGCTCCCACATCAGCCTGCTCCCACACATCAATAAAGGAAGTCCTGATCGCCTGCAGGGCAGGCGCCTACATCCCATTTTTCTCGATGATCTGCGTGGGCAGCCCGTCAATGCTGAATTGGTTCTTGTCCCGCCAGTACTGGCGGATCACCTCTTCCCCTTTCTTGGTTGACCAGTCGCGTAACTGATCGCGCTCCTCCCTGTAATCGAAAAACGGAACGGCCATGCCGCAGGAGGTTTGCACCCGATCAATCTGCATATCGAACACCTGACGGCTGCCGGGTATTGCCTCGAAGTGGGCAAAGAGGGTGTCCCATTCGGGCTCACCCGGGTGAATTGCCCGCGCCGTGCCGTACAGCCGCAGAATCATCGGCGTGCCCTCAAAGGCGCAGAACATCAACGTCATTCTGGGAATCTCCAGCAGGTGGGCGGCGGTCTCGTTGCCACTGCCGGTGACGTTCAACCACAGCACCCGCTTGGGACCCAGCACGCGCAGTGAATCCATCCCCTTGGGGGAGACGTTCACACTGCCGCTGCTGGCGGCGGTGCCAACAAAGAAAATCTTTTGTGCGGCGATGAAGTCGCTCAGCTTGTCGTTAAGTTCCGTGTACTGCTGTCCCATGGGGTGCTCCTGTTCAGGGTTTTGCCAGCCACAGGAAAGCGCTGGCCTGTTTGCCGAGGATGGACATGCCGACATGTCGGTCCGCTGCCCGGCCCGCGAAGCCATAGCACACATGCAGTGGCAGCAGATGCTCCTCGCGGGGGTGACAATAGCGTGCAAAGGGGGCTGCCGCCCAGTCCTGCAGGCGCTGACGGCGATCTTCTTCGTTCAATGCCGTATCGGTACAGGTGTGCTCCAGCCAGTCCTCAAAGCCTTGATTCATGCGCCGGGTCTCGTCGGTTGAGGGGGCAAAGAAGGCGCGCATATTGTGAAAGGAAAACCCGGAGCCGATCAGCAGCGCGCCCGGCGGTAGAGCACCGCGCAACGCCTCGCCGAGGCGCAGATGGGCATCGGCATCCAGGCTGCCGAGCAGGGAGAGCTGGGTACAGGGGATATCGGCGTCCGGGTACATCAGCAGCAGCGGGATGAACAGGCCGTGATCGAATCCGCGTTCATCATTTTCCGTGGCATCGAAGCCGTGCTGCCGCAGTTGCCGGAGCAGGGTATGGGCCAGCGCCGGGGCACCCGGAGCCGGATACTGCAGCGCATAGGACTCCTCGGGAAAGCCGTAGTAATCGTAGAACAGCGCGGGGGCGGGGTGGCTCAGCAGGGTGGGCCGGGCTTCTTCCCAGTGTGCGCTCACCACCACGATTGCGCTTGGCCTGGCACAGCGGCTGGCAATATCACGCAGGGTTGTCCGGATCTCCTCGTGTCCGGGGTCGCCCAGCACGGGCAGCGGGCCGCCACCATGGGACAGGAACAGAGCACTGGCGACAGGCGATGTGGCAGGCATGGACGTTCTCCTATGAGGGTAAACCAGAGCGCAGGGGCAGGCTCATGTAGACATCATCAATCGAGGTGTCGCCAATGCGGAAACAGTCTGTCTTGATACCGGTCTGCACGAAGCCGAGCGATTCATAGAGGGTGCGTGCCGGGGTGTTGTGGCCGAATACCATCAGGTCCAGCCAGCTTAGCCCGTCCTGGGCCTGTGCAAACGCAATCGCGGTCTGCATCAGTTTTCTGCCCAGCCCCCGGGCGCGTGCGTTTCTCTCAAGCCCGATGCCCAGCAGGCAGCGGTGTGCGCTGGTTTTCAGGGCATAGGCTTTGAGGTTGACGTGCCCGATTATCGCGCCAGTCGCCGTTTCCTGTGCGACAAACCAGCGCTGCCACGGGCCTTCTCCCACCGCGATGCGGGTGTGTTCCATGCTGACGCCCGCCGGGCTGGCATCGTCCTTCGGATCGAAGGGAATGAAGTGAAAACCGTGTTCACCGGACTCGGCAAAATGCCGTTGCAGATGGGCGATCAGCTCGTCCTGCGCATCGTCCTGCAGCGCAATAATGGCGATGTTCTGTTCGGCAGGTTTCATATGTGCTACAGGCTCTGGACAAAATCACGGATACCGTTGAGCAGCATCTGTGTGGACAGAATGACAAGAATCATGCCCATCAGTCGCTCCATGGCGCGGGAGCCACGCTTGCCCATCAGGGCCAGCAACTGGTGTGAAAACAGCAAGATGATCGTGGCGCCGATCCAGGCCAGAAACAGGGCTGCACTCCAGTCCAGCAGACGATCGGGCTGGTTGGAACTGAGCAGAAGCAGCACGGCGATGGTGGAGGGCCCCGCAGTCAATGGCACGGCCAAAGGCACGATGAAGGGATCATCCACCACTTTGTCTTCGTCATTACTTTGTTGGGGGGGAAAGATCATGCGCAGCGAAATGATAAACAGCAGCACGCCCCCGGCAATATTCAGCGAAGACTGGGACAGGCCCAGAAAGGTCATCAGGGTGTTGCCCAGCAGCAGGAAGGCGAGCAGGATGAACAGGGCAATGAGCAGCTCACGGGCGATCACCCGGGTGCGACGACGGGATTCCATATCGCCCAGAATGGCGTGAAACAGCGGGACATTGCCAAGCGGGTCCATGACCAGGAACAGGGTGACGGCGGCAGAGCTGATGTCGGTCCAGTGCACAGGTGGCCTCTTGCAGGGGCAATACAGGCTGGGATTATCCCTCAAAACAGCGGCCAAGTCCCTTGCTGACGTCTATGGAAGCAGCAGCAACAGGCGTTCAAATGCCTGTCCAAAGGGTGGGTAATACATGGCGCAAGCCCAGGTGAGAACGCTTAGCACGACACAACAAGCCAGATAGTTTTTCCATTTCATTCGCGAACCCTCGGCACCAGCTCAAAGACCCACAGGTTGCCACTAAGAATAGAGCGCCAGGTGGTAGGCATATCGTACTGGCGGCTAAGCGTACTGGCTACGGCCTCGATGGCGTCGCCATCGATGATCCGGATAAGCCTTCTGGAGTAGCGAGTGCCGTTGACACGAATCAAGGCTGTGCCATCGCCTGCCGCGGCTTGCTCGGCCCAGTGGCCTTGCACACTTCTCCACACGGCGCTCATGTTGGGAGCGACCGCATAAAGGCGACCGTTGACGGGAACGGCAAGAACACGATAGGAGCGTACGGGGTTGTAAAGCTGCAGTTCCAGGTTGTCGGTGTTGATGATGACGGACCAGTCAGGCTCACGGTCGCTGTACATTGCCCCAGCCACCAGGGGGCCACCGGCGAAAAAAAGGGAAGGGCCATCTTCCGAAAGGTGTTTGTTCCTCAGAGTCATAAAGGCAACAGCTGGAAGAAGCAGAAGAATGCCAAGAGTTTGTAAAAGCCTCACCATCATGGGTGCATACTCTGAACTGAAGCTGGGAGTTGGATCTGTTTCGGGCATTGACTGCAGATGATAGGGACAATGTTCCATCCTTGTGTCCATAATGCAAGAGAAAGCTGAGGATAGGTCCTTCTTGTCAAGGATTCCTGTCGAGCCTGGAGGAGACTTGGTTTACACTCTTGCCCTCGTTCCTACAGGGAGAGCCCGTATGGGTCATCTGCTTAGACTTCTAATCGCTCATGTATGTCGTCGGCGATACTGTGCGGGCCTGCCCCGGTTATGATCCGGCCATTAACGATGGAGCCAGGCTCATCTTGTGTGAGCATGCACGGGGATTGGACGCTTGCCGGCTATGACACTCTGCTCGCCAGCGCTCGTAGCCCCGATGGTGCTCCGGCATCGTTGGATGCCAGTGCTCTCACTGCGCTTGACACGGCCGGTGCAGCGCTATTGGTCAAGTTATTGGGCGCCGAGCAGTTGTGCGCTTTGATCCCCTCAGCCACGGGATTGTCAGAAGAGCGGCGTGCGCTCTTGCTGGCCGTTGCCCGCGTGATGAGGGATCGGCAGAGGGGGCAGGACAAGCCGCGCTGGCATCCAGGCGATGGACTGGCACGTCTTGGGCAGGCAACACACAGTGCTTGTCAGCAGGTATCGCAGTTGCTGGGCTTCATGGGCTTGGCCTTGCAGAGCTTTGCGATCTTGCTGCTGCGGCCAAGAGGCTGGCGAATCACGGCATTGGTTGCACAGATGCACCAAGCGGGTTTGAACGCTGTTCCCATCGTTGTTTTGCTCAATTTCCTGATCGGGGCGGTTGTGGCTTTTCTCGGAGCGACGGTTCTGGAGAGTTTTGGTGCAACGATTTACACAGTGGATTTGGTCGCTTATGCGTTTATGCGTGAACTGGGAGTACTGTTGGTGGCCATTTTGCTGGCTGGCCGAACGGCAAGTGCTTTCACTGCCCAAATTGGTTCGATGAAGGTTAATGAAGAACTGGACGCCCTGCGAGTACAGGGGCTAAGCCCTATGGAGTTGCTGGTATTGCCTCGCATGATGGCGCTGATCATTATGTTGCCATTGCTGACTTTCATCGGCGTCATGGCTGGTATGCTGGGAGGGGCGGCTGTTGCTGTACTAAGCCTGGATATCAGTCCGAACCGTTTCCTGGGAATTGTGCAGGAAATCCCTCTGCGACACCTTCTTCTTGGGCTGTCCAAGGCGCCAGTATTTGCCATTTTAATTGCCCTGATCGGTTGCCTCGAAGGCTTCAAGGTCAAGGGCAGTGCACAATCGGTGGGCGAGCACACGACCTCCAGCGTCGTGCAGTCGATTTTTGTCGTGATTTTGGTGGACGCTGTGGCAGCGCTGTTCTTTATGGAGATGGGCTGGTGAGCGACGATGTGATTATTCAGGTGCGCGGTCTGTGCAACCGTTTTGGTAGCAACAGCGTTCACGAGAATCTCGACCTTGACGTGCGGCGGGGCGAGATTCTGGGTATTGTGGGGGGGTCCGGCACCGGCAAGTCCGTGCTGCTGCGTTCCATCGTCGGCCTGATGAGGCCCAGTGCCGGAGAGGTGAATCTGTTCGGGCAGGATCTTCTGCGCTTGCCTGCGCGGGCTCGGGCGGCGCTGGAGCGGCGTATCGGGGTGTTGTTTCAGCAGGGTGCCCTGTTTTCCTCGCTGACGGTGCTGGAGAATATTGCCTTGCCCTTGGTGGAGCATGCCGGGCTGTCGCGCCGGGAGGCTCAGTATCTTGCTGCGGTGAAGTTGGCACTGACAGGCTTGCCGTCTCATGCCGGAGGACTGTACCCGGCTGATCTGTCCGGAGGCATGATAAAACGTGCCGCCTTGGCCCGGGCATTGGCGCTGGACCCGGATATCCTGTTTCTGGATGAACCGACGGCAGGGCTGGACCCGATCGGGGCCGCCGCATTCGATCAGTTGCTGCTGACGCTGCGCAATGCCTTCAAGCTGACCGTGTTCCTGGTCACCCACGATCTGGATACGCTGTACACCGTCTGCGACCGCGTGGCGGTGTTGTCGCAGAAGAAGGTGCTGGTGGTGGACACGCTGGCAGAGGTGGAAAAGAACGAGGACGCCTGGATTCAGGACTATTTCCACGGGCCCCGTGGACGTGCGGCAGCACTGGCGCAAGAAAGGCTGCATCCGCAGTAATTCGAAACGCTGGCCAGTGATGGTCGGCAGGAGAGAAGCACGATGGAAACAAGGGCACATCATATTCTGATCGGCCTGTTCACGCTGGTGGCGGCTGCGGCCGCGTTGCTGTTCGCCCTGTGGATGTCGCGCTCAACGCTGGACAGTGACTATCGTCTCTACGATGTCTTGTTCAATGAAACGGTATCGGGGCTGAGTGTGGGCAGCTCCGTGCAGTACAGCGGTATTCGTATCGGTGAGGTGGAACGGCTGTGGCTGGACCCCACCGATCCCCGGCGGGTGTGGGCACGCATTCGCGTCAGCAGTACCGCTCCCATCAAGGTCGATACCATGGCGCGGCTGGCCCTGCTGAATATTACCGGCGCCTCCAGCATTGAGCTAAGCCAGGGCCTGCCCACCAGCGCGCTGCTGCAGGCCCAGGGTGGCATTCCGATCATCGAGGCGGAGCCCTCGTCGCTTACCCAGTTGCGCACCAACAGTGAAGAGTTGCTGCTCAGCGTGACGGAATTGCTGGATCGTGCCAATGCCTTGCTGGCTCCGGAGAATGCCAATCATCTAAGCAATACCCTGGCCAATCTGGACAGTTTCACCACGGCGATGGTGGCGCAGCAGGACACGCTGCGTGACGGGCTTGCCGGGCTGGTGGAGGCGGGTGACAGCCTCAAGACACTGTTGTCACGCCTGGACGATCAGCTGTCCCGGCAGGGAGAGCCCCTGCTGGCCAGTGCGGGGGATACCGTTGCCAATCTTGCCCGTGTCAGTGAACGTCTGGACGCCCTGGTGAACGAGAACAGTGATGCGGTTGGCGCGGGTCTGCAGAGCCTGTCGGAGTTGGCCCCGGCCATGCAGGAGCTGCGCGCCATACTCAGCACACTGAGTGATATTTCACGCCGCCTGGAGGACGACCCCGCCGCCTTCTTGCTGGGGACAGACAATATTCAGGAGTTCCAACCATGAAACGAGCCTTGTTGCTGCTCGCTGCTCTCATTCTTGCCGCGTGCAATGTGTTGCCGGAGCGCACGCCCGTGGATCTCTTTGAGCTGCCTGATTCCACGATGCGTGCGGCGGCAGCAGGCCCCAGGCTGGAGAGCCTGCGCCTGGCAACGCCTGCGACCGTGGATGCGCTGGGAGGCAGCCGCCTGCTGGTACAGATTGCCGATCACAGCTATCAGGCACACCCGGGCGTACGCTGGGCATCGCCGGTACCGCAATTGTGGCGTGACTGGTTGCTGGATGCCTTCTGGCGTGATGGTCGGGTGGGTGCGCTGAGCACCAACAGCGACGGTCTGCAGGCCACGCTGGAACTGGGGGGCATGCTGCGTGCCCTGAATCATGAGTTCGCAGACGGTCGTTCCATGGCGGTCATCCGTTTTGATGCCCGACTGGTGGAGACTGCGAGCCGCCGGATCGTAGCGAGCCGCCGTTTCGAGGTTGAAGAAGCGGTGCAGGGGACTGGCGCGGCAGACGTGGTGGTGGCGATGGGAAGAGCGGCGGATGCTTTGGCGGCACAGTTGCTGCCGTGGACGGTGGAGCAGGGCAGCGCCGCGACATCCCGTTGAGCGCAATGTGCTGCCTTAGTGTGCCTCAACGCGGTTGCGGCCACCGCTCTTGGCGCGGTAAAGCGCCAGGTCTGCCCGCTTCAGTACATCCTCAAATATCTGATCTGCAGCAGCCACCTCGCTGAAACCGATACTGGTGGTGAGACGAAGCTGCACCTGTTCCAGGGGAATGCGAATCTGCTCCACACAGCCACGAATCTTTTCGAATACATGCCGTGCCTCATCGTAGGACACGCCGGGCAGGATGACGGCAAACTCCTCGCCGCCCATGCGCGACAGATGATCGATGTTGCGCAGTTGCCCCTGCACACAGTTGCTCAGGGCGATCAGGACAAGGTCACCCATATCGTGACCGTGCTGGTCGTTGACCTGTTTGAAGAAATCCAGATCCAGTATGCCAACGACAAAGCGGCTGCCATTCTCCTGAAAATCCCTTAGCCGAACCTTGCCCGTCTCGATGAAACTGCGACGGTTGGCGATGCCGGTGAGGGCGTCTGTGCGGGCAAGGGTTTCCATCTCGCTGATCTGCTGGTGCAGGCGTACGTTCATGGCCATCCAGTTTGCCAGACATTGCAGGGTCATGGCGTGATCAATCTGGTAGGCTCCTTTTTCCCGGTGCGCGATATTCAGGGTGCCCACACAGGTGTTGCCCTGCACCATGGGGGCGTCCATGCAGCTGCCCAACTCGTGTTCTGCCAGTAACAGGCAATCCAGATCTTCGGATTCGTTCAGATCATTACAGATCAGCAGGCGTTGAGTGGAGAAGGCACGCCCGACCAGGGTGCCGTGGACAGGCAGTGTGAAATTCTGGGGGATGGCGCGATTGCCTACCATGGAATAAACGTTCAATTCTTCCGGAGAACGCTGGATGGTAATGCTGGCGCGGTCTGCGGAAAAAATCACGGACAGCCAGTGGGCCAGCGTGTCGAGAGCTTTTTGCAGGGAGTCGGCACTGGCCATGTCGTGAATGAAGGCGGTAGGAAGTGCAATCTTGCAATTCCGCCCTCTGGGTGCCAGTTCAGCAGGCTCAAATCCGAATTGATGTACCATCAGTCGTCTGTGCCACCGTGAATTCAATTTTCGGCAGATGTGCGAAAATTGCCCATATGGTAGCACAGCAAATCGCCAACAGAAGCTGTTGGCGGCTGGTGAATTGTATCAAAGGGCTTACTCGGCCCCACGCTTCTCCTCTGCCCTCGCACCGGCCAGAATACCTTCCAGGGCGTAGTTGCCTTCGTGGCAGGCGTATTCGTAGATCGGATCTTCGCTGCGGGTGTAGTTGAGTACCGCCGTCCAGGGGCTGACCCAGGTCTCGTCATCTTCCAGTGTGAACTCGTAGGTCAATACATTTTCTGCTGTACGGGTGAAGCGTTCCTTGAAGATGCGGTTGCCACGCGCGCCCTGATAGCTGCTTTGGTCGGAAAAGTTGCGGGTCTCGATGACCAGGGTGTCACCGTCGAAATAGCCGCGGGAGTCGCCGTGCCACAGACGCACGTTCTCGTCGATGTGTTCGCTGTTGTCCAGCGGAATCAGGCGCACATCGTGGATCATTTCCTGAATGATGGCGACATGGGTGGGACTCTGCACAATCTGATAATAGCTGTTATAGCCAGCCAGCATATAGGGCATGCCGTAGGTGATGCAGCGTTCCTGCAACGGGCGTGAGGTGTAGGAATCCGCCGGATGGTCGCGGCGTTCCTCGCGCTCTGCGCTCATGCGTGCGCGCGCGTCCGGCAGCATCTCCGGCAGGCGCCCGTTGGGCGGGTCCACAATCAGGGACGTGCGGCGTTCAATATTGCGGTTGGCCATCCAGCTGGAGTCATAGTTACCGGTGCTGGGGTCGTAGGATTCCACTTCGCCTGAAATGACGGCGGCAAGGAAACCGTCACCGAACAGGGCATCACCGCCGCCATTCTCGATTTCTTCGGCCTTGGCCAGCAGTTGCTGATATTCGTCTTCGGTCAGCTCGGCCCTGTCGGCGAAATAGGACGGGCGCTGCAGCGGTGTGGTGCTGTTGTTGGCCCACACCCCCTGCAGATCGGGCTGACCATTGAGGGTGCGTGGCGCCACATAATCGCTCTGTGCCAGTGTCAGGGGAGAGAGCAGCAACAGGCCCATGGCCTGCAGCAGACGTTGGGGGCGGAATTGCGGTTTCGTAGTCATGATGATCTCCTGGTGCGATTTACACGCGGTTTGACCGCCGATGATTGTCAGGGAGCGTCCCGGGTGGCGCCCTTGACCAGGTGTCCGTACAGCAGTTCCTCTGCAAATTCCACGCACTTGAACTCCAGCAGTTGCGCGTTGGCGTCTAGACGTCGATAGAGTGGCACGCTGAGCTTCCAGGGGCGTGTGTACACACCGGGATCTGTCAGCGTGGCTTCATACTGAATCACATTCGGGCTGATCATGGTGTAGCGTTCGGTGACCTTGAGCTGCTCGGTGTGGAAGTTGCCGGAGCGATCCAGCCAGCTGTCCGGCATCTGTTCGGTTACGTCGATGACCAGGGTGTCGCCCTCCCAATGCCCCAGGGAGTGCCCCATCCAGCTTGGCACCGGTGCCTCAAAGTCGGGGCGATTCATATAGACAATGCGGTTCGCGCTGGCGAACTCATAGGCCATGATCATGTGTTCGGGCGACTGCACAATATGGAAGGGAAAGGGCATGTAGTTGGCACGGGGAACTCCCGGCATATAGCACTTCACTGTCGGGTCGCGTGACAACCAGTTGTCCTGATTTTCCTGCTGCGTTGCCCGGGCGGCGGCGGTGTAGGGAATGTGGTCGCCCTCGACAATGCCGGAGCCTGCAGGTGTGGCACCCGCTGCGGCCCAACGGTAATCCGGGCTCATGCGGGCATTGTGCGGTTCGATGCCCCAGTCATGGTTGCCGATGGACTGCCACAGGCCGTTGAAATCGGGTTTGCCATCGACCGTACGGGGAATGCCGGCAGACTGGGCCTGGGAACTGAGGGGAAGAAGCGTTGCACAGGCCGCCAGCGTGACAGCCGCACCAAGACGCACTGCGTGAGAATACAGAGTAGTCATTGTTCTGAGGTTCCTGGTTTTTGTTATTGTTCGGGATGAGCGCCGGGGCCGGTCTCTATCGGTCAGCTCATCCGGTGCCTACTATCCCACGACTTTGAGGCCTATGGCAACCAGGTGCACAGGCTGGACGCCGGGGCTGTATGGGGGGGACGAATGGGGCTGGATTCAGCGCCGGGCGATGGCCTGTACGACACAGGCAAGGCCGGTGTGCAGGCGTCCTTCGACAATATTGCGCTCTACCTCGCGCAACAGGGTGAAATGCAGTTGTGGCAGCTCTTCCTGCAGCTTTGTGCGATCCATCAGCATGTCGGTGTCCTTTGGGCCTCCGGTATCGTGGGCAAGCTGAGCGGGCGTGTAGGCTTCCAGCACAAAGACGCCGCCCGGCTTCAGGCTGGCGGGAATCTGCGGGTAGAGTGACTGGCGAATGGTACTGGGCAGGTGGCAGAAGATGGAGACGATGCCGTCCCACTGTTCGCTGCCCAGGGAAAATTGAGCCAGATCGGCCTGCACGGTGTGCAGGTTGACGCCCTGTGCCTGCGCCAGCTTCGCCGCCTTCTCCAGCCCGACACGAGAGAGATCCACCGAAGTGACCTCATAAGCCTGGCGGGCCAGAAACACGCCGTTGCGACCCTCGCCATCGGCCAGGCAGAGCACGCGCCCGCCTGCGGGGATGCAGGCAAACTGTTCCGCCAGGAAATCGTTCGGCTGGGTGCCGTAGGCGTAGTCCGGTGTGCTGTAGCGCTCGTCCCAGGGGTTCATGTCAGTCCATCGCGTTGATCATGTCGAGTTTTTCCTTCAGCGCGTAGATCGCCGCCTCGTTGCTGCGCTGGCGCTCGCGTTCGGTTTCCACAATGTCCGCCGGGGCATTGTTGACGAACTTCTCGTTGGAGAGCTTGGCGGCAATGCCAGCCAGGTTTTTCTCCAGCTTGGCGATTTCCTTCTCCAGGCGTGCCGCCTCGGCGGCCTTGTCGATCAGGCCCGCCAGCGGTACCAGAATCTCGATGTCACCGTGCAGCTGCGTGGCACACATCGGTGCCTCTTCGTGTTCTTCCAGGAAGCGGATTTCCGTGAGCTTGGCCAGTTTGGTGAGGAACAGACGGTTCTCTTCCAGGCGGCGACGATCCTGCTCGCCGCCGTTGCGCAGCAGCACGGGAATCGCCTTGCCGGGGGCGATGTCCATCTCGCCGCGAATATTGCGGATGCCGACGATGATGCCTTTCACCCAGTCGATGTCGGCCTCGGCCTCGGGGTCGAACTCGCTTTCGTTTACCTGTGGGTAGGCCTGGGTCATCAGGCTGACATCGTCGGTTTCTGCGCGCAGGTCGAGCAGGGGAGAGACGCGCTGCCAGATTTCCTCCGTGATGAAGGGGATCAGCGGATGCGCAAGACGCAGGCTGGCCTCGAGCACACAGAGCAGGGTCAGGCGTGTGGTCTGGGCGTGGTCCGGGTGATTCTCCTCGTCCCAGAGCACGGGCTTGGACAGTTCCAGATACCAGTCGCAATACTCGTTCCAGAAAAAGTCGTAGATGGCCTGGGACATCAGGTCGAAACGGTAGGCCGCCATGTGTTCGTGCACCTGCTGCACGGTGCGCTGCAGGCGCGACAGAATCCAGCGGTCCGCCAGGCTGAAGTAGTTCTGCTCGCGCAGGGCATCCTGCTTGGCCTGGTGGAAGACGATGCCTTTTTCTTCCGTGTTCATCAGCACATAGCGTGAGGCATTCCAGATCTTGTTGCAGAAATTGCGGAAGCCTTCCATGCGGTTGAGATCGAACTTGATGTCGCGCCCGGTGGAAGCCAGCGAATAGAAGGTAAAGCGCAGCGCATCCGTGCCGTAGGCGGGAATGCCCTCGGGGAAGGCATTGCGCGTGAACTTCGCAATCTTCTGTTCGAGCTGGGGTTGCATCAGGTCGCTGGTACGTTTTTGTACCAGTGATTCCAGGTCGATGCCGTCAATGAGGTCGATGGGGTCGAGGATATTGCCCTTGGACTTGGACATCTTCTGCCCGTTCTCGTCGCGCACCAGTCCCGTGATGTAGACGGTTTTGAAGGGAATCTCGCCGGTAAACTTCAGGGTCATCATGATCATGCGCGCGACCCAGAAGAAGATGATGTCGAAACCCGTCACCAATACATCGGTGGGATGGAAGGTCTTCAGGGTTTCGGTGTCCTCGGGCCAACCCAGCGTGCCAAAGGTCCACAGGGCGGAGGAGAACCAGGTGTCCAGCACGTCTTCGTCCTGACGCAGAGCAATGCCCGCGTCGAGATTGTACTTGCGGCGTACGTCTTCTTCGCCATGCCCGACGTAGATGTTGCCCTCGTCGTCATACCAGGCCGGAATGCGATGGCCCCACCAGAGCTGACGGCTGATGCACCAGTCCTGAATATCGCGCATCCAGGCGAAATAGGTGTTTTCCCAATTTTTGGGCACGAACTGGATATCGCCATCTTCCACGGCCTTGATTGCCGGTTCGGCCAGGGACTTCACGGCCACATACCACTGATTGGTGAGATAGGGCTCGATGACCGCGCCGGTACGGTCGCCTCTGGGCACCTTCAGTTTGTGCGGGTCGATCTTCTCCAGCAGGCCCAGGGCCTCGATGTCGGCCACGACCTTCTTGCGTGCATCGAAGCGGTCCAGGCCACGGTAGCTGGCCGGAGCGTTGTCGTTGATGGCGGCGTCCGGGGTGAAGATGTTGATCATCGGCAGCTCATGGCGTTTGCCGACCTCGTAGTCGTTGAAGTCGTGTGCCGGGGTGATCTTGACGCAGCCGGTACCGAATTCGGTGTCCACATAATCGTCGGCGACGATGGGAATGCGACGATCACACAGGGGCAGCAGCACGTCCTTGCCGACCAGCGCGGTGTAGCGCGGGTCCTGCGGGTTCACGGCCACGGCGGTGTCGCCCAGCAGGGTCTCGGGGCGCGTGGTGGCGATGGTGATATAGGGTTTGCCCTCGGCGGTGGTGGCGCCATCGGCCAGCGGGTAGCGGAAATGCCACAGGAAGCCGTCTTCCTCCTCGGAGAGCACTTCCAGATCGGACACGGCGGTGTGCAGTTTCGGATCCCAGTTCACGAGGCGGTTGCCGCGATAGATCAGATCCTGATCATAGAGCTCGACGAACACCTTCTCGACGATGGCGCTGAAGCCAGGGTCCATGGTGAAGCGCTCGCGGCTCCAGTCCAGCGAGGAACCAAGGCGGCGGATCTGCTGGGTGATGATGTTGCCGGACTCGTCCTTCCACTCCCATACCTTTTCCAGAAACTTCTCGCGCCCGAGATCCTGGCGGCTGAGGTTCTGCCGCGCCAGTTGACGCTCCACGACCATCTGGGTGGCGATGCCGGCGTGATCGGTGCCGACCTGCCACAGGGTTTTGCGGCCGAGCATGCGATGGTAGCGGATCAGCGCATCCATGATGGCGTTCTGAAAACCATGCCCCATGTGCAGACGGCCGGTGACATTGGGTGGGGGAATGACGATGGAATAGGCGTCACCGTCTCCCTGGGGCGTGAAGTAGCCCTTTTCTTCCCATTGCTGGTACCAGTGGCTTTCGATCTGATGGGGCTGATATGTCTTGTCCATGGCGTGTTGCTGCTGTGCTCTCGTGGTTGGGTGTTTGGAAACAGGGGGCGAGTATACCCTACATTGGTTTACTTGGGCTTGTTTCCTGGGGGTTGGCTGATTGGTGCTGCGTATCTTTCGGGGGGCGGAGCACTGGTCAGATGTGTGACCGTGCCGACACGCCGTGAACCCATCCCTGGGGGCTCGCGATCGCGACATCCTGTCGCTCAGCGGTCTGCCCGGTCACACATCTGACCAGCACTCCTCTGTGCTGGATTCAGGCATCCGCTTTCTTTTCAAGTGACCGGAGCCTACGTTCTTGGCCGCCGTGTACTTTAGGTATTGAGTCCGGGTTCTGTTGTTCTACTTGGCGCGAGCCCCTTTCAGCAGCAGAGCGGAGAGTGGAGAGTGGAGAGTGGAGAGTGGAGAGTGGAGAGTGGAGAGTGGAGAGTGGAGAGTGGAGAGTGGAGAGTGGAGAGGCAGCGGTTCGCTGGCAGAGATGCCGAGGCGTTTGGGCCCGTATCCCTTGGAGCAGACCGCTGAGCGACAGGATGTCGCGATCGCGAGCCCCCAGGGATGGGTTCACGGCGTGTCGGCTCCAAGGGATACGGGGCCGAACGCCGACCACTGAACCACTGAACCACTGAAACCTGAAACCTGAAACCTGAAACCTGAAACCTGAAACCTGAAACCTGAAACCTGAAACCTGAAACCTGAAACCAAAGCCCCCCCAACTCAACGCACGATGAGTCGGTGGGGAATCGGAAGGATCAGGCCTTCTGGCGGCGCAGGTATTCCACCAGCAGGGGAACCGGGCGACCGGTCGCGCCCTTGGCAGCGCCGGACAGCCAGGCGGTGCCGGCGATGTCCAGGTGTGCCCAAGAGTACTTCTTGGTGAAACGCGACAGGAAACACGCCGCCGTGATGGTGCCCGCGCGCGGCCCGCCAATATTGGCGATGTCCGCGAAATTGCTGTCCAGCAGCGACTGGTATTCTTCCCACAGGGGCAATTGCCACACAAAGTCCAGGGTGTCCTGACTGATGCCCAGCAGCTCGTCCGCCAGGGCCTGGTCCGGGCTCAGCAGGGCACTGGTCTGGTCGCCGAAGGTGGCCACTGCCGCACCGGTCAGGGTGGCGATGTCGATCACGCTCTTGGGTTTGAAACGCTCCACATAGGTCAGCGCATCGCACAGCACCAGACGGCCCTCGGCATCGGTGTTCAGAACCTCGATGGTCTGGCCGGACATGCTGGTCACGATGTCGCCCGGCTTGGTGGCCTTGCCGCTGGGCATGTTTTCGGCGGAGGCGATGACGCCGATCACATTGATCTTCAGGCCCAGTTCCGCCACCGCTTTCATGGTGCCGACTACGCTGGCGGCGCCGCACATATCGAACTTCATTTCGTCCATGCCGGCACCCGGTTTCAGGCTGATGCCGCCGGTATCGAAGGTGATGCCCTTGCCCACCAGCACATAGGGTTTGCTGCTGACCTTGCTGCTGCCCTTGTATTCGATAACGATCAGTTTTGCCTCTTCCTTGGAGCCCGCGCTGACGGAGAGCAGGGAGCCCATGCCCAGTTTCTCCATCTGCTTCTCGTTCAGCACCTTGGTATGCAGGCTCTTGTACTGGCTGGCCAGGTCGGTGGCGGTGCTGGCCAGATAGCTTGGCGTACAGACATTGCCGGGCAGATTGCCCAGATCGCGTGCCGTGCTCATGCCCTTGCCGACGGCGGCGCCCAGTTTCAGGGCCTCGCTCAGAAGCTTGCGATTGGCGTTGGCAGCCATGGTGACGGCCACGGACTTGAGGGAGAGTGCCGGCTTCTTCTTGCTCTTGGTCTGGTCGTACTGATAGGCGCAGTTGTCGCACTCCTGTACCAGTTGGGTGGTGGCCCAGGACAGATCGCGATCTTTCAGCGGCAGCTCCGCCAGGGTGAACACCGCATCGCGGGCATTGGACTTGAGCAGCGCCTTGACGGCGGCATTGACCAGTTTGCGGTAGTTGCGCGCATCCAGCGCCCCCTCGTCGCCACAGCCCACCAGCAGCACGCGTTTGGCGGCACTGCCCTGTGGGTGCACGAACAGGGTGTCACCCACCTTGCCGCTGACATCGCCGGTATTGACGATGCGGGCGATGTCTCCCCCCAGGGTTTCATCCAGTGCGCTGGCCTGGGCGCTGAGCTTGCCCTTGGTCCAGACGCCGATGACCAGGCAGTCAGTGGTTTTGGAGGCGGAAGGGGTGTTGAGCAATGCATATTTCATGAATTCGGTCTCGCTATGTTGGCATCGGTGGCGTGTCAGAACCCGCTGAGGCCAGGGCACGAATAAGTGGGGCCGCACAGGCGGCCCGATGGCGTTCATCCTAGGGAGTTTGCCCGGCTGGTGCAAGAGTGCTGCGGCCAGCCCGGCAGGGCAAAGAGGTGTACATCTCGGGCGCCCATGATTAGGGAACCTCTGATTCATTATGCAAACGTTCAGGCCTTGACAAACCGGCCCCGTAGGGCGGGGTCTACAGCGCACTGCCACTGCGTTGTGCTGTTTGCCAAGGGCCAGGCCATTGCCTGCACAGCACGCCTTGTTGCAGTGCACTGCAGAC
Source organism: Pseudomonadales bacterium (assembly GCA_024234365.1). Taxonomy (GTDB): domain Bacteria; phylum Pseudomonadota; class Gammaproteobacteria; order Pseudomonadales; family Pseudohongiellaceae; genus UBA5078. The sequence goes on from JACKOK010000001.1 coordinate 784,449, forward strand.
TCCCGCTGAAGGCTTGCATAATGAATCAGAGGTTCCTTAGAATTGGCGGCCTCGAAACCTGGGGGGGTATTTGTTGCTTCTACAGCCACATCCCTCTTACTGCCGGCCCGGACGGGCACTTCATCGACCTGGGTGAAATCATGTCACGCGTTAGAATCACGATGCCCGAACTCTTTCTTTTTGCGATGCCGCGTAGCGTTGGCATCAGCGACCTCAACTATGCCCGTCATCTGGACAGCGTTTCCATGGTGCGCATCATTCACGAGGCGCGTCTGCAGTTTCTCGCCAGCCTGGGCTTCACCGAGGCGAATATCTACGGGCTGGGCATGGTGGTGACAGACCTGGCGGTGGATTACCAGTCGGAATCCTTCGCCAATGACCTGCTCAATATCGAAGTGGGCGTGGGCCGTTTCAACCGCTACGGGCTGGATATCTATTACCAGATCACCAATACTGCGCTGGAGCGCGTCGTCTGCAGCGCCAAGACCGGTGTGGTCTTCTTTGATTTCGACAAGCACAAGATTGCCCTGATTCCGAAGGCCTTCCGCGAAATGCTGGAGCAACTGGAACAGGACGCCGACTGAGCCCCTGAACCCGAGCACACCGGAGACCGCGCCCTCAAGTGATTATCTTCCGCTATCTGGCCCGACAGATTTTCCAGATCATGAGCGCGATCACGCTTATCCTGCTGGTGGTGGTCATGATCTCGCGCTTTCTCGGCTACCTCGGGCAGGCGGTGGCGGGAGAGATTTCCTCCGATATTCTGCTGCGCCTGATGCTCTTCCGCCTGCCGGAATTTCTGCTGGTCATTGTTCCCTTTGCCCTGTTTCTGAGCATTTTGCTGGCCTTTGGCCGCATGTATTCCGAGAACGAGATGACGGTGCTCAGTGCCTGCGGTTACAGCCAGAAGCGTCTGGCCACCTCCACGGTGCTGGCTGCCTCACTGCTGTCGGTGCTGATGGGCGTGCTCAGTCTGCAGATCGCCCCCCTCGGCCTGCAGAATGCGGAGCAGCTGCTGGAAAGTCAGGACGAGCTGACCGAGCTGGACCTGATCGTTGCAGGGCAGTTTCAGCGCTTTGACGAGGGGCTGCGAACCACCTATGCCGAATCCATCAGCACCACCGAAGCCGGGCGTCTGCTGCGCAATACTTTCGTCGCCTGGCGGCAGGGCAGTGAGGGGCAGGGAGAGCTGCGCATTATTCTGGCCGACTCCGCCCGCCCGGTGATCGATGAGCGCAGCGGCAGGCGTTTCATGCTGCTGGAGAACGGCGTCCTCTACGAAGGCTCTCCCGGTGAGGCGGATTATCTTGTCACCCAGTTTGACGAGCAGGCACTGCTGATGCCGGAACCTGAACGCATTACGGAGCTGGTGCTGGAAAAGTCCCTGCCAACGCAAGCGTTGCTGGCCTCTTCCGAGCCCGCTTACCGTGCTGAACTGCAGTGGCGGCTGTCGGTCATTCTGTTGATTCCGATTCTGACGCTGATTGCCGTTCCGCTGAGCAAGGTGAGCCCGCGCAAGGGGCGCTTCAGCCGCTTGCTGCCTGCCACGCTGCTGTACGCGCTGTACTATGTCACGCTGCAGATGGCCATGACGCTGGTGGAGGATGAAACGGTGCCTGCCACTGTCGGCCTGTGGTGGGTGCATGGCCTGTTTCTGGCTCTGGGGTTGTATCTGCTGCTGGTGCCGGGTCTTAAACGCCCACCCAGGCGGATGCGGGGAGCGGCGGCATGAGAAAGCTGGATGCACATATCCGCAACAGCGTACTGCTGTCCATGCTGGTGGTAGCAGGCCTGATGTTCAGCCTGGATTTTATTTTCACCCTCACGGATGAGCTGGGACGTGGCACGCCCAATTACACGGCAATGGATGCGCTGCTGTATACCCTTCGCATCATGCCCACGGGCATTTACGAGATGCTGCCGTTCTCTGCCCTGGGCGGCGCGCTGATCGGCCTGGGCCTGTTGGCCTCCCAGAACGAACTGGTCGTGATTCAGGCGGTGGGTATCAGTACCTGGCGCATCGCCTGGTCTGTCATGAAGCCCACGCTTGGGGTGATGCTGCTCAGCCTGGTACTGGGCGAGTACATCGCGCCCACGCTGCAGCAGAGCGCCCAGAGTGAACTGGCGCTGATCCAGAGCGGGGGGCAGGCGCTGAGCAACTCCCGTGGCGAGTGGCGCAAGATCGGCAATGAATTCATTCACATCAATGCTATTCTGCCCGGGGGAACCGAGCTGCGCGGTATCACCCGCTATCAACTGGACGAGCGGCGTCAGTTGAGCAGCAGCAGCTTTGCGGAAAGTGGCGATTATCTCGAAGACGATAGAGGACATTTCTGGCGCCTGCGCAATGTTCAGGAAACCCTTTTCGGCACCGCGACGATTGCGGTGGAGAGACGGCCGCTGGTGGACTGGCGTGTGGATCTGTCACCGGAGCTGCTGAGTATTTTGCTGGTGGAGCCGGAGCGGCAGTCCATTTCCGGGCTGTACCGGTTTGCGGAATATTTCCGCTCGGAGGGGCTGGAGAGCGATACCTATTTCCTGGCCTTCTGGAAGAAGCTTTTGCAGCCGCTGGCCACCGCGTCTTTGGTGCTCGTGGCCATCGCCTTTGTGTTCGGCCCCCTGCGGGCGGTGACCATGGGGGCTCGGGTATTTATCGCGATCGGCATCGGGCTGGCCTTCACCATCGCGCAGCGCATCCTGGGCCCGGCCAGCCTGCTCTACGGTTTCAGCCCGGTGATTGCGGTGCTGATTCCGATCCTCGTTTGTTTGGGCTTCGGGGTTTTCTTTCTGCGCCGGGTGAACTAGAGCCTGCACAGGCTCCCGCTTCAGAACCCTCTTTTTGCCTTCTGCTTGGGCACCACGATCACGCGGGTGCCGGAGAAGATGTCGTGCACCGCATTGCCGTGCTTATCGATGTAGAGCCACAGATACCCGATGCCGAAACAGAACATGGCGGGCCAGGCCAGCAGATAGCGCAGTGCGCACTGGCGCAGACTCATGGGCTTGCCATCGGCGCTGATCGCGCGCAGTCGCCAGGCGAGCATGCCCAGTGTCTGGCCGGTGTGGGTCCAGAACCAGGCGTAGAAGCCGAAGGCGCTGGCGAGCATGACGGTGAACAGCACGGCGCTGACCAGCGGATCGGTTTCCACATGGCCGTCCACCAGCTGATTGCTGTCCGGGCCGACGATCAGCTGCATCACAAACCCCAGCAACATCCAGATGGCGGCAACCAGGAAGGAGTCATACAGCAGGGCCGCCAGCCGGCGCAGCAGGCCTGCCGTGGGGCAGTCTGCCGCGTCGATGACGGGGGATGCAGCGGTGTCGTTCATTACAGTTCCTTCACCGCCTGAATCAGCTCATTGACGGCCTTCTGGCCATCGCCGAACAGCATGCGGGTGTTGTCGAGCAGGAACAGCGGGTTCTCGACACCGGAGAAACCGGTGCCGCGCCCGCGCTTGATCACGACCACGTTCTCGGACTCCTCGGCATTCAGAATCGGCATGCCGAACAGCGGGCTGTTGGGGTCTTTCTTCGCCGCCGGGTTGACCACATCGTTGGCACCGATCACCAGCGTCACGGTGGTGTTGCCGAAGTCGGCGTTGATGTCTTCCATGTCGTAGATCAGGTCATAGGGCACACCGGCTTCGGCCAGCAGCACGTTCATGTGGCCGGGCATACGGCCTGCCACCGGGTGGATGGCAAACTTCACGGTCACGCCCTTGTCAGTGAGCAACTGGGTCAGTTCCCACACTTTGTGCTGGGCCTGGGCAACCGCCATGCCATAGCCGGGGATGATCACCACCTGGCTGGCGTAGGCCATCATGATGCCCACGTCCTGCGCCTGGATCTCCTTCATGGAACCCTCGGTCGCGGCGGTATCGCCACCGGCAGCGGCGCTGGTGCCGAAGCCGCTGAAGAACACATTGCCCACGGAGCGGTTCATGGCCTTGGCCATCAGGTGGGTCAGCAGGCTGCCGGCGGAACCGACCACAGTGCCCGCGATGATCATCGCCGCATTGCCGAGCACATAGCCCTCAAAGCCCACGGCGAGACCGGTCAACGCGTTGAACAGGGAGATGATCACCGGCATGTCCGCCCCGCCCACCGGGACGGTGATGAAAATGCCGAGCACCAGCGCCAGGCCGAAGAACAGCAGAATGGGCATCAGTTCGCCGGTAAAGTACACGGAGATCGCAAGGCCGATGAGCACCAGGCTCAGCAGCAGATTGATGAGCTGTTGCTGCGGCAGCAGTTTGTTGGTGTTCAGCCGGCCATCCAGCTTCGCCCAAGCGATGATGCTGCCACTGAAGGCGATGGTGCCGATGATGGCGCCGACAATCGCCAGAATGGTGACGTCCACGCCCATGGCGGCGCTGATGCTGGCCGGGTGCGGGGAGAGCCCGTCAAGGCCCACGGAACCCAGCAACTCGCCGGTAGAGGCGCCTGCGGCGACTTCCGACTGTGCCTTGAGCAGCTCCACCGCGGCGATGGTAGCCGCTGCGCCGCCGCCCATGCCGTTGTACATGGCGATCATCTGCGGCATGTCGGTCATGGCCACGCGCTTGCCGGTGACCCAGGCAAAACCGCCGCCGATGGCGATGGCCAGCAGAATCAACGCCAGGTTGGTGGTGAACTGAGGGTTATCGGTGATCTCCGGAGACATAAAGGTCACCAAGGTCGCCAGGATCATGCCGACCCCAGCCCACTGGATGCCGCGCCGTGCGGTGACGGGCGAACTCATCTGCTTCAGGCCCAGAATAAAGAGCACTGCCGCGAGGAAATAACTGGCCTGGATAATCGCTTCCATCAGGCATTCCCTCCCTTGTTGTCTTTCTTGCCACTGGACTTGAACATTTCCAGCATGCGCTCGGTCACGACGTATCCGCCCACCGCGTTGCCTGCAGCAAGCAGCACGGCGACGAAACCGATGGCCTGTTGGGTCGGGTTCTCGGCGATGCCCAGGGCGATCATGGCGCCCACCAGCACGATGCCGTGCACGAAGTTGGAACCCGACATCAGCGGCGTGTGCAGAATGACGGGAACCTTGGAGATGATTTCATAGCCGGTAAACCCGGCCAGCATGAAGATATACAGTGCGGCCATCCCTTCGATCATTGGGCACCTCCCGCGAGTTTGTCCTTGATGGCAGCGTTCATAATCTCGCCGCCGTGGGTGATCAGGCTGTCCCGGAGGATCTGGTCTTCCAGGTCGATGTTCAGTGCGCCGTCCTTGATCATCAGCGTGATCAGGTTGAGCAGGTTGCGCGCATACAGCTCGCTGGCGTGACCGCTCACGGTGCTGGGCACGTTCAGCGGGCCGTAAATGCTCACGCGATGGTGCACCACGGTCTTGCCGGCCTCGGTCAGTTCGCAATTGCCCCCGCCCTCGGCGGCAAGGTCCACGATGACCGAACCACCCTTCATGCCTGCCACCATCTCGGCAGTGATGATCTTGGGTGAGGGGCGGCCGGGAATGGCGGCGGTAGTGACCACCACATCGGCGGCAGCCACATGACGGGCCAGAATGGCCTGCTGCTGCGCCTTCTCTTCGGCGGTCAGTTCGCGGGCGTAACCGCCACTGCCTTCGGCCTTGATGTCGATGTCCACGAATTTGGCACCCAGGGATTCCACCTGGTCCTTCACGGCGGCGCGCACATCATAGCCTTCCACCACGGCACCGAGACGCCTGGCGGTGGCAATGGCCTGCAGGCCGGCAACCCCGGCACCGATGATCAGCACCTTGGAGGGGCGCACGGTACCGGCGGCGGTGGTCAGCATGGGGAAGAACTTGCCCAGCAGGGTGCTGGCAATCAACACGGCCTTGTAACCCGCGATCGACGCCTGGGAGGACAGGGCGTCCATGGCCTGGGCACGGGAAATACGCGGAATCAGTTCCATGGAGAAAGCCGAGACCTGCTTGCCTTGCAGGGTGGCAAAACGCTCCGGCTCGCTGTAGGGGTTCATGAAGCCGATGAGCACACAGCCCTGCGGCAGTGCGGCCATCTGCTGCGCGGGCAGCGGATTGACGGTCAGCAGGATATTGGCGGCAGCCAGAAGCTTATCGGCATCCTGCTCGATATCGGCACCCGCGGCCACATAGTCTTCGTCACCATAGCCGGCACTTTCACCGGCACCGGACTGGACGCTTACGCTCAGATCCATCGCCCGCAAACGCTTGACGACGTCCGGGACCAGCGCAACGCGCTGCTCCCCTTCTCTCGATTCCTTCGGAACACAGACTCTTATGCTCACTGGCATCCCCCCGTTGGTCAGTTCCCTGTTATAAAAGTGCGCGCAGTATACCGCGTTAGTGTGGGGGAATGAACGTGCGGACGCCCGATAATCAGTGGTTCGCGGCGGGCGGAGTAGTGGTGCCTTGCGGGTTCGTTTGCTGCGGATTCACGGACTGGGGCGCCTCCTGCACGGGATTGGCGGGGCTTGCGGGAGCGCTGCTCTGGGGGGCGGCCAGTTGCTGGCGCAGGGCTTCAATTTCCGGTGACAGAGTGCTGTTGGTGTTCAGCGCGTCTTCGCTGGCGCGGATTTTGTCGAAGTATTCCGGGTCCACCTCGGTGATCTTGATGACGCGGTTGAAGGTGCTCTTGGGGTCCTTCTGGCACAGAATGGTGAAGGTGGGTTCTTCGTAAATGGTGCGGTACTCGTTCAGACGTGCGTAGAGAATCTCTTTGCAGTTTTCATCCTGCAGAGCCATATCCGCCGCCATCTGCAGGAAGGGGCGCAGATGGGAGGCGCTGGCAGGCAGCCACAGCCGCTCCGAGCGTGTGGAGATTTCAGCGGCCTGGGCAGAGCTGGCCAGTAGCAGGCCGGCAGTGGTCAGAGACAGAAGACGTATCGGTGTCATGGGGAGTGTATCGGCGCGTCCGTGTATTTCATGAGGGTATTTTCCTTGCTATGTCTGCAAATGTGAAGCGTGAGCGGGAACTGCCCGGGGTGACTTATGGCATCCGCCTTTATTTGCTAGAATCGGCTCCCTTTTTTCCCTTTCGCCAGGCAGGCGAACGACGAAGAGCCAATATGAGTAACGCAAGCCCCAGACACATCCGCATCCTCGACACCACGCTGCGCGACGGCGAACAAACCCAGGGCGTTTCCTTTGCCGGCAAGGAAAAGCTGCATATTGCCCGGGCCCTGCTGCAGTCGTTGAAGGTGGACCGTATCGAGGTGGCCTCCGCCCGGGTTTCCGAGGGCGAGAAGCAGGCCGTGATCGATATCAACGCCTGGGCTGCCGCAGAAGGCTATCTCGACAAGGTCGAGGTGCTGGGTTTCGTGGACCACCACAAGAGCGTGGACTGGGTGGTGGAGACCGGGGGGCGCGTCATCAATCTGCTCGCCAAGGGCAGTGAAAAGCATTGCCGCGAGCAACTGGGGCGTACGCTGGAGGAGCATATCGCGGATATCCGCCAGACGGTTGCCTATGCCCAGCAACAGGGGCTGCGCGTCAATATGTATCTGGAGGACTGGTCCAATGGCTACAAGGATTCTCCCCAGTATGTCTTCGACCTGGTGGAAGGCACCCGGGAGCTGGGCATTGCCGACTACATGCTGCCCGACACCCTGGGGGTGATGACGCCGGATGAGGTCTATGCCGCCCTGAGCGACATGACCTCACGCTTCCCCGAGCAGGCCTTTGATTTCCATCCCCATAATGATTATGGGCTGGCGACCGCGAATGTCATGGCCGCTGTGAAGGCCGGGGTGAGCGCCATCCATTGCACGATCAACTGCCTGGGGGAGCGCGCCGGCAACGCCTCTTTGGCCGAGGTTGCCGTGGTACTGAAGGACAAGATGGGCATGCAACTGTCCATTGACGAGACGCGCATCAACCAGCTCAGCCGCATGGTGGAAAATTTCTCCGGCAAATGGGTGGCCGCCAATGCGCCCATCGTAGGGGCCGATGTTTTCACGCAGACCGCCGGCATTCATGCCGATGGCGATCTCAAGGGGGGGCTCTACATCACCGCCCTGCGCCCCGAGCGTTTCGCCCGCAAGCGTGTCTATGCCCTGGGCAAGATGAGTGGCAAGGCCTCCCTGGCCAACAATCTGGAAGAGCTGGGTCTGAGCCTGTCCGCCGAGGAGCAGAAAAAGGTGCTCCAGCGGGTGGTGGAACTGGGGGATTCCAAGGAAGTGATCACGGTGGACGATCTTCCCTTCATCATTGCCGATGTGCTGGAGAGCCGGGATTACAGCTACACCCAGTTGCTCAATTGCTATATCTCCAGCGGTCTGGATGTGGAGAGTACCGCCAGTGTGCGCGTGCGCATCGATGGTAAGGAGTACAGCGCTTCCGGTTCCGGCAATGGCGGCTTTGCCGCCTTCATGGATGCCATTGGGCGTATTCTCAAGGCGCGCAAATTCCAGATGCCGGACCTGCTCGACTACGAGGTGCACATCCCGCGTGGCGGTAATACCAGCGCGCTGACCGAGTGCATCATCACCTGGGCGGGGGAGACCCGTGAGCTGAAGACCCGGGGGGTGGATTCCAATCAGGTGCTGGCCGCCGTCAAGGCAACGCTGCGCATGATCAACATCCGCATGCACGCAGCCCGCCCGTAGGAGCCAGCCCTGCTGGCGATCGGATTCTGCAAGATCGTTGCAGGAGCCAGCCTTGCTGGCGATTGGATTATGCAATGGTTTGAGGGGATTCGCCTGCAGGGCAGGCTCCTACGTCATCAATTTGACCCGAACCAACCCGAACCAACCCGAACCGGATTAATCCGGTTTGGGCCAATCTGAAACGAATTGATCCTGTAGGAGCCAGCCCTGCTGGCGATTGGGTTCTGCAAGATCGTTGTAGGAGCCAGCCCTGCTGGCGATTGGGTTTCCCCAACAGCCAGAACGAGGCAGGCTCCGGTAATCAGCCTACTGGCAGCTTGCCGAGCTCCGCCACCACCAGATCACCAAAGGACTGGGTATCGATCATCTTCACCCCGGCGCCAGGCTTGGACAGGTCGGGTGTGGAGTAGCCCTGGGCAAACACGCTCTGCATGGCATGCCAGACATTCTTCGCTTCGGTATCCATGCCAAAGCTCATCTCCAGCATCATGGCCACGGAGCCGATCATGGAATAGGGGTTGGCGATGTTCTTGCCCGCGATGTCCGGGGCGGAACCGTGGGAGGGCTCGTAATAGGCCTTGGTATCGCCGAGACAGGCAGAAGGCATGAGGCCGAGAGAACCCAGAATGCCACCGCCCTGATCACTGAGGATGTCGCCGAACATGTTTTCCATGACCATCACATCAAACTGGCCCGGGTTCAGGCACAGATAGGTCGCGGCAGCGTCCACCAGAATGTGAATGACCTTCACCTCGGGGTAGTCTTTCGCGGTTTCCTCGATGATCTCGTTCCACAGTACGCTGGATTTCAGCACATTGCTCTTGTGGATGTTGTGCAGCACTTTCTTGCGCTTCATCGCCGTCTCGAAGGCCACTTTGGCAATGCGACGAATCTGTACCTCGTCGTACTCCAGGGTTTCCTTCACATAGCGGATGCCGTCGGCGTTCACGCCGGTTTCCTTGTTGCCGAAATACAGGCCACCCACCAGCTCGCGGATGATCATGATGTCGATGCCGTCACCGATGATTTCTTTTTTCAGCGGTGAAAAATGGGCCAGGCCCTGGGGCAGATACACCGGACGGAAATTCGCATAGGTGTTGTAACGGCGGCGCAGGGGCAGCAGGGCACCACGCTCGGGTTGCATGTCCACGGGAATTTTCTTGGAGTCTTCGTGGTTCAGGCCGATGGGGCCTTTCAGAATGGCGTCCGCCTCATCACAGACTTTCTTGGTCTGTTCGGGGAAAGGGTCTCCGCATTCAAAGTAGGCGCTGGCGCCGAAAGGGGTATGAATGAGTTCGAAACTGACGTCATTGCGCTGTTCAACCAGACGCAGTACCTTGACGGCCTCCGTCATGATTTCCGGGCCAATGCCGTCGCCATCCAGTAACGCGATCTTGTACTTGCTCATGGGGTTCCTGCAGTGCTTGGGACACTCGCTGAGAGGTCGTTGGAAAAGGGCGCTAATGTATCACGGGGCGGGGAACAGGAACAGGGCGAGGCAGCGGAAGGCCTCGCACGTTGTCAGAACAGAACAGCGACCTGGCGGATGAAGATGATGGTGAGGATGGCAATAATGATATAGGTCACGGTGTCACTGACTTCCATGCCAAAGAATTTTTTCGGTTTGTTTTCCTGATCGTCGGACATTACATAGGCCTCCACATTTCAGAAGTGCGCCCATAGTACCCAGATTCGCGGCCTCATGCCACCCGCAATTAGGGGAGTGTTGTGATTTTTTATCGCGTTATCAGGAATTTGTGCGTGATATCGTGAAAAGTGTTTAGCACAGAGGTGTGAGTGATTAAAAAAGCAGCAAAACAGGCTTCGCTTGAGGGCAATCTGACCCGTTTCATTCTCTTCCGTCTGCTTTATACGGCACGTTTTTATTATCCGGTGCTTACCATCCTGTTTCTCGACTACGGTCTGACGCTGGAACAATTCGGCATTCTCAATCTGGCCTGGGCGCTGAGCATTGTTTTTGCGGAGGTTCCTTCGGGGGCACTGGCCGATATTTTTGGGCGCAAACGTCTGCTGGTGGTGGCGGCCTCGTTGATGGTCGTGGAGATGAGCCTGCTGGCATTCGTGCCGCTCGGTGCCTCGCCGTTTCTTTTCGTGGTGTTTTTGATCAATCGGATATGTTCCGGTTTTTCGGAGGCCGCTGCCAGCGGTGCCGATGAGGCACTGGCCTACGATTCCCTGAAAGCGCTGGGGAGAGAGGGGGAGTGGGCGGCGCTGCTGGAGAAAAGCACCCGCGTGGTCTCTGTCGGCTTTTTCAGCGCCATGATGTTGGGGGCGTTTGTTTATGACGGAAGCCAGCTCAATGCGGTTTTGCACTATTTCAACCCGCAATGGCAGCTGTCAGCACAATTGAGTATTCGTATGCCGGTGCTGCTGACCCTGCTTAGTGCTCTGGTGGTCTTGCTGACCACGCTGGGGTTTCAGGAGCCGGTTTCAGATACGGTTTCACCTGAGTCTGCTGGCAGCCGGCTGGGGGCGGTGCGTGAAGCGTGGGGGCAGATCCTGGCGGCGGGACGCTGGACGCTGGGGCATCGTTTTGTGCTGTTCGTGATTCTTGCGGCACTGGCGCTGGACAGCGTTGCACGGCAGTTTGTTGTGCTGGCCAGTGAGTACTATCGCCTGATCGATATTCCCGTGTCCTGGTTCGGGGCAGTGGGTGCCGGGATGTCCCTGTTGGGTATTGTCAGTGCCAGGGCTGCACGCGTGATGGTGAACCGCCTGCCGCCTCTGCACAATTTTTTTGCCCTATCTGGGTTGTTGCTGCTCTCGCTTGCCGGGCTGGCGTTTGCCCTGCCGTTGTGGGGTGTCATGTTTGCAGCGGGCTGTTTTGTCATTCTGGGCATGGTGCAGTTCCAGACGAGTTTTTATCTGAACCAGATGGTGGATTCGCGTCAGCGAGCCACCGTGCTGAGTTTTCGTGGGCTGGCCCTGAACCTCGGCCTGGGCCTGGCGAGCATGCTCTATACGGTGTGGGTCGGAGTGATCAAGTCAGAGGGCGAACCGTCAACAGCCGCCGAGGTGTGGCAGGGGCAGGTTTTTCTGCGGGTGCTGGATGCCTTTCCGGTCTATTTTCTGGCCTTGTCGCTGGGGCTTGCTCTGCTGGCCTGGGGGCTGCGCGTACCGCGTGCGGTGTTCCTGCGCATACCGCAGCGTTAGTGACAGCTTTGTCTCATGTTTTGGCAATTCTGGCAGTGAGGGGTGGCAAAGTCTTTCTCCGGCACAGGCGGGACGGGATAATCACAAGGAAAAACAGTGGCTTAGTTTCATTCCGGGGAGCGCTGTAGTTTGGCCCGACACTTGCTTTTCTTTCTGTTGACGACTTGATAAGCCTCAACAGAGCGATTGCAGGAGGATGCAACAATGCGCAGACAGGAGCGAGATACAGATCCATCGCCGCTTGAAAGCCAGGCACAGGTTGGCTGGCTGGATTCCATGGTCAGCAGCATGGCGGCGGCGTTTGGCGTGCAGAGCCAGAAGAACCGTATGCGGGATTTTGAGCACGGTGATGTCAAGAAATTTGTCATTTCCGGCATTGCCCTGACCTTCATCATTCTGTTTGGGCTGGCAGCCGTGGTGAAGATCGTTTTGCTGAATGCCTGATGCTTTCACAGGTGCTGGCAAACTTTGGTTCCGGGGACGATAATGCGGCCCAAGGCTCGCAGTATGAGTGCCCGTTCATCCCCCGCGCTTTCGGGCGTCGGGAGGACAAACTGATATCTGAGGAGAATGACATGAAAGAACAACTCAAGGCCCTGAAAGGGCGTCGTCGCTGGTTCCTGGGCAGCCTGGGGGCAGTGGCTGCCGGCGCGGCGGTGGTGTCGTCTGCGGGCAATGCGCAATCCGCATCGCCTGCCAGAGCCTTCACACCGGCCCGGCATGCGGGGGATGACTGGATGGAACAGATGCCGGGGGTTCACCGCGCATTCATTGACACCGCCAGCACTGTCGGTGGCATTACCGCACTGAACTATGCCCACAATATTCTGATGGTGCATGAACAGGATTACGGCGGTAAGGAATCCGACTACGCCATGATCGTCTGCTACCGTCATCAGGCCACACCGCTGGCCTATAACGAGGCCATGTGGGCGAAGTACGGTGAGCATTTCAGCAATTTCCTGGGCTTCAAGGACCCGCGTACGGATGAGGTCTTCAAGGTGAACCCGCTGAATATTCCCAACCGTGGGGATCTGGCGAGCCGTGGGCACACGCTGACGGAAATGGCGGATCGCGGCGTGCGCTATGCCGTTTGCAATCGCGCCACCCATGCGGTTTCCGGTTTTGTGGCACGCGCCACGAATGGCAATGCGGACGATATCTACAAGGAACTGGCCGCCAATCTCGTCCCCCATGCCCGTCTGGTACCGGCAGGTGTCATGGCGGCCACACGTTCTCAGGAGCGTGGCTTCAGCCTGCTCGCCGCAGGCTGATCTTCCTCACTCAAGACCGCGATAGAACTCCCGGATGGGGCCGTAAGGTCCCACCCGGTGCTGTTCCGGCGGGAACGGATCCGCGTAGGGGCCATAAGGGCTGTCTACGGGTTTGTTTTTACGGTCCGGATAATCCACTTCCAGATTGGCCTTCTGCGGCCGCTCCTTTGAATTGATGTAGGCCGCGACATCGTAGGCCTCGTCATCCGTCAGGTCCGGCTGGCCCAGCGGCATGCGTGCCTTGATGAAGTTCGAGGCCGTCAGCACGCGGTTCATCCCGGCACCGTTATTGAAACTGTCCGGTCCCCACAGCGGCGGAAACAGATAGCCCTCGCGGATATCCAGCGTGGCGGGCAGGCCCTGGCCATTGTCGCCATGGCAGACCTGGCAGCGCTCTTCGTAAACCACTTGTCCTGCTACCGGGTCGGCGGCACGGGCAGGTTCGCGGAAGGCGGTGGGTTCTTCGGATTGACGCCGGGTTTCCCCCATGGCGGCATACTGTTCACCGAGGCTGAGAATATAGGCTTCCATGGAGCGCATTTCGGCGCTCTCGCGTGGCAGCTTGGTGCCGTTCATGCTGCGTTCCATACAGCCATTGATGCGGTCGCGCAGATCGCCCTCGATGCCGTCCCGCCCGGAGAACCGTGGGTAGCGTGAAGATGCCGTCAGCAGCGACAGGGTACCGGGCTTGGTGCCACTGTCCAGATGGCAGGAGGAGCAATCCAGATTGCTGCCGGAATAGCGCATGGCCGGGTCTTCGTGTTCCGGCCCCATGAGGACGGAAGTCTCCCGGATAAGCTGACGCCCGTATTCCACAGAGACCTCGGTACCCTTGTCGTCGAACTCCGGCGTCTGCCGCAGCATCCATACCGAGCCGACAATGATGCCGACACTGACGGCGCCCCCGGCCAGCAGGGTCAGTAGCAGGCCGCCTCGTTGATTGTTCAGACTCATGACTGTGCCCCCTCTTGCGTACCTGCCTCGCGGCGTGCGCTGTCAAAGTGTTGGACCTGATGCTGGAACTGATGTTTCGGTTGCTCGATCTGCTGGCGCAGGCGCGGGCTGAACAGCCAGGCGCCACAGTAAAGGGCGGCGCAGATCAGAGAACCCCAGACGATGATGGTCGTGATCATGGGCGGGCTCCTGTGTTGTCGGGCTGGAAGAAGGTGCCGATGTAGTGTGCCACGGCGGTGATTTCACTGTCATTCAGGCGATCTGTCCAGGGGGCCATGGAGGTGCCGGCCACGCCGTTGCGCAAGACCTTTACCCGCTCCTCCAGGCTGGCTCGCACGCCACGGAAATCCGTGGGGGCGATGGGCAGTTGGGCGGCGGCAAAGCCGTTGCCCGCACCGTTGTCGCCATGGCACTCGGCGCAGTGGCGGGCGTACACGCTGGCACCCTGTGCGGCCTGGCTCGCGTTTGCCGGTTCATCGTTGCTGCGGGCAAAGCCCTGCACGGCGGCGGCGAGGGCAGAGCGTTGCGTGTCATCCAGTTCGCGCCAGGCCGGCATGGCCGAGCCGTGGACGCCGTTCCACAGTACGTCCGCCAGCAGGGCGCGGGAGTAATGACGAATGCTCAGGTTCTTCGGTGCCGGTTCCAGCCAGGCGGCGGCCGGGCCATCGCCCTGGGCCAGATCGCCATGGCAGCCCGCGCAGTTTTCCAGCCACAGGCGGGTTCCGAGTGCCTCATCGCCGTTGCCGCTCAGCGCCCGGGCCTCGCCACGCGGGCGGGTGCGGCCCGGATGGGCATTGAGCTGGGGAGCATTGAGGGACATCAGTGCCCAGTCATCATCACCGGCTACGGCGCGTGCGGCGATATCCCCATCGGGATAGGCCAGTTCACGCGCCCGCCCGAGGGAGTCCAGATAGGCCACCAGGTCGCGTGCCTCCTGGCGCGGACGCGTGGCGCTGCCATCAAACAGCTGGGGATATGCCGGCATGATGGATTGCGGCACGATTGTTCTCGGCGCAAACAGGTGGGCATAGTGCCAGTCGGCCGAGCGGGTGCCACCGGCACGGCTCAGGTCCGGCCCGATGCGGCGAGTGCCCAGCATGTGCGGGTACTCCAGGCGGCCCTCCCAGGCCAGGGTGGGGGCCCCGAAGCGTTCGAGGTCGGCTTGTGTGTAGCGGATTTGCTGGCTGTGGCAATAGGAGCAGCCTTCGCGGGCGTAGATTTCCCGTCCGCGTTCTTCCGCCGGGGTATAGGGCAGCGGTGCGCCGGGAGCCATGGCCACACTCTGATCTTCCAGCATCTGACGGGGCAGCAGGCCCAGCAGGCTGACAGACAGAGCAAAGAACACGATGCCTGCCGCGCAGGCGGTGATATAGGACATCTTGAGCCCGCGAGAAGCATGAGCCGCTTCGGGCTGCAGTTGCGCAGTCGCCTGTTCCGGCTGGGCGGTGCCGATGTGTTTGACTCCCTCGCCGCGCGGGCCGGTGACCAGGCCAGCAAACAGCACGATGAAACCGGCGGCCACGGGGATGGCGGTCAGCGAACGCATGACCCAGTAGGGGTGGGAGGCACGCAGGGATTCAAGCCAGGGGGTGCCGGCGTCCCACAGCTGGCCCTGCACGATGCCGGCGATGGTGAGATCAATCACCATGAGCCAGATCCCCACGGTGAGCAGGCCATAGGCCCACTCGAATGCGCGGGCGTTGTAGCGGGCCTCGGGCATGCGCTGCCAGGCATGCAGAATGCCGCCAATACCGGCGAAGGTGGCAAAGCCGAGCATGGCCAGGTGGGAGTGCCCGATCACCCAGTCGGTGAAGTGCAGGGTCTGGTTGAGGCTCATGTCGGCCTGCAGTGAGCCCTGAACACTCACCACCAGGTAGAACAGAACTGCCATGGATGCGAAGCGCAGGCCGATGTCGCGGGGAATCAGGCCCGCGCCGCGCTGGGAGAGCATCAGGTTGGTGACCACAATGACCACCACCACGCCCAGCAGGAAGGAGGCGATGATGGCCGCCGTCTGCATTTCCATCGGAATGACCGAGAGGATGTAATGGTGGATGCCGTTGAGCGGGTAGAGGAAGAACAGCCCCCAGAAACCGAGCATGGACAGGAAGTGGCTGAAGATGGGGCGCCCAGTGGTAGCGGGAATCACATAATAGAGAATCGCCAGGGCCATGGGCGTGACGAACAGACCCACGGCATCATGAATCCACAGCCCGCTGAAGGCCGCCCCCGCCGCGCCGGGCACGACCTCCGGCACGAAATTGCCCATGGGGTAGGAGAGCAGGGTGAACACCAGGCCCCCCACCAGATACCAGCCGGAGACATACAGATCCGTGATGCCGCGGTGGATGAAGGGAGGCAGGAACTGTGCGGCCGCCAGCAGCAGACCCAGGATGACAAAGGCATCCACGATGGGAGGGAACTCCGCCCATTCCAGTGGCTGGCTGAAGCCTGAGAGCACCAGGGTCCAGCCGGAGACCATCACGGCGATATTCCATACCGCGAACAGCCACAGGCCCAAGCGATGGCTGCTGACGCGGTGCCCGCTGAGCACGGGGACCGCATGGTACATAAACGCCAGGAAGGCATTGCCGAGCCAGCCGAACATGATGCCCTGGGTGTGGGCATAACGCATGCGGCCCCAGCTTGGCAGCCAGCTCGTCATGAAGTCCGGGAAAATAAACTGCAGGGAAACGAAGATGCCGAAGGTGACGGAGACCAGCAGCATGGCAAAGGCTGCATAGCTGTGGGCGCGAACGAGGAAGGTGTCGATTTCCCCGCCGGATGCCTGTACGGAACTCTGGTTGACTGCCTGATTCACAACACATACCCCCTTTTTCTGTTCCGGGGGATTATAGCCACACCGGCCCTGAATACCTAGCCGCACATGGGGGCGGCAGTGCCTGGCAGTGAGGCAATTTGACGCAGGACAAAGTAAGCCGGGTTGGGTTAGGGTGAGCTGAAACCCTGCAGGAATTCTGATAGGTTTCCTGCTCAGAAAACACTCAGATGGAGGTGCTTGTATGAGCTTGTTCCAAACCCCTGAAGCCCGGGATCACTATTCTCTGAAACGTTTGTTACAAAGGCTGCTTGTGGCCTTTTTGCTGCTGTCGTCCGTGCCGGCTTTTGCCCTTACTGAACAGGAGATTGCAGACCTGCAGTTCATGCGGGAAGAGGAGAAGCTTGCCTATGATATATACAATGCCCTGTACGCCCTGTGGGGCAATCCGGTTTTTACGACGATTGCCAGCTCCGAGGCCCGCCACAAGGATTCTGTCCTGAACCTGCTGAACCAGTTTGGTATCGCAGACCCGGCAGCCGGTATGGCCGCCGGGAAATTCAGCAGCACTGCGCTGCAGTCGCTGTACGACCAACTACTGGCTTCGGGCTCGGTGTCCCAGATTGAGGGCTTGCGGGTTGGTGTGACCGTCGAGAAAACCGATATCGCTGATCTGGACCAGACGATGGCCCACACCACGAATGCCTCCATCCTGCGGGTGTACAGCAATCTGCGCAAAGGTTCGGTGAATCATTTGTCCTCGTTCAGCAACCAGATTCTGGCGCTGGGGGGCACCGTTGAGGGCAGTGGGCAGAACCCGGGGCTTGCGGTCTACGAACCAATCAGCCAGTCCTTGTATATTCCGGCGGTGGTGCTGGAGGGTGCCAACGGGGAGAAGCTTGTCTATGATGCGTTGCTGCGTCTGGTGGAAACCATGCCGGTGACGCTGCAACTGGTCAACTCCACCCTGACAAGCATTCCCTACAGCGCGGACTATGCGAGCTATTCCTCCGCGACCGGAATCGTGACCATTCCGGAGCTTGCAGTGGGGGCGTTGAACTATTCCACTCTGGAGGCTGTCAGATACTCGGCCACCTTGCAGTTGCAAACCGAACTGTCTGCCGAGAGCCCGACCTTTACCCAGGTATCGCTAAGCGAAAAATAAAAACATAGAGAGACATCATGGCGCTGGTGCTGATTCTGTTGCTGATTATCGGCTTTATTGTATTTGCCACCGTGCGCCTGCGCCTGAGCCCCTTTCTGGTGCTGCTGCTGGCAGCGTTGCTGGCAGCATTCGCCTATGGCCTGCCGCTGCAGGAAATTGAATCCACCCTGCGCGCGGGTTTCGGCAATATCATGGGCAGCATCGGCCTGGTGATTGTGCTGGGAACGCTGATCGGTGTGATTCTGGAACGCAGTGGTGCCGCCATTGTGTTGGCGCAGAGCCTGATTCGCGTGTTTGGCGCACGCTTTCCCTCGCTCACCCTGTCGCTGGTCGGGTTTCTGGTGTCGATTCCGGTGTTCTGTGATTCCGCCTTTATCATTCTCAACAGTCTGCGGCGTTCTGTGGCGCGCAGCCTGCATGCCTCTCCCGTGATGCTTACCGTGGCGCTGTCCACCGGCCTGTTTGCCACGCATACCCTGGTGCCTCCGACCCCGGGCCCGATTGCCGCTGCAGCCAATCTGGGGCTTGAGGACAATCTTGGCCTGGTCATTCTGGCGGGCCTGGGGCTTGCCTTGCTGGCGGCGCTGACCGGCCTGGCCTGGGCGCATTACAGTGCCGGTTTGCCGAGCGAGGAGTTGCATGAAGAGGATGCAGCACCGCAAGCGGATGAAGTGCTGCAGAGACTGCCCTCTGCCACGGCGTCCATGCTGCCGCTGCTGGTGCCTATCGCATTGATCTGCGTGGGCTCCATCGCCAATTATCCAGGTGCCCTGTTGGGCGATGGCCTCGTTCATGAGCTCAGTCTGTTTCTCGGCAAACCGCTGATTGCCCTGTCTGTGGGCGTGTTGTGTGCGCTGCCTCTGCTGCGTGGTGAGCAACGGCTTGTGCGCTTTTCAGAGCATACGCAACAAGCGCTGCTGACGGCGGCGCCTATTTTGCTGGTCACCGGGGCCGGTGGCGCCTTCGGGGCCGTGCTGGCGGCCACTCCCATCGGAGACTATCTTGGCAGCACTCTCTCGACACTGGGCATCGGGGTATTCATGCCCTTTGTGGTCGCGGCAGCCCTGAAAACGGCGCAAGGCTCTTCCACGGTGGCGATGGTCGCCGGTTCCGCGCTGGTGGCTCCTCTGTTGCCGCAGATCGGGCTGGATTCCACGGCGGGAGAGGTGCTCGCCGTCATGGCGATCGGGGCGGGGGCCATGACCGTCTCCCATGCCAACGACAGTTATTTCTGGGTGGTGGCTCAGTGTTCGCGGATGAGCGTAGCTACCGCTTATCGGGCACACACGACGGCTACGCTGCTCATGGGGCTGGTGAGTATTACGGTGCTCTGGCTGGTCTCGCTGATCGTCTTGTAGGGAGGGGGCATGCGCATCGTCATCGCACCGGATTCCTTTAAAGAATGCCTGGAAGCACCGGCAGTGGCGCAGGCCATTGCGCGGGGCTGGGCGCGCGCGGCGGCGCGGGATGAGCTGGTGCTCATGCCGTTGGCCGATGGCGGCGAAGGCACCACGGCAGCGCTGCTGGCGGCTGCCGGTGGACGTTTGGAGGAACGCACGGTCAGCGGCCCGCTCGGCGGACCGTTGCGGGCCCACTTCGCGGTGATCGATGAGGGGCGCACGGCCATCGTGGAGGTGGCGCAGGCCAGTGGCCTGCAAGGGCTTCCTCCCGAGAGGCGTGATGCCCTGCGTGCCTGCAGTTATGGCACGGGCGAGCTGATGGCTGCGGCGCTGGACACGGGCGTCAGCACGCTCATTGTTGGCCTGGGAGGCAGCGCGTGCAGTGACGCGGGGATGGGTTTGTTGCAGGCACTCGGTGCGCACTTTGTCGATGCGCAGGGCCATGCGCTGCGTGGCGGCGGGGCCCTGAATCGCCTGGCCTCCTTCGATGTGGGGCCGGTACGGCAACGCCTGCAGGGGGTGCGTCTGCTGGTGGCCAGTGATGTGCGCAATCCCCTGCTGGGGCCCGATGGCTGTGTCCGGGTCTTTGCCCCGCAGAAGGGGGCCAGTGCCGACGAGGTGGAACAGCTTGAAGCAGGCATGACGCATTTCTCGTTGCTGGCGGAAGCACAGGGTTTTGATATTGCCGGTTTTCCCGGCAGTGGAGCGGCAGGCGGAATCGGCGGCGCACTGGGAGGCCTGCTTGGCGGGAGCATGGTCTCCGGTATTGAGATGGTCATGGAGGCGACAGGGCTGGCTTCGGCGCTGGCACAGGCCGATCTGGTGATCAGCGGCGAGGGCAGCCTGGACAGCCAGAGCGCCGCAGGCAAGGTAGTGGCCGGAGTCTGCCGACTGGCGCAGCAGCATGGCGTGCCGGTGATTGCGCTGGCGGGAAGGCTGGAGGGCAATCTTCAGGCGCTTTATGACAGCGGGCTGAGCGCGGCGTTCTCTATTGCGAGGGGGCCGTGCAGCAGGGAAGATGCCCTGCGTGATGCGGCAGTAAATCTCGCCCACGCGGCCGAAAACCTTGCGCGGCTGTGGCATGAATCAAGACAATCAACGAACCTGACCCCTTGATCTGGAGAACCACAATGAAAACAATGCTCCGTCCGTGGGCTGTGCCCATTCTGTTCCTGTTCTGCCAATCCTCTGTATTCGCGCAAGCCGCTACCGTGCGGGTAGATCATTATGTGCCCGTTGTGTCCAGCGCTCCCTCGATGGCGGGCGACACAGCGCTGATCTATGTGCGTGAGCGCAGCCAGCCCGCGACCGTTGCCCGTCGTGCGAGCCTGGAGGGGCAGGTGGTACTTTTTATCCACGGTGCAGGAACACCCGCCGAAGTTGCCTTCGATGTGCCGGTGCAGGGGTATAGCTGGATGGCCTATCTGGCCGCTGCGGGCTATGACACCTTTGCGATGGATACCACGGGCTACGGACGTTCCACACGCCCCTATGTGATGAACGATGTCTGCAATCTCTCGGCTGCGGCGCAGCAGGATTTTGTGCCTGCGATGATCGCAGCGCCCTGTGAACCCAGTTACGGGTTTGCAGCGACTACCATTGAATCCGACTGGCACGATATCGATGCCGTGGTGGACTATCTGCGTCGTCTGCGCGGGGTGGATAAAGTGCATCTTGTGGCCTGGTCCCTCGGTGGCCCCCGGGCCGCAGGCTATGCGGCCCTGCACCCGGAAAAAGTGGCCCGTGTCGTGCTGCTTGCTCCGGCCTACAGCCGCAATCGATCCGCCGGGGCGCCCGCCTCGCTGCCGGTGCCGGGGGCGGCATTCAGCAAGCAGTCACGGCTGGATTTTGTGCGCAACTGGGAGCGACAGGTGGGGTGTGAAAACCAGTATGATCCCGCCGTCAGCGAGGCCGTCTGGCGTGACATGCTCGCCTCCGATCCGGTGGGGGCCACCTGGGCGGCAGGTGTTCGGCGCGCCCCTAACACCACCGTGTGGGGGTGGACTCAGGACGTTGTCCGCCGCACGCAAACGCCCATGCTCCTGGTTGCCGGGATACATGATGCCCAGGTGCCGCCCAGCCGGGTTGCCGAGATGTATGAGGATCTTGGGGCCAGTGAGAAGGTACTGCTGGATCTGGGGTGCTCATCCCACAACGCCATGTGGGAGGTCAATGCGGGCCTGCTGTTCGATGCCAGCCTGCAGTGGTTGCGCGATGGTGCCGTGGATGGCAGCAGCAACGGGGTGCTGCGCAAGGGCTACCGTGAGTGATGGTCAGTACTGAAATTCCGGTGTGGTGACGACCAGACCGTCCAGATCCTCTGTCAGCGGGAGCTGACAGGCCAGGCGGGAGTTGGCCTTTCGGTCCGGGCGCAGGCTGAGCATGGCGTCTTCGTTGCGCGCCATGGGGGGGAGCTTGTCCAGCCAGTCCTCACGCACAAACACATGGCAGGTGGCACAGGAGCAGAAGCCTCCGCAATCGGCGTCAATGCCGGGAACTCCCTGGCTGACGGCGGCATCCATGACACTGGGAATGGCGCCGGGGGTGACGTCCACCGGATGTTGCGTGCCATCGTGCTCAATGAAAAGAATTCTGCTCATGACTGCCCCCTACGGTGAATCCAAAAACGCGGGCAACGATACCAGCATTCCCGACTGATCTGAAGCAGGGCTTGCGGCGCTGTCCTGTGGTATAAACCGGAACACAGTAAAAACAGCTCGGGGCAGACACCCGACAAGGAGCACACATGAAACTGGAATCCCTGGCCCTGCACCACGGCTACGAATCAGAGGCTACCACCAAGTCAGCGGCGGTGCCCATCTACCAGACCACGTCCTATACCTTCGACAATACCCAGCATGGGGCGGACCTTTTTGACCTCAAGGTGCCGGGCAATATCTACACCCGCATCATGAACCCCACCACCGATGTGCTGGAAAAACGTCTGGCCGAGATGGAGGGGGGGATTGCCGGCCTCGGTCTGGCCTCCGGCATGGCGGCCATTACCTATGCCATTCAATGTATTACCGATGTCGGCAGCAATATTGTCAGCACCTCGCAGCTCTATGGCGGCACCTATAATCTGTTTGCGCACACATTGCCCAAGCAGGGGGTGGAAGTGCGCATGGCCTCCTTCGATGATTTCGAGCGCCTGGAATCCCTGATCGATGACAATACCCGCGCCATGTTCTGCGAGAGCATCGGCAACCCGGCAGGCAATGTGGTGGACATTGAAAAACTGGCCGAAATTGCCCACCGCCACGGCGTGCCCCTGATTGTGGACAGCACGGTTGCAACGCCCTTTCTCTGCCGTCCCTTCGACCTGGGGGCCGACATCGTGGTGCATGCACTGACCAAATACATTGGCGGTCACGGCACCACCATCGGCGGTATGATCATCGATTCCGGCAAGTTCGACTGGGCGGCGAACAAAAAACGTTTCCCGATGCTGAACGAGCCCGATCCCTCCTATCACGGCGTGGTGTATACCGAGGCGCTGGGCCCTGCCGCCTACATCGGTCGTTGCCGCGTCGTGCCTCTGCGCAACACCGGTGCCGCGCTTTCTCCCCACAGTGCCTTTCTGATTCTGCAGGGGCTGGAGACGCTGGGGCTGCGCATGGAGCGCCATTGCGCCAATGCACTGACCGTGGCGCGTTTCCTCCAGGGGCATCCGAAGGTGGAGTGGGTCAACTATGCCGGTCTGCAGGACAGCCCCTACCATGCCACTGCCCAGAAAATCTGCCGGGGCATGGGCTCGGGTATTCTCAGCTTCGGTATCAAGGGTGGGAAAGAGGCCGGTGGCCGCTTCATTGACGCGCTGCAGATGATTCTGCGCCTGGTCAACATCGGCGATGCCAAGTCACTGGCCTGCCACCCGGCGACGACCACTCACCGTCAACTGAGTCCGGAGGAGCTGAAATCTGCCGGAGTATCGGAAGACCTGGTGCGGCTGTCCGTGGGGATCGAGCATGTCGATGACATCATTGCCGATATCTCCCAGGCGCTGGACAAGGCCTGAGGAAGGACAGAGCGGTTTCAAAGGGGTCAGAGTCGTTTGATTTATAAAACGACTCTGACCCCTTTTATTGTGATTGCCGGCGCAGCCATTGCCAGCCACTGTCCAGGCTGCTCACGATGCCGCGAGCCGTCAGCAGGGCGCCATAGCGAATGCGGGCTCCCAGGCTCAGGCCCCGGGCCAGATGCAGCGTGCGCAGATGCTGCCTGAACCACGGCTTGCTGTGGGCGTAGGCTGACACCCGGCGGGAGAGGCGGCTGAGCACATACAGGGCCAGAAACAGAAACACGATACCCGGGATCACGGGCATGATCAGGCCGATGATCCCCAGCAGTAACAGGCCTGCCACTAGGACGAGGCCCGCCACGCGATACAGTAGCGGCAGGGGACGAGGCGAGAGGGATGGCAGGGGCATGGCGTTCTCCATATGGGTTTACTGGGTTTTCAGACGAGAAATGCAGAACTCATGCCATTGTTTAACTTATTGAATTTATAGCTTAAAAATAAACATCTCAGGCGCTGGGTGGTGAAAATGGCCACAAGATGGTGACAGACCTCAGGGCTTGATTTGCCATCCTGCGTCAGGCAGGACATTGACCGGGATCAGTACCCGGCCGGCAATGCCGGATTAACATCAAACGATAGCAAACAGAAATCATGAAGGAGCCGAATATCCCAGATGACGATCAGTACAGTTCTGAAAGGCCTTGCTCTTGGCAGCGCTGCCCTCACTCTCGCCGCGTGTACCGGCGTTCCCTCGCGCAATTTTGAACCCTTGGTGCTGGATGAAGAGAATTTCTATTCCCGGGTGAATGCCGAGCCGATACATCGGGCGGAAGCCAATCAACAGGTGTCACTGGCCCAGTGTGGGGAGACGGGGCGCATCGAGTTGTCTGCCGAATCCACTGTCAGCAGCGAAGAGGCGCTGGAGACACTGCTGGAGCAGTTTCGTGTCGCGCTCAACCGTTCGGGCAGCAATACTTTCGTTCTGGAAAGCGCCGAATGGGCGCCGGTGGGCGAAGCGGCGGTGGCCCGTATTGATCTGAGGGTGCGCGGCCTGATCTGCGACCTCTGATTGAGATCAAAGAGCCGCAAATCAAAGGGCCAGGTAGTTGATTTTCGATCAACGTACCTGGCCCTTTGATTTCAGCGTTGTGCTTATTGCGGTTTGTTGGACAGTTCGAGCCCGTTGATCGGAATCATCAGGTGAGCGCCGGGAGTGCCCGGGTTCATCATCCAGGGAGTTCCACGCCCTGCCAGTGCATTGCTGCGCTGTGCGCCGGTCGGCATACCCAGTTGTTCCGGCGTGGCATTTGGAACAGACAAAATCCACAGCAGCTGGATGCGGTCCGGCTCATCGTACAGGCGATAGCTGAGGGCACCGAAGATGCGCGGCGCGATTTCCCCTTTGCGTTCGGCTTCGGCCAGAGCGGCGTTGACCTCGTCATCGGACAGACCCTGTGCGCGCAGCTTTGAACTCAGATCACTGCGGGGGCCATTGGCGGTCGGGCTGCAACGTGTGAAGCCTTCCTCGTCCTTGGGGCGGCATTCCACCTGATTGTTTCCCTGGCGCAGCACGATACGCGCTCCGGTGGCGGGGTCGTAACGGAACACAGTGGCCCCTTCTTTCAGATCGTCTGGCAGTGGACGTACCGCCTGGGCGATCAGTTCCTGGGTAGATTGGGCTGTGGCAAAGCCGGAGGCGAGAGCCCCCACCAGGGTGGCGGTAATCAGTGTCAAAACGCGCATGTTGCAGTCCTCTGTTGTAATTAGTGAGCGGATTATCGCTGCAAAGTCTTCGCTGGACGTTGCGAAATGTCAATCCCGTGATTATGCCTGGAATCGGTTTCGGATGAATTTTCAGCATGTTCGGGCCACACCGCACAAGCTTAGTGTTCAATTGTTGTCCATCCTTGCTGCTTTGCTGACCTTCTGTGTTCCTCGTAACGCAGGCAGGCTGTTGCTTGCCAGCACCTGGTTTTTGTGTGCACGGCATAAATACCGATTTGTGCCCGGTTTTTTTCTTTTATAAAGCTTCTGCAAATGTATCGATAAAACAAGCAGATATTTTCCTTTTCGGGCGTTGGCCGGAAAAGCCGGACAAGACAGGGATGCGCGCGGCAGTGATTTTGTCCTAGTATTTGCGCCGACATTTTTGTCTGTGTTTTTTACAAAGGATTCACTCAATGAAATTGAAATTTTTATCGACATTTTTTGCCGCGATTTCCATCAGCGGTGCCATGACACTTTCCGCCCAGGCTCAGGAAGATCTGCACATCAATCGCAGCGTGGAAACGCTGGCGAAAGGCGATCCTGTCTTCGGGCTGTTCACTGCCAATTTTTCACTGGCCAACGCGCGAGGCCTGGCACGTTCCGGTCTTGACTATATTTTGATCGACATGGAACACACGCCGTTCAATACGGAAACCCTGCAGCATTTCCTGATTGGCCTGACGGACAAGATGGCCGTGGTGAATCAGGGCAATACACAAATGCGTACCACCCCGATCGTACGTCTTCCTGCCAACGGGCGTAACGATCCGGAATGGATGGTGAAGCAGATTCTGGACGTGGGTGCCTTCGGCATCATGTTCCCCTATGTCGAAACGGCAGAGCAGGCCGAGCGCGCCGTGGCGGCGATGCGCTACCCTCAGCCGCGCGGTTCCGATATCGCCGAGCCCCGTGGCGTTCGCGGCGCCTCTCCTGCGGCAGCGGCCTGGTATTGGGGGGTGCCCGACTACGTTCAGCGTGCTGACGTATGGCCGCTCAATTCCCGTGGTGAGCTGATGGCAGTGATGCAGATCGAGTCCATGCAGGGCGTGGAGAATGCCGAAGCCATCATGACAACTCCTGGCGTCAGTGCGATCTTCGTGGGCCCAGCGGATCTGTCCATGAACATGGGCCTGCCAGGCAACAGCGAAGAAGTACAGGACGCTATCGCGAAGGTCGTAGACCTGTGCAAAAAGCACAATGTGCCCTGCGGGATTACCACCAGTGCGCGCGATGTGCAGGCACGTCTGGACCAGGGCTTCACCATGCCCACCGTGGGTTACTGGGGGGATGCCGGTATCGCGGGTGGCACGGAAGAGGCTCTGCGTATTGCGCGTGAACACGCCGGCCGCGATGACTGAGCGGTAAAGCGGCGGTAAAACGGGGTCAGAGTCATTGGATTCGCCAAATGATTCTGACCCCGGTATTTATCCCTCTGACGGAGAAATGGATGAAGAAAAAATGGAAGTGGCTCCTGTTGCCTTTGTTGCTGCTGATGGCTGTCTTTGTTGGCGTCTCGATGCTACCGGATCAACAATCCTGGAATACATTCGTTCGCCTCAACCAGGCGGCCAATGCCGGTGATTGGCAGACGGTATACGATGGCCTCAGCCAGGACACCCGTCAGCAATTCGGGCAGGTGGGCGGTATGATTCGCCAGTATGCGCAGGTTCTCGGTATTCCCCAGAGTGCGCTGGCAACAGACGAGAGCATGTTCGTGGCCGCACTGCCGCAATTGGATGAGATGCAGGCTTCGTTCTACAAGGGGGCGTTTGAGGTGCTGGACGCCAGGCGCCACGGAGAGACTGCGCTGGTCGATGTTCTCAATCTGCAGAATGGACAGGAGCAGGCAGTGACTCTTGTTCGCGAACAGGGTGAGTGGAAACTGTTGGTGCCCTTGCAGGAAACTCCTGAGTAGAGCGGTTCAGAGTCTTGTGGAGAGGTCCGGGTTTGCGATATCAAACTCCTTTGCCCCCCCATGCGTTCCCCCTGTGCTTGTGGCAGAATCCTCCCCGACAAACCAATAAAAAGGAAGCCACGATGCGAAACCTGTTCTACACCCTGCCGCTGGCGCTCTTGCTCCCCTCTGCTCCCTCGCTTGCGCAGAGCAATAATGGCGGTTTCTCCATGGAGGAGTGCCACGAGGCGGTGGCGCCGATGAATGCCAATCTGCCCATGGACCTGGACGACATCACCACCTGGACACAGACCACCTGCAAGGATACCGGTGGCGATACCGTGCAACTGGTGTATGCCAATGTGGTGAAGGATGGCAATGCCATCACCCAGGAAAATCTGGATGCGGTCAAACCCAGCCTGATCATGTCCTGGTGCCTGGGTCCCACGCTCGCGCCACTGATGCAGATGGTGGACACCGTGCATTACGAATACCACTTCGCCAATGGCGAGCGTATCGGCGGGCTGGATTTCTCGTTTCTGGACTGCATTGCCCAGGAATGAGCAGGGCCGGTTTTGCGCTCAAACACTGCCCGTTTTTCGATTGATGATTTCCGTTTCTGCCGCGTAAGAATGCCTGTTATGGTAGGGCATCTCTTACACGCAGGAGCGTTGTTTTGAAGGATTCCACAGGGGTTCGTGAACGTTTGTTGCAGGCGGCACTGAACTGCTTTCTGCAGGACGATTATCACCAGGTCAGCACGCGGCAGATTGCGGCAGAGGCACAGGTGAATGTGTCCATGATCCGCTATTACTTCGGCAGCAAACATGGTTTGTACGAGGAGATGCTGCGCGAGCAGCTGAACCCGATGCTGGAGGTACTGGACGGGCCGCTGCTCAGTGGCACCGAGGGTTTCTCGGCCTATTTCAGGCTCTATTACGACACCATGCTGGCGCGGCCGGAGTTTCCCCGCCTCATTCTCAAGGTGCTCGCTCTCAATCACGCACCGGGTCGTCGCTTCATTCAGCAATTGCTGGAACGAGGCCGTCTTCGCGGCGCCCGGCGGGTGGAGGATCTCAAACGCAGCGGGAAGCTCGCCTCGGACGTTGACGCGGATATTCTGCGACTTGCCTTCGTCAGCCTTGCCATGACCCCCATGCTGTTAAAAAGCATCTTCGAGGAGCAGATGGAGATTGCCATGGACGAGGCATTTCTGGCGCGTCTGGCGCAGTTCAATGGTTTGCTGTTTTCTGCGGGCCTCGCGCCGCAGGCAGACGAGGGGGAGAACACATGAGTTTTCGACGCAATCGCTTCGCCGTGGCGCTGCTCAGCAAACTGATGCGCTTTGCCACCCGGGTGCAGGCTGCGCCGACCCGGATGGTGCCACCCCCCTTTCGCCTGCTGCAGGTCGGTTCCGCCTTCTGGCTGTCACGCGCCCTGCATGCGGCGGCAGAACTGGAACTGGCGGATTTTCTGGGCGAGGAGACCCTGGCCGTGGCTGAGCTTGCCGAACGTGCGGGGGTAGCGGCAGAGCCCTTGTATCGTCTGCTGCGCATGCTGGCGGCCAATGGCATCTTTGAGGAGGCGGAGCTGGCAAGCTATCGCAATAATCCGGTGTCCCACTGCCTGCGCAAGGATGCGCCGGGCAGCGTGCGCGAGATGGTGCTTCTGCACAACAGCGATGAGATGAGCCTGCCCTGGTATCAGGGGTTGGTGACGGGGCTGCGTGAAAACCGGGTGCCCTTCGAGGTGGTGCATGGCCGCGAACTGTTCTCCTATCTGGATCAGCACCCGGACTTTGACAGACGTTTTGCCGGGGCCATGAGCCAGGTGGAGGCGTTGCTTGGCGACAGTTTTGTCACGGACTTCGACTGGGGACGTTTTCGTCGCGTGATCGACATCGGCGGCTCCAACGGCAACAAGTCGATCGCCATTCTGAAGCAGTGGCCGCAGCTGTCGGCCCTGGTGTTTGACCGGGAGTCCATGATCGCAAGCTTGCCTCAACCTCCCATCGAAGACCCTGCGTTGGCGGGCAGAATCACCTGGCAGGGCGGGGATCTGTTTGATGGGGTGCCGCCGGCCCGCGATGCCCAGGATGTGATGTTGCTCAGCGCCGTATTACATGGGCTGGACGATGTCGATGCTCTGCGTTGCCTGCAGTGTGTCGCGCAAGGGGTGGGCAGCACCGACGCCCGGGTGCTGATTATGGAGCTGGTCATGCCGCCGCGCTGCGATGACCCGGCCATGGCCGCCTTTGATATGCAGATGCTGGTGGGAAACCGGGGCAAGGAGCGCACACGGGAGCAGTGGTGTGCGCTGTTTCAGGAGGCGGGCCTGGAGCTGGAAGAGCAGGTGCCGCTGCGCTCAATGGGCTGTATTCTGGTGCTGCGGCATACGGCCTAGAGGCGAAACGCCTCCGGCACTACGGCAAGGTTCAACCCCCACAGCGTGGGCATGAGGAAGTAAACCGTCAGCACAATCAGCGTGGCGGCAATCAGGTTCATCACAAAACCCGTGCGCACCATTTCCACGATGCGCAGCTTTTCCGTGGCGAAAATAATCGCATTGGGCGGCGTGCCCACCGGCAGCATGAAGGCACAGTTGGCCGCCATCGCACAGGGCACCATCAGCGCAAAGGGGTGAATGTTCAGGGCCAGGGCGAGGGAGGCGACCACCGGCAGAATCATGGTGGCCGTGGCCGTGTTCGAGGTGATCTCGGTCAGGAACAGAATCAGCAGGGTGGCGCAGGCAATGATCAGCAGCAGGTGCAGGCTGTCGAGCACGGTAAGCTGATCCCCCATCCAGGAGGACAGGCCGGTTTCGCGGAAACCACCGGCAATCGCCAGGCCACCACCGAAGAGCAGCAATACGCCCCAGGGAATATCCCGCGAGTCTTTCCAGTCCAGCACACGACCCGTGGTACCGGAGCGAGTCGGGACGACAAACAGCGCCGTGGCGGCGAGAATCGCGATCATGCCGTCCCGCAACTCCGGCAGCAGCCCCGTCCAGAGGAATTCGCGGGTGATCCACAGAAACGCGGCGACAGTAAAGACGATGGCTACGGCGGTTTCCTCGAAAGAGATTTTGCCCAGCGCTGCGCGCTCGCGGCGGATGAGTTCGCGCCCGCCGGGAATGCCTTTGATGCGCATTGCAAAGGCGACCCGCCCCAGATACAGCCAGGCGATGAACAGCAGCAGGATCACTACGGGGACACCGATCATCATCCAGCTGGCAAAGCTGATTTCCACGCCGAACAGTTCGCGCGCCTGGGCGGCGAGAATGATATTGGGGGGCGTGCCGATCAGTGTGCCCATGCCGCCAATGGTGCCGGCATAGCCCACGGCAAAGATCAGCGCCTTTTCAAACACCGGAATATCGTCGGCCTCCGGGGTGTCCTGTAGCGCGTGCGAGACCTGGGCGGTGATCGCCAGTGCCATGGGTACCATCATCATCACCGAAGCGGTATTGGATACCCACATGGACAGGAAGGCGGTGGCGAGCATGAAGCCCAGGAGGATGCGCTGGGTGCTGGTGCCCACGAAGTCGATGATGGCCAACGCCATGCGCTTGTGCAGGTTCCACTTTTCCATCGCGGTGGCGATGAAGAAACCACCCAGGAAGAGAAAGATGATGTCGTCGCCATAGGCAGAGGTGACGGTGCTGCTGTTGAGCGCCCCGGTAACCGGCAGCAGAAACAGGGGCAGCAGGGAAGTGGCCGGAATCGGGATGGCTTCGGTGATCCACCAGGTGGCTACCCACAGGGTGGTGCCCAGCACCGCACGCGCCTCAAAGCTGAGCCCCTCGGGGGCGAAGAACAGCAGGGTCAGGGCGAAGAGCAGGGGGCCGAGAATCAGCCCCGTGGATTGGGTGCGGGAATAGGAGGTTTCGGGCTTGGCGGGTTTGTGCTGGCTCATCTTCTTGTCGGTGTCCGCGGCTCAAAAGCCCTATAGCCTACACTTAGCGCCCGCAAGATTCAGCTATTGTGTCGAGTTCCGGTGCATTCTTCTGCACTGCCTTCGTGGCGGCGGCGCGGCTTGCGCTCCACCAGCGCCAGTCTTCGCGGTAGGGCAGCTCATATTGCCGCAGCCAGGGCATGAGCTGGCACTGGGCATCCTGCGGCAGCAGCTCAAACCGGTTCATCAGCGTGGGCACGGCGTCCGTTCCCATCCATTGCAGATACGCCGTATCCAGCGGCTGTTGGTCCTGCAGGGTTCTGTCCAGATTGACCCGCGCCACGATGGCGGCCGGGTTGAGCAGCGCCCACAGCAGCACCACGAACACGCCGGCAAGCGTGACGCCTGCCGCGAAGTCCCGCTGTCTGCCCATCAGCAGAGTGCCGGTAAAGAGCAGCAGAACCCCGGCCAGCCAGATCATGACAGCAATCGCCGCCATGCGGTCCAGGCTCAGGCCGAATTCTGTGACATACAAGGCCATGCGCTGCGCCGCAGAGATCAGCATAATGGCCACGCAGGCCAACAGGATTGCGCCCAGAGGGCGAAACACGCGAGGGTTGCAATCGCTGCGGGCCACGGCAACCAGGATGATCAGGCTCAGAGCGCTGGCGATCACCATTTCAAAGAAACCCCGGCGTGCGTACTCCGCCACGGTGAGCCCGGCGCTGTGTTGAATCAGCTCTGCCCCGCCGAACAGATAGCCCAGTTGCAGTGCCACGAAACCGAGAAACAACAGCACCAGCATCCCCAACAGCACGGCCGTGTCCTCTGTGCCGAGCATCAGCAGCCTGCGTGTTTTGCGCTCAACGAGATAATGCCGCTCACTGACACCGGCCAGCAGGCCCGTGCTCAGCCAGGCAAGGATGCCGATGATGAGCAGATGCTCCAGCGCATCCTGCTGCAGCAGGGTGAAGAAACGCTCCGCATAATGGCTGAAAGCCGCATCGGCAGAGGCAAACAACAGGCTGAACAGCACCAGCAGGGGCAATGCCAGCAGCAGGCCACGCAATGCGGTACGCAGGCGCGGAGAGCGGATGTAGAGGCCCAGCTCCAGCCGTGCGAGCAGCGGAGCCGTTGCCAGCAGAGCCTTGCGTGGAACCCGGCCCAGGGAGCGCAGATGCTCGATGATGTCTGTGTCGCGCAGGGAGCGGCCATTGGTCTGCATCATGCCCATGGCTGCGGAAGTCAGTGTCAGCAGCAACAGGGCCGGGATGACGAAGGGGGCGCTCCGGAAGACCAGCAACAGGGCGGCGCAGACACCCAGGGCCGACCAGGCCAGCAGCTCCCGGCTGAGGGCTCCCGTACGCCAGATGGTGATGGCATTGGCGGCTCCGGCAAACAGACTGGCCCAGACGACAAAGCCCGCACCAAGAAACCCGTTTTCAACCCACAGCCTGTCTGCCAGGGCGCCCAGTGTCAGGCCGCTCAGTATCAACACCTGGGGTGTCTGCAGGGGCCGGATATCCTTGCCGGTTTTGAGTGCGCTGATCATGCTTTTCTCCTTGTGAAGCACTTTGCTATGCAAAGTATGTATGGAAATTTTTTTAGCTGTGTTTGACGGCGGCGATCAGGGATTCCATATGCGAGATGTAATGCTTGAGTGCCTTTCTCCCCGTCCCTGTCAGGCTGTAGCAGGTATTGGGCAGGCGGTTCTCGAAACGTTTTTCGCACAGGATGTAGCCAGCATCCTCCAGCTTGCGGGCGTGGGAGCTGAGGTTGCCGTCCGAGATGGCAAGCACGGATTTGAGATCATTGAAGCTCAGGGTCTTGTTCACCGCCAGGGCACTGACAATGGCCAGACGGCTGCGCTCGTGAATGAGCCGGTCGAACTCCCCGCGTGCTCCGGTAGTGGATGTCAGGGCCGACAGCGCAGGAGCTGCCGCTTGGGGAGCGGTTTTTGCAGAAGCAGGTTTAGCCGCCATGGGACCTCCAGATCAACAGACCAAAGACAATATGCACACTTCCCATGATCACGCCGAAGAGAAGTGTCGCATCGATATTCAGTAGCAGGAGCACGCTGCCGCTCAGCAGAAGCAGTGCGCCCATCACCGGAATGATGGCAACGGAATAAGCCCCGGCAGTCATCACGGCGGCACCGTAAAGGCTGAGCCAGATGCCGGGAAGCCAGCCATAGGCATCCTGCAGCGCACAGTTCAGCGTCAGCACACCGCCCACCACCATGGCTGGGGTAAATGCAGCCAGCAACTTGCGGCCATTGCTGGACCACAGGGAGCTGCCCTGGGCCTGTGCCTTGCGCATGGTCATCCACAGGATGATGACTGCCGCCAGGGCCAGCTCGATCATCCACACGGTGAGCCAGGCCGCCGGGCTGGCTTGCTGCTGTGCCACCGCCGTGGCCAGAAATACCGTGATACCTGCCACGCAGTAGGACTTGCCCGAGACCCCGGTGAAGGAGCTTGCGCGCTCCATGGAGGTGCGGATGAAATGCAGATTGTCCTGCGCGCGCTGGTGCAATGCTTGGGTGTGTGGTTCGAGTGGTGGCTTCATGGGGCGCTAGCCTCGCGCAGAACGACCAATTCGTCAAGTGCTTTGCAATGCAAAGCTGGTATTTCCCTGGCCTGATGTGTTTGAGAACTGCCTGCTCCCACAGACATAAACGCCCTTAGCTTGGTGGTTCAGGAGTGCGTTGCTTCGCAGCGCTCCAGCCACTGGGCCTTGAATGCCTCCACCTGTGCCTGCCTTGCCTGCGGGTCGCCGGATACCGCTTCGGTATAGGCCTGATCGATCATGGCTTGCGCCCACATCATCAATTCCGGGTAATCGGAATACTCGGAATTCATGTAATTGATCATCAGCATAATGTCGTAGTTCACCTGGCGCCGTGTCATCACCAGGGTGGCAAGCTCGGGAATGTCCGCGCAGCTGTTCAGCGCAGGTTGGGCAAAGGCCGGGCCTGCCGCAAACAGGGCCAGGGTGCTAATCGTCAGTCGTTTCATCGGTCGGTCCTTCCGGTGTGTCCCGGGATTATTGCAGGCATTATCGACCGATTTACGGATGAACTCCACCGCGAGGGATGGTTCAGAAAATCTCCCCGTCCAGATACCGCCAGCGCCCCTGTTCCCGCAGGAAGCGGGAGCGTTCGTGATGTTCGCCTTGCGTGCCATCTGCCTCGCTAAAGCGGGCGATGAATTCGACGCTTCCCCGATCTCCCTTTTGCTGTGCATCGATGACGTCCAGATGCAACCAATTCAATTCGCGGGCATCCAGATCTTCGGGCTGCAATGCTCCCCGGTAGTCCGGGTGCCAGGTGTCATAGAGATATTGTCCGTAGCTGCCCAGCGCGAAGGCGCTATAACGTGAACGCATCAGCTGCTTCACGGTGCGCGGGTTTTCGCGGCCACTCAGATAGGGGCTACAGCAGTGTGCGAAGGTTTTCCCACTTTGGCAGGGACAGCTCTGGGCTGGCATGGAGACTCCTGTGCATAGCTGGTTCACAGCAAGCGCTTGCGACCAGGGAAGGGGTATTCAGAGTTCCTGTTTTTGCAGGCTGGCAAGCAGCTGCATGCGATTTTCCAGGTTCAGCTTGGCGTAGACGGAGCTGAGATGATTGCGCAGCGTGCTGTCACTGATGTGCAGCAGCTCTGCCAGTTTTTTGCCCGAGGCGTAGGGATGTGCCCGTAGTGTTTCGATGATCTGGCGTTCCTTGCGTGTCAGTTGTTCGGTGGCGCTAGTAGCGGGGGAGCCATGGGTAGCCCCCGATGAATTCTGACGGGAGAGCTGGGTAAAGATGCGGGCGGTGGACACCCGCTCAAGCCAGAGCTCTCCCTTCACGATGCTGCGGATCGCCCGATACAGAATCGCGGGTTCATCGGATTTGCGGACAATGCCCCGCACACCGGATGCCACGAAGCGGTCCAGTGTCTCGTTGCTCTCGTGACTTGCGAGCGCAAGGATGGGGAAATCGTGCTGGCTCAGCAGACGGTTCAGGGTTTCCGTGTGCCCCAGGCCGTCCAGATCAAGCAGGAGAATATCGGGTGTGGCTGAGGTTTCCAGAAGCGCTTGGCAGTCAGGAAGTGGCGTCAGGATGATAAACCCTGTGGGTGTCTCTCTGAGCAGAGCCGCAAGCGCCTCGCGGAACAGCGCATACCGGCTGATGATCTGAACATTCAGCGGCTTTGGAGTGTCGTGCAAGGGAAAGCGTCTCCGGCCTGGGGAAAATTTGCCGGAATTTTAACGACTTGTCCTGGAGAGAAGCAAGCACGGCCCGCCCGGATTGCCGGGCGGATCGTCCCGCCATGGTGGCGTTGCAGGCTTACACGAGCATGGAGGTCTCGAAGCCGGTAAAACCGATCAGACCTACTTCGAAGGCCGTCTGTTGCTGGCCAGAGGTGTCCACGAAACGCAGCACGGTGTCCATGACGTTGTCCTGGTACAGGTCTGTTTCGTAGTAGCTGACGTAAGAAATCTGGCCTGTCATCTTGAGCGTGTCACCATCCTTGAAATTCTGGATGAGATCCAGCGCATTGGTGTTGTTGCGGCCATGGTTGATCACATGCTCAATGCTGCCTTCACCTTCGGGTTGCACCGTCGCTTCATCCTGGCCCAGTACATTGACGCGGATGGTTTCCGTGGCGGTGCCGTCCAGTGAGCTGACGGTCAGTTCATCGAAGACAACATCACCGGTATTCAGTGCTTGTACGGCAGCCGCATCGTTGTTCAGTGTATAGGTCCACTCCCCGGTGTTGCTGTTGAAGGTGAAGGAGCCGTACTGCCCCTGCAGGGCACTCTCTTCTACGGTGGCAAACACGTTTTCGCCACGGTCCACATCCGTCACGATAAGAATGCCGCTGGCCTGCGTGACGCCACCGTCTTCCATGACTTCGCCGCTGTTGTCGCCCGCGATGGAGGCTTCGTCGTTCTCCCCGGTAATGCTGACCGAGGCAGTGGCCTGGCTCAGCGCCCCGTTGGCCATGCGCACGGTGTAGCTGAAGGTGTCGATGAAGACTTCACCGGCAGGCAGAGACTGGGCATTGGGGTTGGTGTACACCAGTTGCCCGTTGATGATCTCAATGCTGGCACCACTGGCCAGCACCACGGACGTTTCAATGGGGAACTGCTGCGTGCTGATGCCACTGATCTGCGCCAGAGAGTACAGGCGGGCGGCACCCGGATCATTGGCGAGCACGTCGAGCGTATAGGAACCGGTGCCCTCCATCACGGCAAAGGCATCATCCTTGGCTGCGCCTGTCAGCGTGGCGATTTTGATGCTGGTGGGTGTTGAGGGGTTCTTGCCGCTGGCCATACATTGCTCCTGTGGTGTCGACAGAGTCCGGACCTGTCGGCACGGACGGGAATTGTCAGAAATTCCTGATTCAGGAATGTGGGCGCATTGTAGGAATATTGCCCAGGGGGAACATGGGGGGAAGGTATCGACTTTGTCACGCCTCAGAGGCGGGATACCCAGGATAACTTCGTGACATCTGTACTGTTTTTGTCGATGGTGAAAAAGACAGCTAAGCCTCTGCCCCCTCTAAACCCTTTCGAAACCACTGGCGTCAGAGAAGAGATAGAAGCTCTGACAGTGGTTTCCCCATGAAGATCAGCGATACCTCGGCCCAGGACACTCCTCTTGATCCCCCGGTGCGAAACCGCGCACTGCGCACGTTTGCCATTGTTGCTGTGGCGGGCGTTGCGGCCCTGCTGTTTTTGGTGCCGCTGGTGCAGAACTGGAGCCGGGCGCAGGCATCGGTGGCTGCCGAACGGCTTCGCATTGGCGAGGTGACCCGTGGCGATTTCATTCGCGATGTGACGGTGCAGGGGAGGGTGGTCGCCGCCGTCAGCCCGACCCTCTATGCCAGCGAGTCGGGCACCATCACCTTTCTGGTGGAATCCGGCGACAGCGTGCAGGCGGGCGATGCGATCGCCAGCATCGACAGCCCCGAGATCCAGAACCGTCTGTTGCAGGAGCGTTCCCGCCTCAGTTCCCTGCATGTGGAATACGACCGCCAGCGTATCAGCGGCGAGCAGCAGCGGCTGGAGAGTCAGAAGAGTCGAGACTCGGTGGCGATTGCCCTCAAAGCGGCACAGCGGGAACTGGAACGGGCGCAGCGCGCCTACGATCAGGGCGTCATGACACAGGTGGACCTGGACAAGGCGCGTGACAGCCTGGAGACCGCCGAGGTGCTCCACCATCACGCCGATCTGGATGCGGGCCTGGTGGTGGAGCGGCTCGACTTTGAGCTGCAGACCCGCAAGCTCGCCGTGGAGCAGCAGACATTGCTGGTGGAGGATCTGAACCGCCAGGTGGAAGAGCTGACACTGCGCTCCCCCGTCAGCGGTATCGTGGGCAATTTGCTGACGCAGCAGAAAACCAATGTCGCCCGCAATCAAGCGGTGTTGAGTGTGGTGGATCTCAGCGCCTTCGAGGTCGAGGTGCAGGTGCCGGAAACCTATGTGAACGATCTCGCTATCGGCATGCTCGCGCAGGTGCGAGCCGGCACCGATCTGTACCCCGCCACGCTGCTTGCCGTGTCGCCGGAGATCATCGGCAATCAGGTGACGGGGCGCCTGCGCTTCGAAAGGCCGGCTCCCGACAATCTGCGTCAGAATCAGCGTCTGACCACTCGCATCCTGCTGGAAGAAAAACATCAGGTGCTGATGGTGCCAAGAGGCCAGTTTGTGGAGAGTGGCAACGGGCGTGTGGCCTATCGACTACGGGATGGCATGGCCTATCGCACCAGCATCGTGATAGGTGCAACGAGCCTGAGCAGCGTGGAGATTCTGGAGGGGCTGGAAGAGGGGGATCACATCGTGGTGTCCAGTACCGATGCCTTTAACAACGCCGGAACCGTGTTGGTTAACGACTGACTTTTGAGAGGAAAGCTGATGCTGAACATGACCAAGATCAACAAGCGTTTTCGCACAGAGCTTGTCCAGACCCAGGCGTTGGCAGACTTCAGTCTGACGGTGCAAGAAGGAGAGTTTTTGACCGTGACCGGTCCCTCCGGCTGTGGCAAAACAACCTTCCTGAACATTGCCGGTCTGCTGGAAACCTTTGATAGCGGGCAGTATCTGCTCGATGGGCAGGACGTGTCGCATCTGAGTGATTTTCAGCGAGCAAAACTGCGTAATCAGAAAATTGGTTTTATCTTTCAGAGCTTCAACCTCATGCCAGATCTGAATCTCTTCGACAACGTGGACGTGCCTCTGCGATACCGGGGCATGGCTGCCTCCGAGCGGCGGGAACGCATTGAGAGGGCGCTGGAGTCGGTGGGGCTGCTGGCGCGCAAGAAACACCTGCCCTCTCAGCTTTCCGGCGGGCAGCAACAGCGTGTGGCGATTGCCCGTGCGCTGGTGGGGGAGCCGCGTTTTCTGCTGGCAGACGAACCGACCGGGAACCTCGACTCTCATACGGCTGCGGGCGTGATGGAGCTGCTGCAACAGATCAATCAACAGGGCACCACCATTATCATGGTCACCCACGATGTGGGGCTGGCCAGCCGCAGCGCCCGTAATGTGCATATTCTTGACGGACGTATCCAGAGTGATGTCATCAACAGTGAGAGTGCGGCTGCCTGAGGAGGGCTCGTGACATGTTCCTGTACTACATACGCCTCAGCATGCTGAGCTACAAACGCAACCCGGTGCTGAGCACATTGATGGTGCTGGCAGTAGCAGTCGGCGTAGGCGCCTATATGGTGATTTTCACGCTCAATTATTTTATGGGCGGTGATCCCATTCCGCAGAAGAGCGCGCAACTGTTTCATCTTCAGCTGGACTATGGCAATCCTGCCATTCCCGAGACTGCGAATAATCCTCAGCTTGCCTATGTGGATGCCCTGGCACTGCTCGATGCGCCGTTTTCCTATGCGCGTTCTGCCAGCTCAAAATTCATGGCAGTTCTGCAGCCTTCCAATCCGGAGCTGTCACCCTTTTTTGTGGATGGGCGCGGCAACACGGCAGATTTTTTCTCCATGTTTGATGTGCCCTTCAAGTTTGGTAGCGCTTGGGATCGCAGGGCCGATGACACGCAGCAGCAAGTTATCGTGTTGTCGCAGGATCTGAATCTGCGGTTGTTCGGCGGTGAAAACTCGGTGGGACGCGATGTGGAGTTGCAGGGTATTCATTTCACCGTGGTGGGGGTGCTCGACTACTGGGAACCCGCGCCCAAGTTTTTTGATGTGAATAACGGGGCGTTCAATCGCGCAGAGGAGGCCTATATTCCCTGGTCGCTGATCGTCGGGCAGCGCTTGCGCCGATCCGGCAACACCAATTGCTGGGCGCCACCGAAGGACAGCAGCTTTGAGTCCTTTCTCAACGCCGAGTGTGCCTGGATTCAGTACTGGGTGGAATTGCCGGGGCGCGATGATCAACAAATCTATGCAGACTATCTTGCCGGCTATGTGGAACAGGAGCGGGCGGCAGGACGTATGCAGATTCCCATCGAGAAACGGCTCTTCAATGTGCGCGAATGGATGGTGGAGCGCGAGGTGCAACCGGACGAGACACGCATTCTGTCGGCGCTCGCCGCGATGCTGCTGGCGGTCTGCCTGCTCAACACGGTGGGCCTGTTGCTGTCAAAATTTCTCGGCAAGGCAGCGGAGATTGGTGTGCGGCAGGCGCTGGGTGCGCATAAGGGAGCCTTGTTTGTGCAGCATGTGATCGAGGCCGGATTTCTCGGGGCTATCGGCGGAGTGCTTGGCCTGGGTGTTGCGGCGCTGGGCTTGGAGGGGGTGAAAATTCTGCTGGGGGGAGAGCGCGTCAACAATGAATGGGTGCATCTGGATCTCACGGTGACGGCAGTGACGATCGTGCTTGCTGTCATCAGCACGGTTGTCGCGGGGCTTTACCCGATCTGGCGGGCCTGCAACATCAATCCCGCAATTCATCTGAAGACGGAATAGGAGGGGATCATGGCAGGTTCACTGGAGCTGGGTCCGATAAGCCGTGCCCTGATGCGCAACAAGCTGGGGGTGGTGCTGATTGCCTTGCAAATGGCATTCACCATGACGGTGATCGTCAATGCCGTTGACATCATCCATGACCGCACGCTGAAAGTTAACAGCCCGACAGGGATGGACGAGGCCAATATTTTCTCCATCCGGAGTTTTGGCTTTGACAGCAGCATCAATGCCCAGGTGTTGATCGACGAAGATCTGGACATGATGCGGCAACTACCGGGGGTGGCCGATGTTTCCCGTGTCAATGCCGTGCCCGCCAGTGGCAGTGGTTCTTCAAGTGGTTACGCCATTGAACCGGGCCGGCGCGAGCTGACCGTGTCTGCCGCGCAGTACAGTGTGGATGAACACGCGCTCAACACAATGGGGCTGACACTGCTGGCTGGCCGTAACTTTACTGCGGAGGATGTCAGGCATCGTGATGCGAGCGAACCCCGTATCGCCGATCA
This sequence comes from Pseudomonadales bacterium, assembly GCA_024234365.1. GTDB lineage: Bacteria > Pseudomonadota > Gammaproteobacteria > Pseudomonadales > Pseudohongiellaceae > UBA5078. The sequence continues at coordinate 824,767 of JACKOK010000001.1, forward strand.
GATCATTGTTTCCCTGGCGCTTGCCGAGGAAATGTTTCCCGGTGAAGCGCTTGAGGCGGTGGGGAGAACGATCTACAGCGCAGACGACAAGCCGCTGCGCATCATCGGCATTGTCGAAAAATTGCAATCGCCCTGGCCCAATGCCACCGACTGGATTGTGGAACGTTCTTTAATGATTCCCGATGTAGTGATCGAGACCAATTCCCTCTATCTGGTCAGAACGCTTCCCGGGCAGCGGGATGCGCTCATGACAGAGGTGGAAGAGCGCCTGGCGGCGGCAGGGCACGACCGCATTCTGATGAATAATAAATCGGTGGATCAGATGCGCACGGAGCTGTATCGCCTGGACACGGCGATGGCACGGGTGCTCTATATTGTAATCGCTACGCTGATTTTCATCACGGCCCTGGGCATCATCGGCCTTGCTGTGTTCAGCATCAACAAACGGCGCAAGCAGATTGGCACCCGCCGCGCCCTGGGAGCGACCCGGGGCGGTATTCTGCGTTATTTGCTGCTGGAGAACTTCCTGATCAGTGCTGCAGGTGTACTGCTTGGTGCCATGTTGACGATCGGCTTCAACATTTTCCTGGTGCGCAGCTTTGATATTCCGCGCCTGGACTGGTATTACGTCCCGTTGGCGATGCTGGTGCTGCTTCTGCTTGGACAACTGGCAGCCATGGGGCCGGCACTCACGGCGGTGCGTGTGCCACCTGCCCGGGCGATTACCTCTTCGCACTGACGCTGGGATGAAACGCGGATAAAAAAAGGTGGCAGCCGGGCTGCCACCGAATCGTTGCTGCGCTCTTGCGGAAGTGGGCTCAAGCGCCTTTTTTGGCGGTGTAACTGCCCTGGGCCATACCGGCCAGGTCTACGGAGCCCTTGATGGTGCCATCGCTCTGCAGCGTTCCCGTGTAGGTCACCGAGCCGGCCTCTCCCTTGAGTACGAACTGAAAGTCATTGCCCTTTGCCGAGCCGGTAAAATCGGTGTTGCCGAGCTGGCCCGAGTAATGGCCGCTGATTGCTTCCCCCTTCTGGGTCATGGAGACCTGGGCATTGCCGGTCTGGCCCATGATGTCCACGGCAAAAACCCAGTTGCCGCTGACATCGGCATTGGCGAAGGAGGCGCCCAGAATCAGACTCAGGAAGAGAACAATACGTGGAGCAATGGCGGTATTCATGGATGAAATCCTCTGGGGTGTTAATGGTCACGACACGGTAGCACGGTGGCTTTTGCCCGCTCCAGCGGCCTGAGTGGCGGCCAACGTGTCAAAACGGCTTTTCATCGAATGATCGTTCGGCATGTGGGGTTTTTCCGGTGGAACAACGCTGTGGAGTAAAGAGACACAGCTGCACAAACTTGTTGACCTGCCGTAAGGAAGTCTTAATCTTCACCTCGTAAGATAACACTACCCGTATTCCAGGAAGGGATAATTATGAGCACTTCAACAACGCAAGCCCGATATTCCTCGCTGTCGATTGCCCTGCACTGGCTTACAGTGCTGCTGATGGTGGCGATTTATGTTGCCATCGAAATGCACGAAGCGCTGCCCCGTGGTCACGCGCTGCGTCGCCCCATGGAGGACTGGCATATCTATCTGGGTGTGATTCTTCTGCCTATTGCCATTTTCCGCGCAATCATGATCTTGCGGGCGGATATTCCGGGCATTGTTCCGACTCCCCCGGTTTGGCAGCATCGTATTACCCTGGCGATGAAGGTATATCTTTATGTCCTGATGATCGGCAACCCGATTCTGGGCTGGCTGATGGAGAATGCCGAGGGGCATGCGGTGACCCTGTTCGGCCTGGGGCTGCCAACGCTGGTGGGCGAGTCCGAAGGCCTGGCCGGTGTGGTCTCGGAAGCGCATGAAATTCTGGGCGTTTCCGGTTACTTCTTCATCGGCCTGCACGCGGTGGCGGCGCTTTACCATCACTACCTGGTAAAGGACAACACACTGCTGCGCATGCTGCCCCGCTCCGGCAAGCAGGACAGCGCGTCCTGAGGTCGATGTCCTGCTGAGCTTGCGTGCCGCCTTAGAAACCTTCGCGGTCGCGGAAGCCCAGCAGGTACAGAATGCCGTCGAGGCCGATATTGGAAATGGCCTGCTTGGCGGATTGTTTGACCAGAGGCTTGGCCCGGAAAGCCACCCCCAGCCCCGCCGTTGACAGCATGGGCAGGTCGTTGGCGCCATCTCCCACCGCTATGGTCTGTTCCAGGCTGATGCCTTCGCGTTGTGCCAGTTCCCGCAGCAACATCGCTTTACGCTGTCCGTCCACGATGGGCAGTTCCACCTCGCCGGTCACCAGACCATCACGGATGGGCAGGCTGTTGGCGTAGACATAGTCAATCCCGAGACGTTTCTGCAGGCCTTGCGCAAAATAGCTGAAGCCCCCTGAGAGAATGGCCGTCTTGTAGCCTAGGCGGCGCAGTTGCGTAATCAGGGTTTCGGCGCCCTCGGTCAGGCGCAGGGTTTGTGCGATCTGCTCCAGGGTGGATTCCGGCAAGCCCTTCAGCAGCGCCATGCGTTCGCGGAAACTCTCCTGAAAATCCAGTTCTCCCCGCATGGCGCGTTCGGTAATGGCGGCAACCTGCTCGCCCACCCCGGCTGCCTTGGCCAGCTCATCGATGACCTCGGCATCGATCAGGGTGGAATCCATGTCGAAGACTACCAGGCGGCGATTGCGGCGGAAGATATTGTCCCGCTGGAAGGCGATGTCCACGTTCAGCTCCTGGGCAATCGCGAGAAACTCAGCCCGCAGCGCCTCCGGGTCTTCCGGCTCTCCGCGTACGGAAAATTCAATGCAGCCCTTGCCCTGATCGGCGGGCAGCCCATCAGGGATGCGGCCGGACAGACGGTCAATATGGTCGATATTGAGCTGATGGCGGGCCGTGATCGTGCTCACCCGGGCGATATGTTCGGCGGTGATGCGGCGTGCCAGCAGGGTGACGATATGGCGGGGTTTGCCCTGGCCACTGACCCAGTGGGCGTAATCCTGGGCACTGATGGGCGTGAACTTGACCTGCTGGTCGAGCTCCGAGGCGCGGAACAGCACGTCCTTGAGCACGTCTGTTTTGCCTTCGATATCGCGCATCTCGACCAGAATTCCGAAGGAGAGGGTGTCATGAATCACGGCCTGGCCAATGTCCAGAATGGACACATCGGAACGCGACAGAATGCCGGTGATGGCTGCCGTGAGACCGGGGCGATCCGGGCCGGTGATATTGATCAGTACTATTTCCTTCATGCCTGCAGAATCCTTGGGGACAGCAACTCGGGGGCGCGTATTGTATCGGGGGGAGGGGAAGTAGATAAATGGGGTCAGAGTAGATAAATGGGGTCAGAGTCAATTCTCACCACGAGAATTGACTCTGACCCCATTTATCCTGACTCCATTTATCCAGGCAGGTTTACTCGGCGAGCTTGTTGCGAACAGCTGTCTCCAGGCTGCCCAGCCCCCAGCGCTTGCCCGTGGCCACGGCGGCATCGGCGGACTCGCCACCGCTTTCGCCCGCACTCAGGGCGCGCAGGGCACCCACGCGGTTGCTGCTGGCGCAATGCACCAGAGTCGGTTGGCCGTTGAGGCTGGAGAGCAGCTCATCCAGTTTTTTGGCGTTCTCGCTGGTGACATCGCCGGCACCGGCAACCGGAATATTGTGGTATTCCATGCCCAGCGATTTCACATAAGCCCCTTCGTCCCAGTCGATCTCGCTGCTCGGGCGCAGGCTGATGATGTGCTTGACGCCGGAGTTGGCCAGCACCTGCAGTTGTTCCTGGGTGGGCTGACCGCTGGCAAAGATCCCGTTTTCGGGAGTGCGCAGATTGAGGATTTCCGCCTGTTCGATGGCGGCGCTGTTGACCTGGGCCTGGACCAGCGAGGCGGTCAGGGCAAACAGGGCAAGAGCGGCGAGGCGGGCGATGGTGGCCAGCCCTTTGTTTTGGTATCGCATATGTACTCCTTGATGTCGGGGCATCGAGCTATTGGAAATTCAGGCACACAATCTGCCAGAAAGCGGCAGTCAGTGCACCTGAATTGTGTGACGGGGTGTTACCGGCAAGCCTGGGGCGAGGCCGGGTTCCAGGTCGATTCCGGGGCAGCCTGCAGGCGGCCCTCCGCGGCCAGTTGTTCGTAGGCGACCTGTTGCAGCGCGGCCGCCTGGGGGCGGGAGAGGCCCAGTTCATAGGCTGAGCATTCGCCGGAGCCCAGCACGCGTGGGTCCAGCCCGGTGACGCTGCCAAAAACCACCAGAGCCTCCAGATAATACCCGTAATGGCTGGCGTGATAATGGTCATAGGTCCACAGGTTCATCTGCTCGGCCCCGATGCCGTCATAGGGATTGGCATCGGCGATACCGGTTTCCATGGCGCGGTTCCAGGCATCGCCCACGGGGTTTACCGCCCGGGCACCCGAGGCGCTGGCGGCCTGGTCATAGCCGGCGCGGATGTCCTGCGCCATGCGGGCGAGCGTTTTGCCATGCCAGGGCATACCGGCAGGGTAGGTCTGATCGGCACGCGCCCAGGTGGCGGTGAGATAGATCTGCACCTGCGGGTTAAGCCCGCGCAGCACCTCGCCCATCTGTCTGGCCGTGCTCACCAGCAGTTCAGGGGAACCCGGATTGTCGCGATCCAGCGTGCTGTAGCCGTGCATGACCACGGTGTCCCAGGGGTAGCTGCCAATCTGTTCCAGACGGTTTGCCAGGTGAAAATCCAGCCCGCTGCCCGGTTGTGTCTCCAGGGACACGTCATAGTCCAGCCCGGCCTGGTCGGTAAAGGATTTGAACAGCGCGGGCACACCGCCGATGCCCTGTTTGTTCAGATCGGTCACCGTGTCGGCGCGATAGAAACGGGCAGGCGAACCGGAGCCGAAGGTAAAGCTGTTGCCGATGAACAGCAGGTGGGTTTGGGCGAATGCCGTGCCGCAATTCAGCGCCAGCAGCAGCGCCGTGGCAATCAGGGAAGGAGTGCGCATGGAGACCTCGACAAGATTATTTTTGTGAGGCGTAGAGTAAGAGCTTCGTCGCCTCAAGTCCATGCTGTGTCAGCAGGTGCCAAGACGGGCTGGCTTCGATACACTGCCGCAGTCGTATAACAAGAAAAATCCACGCATCGTTCCGAGGAGAGCAGGACCGTGAAGACAGGAAACAGACGACATGGCGCAAGAATTTTTTTGTTGTTCGCCGCGCTGGGTGTGAGCGCAGGAGTGGTCGCCCAACAGGGTGTCACGGATGGGCAGTGGCCCAGTTATGCCGGTGATGCGGGCTCTACCAAGTACAGCAGCCTGGATCAGATCAATGCCGACAATTTTGCCCTCCTGCAACCGGCATGGCGCTGGCAGTCTGTCGATGGCGACCTGAATTTCGATGATCTGGACCGGGAGGTTTCTTTCGGGCGCATGCAGGGCACGCCGCTGATGGTGGATGGCGTGCTCTATATGATCACTTCCCTGAATCAGGTAGTGGCGCTGGATGCCGTCAGCGGCGAGCTGCGCTGGTCGTTCAACCCCGAGATTTACCTCAGCGGTGGCCCGGTGGGCGCCCTGGGTTTCCACCAGCGCGGGGTGGCCTATTGGCGCAGTGGTGACGAGAAGCGCATTCTGCTGGCAAGCCAGGACGGCTATATTTACTCGCTCCATGCCGACGATGGCTCGGTGGACACCGGTTTTGCCAATGGCCGCGTGGACATGACCGAGGGCATCCCGAGGGCCGTGCGCGGCGAACTGGACTGGCAGGGGGCGCCGCCCCTGGGCGCGGTATCACCGCCCATTGTGGTGGGCGATATTCTGGTGGTGTCGCAGATTACCTCCAATCGCCCCCGCTACAAGGAGCGCCCGCCGCTGTGGATTCGTGGCTACAACATCCGCACGGGCGAACTGGTGTGGACCTTCCACACCATTCCGCTGGAGGGGGAGTTCGGCAACGAGACCTGGGAGGACGATTCCTGGCGCACCGCCGGCAACGGTGGCGTGTGGTCGATGATGAGTGCCGACCTGGAACTGGGGTATGTGTATCTGCCCACTGAAGCGGCCACCAATGATTTCTATGGTGGGCACCGGCCCGGCGACAATCTGTTTACCGAATCCCTGGTGTGCCTGGATGCCCGCACGGGGGAGCGCGTGTGGCATTTCCAGATGGTGCATCACGGCATCTGGGATTTCGACAACCCTGCGGCACCGAACCTGATCGACATCGAGGTGGACGGGCGCAGAATCAAGGCCGTGGCCCAGGTGACCAAACAGGGCTTTACCTATGTGTTCGACCGTGTGACTGGAGAGCCAGTGTGGCCGATTCCCGAAACGCCCGTGCCGCAGTCCGATTTCGCCTTGCCCGGCGAGCATCTGTCGCCCACCCAGCCCATTCCTTCCAGGCCGCCTGCCTTTGCACGGCAGGGCGTATCCGAGGAGGACCTGGTGGATTTCACGCCCGAGATTCGTGCCGAGGCGCAGGAGATTCTCCAACAATACACCTATGGCCCACTGTTCACGCCGCCCACGCTGTCGGTGCCCGGTGGCAACCGGGGCACGCTGATCCTGCCGGGGGCGGGTGGGGGTGCCAACTGGACAGGCGCCGGGGTGGACCCGGAGCATGGCATCCTCTATGTGCCGGCCTCGGAAAGCCCTAACGCTCCGCTGATGGTGACGCTGCCTGCCGAGGAGTCCAATTTCAACTTCCTGCGCCTGTCCAATCAGTCGGTACGCGGGCCGCGTGGCCTACCGCTGCTGAAGCCGCCGTACGCAACCATTACGGCGATTGATATGAACAAGGGCGAGATTCTGTGGCAGCAGGCCAATGGTGAGGACTATGCCCCGGTGACGAATCACCCCGACCTCGCTGGCATGGATCTGCCTGCGCTGGGTGGCGGCGGACGCCAGGCGGTGCTGGTGACCTCTACGCTGTTGATTCATGCGCAGACGACCCTGGACGGTGCCGTACTGGTGGCGCGGGACAAGTTCACGGGAGAGGTGTTGCAGAGCATTGCGCTGCCGGCCAATGGCGGCGGGGCGCCCATGACCTATGCGGTGGATGGCAAGCAGTACATCGTGCTGAGCGTGCTGAGCAATCCGGTGCCGGAGCTGATCGCCTTCGCACTGCCCTGAAATGAAACAAGCCCCCGTCATCAGGATGGCGGGGGCTTGCGGATGCCGGAGTCAACCGGCAGGCAGCATGGCGCTGCCGATGTTTTTACAGCGTGTAGTTGCCGGTATCGGAGACCTGCAGGTTCACCCCGATCAGCGTAGCGACCGTAAAATACTCGTTACCAGCGCCGTCCGCGTCAACTTGCACCAGGGTGTTGTTCCCGGAGTATGCGAAGCGCAGGAACCCGTTGCTGAACGCACTGCTGTCGTTCGGAGCATTGAGTGAATCCAGTATCTCGCTGAGGTCGAGAATGTCTCCGCCGTTCTTGTTAAAGCCCGCGATTTGTTCGTTGGCAATCACGAATATCTCGTCCAGAACCGGTTCTTCCAGAGAGCTTCCCTGCTCTTTGTCCTGCAGGCGCAGGAGCGAGTCTGTTGACGTGGCGGTGAAGCTAAAGAGACGGTCTGACCATGCGGGTGAGCTGGTGTAGAGAGTCGTGTAGAGAGGGCCGGCGTTGACTGCGACAGCCTCCGTTCCGGACGCAAATATAAAATCAGTTTTTGCCACGGACACGCCTACGGTATAGCTCTGCCCCGGAACGGTTGCCAGTGTCTGCTGGATATACTCGTGCTCCCATGTATCCATAATCGCGAATGCACCGCCATCTTTCGGGTAGAGGGTCTCGGGGAAATTATAGTAGGAGGCTTCAATGCTAACACCACTACCGCTCCAGCCAGCCCGCCCATTTTCAAAGGAGCCGTTGAAGACCAGGTTTTTCAGCGTGTACACATCTGCGACAGACTGCACATCGATAGACAGTGTTGTGCTGTCACTGCTGGCGCCGCCGGAACCTGTGGCGGCGAGGTCGTTCACGCTGACTGACAGCGTATCGGCTCCTGCAAAATTGGCATCCCCCTGATAGACCAGTGAGTTTGCCAGTGCTGCATTGATGCTGGCTAAGGTGCCGGTGACAGCCAGTGTGCCGTCACTGCCGTCGAGATCGCCGGAAAGACCGGCGCCGGACAGGGACAGCGAGCCGTTGCCCACGCTCAAAGACACGGTGATCGGGTTGTTGCCGGCATCGATGTCGCTGATGCTGAGGCCGTACACCGTGGTTGCTGTGTCTTCATAGGCACTGAGGTCCGCTGCCAGACGGATGTTGTCCAGCGCCGGCCCCCAGGCATCGTTCGAATTGACGGTAGAGTCGGTGCCACTGAAACGCAGCGTGGCGTCCGGCCCATACGCCGTGAAGGTGAAGGAATGCGTTGTCCACTGCATGTTGCTGGTGGAATTGTTGAGGCTGTAGGTGTAAAGCTGAGACTCCACATCGCCGATCTGATAACCGCTGGTTTTTCTTACCTGCAGGGTTTCTGTGCCCGTAGGTGAGCCCGGGTTCTTGGACAGATCAAACAGCACCGTGTACTGCTGGCCCGGTACGGTGAGGATGTTCTGTGTGACGTAGCCACCGCCGTGCTCGGCGTTCATGTCCAGAATCTTCGTGCCGTCTGCCGCCTGCCAATCTCCAACGTAGTTGATCTGGTCGTAGGTCCAGCCCGTCATCCCGTTCTCGAAGGAGCCGTTGGTGATGGCGCTGCGCTGGTACTGGATGGAAGGCGCATCGTTCACGGCATTGACCGTGACGCTGACCGTAGCGGTGCTGGTGGCACCGGAATTATCCGTGACCACATAGGTGAAGCTGTCATTGCCCGCGTAATTGGCCGTTGGGGTGTACACCACATCGTTGCCGGAAATGGCAACGGTGCCGTGCGCGGCTGTGGAAACAGACTGCAGGGACAGGGTGTCGCCATTGTCCGGGTCCGTATCATTGGCCAGCACGCTGATGGTGACGGAGCTGTCTTCGTTCACGGACGCTGTGTCTGCGTTTGCTGTCGGGCCATCGTTGCCGCCGGTAATGGTGATGTCCACCTGTTGCTGGGCAATGCCGCCGTGGCCGTCATTCACGCTGACCACGAAGCTTTCCACCGCCGTTTCGTTTGCCCCCAGGGCCTGGTAGGCCCCGTTGGCAATCTGGTAGTTCCAGTTCACGCCGCCGCCAAGACCAGTACCGGTGGTGTCGGCCGCCAGGTAAGCGCTGAGGCTGCCCTGTGTGTTGCCGACCGGGGAGACACTGACGCTGTGGGTGTCACTCAGGTCCACATCGGTGAAGTTCAGTACGCCGCTGTCCGACACAGAGGCAGGGGAAACGTGCTGGAAACTGCCGCTGGAGTTTTTGTAGGTGAACTCCAGAGAGGCCTCGCCACCCCTTTCGAAGAAATAGATCTCCACCGGGTAGAGGCCGGGGTTCAGGGTCAGGCTGCCATTAAAGGCCTGCTCGGCGTGGATGCCCGGGTCATTGATGACCAGCTGGTTGTTCACGCTGACGTAGACACCGTCATCATTGAAGGTGCGGAAGGTATAGGTGTCCGCCTCGGTGATGTTGAGGGTGCTGGTGAGTTTGGCAAAGAAATAGTTGTTGATGCCTCCGGTGCCATAGCCATTGGTGGCGACAGCCGCTGGCCAGGGAGAGCTGCCGGGGATTTCACCCGCAAAACCGGCCGGGTCGTCCGTGTAGTCGATGATGGCCGTTTCCGCCGTGTAGTTGGCGGTATGCGTGGCAGCGTAATTGCGCAGGCTGTTGAGGTCGATAGCGCCCTGATAATTGGTGTACTGCTCTACCGTAAAGGGCTTGGCTGCCGGGGACAGCGTGACGGCACCATCGTTGCCGCCGGAGGCGATGACGGGGGCATCGTTGACCCCGGTCACGGTGACGGTCACGGTGTTGCTTGCCGTGGCGCCGTGCTGGTCTTCGGCTTTCACATCCAGCGTGACCTGGGTGGTTTGGCCGGCAGCCAGGGACTGGAAGTTGCTGCCCGGGTTGAAGCTCAGGGTGTTGCCGGAAATGGAGGCGGTGCCTGCGGAGGCGGGAGCCAGCAGGGAGTAGCTCAGGTTGCTGCCATCATTATCGCTGTCGATGTCATTGCCAAGAGCGGAGAGATCAAGAGATACAGTTTGACCGTCTTCGCTGGCGGCCAATACCCCTGCCGCCAGGGTCGGGGCATCGTTGCGCCCGGTCACGATAACGGTGGCCGTGTTGAGTACAGAGGTCTGGTGTTGATCCGTGGCTTGAACGATCAGTGTTACGGCGTCGAATTGGCCAACAGCCAGTTGCTGGAAGTCGCCCCCCGGGTTGTAGGTCAAGGTGGTGCCCGAAATGGATGCCGAACCGGAGGTGGCACCGCCGCCCAGCAAGGTGTAGACCAGGTCGCTGCCATCGTTGTCACTGTCAACATCATTGCCCAGTGTCGACAGATCGAGCGTGACTGCAGAGCCGTCTTCGCTGGCGAACAGTGTGCCTATCGCCAGAGTCGGGGCATCGTTGGCACCGGTAATGGTGACGGTCACGGTGTTGGTCGCGGTGGCGCCGTGCTGGTCTTTGGCCTCCACATCCAGCGTGAGCTCGGTGGTTTCACCGGCAGCCAGGGACTGGAAGTCGCCGCCCGGGTTGAAGGCCAGCGAGGTGCCATTGATGACGGCGGAGCCTGCGGCGGCGGCACCCAACAATGTATAGGTGAGGGAGCTGCCATCGTCGTCGTTGTCGGCATCGTCGGCCAGGGCGGACAGATCGAGAGTAACCACGGGGCCGTCCTCGCTGGCGGCCAGGGTGCCGGCGGCCAGAGTGGGGCCGTCATTGGTGCCCACCACGGTGATGCTCAGGGTAGCCGGAGCGGAGATGGCTCCGTGGCTGTCCATGGCCACATAGGTCACCGTCTGCACGGCGGTTTCGCCGAGATGCAGCGACTGGAAGTTGTTGCCCGGGTCGTAGCTGAAGGTGCCATCGCCATTGTTTGTCAGCGTGCCCACTGCCGGGGCTTCGAGAATGGTGTAGGTGAGGGTGCTGCCATCGTCATCACTGTCCACATCGTCGCCCACGAAGGCGCCACTGACGCTGCCGCCATCTTCCTCGGCCAGCACGGAGACATTCTCCACCACGGGTGTGTCGTTGACACCGGTCAGCACTACGGTGGCCCTGGCCCAGCTCAGGGTGCCACTGGCCAGACGAATGGCGTAAATGAAGCTGTCCGTCATAGTCTCGCCGAGGGCCAGTTTGGTCAGCTCGTCGGCATAGTTGGCATCAATGGAGGAGGTGTCATAGGCAACCTGCCCGGAGGAGGTCACGGAGAGCGAGGCACCAAACAGGCTGCGGTTGCCGGCGATGCCGGTGATGTCCGCGCCGTCCTGCTCCAGCAGGTCTCCTGCTTCGTGGCCGGCCATGGCGCCGGACTGATTGACGCCATCGTCAACGGACCACAGGGTTTTTGCCTTGCCGCCCAGGTCGTTGCTCATCACATCAAGCAGGTACACCGTGCTCTGATAATCCAGCTGTCCGCTCTGCGGTGTGCCGAGGGCATCGTCTTTCGCCTGGGGGGTGTTCAGAAAGGAGGTCTCGGTGCCTCCATCGGTGTTCTTGGAGTTGCCTTTATTGTTTGTAGTGCTCATGTTTTCTCCTTGTTATGAGGTGGCAGGCGTGGCGGGGGATTGCGTATGGCAATTGATAGGAAGGGATGCTAGGCCTTGGAATTAAACAGAGAAACAAAATTGTTTGAGCAATGTTTAATCAAGAGGGAACAAAAGGGGAAGAAATAATGTTTTCCCGCAAGAGTGGTGGGAATGTGTTGCGGTTTGATTGGTTTTGGAGAAGCTGCGCGTGCCCCCGTTGGCAGTGACAACGGGGGCATGTCCGGGAGAGGAGTGCGGTGTTACTCCGTGCCTTTTCCCAGTAGACGTAATACGGCACTGATGGTGGCGAGATAGCCTCTGCTGCCTTCGCGGACAAAGGCGCCGTGATCCTCGTTATGAATCAGCCGCATATTGAATTCATCGCCGGCCAGTACCGCCAGCGCGGGGTAATCGGGCAGGCTCTTCCACGCGGTTTTTCCTTGGGCAAGTTCGCGGGGCAGGGACACCGGGTAGCGATAGGTGCTCACGATGTACTCCTGGGGAATGCCCCAGGGCAGCCATTCCAGCGGTGAAGTCTGCAGGAAATTATCGATGTGGGTTTCCGGGCTGCCGCCGATCAGTTTTTCCAGCAGAGGCTCCCCGCAGTAAATTTCGCCGCTAGTGCCAATGGAATCGATGACCAACGGGTTGATATAGGCATCGGCCATCACAAGCGCCGTAGGGTTGACGACCGGCTTGACGTAGATCTCGCTGTTCGGGGGCAGTTGCTCGCGCATGGCCAGCCAGGCACCAAAATGCCCGCCGGAGGAGTGACCCACGATGACCGCTTGAGTGGTGTCGATGGGGTAGTCTTTGGCGATGTCCGCGAGGGCATCAAAACCGTTGGCCAGATCCAGCCAGGTGCCGGGCCAGCCACCGCCTGGATTGGTGGCTCCGCGGTACTGCATGTTCCAGGCGGCGATGCCGTGCTCGTTCATGGCCTTGGCCATGGCGCGATAGCTGTTCATCATGCCTTCGCTGGAGCGCCAGCAACCGGCGTGGAGGAAGGTGACCACCGGGAAGGGGCCGTCTCCCTCCGGCAGGGAGAGTTCCCCGTACTGCATCGGGTCGGGACCGTAGGGGATTTTGGTCTGTGCAAACGATGGATGTGCTGTCAGCAGCAGACTGGTGGCAAGCGACAGGAAAAGCAGGCGTATTTTTGTTGTCATGAGATATCTCCCCTTCAGTTGCCAATCGCGGCTGCGCCAGCCAGGGAGGCCACTTCGTCTTCGGCAGCGCGGGCGCCACTGGCAGAGACAGCGCCAATCAGCACGCCATTGCGCATCACCGGCACACCACCCGCGAAGGTAATGCCGTTCTCGATTTCGCTGACCTCGCCCGCCTGCAGTTTCTGGCCGTATTCCCCGGTGCTCATGCCCGAGGTGACCACGGTCATGGCCTTGCGCAGGGCAATGTTGTAGGAGCCGGTGGAGGCACCGTCGATACGGTGCAGCATGACAGGCATGCCGGTGTCATCTGCCACCACGATGGTCAGGCGCCAGCCGTTTTCCCGCGCGGAGGCTTCCGCAGCAGCCATGGCCGCTTTGGCCAGTTCATAGGTCATGGCCTTTGGTTCCGCTGGTGCCTGGGCCAGGGCCGGTTGCAACGCAGTGATCAGGCAGAGGGTAAGCAGGCCTTTGAGGGCAAGTCTGTGCATGGAGTGCTCCTTCGGATTGTTGTTGTTCTCGTGCACCCTGGTTGCGGGGTGTGATCAGCGCACAAGGTAGCGCATCCTGTGCCGAAATGCAGCCTGCAAGTGCTGGCCGTGCCGATGCATGCCAGTGCTAGAATAATCGGCATTCAGAACAGGCTGGGAGAGGGGAGCACCGTGGCATATTGGCTGATGAAGACGGAACCCGAGGAATGCAGCATTGACGACCTGGCCGCACATCCGGACAGATCTGTTGTCTGGGAAGGGGTGCGTAATTATCAGGCCCGCAATTTCCTGCGCCAGATGCAGGCAGGGGATGAGGTGCTGGTCTATCACTCCAGTTGCAAACAGATTGGGGTGGCAGGCGTGGCCCGGGTGAGCCGTGCGGCGTATCCCGACCCGGCGCAGTTCGATACCCGCTCTCCCTATGCCGATCCAAAGAGTCCGCCGGACAAGCCCCGCTGGGACGCGGTGGATGTGTGTTTTGTCCGCAAGTTTGCGCGCGTGCTGCCGCTGGATGAACTCAAGGCCGTGCCAGCCCTGGAGGCTTTGCCTCTGGTGCGCAGGGGCAACCGTTTGTCCGTGATGCCGGTCAGCAAGGCTGAGTGGCAGGCGGTGCTGCAGTTGGGCAAGTAAGCTTTTCCTTTCTTAATCGAACACCTTCCGGATATGCCGATTCTTGGCAGGCACCTGATACAGATTTGATTTCGCGCAGGCTTGTTAAAGCAAATAAGAATGATTATCATTAGGCAATGCGCTTGGGAATAGGGATCAAATCACATGTTTAGAAAGACGATTTTCTGGATGCACCTGATCTGCGGTGTCCTTGCCGGACTGGTAGTGCTCATGATGTCGGTAACCGGTGTCATTCTGACCTACGAACGTCAGCTTCTCGCATGGGAGGATCACGCCTATTACGCGGAGCCTGAACCTGGCCAGCAGCGCCTGAGCGCCGAGGCCTTGGTGGCAGCAGGAACCGCCGATGGGGAATTTAGCCCTCAGAGTCTCGTGATTTCGGCAGACCCGGCGGCACCTGCGATGTTGTCAGCAGGGCGCAGTGGTTCGCGCTACCTGAACCCTTACACGGCAGAGATCTACACACCTCACAGCGAAAGCCTGGGGGCTTTTCTATCCACGATGCGAGGCTGGCACCGCTGGTTCAATGTCAGTGGTGAGGGGCGAGACACCGCCCGCATGATCACCGGGGCCAGCAATCTGATGTTCCTGTTTCTTGTGCTGAGCGGCCTGTATCTGTGGCTGCCTGCGGTGTATCGCTGGAGCACCATGCGCATGCGCTTGTGGTTTCACCCGAACGCAAAATCCGGGCAGGCGCGTGACTTCAACTGGCACCATGTCTTCGGGTTCTGGGCGGCCATTCCGCTTGCCGTGATTGTGGCAACTGCAACGGTGTTTTATTACCCCTGGGCAAACAATCTGGTGTATCAGCTTGCCGGAGAGGAACCGCCCGTGCGCGGACGCGCAGCACCTGCCGATGCCGTGAGTGAGCCGGAGATTCCTGCGGGTGCAGCGTTGGCGCCCATGGACGAGTTGCTGCAAACAGCGGCACTCCAGCACCCGGCATGGCAAACCCTGAGCATCAACCTTCCTGCCGAAGCTTCCGCTGTGCGCACCGTCAGCATTGATGAAGGCAACGGCGGGCAACCTCAGAAACGTCACGGCATGACTCTGAATGCCTACAATGGAGAAATTGTGGCACTGGCACCGTTCAGCAGCCAGAGCACGGGGCGTCAGGCGCGGTCCTGGGTGCGTTTCCTGCACACGGGAGAGGCACTGGGGCTGATCGGGCAGACCATTGCCGGCCTGGCCTCCTTTGCAGGCGTGCTGATGGTGTGGACAGGTCTGGCGCTGGCCTGGCGCCGCTTTGTGGCCTGGCAGAGACGGATCAGAAAAGCCAGGGCTACTCAGGCATCGGGAGAGCTGGAAGCGATGATGGATTAAGAGTCCAAGGGCGCAATCCGGGTCGATTTGAGAATGGCATAGGTTTCGCAGCCATTGAACGCGGCAAACTTCTCCAATGCAACGGCCAGGGCGGCATCGAACTCGTCGCGATCTCGCAGTGTTTTTTCGATATAGAGGTGGAGCACATCAAGATGTCGGCTGCCACGGTTTGCCTTGCAGTCTGCCCGGCCGACGATGGCATCCTGGTAGAGGATCGGTAAGCAGAAGTAGCCGAATTGACGTTTTGCTTGCGGGACATAACACTCGATGCCGTAGGAGAAATCGAAAATCTGTTGCAACCTCTCACGATGAATCACGGCGTTATCGAAGGGCGAGAGCAGGCGTAAGCCGCCGTGGCGGGGTGGCGTTTTGCTCTCGAACAGATCAGGGCTGGCAAAGAGTGTCGGCAAACCCTCAAACGAGTATTTGGCAAGTAGACCTTGGGCGACCCGGTCCTGCAGCAGGGCATTGATCTCGCGGCGCAAGCCCGCACCCTGACGCAGGTGGGCGACTTGTTTCACGCTTGTAAACCCGTGTGCCCTGAGGGACGAATCCAGTAGATATTCGGCGAACTCGCGCAGCGAGGGTTCTCTCGTATTTACCTGTGCGGGAAGGACACGTTCGCGCAGATCGTAGACTTTCTGCATACCTTCGCGGCTGCTGATCATGAGCTCGCCTTGAAAGAATAATTTTTCCAGAGCCTTCTTTGCTGGCTTCCAGTTCCACCAATTGCCCGCAGCCTGCTTCGGCGAGTCGAAGTCTCGCGCACGCAGGGGGCCTTCATCCCGTATGCGCGTGAGGATGCCCTGCTCTGTCTCCTTGCTGACGCTGGCAAACCAGCGCGATTCGCCACGTTTGATTGCGTTCATGCGGGGCAGTGCGAACCGATAATCACGCATCGGCAGAAACGCGGCAGCATGGGACCAATACTCGAAGATCGCACGTTCCTGTAGCAGCTGTTCGAGGTGCGCCGGTTTATAGCGAGGAATGCGTGCCCAGAGCGTGTGATGGTGCGCCCGCTCCACGACCGCCAGCGTGTCGATCTGCACATAGGACAAGTGTTCTATGGCTTTGAGTGTGGCTTGCTTGCCTCCACCAAACGGGGCTGTACTGGACAGGCCCTGATGGTGCAGCGCGATGCGGCGCAGGGTTGATAATGGCGAATGCTTGGGCATAGAGACGTAACGGAGCTGAAGTGGAGCTCGCATGATAGGGGGGGATGCGAGCGCTGACAATTTTTCGTGAACCTGGCGGCGCGTGCATGAGTTTGGTGGCGAGCCGGAGGCGATAGTGCCAACAAAGATGCACCTGGGTTGTCATGACACCGCGCTGACGCTTGATTATTGTCCTCAGCTGCTTGCTGGCGCATCATGGAGCTGAGCAGATCAATCAAACCGGGAGATTGAGGATGAACAATTTCGATATGGGTTCAGGCATGGCGGGAATGGGCATATTCGGCGGGATTCTGATCGTGTTTTTCTACATCTGGACCGTGCTGATGTTTTTTGCCCCGTTCTTCTGGTATGGGGCATGGTATCGGGCGAAGCAGATGGACGAAAAACTGGAGCAGACGAATGTGCTGCTGAGTCAAATCGTCTCGAAAACTCAGAGTTCAAAAACGCCCGAATAGGGGCGCCAGGCCTGAGGGGGCAGGTCTGCAGAAAGCAAAAAACCTGCCCCCCAGATGTGCTAGCGCCATTCGCTCGCAGGTTCGTCCTTGTCTGAGCGCAGGAAGCGAATCAGGTCTGCATGGAATTGGTCTGGAATTTCGATCTGGGGTGCGTGACCAATACCTGGGTAGAGCAGGATCGCACTGTTTTGCAATTCGCTGGCGACATGACGTGCGTGGCGCGGGAAGTCCTCGATGAGGCCGTCTTCCTCACCCGCCAGCACCAGGGCCTTGGAGGTGATGTGCTGCCAATCGTAGACAACAGGGTCGTCGTACAGCATCTGGCCCTGGAGTCGACGCACCATGGCCAGGCGTGGCCACTCACCACTCATGGTTTGGCCATACTGGCGGCGCACATACTCAAGATGCTCCGGTGGCCATTCCTTGGGGAAATAGCGTCGGTGGCCGGCCAGGATGGAGCGGTATGACCCACCATCTGTCGGAGTGGCAAAGGGATCGACCCAGGGGCGTGATAGACGTTGATCGGTCAGACCGATCTGGTTTACCAAGACCACGTGTGTGGTGACTTCCGGGTAGAGCATCGCGAAGCGGCTCACGACCATGCCTCCCATCGAGTGACCAACGATGGCGGCCTCCTTGATGCCCAGCTCGTCCAGCAATGCCTTCATATTCGCCGCGACGAAATTGAAGTTGTAGGGAATCACGGGCTTGGAGGACTTGCCGAAACCGATGCGGTCAACGGCAATGACGCGGAAGCCTGCTTCGGACAGCTTTTTCAGTGTAGGCGTGTAGGCTTCGGAATAGAAGTTCATGCCATGCTGCCAGAACACCACCTGCCCATTGGCCGGGCCGGTGGGGGCCACATCCATATAGGCCATGCGCATCTGCTCGTTGAAACGAGTCAGTTCGAGATAGTGCACGGGGTAGGGGTAGGGAATTTCTTCGAAATTGGCAGACACCGGCCCCCAATCGGCAGGGGCTTCTGCAGGCGGTTCGGCAGGCCAGTCGGCGGCGGCAAGCGTACCGGAGAACAGGAGGGCAAACGCGCAGCTTGCCGTGCGTATTGCCACCAATGTGGTGGATTTCAGTTTCAGCATGGGATGATTACCTGTTGTAGTCTGAGTTTCTTGTTTTGGAGCTGCTATTGACCGGGCTGAGCGCTCGTGTATTCCCGCTTCAGGCAACTGACCCGGCATTATCACTTCTGAGGGCAGTCAAGGGGTAGCCGCATGGCCACTCATCACCGTCCCTTCACGTCGCGGATCTGCCGCGCCAACCAGCCCGTCTTCGGTCACCAGAATGACATGCAGGCCGGAGTTTTCGCCGTCCACTTCCTGCACTTTGTACCCTTCTGCTTTCAGTGAGTCGGCCATTGCCTGGCCTGGTTCGCGGCCGATTTCGACACGCACGGTGTCGCCCCGCGCAATGATGTTGGGGAAGTTCACGGATTCCTGCACACTCATGCCCCAATCGATGATACCAAGAATGGTTTTCGCGGTGTAGGCCGGAATGGAATTGCCCCCCGGGGAGCCGGTCACCATATAAAGATCGTTGTCTTCGTTCAGAATAATGGTGGGTGACATGGAGGAGCGCGGGCGTGCCGACGCACGAATCATATTGGCCGGCTCCGGGGCGCTGGCATCATAGGCACGGTCGAAGTCCGTCATTTCATTGTTGAGCAGAAAGCCACCGACCCAGCGCGAGGAGCCGAAGGGGGATTCCACTGTCATGGTGATGGAAACGGCATTGCCCTCGTTATCCACAATGGAGAAATGCGTGGTGCCCGCCGGTTCCGCCGTGCTGTCCTGCTTCCAGATTGCCGCGCTATCTCCGCCCAGCACGGTGGCCGGGTCTCCTGCCTCGGGCATGGCGCCCGGTGCAGCCGGATGCATGCCGCGCGCTTCCAGGTAACGCGGGTCCAGCAATTGTTCTATGGGTACGCTGATCCGGTCCGGGTCGCCGAAGTAATAGTCCCGATCCGCGTAGGCCAGGCGCTGCGCGTCCACGAAGGCTTTGACCTGTTGTTCCCGCGTAGCGTTCTCCGGCACCAGGTGATCGTAGAGATTGGCCACCATGATCTGCATGGCGCCGGATGAGGGGGGCGTGGCGGAGCAGATGTTGAGATCGCGCCAGGGGCCGCAGATAGCATCACGCTCCACCGCCTTGTAAGCGCTGATGTCTGCCATCGTCATGCTGCCGCCATCGGGTTCTGCCTGCGCAGCCCGGACGATTGCCTCCGCAATCTCGCCGCTGTAGAAAGCGGAGGGACCTTCCTCGGCAATGCGCTGCAGCGTGTGGGCATACTCAGGATTGCGCAGTACGGTGCCTGCCTGCAGAGGCTGGCCATTGGGGTAGAAATACTCGGCAGCGCCGGGTGTCTCATCCAGGCGGGATATCTGCGCCAGTTGTGGCAGGAAGCCGGCCATCTTGCCGGATACCTCAAAGCCTTCACTCGCAAGACGGATGGCCGGTTCAAACAGCGTGGCCCAAGGCAGTGTGCCGTAGCGATCGTGGGCCAGCTTGTACAGGGCTACCGCCCCGGGCACGCCCACCGCCTTGCCACTTTGCCAGGCATCCAGGAAGTTCATCTCCCGGTCTTCACGCATGAACATGTCCGCGCGGGCACCCGCTGGAGCTGCCTCACGTCCGTCCAGAAAGCGCACCTGTTTGCTGTCTTCCTCATACACCACCATGAAACCGCCGCCGCCCAGGCCGGAGCTTTCCGGTTCCACCAGGCCCAGCACGGCATGTGCCGCAATGGCCGCGTCCACGGCGTGCCCGCCTTGAGCGAGCATTTCGGCAGCGGCTTCGGTGGCATAGGGGTTCGCGACGGCGGCCATATAACCAAACTGCCAGCCGTCTGCGGGAGTACTTGCGGGCATTACCTCTGCAATGGGTTCAGGGGCTGTTGGTGTGGGGGTGGGTTCGGAACAGGCGGCCAGCAGGGCAAGGCTGAGGAACAGGAGAGTCGGTTTCATAAGGGTTGTCCCATCAGGGGTGGATTCCTGAAGCATTGGGTGGGTGGCATGTCACAGTGCCACCGAGGATATAGCGGTTTGCCTTGGCGGGACAAGCGTTGATCTTGATCGTAATTCAGTGGTGGTCCCCGTTGCGTCCAACGGGTTCCGGGGTCAGGCATTCACTGCTGGGTTGAGTCGCTCCGGCGCCGGAACGTTTCCTGCGGTGATTTACTGCGACTGCTGTTTTCTCAGGTTCTGCTCCTCATTCCATTTGTTTTCGGATTCTTCAGTCATGAAGTATCTGAACACATACTGTACTCCCGGAACGGAGACAGCGCGGCCATCGACCGTTGGTGGTGTGAACCTGAATTGCGCTGTGGCTGCTCGGGCGGAGCGATTGAAAATATCGGCAGGTTCGGCATCCACGATCTCGATGCTGTCAGCATCGACTTCGCCAGCAGAGTTGACAGTGAAACTGACCTGCACCCAGCCTTCGATACCTTCGTTGGCTGCCTGTGTGGGATACTGCGGTTCCACACTCACCAGCGGCCTGAAGTCATCGTATTTCGCCCGGGCATCGGATGTCTGTGCAGACACCATCTGCAGCGAGCTGAACCCGGTCAGCAACGTCAGCGTGCCGATGCTCAAGAGCGCGGTGGTTCTGCGGAATCCACCGGTATTGCGGATTTTCTTCATTGCGTCTTCCTCCAGTAGTTGCACGATGCGGGATTGCAGCGTGCTGCGGTCTAACATCGGTTGCAGAAGTGCGTGCGGTTTTCGACGGGCATCTCTGCAGGAGCGGGCCACATTGAGCAGGCTGCTGGCGTAGGTGCTGGAGTCCCTGCCTGTGCACACCACCGCTTCGTCACATGCGGCCTCGGTTTCCTCGCGTAACTGTCGCAGCAATATCCACGCCAGAGGGTTCATCCAGTACACGCAAACCACTGCGTAGGCGAGCACCGTGGTCAGCCAGTCCAACCGGCGAATATGCTGCAGTTCGTGGTGCAGCACGTCCTCAAGCACCTCGTGACTCCAGTCGACTGCCTGTGCAGGCAGGAGCACGCGGGGCCGGATCAATCCGAAAGAGGCCGGAGAGGGTAAGGCGCAGATCAACTGCAGATCGACCTCACGCCGAATGAAGAGCTTCGTGCGGATACGGTCTGTCTGATCATTCAAAAAATCTGGTGTCGTTTGTGCGTGTCCGGTTTTGACTGCCCTCAGAACATGCAGGCCGATAGCAAGGCGGCCGAGAAGCAGCAGGCACGGAACCACATACAGCGCAACTGCCCAATACTCCCAGTTCTGGGGGGTGGCTAATGCGGCGGAATTGCTGGCATAGACCTCCAATGAAATCATGGCGGGGAGAACAAAAGAGCCTGAGCGCGCTTCCGGCAGCAGCATGAAAAGGGGCAGGATTCCCAGCGCAAGCACGGCGTGGACGCTGATCAGATGCTGCGTACGCGAGTTTGTCCAGCTGCGAGAGCCCGCTTTCAAAGAGAAGCACAGCAACAGCAGCAGGGTAGATGCAAACATCAGATTCAGCGCAGTCAGCAGCATCGTGTTGCTGCTGA
Source organism: Pseudomonadales bacterium (assembly GCA_024234365.1). GTDB lineage: Bacteria > Pseudomonadota > Gammaproteobacteria > Pseudomonadales > Pseudohongiellaceae > UBA5078. The sequence goes on from JACKOK010000001.1 coordinate 846,104, forward strand.
GAAGACGGGCCAGTTCAGTGCTCGAGTGAAAGTTCATGAGCATATGCCTCTGTGAGTTATTTTGTTTTTCTTTTCTTCTGGATCATCGCATTCAACTGGTCCAGCTCGTCATCTGTGAGCTCGTCAATCGACATGTCCAGCAATCGGTTCACTGCAAGATAGGGAGAATCCTCGAAGAAGGTTTTGACGACTCTTTTCAGTGCCGACTGTGAAGCCTGCTGCGGAGCCAGCAGCGGGTAGTACACATACTTCAGACCTTGTCCCTTGTGGGCGATATGCCCCTTTTCCACCAGCTTTCCCAGCAAGGTCCGCACTGAGGAATAACTGGGAGCGTCCGGTATGTTCTCCATGACCTCCTTGGCGCTGGCTTCGTGCATACGATAGAGCACGTCCATGATCTGGCGTTCTCTGCGGCTGAACTGATCGGGTTTGCTCATGCGATCCTCGGCAATTCTGAAATTGTGTTAATAAATTAACATGTGCTAATAAATTAGCACTTTGCGCTGAGCTGTCAACCCTTCATTTTGCTTTTTTGGTATTTCCCCGCGCATCAGGGCGCATCAGCCTCTATACTTCGCGCGGTTTCCTCAGGATCATTGTTCACATGCGACTCGTATTAGCCCCAATGGAAGGCCTTGCCGATGTGCACTTGCGCCGCCTGATCACCGCCCAGGGTGGCTTTGACTGGGTGGTGTCCGAGTTTTTGCGCGTGGTGGATCGGCTTTACCCCGCCTCGGTTTTCTACAAACTCTGCCCCGAACTGCTCCAGCAGGGCCGAACCGAATCCGGCGTGCCGGTGCGTGTGCAATTGCTGGGCAGTGATCCTGAAGCCATGGCCGCGAACGCTGTACGGGCAGTGGAATTGGGCTCTTACGGCGTGGACATCAACTTCGGCTGCCCCAGCCGAACGGTCAACCGTCGCCAGGGTGGCGCCGTCATGCTCAAGGAGCCCGAAAGTCTCTACCGCGTGGTGCGCGCGGTGCGCGAGGCCGTGCCGGGTGATGTTGTGGTGTCGGCCAAGATGCGCCTGGGCTACGAAGACACCTCCCTAATGCTGGACAATGCGGCGGCAGTGGAGGCGGCGGGAGCGACGGAGTTGACCGTGCACGCCCGGACCCGCCTGCAAGGCTATGCGCCGCCCGTGCACTGGGAGGCCTTGGGAGAAATCCGGCGCCATATCAAAATCCCGCTGATAGCGAATGGCGACATTTGTTCCGTTGCCGACTACCACCGCTGCGTGCAGATCGCAGGTACGCCTGACGTGATGCTGGGGCGGGGGGCTGTGCGCTGGCCCTTTCTGGCGCAGCAGATTCGTGCAGGCGAAACGGCGATGCCCTCGTGGTCGGGGATAACACCGCTTCTGCAGCGCTTCTGGCAGGAAGTGAATGCGAGCCATCTGCACAAAGACCCAGTGGGGCGAATGAAGCAGTGGATCAATTACCTGCGGCAGAGTTACCCCGAAGCAGAGGCGTTGTGGTGCCTCGTGCGGGCGGAGAAAAAGGTGGAGCGGCTGGATGCGTTGTTGCTGAGGAATATGTAGTGTTTTTACACTGACCCCAAATATCGCAGAAATAGCTGCGTTCCTTATTAAGTTAATTGTTAACTTTTGTGTATATGCTAATCACTACAATAAAAGATACAACGCCCCAAACTACCAATATCGAAAGCGGAATATATTTATCAATGACTTTTCGAGTATGCCCGAGGCCTTCGCCAACAAGTTGCTTTATCTCAGCCCATAAAGGAGGTCCAGCCTCAGGGCGATGCCTTGCTTATGGCACGCATTTAGGCTCTACTCTATTCGCTGGCATCCATCCAGTATTTTTATACCGCCACGTTACTATATTGATATTGGTGCCACAATTAATTGGGTACCGGCTACCTCGTAGCCACAACACAGCCAGATATAATTCCAATTGGCGATACATCATTTGTTGAGAATATCCATGTGCCCGCATATGCACATCTTTGTGTCAGAGATGAGAAGCCAGATAACATTTACCATGGTCAACCACACCTACGACGAGATAAAATTATCTGAGGCTTGCCGAATATCATGGCCGTACAACTTCAAATAAAACGCCAAGCCCCAATAGCATTTGTGATATACTGATCTCGCAGCCTTGCTCCGCAAAACTCCCTTACCCGGCATAGAGCGAAAGACCATAAAACTGTTGCATCTGCAGCATATCTAATTTAGGTCAGCTAGTCTATTGATTGCGCGATCAGCTATATTAACTCTGCAATGAACATAAAATGCATTTATGAGCAAGATTGAGCGTTTTCTTCAGACTATCCGCTTGCTCTGCACAACCTAATTTGACATATTTCGATCTCGATTGGGCGCTAACGCCTCAAAACCGGGCTTACCGCATCCAGCCACAAACGCAAGTTGTTTGATTTAATTTTCTCACAAAGCATCGGTCACCAGCTCCTTGTGGGTCGTACCATAGGCATGTTAACCGCCATATATCGTCTTTTTGCCCATTTAAGCTTGCCAATAAGCGCTCGACATACCAGTAAGAACTGCAAGACTTCATATTGTTCGGCTTCACACCATTACGGTATGAAGAACCTGGCATTCGCAATCTTCATCCGGCGAATATCTCCTTTCACAAGCTCCACCTTCCTGAAGTAGATTCTCAAAGTGTCAGCGCCGCTAACGAATAAGTATGGTGTTACGGTATAAAACCATCAGGAATGTACATGAATAATTCTCCTTAAAAAGTCTAACATTTGTATAGGAGGCATGCTCGTTATCCCAGATAGGCGTGCAGGCACACATTCGCCCGTTATTTTAGAGGAATCTACTGCCAATCACGGGTAACTGACAACAACTTATTCCACAATATTTCGGACACCCCTTTACTGTCTCGTCCCGGCGTCGAGTCGTCGAATGCGACGATCGCTCCCAAAAGTTTTCCGGGCAGATTTTGCGCCCTAGGTACTCCCAGAACCGGACTATGGAAACCCCCAGTCCGGCACTCGGTCATCCCCAGGCCCAAACACCGGACACGCCAAACCGAACCGAGGACAAGGTCGTCAGCAAGGGCAAGAAAGGAAAGGAATATTCTGAATTTGGCTGTTTGAATCAACCGAAAGGAGCTGGTACCGGGAGCCGGGCTCGAACCGGCACTCTATCACTAGAACCGGATTTGAATCCGGCGCGTCTACCAATTTCGCCACCCCGGCTCTTGGAAGGGCCGCCATTATAACAGCAAACCCGGCGGCGCAATGCCTTGATGGGCCTTGATTTTCGGGTCTTCGGTGGGCTGCAAGGGGCTGGAAAACTTGGCATTGTCGCCGTCTTCGGGCACACCTTGCCCTTTCCTGTTCGCCCAGTCAATAGCCGGTTATTGCCCATGCATCTGTCCGATTTTCGTTACGAACTGCCGAGAACTGATCGCGCACCATCCGTCCGCGCAGTCCGCGAAGCCGTTTGCTGTGCATGCGGCGCAGCGATGGGGCATTGGCCCATCATCAGTTTGCAGACCTGCTGGACTATTTGCAGCCGCAAGACCTGCTGGTGTTCAACAACACGCGGTGATTCCGGCGCGGCTGCTGGGGCAGAAGGCAACGGGCGGGCGCATCGAGGTGATGATCGAGCGTGTGCTGAATGCGCAGGAAGCCCGGCGCTGGTGCGGGCCAGCAAGTCACCGAAGCCGGGCATAGTGCTTGAGTTCCCGGGCGGAAAATCGCCTGCTGAAGGCGGAGGTGCTGGGGCGCGAGGGCGAGTTTTTCCATCTGCGCTTCCGGGCGTGGAATCCGTCATGGCGGCTCGGAGGTTTTCGGGCACATGCCGCTCCCGCCCTATATCAAGCGCGAGGATGTGCTGGATGATCGCGAACGCTATCAGACGGTGTACAGCAAGGAGCTTGGGGCGGTGGCAGCGCCAACGGCGGGCCTGCATTTCGATGAGGCGCTGCTGCAGCGCATTCGCGACAAGGGCGTGGACATGGCGCAGGTCACGCTGCATGTGGGTTCGGGTACCTTCCAGCCGGTGCGGGTGGACAATGTGCTGGAGCACCGTATGCACAGCGAACGTATCGAGATCACGCAGTCAGTGTGCGAACAGATCCGGGCCTGCAAGGCACGGGGAGGACGGGTGATCGCGGTGGGTACCACCTCGGTGCGCACGCTGGAGAGTGCGGCGCAGAAGGCGGGGGATGCCTTGATCGCACCGTACGCGGGGGAGACGGACATCTTTATTTACCCGGGCTACACCTTCAAGGTGGTGGATGCGATGGTCACCAATTTCCACCTGTCGGAATCCACGCTGATGATGCTGGTCAGTGCCTTTGCGGGGCGGGAACACATCATGGAAGCCTATCGGGTGGCGGTGGAGCAGCGGTATCGGTTCTTCAGTTATGGGGATGCGATGTTTCTCTATTAACAGTGCAGTTTGTAAGGGGCAATCGCCTGCAGGGCAGGCTCCTACAAAAAACGGCGCACACGCACAATAGCCCCAACCAACCAACCAACCAACCAACCAACCAACCAACCAACCAACCAACCATTCAACCATTCAGCCATCCAGCCAATCCGTAGGCCGTGGGCCGTAGGAGCCTGCCCTGCAGGCGATAGGGCTGGCAGCGGGCCTGAGCCCCCCGCAGACCGGGCACAAATTCTTTGCTATACTCTGCCGCCTTCTTTCTTGGCTTTATCCACTCACCTCTTTATTCAAGGATTCAGAGACCGCTATGAAATCACCCGTTCGAGTTGCCATTACCGGTGCTGCCGGTCAGATCAGCTATTCCCTGCTTTTCCGCATCGCTTCCGGCGATATGCTGGGGAAGGATCAGCCCGTTATTCTGCAATTGCTGGAAATCACCCCGGCACTGGGCGCGCTGCAGGGTGTGGTTATGGAGCTGGAAGACTGTGCCTTCCCGCTGGTGCACGGCATTGTGCAGACCGACAAGCCGGAAGTGGCTTTCAAGGATGCAGACTACTGCCTGCTGGTGGGTGCACGCCCCCGTGGCCCGGGCATGGAGCGCAAAGATCTGCTGGAAGCCAACGCGGCCATCTTCTCCGTACAGGGCAAGGCCATCAATGACCACGCCAGCCGTGACGTGAAAGTACTGGTCGTGGGCAACCCGGCGAACACCAATGCGCTGATCGCTTACCGTAATGCGCCGGACCTGAAACCCGGTCAGTTCACCGCCATGACCCGTCTGGACCACAACCGTGCCATCGCCCAGCTGGCGGCCAAGACCGGCAAGCACAGCACAGACGTGGAAGGCATGATCATCTGGGGCAACCACTCCTCCACGCAGTACCCGGATGTGTACCATGCCACGGTGGCGGGCCTGAACGCATCGGACCTGGTAGACGAGAACTGGCTGGTGTCCGACTTCATCCCCACCGTGCAGCAGCGCGGCGCCGCCATCATCAAGGCGCGTGGCCTGTCCAGCGCGGCCTCTGCCGCCAATGCCGCCATCGATCACATCCGCGACTGGGCCCTGGGCACCAATGGCAAGGTCGTGAGCATGGGCATCCACAGTGAAGGCGCCTACGGCATTGCCAAAGGCCTGATCTACTCCTTCCCCGTGACTTGTGAAAACGGTGAGTACAAGATCGTGGAAGGCCTGGAGATCAACGAGTTCAGCCGCGAACTGATGAAAAAGACAGAGCAGGAACTGTCTGAAGAGCGCGATGCGGTTGCAGCTCTGCTGCCGTAAAGCCTGCTGGGATGGCCGGTGCTCGCCGGTCATCCCGCTTCCCCCTGATCCTGTGCTGACGGTGCTGTTATGAGTGCCCATCCCGCCTGTTCAAACCTGAACACCCAGTTCTGGATCTTTCAGCTTGCCGGCTGGAGCACCTGGGTTGCGCTGCTGGTGCTGCGTGATCTCAGTTTTGTGCCTGCCGAGTACATCGCTCCCCGTGCGGGCATTTTTGTTCTGGACGCTTCGGTGGGAATACTGTTAACCACACTGCTGCGTTTCAGTTACCGCGCGGTGTGGGATTATCCGGCGCCGGTGCGTATTGCGACGGTGGTGCTCGGTTCCTTCTTTGCCTCCCTGATCTGGTTGGCGGTCAAAACCTATATCACGTCCACCGATGTGGGTAGCGCGGTGGACCTGCGTGACTACGGGCTGGTGAGCCTGACGGTGCTGTTCCCGTTCTCCTATGCCTTCATGCTGGTGTGGAGCGTGCTGTATTTCTGCATCAAGTATTACCAGCTGTTTCAGCTGGAAAAAACCAAAGTGCTGCGCTCGGAGGCGCTGGCCCACGAGGCGCAATTGCGTATGTTGCGCTATCAGTTGAACCCGCATTTTCTGTTCAATACGCTGAACGCGATCTCGACGCTGGTGCTGCAGCAGGACACGAAATCGGCCAACTCCATGCTGACCAAGCTCAGCCAGTTCCTGCGTTACTCGCTGGATAACGACCCGCTGGAGCAGGTGCCCCTGCAGTACGAGCTGTGTTCGGTACGGCATTACCTGGATATCGAGAAAGTGCGATTTGAGGAACGCATGAAAATCGTGCTGGAGATTGCACCGGAGGCGCAGCAGGCCCGCGTTCCTGGCATGTTGCTGCAACCCTTGATCGAGAACTCCATCAAGCATGCCATTGCGCGCAGTGAGGAGGGCGGCTGTGTCAGTATCCGGGCACGGGTTGAGGACGGACGGCTGATCCTGGAGGTGGGCGATGATGGCCCGGGCATCTGCGACCCGAAGGTGCTGGAAGGCACTGCCCCGGGTTCCGGAGGGGTTGGTCTGAAAAATATACGCAATCGTCTGAAAGAGATTTACGGCGAGGCGCACAGTCTGGCATTTTCGGCGGCATCGCCACAGGGCTGTCTGGTAACGGTAGTGATTCCCTATGAAACAAAGTGATGCTGAAACGCGTATCCGCGCCATTGTTGTGGATGATGAGCCGCTGGCCCGTGAGGGTCTGACGCTGCGCCTGGCGCAGTTCCCCGATCTGGACGTGGTGGCAGAGTGCCGCAACGGCAAGGAGGCGCTGGCGGCGATTGCCGAACAGACCCCGGACCTGGTGTTTCTGGATATTCAGATGCCGGGCATGACCGGGCTGGAAGTCGTGGAGCAATTGCAGCAGGACAATATGCCGATGATCGTGTTTGTCACGGCCTACGATGCCTTCGCCATTGATGCCTTCAAGGCCAATGCGGTGGACTATCTGCTCAAGCCCATTGAGGAAGAGCGCCTGGAGCTCGCCATCGAGCGGGTGCGTGATCACGCCAGCGGGCGGCAAGTGGTGGCGGAGAAGGAGCGCTTGCTGGAGATCGTGATCGGTTTGACGGGTAAATCACGCACGGCCATCGACGAGTGGGTGCGTAACCCGGAGGAGAAGTCCGAATACGCGGATCGTCTTGCCATCAAGGACGGTTCTGCCACCACCTTTGTGCCGGTGCGCGACATCGACTGGGTCGATGCGGCGGGGGACTACATGTGCGTGCATGTCCAGGGGCAGACCTACATCATGCGCACCACCATGAAGGAGCTGGAAGCGCAGTTGGACCCGAAGGTGTTCCAGCGCGTGCACCGCTCCACCATCGTGAATCTGCAGCGCGTGGAAAAGGTTGCCTCTCATATCAATGGGGAGTTCCACCTGACCCTGTCCTGCGGTTCCTCACTGAAGATGAGCCGTTCCTACAAGGACAAGGTCAAGCATTTTTTCTGATGTGATCGCCTGCCGTAGGAGCCAGCCCTGCTGGCGATTCGAATTCCAAATCCACGCATTCATCCAATCGCCTGCAGGGCAGGCTCCTGCGGAGTGGGTTTTCGCGGGCAATGAATGCGGCGGGAGAACGCCTTTGTAGGAGCCAGCCCTGCTGGCGAACGGAACATTACAGGTCATCCGTAGGAGCCAGCCCTGCTGGCGATACATGGAGCGTCTCAGCGCGCGCTCAGTGGCAAATAGTCCAGCGGCAGGGCCGTGCTGTCGATCACCTGACGCATGATGAAACTGGAATGCACATCCGCCACCCCTTCGATGCGGGTGATCTTGTTCAACAGAAAATCGTGATAATGCTCCATATCGGGCACCACCAGCTTCAGCAGATAGTCGGCCGATTGACCCGTGATCAGCAATAATTCCGTCACCTCCGGGTGTTTGCGCACCTCCGCCTCGAAATGTTCGAAGCGGTCCGGCGTGTGCTTGTCCATGCTGATCTGCACCAGGGCATGCAGCTTGAGGCCGAGCCTGGAGGCATTGAGGAGCACGACATGGCGCTCGATCACGCCGTCCTCTTCCAATTGTTTGACGCGGCGGGCGCAGGGCGTAGCGGAGAGCCCCACGCGTTCTGCCAGCTCTGCATTGGTCAGGCGGCCATCCTGCTGCAGTTCGTGGAGGATGCGTTTGTCGAGTCTGTCCATAGGTGTGTCCTTGATGGGATTTTCTCAGGGTTCTGTCATGTTTGGTGAAAACATCTAAATAAATAACAAAATCGGGATAAAAAAACCACATAAAGGGCGGTTTTCTGGCAAATAAAGTGAGAAAAACTCCGCGTGCTTGTTTAAGCTACCCTCCATTGAAACAAGGCCTGCCCGACACCCACGGCGGCAGGACACAGGAGACAACGATGTACGACCACCGCAAATACAAGCCCTTCCAGCCTATCGCGATCAAAAATCGCACATGGCCGGACAACGTCATCAGTCAGGCACCCCGCTGGTGTAGCGTTGATTTGCGCGACGGCAATCAGGCTCTGATCGAGCCGATGTCAGTCATGCAGAAAAAGGTGATGTTCGATCTGTTGGTGGAAGTGGGTTTCAAGGAGATTGAAATCGGCTTCCCCGCCGCTTCCCAGCCCGACTTCGATTTCGTGCGCAGCCTGATCGAGGACGACCGCATTCCTGAGGATGTCACCGTACAGGTGCTGACGCAGGCGCGGCCGGAATTGATCCAGCGGACTTTCGAGGCACTGAAGGGCGTGAAAAAGGCCATCCTTCACGTCTATAACTCCACCTCGGTGGTGCAGCGCGAGAAAGTGTTCAAGATGGACAAGGCCGGCATTCTGAACATCGCGGTCAATGGGGCAAAGGAAGTAAAGCGTTGCGCCGAACTGGCCCCGGAAACGGACTGGACCTTCCAGTATTCGCCGGAAAGTTTCACGGGCACAGAGCCGGAGTTTGCGGTGGAGGTGTGCAATGCCGTCTCGGCCGTGTGGCAGCCCACGCCGGAGAAGCCGGTCATCTTCAACCTGCCGTCCACCGTGGAAATGGCCACGCCAAACGTCTACGCCGACCAGATCGAATGGTTCTGCAGTCATGTGAATAATCGTGATTCCATCGTGGTCAGCCTGCACACCCACAACGATCGCGGTTGCGCAGTGGCCGCCGCCGAGCTGGGCGTGATGGCGGGTGCGCAGCGTGTCGAGGGCACGCTGCTGGGCAATGGTGAGCGCACCGGCAATATGGACATCGTGGTCATGGCCATGAACATGTACAGCCAGGGCATTGACCCCGAGCTGGACCTGCGCGACATGGACAAGATCGTCAGTGTGGTGAAGAGCTGCACCGCCATCGATGTGCATCCGCGTCAGCCTTATTCCGGCGACCTGGTGTTTACTGCCTTCTCCGGCAGCCATCAGGACGCCATCAAGAAATGCCTGGATATGTATGAAGAAGGGGCAACCTGGGAGATCGCCTATCTGCCGATCGACCCGCGTGACCTGGGCCGTACCTATCAGGATGTGATCCGCGTCAACAGCCAGTCCGGCAAGGGCGGGGTGGCTTATGTGCTGGCCAGCAAGTTTGGTTTCCAGTTGCCGCGCTGGCTGCAGATTGAGTTCTCCCGCGTGGTGCAGAAGGAGGCCGAGACTACCGGTCAGGAAATCTCCCCCGATGCGATCTGGAGCCTGTTCCGTCAGCATTACCTGGAAAACTCCCATCCCGTGCGTCTGGACAGCTTCAGCATGGAGCGGACAAACGAGGGCGGGCGCGAGTCATTCAAGGCGGGCATCAACTGCTTCGATGAATACCTGACGGTGGAAGGCGAGGGCGATGGCGTGATGGACGCGTTCGTCGAGGCGCTGAAGAAACAGACAGGCGTCGATTTCGAGATCATGGAATACGGTGAGCACGCCCTGGGGCAGGGGGCTGATGCCGAGGCCGTGACCTATATCCAGCTGAAAGAGAGCAATACCCGCTATACCGGTGTGGCGATCAGTCGCGACATCGTGTCTTCTTCCCTGAATGCCCTGCTGCGTGCTGCCAGCCAGCTCCTCAGTGACAGCCAGGAACGCCGCGTCGCCTGACGCTGCCTACCCCTCTTCTTACTCCGAGCGCGTCGCAGGCCGGTTCACGAGACCGCCTGCGGCAGCAATCCTCACGAGGGGTTCTGCGCAAGGGGTAATCTTCCCCCATCCACCGAATGCCTGCATCACCCAATCCCCCGTAGGAGCCAGCCCTGCTGGCGATGAATAATCTGCATGAGGCCGGATTCGATCGCCTGCAGGGCAGGCTCCTACGGGATTTCTGCTGCGGCAAACTAATTTCCGCTTCCTTGCGACTATTCGCGTAAAGACATTATCCTTGAGGCAAATCACCATCGGACCGAGCCTTTGACCCTTGCCGCCAACGCCGCTCCCTATTGCCCCCGGGATACCAGACCATGAGCCTCAGTGAACAGGACGAGGCCCTGATTCGTGCCGCGCTCGAGGGTTCTGCGCGCGCCTGGGAACGTCTCGTTCGTCGCTACGAAGGGCGTGTCTACAACTTTGCGCTGCGCCTGAGCGGCAATGAAACCGAGGCGCTGGATCTGATGCAGGAGGTCTTTCTGGGCGTCTTCCGCAATCTGCACCGCTTTCGTGGCGATTCCCTGTTCAGCACCTGGCTGTTCCGTATCGCTCATAACAAGGCGGTGGATATGAACCGGCGCAGATCCCTGCTGATGCCATTGTCCGCTCTGGGTGGTGCAGGGCAGACGGAAGAAGAGGTGCTCGAACATTTCCATGACGAGGCACATGAACAGAACCCCCAGGCATTGCTCGATACCGAACAGCGTAATGCCGGAATTGCGCAACAGCTTTCCCGCTTGAGCTGGGAGCAGCGTCTGGTGGTGGAGCTCAAGGTGTTTCAGTCCTGCACCTTCGATGAGATCGCCGAGATGCAGGATGTTTCCGCCAATACCGCAAAGACGCGTTTTTATACCGCAATGAAATTATTGAAGACCCAGATGGAGCAGACCCATGTCGTGTAATGAAACCGCCTACATCGTGGCCGCCAGTATTGATGAGAGTCTCCCGCTCGCACAGCGCCGCCAGCTGGATGCCCATATTGCCTCCTGTGCCGAGTGTCGCGATGCTGTGGCGGACACCCGGGACGGGATGGCGCATTTGCGACAGTGGCGGGAAGTGGCGGTGCCGCGGTGGCAGCGTATCCCCGAGAGCTTGAATGATGAGGGGCTGCGGGAAAAACTCCGGCGGGCACGGCCGCGTTTTTCGTTCTGGACGCAGTGGCTGCCATTGGCCACCGCCTGCATGCTGGCCGTGGCGGTGGTGCTGAACGTGCAGGTGCAGATCGGCGGCGATGGGATGCAATTGAGCTTCGGAGGCAACTCACAGGCAGCGGATATCAGCGAGCAGCTGGCCCGGTTTGAACAGGCCCAGCGCAGTGCTCAGGAGCAGGCGCTGGAGCAATTGGTCACGCAGCTCGAGGCGCGCCAGGACAGCGCGAATCTGCGTCTGATGGAAACCATGCTGGAACAGTTCGGCAGCAGCACCGCACGCAATATGGAACAGGTGCTGGCCTATTTCGAGGCGCAGCGGCAGCAGGACATGCAGTTGCTGCAAAGCAGCTATCAGCGCCTGGCCGACAGCGATTTTCAGACCATCCGGTCGGTGCAGCAACTGGCAAACTATGTGCAGTATCAGGGCGGGCAACTGCAATGAGCGAACAGAGAAAAAGAGAAGCAATAGCCCGCGGGTTTTCCCACACTGCGCTGGCATTGTTGTGTGCTGCGACAGGTGCCGTGCACGCACAGGAGGTAGCGCTGGACGAGATGCAGCGCAATATTGAAATCTTTTCCGGGGTGCTGCGCGAGGGGCTGGATCTGAACAGCCGCGCGGGTATTTTCAGCCCGTTGAACGGTTCGGTGCGAGGCACTTACTTTATGAAGCAGGGCGTGGTGCTGGACATCATCAGCCCCTTGGGTAACAGTCGTTCCAGTATCAATTGGCAGTCCCTGGAGGGTTCGCTGCAGCAACTGTCGGGGCAGATTTCCGAGTTTGTCAGTGCCAGGGCAAATTCCGCAGACCTGGCCTCCATGCGCGAGTCCATGGCCTTGTCGCTGCGCGCGGATGCGGCACGTGGCGCCTATGCCGAATTGCTGGAGCAACTGCGCGACACAGATTTTTCTGCCACGGTGGAAAGCGCGCTGAAAGAGGTGGCGGATTCCGCACGTTCCCTGCACCAGTGGGGGCGTATCGATGATGCCCGTTTGCAGGAGATTAGCCGGGAGCTGGCGAGCATGCGTGAGGGCTTGAATGAGCGCGTGCAGACGCTGATGGCCTTGCGTGCCCAAGCCAGTGCGCAGGATTCATCCGTCATGGACGAGGCGCATCTGCAGCAGTTGCGCGAACGCGTGGAGCAATGGCGAGCCAGTATTGTGCCTTTGCAGGAGCAGGCTGCCAGCCGGGCGCGGGAATGGGTGGCACAGGCGGAGCAGGCCAGGCAGGAGCGGGAGCAGCAGTGGCTGGCCTCGCGGGCCGGTTTCGAGGCCAGCCTGTTCGAGCTGACGTGTAATTATTCTGCCGCCCTGCGCAGTCTGCCGGAGGATGAGCATCTGACCCTGGTGCTCAAGGGGCTGGGGGAGCAGAGCGGAACCCGCTACCAGGATCGCATCCATGTGCTGGACAAGCGTGACATTCTGCGTTGCCAACAGGGCGATATCAGCCCCGCCGAACTGCAGGCGCGCGCCAGCACCTACAGTTACTGAAACGGCCTACCAGGCAGGCCCTGTGATATTGGCATCGGCCGGCACGAACTGGCGGGCATCGTCTTCGGCCTGGTACAGCCGCGTGATCAGCAGCATGACGCCCGCCACGTCCAGCAGGTCGGCATCACTCAGGGAGAGTTTGCGGCGAATGCGTTCACGCGTCATATAGGGGCGTCCATCCGCGCCGAAGTTGAGGAAGTTGAAGTCCTCGTCCTCGTCCCCCCAGTTGCTGGAGATCACCTCCTGACCTATGCGCCCGTCCAGACGGGCAAAGGGGTAGAACCAGCGTCCGCCGCGAACGCCCGCCTGGTAGGTGATGATCTGCCCGCCCGGGTAATACCAGGTTTCGTGTGCGCGGCGCAGGTGGAAGGTGGCCACCTGTCCGTTTGGCCAGAACACGGCCTCGCCACCATGTGTCCAGTGATAGCTCATGACCTGCCCGTTCGGATAATAAACGGTGGTGTCTTCCCCGGGGCGGGCCAGGAACAGCTGGCCGCCCGGGAAATACCAGGGCGAGTCGTACAGATCCCGCGAGATGCGAGTGCCGTTACCATAACGGGAGTCATAACGGGTGTCCCGGGTCAGAATCACCGACTGACAGACGCGTCGATTGAGCTCTCTCAGCTCGTCCTGCATGCTCTGCAGTGCATGCGGGGCATCCGAATCGGCGGGCAGCAGCAAGTTCACCGCCACCATTTTGGCCATGAATTCAACGGTGGCGCAGGCGGTGCTGAGCTTGTCTGAACCGCTCGTTTCGGCCCAGAGTGGTGGGCTGAGCAAGGTAGCGATGACAGCGAGTACACGGATCTTCATCTTGAGCCTCCAGGCGTATTCTCCCTTGTATTGGCGTTCATGATAGAAGTGTCCGCGTGAACGCAGCCTGAATCCCGTGCCAATTGCCTTGCCGGGCGATTGCACTGTTGGTATCCCCTCTGTTTATCTTATAGAATGCCGCGAGTGCCAGCCGGGAACTGCAAGGCCTGGATTTGCGCCGAATGGCGGCACGGCCGGCCTCTTGCCGGCATTTGCCTCAGCCTTAAATAGTCCCAAAAACAAAACGCAATGAGCGGTGGAAGGAGATAAAGATGGACTGTCCGAAATGTAACGCCAAAATGGTTGAACGTACCGTTGAGGTACTCCAGGGATCGGTCACGATCGATCAGTGCACCAGCTGCAAGGGGCTGTGGTTTGACAATGGCGAGGCGGAACTGCTCAAGAAGTCCTGGATGTCTGATTTCCTGGACAGCGGAGACCCGAGTATCGGCAAGACCTATAACCGTGTGCGTGACATCCAGTGCCCGCGTTGCGGCAAGGCAATGTCCAAGCTGACGGACAAGCGTCAGCCGCATCTGGAATACGAGGCCTGTGAAGAGCATGGCATGTTCATGGATGCCGGGGAGTTCACCGATTACAAGCACGAAACCCTGATGGACCTGTTCAAGGGCCTGGTTGCGTCGCTCAAGCGCGTCGGCAAGTAAGCCTTTCTGTTACAAGCTGCATCCCGGCCAGCCGGGGTGCAGCCAGATTGCCCTCTCCGCCAGTTCTCCCGGCAGGTGCCGGAAGCGTCCCACGTCCATCCACTGATTGCCCGGGTGATGAAAATCCGAACCGGTGGATGCCCAGAATCCGTATTCCAGGCACAGCGTCGCCAGATGCTGCATGCGTGCCGGGTCCAGATTGGAATAACTCACCTCCAGCCCGTCTCCCCCGGACTGGGCAAACTCGCCCAGCAGGCGGCGGAACTGCATTCTGCCGACCCGATAACGGGTGGGGTGAGCCATAACGGCCAGTCCTCCTGCCGCGTGCAGGGTGTCCACCGCCTCGCCGATGCTGCACCAGTGTGCGGCGCTGGCGATGCGGCCACGATCTCCGAGAAAGCGTTTGAAGGCCTGGTCCTTGCTCTTGACGATGCCACGGGCGATGAGGAAATCCGCCACGTGATTGCGGCTCAGGGAAGTGCACGGCAGGGTGTTCAGGTAATCCATCAGGCCGCAGTGCCCGGCTTTCTGCAGGTTCATGTCCATGGCCTGCATGCGTTCCCGGCGCAGTGTCTGCTGGCGCAGCAGCAATGCCTGCAGGCCCGGGTGGTCGATGTCGAAGCCAAGCCCCACGATATGAATCTCATGCCCCTCCCACAGGGTGGACAGCTCGACGCCCGCAATCAGGCGTGGTGTTTCCTGCGCCGGCGGGCATTCGCGCAGCAGGTGCAGCGCATCCGTGGAGTCGTGGTCGGTGATGGCGAGCCAGTCCACCTGCCGTTCCCGGGCGCGGGCAAGCAATGCCTGCGGAGACAGGGTTCCGTCGGAATAATGGGTGTGTGAGTGCAGGTCGGCGAGCATGCAGTGGGCTCCTGGAGGCCGGTTCACGCGGCCCGGCAAGAGTAAACGCTGGCTTTGCCCGAGTAAACCGCGAGGCTCATAAAGTTGACTAAATCACTTAGGTATTTCATACTTTCGCGCACCCGGTCAGTGCCTCAGGGCACTGTGAACAGGCCCCCGCAGAGGCAGGCTTCATGCGCTTAACCACCAAAGGCCGTTACGCCGTCACCGCATTGCTCGATCTGGCGATTCACGCGAACGAAGGGCCGGTCAATCTGGCCGATATTTCGCAGCGCCAGGGAATTTCCCTTTCCTATCTGGAACAGTTGTTCGCTAAACTGCGCCGCAGTGAGCTGGTGAGCAGCGTGCGTGGGCCTGGCGGTGGATATCGTCTTGGCAAAAAAGCCCAGGCCATTCGTATCGCCCAGATTATCGATGCCGTCAACGAGTCAGTGGACGCCACGAAATGCAAGGGGCAGGGCAACTGCCAGCAGGGCGAGACCTGTCTGACACATCATCTGTGGCAGGATTTGAGCGAACAGATTCACGATTTTCTCTCCAGCATCAGCCTGGCTGATCTTATTGAGCGCAATGACATCAAGCGCATCGCCCAGATACAGGATCAGCGCACGGGCGAGCTGGAGCAACCTGAGCTGGACGGCGCGCGCATCGCGGCCACCTTCCTGCAGTAAACCCGCTTTGTCACATCGCTGACCTTGCCGCGGGTAGAGGAGACAATATGCACAATCCCATCTATCTGGACTATGCCGCTACCACGCCTGTGGACCCGCAGGTTGCCGAGCGTATGGCGCAGTGTCTGACGCTGGACGGGAATTTTGGCAATCCGGCCTCCCGCTCCCATCTGATCGGGTGGAAGGCCGAGGAGGTCGTTGAGGAAGCGCGGCGTCAGGTTGCCGATCTGGTGAGCTGTGACCCAAGAGAGATTGTGTGGACCTCTGGGGCAACCGAGTCCGATAACCTCGCCATCAAGGGAGCCGCGCATTTTCATCGCGATCGCGGACGTCATCTCGTCACCTCCCTGATCGAACACAAGGCGGTGCTGGATACCTTCCGGCAGCTGGAGAGAGAAGGCTTCGAGGTCACCTATTTGCGCCCGGATACAACGGGCATTGTGTCACCCGAAGCGCTGGAGAGCGCCCTGCGGCCGGACACCACGCTGGTCTCGCTCATGCATGTGAACAATGAGCTGGGCAGTGTGAATGATATAGCGGTACTGGGTGGGCTTGCCCGCGCACGCGGGGTGCTGTTTCATGTGGATGCCGCGCAGAGTGCGGGCAAACTGCCCATCGATCTTTCCGCTTTGCCGGTTGATCTGATGTCCTTCTCTGCACACAAGGTCTATGGTCCCAAGGGCATGGGGGCGCTCTATGTCTCCCGTAAGCCCCGGGTGGATATCGAGGCGCAGATTCACGGCGGCGGGCACGAGCGCGGCATGCGTTCGGGTACGCTGGCGACCCACCAGATTGTGGGGATGGGCACTGCATTTGCACTGGCACAGGCGCATCTGCAGGAAGAAACAACACGCTTGTGGCAGTTGCGTACCCGTCTGTTGGAGGGGGTGCTGGCGCTGGATGGCGTCACCCTCAACGGGCCGGCGCGTCAGACGGTGCCCGGCATTGTGAACCTCTCGTTTGCAGGCGTGGACGGCGAATCCCTGTTGTTGTCCCTGCGTGAGATCGCCGTATCCTCCGGCTCGGCCTGCACCTCGGCGACCATGGAGCCCTCCTATGTGCTGCGTGGAATCGGCCTGCCCGATGCGCTGGCGCAAAGTGCCCTGCGCCTGTCCATGGGGCGCTTCACCACGGAGCAGGATGTGGACGCCGCGATCGGGAGTCTGCGCCGCGCCGTCACCGGTTTGCGCAGTCGCATCAGCGCCTAGCCGCAACGGTATGTGCTCCACGCAGGACTGAGGCAAACGGCAGGCTCAGCCCCCTAAAAATCCGTATAATTACGCGCTATTACCGCGTATAATGCGCGGTTTTCTGAACTTGTAACCGGTATGGAGCTAAACCGAATGCCAATCGAAAGAACTTTGTCCATTATCAAACCCGATGCTGTTGCCAAGAATGTGATCGGCGAGATCTATTCCCGCTTTGAAAAAGCCGGCCTGAGCGTTGTTGCCTCCAAGATGGTACGTCTGACCGACGAGACAGCTGGTGGCTTCTATGCTGAGCACAGAGAGCGTGGTTTCTTCCCCGATCTGATCGCGTTCATGACCTCCGGTCCTGTCATGGTACAGGTGCTGGAAGGCGAGAATGCCGTGGCAAAGAACCGTGAACTGATGGGGGCAACCAACCCGGCAGAAGCGGCTCCGGGCACCATTCGCGCGGATTTCGCCAAGTCCATCGACGCCAATGCGGTGCACGGCTCTGACTCTGCTGCCTCCGCTGCGCGCGAGATCGCCTATTTCTTCAGCGCAA
The DNA here is from genome assembly GCA_024234365.1 of Pseudomonadales bacterium. Taxonomy (GTDB): domain Bacteria; phylum Pseudomonadota; class Gammaproteobacteria; order Pseudomonadales; family Pseudohongiellaceae; genus UBA5078. The sequence goes on from JACKOK010000001.1 coordinate 863,766, forward strand.
CAGAGATCTGTGCCCGCGGCTGAGCCGTGAGGTCGCGGCCCTTGTGGAGCCTGTCATGAGCAGCGAAGCGAAAACCAATCTCCTCGGACTGAGCCTGCCGAAAATGCAGGCTTTCTTCGCAGAGCTGGGCGAAAAGCCCTTTCGCGCCACCCAGACCCTGAAGTGGATACACCAGCGGGGTGTGGTGGATATCGATGAGATGACCGATATCAGCAAGGTGCTGCGGGAGAAGATGAAAGCGGTGGCCGAGATCAGGCCGCCGCTGATTACCCAGGAGCTGCGCTCCAGCGATGGCAGCTGCAAGTGGATTGTGCAGGTGGCCAGCGGCAGCAGTGTCGAGATGGTGTTCATTCCCGAGGCCGGGCGAGGCACGCTGTGCGTCTCCTCTCAGGCCGGATGCAGTCTCGACTGCAGCTTCTGCGCCACCGGCAAGCAGGGTTTCAACAGCAATCTCAGCGCGGCTGAAATCATTGGCCAGTTGTGGTGGGCAAACAAGAAACTGGCCGGCTTCGGGGTCAAACCCGCTGCAGAATGGAACGAGGAGGGGCGTGCCCCGCAGAATTCCCGTCCGGTGAGCAATATCGTGATGATGGGCATGGGCGAACCCCTGCTTAATTTCGATAATGTCATGGACGCACTGAGCCTGATGATGGAAGACCAGGCTTATGGCCTGTCCAAGCGCCGCGTCACCATCAGTACCTCCGGTGTGGTGCCGGCTCTGGACCGTCTGAAGGACTATACCGACGCCTCTCTGGCCATTTCCCTGCACGCGCCCAACGACGAGTTGCGCAATGTGCTGGTGCCGATCAATCGCAAATACCCGATTCAGGAGCTGCTGCGCAGTGCAGCAGACTATATGAGCACTCTGGGGGAGCGGCGTGTGCCGGTCATTGAGTACACCCTGATTGCCGGGGTGAATGATCATCGCCAGCATGCGCGTGAGCTGGCACAGCTTTTAAAGAATTTTCCCTGCAAGATCAACCTGATACCGTTCAACCCCTTCGCCCAGTCCGATTACCGCCGTCCCAGTGCGTCCTCGGTTAGCAACTTCCGGCAGATTCTGCAGGAGGCGGGCTACACGGTGACGGTACGTACCACCCGTGCAGACGACATCGGTGCCGCCTGTGGTCAGCTGGTGGGAGAGATCGGAGACAACACGCGGCGCAGCGAGCGTTATGCCGAAGCCCGGCGCATCCGTGTCATCACGGAGCAGGGCAGTGGCGTGACGCCCGTGGCATGACAGCAAGGACAACGGGAACATCATGGCAGTGATGAGGTCTATTCTGGCAATGTGGGCATGCGGTGTGCTGCTGTCGGCCTGCGTGACCACAACGACCGGCGGTTTCAGCACCGAGCCGTCCAGTGAGCGGGCAGAGCATGATTTTGTGCAGCTTGCCATTGGCTATTTCGACGCGGGTGACATGGTGGCCGCACGACGCAATGTCAATAATGCGCTGGCCATCAACAGCCGCAGTTCACAGGCCTACAATGTACTGGCCATGGTGTTGCAGCGTGAGGGGGACCGCGAGCTGGCGCGGCAGACCTTTGTCCGCGCACTGGACCTGGATGCAAGCAATTCCCGCGCCCGCAACAATTATGCGGCCTTCCTGTTCGATAGCGGGGAGTATGAATCTGCCTATCAGCAGCTGGAAAAGGTGGCAAACGATACGAGCTATGACGGTCGGGCCCTGGCCTTTGAAAACCTGGGGCTGGCGGCATTGCGTACCGAACGCCCCGAGCGCGCCGAGTATGCGTTTGAACGCGCCCTGCAGCTCAATGGCAATGCTTTGCGTGCGGCATTGGAAATGGCACAGATTCACTTTGACCGTGGCGAGTTTGCCGAGGCCATGAACTATTACAGGCGTTTTGTCACCAGCAGCCAGTTCTATCAGGTGACGCAGACGCCCCGCAGCCTGTTGCTGGGTATCCAGCTGGAGAGGCGCTTTGACAATCAGGAGGGGGCGGCTCGTTACGCCCTTGAGCTGGAGAGCCTGTATCGGGACTCACAGCAATACCAACAGTATTTGAAGCTGAATCCATGACAAGTGAAGAAAACGACAAGACTCTGTCCGATGTAACGGAGCAGGAGCAGCAAGAGCATATTGAACGTGGCCCGGGCCATCTGTTGAGGAAGAAGCGTGAGGCCCTGGGCCTGAGCGTTCAGGAAGCGGCAGACGCCCTGCATATCACCATGCACTATGTGCGTTCGCTGGAGTCAGATGCCCATGACAAGCTGCCGGGGGACGTCTTCATCAAAGGCTATCTTCGCGCCTATGCCAGTCTGCTGGGGCTCGATTCGACCGTGCTGATCAATGTGTACAACGAGTACACGAATCAGCGTGAGGATGCCGATATGGCATCGCCCGGTCGCCGTCGTCGTCGCCGCAACCGCAATACCCCCTGGATTGTGTTCTCTGGCATTGCCTTTGTCGTGATGGCCATCGTGCTGTGGTATTTCAGTTCGGACAGTGATGCGGCGACACGTACCGGCGCGTCCGGCACTCCCCGGGCAACACCTGGCACAGAACAGGTATCTGTCGCGGAGCCTGCAAACCAGGAGGAGCCCGCCAGCTCGCCGCAAGTCCCGATGCTTGTGACGCCCGGCCAGCCGGTCGTGGTAGCACTGGGGGTGAAGGAGCCTGAGCAGGCGCAGCTGCCGGCAACGGTCGCGGAAGTCGCGGAAGAGGGCAGCATGGAACTTACCTACCCGAGTGAACAGCAGGAGGCGATCAGCCAGGCTTCCGGCACCTTGCCGATGGCATTGGCAAGCTCCGGGGCGCTGATGGCCAGCGGGCTTTCTGCAGCAGAATCTGCTGAGGGCCTGGGCACTCCGGACGCTGTCGAGCTTGAGTCCATCGGAGGCGAGTCTGTTGCGCAGCAGGTAGGCGATGACAATGAGCCCGGCAATATCATTCGGATCGATGCCGGTGGTGAGGACGTGGTGCAGATCCGCTTCAGCGCCGAAAGCATGGTTCAGGTGCAGGATGCCAATGAGGAGCAGGTGTACCGTGATGTGCGCGTGGCAGGCGATGTGCTGCGCATCAACGGCACTGGCCCGTTCAATATCCTGCTGGGGGAGGCCTCACACGCGACCCTGAGTTACAACGGCGAAGAGATTGATTTCAGCGCCAGTATCCGCATCGACAATTCGGCCCGACTCACCGTCGGTTTATGAGAGCATCATGAGCGCACAAGTACAAATTCCGCGACGCAAATCTCGACAGATCATGGTGGGCAATGTCCCGGTGGGCGGTGATGCCCCCATCAGCGTGCAGAGCATGACGAATACGGAAACCTGCGATGTGGCGGCCACGGTGGCCCAGATCAAGCGCCTGGAGAATGTCGGAGCGGATATCGTGCGGGTCTCCGTGCCCAGCATGGAGGCGGCCGAGGCCTTCCGCGAGATTCGTCGTCAGGTCTCGGTGCCTTTGGTGGCCGATATTCATTTTGATTACAAGATCGCCCTCAAGGTGGCCGAATACGGGGTGGACTGCCTGCGCATCAATCCCGGCAACATCGGCAGCGAATCGAAAACCCGCGCGGTGATCGACGCGGCCAGGGATAAGGGCATTCCCCTGCGCATCGGCGTCAATGCCGGTTCCCTGGGCAAGGTGTTGCTGCGCAAGTACAAGGAGCCGAATGCCGATGCGATGGTGGAGTCGGCCCTGACCCAGATCGATATTCTGGACAAGCTCGACTTCCAGGACTTCAAGCTCAGCCTGAAGGCTTCCGAGATATTCATGACCCTGCAGGCCTATCGCAAACTCGCCACGCAGATTGAGCAGCCTCTGCATCTGGGCATCACCGAGGCGGGTGGCCCGCGCTCCGGCACTGTCAAGTCCTCAATCGGCCTGGGCGCGCTGCTGATGGAGGGCATTGGCGACACCATTCGTATTTCCCTGGCGGCAGACCCGGTGGAGGAGATCAAGGTCGGTTTCGACATCCTCAAGAGCCTGGGCATTCGCAGCAAGGGGGTCAACCTGGTGGCCTGCCCCAGTTGCTCGCGACAGAATTTTGATGTGATCGGGGTGGTCAATCAGCTGGAAGCCCGTCTGGAAGACATCATCACGCCGGTGGACGTGGCCGTGATCGGCTGCATCGTGAACGGACCCGGAGAGGCGAAAGTGGCCGAGGTCGGCCTGACCGGCGCCACGCCCAACAATCTCGTCTACGTCGATGGCAAGCCCCATCACAAGGTGGACAATGAGCGGCTGGTGGATGAACTGGAAGCCATGGTCCGAGCCCGGGTGGCAGAGAAGCTGAAGGCGGATGCGCAGCGCGCGGCGACACGACATCCCGACATCATCGCCACCGACTGAACCCACAGCGCCCGGCAACCCAATTGGCAATGGATTTATGAACAAGATTCAAGCAATCCGGGGGATGAACGACATCCTCCCCTCCGAAACCCCTGTCTGGCAGTACCTCGAGGCCACCGTACAGCAACTGGTGCAGAGCTACGCCTATCGCGAGATTCGTTTTCCGGTGCTGGAGCAGACGCAGCTGTTCAAACGCTCCATCGGTGAAGTGACCGATATCGTGGAAAAGGAGATGTACAGCTTCGATGACCGCAATGGCGACAATCTCAGCCTGCGCCCCGAGGGGACGGCCTGCTGTGTGCGCGCCGCCGACGAGCACGGCATGCTTTACAACCAGCAGCAAAGGCTGTGGTACCGCGGGCCGATGTTCCGCTACGAGCGCCCGCAGAAAGGCCGCTATCGCCAGTTCCACCAGATCGGTATCGAGGCTTTTGGCATGAATGGGCCGGATATTGACGTGGAGATCATCCTGCTCACGGCGCGGCTGTGGCAGACCCTGGGGCTGGCTCCCCAGGTTCGGCTGGAGATCAACAATATTGGCACCTCCGCGGATCGCAAGCGCTACGGCGAGGCCCTGATTGCCTATCTGCGTCAGCACGAGGAGGCGCTGGATGGCGATAGCCGCCGACGTCTGGGCAGCAATCCCCTGCGCATTCTCGACAGCAAGGTGCCGTCAACCCAGGAGATTCTGCGTGCTGCTCCGGTACTGGCGGATTATGTCAGCGAGGATACCCGCACCCATTTTGAGGCCATCACCGCTATGCTCGATGCTGCCGGTGTCGCCTATGAGATCAACCCGCGTCTCGTGCGCGGGCTCGATTATTACAACAATATGGTGTTCGAGTGGATTACCGGCAGCCTTGGTGCGCAAGGGACTGTGTGTGCCGGCGGTCGTTATGATGGTCTGGTAGAGCAACTGGGCGGTCGTGGCACGCCGGCGGTGGGTTGCGCGATGGGCGTGGAGCGTCTGGTGCTCATGCTGCAGGAGAGCGCTCTGGTGCCGGATGCAGCATTGCAGCCTTTGGATATCTTCATGGCCGTGGGGGAGGGGCTGGCCTCACAGGCATTGCTGCTGGCCGAGCAATTGCGCGAGCAGGTGCCCGGGCTGCGCCTGCAGAGCCATTGCGGTGGCGGCAAGCTCAGCAATCAGATGAAGAAGGCCTTCAACAGTGGTGCCTCCCATGCGCTGGTGCTGGAGGCCGACCCGGTTGGCGGGCTTAGCGAGGTGAAACTGCGCCAGCTTGGGGAAGAGGGCAGCACGCAGGTATTGCCACTGGCGGCACTGGGTGAGCGTTTGCAGGCCCTGTTTCCCAACGCTTGACAGCGCAGGGCGGCTAATTCAGGATGCCCTACCCGGCGCGGGAGAGGCCGCAGGCGCGCCGCAACAGATTGACAGATAAGCATTAGCAGAACGATACAGGAGTCCTCCGTGGCATTTAGTACCGAAGAAGAAGAAACCCTTGAAACCCTCAAACGCTGGTGGAATGAAAGCGGCAAGTCGCTGGCACTTGGCGTGGTGGTGTTTGCTGTGGGCTATATGGGCTGGGCGCAGTGGCAGAGCATGCAGACGTCCGAGTCCGCAGCGGCTTCCGACCTGTATGAAGCACTGGGCACTACCGTGGTGCTCGGCCCGGGCGTGGAATTGACGGAGGCGAGCGTTGCCTCGGCTCGTCAGCTGATCGCTGAACTGAAGGAAGAGCACGGGGATTCCGTGTATGCCCTGTACGGCGCCCTGTTTGGTGCACGCCTGGCGGTGGATGATCGCGATCTGGACACGGCGGAGCAGGAGCTGCAGTGGCTGCTGGACAACGCCCGTACCGGTTATTTCTCTCCCACGGATGAATCTTTGTTGATTACCGCAAGGCTGCGTCTGGCCCGTGTGATCCTGTCTAAAGGGGAAGCCCAGCGTGCGCTCGATCTGCTGGCCTCCTTCAGCCCGGGGGCCTTCGAGGCGGAGTACGCGGAAATTCAGGGCGATGCCTTTTACGCGCTGGAGCGTCCCGTAGAGGCCAGAGCGTCCTATGAGCAGGCTCTGCAGGCGGGTTCCACCAGCGAAACCCTGCAGATGAAACTGGACGATATCGCGTTAGACAGTTAAGGAAGCCCCTATGAATACAGCAGTCCCGACGTTGCAGGTTTGTCGGTCCGCAAAGGCCGTGCGGCGCAACCGATGGCAGGGAGCCCTGCGCGTGACGATGCTCACGGGCCTGGCCCTGACACTGAGTGCCTGCAGCCTGTGGGAACCGATCGCCAATATGTTCGGGGACGACAAGGTTGAACAGCCTGCTGTACTGGAGGACATTGCCAATGAGCTCAATCTGAACCGCCGCTGGAGTGTCAGCGTGGGCGATGGCCAGGGCAAGTATTACACCCAGCTGCATCCCGTGATCGACCGCGACATGATCTTTGCGGCCAGTGCCGATGGGGTGGTGATGGCAATCAACCGCAGCACGGGGGATGTTGCCTGGCGTGAACGCACCCGGGAGCTGATCTCCGGCGGGGTCGGTGCCAGCAACGGGCTGGTGCTGGTCGGCACGCGGGAGGCCGAGGTCATCGCGCTGGATCAGTTCTCCGGACGTGAAATATGGCGTGCCCAGGTCTCCAGTGAGGTGCTTTCCGCCCCGGCGACCAATGGCAGCATCGTGGCGCTGCAAACCGTGGACGGCAAGCTGATCGGCCTGGATGCCGTGACCGGCAAACAGAGCTGGATTTACGAGTCCACCATTCCTGCGCTGACCCTGCGTGGCAGCAGCAGCCCGGTGATTGCGGGCAATGTGGTGATCTGCGGCTTTGCCAATGGCATGGTGGCCGCCGTCAACGCGAGCAACGGTTTTCTGCTCTGGGAGGAACGGGTGGCCGTGCCTCAGGGGCGTTATGACATTGAGCGCGTGATCGATGTGGACGGTGAGCTGCTGCTGGCGGGCAACACCGTGTATGCCTCCAGTTATCAGGGCAATCTGATGGCCTTTGACGTGCAGAGCGGCCGCATCGTGTGGGGGACGGAAGCCTCGAGCTATCACGGCCTCGCTCAGGGCTTTGGCAACACCTATTACGTGGATGACAAGAGCCAGCTCTTTGCCCTACGCAATAACACCGACAATGTGGCCTGGGAGAACAAGAGCCTGCGCCTGCGCAAGATCACCAGCCCGCGTGCCATTGGCAACTATGTGGCTGTGGGTGATTTTGAAGGCTATCTGCACCTGCTTTCACAGATCGACGGGCACTTCGCCGCACGGGTGCGGGTTGACAGAGAAGGGGTGCGCGGCAACCTGACGGTGGATAACGACACGATCTATGTCTTTGGCAACAGCGGTCGTCTGAGCGCGTATTCCATTCGCTGACACATAGCCCGGACCCGCCCTGCTGCCAACCGCACAATCTACACTAGCTATGGTATCCCTATGAGACCCGTTCTGGCCCTGGTGGGCAGACCCAATGTCGGTAAATCGACACTGTTCAATCGCCTGACCCGCAGCCGTGATGCGTTGGTGGCCGACCTGGCCGGACTGACGCGTGACCGGCAGTACGGGGAGGGGCGCATTACCAATCGTCCCTTTATCGCCATTGATACCGGCGGGCTTGCCGGGGAGGAAGAGGGCATCGATTTCGAGATGGCCTCACAGTCCCTGTTGGCCATTGAAGAGGCAGACTGTGTGCTGCTGATGGTGGACGGCCGTGCGGGCCTGACGCCGGGAGATACGGCGATAGTGGAACACCTGCGTCGTCGGGACAAGCCCGTGTGTCTGGTCGTGAACAAGGTCGATGGCATCGACGAAAACGTTGCCATGGGCGATTTCTTCGGCCTTGGTATCAGCCGGATGTTTGCGATTACTGCCAGCCAGGGGCGTGGCGTGCGCAAGATGATCGATGAAGTGCTGGCGCAGTTCCCGGAAGACGAGGAAAGCCCGCCCGAGGCCAACCGGGGCATCAAGATTGCCATTTCCGGGCGCCCCAATGTGGGCAAGTCCACCCTGGTCAACCGCATGCTGGGTGAGGAACGCGTGGTGGTCTATGATATGCCCGGTACCACCCGCGACAGCGTTTATATTCCCTTTGAGCGCCACGGCGAACACTATACCCTGATTGACACGGCGGGCATTCGTCGTCGCGGTAAAACCAAGGAAACCATCGAAAAGTTTTCCGTGGTCAAATCGCTGCAGGCGATTGAAGATGCCAATGTGGTGATTCTGATCATTGATGCCCGCACGGGTATCGTCGAGCAGGATCTGCATCTAATGGGCTATGTCATCGATGCCGGACGGGCCTTGGTGATTGCCATCAACAAATGGGACGGCATGGATCTGGAGGGCAAGGAGAAAATCAAGGCGGACATCCGTCGCCGGTTTGCCTTTGCGGATTTTGCCAAGGTGCATTTCATCTCCGCCCTGCATGGTACGGGGGTTGGCGATCTGTATGAATCCATTCACGGTGCCTTCGCGGCCGCGAAGAAAACGCTGACGACCAGCGTGCTGACCCAGGTCCTGCAGGCAGCGGTGGAGGAGCATGCGCCGCCCATGGTGGACGGACGCCGTATCAAGTTGCGCTATGCACACGCAGGGGGACATAATCCTCCCATCATCGTGATTCACGGCAAGCAGACGGACAAGGTGCCCGATCATTACAGCCGTTATCTCGAGAAGACCTTCCGCAAGATTCTCAAACTGGAAGGCACGCCGATCCGTATTCAGTATCGCAGTGACGACAATCCCTATATCCGTCACGAGCAGGATCTGACGCCGCAGCAGGTGGCACAGAAACGGCGAATCAAGAAAAACCGCAAGACACCAAAGAGCAGCAGCTGAAACCGGATAATTGCCGCAAGGGTGTCCCTGTCCGCGAATATTGATGAGGTAAGAAGGGATGCGATTGCTGTCCTGCGCCTGGCTGTCTGCTGTGTTGTCTTTGGGAAGTGCTGCTGCCCTTGCGCAGCCACTCTCTCAGACCTCCTCCTACGATGCCTGGCTGCCCGCCCCGGCTACCCCGTTCGCCAGCTATGTACAGCACAGCCACAGCCGCTTGCGCGAGGTGCTGGCGCAGGCCTATTTCACTAGCACTCCCTTTCCCTTTGGCGAAGGACACGATCTTGATTTTGTCGTGGATGCCAGGGGCCCCTATGAATGGCGGCCGGAGCCGGGCTGCATCGGGGCAGGGCAGGGAAAGGGATTTCTGTTGATTCACGGTCTGACAGACTCTCCCTATCTGCTGCATGATGTGGCGAGCTCCCTGCGCGAGGCTTACCCCTGTGCGCTGCTGCGTGGCGTGCTGCTGCCCGGGCACGGGACGGTGCCTGCGGACACCTTCAATATGCAGCATGAAGACTGGCAGCGTCTCACCGACTATGGTGTCAACAGCTTTCGTGGCGAGGTCAATGCGCTGTATCTGGTCGGTTTTTCCACCGGCACCGCGCTGTCTGCCCTCTACGTCGATGCCCATCGTGAGGATGATCTCGTACACGGACTCATCATGCTTTCACCGGCAATCAAGGCGAAGAGTTCGCTGGCCTTCCTATCACCCTATCTGCGCTGGTTTCGTGATTGGCTCTCACAGGGGCCGGAGGATGATTACGCCAGGTATGCCTCTTTCTCACTCAATGCCGGCGCACAGTTTTACCAGTTGACCCGTCGCCTGGGCAGCGCCGGTTTTGAGGCGCTCAAGGTGCCGGTGTTCATGGCGGGCAGCGGCGACGATGCCACGGTGAATATGGAAAGTGCGCGGGAGTTCTTCTGCAGCAAGACCCCCGAGCAGCACCGGCAGATGCTGTGGTACCGAGCAGCGGCCACGGGCAGTGATCCGCTTGCTCTGTGTCAGGGCCTGCAGGTGGTGCCGGCGGCGTCCGCCGGGTATCGGGTCGTCAGTTTTTCGCACACCAGTCTCAGTATGGCGCCTGATAACCCCCATTATGGTATGGATGGCGACTATCCGGTGTGCGATAGCTATCGTGCCGATCCGGTTCGCTTTTCGCAGTGTGTCAATGACGATGCGGGAACCGTGTATGGGGAGCGTGGCCTCGGCGAGAACGGTTATTACGACAACAAGCTGGTACGACGAGGCAGTTTCAACCCCGATTACGCGCATATGATGGCTGCCATCGTCCGCTTCATCGGGGACAGCGACTGATGGAGGCGCTGTATTTTTCCCCCATGCTGCTGGGGATCAACCTGATCTTCGCCATTGCCTTTGCTGCCACCGCCCTGTGGCGCATGTCCCGCCCCATGCCCGCGCCGCGTTACTGGATGATCGGCGCCTGGACCCTGGTGCTGGGGGTGCTGATGTTCGGCATCTTCATCAGCACGCGTAATCCCGCTCTCAATATCATCGGCAATCTGCTGCAGCTGTGTGGCGAGGCCATCATCGTGCTCGGCGTCTTTCGTTTCATCGGGCGCCCGGTTCCCTATTGGATCCTTCCGGCCAGTGTGCTGGTCTTTGGCAGCTTCAATCTGCATTACTGGGTATACGCGGGCAATTCGGATCTGCTGATGACGGTGTATGCCGTTGTTGCGGGTCTGCTGCCGGTGCAGGCCGTGTGGTTGCTGCTGAAGCTGCGTGACGACCCGGATACGCGCCCGGCCCGTCTGCTGGTGGGAGTGTGCCTGTCGCTCTACAGCCTGGTGACCTTTGCTCGTGGCATTCTGGCCTGGCAGGCCTATGCGAGCGGTGAAACCTATGTCCAGCCCTATGAGTCCTTCAGTTATCTGCTGCCCTACAATCTTGGCATTCCTGCGCTGGTCATGGGGTTCATCGGCATGACGCTGATGACCATGCAGCGTATTCTCTCCGACAGTCGCACCAATGCCGAACGGGCTCGCCAGAGCGCACTGCGCTTTGAGCGCCTGCTGAATGTTTCCAGTGCCGGTATCGCCGTCATTCGCGATGGGCGCATCAGCGATGCCAACCGACAACTGGAGGCTCTGTTGGGCATACCGCGCGAGACCCTGCTCGACAGCGAATTCTCGCAATATGCCAAGCCCCGCTCCCGTTCCCTGTTGTTGCGCACCGTGCACGAGGCCGGCGGTGAGCTGGTGGACGTGGATATCCGGCGTGTCGATGGCAGCATTCTGCACGTGGAGCTGCGCGTTCTGCCACTGGAGGATGTCAGCGCAGACTGTATTGCGGAAATCCGCGATGTCAGCCATCGCCGCACCCTGGAGGACGAACTCAAGCGCCTGGCGACCGTGGACCCGCTGACAGGGGCGATGAACCGACGCTATTTCAACAGTCTGTTTTCCCGGGCGCTGAAACGGGCCGCCCGCCACGAGACACCGCTGTGCCTGGCCATGCTCGATCTCGATCATTTCAAGAAAATCAACGACCTGCATGGCCATCAAGCCGGTGATGAAGCCCTTCGCCAGTTTTCCCGCTATTGCGAACGACAGGCCCGGGGAACGGATGTGTTCGCACGCATCGGAGGCGAGGAATTCGTCTTGTTGATGGCCGACACCTCCATCGAAGGAGCCATGATAATTCTGGGGCGTTTGCGGGAAGGGGTGGCGGCGATGCGCCTGCATGGCAGCCAGGGCATGTTCCAGATTCAGGTGAGTGCCGGCATTGCACAGTATCGCCGTGGAGACTCCATGGAATCCCTGACACAACGCGCCGACAAGGCGCTCTACGAGGCCAAGCTGACCGGGCGTAACCGCATCGTGGTTGCGGATTAGGCGTCCGGTTCACGTACGATCATATGCGGTTTGCCTGCCATATAGCGGCGCCGGAACAGATCGAAGTAGTCACCGAGCCTGCGGGCCGTTGTTTCTTCACCATTGGCGGCCAGTACCATGGCGGCCACCTCGGCAGTACACAGCTGATGTTTGTGTGCCGCCTCCCGCAACTGATAAAGCGATTTCTCCTGCGGGTCCACGCCGATCACCGGCAAGCTGGCAAGATAGGGGCTTTTGAACATCTTCTTGGCTTCGCGCCAGGTGCCATCGAGCATGATATAGAGCGGCGTGCGCGGCGAGTCCGTGGCAGGCAGTTCCTCAAGCGTGTGGATGCAGCGTTCAGGTTCCGCGTACTGATGGGGAAACACCACGATGGGCCGGTAGCGCGGATTGGCCAGCAGGGCGAGCAAGGCCTCGTCCGGACGTGTGCGATCCCACAGAAAGGCATGGTTGTCCTGCACCACGTCTGCAATCAGGCGTCCGGTATTGCTGGGTTTGAAGGGTTCGCCCCAGTACATCAGCAGACAGAAGGCACTGCCCTGACATGCGGCGGGGCGTTCGGCGCAGATGCAGCCCGTGAGCGGCAACAGGCACTGGGCACAGCGTTTTACCTTGCTGCCCCGCGCGAGAAAGGGGCGGCGGGTTTTGAGTAACTCTCGGGCGCGCAGCGCCATGACGGAGTTGCAGTGGGGCGTGGAGGCTTCGCTCATAGTGTGCTTAGATGGTGTGACGGAATAACCCGGGGCGCGCATTATAGCGCCGGGGAGCCCGCTTTCGGCAATGAAACAGAGGCAATGGCAGTGCGTGAAACCCTCAGGCAGATGCTGGGCATGCTGGTACTTGTAGCGCTGCTCTGGCTCGTCGTGCTGTATGCCAGGGTGCTGGCAACGGGCGTGTTGCTGCCATTGTGGGGCTTGTTCGCGTTCGTGATGGCCTTGGGCCTGTGGCATCAGGCCAGGCGGCGGCGCAGGGTGTGGCTGCATGCCTATTTGCGTGCGGCCTCACCCTGGGTGCAGCGCCTGCGCGGGGGCTTGCTGATGATGCTGTGGCAGGGCCTGTTTGCCCTGTGTCTGAGTGCCTTTTTGCTGGTGCTGCTGGTCCGCAATGCCGAGCCCGTGTTGTGGGGTTCCCTTCTGCTGACAGCGTTGGCGCTGCCGTGTTGCAGCCAGATCATTGCCCTGCGGCTGCGCCCCAATGTGCAGCCGGTGTATGAGCGCGAACTGGCTCTGCAGTTTGCTGTGCGGGGCCTGGCTTTCCTGCTCTGGCTCTATGTTCTCTGGCGCGCCTTTCATGAGCCGTATCCGGATTTCCGGCAAGCGGATCTGGACCAGGCGCTGTGGTATATGGTGTCGTCCCAGCAGGCACGCAGCGATGCTTTGCGGGGCTTGCTGGAGCTGAGCGCCGCCGCTGACGGTCTGTCCCTGTGGCTTGCCCAGCATCTGTTGCCGACTCCGACGGATTCCGTATGGCAGACCCTGGGCTGGGCATTGCTGCTTGCACGGGAAGCCCTGTTTGTCTGGTCTTATCTGCTGTTGTGCCGGGGTATGCTGATGCTGCTGAACCCAGGCACCCCTTCTCCTGTGAGTACTGATGAGGATGCTGTCAATGCACAGCGCTGAAACCACTCCTGCCGCCTCCGGCCCCGTGCCTGGCATCTTGCTGGGTTTTTTGCTGTTTGTGACGACGGCCCTGCTGGCCTGGCAGTTCACGCAGCAAAGGCCGCGTGTCTGGACGCAGCCCGCCGTGCAGAGCGTGTCTCTGGGTGGGCAGTATTATGCGCTGGATGCCCATCAGCTGGATGAGTTGTCGCGTTTCACGGCCGCGTTTTTTGCCAGTCGTGGTGATGCCACCCGGGCACAGATGGAGGCCCGGATTCACGCACATCTGAACAGCAGCTTCCAGCGCGTGCGCGAGCGTCTTCCCGTGTTTGCCGACTGGTATTACTCGCTGCCGGGAGAGTACAGCCGCCTTGCCATGGCGGCACTGAGTACGGCGAACCTGAGCGAGGGAGACTTTGTCGCCCGCCGGACGGCGCAGTTGCTGTTTCCCGATACGGTGTGGCGCGATGGCCTGACGCGTCTGGAACAGGATGCCGATGCGCTGCTGCGCAGCGAATATGCGAACACGCGGGCAGGCTGGTTACGCGAAGTCGAAACCCGGCTCGCGGCGCAGCGGGTTCCTCCCCCCATTGCGGAACTGTCGGTCAATTCTCCACCTCTCCCGCTGGATGCTCTGTGGCAGCCCTTTGAAGCCCTGGAGGGGCGTGTTGGGATGGGTGAACGTGTCACGCTCAGCAGTATGGCGGCAGCCGGCATGGCGGGCTCTGCCTTGTGGCGTGTCGCCATGGCCCGCAATGGCCTGGGGTCTGCCCGGATAGTGGCAGCAGGGGCGGCAAGGGGAGGATCGCGCCTGGGCGGTGCGGCGGCGGGAGCGGCTGTCTGTGCACCCGGGGGGCCGGTCGCCCTGGCCTGTGCCCTCGGTGCAGGCGTGGCCACCTGGGTCGCCACGGACTGGTTGTTGCTGGAGGCCGATGAAGCACTGAACCGGCAGGAGCTGCTGGCGCATCTGGATGCCGGTTTGCAGGAACTGCAGGCTGGGCTGGAACTGGAATTGCTGGCTGCTTACGAGGCTGGGCTGGAGGGCATGCACACGGCATCGCTGCAGCAGATCGAAGAGAGTTTTTCCCTCGTGCGGGAACGATAGGGTTTGCTTGCGCTCAGTCCTCGAATTCCACCTGGAGCCATTCGGTATTGCCATTGAAGTTCAGGCTCTGGATTTTTTCGTTGCGGGTGATATTGACCAGATTGTTTTGCTCGGGCCATATCTCCCTCAGCACATTGTCGATGACGCCGAGGCTGTGCAAAGCTGCCGGTAACGGCATTTCCTGATACACCCAGAGAAAGACACCGTCCACCTCCTGACCGACATAATCCAGTTTCAGCGTGTCACCATCGTCTCCCAGCAGAATGAAACGTTCGGTGGCATAACGGGCGAAGGCTTCCCGGGTCTCCTCGGAGGCAATGATGTCTGCATCCGGATTGATCAGCACCCGCACCGCGTGTTCGGCATCGTGCATCAGATAGCGATGCATGACCTCCAGCATTCCCGAACGGGTGTTGAACAGAATCTCGGTGATGGCTTCTTTTTTCTGGTGCGCCCATACACCGGTGCTGCCCGTCATGAGCAGCACCAGCGTGAGAAGAGAGAAGGCGCGGCGTATCACTGCTCGTCCTCGTCCTCGTCCTCGTCCTCGTCATCCTCGGACTTCAGTTCGCTTTTGTAGTCCTGCATCAGATCGCGGGCACTGAAGCTGTCGCGGCGTTCGTTCTTGTAGGCCTCGACGCGGGAAGGAATCAAGCGGCGCGGGTAGTAGTTGTTCTCGATATCGACATCGGCGGTTTCCCAGTGAGGATCGACCACGATGTCCTTGATGTCTTTCTCGGTCACGATCAGCTTGCGCACCATGTGTGCATCGCGGCGCCAGATTTCGGCGGGAATGCGAATCTCCTCGCCGCTGTCATCGGCATAGGTGACGCCGAGAATGATGGGCATGACCAGGCCGCCGAGGTTGGAGAACTCCAGCACATAGTAGTTCTTGTCCTCGGCGATGGCGCGTTCCAGTGCCTGACGCTCCCAATCCTCCAGGCCTTTCATGAACTCGTTGTAGCGGTTGCGCTCCTTGTTGGTGACAGTAAACATGTCATGTTCGTCGTGGAAATCACGCACGTCCGGGTTGCGCTCCACCCAGGTACGCATGCCTTCCTGGGCGTTGCGGGTGACGAACAGGGAATCCGGTTTGTCTTCCCATTCCCGACGACGGCGGTCGTTGTCGATGTCCGGGTTCTCGGTGTCCAGGCGCATCTCGTAGACACGGTCGAGGGAAATGTCCACATGATCGGTAGAGTAGAACCAGCCGCGCCAGAACCAGTCCAGGTCCACGCCGGAAGCCTCTTCCATGGTGCGGAAGAAATCAGCGGGCGTTGGGCGTTTGAACATCCACAGATTGGTGTACTGCTTGAAGGCGAAGTCGAACAGCTCACGACCCATGACGGTTTCGCGCAGGATGTTCAGGGCCACCGCTGGCTTGGAATAGGCATTGGGCCCCAGGTTCAGCACGCTGTCGGACTGCGTCATGATGGGCACCTGGTTCTGCGAACGCATATAGGAGGTGATGTCCGCAGGCTCCACGCCCCAGGGGATATCCGGGTCCCACTCGCGCCCGGCCACGCCGTCCATATAACTGTTGAGCCCCTCGTCCATCCAGGTCCACTGGCGTTCGTCGGAATTGATGATCATCGGGAAATAGCTGTGGCCGACTTCATGAATCACCACGCCAATCAGCCCCTGCTTGGTCGCCAGGGAGTAGGTGCGTGAACCGTCATCCTGCAGATTGGTGCGCGGGCCATTGAAGGTGATCATCGGGTATTCCATGCCGCCAACCGGGCCGTTCACCGACTGCGCGGTGGGGTAGGGGTAGTCGAAGGAGACGCGTGAATACACTTCCAGTGTGTGGATGATGGCCTCGGTGGAATAGGTGGACCACAGCGGCTCGCCTTCCTTGGGATAGAAGGACTGGGCCATCACGAAGGGGCGCACATCGCCGCCCTGGTCGTAACCCTTGGCGTCCCAGATGAATTTGCGCGAGGAGGCCCAGGCGAAATCGCGCACGTTCTCGGCCTTGAAACGCCAGGTGCGGGTGTCTTCCGTGCCTTCCTTTTCGTTTTCCAGCGCTTCTTCTGCAGTGACGATGAAGACCGGGCGTTGCGCATCCTCTGCCTCACGCAGACGCTCGCGTTGCGTGTTGCTCAGTACCTGATTGGGGTTCTGCAGGGTGCCGGTGGAGGACACGATGTGATCGGCAGGCACGGTCATCTCGACCTCGTAATTGCCGAACTCCAGGGTGAACTCACCACGGCCCAGGAATTCCTTGTTGGTCCAGCCCTCGTAGTCGGTGTAGGCGGCCAGACGCGGGTACCACTGGGCCAGCAGGAAGATATCGTTGCCCCCTTCGCGCTCATCGTCCGGGAAGTGCTCATAGCCGCTGCGGGCGGATACGGCGTCCTCTTCCACGATATTGAAGGCAAAGTCGATGTTGAACTCTGTGCTCTGGCCGCTGCGCAGGGCGCTGGGCAGGTCGATGCGCATGAGAGTGCCCACGATGGTATAGGGCAGGGCATTGCCACGGGTGTCTTCCACAGCGTTGATCTGATAGCCCATTTCCACATCGGCCATGGCCTGCTGGCGACGCAGTTCGTCGAGGCTGAGGCGTGCGGGAGTATCACTGCCACCGACCTGTACAGCCGGGCCGCGCCGCCCGGCTCCGCCGAAATCCTCGCTCATTTCTGCCATGGAGTCGGTGCGGAAGATGTTCTGGTCGAGCTGCAGCCACAGATAGCTCAGCGTGTCAGGCGAGTTATTGAGGTAGCTGATGGTTTCCGAGCCACTCAGGCGGCGATTGGCCTCGTCGAGTACTGCGCTGATTTTGTAATCCACCTGCTGCTGCCAGTATTCGTGGCCGGGCTGGCCACCGGCATTGCGCCAGGTGTTGGGGGTTGGCAATGCTTCGTCGAGTTGGCGGAATTTGTCTTCAAAATCGTCCTTGGTCTGTTTGACGGTGTCGCTGAAGGCGCCCGCAGGGCTGAGGGTGGTAATGAAAAGGGCGATAGCAACAGAGCGCCTCGACATAGGCATGGGCATGGCAAAACTCCTGGTGGCAGTGGGATTCCGTCGATGGCGGGATAATAGCCCGAACTATCGTTCGATCCCAGCCCAAATCGAGTGTGTGCAAGCGTTTTCTTGTTGGCGGGTTCGGGGTAGTATCGGCTGCTGATCGATTTGCCCCCAATACTGACCACGGAGAACACGCATGCAGGAGAATGTGACACAGGGCCCGGCGCAGGAAAACTCCGTACGCGAGGAGCATGCGGAACGTTCGCTGGTTCTGGCCCTGATTCCGCTGCTGGCGCTGTTTGCCCTGCTGGGTCTCAATGTCGCCCTGTACGGCGATGATTCCCTCTCGGGCGCGAACCAGACCGCCCTGATCATTGCGGCGGCTCTGGCTGCGGCAATCAGCCTGTTCCTTGGAGTGCCCTGGGCCGATATCCAGGAAAAGATTCTGGAGAATATCCGTGCGGCCACGCCTGCCATCCTCATCCTTTTGATGGTGGGGGCACTGGTGGGCTCCTGGCTGATCGGTGGCATTGTGCCGACCATGATTTATTACGGTCTGCAGATCTTCAACCCTGCCATCTTCATTGTCAGTTGCTGCGTGCTGACGGCCATTGCTTCCATTGTCATTGGCAGTTCCTGGTCCACCTCGGCAACGCTCGGAGTGGCCATGATGAGCATTGGCTACACCCTGGGTTTCAACCCCGGTCTCGTGGCCGGTGCGATTATTTCGGGCGCGTATTTCGGCGACAAGATGTCCCCGCTGTCGGACACGACCAATCTGGCCTCCGGGGTGACGGGGGTGGACCTCTTTACGCATATCCGTTATCTCAGCATGACCAGCGTCCCCTCCATTGTGCTGACTCTGCTGCTGTATCTGTTTATCGGTCTGTACCTGGGGACGCCGAGCGTCGAGGACACCACCACGGCACAAACCCAGGCGGTACTGGCGCAGCGTTTCAATATCAATCCGGTTCTGCTGCTGGTGCCCTTTTTCGTGATCTTCCTGATCGTCAAGCGCGTGGCGGCGCTACCGGCACTGTTTGTGGGGGTGTTGCTGGGGGTGGCATCCGCCCTGGCCCTGCAATATCCCCTGCTGCTGGAACAGAGCGAGGTGTTCGGCGGGCCTTACCAGGTCATCATGCAGGCCGTGTACGGCGATATCGCGCTGCCGACGAATAATGCCGTGCTGGATGAGCTGCTGCAGTCCGGCGGCATGGCCGGCATGCTCAACACCATCTGGCTGATTATTTCCGCCATGATCTTCGGCGGCGTGATGGAGGCTTCCGGATTTCTGCAGAAAATCACCCGGGTGCTGATTTCCCGGGTGCGCAGTACCGGGGGGCTGGTGACCGCCACCGGAGGCACCTGTCTGTTGACCAATGTGTCGGCCTCGGACCAGTACCTCTCCGTGGTGGTGCCAGGACGCATGTTTATCAGCGCCTACAAGGATCGCGGCCTGGCTCCGCAAAACCTGAGCCGTACCCTGGAAGACTGCGGCACCGTGACCTCTGTACTGGTGCCGTGGAATACCTGCGGTGCCTTTCATGCCGGGGTGCTGGGTGTGGCAACGCTGAGCTATGCGCCCTGGGCGCTGTTCTGCCTGATCAGCCCCTTCATGACCATGTTGTTTGCCTGGCTGCAGATTCGCATTGCCCGCAGCGATGCTCCGGCGTAATTGGCAGTCTAACGACCGCCGCCCTGCATGCGGCTGTCCACACTGATCGGGCCGGCCCCCTTGGCGAACAGCACGAAATAGACCAGGAAGTACATGGCGGCCAGTTCCCCGTTGTTGAGCGTGGGAAACCACGCGCGGTGGGCAGTCAGATAGGCCATCACCATCAACACTGCTGCAAAGAAGGCAGCAAGGCGGGTCCACAGACCCAGCACCAGCAGGGCGCCGCCGAACAGTTCAATGACGGCCGCAACCCACAGCATGTTGATGCCCAGATCAATGCCGAAAAAATCCATCCCGCCCAGCACGGGTTGCGCCCGCTCACCGAACAGTTTGGCAAAACCGTGTGTCATGAACATGGTGGAGCTCAGTACTCGCATCAGTGTCCAGGACAGGGTCTGGCAACGCGTGGCCAGACCATTGAGTAATGTGTTGAGGGCATTCATGGGAGACTCCGTTTACGCGGGTGAACAGGCACTGTGCTTGTCGCTGTGTGGATGAGACGGCATCATACTATGTTCATGGGAGGGAGGCGATGCGCCCGCTCTCCCGCTGGATCCCCCTGACTCTGGATGTTCCCATGCGCCCACTGCTGATTCTCAAAACCGGCCAGACACAGCCTTCCCTGCGTACGCAGGGAGAGGATTTCGAGGACTGGATACGCCACGGCCTGGACGGAGCCGCAACGCTGACGGTGGATGTCACCGCCGGGCAGCCCTTGCCGGAACTGTCCAGCTGCAGCGGGATCGTGGTAACGGGCTCCCCCGCCATGGTCACCGATCAGGCCGAATGGAGTGAACGCAGTGCCGGTTATCTGCGCGCAGCGTTGGCCTGTTCGTTGCCGGTGCTGGGGATCTGCTACGGGCATCAGTTACTGGCCCATGCGCTTGGTGGAGTGGTGGGCTATCACCCGCAGGGCCGTGAAATCGGCACGGTAGATATCAGGCTGAATGCGGCTCATGGCGGGGATGCACTCTTTGCCGGCCTGCCTGCGAGGTTTCCTGCCCATGCCACGCATTCCCAATCGGTGTTGCAACTGCCTCCCGGGGCCGTACTGCTGGCCAGCAGTGAGCACGATGCACATCATGCCTTTCGGGTAGGGCAGTTGGCCTGGGGGGTGCAGTTTCATCCCGAGTTCGATGCGCGGATCATGCGCACTTATATTCAGGAACGGCAGCAGGATCTGCGCAGGGAGGGCCTGGATGTCGAGGCGCTCCTCGGGCAGGTAAGACCCACGCCCGAGGCGACCCGCTTGTTGCGCGATTTTGCGAGATTGGCGCGACAGGGCGTTTAGCTGCCCGCCGCTTCGTTAATCATGGAGATCAGTTCCACCGCAGACTGCGGGGTGGGAACCATACGTCCATTCAGGAACAGGGTCGGGGTGGAGCGCACGCCCGCACGGGTGCCCCCGCGCTGATCATTGCGGATTTTCTGCACCAGGGCACTGGATTCCATGTCCTGATGTGCCTGCTCGATATCAAGACCCAGCTGGCTGAGGTAGCCGTCGAACTCCTCGTCTACATTGCCGAGCGCGGACCAGTAGGCCTGATTGCTGAACAGCAGATCGTACATTTCCCAGAACTTGCCCTGCATGCCCGCCGCCTCGGCGTAGGTAGCGGCCTTCCAGGCATGGGCGTGGGTGCCGGTCAGGGGGTAATGGCGGAAGACCATCTGAGTGCGGTTGCTGATGACATTCCAGGCCTGGGCGACCACCTGGTGCTCCAGGGCACAGGCGGGGCACTGGAAGTCTGCATAGACAACCAGTTTGACGCCTTCGTTATTGCCACGGGAGTGGTCGATATCGGCAATTTCAACGGGAGAGTACACCGGCCCCTGACTCATGATGCCGTAGACCACGGCGATCAGGATGAGCGGCAGCAGCACAATGCCTGCGGCCTTGGCCATCAGTTTCTGCCGGGCACTGCGCTGCTGCGCAGCATGCTGTTTCTGTTCGCGGATTCTGCGCTGTTCTTCTCGCTTGTTCATGGAATCAGTCTATCCCTCGGCCTGTAGTGGAGCCGGACACTATAAAAGAAATTGTCGGGGAAACCAACGCGTGCGCCGCGCGGCCATCAGGCGATGTCGGGCCAGTACAGCAGGACGGGCACATAGATAAACTTGACCGCAATATGCAGCCATTGATCGGTGTGCACACTGATCTTTCGCTCGCATTTGGTGAAATCGATGCCCCAGTGACAGACCGTTTCCACGAGTGCCAGGATGAAACTGCCGGTGATGACATAGACGGTGCCGCCATGCACCAGTGCGTGTGCGCTGAGCCAGTAATACCAGGCGGGGAAGTTCTCATCGCCTTTGCAGTGAATACTGCTGTGACGATTCTTGCCCCGGCTCATGGCTTCGGACTGCAGGACGAAGTCAGCCAGAGCATGCCCCGCGAGCAGAAGGAACAGGGTTTCGATGGCGGGCACTCGGTTTTCCTCGTGTGGAATTGCGGCAAAAGGCGCGTCGAAGCTCAGATGCAGTGTAGTACAGCTTTCCGGCATGGACCGGATTTGCATCACTGAAATGTCAGACAGGGGCAGGCTTTTTTGCGCGTTTGCGATTTGTTTCACAGGCACCCGGCCTGAGTGCGCACAATTTAGGCGAACAGTGGATGAAAAAACAGCACAGGGGAGGGAGTTTTGGGGGCTGTTTTCAGTCCTGAATAAACAGTGCCGGGTCCACGCGCGTGTTGTTCAGGTTGATGCTCCAGTGCAGATGCGGCCCGGTTACCCGACCGGTCTGTCCCACCTCGCCGATCTGTTCCCCGCTTTCCACTCGCTGGCCCGGGCTGACATCGATGGTGTTCATGTGGCAGTACAGCGTGATCAGGCCATGACCGTGGTCGAGGATGATGGTATTGCCGTTGAAGAAATAATTGCCGGTGGCCCGGACTACGCCGCCGGCAGGGGCGAAGATGGGGGTGCCTTCGGGGGCGGCAATGTCCATGCCGGAGTGAGGCGCCCGGGGCTGCTCATTGAAGAAGCGACGCAGGCCGAAGGAGCTGCTGCGGACCCCTTCCACCGGTGCCTTCATGCGCAGTACCGGCTGCAGACCTTCGTCCCAGCTCGCAAAGGCTTCATTCATTTGCGCGCTTTCGCGGTTGATGCGTGTCATGTCCTCGGTGTTCGGGTTGACCTGGCGTTCATTGGTGATGGTGAGGCGCTGCTCCACATATTTTTTGTCGCTGACCGTAAAGCTGCGATGGGTCTGGCCGCCATCGGCCAGACGCAGGGTGATCTCGTGTTCGCCGGGCTTTGCATTCAGCGCGATACCCACGATGGCGTATTGCACACCCTCATGCTCTGCCAGCAGCACGCGATTGTTGCGGTATTGGGCCGAGATGGCATGACCCCCGGTGGGTACCAGCGCCACGCCACCGGGCACCGCCGAGTCGAGCGGAAGGGCATCGATTTCCACCGCAGCGGCCTGTTGCAGCAGAGCGGCACAGAGGACGGCGATGAACAGGTGGAAACGGGTTTTCATGGTGTGGTGTCCTCAGAAGGTTTGCCGACCAGCCCCTTGCCGGGCAGTAGGCGGGTGACAACGCTTTCAATACTGCCGTCTGCCAGTTGGGTGTGCAAGCTTTCTCCCTCCTGCACCTGGTCGAGCTGGCGTACTACCTGCCCGCGGGAATCAAAACTGATGCTGTAGCCCCGTTTCAGGGTGTTCAGCGGGCTGATGCCGTCCAGGCTGCGTACCAGCTGCGCGAGCTGTCCGCGCTGCAGATGCAGGCGTTGCTGCAGTGCCCGGTGCAGCCTCAGGTGATAGTGTGCCAGGGCATCGAGTTCACGCTGTACGGCGGTGGCCGGGGAGCGGTGCCAGAGGCGTTGCTGCAGTTCGCGCAGATCGCGCCCGGCGTTATGCTGGCGCAGGCGTGTGGCCCGTTGCAGGCGTGCCTCCAGCAGATCCAGTGTCTGGGCATATTCCTGCAGGCGGCGTCCGGGGTGTTTCAGTTGGCGTGTCAGCCACAGCAGTTGTTGGCTGTGCTGTTGCAGCCGTTCGCGTATCTGTTTGCCAAGGAGATGGGCGTAGCCGCTCAGCAGTGCCAGGGTTTCCTCCTGATCCGGGCTCAGCAGCTCTGCGGCCGCCGAGGGGGTGGGGGCGCGCAGGTCGGCCACAAAATCGGCAATGGTGAAATCGGTTTCATGGCCAACGGCGCTGACGACGGGCAGCCGACTGTCGGCGATGGCGCGGGCAACGCTTTCCTCGTTGAAGGCCTGCAGGTCTTCCAGGGAACCGCCGCCACGCCCGAGGATCAACACATCCAGCCCCAGCTCCGCTGCACGGCGGTTGGCAATCGCCAATGCCCTGCAGATGGCAGCGGCCGCCTCTATCCCCTGCACCGGGACCGGCAGTAGGGTAACGGTGATGGCGGGGAAGCGCCGTCCCAGCACATTGATCATGTCGCGGATCACGGCGCCGGTGGCGGAGGTAATGACGCCGATGTGACGCACATGCTCCGGCATGGGGCGTTTGCGCTCGGGAGCAAACAAGCCTTCGTCCTGCAGCTTCTGTTTCAATTGTTCGAAGCGGCGGCGCAAGGCCCCATCGCCCGCCTCTTCCAGTGTCTCGGCTATCAGTTGGTAGTCGCCACGACCCTCGTAGATACTCAGCTTCCCCCGCAGCAGCACCTGCATGCCATCGCGTGGCCGCATGCGGGTGGCAGCATTGCGGTTGCGGAACATGGCACAACGGATCTGGGAGCTTTCGTCCTTCAGCGTGAAATACCAATGACCGGACGCCGGCATGGCCAGATTGGAGATTTCCCCCTCCACCAGTACCGCTGGAAAGTGGTCTTCCAGCAGTGAACGCGCCAGACGGTTGAGGCTGCTGACGGACAGGGCTTCGCGAACCGGGGAAGAGGGGGAGAAGTAGGACATGGGGCGCATGATAGAGCAGGGCGGCTGCCGGAACAATGTGGCCCACAGCACACCGTGGCGAGGCAGTGAAAAAGCTTTCTTAAGAGGTTCCTTAATATTGAATTAAGAATTGCTGCCTACAGTGGCGCCATGGTCCAGTCATACGGAGTTCCGATCATGTCCGCCACCCCGCTCAGCGCCATCCGCAACGCCCCGGTTCATCCCCTGCTGTGCCTGTATGCAGCGGATGCGCCCCAGCGTCCGGCCCTGGAAGCCTTTGTTCATGCGCGCTATGCCGACACCTATCAGGCCGATGTCACCCACTTTCTGCCCTATCTGCTGGCTACCCGTCATGAGGACAGCCTGCAGGGGGTGGTGGGCTTGCGCCCTGGGGCCAGTGGTGCGTTCTTTGTGGAACAGTATCTGGATGCTCCGATCGAACAGATGATTGCCGCCAATCGCGGGCTCCCGGTGGATCGTTCCCAGATCATTGAAACCGGCAATCTGGCCGCGAACCGCGGCGGCAGCCAGCTGTTGTTTGTGGTGCTGACCGAGGTGCTGCACCGCGCGGGTTATCGCTGGATCACCTTTACCGCCACAGGGCAGGTGATTTCGCTGCTGCACAAGCTGTGTTTCGAGCCACAGGTACTTTGTGCGGCCGATCCACAGCGTCTGGGAGAGCAGCTGCGGGACTGGGGCACATACTATGATCAGCAGCCCTGTGTCGTGATTGGCGACCTGCTGCCCGCCCACCAGACCCTGCAGCAGAATGAGTTTGTGCAGAAGCTGCTGGGTCTGTACGAAAATGAAATCGCAGAGCTGGCCGAGGTGCTGCGGGCCGCCCGGGAAACGCGCGAGCATGAATAAACTGTGGTCAGCCATTTGCCATCACGCCATGGCCATGCCCGATGGGGCTGCGCTGCAGACATTTGACGGGGAATTGCAGGAGGCCCTGAGCTGGAAGCAGTTGAAGGCCAGCGCCGAAGCCATGGCGCATCGTCTGCGTGAGGACGCTGTCGGCGTACTGGCGCTGCAGGCGGGCAATGCCCCGACCTGGGTGCTGGCGGATATTGCCTGTAGCCTGCAGGACATCGTGCTGCTCCCGCTGCCCGGTTTTTTCTCTGCACAGCAGGTCCTGCATGCCCTGCGCAGCCTGCGCATCGATGCGGTGCTCACGGACCGACCTGCGGAGCTGGCCGGGCTGTGCGGGGAACAGTTCAGTCCGGCTGGCGAGCTGGCGGGCCTGGGCTATCTGCGGCGCAACCCGCAGTGGCAGGACGGCATGGACAACAGCGAACAGATTCCGCCTCATACCAGCAAGATCACGTTTACCTCCGGCTCCACCGGCACCCCCAAAGGGGTCTGCCTGAGTGCCGGGCAGATGCAGGCCGTTACCGGTTCCCTGCTGGATGCGACCGCCGGATGTGATATCGAGCGTCATCTCTGTGTGCTGCCCCTGGCGACCCTGCTGGAAAATATCGCAGGCGTGCACGCGCCCCTGCGGCGTGGAGCAACGGTCGTTCTGGCACAGGAGAGTGCACTGGGGTTCAATGGTGCCTCGGGTTTCTCCCTGCCCACCTTTCTACATGCCCTGTCGGTCTGTCGTCCGGGTAGCATGATCCTGATTCCGCAGCTGCTTGAGGCCCTGGTGATGAGCTGCGATGCGGGCTGGCAGTTGCCGGATACCCTGCAGTTCATCGCCGTGGGAGGTGCCACCGTCAGCCCCGATCTGCTCAGCCGTGCCTGGGCGCATGGCATGCCGGTTTATGAGGGCTATGGTTTGTCCGAGTGCGGTTCCGTGGTTTGCCTGAACCGGCCGGATGCCCATCGCAATGGCAGCCTGGGCAAGGTGTTGCCCCACACCCATGTGGAGATTGTGGACGACGAAATCGTGGTGACCGGGCCAGCCTATCTGGGCTATGTGGGTGAGCGGGACAGCTGGTGCGCCGATGCAGGAGTGCGCCGTGTGGCTACCGGCGATCTTGGCCGCTTCGACGACGAGGGGTATCTGTATTACCAGGGGCGCCGCAAGAACGTGCTGGTGTCCAGTTTCGGGCGCAATATCAGCCCCGAATGGGTGGAGGCTGAACTCAACGCACAGGGTGAGATTGCCGCGAGTGTGGTGTTCGGCGATTCCCGACCCTATTGCGTGGCGCTTGTTGCTGCCAGCAGCCCCGCCGTTTCCGATGCCGCGCTGGCGGCTGCAGTGGCGCGTGCCAATGCGCGTTTGCCGGCCTATGCCCAGGCGCGTCGCTGGGTGCGCCTGACACAGCCGCTGGTGCGCGGCAGTGGTCGTGATGACGATCTGGTGACCAGCAATGGACGCCCGCGTCGGGCTCAGATTTTTACGCACTTTCAGCGGGAGCTGGAAGCGCTGTACGCAAATGATAGCTATACCGAAGCCGTTTAATGAAAGGGGAGCCTTCCATGTTTTATGACACGCTGAAAGCCGCTACGGAAGCGGAGCGTCAACAACTGGTCAGCAGTGAAATCATCGAGCGTTGCATGGCCCGTAATGTGACGCTGAAGGAATATGTGGATTACCTGACCCAGGCCTATCATCACGTCAAGTACACGGTTCCCCTGCTCATGGCGGTGGGTTCGCGTCTGTCCGATGAATACGAATGGCTGCGCGTTGCCGTGGCGGAATATATCGAGGAAGAGATCGGGCATCAGGAGTGGATTCTGAACGATATCGCCGCCTGTGGGGCAGACAAGGAGGCGGTGCGCAACAGCAGGCCGGCGCCTGAAACCGAGCTGATGGTGGCCTATGCCTTTGACATGGTCAATCGTCGCAACCCGATCGGATTCTTCGGCATGGTGCATGTGCTGGAGGGAACCAGTGTCAATCTGGCGGACTACGCTGCCGATCAGATCAAGGCCGCGCTCGATCTTCCGGAACAGGCGTTCAGTTATCTGCGCTCCCATGGCAGCATTGATCAATCCCATATTCAGCATCTTGAAATGCTGATGAACCGGTTTACGGATCCGCAGCTGCAGGAGTTGCTGATTCACAGCACCCGGATGTTCTACCGGCTCTACAAGGGCGTGTTTGACAGCGTTCCGCGTATGCAGGCGGACGGCAACGTTCAGGATGCCGCCTGAGGAGGAACTATGCAGCTTGCAGGGAAGACAGTTCTGCTGACAGGCGCGAGCGGTGGCATTGGTCGTTGTCTGGCCTTGCAACTGGCGCAGGCCGGTGCTCGTCTCATTCTGGTCGGGCGTGGGCTCAAAACGCTGGAGGCGCTGTGCGCCAGCCTGGCTCCTGTGGATCAGCCTCATCGCACGCTGGTGGCCGATCTGCGCCAGCAGAGCGAACGCGAAGCGCTGGCCGTGATCTGCAGCGATCTGCAGGTGGATATTCTCATCAACAACGCCGGTGCAGGAGAGTTCAACTGGCTGGAGGACTCCAGCAGCGAGGCAATCACGGATCTGCTGGAACTGAATCTGAATGTGCCCATTCAGTTGACGCGCCTGTTGCTGCCGGTGTTGAAGACGCGCCCCGAGGCTGCCGTGATCAACATCGGCTCCGCACTGGGCAGCATCGGCTACCCAGGCTACAGCGTTTACAGTGCGAGCAAGTTCGGCTTGCGGGGTTTCAGCGAAGCGCTGCGCCGGGAACTGGCAGACACCGCCGTGCAGGTAATGCATCTGTCCCCGCGTGCCACGCGCACCGCCTTGAACAGTAATCGCGTGGTGGCCATGAACGAGGCGATGGGCGTGGCAATGGATGCGCCCGAGTATGTGGCCCGTACGTTGGTGGAGCGCATTCGGGAGGATCGCTGGTCGGCCCAGGTGCTGGGTTGGCCGGAACGTTTTTATGCCTGGGTCAACGCCTGTGCTCCCGCGATGACGGACGGATCCATCCGTAAGCAGTTGGCCCGCATACGCGGCTTTGCACAAAACAGTGATAATCGGCAGGGCCGCAAGGCCGGGGTTTCCCATACAGGAGAGGCATCATGAAAAAACCAGTCATAGCAATCATTCTTGGGCTTGCGTACACGCTGCTTTCATCAGCGCTGGTGCACGCACAGGCGAATGCCGAGGTGACGGGCCTGCAGCAGCGCTGGGCGGAGGTGAATTACCTGCTGGAAGGCAAGAGCCAGGTGGAAGCCTTCAATACCCTGATAGACGATGCCGAAAAGGTGACGCGCAGCCAGAGCAACAGCGCGGATGCCTGGATCTGGAGTGGTATCATTCGTTCCAGTTACGCCGGGGCAAAGGGTGGGCTGGGTGCCCTGTCAGCGGCCAAGGCGGCGAAGGCAGATTTTGAAAAGGCCATGAGCATCAATGCCGATGCCATGGACGGCTCTGCCTATACCAGCCTCGGAGTGCTTTATCTGAATGTTCCAGGCTGGCCTGTGGGCTTCGGGGATGAGGACAAGGGCGTGGAGCTGCTCAAAAAAGGGCTTGAATTGTCACCCAACGGTATCGATGCAAACTATTTTTATGCAGAATACCTCTTCAAACAGAAGCAGGACGACGATGCCACCCGCTATCTGAACCGTGCCATGAGTGCGCCCGCCCGTCCGGGCCGTGAACTGGCGGATCAGGGGCGTCGGGCAGAGATCGAGCAGATCCTGCAGCAAATCGAGGCAAGACACTGACAACGAGGGCACGCCATGCAGGTGTTGCTGGTTGAAGACAATACACTGCTGGCCAATGCCGTCATGAAAACCCTGAAGGCGGCCGGTTTCAGCGTGAACCATGTGGACAGCGGCAAGCGCGCGCTGACGGCCATTCGCAGTACGAAACCGGATATTGTGGTGCTGGATCTCGGCCTTCCCGACCTGGATGGTCTGGACGTGCTGCGCAGTGCCCGCGAACAGGGTTTCAGTAACCCGGTGCTGATCCTGACAGCCCGGGATACGACATCGGACAAGATTCTGGGGCTGGACGCAGGTGCCGATGATTATCTCGCCAAGCCCTTCGAGATCGACGAGCTGCTGGCGCGCCTGCGTGCCATGGAGCGGCGTCTGAGCAATGTCCGCAACCCGTTTATCACGATCGGAGAGGTCAGTATCGATACCAGCAGTCACGAGGTATCGGTGAACGGAGAAAGCATCAGCACCTCCCGCCGCGAGTACATGCTGCTCAAGGCCTTGATGGAGAGTGCCAACAAGATACAGACGCGTGACTCCCTCGACAGCAAGCTGTACAGCTGGGGCGAGGAAGTCAGCAGCAATGCCGTGGAAGTGCATATCCATAATCTGCGCAAGAAGCTGCCGGCAGGGTTTATCCAGACCGTGCGGGGAGTGGGCTATGTGGTGCGCAGACAGGCGGAGGCCGGATAGAGCCCCATGGCCTCCATCCGCGTCTTTCTGACCCTGACCCTGATCGCCATCATTGTGTTGGTGAGTTTTCTGTCGTCCCTGCGCGGCTACCGCCAGAGCATGGTGGAGGCCGAAACGCTGTTTGACATGCAGCTGCAGGAGCACGCCAAACTGCTCAGCCTGATCACAATCAATCGTGGTCAGGTTGTCGAGGGGCTGTTGCTGCCGCGACAGGCGGATGCGCAGCTGAGCGCCCAGAGCCTGATTGCCTACCAGGTGTTTAACGAGGAGGGCGCTTTGCTGCTGCGCTCCGTGGCCGCTCCCAATACGCCGATGAGTCCGCGTGAGGTGGGTTATTCGGATCGTAATTTCAACGGCTACCGCTGGCGCGTGCTGGTGGTCTGGGATCAGCTCGACGGGCATTGGGTGATGGTGGCCCAGCGTCTCGATGTGCGTTATGAGCTGGCAGAGAGTGTGATTCTGGAGGCCGTGGTGCCAACGGTACTGGGCGTGCCGCTGGCCGCCCTGTTGATCTGGTTTATCGTGGGTTATGGTTTGCGCCCGATCCGGCAACTGGCGAAGGAAGTGCGTTCACGCGAGGTCTCCGACCTTAGTCCGGTACGCCTGGACAATGTGCCGCGCGAGCTGACCCCGCTGACGGTGTCCACCAACGATTTGCTGCGGCGCCTGCAGTCCTCGTTCAACCGAGAAAAGCGTTTCGCTGCCGATGCCGCCCATGAGCTGCGCACGCCCATCAGTATTCTCAAGGTGCAGGTACACAACCTGCTGGCCGAGCTGGAAGCCCCCAATGCCACGGCGGAGGAGCTGCGGCAGGGCATCGATGCCATGGGGCATCTGGTGGAGCAGATACTGGTGCTGAACCGGACGGCACCCGATCAGTACATGGTGCAGTTTGTGCCAGTCGATCTGTACGCGCTGGCGCAGGAGGTGATCAGCAGCGAGTATGAGCAGATTCTGGAACGTGAGCAGCACTTCGATCTGGAGGGTGGGCCTGGCCTGGTGGCAGGGGATGCTACTGCGCTGCGCTCCCTGATGCTGAACCTGATCGGCAATGCCTCGAAATATTCGCCGCAGGGGGCGCATATCCGCATGCGGGTGAGGACCGACCGCAAGGAGACAATTCTGCAGGTGGAGGACTCCGGCCCCGGAATCCCGGAGTCCTATCGCGAGCGGGTGTTTGACCGCTTCTACCGCCTGGATGGGGATCGCCATGCTTCCGGAGTGAGTGGTTCCGGGCTGGGGCTGGCGATCGTCAAACATATTGTGGAGATGCACGGCGGGCACATCCGGCTCTCGCAGTCCCGTGAACTGGGGGGCTTATGTGTCACGATTCTGTTCAAGCCTTTGGCGCAAGAAAAACCAGAAGGAAAAAAAGCATGAAGGAAATACTGACTCCTTGCCCTCACCTGCACAGGCGCTGGCGCAGCGTGCTGTTGTTCCTGCTATGGAGCATCGCCCCCTGGAGCCATGCTCAGACCCCGGTGTTCGAGATCGAGATTCGGGAGCATCTGTTTTTCCCTGCGGAACTGGTGATTCCCGCCAACCAGAAAGTCAAACTGATCATCTACAACCGTGACGATACCCCGGAAGAGTTCGAGAGCTATGAGCTGAACCGGGAAAAGGTCATTGTGGGCAACAGCCAGGGCGTGGTTTTCATCGGTCCGCTGAAACCGGGCGAGTACCCCTTTTTCGGTGAGTTCAATATGAAGACCGCTTTGGGCAAGATCATTGCGGAATGAGGGTAGGAGACACAGGGATATGACAGATGCCGTGGTGATTGTGTTGCGGGAAGTCCTGGAGGCCATGCTGCTGATCTGCATGCTGATGGCGACCTCCACCGCCATGGGTTATCGTTTTCGCTGGATGCTGGGGGGGCTTGCGCTGGGGGTAGGCGGCGCTACGCTCTATGCGCTGGGTCTGGAGCAGATTTCCATGGCCTTTGAGGGTTTCGGGCAGGAGTATGTGAACTCGGCCCTGTTGGTTGGTATTGCCGTTTTGCTGGCAACGCACAATTTCCTTGCGGTCTTTCAACTGCGCAATCCCTCTGTAATGCTGGCTTACCGGACCCTGATGCTGACCTTCGTCGTCATGGTGGCGATGGCGATTACCCGGGAAGGGGCGGAAATCTATCTCTATGCCTATTCCTATGGCGTGCTTGCCGGCAATATCACCGCCGTTTTTTCCGGAGGCGTTATCGGGCTCGGAATCGGGCTCAGCGTGGGTACCTTCTTCTATTACGGGTTGCGTTCACTTGCGCGCCGCCCGCGCCTGATCGTCTGTTGCGGGGTTTCCCTGGTGCTGGGTGCCAGCATGATGGGCCAGGCATCGGTCTATCTGTCCCAGGCGGATGTGCTGCCCTATCAGGAACCTTTATGGGACAGCAGTGGTCTGTTCGAAGAGTCGTCCCTGATGGGCGAATTGCTGCGCGCAACGCTGGGCTATGAGGCGCAGCCCACCCTGAATCAGGTGTCGCTCTATTTGAGCTCGGTCATTGTCTCCATCCTGGCAATGCTGGCAGCATGGCGCTTGCACCGCTTACCTGAACCCGCTCGCGGAGGAGAATGAGATGCGAAGTAAAAGGATCGCAGTGGCTGTGCTGCTCAGTGCGCTCAGTGGCAGTGGCCAGGTCCTGGCAGATAACCCCTTGCACCATAATGGCGTGGGCCGTATTTATGACCCCTATGTTCAGGCTACCGAGAAGGAGCTGGAGTTTCGCTCTCTCTATCAGTGGGATGATTCGGCGGTAGAGGATGGTGTCATGTACCAGCGCCTGGGCTATGGCTTCTCGGTCAATGACCGGGTTTTCGCCGAAGCCTATGCCATTGCCTCCCGTTTTCCCGACAAGTCTCTGGCCATCGAAGCCTATGAGCTGGAAGCCAAGGTGCAGTTGACGGAGCAGGGCGAGTACAACGCCGATTGGGGGCTGCTGGTGGAATATGAGCGTGAACTCAGCGAGAGCATCGCCGAGATCGCGGCAACGCTGATCAGCACCCGTCAGTGGGGAGACTGGGTGGGAACGGTGAATGTGGGGCTGGAGTACGAGTTCGGCTCGGATATCACGGACGAGATCGATCGTTATCTCAACGCCCAGTGGCGTTACCGCTACTCGCCGGCACTGGAGCCTGGCGTGGAGTTCTATGCGGATGAATACACTCGCGGGATCGGCCCCGTTGTGGCCGGCACGGTGCGGGGGCAGGGGCGACGCAAATGGACCTGGGAGGCGGGGCTGATTGCGCCGCTGAATGACACCACGCCGGATTCGACCTTTCGCTTCCTGCTGGAATACGAGTTTTGAGTCCTCGCAAGGACTGAATGTCTGCCTGATGAATCAGAGGCTCCTTAAGATTGACTTAAGTTAATGGCTTTAGGCTTAAAACAATAACGAAAAATCCACCTATCGTTTACGGAGCTCTGTTTTGAATCAGTCCTGTACTGCCTTGCGTACTGCTTTTGTCACCTATTGTGCGGTCTTCCTCGCCGGTCTCGTCATGGCCTGGCAATGGCCCCTGCAGTTCTCTACCGGTCTGTTTCTTCTCCTTGCCCTGATCGTGCAGTCCTTTGTGCTGAGCTCTCCCGTTCTGCTGCTGTATGCCCTGTACCGTTTCGTGCAGCGGCGTGGCATGGCGGGCGGCCACGTGATCGTGGTGCTGATGCAGTTGCTGTGCGTGGCGAGCATCGTGTTCATGTTTGCCAATTACAAGCTGCACGATATGTATGGCTTCTATGTGAATTTCTTCGTGGTGAACCTGTTGGTGACGCCGGGAGGCGTGGAAGCCATGGGCGTGACTGACTCCACCATGTGGACACTGGCGGTGGCGGTGTTTGTGCTGGGGCTCATGGTATTTGCGGCGCTGCGCTATATTCCCTTCGAAAAGCTGTACCCGGCACGCCTGGGTAAAAAGCTGCTGTGGTCCGGCGTGACGGTGCTGTTGCTGTTTCAAGCCTTCTGGTATGCCTATGCAGAATATCGCTATGACCGCGGTATTCTCGGGGCTGCGGGACGCATTGTCTGGTATATCCCGGTGACCGCCAGAACCTTCTTCGAAGACCTGGGGGTGCCGATCGAGCGCCCGGATACTGCAGAGTTTGATGTGGCGCAGGGCAGTGGAACCCTGGATTACCCCGCCACGCCGGACGTGAGCTTTACCAAACCCTATAACGTGGTGTGGTTGGTGTCGGAGTCTCTGCGAGCCGATATGCTGGACCCGGAGATCATGCCCAATACCTGGACTTTCGCGCAGAAGACTCAGCGCTTCACCCAGCATTACAGTGGCGGAAACGGCACGCGCATGGGAATGTTCTCCCAGTTCTACGGCCTGTACGGGAGTTACTGGTTCGATTTCCTCTATGCCCATCGCCCCCCGATGCTGGTGGATCTGCTGAAGAAGAACGATTACTCCATGATGGCCTATACCAGCTCCCGTTTCTCCTATCCGGAGTTTGACAAGACCGTGTTTGCGAGTCTGTCCGATGATCAGCTCCAGTCCTACACCGAGGGCGATGGCTGGGAGCGTGACCGCAAGAATGTGGGGGATATGCTGCAGTACATCGGCAATGCACAGAAGCCTTTCTTTGCCTTCATGTTCTTTGAGTCTGCCCACGCCAACTACTATTTCCCGGAAGAATCCGTGATCCGGGAGGATTACCTCACGGATTTCAATTACCTCACGGTGGATGTCGAGGAAAATATCGAGCGCATCCGCAGCCGCTACATCAATGCCACTCATCATCTCGACAGCCAGTTGGGGCGTGTGTTTGACACGCTGGAAGAGCAGGGCCTGCTGGACAGCACCATCGTGGTGGTCACCGGGGATCATGGTGAGGAGTTCATGGAGAAGGGGCGTTGGGGGCACAACTCGACCTTCAGCCAGGAGCAGATTCGTGTGCCGATGCTGGTGCATATTCCGGGGCGTGCCCCCGGGGTGACCAATGTCATGACCAGCCACCTGGACATGCCGGCGACGATTCTGGCGGCGCTCGGGGCGGACGTGGACCCGGAAATTTACAGCTACGGTCATGATCTGTTTGCCCCTGACTACGCCCGCGACTACACCGTGGTCAGTGACTGGCATGGCAACACCCTGGTGACACCCGATCTGAAAATGGTGTTCAGCAAGAAATCGGCAGCCTATGACGACAGTGTGACCACCTTGAACGATGCGCCACTTGATTTGAACCAGACGAGCAGCGATTATCGGACCCCGTTGGGCAAGTTTGCCCGCGAAGTGTCCCGTTTTTATCATTGAGCCCTTGTTATGGATGCCGTTGCCGCTCTCCTGGATCAAAATCGTTCCAATGAGCTCCGAGTCTTCAGCCCTCTTGCCGCCCGGCAATTGGCGCAGGCTGGTTATACCCGCTTTGAGCACCTCTGGAGCCTGCCGCAGGAATTTGTCGAGCCCGCCAACCTGCGTCGCAATGGCTGGAGCGGGGTCTCCATCCTGACGCTCCCCAATGAGCAGGGCGAACAGGAGGTGTATTACCTCAAGCGCCAGGAGAACCAGACGCGTTACTCCCTGCGCTACCCAACGGGCACACTGACATTCCGTTACGAGGCCGATGCGCTGCACCGGGCGTTGGTGGAGGGCTGGCCGGCTGTGGAGCTGGTGGCCTGCGGCTTTCGCACCAGTCCGGGCAACGGGGCTCCCCAGGGGCTTATTCTGACTCGCGGCCTGCCCTATCCGAACCTGAGCAGTTACCGTGAGCAGGTCTCGGACTGGACCCCCTATCTGCCCGTGTTGCGCCGCATTGGCGAGCAGTTGTTGCAGATGCATCAAAGCCGCTGGCAGCATGGAGCGCTGTTCCCCGTTCATCTGTTTCTGGAACTTGCTACCGGGGAGGGCTGTCTGATTGACTTTGAGCGGGCGCGTCGGCGCCTCTTTCCGCAATGGGCGGCGTATGCCGACCTGACCCAGTTTATTCGCCGTGCCGACTGGCTGCCCGATGAGGCGCTGGCGGCTTTGCTGGAAAGCCATCTGACGGCCATGCCGCAACTGCGCAAACGCCTGCGCAAGCGCTTCCCTAACCGTTTTCAATGACAATAATGAACTTTTTGGAGTGATCCCCATGACGGACCAGATCAGTTATGCCCGTGTAAAATCCGACGAGCAGTCCGCCCTGTCCTACAGCCAGCGCAAACAGGAGAAACACCAGCAGGAGATGGCCATGCTGGCCGATGCCTTTGCCCATGTGAAGGATGTTCATACGGTGCTGGATGCGCCCTGTGGTGTGGGGCGTGCCAGTATCTGGCTGGCCCAGCAGGGCAAGCAGGTGGTGGGTATCGATCTGGGCGAGGCGGCACTGTCACTGGCGCGAGAACTGGCCGAGAAGGATGGTGTGTCAGCCAGTTTCGAGAGGCAGAATATTTTTGAGCTGCCCTACGAGGACGGGCACTTCGATGCCACCCTGTGTTTCCGCCTGCTGCACCACTTCGAAAGCGAAGCCCTGCAGCAGCGTCTGATTGCCGAGATCTGCCGCGTCAGCAGCCGCTATGTGGTGATTTCGCGTATTTCCCCGACCTCGTTCACTTCGCTCAGACGCCGACTGCGCAAGGTGCTCAGCGGCAAGGATATCAAGCAGTATCCGGTATCCGGAGCCCAGCTCGATGCAGCCTTTGCCCAGCACGGCTTCAAACCGGTGCATCGCGTTGCACGTTCCGAGTTCCTGCATTCCCTTCAGCTGCATGTGTACAGGCGCGGGTGACGTCTGTATAATCGCGTTTTTGCTGATACGTGGAAATCTTATGTTGCGCATTGCTGAAGAAGCTCTGACATTCGATGACGTTCTACTCGTGCCCGCACACTCCACTGTGCTCCCCAAATCGGTCAGCCTCAAGACGCAGTTAACCGCGTCCATCGCCCTGAATATCCCCATGATCTCGTCTGCCATGGACACCGTGACCGAGGCTCGCCTCGCCATCGCGATGGCCCAGGAAGGCGGCCTTGGGGTGATTCACAAGAGCATGAGCATTGAGCAGCAGGCACGCGAAGTCCGGATGGTCAAGAAGTTCGAGAGTGGGGTCGTGAAGGACCCTATCACCATCGCTCCCACTGCCACGATTCGTGAACTGATTGCATTGATGCGGGAGAACGACATCTCCGGCATGCCAGTCGTCGAAGGCAGTAATCTGGTGGGTATCGTCACCAGCCGTGACGTGCGATTCGAGACCAATTACGATGCCGCCGTCTCGTCCATCATGACGCCCAAGAAAGCCCTGGTTACCGTCAAGGAAAGCGCTTCCCACAAGGAAGTCAAAGACCTGCTGCACAAACACCGTATCGAGAAGATCCTTGTTGTCAACGATAATTTCGAGCTGCGCGGCCTGGTGACCCTGAAGGATATCCGCAAGGCGGAAGATTACCCGAATGCCTGCAAGGACCAGCTCGGGCGCCTGCGCGTGGCGGCTGCTGTCGGCACGGGCGCCGATACGGCCGAGCGCGTGGCGGCCATCGTGGAGGCCGGTGTGGACGTGATCGTGGTGGATACCGCACACGGTCATTCCCAGGGCGTGATCGATCAGGTTCGTCGTATCAAGGGTCTCTACCCCCATATCCCCGTCATCGGTGGCAATATCGCCACTGCCGAAGCGGCCAAGGATCTCGCGGCAGCGGGTGCGGATGCCGTGAAGGTCGGGATTGGTCCTGGCTCCATCTGCACCACGCGCATCGTGACCGGTGTCGGCGTGCCGCAGATTACCGCCGTGGCCAATGTGGCCGAAGCCCTGAAAGACACCCAGGTGTGCGTGATCTCCGATGGGGGCATTCGTTTCTCCGGGGATATTGCCAAGGTGATTGCTGCCGGCGCGCATGTGGTCATGATCGGCAGCCTGCTGGCCGGTTCCGAAGAGGCGCCCGGCGAGGTCGAGCTGTACCAGGGGCGCAGCTACAAGGCCTATCGTGGCATGGGTTCTCTGGGCGCCATGTCGCACAGCCAGGGCTCCAGCGACCGCTACTTCCAGGATATTGCTTCGGGCACCGAGAAACTCGTTCCGGAAGGGATTGAGGGCCGCGTTCCCTACAAGGGGCCGATGTCTGCGATTGTGCACCAGCTGATGGGCGGTCTGCGCTCAAGCATGGGCTATACCGGGTGTGAGGATATCGGGCAGATGCGCACCAAGCCTCAGTTCGTGAAGATCACCTCTTCCGGCATGAGCGAGAGCCATGTGCACGATGTCAGTATCACCAAAGAAGCGCCCAATTACCGCATGAGCTGAACCCAATAGCAGGTCGGACACATCTTGAATATTCACAGCCAGAAAATTCTCATTCTGGATTTCGGGTCTCAATACACCCAGCTGATCGCACGCCGCGTGCGGGAGTTGGGGGTGTATTGCGAGATCTGGGATTACCAGTCCTCACAGCAGGAAATTGAAGCCTTTGCCCCGCAGGGCGTGATCTTCTCCGGCGGGCCCGAGACTGCCACGCTGGCAGACTCGCCGCGCGCCCCGGAATTTTTGCTGCAAGGCGATTTGCCGCTGCTGGGCATCTGCTATGGCATGCAGACCATGGCCGAACAACTGGGAGGCAAGGTGGAGTCTTCCGCCAAGTCCGAGTTCGGCTACGCGGAAGTGAACCTGGTCAGCCCCAGCGCCCTGTTTGAAGGTATTGAAGACCGCGTGATGGACAGCGGCCTGGCTCAGCTCGATGTGTGGATGAGCCATGGCGACAAGGTGGTAAAAGTACCCGAGGGCTTCACCACGATTGCGGCGACAGAGAGTGCCCCCATCGCCGCCATGTCCGATGAATCGCGACGTTTCTACGGCATTCAGTTCCATCCGGAAGTAACCCACACGGCACAGGGCTTGCGCATTCTGGAACGTTTCGTGCGCCAGATATGCGGCTGTGAAGCGCTGTGGACTTCTGCCAACATCATCGAGGACGCCATTGCCCGCGTACGCGAGCAGGTCGGGTCCGACCATGTGCTGCTGGGGCTCTCCGGCGGCGTGGACTCTTCCGTGGTGGCCGCCCTTCTGCACAAGGCCATCGGGGACCAGCTGACCTGCGTGTTTGTGGACAACGGCCTGTTGCGCCTGCACGAGGGCGACCAGGTGATGGCGACTTTCGCGAAGAGCATGGGGGTGAAGGTCATCCGCGCAGACGCCGAGGCACAGTTCCTTGGCAAGCTGGCCGGGGTGAGCGACCCGGAGCTCAAGCGCAAGGCCATCGGCAATACCTTCATCGAGGTGTTCGACGCCGAAGCGAGCAAAATCCCCAATGTGAAATGGCTGGCCCAGGGCACCATTTACCCGGACGTGATCGAGTCCGCCGGTTCCAAGACCGGCAAGGCGCATGTCATCAAATCCCACCACAACGTGGGCGGCCTGCCGGAAGACATGAAGCTTGGGTTGGTGGAACCCCTGCGTGAGCTGTTCAAGGACGAGGTGCGCAAGATCGGCCTGGAGCTTGGCCTGCCCTATGACATGGTGTATCGCCATCCCTTCCCGGGGCCTGGCCTTGGCGTGCGTATTCTCGGTGAAGTGAAGAAAGAGTATTGCGAGGTACTGCGCCGCGCCGATGCCATCTTCATCGAAGAGCTGCACCGCAGCGGCTACTACCACAAGACCAGCCAGGCCTTTGCCGTCTTCGTGCCGGTGAAGTCCGTTGGCGTAGTAGGGGATGCCCGCCGCTATTCCTGGGTGATTACCCTGCGCGCCGTGGAGACCATCGACTTCATGACCGCCCGCTGGGCACACCTGCCCTATGAGCTGCTGGAAACCGTCAGCAATCGCATCATCAACGAGATTGCCGATGTCTCCCGCGTGGCCTATGACATCTCCTCCAAGCCGCCTGCGACGATTGAGTGGGAATAAGCGGAGACCCGCATCCTACGACAGTGCATGGCATAAAAACCCGGCATGATGGCCGGGTTTTTTATGCCCTCAGCTCCTGTTGAATACGGTTGACTGTAATAATACAGTTTGTTAGTCTGCGAGCAATCACTGTAACAATACAGTGCTTTGTGTAAGGATAGTCGCCGATGAGTGTTCCTGCAGAACAACTACTGCAACGTGGTACCAGTGTCACCAGCTCG
Organism: Pseudomonadales bacterium; assembly: GCA_024234365.1. Lineage (GTDB taxonomy): Bacteria > Pseudomonadota > Gammaproteobacteria > Pseudomonadales > Pseudohongiellaceae > UBA5078. The sequence goes on from JACKOK010000001.1 coordinate 903,264, forward strand.
CTGCTGCCGGCCATTTTCAATATCTTCAGCCAATGGCGCCTCACTGGTGCCCAGCAGATGACCCTGTTGGGACTCAGCAATGAGAAGACCCTCTACAACTGGAAGAGCCAGCCTGAAAAGGCCAAGTTGACACGGGATCTGTTGGAACGGGCCAGCTACATCCTGGGGATCTACAAGTCCCTCGAAATTCTGCTGTCTGATCGGGCACTGGCGGACCAGTGGTTGGCGACGCCGAACGACAACCCGCTGTTCAACGGTACAGCACCGCTGGACCGGATACTGGCCGGTCAGGTAGTAGACCTGGCGGTGGTGAGGGACTTCCTCGATGCCCAGCGGGGTGGTTGGTGACCGCTATCGATGACTTGTCGGTTAGCGAGGTCAACGAACCGGTCTACCGGGTCATCCTGTCGCGCTATCCCCAGATTCACCTGTTCGAGCGCGTCTCCAATCCCGAGGATTGGGACGTGCTCTACGCCGTCGAGTCGCTAACTAATCCCAGGTTGCGCGATGAAGTCGGCGATATTCGCCTGGTCCCCCCGGAAGATCGCGTCTATGGCGATGGAGCCTCCTGGATCATGGCGGCTTTCATCCATCCTCCGGTCGATGGGCGGGGTGGTCGCTTCAACCGGGACTTTGGCATCTACTACTGCGCTGCCGATGAAACGATTGCCATCGCCGAATCGTCCTACCACCGGGCGCGCTTTCTGCGGGAATCCCGCATCGACAAGACTACTCAGGAGATGCGCGTAATCCGCGCACAGTTGGGTCCGACAATGTTGCATGATGTCCGTCACCTGGTGGGCGATGGTATCTATGATCCAGAGAATTACGGCCATGCCCAGCAGCTCGGTTACGCGTTACGTGATGCCAAGAGTTTTGGTGTTCACTACCAAAGCGTAAGGGCAAAAGGCGAGTGCTACGGGGTGATGCGCGCAAGAGCGCTCTCCGATGCGATCCATTGGCGATATCTTCGCTACCACTATGACCAAGGGGTGATCGTCAATGTCGAATCCCTCGATGGCAGTGGCAGGAGGTGAGGGCATGTACAGCGAACTGCTTTGGATATTTACCCAACTGCCAGACGATTACATCGTCCTCGACACCGAAACCACTGGACTCCCCGATGAGAACGGCCCTCCGGATATCGTGACACTTGGCATCACTGTGGTGAAACATCGAGAGATAGTGGAATCCGTCGAGTTTAAAACCCGTCCGCAGAAACGTATTTCAGAAGAAGCACAGTCGATACACGGCATTAGTAACGAACAGGCCGCTGAATTCGAACCCTTCGATTCTCAGTGGTGTCGGATCGCCGAATACCTGCAAGATCAGCTCATCGTCATTCACAATGCCAGTTTTGACTGGCCGATCCTGCTGGATCACGTCGCCCGGTACGGGTTATCAATGCCGCCAATTCATGGTGTGTTTTGCAGCCAAAAAGCAGCCATACCTTGGGCGCAGGCAATGAATTTGCCGTGCAGCCACAGGGGGCCATCGTTAGAGATGTTAACGAAAGCACTTAAAGTCGAAGATCTCAGGGCAACGATCAACGGCAGGCATGGAGCCGAAATTGACAGCAGGCAGGCGGCCCAAGTGTCAGAGGGCTTGAGGCGAAAATGTGGTTCAGGCTTTGAGTGAAGTACGAACCAGCGCCTCAAACTCCTGCAGGGGCAGGGGGCGGGCGAAGAGGTAGCCCTGGAACAGATGGCAGCCCTGTTCCAGGAGATAGCTGTGCTGCGCATCGCTCTCCACCCCTTCCGCCAGCACTTCCATATGCAGGGTTCTCGCCATTTTGATAATGGTGCTGACAATCGCGGTGTCCTGTTCGGCGATGCCGATATTGCGCACAAAGGATTGATCAATCTTCAATTGGTCGATGGGCAGATGGCTGAGATAGCTCAGTGACGAATATCCCGTTCCAAAATCGTCGATGGCAAAACGGATGCCGAGCTGGCTCAGTTTTTCGATGGTCGATTTGGCCAGCTGCAGGTTGCTGATCAGGGTGGATTCGGTGAGCTCCAGCACCAGGTAGCGGGCATTCAGAGCGCGGGCGTGGATTTCGTTCTCCACGGTTTCGATGAAGTCGGTTTCGAAGAGCTGTTCAGTGGAGAGGTTAATGCTGAGGGCAAGTCGGTTCAGCTTCGGGTCCGCTTGCCAGTAGGCCAGTTGCTGCAGGCCCATCTGCAGGATTTCGTCGCCGAGCGCGAGAATCCAGCCATTTTCCTCTGCAAAGGGAATGAACTCGCCGGGGCCGACGATTCCCCTGCGTGGGTGCTTCCATCTCACCAAGGCCTCTGCGCCTACGATGTGTCCCGTCTCGTCCCACTGGGGCTGGTAATACAGTTCAAACTGATGGGCTTTGAGCGCTTCGCGCAGGTCGGTGTTCAGGTTTGCGCGTGCGGTGATTTCTTCCTGCCAGGCGGGGTCAAAAAAGCTGACATTGGCCCGACCTGCCATTTTCGCCTGTGACAGGGCGATATCGACCTGTTGCAGCAGTTCCGTGAATTCGATATTTACGCCGTCGAACAGGCTGATACCGATGCTGCAAGTGGTGTAGTGCACTAGCTCATCCAGGTGGTATTCGCCCTCCAGTGCGGTGAGCAGAGTTTGGGCCATGGTCTGTACTTTCCCTGCAGCATTGCTCATGTCTCGTGAGAGGTGGGGAAGCACAACCATGAACTCGTCGTCGCCATAGCGTGCGGCAATTTCTCCGTTGTGCAACGTCTTCTGCAGACGTTGAGCAACCTGCACGAGGAGTTGGTCGCCTGCGGCGTAGCCCAGGGTGTCATTGATGTTCTTGAAATGGTCCAGGTCGATCATCAGCAGGGCGCCGAAATGGTGATCGCTATGGTTGCTAGCCAGAATATCTTTCAGCTGCGCCTGAAAGTTTGCGCGGTTGGGCAGACCGGTCAGTGGGTCAAACAGGGACAGGCGATTGATGGTTGCTTCCGCGTCGCGAATTCTGGAGATATCCACCATGTCTCCCACATAGTGGGTGGTGATGCCCGCCGCATTTCTCACCGCGGAAATGGTGACGCTTTGCGGGAAAACTTCTCCGTTCTTGCGCTTGTTCCAGATTTCCCCGTGCCAGCTTCCATCGCGCTGAATGCTCTCCCACATGGCCTCGAAGAATGCTTTGTCGTGTTTGCCTGAATTGAGGATGGACGGGGTTCGACCAACGACTTCCTGCAGGCTGTAGCCGCTGGTTTTCTCGAAGGCGGCGTTCACGCGCAGGATGTTCTGTTGCGCATCCGTGATAACAATGCCTTCCTGTGAGGAGAAGGCCGTTGCCGCGATGCGCAGCTCCTGTTCCGCCTCGTATTTGCTGGTGACATCCCGGATCAGGATCAGGCAGCGTCTGTCCGTGGGCGTCTCCAGGAGACTGCCTGTCAGCTCGAACCAGTACTGCCTGCCCTCTAGCATCAGGGAATAGGCTCTGCCTGCCGTGCTGCCCGTGTTGAAGATATCCGCCATGGCCTGTTCGATGACCTGGATGGCCTCGGCTTCGGTGATGAAATGGCGAAAGTCCTGGTCGATAAAAATATCGGGGGATTTCAGCAGGCGGGGTATTCCGAGGCGTGAGTGGTAGGCCTTGATGACCCCATCGGCGGACAGCTCGAACATCATGTCCGGCAAGGCATCCAGTGTGGCCTGCAGGCGGCCGGTCAGTTCGCGCAACTCGAAAAACGGAGCCGTGATGCCTTTGACGACGAGGGCCTGGTAGAGATAGGTATAGGCTAGGAACTTGTAAATATGGCCGACCAGATTGTATGCATCCGTGACGTCGGCATAGAGGGTAAAAAGCAGTTCGGACATGGCCATGATGGCCGAGGACATGCTCAGGGCCAGGGTGTCCTTCTGGCCATTCTTCAAGGCTCGTGCCCACAGCGGGACGGCGGCGAGGCTGTAGAGCAGTATCAGGCAATACTCCGCGAAAACCTTGAAGGGAGTCAGCCCGCTCTCGGCGTCAAAGGTCGCGGGCAGGTGCTCGGGAGCTATCAGCACCAGGTAGTGAATGGCTGCCACGGCGACAAAAATGCTCGCCAGCAGGGTGTGCCGGCGAATGAGTTTTCTGTCCGGAAGAACGACACTGGCGAGTAGCGCCAGTGCGGCGAACAGGCGTGCGAACAACCAGAAATTGATGGCTTTTTCCGGCCCTGATGGGGAGACAAAATCCGGCATGCCGGCGAACGAGATCATGTGGCTGAAATCGAGGATGGCCACTGCCAGAAAGAAACACGCGATCACCTGCATGCGCAGGGTTTTGGCCCCGCGCTGGGTATACCAGCCCAGTACGAAGATCATACTGGCCACGATGATGGCGAGGGTTTCGAGCAGCATGTGTAGGGGGAGATAGTGCCCGACACCCGCCAGTGCACTGGCAGGAAGCAGGCGCAGAGCCACAATCAGCACGGCCAGTGTGACCAGAATAATCACATTGGATCGTACGGTGCCCCGAAGGTACGCAATACTGCTGCCCTCCACGCCTTTTTCTCCCTGATGCCGCGAGGTTCCATGAAGGCAAGAATACCGTGGCAGGTGATGGGTTTCCAGTTTTCTGCTATCGGGCATAGTCCCTTCCCTTGACGGGAGAATGCGCTAAGATGGCCGGCACAGTCATTCGACAAATTCAGGGAGAACTATCATGTCACTTCGCATCAACGATATTGCACCGGATTTTACTGCCGATTCCACCGCCGGATCGCTTTCCTTTCATGAGTGGATCGGCAACAGCTATGCCATTCTGTTTTCGCACCCCAAGGACTTTACGCCGGTCTGCACCACCGAGTTTGGCGCCGTTGCACAACTGGCCGGGGAGTTCGAGAAGCGCAACACCAAGGTATTGGGTGTCTCGGTGGACAGCGTGGAGGAGCACCAGAAATGGAAACGGGATATCGAGGCATTTGCCGGAGTGCCGGCCAATTTCCCGATTATCGACGACACCTCGCTGGCGGTATCCAAGGCCTACGATATGCTGCCTGCGGATGCCTATCTGCCGGATGGCCGTACGCCCGCACACAGTGCCACGGTGCGTACCGTGTTCATTATCGGGCCGGACAAGAAAATCCGTTTGATGATGATTTATCCGATGTCTGTCGGGCGCAATTTCGCGGAAATTCTGCGCGCCCTGGATGCCGTTCAGGCCACAGATGGTGTACCCATTGCCACGCCGGCCAACTGGGTACCGGGGCAGGACGTGATTGTCGCCCTGAGCCTGAGCGATGAGGCGGCGAAGGAAAAATTCGGCGCTATCGACGTCAAATTGCCCTATCTGCGCTTCACCAAGGCCCCCTGATATGCTCCCGCAGCCTGGTACGCCTTCAGCGCGTACCGGGCTCCTGCCTTCGATATGCCTGCTGCTTTATTGATATATCGTTAATAAAACAAAGAGATAAGTCTGAATCCTTGACAAGTTTCTATCTTTCTCAATAGAATCGGGCCCAGCTTGCTTTTACAAACACTGCGCGCGCGGGGCCGGTACAGCTCAATGCAACTTTTTCGCGCTGCCCAGGTCAGACAACAATAATTGCCGTTTGCAGGAAGGCCGACATGCCAAAAATCGCCCTTATCGCTCTGACCACCAGTCTACTTCTTTCAAGCTCTGTGACGCAGGCCCAGACACTCAAGGGTTCGCGCGGTTCGATGGAGCATCAATACCAGGTTGCCGTACAGAACGGTTACGGCTTTGCCAAAACAGCCTCTTTGGTCAAGGATTTTGTCAGCAAGGGGGACCTGGTGCAGGTGCGGGAAAACCGCTTCATGGAGCTGCACGATGTCTCCTATCCCTATGCCCGGCCTCCCGTCAAGGAATTCGTGGACCAGATCAGTGCCCAGTATTTCGCCTACTGCGGCGAAAAGCTGACGGTCACCAGTCTTACCCGTCCCATCGACAGACAACCCAATAATGCGGCCAGTGATTCGGTGCACCCCACCGGCATGGCGGTCGATCTGCGTGTTCCTCCCCTGGGCAAGTGCCGTACCTGGCTGGAGCGCACCCTGCTGTCCCTGGAATCTGCCCAGGTGCTGGACGTGACGCGCGAGAGACGCCCCCCCCATTACCACGTTGCGGTATTTCCTGAGGTCGTGCACCAGCTGGCGGATTCCGGCGATACCAGTGACCACGAATATGTGGTGCGCAGAGGCGACACCCTGTCCCGCATTTCCTCGATTACCGGTGTCTCCGTGGCGCACTTGAAAAGCGTGAACGGCCTGCGCAATGACACCATTATTGCCGGGCAAAAACTGCTGGTGCCCGCTGCCGGCAGCAAACCCATCAACACCGCCCGCAGCAGCAATGAAGTGGCGGCCTATACCGAAACGACCCACCGCGTTCGTCGGGGCGATACCCTGTGGCGTCTGGCCAAGCGTTATGGCACGACGGTGGATGCCATCAGCAAGCTGAACGATCTGGCCGGCGATGCCCTGCAGATTGGTCAGGTGCTGAAAGTAGCTGCCAATCAGGGCTCCCTGTAATTCTTTCCGGCGGCCTCGTGCCGCCCGCACTGCCCATGTCCACACCTTCCACCCATGAGTACTGGATGAACCAGGCACTGGCTCTGGCGCGCGAGGCTGCTGCGCGTGAGGAAGTCCCGGTGGGGGCTGTCGTTGTTTCGGCTCAGGGCGAGTTGCTGGGCAGTGGTTTCAATCAACCCGTGGGCAGCCATGATCCCACGGCACATGCCGAGATCATCGCGCTGCGTGATGCAGCTTCGCGCTGTGGCAATTACCGGCTTCCCGGCTGTCTTCTCTATGTCACCATCGAGCCCTGTACCATGTGCCTGGGGGCCATGGTTCATGCGCGTATTGCCACCGTTGTTTATGGAGCCACGGAGCCGCGTTTCGGAGCTATCGAGAGTGCCCGGCGCTTGCTGGACGAGGGGGAGTTTAACCATCGCCCCGACTATATCGGAGGGGTGCTGGCTCCGGAATGTGCGCAGCTGATGAAGCAGTTTTTCAAGCTTCGTCGAAAGGGAACTAATGGTTGAGTTTAGGCTCCAAAATAAGTACCGTTGCTGCGTACTCCTAATCAGAACATGCCCTGCGCGTTGCGCTGTGCCATAAAGACGACAACTCATGTGGATTAACTGGTATTCGATTTTTGCTGGGTTTTTCCGCGCTTATCAAAGCAGCCTGGCCCGCTTGTCCGTTATCGTCTTGCCGCTGTTGCTTTTCACCTCCTGTTCCGTGATCAATATGCCCTACCGTGCCTATGAGGGGGCGGAACTTTCGCGCTCCGAACTGGCACTGGTACGCGGCGACTACTTCTACCGCAAGGACTGGCTCAACAGCTATGTTGATGCCGTGCGCTTCCAGCGGGTGGACGCTTATGTGATCGAGAACAGTCGTGCCTGGAACGAGGTGCTGATGCAGCCGGGCATGCGCGAGGTGGAGGTCTATTACTCCTGGGATATGGGCGCCCGCATCGGTCTGGCACCCGCCATTGCCAACTATGCCTCCAGCCGCGATGCCCTGAGCCGTACGCTGCGTTTCAATGTGGAGCCCGGCAAGGAGTATGCCGTCAAGGCTGCACCGGTCTTCAGTGGCAGCCCGGGGGATATCACCACTCTCAGTTATGTGGACTTCTGGGTGGAGGACAGCACCGGTCGCGTGATCCTGACGCGTGAACAGGGGAGTTTTCAGGGCGAGCGCTGAGAAGGGCCACGCCTGCAGGTGCAGCGGCAAATTGGGCCTGACTTTACTCCTCTTTTTCGCGTATCATTGCCAGCCTCACCAACCCGCTGTTAACCCTGATCAAGGCCCTTGCTTACCATGCTAGTTCTGCCCGGTGTGTCGGCGCTTTCCGCCTTTAAAAATGCCAAACTGCTTGCCCTTGTCCAATCCCGTCTCCCATCTGTTCGCGCCCTCAATGCGCACTTTATCCATTTTGCCGATTGCGATGGCAGCCTGACGGCAGAGGAACTCGACCTGCTCAACACGCTGCTCGATTACGGCACGAGCGAACAGCGTCCGGCAGACACCAGCTCCCTGAGTGCACAGTTGCGCGTGGTGGTGCCACGTCCCGGCACCATATCGCCCTGGTCCAGCAAGGCCTCAGACATCGTGCACAACTGCGGCCTGGACAAGGTGCGCCGCATTGAGCGCGGCATTGCCTACCGGGTGGAAGCGGCAGCGCCCCTGCAGGCGGGAGAGCTGGAGATACTGGATGCCTTACTGCATGACAGGATGACGCAGGCGGTATTGCCCGATTTTGATGCAGCGATCAGCCTCTTTGAGCGTGCCGACCCGCGCCCGATGACGGAGGTGGATATTCTGGGGCGTGGCGAGACGGCACTGCGGGAGGCCAACACGGCCATGGGGCTGGCGCTGGCGAGCGATGAAATCGAGTATCTCTACGAGAGCTTCAATCATCTCAATCGCAACCCTAACGATATTGAGCTGATGATGTTCGCGCAGGCGAACTCCGAGCACTGCCGACACAAGATTTTCAATGCCTCGTGGACAATCGATGGCGTGGAACAGGAGCATTCCCTGTTCGGCATGATCCGCAATACCTTCGCGCAATCGCCCGCCGATGTGTTGTCGGCCTACAAGGACAACGCGGCGGTGATGAACGGTTGCATCGGGGGGCGTTTCTTCCCCGATCCGCAGGGCAAGACCTATGGCTACCACCAGGAGCCGATCCACATCCTGATGAAGGTGGAGACCCATAACCACCCCACGGCGATTGCTCCGTTCCCCGGGGCGGCAACCGGCAGTGGCGGCGAGATCCGTGACGAAGGGGCGACCGGGCGGGGCTCCAAGCCCAAGGCCGGGCTGGCGGGTTTCAGCGTGTCCAATCTGCGTCTGCCAGATCTGCCGCAGCCCTGGGAGGAAGAGGATTTTGGTCGTCCGTCCCATATTGCCTCGGCGCTGGACATCATGATCGAGGGCCCGATCGGCGCGGCGGCCTTCAACAATGAATTCGGCCGCCCGAATCTGTGTGGCTATTTCCGTACCTACGAGGAGCGGGTAGACAGTGGCAACGGGGATGAGCTGCGCGGCTATCACAAACCCATCATGATTGCCGGAGGCATCGGCAATATCCGCGAACCCCATATCGAGAAGGGAGAGATTCCGGTCGGGGCCAAGCTCATCGTACTGGGTGGCCCGGCAATGCTGATCGGCCTGGGTGGCGGTGCCGCTTCCTCCATGGCAGCAGGGGCGAGCAGTTCCGACCTGGATTTTGCCTCGGTGCAGCGCGACAACCCGGAAATGGAGCGCCGTTGCCAGGAAGTCATCGACCAGTGCTGGCAGCTTGGCGAACAGAACCCCATCCTGTTCATTCACGATGTGGGGGCCGGAGGTCTGTCCAATGCCTTGCCGGAACTGGTGAAGGACGGCGGGCGCGGCGGGCGTTTCTCCCTGCGCGATATTCTCAATGCCGAACCGCAGATGTCGCCACTGGAGATCTGGTGCAATGAGGCGCAGGAGCGCTATGTGCTGGCCGTTGGCCCACAGGACCTGGCACGCTTCAAAGGCCTGTGCGAGCGTGAGCGTTGTCCCTTTGCCGTGGTGGGGGAAACCACGCAGGAGGATCGTATCGAGCTGGCGGATACCCATTTCAACAACAAGCCCATCGATCTGCCCATGAGCGTGCTGTTTGGCAAGCCACCGCGCATGCACCGCGATGCCGTGTCTGTCGCGGGCAGTCCCATCGAGCTTGAGACCTCCCAGATCGAACTTGCCCAGGCCATCAAACGCGTGTTGAGCCTGCCGGCGGTGGCCAGCAAGAGCTTCCTGATTACCATTGGCGATCGCTCCATTACCGGTATGGTCAGCCGTGATCAGATGGTTGGCCCCTGGCAGGTGCCGGTGGCAGACGCGGCAGTGACGGCAGCGGATCTGCGCGGCTATCAGGGCGAAGCGATGGCCATGGGCGAACGTACGCCGGTGGCATTGCTGGACGCAGCGGCCTCGGCCCGCATGGCGATTGCCGAGGCGGTGATGAATATCGCCAGTGCGCCGATCGCAGAGATCGGCAATATCAAACTGTCCGCCAACTGGATGGTGGCGGCGGGGCACCCCGGTGAGGACGTGCGTCTTTACGAGGCGGTAAAAGCGGTTGGCATGGAGCTGTGCCCCGAGTTGGGCATCTGCGTTCCCGTGGGCAAGGACTCCATGTCCATGCGCATGGTGTGGCAGGAGGACGATCAGCAGAAGGCGATCACCGCCCCCATGTCCCTGATTATTTCCGCGTTTGCCCCGGTCACAGATATCCGCAGGGTGCTGACGCCCCAATTGCGTACGGATCAGGGCGAGACGGATCTGCTGTTGATCGACCTGGGCCATGGCAAGGATCGCATCGGCGGTTCGGCACTGGCGCAGGTCTACCGCGAGACTGGCTGCACGCCGGCCGATCTTGACAGTCCCCAGGATCTGAAGCGCTGCTTCCAGTTATTACAGCAGCTGAATGAGGCCGGCCTCGTTCTGGCCTACCACGATCGTTCCGATGGCGGCGTGTTTGCCACGCTGGCGGAGATGGCCTTCGCCGGCCATACCGGGGTGGACATCCAGCTGGCGGAATTGCTGGGGGATGACAAGGATCCGGTACGGGTGCTGTTCAGCGAAGAGATCGGTGCCGTGATTCAGGTGCGCCGCAGCGAGCTCAACACGGTGCTGAAAATGGTCGAGCAACATGGCCTGTCCGATTGCACCCGCCATATCGGGACGCTGAACGGTCGCGATGAACTGCGTGTGCTGCAGGGTGGTCGTTTACTGTATGAGGCCGGACGTGTCGAGTTGCAGCGTCTGTGGAGTGAAACCAGTTACCGCATTCAGTCGCTGCGCGATAATTCCGATTGTGCGCAACAGGAATTCGACAATCTGCTGGATGCCGCGGATCCCGGCCTGCATGCCACGCTGAGTTACGATCTTAACGAAGACATCACAGCTCCCTACATCAATGTCGGTGCGAGGCCCCGGGTGGCGGTCCTGCGTGAGCAGGGAGTCAATGGCCAGGTGGAAATGGGCGCGTCCTTTGACCGTGCCCGTTTCGAGGCGGTGGATGTGCACATGACCGATCTGCTCAGTGGGCGGGTGTCGCTGGATGCCTTCAATGTGCTGGTCGCCTGCGGGGGCTTCTCCTATGGTGATGTGCTGGGCGCCGGCGGTGGCTGGGCCAAAACCATTCTGCACCACGAGGGGATGCGTGCAGCGTTCAGCAAGTTCTTTGCGCGAGAGTCCACGCTGTCACTCGGGGTGTGCAACGGTTGTCAGATGCTGTCCCTGCTGCATGAACTGATCCCCGGCACTGCGCACTGGCCGCGTTTTGTGCGCAACCGCTCGGAGCAGTTCGAGGGGCGTACTACGCTGGTGAGCGTGGGGGAATCGCCTTCGGCATTCCTGGCCGGGATGGCCGGTTCCCGCTTCCCGATTGCCGTGGCGCACGGCGAGGGGCGCGCCGAGTTTGCTGCAGGTGGGCTGGATGCCTTGCACAAAGCGGGGCAGGTGGCGCTGCAGTATGTGGACAACTATGGCAAGGTGAGTGAACGTTATCCGCAGAACCCGAACGGCTCCCCGCAGGGGATTGCCGGGGTGTGCAGTGCCGATGGGCGTGCCACCATCATGATGCCGCATCCGGAGCGGGTGGTGCGTGCGGTACAGAATTCCTGGCGGCCGGACAGCTGGCAGGAAGATGCGCCGACACTGCGCATGTTCCGCAACGCCAGAGCCTGGTTGGGCTGAGCCATGTTCAAGCTGTGCTTCTTCGTGCCTGAGTCCCATCTGGAGCAGGTCAAGAATGCCGTATTCGCCGCCGGTGCCGGACGCATCGGCGATTACGAGCACTGTGCATGGCAGGTGCTGGGGCAGGGGCAGTTCCGGCCTCTTGCGGGCAGCCAGCCCTTCATCGGGCAGCAGAATGTGCTGGAGACGGTGGCGGAATATCGCGTGGAAATGGTCTGCGCAGAGGCCGCCATCGACGCAGCGGTAGCGGCCCTGCGACAGGCACATCCCTACGAGGAGCCTGCCTTCGACGTCACCAGGATTGAGCGGTATTGAGCTTGCTGTCGCTCAGGGTTACCTTCATCTCACCGACGCCCACACTCAGTTCCATCTTGCGGCTGCCTTCCCCGTAACCATAGACACTCTCTGACACCATGGCGCGGTGGTTTACCTGGTCACTGGCGCCACGCAGCTGTGCGCTGCCGACACCGGCAGAGCTTTCCACACGCCCGGCGAGGCTGCGCACGAGCGTGATATCCCCCTCACCAACGCCCAGGTCCAGCGTCAGCTCGGTATCACCGAACTCGCCCTCGATGGCGCCGACTCCCATATTGATGCGGGTGCGTTCCACACTGGGCAGTTCGACCCGCCAGTGTACCTTCACATGCTCGGTGTCATGATCCTTCAGGGACAGGCTCAGGCGATCGCCGTGGACTGTGTCCATCAACTCGATATCGGACACATCGTGCTTGCCCAGGACCCACATGCGGCGCGTGCCTTCCAGTTCCAGCTCCACTTTCAGTTCATTGCTTTGGCTGTGATGGATTTCCATGGTGCCGATGCTGCCGTCGATCTGCACTTCCTCGATGCCGTCAAGGGAGTAAGTGTAGTGGCGGATGGCTTCGTCCTCGGCGGCCATGGCATTGATGCCGCAGGCCAGTATGCTGATGCCGAACAGGGTAGGGGCAAGTGGTTTCATCTCGGGTTCCTCGTGTTTGGGATACCCAGGTATTGCAATGCCTGTGCCAGATGGTTATTTCTTTTTAAAACAATAAGATAGCTTTTCTTGAGGCAGCGAATGGCAGGTTCAGTGGTGAATTTCACCATCTTTGTGGTGGCTGTGGCTGAGCAGGCTCAGCCTGAGGGTGTGCTGTTCATCGTAACGCAGGTCAAACATGCGCACGGGGAACAGGGTTTGTCGGCGATCGTCAAAGTATTGTTCCAGCGCGCGTCTTACCACGGTGAAGGCAATCTCGTCCCAGGGAATCTCTTCTTCCCGGAACAGGGCTACTTCCAGGCTTTCCGGGCCCGGGTCGAAGTCTGCGCTGTGCAGCTTGCCCAGAAAGAACAGATAGACCTGGTTGATGTCGGGCAGATTGAACAGGCTGTAGAGCTGGCAGTCCTCGGGCTGCAACTGTGCGCCGGCCTCTTCCCGTGTCTCGCGGATGGCGCCTTCGAGGGTGGATTCCCCGTTTTCCATGAAGCCGGCGGGCAGGGTCCATTTGCCCAGGCGCGGCTCGATGGCACGGCGGCACAGCAATACCCGGTCGCCGAACACGGGCAAGGTGCCGACAATATTATTGGGGTTCTGATAGAACACGACATCGCATTGCAGGCAGCAATCGCGGAGTTTGTCGTCACCGGGCGGGATGTGGCGGGTGATGGGGCCGGCGCAGTGTTGGCAGTACTTCATGGCCCGCATCATACTCCAATCCGCTGCGGGGAACACTGTCGTTCCCGCAGCGGCGGAAGCGGCTCAGGGCTGCAGCAGGCGAATGATGCCGTCGTGCTTGTTGAGCAGGTAGATCTGGCTGTCCGGGCCATAGCCGAAGCGCAGGTCGGCGCGTTGGGCGGGTTCATCGCCTGCCGCCCGGTTTGTGTCCTGGATGAGCTGCAGGAAGGTCTTGGTCTGCCCGCCATCGTTGATCAGAATGCGGCGAATTGCGGCCTGCCCGCCCTGACTGTCGGCATCGGCATCAATATAGAACAGCTCGCCGCTGGGGTTGTCGCCAAACACGATCTTGCCCTGCAGGGCCGCAATGGTATTGCTGCGGTAGACCACCAGCCCGGTGATGGCGACCTGGCGCTGAAACAGCGGGTCGGCATGATCGTATTCCGCGACAGGCCAGGTGATGCCCGCTGCGCTGCGGGGATTGTCCAGGCTGACCTCGCGGTTCACATAACGGTAGCTGCCTTCCCAGGTGTTCCAGCCCAGGTTGGCACCGGAGTTGACCGGTGAGATTTCCTCGACCTGGTTCTGACCGATATCGGCCAGATACATGCGGCCATTGCTGCTGTCCCAGTTGAAGCGTTGTGGGTTGCGCACTCCGTAGGCATAGATCTCGCCGCGTGTGTTGTCGCGATCATCGTTGGCAAAAGGGTTGCTGGCGGGAATGCCGTACTGGCCATTGCTGCTGTCGTTTCCGAGTGGGTCCACGCGCAGGATCTTGCCAAAGTAGCTGTTCAGATTCTGCCCGGCATTCAGCGGGTCACCGCCACTGCCACCATCGGCCAGGCCGACATAGAGCAGGCCGTAGTCTTCATCGCCGGGAGCGGCCAGAGGATTGAAGGCGATCTGCCCGCCGTTGTGGTTGGGGAAGGGCTGGGCGGCACGAAAGAGCACGCGTGGTGCATCGCCATCATAGGTGGCGGCCTGTGGGTTCCGGGCACTCCATTCCAGCAACACGGTGTCGTGGCTGCGACGTTCGCCGCCGGAGACAAAGTCGGGTGCTGGTTCGGTGTTGCCGGTGTCGGTATAGGTGTAGAACTTGCCGTAGCCCGGCGTGCCGGCCTGGGTGAACTGCGGATGGAAGGCGAAGCTCTGCAGGCCGCGCTCATTACCGGCAGACATGACGCGCACCTGCCATTCAGGGGCGTTGATGTCGACATACAGATGGACATTGCTGCCATCGGCATTCATGGCGTAGAGCTGGCCGGTCATGGCGCTGACGATGCGCTGTCCGCTGCCGGGTTCCGTCACCATGTGCATGAGTCGCGGGGCAAAACCGGCGTCATCGTCGGGAATACGGGCAAACTCGCTGACATGCAGGGTGATGATGTCGCGGTTGGCTTCGATGGGCGTGCCGAAGGGGTTGGTGCTGCCGGCCTGGGCCAGCACGGTGCTGGAGCCGAGAGCGAGCAGGCCGATAAGGGCGGTGCGGAACATGGAGTATCTCCGAAAACTGATGCGGTAAGTGGATGTCCGGCGGGCACGGCAGGGTGCCCGGGTGCCTATTGTAACGCCGGGGGGCACTCGTCAGGGGGGCGTTTGTCGCAAGCCAGGGCCTGTTCACACTATTTGGATTCGTGTGAACAGGCTAGCAGTCAGTGGAGGGTTTTAACGGATCGATCGCGGGCAGGTTTGTTACGAGACAGGCCTTGTCTTGCAGACTGGGAGCGTGGTCCAGGGCATCCGCTTCAATCTCCTCGGCCTGGAGCTGCAGATGGGCGAACAGCGGGCGTCCATTATCTGCAACAGGATGCAGGGGATGTTCATCATCGCGGGTGGCGGGTATCACTTTCATGCGTACCGTGGCGCGCACATTGCCGCCAATGACAGAAATCTGTTCCTGTGCCTCATCGACTTTGACCACGATATCGCAGTGCGTGCGGGCTCCCACCCCGAGCTGGCTGCGCCGTTCTGTCAGGCTGCGATAGGCGGGGCGGCTGCCACGGCACAACAGATCCCCCGGCTGAATGCGTTGTTCACCGATGCCGTAGGCGCGATAGGCAGCACGCTCGTCGCCTGTATCGCTGGCCACAATGGCCTGATCGATATAGCTGTGGTGAGCGATGGCACGGCGAAACTGCGCCGGATCGCCGAGACCGCTTTCGCACATCACCCAGGAGATGAAGGCCGCCGACCAGGCATTGTGCCAACGTTCACCGATGCCCTTGTTCTGCCAGGCGCTGTTCTGCCCTTGCACGATCCAGTCGCTGTCCGGGGTGGCGGCCCAGTAGCCGGCAATGGAGCTGGCGACTCTGGCGCTTTGTTCAGGGCTGAGACGAGGGTAGACGAAGGGGCGGCGGGGCTCATTGCGTGCAGGTGGGGTGCGGGGCTGCACATCGGCGCTGTAGCCGAACCAGGCCCATTCCTGCACGGCGGTATCGACAATGCGGCGGCGCAGTTGGGAAAGCGGCATGGCCTGACAACTGCGATCCACGATGCGCATGTTTCCGGGTTCGCCTTCGATGCGTTCGGAAGGGGCGCGCACATCCAGCACACTGCGGGGCAGGCGCTCTGCATAGCCGCCCTCCTGCCCCCACAATGGGGTGACAGAAAGGCTGGTGACCAGCAGCAGGGGAGGCAGCGTCAGTCGCACGGGATATCCTGTTCGGGAGGATTGAATTCTGACCTTTGGCAGATGTCAGAAAGCGACCGGAATCAGATGCGATTGATTTCGCAGTGCAGCCGGAATTTCTTGGACGTCATAAAGGCTTCGAGCTCGCGCAGACGTCCTTCCAGTGTCCTGAAAACCTCGGAGCATTCGCTGATCGACATGGCAATCTGTGCATCCTCCGCAAATTCGGCAGACTCCTCCGGGCTGGCATCCGGAACCTCCTCGTAGGCGGCAGTCTGCTCATCGCGGTGATGGCGGCGACGATGACGATGGCGACGACGGCGCGAGGGGGCCTCGGGGTTGCGCTCCAGCACAACCCAGCAGACGCCGTAGGCGAAGAAGGTGAACGGGCCGAAGAAGAAAAATGACATCAGAGTGAAGAAACGTACCCACACCGCGCGGACTTCCAGATAGTCGGCAATGCCGCTGCAGACCCCGGCCACGCGGGCGTTATAGGGGTTGCGGTAGAGCTGTTTGTGGTAGTCCACGTTGCGAAAATGCTGCGCGGGCCGTGAACCGGCGATCATGTGACGGACGGCGCCCTCGGCATCCTCTCTGTCCTGCTTCAGCCACCAGTAGGCGATGAAGTAGACCAGAATCAGTGTCGGCCAGATCAGGCAGGCGAGCAGACACAGAATCCTCACCACAACGGTTGGCACTTCCAGATAATCGGCAACGCTGGCGCATACGCCGAGGAAGCGGCGATTTTTCCGGTTGAGCCGGAACTGGTTAGTCTGCGCGCTCATGCTGTTCCCTCCAGTCCGGTACCTCGGCGTCGAGAATGGCTTCCAGGGTGTCGATGCGATTGCTCATGGACTGGGCCATGGCCGACAGTTCCCGGATGTCATACTGGGTTTCCGCAGACTGTTTGACCTTCTTCTCACGACGCTGGTAGAGAATGAAGATCCACAGCGTAATGAAACCGCCGATGATCGAAATGAGCGCGATTGCGAATGTGAAAAAATCCATTGGCAGTGCCCTTTAGCAAGATGCGTGTTTATTTCTTCAGTTTGTTCTTGATGTCCTGCAGTTCCTGGTCGATCTTCTCGCTTCGGGCCAGTTCCTCGAACTCGCTGTGCAGGTCGCGGCTTTCGCGGTTCATGCTCTCCACTTGGCCTTCCATGAGGTCGATTTTCTTCTCGTAGTACTCGAAGCGGTTCATGGCGCTGTCGATATTGTAATTGTGCAACTGGCGATTGACATCGACGCGGGACTGCGTGGCCGTGGTGCGCATCACAATGGTTTTTTGACGAGCGCGGGCATCATTCAGTTTGGACTGCAGCTGGTCGATTTCACTGCCGAGTTTGTCGAGGGTCTCGTCCAGCTTGTGCATTTCGCTGTCGAGCATCTCGATGGTGGCATTGACGGCGGCCTTCTCCACCAGTGCCGCCTTGGCCAGGTCTTCGCGATCCTTGCTCAGGGCCAGTTCCGCCTTCTGCTGCCAGTCGGCCGCCTGCTTGCGCAGCTGTTCGGCGCGGCGATGCAGGGTTTTCTTCTCGGCAATGACCTTGGCGGTGCCACTGCGCACCTCCACCAGCGTCTCTTCCATCTCCTGAATGACCATGCGGATCATTTTTTCGGGGTTCTCCGCCTTGTCCAGCAAAGAACTGATGTTGGAATTGATGATGTCGGACAAGCGTGAAAATATGCTCATTTGTCTTCATTCCTCTCGTTGAATCGAAGGGCTTGCGATCAAGCGGTTTCCTGTCTGTGTCAGAGGAAAAGCAGAAAGCGTGCCACAAACCAGACGTTCTCCAAGCTCATGATTTTTAATGGGAAAATAATTCGTTCGGCGATGAGGGTTGTGCATGGATGGTGAAAACCCATAACAAGTGGTATTTTTCGCACGTTCTCGCCCGTCTTCATCTGCCCACAGGAGTGCCACGATGCCAGCCGAAATGTCCGCTCCGCGGATGATAGGAGAATCCGCCGTCTTTCTCGAGATGCAGGAGCACGTTTCCCTGGTGGCGCCGCTGAACAAGCCGGTGCTGATCGTGGGGGAGCGGGGCACGGGCAAGGAGCTGATTGCCGCCCGCCTGCATTATCTCTCTCCGCGTTGGCAGCAGAATTTTCTCAAGATCAATTGCGCCGCCTTCAGTGACTCGCTGCTGGAGGCGCAGCTTTTCGGCCACGAGGCCGGGGCGTTTACCGGGGCCAGCGGCCAGAAGAAGGGCTATTTTGAGCGCGCCGATGGCGGCACCCTGTTTCTGGATGAGCTGGCCACCACGCCCATGGCCGTGCAGGAAAAAATACTGCGCATCATCGAGTACGGGGAACTGGAGCGCCTGGGGGGAAGCCAGACCCTGAAGGTGGACGTGCGCATCGTCGCTGCCACCAACGAGGATTTACCAACACTGGCCCGCCAGGGCAAATTCCGTGAAGACCTGCTCGACCGCCTTGCCTTCGATGTCATTACGCTCCCTCCGCTGCGGGCCCGTGCCGAAGACATCATGATTCTGGCCGAACATTTTGCAGTGGGCATGGTGAAGGAGATGGGCGGGGAGTATTTTCATGGTTTCAACACGAATATGGAGCGCATGCTGCTGACCCATTCCTGGCCTGGCAATGTCCGTGAGTTGAAGAACGTGGTGGAACGCGCCGTGTATCAGTGCCCCGACCGGCAGATTGCCCGCCTGGTGTTCAATCCCTTTGAATCCCCTTACCGGCTGAGCAGCAGTGTCGTGCCCGACACTACCGAGGCTCCGGCACAGGCTGTCGCAGGCTCGGCGGTCCCCGATCTGAGTGAGGCCGAGACGCTGGATTTTGTGAAGCATGTGCAGGAGTACGAAATCGATCTGCTCAAGCAGGCGATGAAGCGCTGCCAGTTCAACCAGCGCAAGGCCGCCGATTTTCTGCAGATGAGCTATCATCAGTTGCGCGGCTATCTGCGCAAATATGATCTGTTGGGTTGAGAGCAGACATTAGCTGTATATTTTTTGATCTGTGGTGATATAGTGGCGCCACGCACCTGCAGTCGTGGACGCCACCTTCATGGATTTCCAGTTTCCTGCCATCAATTACCTCTATCTCCTGGCCTGTATCCTTGCGTTGACGCTCAGTTATGTCAGCCGGGATCAGTGCCGGGAGAGTACGGGACGCTACTGGATTGCGGTGCTGTTCAGTTTTGTGATCTGGACCGCAGGTGAGTTCCTGGCCAATATCGGCACAACGCTGAGCTGGCAATTGGGCTTCCAGAGGTTGGTGTATCTGGGGGTGGTGTGCGGCGTTGTCAGTTGGCTGCTGTTTGCCATCCGCTTTTCCGGTAACCAGCGCTGGTTGACGCCGGGAGTGCTCTGTGTGCTGATGCTGGTGCCGGTGCTTACACTGCTCCAGGTGGGCACGGTGGAATGGCATTCCCTGTTCTATCGAAGTGTGGCTCTGGTAAGCCGCAACGATTACAAGGTGTTGGAAATCGATTACGGCACGGGCTTCTGGGTGCAGATCATTTTCTGCAGCTATTTGTACACCCTCACCGGCTCCGCGTTGCTGATCGCTACCAGTCTGCAGCAACCAAGCCTGTATCGCACACAGACCACGCTGATTGTGCTGGCGGCGGCTATTCCCCTGCTCGTCAACGTCTATTTCATCTTCGGTGGAGACTTTGCGGGTGGGTTTGATCCGACCTCGCTGTTTTTCGTCTTCAGTGCAATTCTCGTAACAATAGCCACCCGGCACTATTTCTTTCTCCGGCTTGCGCCCATGGCGCGGGACCTGGTGTTCCGCAATATCAACAGCGGTGTGCTGGTGGTGAATCACGCCCAGCAGGTAACGGATGTCAATCCGGCGTTTACCGATATTGCGCGACTCGACCTCGACCAGTTGATCGGCATGCCGCTGGACGAGGTGCTGCAGGCAACATTCGATACCACGGCCATGCATCAGGATGGCAGTGTTTACACGGGGCGCCTGGTCTCCCGTTACAAGGCGCGGCAGTTTGATATCAGCAGTATGCCGATCAAGGGCTACCGCAATGAAATTCAGGGCTATCTGATTCTGCTGAGCGATGTGACACAGATTCAGCGGGCAATGGATGAGATCAGCCGCCTTGCGCACACCGACCTGTTGACCCAGCTGCCCAATCGTCGCGCCCTGATCGACTGGTTCAACGATCTGTCGGATATCGATCTCATGTTTCGTCCGGTCCTGGTGGCCATGGCGGATCTTGATCATTTCAAGGCCCTGAACGATACCCATGGCCATCACTGCGGTGACTATGTGCTCAAGGAAGTGGCAGATTTGATCAGCCATCATCTGGGTACAGGCGATATTGTTGCCCGCTGGGGAGGGGAGGAATTCTGTCTGGTATTGACCGGGCGTGACTGGCAGGAGGGCGAGGGTTTCCTGGAAATGTTGCGCAAGGCGATAGAGGATCATGTATTCCATTACGAGGGCAGGGATATACATGTGACGGTGACACTCGGCATGGTACAGCGCGAAGCGGGTGAGGCGCTGGAATACAGCATTCGACGGGCGGACCTGATGATGTATGATGGCAAGCGCCGTGGGCGCAATACTGTCGCCAGGGGTATGGATCCGCAACGAATGCAGTCATGACATGAGACCACCTGAAGCGCAGGATATTCATCTGTGGTGTATAGCGCCGATGCTACTGGAGGAGAGCAGTTTTGCGCTTCTCAGCGCCGAAGAGCAGGCGCACTACCAGCGTATCGGTGCCGCCACGGTAAAACAGCAGTACTGGCAGACGCGTCTGGGTATTCGCCAACTCCTCAGCCTGTATTCTCCCGCTGTGCCACCATCGGCCTGGCAGTTCCGCCGCAATGCACACGGCCGCCCGGAACTGCATGCGCCCGCGCTGCCGTTCGGCCTGTGTTTCAATATCTCCCATACCGCCGGGTTGATCGTCATTGCGGTATCAGCCAGCGGCGCTATCGGCGTGGATGTGGAGCGCAGTGATCGCAATCCGCGGGTGCTCGAGCTGGCTCATCGTTATTTTTCCACCCGCGAACTGGCCGATCTGCGCGCGTTGCCGTCGCAGAGGCAGGGGGAGCGTTTTCTACGGCTGTGGACTCTGAAGGAGGCCTATATCAAGGCCTGTGGCATGGGGCTGGCCATTCCTCTGGACAGTTTCAGTTTTCTGCTGGAAAAGGGCGACATTGATGTGGCATTTGCCCCGGTACGCGGGGATGAGCCCGGGCGCTGGCGCTTCTGGCAGTTCGCTCTTGGCGAAAACCATCTGTGCGCGCTTGCCCTGAGGCGTGACGAACACCCCGATAATTATGCGGTGCAGGTTCTGCATCTGCAGGACTGGGCACAGGTGGAGCCCATTGCTGCAACGGTGCTGGCGGCAAGCGCCGGGCTCAGTTGAGGATGTATTCCAGCACGGCCTTGGAGCCGTAGAAACCCAGAATCAGGAAAATGAAACCGGTCAGTGTGAAGCGGATCGCCGTTGTGCCGCGCCAGCCCATCCGGTGACGCCCCCACAGCAGTACGGCAAACACCAGCCAGGCAAGCACGGAGAAGAACATCTTGTGCAGCAGCCCGTGTGCCCAGATGTCGTCCACAAAGAAGAAACCGGCGAGGATGCCCAGTGTCAACAGCCCCTGAGCGGTCCACAACAGTTCAAACAGAACGGACTCCATGTCCTGCAGGGGCGGGAAACGCCGGATGACACTCGCGGCGTGGCGATGTTTCAACTGGTGGTTCTGGAAGGCGAGAAAGCCGGCCTGCAGCGTCGCAATGGTGAACAGGCTGTAGGCGAGGATCGACAGCAGGATATGGCTGGCGAGACCGGCGCCCAGGCTGACCGGTGGGTAGGCGCTGGGAATGCTCAGCGATACGATAATGGAGAGAATGGCCAGGGGAAACAGGCCAAGAATCAGAATTCCCAGGGGTTTGCGCAGGCCGCTCAGCAGCACCAGCAGGGAAATGCTGGCGCAGATCAGGGTGCTGATCTGCACGATGCCGAAATGGTAGCCATCGTCGTGGTGCAGAACGCCACGGGCACTGAGCAGATGAGCGGCCACGGCAAGCAGGCCGAACAGGAATACCCAGCGGTAGGCATTCGGGTCCTTGCTTCTCATGTTCAGATGTTTCGCCTGATAGAGGGTGCCGATCAGGTAAAACACGACTGCAATCAGTCCTGAAAGGGTGGTCACGGGCATCGAGGGTCTCGGGTCCTGCTGGTCTGTGGTCATCGCCACAAGGGCGAGTTGTTGCGAAAGTTTCTCATATCTGCCCTGGGGCTTGAAGCGATATTTTGTCTCTGCCCAGGGTGCCTGCCGGCCTGTTTGTCACGATCAGCATGGCGGGAAAAATTTCGCTATAATCGCCGCCTTCGTCTTTATCACGAGCACATTCAGCTGGAAGTGAACTATGTTTGAAAGCTTAACCGAACGCTTATCCGGGGCGCTGCGCAAGATCAGCGGCAAGGGCACGCTGACCGACAACAATATCCAGGATGCCCTGCGCGAGGTGCGCCGTGCCCTGCTGGAAGCGGACGTTGCCCTGCCGGTCGTCAAGGGCTTTATCGAGCGGGTGCGCCAGCGTGCTGTCGGGCAGGAGGTCAAGCAGAGCCTGAGCCCCACGCAGACCTTCATCAAGATCGTGCAGGCGGAGCTCGAAGCCGTCATGGGCGAGGCGAACGAAGGGCTGAATCTGCGTGCACAGCCGCCCGCCATTGTGCTGATGGCCGGTCTGCAGGGTGCCGGTAAAACGACTACCGTTGCCAAACTGGCGCGCTGGCTGAAGACGAATCCCAAAAAGAGTGTGATGGTGGTGAGTGCGGACGTTTACCGCCCTGCTGCGATCGATCAGTTGCAGACATTGGCTGCCGATGTGGGGGCGGAGTTCTTTCCCAGCGATGTGGGGCAGGCCCCCGAAGCCATCGTGCAGGCGGCATTGAAGGAAGCGAAGAAGAAATTCATGGACGTGCTCATCGTCGATACTGCGGGTCGTCTCGCGATCGATGAGGAGATGATGTCCGAGATCCGTCATTTGCACAGCGTGCTCAATCCGGTGGAAACCCTGTTTGTGGTGGACGCCATGACGGGGCAGGACGCTGCCAATACGGCCAAGGCCTTCAACGATGCCCTGCCGCTGACCGGGGTGATTCTGACCAAGGCCGATGGCGATGCGCGTGGCGGGGCGGCGCTTTCCGTGCGCCAGATCACTGGCAAGCCCATCAAGTTCATCGGCATGGGCGAGAAGAGCGATGCCCTGGAGCCGTTCTACCCCGACCGTGTGGCCACCCGTATTCTCGGCATGGGGGATCTGCTGTCCCTGATCGAGGAAGTTGAGCGCAAGGTCGATAAGGAAAAGGCCGAGCGCATTGCCGCAAAAATCAAGAAGGGCAAGGGCTTTGATCTGGAGGATTTTCGCGAACAGCTCAAGCAGATGCAGAACATGGGGGGCATGGCCAGCATCATGGACAAGCTGCCCGGTTTGGGGGCTCTGCCGCCAGGGGCCGCCAAAATGGTGGACGATTCCCTGTTCCGCCGCATGGAGGCCATCATCAATTCCATGACGCCGAAGGAGCGGGAGAACCCCGATATCCTCAATGGCTCACGCAAGCGTCGCATTACCGTGGGTTCCGGCACCGATCTGCAGGATCTGAACCGTCTGCTCAAGCAACACAAGCAGATGCAGAAGGTCATGAAGAAGATGAAGGGCGGTGGTCTTGCCAACATGATGCGAGGGCTCGGTGGTATGGGAGGCGGCGGCATGGGAGGCATGGGTGGTCCGGGCGGATTCCCCGGCGGCCGGCCGCCGCGATTCTGAGGCTTTTCCTCCCGGCCGAGGCCTGCGCAGCGGCCTCCCGGGAGTGTTTGCGACAAGGCTTCCCCCAGCTTTTGGCGGGAGTCTTGCTGACAGGCAAAAACTTCAAAGATTTCTTCCATCTGCGCATTAATTCCCTTAGAATACCCGCCTTTTTCCAGCCCAGGCTTTTGCGCAGGTGGAACAAGCGCCCGGTGAATTCCGGTAAGTTATTGAGCTAGGAACAGTTTTTGGTCGATCGAACAAACAGGAAATAGACGTTTATGGTCATTATCAGACTGGCGCGTGCCGGTGCCAAAAAGAAGCCGTTTTACTACATCACTGTGACTGATCAGCGCAATCCGCGTGACGGTCGCTTCATCGAGCGTGTCGGGTTCTTCAATCCGGTAGCCCGTGGTCAGGAAGAGCGTCTGCGCATCAACCTGGATCGCGTTGCCCACTGGGCCAGCCAGGGTGCACAGACAAGCCAGCGCGTATCTGCACTGGTTAAAGAGGCCTCTGCCGCTGCCACTACAGCAGCCTGATGGCGTGTTGCGCTGGGGTGCCGGCAGGCTCTCCATGCGCAAGCGGGTGTCGTGAATGGCGCGTGAGCAGCAGGGACTGGTGACCATGGGCCGTATCGGCCGGGTGTATGGCATCAAGGGTTGGCTCAAGCTGATGTCCTACACCGAGCCCATGGAGAATATTCTCGAGTATCACCATCTGCAGGCGCTCATGAACGGGCGCTGGCAGCCACTCGAGATGGATCAGGGCAGGGTGCATGGCAAGGGGCTGGTAGCCCACTTTGTCGGCTACGATGATCCCGATGCAGCAAAATTGTTGACGGGTGTGGAGCTGGCGGTTCTGCCACAGGAGTTGCCTCCTTTACAGGCAGAAGATTTTTACTGGCATGAGCTGGTGGGCATGCGGGTAGTCACCAACACGGGGCAATTCCTGGGGACGGTGGCAAGAATGATGGAAACCGGCGCAAATGATGTGCTGGTGGTGCAGCCCGCACAGGGCAGCATGGATACACGGGAACGCTTGATTCCCTATCTGCCCGGCAGGGTGGTGACACAGGTGTCGCGCGAAGAGCGCTGCATCCAGGTGGACTGGGAGCCGGACTATCTGGCCTAGCGTGACAAGGGGGATCGGATGCACATAGGTGTGGTCACCCTGTTTCCCGAAATGTTTGCGGCGGTGACGGATTACGGCATCACCGGGCGTGCGAACCGGGACGAGCGGGTCAGCGTGCAGTGCTGGAATCCTCGGGATTTCACCACGGACAGACACCGTACCGTGGATGATCGACCCTTCGGTGGTGGTCCGGGGATGCTGATGAAGACCGAGCCTCTGCAGGCGGCCATACAGGCTGCGCGGAGTGGTCTGGCGGAAAAGAGTGCCGGCAGGCCCACGGTGATTTACCTGTCTCCCCAGGGGCGCAGGCTGGATCAGGCGGGGGTCGAGGAGCTCGCCTCGCGCGAACAGCTGATTCTGGTGTGCGGGCGCTATCAGGGCATCGACGAGCGGGTACTGCAACACGAGATCGACGAGGAATGGTCGATCGGGGATTACGTCCTCAGTGGCGGTGAGCTGGCGGCCATGGTGATGATCGATGCCGTCACGCGCTATCAGCCGGGGGCATTGGGGCATGAGGACTCCGCGCGTGAGGACTCGTTTGCCGATGGCTTGCTGGACAGCCCTCAGTACACGCGCCCTCAGGTGTATGAGGGTGAATCTGTTCCCGAGGTGCTGCTGGGTGGCAACCATGAACAGATCCGGGTGTGGCGATTGCGCGAGAGCCTCGGCAACACCTGGTTGAAAAGGCCGGATTTGTTGGAAAAGATCACGCTGGACGCGGAACAGAAACGATTACTGCAACAATTTATTGATGATTACGAGGCACGGCGCGACCGCGCCGAGTCTTGAACCCGGGAGTAAGGCAATGAGCAAGAACAAGATCATTCAGATGGTGGAAGATGCACAGATGAACAAGGAAATCCCGAGCTTCGGCCCCGGGGATACCGTTGTTGTGCAGGTGAAAATCAAGGAAGGCGACCGTGAGCGTCTGCAGGCGTTTGAAGGGGTCGTGATCGGCGTGCGTAACCGCGGTCTGAACTCTGCCTTCACTGTGCGCAAGATTTCCCACGGTGTGGGCGTTGAGCGTACCTTCCAGACTTACAGCCCGCTGCTGGACAGCATCACGCTGAAGCGTCGCGGTGATGTTCGTCAGGCCAAGCTGTACTATCTGCGTGACCTGTCCGGTAAGGCAGCGCGTATCGCCGAGAAGCTCGAGAAGAAATCCGTTTAATGCAGCGGCACTCCGGTGCCTGTTGCAAAAGAACGATGCAAGAAAGAAGAGGGAGGCCTGTCGGTCTCCCTTTTTTATTGACCCGGGTTTTGCCGGCTCCGGCATTGTCCCGTGGCAATATTTCATGGCCGCAGTTTGTTCCCCTGTGGTACCGTAGGGCAGATTTTGCGGTTTTTCGCTTGTGCTGGAGACTTTTGTTCCCAATTCCGGTCTAGCGCTTCAGACAGTTACGAATCATCGTTCGCGAGGGTCCTTCATGAAGACAGTATTTCGAGCCCTGTTCGCCAGCCTGCTGCTGGTTGCTACCGCGTCTGCCCAACAGGACGCGGATCTGGCATGGACGGAGACGCTCAAGAGCAATCTGGCTGCCACCCTGAGTGCCGCCACGGGCTCGGTGGTCAATATCAACGCCGTTCAGGAAACCGCGTTTGCTGGCCTGATCCAGGTGGAACTGTCCACGGGAGAGAAGCTGTTCACCGACCGCACGGGCGAATATCTGGTAACGGGAGATCTGTTTCAGGCCCAGAGTGATGGTCTGGTGAACCTTTCCGCTATCGAGCGCCAGAAGAGCGTGGCGCAATGGATTGCCGATATTCCCGAGTCGGAAATGATCATCTTCGAGCCGGAGCAGGCGCGTGCCACCATCACGGTGTTTACCGATGTGGACTGTGCCTATTGCCGCCGCCTGCACGGTGATCTGGAGAAGAACCTTGCCAATGGTATTCGTATTCGTTACGTGGCCTATCCACGCGGCGGGGAAGCCTCGGAGGCCTATCCCAAAATGATCAATGTCTGGTGTTCCGATGATCGCCAGAAATCCCTGACCCAGGCCAAGCATGGGCAGAACATCCCCTCCCGCGAATGTGATAACCCGGTCTTGAAGCATTACCAGCTGGGTAATCGCATTGGTATTTCCGGTACCCCGGCCATCGTGCTTGAGGATGGCAGCGTCATTCCCGGGTATCTGGAACCCGATCAGCTCGCCGCCAACATCTTCGCCCGCTAAACCCTGGTATCTCCGTTGCGCAGGGCGTGTCATAAGGCACGTCCGCGTGCCTTTTGTCCTCTATCTTTAGTACAATACGCGCCATTTCCGTCAGCGCGTCGAGGGTATGTTTTGAAACAGGATTCATCAGCAGGGCTCAAGGATCAGTTCAATATCGGTATTTGTGGCATGGGCACCGTGGGCGGTGGCACCTTTACCCTGTTGCAGGACAATCAGACCGAGATCACCCGTCGTCTGGGGCGCAGCCTGAAGGTGAGCCATGTCGCCTCGCGCCGGCAGAACCCCTTGTATGATACCGAGGGCGTCCGTTTCAGCACGGATGTATTCGCCGTGGCCGATGACCCCGAGGTGGATATCCTGGTAGAGGTATTGGGAGGCACCGAGCCCGCCCTGTCCCTGATCATGCGTGCCATCGAAAACGGCAAACATGTGGTGACCGCCAACAAGGCCCTGATCGCCGTGCACGGCAATGCCATTTTCGCAGCGGCCAAGCGCAAGGGCGTGACCGTAGCCTATGAGAGCGCGGTCGCCGGGGGTATCCCGATTATCAAGGCACTGCGCGAAGGGCTCGCTGCCAACTCCATTCAGTGGCTGGCCGGTATCATCAATGGCACAGGCAATTTCATCCTGACCGAGATGGCGGAAAAGGGGCGCAGCTTTGCCGAGGTGCTCAAGGAAGCCCAGGCCCTTGGCTACGCGGAGGCGGACCCGACTTTCGATGTGGAGGGCATTGATGCCGCGCATAAACTGACCATCCTGGCATCCAATGCCTTCGGTATTTCCCTGCAGTTCGACAAGGTGTATACCGAGGGTATCAGCAAGGTGACCACGGAAGACGTGAACTATGCGGCGGAGCTGGGCTACCGCATCAAGCACCTGGGCATCACCCGCATGACCGACAAGGGGATTGAAATGCGTGTGCATCCAACCCTGATTTCCGACCGGCGCCTGATCGCCAACGTCAACGGTGTCATGAATGCCGTGGTGGTGAAGGGAGATTCCGTAGGCTCCACCCTGTATTACGGGGCAGGGGCCGGAGCAAAGGCCACGGCCTCGTCCGTGGTGGCCGACCTGATTGATATTGTGCGCAGCTGTGGCAGTGAGGCACGCAGCAATTCTGGCAATGTGCCATCGCTTGCGTTCGACTCCCTGCGCTCCGATATTCCGATTCTCAAAATTGAAGATATCGAGTGTGAGTTTTACCTGCGTCTTTCCGTGCAGGACAAGATTGGTGTCATGGCACAGATTTCCCGATTATTGACCGATCATGGCATTAATATCGAGGCGCTGATTCAAAAAGAACCCGATGCCAGCCAAGGTGGCGATGCGTTCGTGCCTATCGTGATCGTCACGGGTCGCGTATTGGAGAGCCAGATGAACAAGGCCATTGCCGCCATGGAAGCGCTGGAGCAGGTGGTGGAGAAGATTACCCGCATTCGCATCGAACAGTTCGATGGTGAAGGCAACTGAGCAGGACGGGATTAAAGATGAAATATATCAGCACACGCGGTCAGGCACCCGCCCAGTCTTTTGAACAGGTTCTGCTGACCGGCCTGGCACCCGATGGCGGGCTCTATGTGCCCGAAACCCTGCCACAGTTCAGCAAGGATGAGATTGCGCAGATGGCGGCGCTGGACTATCCGGCGCTCGCACAGCGCATCATCACGCCCTTCGTGGACGGCGCCATTCCCGATGCCGACCTCAAGGCGATCATCGACAAAAGCTATGCCAGCTTTGCACACAAAGCCATTGCCCCGCTGCGCATGCTGGGCGCCAACGAATGGGTGCTGGAGCTGTACTGCGGCCCGACACTGGCCTTCAAGGATTTCGCGCTGCAACTGCTCGGCAACCTGCTGGACTATGTGCTGACACGCAAGCAGCAGAAAGTGGTGATTCTTGGCGCCACGTCCGGCGATACCGGCTCGGCGGCACTGGAAGGCTGCCGTCACAGCGAGCATGTGGACATCTTCATTCTGCACCCCTACCAGCGCGTGTCCGAGGTGCAGCGGCGCCAGATGACCACCGTGCCCGGAAGCAATGTGCACAATATCGCGGTGCGTGGCAATTTTGATGACTGCCAGCGCATTGTGAAGGCCGCCTTTGCCGATCAGTCTTTCCTGCCGGACGGGCGCCAACTGGTGGCGGTGAACTCCATCAACTGGGCGCGCATCATGGCGCAGATCGTCTATTATTTTTACGCCTCCGTGCAGCTTGGCGGGCCGCACCGTCCGGTGTCTTTCTCCGTGCCGACCGGCAACTTCGGCGACATCTATGCCGGTTACCTGGCCATGCAGATGGGGCTGCCGGTGAAGCAGTTGATCATCGCCACCAACAGCAACGATATCCTGCATCGCTTCATGAGCCGCAACGAATACGCGCTGACCGAGCTCAAGCACACGCTGTCGCCCAGCATGGACATCATGGTGTCGAGCAATTTCGAGCGTTATCTGTTCGACCTGTTCGGGCGTGACGGCAAGGCCCTGGCCGATTTCATGCAGAACTCCACCAGCGGTGCCCACAGTGTGGACGCATCGCGTTGGGAGCAGGCGCGCCAGGTGTTCGCCAGTGCCAGTGTGAACGATGAGGTGACCTGCCAGGTCATTCGCCAGGTGTTTGAGGAAACCGAATTCCTGATTGACCCGCACACCGCCGTGGGCGTGAAAGCCGCGCGCGAATGCAATGCGGATGCCTCCGTGCCAATGATTACACTGGCCACCGCGCACCCGGTGAAGTTTGCCGATGCCGTGACCCGTGCCGGCCTGGAATCTCCGCAGTTGCCGGAACATATGCGTGACCTGTTCGAGCGTGAAGAGCGTTATGCCGTGCTCGACAACGCGTTGGGCGCTGTCACCGATTACGTCAAGACCCATCTGTGAGCCCCCTGATCTGCCGCAGAAGTGTGCCGGCTACGCACCGGTTTTCTGCGGCGATTCCTCCTCTGTTGCAGCGGATCTATGCGGCTCGTGAACTGCAGCAGGATACCGAGTTGTCTCTCTCCTTCAGTGAGCTGCTTTCCCCTCAGCTGTTACATGGCCTCGATAAGGCGGTCTCCCTGTTGCAGGCACAGTTGCAGCAACAGGGCAGGGTGCTGATCGTCTCCGATTTCGATGCCGATGGTGCTACCAGTTGCGCTCTGGCCATCCGCGCGCTGCGGGCATTTGGTTTTCAGCATGTCGATTACATCGTGCCCAATCGTTTTGAGTACGGTTATGGTCTGACCCCGGAAATTGTGGCGCTGGCACAGACCCGTGGGCCCAATCTGCTGC
Organism: Pseudomonadales bacterium; assembly: GCA_024234365.1. Taxonomy (GTDB): domain Bacteria; phylum Pseudomonadota; class Gammaproteobacteria; order Pseudomonadales; family Pseudohongiellaceae; genus UBA5078. Next base: position 933,564 of record JACKOK010000001.1, read on the forward strand.
TCACCGTGGACAATGGCATCTCCAGCATCGAGGGGGTCGCGGCGGCACAGGCCCTGAGCATGCAGGTGCTGATCACCGACCACCACCTGCCGGGGCGTGAGCTGCCGGCGGCCGATGCCATGGTGAACCCCAATCTGCCGGATTGTGCCTTCCCCAGTAAGTCGCTGGCCGGTGTCGGCGTTGTGTTCTATCTGATGATCGCGCTGCGCGCCCGCCTGCGCGAGGAGGGCTGGTTTGCGCAGCAGGGAATCGCAGAACCCAATCTTGCCGACTATCTCGATATCGTGGCGCTGGGCACTGTCGCCGATGTGGTGCCGCTGGATCGCAACAACCGCATCCTCGTCAACGAGGGGCTGCGGCGTATCCGGGCGGGGCGTCTGTGCCCGGGGATCGATGCCCTGCTGCGCCTGGGCAAGCGTTCCCGCGAGACGCTGGTGGCCAGCGATCTGGGCTTTGCGGTGGCCCCGCGCCTGAACGCGGCGGGGCGCCTCGATGATATGTCTCTCGGCATTGAGTGCCTGCTGGCGCAGCAGCCGGAGCGGGCGCGTGCGATTGCGGCAGAGCTGGACGCCATGAATCAGCAGCGCAAGGAAATCGAGACCGGTATGCGCGAACAGGCCGAGGCGGGGCTGCGCAGCATGCAGTTTGATGACAAGACCCTGCCTGCCGGACTTTGTCTGTATCAGGCAGACTGGCACCAGGGCGTCATCGGCATTCTGGCCGCCCGTATCAAGGAGCGCGTGCACCGCCCGGTCATTGCCTTTGCCGATGCCGGGGAGGACGAGCAGGGCCGTGCTCAGCTCAAGGGTTCCGCCCGCTCCATCGCCGGCCTGCATATCCGGGATGCGCTGGATGCGGTGGCTACCCGGCATCCGGGTTTGATCAGCCGGTTTGGCGGGCACGCCATGGCCGCCGGGCTCAGTCTGCCACGGGATGCCTATGCGGCATTCAGTGAGGCCTTTGCTGCCGTGGTGGCAGAGCAGCTGCCTGCTGATGCCCTGCAGGCCTGCCTGTTTACGGATGGGGAATTGCAGGCGACGGAGTTGACGCTGGAGACGGCGCAGATGCTGCGGGATGCCGGCCCCTGGGGGCAGCATTTTCCGGAGCCCGTGTTTGATGGGGAATTTCAGGTTCTGCAACAGCGTATCCTGGGCGGCAAACACCTCAAACTGGTGCTGAGCCCGGTGCAGGCGCCGCAGCATGCCGTGGATGCCATCGCCTTCAACGTCGATACTGCTGCCTGGGAAGGCTGTAACAACGCGCGTGTGCGCCTGGTCTATCGCCTCGATATCAATGAATTCCGTGGGCAGCGCAGCTTGCAGCTGATGATAGAGCACATCGAGCGCTGCGCCGTTTAAGTGCCGAAGGTTGCTCGTGCGCATTGAGCCAGCCGCTTGAGAGTGTTACCTTTTATCACAAAATCGAGGGGGCGCTCGATGTCTTCAGCGGTACAATGACCGCATCAACAACGGATTAGGGAGAGTTGCAAATGAGGAAGCTAGTCAGCACGCTGCTGATCGCAGGCTCCATGCTGGTCCTGCCTATGGTTTCGCAGGCCGAAGTGCTTCAGGGGGAGGAGATCGAGCTTGAGCTCGTTTCCGAGAGCAGCAATGTCGTGGCCGGCGAGACCCTCAATCTGGCGTTGCGGCTGACGCCCACGGAGCACTGGCATACCTATTCCCGTTGGCAGGGCGACAGTGGCGATGCCACCACCCTGAGTGACTGGGTTCTGCCGGAAGGTGCGGTGGCAGGCGAGCTGCAGTTCCCCACGCCAACCTGGTTGCCCTTTCCGGGCTCCGATCTGGTGACCTTCGCCTACGAAAACGAGGTCTTTCTGCCCGTTTCCGTGCAGATTCCCGAGGATTTCAGCGCAGATACCTTCACCGCTTCCGTCTTTGTCCGCTGGCAGGTCTGCGACGAGATCTGCATTCTGGGTGAGGGCACTGTCGGCATCGAGCTGCCGGTACAGGGGCTGACCCTGGAAGCGGACCCCCGCTGGCAACAGGCCTTTGCGCAAACGCGTGCCAATCTGCCGCTGGAGGAAAACGAGGTTCAGGCCCTGTACGCCATCGGTGGCGAGCGCATCAGTTTTTCCTTTCAGTCTGATGAGCCGATTTTCGAGGGGGCTCGCAATGTCTGGTTCTTCCCGGAGAGCAAGCGCATTCTGAAACCGGCGCCGCTGCGGGATGTGACGCTGAACCCGGGCATGGCCCAGATCACCCACGAACAGGCCCGTCGTTTCCGTGTGGAGAACGACCGTATTCCGGGTGTGCTGTCCGTCGAGGATGCCAATGGTCATATTCAGGGCTATCTGGTGGATGCCATGCCGGCCAGTGCCGCCAATCTGTCCTCCATCGCCGCCCTGGCCGCCAATGGCAGTAATGGTGGGGATGCCTCCAGCAGTGGTGGCCCTGGTCTGCTGAGCGTGATTTTCTTCGCGCTTGCCGGCGGGGTAATACTGAACCTGATGCCCTGTGTGTTCCCGGTACTCTCCCTGAAGGTGCTGAGCTTTGCCTCCAAGTCTCAGGCGGAACACCGCGTGCAGCGCCTGCATGGGCTGGCGTATACCGCAGGCATCATCGTGACCTTCATGCTGCTGGCCTCGATTCTGCTGGCCCTGCGCGCCGGGGGCGAGGCCGTGGGCTGGGCGTTCCAGCTGCAGTCACCTTGGTTTGTGGCCATTCTGATCTACCTGTTCTTCACTTTCGGGCTGAGCCTGTCCGGGGTCTTTGAGTTTGGTTCCGGCATGATGGGGATTGGCAGCAGTCTTGCCGCCAAGTCCGGTTACAAGGGTTCCTTCTTTACCGGTGTGCTGGCAACGGCGGTCGCAAGCCCCTGCACGGCCCCCTTTATGGGCGCGGCACTGGGTTTTGCCCTGTCCCAGTCCTGGCTGATTGCCATGGTGGTGTTCTTCTTCCTCGGCCTGGGCATGGCGCTGCCTTTCCTGGTGCTGTCCTTCAGCCCCGCCTTGTTGCGCTTTTTGCCCAAACCGGGTGCCTGGATGAACACCTTCAAGGAGTTCATGGCCTTCCCGATGTATGCCACTGTGCTGTGGCTGCTGTGGGTGCTGGGGAATCAGGTCGGTGTGAATGGCATGGCAATCGTCGTGGGCGCCTGCCTGTTGCTGGCCTTTGGCTTGTGGCTGCTGAATAAGCGTGCGCTTGTTGGCCCCTTCTGGCGCAAGGCCGATACACTGCTGTCCGTGTTGGCCATTGTTACCGCTTTCTATGCTCTGCAGTCTCCCATGCTGGAGGCTCGCCAGGTATCCGCTGGGGGGCTTGCTGCCGAGGGCGGGGAAGGCTATGCCGAGGCCGCCTACGAGCCTTTTTCCACGGCGCGTTTCGAGCAGCTTCAGGCTGAGGGCAAGCCGGTATTCATCAATATGACGGCCGCCTGGTGTATCACCTGCCTGGCCAATGAACAGACCACGCTGAGCACGGATCGCGTGATTCAGGCGATGACGGAGAAAAACATCACTTATCTCAAGGGGGACTGGACCAACCAGGACCCGGAGATCAGCAAGGTGCTCGACGCCTTCAATCGTCCCAGCGTACCGCTGTATGTGCTCTACCCGGGCGCGGGCAGAGACCCGGTGATCCTGCCGCAGATTCTGACCCCTTCCATTGTGGTGGATACGTTCAGCAGCATCTGATATGGATGTAGGAGCCAGCCCTGCTGGCGATAAGGAACCTGTTTGAAACTCTTTATCGCCAGCAGGGCTGGCTCCTACGGAGATTTTTTGTGGCCAGCAGGGCTGGCTCCTACCCATGTCATATGTGCTATTCTGCCCCGGCATTTGCCAGCGAGCCTTCCATGCTGGCCGTATTCCACCCTGATTAACGTCGGCTGAGCCGGGAGTCCAGACACGATGAAGCTGATCAAGTTCGCCATGGCCCTGTTGATCGTGGCGCTGGTCTTCACTTTGTTGATTGTGGCGCAGGATCTGTTGCTGCCCATCGTCATCGCGATTGCGATCTGGTATCTGATCAACCTGCTCGCCAGTGGTTTTGCCCGCATCCGCATTGGCGATTTCGCCATTCCCCGTGTTCTGTGCTTTGCGGCCTCACTGTTTACCTTTGTCTTCGGTATTTCTTCGCTGGTACAGTTTGTCGGCGGCAGCCTCAATGATCTCGGGGATGTGGTCGGCACCTATGAGGCAAACCTGCGCGCGCTGTGGAACCGCCTTCCGTATTCGGAATACCTGCCTGTCGAGGGCTTCCTGCAGGCGGTGTCGGAGCGGCTCGACCTGTCGGCCATATTCACGTCGATTGCGGTGTCCTTCACCAGCATTGCGCGTGACAGCCTGCTTATTCTGATCTATGTGATGTTCCTGCTTTTCGAGCAGGGCAACTTCAATCGCAAGCTGTCTGCGCTCGTCGGTGACCAGCAGCAGGAAAAGCGGCTGCTGCGCATCATGGCCCAGATCAAGGCCGATGTGCAGAAATACCTGAGCATCAAGTTTCTGGTCAGCGCCCTGACGGGCACCTTGAGCTATGCCCTGTTGCGTGCGCTCAATATCGACTTTGCGGAAATCTGGGGCTTGCTGATTTTCCTGCTGAATTTCATCCCCACCATTGGCTCCATCATTGCCACCGTCTTCCCCTCGCTGATGGCGCTGGCACAGTCCAACGATGATTTTGGTCTGTTTTTCACCGTGCTGTTCGGTATCTCGGCCCTGCAGGTGCTGATCGGCAATATTCTGGAACCACGCATCACCGGCAAGTCGCTGAACCTCAGCCCGGTCGTGATTCTTTTCAATCTCGCCCTGTGGGGAGCCATCTGGGGTGTACCAGGCATGTTCCTGTGTGTGCCGCTGCTGATTATCACCACCATCGTTCTGTCCCATTTCCCCAAGACGCGGCCCATCGCCATCCTGCTGTCGAGTGACGGGCAGCTGAATGTCTCCGATGAATAACCTGTAAATCCTTGTGTTTAGGGGTATAATTGCGCGCCTTTTTACCCGAGAAACCCGTATCAGAACCCGTTATTGGATACCCAGATGAAAATTGCCGAAATTCGTCAGAAGTTCCTGCACTATTTCCAGTCCCAGGGGCATCAGATTGTGCCCAGCAGCTCCCTGGTGCCGGCCAACGACCCGACCTTGTTGTTTACCAATGCGGGCATGGTGCAGTTCAAGGATCTTTTCCTGGGTAATGAAGTGCGCAACTACAAGCGTGCCACCACGTCTCAGCGCTGTGTGCGTGCCGGCGGCAAGCACAATGACCTGGAAAATGTCGGCTATACCGCACGTCACCATACCTTCTTCGAGATGCTGGGCAACTTCAGCTTTGGTGACTATTTCAAGCGTGATGCCATCCGTTTTGCCTGGGAGTTTCTGACCCGTGAACTCGGCCTGCCGGCAGAGAAACTGTGGGTCACCGTGTTCCATGACGACGATGAAGCCGAGGACATCTGGTTGAACGAGATTGGCGTGCCCCGCAGCCGTTTCTCCAAACTGGGTGAGAAGGACAATTTCTGGGCCATGGGCGATACCGGCCCCTGCGGCCCCTGTTCCGAGATTTTCTATGACCACGGCCCGGATGTGGCCGGCGGTCCTCCCGGCAGCCCGGATGATGATGGCGACCGTTATATCGAAATCTGGAACCTGGTGTTCATGCAGTTCGACCGCCAGAGCGATGGCACACTGGTGCCGCTGCCCAAGCCGTCCGTGGACACCGGCATGGGGCTGGAGCGTCTGGCAGCGGTGCTGCAGCATGTGCACAGCAATTACGAGATCGACCTGTTCCAGGGCCTGTTGAAGGCAGCCGCCGACATCACCGGCATGCAGGACACCACGAATACCTCCTTGCGGGTGATTGCCGACCACATCCGTTCCTGCTCCTTCCTGGTGGTGGACGGTGTGATTCCCTCCAACGAAGGGCGCGGTTATGTGCTGCGCCGCATCGTGCGACGGGCCGTGCGCCACGGCTATCAACTGGGCGTGAAGGACATTTTCTTCTACCGCCTGGTGCCAGCACTGGTCGAGCAGATGGGCGAGGCCTACCCCGAACTGGCGGAGCGTCAGGCCATCGTGGAGAAAGTGCTGCAGGAAGAGGAACAGCAGTTTGCACGCACCCTGGACAATGGCATGGCCATTCTCAAGCAGGCCATTGCCGAACTCAAAGGCACCGTGGTGCCGGGTGAGACCGTCTTCCGTCTTTACGATACCTATGGCTTCCCGGTGGATCTGACCAATGACGTGGCGCGTGAGCACGGCCTCACGCTGGATCACGAGGGCTTCGACGCCGCCATGGCGGTGCAGAAGCAGCAGGCGCGCGCAGCAGGCAAATTCAATGCCGTGGAAAAACTCGCCATCGACCTGGAGCAGGGCACCGAGTTCATCGGTTACGAACAGCTGCAGGGCGAGTCCCGCATTCTGGCCATCTACAAGGACGGCCAGCAGGTGGATGCCATCGCCGGGGAAGGCGAGGCGCTGCTGATTCTGGACAACAGCCCCTTCTATGCGGAGTCCGGTGGGCAGGTCGGGGACAAGGGCGTGCTGAACAGCATCGCCGGTTCCGGCCACTTTGAGGTGAGCGATACCCAGAAGCAGGGCGAGCACTTCATCCACAAAGGACAACTGCGCGGCGGCTCACTCAAGAAGGGCGAGCAGGTGGAGGCACTGGTGGCGCAGGACAATCGCGCCGCCATCATGCTGAACCATTCCGCGACGCACTTGTTGCATGCGGCACTGCGCAGTGTGCTGGGAGAGCATGTCACCCAGAAGGGTTCACTCGTCAACGCCGAGCGTCTGCGTTTTGACTTCTCCCATTCCTCGCCCATGACGGCAGAGGAAATCTCCCGGGTAGAAAGCCTGGTGAACGAACAGGTTCTGAAAAACCTGTCGGTCAGCAAACAGGTCATGAACATCGACGATGCCATGAAGGCCGGTGCGATGGCGCTGTTCGGCGAAAAATACGGCGAGCGTGTGCGTGTGGTCAGCATGGGCGAGTTCTCCACGGAGCTTTGCGGGGGAACCCATGTGGAGCGCACCGGGGACATCGGTCTGTTCAAGCTGGTGGGCGAATCCGGCATTGCGGCGGGAGTGCGCCGCGTTGAGGCCGTCACCGGCCTGGGCGCTCTGGCCATCGTGTCACAGCAGGAGCAGGTGCTCAAGCAGTTGGGCGATGTGGTGAAAACCAGTGCCGACAATCTGGTGGAGAAGGTGCAGCAGATTCTGCATAACAACCGCCAGTTGGAAAAAGAGCTGGAGCAGCTCAAGGTAAAACTCGCCAGTGCTGCAGGCAGCGACATCGCCGCCGAAGCCGTGCGTGTGGGCGACATCAGCCTGCTGGCGAAAACGGTACAGGGTTTCAATGCCAAGACGCTGCGTGATACCGTGGATCAGCTCAAGAACAAACTGGGCAGTTCCGTTGTGCTTCTGGCCAGTGTCGAGGACGGCAAGGTCAGCCTGGTTGCCGGGGTCAGCAAGGATCTCACGGATCGCGTGAAGGCCGGCGATCTCGTCAATATGGTGGCCATGCAGATTGGTGGTAAGGGCGGTGGTCGTCCGGACATGGCCATGGCCGGTGGCAGCGATGTGCAGGCATTGCCGACGGCGATGAACAGTGTGAAAGCCTGGGTGGAAAACGCCCTGTAAGACAGCAGGGCGCTTGCGCTTCAGCACGGCAGCGCGGTTCCGGGAAACGGGTTCCCGGCGCGATTGCAAAGCCCCTGGCAATTTTGTTTAATTTGCACCCGTTTCAATCTAAGTAGCGAAAATGGCACTATACGTTCAAAAATTTGGTGGAACATCGGTAGGCTCTGTCGAGCGTATCGAAGCGGTGGCCGATCGGGTCATCGCCACAAGAAAGCAGGGGCATGATGTGGTGGTAGTGGTCTCGGCCATGAGCGGAGAAACCAACCGTCTGCTGGCCCTGGCCAATGATATTCTGGAGCAGCCGACCCCGCGGGAGCTGGACGTGTTGCTGTCCACGGGTGAGCAGGTCACCATTGCCCTGTTGTGCATGGCCCTGCATAAGCGTGGCTGCAATGCCCGCTCTTTCACGGGGGGGCAGGTTCGCATTCTGACGGATGAGGCGCATACCCGCGCACGCATCAAGGAAATCGACGACAGCAATATCCGCAGTGAACTGGCGCAGGGCAATGTGGTTGTCGTGGCCGGTTTCCAGGGCACCGATGAGGCTGGCAATATCACCACCCTGGGGCGTGGTGGTTCGGATACCTCTGCCGTGGCGCTGGCCGCTGCACTGAAGGCAGACGAATGCCAGATCTACACCGATGTGAAGGGCGTGTATACCACCGACCCACGCGTGGTGGAGGATGCCCGTCTGTTACGCACGATTACATTCGAGGAAATGCTGGAGCTGGCAAGTCTGGGGGCCAAGGTGCTGCAGATCCGTTCCGTGGAGTTTGCCGGGAAGTACAAGGTCCCGTTGCGTGTGCTCTCCAGTTTTGAAGATGACCCCGGTACCTTAATCAGTTTAGAGGATGAAAACGAAATGGAAGCTCCCATTATTTCGGGTATTGCCTTCACAAGAGACGAAGCAAAGGTAACCGTCTCCGGAGTGCCAGATGTCCCCGGAATCGCCTACCGTGTCATCGGTCCGGTCAGCGATGCCGGTATTGAAGTGGATGTAATTGTGCAGAACGTCTCTGCCGATGGCACCACCGACATCACCTTCACAGTGAAGCGTCAGGACAGCGAACAGACCCGGGAGATCATCGGGCGCATTGGCGAAGATGTCAAAGCCCGCAGCGTGACTCTCGACAAGAAGATCGCCAAAATCTCCCTGGTCGGCGTGGGCATGCGCTCGCACGCGGGGATTGCCAGCAAGATGTTCAAGGCCTTGGCCGACGAATCCATCAATATTCAGATCATCACCACCTCGGAAATCAAGATTTCCGTGGTGATTGAAGAAAAATACCTGGAGCTTGCGGTGCGTACCCTGCACAGCGCCTTCGGGCTTGGGGAAGAAGAAAAGAGCTGAAATCGGAGCGAAATTCTCGTATTTTGCAGAAAGTGCTCAATGTATGAGGTGTCTGTTTGAGCCTGTGGGGGGCGGGTACGCGAAAATAGAGGTGAAATCGCTATTTTCGCTGTGCAACAAATAGACGTATGCTAACGTACATCTGAGTGTGAATTTCCAACGTGGTGCCCCTTGGGGTGCTACGGAAAGAACAAGGACACAGAGCAGGAAAGGAGAAACAGCATGTTGATTCTGACGCGACGTATTGGAGAGACCCTGATGGTTGGTGATGACGTCACCGTGACCGTTCTGGGCGTCAAGGGAAACCAGGTACGGATTGGCGTAAATGCCCCAAAGGATGTCGCGGTCCATCGCGAGGAAATCTATCAGCGCATCCAGAAGGAGCGCGATTCCGACAGTCCCGATTCCCATACACAAGAGTAAGAAATTAAGCTCGCTAGCCCCTGCCATTTCGTGTGAGGTGTGCTATTATTGCGCGCGTTTTTTGGAGAGATGGCCGAGTGGCTGAAGGCGCACCCCTGCTAAGGGTGTATAGGCTAATCCCCTATCGAGGGTTCG
>JACKOK010000002.1 GCA_024234365.1 Pseudomonadales bacterium
TGCAGCAGGAGGCCGGAAAGTTGGCGCCCACTCACCTCAAGGTGCCCAGTGGCAGCCGCATCCAGATCGACTACAGCAGCGAAGAGCCGGTCCTGGCCGTGAAGCTGCAGGAACTCTTTGGCCAGACCGACACCCCCACCATTCTGGGCTCACGCCTGCCCCTGTTGGTACACCTGCTCTCCCCGGCACGCCGCCCCGTGCAGGTGACACGCGATCTGGCCGGGTTCTGGGCCGGATCCTATTTCGAGGTACGCAAGGAGCTCAAGGGTCGCTACCCCCGCCACCCGTGGCCGGACGATCCACTCCAGGCGGAAGCAACAGCCAGGGCCAAAAAACGAGGAAGCTAAACCGCGCGTGTGTGGCAGGGAAGATGCTATAGTGTGCGGCGCAAATTGACTCGGAATCGGTACACTTCTCATGGCCAAAGGGACCCTTTACACCATTTCGGCACCGTCAGGGGCCGGCAAAACCAGCCTCGTGAACGCCCTGCTGAAAGACGCAGACCCCCTGCTTTGCGTGTCGGTATCCCATACCACCCGCGCCCGGCGCCCCGGGGAAGAAGACGGCGTGAACTATCATTTCGTCAGCAAGGAAGCCTTTCTGGCCATGCGTGATGACAACGCGTTTCTCGAGTCTGCGGAGGTCTTCGGCAATTTCTACGGCACCTCCCGGGACTGGGTTCAGCAACAACTGGACCAAGGGATCGACGTGATCCTTGAGATCGACTGGCAGGGTGCCGAGCAGGTGCGCGATCGCATCAGTGGGCAAAAGAGCATATTCATTCTGCCCCCCTCTCTGGAAAGCCTGCTGGAGCGCCTGACCAACCGGGCTCAGGACGATGACGAGACCATTGCACGGCGTATGCGCCAGGCCCGCGATGAAATCTCCCATTACAGCGAAGCCGACTATCTCGTCATCAACGAAGATTTTGAGCGCGCACTGGATGACCTGCGCGCCATCGTCCGCGCATCACGCCTTGAACGGCGTCAGCAGCACGAAAACAATGCGGCATTATTGCGTGCTTTGCTGGAAAACGCTTGAATCCCCCTGTAAAAGCCTATAAATAAAGGCGTAAGGATAGATTCCATTGGGAATCCCGGCGCAGTTTTAGTAGAATCGTCGGCCCTCTCAACCTTAGTGTTTTGAAAACAGGTGTTTTTATGGCCCGTATTACCGTCGAAGATTGTTTGGACAAAGTGGACAATCGCTTCCAGCTGGTCATGATCTCCAGCAAGCGCGCCCGTCAGATTCAGACAGGTGGCAAGGATCCGCTGGTCTCCGTCGACAACGACAAACCCACTGTTATTGCCCTGCGCGAAATTGCCGAGGGTCTGGTGGACGCCAGCATTCTGACTGCCCGCAGCGCGTCTCCGGTGGTCATGCTGTCACGCGATGAGTTGAAGACTCCGCCCCCCCAGATCAACGAAGACGACGACTCATTCGGCGAAGACCTCTGATTGAGGAAGGAGTCGGCTTGTGTCCACAATCGACTCGTTGGCCACCAACCTCTCCGAATACCTGGAGAGCGACCAGATCAATCTTGTCCGCCGCGCCTATTTTTACGCGGAACAGGCCCATGACGGGCAGTTCCGCCGCAGTGGCGACCCCTATGTGACCCATCCGCTGGCCGTGGCCGGCATCCTCAGTGAAATGCACATGGACCCCCAGTCTCTGGTGGCTGCCATGCTGCACGATGTCATTGAGGATACCGGCATCAGCAAGGCTGCCGTCAAGAGCCAGTTCGGCGATGCCATCGCCGAGATGGTGGACGGCGTGAGCAAGCTCAACAAAATCACCTTCAGCAGCCATGCCGAGGCACAGGCAGAGAATTTCCAGAAAATGGCCCTGGCCATGGCCAAGGACATCCGCGTGATCCTCGTGAAGCTTGCGGACCGCCTGCACAATATGCGCACCCTGGACGTGCTCAGCCCCGAGAAGCGCCGCCGCGTGGCCCGCGAAACGCTGGACATCTATGCCCCCATCGCCAACCGCCTGGGCATGAACTCCGTACGTATCGAATTCGAGGAGCTGGGCTTTGAAGCGCTCTACCCCATGCGTTCACGCCGCATCAATGCGGCGGTAAAGAGCATTCGCGGCAACCGCAAGGAAATCGTCAAACAGATTCAGTGTGCGCTGGAGGCCTGTCTCGAACGCGAAGGCATGCCTGCCAGGGTCTTCGGCCGTGAGAAGCACCTGTACAGCATCTATGAAAAGATGCGTACCAAGCGCAAATCCTTCTCCGAGATCATGGACGTGTACGCTTTCCGTATCGTCGTCGACAAGGTAGACACCTGCTACCGCGTACTCGGCGCCGTACACAACCTGTACAAGCCTGTTCCGGGCCGTTTCAAGGACTATATCGCCATTCCCAAGGCCAATGGCTACCAGTCCCTGCATACCACCCTGTTCGGCATGCACGGGGTGCCCATCGAGATTCAGATCCGCACGGAAGAGATGGAGGCCATGGCCAATAATGGCATCGCCGCACACTGGCTCTACAAATCCCACGATGACACCCCCAGCAGTGCCCATATCCGGGCTCGCCAGTGGGTGAACGGCCTGCTGGAAATGCAGCAGCATGCGGGCAATTCACTGGAATTCATTGAAAACGTGAAGATCGATCTCTTCCCCGACGAGATCTATGTGTTCACACCCAAGGGCACCATCATGGAATTGCCGGCGGGCTCCACCGCCGTTGACTTTGCCTATGCCGTGCATACCGATGTGGGCAACTCCTGCGTGGCCTGTCGCATCAGCCGCCGCCTTGCCCCCTTGAGTGAACCGCTGGAGAGTGGCCAGACGGTGGAAATCATCACGGCTCCTGGCACCCAGCCCAACCCGGCCTGGCTCAGTTTCGTGGTCACCGGCAAGGCACGCAGCAACATCCGCCATTTCCTCAAGAACCAGCGCCATTCCGAATCCGTGGCATTGGGCCGCCGCCTCCTCAACAAGGTGCTGGGAGGATTTGGCACACAACTGGAAAAAGTGCCGGAAGATCAGATCAAACAGGTTCTTCAGCACCTCAACAGCCCGGCACTGGACAATGTGCTGGAAGACATCGGCCTCGGCAACCGCATGGCCCATGTTGTGGCGCGCCTGATGGTGCCGGAGCACGACGATGTCGAACTGTCCCCGGAAGTGGGCAAGGAGCGCAATTCTCCACTGGCAATTCGCGGCTCCGAAGGGATGGTCATGAATTTCGCGCGCTGCTGCCACCCCATTCCGGGCGACCCGATCATCGGCCATATCAGCAGTGGCCGGGGCATGGTGATTCATACCGAAAACTGCAACAACATCGCGGAGATCCGGGACAACCCGGACAAGTGCATCTCTGTGCGCTGGGATCCTAACGTCGAGGGTGAGTTTTCCGTGGAGATTCGTGTCGAGCTGGAGAACGAACGTGGCATTATCGCCAAGCTCGCCACCACCATCACCGGAGCGGAAGCCAATATCGAAAAGATCAGCACCGTGGAACGGGACGCCCGTTTCAGCATCGTCAATCTCTCGCTGAACGTACGCAACCGTATCCACCTCGCTCGTGTCATGAAACGTATCCGTCTGATCAAGCCCGTCAGCAAGGTCACGCGGGTCAAGAGCCGCAAGATTGTCAAACCTCTCAAGCCCTGAGTCATCCGCAAACCACGGACGCGCCTCCGGGTGTCGTCCCATAGCACAGAGGATACTTTTCCGTGAGCGAAAAAAAAATTATCAGCACCCTGGATGCCCCCGCGGCTATCGGTCCTTATTCACAGGCCGTGAAAGTCGGCAATCTGGTCTTCTGTTCGGGGCAGATTCCGCTGGACCCGGCCAGCATGGAGGTCGTCGATGGCGGCATTGAGGCCCAGGCTGTCCGTGTGCTGGAGAACATGAAAGCGGTCGCCGCGGCGGCAGATGCTGAGCTGCGCGATGCCGTAAAACTGACTATTTTCCTCACTGACCTAGCGGACTTCGGCATCGTCAACGAGACCATGAAGCGTTATTTCGACGCCCCCTACCCGGCGCGCTCCACCGTGCAGGTCTCTGCGCTGCCCAAGGGGGTCAATATCGAGATCGAGGCCATCCTGGCGCTTTCCGATTAAGGCCGGCAGGCCCGGCTCCCGCGATGCTGTCTGAACACAGCCCCCTCACAGTTCTCAAGGGTGTCGGCCCGGGCGTGGCAACGCGCCTGGCCAGCCTGCACCTGCACACCCTGCAGGACCTGCTCTTTCATCTTCCGCTGCGCTATCAGGATCGCACCCGCATCAGCCCGATCGCCGCCAGCCGCATCGGCAGCGACATCCAGATCGAGGGCGAGGTGCTGGCAACGGAACTGGCCTATGGCCGCCGCCGCAGCCTGCTGTGCCGTCTCAAGGATGCCAGCGGCATCATCAGTCTGCGCTTTTTTCATTTCAGCGCGGCGCAAAAAAATGCCCTGAGTCCCGGCACCCGCCTGCGCTGTTACGGCGAAGTGCGTGGGGGGGCAACCGGGCTGGAGCTCTACCACCCGGAATACCAGTTTCTGCACGCCGGGCAGGAGCACAGCCTGCCTCAAAGTCTTACCCCGGTGTACCCAAGCACGGAGGGCATGCAGCAGGCCCGTCTGCGCAAACTCATCCTGCAGACCCTGGACCTGCCCGATACGCAACTGCAGGTTCAGGACTGGATTCCGGAATCCCTGCGCGAACGCCTTGGTTTTCCCCCTCTGATGGACGCCATTCGCTTTCTGCATCGCCCGCCTGCCGGGGACGGGCTCACCAGCACGCTGCAGCAACTGTCCCTGGGGCAGCACCCCTGCCAGCGGCGCCTGGCCTTCGAAGAGCTACTCAGCCATCGCCTGTGCCTGCGCCGTCTGCGCGCTCAGGCCGAAGCACTGCACGCACCCGTCATGCATTACCAGGGCGCTCTGCAACAGGCCTTGCGGGCAGCGCTGCCCTTCTCGCTCACCGGTGCCCAGGAGCGGGTTTGTCGCGAGATACAGGCCGATCTTGGCCAGGGACGTCCGATGCTGCGCCTGTTGCAGGGGGACGTTGGTTCCGGCAAGACACTGGTCGCCGCGATGGCTGCACTGCAGGCGGTGGAAACCGGCTATCAGGCTGCCATCATGGCGCCCACGGAAATTCTCGCCGAACAACACTACCTGAACTTTTCCCGCTGGCTGGAGCCTCTGGGGCTTAAGGTCGGTTGGCTCAGTGGCAAGGTGAAGGGGCGCAAACGCGCTGACCAGTTGCAGGCTATCGGCGATGGCACGGCACAGCTCGTCGTCGGCACCCATGCCCTGTTCCAGGAAGATGTCGCGTTCGCCCGTCTGGGCCTGATTATCATTGATGAGCAACACCGTTTCGGGGTGCATCAGCGCCTCGCGCTCCGCGAGAAAGGTGCCAGTGGAGAGCACATCCCCCACCAGCTGGTCATGACCGCCACCCCGATTCCCAGAACACTGGCCATGAGCGCCTACGCCGATCTCGATTGCAGCATCATCGACGAACTGCCCCCCGGACGCACCCCCGTGAGCACCCTGCTGATTTCCAATAGCCGGCGCGCCGAAGTCATCGAACGCATCCACCGCGCCTGCCGGCAGGGCAGCCAGGCCTACTGGGTCTGCACCCTGATCGAGGAGTCCGAGGCCCTGCAGTGCCAGGCCGCCGAAGTGACCGCACAAACCCTCGCAGCACAGTTGCCCGACCTGCGCATCGGCCTGATTCATGGCCGCATGAAACCCACGGAAAAAACGGCCGTCATGGACGCATTCAAACAGGGGGAGCTGCAGTTGCTGGTGGCTACCACGGTCATCGAAGTTGGCGTGGATGTCCCCAATGCCAGCCTGATGGTAATCGAGAACCCCGAGCGCCTTGGCCTGGCGCAGTTGCATCAGCTACGGGGACGGGTCGGGCGTGGCGCCCTCGCCAGCCATTGCGTGATGCTCTATCAAAGCCCCCTGTCCCAGGTATCCCAGGAACGCCTCAGCATCATGCGCGACAGCAATGACGGCTTCCTGATTGCGGAAAAAGATCTGGCAATCCGTGGGCCCGGCCAGGTGCTCGGCACACAGCAAACGGGGCTCATGAGTTTTCGTATCGCGGACCTGAGCCGCGATGCCGGCATGCTGGAGCCGGTTCGTCACGCCGCAGAACGGATCCAGCGGGATTATCCTGATCGGATCGACCCGTTGATCCGCCGTTGGCTGGGGGAACGCGAGCTGTATGGGAACGTTTAGGGCAAAGAACTCCCCGCGACATTGGGTCGCCTGGCTTCCGGCAGTATAATTCGCCCAAAAAAACAGCACTCATTATCGAGCGCTCATTATAATAACGTGAGCTCAGTCTCCGACCATTCCAGGGAAAGCATGCAGGAACAACACACAACGCCCATCAGCCGCCCGGAGGGTCCCTTGGTGCGGGTAGTCCTGTTACAGGACGGCAAAGGCAGGGGGCAGGTTATTCTGCACAATGATGCCCTGCTCGATCTGAAAGCCCTGAACTCGCTCGTCGAGCGCAATCTTGTTCCGGTATCTCAGACAGAGATCAGTCACCTGATCAATACCAACAAACTCGTGCAGATCGAATCCGTTCCCGGAATGTTTCTGCTGCCAACCATCATCGACGAACGCCTTGCCGAGCTGGAGTTCTGTCATTTCGAGATCTTTACCACGGAGCGCGTCGAAGTGCAGCAGGCGAGCCTGCTGCATCTGCGCACCCTGCTACACGAAGCCAATTGCCGGGTGCGGACAATCAACTGCTCCATTCCCGCCGACAGGCTTTACCGTGGTACGGCCAATGACAATGCCGACCTGGACCTGATCTTCAAGTCCATTCGCAATTTCACCACCCTGCGCATCAAGCAGCGCCTGGAGGAAACGCTCGAGATTCCGCCGCTGCCGCAAACCGCGCAGCGAATTCTGACCTTGCGCGCCAACAAAAACGCCAATGTCAGCGACCTGGCGGAAATCGTTGAAATGGATGCCAGCCTCGCCGCGCAAGTGGTCAGCTGGGCATCCTCACCCTACTATGCGGCCCCCGGCCGGATCAGCTCCGTGCAGGATGCCATCTCCCGCGTGCTCGGCTTTGACCTGGTCAGCAACCTGGCTGTCGGCATGGCCCTGGGCAATACGCTGTCGCTGCCCGATGATTCACCGGACGGTTTTACCCCCTACTGGCTGCAGTCGGTATACTGCTCGACACTGATCGAAGCCATGGTTCGGCTGATTCCCGCCAGCAAGCGGCCCAGCCCCGGCCTGGCCTGTCTTGCCGGCCTGCTGCATAACTTTGGTTACCTGGTGCTGGCGCATATTTTCCCGCCGCACTTCTCCGCCATTTGCCGTCATGTCGAGGCCAACCCCAGCATCAGTCACGTTGCCATTGATCATCACCTGCTCGGGGTGACCCGCGAACAGATCAGTGCCTGGTTGCTGCACCTGTGGAATATGCCTGCCGAAGTCTGTGCCGGTATCCGCTTCCAGCACGAACCGGATTACACCGGGGAGCATCACCAGTACGCCGGGCTGATCTACATCGCGATGCGCACGCTGCGCGCCCATGGCATTGGCGATGCCCCGCCGGAGGAGATCCCCCCTGCCATGTACCAGCAGTTCGATCTCGATCCTGCCGAGCTTGAAAAAGCAGTGCAAAAAGTGATGTCATCCGAAGACGCCCTGAAGCAAATGGCTGCCAATATCAGGGCATGAGGCCAGCATGAATGTTCTAGCGGATATCCGAAGTGTGTGCGGAGATTGGCTGCGTGTGCGCGCACCACGCCTGCACGCACGCCTGCCCGCCTTTGTGCAGCTGACCCGGCTGGACAAACCCATCGGAACCTTCCTGCTGCTGTGGCCGACGCTTGGAGGTCTGTGGATTGCCTCCGAAGGCATGCCCTCCCTGAAGCTGTTGGCCATTTTTATGCTAGGCACCTGGCTGATGCGATCTGCCGGTTGTGCCATCAATGATTTTGCCGATGCCGATTTCGATGGCAATGTTCTGCGCACTCAGGCCCGCCCTCTTGTCACCGGAAAGCTGACCCGCAAAGATGCACTGCTGACCTTCGCCAGCCTGAGTATTGGTGGTTTTCTGTTGCTGTTGATGACCAATCTGCTGACGATTGAAATGTCCTTTGCCGCCGTGGCGGTTGCCGCGCTCTACCCCTTCATGAAGCGCTTTACGCATCTGCCTCAGCTGGTGCTGGGCGTTGCATTCTCCTTTGGCATTCTCATGGCGTTCACGGCTGTGCGCGATACCCTGCCAGCGCAGGCCTGGCTGTTGTTTGTCGCCAATTGTCTGTGGACCGTGGCCTATGACACCCAGTATGCGATGGTAGACCGGGAATACGACCTGAAAATCGGGGTGAAATCGACGGCGATCCTTTTCGGAGAAGCGGACCGCATGATTATTGCCGCGCTACAGGGCATGTTCCTGCTGGCCCTGCTGTTAGCAGCGGCCCAGTTCAAACTGGGGGTCTGGTTTTATCTTGGGCTGATCGGCGCCGCCGCCTTGTTTGTCTATCAGTGGCAACTGACCCGTGGGAGAACACCCGAAGGTTGTTTCAAGGCCTTTCTCAACAACCATCGGGTGGGTGCCGTCGTCTTTGCCGGCATCGTTCTGCACTATCTGTTTGCTGCCGTTTAGCTGAAGGCCTGAATCCCCGTCTGTGCCCGCCCAAGGATGAGTGCGTGGATATCCTGTGTGCCTTCGTAGGTGTTGACCACCTCCAGATTCTGCAAATGACGCATCACCGGAAACTCGTCGGAGATGCCATTCCCCCCGAGCATGTCACGCGCATCGCGAGCGGCCTCCAGCGCCTTGAGGCAGGAATTGCGCTTGAGCAGGGAAATCAGTGGCGGCGAGAGTTTACCCGCATCGCGCAGGCGTGAACCCTGCAGGCAGGCCAGCAGGCCGATGGAGATCTCTGACTGCATGACGGCCAGCTTCTTCTGAATAAGCTGGTTGGCGGCTAGCGGGCGACCGAACTGCTGCCGGTCCAGCGTGTATTGCAATGCCGTTTTCCAGCAGGTTTCTGCCGCACCCAGGGCGCCCCAGGCGATGCCGAGACGGGCCGAGTTCAGGCAACTGAAAGGCCCCTTGAGACCTTGCACATGAGGCAGCAGATTTTCCTCGGGCACAAAGACCGTATCCATGACGATCTCGCCGGTAATGGAGGCACGCAGCGCGAGTTTGCCCTCGATCTTCGGAGCGGACAGCCCCTTCATGCCCTTCTCCAGGATGAAACCGCGAATGATGCCCTCATCGTCCTTGGCCCAGACCACAAACACATCCGCAATCGGCGAATTGCTGATCCAGTTCTTGGCTCCGCTCAGTGCATAGCCCCCCTCCACCTTGCGCGCGCGTGTCACCATGCCGCCCGGGTCGGAACCGTGGTCCGGCTCCGTCAGACCGAAACAGCCAATCCATTCCCCGCTTGCCAGTTTGGGCAGATATTTCTGCTTCTGCGCCTCGGTTCCGAAGCTGTTGATGGGGTGCATCACCAGGCTGGACTGCACACTCATCATGGAGCGATAGCCCGAATCCACGCTTTCCACTTCCCTGGCGGCCAAGCCATAACAGACATAATTGACCCCCGCGCAGCCATACCCTTCGATGGTGGAACCCAGTAAACCCAGCGCCCCCATCTCGCGGAATATCTCCGGGTCGGTCTGTTCCCGGCGATAGGCCTCACGCACACGCGGCAGCAGTTTCTCCTGGGCATACTGATGGGCGGTGTCGCGCACCAGGCGCTCCTCTTCCGTGAGCATCTCATTCATCAGGAAGGGATCCTGCCAGTCGAAGCGGGCAGTATCAGAGCTAGCGGACATAGGGGCTCCTTGTAATGGGGGCTGACACGAATCAGCACTAGAGCGATCGTTCAGGACGCCGCAGCATCTTAGCAACAAGGGGGAACTGAAAAAAGCTTCACGGGTGATGGAGTTGAATTGAGAACATTTACCGGAGTTGAGCGGGTGTGGGTGTGGGAGCGGGTGTGGGAGCGGGCTTGCCCGCGAACAACCCTTGAGCGGCACAAACCATTCGCGGGCAAGCCTGCTCCCACAGAGATCTTCTCACATGCCGCATCCCACAAAGCCTCCCTGCATTATCCGAATCCAGTTCAGACCCAATAAAGGTGTACTGGTTATTTATTCAGGGTAGAATTGCCCGCCATGGACGTTTCTCATCTTCTCGACTCCCTCAACGAACCCCAGCGTCAGGCGGTGGCAGCCCCCGCGAGCAATCTGCTTGTGCTGGCCGGTGCCGGCAGCGGCAAGACCCGCGTGCTGGTCCATCGTATCGCCTGGCTCATGCAGATCGAGGGCGTCTCCCCCTTCAGCATCCTGGCGGTCACCTTTACCAACAAGGCCGCCCGGGAGATGCGCCAGCGCATCGAACAACTGCTGGAGCAACCCCTGGGGGGGATGTGGGTCGGCACATTCCACGGGCTGGCGCATCGTCTGTTGCGCATGCACTGGCGTGAGGCCAATCTGCCAGAAAACTTTCATATCCTCGACAGCGACGACCAACTGAGGCTGATCAAGCGGCTGTGCAAAAACCTAGGGTTGGACGAGGAACGCTGGCCACCGCGGCAGTGCCAGTGGTACATCAACTCCCAGAAGGACGAAGGTTTGCGGGCGGCGCATATCGAACACTTTGGCGACGAGTACACCCGTCGCATGATCGAGCTGTACGCCGCGTATGAAGACGCCTGCCAACGCGGTGGCATGGTCGATTTCGGCGAAATACTGCTGCGCGCCCACGAACTGTGGCTGAACAATCCCCAGCTTCTCGATCATTACCAGCGCCGTTTCAAGCATATTCTGGTGGACGAGTTCCAGGACACCAATGCCGTCCAGTACGCCTGGCTGCGGGTGCTCGCCGGCCCCCAGAACCACCTGATGGTAGTAGGCGACGATGACCAGTCCATCTATGGCTGGCGCGGCGCCAAGATCGAAAACATCCAGCGCTTCAATCAGGATTTTCCAGGTGCCGAGATCATCCGACTGGAACAGAATTACCGTTCCACATCCACGATTCTCAAAGCAGCCAACCGTCTTATTGCCAACAATCAGGGACGCCTCGGCAAGGAATTGTGGACGCAGGATCAGGAGGGAGACGCGATTTCCCTCTACGAGGCATTCAACGAACAGGATGAGGCCCGCTTTATCGTCGAACGCCTGCAGACCTGGCTCAACACGGGCAACCGCCTGCGGGATGCCGCCATTCTTTACCGCTCCAACGCCCAATCGCGGGAGCTGGAAGACGCCCTGCTGCGTGTGGGCATGCCCTACCGCATCTACGGCGGCCACCGTTTCTATGAGCGCCTGGAAATCAGGAATGCTCTGGCGTATCTGCGCCTGTTGCTCAATCGCCACGACGACACGGCAATGGAGCGCATCATCAATGTCCCCACCCGCGGCATCGGCGATCAGACGCTTGAGATTCTGCGCAGCGTGGCGCGCAGTGAATCTCTCTCGCTCTGGGCCGCCGCCGAGCGCTGCCTGACGCATGGTTTGCTGGCAGCCCGTGCGAGCAGCGCCGTATCCCGTTTCATGGACCTTATTACGGCACTGGACGAGAACAGCTCCACGCTCTCCCTGGCGCAGAAAGTGGAGCACGTCATCACCCACAGCGGGTTGATTCCTCACCATGAAAAAGAGGGCGGCGAGAAAGCCAGCGCCCGCATAGAAAACCTGCAGGAACTGGTCAACGCTGCCGGCAGCTTCGATGAGCTGGACCCGGACGCCGAAGCCATGGACATCACCTCACGGGAATTCCTCGCCGCTTTTCTCGACCAGGCTTCTCTCGATGCCGGCGAGGGTCAGGCCGGGGAGTCGGAGGATGCGGTGCAGCTGATGACCCTGCACTCTGCCAAGGGGCTGGAGTTCCCGCTGGTATTTCTGGCGGGCATGGAAGAAGGGCTTTTCCCCCACAAGATGTCTATGGATGGTCTGTCAGGCCTGGAAGAGGAACGCCGGCTCTGTTATGTCGGCATCACCCGCGCCATGAGCAAGCTATATCTGACGCACGCCGAATCACGCCGTCTGCACGGCGAGGTCAATATCACCCGGCCGTCCCGGTTTATTCGCGAGATTCCTGCTGATCTGATCGAGCATGTGCGAATCAAATCGAGTATCGTCAGGCCAACAGCCTACTACGGTCGTCCACACAGCTCACTGGTACAGGACGATATTCCGGACACCGGTATCGCGCTCGGTTCACGCGTACGTCACGGTAAATTCGGCGAAGGCGTGGTGCTCAATTGCGAGGGGCATGGCAACAGCGCGCGGGTACAGGTCAATTTTCATGACTGTGGCAGCAAGTGGCTGGTGCTTTCTTACGCAAAACTGGAAGTACTGAACTGAGGGCCGCGACATGAGCGCTCTGCCCATCACACTGAACATCGCCATTCCGGAAGAGGAAATCACGCTCACCGCCATGCGAGCGCAAGGGGCGGGCGGACAGAACGTCAACAAGGTTTCCTCCGCCATTCATCTGCGCTTTGATATTGGCGCATCTTCCCTGCCCCAATCGTGGAAACAGCGCCTGCTGCATCTCAAGGACACCCGCATCAGCAAGGACGGGGTGCTCATTATCAAGGCTCAGCAGTACCGTCACCAGGAACAGAACCGGGCGGATGCCCTGTGGCGTTTGCAGACACTAGTTCGCAGTGTTAGCCACACCCCCAGCCCACGGATTGCCACCAAACCCACACGCGCCTCGCAGCTGCGGCGGGTGGAGTCCAAGAACCGGCGCGGCCAGGTAAAGACCCTGCGCGGCAAACCCACGGATTTCTGATTTCTGCAGCCGGGGTTTCAGGAGACGTCTGTGTCGGAATCCAGTTGCTGCACGATGTCCTGAAGCTGCTTCCGGGTCTGCGCCGTGAGGGTGGATTTTTCGAGCATCAGACTAACGCCCTGCGCATCCAGTTGGATCAGGTTCTGTTCATCCTGCTCGGTGATGACACGATACAGTTGCAGCGGTTCGGAAAGCCCCTTGGGAACCACCGATTCCACCGGAATACATTGAAACTCCTTCTTCACCAGAAGATAGGTATCCTCCGACAGATAAATCGTATCCGGGCGCGCACTGGACTCAATACGGCTGGCCAGGTTCACCGAAGAACCGATGATGGTATATTCCATGCGGTTTTCGGTGCCGAAGTTTCCGACCGTACAGAAACCCGTATGGATTCCGATGCGAATTCTGAACGGCTTGGTAAACCCGGCGGCCTGCCATTCATCGTGCAATTCCTTTACCCGCTTCTGCATGGCAACGGCCATCCGCAAACAGTTCAGGGCGTCCTCCGCGACACCTTTACTGTGCGGATCACCAAAGAAAATCATGATCGCATCGCCAATGTATTTATCGACGGTAGCACCGTACTCCAGCGCAATACTGGTCATTTCATCGAGATACTGATTCAGCAGCTGCGTTAAGTCTTCCGACTCCATTTTGTCTGTCGTGCCAGTGAAGTCGACAATATCCGAGAAGAAGATGGTGAGCTTTTTCCGCGAGGAGCTCAGTGTCACATCCTTCTCTCCAGAGAAAATGGATTCATAAATCTGCGGCGAAAGATATTTCGATAATTTATTGGACAGGCTTTGCAGCATCTCCGCCCGGTCCTTCTCCTGGGCGAGTTTCAGACGGTTCTCGCCCTCTTCACGAACCCTGGCAATCATGTCCTGCATTCCCGTAATCATGTGATTGAATGCGATAGACAGTTGCCCGATTTCATCTGCCCGGTTGACGACAACGCGCTGACTGTAATCCTGGGTTCTGGTAATCGACTCCGCCGTTGTGGACAGCGCCAGTATCGGGTTCACAATATAATTGGCGATCAGATACGCCACCGTGGCAATCGCAAACACGCCTATCATCAGGGCGATGAAAAATACCCGGGTAAGATCGTTCAACACCGAGAAGGCATAATCGGTATCCTGCGCCAGCACAACGCGCCATTGCCCGCCCTGCTCAAGGGGTTTTTCAACCAGGATGTATTCCTCGCGTTGAAGATTTTGCGGCAGCGCGGCTTGCAGCGGCAGCAATAAATAGTTCAACGTTTCCGTTTGTGGAAACAGGCGAGTCAGATTTTCCTGGGAGTAATCCACCAGCAGCGTTCCAATGCGACGCTCGTCAAAGGTCGAGAAAACCGCAAATTGCACAAACCGTTCACCGGTGTAGATTTCTCCAAGGGCAGCGATATCCGTACTGGCAATAACGTATTCATTGCTGTCGAGCACAAAGAAATCACCGACAAGATCCAGATCCTGTTTTTTCAGCAACAGGAGATTGAAAATTCTCTGGTCCAGGTCTTCCGTGATGATGTCATTCATGACATCCAGCGAGGAAAGAAACCGCAGGTCGTTCTCGAGGGAGCGCAGAGTTTGGTCCAGGCGATCAACGGTGATGCCTAGCTGGATCTGCATGTCTTCACGCACACGCGCCTCGAGGTCACTGCGATAGGCGTTGCCAAGAATCCCCATGGTGATGATGTAGGGGGTCAGACTAAGAATGATCAGAATGATGATGGTCTTGGTCTTAATACTCATGCACGATTCTCAGGCTGGCATCGACCATGTCAATCGGCAGATAACCAATCGCCCCGTCGACTGTTTCGATAAATCGTTTGATGGATTGCAGCGAAGCCTGAGTAGTGGGGGGAGAGATACCCTGAAAGTGGTTATTGACCCAGTAGCGGTTGATCTCTTCGCGGCTCATGTTCAACACTTCAGATTCAAACTGCGTGCGTGCCGGATCATTTCCAATCGGGTTCACGGGGACGATTCGCAGTTCTCCCTCGAAGCTGCGCTTTTTCAGAAAAATATCTTTGATCTTGGCAATTTCCATGGCCTGCACTGTGCTGTTGCTGGACACAACAACAGCATACTCCGCCGCGTGAGCGGGAAGTGACAGCAACAGGATGACAGCTATGAAAATACGCATCAGAAAAGTATGGAAAATGACCCGACAAGTCGATTGTTGTTGGAGTCTGCATGCCATTGGTATTCCAGCTTCAGCGACACCGGGAACAGCGGCCGGTAGCTGTAGCCAAGAATTCCGATTTTTTCATGCAGAGCCACGCGGTCATCCCGGAATGCTTCCGCCCGTGCAATCAATGCATGCTGCGGCACAAACCGGTATTCCAACTGCGTATAAACTGCCGTCGAGGTTTCCTTGCTGCCCAGCCACTGTTTGTGCTGGTCGACAATGCCCTCGGTCAGAAAACTGAAACGCTCATCGTCATATCGTGCATTGAGCTGGAAATAGTCCGTGCGGTTCTTGTTCTGTTCGCGATATTTCCCCACGCTGCCACCAATTTTCCATTGCGGCGACAGACTCTTTTCCAGCGTAAGTCCATAGTGTTGGTCCACATCGATATTGATGTACTTGGCATCCATGTCTCCCGTGTTCTGCAGATAGGCTGTGTAGTGCAGCGTCTCATCAAACGGAACGAAGCCCTGAACGGATACGCCGGTGACAAACTTCGGGAACATCTCGCGGCTGAGACGCGGGCTGGAGGTGGTTTCACGCAGGACATTGATGGGCTGCAGATTCCAGTACCCTATCGGGCTTATCTGCTTACCGACCCGGAAGGAGGCATAGTCCGAGACCTTGTAGTCTGCATACAGGCGCTCTATGGCTGGCCGGGTATTGCCGGAATCGGTGCCATTTTCCAGATCGGCCTTATAGAAGTCGACCGATTCCAGCTCCAGTAAAAAGGACAGGCGGTCTGTCAGATTACCGTAGGTAAGGATGGCAAGATCTTCGATCAGGACTTCATTGATATTTTCGCCACGCGAAAACTCAGTGGATAAATATCCACCCACCGTGATGTCGTCCAGCAGCTTGTATCCCAGACCCAACTGATAGGGTTCCTGGGCCAACGCACCTGACAGGGGAAGAAGGGCGAGGGCGAGACAGGGGTGGGCGATGGCTCCCGGTATTCTCATTGTGCGGCTCGAACAGTGGCTCATACAGCGCGCCACTGTACCACCTTACACAGTGTGAAAACATCGCCGACCTTGATTTATCGCAGAATGGGGAGAAACTCCCTTTGATGTGCTGTTTTATTGATCAGCCTTTCCCGGAACCTCAATCCGGCGGGTCCGTCCGTTTTCGTCGATGGCGACAAACACAAACAAGCCCTCTGCCACCTTGCGCTGCCCGTGCTGGGTGATGGAGTTGGCAATCCACACTTCAATATTGATGTGCATGGAGCTGCGCCCGATTTCGACTATCTCGGCATAGCAGCTGACGATAGAGCCGACGCTTACCGGGTAAAGGAAGGAAACATTCTTGATGGCGACCGTTGCGCTCCTGCCGCGGGTAATCTTCTTGGTGGCAATACCCGCAGCCAGGTCCATCTGAGAGACCAGCCAACCGCCAAAGATATCGCCATTGGCATTTGTGTCCTTGGGCATAGCGAGTGTCTGCAAAGCCAGCTCACCAACCGGTTGAGGGTCCAGATCTGCGTCTTCCTTTCTCAATGCCATCGTGACTACCTCTGATAATGTTGCCAGGAACGTTCTGCCAGGCAGATTAGCACACCCCGTGAACCCAATACATCACGCGCTGTCTTTCGCCTTGCGGCAGGAAAGCGGGTTAGAATGCGCCCTTACCTATCTTTTTGAAAAGACAATGACCCAGACTTCAGCACCCGATCCATCCACAAGCAACGACGAGATCTCGCTACTGCCCTTGTTGGCCGGCTATCGCCCCGATGGCGAAGCCATCATCGAGCAGGTAAACGCAATTGCACTACCCGATGCAAAAAATGCTGGCGAAGCTCAAGTTTATCGTTTGCAGTACTCCCCCGCCTTCGTTCGCGGCCTGGCTGCCGGAGACCGCATCCGCTTTCCCGCCGATACCCCCGAGGGCTACAGCCTGGTAAAACGCAGCGGCAATCTGTGTATTCGCGTAATGAACAAACACAGCATGGTGCCGGTGCTGCAGGCCCTGCGGCCGGGGATGGAATTGCTGGATGGCCACATGGACCTGGAAACGCCACGCCTGGCGGTGTTCAGCATCCATGTCTCGATTGGATTTCAGACCATCGAGACCCTGCTGGACCGCATCACCGGCCAGTTCCCGGGCACGCTCTGGTACTATGGCAATGTCTATGACCCGGCGGACGGTGTGACGCCTCTGGACTGGTGGCAGGCATTTCTGGCCCCCGTATAAGCAGGCCTGCGGCCAAAGGAGACCTTTTGAGATGCTAGTGGTGATATCCCCGGCCAAGTCGCTGGATTACGAAACACCGGTGAAAATCCGCAAATTCACGCAGCCGGATTTTCTCGACGAATCCGCCCGGCTGATTGATCAGCTGCGTGGCATGTCTCCCGCACAGGTGTCGTCCCTGATGTCGATCAGCCCCACGCTTGGCACGCTGAATCACGAGCGCTTTCAACAATGGCAGCGTCCGTTCAGCAAGGACAATGCCCGCCAGGCGCTGTTCGCGTTCAAGGGCGATGTTTATATCGGGCTGGATGCCTATGCCCTGTCCAGCGACGATGTCACGTTTGCCCAGAATCACCTGCGCATTCTCTCCGGGCTCTATGGCTTGTTGCGTCCGCTGGATCTGATTCAACCCTACCGGCTGGAAATGGGCACCAGCTTGCAGAATGCGCGCGGTAAATCACTTTATGATTTTTGGGGTTCACGCATTACCCAGGCTTTGAACGACACGTTCGCGCAGGAGCGACAGCCGGTACTGGTAAATCTTGCTTCCAACGAGTATTTCAAGTCTGTGCGCCCACGGGAGCTCAACGCACGCATCATCAGCCCTGTATTCAAGGATTTCAGTAACGGGCAGTATAAAATTGTCAGCTTCTTCGCCAAGAAGGCCCGCGGTCTTATGAGCGCCTGGATTATCCGCAATCGCCTAAAACATCCGGAAGATCTGCTGCGCTTCGACAGCGAAGGCTACCGCTACAGCGAGGAGCATTCCAGCCCGGACGCACCCGTTTTTCTGCGCAAGAGTGCCTGAGCATGACGCTGCCTTTCAGTCAGTCCTGCGAGAACAACAAGGACCCGATCCTTTCCATTGTGTGCAGACACTTCGACAAAGCGGGCAATGTGCTGGAAATCGCGGGCGGTACCGGGCAGCACGCGGTGCACTTCGCGACCCATCTGCCTCATCTGCACTGGCAGAGCAGCGACATTCCAGGGAACCTTGATACATTGCGGCCTCGTATCACACTGGCTGCATTACCGAATCTTCCCGCCCCTGTGTCTTTTGATGTCACCCAGGAGCGATTTGATCTCGCGCCCGTGGACTATGTGTTTTCCGCCAATAGCCTGCACATCATGCCCGCGGCCGCAGTCACGCATTTTTTTCGCCATCTGCGCGCACTGCTCAAGCCCGGCGGGACGCTCTGCGTGTATGGGCCGTTCAAATACGAAGGGAAATTTACCACCGACAGCAACGCGCAGTTCGATCAGTGGCTGAAACAGCGCAACCCCGATAGCGGCATTCGCGATTTCGAAACGATCAATGCGCTGGCACAAGAAGCCGGCATGTCTCTGCTCGAAGACAATGCCATGCCTGCAAACAATCAGTTGCTGGTGTTCCGCAAATCCGGAACGCCCTGATACCTTTTATTACACACAGCAAAATATAAGGCCTGTTCAGGCATTACGGCACAGCCGGCGAATACTAATCTCGAGGTTCAGTGGCAGCCGTGTCAGCGCCATGGCGCGCTCTTTGCCTTCGGCACTTGCACGGAAAAGATGGGGCGTCATGCTCAGCAGCTGCTGAATAGCGGCCGGTGTCTCCAGCACGATCTCGTGTTGCAGGGTCTCCACTGAAAGTTCCGTGAACCCGGGCGGGCAGGAGGGCTCTGCGCCCGGGGCGGTACGCAGGCTGGGGTAAATCACTTCGCGCAACTGCTGCAGATGGCCCGGCCCCGGATCGGCCATGAGCAGTATGCCCCCCGGCTTGAGCACCCGTGCAAACTCCGCATAAACCGGAAACCCGAACAGACACAGCACACAATCCACACGGTTTGTCTGTACGGGAATATTGGCATTGCTCGCCACCATCCAGCTTGGCCGTGAATCCTGTTTCGCCGCTGCCTGCACCGCCCATTTGGAAATATCCAGGCCGCTCAGAAAGAGCGTAATGCCCTCAGGGGTCTGCCGGGCCAGTTCGCGCAGGTAGTAGCCCTCGCCACAACCGGCATCGAGGCAATGCAGCGGCCTCTGCGGCACATCACGCAGCACCGCCTCGACCACGGCATCGGCAATTTTCTGGTAGTGCCCGGCATTGAGAAACTGCCGTCGGGCAAGCACCATTTCCTTGCTGTCGCCTGGGTCTTTCGAACGCTTTTGCTGCACGGGCAACAGGTGTACATAGCCCTCTTTCGCAATATCAAAACTGTGACCATTACTGCAGACCCAGCGTCGCTCCTCGCGTTGCAGGGTTTCGTGATCCAGCGGGCAACGCAGTGCCTGAAATGCTTCAACCGACATTGTGAAGCCCATAAAGCGCGCCGAACTTCTGCCGCACATAGTGGACGAAAGGCTCTGCGCTCAGCGTTTCTCCGGTGGCGCGCTGGCACAGCTCGGGGGCATCAAACTTGCTGCCATGGCGATGAATATTATCCCGCAGCCAGGCCAGCAGTGTGCCGGTATCTCCCCGGGCCAGATCACTTTCAATGCGGGCATCCTGCTGTCTTGCCGCCGCCATGAACTGCGCGGCATACAGATTGCCAAGGGTATAGGTGGGGAAATAACCGAAGGCCGCCATGGACCAGTGGATATCCTGCAGTACGCCCTTGCTGTCCGTTTCCGGCATTACGCCCAGCAGTTGCTGCATTTTCTCTCGCCAGGCAGCAGGCAGATCTGCCACCTTGAGATCGCTGTTGATCAATGCCTGCTCCAGCTCAAAGCGCAGAATGATGTGCATATTGTAGGTCAGCTCGTCTGCCTCAACTCGAATCAGGGAGGGCTGCACCTTGTTGATTGCGCGGTAGAACTGCTCAACGCTGACGCCCTGCAGCTGTGAAGGGAAATGGCGTTGCAGCTCCTCGAAATGCGCCTGCCAATAGCCGAGGCTTCTACCCACCTGATTCTCGAACAGACGCGACTGGCTCTCGTGGATGCCGGATGAGGTTCCCTTGCCCACCGGGGTGCCATCCAGCGCCTCTGCAATCCCCTGTTCGTACATGGCATGCCCCGCTTCGTGCATCGTGGCGAAGAGAGAAGAGACCGCGTATTCCGGAGCGAAGCGTGTCGTAATACGCACATCATTGCGCCCGAAGCTGGTGCTGAAGGGATGATGCACCTCGCCCAGATGCCCGCGACTGAAATCGTAGCCGAGCGACTGCGCGGCATAATGGCACATGGCCCGCTGTGCAGCGACTGGAAAATCCTGCGCCAGCACGCTGTCATCAATCGCCCCCTGATGTTCGGCAATCGCCTGGATCAGGGGAACCGTTTGTGTCTTTACTTCATCGAAGATACGCCTGACATCGGCGGTTTTCATCCCGCGTTCGTACTTGTCCAGCAGCGCATCGTATTTTTCATCGGTGTAACCGTAGATCTCGGCCGTTTCCTGCGCGAGGGCAACCGCCGCCTCCAGATGGGGACGGAAACCTGCGAAGTCGTTCTTCTGCCGGCAGGCAGCCCAAGCCGCCCCCGCTGCGCCGGTTATCTCGCTACGCCGCCGGACAAACTCGGGCGTAAACAGCGCCTGCTCATCATAATCGCGCCGCACGTTTCTGAGCATGCTGGCCTCATCGCTGTCATAGGGCGCATCCTGCTGTTCGTTCTCAGCCGCTGCCAGCAGGTCTCCCAGCTCATTGCCCGTGAACATCCGGTGGGCTATTTCACTGAGCGTGGAAATCTGTCGGGTGCGCCCGGCAATACCCTGCTCGGGCATATTGGTTTCACGATCCCAGTCCAGTACCGCAAGCGCTTTCTCGACATCGGTAATTGTCTTCAGCTTCTCCAGTAAGGTCTCATAATGTGCGTTCAACATCGTTTATGCCTCTGTTTCTGTTCAAGCTCTCGTTGTCAACAATCGTGCCGCCAAACCGATCAGAACCAACGCGCTTGCCTGATTAAGAAATTTTTGTGCTCTGGGTGATCTTCCCAACCAGGAGCCCAGAGCGCCTGCCGCAAAGGCGATGCTGCCAAACACACCCAGGGTCGCTGCGATGAATATCGCCCCCAGGACAAAGAACTGGAGTACCAGATCGCCCTGAGCGGGATCAGCAAATTGCGGCAGGAAGGCCAGGAAAAATACCGATACCTTCGGGTTGGTCACATTCATGAAAATACCGCGGCGATATAACGCCGCACGAGACAGTGTTGATCCTCTGCGCTCATCTATCGATACGACCGGGGCACGCAATGCCTGCCATGCCAGATAAACCAGATACATGGCCCCTATCGTTTTCAGAAGGAAAAATGCCTGTGTTGATTCCTGAAAAATTACCGCAATACCCAATGCCACTGCAGAAGTGTGAACGATCAGTCCAGTACAAAGTCCAAGCGTTACCAGAAGGCCCGAACGAAAACCATACATGGCTGACTGGGTCAGCACAAAAAGATTGTCCGGCCCTGGAGCAAGACAAAGCAGAACTGACGTAAGAAGAAAACCTGCCAGGGACTCGGGCGCAATCATGCTCCCCTCCTTTCACCAGCCCATCTCATCGTTCCAGTCTCCGTCATTTCTGCGCTTATTCCATGTCCCGGGAAACGGCGAGTGCACTCCAGGTCTGACACACCGGCATCACTTCCAGCGTGTTGATGTTGACGTGTTCCGGCATCGCATTGACCCAGTGGATGATTTCCGCGATGTCCTGTGCACTGAGCGGTTTTGTCCCTGAGTACACCTTTGCTGCCTTGTCGGCATCCCCATCAAAGCGGATAAGCGAGAAGTTCGTCTCCGCCATGCCTGGCTCGATATTGGTGACCCGGATGCGTTTACCGATCAGATCCGCGCGCAGACCACGCGAAAAATTCTGCACGAATGCCTTGGTGCCACCATAAGCATTGCCGCCCGGATAGGGCCAGTTGCCCGCTGTCGAACCGATGTTGATCACATGGCCGGTATTGCGCGCCACCATGGAGGGCAGCACGGCGTGTGTGACCCGCATCAGACCCGTGATATTGGTCTCCACCATCGTCTGCCACTTGCTGAAATCCGCCTGGTGCGCAGGCTCCAGACCCAGGGCCAGACCGGCGTTGTTCACCAGCACATCGATGTTGCGAAACTCCGGCGGCAGCTCACTGAAGAAGCGATCCACCGAATCCTGCTGCGTCACATCCATTGCCGCAGCATGGACGGGGCAGCGCTCTCCCAGTTCCTGTGCCAGCGCATTCAGCCTGTCTAGGTTTCTTGCCGCCAGAACCAGGGCATTTCCGGAGCCGGCAAACCGGCGCGCAGCCGCCTCGCCGAAACCGGAGGAGGCCCCGGTAATCAGAATCACTTTGCTCATATCTCTCTCCTTGCATGGCTTGCCCATTGGAGGGGGCAAAGCGCGAGACTATCACAGCTGCCGAAAAGGCAGTAATTGCGCCGCGCCATGACGGTACTGCTCCACATACTCCCGCTCCTGGTGAAGAAAATCCGCAATGGCCTGCGCAAAGCGAGGGTCGGCTATCCAGTGGTTTGAATAGGTGCTGACGGGCTCAAAACCCCGCTGAATTTTGTGCTCGCCCTGGGCCCCGGAATCGAAACGCTGCAGGCCATGCTCAATACAGAACTCTATGCCCTGGTAGTAGCAGGTTTCAAAGTGCAGAAACTGATACTCCTCCAGGCACCCCCAGTAGCGGCCATATAACGTTGTGTCATCGAACAGGCTGAGCGCAGCGGCAATCGCCTCCCCCTCAAGTAGCGCCATTACCAACAGCACACTTTCCGGCATCGTTTTCCCCAATTGCCGGAAAAACGCCAGCGACAGATAGGGCTGCTGCCCGCGCACATGGTAGGTGTTCTGATAGAAGCGATAGAATTGCTGCCACTGCTCATCGCTGATCTGTTCGCCCCGATAGCGTACAAAGTGGATGCCCGCATCCGTCACTGCCTGGCGCTCCTTGCGCAGGTTCTTGCGTTTGCGGGAGTTGAAGGCCGCCAGAAAATCCTCAAAAGCCCCATAGTTGCGGTTGAACCACTGAAACTGGGTTCCTGTGCGCTGTGGCATGGACTGCTCCACCAGACGTGCACTTTCCCGCTCGCGGGGGAACAGCACATGCCAGCTGCTGGCTCCCAGAGACTGCGCCTCCTCCTGCACCCGATGACAGATGGCCTGGGTCAGAGCATCCCGGTCTTCCTCCGGGTGGATCAACAGGCGGGAGGACTGGCTCGGCGTAAAGGGTATCGCCGTCAGTAGTTTCGGGTAGTAGGCCACCCCATTGCGATGCCAGGCATCAGCCCAGGACCAGTCAAAAACGTATTCGCCGTAGGAGTGGTGTTTGATATACAGCGGCATGGCCGCCACCGGGGTATTGCCACGGCTCACCAGCAAATGATGGGGCTGCCAACCAGTTTCCTCACAGACACTGCCACTGTCCTCGAGAGCGGCCAGAAACTCATGCCGAAGAAAGGGGCCTCCGCCCTGCGCCAATGAATTCCAGACAGCGGCCGGAATTGCATCGATCCCTGTAAAAAACCGAAAGTTCATGCGGCAGATTCTAGTGCCTCAATCCCCATCGATGCCATGGATAAAACGCTGCGCGCCAGAAATCGCTGCTGGGAGGGGAAGGCAGCCGGCAGCACGGCTCGCCCGTAACAGTAGGTCGCGCACCTTTTTTCCTGCTATATTGCGGGCTGATTCGCCGTTGAGGACCTTGCGTGGATCCGCAGAACCCGATAAGCAAAATAAAAGAGCACCGAGATGCCTTGCGCAAATCCGAACGCAAGGTTGCAGACTTCATCCTGGACAACGCGGCGGCGCTGATCAATATGCGCATCGTGGACGTTGCCCGCAGTGCCGAGGTCAGTGAGCCCACCGTGCTGCGTTTTTGCCGGGCGCTGGGGTATGACGGGTTTCAGTCTTTCAAACTGCAACTGGCCCAGCACCTGGGCACCAACAGCAGCTATTCCCAGTTTTCCGTCGATGACAACGATACCGCGACCGATCTGTGCAACAAGGTCTTCGATTCCACGATTGGCTCCCTGCTGACCGTGCGCGACCAGCTGGACTCCCGCGTTCTGGAGGCCGCCATCAACAAACTCAGCCACGCCAGCCGGGTGGAGTTTTATGGCTTCGGAGCCTCAGGTTCCGTTGCTGCCGACGCGCAGCACAAATTCTTCCGGCTACAGGTCTCCAGCGCGGCCTATACCGACCCGCATATCCAGCTCATGTCCGCTATTTCGCTGGGGGAGAAAGACGTGGTGGTCGCCATCTCCCAATCGGGGCGTACCAAGGCTTTGATACAGAGCGTCAATCTCGCCATGGAGGCTGGCGCAACGGTTATTGGCTTGGCTCCGGCACATACGCCGCTGAGCGAATTGTGCAGCATTCCCATTCACGTCAATGTCGAGGAGGACCTGCACGAATTCACGCCCGTCTCCTCCCGCATCGCCCATCTGCTGGTGATCGATGTGTTGGCCATGGGGGTCGCACGTTTCCGCAAGAGTCTGCTGAAGGATCATCTGAAGCGGATGAACAAGAACCTGAGAACCCTGCGAACCTACAAGTCCTGATTACATGTGCTTCATGCGGTGTTCCCAACGCCGGCGTGCGAAGCGGCGCATATTGGGAATATCGTCAGTCTCGTCCATGATGGGCTGCCCGAGAATGGTCTCGATGATGTCTTCCATGGTCAGCAGGCCAAGCCAGGTGCCGTACTCGTCATACACCAGGCACATGTGCTGGTGCTCCTTGAGCAGGCTGGAGAGGATATTTTCGACGCTCTCACTGTCGGTGATGATCTTCACCGGTTTCATCAGCTCACTCACCTGCTGCGCCGGGTCGGCCTCCACCAGATCAAAGCGGAACACAACGCCGTGGGGATGCCCCTCGTCATCCAGCACCGGATAACGGGAGAACTGGTCCCGGCGGGAGAGTTCTATCATCTCGGCCACGCTGGTGGTGGTGTTGACGTATTCGCAGACCGTGCGCGGAGTCATGATGTCGCGCGCCCTGATGTCATGAAGATCGAGAATATTGGCGATAACGCGCTGTTCGTCCTGGTCCAGCTCATCCATTTCTCTACCAAGACTGGTCAAGGCCTTGATTTCGGCGCGCAGGTCAAGCCGCTGGGGACGGGCACCCAGCCAGGAGGTGATGTGGTCGGACAGCCAGATGAAGGGCTTGAGGAGCACAATCATCGGGTTCAGCACCGGGGGCAGAAAAGGAGCGAGACTGACCCAATAACGCGCCCCGATGGTCTTGGGGATGATTTCTGAAAAAATCAGGATGACCAGGGTCATGACGGCCGATGCCAGGCCAAGATAACCGTCACCGAAGAGCACGGTGACCTGTGCACCCACGCCCGCCGCACCGCCCGTGTGGGCAATCGTATTCAGAGTGAGAATCGCGGCCAGCGGTTGATCGATCCTGTTCTTGAGCTTGTGCAGCCCTGTGTAGCGTGAGGAGCCCTCTTGCTTGAGCTGTGCAATATAGCTGGGCGTCACACTTAGCAGCGCGGCCTCCAGCAGGGAACAAAGAAAGGAGATAGCAACCGAAATCAGGACAAACGCGATGAGCAAACTCATACCGGGGGGTAAAACGCTCCAGAACGACAGGGAAGCCAATACTACACTATCGCCATTTGCAGGCTCAACCGCTTTACTGCGCGAATCCTGCAGCGATTTCCGCGAAAATCCGCTTCTATCTGCAGATAATGGCGCGTACTGCCCTCTTTCCTGCCAGGATTATTCCACTGTTACCGATTTCGCCAGATTACGCGGATGGTCCACGTCCGTTCCCTTGTAAATCGCCACATGGTAGGCCAATAACTGCAGGGGAATGGTATAAACAATCGGCGCAAGAATTTCCGGAATGTTTGGTATGTGGAGCAGCGTGGTGCTCTTGTCGCTGTCAAAACCCGAGGATTCATCCGCAAACACAAACAGCTTGCCACCGCGGGCACTGACTTCCGCGAGGTTGCCCTTCAGTTTTCCCAGTAACTCATCATTGGGGGCGACCGCGATGACCGGCATGCTGTCGTCCACCAGCGCCAGCGGGCCGTGTTTCAGCTCTCCCGCCGGGTAGGCTTCAGCGTGAATATAGGAGATTTCCTTGAGCTTGAGCGCCCCCTCTTTTGCCACGGGGTATTGAATGCCGCGCCCCAGGAACAGGGCGTGGTGCTTGTTCATCAGGTTCTTGGCAATATTCTGGATGGCATCGTCAAGCTTCAGAACCTTTTCCACCTGTTCCGGCAGCGTGTTGAGGTCACTGATATAACGGCGCTCGGTTTTTTCGTCCATGCCTGTGCGTCGAGCCAGCACCAGCGTCATCAACAGCAAAACACAAAGCTGTGTGGTAAACGCCTTGGTGGAGGCCACACCGATCTCCCGGCCGGCTGCGGTCAGCAGACAGAAGTCGGATTCACGCACCAATGAACTAGTGGCAACATTGCAGATGGCCAGACAACCAACATAGTTCAATTCTTTGGCGTAACGCAGTGCAGCAAGGGTATCGGCCGTTTCGCCGGACTGCGAAATACTGACGAACAACGTGCCGGGTTGCACAATAATATTGCGATAGCGGTAGTCACTGGCAATATCGACGGAACAGGGCATTTTGGCGATATTTTCCAGCCAGTACTTGGTGATCATCGCTGCATGGAAACTCGTTCCACAGGCGACAATCTGCACACTCCTGACCTGATCGAATATCTCCCGGGCCTTTACCCCAAATGCCTCTTCCAGCACATGCGTGTCACTGATGCGGCCACTCAGTGTGTTTCTGATCACCGTGGGTTGTTCGTAAATTTCTTTCAGCATGAAGTGGCCATAATCACCCTTTTCCACTTCAGCAATATCACTTTTTATATGCGTTACAGGACGTGTGATTTTTTTGTTTTCCCGATTCCATATCTGGATATTTTTCAACGTCAGTTCTGCAATATCCCCTTCTTCCAGGTATATGAACCGATCGGTTACCTGACCCAATGCCAGCGCGTCGGAGGCGACAAAATTTTCACCGATCCCCACACCGATGACGAGTGGGCTGCCACTGCGGGCGATCACTATTTTATCCGGCTCGCTGCGTCGAATCACACACAGCCCATAGGCGCCATGCAATCTTTCTACGGTCTGTTTGACGGCATCGAGTAAGCTCAGACCCTTCTCCGAGCAGGCCTGCTCAATCAGATGCACGATAACTTCGGTGTCCGTTTCCGACTCGAATGTATAGCCTGCCGCGACCAGCTCTTCGCGGAATGAAGCATAATTCTCGATGATGCCATTATGTACCAGCGCAATTTCATTGCGGGAAATATGCGGGTGTGCATTACGCTCACTCGGCACCCCGTGCGTGGCCCAGCGGGTGTGTGCAATCCCCAGCTTGCCGCAGACGTGCCGCCGGGACATGGACTCTGCCAGTTTTTCGACCTTGCCCAGTGCCTTGATACAGTCCAGCTCCTGCGTGGTGTCATCCACCAGCGCCATACCCGCCGAGTCATATCCTCTGTATTCGAGGCGCTTTAATCCCTCCAGCAGAATGCCGGAAACATCCCGTTGCGCCACGGCGCCCACTATTCCACACATATCTGTCTCCCGAGCCGTCGATTTTACATCGAGAGCCTACTGATTCATTTTTTCGTCGGGCGTTTCCAGCCCTTGATATTACGCTGACGCCCACGCGCGACACTCAGGTCCTCGGCTTCCACGTCCTGATTGATAGTGGAACCTGCCCCCACTGTCGCGTTCTTTCCTATGCTTACCGGTGCCACAAGCGCCGTATTGGAACCGATGAAGGCGCCATCCGCGATGACGGTCTGAAACTTGTTGACCCCATCATAATTGCAGGTGATTGTTCCGGCACCGATATTGACGTGTTCTCCGACCGTGGCGTCTCCGATATAACTGAGATGGTTTACCTTTGAGCCTTTGCCAATGACTGCTTTTTTGATTTCCACGAAGTTGCCTACCTTGGCTCCATCCGCAAGCTGCGTTCCCGGCCTCAGTCTCGCGTAGGGCCCAATGCTGCACTGGCTCTGAACATCTGCATCCTCGATGAGGGAGTTCGCCAATACCTGGGTACCGGAACCGATACGGCTGTTACGGATGATGACATTGGGGCCGATGCTGACGTTGTCTTCCAACTCCACATTCCCCTCGAAAATCACGTTCACGTCAATTTCGACATCACGTCCGCATTCCACTTGCCCGCGAATATCAACGCGTGCCGGGTCTCGCAAAGTAACTCCGGTCAGCAACAATTCCCTGGCACGTCGCGCCTGGTAATGACGCTCCAGTTGAGCCAACTGGAGTTTGTTATTCACGCCGAGCACCTCCAGTTCGTCCTCCACCACAACGCTGTTTACCGCACAACCAGCTGTGGCCGCCATCGCAATGATGTCGGTCAGGTAGTATTCGCCCTGAGCATTCTGGGGGGTCAATGCGCCCAACCACTCGCGCAACCGCTTCGCCGGAGCCACGAGAATACCGCTGTTGGTTTCCCGTATCTGCCTCTGCTCCGGGGTCGCGTCCTTCTCTTCGACGATGGCGACCACTTTTTCTTCGGGGCTGCGTAAAATGCGACCGAGACCTGTCGGATCAGAACTCATCACAGTGAGAAGCGCAAGGGTGTCTGGTGTGCATCGCCGGGTCAACGCCCTGAGTGTCTCTGCTCGAATCAGCGGAACATCGCCATACAGCACCAGTACCATGCTGTCATCGTCTACTTGTGGAAGCGCCTGGGCAACGGCATGGCCGGTACCAAGCTGCTCTTGCTGAAGCGCCCAGTTCAGTGCCTGCCCGCTGAATGCCTGTTGGACCTTTTCCCCCTCATAACCGATGACCACATGGATGGCCTTGGCCCCCAGCTCACGGGCACCGGCGATGACATGGCCAAGCAGCGGCTGCCCGGCAATGGCATGAAGCACCTTCGGGGTACTGGAATACATACGGGTGCCCTTGCCAGCGGCAAGGATGACGACTTCAAGCGGTGGGAAAGGGGCGCTATTGACCATAGGTCTGCATTTGTCTCACAGTGGGAAAGCGTCTAGTGTACCCGAGATTGACGAGTGCTTGCGCGTCCCTGGCAGCAAAGCATAAAAAAAGGCAGCCAAGGCTGCCTTTTTCAATCACAACGCAAAACGTCTTATTTGCGCAGTTGCCGCAAGGCACGCAATTGCGCGGCAGCCTCTGCCAACTGTGTCGCAGCACGGGAGTATTCAAACTCGCTGCTCTTGTTGGCGATGGCATCGTTGGCGTCCTGAATAGCCTGCAGAGCAGCCGCTTCGTTAACGTCGTCGGCACGGATCGCAGTATCTGCCAGCACTGTCACGACACCACTCTGCACTTCCAGGAAGCCTCCGGAGACATAGTAAATCTGTTCGGAACCATCCTGCAGCACCACCCGCACCGGCCCGGGAATCAAGGCCGTCAACAGCGGGGCGTGGCCTGGGGCCACACCAAGATCGCCCAGTGTGCCGGTGGCCACCAGAATCTCGACCAGTCCGCTGAAGATCTGCTCTTCGGCGCTTACGATGTCACAGTGCATAGTCATAGCCATGTCGTCTTTCTCTATTCGCGGTTAATACGATTACAGCTTCTTCGCCTTGGCGACAGCTTCTTCGATGCTGCCAACCATGTTGAAGGCCTGCTCTGGGATATTGTCGTAGTCGCCGGCGAGAATGCCTTTGAAGCCCGCGATCGTATCCTTCAGAGGAACGTATTTACCCGGAGTGTTGGTAAACACTTCCGCCACGAAGAAGGGCTGGGACAGGAAGCGCTGAATCTTACGGGCACGGGATACGGTCAGCTTGTCTTCTTCAGACAGTTCGTCCATACCCAGAATCGCGATGATGTCCTTCAGCTCCTTGTAGCGCTGCAGCACAGACTGTACGCCACGCGCTGTCTCGTAGTGCTCCTGGCCGATTACCAGCGGGTCCAGCTGACGGGAGGTGGAATCCAGAGGGTCGATCGCAGGGTAAATACCCTGTTCGGCGATCGCACGGGACAGTACCACGGTGGCGTCAAGGTGCGCGAAGGTAGTTGCCGGTGACGGGTCTGTCAGGTCGTCCGCAGGAACGTATACGGCCTGGATGGACGTGATGGAGCCTGTCTTGGTGGAGGTAATACGCTCCTGCAGCACACCCATTTCTTCTGCCAGTGTCGGCTGGTAACCCACCGCGGAAGGCATACGGCCCAGCAGTGCGGATACTTCGGTACCGGCAAGCGTGTAACGGTAGATGTTGTCGACGAAGAACAGTACGTCACGGCCTTCGTCACGGAATTTCTCGGCCATGGTCAGACCGGTCAGAGCTACACGCAGACGGTTGCCGGGCGGCTCGTTCATCTGGCCGTATACCATCGACACCTTGGAATTGCTCAGGTCTTCGGAATCGATAACCTTGGATTCCTGCATCTCGTGGTAGAAGTCATTACCCTCACGAGTACGTTCCCCTACCCCAGCGAACACGGACAGACCGCTGTGCGCCTTGGCGATGTTGTTGATCAGCTCCATCATGTTCACGGTCTTGCCCACACCGGCACCACCGAACAGACCCACCTTGCCGCCCTTGGCAAAGGGACAGATCAGGTCGATAACCTTGATACCGGTTTCCAGCAGCTCGTTGGAGGCGGCCAGCTCGTCATATTCCGGCGCTTTACGGTGAATAGGCATGCGCTCCTGCTCACCAATGTCACCACGCTCGTCAATCGGGTTGCCCAGCACGTCCATGATACGGCCCAGTGTTTCCTTACCAACCGGTACGGAAATCGGTGCGCCGGAATCGTTTACGTTCAGACCGCGGGAAAGACCTTCGGTACTTCCCATTGCGATTGTGCGCACAACGCCGTCACCCAGCTGCTGTTGTACTTCCAGTGTCGTTTCCTTGCCTTCAACGTGCAGGGCGTCATACACCTTGGGTACTGATTCCCGGGGAAACTGTACGTCAATCACCGCACCAATAATTTGAACGATACGACCGCTACTCATGTTCGGTTCCTCTTAAGGTCTAATCCAATATCTTGCTGAATTCTTAAATCTGTTTGTTCCGACAAAGCGGTTTATACCGCCGCGGCACCACCTACAATTTCGGACAGTTCCTGCGTAATGGAGGCCTGACGCGCCTTGTTGTACACCAGGCCAAGCTCTTCAATGAGCTCGCCCGCGTTGTCGGTGGCGCTCTTCATTGCCATCATTCGCGCCGCCTGCTCACACGCAATATTTTCCACCACGGCCTGATACACCTGAGACTCCATGTAGCGTGACAGCAGTTCGTCGAGCAGCGCCTCAGGCTCCGGCTCATAGATATAGTCCCAGTGATGCTTGAGGGCCTTGTCGTCCGATTTCTCCAGCGGCAGCAACTGAGCCACTACCGGCGTCTGCGTCATGGTGTTCACAAAATCGTTGCCGACGATATACAAACGATCGATTTCTCCGGAAGAGAAGCGATCCAGCATGACTTTTACAGCACCGATGACATCTTCAACTTTCGGGGCATCGCCAAGACCGCGTACCGAAGCAACAACCTTGCCGCCGTAGTTGTTGAAGAAAGAAGTAGCCTTGGCACCAATGGCACAGAACTCAACACCGACATTCTGTTTGCGCCATTCGCCCATCGCTTTCACGGTTGCCTTGAACGCATTGATGTTCAGACCGCCACAAAGACCACGGTCTGTTGACACCACGATATAGCCAACGTTTTTGACTTCCCGCTCTGTGAAGTACACATGGTAGTATTCAGGTGTCGCATTCGCCACATGGCCAATCACCGCACGAATACGGGCAGCGTAGGGCTTGCCCAGCGCCATGCGGTTCTGGGCCTTGCGCATCTTGCTCGCCGCCACCATCTCCATCGCACTGGTAATTTTCTGTGTGTTTTTGATGCTGGAGATCTTGGTTCGAATCTCTTTACCGACAGCCATAACTCACCGTTTTATATCAATTACCAGGTTTGGGTGGATTTGAACTTCTCGATGGTCGCCTTCAATTGCGCTGCGATCTCATCGTTGTAATCACCCTTCTCGTTGATCTTGGCCAGCAGTTCGCCTTGCTCGCTGTTGGCGTAGGAGATCAGCGCCTTTTCAAACGCCACCACCTTGTTCAGTTCCACATCTGTCAGGAAACCTTCGTTTGCTGCAAACAGAACCAGGCCCATCTCGGCAACCGACAGCGGAGAGTACTGGGACTGCTTCATCAGCTCGGTAACGCGCTGACCGTGCTCCAGCTGTGCTCGCGTGGACTCATCCAGATCGGAAGCGAACTGGGCGAACGCGGCAAGCTCACGGTACTGGGCGAGAGCCAGACGGATACCACCACCGAGCTTCTTGATGATCTTGGTCTGTGCCGCACCGCCCACACGGGATACCGACAGACCGGCGTTGATCGCCGGGCGGATACCGGAGTTGAACAGGTTGGACTCCAGGAAGATCTGACCGTCAGTGATGGAGATCACGTTGGTCGGAACGAACGCAGACACGTCACCCGCCTGGGTTTCGATGATCGGCAGTGCTGTCAGGGAGCCAGTCTGGCCTTTCACTTCGCCATTGGTGAACTTCTCGACGTAGTCGGCGTTCACGCGGGAGGCACGCTCCAGCAGACGGGAGTGCAAATAGAATACGTCACCAGGATAGGCTTCACGGCCCGGCGGACGACGCAGCAGCAGGGAGATCTGACGATAGGCCCAGGCCTGCTTGGTGAGGTCGTCATAAATGATCAGGGCGTCCTGGCCGCGGTCGCGGTAGTATTCCCCCATGGAGCAACCGGAATACGGCGCGATGAACTGCATGGACGCCGGGTCAGAGGCGCTCGCGGCAACCACGATGGTGTATTCCATGGCGCCGTGCTCTTCCAGCTTTTGTACTACGTTGGCAATGGAGGACTGCTTCTGCCCAACTGCCACATAGATACATTTAACATTCTTGCCCTTCTGGTTGATGATCGCGTCAACCGCCACTGCTGTTTTACCAACCTGACGGTCACCAATGATCAGCTCGCGCTGGCCGCGACCAATTGGCACCATCGCGTCGATCGCTTTCAGACCGGTCTGTACCGGCTGGTCAACGGATTGACGGGCGATTACGCCAGGGGCCACTTTCTCTACCGGAGAGGTCAAGGTGGTGTTGATCGCGCCCTTGCCGTCGATGGGCTTGCCCAGGGCATCAACCACGCGGCCTTCCAGTTCCGGCCCAACCGGCACTTCCAGAATTCGCTTGGTGCAACGGGCTGTCTGGCCTTCCGCCAGCGTTTTGTAATCACCGAGTACAACCGCACCGACAGAGTCTCTTTCCAGGTTCAGCGCCATACCGAAGACGCCACCTTCGAACTCGATCATCTCACCATACATAACGTCCGCGAGACCGTGAATGCGGATAATACCGTCAGATACACTGACGATCGTGCCTTCATTGCGGGCCTGTACGGAAACATCAAGGCTGTCGATTCGCTGCTTGATAATTTCACTGATTTCTGACGGATTCAGTTGTTGCATGCTTTTTCCCTCATTCCCAGTTCTTCTAGGAATTCATTGCTTCGGCTAATTTGGTCAATTTACCCCTGACAGAGCTATCGATCACGGTGTCTCCTGCGCGAATGACAGCACCACCGATCAGGTGCCTGTCCACTCGGGTCTGCAACTTGATCTCTCTGTTCAATCGAGCCTTGAGTGCCTGGGTAAGTTTGTTCACAACGTCTTGTTTCAGTTCGAACGCGGTAGACAGCTCTACATCCACAGACATTTCCTGGCTGGCCTTCATTGCGTCGAAAAGCTCGGAGATTTCCCCAAGCAGCGGCAGGCGCTTGTTCTCTGCCAGCAGATTCACAAGCTTGTGCACCTTGGGTGACAGCTCCTCTGCACAGACACTGATCAGGGTGCCGGCCTGTTCAGCGGCCGTCAGAGAGGGAGACAGCAGGCGCAGACGCACAGGTTCCGTTGCTGCAACCTTTGCCAGCAGGTTCAGCGCCTGCGACCAGGCATCCAGCTCCTTGGCGGCCAGTGCCACCTCGAAAGCCGCCTTGGCGTAGGGCCTGGCTAATGTAATTGTCTCTGCCATGACTTATGCCTTATAGCTCCGCTGCGAGCTTCTTCATCAGCTCTTCGTTTGCCGCCTCATCGATCGAGGATTCCAGAATCTTCTCGGCGCCAGCAACCGCAATGGCCGCTACCTGGGAACGAAGGGCTTCCTTCGCTCTTTGCAGCTCCATGTCGATTTCGGCTTTCGCTGCCGCGAGCAGACGCTGACCTTCCTCACGCGCTTTATCTTTTGCCTCTTCGACAATCTGATTGGCACGCTTGTTGGCTTGTTCGATCAATTCAGCACCTTGCTGTTTGGCTTCGCGCAATTCCTCTGCCGCCTTGTTCTGGGCCAGGTTGAGGTCGCGCTGAGCACGCTCGGCGGCCTCAAGCCCTTCGGCAATTTTTCTGCTGCCGCTCTTCCAGGATGGCGGTGATCGGAGGCCAGACATATTTCATGCAAAACCAGACAAATACGAAAAACGCGATCGATTGTCCGATTATGGTTGCGTTGAGATTCATGCAGGTACCTCAGTTAAATAGTGGTCGTGATTCTGTCTTGTGGACAGCGATACTATTCTCTCGATCTATTAAACGAATGGGTTCGCGAAAATGAACAGGAACGCCATACCCACACCGATGATGGAGATAACGTCCACGAACGCTGCGACCAGGAAGAACTGGGTCTGCAGTTTGGGGGCAAGCTCAGGCTGACGAGCAGAACTCTCGATCAGTTTGCCACCCAGGTTACCGAACGCTACCGCGGTGCCAGCACCACAGATGCCGAAAATGATGGCAGCAGCGATCAAAGAAAAAGCCTGTACAGTTTCCATTTTTATCTCCAAGTTTTACTAAGGATTTGCAGTTGTGATTTAAGGGTTAGTGGGTCGTGTGTGCCTGATTCAGGTACACAATGGTTAACATCATGAACAGATATGCCTGCAGTGTGACTACAAGAATATGGAACACAGCCCAGCCGAAGTGCAGCGGCAGCTGCCAGTAACCGATCAGGGCAATCACCAGGAAGA
Organism: Pseudomonadales bacterium; assembly: GCA_024234365.1. GTDB lineage: Bacteria > Pseudomonadota > Gammaproteobacteria > Pseudomonadales > Pseudohongiellaceae > UBA5078. The sequence continues at coordinate 35,069 of JACKOK010000002.1, forward strand.
TAACCTCACCGGCAAAAAAGTTTCCGTAGAGTCGCAGCGCCAGTGATACCGGTTTTGCCAGGAAGCCAGGCAGCTCAAGAATCAGGTTCAGGGGCAACGCCCACTTGCCAAAGGGGTGGAAGGCAAACTCGCCCAGGAAACCACCAAGGCCCTTGATTTTTACGCTATAGAAGATAATCAGGAAGAAGACGCTGATGGCAAAGCCCAGCGTGATGTTCAGATCGGTGGTGGGCACGGCCTTGAAGTAAAGATGGGAATCCCCGGCTACGGTTTGCGCGAGCTTGGGAATCCAGTCCACCGGAATCAGGTCCATGGTGTTCATCAGGAAGATCCAGCAGAAAATGGTCAGCGCCAGCGGCCCGATCAATTCATTCTTCGCATAGAAGCTGTTTTTGACGTTGGACTGCACAAACTCAACGATAACTTCCAGGAAATTCTGGAAAGCGCCTGGCTTGCCTGTGGTGGCGCCCTTGATACCAAAGCGGAATACCGCCAGGAACAGAACACCCAGCAGGACCGAGATCAGCATGGAGTCCACGTTGATGGCCCAGAAGCCCATGTCGGCGGCTTCCTGCGTGGAGTGTGCAAACCCCCAGCTGCCATCGTGGCGCTGACCGAAAGTCAGAAAACCCAGGTGGTGTTGAACGTATTCCGTTGCGGTTTGCGCGGTTTCAACTGTTTCGTGAGAAGTAGCCATGAATGCGTCTTTTCAATTCAAGTTAATAATTCGTTTTCCGGGTGACCCGCATGGTCGCCATCAGGCCCACCAGGTACACCGTTATGAACCCTGCGAACAGCGCTCGGGAGCTTAAAGGCTCAACATAAATAAAGCTCAGCGCGAACCCGGCACCCATCAACAAGATCTTGACTGCCTCACCCAGGTAAAACGCTCTGACAATTTTCTGTGCTGCTCTTGCGCCCCTGTACCGAAACGCCTTAAAGGAAAAATACGCATTCGGTACCGTGCAAATCATGCCACCTAACAGCAAAGAATAAGCACTTATCCAGCCCAGCGTCGTATATCCGACGGTCGTTATGAAACCAACAGCAATCAACTGGCTGGCTATTATCTTATAGATGGGAGGAGCTTTAATGGTTGACACGATGTTGGTTAAGATTTCTTAACGCGCTCTTCTCGGCGCCTTCGCTGCCATCCAAAGCGTCGCATTATAGGGATTTTAGGTGCCCTTATCAACAGCGCAAAAGGCTCATTTAATGTGGGCGAGAATGCCTTCCAGCTCGTCCAGGCTGTTGTATTTTAATGTCAATTTCCCTGCCCCGCGCTCACCGTGCTGAATCTGCACATGGGCGCCCAGTCTTTCCGAAAGGCTCTCTTCCAGTTTGCGGATATCCGGGTCGGAAACCGGACCCGCCTTTTTCGGCGTATCGGCAGCCGTCAGCATCCTGCGTGCCAGGGCCTCTGTCTGCCGCACGGACAGCCCTTTGCCTACCACCACCTGGGCGGCCTCACTCTGTTGCAGAGAGCTCAGAGACAGCAACGCACGGGCATGCCCCATTTCCAGATCGCCGTGTTCCAGCATTAAACGGACATCCGGATTCAGGGAAATCAGGCGCATCAGATTGGTGACGGATGTTCGCGAGCGCCCTACTGCCTCGGCTACTTCCTGCTGGGTCAGCTCAAACTCTTCCTGCAGTCGCTTGAGGGCCATGGCCTCTTCAATCGGGTTGAGGTTTTCCCGCTGAATATTCTCAATCAGCGCCATTGCAATGGCGGACTCGTCAGACACCGGTTTGATGATGGCGGGAATGGTATCGAGCCCCGCAATCTGGGTGGCACGCCAGCGACGCTCCCCTGCAATGATCTCGTAGCGGGTGTCGGAAATGGGGCGCAACACGATCGGTTGCATAACACCCTGGGCCTTGATGGACGCTGCCAGTTCCTGCAAGGCCTCTTCGTGCATGTCCGTACGGGGCTGGTACTTGCCGCGCTGAATCAGATCCACCGGGATATTGCGCAGGTCTCCGTCTTTTTCCTGTTTTTTGGACGACAGGGCGGGCAAATCCGCCAGTGTTGCCTTTGCCCCGGGCTTATTGCCACCCAGCAAGGCATCAAGCCCCCTTCCCAGTTTCTTTTTCGACGTCATCGCGCTTTTTTCCGTATTTCGTGAATTCATGTCCCCAGGGCTTATCCGGCCTGGCGAGACTGCCTCTGTTCATTTCGCCGCAGCATTTCCCCCGCCAGCGCCAGATAGGCAACGGCTCCGCGTGACTGGCGGTCGTAGTGCAGCACGGGCATCCCGTAGCTGGGCGCCTCCGCCAGACGGATATTGCGTGGAACCACGGTGCGATACACCTTGTCGCCAAAATGCGTAAACAGCTGCCCGGAAACCTCCAGGGTCAGCTTGCTGCGGGGATCATACATGGTCCGCAGGATTCCCTCGATCTGCAGGGCAGGGTTCAGGGTGGCGCTGATGGCACCAATGGTGTCCATCAGGGCCGACAAGCCCTCCAGCGCATAGTATTCACATTGCATGGGGATAATGACGCCATCGGCCGCCACCAGAGCATTGATGGTAAGCATGTTCAGCGATGGGGGGCAATCGATCACAATATAATCGTACTGGTCGGCAAGCCCGGCAATGATGTCGCGCAGCCGGGTTTCCCGCCCGTCCTCCTGCAGCAAGGCAATTTCTGCAGCCGTCAGGTCGCCGTTGGCCGGCAGTATGTCGCAGCCTCCCGGGGTCTGCATGATGGCTTCACGGGCTGTGCATTCCCCCATCAGCACTTCGTACAGAGAGTTCTCGAGTTCCGCCTTGTTGATGCCACTGCCCATGGTGGCATTGCCCTGCGGGTCAAGGTCGATCAGCAGAACCCGGCGTTTGGTGGCATTCAGGGACGCAGCCAGATTGACGGAGGTGGTGGTTTTGCCCACGCCGCCCTTTTGATTTGCGATTGCCAGTACTCGCGCCACGCCGCCTACTCCGTTACCTTGAAATTCAGTTCAATCAGATGCCGTTCCGCCGTGTCTCCCGGCACAAACACCTGTTCAGCCCGCACCAATGCCACATCGGCAGGCAATTCTGCCAGTTCTGCCTCTGGGTAAAGCCCCTTCATCGCCAATATACGGGTATGCCCCGGCTGCGCCAGATGGCGCGTGAGCTCCAGCAGATCGCGCAACGAGGAAAATGCGCGACAGACGATCATATCCGGCGTTGAACCCGGCTGGAACTGCTCCACCCTGAGTTGATGGACCTTCACATTGGCAAGGCCCAGCTGCAAGGCTGCCTGAAACACAAAACGCGTTTTCTTGCCATTGCTGTCCAGCAGGTCAAATGCCATATCCGGTCGGCAGATGGCCAGCGGAATGCCGGGTATGCCCGGCCCGGTACCCACGTCCAGCAAGCGCTGGCCACTCAGCCGTGGCAACAGGGTCAGACTGTCCAGCAAATGACGGCTCAGCATTTCTCCGGGATCGCGGACCCCGGAAAGATTAAATGCCTGGTTCCATTTCTGCAGCAAAGCCAGATACGCGAGCAGGGATTCCTGCTGGGTTGCAGACAAATCCAGCCCCATTTCACGAAGCCCCTTGGCCAGCGGGCCCTTTGCCTCTTCCTGCATCGTGGCGACACGCTCCATTAAGCCGTTTTGGCGCGAACCGCCTGGTACTTCTTCAGATAAATCAGCAATAAGGAAATGGCTGCGGGCGTCATGCCCGGAATCCGCGATGCCCGGGCAATATTCTCGGGGCGGACACTCTGCAGCTTCTGCTTGAGCTCATTGGACAGCCCCTGCATCTGCTGGTAGTCAAAATCCGCCGGCAACGGGGTATTTTCCTGCCGGCGCAGCTTCTGGATATCCTCTTCCTGCCTGTCGATATAGCCCTTGTATTTGATCTGGATTTCCACCTGTTCCCTGACGCGGGCATCCAGCACCGGAGCTTCCTCCTCCACGGCTTCTACCAGATCACTGTAATTCAGTTCCGGGCGTGCCAGCAGATCCGCGAGACTGAACTCCCGGGACAGGGGTTTCTCCAGGCGCTGGGCGATCTTTTCTGCTGCAACACTACCCGGTTGTACCCAGACTTTGCGCAGCCTGGCCTTTTCCGTCTCGATACCTTCCTGCTTCTCGCTGAAGCGCTTCCAGCGCTCATCATCCACCAGACCCAGCTCACGCCCGGTGGGGCTAAGGCGCAGATCCGCGTTATCTTCACGCAGCAGCAAACGGTATTCGGCACGGCTGGTAAACATGCGGTAAGGTTCATTGGTTCCAAGCGTAATGAGATCATCTACCAGCACACCGATATACGCCTCATCCCTGCGCGGACACCAGCTCTCCTTGCCCTGGGCAGCCAGTGCGGCATTCAACCCAGCCAGCAGGCCCTGGGCCGCAGCCTCCTCATAACCGGTGGTGCCATTGATCTGGCCGGCAAAATACAGCCCTTTGATAAATCGGGTTTCCAGCGAGTACTGCAGATCACGCGGATCAAAGAAATCGTATTCAATGGCGTAGCCGGGACGGGTGATGTGCGCATTCTCGAAACCCCTGATCTGGCGGACCAGGGAAATCTGTACATCAAAGGGCAGACTGGTAGAGATGCCGTTCGGATATAGCTCGTGGGTGTTCAGGCCTTCCGGCTCAACAAAAATCTGATGAGAGGTCTTGTCCGCAAAACGCATGACCTTGTCTTCAATGGACGGACAATAACGCGGCCCCAGCCCCTCTATCACCCCGGTATACATCGGGGAACGATCCAGGCCACCGCGTATGATGTCGTGCACCCGCTCATTGGTATTGGTGATATAGCAGTTCACCTGCCGGGGGTGTTCTTCCACGCTGCCAAGATAGGACATCACCGGAATCGGGGTATCGCCTTCCTGCACCTGCATGACCGAGAAGTCCACCGAGCGGGCATCAATACGGGGAGGCGTGCCGGTCTTGAGGCGGGCAACCCGGAAGGGCAGCTCTCGCAGTCTTCTGGACAGGGCGATGGACGGCGGGTCACCAGCGCGCCCACCGGCGCTGTTCTCCAGACCTATATGGATTTTGCCACCAAGAAACGTCCCCGTTGTCAGAACAACAGTGGGCGCAAAAAACCGAACGCCCATCTGCGTGACCACCCCTGCTACGGTATCCGCGTTGATAATCAGGTCATCAACGGCCTGCTGGAAAATATCCAGATTGGGCTGATTCTCAAGAATGCTGCGTATTGCTGCCTTGTACAGTGCCCGGTCGGCCTGGGCGCGGGTGGCGCGCACGGCCGGACCTTTACTGCTGTTGAGGACCCGGAACTGTATTCCGCCTCGATCGGTAGCCCGGGCCATCGCCCCACCCAAGGCGTCGATTTCCTTGACTAGGTGGGTTTTACCGATTCCCCCGATCGCCGGATTACACGACATCTGTCCCAGGGTTTCGATGTTGTGTGTCACCAGCAGAGTACGCACCCCCATGCGGGCAGCCGCAAGCGCAGCCTCGGTGCCGGCATGGCCGCCACCTACCACGATAACATCGTATTTTTTCGAATAATCCATGGAACACCTGCTCCGGGAAACCGGGCAAAAAGCAAGGGGCCGATAAGTATAAGCGTTCGTTGAGAAATTTGAAGGTTTTAATTTTGTTGAAAAAGAACGAAACCTGTTTGAAAAAGAATGAACAAATAAAAGTTAATAGAGATAAGAAAGAAATATATAAGTTAGATATTGATGTTGTTATTAGTGACGCGATTTTTTGTGGAAAACCTTTATTACCTGATATTTATCAATACCTTATATCATTTATAAGCCCGTGGGAAAGGTGTTTTTTACCATACAGGAAAGCTCTCTGTTTGCTGTGGGCAAAATAGCTGCTTTTCCACAGGCGAAATCAAGGACGTATTTCATCCACGCTTTATACGCATTTTATTCTGGAGATACCCACAGGAACTGAGCCTGTTGTTCAGCGGCTATTTACCCACGCAGAAGCTGGAAAATATTCTGCCCAGAAGCTCGTCAGTGGAGAACTCGCCGGTGATTTCCCCCAGATAACGATGAGCCTGCTTGAGGTCTTCCGCGACCAATTCCCCTTCCCGGCTTCCCTGTAACTGATTAAGTGCCTGCTGCAGACATTGTCGGGACTTTTGCAGCGCCTCCAGATGCCGTCTGCGGGCAATGAAGCCCCCTTCGCCACTGTTGCGGTAACCCATGCAGTCCTTGAGATGCTGTCGCAGCAGTTCCATACCCTGGGAGGATTTGGCAGATAAGCGGATACAGCTCATCATGCCACCTGCTTGAGCGCTTTCCGTGAGGGAGGGTTCCTGCCCTGTCTTGTCTATTTTGTTCTGAATCAGGCTCAGCCTTTGCAGGAACCTGGGCTCGTTCAGACTGTCCAGCCCCAGGGACTGCAGAAACGATCCGGCAGTCTCTACAGACACGGGATCTGCTTCGGCATCCACGACCAGGAGTATCCGGTCTGCCTCCCGAATGGCCTTCATTGCCCGCCGAATACCTTCCTGTTCAACGATGTCATCGCTGTGACGAAGCCCGGCTGTATCGGTAATGTGTACCGGCATTCCATCAATATTGATGTGTTCTTTCAGTGTGTCGCGTGTGGTGCCTGCAATCTCGGTAACAATGGCAGCATCCGTCCCTGCCAGGGCATTCAACAGGCTTGATTTTCCTGCATTCGGTTTTCCTGCAATAACGACAGACATGCCATCACGCAGGATACTGCCTTGCTTTGCCTGTGCCAGAATCGCATCGGTCTGGACAAGAATGTCCTGCAATCTTTCCAGGGTTCTTCCCTCACTGAGAAAGTCGATTTCTTCTTCAGCGAAATCAATAGCTGCTTCAATATAAACCCGAAGTTCAATAATTGACTCGGAAAGCGATTGTATTAAATGTGAAAATTCACCTTGCAGTGTTCGTATGGCACTTCTGGCGGCTTCCTCGCTGCTGGCCTCAATCAGGTCTGCAATTGCCTCTGCCTGAGCAAGATCCAGTTTATCGTTGATGAAGGCGCGTTCGGAAAATTCGCCTGGCCTGGCCAGGCGAGCCCCTAAAGAAAGAATCTGTCTTAACAGGAGATCGAGAATGAATGCACCGCCGTGCCCCTGGAATTCCACGACTTCTTCGCCGGTGAAAGAGTGGGGAGCGGGGAAGTAGAGAGCAATTCCTTGATCGATCAGTTTAGAACTGTCATCCAGGAAATCGGCAAAGTGCGCATGTCGGGGGCGGGGAGAAAAGTGAAGAATCTTCTGTGCTATTTGTCTGGAAAGCGGGCCTGAAACCCGAATGATCCCCACACCTCCTCTGCCGGGAGGTGTGGCAATCGCACATATCGTATCGCCGTCGTTATTCAGTGACATGGCATGTCTTTGGAAAACAGCGTGGATGGATCAGGCGTTTTTCGCTTCTTTCGCCTCAAATTCCTTTTCGATTTTCTTGGTAACGTAATACTGCTGTGCAATACCAAGAACACTGTTGGCAAGCCAGTAAAGTACCAGACCAGCAGGGAACCACAGGAAGAAAATGGTCATTACCACAGGCATGAAGCGCATGACTTTTGCCTGCATTGGGTCGGCCGGTGTGGGGCTTAACAATTGCTGGGCGTACATGGATACCCCCATAAGCAGCGGCAGGATGAAATAAGGATCCATGACGGAGAGATCGTTGATCCATAGAATAAAAGGTGCCTGACGTAATTCAACACTCTCCATCAGCACCCAATAAAGTGCGATGAACACAGGCATTTGCACGAGCATGGGTAAACAGCCGCCGAACGGATTGATCTTTTCTTTCTGATACAGCTCCATGGTGGCTTTCTGCAGTTTCATGCGGTCATCGCCATAACGTTCCTTGAGTTGCTCCATCTTGGGCATCACACGACGCATATTGGCCATGGAACGATAGCTGGTGGCAGACAATTTATAGAAGATTGCCTTGACCGTAAGAGTCAGCAGCAGGATGGACCAGCCATAGTTGCCGATCAGGGAATCAATCTGTCTCAACAACCAGTAAATCGGTGAGGCGGCGAACCACAGCCAGCCGTAATCGATGGTCAGGTCGAGATTGGGAGAGATTTCCCTGAGGGAATACTGGTCTTTCGGCCCTGCGTAAAACAGGACACTTTCACTGCCTGTCTGACCTGCTGCCACAGTAAACTCGGGGCTGGTAAAGCCTCCGATATATTCGTTCGGGTTCTGCGGGCTTACGCGCATCGAGTAGGTATTGTTCGCGGCAGTTGAGGGAATCCATGCGGACAGGAAATAGTGCTGGCTCATGGCAATCCAGCCACCGTTCAACTGGTGAGGCTGAATACCCTCGGCGATGTCTTCAAATGTCACCTTGTAGTAAGGATCATCGGCAGAAGTGGCGGCAAAACCAAGGAAAGAGGAGCGCCCTACTCCGCCAGCGGTGCTGGGGTCCGGGAAATCCGTGCGATTGATCTGTCCAAAAACATTCGCACTCCAGGGAGCTGCGGAGTTGTTGTGGATCTCATAGTTGACGGTGACAAGATAACTGCCACGCTCGAACCGGAACTGTTTGATGACCTCAACACCGCTGGCATCCGTATGAGACATGGACACGGTCAGGCTGTCGGCATTTTGAGCAAGGGAATAGCTTGAAGCAGTGGACTGATAAAGAGCTCTTTGCGTGGAATCGATGCCATTGCGGCCAACCAGGCCGCTCTTGGCCACGTACAGGCGCTGGGCATTGTTTTCCAGCAATACGAATGGATCGTTTTCCACATCAATATGCTTTTTGAATTCGGGTAGCGCCACTTCAACGATATCGCCACCATTGCGATCAAGAACGACTTTCAGCACATCGGTTTCGACGCGAATCAGAGTCTCCTCACGGGAAGCATTCGCCACGCTCGGGGTCGCACTCACGACCGGGATGTCTGCACTGGAGTTGTTGCTGGCAGTGCTGGGCAGGCTTGGCACGTCATTGACCGGAGCCAAAGGGGCTTCAACAAGCTGTGGTGCATCGCCACCGGGCACTCTCGGGTAATCTTCCTGCCAGGCCAGCAGTAACAGATAGGAAACAACGGCCAGGCCACCAATGATCAGATATTTTATAGAGTCCATATTGTGCTACAGGGATGTGGATGACTTTGGAGGTTGAAGGGAGTCTGCCGGCTCCGGCACGGGATCAATTCCACCCGGATGCCAGGGATGACAACGTAGAATGCGTTTTGAACCCAGGCCAACACCGCGTACCAGACCGTGTTTGCGTATGGCTTCCTGAGTGTAATGTGAACAACTTGGATAGAATCGGCACTGGTTGCCGATCAACAGACTGAGCGTGTGCTGGTAGAGGGTAATCAGCTTGATTGCGATGTTATCCAGCATGCTGTTGTTCTCGTCTGTCGGACGCTTTACCGGCCTTGCGGACTAGATCTGCCCAGTGTCGTTCGATCTTCTGCCTGATCTCGTCGTTGCTCAGCTTGCCAAGACCACTGCGCGCTAGAATAACGATGTCCACTGCGGGGAGCAAACTCTGCTTGTGTCTGAATGATTCACGCAACAGGCGTTTTACCCGGTTGCGTTGTACAGCCCTGGCAACGTTTTTCTTGGCGATCACCAACCCCAGCCGGGGAAAAGGTGTAGCGCTGTCATAGGCTAGTAGAAGGAGGTGCTGGCAGGAGACTTTGTAGCGGGCGTGCTTGAATACAGGTTGGAAATCTGCGGCACCCAGCAGACGCAGCTTCTTGCTAAAGCCAAAGTCAGACACAGGTTCTTCGTTCTTGAGTACCGCAGAGGGTAATGGGCCTGTTAAGCAGACAGCTTGGCTCGGCCGCATGCGCGACGACGCTTGATGACAAGACGACCGCCACGAGTTGCCATGCGTGCACGGAAACCGTGTCTGCGAGCTCGTTTGATTAAGCTGGGTTGAAAAGTTCTTTTCATGATGTTGTCCAGTTCGTTACTTGCAGTAGATTTTGCCGGAATTTAACCGAGCGCGAATTCTAGTGGTTTCAAGCGCTTAATGCAATTCATTCGAGCAGAAAAACAAAGAAAATGCTGCATACCCAAGATGTCTAATTATAACAGTGGCTTACGTTTTATACGCTGTTGATAACATCTTATCCACAGGCGCTATTGAATAGTTTTTCCTCCTTTTTTACTTGAAAAAACATCGGTTTTTTTCAGAAAAGTTTTTATAACATATTGAAAATAAACAATAAAATAAAACAAGAAAATCTCATAAAAGAAACTTGTAACGTGTGGATAACTCAAAGGTGGCGAGCTAGAATCCTTCTTTCCAGCGAAAACTCCAAGAGAATTATGGAAGGTAATAAGAAGAGTGGATTCGGTGAATTGGCAAAACTGTATTAGTTGTTTGAAAAATGAATTGCCCTCACAACAATTCAATACATGGATCAGACCCCTGCAGGCGGAAGTTTCCTCCAACGAGCTTCGTCTTTATGCTCCGAACAGGTTTGTTCTGGATTGGGTGAAAGAAAAATTCCTGAGCCGTATTCAGGAACTGTTGAGGGAGAATGCCAGCGGTCGTCCCGTCAATATTGTGATGGATATTGGTGCGCAGCGAACAAGCAGCAGCCCTGTTGCCAGGGGAGCCGTTCCGGAAACCGTTTCCAGGCTTGAGAATACCCTCGTCCACAACACCCTGCATGAGCCAGGGGCTTCAGCAGAGCCTCGCCCTGAACCTGTCAGCGCAGAACCTGCGAGCCGTGGCACATCGCTTATTCGTCGCAGCCCGCGCAATATGGAAGTGATTATTGATGGCAAGTTGCGCCATAAAGGCAGCCTCAACCCGGAGAATACCTTCGACAATTTCATTGAGGGTAAATCCAACCAGCTTGCGCGGGCTGCCGCGATTCAGGTAGCGGAAAACCCGGGCGGCGCCTACAACCCTCTTTTTATATACGGTGGCGTGGGTCTGGGCAAAACCCATTTGATGCATGCGATCGGCAACTATCTGGTATCCCGTAAACCGGATGCCAAGGTGGTGTACCTGCATTCCGAAACATTCGTGGCAACCATGGTGACCGCGTTGCAGCTTAACGCGATCAACGAGTTCAAGCGTTATTACCGCTCCGTGGATGCCCTGCTGATCGATGATATACAATTCTTCGCGGGCAAAGAGCGCTCACAGGAGGAGTTCTTCCATACCTTCAATGCCTTGCTTGAAGGGGGGCAACAGATTATCCTGACCAGCGATAGATATCATAAGGAAATCAATGGCTTGGAAGAAAGGCTCAAGTCCCGTTTTGGTTGGGGCCTGTCGGTAGGTGTTGAGCCTCCGGAACTGGAAACCCGGGCGGCAATTCTGATCAACAAGGCAGAGCAGAGCAATGTGGAATTGCCGGGCGATGCCGCGATGTTCATTGCGCAACGCTTACGCTCCCATGTGCGGGAGCTGGAAGGTGCATTGAAGAAAGTCATAGTGCACGCCAATTTTGTAGGCAGACCGATTGACCTGGAATTGGTCAAGGAAGCCTTGAAGGATCTGTTTGCCCTGCACGACAAAATGGTCACGATCGACAATATTCAGCGTTCTGTTGCGGAGTATTACAAGATCAAGATGTCGGATATGCTCTCAAAACGGCGCAATCGGTCTGTTGCCCGCCCACGGCAGATGGCAATGAGTTTGTCAAAAGAGTTGACGAATCACAGCCTTCCGGAGATCGGTGATGCCTTCGGCGGTCGGGACCATACAACGGTTCTGCATGCCTGCAAGCAGGTCAAGAATCTGAGAAGTACGTCCATGGACATCTCGGAAGACTACAATAACCTGCTGAGGGCGCTGGCAACCTGAGCCGAGGTGATGCCGAATTCGATCACGAGCCTAATTCTATTAATAAGAGTGATATAGCTATGTATTTTGCAATCGCAAGGGAAGCCATTCTCAAACCACTGCAACTGGTTTCCGGTGTTGTCGAAAGACGGCAGACATTGCCGGTGCTGTCCAATGTGCTGCTGTCCTTGAACAGCAGTGGTGAGTTGGCGATTACAGGAACGGATCTGGAGGTGGAGCTGATTGGCCGTGTACAGGTGGGTGGTAACACGACACCGGGTGAAATCACCGTACCGGCCCGCAAACTTGTCGATATCTGCAAATCTCTGGCGGATGACGCGACACTCGAATTTACGGTAGACGATGGCAAAATGATCATCAAGTCCGGCCGCAGTCGTTTCAGCCTGGCTACCCTGCCCGCCAGCGAGTTTCCTGGCACGGAAGAGGAACCCGGCACGATAGAGCTATCAGTTCCGCAGCAGGCATTGAAGACCCTGTTGGACGGGACATCTTTTGCCATGGCGCAGCAGGACGTTCGCTATTATCTCAACGGCATGCTGTTTGAGCTGGCATCCGATTATCTGCGTGTTGTGGCCACCGACGGCCACCGTTTGGCAATGCAGACACTCAAGACGCAGAACAATATTGAAGCTCCTGTTCAATTGATTCTTCCCCGCAAGGGGGTGATCGAGCTTGGCCGCCTTCTGACAGGTGAGGAGGCAGATATTTCCATTGTCTTCGGTCGCAACCATGTCCGTGCGAAGACAGCAGATGTCACCTTTACCTCGAAGCTCGTAGACGGCAAGTTCCCCGACTACAACCGGGTTTTACCCCGAGGTGGGGACAAGCTGGTTACCGGCGATCGCATGGAGCTGAAACAGGCTTTTGCCCGAACCTCCATTCTTTCGAACGAAAAATACCGTGGCGTGCGGGTTTTGCTGTCCAACGAGGAAATGCGGATTGTGGCAAATAATCCCGACCAGGAAGAAGCGGAGGAATCGGTATCTGTGGACTACCACGGCGAAGACCTGGAGATTGGCTTCAATGTGAGCTATCTCGTGGATGTCCTGACGGTTCTGAGCTCCGAACGGGTTCGCATGACCTTGATTGACTCCAATTCAAGCGCCCTGCTCGAAGCCGCTGATGGTGAAGGCGAAGCGCTTTATGTTGTGATGCCCATGCGCCTGTAACGGGCGCATCTCCCCTACTCTGCACACGCAGGCAACACGTTTCCTAAACGATGGCCAATATCCGCAGGCTGGACATTCTAAGAGTTCGCAATCTCAGCGAAGTTCAGATTCGGCCTGCGGATAGGGTCAATATCATTTATGGCAAAAACGGCAGTGGCAAAACCAGTCTTCTGGAGGCAATCCATCTGCTGGGTCTGGGCCGCTCCTTCCGTAGCGCCAAGCTTGAACCGGTGATTGATACCAACGCCAATGACTGTGTCATTTTTTCGGAATTGGAAGAAGGTGTCTCTATCGGTTTGAACAGGACGCGCCGGGACGGACAAACCCTGAAACTCATGGGTGAGCGGCAGCGCAGTTGGATTGAAACGGCGCGCTATCTTCCCTTACAGATTATTAATTCCGACAGCTTTTCCCTTCTGGAAGGCAGCCCCAAGATTCGCCGGCGTTTTCTGGACTGGGGGGTGTTCCACGTGGAACATGAGTTTGCTCTGGCCTGGCGAAAAGTAAGCAAATGTCTAAGCCAGCGGAACCTGTTGCTCAAGCAGCGTCGCCTGGATGTAGAGCAGTTGCAGGCCTGGGATCAGGAATTGGCGCAGCAAGGTCAGCATATCGATGAATACAGAAAACGGTATGTGGCCCTGTTTCTCCCAGCCCTGGAACAGGTTTTGCCCGGACTCATCAGCTTGCCGGAATTACGGATTCGTTATGAAAGAGGCTGGGACGAATCGCTTAGCCTGGCTGATGCCTTGCTACAACAGCGGGAAAGGGATCAGCGCTACGGAGCAACACAGAATGGGCCTCATCGCGCAGATCTGCAGATTCGTATCGGGCGCAACGCTGCACACGAGGTTTTGTCCCGGGGACAGCAAAAATTGCTGGTCAGTGCCATGAAGATAGCCCAGAGCCAATTGCTGCATCGTGTTTCCGGCAACAAAAGTGTTTACCTCATCGACGACCTGCCCTCTGAGCTGGATATGGAAAACCGGAGCCGTATTTGTCAGCTCCTGGAGGAGCTGGGTTGCCAGATATTCATCACCTGCGTGGACGCGGAAGAGCTCGAAAATTGTTGGTCCAAAGAGCTAAGAGCGGGCAAGTTCCACGTGGAACATGGTAAAATAACGCCGCTTTGCTAGATCAGGAATCAGCATGGGGCGCAGTTCCCCAGGTGTCAGAAGCGTGCTTTAGACAGGAGAAAACAATGGCTCAGGATTCAAACTACAACTCATCAAGCATCAAGGTATTGAAAGGTCTTGATGCGGTGAGAAAAAGACCTGGCATGTATATCGGTGACACAGACGATGGCACGGGTTTGCATCATATGGTGTTTGAGCTGGTAGATAACTCCATTGACGAAGCGCTGGCGGGATATTGCGATGATATCCGCGTCATTATCCACCCGGGAGAAACGATCACGGTCTCCGATAACGGAAGGGGTATCCCCACGGATATGCATGCCGAAGGGGTTTCTGCAGCAGAGGTCATCATGACAGTTCTGCATGCAGGGGGTAAGTTTGATGACAACAGCTATAAGGTCTCAGGGGGACTTCACGGTGTTGGTGTGTCTGTCGTGAACGCACTTTCCGAGGAGTTGAAGCTGACGATTCGTCGTGCCGGCCAGGTACATGAACAGAATTATGTTCACGGCGTTCCGCAGGCGCCGTTGGCTGTTGTTGGCGAAACGGATGTCACCGGCACTGAAACCCATTTCAAGCCCTCTGCTGCCACCTTCTCCAATATCGAATTTCATTACGATATCCTGGCAAAGAAGCTGCGGGAATTGGCATTTCTTAATGCCGGAGTGTCGATTCAGCTGAAGGACGAAAGAACGGGAAAGTCTGATTTATTCAAATATGAAGGGGGCTTGCAGGCGTTTGTAAGCTATCTGAATACCAATAAAGCGCCCGTGAATAAAATTTTCCACTTCTTTTCCGAGCGGCCAGAGGAAGGAATTTCCGTTGAAATTGCGCTGCAGTGGAACGACACCTATCAGGAAAACATCTTCCCCTATACGAACAATATTCCCCAAAGAGATGGCGGGACGCATCTTGCCGGTTTTCGGGCAGCGTTGACGCGTGTGCTGAACTCCTACATCGATAAAGAACTGACCGCGAAAAAAGACAAGCAGGTCGCAACAACGGGAGACGATGCAAGAGAGGGGCTGACAGCGATTATTTCGGTGAAAGTGCCAGACCCAAAATTTTCCTCTCAGACCAAGGACAAGTTGGTGTCATCCGAGGTGAAAGCGGTCGTTGAGCAGGAAATGACCAACTATTTCACCGATTATTTGATGGAAAACCCCCAGGAAGCGAAGGCGATTGTCGGCAAAATGATTGATGCCGCGAGAGCCCGGGAAGCGGCAAGAAAGGCGCGGGAAATGACCCGGCGCAAGGGAGCGCTTGATATAGCGGGCCTGCCGGGAAAACTGGCGGACTGCCAGGAGAAAGACCCGGCACTGTCCGAAATCTACATCGTGGAGGGTGATTCGGCTGGCGGCTCCGCCAAACAGGGGCGTAATCGCAAGAATCAGGCGATTCTTCCCCTTAAGGGCAAGATTCTGAATGTTGAGAAGGCCAGGTTCGACAAGATGCTGAGCTCTGCGGAAATAGGCACCCTGATCAAGGCCCTGGGATGTGGTATCGGTAATGAAGAGTTCGCGCCGGAAAACCTGCGCTACCACAGCATCATCATCATGACCGATGCGGATGTGGATGGTTCGCATATCCGTACACTGCTGTTGACGTTTTTCTTCCGGCAAATGCGTGAGCTGGTGGAGCGTGGCCATATCTATATTGCCCAGCCACCTCTGTACAAGATCCGCAAAGGAAAACACGAACAATATTTGAAAGATGACGACGAGTTAGCGAAATATCAGATGCAGATCGCGTTAGATGGCGCAAGTTTGCATGTCAACGCCAGCGCGCCGGCAATCACCGGGGATGCGCTGGATGCGATTGTTCGTCAGTACAACCATACCTTCTCTATTGTTAAACGCCTGAACCGGCTCTACCCCTCCGAGGTTCTCGAGGCCATGATCTACACGCCGGAGCTTTCTTTGGCTGATCTGTCCGAGGCTGCGGTAACGCAATGGTGCCAGACCCTGTCTGAGAAACTGGCGCAGCTGCATCCCAAGACCGCCGGGGCTTATCAAATCACCTCGGTGAAAGACAAAGAGCGCAATGTGTATCTGCCGCATGCCGTACAGTCTTTCCACGGGCTCACACGGGATTATCTGTTCGGCATGGATTTCTTTGCTTCAGGCGAATACAAGGCCATCCTCAAGCTGGGCGCAACACTGGATGGTCTGATCGAAGACGGAGCCTATGTTCAGCGTGGAGAGCGTAAACAGGAGGTTGCTTCCTTCGCTCAGGCCTTGAGCTGGCTGACCACCGATGCGATGAAGGGACATTACCTGCAGCGTTACAAGGGGCTGGGTGAGATGAATCCGGATCAATTGTGGGAGACCACCATGGACCCGGAGAGCCGCCGTATGCTTCAGGTGACTATCGAAGACGCCATCGGTGCCGATCAGCTGTTCACAACGCTGATGGGGGATCAGGTTGATCCGCGCCGTGAGTTTATCGAAAGCAATGCGTTGGCCGTACAAAATCTCGATATATAACAATAGCTTGCGCTATTTTACTGCTTGCCGGGAGTGATAATGTCAATATTCTCGGCAAGCCATTGTGCGTAGGCATCGCTGACCTCATTTGCCGTTTTCCCATCTACCTCGATAGGGGCGCCGAAGCGCAGGCGAATGATACCCGGGTGTTTGATCAGGGAATGGGCCGGCCAGCAATCCCCCGCATTGTGAATAACGGGCAGTACCGGAGTGTTGGCGGCCACTGCCAGTTTTGCACCTCCGCGCGAGAGCGGTTTTAACTCGCCCGCCTTGCTGCGCGAACCCTCGGGAAAAATCACGATATTCAATCCATCCTTCAGGCGCCGGGTTCCTTCACGAAGAAGTGTCCGGCCGGCTTCCCGGGGTTTGCTGCGATCAATGGCGATGGGTTTTTGCAGGCTCATGGCCCAACCCCAGAAGGGAATACTGAGCAGTTCTTTCTTGAGAATGGGGCAAACCGGCGATACGGCATCGTAGAGGAAAATGGTTTCCCAGGCGCTTTGGTGGGTGCTGAGAACAACCACGGGGGTGTCCGGAATATGTTCAGCCCCCTGAATGTCATAACGCACACCGCAAACCAGACGAAGCCACCACTGTACGAAGCGGCACCAGGCAGCATAGATAAAAAAACGTCTTTTCAGAGGAATGAACCAGAATACGACGATGCAGATCAGTGAAATGACGATGGTGGCTAAAAAATAACCAGCATAAAACAACAAAGAGCGGAGTGTATTCAAAGCGCGATTAAGCATGAGAGCTCACGATGCTATTGTGGTGCCCAGCAAGGAGTCCACATAATCCTTTAGATTCCCGAAAACCTGAACGCCATCGAGTTCATTCGGTGTCGATTCGGCAAGAGTCCCCTCCCCCTTTCCGGTTCTGACCAGGACGGGAATACAGCCAGCCAGTTTGGCGCACAGCAGGTCTTTGCCGCTGTCTCCCACAAAGGGAGCTCCGCTGACACTGATGCCGAACTCACATTCAATCTGTTCCAGGAGGCCCGTTTTGGGTTTGCGGCACTCGCAGTCTTCATCCGGGCCGTGGGGGCAGAAAAACACGCCGCTGATCTCCCCGCCCTGCTCTTCCACCAGAGCGCACATCTTGTCGTGCATGGCGGCCAGTTCGAATTCGTCGAAGTAGCCACGGGAGATTCCGGACTGATTGGTTGCCACAGCAACGGTATACCCGGCTTTGCTGAGCCGGGCGATGGCATCGATGCTGCCCGGAATTGCCAGCCATTCTTCAGCCGACTTCACATATTCATCCGAATCCTCGTTGATGACACCGTCTCTGTCCAGAATGATCAGTTTCATCGTGGGCTCCGCATGTGCAGCTCAAGCATTGTGCAGATAGGAGATATCGGCAACCTGCAGGAAAAGCGTTCGCAGTTCATTCAGCAGATTGATGCGGTTACGTCGCAGTGCCGGGTTCTCGTCCATCACCAGTACCTGATCGAAGAAATCATCGATGCTCTGCTTGCTGCCAGCCAGTGTCTCCAGCCCTTTCGTGTAGTCGCGCTGCAGAAACAGCGGTTCGGCAATATTGCGGCATTGTGCCAGCGTATCTGCCAGTGTGCGTTCGGCGCTTTCGGTAAACAGGCTGGCATCTGATGCGCCGAACGAACCGGCGTCTTCCTTCTGCAGAATATTGGAGACCCGCTTGTTGGCGGAGGCCAGAGACTGAGCCTCCGGAAGCTGGCTGAAACGGTGAACCGCCTGGACACGCAAGTGGAAATCCAGAGGCTTGCCGGGCTTTAAATGATAGACAGACAGGAAGACTTCGGCACTGATGCCCTCAGCCTGATACCAGGCACGGAAGCGCTCCAGCATGAAGTCGAACACCTGTTGTTCCAACCCTTCGGGCAGGTCGAGTTTGCTGTAATTGGCACAGGCACTGCGGATGGTTTGCAGCAGATCGAGATCCAGAGCCTTTTCCACAATGATGCGCAGAACACCCAGGGCGGCACGGCGCAGAGCGAAGGGGTCTTTGGAACCCGTTGGTGGCTGACCAATGGCAAACAGGCCGACAATGGTATCGAGCTTGTCGGCAAGCGCCAGAACACAGCCGGTTTGGGTGGTGGGCAGCTGATCGCCGGAGAAGCGCGGCATGTACTGTTCATTCAGAGCCTGTGCCACATCGCCGGGCTCGCCATCATGGGCTGCGTAATAATAGCCGGCAATCCCCTGCAGCTCCGCAAACTCGGACACCAGGTTGGTGACCAGGTCGCATTTGGACAACGCGGCGGCTCTTTGGCACCAGTCCACGGGAGCATTGAGACCCCGGGCGATATCAGCACACAGGTTCGCCACCCGCTGGGACTTGTCGTAAACCGTGCCCAAAGCCTGCTGGAAAATAATGTTCTTGAGCTGTTCCTGGCGAGACGCAAGCGTCTGTTTGCGATCCGTGTCGAAGAAAAACTTGGCATCGGAAAGACGTGGGCGGATAACGCGCTCATTGCCGGCAATCACCTGGGCGGGGTCATTGCTGAGCAGGTTGCTGACCGTGATGAAATTGGGCAGCATCTGCCCTTCCCCATCGAGCAGATAGAAACATTTCTGGTGGGCTTTCAGCGAGGAGATCAGGGCCTCCTTGGGCACACTGAGAAAATGTTCGTCAAAACGGCCGGTCAATGCCACGGGCCATTCCACCAGTGCGGTGACCTCCTCCAGCAGATCGTCCTCAATAATGACTGTGGCCTTCAATGCATCAGCCTGTTCCCCGACCAGGCTGCGGATGCGCTCCTTGCGCAGATCGTAATCCACCAGAACAAAGGCTTTTTCCAGCGCCTTTTCATACCCTGCGGGGCTGTCGATGAGAATCTCACCCGAGGACATGAAGCGGTGACCGCGGGAGGTGTTGCCAGAGGAAATGCCCAGAATGGAGGCCGGCAGAACATCGGCGCCAAACAGCATCACCACCCAGTGCACGGGCCGGACAAACTCATCCCGGGCGCTGCCCCAGCGCATTTTCTTGGGGATGGGCAGCGTGGCCAGTGCGCGGCTGACCATATTCGGCAGCAGGGCGGCGGTGTCATTGCCTTTGCTGACAGAACGGTGCGCCAGTTTGAGCACGCCATCGCGATCGCTTTGTTCCAGAGCGCTGACGTCTACGCCACAGGAGCGCGCAAAACCCGAGGCAGCAGGCGTCGGTTTGCCCTCCTTGTCGAACGCGGCGGCGACAGCCGGGCCGAGTCGCTCCACGGCCTTGTCCTGCTGTTTAGTGTCGAGCTCCGTGACCCGGACGGCCAGGCGTCGCGGGCTGGCGAAGGCCTGTACCTGTGCAAATGTCAGCCCGGCGGACTCCAGCGCCGTACGAATGTTTGCGGCAAATGCGTCCGACAATTGGCGCAGAGCCTTGGGGGGCAGCTCACCGGTACCGATCTCTACGAGAAAATCTTTCTTGGCCATGATCTCTTACTTATTGAGGTATTGGTCGCGCAATTCCCTGGGTGCCAGAGGGAAGCCCAGTGCCTTGCGGGATTCGAAGTAGGCTTCCGCCACCTGTCGTGAAAGTGTGCGTACGCGCAGGATATAGCGTTGCCGCTCGGTGACCGAAATCGCGTGACGAGCATCCAGAAGATTGAAATAGTGAGAGGCTTTGAGCACCTGTTCATAGGCCGGCAAGGCAAGCCCTTTTTCGATGAGCTGCGAGCACTGGGCTTCGCAGTCGTCAAAATAGCGGAACAGATTGGAGACATTGGCCTCTTCAAAATTATAGGCAGACATTTCCACTTCGTTCTGGTGGAACACATCGCCGTAAGTGACAACCCCTTGAGGGCCGCGAGTCCAGACGATGTCGTAGATGCTGTCCACGCCCTGCAGATACATGGCGATACGTTCGATACCGTAGGTGATTTCGCCGCTGACAGGGAAGCATTCCAGACCGCCCACCTGCTGGAAATAGGTGAACTGTGTGACCTCCATGCCATTGAGCCAGACTTCCCAGCCCAGCCCCCAGGCACCAAGAGTGGGAGACTCCCAGTTGTCCTCGACAAAGCGGATATCATGAGTTCTGGCGTCAATACCGAGACTGGCCAGCGACTCAAGATACAGCTCCTGAATATCGGGCGGTGAGGGTTTCAGAATGACCTGGAACTGGTAGTAGTGCTGAAGCCGGTTGGGGTTTTCTCCATAACGGCCGTCAGTGGGGCGGCGGCTGGGTTGCACATAGGCAGTGTGCCAGCTTTCCGGACCGATGGCTTTGAGGAATGTGGCCGGGTGAAAGGTGCCGGCTCCGACTTCCATATCCAGAGGCTGCATGAGAACACAGCCCTTATCGGCCCAGAATTGTTGTAGCGCCAGAATCAAACCCTGAAAAGTGCCAAGGTCGGGCTGCGGTGCTGAAGCAGACAAGTATTACTCCGGGGTTTATTTTGAGAAGTCGCCGATTATCCTTGATTCGCCAGTCAATATCCATACTCCGGCACGGCAGGCATGTGCGGCCCGGCGGGCTTTTTGTCAGGGCGTACGGCGTGCTATAGAATTCCGCCACATCGCCCCAGGATGCATGTTCCGGCGGGTCGCTCAGCTTCAATGTGGGGGTTTGCGCTATTCAAACCATTAAAGTCTTTCTGATCCGGCTATTGCTGAGGGTCTGCAGTGTGTTGTCGCTGGCTTCGGTCCAGGCGCTCGGAGGGCTGATCGGCCGCATGGCGTGGCGCTTCAAGAGCGTTTCCTGCCGCACCACCCAAACGAATCTGCGACTTTGCTTTCCCGGGCTGAGCCAGCAACAGCGGGACCGGCTTGCCCGGGAAAGCCTGATGGAAACCGCGAAAACCGCCTGCGAACTGGGGCGTATATGGGAGTTGCCAACGCCGGAAGTGATGGCCCATATCGTCCGGGTGACCGGGGAGGACATTCTTGATAGCGCGCTGGCAAGTGGAAAAGGGGTCATCATTGCCGCCCCTCATCTGGGCAGCTGGGAGCTGACAGGGGTGTATCTCAGCAGCCGCAGTTCCTGCACTTTCCTGTACAAACCGCCAAAGCTGGCGCGCTTCGGTGAAAGCCTGATCCGGTATCGCAGCCGCCAGGGGGCGCAACTGGCACCCACCAGCCCCAAGGGTGTCGCCATGCTGGTGCGGGCACTGGGGCGAGGAGAGCTCGTTGGCATTCTGCCAGACCAGGAGCCAGGCCTGGAAAGTGGCGTGTTTGCGCCTTTTTTCGGAGTACAGGCGTTGACCATGACCCTGATCGCGAAGCTCGCCCAGCGTACGGGTGCGCAGGTTGTCAGTATCTTTGCCAGGCGCTTGCCCGATGCGCAGGGCTTCGAAATCGTGATTGATCGCGCACGGGTGGGCATTGCGGACCCAGACCCTGTCGTGGCGGCAACAGCTCTGAATGCCACCGTGGAAGATTGTGTCCGTCAGGCGCTGAATCAGTATCAGTGGGAATACCGGCGCTTCAAACAGCAGCCGGATCAAGGCAAGAACGCCTTATATCGCCAGGGGGGCTCTGAATAACGCTGTTGAGTGTCTGGCCTTGTGGCGTGGCGTGCTCAGAAGAAGGTGAGCCCAACCTGGAACAGACGCTCCACTTCCGGAATGCGCTTTTTGTCGACGAGGAAGAGAATGACGTGATCCCCCGATTGCACAATGATGTTGTCGTGGGCAATCAGCACTTCTTCGTCCCGGACGATGGCCCCGATTGTTGTCCCCGGGGGCAGTTCAATATCCTCGATAGCTTTGCCAACCACCTTGGAGGAGTGGCTGTCTCCGTGAGCAATGGCCTCCAGCGCTTCGGCGGCACCACGGCGCAGGGAGTGTACGTTCACAATATCACCGCGGCGGACATGGGTGAGCAGGCTGCCGATGGTGGCCTGCTGCGGAGAAATGGCGATATCGATCTCCCCCCCTTGCACCAGATCCACATAGGCCGGGTTGTTGATAAGCGTCATGACCTTGCGTGCACCCAGGCGCTTGGCCAGCATGGAGGACATGATATTGGCTTCGTCATCATTGGTCAGCGCCAGAAAGACATCGGTGTCCTCGATACTTTCCTCCAGCAGCAATTCTCTGTCGGAAGAGTGGCCGTTGAGAATAATGGCGTGATTAAGGCGTTCGGAAAGATAGGCGCAGCGATCCGGGTTACGCTCGATGATCTTGGTCTGATACCGCCCCTCGATGGCTTCGGCGAAACGTGAACCGATATTGCCGCCCCCGGCAATAATGACGCGTTTATAGGGTTTATCCAGACGGCGCAGTTCGCCCATGACTGCACGGATATTCTTCTGTGCCGCGATGAAAAAGACCTCATCATCGGCCTCGATGACGGTAGAGCCCTCGGGCGTGATGGCCGTGTCACGACGAAAGATGGCGGCAACCCGGGTGTCCACGTTGGGCATGTGCTCGCGCAGAAAACGGATCTCCTGCCCGACCAGAGGGCCACCGTAATAAGCCTTGACCGCAACCAGCTGTGCCTGTCCATCGGCGAAATCGAGCACCTGCAGGGAGCCTGGCAGATCAATCAGACGTTCAATGTAATGAGAGACCAGTTGCTCCGGGCTGATGACCACGTCAGCGGCAATGGCGCCAGGGCCGAACAGACCGTCGGTGTCCATGTAGGAGGCGGAACGCAGCCGGCAGATTTTCTTGGGCGTTTTGAACAGAACCTGGGCAATCTGGCAGGCGACCAGGTTGATTTCGTCGTTTTCTGTAACCGCGAGCAGCATATCGGCATCTTCAGCCCCGGCGGCACGCAGGACATCCGGGTAGGATGGCATCCCGATGGTGGTGCCGACATCAATCCGGTCCTTGACCTCGCGCAACAGAGCACCGTCCGGGTCCACAATGGTAATGTCGTTGGCCTCGCTGGCGAGGTTTTCGGCCAGGGAAATGGAGACGTGGTTGGCGCCGAGCATGATGATCTTCATTTACCGCAGATGCTCCCTTGTGTTGTGTGCCGCCCTGCCATGGATCCGGTCAGCCTGCCTTGGTGATTCTGGCAAAATAAAAACCATCATTGCCGCCGTTTTCTGGCAGTAACTGACGTCCAAGCGCACATTCTACTCCCCATTGCCCTTCAATTCTCTCGTGTTTTGCATCGCTCTGCCGGGCAACAAAGGCGGCAATCGTTTGCGCGTTTTCCTGGGCCAGAACCGAGCAGGTGGAATAAAGAAGCAGGCCACCGGGTTTCAGGCAGGACCACAGTCGCTGCAGCAACTGCAACTGCAGTGCGTGAAGTTTGGGGATATCGGTGCTGCGCCGCAGCAGCTTGATGTCCGGATGTCGCCGGATAATACCGGTTGCCGAACAAGGGGCATCCAGCAAAATGCGATCGAAGGGGGTTCCATCCCACCAGCGCTCAGTCGCCGTGGCATCGTCACACAGGACGTTGGCGGACAAATGCAGACGGGCAAGATTCTGGTGCAGCCGTTCAAGGCGCCGCTCGTCATTGTCCAGAGCCGTGAGCCCGGCGAAGCGGAACCCGCTTTCGAGCAGATGACAGGTCTTGCCGCCAGGGGCAGCACAAGCGTCCAGCACGCGCTGTCCATCGGCAAGATCGAGCAATGAGGGAATCATTTGAGAGGCTTCGTCCTGGACGCTGACCAGGCCGGACTCAAAGCCCGGGAGCAGCTCTACCGGGCAGGGCTTTTCCAGGTAAACCGAGCTTTCGCAGAGCCGTCCGGCAGTCGCCTCCAGGCCCACGGCTTTCAGGCTCTTGAGATAGTCCTCCCGCGCCACGCGCAGAATGTTCACTCTCAAGGTCATGGGGGGGCGGCAGTTGTTCTGCTCCAGGATCTGCGCATATTGCCCAGGCCAGTCCTGCTGCAGGGTTTTGACAAGCCAGCGTGGGTGAGCATACAGCCCTTCCGGGGATTTCTGTGCCTCGGTGAGCAGTCTGTCCTGCTCTCTCAGAAAGTTGCGCAAGACGGCATTGACCAGTCCGCGCGCCCATCCCTTGCCCAGGACCTTGGTGGCGGAGACGGTTTCATTGACAACGGCATACTCGGGCACACGCAAATGCTGCAGTTGGTAGAGCCCGATCAGCAGCAGGGAATGGATATCGGCATCCTTGCTCTTCAGGGGTTTGTCGAGCAGTAGTTTGAGAATGGCATCGAGCTGGTGATACCAGCGACAGGTGCCGAAGACAATTTCCTGCAACAACGCGTAACTGTCGTCATCGTCGCGACGAAGCAGCAGCGTGGCAAGAGAACCTTCCTGCTGTTGCAGTTTGGCAAGAATCCCAGCCGCTCTGGCGCGAAGTTTCCCCGGATTCATGATGTGCTGTCATCGTCGCTGCGCAATTGCAGGCCCGGCAGCAGGTCTTTCCTGGCGTTCAACAGGTCCCGCACGGGCAGCGGGTTTTTACCGGGGAACTGCATGAGCTGGATATCCAGTGCGGAATCCCTGCACGCGACACGGATGCCGTTGCGATCGACACTGAGGATGGTTCCGGCGGGCTGAACGCTTGCCGCTTCGACGGCCTCGGCCTTGAGCAGGCGGACGCGCTCCCCGTTCAGGAAGCAGTAGGCAGGGTTGCGGCCAATGCCGCTGCGGATGATGCGGTTGATGACCTCTGCCGGGGCGTCCCAGTGGATCAATGCCTCGTCCTTGGTTAGTTTGCTGGCGTAGGTGCTCAGGCTGTCATCCTGGGTTTCGGCCTGCTGCTGCAACGTTTCCAGCTGTGCGAGGCTGTCCACCAACAGCCGGCAGCCGATTCTGGCCAGGCCGTTTTCCAGGCTTTGCCGGTCATCGGTTTCTTCTATGGGCAGTGTTGCCCGGGCCAGCATTTTCCCGGTGTCGAGCCCCTGGTCCATTTGCATGAGGGTAACGCCGGTCTCTCTGTCTCCTGCGAGCAGGGCCCGCTCAATGGGAGCGGCTCCGCGCCAGCGAGGCAACAGGGAGGCGTGGACATTGAGACAGCCGAGCCTGGGGATGTCCAGAACCGCCTGCGGCAGAATCAGCCCATAGGCGACGACAATCATGAGGTCTGCTCCCAGCGAAGCAAGCAACTGCTGTTCTTCCGGAACGCGCAGACTCTGGGGCTGAAAGACGGGAATAGCGTGTTCCTGTGCCAGCGTTTTGACGGCACTTGCCTGCAGCCGTTTGCCGCGACCCGCTGCGCGGTCCGGCTGGGTGTAAACGGCAAGCAGTTGATGGGGGCTGTCGATCAACGCCTGCAGATGGGCGGCCGCAAAGGCGGGAGTGCCGGCAAAGACGATTTTCAGGGCTTGCATAAAAGGTTCCGGAGTTGGGAATGGTGGCAGCCGGGAGACGGCACTGGCCGTTCGCTCCGAGCGCGGTCAGGCGGTTTCTTTGTGTGCCTTGACCAGCTTGGAGCGAATTCTTTCGCGCTTCAGGGTGCTGAGGTAATCCACAAAGAGCTTGCCGTTGAGGTGGTCGATTTCATGTTGAATGCAGGTGGCGAGCAGGCCGTCTGTCTCGATCTCAAAGGCGTTGCCATCGCGATCCAGCGCCTTGATTCTCACCATGCGCGGGCGCGACACCGTCTCATAGAAGCCCGGCACGGACAGACAGCCTTCGTCATACTCTTCCGGGGTCTGGTCTATAATTTCTACCTGTGGATTGATGAACACCAGCGGACAATCCTTGTTTTCCGAAATGTCGATGACGATCAGCTGCTTGTGATAATCCACCTGGGTGGCGGCCAGACCAATACCGGGGGCGGCATACATGGTTTCAAACATATCGTCGATCTGTTTGCTCAGTGCGGAATCGAACTGGGTGACCGGCGTGGCTTTTTTACGCAGCCGCAAGTCGGGAAATTCCAGGATGTTAAGTAGTGCCATACGCAAATATCCGCAAACGGGGCCGAAAACTAAATTTCGGGACTGTGAACTGCTTCTAGTGCTCAGTATACCTTATTGCTAAGATAACGAACCTCGACAAGAGACAGGATTGTAATGATGATCGCGCCAAGACTAAAGTGCTTGCTCCGGAATTGCGCCGCCTGTGTTCTCTTGTTCTGTGCCATTTCCACTTCCCAGGCACAATCCCTGATGCTGTCCCCGGACTCCCCCGACCGCTATGTCGTCAAAGAGGGAGATACGCTTTGGGATATCGCCTCACTCTTTCTGGAACAGCCCTGGCGCTGGCCTGACATCTGGCAGCGTAATCCTCAGGTTGAAAATCCGGATCTCATTTACCCCGGTGATGTTCTGAACCTGGTGTATGTGAATGGCAGCCCGCGGATCATGCTGGAGCGAAGTGGGCGTCAGGTCGTACGCTTGAGCCCGCAGGTGCGCGAAAGTGCGCTCCCGAGCCCTATCCCGGTTATTCCGCGTCAGGCACTGAGTGGTTTTCTTGCACAGAACCGCATCGTGGACAAGGCAGCGTTTGAGGCGGCGCCCTATATTCTTTCCAGCACAACAGACAATCTGATCATGGGTGCCGGCCATGAAATATTTGTGCGTGGTCAGTGGCAAAGCAAGATCAACCAGTACGAGGTCTTTCGTCTGGGCGCCGCCTATAGGGAAACGGGCTCAAAGGAAATATTGGGGCAGGAGGCCGTCCGGCTGGGTGCCATCAATATTCTGGCTGACGAGGGAGACGGGCTCAAACGAGCGGTGATTCTGAGCAGCGATGAAGAGTTGAAGGCCGGCGACCGATTATTGCCGCGAGAGAGCAACCCGATTGACCCGAGCTTCTTCCCCACGATTCCCGCGCAACAGATAAAAGGAACAATCATTGGCCTGCTGGGCAAGGAAAGCCAGGCGGCACAATTTGACTCCATTGTTCTGAATCGCGGAGAACGCGATGGCTTGCGGGTGGGAGATGTGCTGACAATCGAGAGGGCTCTCGCATCCGTCCGGGATCCGGTATCCGGAAAGGATGTGGCATTACCGGCCAGTGATATCGGTGTCGTGCTTACCTACCAGACATTTGAAAAACTGAGTTATGGCGTCATCCTCTCGCTGACTCAGCCTGCTGCCGTAGGGGATATTCTCAGCGCGCCCTGAAGGCGTTTTCATTATTTCGTGATGATCATGGACGATCGCTACGATGACAGATCACAAACTGTACCCCTGGTTGCTGCTGTACCACCAGAATGTTCTTTCCGACAGACCCCTGCTCGATCTGCTCAATCATTTCGGGTCTGCACAAACACTGCTTGATGCGGACGAAGCGGCATTGCGGCGGCTTGGCATTGCTTCCGAACCGGCCCGCGCATTCCTGCGAGCGGGCACAGACCCGCAACTGAGAGCCCGGGTGGACGCGTCTCTCGCCTGGCTGGACGGTGCGGACAATCGCTATATCCTCCCGTTGCCAGATGCCTGTTACCCTCCCCTGCTTCGGGAGATTCACGATCCTCCGGTGCTGTTGTTTGTTCAGGGGGTGCTGGAAGCCCTGCTCCTGCCCCAGCTTGCCATTGTTGGCAGCCGCCATTGCAGTGTCGATGGTCGGCGTAACACGCGCTATTTTGGTGAGGCCCTAGCGAAACAGGGTTTTTCTCTTTGCAGTGGCATGGCCCGGGGCATCGACACGGCGGCGCATGAGTCGGCGCTTGATGTGGGTGGGCACACGGTGGCGGTTATGGGCACGGGGGCGGACCAGTATTACCCGCCACAGAACCGTCGCCTGGCCCAACGTATCATGGAACAGGGCGCGCTGATCACGGAGCTTCCTTTGGGCAGCCTGCCCAAACCAACGCATTTCCCGAAACGCAATCGCATCATCAGCGGCATGAGTCTGGGGCTTATCGTCGTCGAAGCAGCCCTGCGCAGCGGTTCGCTGATTACGGCAAGACTGGCAATTGAGCATAACCGGGAGGTGTTTGCGGTGCCCGGCTCCATCCATAACCCCCTGAGTGCCGGGCCGCATCGTTTACTTGCTCAGGGAGCGGTACTGGCAGAGAAACCTGTGGAGGTGGCCACGCACCTGCAAAGCCTGCTGAGCAGCCAATGGTCTCAGCTGACAGGGGTGACGGCCCAGGCAGATGTGACGCAGGAAGCTGGCGCCGGTGTTTGTGCGGTGGATGGGAATGCCAAGCGTGTTCTTGAGGCTCTGGGATACGAGCCTGTTGCGCTGGAGGTGTTGATGGAGAGAACCCATATGCCCTTGCCACAGCTTCAGGCTCTGCTTCTTGAACTGGAGCTGCAGGAACGGGTCTGTCACAGCGCAGGGCACTATCTGCGCTGTTGAGCGCGACACTTGCATGCGCCTGTAGACTCCTGTACTTTCTGCGCTCGCGAATTTCTCCCACCCAATTTTTTTCCAATACATGAGGACCAGAAATGGACAATGTTTTTGTTGCTATTCTGATGGGTTCAGAAAACGATTTGCCTATCATGCAAGGTGCCGCAGATGTACTGGCCAGCCTGGGTGTAAAGTTTGAGATGAAGGTCACTTCAGCACACCGTACTCCCGCTGCAACGCAGCAGTATCTCGCCGATGCCGTGTCCCGTGGCTGTGATGTGTTTATTGCCGGTGCCGGTCTGGCGGCCCACCTGGCCGGGGCAGTAGCGGCACATAGCCTGAAGCCGGTGATTGGCGTACCCATTGATGCGGGTCCCCTGCAGGGCATGGACTCTCTGCTCTCTACGGTACAGATGCCGGCGGGTATCCCGGTGGCAACCGTTGCCATTGGTAAGACTGGTGCAAAAAATGCCGGCTATCTGGCCGCACAAATTCTGGCGCTGAAGGACCCGGAGCTTGCTCAGCGTGTGAAAGCGGAGCGCGAACAGAAGGCCGAGAGCGTTCAGGCGCAGGATCGTGCCCTGCAGGAGAGTCTGAAGTCATGAGCACCTCTCAAGCCAGCGCCGACAAGGTGACAGCGGATCAGATCGCCGCTGTCAGGGATTATCTGCTGGGCCTGCAGCAGCGCATATGCGATGCCCTGGAGGCGGTGGATGGGAAAGCCCGCTTTCACACGGATGCCTGGGAGCGCGACAAGGGCGGCAGCGGGCGTACTCGTGTCATCAGCAATGGCGCCGTCTTTGAAAAGGGAGGGGTTAATTTCTCGCATGTTTTTGGCGAGAAGCTCCCCCCTTCCGCATCGGCGACACGCCCCGAGCTCGCGGGGCGCTCGTTTCAGGCCATGGGCGTATCTTTGGTGATTCATCCAAACAACCCCATGGTTCCCACGTCACACGCTAATTTTCGCTTCTTTGTTGCTGAAAAAGCCGGCGAAGCCCCGGTATGGTGGTTTGGCGGCGGCTATGATTTGACGCCGTATTATGGTTTTGATGAGGATTGTCAGCACTGGCACCAGACCGCCCGGCAGGCCTGTGATCAGTTTGATCCCTCTCTGTACCCTCGTTTCAAAAAAGAATGTGATGAGTATTTTTTCCTCAAGCACCGCAACGAGCCCCGAGGTGTCGGTGGCCTGTTTTTCGATGATTTCAACGAAGGCGGTTTTGAGCAGTGTTTTGCCATGGTCCAGGCCCTGGGTAACAGCTATATTGACGCCTATCTGCCCATCGTTAAACGCCGCAAGGACATGCCCTTCACGGAAGCCAACAAGAACTTCCAGTGCTATCGTCGGGGTCGCTATGTCGAGTTCAACCTGGTCTACGACCGGGGAACGTTGTTTGGTCTGCAATCCGGGGTTGGCCGCATAGAGTCCATACTGATGTCCCTGCCGCCAGTGGTGCATTGGGAGTATGACTGGCATCCGGAGCCGGGTACGGAGGAGGCGCGGCTGTATTCGGATTATCTGCGTTTCCGCGATTGGGCCTGATCCCCGTTGCAAGAGGATGAGCCATGGATCGTTATGCCGTGTTCGGAAATCCTATCGGCCACAGCCGCTCCCCCTGGATCCATGAACGTTTTGCCCGCCAGACGGGCCAGGCCCTTGTCTACACCGCTAGCCTGATCGAGCTGGACTCCTTCGAGCAGGCGGTGCAGCAGTTTTTTGCGCAAGGCGGCAGCGGTCTCAATATCACGGTGCCTTTCAAGGAGCGGGCCTGGGGCATGGCGCAGTGCCGGCTCGGCAGTGCCCAGAGCACGGGTGCGGTTAACACCTTGTATCGTGATGCGGACGGGCGTCTGTGCGGTGCCAATACCGACGGGGTGGGTTTACTGAGAGATCTGACGCACAACCACGGATTGAGCCTGGCAGGCAGACACGTCCTCGTGCTGGGGGCGGGAGGCGCAGCCAAAGGGGTCATGCCCGATCTTTTGGCACAAGCTCCCGACAGAGTGTGCATTGCCAACCGTACGCTCAGCAAAGCCGAAGCGATTGTGGAAGCCTATACCGATACTCCCTGTTTGAGCGCCTCCTCCTATGAGGATATCCCACCTATCGGTTTTGACCTGATCGTCAATGCCAGCTCGGAAGGCTTGCAAAACACAATGCCTGCAATGCCATCCGGATTGGTAAGCGCTAACACCTGTTGTTATGACATGGTCTATGGCGGCAAGGAAACCGTGTTCCAGCGCTGGGCTCGGGAACAGGGTGCGAAGATGGCGTTTGACGGGCTTGGCATGCTGGTGGAGCAGGCGGCAGAGGCCTTTTTCATCTGGCGAGGTGTGCGACCGGAAACGGAAACCGTCATTGCCCAGCTGCGTGATCTACTCGGCCAGAACGGCTGATTCCCCAGCGCTTTTCTGCAGGCTGCGTTTGTGCTGCTCTTTCAGTTCGGCATATTTTCCGGCGCTGTAAGCGAAGAAAGCCCGCTCGGACGCACTTAATTCACGTACCTGTCTGACCGGGCTGCCCACATACAGGTAGCCACTTGCCAGCCTTTTGCCTGGAGGCACCAGGCTGCCGCCCCCGATGACAACATCGGATTCCACCACGGCACCATCCATGATGATTGCCCCCATGCCGACCAGCACCCGATCCCCAATCGTGCAGCCATGCAGCATGACCTTGTGTCCCACGGTGACGTCATCGCCAATGTCGGTGGCAAAACCGCCCGGCGCCATGGGCCCGTCGTGGGTCACATGAATAACCGTGCCGTCCTGGATATTGCAGCGCATCCCGATGGATATCCGGTTCACGTCACCGCGAATCACCGTCAGGGGCCACACGGAGGTGTCCTCCCCCAGCGAGACATCTCCGATGACGACAGCACTCGGATCAATAAAGCAGCTGTCATGGATTTGTGGCGTTTGGTTTTCGAAATTTCGTACAGACATGGAAAGGGGCTCGCGTCAGGCAGGCACTTTGTTCTGTGCAGGAGGCTTGTTAATGTAGCACTGGCTTGCAGTACTATAACAGGCCTGCAAATTCACGAAGCCGGGTTTTGTCGTACCGGCTTTTCTGACAGGTGAAAGAGGACCGCCATGACATCCAACCCCCTACTTCAATTCGACCGTTTGCCGGATTTTTCTGCCATCGAGGCCGGGCATATCGAGCCAGCGGTGGCACAGGTATTGGCCGACAATCGTGATTGTCTGGCCGGATTGGTGGCAAACCCCGTAAATGGCGAGTCCCCGGACTGGAAGAGCCTGATGGCGCCGCTGGACGAAATGGAAGACCGCTTGAGCAAGGTCTGGTCCACGGTCAGCCATCTCAACGCAGTGAACAACACCAGCGATATCCGCAGCGCCTACAACAAGTGCCAACCATGGATCACCGAGTATTACACCGAGCTGGGTCAGAACCACGAGCTCTTCAGGTGCATAAAGGTCCTGGAGGAGCGAGCCCAGCTGCTGGGGCTTGGAACGGCACAGCGCAAGGTGCTCAAGGATTATCTGCTGGAATTCCGTTTGGCTGGGGTTGATCTGGAGGAAGCGCAGAAGCAGCAATTTGCAGCGCTGGAGGCCAGGCTCAGCAGCCTTTCCACCCGTTTCAGCAATAATGTGCTGGATTCCACCATGGCCTGGAGCAAGCAGGTACTGGACCCGGCCGAGCTGAGCGGAATGCCGCCGATGAGTATCCAGTCCGCGGCGGAGCTGGCCAAAAGCAAGGGCATGGAGGGCTATCTGCTGACGCTTGATGCCCCCTGCTATATTGCCGTGACGACCCACGCGGACAACCGTGCCCTGCGCGAAGAGCTGTACACCGCCTATGTGACACGGGCCTCCGATCAGGGAGGGCATGATCCACGCTTCGACAACAGCGATGTCATTGTGGATATTCTCAACTGCCGGGTAGAGCTGGCACAGCTGCTGGGTTACGACAGTTTTGCTGATATTTCCGTTGCGCGGAAAATGGCGAAATCGGTTGCCCGCGTCAATGAATTCCTGAGTGATCTGAGTGCTCTGGCGGTTCCTGCGGCAAAGGAAGAATATGAGGCGCTGGAGAGCTTTGCGGCATCCGGGCATGGCATCGACAGGCTACAGGCATGGGATGTGGCGTATTTCAGCGAAAAGCTGCGCAAGCGCAAATTCGATATCTCCCAGGAGGAATTGCGCCCCTACTTCCCTTTGGCAAAAGTACAGCAAGGGCTGTTCGCAATTGCCGCCCGTATTTACGGGATTGAGATTCGTCGCAATCACAGCCTGAGCCGATGGAATGCGCTCGTGGAGGCCTTCGACATTTTCCGGGGTGATCAGTGTATTGCCCGCTTCTATTTCGACGTTTTCACACGCGAAGGCAAGCGTTCCGGCGCGTGGATGGCAGAATGCCGTTCCCGGCGCGAATTGCCCGATGGCAGCATTCAGACGCCGGTTGCCTACCTGGTGTGCAATTTCGCCCAGGGGAATGAAAAGACGCCCGCACTGCTTTCCCATAGCGAGGTCACAACGCTTTTCCATGAGTTCGGGCATGGTCTGCACCATATGCTGACCGCACAGACGCATCTGCGCTGCTCGGGGATTAACGGGGTGGCATGGGATGCCGTGGAGCTGCCCAGCCAGCTGATGGAAAACTGGTGCTGGGACCGGGAGGCAATTGCCCTGATTTCGGCACATTATGAGACGGGAGAAACCCTGCCCGCACAGCTTCTGGACAGGCTTCTGCAGGCGAAGAACTTCCAGGCCGGCATGAAAACAGTGCGTCAACTGGAATTTGCGCAGTTCGATTTCCAGCTCCATCAGTTAAGCGGCCCGTTCGATAAAGCCCTTGTTTCAAAGGTGATGCAGGAGGTGCGAGCACTCACATCGGTTTATCAGGTGCCTGCCTTTAACCGCTTCGAAACCGGGTTTTCCCACATCTTTGCCGGTGGCTATGCGGCGGGGTACTACAGCTATAAATGGGCGGAAGTGCTGTCTGCTGATGTCTTCTCTGTGTTTGCCGCTACCGGGGTGTTTAACGAGGAAACCGGGCAGAAATTCCTGCACAACATCCTGTCCCAGGGAGGGGCGGATGAGCCGCTCGAATTGTTCAAGGCATTTATGGGTCGCGAGCCCGCGCTGGAATCTCTGCTGAAGCAGGATGGCTTGTTGCGTTAAATCAAAATGTGGCGAAATAGTTGCCAACTTCCTGGCGATAACGGCCGGTTTTACTGGCCAATCGCCCTTTGCAGGATAGTATTTCAAAAAGAGTTCTTGCTATAATCGCCGCGCTTTTATTGCGCCCGC
This sequence comes from Pseudomonadales bacterium, assembly GCA_024234365.1. GTDB lineage: Bacteria > Pseudomonadota > Gammaproteobacteria > Pseudomonadales > Pseudohongiellaceae > UBA5078. Next base: position 68,945 of record JACKOK010000002.1, read on the forward strand.
GTGATTTTGAAGGGGTTTTTCTCTTTTCTCTGGCCTTTTCCAGAGGGGGTCTCCTTCGCTGTATGCGGTTTTCGATTGTGTGTTCCTGTCCCGTAATCCACGCAGATGGAACAAGGTCTTAAAGTAGTTCCTGACCTTCAGGCTTAATCCGATCGTCGCTGTAATGTTAGCCGCAAGCCCCAGACACGGGGCGCGAAAAATAAATAATAAAGACCGAATTTTAACCTAGCCTTTTTCTAATAATGGAGACACGGCGAATGTTGCCTAAAGCAAAGCTGTGGTTAGCCCTGACGGTTGCCGCACTGTCACTGCTCAGCACTAACCTCCAGGCCGCCTGGGAGCTGAATATGCCCAGGGGGGTGACCCAAACCAGCAGAGAGATTTACGACCTGCATATGCAGATCATATGGTGGTGCGTTGCGATCGGTGTTGTCGTCTTCGGCGTCATGCTCTGGTCGACCATCAAGTATCGTAAGTCCAAGGGTGCAGTCCCTGCCAATTTCCACGAGAGCACCAAGGTGGAAATCATCTGGACGATCATCCCCTTCGTCATCCTGATCCTGATGGCCGTTCCCGCGACCCAAGTGCTGACTGAGGCCTATGACGCCTCCGAGTCGGATCTCGATATCCAGATCACCGGTTACCAGTGGCGCTGGGAATATCGCTATCTGCGTGAAAACGCAGACGAGGAAGAGGTGAGCTTCTTCAGTAACCTGGCGACTTCCCGCGAAGAGATCAACAACCAGCTTCCCAAGCAGGAAAACTACTTGCTTGAGGTGGATAACGCGCTGGTCATCCCCGTAAACAAGAAGGTGCGCTTCCTGATTACCTCCAACGATGTTATCCACGCCTGGTGGGTACCGGATTTCGCCGTCAAGAAAGACGCCATTCCCGGTTTCATCAACGAAGCCTGGACCGTTGTGGAAGAGCCCGGAATCTACCGTGGCCAGTGCGCGGAACTGTGCGGTATTGACCATGGCTTTATGCCTGTCGTCGTGCATGCCCTGCCCCAGGACGAATACGATGCCTGGTACGCCGGCCGTCAGGAACAGGCGCGCGCAGCACGCGAGCAGTCCAACAATGTCGTGACCATGAGTGATTCACTGGCAATGGGTGAAGAAATCTACAACCGCACCTGTATCGCCTGTCACCAGGCAGGTGGCGCAGGCCTGGCTCCGGCATTCCCGGCCCTGGCTGGCAGCAGTGTGGTGAACGGCGACCTGACCGCAAATATTCAACTGGTAATGAATGGGGTTCCCGGCACCGCGATGGCTTCCTATGCCCGCATGCTGAGCCCGGTTGAGCTCGCTGCGATCGTTACCTATATCAGAAACTCTTTCGGCAACAGCACGGGCGATCTCGTTCAGCCGTCAGAGGTCAATGCACTTTTGGAAGCACAGTAGAGGACAGTAGAAATAATGAGCGCAGCACACGACGATCATCATCACGGTCCAGCGAAAGGGTTATCGCGATGGTTGTTTACTACCAACCATAAAGATATTGGTACCCTTTACCTGTGGTTCAGTTTTGCCATGTTCTTCCTTGGCGGCACGTTTGCCATGGTTATCCGTGCGGAGTTGTTCCAGCCCGGTATGCAACTGGTAGAGCCCAACTTCTTCAATCAGATGACCACTATGCACGGTCTGGTCATGGTATTCGGTGCCGTGATGCCTGCATTCGTGGGTCTCGCCAACTGGATGATCCCGATGATGATCGGGGCACCGGATATGGCACTTCCGCGTATGAACAACTGGAGCTTCTGGATGCTCCCGTTTGCATTCGCCATGCTTTCTTCCACGCTGTTCATGGACGCGGGCGCTCCCAACTTCGGTTGGACGTTCTATGCCCCGCTGTCCACAACCTACGCGCCTGAAACGGTTACGTTCTTCATCTTTGCCGTACACGTCATGGGTGCATCCTCGATCATGGGCGCAATCAATATCATTGCTACGGTTCTCAATATGAGAGCGCCTGGCATGACGCTGATGAAGATGCCCCTGTTCGTCTGGACCTGGTTGATCACGGCATATCTTCTGATCGCCGTAATGCCGGTACTTGCCGGTGTGGTCACGATGATGCTGTTCGACGTTCACTTTGGCACCAGCTTCTTTAACGCGGCCGGTGGCGGTGACCCTGTTCTGTTCCAGCACGTATTCTGGTTCTTCGGGCACCCGGAAGTGTACATCATGATTCTGCCGGCATTCGGTGTGGTCTCCACGATCATCCCGGCGTTCTCACGCAAGCGTCTGTTCGGCTACGGTTCCATGGTGTATGCCTCTGCATCCATCGCCTTCCTGTCCATGATCGTGTGGGCACACCACATGTTCACTGTGGGTATGCCGATCGCAGGCGAACTGTTCTTCATGTATGCGACGATGCTGATCTCTGTTCCGACAGGGGTGAAAGTGTTCAACTGGGCAGCGACGATGTTCAAGGGCTCACTGTCCTTCGAAACCCCGATGCTCTTCGCCATCGCATTCGTGGTGCTGTTCACCATCGGTGGTTTCACGGGTCTGATGCTGGCCATCACACCGGCCGACTTCCAGTACCATGACACTTATTTCGTGGTAGCACACTTCCACTATGTACTGGTGCCAGGTGCCGTATTCTCCATCATGGCGGCCGTCTACTACTGGTTGCCGAAGTGGACGGGCTATATGTACGACGAACGACTGGCCAAGCTTCACTTCTGGCTGTCTTTCATTGGCGTAAACGTCCTGTTCTTCCCGCAGCACTTCCTGGGTCTTGCAGGCATGCCGCGTCGTATTCCCGACTATGCGCTGCAGTTCGCTGACTTCAACTGGATCTCCAGTATTGGTGGCTTCCTCTTTGGTGCCTCTCAGCTGATTATGTTGGTTGTTGTCATCAAGTGTATCAAGGGCGGCAAGAAGGCAACTGCTCAGGTTTGGGATGGCGCCAAAGGTCTGGAGTGGACAGTGGAGTCTCCGGCTCCGTACCACACGTTCACTACACCTCCTAACCCTGATCTGATCGAGACTCCGTAACGGAACGTTTCAAGTCGAGAGGAGGCACATCATGAGCCAGACAAGCCAGACATCCACCAAGCGCTTGGTGACAAAGCTGTTACTGACAGTGGTAGGGATGTTCGGTTTCGGGTTCGCGATGGTGCCTCTTTACGACGTGATTTGTGATATCACGGGGCTGAACGGGAAAACCGGCGGCCAGGTGGTGCAGGAAGAGGAAGCAAAGCCTGTGGGCGACCGCGAGATCACGGTGCAGTTTCTGGCGCAGAATGCGGCAGGAATGGACTGGGAATTTCGCGCCAACGATCCTCAGGTAAAGGTAAAGCCGGGTGAAGTTAAAGTGGTGAGCTACTATGCGGGTAACCGCCACGATTATGCGATGACCGGGCAGGCTATCCCGAGTGTTGCGCCAAACGAGGCAGCACAATACCTGAAAAAACTGGAGTGCTTCTGCTTTCAGGAGCAGGTTCTGCAGGCAGGTGAAAGCGTTGATATGGGAATCCGCTTCTTCATTGATGAAAGTATTCCAGAGCACATTACAAAATTAACCCTTTCATATTCGCTGTTTGATATCACGGACTATGAAAAGCCCCAGGCAGCAGTAACATTGAATTGAGTGACCAATTGATCACTATTGGAGATTGAAAGATGGCCAGCGCAGGCTCACACGAAACTTATTACGTTCCTGAACAGACTAAATTCCCATTCTTTGCGTCTATCGGTCTTATTTTGACGGTTTACGGCTTGGGAAGTGCGCTGAACGATATGAAATCTGCCGAGAGCGCAAGCTTCTCCACCTGGATTTCCCTGTTCGGTTTTGCTTTGTTGGCAGTCATCCTGTTCCAGTGGTTCAGTGCCGTTATTCGTGAGAACCACGCGGGGCTGAACAGCGACCAGCTCAAGCGATCTTACGTTTGGGGCATGTCCTGGTTCATCTTCTCTGAAGTGATGTTCTTCGCAGCGTTCTTCGGCGCGCTGTTCTATGTCAGAACATTCGTAGTGCCCTGGCTTGGCGGTGAAGGCGACAAAGCGCTGACTGGTCAGATGCTGTGGCCGGATTTCACTGCCGTATGGCCGGTTGTCGAGAACCCGAACAGTGCCCTGTTCCACAACCCGGAAGAAGCGCTGAATGTGCATGAATGGACGCCGTCATTCTTTGCGGGCTTCCTCCCCTTCTGGAACACTGTGATTCTGCTGACCTCCAGTGTCACGGTGCATTTTGCCCATACAGCACTGAAGGCAGAAAAGCGCAAGCAACTGATTCAGTGGCTGTCCGTAACAGTGGCATTGGGTGTAATCTTCCTGTTCCTGCAGGGCATGGAATACACCGAAGCGTATGAACATTACGGCCTGACACTGAACTCAGGGATTTACGGCTCTACCTTCTTCCTGCTGACCGGTTTCCATGGCTTCCACGTGACGCTGGGTACCTTTATTCTGGCGGTCATGCTGCTGCGTGCAATCAAAGGTCATTTCAAGCCGGACGATCATTTCGGTTTCGAAGCGGCCTCCTGGTACTGGCACTTCGTGGACGTGGTCTGGGTAGGCCTGTTCATCTTCGTTTACCTGCTTTAATCAGGTCTGCAATAAAAAGCCGAAGAGGTGAGAATCTCTTCGGCTTTGTTGTCTAACAGGCTGTTAAAAACGTTTTTCAACAGACAGCTAAGGATTTTACAGCCAGGGAGCGCCCAGCTTTAAGGCTCCCGTGGCCAAGCCGTAAAAAACACATCCCATCAGAATAACGGCCAGGCTTACACGCACCCCCAGTGCGTAAAGCACACGCTTTGATCTGCCCTTGTCGATATAGAAAAATACAAAGCCACACGCGAGGCTGATTAGAATACCTGCCAACAGCAGGATGATAATGGTCTTAAGCATGATGAGTTCCAAGTTTATTGACTGCTCCATAATAGCAAACCACTGGCGCAGCCGCACAAAGCAAGTATGACAGATTATTGCTGTTAGCAATGCGGCGGTGACGGGAAACAAGTCTCTGGAATAGGCGCTAGCACATGTTTCGTCCCGGTTGGAAAATGACAGTGGTTACCGCGCTGTTTGCTCCCCTGCTCTTCTGGCTGGGCACTTGGCAATTGGAGCGCGAGCAGGAAAAGATTCTGCTGCAGCAGGAATACGAGGCAAAGCAATCCGCGACTCCCGTTGACGCAGACAGTATTGACTGGCGCCGAGCGGATCTCGCATTCAGCAATGTTCAGGCGGACGGAGAGTTCGATAACGCACACAGCTTTCTGCTGGATAATCGTGTGTATGAAGGAAAAGTCGGCTATGAACTATTGAGCCCGTTCAGAACAGACTCGGGGCTTGAGCTTTTGGTCAATCGAGGCTGGGTAGCGCAAGGCGCGACAAGAGCCCAGCTGCCCGCCATCAGGGACATCGTTGGTCGGGTTCATATTCAGGGCTCCGTCTATGTACCACTCGACAAAGCTTTTCTTCTGGGCGAGATAGAAGAAATGGTTTCGAGTTCGGGTCCCTGGGTTTTACAGGATATAGATATTGAGCGAATCGCGGCAAAGCTGGAAACACAGTTTGCTCCCTATACTATTCGTCTGGCCCCTGGCAGCACAGGCCTCGAGCAGGCAAATTGGCAGACGGTCAATATGTTGCCGCAGAAGCACCGTGCTTACGCTGTGCAGTGGTTCGCCATGCTGCTGGCCTTGATAATTATGTTTGTGTACTTTGGGTTCAAGAACTCCCATTCAGATGAAGGTTGAAGGTAAAAATGACTCCGGACATGAAAAGCAAATTGAAACTCACGTTTCTCCTTCTGATAACTGTGCTGCCGATTACAATGGCGACACTGTCTTTTAATTCTGCCGTGGAAAACGGGGATATTGGCGGAAGCACGAATAAAGGAACGTTGATTCTTCCTCCTGCAGATATCAGTGCGCTCGCGATGAGCGATGCACAGGGTTTGCCGATGTTTCGCAGTTTTGAAGAAGAGATTGCCCGCCTGCAGGAAGAGGAAGAGTATGAGATCAAGCCCTGGCTGATGGTATTCGTAACCGGCAATGCCTGCGATGCGAACTGTCAGGACCGGATTCATTATCTGAAACAGCTGCATATTGCGCTGGGTAAAAATATCAAACGCGTTCGTCGCTATTATCTCAGTGCCAGCGCGGAGCCGTTAAGCGAAGAGATTGCAACACTCTTCAGACAGGAGTATCCCAGCATGGGCGTTGCCTATTCTGATATGGATACCATTCAGAATAATCTGCGTAAGGCGGGTGTAGAGCTGTCCTTGCAAAACAGGGATTACGTTTTACTGATTGATCCGGTCGGCAATGTGATGATGTATTACACCGATGAGCAGTCGGCGGAAGACATCATGACCGACCTTGAGACCTTGCTGAAATACTCCAGCCTTGGATGAAGAAGGCCAGGCATATTCTCTATGCCTGGCCTTTTTGTTTAACAGCCGGTTAAAAGGAATTTTAGTGCGAGACCCCTTCATGCTCGCCGCCAATATGGGTGACTGGCAATGGCTGTGCATTCGGGTCGGCACCGAAATGCTCTACCCGCGCACCGAAGGTGTATCCACCCTCAACCACCATAAAGCCGATCAGAAACAGCAGCACGACTGGCGGGCCCAGAATCGTCAGGATAAGGGCCATGCGCTCCCACATGACATGCATGAAAATCGCGATAATAAAACCGGCTTTCAACAGCATGAAAATGATGATCAGAGTCCAGCGCAGCAAACCCTGAAAATTGAAGTAATCCACAAGATAGCTCAGGGTACTCAGTACGAAGAGAAGCACCCAGATTTTCAGGTAGATCCCAAGGGGATGTTGTTGACCTGCTTCAGCGGACATATGCTCTTCTCCTTACCAAAGATAGAAAAATGCGAAGATGAAAACCCAGACCAGGTCTACGAAGTGCCAGTAGAGCCCGGTGATTTCAACGATTTCAAAACCTTTCTTGTCGTAATGCCCTTTCGCCACCTTTCTGGCGACGATTGACAGATAGATCACCCCGGCGGTGACGTGCAGGCCGTGAAAACCGGTTACCATAAAAAATACGGAACCGAATTGCGGCGCACCCCAGGGGTTGCCCCATGGGCGCACACCCTCGGTGATAAGCTTTGTCCATTCAAAGGCCTGCATACCAACAAACGAGGCGCCAAACGCCGCCGTCACCATCATCAGAATCGCTGCCATGCGTTTGTCTTTGCGATAGCCATAATTGACCGCCAGAGCCATGGTGCCGCTACTGGTGATCAGGATAAACGTCATGATGGCAATCAGAATTAGCGGAATCGGGTCTCCGCCAAAGAAGGAAAGTGCAAAGACCTCTGCAGGCACCGGCCAGGGCTCGGCAGTGGACATGCGCACGGTCATATACCCCACCAGGAAGCAGGTGAAGATGAACGTGTCGCTCACCAGGAACACCCACATCATCGCCTTGCCCCAGGGCACGTGATAGGTTTGTTTGTCGGTGGACCAATCGTCTACCAGTCCGGCCAGGCCGGATTTGGTTTCTGCAAGATTACTCGCTGCAATGTCGCTCATACTGTTGTCCCATGTGTTAGATCAAATCCCAGGAGTTGAATTATTTTCAGGTATTGGTCAGTACTGCGAAGATAAATACCCACAGCACCAGCAGGAAATGCCAGTAAGTGGTGCACAGGCTCACGCTCAGTCGAAGGTCCTGCAATTCGTTATCGCCGAAAAAGCGCAATAAGGTTTTGCTCCAGACCCACAGCCCCCCGAGGATATGAGCAGCGTGCATGCCGGTTAACAAATAGAAAAAAGCACTGGCAGGATTACTGGCAACACCAAGCCCGGTGGCGGCAAGTTGCTGCCAGACCACGATCTGTCCGATGACAAAACTGATCGCCAGAACGCCCGCAGCAAGAAAAAGCGTGCGGGTCTGCTGTCTGCGATCAGTCTGTGAGGCATTGCGGGCGAGCTGAAACAACACGCTGCTGGCAATCAGCAAAGCGGTATTGAGCCATAACAGACCAGGGTCTGTCAGCGGAACCCAATCGCCAAGATCCATGCGCAGATAATAGGTGACGGTCAACAATGAGAAGATGACCGACACCACGACCAGAAACAGGGTCAGGGCAATTCGCTCACTTGGCGTGTCGAATGCGGATTCCGGGCCGGAGCCCAGAGTGGGAGAAGAATACTCCCAGGGCTTTGATGTCACATTTTTATAAAGGCTCATCATCAATCTCCAGCGGGCATCCGCTTATCAAGCGCCACTTTGTTCTTCTTTGGCAACATCGTGGTCGTGATCCTCAGAGACACCAAAATCACCAGCCACATTCTGGGGAATAAAGTCCTGTGGGTAGCCTGGTACGCTGTAGTCATATGCCCAACGGTGCACTACCGGTAGCTCTGGTCCCCAGTTTCCGTGCTTCGGCGGAGTATCAGGTGTTTGCCATTCCAGAGAATTGGCGCCCCATGGGTTGTTGCCTGCGGGTTTGCCGTTACGCAGGCTCCAGAACACATTGATGAAGAACAGTATCTGCACCACACCAACAAAGATGGCGGCGATGGTGATATTGGCATTCAGGGCCTGAGCGGATTCCGGAATGAAGTCCGTGCTGCCCATCGCGTAATAACGACGGGGAACGCCAAGGAAGCCGAGGTAGTGCATGGGCAGATAAATCGCATAGGTACCAAGGAATGTGCACCAGAAATGCAGTTTGCCCAGGGTTTCGTTCATCATGCGACCGGTCACTTTCGGGAACCAGTGGTAGAGGGAGGCAAACAGCACCAGAACGGGAGAAACCCCCATCACCATATGGAAGTGTGCGACAACGAAGTAAGTGTCCGAGAGCGGCAGGTCGATCACCACATTGCCGAGGAACAGGCCGGTAAGCCCCCCGTGCACGAAGGTGAATACAAAGCCAATGGCGAAGAGCATCGGCGTGTTGAGCCGGATATCGCCTTCCCACAGGGTGAGCACCCAGTTGTAAACCTTCATCGCCGTCGGCACTGCGATAATCAGGGTGGTGGTCGCAAAGAAGAAACCGAAGTACGGGTTCATGCCGCTGACATACATATGGTGTGCCCAGACGATAAAGCTGAGCCCGCCAATGGAGATGATCGCCCAGACCATCATGCGGTAGCCGAAGATGTTTTTCCGGGCATGTGTACTGAGTACGTCAGAGACCAGGCCGAACGCCGGCAGTGCAACGATATACACCTCGGGGTGGCCGAAGAACCAGAACAGATGCTGGAACAGGATCGGGCTGCCCCCGTTGTAGTCCATCTGTTCCCCTGCCGCCATGATGGCCGGCATGAAGAAACTGGTTCCAAGGGTGAGGTCGAAGGTCATCATGATCGCGCTGACGAGCAGCGCAGGGAATGCAAACAGACCCAGAACGGTTGCCACCAGGATTCCCCACACCGACAGCGGCAGGCGCATCATGGTCAGGCCTCTGGCCCGCGCCTGCAGGATGGTGGTCACATAATTCAGGCCACCCATGGTGAAGGCAATAATGAAAACGCCAAGGGAAATCAGCATCAGCAGGATGCCGGTATCATGCCCAGGGGTGCCGGGGGTGATGGTCTGCGGAGGATACAGCGTCCAGCCTGCTCCTGTCGGTCCGCCGGTCACGAAGAAACTGGACATCAGAATCAGGACAGACAGCAGGTAAACCCAGAAACTCAGCATGTTCAGGAACGGAAACACCATGTCCCGGGTGCCGCACATCAAAGGAATCAGGTAGTTGCCGAAGCCCCCAAGAAACAAGGCGGTCAGCAGATAGACCACCATGATCATTCCGTGCATGGTGACGGCCTGATAGTAGGCGCTGGGATCTATCAGCGAGAAGGTATCGGGAAAGCCCAGCTGCAGACGCATGAGCGCGGAAAGAACCAGCGCCACCAGGCCTACGAGAATCGCTGTTCCGCCATATTGGATCGCAATGACCTTGTGATCCTGACTCCAGATATATTTGGTAACGAAAGAGTGCGGATCATGCAGTTCATGGTCCTGGTCGGCTATCGGGACGTAAGCCATTGTCATCCTCCTGACTCGCTTGCTGCCGCTGGCATGTGGCAATAGATCGCACACATGGACGTCTTTTTCTGGTTTAACTTTTTATAACGTTCGTTTGCTTACTGCAGGGAATTCAGATACGCGATCACGTCGTTCAATTGCTGCTCGTTCTTCATGGCTGTAGCGAATGAAACCATCTGCTCACCATAGTCATCGTCTGCGTGTGCGCCACGAATCTCTGCCTTGAAGTTGCGCAACTGATTGGCGATATACCAGTCGCTCATCCCGGCGATATGCGGAGCATCAGTCGCCCAGCTGCCGGAACCGTCAGCCCCGTGACAGGCTGCGCAATTGGCGTTGTAGAGGCTCATCCCGTTGCCGGCATTGCCACTGATGGTGTCCGGAGAATCCGTGACAGGGAGCTGGCTGATATAGGCGGCCATGTTGCGAATGGCATCGTCCGAGTTGAGCATGGAGGCCATGGGTGCCATTTGTCGCCCGTACTGGTCATCCGGATGCGCGCCGCGAACACCGCTTTGGTAATACTTGAGCTGGCGCTCGATATACCAGGGCTGAAGCCCGTTCAGACGTGGTGCATTCATGGCGGGATTTCCCTCGCCCTGCTGGCCGTGGCAACTTGCACAGATGGCAAACTGCTGCTGCCCTGAGCTTGCCGAAGCAGGAGCGCGGGAGCTCATTTGTGCAAAAGTGGGCTGGCTGGCGAGCCAGCTGTCAAACTGCGCCTGTTCCGTCACCACGACGCGGCCGCGCATGACGTGGTGGCCGATGCCGCACAGTTCTTCACACAGGATGTCATAGCTGCCGGTTTCGGTAGGGGTGAACCACAGGTAGGTCACCATGCCGGGAACCATGTCCATTTTCACGCGGAACTGGGGCACGGTGTAATTGTGCAGTACATCCTTGGAACGCAGCAGTGCCTTGACCGGTTTGCCAACAGGCAGATACATCTCGGGGTCTTTTACCAGCACATCGTCCTGGCCATTGGGGTCTTCGGGGTTAATGCCGAAAGGATTGGTTTCGCTGATAAAGCGGGTGTCCACCGTGCCCAGCTGCCCGTCGCGGCCGGGGTAGCGGAAGCTCCACTGCCACTGCTGGCCCACCACTTCAAACTCTGCGGCATCATCCGGCGGAGTCACGAAACTCGCCCAGACAAAGAGACCCGGTGCCAGCATGGCAACCACGCCCAAAGCCGTGGCTACGGACAGGCCGATCTCCAGTTTGGAGTTTTCGGGTTCGTATACCGCCTTGTGCCCCTCTTTATGGCGGAAGCGATAGACGCAATACGCCATGAACAGGTTGACGGCGATGAATACCGTGCCGGTGACCCAGAATGTCAGGCCGATGGTAAAGTCGACGCTTTCCCAGTTGGATGCGATATCTGTGAACCACCACGGGCTGATCAGGTGGAAGATGACAGAGCCAATAACCAATAGAACCAAGACAACTGCTATAGCCATATGCTGTTCATCCTTGTGAAAGTGGAGGCATGACCGGCGCCAGTGCGCGCAAGCGTGCATGATTTTGGGAATAAAGGAAGGTGGGCGCTGCAAGCAATACAGTGCCTGGCGTCGGATGACGCAGAACGAAGCCGAACACAAAGTGCCCGGGGATCAGAATTCAGGTGGTTCATTGCTAGTCCCGTCCTTCAGGACGGACCAGCGATCTCTTCGTGATACTGCCAGCAAAATTCCAGTAGTGGTGATGTTTGCCTAGACTCAAGTCACGCAGTTGACTACGAACGGTACAGATAATCGCGTTCACAACGTCGTTCCCTCCTTTATTATTATTAACGGACGGGTACTCAACGTGTTACACATATCGCTGAAGCTGAAAATCTCTTTGAAATAGTCAGCGTTCCTGATCGTATAGCATTGCAAATATGTCCGCAAGCTCTTTTATAGCGGGGGCTGGGGCAATTCTGGAAGGAAGGGTTCAGGCAGGAAGCCCTCAGCAGACACCGTCAAAAGCCGGTGCCTGCTGAAGGATGGGAATGACGGAATGCTTTATTCCGGCATCGCCGCTAGCGGCTTCAGACGGTCATTTTCAATTCGGTAAAAGGATTGAGGAAGTTTGCATCCACGGCAGCCAGCTCTGCTTCCGGGTGCTTGCTGGCCATCATTTGGTGAACCTTCTCTTCCTGGTGCTGCTTGGCATAGATCAGGACAAGATATTTACCGGCCTCGATATCGTTACGGAACTTGGCAAGTTTTTTGTTCTCACTGGCAATGCCGACGAGACCGCCGACCCAGGCACCAAAGCAGATCCAGACAAATACAATGGCAAGGTAGGCAAACCAGTGCACATCAGGCCCGAATGGTTGGGCAATCCTGGTGATCAGTGCGCCGGCAATCCCTGCACACAGGCCACATGCTGCGCCGATCAGGCCATCCCGGATGACATCAAGGGTTTCGATATAATTACTGGAATGCAGTTTCTGCTTGCTCAGACCGCTTTCGTCCTTGCTGACAATATGCAGAAACCAGTCGTCTACGCCGATCTCGTGAAGATCGTCCGAAATTTGTTGGGTGCTCTTCAGGGTAGGCGACAGATAGTACACGCATTTCATAATACTTCTCCTGCTTCTACTTTATGTAAATATTGTTATGTCCTCTGGCACACACGCATTTCCTTGTGTTCGAAATCACTTTACTCCTTAAAAAATTGAATGTCGCTATCTTTTTAGGGGAGATAAGCGGCAGCCGGCTGGTCTTGCGGGCATCGATCACGGGGTGCCTGAGATAAGATCTGGGGTTGGGGCAAGCAGGATTCAAGAGGCGCAGAGAACCGGTGTCGGTGGCAGCACAAGGGCAGGCAGCAGTCGAGCGTGTATTTTCAGGAGGCGTCCGTGCCTGAAATCTAGTACAATCGCGTCTCCCTTAGGTGTACGCTACCCCCCGGAATTTCCACAATTTCGTCATCGGACCATGCTCGTCCGCACAGAGAGAGGCTACAGGTGACAGAACTGATTGATAAACAAGAGCTTAGTTGGCGCGACTTCTACGAGATGTGTAAGCCTCGGGTCGTGATGCTGATGATTCTTACCTCTCTTGTGGGGATGTTCCTGGCTGTGCCGGGAATGGTGCCGCTGGATATCCTGATTTTCGGCAATCTTGGCATTGCTCTGGTCGCAGGTTCTGGTGCCGTGGTAAACCACCTGATTGACTACAAGGTCGATTCCGTCATGAAGCGGACTCATAACCGGCCGATTCCCCAGGGCCGTGTTGACCCGAAGCAGGCCGCGCTGTTTGCCGCAGCTATTGGTGTGGCCGGCATGCTGATCCTGCTGTTTCTGGTCAATCCCCTGTGTGCCTGGCTGACGCTTGCGTCCTTCGTAGGCTATGCCTTCATCTATACCGGTTACCTGAAGCGGGCAACCCCGCAGAATATCGTTATCGGCGGTCTGTCCGGGGCCATGCCGCCCCTGCTCGGCTGGGCTGCCGTGACAGGCACCGTGGAGCCCGGTGCCCTGATACTGGTCTTGATCATTTTTGCCTGGACTCCTCCCCATTTCTGGGCTCTGGCGATTCACCGCAAAGAGGATTACGCCAAGACGGGTATCCCGATGCTGCCGGTCACTCATGGCGAGCATGTCACCAAGATCCATATCGTTCTGTACACCATCATTATGTTCCTGGTTACCCTGCTGCCGTATCTGACCGGCATGAGCGGTCCGATATATCTGCTGGCGGCGGTTGTGCTGGGGCTGGGTTTCCTGGTGTGGTCCCTGCTGCTCATGTTCCGGCCCAAGCCCAGCACGGCCATGGATACATTCCGCTATTCCATTGTGTATCTGATGGTGCTGTTCGTGGTGCTGCTGACAGACCACTATCTGTAACTCTCGACCCCTGAAGCTGTTGTTGCCATGAATCGAAACATCAAACTGACCGTTATTCTTTGCCTGATCTTTGTTGTTCTGGTTTTTTTCCTGACGTATTACCGGGTTACCCGCAATAACCGCGTTGAAACACTGAGCCCCGAAGCGCTGAGGGACTTGGGTGCTGTGATGTATGAGCGCCCGGTGTCCCTGTCTTCTTTCTCTCTCGTGGATCAATACGGCGAACGTTTCGATACCTCACGCCTCAAAGATACCTGGACTCTCTTCTTTTTTGGCTTTACCCACTGCCCGGATATCTGCCCGCTTACCTTGACAGAGCTGAGCCAGTTTTACCGCGCTCTGGAGCAGTCCGGTGAATACCAGGATACGCAGGTGGTCATGGTGAGTGTCGATCCCCAACGCGACACGGCAGAAGAGCTGGCGGACTATATGGGCTCTTTTCATCCGGACTTCATTGGCCTGAATGGTGATTTTGGCGAGATTTCAAAACTGGCGAAAGAGCTGTATATCGCGCACTCCACCCCTCCGGGAATGGTGGCAGCGGATCCGCATGCCGCGCACACGGGCAGCGTTGATGCGGGTGAGGATTATGTGATCGAGCACAGCGGCAATATCCTGGTGATCAACCCGGAAGGTCTGTATCAGGGCTTTTTTGACACCGCGATTCAGGACGACGAAATCACTGCCGCCTACAAGGCCATTCGCGCAGCCTATTAGCAGGCTGTTGAAAAACGTTTTCGAGGTAGTCAGTGCAAGGCAAAAACGAGCGAAAAAGCGCAGTTTATAACGGATAAATGAGCATTTTGAGCTCGTTTTTAACGCCGCAATGACAACGTAGATAGTTTTTCAACAGCCTGCTAAGCTTTTCTTCCCGACAGGGAGGGGGCCAGATAGGAAATCAGAAAGAAAACACTCGCCGTGACGACAATGGACGGCCCGGCGGGTGTGTCCAGATAAAGGGACATCAGCAACCCTCCGCATACTGCCAGACATCCTGTCACACCAGCTCCGGCTGCCATTTGTTCCGGCGTCTTTGCGTACCGGCGCGCGGCTGCTGGTGGAATGATGAGCAGAGAGGTTATCAGCAGTACCCCGATAATCTTCATGGATACCGCTATCAGCAGTGCGACCATAATCACCATCAGCGCATGCAATCGGCTCACCGGAACGCCTTCAACCTGTGCCAGCTCCTCATGAACGGTTACCGCGAGCAGTTGTCCCCAATACTTTTGCAGAACGATGCCGAGCAAGGCTGTCGTCATGGCTATCCACCATAGATCAGAGGTGGAAACGGTTAACAGGTCACCGAACAAATAACCGACCAGGTTTATCTGCACAGCATCTGAAAGCGCCAGTATCAGCATGCCGAAGGCAAGCGTACTGTGCGCGAGAATGCCAAGCAGGGTGTCGGTGGAAAGGGATTTATTACGTTGCAGAAGAATCAACAATACGGCAAACAGAACAGACCCGAGAATCACGGCGAGCTGCAAATGGATATCCAGCAAAATACCCAGGGCAATTCCCAGCAAGGAGGAATGAGCCAGCGTGTCACCAAAATAAGACATTCGGCGCCACACAACAAAGGAACCAAGCGGGCCGGCGATGGCGGCGATGCAGAGGCCGGCAAGCAGCGCACGAAGAATGAAGTCAGTCATGGGAGTGCTCGACTACCTCGCCGGTCAGATCGTGGTGGTGATTGTGATGGTGTGTGTACACGGCGAGATTCTTTGCCTCTTTTTTCCCGAATAGCGCCAGATAGGATGGATCGACACTGACCTGCTCAGGCCGTCCATGACAGCAGATGTGGTGATTCAGGCACACGACTTCATCTGTTTTTGCCATCACCAGATGCAGATCGTGAGAGATCATCAGAACGCCACAGTGATGCGAGGTGCGGATGTCGTTGATTAATTGGTACAGATCCGCCTGGCCGGCGACATCAACGCCTTGTGCCGGTTCGTCCAGCACCAGCAGTTGCGGTGACTGCGACAACGCACGCGCGAGCAACACGCGTTGCATTTCTCCACCAGAGATAGAGCCCAGTTGATGATCCATCAGGTGGCTGACCTGCACCTCTTCCAACAGGCGTCCGATGGGTTCGGCGTCCTTGCGTTGAGCAAGCTCCAGAAAGCGCCGGACAGTGATGGGCATGGTCGGTTCGATGTGAAGTTTCTGGGGCATGTAGCCGATGCGCAGGCCGGCAGGTTTTTCCACGGAGCCCGATTGTACCGGCAGCAGGCCGAGAATGACGCGGATCAGGGTGGTCTTGCCTGCCCCGTTTGGGCCGATCAGCGTGACAATCTGTCCCTGATGAACTGACAGGTTCACGTTTTGCAGCACCTGGCGATCTGCGAACTGGACGCTGATGTTGCTGGCTTTCACCAGGCATTGATGACTCATGCGGGGGTCCTTGGGCTACCAGGAAGGCGCGCAATACTGGAATTCACTTGGTGGTATATCATAGCATTAGTTTTCACCGCCCTACCCCAGTAAGTAATCAGCCATGCCGACACCTCCCCTGAAATGTTTTGCCCTGTTGCTCCTGCTCAGCCTGCTGCCAACCCACGGTTTTGCGCAGGTGCAGGTGCTGGCCAGCATCAAGCCTTTACAATTGATTGCGGCTGCTGTGACCGAAGGGGTTTCCGACCCCGGTGTCATCATTCCCCCCAATCAGTCACCCCATGATTTCAATCTGAGGCCGTCCGACATGCGCCGCCTGGTCGATGCCGGGCTGGTGCTGTGGGTAGGGCCAGGGCTTGAAACCTACCTGAGCGGGGTGCTGAGCCAGAAAGCAATGGCAGGCAAGACCCTGGAGGCCGCCTCTGTGGCAGGCGTCTCTCTTCTGGCCTTGAACGAAGAGGAACATTCCCACGAGGGAGAAACATACGATCCGCATCTTTGGCTCAGTACCGCTAATGCACTGGCACTGGCCAGGGCCCTGGAAGCGCGTCTCAGCATTGCAGACCCTCGTCACGCGATGCGCTACCAGACGAACCTGGCGAGATTTGAAAATGCCATGCACACACTGCAGGACAATCTGCAGGCGCAGTTCAGCACGCTACAGGAAACGCCTTTTGCCGTGTACCACAATGGCACGCAATATCTGGAGAACCAGCTTGGTCTGCAGCATGTGTTTGTGCTGGTCCCGGATCATGAGATTCAACCGGGTATTCGTCATCTGCTCGACCTGCGTTCCCGGCTTGAGACGCTGCAGCCGGTTTGCCTGCTGGAGGACGTCAATGCGAATGCGGCAACCGTGGACACGGTATTTCGGAATTACCCCCTGCGCCGGACGATGCTGGATACGCTGGGCGAAAATATCGTGCCGGGCGTGGATGCCTATGCAAACCTGATCGCCGGCCTTGCCACGGCCATTGCCCAATGCCTGAAGCCCGATGCGCATCCATAAGTTTTCCGACAGGAACTGAACATGACAGACGCTCAACTCCCGCAGGACATCGACCTCATTCTGGTGGATGGTTCCTCGTATCTTTTCCGCGCTTTTCACGCCCTGCCCCCCCTGATTACCAGCCGCCATCAGCATACCGGGGCGATCAAGGGCGTCATCAACATGATCCGCAGCCTGGTGAAAACCTATCCGGACAGCCGCATCGCGGTGGTGTTCGATGCCAAGGGCAAGACGTTTCGCAACGATATCTATGATCAGTACAAGGCACACCGCCCGCCCATGCCCGATGAGCTGCGCAGCCAGATCCAGCCGATCCACGACATCATCCGTGCCATGGGCCTTCCTCTGCTGGTGGTGGAGGGGGTCGAGGCGGACGATGTGATCGGCACGCTGGCGACCGTTGCTGATGCGCGCGGCATCCGCACGCTGATCTCGACCGGAGACAAAGACCTGGCGCAGCTGGTTACCGACAAGGTGACCCTGCTGAACACCATGAACAACGAGTCTCTCAACCCGGAGGGGGTTACCCGCAAATTCGGTCTGCCACCCGAGCGTATCGTGGAGTACCTCGCCTTGATGGGTGACAAGGCAGACAATATTCCGGGCGTTCCGGGGGTGGGGCCGAAAACGGCCGTCAAGTGGCTGCAGGAGTACGGTTCGCTGGACGGGCTGCTGGCCAATCTTGACAAGGTTTCCGGCAAGATTGGTGAGCGTCTGCGTGAGAGTGTCGATCAGCTGTGGCTCTCCCACAAGCTCGCGACCATCAAGCGCGATGTGGCGCTCGACGTGGATATCGATCAGCTGCGCCATGGCGCTGAGGACTACGAATCCCTCTACCGCCTGTTCACCACCCTGGAGTTCAAGAGCTGGATCAAGGAAGTAGAGAGCAAGGGCCTTGTCGATACTGATGGCATCAAGGCGGAAGTGACAGCAGAGCTGGAACCCGAGGCTGACCCGGGAGATACCGACATCGCCGATGACACGCAGACAGAGGCGGTACTCTCGCAGCAGGAGCTGGATGCCTGCATGCAGGCTCTGCGCAAGGCCGGTTCCTTTTCTCTGTCGCTGGAAACCGATGACGCACACTACATGGACGCGATCATCCTGGGGGTTGCGCTGTGCACCGAGGCAGGCCATGCCTACTATATTCCCGTGGGGCATGATTCCCTGGATTTCCCGACTCAACTGCCCCGGCAACAGGTGCTGGAAGCCCTTCGGCCGCTGCTGGAGGATGCCAGGGTGCACAAGCATGCCCATGATGCAAAATGGCTGATGCATGTGCTGGCCAATTGCGGGATCACGATGGCGGGCCTGCGCTTCGATACCCTGACGGCATCCTATGTGCTGAACTCGGTGGCCATCGACCATCAGCTGCACAAAATCGCCGCCCACTACCTGGGGCTGGAGCTGCCATCACCGGACGACGTGCTGGGCAAGGGCAAGGCCAGGCTCGGTTTCAGCCAACTGGACCTCGATGCCTCGCGCGCCTACGCCGGACGCAAGGCAGATCTGGTGCAGCGCCTCAGCCGGTATCTGGGCAAGCAATTGAAAGACACCGGTGAGCTCCTGGGCCTGTACCAGTACTACGAATTGGCGCTGATCCCGGTTCTGCAGCGAATGGAGCGCAATGGCATCCTGGTCAACACGGAGCTGCTGGGAAAACAGAGCCAGGAAATCAGCGAGCGCCTGGTGGAGATCGAGCGCGATGCCTTCCGGGAGGCGGGCGAGGAATTCAATCTTGGCTCTCCCAAGCAGCTGCAGCATATCTTCTACGAGAAGCTGAAGCTGCCGGTGCTGAAAAAGACGCCGACCGGGCAGCCCTCCACCGCCGAACCGGTCTTGCAGGAGCTGGCGCTGGAATACGAGCTGCCCAAGCTCATCATGGATCATCGCGGCCTGAGCAAGCTCAAATCCACCTATACGGACAAATTGCCTCAGGATGTGAACCGGCGCACCGGCCGTATCCATTCCAGCTTCCAGCAGGCCGTAGCCGCCACCGGGCGGCTGTCATCGACGGACCCGAACCTGCAGAACATTCCCATTCGCACCGCAGAGGGCCGCAAGGTGCGCCAGGCCTTCATCGCCGCGCCCGGCTACAAACTGCTGGCGGCAGACTACTCGCAGGTGGAGCTGAGAATCATGGCGCATCTGTCCGGCGATGCCGGTTTGCTCAAGGCCTTCTCCAATGCGCAGGATGTCCACAGGGCAACCGCCGCAGAAGTGTTTGGCACGGCGCTGGAGGATGTCACCCAGGAGCAGCGTCGTCGCGCCAAGGCCATCAATTTCGGGCTGATTTACGGCATGTCGGCCTTCGGGCTCGCCAGGCAGCTGGGCATCGACCGCCAGAGCGCACAGCATTACGTCGATCTCTATTTCCAGCGATACCCGGGGGTGTTGCGTTATATGGAGCAGACGCAGGCCTATGCGGACGAACATGGCTATGTTGAAACCCTGTTTGGTCGCCGCCTTTACCTGCCGGATATCCACGCCGGCAACGGCATGCTGCGCAAGGCGGCCCAGCGGACGGCGATCAATGCCCCGATGCAGGGCACGGCGGCGGATATCATCAAACAGGCCATGGTGGACATTGATCACTGGCTGGCAACGGGGGTGCTGGATGCCCGCATGGTGTTACAGGTGCACGACGAACTGGTTTTCGAGGTGGCAGAGCGGGATGTCGCCCTGCTGACAGACGGCGTTCGCTTCCGCATGGTCTCGGCGGCAGCGCTGGATGTTCCGCTGGTGGTGGATGTGGGTGTGGGCGACAACTGGGACGAAGCCCACTGAGTTCAGCTCTCCACGGGCGGGCTCAGCCAGCGGTCCAGTACGGCCTCCAGGGTGTCCAGACCGCTGCGCTGCAGGGATGAAAACAACTGCAGGCTGGCGTTGGGAAACTCCTCCAGCTCCTTGCGGGCCGCCAACAGGGCATTCTGCGCGGCGCCGCGCTTGAGCTTGTCTGCCTTGGTCAGCATCACATGGATCGGCAGATTGGTCTGTGCCGCCCAACGGATCATCATCAGGTCAAAGTCCTTGAAGGCGTGGCGGATGTCGGTCAGCAGTACCAGCCCGACCAGAGCCTGGCGCTCATTGAGATAACGCTCAAGGTGTTCCTGCCACTGATCCTTCACACTCAGGGGCACCTTGGCATAGCCATAGCCCGGCAGGTCGACCAGATAGCGCCCCTCCTCCACACCGAAAAAATTGATGAGCTGGGTGCGTCCGGGGGTCTTGCTGGTCCTCGCGAGCCGGTTCTGGGCGGTCAATACATTGATGGCGCTGGATTTTCCTGCATTGGAGCGCCCGGCAAAAGCCACTTCCCGCAGGCTGTCCTGGGGGCAATCGCTCAGGCCGGCGGCACTGGTAACAAAGCGAGCGTTTCTGTAGTTCATGAGACAAATTTCGAATGGCTGGGTGGCCCTAGATACAGGAAGAGCCCGTGCAGTGCAAGGCGTTCCCACCCTTTCGGGCAGGGGTGGGCGGTAAATTGTCCTGAATGACATAGAAATTCGGTCACAGACGAGGCAATAAAATAGAGTAATCAGAACTGATGCGGTATAATTCGCGCCCGTTCGTCTGAATGAAACACGCTGCCAGGCCACACATGGCTGAAGACGGCGTTGTGCGGCGGGATGGCGCCGGCCGCAGGAATGACTTACAAGCACTCTGAGAAACATAGGAATTTGGATATTCATGAAAAATCTAGCCACGAAGAATGCACTGACCCTGTTAACAACCCTGATGATGGCGGCCTTCGCGAGCTTCAGCCATGCCCAGGGCAATGCCTCAGCCGGTGAAAGCAAGGCCGCTGTGTGCAGCGCGTGCCACGGCAATGCGGGGCAGAGCACGATTGGGGAAAACCCGAAGCTGGCGGGGCAGAATGCCAAGTATCTGATCAAGCAGATGCAGGACATCAAGAGCGGTGCGCGCACAGTTCCCCTGATGACCGGCCTGCTGAACAACTCCAGTGATCAGGATATGGCGGATATGGCGGCCTACTTTGCGGCTCAGGAAGTGACGCTGGAAGGTGCGGACCCGGAGCTGGTGGAGCTGGGCGAAAGCATCTACAAGGCAGGCATTGCCAAACTGAATGTCGCGGCCTGCAGCGCGTGTCATTCCCCGACTGGCCAGGGCAACCCGCAGGCAGGTTTCCCCGCTCTGGGCGGCCAGCACAGCCAGTACACCATCAACCAGCTGAAGGCATTCCGCTCAGGTGAGCGCAGCAATGATGGCAATCCGATGCCGATGCGTATTGTGTCTGAGCGTCTGACAGACAAGGAAATCGAGGCGCTGGCCAGCTATATTTCCGGCCTGAACTAAGGTTTGATCCTCAATCTGGTAATTTTGGGCGCCAGGGTCGGTCTTGTTGATCAGTGCAACCGTTATTACGATCAGTAGGGAGTAAAGAAGATGCATAAACTCATGAAGCAATTCCTGGCAGTTCTGCTGCTGGCCCCCCTGGCCTTTTCCGCCTTCGCGCAGCCGGAGCGGTTTACGGCCGGTACGCATTACACAATCCTGCCGCAAGCGGTAAAGACCAACGACCCGGGCAAGATCGAGGTTGTGGAAGTGTTCTGGTATGGCTGTGCCCACTGCTTCCGTTTCGAGCCGCTGATTGAAGACTGGGAAGCCAAGCTGGCCCCGGATGTGGATTTCGTGCGTTTCCCGGGCATGTGGAATGAGCTGATGAAGGTGCACGCACAGGCCTTCTTCACGGCAGAGGCACTGGGCAAGCTCAAGGAGCTGCACACGCCCATCTTCAACGCCATCAACATCGAAGGCAATCGTCTCCAGAACGAGCAGCAGCTCTCTGCGTTTTTCGCCAAGTACGGCGTGAGCCCTGAAGACTTCAGCAAGACTTTCAACTCTTTCTCCGTCAAGACCAAGGTCAACCAGGCCCAGGCCAAGATGCGTGATTATCAGGTTCGCAGCACGCCCAACATGGTGGTGAACGGCAAATACCTGATTTCCACCGGTGATGCGGTGCGTACGCAGCAGGAAATGCTGGAAGTTGTCGATTTTCTCGTCAACAAGGAAAGAAGCTCGAGCTGACAGACGTTATTGCGTCATGCAATTCCCGGTGCCGGCAATGGGCACCGGGAGCACGGTTCCATCGTCTTCATGGACGCCCGCTGAAGAGCCGTAATAATGAGCCATAGGGACATAGACAATACCGAGCTTGATCGCTGGAAGAAAAAATTCCTCGATGCGCTCGAAGTCCATGACCGCCGTGAAAAATCCCTCACCAATCGCATCAGACTCCTGCGCCGCGGGCTGGTCAGCGTCAGCCTTGCCGGCGATGGTCTGGACACAGCTCTGGACAAGGAGCTGGCAGCATTACGCACCATGCTGCGCGCGGAAGAGTCCGAAGCGGGCATAGACCTGCTGCTGGAGCGCATTGAAAAGTCCGTTCTGCGGCTCGACTCCCGCAAGGAGCAGAGTCACTCCGCGATTCAGCATGCCCTCAACGCCAGTATCAAGCAGTTGCAGGAACTGGATTTGCCCCGCGAACTCAAGCGGAGCGTGCGTCAGTTCGCCAAGTCCCTCCCCGGTAAAATCAAGGATGCGCAAAACCACTCTGCGCTGCTTGTCGAGTTCCTGGAACTGCTGCGTGCGGTGGTACGGGAACTGACATTTCAGCCTGCTCCGCAAACGCAGAGCACCGCAGAGAGCTTCTGGACCCGGTTGTTCTCCGGCAGCGCTCATGAGGGGGCTCCCGCTGTCGCACCGGCGCCGCCCCGGAATCACGATATGCCCCCTTCCGTCTCCCTGAATGGAGAATCTGCCCGTGACGACAGTGGGCGAAAGGAAGACGGGCAGCCAGAAGCCCCCGGGACGCAGACGGCCAGGGCGGAGCCAGGCAGCAATCGAATCGTCAATGCCTCCGGTGCCGCAGCAGGCGCAAGTCTGACCGCCATACCCGAGCCCTCTCCTGCAGAGGCTGAACAGCGTGTCGGTGAACAAGGGGAAGATGAAAGTGGCAGCATTCCGGAAGAGGTATTGCTGAACCGTGAGGCTGCAGAGGCACAGACACAAGCAGTTGAGACAGAAGAAGAGCCGATCTCAAGCGAACCCGGGCCGGGGTTTTCCGTTATAGCAAATCATGCCGAACCGGTATTGCTGCGGATTCTGGAAAACATCTACGTTCCGGAGCAGTCTGGGGCCTTGGCATCAAAGCTCCGGGCGAGAATCAACAAGGGCCTGAACTGGTACGAGTTTGTTTCCGTGCTGGAGGATATCCACGCCCTCATCATTGCAGGCATGGAAGAAGAGCGTGCGGAGTTTCAGCGCTTTCTGAACGAGCTGAACGAAAGCCTGGGGCAGGTGCAGGAATATGTGCAGTTCTCCCGTGAGCAGGCGAATGTCTCTCAGGAGTCTGAAAAGGCGCTGGATGAAGCGGTGAGGAGCGGAATCAACGATATTGCACAGACGGTACAGGGCTCTGAGGATATCGGTGAGCTGAAAAACGCCGTGCAGAGCCAGCTCTCCACCATCATTTCATCCATGGATCAGTTCCGTGCACTGAAGAGCGAGCAGCAACAAAGCTCGCAGGAGCATGCCCGGCAGCTGGAGGCCCGCTTGCAGGCGATGGAAGTGGAAACGCAGGAGCTGCGTCTGCATCTCGCAAGACAGGAGCAGATGGCATCACGCGATGCGCTCACCGAGTTGCCCAACCGCGCGGCCTACGACCGGCGCATTCAGCATGAATGTGAACAGTGGCGCAGTGCCCGCGCCGCAGGCAGGGATGAAGGCTTGTGTCTGGTGGTCGGCGATGTGGACCATTTCAAACGCATCAACGACACCTATGGGCATTTGGCGGGCGACAAGGTATTGAAAATCATAGCAAAAGAAATTTCTTCCAACTTCCGCCAGCGAGATTTCATCGCCCGTTACGGCGGCGAGGAGTTCGTCATTGTGATGCCTTCGGTGCACGCGCAGGACGCCGAGAGCCTCATCAATTCCGTCCGGCAGAAGATAGAGCGCTGCCCTTTCCACTTCCGGGAAAAACAGGTGCAGATCACCATGTCATTTGGCCTGACGGAGATCGTTGATGCCGATACTCCCGAAAAAGCGTTCGAGCGGGCAGACAAGGCGCTCTATCACGCCAAGGAAGGGGGCAGGAATCAGGTTTGTGTAGCCAGGCTTAGCGCCACTGGTAAAAACGCCGGTTCTCAGTGATGAAGCAAACTTTTTCCCGTCACTATCCGTCATAGCGACGTTTCGACCCAGAATTGATGCAAATAAGGACCATGAGTTTGCAGCCTTCCCCAAAACAGTCCCTGAGCGAGACCCTGTTATCCCGGCTCCCGTCACGGCTAAGCGGCTTTGTGCAGGCAGGTGCCCGCGCGCGTCTGCTCAATGGCGTGGACGCCGTTGTGCTGCTCCATGAAGCGCGGGTCTACGACCTGGCCAATGGTCGTTGGCAAGCCCTCGCGCAGGAGAGTGAGTCAGAGGGCGCAGCGGATGAAGCCGAACGGATTGCCAGCGCGGTGGTTGCCTTATTGCAGGCCAGAGAGAAAGCCCCTTCGGTTCTGCTGTTGTTGCCGTCGACGCACTTTATTGCAAGCGAGGTCAATATGCCGGGCATGACAGGGGAGACCCTGCGCGCGGCCCTGCGGCTGCAGTCCTCGCTTGTGTTGCCGGGCTACGATACCCCTCTCGCGTTTGCGCTGAATAGTAGCGCCGCCACGGCAGAGGGTTCGCATATCGTTCTGTGGACCGATGCACTCAAACTGAACGCCTTGTTCGAGGCGTGTGAGAAACAGGGCATCTTTCTGGCGGGAGTCATGCCGCGAGTCCTGGCCTGTGGTGACAGTACGGCAGGAGAAATGGCCATACTGGACGAGGACGAAAGCACGCTCAGCAGCATTCGTTACCGGGACGGCATCCTGAGCCGCTTCCTCCAGATTCCGAGGGACGATCTGCAGGACGAGGCGTTCGCCAGGCAGTGGCGCGAACACAGCAGCCCCGTGGACATGACCACGCTGTTGTGCAGCAGTGCCCAGGATTATGTCGAGCGTGCTGCCAGCATAAACGCAAACAATGCTTACAGTTTCGTGCCGTCCGGCGCCGAAAAAGTCATGCAGCGCACTGCAAAGCGACGAAGGATGGGTGTCAGTATTGCCGCAGCCATTGTGTTGCTGTTTCTTGCCGCGTCTCCGCTGCTGTGGCAGTCCCTGCAGATGTTGCGCCTGCAGTCGCAGTTGAACGCCTTGCAGGAGCGTTCCGTACAGGCCCGGGAAGATCAGGCGGCCGTGCGGGCATTCGAGCGGGATTGGGGCGTGCTGACGGAATTCCCGCAGCAGAATCTTCCCCAGACGCTTTTGCAGATGCAGGCGGTATTGAGCCCCGGCGTGTTGAGTTCTGTCGAGGTGGATGAAGGGACGGTGGAAATCGAAGGCGAAAGCCAGGACCCGCAAAGCCTTTTACAGTTGCTGGAAGAAAACAGTCTGTTCACCGGAGCCGACTTTGCACGTGCAACCAATAACGATCGTTACTACATCGAGTTCCGTCTCAGCACGGTGGATTTTGATGCCTATCGAGAGCGCTATTTTCCGGATCAGAGGCGTTAGCAGACGATGAGCCCAAGAGAAAAGAAAATTCTGCTTCTGGCCGCCGCGGTGGGTGTGGTCTTTATTGCAACACAGGGAGTTCCTGTCCTGCGTGATCTGTATTCATCTGGCGACGCGAACAGGGAACAACTGGCACTGCAAATCGAACGGGAACAGCGCCTGATCGACAATGCGCAGCAATGGCAGGAACGTCGTGCCGAGGTTGAGGCGCGTAGCGAAACACTGCAGCAGGAGTTGTTTCAGGACAGCTCCGTGGCACTGATCAGTGCGAATATGCAAAGGCTGGTCAGGGATTATGCCAATCAGGCCGAAGTCACGGTGACTTCAACGAAACTGGCAGACTCCATGGAAACGGATGGCTGGTTGCTGGTGGAGCAGGAGTTGTCCATTTTAACCAGCAACCAGAACAATATCCTTGGCCTGCTCAATCACATTGAATCATCGCACCCGCTGCTGGCCGTCAGTGCATTCAGCATTCGCCGCAATCGCAACCAGTATGCGGGGACGGTTACCGTGGTCGGTTTCAGCAGAAGTACAGGCGCAGTGCGTGCAGGAGGGGCGGACTGATGACACCCTCGGCGATTACCCTGCCAGTGTTCAGCCAGCTTCTGGAGCCGGAAGGCATTGCGCCTGCGCAGAATTTTCACGACAGCGCGATGTTGGTCTATAACACCCTGCCCAGCATTGAGCTGCGGGCAAAGATCCGCTTCATCATCGGTAACACGGTGCATTTTCGTCAGGCGCGTGGAGACGAGGTGTCTCGCCTGATGAAGTTCTGGCGCGCGGAGCTCTCTCCCCAGATCGATCAGAGCGAAGATGTTTTTGTGTCCGGTTTTGAAGACGATGAAGAATTGAAGGACCTGGCATCGGAAGCACCGGTCATCCGTCTGGTGAACCACCTGTTTGCACGTGCCATGGACCTCAACGCGAGTGATATTCACTTTGAGCCCAATGAGGATTACCTCGATGTGCGCTGTCGGGTCGATGGCATCATGACCCGGATAGAACGCCTGCCTATCAAGATTCATACGGCCGTCGCCTCGCGTCTGAAACTGATGGCCAAGCTCGATATCGGCGAGAAGCGTCTGCCGCAGGACGGGCGTATTGATTCGCGCATCGGCAACAAACAGCTCGACATGCGCGTCTCCACCCTGCCCGGCGTACACGGCGAATCGGTCGTGCTGCGAATTCTGGATCGCAGTGATACCGCTGTCAGCCTGCAGCAGCTTGGTATGCCCGATGCCATCCTGGGCACCTACCAGCATCTGATCACACAGCCTCATGGCATGATTCTGATTACAGGGCCTACGGGCAGCGGCAAGACGACGACCCTGTATGCCACGCTGGAGAAAATCAACAGCGAAAAACACAAGATCATCACGGTGGAAGATCCGGTGGAATATCAACTGGACGGCATTACCCAGATTCAGGTGAATGCCGGCATCGGTCTGAATTTCGCGGCGGGTCTGCGCTCCATCGTGCGACAGGACCCGGATGTGCTGATGGTCGGTGAGATCCGCGACCACGAAACAGCGGAAATCGCGATTGAATCCGCACTCACCGGCCACCTGGTGTTTTCCACCCTGCACACCAATGATGCGGCGGGCGCGGTCACGCGCTTGCAGGACATGGGGGTGGAAGGCTATCTCATCAGCTCCAGTCTGCTGGCGATTCAGGCGCAGCGACTGGTGCGCCGCATCTGCAGCGACTGCAAGGTGGAGCAGGCCCTGAGCGCCGATGAGGCGGCGGTGCTGGAAATTGACGCGAAGGATTATCCGGTGCTCTATCGCGGCACAGGCTGTGAACGCTGCGGTGGCAGCGGTTATCGTGGCCGCATCGGTTTATACGAGTTATTGGTGATGTCTGACGCCATTCGCCATCACATCGCCAGTGGAGCGGACGCGAATGTCATTCGTGATCAGGCGATTCGCGAAGGCATGAAAACACTGCGCCAGGACGCGCTCGAGAAACTGGCTGCCGGGCTGACCACGCCGGAAGAAGTCGTGAGGGTAACGCGCGCGATATGAGTGCTGCCTACTACCGATATCAGGCCTACGATGCTCAGGGCAATGTGCAAAGCGGGCAGCTCAGTGCAGAGTCCGAGCGCGAGGCACTGAAAATTCTGCAGGGCAAGCAACTGATTCCGGTGCGCATAAACCGTGCGGAACAGGACGAGCGCAAGGGCTTTGGCGGCAAGCGCCTGAAGGGTCGTGACCTGCTCGATTTCACCACGGGGCTGTGCACCCTGATGGAGGCGCGGGTGCCCCTGGACAAGGCGCTGCGCCTGCTCGAAGGGGTGACGGAATCTGCCGCCATGCGCCAGCTCGTGGTGGGCATGCGGCGTGACGTGAAGGAGGGCAAGAGCCTGGCGGAGACGATGGAAACGCGGCCCGATGTGTTCTCCCGCATGTATGTCAGCATCGTGCGGGCGGGCGAGGAAGGTGGCATTCTGCATCAGTTGCTTCCCGGCCTGGCGGATTATCTGGAAACCAGCGCGCGCAATCGTCAGGCCATTCTGTCTGCCATGATCTACCCGATCGTGCTGCTGGTCACCGGTGTGATTTCGGTGTTCCTGTTGCTGGCCTTTGTCATCCCGCAGTTTGCCATCATGTTTGAGGATGCCGGCACCGAAATTCCGGCATCGGCAGCATTTCTGCTGGCGCTCAGCGAAGGCATCCAGCGTTACGGCTACCTGTTTGTCCTGCTGATTTTCGGCGTGGTGTTCTGGTGGCGCTGGCTGGGTCAGGATCGTGTGCGCAAATTGAAAAAGGATGCCGCCCTGTTGTCCACGCCCATGTTGGGCAAGCTGCTGTTGTACAAGGACTGCGCCGTGTTCGCCCGCACGCTGGGGGCCCTGCTGGAGGCGGGGATTCCGCTGATTCGTGCCCTGCGGGTGTCCCGGGAAGTGGTTGGTAATACCGACATTGCCCGGCATCTTGAACAGGTGGAGGACGATGTCAGATCGGGGGCGGGCCTGGGCATTTCGCTGGAGAAAACCCACCGCTTCCCTACTCTGCTGCATCAGCTGGTGACGGTGGGGGAAGAGTCGGGGCGCACGGGAGACATCCTGCTGAAGACAGCGGTGAGTTTTGACACCCAGGTCAAAAACCAGATGTCGAGCCTGGTGGCCGCCCTGCAACCGGCGTTGATCCTGTTTCTCGGGATTGCTGTCGGGGGCATTACCATTACCATGTTGTCGGCGGTGTTCAGTATGAATACCGTGGATTTCTAGCCTTGGAGTAGAACTGTGAACGCGACAAGACCACTGGCACTTCTCAGCCTGGCGATCACGCTGGCATCCTGCAGCGCATTGCCGGCGCGCGACACCTCTGCCGGCAGCGGCACGGCAGGCAGCGCGGGCAATCGCGCACGCAGCGCGGCGGTGATGCCCTCTCAGGGGATAGCGGAAATGCCGCAGGAGCTGAGCCAGAACGACACACGACAGTCACTGATTGCCCAGATCAACCGCGATGGCGCCCAGGCGAATAACGGGGCATACCGGGACCCGGCACCCGCTGCGCTGAACGCCACGGCAGACAATGTCGTGGAGCTCAATTACGAACAGGCCGATCTGCGCACCATTCTCGAAGAGCTGGCGGATGCACTGGACACCAGCATCATTATCGACCCGAGCATTGCAGACAAGGTCAGCATCCGCACCTCACCCAACCGGCCCCTGAGCCAGGCAGATATCTGGCCGCTGATTCGTCTGCTGACCCGTCAGGCGGGCGTGACGCTGGAACGGGCCGGCAATCTTTACTATGCGCGCAAGCAACAAAGCAATCTGCCGGTGGAGATCACTACGCCGGAGCGTATGGATGGCAGCACGGCGAGTGTGGTGATGCAGATCACGCCCCTGAGCTATGTTTCCATTGCCACGGCGCTGGAGCTGCTGGGCCCGCTGGTCCAGCCCGATGGCACCATGCTGCGTATCAGCAACAACACGCTGGCGATTTCCGCAAGTTCCTCACAGCTTGCCAGAATCAACTCGCTGCTGGAGGTGGTGGATTCCGATCCGTTCCAGAACCAGGGTCTGCGCCTGTACCCGCTTAATTTCGCCAGTGCGGCGGATGTTGCCCAGGAACTGACGGATGTGCTGCAGCTGATCGAGGGCGCGAACCCTGCCTACCAGGTCAAGGGCCTGGAGCGCATCAACGCCGTGCTGGTCACCGCCCCGGCCAATCGGGGCTTTGAGGAAATTTCCCGCTGGGTGCAATTGCTGGATGCCGACAGTCAGGAACAGGCGGAACAGCTGTTCCACTACCGGGTGAAAAACCTGACCGCGACAGAGCTGGCGACAACCCTGAGTAATGTCTTTGAGCTGAATGAAAACGATGAAGAGGGTACGCAGGCGCCAGTGGTGGGCACACGACCGGAAACGGTGAATATCGTGACCCCGGAGGGTGACACGCTCAGCCGTACGGTTCCGGTGCCGGCATTTGCCGCCTCTGCGGGGGCCGAACAGGCGGTGTCCGCCAATCTCAAGGTCAGTATCGTGGCGGACGAGGCCACCAACTCCCTGTTGATTCGCGCCAATCCGCGGGATTATCGCCAGTTGCTGTCTACCATCAGCCAACTGGATTCCGTGCCACTGCAGGTGATGATCAATGCGGTAATCGCCCAGATCAGCCTGACGGACGAGACCCGCTTCGGGGTGGACTGGTCCCGTGTGGCGGATAATGCCGCCACCAATGCCATTTCCACGACGACCAGTACCGGCTTCCTACCCAACGGAGGGCTGGACGGGCTGCTCTTTACCAAGTCCTTCCTCGATGGCGCGGCCCGGGTGGAGGCGACCCTGGAGGCTATCGCCTCGAATAACGATGTGCGTCTGCTGGCACGCCCCTCCCTGACCGTCGTCAACAATATGGAAGGAGAGATCCAGATCGGCTCCGAGGTACCTGTGCAATCGGGCAGCACCACCACGCAGTCTGGTGACAATATCATCAGCAGCATTCAGTACCGCCCCACCGGCATCGAGCTGTACATCACGCCGCGCATCAATAATGATGGCGTGGTGAACCTGACAATTCGCCAGGTGCTGTCCTCGATTCAGGAAAGCACCGGGGTGGCCAATAACCCCATCTTCGAGAATCAGGAGATCAGCACCACGGTGGTGGTGCGCGATGGTGAGAACGTGGTGCTGGGGGGCTTGATCCAGAATGCCGACACCAATACCAATTCCGGCGTCCCGGGCCTGAACCGGGTGCCGGTCCTGGGGAGCCTGTTCTCCTACCGTCAGGACACCACCGAGCGCAAGGAGCTGTTTATCGTCCTGCGCCCCGAGATCGTCAACCTGAACGATAGCGCAGGCACGCTCTATGAAGAGATTCTGAACCGCTTTGAACTCGCTGCCGAAATGATCGAAGATGCGGGTCTGTAAATTGAATACCGGGCAAGACGATTGCAGCGCCATCGCCTGCCCCCTGAAACTGAAGGAGTCAGCATGAACCGTCCCCTGCATTTCCGCCCCTGCTCGCGCAACGGCGGTTTCACCATTATTGAACTGTTGATCGTGATGGCCATTCTTGGCATGTTGGCCGTGATGGTAGCCCCCAACCTGTTCAACAAGGCCGACAGTGCCCGTCAGGATGCTGCCCGTTCGCAGATTTCCTCCATCGGCTCGGCATTGGCGACCTATCGTCTTGATGTAGGACAATACCCCGACGATCTGGAAGGCCTGATGCGCAATGATACGGGGCGCTCCACCTGGGATGGCCCCTACCTGAGCAAGGAGGTGCCGCGTGACCCCTGGGGCAATGAATATCAGTACACCTCCAATGGCAGCAGTTACACGCTGACCTCATTCGGCGCCGATGGTCGTGCGGGCGGTGAGGACAATGACACGGACATCAGCAATTAGGGAATCTGTGAATAACAGCGTTATTCAGCGCTTCCCTTACAGAGGTTTCACGCTGCTGGAGTTGATGGTGGTGCTCGCCATCCTGGCGATGGGCACCCTGTTGCTCTACCCCAATATCGGCAGCGTGAGCGCCCGCAGCTTCACGGCTCAGGTGCGCGAGGCGAGCTCGCTGCTGAACTATGCGCGGCGAACGGCCGTGGTGACCGGGCAGCCGACCACGGCGAGCTTTTATGTCGACCGCTCCGACGAAGAGAACGCTGAACAGTTCCGTGCCTCCACCTATTCCACATCCGATGAGCGCCACGAACGCTGGCAGGCCAGAGGCATTGCGCTCGCGTATCGGGACAGCACGGATCAGCGCCAGGCTGTGGAAGAGTCTGTCGATGTCACCTTTTACCCCGAAGGCGGCAGTACCGGAGGCGCATTGATTCTGAGCCTCAATGCCCGCGAGGCAGTGATTTCCATTGACCCTTTCTCGGGCCGGGTGGCGACGGAGTACCGTGATGACTGAACATCTCTCCCGGCGTGTCATGGCGCAACCTCAACAAGGCTTTACGCTGCTGGAGGTGATGGTTGCCCTGACCATTACGGCCATGGCGTTGGGTAGCCTCTTTGCGCTGGCCACCGGCAGCAAGCAATTGGCCTTTCGTTCCAGACAGAGCCTTACCACCGCCGTGGAGGCGCGGGCCGCCATCAATTTTGCTTTCCTGCAGAACGAATACGGCGAGGTCGAGGCGGCCCTGGATAATGAGCGTTTCACGATCCGGGGTGAGGAGTTTGTAGAAAAGGTAGAGCGCAAGACGGAAGCCAATACCCTGACGCTCCAGTATTTCGAGGTCCTTGACGAGGACACCGATGAGCGCATCGAGGGAACGCGCTGGGTCAAACTCGAGCTGCCGGAGTAAGCCTGTTATGAGCAGCAGCAAACAAAGTGGTTTTACGCTCATCGAGGTCATTCTTTCCCTTGCGCTCACGGCCATGCTGCTCAGCCTGCTCAGCGCGGGCATGTACGGCGTGATGAATGACTGGGAGGACGACACCTCTTCCCTGGAGGAAAGCCTGGACGAGACCGTGGCCATGCTGCAACTGGAGCGGGCGCTGCAGGGGGCCTTTCCCCACAGTTTTCTGAACGAGGAAACCCTGGGGCGTTATGTGTATTTTGAGGGCGAGGACGATCGCCTGAGCTGGGTGTCCACCGTCTCTCCCCAGCGCAGCGGCGGCCTGACGGCCTGGCGGCTGGAGTCGGTGCCGGGCGAAGGCGTGAGTCTGCAACTGGCCGCGGCCATGAGTGACAACCCGGATGCCCGTCTGGAAAGCGCCGAGCGCCGTCTGCTGCTGCCCCACTACACCGCCCGCTTTTCTTATCTCTATGAGGAGCTGGATTTCAGCAAGCGCTGGCGCGATGACTGGCCCGGTATCGACATGGCAGCATTGCCGCTGGCGGTCCATGTGCGTCTGAGCCCGCTTGACCCCGCAGACGAGCACGAGCTGGACATCGTGGCACCGATCTACGCGAATCAGCATCGCTCCATCCGCCCTGCCATCGGCTCCGGTAATGCCGCCCCGGTGTTCCGCAACAACCCGCAGTCAGGGGGGCGGTGATATGCGCCAGCAACGCGGTTCGGTCATCATCATTGTTCTGTGGACTACCATTCTGCTGACCATTTTAGTCACTGTGATGGCAGGCAAGGTGCAGCTCTCGGCGCGCACGGCATTTCACAACCGCGAGGCCGCCACGGATCTGGCCCGCATCGGCAGTGCCATGAACCGGGCGGAGATGGAGCTGATTCTCGAAACCATGCAGCGCCCCATCGACTATATTCCGGAAACCGACGAGGACGGCAACTTCCGTGAACCGCGCAATCGCTTCAACGGCCAGCCCCTCGATCTGCAATATCCGGCAGGCGAGGACATGGTGGTGCGCATTTACGACCACGCGGGCAAGATCAATCTCAACAATATGCGTGGGGGTGAGATGCGGCTGCTGATCGAGAAGCGCCTAGGGCCCGATGCCGACCGCCAGCAGGTGGATGATCTGGTCACGGCCTGGGGAGACTGGACGGATCTCAATGATCAGCCGGGCATCAACAACGGAGCAGAAAAGGATTATTACGCCTCACTCGACACGCCCTATGCCCCCCGCAACAACAGCGAGCTCGACAGCGTGGAGGAGCTGCGCCTCATCCGGGGTTTCGATGAGCTATTCAAGGACGTGAATCTGGATGCCGCCTTTACCGTGTACGGCAATACCCAGACGGTCAATCTGAACCTGGCCACGCGGGAGGCCATGCAGTTGCTACCCGGTTTGAACGACGAACTGATCGAGGAAATTATCGCCTATCGCGAGCGCAAGGATTTTCGCAACAAACCCGATGTCGGCTCGATCCTCCCTGTGGAGAATTTCGTGGAACTGTCGCCCTGGATCGGCAGCAATACCTCCAGTTACTACTCGGTGTTTGTCTACCCCAAGGCGCAGCAGAAGGATGCCGGGCAAGAACAGGACGACCCGGTGACGCAGGCCTATATGCAGGTCATGGAAATACGGGGTTTTCGTGAGCGCGCGCGGGTTTACCAGGTAGACCCTTACGGGCGCTTGCCGGATACCGCACCGGCACAGCCCGAGGAATAATTGACTCTCAGATTTGCGGGCGCTCGATGTCCCAGTTGATGCGCATCACCACCGAACCAACTCCCTTGCCGGATTTGACCTTGATGAGCTTGCTGAGCTTGGTTTCATACCACAGCAGGCCACTGGCATCGGCAACCCCACCGATGATGTAGAACTCCCCTACCCGCATGGGTATTGCCTGAACACGAATACGGGCAGTGAGGATTTCACCCTTCCTGAAGGGCCCCTTGGGCACATCGGTAAGATCCGTGGTGAGATAGGCGGACATGATCTCGTCCAGGGTGCGCATGAAGGCGAAGCCGAAATTGCAGATAAGATTGTCCTGCAATATCTCGATCTTTGATTCCAGAATGATGTCGCTCAACGGCTCCACTTCCTCGATTTCTTCACCGTCGAGGTTTTTCACGGTGGTGTAGAGAACCCGGCAGTCCTTCATCTTGCGATCTTCAACGATATTGATATCCGGCACTTCGTGCGGATCAACAGCCTTGCTGTTGCAGTAATCCTCGTAATGCCCCACGACCTTGTGGCTCTCGCCGATCTCGCGGATGCGGCCCTTTTCCAGCCAGATCACCGTGTCGCACAGCTCCTGCACGTGATACATGGAGTGGCTGCAGAAGATCATGGTCTTGTTCTGCTTGCGAAACTCGTTCATGCGCTCGGTGCATTTCTTCTGAAACGCGATATCGCCAACGGAAAGCGCTTCGTCGATCACCAGCACATCGGGGTTCACCATGGTGGCAATGGAGAAGGCCAGGCGCACATACATGCCGGAGGAATAGGTTTTTACCGGGCGATCAATGAAATCCCCGAGCTCGGAGAACTCGATGATTTTCTGCTCCATCTCGGGAATATTGTCATCGGGAACCCCGAGCAGTGCCGCGTTCAGATAGATATTGCGGCGGCCGGTAAATTCGGGGTGAAAGCCGGCGCCCAGCTCCAGCAGGGCGGCCACCTGGCCTTTGATGGTGACATTGCCGTGGCTTGGCTGCAGCGTGCCCACCAGCAGTTTCATGAGCGTGGACTTGCCCGCGCCATTGTCACCAATGATGCCCAGGCTGCGCCCTTCCAGCACGGAAAAGGAAATGTCCTGCAGCACATGAAAATTCTTGTGGCGCGGTTTGCGCAGCAGCAATTCCAGCAAACGATCCTGGGGTCGCTCGTAAATTCTGAAATCCTTGTGCAGGTTTTCAACGCGAATACTGTACATCTATTTCTCGCTCATCACAGCACATCTCCGAAGGCATGGCGTATGCGCATGAACAGCCAGCCGCCCAAGCCATAAC
The DNA here is from genome assembly GCA_024234365.1 of Pseudomonadales bacterium. GTDB lineage: Bacteria > Pseudomonadota > Gammaproteobacteria > Pseudomonadales > Pseudohongiellaceae > UBA5078. The sequence continues at coordinate 104,514 of JACKOK010000002.1, forward strand.
TGAGCAGGGACACCGGAAGAATAATCTGAAAACTGCTCCACGGGAAATGGCCCAGCAACACCAGCTCCCGATACATCTGCACGAAGCTGTGCATGGGGTTGAACAGCAGCAGGGGCTGATAAGCCTCGGGAATCAGGGAGACGGGATACACAATGGGCGTCAGGAAAAACCAGGCCGTCAGCATCAGCGAGACAATCTGCTGCAGATCACGCAGGAAAACGCAAAGGGCCGACAGCATGGCCACCAGCCCCATGGTGAAGAGAAACTGCAAAAAGAACACCAGCGGCAGTGCCAGCCAGGCCAGCGACAGATAGCCCTGAAGTGCCAGGTAAACCAGAAACAGGCACAGGGCGATGCCATGCACCATATAGGGCACCAGGGTGCCCACCGCCGGAATGATCTGTACGGGGAACAAGACCTTGGTAATCAGCGGGGCCTTTTCCAGCAGCAGGGTGCTGGCCCGCCCCATGGCATCGCCAAAGGCGTACCAGGGCAGGTAGCCCATCATCATGAAGACAACAAAAGGCGTGTTGCCGTATTCGGGTGGCATACCGGCACGGAATACTACGCTGAACACGAAGGCGTAGATCAGGATGGTGACGATCGGCGTGATGAACAGCCACAGGATGCCGCCGAGAGAGCCGGCAAACTGGGCATTGAAATCCTGGCGCACAAAATTGTGAAACAGACGATAGTGGGTAATCGGGGCGAGCAGCCACTGATGAAGCAGAGAGAAGAACATGCCGGGTCCGGGTTCCTGTGGGTCAGTGGCAATCAGGGTTGAGGCGCGCTCAACAGGGTGCCGATTTCGAGCAGGTCGTCCGCGCCGAGTATGCCCGCTTCCTGCTTCAGCAGCAGATTGTAGCGGATGTGGTCGTAACGGGCGCGCTGCAGATCACGTTCTGCCTGAAAACGATCCCGCAGGGCATTGAGCACGTCCACGCTGTTGACGGTTCCCAGTTCAAAACCGCGCTGCATGGCGGTATAGGAAAGTTCTGTAGAGTCTGCCAGGCGCTGGGCGGCCTGTACGCGCAGCTCGCTGGCCTTGACCTGCAGATAGGCGGTGCGGGTGCGCTCCACAATGTCCAGTTCGGTCTGGCGCAGTTCGTTCTCGGCAATCCTGTGCTGACTGCGGGCCTCGTTGACCGATGCCCGGTTGCTGCCACCGGCAAACAGCGGGATGGAAACATCCACGCCGATAAAGGTGGTGTCGGTGCGATAGGGTTGCTGGGTGTTGTCATAGCCGATATCGGAGCGCTGCTGCTGCGCAATCAGGGAAACACGGGGCATATACGCACCCTGACGCTGATCGATCAGTTTGTCTGCGGCGGCCACGGCAAACTCGCGGGCACGGATCTGGTGATTGCCATTGCGCGCCCGCTCCAGCCAGGACTCGATGCTGCCCTGCAACGCGGGGATGCTTGCCTGCTCGCCAAGGCGGAACAGGTCGCCCACATTGACGCCGGTGGCGGCGCGAAGCGCCTCCCTGGCGATATCGAGCTCGCTTTCCAGGTTTAGCTGCTCTGCCTGCACCGCAGCCAGGCGTGCCTGGGCGCTGTAGAGATCGGTGATCTGAACCGATTGCAGATTGTAGAGCGTTTCGATCTGGTTCAGTTGCGTGCTCACGGCGTCGAACTCGGAGTGAATCGACAGCACCGCGTCCTCCGATTGCAGCACGCTGAAGTATTTGTCTGCGACATCGGTCATCACGAATGCCAGTTGCGCGTAATACTCGGCCTCCGCCTGGTCTTCCAGCAGATAGGCCTGGCCACGGGCGCTGAAGGCCTGCCAGTTGAACAACACCTGGCTCAGTTGCACGGAATAACGTTCCCCGTTGTAGCGATTGGTCACGCCAACGGCACTGGCCTGCTGCTTGTTGTCGGACAGGCTGGCATTGGCATTGATCTGGGGCAGCAACTGCCCGTTGCTCGCCTGCCTGCGTGAGCTGCCGATATTCCAGCGCTCGCGGGATATTCTCAGCTGCGGGCTGTAATCCAGCGCGGCGGTAAAAAAGTCTTCCAGCGTGTTGCCCTGGACGACGACGCGCGTGCTCGTGTCCGCGCCGAAGGCCGGCGCGATGCAGAGGCTGGCGAGGCTCAGGCAGAGTGCGGGTAACAGGCGTGGCTTCGACATAGGCATCAGTCTTCTATCAGGCTGCGGGCCATCGCATTGGAGAACGGCTTCATGACATATTGCAGGAAGGTGCGCGGGCCGGATGAAATGAATACCTCGGCGGGCATGCCGGGAACCAGGGTCAGGTCTCCCAATGCCTCCATGCCTTCGGGGTTGACGGCAACGCGCGCCAGATAATAGGGCATGCCGGTCTGCTGCTCCGCCATCGCATCGGCGGAGACGCTCAGCACGGTGCCGTAAATCGTGGGCGTGCGGCTGCTGAAACTGGAGAAGCGGATGGTGGCCTCCTGGCCGGTGTGCACGCGGTCAATATCGATCGGCGACACGCGGGATTCGATAATCAGCTCGTCGCTTTGCGGCACAACTTCCGCGATGGGGGCACCCGGCCCGACCACGCCGCCTTCGGTGTGGTACTGCATGCCGGTGAGCACGCCGGATACTGGTGCGCGCACATGGGTTCTTTCCACCACATCGTTGAGCGCCGTGATGCGTTCCCGGACATCCTTCAGGCGGGTCTGGGTGTCGCTGAGCTGGGTGACGACATCGGAACGGAATTCGTTTTCCACCTGCAGAATCTGCAGCTGCGTTTCGCCAACCTGCATTTGCGTGGAGGAAATATTGGCCAGCAGTTCGGCGGCCTCGCCCTTGTAGGCGGCAAAGTTTCTTTCCAGCTCGCGCAGGCGCAGCTTGTCGGAGAAACCCTGTTCCAGCAGGATGCGGGTATCCTGCAGTTCCTCATTGAAAGAGGCGGCCAGCAGCTCCTTGCTTTCCTTCATGGCCTTGAGCCCTTCCACGCGGGAGCGCAGCTGTTCGATGCGCTGTTCCAGCACCGCAATATTGCCGTCGTGGGCGGCCTTGCGTGCGTGGAACACCTGATCCTGCGCGGCCATCTCGGTAGAGGCATTGGCATCGCTGCGCGACAGGGCGGCGGGGTATGCCACGGTCTCCAGCCCGTCTCTTTCGGCAATCAGCCGGGCTTCCAGCGCCATCAGCGCCGTGGCCTGGGCATTGGCAATTTCCAGCTGGGCGAGAGACTGCGTGCCGTCCAGTTCGAGGATGACATCACCGGCCTCCACGTGGTCACCGTTCTGCACGAAAATGCGGTTGATCATGCCCCCTTCCAGGTGCTGAATGGTCTTCTTGTAGGAGCGTACCGTGACCGTGCCCGGCGCATGGGCGGCACCCTGGATGGGCGCAAACGCGGCCCAGACACCAAACACGCCGAAGACCAGCAGAGCGATGAACAGACCGGCTCGGCGCGGAGCCTCGATCCCTGTTTCCACTTCCTGCACCTCAGGTCTGGAGGCCTGGGTTGCCGGCAGTTCGGATTTCACGGCAGGAAGATTTTCCCGGGTGGATTTGTGATCTGACACAGTGTTATTCCTGAGTGTTGAATTCTTGGTTGATTAACTAGGCACCCGGCGCCGCCTTGCGGGCCTCCGGTTGCTGCATCAGGCTGGCGAGCACTTGCTCCCTCGGGCCGAAGGCCACCGCAGCTCCGTCCTTCATGACCAGCATTTTGTCGACACTGGCGAGCACCATGGTCCGGTGGGTAATGACCACGATGGTGCAGCCCTGCGCCTTGACGCGTTGCAGCGCCAGGACCAGTTCCTTTTCGCCCTGGTCGTCGAGGTTCGAATTGGGTTCGTCGAGAATCAGCAGTTTCGGGTTGCCATAAACGGCACGGGCCAGACCGATGCGCTGGCGTTGCCCGCCGGACAGGATGCCGCCGTTGCCCCCGATCACCGTGTCATAGCCATTGGGCAGGCGCAGGATGAGTTCGTGTACGCCGGAAAGCTGTGCGGCCTCGACAATCTTCTCCGCATCCAGGGGGCCAAAGCGGCAGATGTTCTCGGAAATGGTGCCGTCAAACAGCTCGATGTCCTGAGGCAGATAGCCGATATGCGGGCCCAGTTCGCGACGGTTCCAGGCAAAGATATCCGCGCCGTCCAGGCGCACCTTGCCCCCGGCGGTCGGCCAGATGCCCAGCAGGGCGCGGGCCAGGGTGGATTTGCCGGAGGCGCTGGGGCCAACGATGCCCAGGGCTTCGCCTGCGGCCAGCTCCAGCGATACGCCACGCACAACAGGGGCCTTGGCGCCGGGCGGGGTGACGTATATCTGTTCCACGGACAGGTTGCCCTGGGGCACCGGCAAAGACATGGTGTCGGCATCGGCCGGGATTTTTTCCAGCAACTGGCCAAGGCGTTCGTACTGCGCTCTGGCCACCGAGAAACCCTTCCAGGTGCCCACCAGCATGTCGATGGGCGCCAGGGCGCGGCCCAGCAACAGAGAACCGGCGATCATCATGCCCGGGGAGATCTCGTGCTCCAGGGCCAGCAGGGCCCCCAGGCCGAGAATCAGCGACTGGGTGATCATGCGGAAGGATTTGGCAATATTGCCCAGAATTCCCGCCCATTTGCTGGCATCGGTCTGCAGGAAAAGCACCTTGTCGGCACGCTGCTGCTGGCGGTTGCGGATGTCGCCGATCATGCCCATGGCGGCGATGACCTCGGCATTGCGCAGGCTGCCGTTGATCTGGTTGTTGACGAGGTTGGCCTCCATATTGGCGTCTTTCAGCTTCGCCGTGGTGACTTTCTCGGTGGTGTAGGCCAGCGCGACCATGCCGATACCGGCGATGATGGCGACAACGCCGAACCAGGGGTGGAACAGGAACATGATAATGACGTAGATCGGAAACCAGGGGGCATCAAAGAACGCAAACAGGCCGTTGCCGGTCATGAACTGGCGCAGCTGCGACAGGTCGTTGTTTGGCTGCGATGTCGCCATGCCGCCGGTATACAGGGACTGCTTGAAGGTGGCATCGAACACGCGCTCGCGCAGGCTGGTCTCGATGCGGTTGCTGGCGCTGATCAGAATTCTTGAGCGTACCCACTCAAACCCGCCCATGGCGGACATCAGGAACACCATGATCAGGGTCAGCATGCCCAGGGTGGACAGGCTGCCGCTGGAGATCACCCGGTCATAGACCTGCATCATGTACAGGATGGGCACCAGCATGAGGATGTTGATGGCGGCGCTGAAGAGGCCGGCGTAGATAAAGTAATGGCGAACCGCCCTGAAAGCCTCAAAGAGTTCTTTGTAGCGGACATTGTTCTTGGTCTGGTTCATTGAGCGTTTTTCGTCATGTTATTGAAGTTTGAGTTCAGCAAGTTGGGGCACGCTTACCCCCATTTCAAGCTCTGCCAGTCATTCGAGGGCGGGATTGTACACCCAGCCGCCCCTTGCCGTCAGATTTAAGTGCGAGGCAAGCACTTGTTCCCATTCGGATTTTTTATAACTCCTGCGCGCCCTCCGCCAGGGCCTTGAGCGTTTCCGGTTCGTTCACCAGCAGGCAGCCCGGGCCGTCACGTTTCACGATCTGGCGTGTCTGCAGGGTCTGAAACACCCGCGTCACGGTCTCCCGGCTCAGGTTCAGCATGATGGCAATCTCCATATGCGTGGGCGGGTTGTTGATCATCGCCGGCAGGCGCTGGGCCTTCTCCTCGCCCAGCAGCATCCACAACTGGCAACAGACGCGCTGCGCGATATTGGGCAGCCCCAGCAGCGAGCGCTGGCGGGTAGCCTGACGCAGCCGTGCCGCGAGTCTTTGCCCCAGCACCTTGAAGATCTCCGGTTGCTTCAGCATGACCTCCCGCAGGCTGTCGGCGGGAATGAACACCGTCACGGCGGCGGTCAGGGCGATCACGTATTCGGGTTGCGGACCGTCATCAAAGAGGCTGAGATCGCCGCAGAAGTCGCCAGGTTCAACAAAATACAAACCCACTTCACGGCCATCGATGGTAAAATCAACCCCCTGCAACCGGCCCTCGAACAGGAAGCAGACCGCTTCCTCATGAGTGCCGGCGTTCAATACGATGCCCCGGCGCGAGAACTTGCGCAGGCTGGACAGGCTTGCCAGGTGGCTCAGAATGTCGTGAGGCAGGGGCTTCAGTATTGGAAAAGTGCTTAGCAGCTCTGGGGTTACCACGTTGTGTTTTGTCCCTGGTGGCTGGTGTCGGCGACGCCCGGGCATTATAGAAGCATGCCGGGGCATTCGCCAACGCAGGGAAATGCGCCTCGTGTGACTGTAATCACCGGAGTTTTAAATAGTTGCGGTATTCTGCTGCCAATCAATCTGGGCCATGGTGTCTGCACTGGCCTGCGCTCCCGAAGCGGGGGAAATGAATTATGAACATGGTGAAAATACATCGTCTGCCGACCCTGAAGCGCCTGGCACTGGTTTCTGCCTTGCTGGTGGCGGTGTCTGCCCATGGCGAGACCGGAGACAGTGTCGGCGAAGTCAGCCTGGTGCTGGGCAAGGCCTATATCCGCACGCAGGGCAAGGAGCTGCCCGTGCGCGCAGGCACCCAGGTGCGGGTGAGTGACGAGATCATCACCGAGGCCAACGGTCATGTGCATATCGAATTTGTGGACAACGCCCTGCTGAGCGTGCGTCCGGACAGCCGGCTCGAGATTCAGCGTTATGATTTCGACCCAGCCAAACCCTCCGAGTCCTCCATCAAGCTGAACCTGCTCGAAGGCGTCACCCGTTCCATCTCCGGGGACGGGGCCCATGCCGCCCGTGAGCGTTTCCGCCTGAATACCCCCATCGCCGCCATCGGGGTGCGCGGAACGGATTTTGTAGTCAGTGCCAACAGCCAGGCGGTGCGCGCGCTCGTCAATGAAGGCGCGATCGTGATGGCGCCCTTCTCCGACAATTGCCTGGCCACGGCCTTTGGCCCCTGCGCCGCCAATGCGGTGGAGCTGTCCCAGGATTCTCTGCAGGTGGTCGAGGTCAGTGGCAGCACGCCTCTGCCGAGACTGTTGCCGGCCACGGATGAGCGTGGCGATCTCGCTCCGGAAGGCGCACCGGTGCAGCTTGCGCAGGCAGACACCGACCCGGCCCGGGCGGATGAAAAAACGGCAGGCACCGAGGTGTATCTGGAGAACGTCACCTCACGCCGTGTGGCGGAAGAGGCGGTTTCCGTGGCATCGCGCCCGGCCATCAAACCGCCTGTCGTCTTCGTAGACCTCACGCCGGGAGAGGCTTTGTCGGCTTCTGCGCTGACGGCCAATAACCTGGTCTGGGGGCGCTGGTCCGGCAATGAGGGCCAGGGCAAGCTGGAGCGCATCAGCGCGGCCTATGAAGTGGCGAGCGCAGGGCGTGACGTGACCGTGGGGAATCTTGCTGGTTCCTATGTGCTGTTCCGCGACAGCCACGGCAGCACACTGGTCAAACCTGATCTTGGCGTGGTGCGTTTCGGCCTCGACAGCGCCCAGGCCTTCTACCATTCCTCTACCGGCGTTGTTGCCATGCAGGTCAACAGTGGCGACCTGGCGATTGATTTCAACCAGAAGCGTTTCTCTACCAGCCTGGGCCTGAATTCGGCGGCCTCCGGCAAGGTGGATTTCTCCGCCACCGGCAAGTACGACGATGGCGGCTATTTCTTCAGCAACACCGATTCGCAGATCGTGCGCGGCGCAATCAGCCTCGACGCCAGTGAAGCGGGCTATCTGTTCGAGAAATCGCTGGGCTCCGGCAACAGCGTAGAAGGCATCACTCTGTGGGGTTCGCAGTAATCATGAGCTCCCCTGCCCGTCTCAACCCCTTGAATCGCATCCTGGCTTTCCTGCTGCGCCTGCTGCCGTTCAATGCCCGCCTGCTGTTGCTGGCGGTGGCGGGAGTGTTGACGGCGCTGCTGGTGAGTGTCTTTGACGACAGCGCACAGTTGCTGGAAGAAAATCTGGGTTCACTGGGTTGGACCCTGCGCTCGGATAGCGTGCCGGAACAGCGCATCAGCATCATTGCCATCGACGAGAAGAGTATCGCGCAGGAAGGTAACTGGCCCTGGTCGCGCGATACCATGGCCCGGCTGGTGTCGGCACTCAATGGCTACGGTGTGCAGCTGCAATTGCACGACATCGTATTTCCTGAATCCGCCCCGGGTGACGATGCCCTGGCGGCGGCCTTGCGCGCGTCCTCCGGTACCGTACTGGCCCAGGTGCCGGTGCTCAATTCCGACCAGGTGCTGCAGGCGGGGGTGCTGACGCACCCGGTTTCAGGCGTTGCCTGTGGCAATGGTCTGGCGACAACATCCGATTATCTGGGCAACAACGCCCGTTTTGCCGACATCCCCAAGGGACATATCACGCCCATCGTCTCTGCCGATGGTGCCATTCGCAAGATGCCCGCGCTGATCTGCGTGGACGGACAGGCCTACCCGGCCTTGCCGATCAGCGCCTTCCTGCGGGCGCTGAATACCCAGGTCTGGGGTGCGACGATCAACCATGACGGTGGGCTGCTGGCACCCGAACAACTGATGCAACTGGATGCCTACCCCGGCCTGCGCATTCCGCTGGATGCCGATGGCAATATGCGCATCTCCTACCGCAAGCGCCCCGAGGCCTTCCAGGCGATTTCCGCCGCCGATGTGCTCAATGGCAGTGTCGATGCGGCCATGCTGGACAATAGCTGGGTGCTGGTCGGGGCCACGGCCTTTGGCATTGGCGATATCGTGCCTACGCCTTATAGCGGTGCCGCGCCAGGCGTGGAGCTGCAGGCCCGGATTCTGGGCAGCCTGCTTGATACCAATATGCCCTATACCCCCTCCGGTGCGCCGATATTGCTGGCGTTGCTGAGCCTGATCAGCGCGGCGGTCCTGTTTGTGCTGGCCGGTGCGCGTGAGCGTATCGCCAGTTACGGCCTGCCGATTGCCGGGCTGCTGCTGCCGATTGCCGCGTTGGGGCTTCATGTTGAACTGCTGGGCAGCAGCCATCTGTGGTTGGGCTGGCTCAGCCCCGCCCTGTTCAGCCTGATTGCTGCCAGCGCCCTGATGCTGCTGGAACAGGCGCGGGTGCGCAGCGAGCGCAGCCGGGTGTTCGGCAACCTCAATGCCTATCTGCCCAGCGATGTGGCCAGAGAAATCGCCTACAGCCTGCCCAGTTCCAGCGTCAATGCCCGCCGCTGCGAGGCCACGCTGCTGAGCGCCGACCTGCGCAATTTCTCCGCCTTCAGCGAGGCCCGTCCGCCCGAGGAATCGGCTGCCTTGCTGCACTTCTTCTTCGTGAAGGCTCAGGAGATCATCGAACAGCATGGCGGGCGCATCCACGAATTCAAGGGTGACGGCCTGCTGGCCATCTGGGACGGGCAGAATGAAACGGCAGCAGCTCAGGCGCTGCGTGCCGCACAACAGATGCAGGCATCCATCGAGCTGCCGCAACACCCGCCGCTGGGGTTGGAACCGCTGGCCCTGGGCATCGGCATTGAACAGGGGCCGGTGCTGATCGGCTCCATTGGCCCGGCGCAGCGCCGCACGCATACCCTGCTGGGTGACACCGTGACGATTACCCTGCGCATTCAGGAAATGACGGCGGAGCTGGCGCAACCCATTCTGGTGGGTGAAGTAGCGGCACGCAGCCTGCCGGATCAGGCGCTGGAATCACAGGGCAGTTATCTGCTCAGTGGCCTGCGCACCCCCCATGTGTTGTTTTCCCCGTTCGTGGCCGATGTGTCTGCCCGTCGTGGCAAACCGGATCAGGTTTCCCTGACCGTAGTAAGCGGTGGTCGTCGCTAGGTTTTGCCGCGCGTCACAGAGTTTGTCTTCCCCCTTTATTAAGGGGTATCTGATTGTTGCGCCAATGTAAGGGTTTGCCGATAATGGCCGCCATGCTTCTTACCACGACATCTGCTGCCTTACCCCTGTCGTCTGGCCGGACTCTCTGAGTATATGCGCTGGTCTTTCCTGCCCCTTTGCACCCTGCTTTCGTTCTCGGCACAGGCCTGCCCGGATCTCTCCGCCTACTATGCCTACGGGGATGACCCGCAATCGCAGGCTACCCTGGAGGCCGCCCTGGCCCCGCTCATGAGCGAATGCCTGCGCAGTTCCGAGTTCTTCGCCCTTTATGGCGCGGCGCAGCTGGAGACCGGCAAGCTGGCCGAGGCGCTGGAAATGCTGGAACGGGCGCTGCTGCTGGATGCCGGCAATGGTGCCGCGCAGATCGACTACGCCCAGGCCCTGTATCTGCGCGGGCAGCTGTTCTCCGCGTTGGATCTGAACGCCCAGATTCTGCAGCGTGGCGATATTCCCTCCAATGTCCAGACCATGCTGGAGCAGCGCGAGCGGCAGTGGCGTGCACAGACACGGGAGGTGGCGGTGCTGGCCGATGTGCTGGCGGGGTATGACGACAACCTCAACGGCGCCCCGGACCCGAGCCAGATCACCCTGACCCTGTCGGGAGAGCCGGTGATTTTGACCCTGAATCCGCAATATCAGCCGATCAGCGGGCCCTATATGAACCTGCGCCTGGGTGGGCAGTTCCGCCAACTGGGTGTGAACAACCAGCACAACCTCAGTGCCGACCTGCGCGGCAGGGCAAGTGAAGACACCGGCTCCGACCTGGCGCAGTTTGAGACCCGCTATCAGTACACCCAAACCCAGCGTGACAGCGCCTGGCATCTGGGGGGCGCCGCCAGCCACCTCTTTTTTGGAGGCAGTGCGCTGTACACCGCCTTCGAGGCCAACGGGCGCTATCAGCACCGCCTCGGTGACAACTGCAGCCAGCGGGCGGATGCCGCCAGCCAGTACCAGCGTTATCGCAGCCAGAGCAATCTCAACGCCATTGAAAGCAAGCTGGGTGCGGGCGTGGAGTGTTCCGCCCCCCTGGCCGGTCGGCCGGGCCTGCTCAGCCTGGATATGAGCCTGCTGAACAACGCCGCTCTGAACGGCGGGCGCCCGGGCGGCGACCGCAATGGCTGGCAGATAGACCTGAACTGGCAAACCCCGCTACTGAAAGGGGTGCTCAGCACCCAGCTCAACTACACGCAATTAAAGGATAGCCAGGGCTACAGCGCCCTGCTCGACAACGGGGCAAAGCGCTGGCTGAAACGCAGCTATGTGCTGCTGCAATACCGCCAGCTGCTGCGCCCGGATATGGCCTTCGTGGCCAACCTCTACCACCAGAACCAGAGCAGCAATATCGAGCTTTTCGACAGCATCGACAGTACGGTCGAGCTCGGCATCAACATACGCTTCTAAAGTCTGACTTAATTCATTAAAAATAGATGCTTACAAGTGTTTCTTAAGGGAAGAAACAGGTTGTAATTGCAACTCAGTCCTAGTAATATCGCCGAGCATGTCCGCTTGTGGTCAGGAATTATCGTGTCGCTCAAGTGGGTTCAAAGGGTGTATGTGTGGGAAATTTTCCTCTATGTGATTGTAGTCACAGGGGGCAGGAATTGACTTGCGTATGCTTGGCACAACCGAATGGGGTCATCCGCTGCTGTAGGCGTGTCACAATCGGATAAAACAAATTGGAATTAATTTAAGGAGTTAAAACAATGGCGATTACCGTCGAAGCTCGTACCGAGATTATCTCCCTGGTCGTGGGCATGTTTGGTGCCGCACCGGGTGCAAGCGTTTTGTCTGATCTGGTGGCTTCCTATGAAGCTGGCTCTACTCTCCCGCAAATCGCGGCAAGTCTTGCCAACACCGACCAATTCAAGAGCATCTACCCGACGTTCCTGACCAATGGCGAATACGCAACCAAAGTAGTCAACAATCTGCTGGCCGAAGCGTCTGCAGAAGCTAAAGCAGAAGCCGTAACCGTTCTGACTGCTGAGCTGAATGGCGGCATGACTCGCGTTGCAGCGATGGTAGCGGCCATCAACTTCGTAGCGAACTCTGCTGCGAGCAATACTGCATACGCCACTTCAGCTACTGCATTCGACAACAAAGTTGACGTTGCTGTTTACTACTCCGTAGATAAAGAGCTGAGCGGTTCCAGCCTGGAAGATCTGCAGGCCGTTATCATTGATGTAACCAGTGCAGCTTCCTCCGTCACTGCAGCAAAAGCGAAAGCAGATGGCGACAGCACTGCAGGTAAAGTATTCGTCCTGACTACGGGCGTAGACACAATTACGGGCACTATCGGTGACGATACGTTCAACGCAGACATCACTGTGAACGCAACCCTGTCAGCTGCTGACACTATCACAGGCGGAGCAGGTAACGACACTCTGCGTATTTTCGATGATGCTTCTAACGCTATCTCTCTGCCTGTTGGTATGACTGGCGTTGAAAACATCTACGCACACATGGGTGCGATCGGCGAGAGCGTGAACATCTCCTCCATCGCCGATGTCACTTCTTTGACAGTTGAAAGCGCCAACGTCGGTGCTGCAGGTGCGAACGCTGCTCTGACCTACACTGTTGCAGCGGGCCAGTCTCTGACCCTGAAGTCAGTTCTGGATACTGGCAATTCAGGCAATGATATTGATGTTGCATCCAGCTCATCTGTCACTTCTCTCAGCATCACTCTGGATGGAGCTGGTGATACCGGTACTGCAGCCGATGATCTCGAGATTGATGTGAACGGAACAGGTGTCGCCACGGTCAACCTGGCTACCGCCAACAATGCAAGCAACATCTCTCTGATTAACAGTGGTGCGGCTATCAAGACTTTGAATATCAGTGGCGATAAGGCTCTGACTATTCGCAACAGCTTTGATCCGGCTGGTACTTCCGGCACGATTGCAGCTACTGGCATGTCTGGCGACCTGACATTCTCTGCTGCTACTGCTAACGATGCAATCACCTTCACCGGTGGTTCCGGCAAGAACAGCATTACTACAGGTTCCGGTGCTGACACCCTTACTGGTGGTGACGCTGCTGATACGCTGAATGCTGGCACAGGCAATGACACAGTTTCCTCTGGTGCAGGTGATGACTCTGTGACTGTTGGTGCAGGTCAAGTAAACGTAAATGCTGGTGCAGGTAATGACTATGTGCAAGTTGCAGGTCTGGACAGCACTGACGTTCTGACTGGTGGTGAAGGTACAGATACCTTGGGTCTGACATTTGCGGATGCAGATGCTGCCGATGCGTCTACAACTGCTGGTTCCGCACTGCGTGCCACTTACACCGCTTTTGAACAACTCCGTGTTACTGACGCAATCTCCAACACTCTGAGCATGTCAACTCTGGGTTTCAACTACCTTCAGATTGGTGCGGATGTAAGTGATGGTGGTGCAGGCACCTCCGTAGCGGTGAATGGTTTCACCACAGGCGCTACAGTTGAGTACCGTACAGCTGCCGACATGACTGACGCGCTGGACATCGGCATGACTGATGCTGCCCTGTCCTCTGATGACGTGATCAATATCAAACTGAACGCTGATATTGCTAACGCTGCAGCTCACGCTACCAAGTTTGGTGTCACTGGTATCAACACTGTGAACGTTAGTGCCTTTGACCGAGTTAACGGTACTGCTACTGATGACTTTGGTGCAGATGACGGCTACACCATTGCTATTTCCAATGCAGCCAACATGACTGCATTGAATATCACTGGTACCGCTGCTCTGAGCTACACTCTGACTGCTGGCACAAACGCAATCAAAACGATTGATGCTTCTGCCTCTACTGGTAACGTGACTATCAACGTTTCCGCGTTTGCAGGTACTGAGCGTGTAACTATCAAAGGTTCTCAGGGTGTCAACACAATCACTGGTGATGACGCCGCATTCGGTGAATCCATTACTGGTGGTGCAAAAGGCGACACAATCACTGCAGGCGAAGGCGCTGACGCAATCACTGGTGCTGGTGGTCGTGACGCGTTTGTATTCGCTGACGGAGATTCTGACTCCGCTGCAATGGACAAGATCTCTGACTTCGGCAAGGTAACAGTGGCATCCACTGCTGCTGAAGTGACTGCGATGAGCTCTATTGCTAACTTCCAGTCATCTACAATTGGCAAAGGCGGTGACAATGCTGACGTTCTGGACGTAGGTACAGCTGCTGCAACTCTGGCTGGCGCTCAGACTGCAACAGACGTGAAAGCAGCCATCTCTGGTGGTGCAGGCACTGAGACTGTTACTGCGGTGGAAACTGCCAAAGGCATTCTCACTCTGGGTGGTGCAGACGCAGGTCTGATCAACACACTGAGCGAGTGGATTGCTGTAGCAAACACCATGGCGGCTGCCAATGGCGATACAGTCGCGTTTGAGTTCAACGGCAACACCTATGTTTTCCAACAGGAATCTGTAGGTGTGGACAACGTTGTTGAGCTGACGGGTGTGACTGGCGTAACCGGTCTGGTAGTAATCGGCTCTGCCGTTGCTGCCGCTGCTAACGACGTCTTCGTATTCTAAGATGTTGCGTAGTAAAGGGTGGATACTCCGTTAGGTAGTATCCGCCTTTTACAGCAGATGCAAACTTAGTTGCAAAGCTTGAAAATAAAAAGCCCCTAGCCTGTACGAGGTTAGGGGCTTTTTAATTAGTACTAAGAAATCATCCTAAATCGCGACTTTATTCTTTCGCGAGAAGTCTGCAGAAAGGATATAAATGCAATAGCTCTTATTTAAGAATTACATGAACTCAAATCGAATCAAAGTTGAGAGAACCTGAGTCATCAAAAAAGCTCACCTCAGTAGGCGCCTTTTCTGAGTTTCGCTCTTTCTGCTGTGTAAGAGTTATAAGCCTGCTGATGTTTTGCATCGAGAACAATTGGCTGTAAATCAGCATCAAGCCTCTAGAATTCTTTAGTTCAAATATTTGATCAGCAGAAAGGTCAAGAAACTTTTCTTCGTCGACCTGAAACAAACCATTTACTTCATGCAGTTTTTCATTCAAATCGAACTGTATTTTCCACGGTTTGAGTAACTCCATTTTCTGCAATTGACTGCAAATAGTAAAAGTATGTTCCTTATTTTTTTCAAGACTACTCAAATACCTCATGACGTCAGTAATAGCAGGCGAAAGATTGCCTTCGCTATCAAAAAAAGATTCGCCTGACTCCAATTCCTGTCCAGTAGTTGCGTCGTTTTGAATACAGAGTATTTTTTCCCCCTTCTCATCATTGGCAAGCAAAAATGGGTGAGCACGATAAAGAGCAGGAATATATCGAGTTAACCAATCCCCTTCATCTGAAACTAAATAATTTTCACCGGATTTCAAACTTTGAATTGCTACTGGAATATAGCGACCGCCTTGCTGAACAAACGCGATTGATTGGCTCAATAAGACAGAGGGAAGTTCAGAGAGAAATACAGGGCAGAAACTATCACCGGAAGTAAATCTGAAGTTATCCGTTCTCGACCATTTTAGATTGCCATGGGTGTTTAGTGATACCGCTTCGAAGCTGGTCAAGATTGACTCCTCATATGTATTTCGGAAAAACCAAGGGGTCAGAATCCTTGATCCTTTCCCTTAGTTCACCCAGGGGTTGAATATCTGCACCGGCAAGTCTGCAAAGTCTTTGACGTTGCGAGTGACCAGCACCAAATCGTGCTCGAGTGCCATGGCTGCCAGCAAACTGTCGATCGCGGGCAGTGGCCGCGTTGCGGTGGCTATCAGTCGGCCCCAGCGGTCTGCAACCGCTTCATCGATGGAGAGCACACGACCAACAAAAAATTTCGGCAAATCTGTCTCCAGCCAGTCGAGCAAGGTTTGTCTGCGAGTTTGTTCGTGGACTGTTTCAATACCCTTGCGAATTTCACCCAGAGTCAGAACACTCAGGTATAGTGTGGCCGATTGACGTTGATTGAACCACGTCACCACACTTGCATCAGGAGATTTGCGGCGTAGCTCGGATAGCACGTTGGTATCGATTAAATAACTCAAATCGACAGATCTCGAACCAAACTTTTGTCGCGTTCGAATTCAATATCCTCGAGCTCATGCAAGGGCGAGCGCTGCATGAAATCAACCAGAGAAACCTGAGCCAGCGACAGTCGATCGAAAGCGTCTCGCGACATCACCACCGCGACAGACCTGCCATGCACAGTGATGTCCTGCGGTTGAGTTTGTGCACGTTTGACCAATTCGGACATTCGGGCCTTGGCTTCCTGCATTTGCCAAGTTTGCATACACCACCCCTATATTCTGACTAGACAGGTCAGATTTTAGTGCTTGCTTATGGAAAATCAAGGAGATTCCAAGGTCACTGGCAAATCAGTGATAGAACCGTTTGGATTCCTCTGAGTTCAGGGCGCTGGTGGCAATCCACTCCGGCCAAATGCCGCTGGGCCATTCCGCCGTTTTCCACAGAGCATGCAGAATGCTGAGCCACTGCCGCAATTGCTGAGCGTTCAAATGGAGTTGCCCACTCATCTCGGGGCTTGCCCGAAACTGAACACTCAGGATTCGGGAGCCAGGACTGATGTCGACGGAATGCACCAGGCATTGCAGGCTGTCCGCAGCCGATGGCACCGGTGCTTCATGGCCCCGTTCGGCATTGGCGGCCTCCAGTTCCAGGCTCTGCACAATATCCTGTGGAATGGGGCCTGCCGATTGGGTTTCAAGCCATTTGAAAAGATGGGGCAGCAGGCGCACGAGCAGTCGTTGTGTCAGCCACAGTACGATGATTTGCCCGTTCTCGTACTCGCCGCTGAGGCGAAACCGATCTTCGAGTTCCACATACTCTGTGGTGATGCGCTCAAGAGTGCTCATTGTTCGGGTTCTCGCAACAAACTATTTTTGAAGGGCCAGAGTCAAAAGCGTAGCATATGACAGAAGCCTCGAACCCTGTGGCTTGCGAAATCTATCCATCGGGCAAACCTTTATGCGATTAGACAGATTGATAACAGCCACTTTCCTTTCCGTTCTGGCACTTGCGTGCAGCAGTGCAGCGATAGCCCAGGACAACCTCGCTCTCTTCGAAGCTGTAGAGACCCCCGCAGGCTTTGGCAACGCCGCTGCCGGCCCCGTCAACGAACAACGCGCTCTGCCCGGCTCTCCGACATTCACGCTCCTCGGCACCAGCCGCATTGGCGGGAAGTACCGCGCAACGCTGCGCAGCAGCAATGAGCAGGTGATTCAGGTCGAGTATCAGGGCGGTGATTCGGTGCCGATTCCCGGCTTCGTGGGCTATCGCCTGGTGAGCGTGGGCTCCCGTGAGGTTTCCATCAGCTACCCGCCCAGTGCTCCCTGTGTGAACGCGGAGGATCAGGGCGTGCGTTGTGGCTCCGAGGGACAGGGCACGCTCTCACTGCGCACGGCCGCCCCGGTGGTGGTCGCGAGTACGGAAGGCCAGGAAGCACAGGCTGAGGGGGAGCAGGAAGCTGCGGAACAGAACGAGAACCCCTTCGCGGCGGCCTTGCGGGCAGCGGCGCAGAACGAGGCCGCGGCGAATGGCCGGCCCCGTGGCAACGGCCAGCGCTTTGAGCCTCGCCGTATCCCGCCCGACGAGGTCCCTCCCGGCATGCGCGTGGTGAGAACCCCGTTTGGCGATCGTCTGGTGGAACTCTAGTGTGATTGCAACGCTGTGACGGCATCCTCCCTCCCCGCTCAGGCACCCTCTTCCCTCTCCGTCTCGGTAGTCGTGTATCGCCCGGACCTTGCCGTGCTGGAACAGACGCTGGAGACTCTGCTGGCCTCTGCCGTCGAAGCGCAGCGCAGGAAGGCGCTCTCCTCGGTCAGCGTTTGCGTCGTACACAATGCGCTGGCGCCGAACCCCGCCTTGACCGGATTGATGGTGCGTATGGGAGATAGTGCCCGCGAGGCCGGGATCAACCTGGAGCTGCAGGAGGGGCACGGCAATGTGGGCTACGGACGTGGACACAATCGGGTCATTCGTCACATCCACTCCGACTATCACCTGATCCTGAATCCGGACGTGGTGCTGGGCGCTGCCACTCTGATGGAGGGGCTGGGCTTCATGGCAGCGCATCCGGACATCATCGCGCTCAGCCCGGCGGTGGATTATCCGGATGGCAGCAAGCAGTATGTGTGCAAGCGCTTCCCCTCGGTGCTGGATTTTGTGCTTAGAGGCTTCGCACCCCGCCGCATCAAGGCCTGGTTTGCGCAGCGGCTGGCCCGCTATGAAATGCGGGATCTGCCAGAGGATCAGGCCAGCACGGACATTCCGATCATCAGCGGCTGCTTCATGCTGT
Source organism: Pseudomonadales bacterium (assembly GCA_024234365.1). Taxonomy (GTDB): domain Bacteria; phylum Pseudomonadota; class Gammaproteobacteria; order Pseudomonadales; family Pseudohongiellaceae; genus UBA5078. Next base: position 122,536 of record JACKOK010000002.1, read on the forward strand.
TCCGTACCCCGGCGCTGCAGGCGGTCCAGGGCTTCGATGAGCGTTACTTCCTCTATTTCGAGGATTTCGATCTCTCGCTGCGAGTGCACAGCCAGGGGGCACTGGCCTATCTGCCGACCATGCACATCCAGCATCTGGGCGGGCATAGTGCCCGCAAGGGTCTGCGGCACATCGCCATGTTCGTCCGCTCAGGCATCCGTTTCTACAACACCCACGGCTGGCGGTTCTTCTAGGCCCCGTTCTGCAACACAAGGGAGTGCGAGTGCAAACACCCACTACAACCGTCCTCGTCACCGGCGCCACCGGGTTCATCGGTCGCACCCTCGTGCAGCGCCTCCTGGAGAGGCGTTGCCGGGTGCATACCCTTTCCCGGCAGGCACCCGAGTTGGGGCCGGATGGAGGGGATTGCCTGGGTTTTCAGGGAGACATCGGTGATGCCGGTGTGCTGGACCGGGCCTGCCGTGGGGTAGACACGGTGTTCCATCTGGCGGCCTATGCTCATGTGAATCAGCATGACACGGCCGCCATGCGCACCATCAATGTCGAGGGCACTCACACCCTGCTGGAAGCCGCGATTCGCAATGGGGTGCGGCGAATCGTGTTCTTCAGCAGCACGCTGGCACAGGCGGCACCGGAGGCACTTACTCCCTACGGCCAGGCCAAGCTGGATGCGGAGGCGATTCTGCTGGAGGCCTCTGAGAAAGGCCTCATCGAGGTGTGCTGCCTGAGACCGGTGAACGTCTATGGCCTGGGCATGAAGGGCAATCTGCTCTCCATGATCCGCTTCATGGGCCGAGGCTGGATGCCTCCCCTGCCCACGCCGAGTGCGGCCCTGTCACTGGTGGGCAATCGGGACTTGTGTGAAGCGGCGCTGCTGGCGGCTTGGTCTCCTGCCGCATCCGGGCAGGTGTATGTGGTCACTGATGGCAAGACCTATTCCTTCAAGGGCCTGGAGATCTCCGTGCGCAAGGCGCTGGGCAGGCAGCCGGCGCGTTGGCAGATGCCACTGGAGGCCTTCTGGCTGGGCTTTGCGGGGCTGGAACTGCTCTCCCGCGTGTTGCGTCTGCCCAATGCGCCGGGGCTGCGCTCCTACCGCGTTCTGAGCCGGGACTCGGTGTTCTCCTGTGAGAAAATCCAGCAGGAACTGGGCTATAATCCGGCCGGTTCTTTCAATGAAGAATTGCCGGGCATTCTCCAGCAACTGAGCACGGGATCCCGCTGATTCACCCCTACACCCTGCGCACGCACCAAAGGCCCGAGTTTGAAGCTGATCCCCACCACCATTCCCGACATCAAGATTCTCGAACCGACTGTGCACGGCGATCACCGCGGTTTCTTCATGGAGACCTGGCGGGCCTCGCTGTTCGAGGACATCGCCCCGGGCCTGCAGTTCGTTCAGGACAATCACAGCAAGTCCGCGCGGGGCATCCTGCGGGGCCTGCACTATCAGCTGCAGCAGCCTCAGGGAAAACTGGTGCGTGTGATCGCGGGCGAGATCTTTGATGTGGTCGTGGACATGCGGCGCGCATCACCGACCTTCGGGCAATGGGTGGGGGTGCTGCTGTCGGCACAGAATCATCGCCAGCTCTGGGTGCCACCGGGTTTTGCTCACGGCTTTCTGGTGACCAGCGAGAGTGCGGAGATGGTATATAAATGTACCGACTACTACGCGCCGGCACATGAAGTCTCCCTGCGCTGGAACGACCCGGCCCTCGCCATCGAATGGCCGCTGGGGGAAATCGGGCTGGCTGAACCGGTGCTGTCACACAAAGACCGCGATGGGCTGAGCTTTGCCGAGGCCCCCGCTTACGAAACGACTCAGGAGTGAGCATGGGTTTGCGCATTGCCATCACGGGTGCCAATGGTCAGTTGGGTCAGACTCTGCTGCGCTCTTCCCTGTGTGAGCAGCACACCCTGTTGCCTCTGGAGCGTGAGGCGCTCGATATCCGTGATGCGGCGGCGGTAAGCACTACGCTGGACGCCCTGAGCCCGGAGGTGATCATCAATGCGGCGGCCTATACCGCCGTCGATGCTGCAGAAAGCCACGAGGCCGAGGCGTTTGCGCTGAACGGCGATGGCGTTCGTCATCTCGCGCAGTGGGCGGCGGGGCGGCAGGCAAGGCTCATCCATGTCTCCACGGATTTTGTTTTCGATGGCCGGCAGCACCGCCCTTATCGGGTGGACGATGCCGTGGCTCCGCTGAGTGTCTATGGTAAAAGCAAGTTGGCCGGTGAGCAGGCGCTTACTCATCTGCTGCCCGAATGCGGAGTGATTCTGCGTACGGCCTGGCTGTATTCCCCGTATCGGCAGAATTTTGTGAAGACCATGCTGCGCCTGATGCGGGAGCGGGAATCTCTGGGCGTGGTGGACGACCAGGTCGGCACGCCCACGTCCACGGCAGGGCTGGTGTCCTGCTTGCAGGCACTGGTGGAGGCCGGTCACGCCCGCGGGGTGTATCACTGGACTGACGCAGGAGTAGCGAGCTGGTACGATTTCGCGGTGGCGATTCAGGAGGAGGCGTTGGCATTGGGCGTTCTGGACAATGCCATTCCGATCCGGCCGATTGCCACGGAGCAGTATCCGACGCCAGCAGTGCGCCCGTCTTATAGTGTGCTCGACAAATCCCGGGCGCTCGAAGAATTGCACTGCCCCCAGGTGCACTGGCGCGTGGCGCTGAGAGACGTGCTGAAGCACCTGAGCGAATTCTGATCGGAGCAGGGTCGGGCCCCCACAGGGGTGTGAATGACCCGAACACGCCCCGTAGGAGCCTGCCCTGCAGGCGAAAGAGAAGGGCACAGCACAGACAATCGCCAGCAGGGCTGGCTCCTACAGGGGGGACCCGAACATGTCTCGTAGGAGCCTGCCCTGCAGGCGAAAGATAATGACACTGACACAATCGCCAGCAGGGCTGGCTCCTACAGGTGATGGAATTTACACGAACCAACAAGAAGAGAAAAACACATGCGCAGCGTACTGATCACAGGAGCCGCCGGGTTCATCGGCGCCAACTTCACCCACTACTGGTTGCAGCAATACCCGGAGGATCGGGTCATTGCGCTGGACGCCTTGACCTATGCGGGGAACACCTGGAACCTGCGGGATGTCTGGATGCACAGCAATTTCACCTTCGTCAAAGGGGACATCTGCGATCAGGCGCTGGTGGAAGAGCTGCTGCGGCAGCACGACATCAGCGTCATTGTGCACTTTGCGGCAGAGAGCCACGTTGACCGCTCCATCACCGGGCCGGATGCCTTTATCCAGACCAATATCGTCGGCACCCATACCCTGTTGAAAGCAGCAAAGGCCTATTGGCTCGATGGCGAGGAGCGCAAGCCCCACCACTTCCACCATGTGTCGACCGATGAGGTCTATGGCACCCTGGCGGCGGACGACCCCGCGTTCAGTGAAACAACACCCTATGCCCCGAATTCGCCCTATGCCGCCAGCAAGGCAGCCTCCGACCATCTGGTGCGAGCCTATCACCACACCTACGGCCTGCGTGTCACCACCAGCAACTGCTCCAATAATTACGGCCCCTATCACTTCCCGGAGAAGCTCATTCCGCTGTGCTTGCTGAATATCCTGCATGGCAAACCGCTGCCCATTTATGGCAACGGCCAGCAGATCCGCGACTGGCTGTTTGTGGAGGATCATTGCCTGGGGATTGATCTGGTGATCCGTAAAGGAGAGCCGGGGGAGACCTACAATATCGGCGGCAACAACGAGTGGGCCAACATCGACACGGTCAAACTGTTGTGCCAGTTGGTGGATGGTTTCTTTGCCACCGATGAAGAGCTGCGCACGCGCTTCCACAATTGTCCGGCGGCGCACGGCGGCGCCAGCACCAGCCTGATCACCTATGTCACCGACCGCCCCGGGCACGACACGCGCTATGCCATCAATGCCGGCAAGATCATGTCCGAGCTGGGCTACGAGCCGCGTACCGGTTTTGCCGATGGCCTGACCCGTACCGTGCAGTGGTATCTGGACAACCAGGGTTGGTGGGAAAAGATTCAGGACGGCAGCTACCAACAGGGGTTCTGAATTCAGAACCCCGATCTTCAGGGCAGCAGATAGAAGTACTGCTCATCCCCGCTTGCATACACCATGCGGAAGTCGTCCATGCCATCCCCGTTCAGATCACTGACGCTGAACAGCCCCGTCTTCGGTGAAGGGGTGGAGTAGGTCTTCGGGTCCACCCTGCGCACGATGAAATCGGCATACATGCGCAGCGTGCGCGTGTTGTATTTGAACGAGACGATGCCATTGCCTTCCGAACGCACCGTATTTACCCCGTTCAGGGCCAGCAGGCCATTACTGAACTCCTGCCAGTTTGCCGGAGCGGTGGTGAGCAGTTGCTGCCGCAGCGTGCTGCCCGCCGGGTAGATGATCTGCATATACACCTCCCCTGCCAGGGCCGGGTTCGGGTGCGCAAGCAGATACACACCCTTCACCGCACCGGCCGGTGCCAGGGTGGAGACGACCGAGGGGCGCAGATTGTAGCGGTCGTAATAGGAATTGTTGATGACCAGCTTGCCGGAATCATCCAGCTCCAGCGGGGGCGGCCCCTGATTCTTCTGGATTTCCAGATTGCCGTATTTCGTGATCGCCATCTCCGTCAGCTTCATCAGGTTCAGGGCGTTCTGCAGCACGCTGAAATCGGCCAGGGCGGGTTGAAAATTGATCTGCAGCCCCTCGTCCGTCACCAGGCGGCCGCTCTGGTCCGGGTTCAGATAAATGGCGGCCGTGGTCGAGCTTGCCTGGCTCGCGCTGTAGGGGTACAGGTGATAGGTCGCATCGCCCACCACAATGGAGGTTCTGCCGTTGGCGGCCTCCTGGGTGGCCTCCAGGGAAGGAATCGCCAGCTCCGGGATGCGGTTGATGGTTGCCAGCAGGCTGTTTGCGCTATTGAACGGAGAGGCCTGGGACAGCGTGACCAGCTCGGGCTGTGTCACGCCGGCGGCGTTGGGCGTTATCCGGGTCAGCCCGGGGGTGAAATCGCTGTCGTCATTGATGATGGTGACGCTGGCACTGCTCTGTGTGCCCAGCAAGGCACCCCCGGTAATGGTGGACAGCGTGACCGTGAAGACCTTGTTGGCCTGCCCGACCGCGTTGTCAATGATGCTTACCCCGATGCTCTTGCTGGTCTCCCCTTCCGCAAAGTTCAGCGTACCGCTTGCGGCGGTGAAAAACCCGGGGCTGGTGGCGGTGCCGTTGGTGGTGGCGTAATTGACGGTGACCGCGCCATTGCTGCCACTGGTGCGGCTGACGTTCAGCACGGCGGTTCCCCCGTTCTCTGCCACGCTGTAGGTGGCCGCCGAGAACTGCAGAGTGCCCTGTTCGTAATCCAGAATATTCAGCGTGGCGCTGCTGTTGCTGCCAAGGGTATCGCCGGTCACCGAGGACAGGCTGAGCGTGACGGTTTCCGTGCCCTCCACCAGGCGATCATCCGCAATGGCAACGCTGACGGTCTTGCTCGCGGCATCGCCGGCCGCCCAGCTCACGGTGGCGCTGACGGCGGTATAGTCACTGCCGGCGGTGGCCGTGCCACCCGTGCTGGTGACCTGCACGCTTGCCGCCGCGGTCGTGGTGCCGGTGCGTGTCAGGGTGATGGTGGCGGGGGTGGTGATCTCGCTGCTGCTGTAAACAGCGGCGCTGAATTCGATGCTTCCGGCCTGGGCATACGCAGAGGCAAGCAGGCAAAGGAAGGGAGTAAAAAAGCGGGTTAGTCTGGTCATGGAGTCTCGATCGTGTGGCGGTCAGCGCGGCTGTGTTTTATTACAGCGGCCGAAAGGCGGATTTCTTGAGCGGCAATCATAGCGTGAACAGGGAATAAACCGCGCCCGGAGGGACGAGAATTCGCCATGGATATGACATACTGGCGCCGAGCTGTGAGGGCATGGGTGCCGGATTGCCACCCCCGCAAGCACACGGAGACAGCAATGATGCATCGTGACAGAACAACCTGGCTTTCCCTGCTGCGACGAATAGGCTTTGTGCTGGCGCTTGTCAGTTGTGGCCCGGCGCTGGCCAGCAGCGTGCGGGAGCTGGGCTTTGAGGAAGTGGTGTCGCTCTCGGCACTGGTCTTCGAGGGCCAGGTGCTGGGCAGCGAAACGCGCCAGCTGCGTGATGGCAGCATCCACACCTTCGTGCGCTTCAGGGTCGATGAGGTGATCAAGGGGCAATATGCCGCGCAGGAGATCGAGCTGAGCTTTCTCGGTGGCAGCATCGGGGGCCGCACCCTGCAGGTCAGCGACCTGCACATGCCCGAAAGCGGGGAGTCCGGCATCTATTTTGTGGAATCCCTGACCCGGGTGCAGGTCCATCCGCTGGTCGGCTGGGAACAGGGCCATTTCCTGCTGGCATCCCAGGCGGGTAGCACAACAATTGTCACCACCGCCGGGCATCTGCCGGTGCTGGCGGTTGACGCAGGCACGGCCCCGCAGGCCATGAGCCTCAGCACCGGCGTGGCCAAGGGCGTGGCGGTGCGCAGCGGGCAAGGCGTGGCGGCGGCACTGAACCGCCCCATGAGTGTGGATGAATTCAAGCAGTCCGTGCGCGAGATCGCGGCACAGGCACAATGAACCGGGGTTTGCTGTGAGGAATGGAAAATACGCCCTGCTCCTTGCCCTGCTGGGGTTCAGCCTGGGTGTCAGCACGAGTGCCCTCGGCGCCAATATCGTGGGCAAGAAATGGCCCGGCAATACCACGGAAATGTACATCGGCATGACCGGCACGGCGCCCAGTGGTGTTGCCTGGAGCGCGGCGCTGGGCAAGGCGGCGCAGGAGTGGACCGACACCACCCCCTTCACGTTTACCCTCAACCCGCAGTTTCTTGACCCCTGCACCGGTTACAGTCAGGCCTTGAGTGGCGGCAGTTTCCCGGATGGCAACGGTGATGAACGCAACGGGGCCGGGTTCAATACCACCGTCTGCGGCAACAGTTTTGGCTCCGGGGTGCTGGCGGTTACCCTGATTTACACGGAAAGCAATCTGCTGGGCGGAGAGGACATCACGGAGGCGGATATCGTCTTTAACGCCAACGAACGTTACGATGTCTACGATGGCCCTCTGCAATTCCAGACCCGTACCCAGGACTTCGGACGCATCGCGCTGCACGAGCTGGGCCATGTGCTGGGCATGGGACACGAGCAGAGTGCCACCGCCATCATGAGGCCGACCATCGGCAATCTGAGCAGCCTGCAGACGGATGACATCGACGGTGCCACGACGCTCTACACCGGCTACAGCAACTGTCCGGTCACGGCGCTGGGCTTCGGGCGCCGCGCGGGTGCCCTGGTCGCTGGCGATTGCACGGTCAAACAGCTCGTCGGGGGCGGCAGTGACAACAGCTTTGTGGATACCTATGAGTTCGTGCTGACACAGCAGAGCGAGATTACCCTCCAGTTGCATTCGTCCTCGCTGGACTCGGTGCTGGTGCTGATGGATGCCCAATCCCGCGTGCTGGATGTGAAGAGCGATGGTGGCGCTGGCTGTGATTCGCGCATGACGCAGACCCTGGCGGCGGGCACCTATGCGATCCTGGCCAATACCTTTTCACAGGGCTCGGAGTGCGGAGATACCTTCGGGCCTTATGAACTGACCCTGTCCTACCAGAGCAGCAGCCCTTTGCCGTTGGGCGAGGAAACCAGCCTGCGCGGGGGTGTCTCGACTGCGCGTTTCTCCGGGGGCGTCACCCAGGACAGGGGCAGCAGCTACAGCAATCTGGCGAAATCGACCCAGCCCGTGGATATTGCCGGGACGATTCAGGTGGACCCGGCACACCAGGGAAAAGCCGGCTTCGTGGTGGTGGCGGCGGTGATGGACGATGGCGGGATCTACCTGCGCAATGGCGTGGGGGAATTCGTCCCCTATAATCCGGCCGATGGAATTACCCGGGCCAGCAACAAGGTGCTCGGGGCTGTCGAGCAAGTGGATCTATTGCGCCATTTCACGGCCGCTCAGGCGGGCTTTCCCTCGGCCCAGGTCAACTTCCTGATGGGCTACGGGCTGGCCAGCAATCCCGATGAACTGTACTTCCACGCCGCGCCCATCAACCTGATTGTGAGCCCCTGAGCGGTATCAATCGATAATGTAAATTTACTCGGCCTTGCCTGAGGCTGTATAATCGCGCGCATCTCGTGGATTTGAAACACCGTGTCAGCATCTTGTCATGTCGGTTCTGTGTGCTCGGGAACACCATTGTGAAAGTTCAAAAAGAGGAAAATAGCGTGGCAGTTAACAACAGCAAATTCGTGGTACGCATCGCTCAGTTGGGCGTACTGGCGCTGAGCGTCCTGTTCATGGGGTCTATCGCAGCGCAATCGCGTGACGAGCAGATCGCTGAACGCCTGAAGCCGGTAGGCAGTGTGTGCCTGGCAGGGGAATCCTGCGCACGCGGCGGTGCCTCTGCAGGGGCAGCGGCCTCTGGTGCCGTAGCGGAATTCAGCGCGGAACAGGCCTACCAGCAGAACTGCCAGGTATGCCACGCCTCCGGCATGGCCGGTGCTCCCAAGTTCGGGGATACCGCCGAGTGGACCACGCGTCTGGAAAAAGGCATGGATACCGTGGTGGCCAATGCCATCAATGGTCTGAATGCCATGCCTCCTCGCGGAATGTGCATGACCTGCAGTGACGAAAACATTGCAGCGCTGGTGGAGTACATATCAGGCGATGCCCAGTAAGTTTGTTCATTACAGGTTAAGCTTGGTGGAATTACTCTGAAGTCGTAACGGTGAAATACCGGTAACAGAAACAGGAGCAAGACGTCGTGAAATTGATTAATGTTTTGAAGTCCCGCGCAGTACAACTGGGTGCCATCTCCGCGCTGGCCGTTATGGCTGGTTCCGTATCTGCCGATGCACCCGCCAATGCGGTAATGCAACTGGCGCAGAATTCCGATGGTTTTGAAGTAGAGCGTGTCTACATGCAGAACTGCTGGGCCTGCCACAACAGTGGTGCAGCAGGTGCCCCGAAAGTGGGCAATGCGGCAGACTGGGCTCCCCGCGTCCAGAAAGGCATGGACACTCTGCTGGCCAATGCAACCAATGGTCTGAACGCCATGCCCGCCAAGGGCCTGTGCTTCACCTGCACAGAAGATGATCTGAAAGCGCTGATCCAGTACATGGTAGACAGCAGCAAGTAAGGCATACGCTTTGCGGAAATAAAAAGGGCTCCCTCGGGAGCCCTTTTTTATTGCGGCGGTTTTTACTGTGATCAGGCGAAGAGATCTTTCAGCCCCGCAATGGCCGCCGCTCCCTTCTCCTGCTTCTGTTCCGGTGTTGCCTCTGTGCGCCCTTCCCAGTCGAGCAGGTCCTGCGGCAGCTCATCGAGAAAGCGGCTGGGAGTGGTGGAGAGGATTTCACCAAACTGTTTGCGCTTGCGGGCCAGGGTAAACGTCAGGCTCTGTTGCGCGCGGGTGATGCCGACATAGGCCAGGCGCCGCTCCTCTTCAATATCGTCGTTCTCGATGCTGTTGCGATGGGGCAGCAGCTCCTCTTCCATGCCCATGATGAAGACGTGAGGAAACTCCAGCCCCTTGGCGGCGTGCAGTGTCATTAGCTGCACCTGGTTGTTGATGTCCTCTTCCTCCTGTCGCTCCAGCAGGTCGCGCAGAATCAGTTTGTTGATCGCCGCTTCAATGTCCTCGTCGTCGCCTTCCTCATTGCTGAGGCTGGTCTGCAGGGAGTTGATGAGCAACTCGACATTGGCGATGGCGCGCTCCGCGGCGGCCTGGGATTTTGCATTCAGGTGCAGCCAGCCCTCGTAATCGATATCCGCCAGCATTTCGCGTATCGCCGCGATGCTGTCGCCGCGTTGCGACTGCTCGCGAATATTCTCCAGCCAGCTGGCGAACTGCTGCAGTTTCTCCAGCTTCTTCCCTTCCAGAAACTGGCCAAGGCCCAGTTCACCACAGGCCTGCAACAGAGAGGCCTCGCGCTCGTTTGCGTACTGGCTCAGCCCTTCCAGAATACTGGGGCCGATCTTGCGCCGTGGCGTGTTGATGACACGCAGAAAGGCGTTGTCGTCATCCGGGTTGACCAACAGGCGCAGATAGCCCATGACATCCTTGATCTCTGCGCGGGAAAAGAAGGAGGTGCCGCCGGTGATCTGGTAGGGAATCTGATTGGCCTGCAGTGCCAGCTCCAGCGCCTTGGCCTGATGATTGCCGCGATAGAGCACGGCGAAATCACGAAAGCGCAGGCGCTGGTTCACGCACATGCTGAGAATTTCCAGCGCGATTCTTTCCACCTCGGCGTCCTGGTTGGCACAGGAGACCACGCGCAGCAGCCCGCCCAGCCCCAGCTGACTCCACAGCTTCTTGTCATACAGGTGGGGGTTATTGGCGATAAGCGTGTTGGCGGCATTGAGGATATTGTTGTTGGAGCGATAGTTCTGCTCCAGTTTGATCAGTTTCAAACTGGGGTAGTCCTTTTCCAGTTGCGCCATGTTCTCGGGCTTTGCCCCACGCCAGGAATAGATGGACTGGTCGTCGTCACCGACCACGGTAAGTCCGTTGCGCGGGCCGACCAGCAGTTTCACCAGCAGGTACTGCCCTTCATTGGTGTCCTGGTACTCATCCACCAGCAGGTAATGAATACGATTCTGCCAGCGCTCCAGCACATCGGGGTGGGACTGGAACAGCGTGACCGGCAGCAGGATCAGGTCATCAAAATCGACGGCATTGAAGGCATTGAGATGGCGCTGGTACTGGGTGTAGACGCGAGAGGCAAAAATCTCTTCCGGCTCCTGCGCGATCTGCTCCGCCTGCTCAGGCAACAACAACTGGTTTTTCCAGTTTGAAATGGTGTTCTGCAGAAATTTGAGCTGTTCATCACTCACTTCCGCTTCTTTGTGCAATAAGCTCTTCAGCAGGCTCATGCTGTCCTGGCTGTCGAAGATGGAAAACCCGGATTTGAAGCCCAGTTTGGCATGCTCGCGGCGGATGATGGTCAAGCCCAGATGGTGGAAGGTCGAAATCGTGAGACCACGGGTGTTGGCTGTTCCCTCGCGCTGACGCACAAGGGAGGAGACCCGCTCCTTCATCTCCCGTGCGGCCTTGTTGGTGAAGGTGACGGCCGCCACCTTGTGAGCAGGGTAGCCACACTCATTGATCAGGTAACTGATTTTCTGGGTGATGACACTGGTCTTGCCACTGCCTGCGCCGGCAAGCACGAGCAGGGGGGAGCTGATGTATTTCACCGCTTCAAGCTGGCGGGGGTTGAGCTTCTTCACAGGGTTCGCAGGCAGGTTGGCTGGTATTGGTTTGGGGTGTTGCCTATTATATACAAGCCTGTGTCCTGTGCCTTGAACTGCACGCGATTATTTCTGTCTCTCTATGGGACGTGTGGCGTTTCCGCCTGAAGAATATGGTGGCACTGCCGATAATGAATATCTGGATTGTGAATTCGTGGAGCCTGCATTGCGAATCCTGCTGATTGCAGAACATGATGTCGAATTTCGACTGATCGAGCGCTTGCTGAACAGCATGGAAGGCCCTTCACACCACTTGCACTGGTGTCAGGCAGATGTCACGGCCCTGGCGGCCATGAGGGGCGCGGATTACGAGCTTATTCTGTGGGGCAAGATCTCCGATTCCCGAATATCCCAGGCCTTGCTGGCCGAGCTGAAGCGTCAGCAGATCACGGTTCCGGTCATTGCGATTGTCGACCATGTTCCCGCCAACGCAGACCGGGATGCCATCCGGCAGGGCAATGCCGATATTGTGCTGCGCCCTGCCCTGAGCCCGGACACGCTGCAAAAGGCCATTGCCTTTGCCTGTGCCCGCTCCGCCCCCTCCATTCTCCACCTTGAAACCCTGCATGCAGACCCGTTGACCGGCCTGAGCAATCGCCAGCAGTTTCGCGCCCAGTTGGCCCGTATGCTGGCGGATGCCCGTGTGCCCGAATCGGTGGGTTTGTTGTTGGTCGATGTAGATCAGTTCAAGAAAGTAAATGCTTCCTACGGCCAGGGCGCCGGAGATGCCTTGATTCAATTGATTGCCGCGCGCATTCGCGATGCCCTGCTCTCACCGCGATGCATGGCGCGGGTGGGGGGCAATGAGTTCGCCATCGTGCTGCGCAATGCCCAGGGCGATGTTGAAAACGATTGTCGGCGCAGCATCGACGATATTCTGCAGGCCATGCTGAAACCTTTTGCGGTGGCGCAGCACGCCATCCGCATGAGCTTCAGTATCGGGGTTGCGCTGAACAAAGAGCGCACCATTACGGCAGACGCCTTGCTCGCCAATGCCGACACGGCCATGCGCATCGCCAAGGCAGACAATGGCAACCACTTCCAGTTCTATACCCGTGACATGACGGATGCCCAGCAGAAACTGCTGAAGCTGGAGGCCGAGATCCGCCGCAGCATCCGCAACGAAGAATTTGAGCTCTACTATCAGCCACGCATCGATATCAAGACGCAGCAGATCGTTGGCGCCGAAGGCCTGCTGCGCTGGAACCATCCAACACGTGGCCTGCTGTCACCGGCACAGTTCATTGCGGTTGCGGAAGACTGCGGCCTGATCGTACCCCTGGGCTATTGGGTGATCCATCAGGCCTGCAAGGATCTGAACCGCTTGTCCGAGCTGGGGCAGCCTGAGGTACAGCTGGCCGTCAACGTGTCTTTCAAACAGTTCCAGGATCGTAATTTCGTGCAGACGGTGGCCAATATTCTGGGTAATCAGGGCATTACCGAAGGGCGTCTGGAGTTTGAATTGACCGAAACCACCATGATGAGCGAGGGGCAGGCGGTTGACCAGAGCCTGCGCCGTCTCAGTGAACTGGGGATAGATATTTCCCTGGATGATTTCGGCACGGGCTATTCCTCGTTTGCCCACATCCAGCGCCTGCCGATCTCGGTGCTCAAGATCGACCGCTCCTTTGTCGGCAGCGTCACCAGCAATGAAGACGATGCGGTCATTGTGCGGGCCATCATCAATCTTGCTCACAGCCTCAATATGGAAGTCATTGCCGAGGGGGCCGAAACGGCCGAGCAGATTGCCTTCCTCTACCAGAACAACTGCGACCAGGTGCAGGGCTATTACTTCAGCAAGCCCGTCAACTTCCGCGGGCTGACGACATTGCTCAATGTTGATACCGCGCAGGGGGATGCTCCTGCTTCCCGGCGTATTCTCAATTGATTCCCCGTTAGTGGCGAAATCGCGCAATCTGCACTAGAAATAATTAATCAGAGCTTCCCTAAGCTATTCCCGCTAACACACGCCAGGGATCGGAACGTGTCTTTAGCCGTCGTCTATACCCGTGCCAATGTGGGCGTTGATGCCCCTTTGGTCACGGTGGAAACCCATCTTGCCAATGGCCTGCCCAGCCTGACGATTGTCGGCCTGCCGGAGACGGCGGTGCGCGAGAGCCGTGAGCGGGTTCGCTGCGCGATTCTCAATGCCAATCTCGAATTTCCCGCCCGGCGTATCACCATCAATCTGGCGCCCGCCGATCTGCCCAAGAGCGGAGGGCGTTTTGATCTGGCGATTGCCATCAGCATTCTTGCCGCCTCGGGCCAGCTGCCGGCGCAGCGCCTGGCAGACGTGGAAATTCTGGGGGAACTGGCGCTGACAGGAGAGCTGCGCAGCGTGCAGGGCGTGTTGCCGGCCCTGTTGGCCGCACGAGATGCCGGGCGACAATTGTTGCTGCCCCGGGGTAATCAGGTTGAGACTTCCCTGGTGCGAGACGTGCAGGCATTCAGTGCGGAGCATCTTCTGCAGGTGTTCCAGTATCTGCAGACTGGCACTGGCATGCAGGCCTGCTGTTACGATGAGCTCGCCCACGGGCACAGCGTCCTCCCCGGCTCGGAACGCTTTGCGCAGATCAAGGGGCAACGGCATGCCAAGCGCGCCTTGTGTGTGGCTGCAGCCGCCCGGCATAACATCCTGTTGATTGGGCCACCCGGTACCGGCAAGACCATGCTGGCCAATGCGTTGACGGAGCTGTTGCCTCCCCTGACGGAAAAGGAGGCGCTGGAGGCGGCGGCGATCAAATCCATTTCCGGCCAGGTGATCGATGCCCTGCAATGGCGCCGCCCGGTGTTTCGCTCCCCTCACCACACGGCGACCAGCGTGGCATTGGTCGGAGGAGGAAAACAGGCGAGTCCCGGAGAGGTCACGCTTGCGCATCGGGGTTTGCTGTTTCTGGATGAGCTGACGGAGTTCAGGCGCAGTGCGCTGGAGGGGCTGCGCGAGCCGCTGGAATCCGCCGCGATTACCGTCAGCCGCGCCAATTATCGCCTGCAGTTCCCGGCGGATTTTCAGTTGGTGGCCGCGATGAACCCGTGCCCCTGCGGTTATTATGGCGACCCTCAGGGGCGCTGTTCCTGCCCGCCGGAAAGAGTGCAGCGTTATCTGGAGAAAATTTCCGGCCCCTTGCTGGATCGCATCGATCTGATTGTGGAGGTGCCGCGTATCCCCCATGATGAGCTGCGCAGCCGTCCCGCCTCCACGGATGCAGACGAAGCCGAAGTTGCCGCCTTGCGCGAGAGTATCCAGGTTTGCAGGGCACGCCAGCTGGAGCGCAGTGGTCAACTGAACAGCGAGCTCGATATCCGCGAACTCGATCGCGTCTGTGCGCTGAGCCCGGATTGTGAGGCGCTGCTGCAGCGGGCAGTGAAATCCCTGGGGCTGTCGGCCAGAGCCTGTCACCGGGTGCTGAAGATTGCCCGCACCATTGCAGACCTGGAGCAGCGCGAGGAAATTCTGGTTGCGGACCTTTCGGAGGCCATCGCCTATCGGCGGCATGCCCGGCTGTTGAAGGTGGGCGCCTAGGGTTTTCTATCACGCTAGACAATATACGCCAATGGCGTATGGTGGAGCGCTATGGTACTCATAGAGACCAACGTGTTTACCCGTCGCATCAAAGAGCTGATGAGCGATGAGGAGTACAAAGAGTTGCAGGAAGCCTTGGTGAAACGGCCTGACATGGGCGTGATTATCCAAGGTACTGGTGGCTTGAGAAAGGTTCGATGAAAAAAGACATGTTTGATGAGTTGCTGGCCAGCGTGCAGGAAATGGACGAGATCGCCCAGGGCAAAAAAACCGCTGCCAGAGTAGCTGAGTTCCCGGAACCAAAAGTTAAAGTGATTCGTGAAAAAGTGGGTTTAAGCCAGAATCGTTTTGCTTTGCTGATCGGCGTCAGCAAGCGAACGCTGGAAAACTGGGAGCAAGGCCGCCGACATCCCACCGGCCCCGCCAAAGCCTTGCTTCGTATCCTGGATGCCGACCCAGAGCACGCTGTTCGTGCATTGCATGGGTAAGCAGGAGATTTGACCGGAGGCTCCTCAGAGTTCCTGCTGTTTCTTCTCCAGCGCATCAAGCTGGGCTTCCAGCGCCGCGATATCGGCCTGCAGGCGGTTGATCTGTTCCTGTGCCCGGGCCAGTGCAGCCGACTGTGCGTCGAACTCCTCTCGCGTCAACAGATCCAGTTTGGAGAAACCTTTTTGCAGCGCAGATGACACGGTGTTTTTAATGTCCTCTCCTGCGGCTTCCGCCTGGGGCAGCAGACGGGAAATCTGCTGGCTTAGCTCTTCCAGAAAACGTTTGTCGATCATGGCGGGTGTCCTGTACGTCCTGCTTTGCTGTGCGAAATCGCGTCTGGCGATTGTAACGCAGCCGACCCCTGGAACAAATCAGGACTTGTGATGCCGCAGACCCCTGCGCACAAAAACAAGGCATTACAGTCCTTTTTTCGGGGCACAAGCCGAAAAATTGATCCATAACGGTGCGTTTGCGAAAAAAGCCATCTCACCTTTGTTCTATGGCTTTCCTTCCCTCTTTCCATTTATTGAAATTATCCCTTTGTATTTTCAGGAAATTATGCGCACTCCAGATGCCGTAAAAAAATCGGCACACATTGTGCTTGGAGCAGTGCAGCCCAGAGCAGGAACGTGACCTGGAGAATTAAAACCCACGTCCTGCCCAGGTCTGAAACCTTCAGCGCAAGGTGGATAAATTACTACAACGTCAATGGAGTTATTCCTTATGAAAAAATTAGCACAAGCATTGTTGAGCACGGGTTTGATGACAGCAGTATTTGCTGCGCAGGCACAGGAAAGCCCGATCAGCGCGAACGTGGCACTGACAACCGACTACATCTACCGCGGTGTCTCTCAGACCAGTGGGGGTTCGGCCATCCAGGGTGGCTTCGACTTTGCGAGTGAGTCCGGTTTCTACCTGGGAACCTGGGCCTCCAGCATCACTTTCGACGACAGTATCGAGATTGATTACTACGGCGGTTACTCCGGCAGCCTGACAGAAGAGCTCGGCTATGACGTCGGCTTTCTGTACTACGACTATCCCGGCATGAGCAGTGACGACTTTCTGGAATTCTACGGCGTGCTGAGTTATGGCGGCCTGTCCGGTTCCATCAATTACTCCGATGATTTCTATGCTGGTGTTGGCAAGGCCTGGTATTACACGCTGGATTACGGTTTTGATCTGGGCAGCGATGTTTCCCTCGGCCTGCACTACGGTCTGCAAACCTACGATCAGGACGTGTGGGGCACCGAGGACAAGTATTCCGAGTACAACATCTCTCTCTCCAAATCCTACGCCGGTATCGACTTCTCTTTGATGTTTACCGACACGGATCTGAGCGATGCCAATTGCGGCGGATCGTCCGACTGCGACAGCACGGTGGTTTTCTCACTCGGAAAATCTTTCTGAGTTGACTGGCGCAGTGCCTTTTCGGGGTGCTGTCCATGATTGTCATGAGAGGCCCGCGAGCGCGAAGTTTTCGGGCCTTTTTTGTCCCCGCCGCAGATTGAAGCAAGGTCTGATGAGCGGTGGTGGCGGATGTGGTGGATTGGTGCGACTGGCAGTGCACCGCACCAATAAGGTGCAAATTCGCGGGATATGAGCGGGAAATGTGGATTGGAATGAATGTTTCTTCGCGTATCTTGTTGTTATGTAAACACTTGGTCTTTATGGCACGGCCCATGCATAAAGCACCTTCAGGTGTATCTGCACTGAGTGGCAGGGCAGATATTAATAGGTAAGGAGCAAATCTATGAAGTTAGTGACGGCAATTATCAAGCCTTTCAAATTGGACGATGCCCGCGAAGCGTTATCAGAAATCGGCGTGCAGGGGATTACCGTAACAGAGGTGAAAGGTTTTGGCAGGCAGAAGGGGCACACAGAGCTGTACCGGGGTGCGGAATATGTAGTGGATTTTCTACCTAAGGTAAAGATTGAAGTGGCGATTGCGGATGATCTTCTTGATCAGACACTGGAGGCGATCACGAAAGCGGCGAACACCGGGAAAATTGGCGACGGCAAAATTTTTGTTTCTGATTTGCTGCAGGTGATCCGCATCAGAACGGGTGAAACCGGCGAAGAGGCGGTGTAAGAAAACGATTCCGGAGATCATTCTCTAAAACGATTATTTAACCAGTCGGTTCATTCAGGACCTGGTTTGGAGGTAATAAGGTGGAAGACCAAATTTTTCAACTGCAATACGCAATCGACACATTCTATTTCCTGGTGTGCGGTGCGCTTGTGATGTGGATGGCGGCAGGCTTCTCCATGCTGGAGGCCGGCCTCGTACGCTCCAAGAACACGACGGAAATTCTGACCAAGAACGTTGCGCTGTATGCAATCTCCTGCATCATGTACCTGATCTGCGGTTACGCCATCATGTACGGCGGCAGCATTTTCCTTTCCGGCATTGAGGGCGGGGACACGCTGGTTGCGGATGCCCTGGCGTCCAAGGCAGAAGAAGGCTTCGATGGCGGCTCCGTGTACTCCGGTGCTTCTGACTTCTTCTTCCAGGTGGTGTTCGTTGCCACCGCAATGTCCATCGTGTCAGGGGCCGTGGCAGAGCGCATGAAGCTGTGGGCGTTCCTCATTTTCTCTGTGTTCATGACCGGCCTGATCTATCCGCTGGAAGGTTCCTGGACATGGGGTGGCAATGCGGTGTTCGGCATGTTCACGCTGGGTGATCTTGGCTTCTCCGACTTCGCCGGTTCCGGGATCGTGCACATGGCTGGTGCGGCGGCGGCTCTGGCGGGTGTTCTGTTGCTGGGGGCTCGCAAGGGCAAGTACAGCGCGGATGGCAGCATCAAGGCGATTCCGGGTGCAAACCTGCCTCTGGCAACCCTGGGTACCTTCATTCTGTGGATGGGCTGGTTCGGCTTCAACGGCGGCTCCGTACTGAAACTGGCCGACATTGGCAACGCCAACGCGGTGGCCATGGTGTTCCTGAACACCAATGCGGCAGCTGCAGGCGGCCTGGTTGCCGCGTTGCTGGTAGCCCATGCCCTGTTCGGCAAGGCTGATCTGACCATGGCGCTCAACGGCGCACTGGCCGGTCTGGTGGCCATTACTGCCGAGCCTTCCACGCCGACAGCCCTGCAGGCGACCATCTTCGGCGCCTTGGGCGGTGTCCTGGTCGTGTTCAGCATCGTGTTCCTGGACAAGATCAAGATCGACGACCCGGTGGGTGCGATCTCCGTCCACGGCGCATGCGGTCTGCTGGGTCTGTTGCTGGTGCCGATCACCAACGATGGGGTTTCTTTCTCCGGCCAGATCATCGGTGCCCTGACAATCTTCATCTGGGTATTCGTCGCCAGCCTGATCGTGTGGACCGTCATCAAGATGGTGATGGGAATCCGCGTGAGCGAGGAAGAGGAAGACCAGGGCGTGGACGTGTCCGAGTGCGGCCTGGAAGCCTATCCGGAGTTCACCAAGTAAGACACAGGTATTCACAGGCAACAAAGCAAACTTCAAGCGCCCTTCGGGGCGCTTTTTTTTGGTTCATCGCACCATTCCGTAGGAGCCAGCCCTGCTGGCGATGAGATATCTAAAAATTTTTTGATCGCCAGCAGGGCTGGCTCCTACGCAAAGGGAGGACTTTCAGTAATCGCCCCAGCGCTGTTGCAGCAGGGCGATGGCGATGACGGGGGCTGTCTCGGTGCGCAGAACGCGCGGGCCGAGGCGCAGGGAGTGAAAGCCTGCCGTGTTGGCCTGCTCAACCTCATCCTCGCTTAAACCGCCCTCGGGGCCGATCAGCAGGGTGATGGAGGCCGGAGCATCTTCATGGCCCGACAAGGCCCGCGTGGCACGATGATCGAGCACGAAGCGCAGCCCCTCGTGCGTACGCTGCAGCCAGGACTCCAGCGTCTCGGGCGCATGAATCACGGGAACGGCGCAACGCCCGCATTGCTCGCTGGCGCTGATGGCAATGCGCTGCCAGTGTTGCAGACGGGTTTCCATGCGCTCGTTGCGCAGTTTCACTTCGCAGCGCTGTGTCAGCAAAGGAGTGATACCGGACACCCCGGCCTCGGTGGCTTTCTGAATGGCGTAATCCATGCGTTCACCGCGTGACAGGCCAAGCCCAAGATGGATGGGTAGGCTCGGGTCTGCCGCACAGGGAATGCGCTCGCCGAGCTGCACGGTGACGTGCTTCTTGTCGACCGAGACAATGCTGGCGAGGAACTCTCCGTGTTCCGCATTGAAAAGGCTGAGGGTGTCGCCGGGCCGAACACGCAACACCTTGCCGAGATAGTGTGCCGTGTCATCGTTGAGCGGCAGGGTGTTCCCTTCGGCAAGGGCATGCGTGGTGTGGATGCGGGACAGGCGCATGCTTCAGCGCTCGCTCAGATTCAGGTTCTGCCAGATGCTGCGCACGGTGTCCGCCTGGTTCATCGTGTAGAAATGCAGGCCCGGTGCCCCGCCCTGCAGCAGGGTTTCGCACAGGCGGGAGACCGTTTCGATACCGAATTCGCGAATGCTCTCGGCATCGTCGCCATAACCTTGCAGGCGCTGACGCATCCAGCGGGGAATTTCGGCGCCGCAACTGCTGCTGAAACGGGCCAGGTTTGTGTAATTGCTGATGGGCATGATGCCGGGCACGATGGGGATGTCGATGCCGGCGGCCTGACAGCTTTCCACGTAGTAGAAATACGCATCCGGGTTGTAGAAATACTGGGTCAGTGCGCTGTTCGCGCCGGCATCCACTTTCTGCTTGAAATAGAACAGATCGGAATCGTAGCTCTCGGACTTGGGGTGAATCTCCGGGTAGCAGGCGACCTCGATGTGGAAATGATCGCCGGTTTCACGACGGATAAAGGCAATCAGCTCATTGGCGTAATAAAAGCTGTTGGCACCGCCGGTGCCCGAGGGAACATCGCCGCGCAGAGCAACCAGACGTGAAATCCCTGCGTCCTTGTAGAAGTTCAGCAGTGCGCGGATGTCTTCTTCACTGGAGCCTCCGAAAGACAGATGCGGGGCAACGGCAGAACCGGCCTGGTGAATATTCATCACGGCCTGTCGGGTGCCATCGCGTGTGGAGCCGCCCGCGCCATAGGTCACGGAAAAAAAGTCGGGCTTCAGCAGCGCCAGTTCCCGGTGTACCTCGGCGAGTTTCTGCTCTCCGATTTCGGTCTTGGGTGGAAAGAATTCAAAGCTGAAGCGGGAGGTGTCCCGATTGCCTGTGTGTGTCGTGATCATGTTGTGTTCTCAAATCCGGGTGATGTTGTTGCATCAATCGCCGGCAGGGCCGGCTCCTACCGATTCAGGTATTCGCGGGCAAGCCCGCTCCCACGCAGGGCCATTGCACTGATTGTGGCAGCAAGCCCGCTCCCACAGGGTCATCGCACTGACTGTGGGAGCGGGCTCGCCCGCGAATATATTCCCTGCCGATCAGTACTTGTAGCTGTCCGGCTTGAACGGACCTTCTACCGCCACGTTGATGTACTTGGCCTGTGCCGGTGTCAGCTTGGTCAGCACACCACCGAAGCCGCCGACCATCAGCGCGGCCACCTGCTCGTCCAGATGCTTGGGCAGCACTTCCACGGTGATGTTGTCCTTCTTGAACTCCGGTGACAGAGAGGCAAAGTTCTTCTCGTACAGATACATCTGCGCAATCACCTGGTTGGCGAAGGAGCCGTCCATGATGCGTGACGGGTGCCCGGTGGCATTGCCGAGGTTGATCAGGCGGCCTTCGGACAGCAGGATCAGGTAATTGCCGGATTCGGTTTCCGGGTTGCCGCGATAGATCTTGTGGACCTGCGGTTTTACCTCTTCCCACTGCCAGTGTTTGCGCATATAGGCGGTATCGATCTCGTTGTCGAAGTGACCGATGTTGCAGATGATGGCGCCGGCCTTCACCGTCTGCAGCATGTTCTTGTCACACACGTCGATATTGCCGGTGGTGGTGACGATCAGATCCAGCTTGCCCAGCAGTGCGGTATCGATGTCTTCCAGCTTGCCGGTGTTGTTGCCCTGCTTGTAGGGAGACACCACTTCATAGCCGTCCATGCAGGCCTGCATGGCGCAGATCGGGTCGATCTCGGCGATTTTCACGATCATGCCTTCCTGACGCAGGCTCTGCGCGGAGCCCTTGCCCACGTCACCGTAGCCGACAACCAGCGCATGCTTACCGGAGAGCAGCATATCGGTGCCGCGCTTGATGCCATCGTTGAGGCTGTGACGGCAGCCGTATTTGTTGTCGTTCTTGGACTTGGTGACGGAATCGTTCACGTTGATCGCCGGCACCTTCAGGCTGCCTTGTTCCATCATTTCGATGAGACGGTGCACGCCCGTGGTGGTTTCTTCGGTGATGCCACTGATTTTGTCGAGCATCTGCGGATACTTGTTGTGCACCATCGCGGTGAGATCGCCGCCATCGTCCAGAATCATGTTGGCGTCCCAGGGCTGGCCATCTTTCAGAATGGTCTGCTCGATACACCAGTCACCCTCTTCCACGGTCTGGCCTTTCCAGGCGTAAACCGCAATGCCTTTGGATGCGATATAGGCGGCTGCGTGATCCTGCGTGGAGAAGATATTGCAGGAGGACCAGCGTACTTCGGCGCCCAGTTCCACCAGGGTTTCAATCAGTACAGCAGTTTGTACCGTCATGTGAATACAGCCGAGAATTTTTGCGTTGGCAAGCGGTTTTTCCGCGCTGTAGCGTCGACGCAGGGTCATCAGGGCAGGCATTTCCGATTCTGCCAGAACGACTTCCTTGCGGCCGAAATCCGCCAGCGAGATGTCGGCGACTTTGTAATCTTGTGTGCTCATGAATCTTTCCTGTAGTGCTTTATTAATGAATGATTGGTTCAGAGACCGGCGGCTTCGCGCAGCGCCTCTGCCTTGTCCGTGTTCTCCCAGGTGAAGCCCTGGTCTTCGCGGCCAAAGTGACCGTAGGCGGCTGTGGGCAGATAAATCGGGCGCAGCAGATCCAGCATGCGGATGAGGCCTTTCGGGCGCAACTCGAAGAATTCCCGGACCAGTGCCACAATGCGCTCTTCCGAGATTCTGCCGGTGCCGAAGGTGTCCGCGCTGATGGAGGTGGGCTCGGCCACGCCGATGGCGTAGGAGAGCTGGATTTCGCAACGGTCCGCAATGCCGGCGGCCACAATGTTCTTGGCAACATAACGGGCAACATACGCCGCGGAACGGTCTACCTTGGACGGGTCCTTGCCGGAGAATGCCCCGCCCCCGTGGCGAGCCATGCCGCCATAGGTGTCCACAATGATCTTGCGTCCGGTCAGACCGCAGTCGCCGTGGGGGCCGCCGATAACGAAACGACCGGTCGGGTTGATGAAGTACTTGGTGTCGGCGTTCAGCCAGTGTGCCGGCAGCACGGGCTTGATGATTTCCTCCATCACCGCTTCTCTCAGCGCGCTCTGGCTGATGTCTTCGCTGTGCTGGGTGGACAGCACCACGGCATCGATGCCAACGGGCTTGCCGTTGTCATAACGGAAGGTGATCTGGCTCTTGGCGTCCGGGCGCAGCCAGGGCAGGGAACCGTTCTTGCGCACTTCTGCCTGACGCTGCACGAGGCGATGGGAATAGGTGATCGGTGCGGGCATCAGCACGTCGGTTTCGTTGCTGGCATAACCGAACATCAGGCCCTGGTCGCCAGCGCCCTGTTCGTGATCGGGAGTGTCGTCCACGCCCTGGGAAATATCGGGCGACTGCTTGCCGATGGCGTTGAGCACGGCGCAGGAGTGACCGTCGAAGCCCTTGTCGGAGTGATCGTAGCCGATGTCACACACCACTTTGCGCGTGAGCTCCTCGATATCCACATAGGCTTCGGTCGTCACTTCACCAGCGACAACGACCATGCCGGTCTTGATCATGGTTTCACAGGCGACGCGAGCCTTCGGGTCCTGCGTCAGAATGGCGTCCAGCACCGCATCGGAGATCTGGTCCGCCATCTTGTCGGGATGTCCCTCAGAGACGGATTCTGAGGTAAAGAGAGATGATGCCATAGTGTCAGTCCTTTCTGGTTTTGTGTGTAAGTAAAGGGTTCATGTATCAAACAGCCCTGGCTTGGGCGGGTTTGCGAAACGCGCACATCTGAATCTGAAAACCGTTGCGCAGCCCAAGGTAGACCACCTGGGCCGCCTGCAGCCCGGCCTGGTCCGCCCAGTCGTTCATATCGTCCAGGTCAAAGCCCAGCCACAGGTCGCCGCAGGATTCGCGTACCCAGTCCTGATCGTGCCGGCACAGGTCCACGATCAGCAGCACGCCGGCCTCATTGAGCAGCGTCCGGGCATGTTGAAAGGCTTCGTGAGGTGCAGGCAGATGGTGCAGCACCATGTCGAACAGCATCAGGTCGCAGTTCAGCTGCAGTTCCAGTGCCTTGCGGGTATCCCCCAGAATGAAGTCGATATTGTCCACTCCAGCATCGGCCACGGTTGCCCGCGCCTGGTTGAGCATTTCCGCCGCGTTGTCCAGCGCAATGACCTGTTTGAACTGCGAGGCCAGCCCGGCCAGCAGTTCGCCCTGCCCCGGCCCGACTTCCATCATGCGCTGGTGCCCGGGGAGCTTGAGGGAATGCAGCAGGTCCGAGAGGCTGCTCATGTACTGGCTGTGCTCGGCGACCAGGCCCTGCTTCTCGCGGAACTTGTCTGCGTGGCGCGTGAAGAACTGCAGGGACTGCTCCGAGCGCTCTTGTTGCACCAGGTTCAGGCGTTCCAGCAGGGTTTCGGCAAGCGGAATGCCGTCGATCGCCTCGAAAGCGCTTCTCTTGAAACCGTAGTGCGGGTCGTCGCTGCTGAGCAGCGGGCGACGGTAGAAAATGGTATTGCCTTCACGGCGGGTGGTGGCCAACCCGGCGGTGGCGAGGATCTTGAGATGGTGGCTCAGGGCGGACTGACGGATATCGAGAATGCGGCAGATCTCCAGCACCCCGAAGGAGCTGATGCGCAGCAGGCGCAGAATCTCCAGGCGCAGGCCGTCCGCCAGTGCCTTGCAGAGCTGGGTGAGCTCTTCGGCCTGGTCCTGCGGGCTATAAGTGCTGCTGCGAACGGCGCTCAGGGTCACAAAGGTTTCCGGATTTGTGGACTGTGGAGCGGGACTATAACAGCATGAGCAATCTATATCAAAATTATTTGATATAGATTTGTAGCCACTGAGCCTGAGAGTGGGTGATGGATCATTGCGGGCTGGACCGTAAGCCGCAGGGATGCGGCGTCCGAGCCTACAGGGACGTATTCACGGCGAGTCCAGAACGTAATGATCCATCATCCGCTCCGGGGTTTTGTATGCTCCATGCCGGAACGGCAGCATGGCACTGCCTGTGACGGCAAAATAAAAGATGTGCGAGTAGCATATTCAGGCGAGGTGCGGGAAAATAGCGGGCCTTGAAAATTCACAGCCCACGACAGGAGCCAGACCCGTATGTCCAGCAGTGTTCCCTCGCGCAGAGATTGTGCCAACGCCATTCGAGCCCTCAGCATGGATGCAGTCCAGAAGGCCAATTCCGGGCACCCCGGCGCACCCATGGGCATGGCGGATATCGCCCAGGTGCTGTGGAATGATTTTCTCAGCCACAGCCCCGTCAACCCCGGCTGGGTCAATCGCGACCGCTTTGTCATGTCCAACGGCCACGGCTCCATGCTGGTGTACTCCCTGCTGCACCTGAGTGGCTACGATGTCTCCATCGACGATATCCGCAATTTCCGTCAACTGCATTCCAGGACGCCGGGTCACCCCGAGTTCGGCTATACCCCGGGCGTTGAGACCACGACCGGCCCGCTGGGCCAGGGCCTGGCCAATGCCGTGGGCATGGCGATTGCCGAAAAGACCCTGGCGGCGCAGTTCAACCGCCCCGGTCACGAGCTTATCAACCATTACACCTATGTCTTCGCGGGCGATGGCTGTCTGATGGAGGGGATTTCCCACGAGGTGTGCTCGCTGGCGGGCACGCTCGATCTGGGCAAGCTGATTGTGTTCTACGACGACAACGGCATTTCTATCGACGGCGAGGTGGACGGCTGGTTCACCGACGATACCAGCAAGCGTTTTGAATCCTACAACTGGCAGGTGCTGGCGGTGGACGGCCACAACCCGGAGCAGATCGCCGAGGCGATCCGTGTGGCGCAGGCAGAGAAAGACCGCCCGAGCCTGATCCGCTGCAAGACCGTTATCGGTTTTGGTGCGCCTGGCAAGCAGGGGACTTCCGGTGTGCACGGCTCCCCCCTGGGAGACGCTGAAATTGCCGCAACGCGCAAGGCTCTCGGTTGGCCCCACGCGCCCTTTGAGGTGCCCGAGGCCATTTACCAGGCCTGGGATGCCCGCGAGAAAGGCTTTGCTGCGGAATCTGCGTGGAAGGAACAACTGGTGCAGTATGAGGAAGAGTTTCCCGAACTGGCGATGGAATTGATTCGTCGCCTCAAGGGGCAGCTGCCGGGTTATTTCGCCGACAAGGCGCAGGAATTCATTCTGGCCTGCCAGGACAAGGGCGAGAAGATTGCCAGCCGCAAGGCCTCCCAGAACTGCATCGCGGCCTTTGGTCAGCTGCTGCCGGAAATGATTGGTGGTTCCGCCGACCTGGCCGGTTCGAACCTGACACTGTGGTCCGGCTCCACGGCGATCAGCGACAGCGCAGACGGCAACTATATCTATTACGGCGTGCGCGAATTCGGCATGAGCGCGATCATGAACGGTATTGCCCTGCATGGCGGCTTTATCCCCTTCGGTGCGACCTTCCTGATCTTCATGGAATATGCCCGCAATGCCGTGCGCATGGCGGCGCTGATGAAACAGCACAGTATTTTTGTCTACACACACGACTCGATCGGTCAGGGCGAGGATGGCCCGACACACCAGCCGGTGGAACAACTGGCCAATCTGCGTGTTACGCCGAACATGGCGGTATGGCGTCCCTGCGATGCCGTGGAAACTGCCGTGGCCTGGCAGGCGGCCATTGAGCGCAACGATGGCCCGAGCTCCCTGGTGTTCTCGCGGCAGAACCTGGCGCACCAGAATCGCAGCGCCGAGCAGGTCGCGGCGATCAGCCGTGGCGGCTATGTGCTGAAGGACTGTGAGGGGACGCCCGAGCTGCTGATTATCGCCACGGGTTCCGAGGTGGAGATCTGTGCCGAGGCCGTGGCAAGTCTGCAGTCCTCCGGCATCCGTGCGCGCCTGGTGTCCATGCCCTGCGTCGAGGTGTTCGAGGCCCAGGATGCGGCCTACCGCGAAAGCGTGTTGCCGGGTGCTGTGCGCAAGCGTCTGGCGGTGGAGGCGGCAGCGGCGGACTACTGGTACAAGTTCGTGGGGCTGGATGGCGACATCATCGGCATGCGCTCCTTCGGTGAATCCGCTCCCGGCGGTGTGCTGATGAAGGAGTATGGTTTCACGCCCGAGAACGTGGTGGCGAGAGCAACAGCGTTGTGCGGGAAGTAAGTCTCTTCACCAACATGAACTGAGTGGAAAGCATGGCCTACCGCATTGCCATCAACGGTTATGGGCGCATCGGTCGCTGTGTGCTGCGCGCCCTGCAGGAGTCGCAGTCACACCCGCAGCTGCAGATCGTGGCGCTCAATGATCTTGCTGATACACATTCGCTGGTCTACCTCACCCGCTACGACAGCACCCACGGGCGCTTCCCCGGCAAGGTGGACAGCCGCGGCGAGGACACGCTGCTGATCGATGGGCAGGAAATCCGGGTGCTGTCGCAGGCCCGCATCGACGCGTTGCCCTGGCGCGAGCTGGGCATCGACCTGGTGATGGAGTGCACCGGCAGCTTTACCGATCGCGATACGGCAGCGCAGCATCTGAACCAGGGCGCTTCCCGGGTGCTGATTTCCAACCCGGCACAGGCGGATGTGGACGCCACGATCATTTACGGGGTGAATCACCAGCTGCTGAGTGATGAGCATCGCATCATTTCCAATGCGTCCTGTACCACCAATTGCGTCGTGCCGGTGATTCAGTGCCTCGATGAACGTTTCGGCATCGACAGCGGGGTGATTACCACGATTCACTCGGCCATGAACGATCAGCCGGTCATCGATGCCTTTCATCACCATCATCTGCGCAAGACGCGCAGCGCCGTGCAATCGATCATTCCGGTGAACACGGAAATCGACAAGGGCATTGGCCGTATCCTCCCGCATCTGGAGGGGCGTTTCTCGGCCCAGGCAATGCGGGTGCCCACGGTCAATGTGTCGGCAATCGATCTTACCGTGGTGACGAAGAAGCCGGTGGATATCGAGGCCATCAACCACGCGATTCGCGAGGGGGCGGAAAATTCGCTGCCGTTGGTGCTTGCCTGTACGGACGAACCGCTGGCATCCTGCGATTTCAATCATGATCCGCGCTCGGCCATCGTGGACCTGAGCCAGACCCGTGTCAGCGGGCGGCATCTGGTCAAGGTGCTGGCGTGGTTCGACAACGAATGGGCGTTTGCCAACCGCATGCTCGATGTCGCGGAGCTTATACGCAAACTGGACAACAGGGGTGAAGTGAACGAATGACGATTTTGAGAATGCAGGACCTGGATCTGGCCAACAAGCGAGTGCTGATTCGTGAAGACCTGAATGTACCGGTGAAGGACGGCGTCATCATGAACGACACGCGCATCGCGGCGGCAGTGCCGAGCATCCGGCTGGCCCTGGACAAAGGCGCCCGCGTCATCGTCATGTCTCACCTGGGGCGCCCTGAGGAAGGCGTGCCCATTACGGAGCAACCGGCTGCGTCACTGGCACCCGTTGCCGCACATCTGTCCAAACTGCTGGGCGTGCCCGTGCGTCTGTCACAGGCCTATGCGGAAAACCCGCAGGAGGCAGAGCCTGCCGATGGTGAAGTGGTGCTGCTGGAAAACGTGCGTGCCAACCGTGGTGAGGGCAAGAATGAGGATGCGCTGGCGAAGCAGTATGCGTCACTGTGCGATGTGTTTGTCATGGATGCGTTTGGCACCGCCCATCGCGCCCAGGCCAGCACCCATGGCGTGGCAAAATTCGCTTCACTGGCCTGTGCCGGTCCACTGCTTGCCAGCGAGCTGGATGCGCTCGACCAGGCCCTGAAGAGCCCGGCCCGCCCCATGCTTGCCATCGTCGGTGGCGCCAAGGTGTCGAGCAAGCTGCAGGTGCTGGAGAGCCTGGCCAATATTGTGGACCAGTTGATCGTCGGCGGTGGCATCGCCAATACCTTCCTGCTGGCTGCAGGTTACCGCGTTGGTAAATCGCTGGTGGAGGAGGATCTCGTGGGCACGGCCAGGGAGCTGATGCGCAAAACCAGCATCCCGCTACCGGTGGATGTCGTGGTGGCAAAGACCTTCTCGGCCGATGCGCAGGCGATCATCAAGCCCGTCAGCGACATCGCCGATGACGAGATGATTCTGGATGTTGGTCCGCAGACCATCGCGAAGTTCAATGACATCATTGCCGGCATGAAGACCATCATCTGGAATGGCCCGCTAGGCGTGTTCGAGTTCGATGCCTTTGCGGCGGGCACACAGGCGGTTGCGAAGGCGGTTGCAGACAACGCGGGCTTCTCGATTGCCGGTGGCGGAGAAACCATTGCGGCCATCGACAAATTCGGCGTGACCGAACAGATTTCCTATATATCCACGGGAGGGGGCGCCTTCCTGGAGTTTGTGCAGGGAGAGACCCTGCCAGCGGTTCAGATACTGGATGAAGTCGGTCGGTAAACCGCAAGCAAAATTACACCACACTCAGCGACAGACGAATACGAGGTAACACATGGCATTAATCAGTTTACGTCAGCTTCTCGATCACGCGGCGGAGCACAGCTACGGCGTGCCCGCGTTCAACGTCAACAACCTGGAGCAGGTTCGCGCCATTATGGAAGCGGCGAATGAGGTGAACAGCCCGGTCATTCTGCAGGCCTCTGCCGGCGCAAGAAAATACGCGGGTTCCAATTTCCTGAAGCACCTGATTCAGGCCGCGATCGAAGAGTTTCCCCATATTCCGATCGTGATGCACCAGGACCATGGGGTGTCGCCGGATGTCTGCCAGCGCTCCATTCAGCTCGGCTTCTCCTCCGTGATGATGGACGGCTCCCTCGGTGAGGATGGCAAGACGCCGATGGACTACGACTACAACGTGGGTGTCACCAGGCTGACCGTGCGCATGGCCCATGCCTGTGGCGTGTCTGTTGAGGGGGAGATCGGCTGTCTGGGTTCTCTGGAAACCGGCATGGCAGGTGAAGAGGATGGCATTGGTGCGGAAGGCATTCTGTCCATGCACCAGATGCTGACCGACCCGGAAGAAGCGGCACGCTTTGTTGAGGATACCGGCGTGGACGCCCTGGCGATTGCGGTGGGCACGAGCCACGGCGCCTACAAGTTCAGCCGTCCGCCAACAGGGGATATTCTCGCGATCAGCCGCATCAAGGAAATTCACCAGCGCATCCCCAATACCCATCTGGTGATGCACGGCTCCTCTTCCGTGCCGCAGGAGTGGCTGGCGGTGATCAACGAGTTCGGTGGTGAGATTCCCGAAACCTATGGCGTGCCGGTGTCAGAGATCCAGGAAGGCATCCGTCACGGGGTGCGCAAGGTGAACATCGACACGGATCTGCGTCTGGCATCCACCGGTGCAGTGCGCAAATTCCTGGCCGAGAACAAATCCGAATTCGATCCGCGCAAATTCCTGACGCCCACCATCAAGGCGATGAAGGACGTGGTGAAGGAGCGCCTGGAAGCGTTCGGAACGGCGGGGCAGATTTCCCGTATCGGCAAGGTGTACAGCCTGGAAGAAATGTCCCAGCGCTATTGAGAGCATCATGTTCAGCGCCGAGGATGCCCAGGAGTTGCAAATGGCGCTGCCGGAGATCGATTTCCGGCAGGCTGCGCAGCCGAGTGCGGCGCTGACATCCTATCGGCAGCATTACGGGCTGGATTTTCAGTCCGGCGCCTCACACGAAACCCATGACATTCATCATGCCATGGGTTTTTTTATGGCAAACGGAAAGCGCCTCGTCTGCCAGTACTTCAGGCCACCAAACCCTCGGGCAACCGTGGTGCTGGTGCACGGTTACTACGATCATGTGGGGCTTTATGGGCACCTGATTCGTTATTGTCTGCACCGCCAGTTTGCCGTGGTGGCCTTCGATCTGCCGGGGCATGGGCTGTCAGAGGGAGCCACTGCCGCCATCGCTTCCTTCGATGAGTACACCGATGCGCTGGAAACCTGCCTGCAACTGATGGAGCGGGCAACGCTGGAGCGGCCCTATCATGCGCTTGGCCAGAGTACCGGTGGCAGCATTGTGATGGATTATTGCCAGCGGCACTGTGAGCGCAGCGCAGGAGAGCTGGAGCATGTGGTATTACTGGCGCCTCTGGTAAGGCCGATGAACTGGGTCCGGGGAAAGCTTTTGCACAGTGTTGTGCGGCTGTTCGCCAACGGTATTCGACGGGACTTTGCCGCCAACAGCCATGATGAGGCTTTTTTGCAGTTTATCGCTGAGCAGGACCCGCTGCAGAGCAGGCGCCTGACGGTGAGCTGGGTGAGCGCTCTGAAGCAGTGGCTGCGTGTTTTTGAGTCGCGCCCGCCCTGTTCGCGTGCGCTGAAACTGATTCAGGGCACGGACGATACGACGGTGGATTGGCAGTACAATCTGCGCCGCATTCAGCGTCAGTTCCCTTCGGTGCAGATTGTCCGGCTCGAACAGGCTCGTCATCATCTGGCCAATGAGAGCCTGCCCTATCGTGAAAAGCTTCTCGCGCTGCTGGATGAATTTTTATAACGAGCGTTCAGGTGTTTTCTGGTGTTGGGGCGCTAGAACAGCACGCGGCAGCGAATCGTTCCCTTCACCTGGTTGAGTTTTTCCAGCGCTACCTTGCTGTATTCCACATCGATATCCGTCACCACATAACCGATTTCGTCATTGGTCTGCAGGTACTGTGAACGGATGTTGATGCCGGTGTCGGAGAAGATATTGTTGATCTCGGACAGTACGCCGGGAATATTGCGGTGAATATGCAGCAGACGATGTTTTCCCGGGTGAGCAGGCAGCGCAACCTCCGGGAAATTCACCGAGGTGAAGGAGGAGCCGTTGTCGCTGTACTTGATGAGTTTTTCGCTCACTTCCAGGCCGATGTTTTCCTGCGCCTCCATGGTGCTGCCACCGATGTGCGGGGTCAGGATGCAGTTGTCAAACTCCCGCAGAGGGGAGCGGAACTCCTCATCATTGGAGCGCGGTTCCACCGGGAAAACATCGATGGCCGCGCCGGCAAGATGGCCGCTGCCCAGGGCGCTGGCGAGCGCGTCGATGTCCACAACGGTACCGCGTGAGGCATTGATCAGGATGCCGCCCTTTTTCATCCAGGCGAGTTGTTCGGCACCGATCATATTGGCAGTCTGACGTGTTTCCGGCACATGCAGGCTGATGACATCACAGGTTTCCATGAGCGCCTGCAGTGTTGGTAATTGCACCGCGTTGCCTAGTGGGAGCTTGCTGACGATGTCATACAGATAGACTTTCATCCCCAGGGCCTCGGCGAGCACGCTCAACTGCGAACCGATATTGCCGTAGCCGATCAGGCCCAGTTTTTTCCCGCGTGCCTCAAAAGAACCCGTGGCGACTTTCTGCCAGATGCCCCGATGCGCCCTGGCATTTTTTTCCGGAATGCCACGCAGCAGAAGAATGATCTGTCCGAGCACCAGCTCGGCCACGCTGCGGGTATTGGAAAACGGTGCATTGAAGACGGGAATGCCACGCTCCAGTGCGGCAGGCAGATCCACCTGATTGGTGCCGATGCAGAAACAGCCAACCGCCTGCAGTTTTTCTGCGGCAGCGAACACCTCGCGGGTCAACTGGGTGCGGGAGCGGATGCCGATGAAATGAACATCGCGGATTTTTTCGATCAACTGCTCTTCCGGTAAGGAGGTCTTCAGGTATTCGATATTGGTGTAGCCGGCCTGATGCAGTGTGTCCACCGCACTCTGGTGAAGCCCCTCCAGAAGCAGAAACTTGATCTTGCTCTTTTCCAGCGATGTCGGATTCATGGGAATGCAAATTCTCCTGATGATCGTGCGGGGGAAGACAGGGCGGCTATGGTACCATAGCCACCGCGTTCTGGCGGATGAAAACTCTTTGCAGTCAAGGTGAAAATAATTCACGTCACCAGGATGCGCACGGCCGTAGAATTCATTTACTCAACCATGGTTGCTTTCCACGATGAACCCAGTGCATGCAGATATCCTGGAGCGCCTGAGCGAACTGCTTGGGGCGGACAGGGTCAAAACCGATCCCGATTCACTCGCCAATTATGGCAAGGACTGGACCCGGGCCAATGATCCCCGGCCCACGGCAATTGTCTTCCCCGGCAGTATTGATGAGGTGCAGGCGATAGTCCGGCTTGCCAATGAGTATGCGTGTGCGCTTGTCCCCTCGGGAGGGCGTACCGGGCTCAGCGGTGGTGCAGTGGCCTGCCAGGGTGAGATCGTGGTCTCCTTCGAGCGTATGAACAAAATTCTGGATTTTGATCCGGTGGACCGGCAGGTGATCTGTCAGCCCGGAGTGGTCACAGAAGTGTTGCAGAATTTTGCCGAGGAGCAGCAATTGTTCTACCCGGTGGATTTTGCCTCATCCGGCTCCAGTCAGATTGGGGGCAATGTGGCGACCAATGCAGGCGGGATCAAGGTGATCCGCTACGGCCTGACCCGTGACTGGGTTGTCGGTATGAAGGTGGTGACCGGCAGTGGCGAATTGCTGGATCTGAACCACGGCCTGATCAAGAACGCGACCGGCTACGATTTGCGTCATTTGTTTATCGGCTCGGAAGGAACGCTTGGTCTGATAGTGGAGCTGACCCTGAAGCTGACGACCCCGCCAAAAGATCCGATGGTGCTGGTCTTGGCGGTGGACGCCATGGAGTCGGCCATGGATGTTCTGCGCAGTTTTCAGTCACGCCTGCCCTTGACGGCTTTTGAGTTTTTCTCCGAAAAAGCCCTGCGTCATGTGCTCGCCGAGAAGGGTTTGCAGCGCCCCTGCGAAACGGTCGGTGAGTTTTATGCCCTGATCGAATTTGAGAATGTCAGTGAACACACCCTGGATCAGGCCATGGAGGCATTTGAATACTGCATGGAACAGGGTTGGGCGCTCGACGGAACCTTGAGCCAGTCCTCCGCACAGGCGCGCGACCTGTGGCGTCTGCGGGAAGACATCTCCGAAACCATTGCGCGTTTTACGCCCTACAAGAACGATATTTCGGTGCGCGTTTCCCGTGTGCCGGCATTCCTGCGGGAAGTGGATGCCATTGTGAGCAGTCGTTATCCGGATTTCGAGATCATCTGGTTCGGTCATATCGGTGACGGCAATGTGCATTTGAATATTCTGAAACCGGATGCCCTGGACAAGGCCGTGTTCTTCAAACAGTGCGCCGAAGTCAGTGTGGAAATCTTTGAATGCGTGGAACGCTTTGGCGGCAGCGTGTCGGCAGAGCATGGCGTGGGGCTGTTGAAGAAACCCTTCCTGCATTACAGCCGCAGCGCCGGGGAGATTGCGTGCATGAAGGCGCTCAAACAGGTTTTCGACCCCCGGGGAGTGATGAATCCGGGCAAAATCTTCGACTGAAACCCTCCGGCTCTGCTGTGGCAGCAGCAGAATCGGGAAAAAAAAGCAAGTTTCGTGTGATTATGTATGAAAACTATATTCCATCCGTTCTTATATAGGGTTACACTTCGGCCGAATCTCTAGGGATTCAAGGGTTGGCAGCGATGTTAGCCATGTTTTTAATTTTAAAGAACAAGAGAGAAATATGTCAGAGCAAGTAGAAGGTACTGTTAAGTGGTTCAATGACGAAAAAGGTTTCGGTTTCATTGAGCAAGAGGGTGGTAAGGACGTATTCGTACACTTCAGTGCGATTAACGGTACCGGACGAAGAACTCTTCACGAAGGCCAGAAAGTCACGATGGATGTGACTCAAGGTCAAAAAGGCCCGCAAGCAGAGAACGTGAACCCTCTGTAACAAAAAAACGCAGAACGCTTTCACGGTCTGCGTTTTTTTCTTTTGCAGGTCCGGTTTTGAGGCCGTGCAGCCTCAGCCAGTGGATTGTTTCAGCATTTCACCAGCGCGGTGGTATCAGGCTTTGTAGTTTCTGATGCCTTCACTTGTCCCCAGGATCAGTAGATCTGCCGGGCGCGCTGCAAAAAGCCCGTTAGTAACAAGCCCTGTCATCTGATTAAGCTGCGCCTCCAGGCTCACCGCATCCCGGATTTCCAACCCATGGATATCCAGGATGTGGTTGCCATTGTCTGTCACAAAGCCTTCCCGGTATACCGGGTCTCCCCCCAGCCTGACAATCTGCCTGGCGACATGGCTGCGCGCCATGGGAATGACTTCCACCGGCAGAGGGAAACGTCCCAGAACCTGGACGTATTTGCTCTGATCCGCAATGCAGACAAACTCCCTGGCCACAGCAGCAATGATTTTTTCCCGGGTCAATGCCCCGCCCCCGCCCTTGATCAGGTGCAGTTGCTCGTTTGCCTCGTCTGCCCCGTCCACATAGATCGCGACTTCGTTGACGCTGTTCAGGTCCAGCACCTCCAGGCCAAGCGCGCGTAAGCGGCGGTGGGTTTCCTCGGAGCTGGCAACTGTCGCCCGGATCTGATCCTTGAAGGGAGCCAGGCATTCAATAAAGGCATTGGCCGTTGAGCCGGTGCCGACTCCCAGCACCATGCCTTCGTGAAGGCGTTCTTTGACATATTCCGCCGCAGCGGCGGCCACGGCCTTTTTCAATTCGTTCTGATCCATGCTAATTTCCCGGCGTGTTGATCGACTGGTGGATTATAGCGGACTTGCCCGTGGCGGCGCGCAGCTTTCTTCCGGTGACAGTCAGGGCAGGCCCTAAGGAACATGACATGGCAATGGACAGGTATGTAAAAGACATTCTCTCGGCAAAGGTTTATGAGCTTGCTGTTGAGACGCCGATTGAAGAGGCTGGCGTCTTGTCCCAACGGCTGCAGAACACTGTCCTGCTCAAACGCGAAGACCTGCAGCCGGTGCACAGTTTCAAGTTAAGGGGTGCTTACAACAAGATGGCAAACCTGACGCCGGAGGCCGCGCGCAAGGGCGTGATCGCCGCCTCGGCGGGCAACCATGCGCAGGGTGTTGCCATGGCCGGCAGCCATCTGGGTATTCATACGATAATCGTCATGCCGGTGACGACGCCGCTGATCAAGATCAATGCCGTCAAGGCGCTGGGTGGCCGGGTGATTCTGCACGGCGATACCTATGATGAGGCGGCCGCTCACGCCAGGGCTCTGGTTGCCCAGAGGGGCTATACCTTTGTGCATGCCTTCGATGACCCTGATGTGATTGCCGGCCAGGGGACTGTTGGCCTGGAGATCGTGCGGCAGCACAGTGGCAGGCTGGATGCCATCTTTGTGCCTGTTGGTGGCGGCGGACTGATGGCGGGCATTGCCGCCTATATCAAATTCATTCGTCCAGAGGTCAAATTGATTGCGGTGGAGCCTGAGGACTCTGCCTGCCTGAAAGCGGCGCTGCAGGCAGGCAAGCGCGTGGTCTTGCCCGAGGTGGGCCTGTTTGCCGATGGGGTTGCGGTCGCCCAGGTGGGCAAGGAACCCTTTCGCGTCCTGCGCAAGCTGGTGGATGAGGTGGTGACGGTGAGTACCGACGAAATCTGCGCAGCGGTCAAGGATGTGTTCGAGGACACCCGGGCGATGCCGGAACCGGCCGGGGCAGTGGCCGTGGCGGGTCTCAAAAAATATGTAAGAGAGCACGCACGAACCGGGCAATCCTTGATGGCCGTGGTGACGGGAGCGAACGTCAACTTTGATCGCTTGCGCCATATCTCCGAACGGACCGAACTGGGCGAGAACCGGGAGGCGATCCTTGCGGTGACGATTGATGAGAAACCGGGCAGTTTCCGGCGTTTCTCCAGGGCGCTCGGCAAACGCTATATCACCGAGTTCAACTACCGCTACGGCGACCCGGTCAGCGCCAAGATTTTCGTCGGCGTGCGGTTGGCAGACGCCGAAACCGGGCGTGAGAAATTGCTGGAGAGCCTGCGCCGCAAGCGTATTGCTGTAGTGGACATGTCAGACAATGAGGCGGCCAAGCTGCATATCCGCTATATGGTCGGGGGCCGTAACCAGGCAATCGAGAATGAGCGGGTCTACCGGTTCGAGTTCCCGGAGCGACCGGGGGCGTTCACCCGCTTTCTGGAGCTGCTGGGTGGGCGCTGGAATATTTCCATGTTCCATTATCGGAATCACGGGGCGGCCTACGGGCGGGTATTGTGCGGGATGCAGGTGCCGCCGGAGGAGGTGGCGCAGTTCGAGGCATTCATGCGGCAGATCGGTTACCGCTGCTGGGATGAAACCGACAACGAGGCCTATCGCAGCTTCCTGGTGCTGCACTGAACAGGCGTTAGCAGGCTGCTAGAACAATCTGTTGTCGGGGTCGTAATGGCTGGGGATGCGATTGCTGGCCGAGTGCATGCCGATGACCACCATGGTCAGCCCGGTACGAAAGCGTGACCACAGCGAGCGGCCCGGTTGCTGCGACTCCTCTATGCAGTCCTTCAGCGTCTCTTTCTGGTTTTCGTCCAGCTCGATGCCTTTGCACATGACGGAACCTCCTCGTGGGACGTGTTGTGTATGCGCTTCGGCCGCGTGGTAGAATCAGCGCCCGCTTTACACACATCAACCTTTGTAACAGAGAAAACCCCATGAGTAAATTCAGCAATGTGACAGTCGTCAAGGCAGCAAACATCTATTTCGATGGCAACGTCACCAGCAGAACGGTCGAGTTTGGTTCCGGTGAGGTGAAGACCCTGGGCATCATGATGCCGGGAGACTACCGTTTCTCCACCGGCAAAAAGGAAATCATGGAGATTCTGTCGGGGGACGTGGACGTCAAACTGCCAGGCTCCGATGCCTGGGTAGGCATTCAGGGTGGCGAGAGTTTTGAAGTGCCCGCCAATGCCGCCTTCGATATCAAGGTGAAAAGCGTTACCGACTACTGCTGCTCCTACCTCGATTGATCGTGCTGCCGGTGTCGGCGGCTCAATCTGCCGCCGACTGCTCCTCTGCCGCTGCGGTTTCGCACGACAACACGCCGATACGCTGACCCATACGCACGCTGTCTCCGGGGGAAAACAGCCCCTCAAGATTGGCCATACCGGGCCCGAACAGGGCGATGACGGTGGAGCCGAGCTTGAAACGGCCCATCTCCTCGCCCTTGCCGATCTGAATGGCGGGAGCGTGGTCTTCGTAGCGATGGTCCGCACAGGCCGAACGCCCTGGGCAGACCTGTCCGGCCCACACTGTGTCCACACTGGCCACGATCATGGCGCCCACCAGCACCAGGGCCATGGGGCCCGAGTCGGTGTCAAAGACGCAAATAACGCGTTCATTGCGGGCAAAGAGCCCATCGACATTCTCACTGGTCAGCTGATTGACGGAGAAGAGTTTTCCCGGCACATGGATCATGCGTGTCAGCGTGCCGGCAACCGGCATGTGCACCCGGTGGTAATCCCGGGGGGACAGATACACCGTGCAGAAATTTCCTTCCTGAAATGCCTCGGCGAGATCCGCGTCTCCACCGAGCAGGCTGGTCAGGCTGTAGTGGCGCCCCTTGGCCTGCAGCAGGCTCCCGGCACGGATGTCGCCCTGCTGGCTGATGAGGCCATCCGCGGGGCTGACGATGGCCTCATCAGAGGTGTCCACCGGGCGGGCACCGGGTTTGAGCTCGCGGGTGAAGAAATCGTTGAAACAGGCGAACTGCTCCAGCTCCTGGCAGCTGGCCTCCTCCAGATTGACCTGGTAGCGCCGGGCAAACCAGCGGATGAAGGGTGACTTGAGGGGTGCCCAGGTACTGGCGGCAAGCGTGCCAACAGCGCGGGAAACAAGATGGTGTGGCAGCAGATGTTGCAGGGCAAGAAACAAGCGGTCGTTCATGGGATTGGGTTCAAGGCTCGGTCATGTCAGGGACGCCCAGCTTAATCAAGGGGAGAAGCGGACACAAGTTGCGAGGCGATGCAGAAATAATTGCGACTTTGCGCTAATGAAATGGAAACATTGTCCGATCTATACAGAAGAGGCACCACTTCAGGAGCGGATCATGGCCGCTCAACACTCCTTCCGGCGCAGCCAGTGCGCGTGGAACGGACATCTGCGCCGGTACAGCCGGTCAAAGGGTATTGAATCATGCTGTTTTTTGTTGGGGTTTTGGTTGTAGTCGGCAGTGTGGCGGGGGGCTACATGATGCACGGCGGCATTCTGATGCTGCTGTGGCAACCCACAGAAATCCTGATCATTGTCGGGGCAGCCTTTGGTGCCTTTCTGATTGCCAACAGCATGCACCTGGTGATGCATACCGGCAAGCAGCTTCCCAGCGCGATTTTCGGCTCCAACAAAAATTCGGCTCTGTATCTGGATCTGCTCGGCCTGCTGTACGACATTTTCAACAAGGCCCGCCGCGAAGGCATGATGGCGGTGGAAGCCGATATCGAATCGCCCGCCGACAGCGGCATCTTCACCCGTTACCCCAAATTGCTGAAGGACAAACGCATGGTCGAGTTTATTGCCGACAACCTGCGTATTCTCACCACCAGCAATCTGGCGCCCCATGAGATCGAGGCCATGATGGATGTCGAGATCGAGACCCAGATGCACGAGCTGTCCGAACCCTCCCACGCCATTCACCGGATTGCTGATGGTCTGCCGGGCTTTGGTATTGTGGCGGCGGTATTGGGTATCGTGATCACGATGCAGAAACTGGGCGGGCCGCCTGAGGAGCTGGGGCAGAGCGTGGCGGCGGCCCTGGTGGGAACCTTCATGGGTATTTTCCTGGCCTATGGTTTTATCGGCCCCATGAGCACCCGTCTGCAGTCGGTTGCCGAGGAAGACATCAAGATGTTTGAATGTGTCAAGGCGGCGATCGTGGCGACCTCCAATGGCCTGCCTCCCCAGATGGCGGTGGAGTTTGCCCGCAAGACGCTGTTCTCCGCCGACCGCCCCAGTTTCTCTGAACTGGAGACGCATGTGCGCAGCCGCTGAGAGACGGCTAAGACACTCCGGTTTGATCAACGTTTTCGGATAAGCCTGTGGAAAAAAGCGAACAGAATGTCATCATCAAGCGCGTCAAGAAGGTCGATGGCGGCGCGCACGGTGGTGCATGGAAAATTGCGTTTGCGGACTTTGCACTCGCCCTCATGGCGTTTTTTCTGGTGTTGTGGCTGATCGAGTCCACCACCAACCTGGAGAAAATGGCCATTGCCGGTTATTTCTCGGACCCCACCAATCTGGGTGCCGTTGGTGATGGCGGTACCCCCTATGTGCTCGACCTGCAGGGACGTCCCCTCAACGTGACCAACCAGGGTCTGAACCTGTCCCTGGTGCGTCAGGATGAGGACACGCTGGTGGACACCGAGCAGGAAATGGAAAACCCGGAGTTTGTCGAGCTGGCAAGGCTGCGCCAGCAGGAAGCGATGGCGCGGGTGCAGGGCGAGATCGAGGCCGAAATCAACCTCAACCAGCAGTTCGAGTGGTTCCGCGACAGCGTGACATTTGAGATCACGGAAGAAGGCCTGATGGTGCAGATCATCGACCGCGAGGGGCGCCCGCTGTTCGACAGCGGCCAGTCACGCCTGCGGCCCTATGCGATGGAAATCCTCTGGGCCATGGGACGTATCTTCGGCAATGTGCCCAACAAGGTCAGTGTGTTTGGCCACACGGACAGTGCACGCTTTTCCAGTGAAGACACCTACAGCAACTGGGAATTGTCGGCGGACCGCGCCAATGCGGCGCGGCGGGCACTGGTGGACGGCGGCCTGCATCCCGACCAGATCGCCCAGATCATCGGCATGGCCGACTCTGTTCCGCTGGACCCGGAAAACCCGGACAACGCCATGAACCGGCGCATTGTCATCATGGTGCTCAATGCCGTGGCGCAATCTCGCGTGGATGCCCTGTCGGCTGCTGGGCGTGCGGCTACGACCCCGTCACCCGAGATACTGCCTCCCTCGCCCACCGTGGAAATTTTCTGAGCTCTTCAGCTCTTCAGCTCTCCAGCGTGCTCAGCAGAAAGAAGTAGCTGGCCAGGCGTTCTTCGCTGATCTCTCCCTTGGCCAGCGCCTCTTTCAGGGCGCAGCCGGGTTCCTGCTGGTGTTTGCAGTCGCGGAAACGACACATGCCCTTGTAGGGAGCAAATTCCACGAAACCATCGAACAGGGTGTTGGCATCCATATGCCACAGACCGAATTCGCGGATGCCGGGAGAGTCGATCAGATCACCGCTGTTCGGCATATGGTAAAGGCGCGCCGCCGTTGTGGTGTGAGTTCCCTTGTCCCGTGCCGTGGACAACTCGCCGACATCCGCGCTGGACTGGCCCTCCTCCCCTCCCCGCAAGGCGTTTATCAGTGAGGACTTGCCAACGCCGGACTGCCCGACAAACACGACAGTTTCAGGACGTAATGTTTCCCGCAGGGCATCAATGCCCTCGCCGGTGTGACTGGAAACGCGCAGGATGGGGTAGTGGATGCGGGAATAGTTTGCCAGCATGGCCTCCAGGGCGGCATCGCGCACCGGGTCCAGCAGATCCGTCTTGTTAAGAATGAGGATGGCGCGCAGGCCGAGGGAGCGGATCATCACCAGGTAGCGGTCGATCAGATTGGCAAAGGCCTGAGGTAATGGAGCGAGAGTGATCGCCACCACCGTGACATTGGCCGCCACCGGGCGCAGATTGGCCTGCTGATTGGGCCTCGCCATCAGCGAGCTGCGCTCCTGCAGGGCAATAATAACGCCGGTATTGTCGCTGTCTGCCTGCCACACAACACGATCACCCGTGGCCAATGGGGGCAGATTGGTGCGCTGATAGCAGCGGAAAACCTGCCCTTCACTGCCTTGTTCGGTGCTCTCGATTTCCAGTTGCTGGCCGTAATGGCAAATCACCAGACCGGAACGCTCCGGCCCCAGCCCCTCGCCTGCAATATCCGCTGGCGAGGAGGCAGCTGCCTCGCGCACCCGGCTGGCCTGGCGCCGGTCAATGCGGGTGCGTTGCTGCTGTGTGAGTTTTCGCTTGCCCATGGCGTCTGCCGTCCGGCCCTTTTGCTTCGAGACGCGCAGTGTACAGGAAAAGCTTTCTGGACGGATGCCGTCTGGTGCGATGGGCCTCTGCTACAATTGCGCCAGCGAAAACAAGCGTGGCAGTCAGCCACGACAGACGGAGAGGTTTTATGGCGCAGATCAACAAGAAACAGACCCTGATCTGGATTGACCTGGAAATGACCGGCCTGGTGCCGGAAACGGACAGGATCATCGAGATTGCAACACTGGTCACAGACAGCGAGCTGAACGTGTTGGCCGAAGGCCCCGTGCTGGCGGTCAAGCAGTCCGATGCCGTGCTGGCGGGCATGGATGAGTGGAACCAGCGCACCCATGGCAATTCGGGCCTGATCGAACGGGTGCGCAACAGCGCAGTGGATGAAGAGGCGGCGCAGGCGCAAACCCTGGCTTTCCTGCAGCAGTATGTCGAGGCCGGCGCCTCGCCGATGTGCGGCAACAGCATCTGCCAGGATCGGCGCTTTCTTGCCCGCTACATGCCCGGCCTGGAGGCGTTTTTCCACTACCGCAACCTGGACGTGAGCACCTTGAAGGAACTGGCGCGGCGCTGGGCACCCGGGGTGCTGGAAAGCCTGAACAAGCGTGCCACGCATCAGGCCATGGACGACATCAAGGACTCGATTGCGGAGCTGAAACACTACCGCGAACACTTTATTCGTCGCAGCTGATTTCCACGGGCCTTGCCGCATGCTGGCGCAGGGCCCATTCCACATGTTCCCTTACCAGCGCCGAGGCATCGGAGCGGCGCGCTTGCAGGGCGGCGCTCACTTCAGGGGACGCCGGCCCATTGCCCAGGGCGACAGCCAGGTTGCGCAGCCAGCACTCATAACCGATGCGCCGGATGGCGGAGCCCTCTGTCAAACGCAGAAAGGTGTCCTCGTCCCATTGAAACAATTCCAGCAGAGAGGCCTGGTCCAGCCCGTGGCGTGGTGAGAAATCCTCTTCCTCACTCAGCTGGGTAAACTTGTTCCAGGGGCACACGAGCTGGCAGTCGTCGCAGCCGAACACCCGGTTGCCCATCAGCGGGCGCAGTTCCTCGGGAATGGCGGTGCGCAGCTCAATGCTGAGGTAGGAGATGCAGCGGCGGGCATCAAGCACATTGGGGGCGACGAAGGCCTGGGTCGGGCAGGCATCGAGACAGGCGCGGCAGGAGCCGCAATGTTCTTCACCCGGCGGGTCCACCGGCAGCGGCAGATCCGTAAACAGTTCTGCCAGAAAAAACCATGAACCTGCCTTGCTGTTGATCAGCATGGTGTTCTTGCCTATCCAGCCCATGCCCGATTTTTCCGCCAGTGCCCGCTCCAGCACCGGGGCGCTGTCTACAAAGGCGCGATAGCCAAAGGGGCCGCATGTCTGCGTTATCCGGTCTGCCAGTTTCTGCAGACGCTTGCGCATGAGTTTGTGGTAATCACGGCCGCGGGCGTAGCGGGAAATATAGGCTTTGTCGGCGGCTTGCAACGGTGCCAGCGAGTGTTGGCGGGTCTTCGCATAATCCATGCGCACACAGATGGCGCGTAGTGTGTCGGGTACCAGCTCCTGCGGCTGCAGACGCAGCTGCGCGTGGCGCTCCATATAGTGCATCTCACCGTGATAGTGCTTGCGCAGCCAGTCCTCCAGAAAGGGGCGGTAGTGATTCAGGTCGATGTCTGCAATCGTGACCTGTTGAAACCCGAGTTCCGTGCCCCAGGCCTTGATGTCGGCTGCCAGCCTCTGCAGATCGGTAATGCCCATAAGCGTTGCTACAGCGCCCGTAAGAGTCTTGTTGCCGCCTGCAGGGTGGAATCGTCCTTGCAGAAGCAGAAGCGGATAAGAGTGCTTTGTGGCGCCTTATCATAGAAAGGAGAGAGGGGGATGGCGGCCACCCCCACTTCCTGCGTCAGCCAGTTGGCGAACTCCGTGTCAGGCAGGGGGCTGATGGCGCCGTAGTCCACCAA
This sequence comes from Pseudomonadales bacterium, assembly GCA_024234365.1. Taxonomy (GTDB): domain Bacteria; phylum Pseudomonadota; class Gammaproteobacteria; order Pseudomonadales; family Pseudohongiellaceae; genus UBA5078. The sequence goes on from JACKOK010000002.1 coordinate 165,772, forward strand.
TTGGAAATAGGTGCCGCGTGAGGGGGTGAAACGAAAACGGGAGCCCTGCAGCAACCGGGCAAAGGCATCGCGCTTTTCCTGGTAAAACTGTGGCAGCTCCCGCGCGTGCTCCGGACATTCCTGCATGAAATCGGCGAGCGCGTACTGGATGAAGCTGGGCGAGGTAAACGTGACAAACTGGTGCACCTTGCGAAACTCCGCCGTCAATGCGGGAGGGGCGACACAATAGGCAAGCTTCCAGCCGGTGGCATGGTAGGTCTTGCCAAAGGAGAACACGGCAAAGCTGCGCGAACGCAGTTCCGGATGACGCAGCACACTCTCGTGCGTGCCACCATCGAATACCATGTGTTCATAGACTTCGTCGGACAGCACCAGGATGTCGCGCTCTCGCGTCAGCATCGCCAGCGTGTCCATGTCTTCATGGCTCATGACCGCCCCGCTGGGATTATGCGGCGTGTTGATGATGATCAGCCGGGTGCGCGGGCTCAGGTGTTGCTCCACCATGTCCCAGTCGATGGAGAAATCCGGCAGTTGCAGCGGGAGGTGAATGGTGCGCCCGCCCGCCAGGGTAATCGCGGGCTCGTAGGAGTCATAGGCCGGGTCGAAGACGATGACCTCGTCTCCCTGTGTGACGCTGGCCTGTATGGCATCGAACAGGGCCTCTGTCGCCCCGGAGGTCACGGTAACTTCCAGATCCATGTCGGCGGCGAAGCCGTAATGGTCCAGCACCTTGAGTGCGATCTGTTCACGCAACTGCGCAATGCCGGTCATCGGCGGGTACTGGTTGCGGCGATCATTCAGATAATGGCTCACCAGTTCACGCAGACGCTGCGGGCAATCAAAGTCCGGGAAACCCTGGGAAAGGTTGATGGCACCGTACTCCTGTGCCATTCTCGACATCACCGTAAAAATAGTGGTGCCGGTGTTCGGGAGCTTGCTGCGCAAGGAGAGGCCTCTTCCGGAGGGTTCAGCGGTGCGGGGTTCATGGCACCGTAAACCAGTGTATGGAGTTTGCCGGCCAGTTTACCCGAAAGGAGTCTCAACTCAAGCCGCTGCCGCGAACGGCTGCGAAAGGCAGACTGAGACGCGATATGTAACGCATGCCCGTCACGCCAGTCTCAATGGCATCTTAGTTGGCAAACCCCCACGAAAAGTACAGTGAAGTCTATGAAAAAAAGTATCAGCAAGCCCGCCATGCCCCGGAGCGAATCCGGAGAAGCCTCCGTCATCAACACGGCCAGGCTGGCACCCAAACCCACCTCGTCTCTGCGCCTGCTGAATCTGCAGGGTGAGCGCAAGGCGATTCTGCACTACTTCGAAAACACCTGGGGGCTGACCGAGAGCCTGTTTTCGGCGCTTACCTGTGAGGACGCCTATTACCGCCGCCCTTACCACAAGACACGACACCCGCTGATTTTCTATTACGCCCATCCGGTGACCTTCTATGTCAACAAGCTGCTGGTGGCGGGCCTGATCCAGGAGCCTGTGAACAAGGAGTTCGAGGTTCTGTTTGAAACCGGCGTGGACGAGATGAGCTGGGACGACCTGCATGAGGGGGATCAGAGCATATGGCCCCCCCTGCAGCAGGTGATCGAGTACCGCGAAACGGTCTATCACCTGATACGCGAGCTGATTCAGACACACCCGGTATTTGACAAACCAATCAGCATGGACAGCCCGGCCTGGGCCCTTGTCATGGGCTTTGAACACGAGCGCATTCATCTGGAAACCTCCAGTGTGCTGATGCGCGAGCTGCCGCCGGAGTTGCTGAAGACTCCGGACAACTGGCCCCGCATCCTGCTGCGAAAGGAAGCGCAGCCCCACGCCCACCCCGTGGCCGGGGAGCATTACCCGGCCGCCAATCCCATGGTGTCCGTGCCCGCCACAAGTGTCAGGCTGGGCAAACCGCGTGCCTGGCCGAGTTTTGGCTGGGACAACGAATACGGGGAAGACAAACGCCAGACAGCGGCATTCAAGGCGAGCCAGCGGCTTATCAGCAATGGCGAGTTCTACGAGTTCGTTGCCAGTGGCGGCTATCTCGACGATCGTTTCTGGAGTGAACAGGGCCTGGGCTGGCGCCGCTTCCGCAATACCCGCTGGCCGACCTTCTGGGTGGCAGATGGTCCGGTGGGTTCCCATCGCTACCGCCTGCGCACGACATTCAGCGTTGAAGACATGCAGTGGGACTGGCCGGCTGTCGTCAACTATTACGAGGCCAGGGCCTACTGCGCCTGGCGCAGCGAGCGCGATGGCGTCAAAACGCCCTACCGTCTGCTGCAGGAGAAGGAACACCTGGCGATTCGGGACCCGGCAAGACAGCAGGCCGGCGAGTGGACACCCGACAAGCCGCAGTTGCTGAATCTGGATCGCGTGATGGTGGATGAGGCCGAACTGGCCAGCCCCTATGAGGTAAACAATAATCTGCATTTCGGCAGCGAGAGCCCGGTGGATCGTTTTGCCCCCAACAGCCTGGGCTTTCAGGATGTCTTCGGTAATGTCTGGCAGTGGTGTGAGGATACCTTCCATCCCCTGCCCGGCTTCCGCATTCATCCCTACTATGTGGATTTCAGCACGCCCTGTTTCGACGATCAGCACCAGATGATGTTGGGAGGCTCGTTCATCAGTACCGGGGATGAAGCCAGCATCTGGGCGCGTTTCCACTTCCGCCCGCATTTCTTCCAGCATGCCGGTTTCCGGATTGTGCAGAGTGAAGAGAATCCGGAGGCGGAGAAAGAGCGCTATGAGACCGATGCGCTGCTGAACCAGTACTTGTTGTTCCATTATGGCAGTGAACAGGAAAATCGCGATGAAGTGATTGCCGCCAATGTGGGGCACCCGTCCGTGCCCTCGTTTGTCAATGCCACGGTGGATCTGGTCACGCGCTTTTCCTCAGGTTTTGACAAGGTGCTGGATCTGGGCTGTGCAGTCGGCGCGGCCAGTTTTGCCCTCAGCCGTTCCTTTGCGCAGGTAATCGGTCTCGATTACAGCCAGTCTTTTATCGATGCGGCCAAAGGCATGAAGAAAGACGGCAGCCGGCAATACCAGCGGCATGAATCCGGGCGTTATTACACGACGCTGAATGCCGTGGTAGCGGAAGATATTGATCGTCAGCGCACGGAGTTTGTGCGCGGTGATGCGGCCGATCTGCATGCGCCAGCATTGACCGGTCTCATGCAGGGTTTTGATGCCGTGTTGCTCAGCAATCTGCTGTGTCGCCTGCCGAACCCGGAGGCCTGCCTGCGCCAGTTTGTGGACGACCCGGCGCTGCTGAAACCCGGTGGTATTCTGGTGCTGGTGTCCCCCAACAGCTGGATGCCGGAATATACCGCGCAGGAACACTATCTCGATGGTGAAACCAGTGCGGACGCGCTGACAAAGATAGCCTCGATACTGCAAGGGTTTGAGCGTGTGCATGAGGGAGACCTTCCCTTCATGATTCGCGAGCATCGCCGCAAATACGAGTATGTCGTCAGCCAGGTTTCTGTTTGGCGCAAGCGTTGACAGGCGAGCTCTGCCGGGGTTCAGAGGCTTTGTAAAAACGCATTGATCTGACGTGTCAGCGCCGGGTCATTCGCCGAAAAGCTCAGTGCCCGGCGGGCAAAACCTTCTGCTTCGTTGGCGCGCCCCTGTTGTGCCCGCACGGAGGCCAGGCGATACCATAACTGGGCATCGCGGGGGTTGATGCGCAGGGCCCGCTCGCACAGCGCGGCGGCACGTTCCAGATCCCCTTCCGCTATTGCAGTGTCCACTCCGGCCATCAGGGTGGATGAGGCCGTGGCGGGTGCTGGCGTTGCGGGTTCTGCTGGCGCGGGAATCACGGTTGCCGGGGCACGTGTGACAGGTGTTTCATCAATAGGCATTGCCGGGCGAAGTGTACTGCCGGCATCCTCTGCGGCGCGTGTGCTGCTGCCAGTCGTGGAGGGGGCGGGTGTCACGATAGCGCCATTGCTGCCGCGCTCCTCTACCGGAGCCGGAATTCCCCTGCCGGTGTAAGTTGCACAGGCCGTCAACAGACTCAGGGACAGCAATACACACACACGTTCAATCATGGATTCAATCTCCTGACGCGATCCAGCAACGACTCAAAAAACGAAGGGCTCTCTTCGCAGCTCACGGTTTCTGCCGGGCCCTGCCCGCGACGAAACGGCAAGGACAATCGCTGGCTGCACAAGCGTTGATCCGCCCGGGTGACTGGCCGTGCAGAGACATCCTGCCACACGATATCCTGCGGTGGCAGAGTGAGCCGGGGCTGAATGTCCAGCTTCGTCATCAGCTCGCTCCACACCTGCAGGGCGCCGGTGGCACCGGTCAATCCGGTATCGCGGTTGTCATCGTAGCCCAGCCACACCACGCCCACCAGATTGTCACCATAGCCGGCAAACCAGCTGTCACGCAGATCGTTGGTGGTGCCGGTCTTGCCGGCCAGTGGCAGATTGTCTTCGAGACGGCCCGCGACCGTTTTTGCCGTGCCACGGTTAAACACGCCCTGCATGGCGTACTCCAGCAGATACATGGAGGCCGGATCGCTGACCTGGGTAGTTTCGATGCCATAGCGTTCGAGGCGAGCGCCCTGCCCCGTTGTGACCGCTTCCACGGCGCGCAGAGGGGAGCGGAAACCGTTGGCGGCCAGTGTCTGATACATCTGGGCAACTTCTATTGGCGCCATATCCACGGCACCCAACAATAAAGAAGGGTAAGGTGGCACCTCTCTTTGCAGGCCAAGACGCTGCAGCATTGTTGCGGCATGCTCCACCCCAAGCTGCATGCCAAGGTCCACGGTGGCGAGATTCATCGAACGTTCCAGGGCATCGAACAGGTACACGTCATCATGACGTTCGTCATCGTAATTCCGGGGTGACCATTCCTGCCCGCCCTCCAGCGCGATGGTGAGGGGGCGGTCGGACAGTACGGAGGCGAGGGTATAGTCACCAGACTCCAGCGCGGCCAGATACACCGCCGGTTTTGCCAGCGAGCCGATGGGTCGGCGGGCATCCAGAGCGCGATTGAAACCGGCATAACCGCGCTGGCGCCCTCCGGCAATGCCGAGCACTTCACCGCTGATGGGATTGCTGATGACCACCGCCGCTTCCAGGTGCCCGTTGTCACCACTTGCCGCCGCCCGCTCGACACGCTTGACGGCATCTTCCAGTGTGCTGTCGATGGTTTCCTGCACCTTCAGATCGAGTGTGGTGAAGATGCGCAGGCCTTCGCTTTGCAGCGCATCGCTGTCGTAATCGCGTGCCAGGTCCTGGCGGACGAGCGCCATGAAGGCCGGGTAGGCCTTGCCCCGGCTTGGGGCGCTGGCCGTCACCCGCAGGTTTTCGCCGCTGGCCTGGTCGTATTGCTCAGGGCTGATATAGCCCTGGTCACGCATGCGAGCCAGGACGACATTGCGCCGCTGGCTTGCCCGTTCGGGGTAGCGGCGCGGATTGTAATAGGACGCACCGCGTGACAGCCCGGCCAGTGTGGCCAGCTCTCCCAGGGACAGCTCCGCCAGCGGTCTTGAGAAATAGTATTCTGCGGCAAGTGCGAAGCCGTGAATGGCGCGATTGCCCTGTTGCCCGAGAAAAACCTCATTGAGGTAGGCCACGAGTATCTCGTCCTTGCTGAAATGAAAATCCAGCGCCAGCGCCATCAGGGCTTCCTCGATCTTGCGCCGCAGGGTCTGTTCGCGCGTGAGGTAAAGATTCTTGATGAGCTGCTGGGTCAGTGTGCTGCCACCCTGCACGATCTCCCCGGCCCGCAGATTGGCGACGAGGGCACGGGCGATGCCGACCGGGTCCACCCCGAAATGGCTGAAGAAGCGTTGGTCCTCCACGGCAATCACGGCGTCAATCAGCGCTTGGGGAACCTCGTTGCGGCGCAGGGGCAGGCGGTCCTCTCCTGTGCTGGGGTTGATCTGGGCAATCTCGGCAGGTTCCAGGCGAACCAGGGCGAGAGAGCCGGTGTTCTGGTCGCCCCACAGTTCGCGCACCTGCTCGCCGGAAAACTCCACATTCAGGTAGAGGCTGGGTTCGTGTCCATCCCAGAACTCGAAACCCCGGGTCCACAGGCGGATGCGTGAAGGCATGGCCTGGTATTCTCCTGGGCCGCTCACGTTCTGGCTGGCTTGGTAGCCCAATGCCTGCAGATAGTCGAGCAATGCCTGGCGGCTGACGGGGGCACCGGCATAGAGCTCCAGGGGGCGTGCATAAAGCCGTGCCGGCAATGCCCATTGCAATGCCTGGAAATCGCGCCGGACCTCATAGTCGATCCAGATGCACCACACCGTAATCGCGAGCATCAGGGCGAGCGCAAGGCGCTTGAGCAAGGGCCACCAGCGACGCCTGGATGCAGGGGTGAGGGAGGGATCTGTTTCAGGTGTGTTTTCGTGCATAGGGCGGCATTATGACACTGGCGGTCAGGGCTGTGCCATGTGTGGGAGAACGGGCATGCCGGGAGATTGATCGGGCTCGCAAAACGGGCGCAGGACAGTGTGCTGCCATCCTGTATACCCCCTGGTTTATACTGTCGGCCTTTTCCCCTTTATCTGAAACACCTGTGGAGGCAACACGATGGCATGGATTGCGACGAAATACCTGTTGACGGCGGCAGTGGTGGTGCTGGTATCGGAGCTGGCCAAACGCAGTGACCGGCTCGGTGGCCTGATCGCGGCCCTGCCGATGGTGACGGTACTGACCCTGATCTGGCTGTATCTGGAAAACCAGCCACAGGGCAAGATTGCCAATCACGCCTGGTATACCTTCTGGTATGTGGTTCCTACCCTGCCCATGTTTCTGGCATTCCCCACGCTGTTGCCCCGGCTGGGTTTCTGGCTGACCCTGGTGGCCTGTGTGATGCTGACCATCGTCTGCTTTGCCGGCTTTGCCATCCTGGTGCGCCGCTTTGGCATTGAGCTGTTGTAATTCCTCCTGGGTGCGCGGCAGTCTGCGGTGCACCCAAGCTAAGCCCTTCTTGTTTAAACAATTTTACACAGTCTAGCCGTTGGCATCGGTGTACCCTGCGCGGGTTCACCATGAGCATATTGTTCCTGCTCATTACACAAGCGTATTCAGCAATACGATCTCTTCCAGGCAGGCGTGGGGCCACAATACTTCTTGCAGAGGGGAGCATGAAGGATTGCTGCCCCCTGCCGTGCTGACTGATTCATACCCTCGCCACATCGTGAGCATCGGAGGTCAGGCTTGCTGATGCACAGACCAGGTTTGTGCCTGGCATGAACCGAAAGAGGTAAGCCATGACCCAGCGTGTTGTATTTATTGATGCCCGTGTTCCCGATGTCGATACCCTGATTAAGGGGCTTCCTGCCGGCGTGGATTTTTATGTGCTGAACCCCGATGAAGACGGGGTTCAGCAGATTGCCGACATTCTGGTGGCGTACCAGAACCTGGACGCTATCGATGTGATTTCCCACGGCAGTGCAGGAAGTCTGCTCCTCGGCAACAGTGAACTCAGCAACAGCAATCTTGCTTCTTATGCACAGTCCCTCAGCCAGATAGGCCAATCCTTATCAAGCACTGGCGATCTGCTGCTCTACGGTTGTGATGTGGGTGCCGGCGAAACCGGTCAGACATTCGTTGAACAATTGGCGGCAGCGACTGGGGCCGATGTGCTGGCCTCGGAGGATCTGACCGGTGCCGCTGCCTTGGGCGGCGACTGGCAACTGGAAGTCAGTGCGGGGAGTGCGGAAGTCCAGGCGCTCAGTTTTGACAGTGTGGCGTATTCCTATGTGCTGACTCCCGTAGATCAGAATTTCAGTGGTGGAACGCTCAGCGATCCAGGAACGAACAGTTATACCTTGGATGGCATAATCTACGCGAGTAACGATCCTACTGGATTTCTGGAGATCGTTAATAGTGGTGCTCTTTCCAGTGGCGGCGATTATGCACTCTATGCGGATTCTTATCGCGGTTCGAGCTCCGTCTTTTCCTTCAAAACCAGCGATGGCAGTGAGTTCAAACTCAATAGTTTCTATGCAGCCGCAGTAAACAGTAGCGTCAACGTCACGATCAGTGGCTATAAAGACGGCACTCAGGTGGTAACAAACTCTACCTCATTGGGAACGGGGGCTACCCAGTATACATTCAGCTGGAACGACATCGATGAAGTCAGGATACTCGGTGCAGGTGACCTTGAGCTCTATATTGATGATATTGATTTCAGTCCGGTGTCTCCCACCATCACCAGTGCCACCTACGATGCCAGCACGGGGGTGCTCTCTGTCACGGGAGCGAACCTGGCCAATGGCGGTTCGGTGGATGCCAGCAAGCTGACCGTCACGGGCCAGAGCGGCAGCACCTACACCCTGGCCGGAACCTACACGGTCACCGCCAGTAGCACCACGGCGTTCAGCGTTACGCTGGATGCTACGGACAAGCTCAACATCAACGGCCTGCTCAACAAGAACGGCACAACAGCGGTCAGTGGCACCACATTCAACCTGGCCGCTGCCAGCAGCTGGATGAGCGGTGCCTCTGCCGACACCACCGGCAATGGCATCACGGTGAGCAATGTCGCTGCCCCCGCCATCACCAGTGCCACCTACGATGCCAGCACGGGCGCTCTGGTGGTGACGGGTACGGGTCTGGTAAAGGCCGCCGGTGCCAGCAATGACATCACGGCCAACAAGTTCACCCTCACGGGCGAGGCAGGATCGACCTACACGCTGACCAACACGTCCAGTGTCGAGATCACCAGTGCGACGAGTTTCACGCTGAACCTGAGCGCGACCGACAAGGCGGGCGTCAATCTGATCCTGAACAAGAACGGGACCAGCTCCACGGGGACGACCACGTTCAACCTGGCGGCAGTCGATGACTGGAACACGGTGATTGGCGACACGAACATAGCGGACACCACGGGCAATGTGATCACGGTGAGCAATGTGGCGGCGCCAACGCTCACCAGCGCGACCTACAACGCGTCCACGGGCGCGCTGGTGCTCACCGGTACCGGGTTCCTGAGGCTCTCTGGTACGAACACCGACATTGTGGCGAACAAGTTCACCTTCACGGGGGAAGGCGGGGCGACCTACACGCTGACGGACACGGCGAACGTGGATATCACGTCCGGTACCAGCGCCACGTTGACGCTGAGCACGACCGACAAGGCCGCGATCAATCAGATTCTGAACAAGAACGGGACCAGCTCCACGGGGGCCACGACCTACAATCTGGCGGCGGCCGAGGACTGGGCGGCGGGGGCAAAGAACATCAACGGCGGTGGTGGTGGCGTGACACCACGGGCAACGCGATCACGGTGGCATCACGAGCAGTGTGGCACGGGCGTGGTGACGACGATCACCAGTGCGACACCTATGACGGAACGACCTCGGCAATGACATCTCGGCTGGCAATGGTCTGACGGAGCACCAATCTGGTGAGTTCGAAGGGGCGGTGCCACACGCTGAACGACATGCGATGCTCAGCAAGCTGAGCATCAGCGGGGGCTCACAGCACGAGCGGACACGCTGACCAGCCGGGATGGCAGTGAGATCACCACCTCAGCACGGTTTCCGGTACCGGGTTCTTGAGCTCACGCACGCATCAGGCGCGTTCACCGACACGGGGGAAGGCGGCGCTGGCCGGACGCGGCGAGCGTTGAACAAGGACGGACGCTGACCTCAAGGCGGCGATCTGCGGGGGAGTGCCCCACGGGGGCCATCTGGCGGCGGCCGAGGACTGGGCGGCGGAGCGGATGCTGCGGTGACGCGATCACGGTGAGCAGTGTGGCGACACACCAGTGCACCTATGACAATGGCATTACCGCCTCGAACGACATCTCCATCACCATCACCACGGCGACCTACGATGCCAGCACGGGGGTGCTCTCGTCACGGAGCGAACCTCCTCTGCGCCAATGGCGGTTCGGTGGATGCCAGCAAGCTGACCGTCACCGGTCCAGGGCGGCAGCACCACCACCCCGTCACCGGCCGGAACCTACACGGTCACCGCCAGCAGCACCACGGCGTTCAGCGTCACGCTGGATGCTACCGACAAGCTCAACATCAACGGCCTGCTCAACAAGAACGGCACGACAGCGGTCAGTGGCACCACGTTCAACCTGGCCGCTGCCAGCAGCTGGATGAGCGGGGCCTCTGCCGACACCACCGGCAATGGCATCACGGTGAGCAATGTCGCTGCGCCCACCATCACCAGTGCCACCTACGATGCCAGCACGGGCGCTCTGGTGGTGACGGGCACGGGCTGGTGAAGGCCTCGGGTGCCAGCAATGACATCTCGGCCGGCAATTTGACGCTCACTGGCGAGGGGGGAACGACCTACACGCTGACCAGTTCGGATGTGGAGATCACCAGATGCACTAGCTTCAGCATCACGCTCAATGCCACCGACAAGGCGTGGGTCAATCTGATCCTGAACAAGAACGGGACCAGCTCCACGGGGGCGACCACGTTCAACCTGGCGGCAGCCGATGACTGGAACACGGTGATTGGCGACACGAACATTGCGGATACCACGGGCAATGTGATCACGGTGAGCAATGTGGCGGCGCCAACGCTCACCAGCGCGACCTACAACGCGTCCACGGGCGCGCTGGTGCTCACCGGTACCGGGTTCCTGAGGCTCACGGGTACGAGCAACGACATCGTGGCGAACAAGTTCACCTTCACGGGGGAAGGCGGGGCGACCTACACGCTGACGGACACGGCGAGCGTTGAAATTACTTCTGGCACCAGCGCCACGTTGACGCTGAGCACGACCGACAAGGCCGCGATCAATCAGATTCTGAACAAGAACGGGACCAGCTCCACGGGGGCCACGACCTACAATCTGGCGGCGGCCGAGGACTGGGCGGCGGGGGCGGACGCGGCGGTGGTGGTGGCGGACACCACGGGCAACGCGATCACGGTGAGCAGTGTGGCAGTGCCGACGATCACCAGTGCGACCTATGACGGGGCGACTGGCGTGTTGGTGGTAACGGGCACCAATCTGGTGAGTGCCTCGGGGGCCACGAACGACATCGATGTCAGCAAGCTGAGCATCAGCGGGGACAGCACGAGCTATACGCTGACCAGCTCGGATGTGGAGATCACCAATAGCACCCGTTTCAGCATCACGCTCAATGCGACCGACAAGGCGGCGCTGGCCACGCGCCTGAACAAGGACGGCACCTCCTCTGCGGGCAGTGTCACCTACAATCTGGCGGCGGCCGAGGACTGGGCGGTGGGAGCGGATGCGGCGGTGACCACGGCCGACACCACGGGCAATGGCATTACCGTGACGCTCAGAGTTGATGAGCCTGTCGATGACAGTGTTGTCATTGACGGAGCGATCACTCACAGCAGTAATCGCATGAGTGCAGGAGGGCTGCGTTTCAGCACCCTGACGGTTCAAACCATTGCGAATAACCGGGTTGATACCAATTCCAAGACCAAACAGGCTGATATTCCTTTGGCGGATACCAGCCAATCCGTGCTGGAAATTTCGCTTCCTGTGGGCATTAGCCTAAGTTCCGAGAGTAACCTGGGGAGTTCGAGCCCCAGTCAGCAACTCATCAATCTGTTGTCCACGCGTAGCCTGAACGCTGTTGATCATAAAGCGATTGTTGAGGCGGGTATTACCCCGTTTGCTGCCAGTCTGTCTGATACACAGACACTGCTGAGCCGTGTTGTGACGCTCGACAGTGCCGTGAGCGGTGCTATACAAAGCAAGCAACCTGTTTTTCTTGATGGGGGCAGTGCCTCGGGAGTGAGCAGTGCCGTTATTTTCGATGCGCGTGGCCTGGCCAATCAATTCCCTGTACAGCTGCAGAATATTGCCTTTTCGGTCTTGATTGGCGCGGGCACCTATACGGGTGGCTCGGGGAGTAAGGTGGCCATTGGTGATGCCGCCAGACAAACCATGATTTTTGGCGGGAGCGCTGTCGAGCTGCACGGAGGTGGTGGCAATGATGTACTCGGCAGCCTGAGCGGAAATGACACGCTGTTTGGCGATGAGGGAGACGATTGGCTTGTTGGTGGCCGGGGTGATGACACATTGAACGGAGGTCAGGGTAATGACTTGCTGTTCGGAGGCTCCAGTGATGCGGGAACCTGGTCTTTTACACAGGACGTTTCAGGTCAGATGCATGCCCGTTTCGTCGCTGCGCAAGCACTTCTGTCCACAACGCCCTCCTTATCCATTGACTCTGATTGGCACACGGAGCAGGGTCAGAGAACCATCAGTGATTCCCGGTTTGATTTTGCTTACCAGGACAGCCAGCGTGTGCACGATGTCGCCATTCTCTACAAGGCGGTGACCGGGCAATTGGCTACCGTGGACGAGATGAATTTCTGGAGCAAGTCCACTTACACCATTCCCGAGCTCATGCAGACTGCCCATAAACTGATAGAGGTCAGGCTGACGCAAACGACGACTCTGCAGGAGCAGGTTCGGGAGCTGATGAGCCTGATATGGAATCAGCAAGTGGATGAGCAACTTGTTCAGCTTGGTGCTCAATATCTTGAAGATAAAATTGTGAACTGGGGGGATGTTCTGTCCTATCTGGTGCGCAGCGAAACTTCGACGGCTGGTTTGCGCAATGAACTTGGCCAGCTGCAACTTGTGCAGGATCTGCAGCTTGGGGAGTCCGGGTGGTCTGCCCAGGCGGGCAATAATGTGCTCAACGGCGGTGAGGGCAATGATGTGCTCGTCGTCGGGAGCGGCTCGGATACGCTGATTGGCGGTGATGGGCTGGACCTGGCGGTGTGTTTCGGCAGCCTCGCTGACTGGACGTTGACCCCACGTGCGGAAGGAGGGTTCAGCCTTTTCAATCAGCGTACACAACAGAACTCATCCCTGAGCGAGATCGAGTTCATTCAGATCGGCGGTGAGATATACAGCCTGCCCGAAGAGGGGGCGTCTGGTCTTGCGCTGGCAACGGCGGCGCAGATTGAGTTGATCGGGCTTGCAAATCTGATGACGACAGTTTGAACCCTGGCCCCCAATGGGGGCTTAAGACAGACCCGGTGTTTTGTGACGGACATCCAAGACTTTAACTTTGTCTTGTTTTCTATGGGACAGGATATTGTCAAGAGTAAATTATTGATTTATTCTTCAGAGCCTTAGATGAACAAGCTGAGCAGGCTTGTTAGATAATAAGCACAATCGACTGGAACACCGGGTAATTAATGAATAAAAAACCAGACATGCTCATGGTGGTGGTGGTTCTGTTTGCGCTGGGCGTTCTTGCCAGCGGTGTCGCGCAAAGCGGTCTGCTCTGATTCGCCACGCCTCGTTCCTAGCGACCTAAGATTGTTTCCCTGATATCGCGTCTGTCCGATAGGCGGATTGATCGCTTTCGATTTTATCCATTCGCACATCCCAGTCCTGATTTTCCAGCTTCTCTACCTTCTGGCATTCATGGGCCAGCCCGACCAGTCTGGGGCTGCAGCGCCCAGCGCGGCGACGAAAGGCAAAGCTGCGATCATAAAAGCCCTTCCCCATGCCCAGGCGATTGCCCTGGGAGTCAAAACCCACCAGAGGAATGAACACCAGGTCGAGGGCGCGGGCCGGGATGGGTTTCGCCCTGCGTGGCGAAGGCTCCAGCATGCCCCAGGGGTGTGGAAACAGCGGTTCGCCCTGGCGGTAGCGCAGAAACATCAGGCTGTTCGGGCGGCAAGGATGCAGGCAGGGCAGATAGCAGTGTTTGCCCCGGGCCAGGGCATCGGCAAGCAGCAGGCCGGGGTCGATCTCCCCATCACCTGCCAGGTAGAACGCAATGCGTCTGGCACGCAGATAATAGCGCTGATGGCTGATGCGATGGTACAGGCGGTTGGCGGCAAGCAGTTGTTGCCGGGGCGTCAGGGCGCGACGGGCCGCTCGCAGGGATTTTCGTAAGGATGCGCGTGAGACTTGGGTCATGGCGTGGGTTGAGGCCGGGGTTGGAAGTTACCCGGAGCACCGCTATCAAAACAGTCCTGAACCCTATGGTCCAGGTGGTGCCTCCGGCGACACATAAGGCTTTCCGTCAGGCGGACATGCACAACAGTATCTGCGAGGAGACTCCGGTTTTACAGATATCGGCTCAAGAACATTTTTGATTGGCTAATGCTCGAGGCAACTCGGTTCCGAGTATATACAAGTTGGCCGGGGCTATCGAGCAAGAGCAGGAAAGTTTTTTGTTTCAATACGCTCAGCTTATTTCAATCTGCCGATTGATCTGCAGGCTGCGGTCGATCTTTTCCTCCAGAAACTTCAGTTTCTGCAGGGTCTGATGGCGGCTTTCATTGAGCTGATGGCTCTTGCTGAGCATGTCGTGGGTGATGTTCAGGGCTGCCATGACGGAGATCTTTTCCATGCCGTGGATATTGCCCCGCGCCTTGATCTTGCGCATGTTCTCGTCGAGATAGCGGGCGGATTTGAGCAGGGCCTCCTGTTCGGAGGGGGGGCAGCTGACCTGGTACTCCTTGTCCAGAATCTTGACAAGCACGGTCCCGGGGATGTTTTCTTCTGCGTTCATGCGTCTTCTCTTAAATCAACCGGTGGGGCGTCAGCGCCTGGCCTTCAGCCCGATTGGGATTGCTCCATGGACCTGAGGCGGTTCAGCACGGACTCAAGGCGACTCTTGGCAAGCTTGTTGTTTTCGAGCAGTTGCTGGCGTTCGGATTGCCAGTTATGCTCGTTCGCACGCAGAAGCTGATTTTCACGTTTCATCGTTGCACACAGCTCGATGAGCGCATCAATCTTTTGATCCAGCGTGGTAAATTTATCGTCTGTCATGAGGATGATCGCCGTATGCACTGTCGTGGATGCGGTATACAGAACCCACTGGTAAATTCCCCGTTACTATAGAGGCGCGACCCAGGCCGGTCAATCGCCCCTGAAGGAAATGTCCAACGATGACAAGCCTGTACAAAGAAGCCGCGCGCAGGCGCAAGGAGCTGATGCAGCATATGGAGCCCAACAGTATTGCACTGTTGTGCGCTGCCCCGCTGGTCACCCGCAGCAATGACACGGAATACCCGTATCGGCAGAACAGTGACTTCTACTATCTGACCGGTTTCGTGGAACACGATGCCGTGCTGGCACTGATTCCCGGACGCAAGCAGGGCGAGGCGGTGTTGTTCTGTCAGGAAAAGGACAAGACCCGCGAGTTGTGGACCGGCATTCTGATGGGGCCGGAACAGGCAATCAAACAGCTCGGCGTGGATGATGCGTTTCCGATAGGCGACATCGACGATATTCTTCCCGGCCTGATCGAGGGGCGCGAGCGCGTCTACTATTCCATGGGCAAGGAGCCCCGGTTTGACCAGCGAGTCATGGACTGGGTGCGTATCGTGCGTGGCAAGGCCCGCCACGCGCATCCGCCCGGGGAGTTTCTGGTGCTGGACCATCTGCTCAACGAGATGCGGCTGATCAAGAGCCCCATGGAAATAAAACTGATGGAAAAAGCGGGCGCAATCTCTGCTGAAGCACACAAACGTGCTATGGCCGTGTGTCGTCCCGGCTTGTACGAATACCATCTGGAGGCCGAACTTCTGCACGAGTTCGTGCGCTCCGGCAGCCGGGCTCCTGCCTATAACAATATCGTCGCAGCGGGTGAGAATGCCTGCATTCTGCACTATGTGGAGAACAATGCGCAGATTGCCGATGGGGAGCTGATTCTGATTGATGCCGGTTGCGAGTTTGATTACTACGCGGCGGACATCACCCGCACCTTTCCGGCCAATGGCAAATTCAGCAAGGAACAGAAGGCCCTGTACGAAATCTGCCTGCAGGCACAGCTTGAGGCCATCGCCGCCGTGAAACCCGGCGCCCCCTGGGATGCGCCCCATAATGCCACCGTGCGGGTTATCACGGCGGGCCTGGTGAAGCTGGGGCTGCTCAAGGGCGAGGTAAAGGCCCTGATCAAGAGTGAGGCCTACAAGGACTTCTATATGCACCGCGCCGGGCACTGGCTGGGCATTGATGTCCACGATGTGGGGGATTACAAGATAGATGATAAGTGGCGCCTGATGGAGCCGGGCATGGTGACCACCATCGAGCCCGGAATCTATGTCTCCCCCGACAACAAGAAGGTCGCCAGGAAGTGGCGAGGCATCGGTATCCGCATAGAGGATGATGTGCTGGTGACGCGAACCGGCCACCGCATCCTCAGCCAGGGGGCACCGAAAACGGTGGAAGAAATCGAGACCTTCATGGCGCAGGCTAGGTCTGTAGCGTGAGACGATTGATGGGGCAGACACAGTGCGAGTGATAGACATCCAGACAGAGTATGACCTCGTGGTGATCGGCGGAGGGCTGGTGGGTGCCAGCTTTGCCTGCATGGTGGCGCAGGCGAAGATGCAGGCGCCGCTGCGTATTCTGGTGACCGAGGCGGTGGCATCGCTGCAGGCCTCCACCAGTTTTGATGCCCGTTCCACGGCGCTGTCCTATGGCAGCCAGCAGATTTATCACGGGCTGGGGCTGTGGAATGCCCTGTCGGCCTATGCCACACCAATCAGCAGAATTCATGTCTCCGATCGCGGGCATTTCGGCGCCGTGCGCATGAGTGCCGCAGAGCTGGGGGTGGAGGCGCTGGGTCAGGTGGTGGAGAACCAGCATCTGGGCGTGGTGCTGACCCAGGCACTGGAGCAGTCTGCGACAATTGATTATCTGTGCCCCGCCCGCGTCAATTCCTTGATGCCGCTGCCGGAGGGGGCGGAGCTGGAGGTGTCACTGCCTCAGGGGGGCACCGGGTGGGTGCGTGCCGGGCTTGTGGTGCTGGCCGATGGCGGTAAGTCGCCGCTCACGACAGACCTTGGCATTGGCACGCAGGTGAAGCCTTACGAGCAGCGCGCCATCATTGCCAATGTGGCCTTTAGTGAGCCTCATGGTGGCGTGGCCTTCGAGCGCTTCACGGATAGTGGTCCGATGGCCATCCTGCCGTTGAGCCCCTTGCAGGGGGAGAATCGTGGCGCGCTGGTGTGGACGCAGCCTGCGGAACAGGCTGATACCGTGCTGGCGCTGGAGGATGCGGCATTTCTGGCGGCGCTGCAGCAGCGTTTTGGCTACCGGCTTGGTCATTTTGTACGGGTGGGAGCGCGAAACGCCTACCCCCTGAGCCTGAGTATGGCGCGGGAGCAGGTGCGCCCCGGCTTGGTGCTGTTGGGCAATGTCGCCCACACGTTGCATCCGGTGGCCGGGCAGGGTCTGAACCTGGCCTTGCGGGATGCCGAAGCCTTGACGCATATCCTTGCCGAGGCGGTGGCTGCCGGAAAGGCGCTGGGGGCGATGCCGGTGCTGCAGGCATACGAGCAGCGGCAACGGCAGGACCAGTCGGTGACCATTCAGTTCAGCCATTACATGACCCGGCTGTTTTCCAGCCCGCATCCGGCCCTGGTGTGGGCGCGGAAATTCGGGCTGTTTTCCATTGATCTCATTCCCCCGCTCAAGCGGGAGTTTGCCCGCCAGGCCATGGGGCGGGCCGACCGTGAGGTGCGGCGGGCCTGACAGGGCTGGTCAGAGCGAGGCTATCGCTTCGCGCAGCGCTTCAATGCGGGCGCGGTTCACACCCAGGTCGCTATGCCCCAGGCGCGAGGCGGAGCGAACCTGCACCAGCCCGCTTTCTTCCTGCTCCAGAAACTCCACATCGTCCACAAACCCCATCAGGCGGGAGGTAAATTCCGCGTACAGGTAGTGACCCTCCTCGCGGATGATTCTGGCCCCGGCCATCTGAGGCAACACTTGGCGAATCTGCTGCAAGGTGCCATGAATCGGGGCGATGTAGTGGCTGTCGCGCTGTTCCGCGCTGGACACGCAGTTGGGCGAGTCGGGGCAACGTCCAAGTTGTCCCTCGTGCACACCCAGGGTGCTGGGGCGCTCACCGGCGCAGCCCAGTAGGCTCAGTAATCCGGCCATGGCAAGGCTCCTGTATATGAGTTTCATCGTACGGACATTCCCAAAGTGTCGGCAATCATGGCGGGTTTCTCCTCCCCCTCTATCTCCACCACGGCGCGGTGCTTGATCAAGTACTGGCCAGGGGATTTTTCAGTCACGTTCAGCAGGGTGTAGCGGGCCCGGATGCGGGCGCCACACCTGACCGGATTGAGGAAGCGCACGGTGTCCAGACCGTAGTTGATGACCATGCGGCAATCGCGGATGCGGACGGTGCCGGTCTGATTGCCAAGGCAACTCAACAGGGACAGGGTAAGAAAGCCGTGGGCGATGGTGCCGCCGAAAGGCGTTTCTGCCCTGGCCCGGGCGGGGTCAACATGAATGAATTGATGATCACCCGTGGCATCGGCGAACTGGTCGATGCGCGCCTGCGTGATCTCCAGCCAGGGCGTGAGCCCGACCTCCTGCCCGATAAGCTGCTGCGCCTCCTCCAGGCTGAGAAAACGGGTGCTGTCGGGGTGCTGTGTGGGGTCTGACATGAGGGCTCATCCGCTGATGAAGAGGGTTGCCAGTATCAACGATCCGTGAGTTGGCTTCAAATTTTATGCTCCGGGTATCGCCAGCAGCACTGCGCTTCGATGCCCCCTGTGGGAGCCAGCTTGCTGGCGATACAAATTCACGGTGAACTTCTGTGCCCGCTGTGGCATCGAGGCTATACTTGTGGTCCGAACAAAATTTCCACTCGCGGGTACGAGCGCGCCATGAGCAGGCAGGAACACACAAAGAGCGAATATGACGCCATCGTGGTCGGGGGCGGCCTGGTGGGCGCCAGCACGGCGCTGGCCCTCGCACAGGGCGGCCTGCGTGTTGCCCTGCTGGATGCTCAGGATCTGCGTTCGCAAGCGGCACACACGCCAGCAGCAGGCAAGTTTGACCCCCGGGTAAGTGCCATTACCCCGGCCTCCCGCCGTTTTCTTGAGAGCCTGGGAGTTTGGGCCGGCGTGCAACAGCGGCGCGCATCGGCCTATACCGATATGCATGTCTGGGAGGCCGATGGTACGGCCAGCATTCATTTCTCCGCCTACGACATCCACGCGCCAGAGCTTGGCCATATTGTGGAAAACGGGGTGCTGCTGTCTGCGCTGTATGCTGTGCTTGCACAAACGCCAGCTGTCGATGTGCTGGCTCCGGTGAGCCTGCAATCCCTGCAAACGTTTCCCGGCCCCCGTTCCACAGATGCCTGCCGGGTAACGCTTACCCTGGAGGATGGCCGCGAGCTGCATTCCGGGGTGTTGATCGCCTCGGATGGTGCCCGCTCAAAGGTGCGCGAGCTGGCCGGTTTCAAGACCCGTGAGTGGGACTATGAGCATCACGCCATCGTCACCACGGTGCGCACCGCCCTGCCCCATCAGGCTACGGCGATTCAGCGTTTCATGGATGCCGGGGTGCTTGCCTTTCTGCCTCTGGACGATGGTGAACCGGAACATGCCGGGCACTTCAGTTCGATAGTCTGGTCCGTATTGCCGGAGCAGGCCGAGCGCCTGCTGGGGCTGGACGATGCAGCCTTCGCACGGGAGCTGGAACAGGCGATCGAAGGACGTCTCGGGCCTGTTGAAGAACTCGATAAACGCTTCAGTTTCCCTCTGCGTCAACGGCATGCCACAGATTATGTGCAAGCCGGCATCGCGCTGGTGGGAGACGCCGCGCATACCATTCATCCTCTGGCCGGTCAGGGGGTGAACCTGGGCTTTCTGGATGCCGATGCGCTGGCCAGGGTCATCCTGCTGGCACGGCAGCGCCATCTTCCCCTTGGTAGCCCGCATGTGCTGCGCCGCTATCAGCGACAGCGTATCGGCCACAATCTGGGCATGATGTGGGTCATGGAAGGCTTCCGCCAGCTGTACGCAGACCGTCCCCTTCCCCTGCGCTTGTTGCGCAATGCCGGCATGAGCGCTCTGGATTCGCTGCCGCTGCTGAAGAACCGGCTCATGCGCGCTGCCATGGGCGTTGAGGTGCTCTAAGATCCGCCTCAAGTTTGCGAGCTTCCTGCCGATGACCCGGACATCCCCTTTATTTTCCAGACGTGTGCTGTCCCGGCTGGTCCACTGGAGTCCCCATGATCGACAAACTCCCCGCCTGGCCCTTCGACATGGACCTGAGTGATCTGGATACCGGCAGTATCACCAATATCCTGACCGACATCGAAAACCATCTTCCGAAGGTTGCCTCTCCTCTTGGCGTCACTGAGCTGATGCGCGTGAAAACCCTGTTCGAGAACGAACTCAGAAGTAGCCGCCGCCTGCATTGAGGCCTGATCAGTCCGTGTATTGCCATGCGTGGTGGCGGGTGTACTCCCTCCCGTGCTTGGTTTATTCTAAGCGCCTGATTTCCCGCCGGTCCTGCCCCGGGAATATTTGCTGCAGGCGTAATGACTGCTGGTGTTTCACGGTCTAGGTCATGGCGTGTAGGCAAACACGATGGTTTTTTTGCACAACAATCAAAAAAGGTTCGTCATTATGAAATCGTTACTCTCTCTCGTTGCAATCACTGCCATGCTGGTCGGTTCTCAAGCCATGGCGATTGACCCCGACAAGCTGGCCCAGGCCTTGGCCTCACCGGATCGCAGTGCCGCTGACAAGGAGCTGGACGCTGCGCGCAAGCCGGTTCAGGTGCTGACTTTTCTGGGGCTGAAAGAAGGCATGACCGCGCTCGACATCATGTCCGGCGGTGGCTGGTATACCGAGGTACTGTCCCGCGCCGTGGGCCCCAATGGCAAGGTTTACATGCAGAACGGCCCGGCTTCCCTGGCCCGTGGCAACACGGCTGAAACGGTGCAGAACCGCTTGCAGGGGCGCCTGAACAATGTTCAGCGCATCGACAAGGACATTGCCGAGCTGGGTCTGGCTCCCGATTCGGTTGATTTTGCCATCACCAACCTGAACTTCCACGACATCTATAACTCAAACCCGGCGGCTGCCCAGGCGATGCTGCAGGCGGTGAAGACCGTGCTGAAGCCGGGCGGTGTGTTTGCCATCATCGACCACGCCGGTAATGTCGGCGCGGACAATGCCAGCCTGCACCGCATTCCCAAGAGCGTGGTGGTGGTTGCGGCCCGTGAGGCCGGCCTGACCATCGTGGATGCCGGCAGCTCCATTTTGCATGTGGAGGCGGATGACCGCACCAAGCCTCAGTTCGCTGAGGAACTGGGGCGCACGACCGATCGCTTCATCCTCAAACTGAGCAAGTAATCCCCGCCACCCGTCTGCGCCTGGTGATCCAAAGCGCAGGCGGGTGCGTTTCAGCTGTCATCATTGCTTCCTGCGCAGGGCCCGTTCTTGAAGTCCTCCACGCCTGTTCAACTTCTTGGCAAATTCCTCTCTGTTTTCAAGCACAGCCGTGTGGCTGTCGAAATTGTCTGGAGCACCCATGCTGCTCTGACGGTCACCATGGCGCTGGCCACGCTCCTGGCCGGCTTGTTGCCGGCGGCTATCGCGTGGGTGGGGCAGTTGATCGTGGATGCGGTTGTGGCGGCGATACAGGCGCCAGCGGAAACCAAGGAGGCCGCCACCCGGCTCACGCTCTTTTATGTGTTGTGCGAGGCGGGCCTGGTTATCTTCATGACCGGCGTGCAGCGGCTCAACACGGTGTGCCAGTCCATTCTGCGGGTGCTGCTGGGCAATCGCATCAATGTGATGATCCTTGAGAAGTCCCTGACGCTGGAGCTGCAGCATTTTGAGGATTCGGAATACTACGACAAGCTGGTGCGGGCGCGGCGCGAGGCCTCCAGTCGTCCGCTGAGCCTGGTGGTGCGCACCTTCGATCTGCTGCGTGAATCCATCTCGCTGGTCAGCTATGCCTATCTGCTGTTTCAGTTTTCCCCCTGGGCGGTGTTGCTGCTCGGGTTTGCCGGGCTGCCTGCCTTTGTGGCCGAGGCCCGGTTTTCCGGCGAGGCCTTCCGCAACCAGAGAGCGCGTTCGGCCGAGCGTCGCATGCAGATCTATCTGGAGATGGTGTTGACGCGTGAGGATGGCGTCAAAGAGGTCAAGCTACTGAAGATTGGCCGCATGTTCCTGCAGCGCTATATCGACATCTTTCTCAACATCTACAAGGAAGACCGCAATCTGGTGCTGCGGCGCGGTTTCTGGGGCTATGTGCTGGGCCTGCTCGCCAGCGCGGCGTTTTATTTTGCCTACGGCTGGGTGGTGTTTGCCGCGATAGCCGCAACGATCACCCTCGGGCAGATGACCATGTACATCGCCGTGTTCCGGCAGGGGCAGAACTCCGTTACCAGCAGCCTGACGGCGATCAATGGCATGTACGAGGACAATCTGTATTTGTCCAATCTGGTGGAGTTTCTGGAGCACGAGGTGCCGGAGAGCACCGGCAGTCAGACCGAAGGGCCTGATCCGGGTGACGGCATCCGTTTCGAGAACGTCAGTTTCTATTACCCCAACAGCAATATTCCCGCGTTGAAGGATGTGAACCTGCATATCCGCAGCGGGGAAAGCCTGGCCATCGTGGGCGAGAACGGCTCGGGAAAAACCACGCTGATCAAGCTGCTGACGCGGCTCTACACTCCGACTCACGGGCGTATTCTGCTGGAAGGGCTGGACCTGCGGGAGTGGGATATCGAGGCGCTGCGCTACAAGATCGGCGTTATCTTTCAGGACTTCGCCCGCTACCAGTTGAAGGTGGGCGATAACATCGGCATCGGCGATGTCGAGAACATGCACGAACGGCCGCAGGTCGAGGCGGCGGCGAGGGACGGTCTGGCGGCGGATTTCATCCAGCACATGCCCGAGACCTATGACACCCAGCTTGGCACCTGGTTCAAGGGCGGCAAGGAACTCTCCGGCGGGCAGTGGCAGAAGGTCGCGCTCGCCCGGGCCTTCATGCGCAGCCATGCCGACGTGCTGATTCTGGACGAGCCAACGGCGGCAATCGACGCTCAGGCCGAAGCCGACATCTTCGCGCATTTCCGTGAGCTGACCGCGAACCGCATCTCCATCATCATCTCGCACCGTTTCTCCACGGTGCGCATTGCCGACCACATCATCGTGCTCGATCACGGGCAGATCAAGGAGGAAGGTTCCCACGACAGCCTGCTGGCCCTGAACGGGCAGTACGCCAAGCTGTTCCATCTGCAGGCGCAGGGGTATCAATAACCCTGTAGGCGATTGTTTGGAAAAGTGTTAGGAACCTGCCTTGCAGGCAATTGTTTGGGAAAAGAGTTAGGAACCTGCCTTGCAGGCAATTGTTTGAAAAAAGAGTGTGGATGTGGGAGCGGGCTTGCCCGCGAACAGCTTGGTGCAACACCTTCCCATTCGCGGACAAGCCCGCTCCCACATAGTATTGTGCCTCTGAAATCGCCTGCAGGGCAGGCTCCTACGAGGCAGTGCTTCTTACAGATAGTTTTCCATCGGCGGGCACGCGCAATACAGATTGCGGTCGCCGTAGACGTTGTCAATGCGGTTCACTGCCGGCCAGAACTTGTTGTCCTTCAGTGAGGCGACCGGCCAGGCGGCCTCTTCCTTGCTGTAGCCGCGCTGCCACTCCGGGTCCATGATGTCGGCCAGGGTGTGCGGGGCGTGCTTGAGCGGATTGCTCTGCGCGTCCAGCTCACCGGATTCCACCCGTGCAATCTCCTTGCGAATGCTGATCATCGCTTCAATGAAGCGGTCCAGCTCGCGCTTGGGCTCGCTCTCGGTCGGTTCGATCATCAGGGTGCCGGCCACCGGGAAAGACATGGTGGGCGCGTGGAAGCCGTAGTCCATCAGGCGTTTGGCCACATCTTCCTCGCTGATGCCGGAAGCGGCCTTGAGCGGGCGCAGGTCGATGATGCATTCGTGTGCCACCATGCCATTGCGGCCCGTGTAGAGCACCGGGTAATGCGGTGCCAGTTTGCGGGCAATATAGTTGGCGTTGAGAATGGCCATCTGCGTGGCCTTGAGCAGACCTTCGGCCCCCATGAGGGCGATATAGGTCCAGGAAATCGGCAGAATGCCGGCGCTGCCCCAGGGGGCTGCGGACACGGCGCTGTTGCCCTTGTTCGGCCCTTCAAGCGTTACCATGCTGTGATTGGCAACAAAGGGTGCCAGGTGTTTCTTCACCCCGATCGGACCCATGCCGGGGCCGCCGCCGCCGTGGGGAATACAGAAAGTCTTGTGCAGGTTGACGTGGGACACGTCCGCGCCAATGTCGCCCGGGCGCGCCACACCCACCTGTGCGTTGAGGTTGGCACCGTCCATATACACCTGGCCACCGTGATCGTGAATGATCTGGCAGATTTCACGCACGCCTTCTTCGTACACCCCGTGGGTGGACGGATAGGTAATCATCAGCGCAGCCAGGGTGTCCTTGTACAGCTGCGCCTTGGCGCGCAGATCCTCGATGTCGATATTGCCCTTGTTGTCGCAGGCGACCACGACCACCTTCAGGCTGATCATTTGCGCACTGGCCGGGTTGGTGCCGTGTGCGGAGCTGGGGATCAGGCACACATTGCGCTGGCCCTGACCAATGCTTTGCAGGTAATTGCGGATGGCCAGCAGGCCGGCGTACTCGCCTTGGGCGCCGGAGTTCGGCTGCATGCTCACGGCGTCGAAGCCGGTGATTTCCGCCAGCATGTCTTCCAGCTCACCGATCATGGCGCGGTAGCCGCGTGTTTGCTCCTGCGGCACGAAGGGATGCGGTTTGCTGATCTCCGGCCAGGTGATCGGCATCATCTCAGCGGTGGCATTCAGTTTCATGGTGCAGGAGCCCAGCGGAATCATGGCATGGGTCAGCGAGAGATCCTTGTTCTCCAGGCGCTTGAGGTAGCGCAGCATATCCGTTTCGCTGTGGTAGCGATTAAAGAACGGGTGGTCCAGGAATGAGCCCTCGCGCAGCAGAGCTGCCGGGATGCCGGTTTCCACGTTTCCTGCGCAGATCTGCGCGTCAATATCCTCAACGTTCAGGCCCTGTGCCTGCTCGCCCAGCATGACCTGCCACAGGGAGGCGATCTCCTCGCCGCTGGTGCATTCATCCAGGCTGATGCCGATAGCGTCTGGCAGGTCGATACGCAGGTTGATGCCGGCGGCATCCGCACGCGCCAGAATTGTCTGTCGCTGTTCGGCATTGGTGAGAATGGTGAGCGTGTCGAAATAGTGCGAGTTGGCACTGCTTAGCCCTCGGCTCTGGAGTCCGGTGCTCAGGATTGCCGCGTAGCGATGAATGCGCTCGGCAATGGTTTGCAGGCCTTGCGGGCCATGATACATCGCGTACATGGCCGCGATATTGGCGAGCAGGACCTGTGCTGTACAGATATTGCTGTTGGCCTTTTCGCGACGGATATGCTGTTCGCGTGTTTGCAGGGACATGCGATAGGCCTGTTTGCCGCGGGCATCGATGGAGACCCCGATGATGCGGCCGGGAACGGCGCGCTTGAATTCGTCCTTGGTGGCGAAATAGGCGGCGTGTGGGCCGCCATAGCCCATGGGCACACCGAAGCGCTGGGTGCTGCCGAGCACCACATCGGCGCCCATGGCAGCCGGCGACTTCAGCACGAGCAGGCTCATCAGGTCGGCGGCAACAACGGCGATGCCGTTACGGCTGTGCAGTTCGGCGATGCTCTCGTTCAGGTCATTGACCTGACCGGAGGCAGCCGGGTACTGGTAGATGGCCCCGAAGACATCGTGCTGCGCCAGGGTATCCATGGGGCCGATGATCAGTTCGAAACCGAAATTGGCGGCACGGGTCTTGAGCACGTCGATGGTCTGGGGGAAGCACTGCTCGTCCACAAAGAAACGGCGGCTGCTGTTCTTGCTCACGCGCTGGGCCAGTGCCATGGCTTCGGCGGCAGCGGTTGCCTCGTCCAGCAGCGAGGCGTTGGCCAGGTCCATGCCGGTCAGGTCGAGGATCATTTGTTGATAGACCAGCAACGTTTCCAGGCGACCCTGGGAGATTTCCGGCTGGTAGGGCGTGTAGGCGGTATACCAGCCGGGGTTTTCCAGCACATTGCGCAGAATGACATTCGGGGTGAGCGTGTCGTAGTAACCCAGGCCGATGAAGGAGCGTTTGGGCTTGTCCTGGCTGAGCATCGACTTCAACCGTGTGAGCACTTCGGCTTCGGTGGCGGGGGCACCCAGATTGAGGCGGCGTTTCAGGGCGATGGAATCCGGCACCGTCTGCTCGATGAGCTGCTCCAGCGAATCGATTTGCAGCGTTGCCAGCATCTGCGCGATATCGGCTTCAGCCGGGCCGATGTGACGGCCAATGAATTCATCCGTGTGTCTCAGATCCGCCAGGGTTCTGGGAGAGTGTGACGCCTTGTTGCCCATGAATAACCTCGATAAACAGAAAGAACCGGAACGCATGAGGCGTTCCGGGTCCGTTGTGAAGCGTTAAGAAAACAGTACACATGAAGCCGGTCCGATGGGCCCGGCCCGCGCCGGAGCCAGGGTTCCGGCTTTCTTATTGTCGTATGGTCAGGCTGCTCTGCGACAAAGCCGGGGATTATTCGCAGATTTTTGCGTATGCGTCAGCACTGAGCAGCGCGTCCAGCTCCGCAGCATTGGCGGGCTGAATGCGGCAGAACCAGCCGTCACCGTAGGGAGAGCTGTTGACGATTTCCGGGGCGTCAAGCAAAGCCTTGTTCACTTCGACGATCTTGCCGGAGACGGGGGCATAGATATCGGAGGCCGCCTTGACAGATTCCACCACGCTCATCTCCGCCTCGGCGGCGACTTCTTTGCCGTCTTCGGGCAGTTCGATGAACACGATGTCGCCCAGCAGTTCCTGTGCGTGGTCGGTAATGCCCATGACCACACTGCCATCGGCCTCGACACGAACCCACTCATGGGTGGCGGTGTATTTCAAATCTTCTGGAAAGCTGCTCACAGTTGGGTCCTCATGCTAAAAATTATTCAAAAACCTTTTTGCCAAAGCGTACGAAATTCGGTTGTACGACCCGTACTGGAATCAGCTTTCCACGCAGGTCCACCTGGCAGTTGCGGCAACCCGCAGGAATTCTGGCCAAGGCAATGGAATGCTTCAATGTCGGGGAAAACGTGCCGCTGGTGATGACGCCTTCGCGGGTTTCGCCATCGAGCTCGCACACAACCCGCAGTCCTTCGCGCAGCACGCCCCGCTCTTCCAGCACCAGCCCGGTCAGGATGGGCAATTGCCCTGCCGCCTGTTCGCGCTTGTGCTGTTCCACGGCGGCGCGGCCGATGAACTGACGCGTTGCCGGCTCCCAGGCGATGGTCTGTTCCATGTTTGCGGCCAGGGGGGAGATGCTTTCGTCCATGTCATGCCCGTAAAGGTTCATGCCGGCTTCCAGGCGCAGCGTATCACGGGCACCAAGGCCGATGGGCTTGACGCCAATCTCCAGCAGGGAGCGCCACAGGCCGGGTGCGTCCTCGGCGGGGATGATGAGTTCCAGGCCACGCTCGCCGGTGTAACCGGTACGGGCAATAAACCAGTCGCCCGCTTCCAGGGCGCGGAAATTGCCCAGTGCCTGAACCTGGGTAGCAAGCTCGGGTGCCAGCAGCTGGCAGACCTTGTCGATGGACTCGGGGCCATGTACGGCGAGAATCGCCAGTTCCGGCCGCTCGGTGATCTGGACGTCGAAACCCTGGGAGCGCTCCTGCATCCAGCGCAGATCTTTCTCCCGGGTGCCGCAGTTGACCACCAGGCGGTAGCCTTGCTGCATGCGGTACACAATGAGGTCGTCCACCACGCCGCCCTCGTCGTTGAGCATGGCGCTGTACAGGGCGCGGCCGATGGTGTCGAGTTTTTCCACGTCATTGGCCAGCAGAATCTGCAGCCAGGCCTTGGCCTGAGCACCCTGAACATCGACAACCGTCATGTGGGAGACATCGAAAACCCCGGCATGCTGGCGCACGGCGTGGTGTTCCTCTATCAGGGATTGGTACTGGATGGGCATGTCCCATCCGCCGAAATCGACGAGTTTTGCCCCGGCATCAATATGCTGTTGATAGAGCGGTGTCCGCAGTCCCACGGTTTAAGGTTTCCTGTGCCAGTGTTGATGAACAATAGAGAACCCACCGGGAGTATTCCTGCCGGTGGTCGAAGACAAGCCCGGCATTCTACTCCTTCGCCCCGGGCATTAACAGGGCATCGAACAAAGGTTCGCTTATTGCAACTCTGTCATGAAGCGATCGGCACGGGGCAGGTAATTGCGTTCGCTGTCGAGGGAGAAAACCACGGAACTGGAACGGCCGATGATCTGATCTCTGGGTATGAAGCTGTAGATACGGCTGTCCGCACTGTTGTCCCGGTTATCGCCCAGCACGAAGAACTGGTCTTCCGGGACGGTTTCCGGACCAAAGCTGCGCGCGGCCCGGTTGCCGAAAGCCTCTGACAGCATGGCCTCGTGGGAATAATTGAACAGTTGCTCGCGGATGATCATGGAGTCCTTGTCACTTGAGACCACCTCATAATCCGCCGGCTGGCCGTTGATGACTAGGGTGTTGTTGCGCATGTAGATGGTGTCCCCCGGCAGCCCCACGATGCGCTTGACCAGGCGTTTGCCGGCGGCCTTGGAGTCGATGATGATGATGTCGCCGCGACGCGGGTCTGCCCGTGAGGCCAGGAAAATATCGGTGAAGGGAATACGGATATCGTAGGCCAGCTTGTTGACCCAGACCTTGTCGCCGTCCAGCAGTGTGGGTTGCATGGAGCGGCCGGAGATGGAGTTCAGGTCGGCGATGGCACTTTTGAAGAACACGATGGTGGCCAGCAACAGCATGAACTTGCGGTTTTCTTTCCAGAAGGCGGACAAATACTTCATGGGGGCGATCCTGTTGCGGCTGGGCCTGCAAAGCCCACGCCTATAACAAAGCTTAGCGGGGACAATAGGCGAAGGGCGCGAGGGGTGTCAATTCATTCCCGCAGGGCTTTGTGTCTCTTTGTCTCGGCAGGGTGTGCCGCAGTGGAGACTTGGCGGCGATTCTTATACGCTAGCCGAACTACCCCCAAGGCTGTATCGAGCCACTGTGTCATGCCATTGAATGCCTTTCATCCCGCCTCCCGTGCCTGGTTTCTGGCACAGTACGGAGCGCCGACACCGGCCCAGATCGACGCCTGGCCGGCGATAGCGGCCGGGCGACATACCCTGATCAGTGCCCCGACCGGCAGCGGTAAAACCCTTGCGGCCTTCTATGCGGTGATCGATCGGCTGCTGGTGCGAGCCCTGGCGCCTGCAGGTGCAAGCAGGGTCACAACGGTGCTGTATGTCTCGCCCCTCAAGGCCTTGAGCAATGATATTCACCGCAATCTGGAGCTGCCGCTCAAGGGCCTGTCCGAGCAGTTGCTGAATGACGGCGATATGCCCGTGGATATCCGCGTGGCCGTGCGCACCGGAGACACGAGCCCGGCAGAACGCCAGCGTATGCTGCGCAGCCCGCCGGATATTCTGGTGACGACCCCCGAGTCACTCTATCTGCTGCTCACCAGCGAGGGCGGGCGTCAGATGCTGCGCAGCGTGGACACCCTGATTCTCGATGAAATTCACGCCATGCTGGGGGACAAGCGTGGGGCGCATCTTGCGCTGTCCATCGAGCGGCTGGAGCAGATTGTGGCGCGGCCCCTGCAGCGCATCGGTTTGTCAGCCACCCAGCGGCCCATCGATCTGGTGTCCCATTATCTCGTAGGCAATCGCCCCGATCAGGACTGCGTGGTGGTGGACACGGGGCATCGCCGGACACTGGATCTGCGCCTGGAGGTGCCGGGTTCGCCCCTGACGGCGTTGATGAGCAATGAGGTCTGGGACGAGTTGTACCAGCGTCTGGTGCAGTTGATCGAGAGCCACGACACCACGCTGGTGTTCGTGAACACCCGGCGTCTGTCCGAACGCCTGGCGCTTGCGTTGACGGAGCGCCTGGGCGAGGGGCTGGTGAGTTCCCATCATGGCAGCATGAGCAAGGAGCATCGCCACACGGCAGAGCAGAAACTCAAGGAGGGTCGCCTCAAGGTGCTGGTGGCCACGGCATCGATGGAATTGGGTATCGACGTGGGCTCCGTCGATCTGGTTGTGCAGTTCTCCTCGCCCAAGAGCATTGCCAAATTTCTGCAACGCGTCGGCCGCAGCGGTCACTCGGTGCGCGGCACTCCCAAGGGCATTCTGTTTCCGTTGACGCGGGACGATTTGGCCGAGTGCACGGCCCTGCTCCACAGTATTCACGAGGGTCAGCTCGACCGTATTCTCATGCCGGAGAAACCGGTGGATATTCTGGCACAGCAGATTGTGGCCGAGATTGCCGCAGGCCGGGGCGAGTCTGACGGAGTGGGCGAGGATAGCTGGAGCCTGGATGCTCTTTACGAGCTGGTGTGTCGGGCCTGGCCCTACCGGGACCTGACGCGGGAAGCGTTCAACGACATCGTGCGCATGCTGGCCGATGGCTATACCACCCGTCTCGGGCGCAAGGGGGCCTATCTGCACCTGGATGTGATCAACAACCGGGTGAGCGCGCGGCGCAATGCCCGCCTCACCGCGCTGACCAATGGTGGCGCCATTCCCGATATGTTCGAGTATCAGGTGGTGCTCGACCCGGATGATACGGTAGTGGGCTCGCTGAACGAGGATTTCGCGCTGGAGACCCTGCCCGGGGACATCTTCACCCTGGGCAGCCACAGTTGGCAGTTGCTGCGGGTCGATGGTCTGAAGGTGCGTGTGCGCGACGCCCAGGGGGCCCGCCCCAGCATCCCCTTCTGGTTTGGTGAGGGCCCCGGACGTACGGACGAGCTGTCGGCCGCCGTCAGCACCCTGCGCGAGACCATCGACCGTTTTCTCGCAGAGAGCTCGGCGGCGGAGGCCGTGCAGTGGCTGGTACAGACGCTGGGGCTTCCTGTCAGTGCCGCACAGCAACTGGTGGACTATCTGCAGGCCGGGCGCAATGCCCTGGAAGTGATGCCGACCCGTGAGACCCTGGTGATGGAGCGGTTCTTCGACGAGGTGGGTGATATGCATGTGGTCATCCACTCGCCCTTCGGCAGCCGCCTCAACCGGGCCTGGGGGCTGGCTCTGCGCAAACGCTTTTGCCGTACCTTCAATTTCGAACTGCAGGCGGCCGCCAATGAGGACAGCATTGTGATCTCGCTGGGCTCCGTGCACAGCTTTGCGCTGGAGGAGGTTTACCACTATCTGCAGAGCGCCACGGTGGAGGATGTGCTGGTGCAGGCCCTGCTGGATGCCCCGATGTTCGAGGTGCGCTGGCGCTGGAACGCGACCCGTGCTCTGGCGATTCAGCGCAACCGCAGCGGCAAGCGCGTCCCGCCGCAGTTTCAACGGATGGATGCCGAGGACCTGGTGGCCCATGTCTTCCCGGACCAGATTGCCTGCTTCGAGAATATCCAGGGCAAACGCGAAGTGCCCGATCACCCGCTGGTGAATCAAACCATTCATGATTGCCTGACAGAGGCCATGGATATTGAGGGGCTGCTCGAACTGGTGCATGGCATTGAGAGCGGCGCACTTACCCTGGTGGCACGGGATCTGCGCGAGCCCTCTCCTTTTGCCCAGGAGATTATCAACGCCCGCCCCTATGCCTTCCTCGACGATGCTCCCTTTGAGGAGCGGCGCACCAATGCCATTCGTAATCGCAGTTGGCTGGACCCGGCCGAGACCCAGTCTTTCAGCGTGCTCGACCCAGTGGCCATCGCGCAGGTGCGTGAAGAGGTTTGGCCGCTGGTGCGCTCGGTAGAGGAGCTGCACGACGCCCTGTATACCGTGGCGTATATGACCGCAGACGAAGTGAGGGCTCACGGATATACGAAGCTGTTCGATACCCTGGTGGCGCAGGGGCGTTGCTGTGCTGCCCAGGTCGGTGAGCGCGGCTTCCGGGTGGCAGCGGAGCGCCTGCCCTGCTTCCGTGCGGTGTTTCCTGAGGCTGTTTGCGAGCCTCAGCTACGGCTTCCGCAGGCACTGCTGGAGCCTGAGTGGGAAGCGGACGCTGCCTTGCGTGAGTTGCTGCGGCGCCGGTTGGAAGCCTTGGGGCCGGTCTCTCTGGGTGCCCTGGTGGAAGAAACCGGGCTTGCGCGAAGCCAGGTCGAAGTGGGTCTTATTGGCCTGGAAACCGAAGGTTTTGCCTTCCGTGGCCGCTTTTCTCCCGAGGAGGGAGGTGAGGAACAGCAGTGGTGCGAACGTCGCCTGCTGCAGCGTATCCACCGCTATACCATTGAGTCACATCGGCAGAGCATTCAGCCGGTGTCACTGCAGTGTTATATGCGCTTCCTGTTTGATCTGCACGAGCTGCGGGTGCAGCGTGTTCCGGCAAAGCCTGTGCTGGTGCCCGGCACGGGTGAGGGGCAGGGTGTATTGCAACGCTCCCTGACGCGTCTGGACGGACTTGCGGCGCCGGCTACGCTTTGGGAGTCGGACATTCTGCCTGCCCGGGTGCCCGCCTATGACCCCGCCTGGCTGGATGTGATGTGTATCAGTGGCCGCCTCATGTGGGGGCGTTTGCAACGTGCGACAGACAAGGGGAGTACAAGCTCCGAAACGCGTAAATCCGGCCCGGTGAAAAGCACACCGATCACCCTGATGCTGCGCCAGAACCAGGATATCTGGGACACGCTGACGCACCTGCAGAATGGAGATGCTGTGTCAGTACCGGCACTCAGCCCCGGCGCCCGGAGTATCGAGCAGGACATCATGCAGCATGGCGCCAGTTTCTTCGATCAGATATCTCGTCGCACGGGCCTGTTGCGCAGCCAGATCGAACAGGGCTTGGCGGAGCTGGTCAGTGCCGGGCGCATCAGCAGCGATGGTTTTACCGGTCTGCGCGCCTTGTTGACCCCGGACTCCCGCAAGCCCGGGGGGCACGGAAACGCGCGCAGGAGAGCGAGTTTTGGTGTCGAGGATGCAGGCCGCTGGTCTCTGATGCAGGAGCTGCACGCCGAACCGGAAGCCGCGCTGAATGACGAACAGCTGGACCGCCTGATCATGATTTATCTGGAGCGCTGGGGCGTGCTGTTTCGGCGTGTGCTGGAACGCGAGAGTGCCGCCCCGCCCTGGCGGGTGCTGCTGCAGCGTCTGCGTCTCATGGAATTGCAGGGCGTGTTGCGCGGCGGGCGTTTCATTGCGGGAGTGGGCGGTGAGCAGTTCGCCCTGCCGGAGACGGTGACGCGTCTGCGTCAGTTCGGTAAGAATCAGGACGCCGCGCAGCGCAGCAGCGAATATGTCAGCCTGGCCGCGGCTGACCCGGTGAACCTGTTGCATATTCTGCTGCCCGAGACGCGGTTGCCACGGCTTGCAAAGAACCGGGTCCTGTACAAAGATGGTCTCCCGCTGGCTGTGCTGGAGAAGAACGAGGTCCGCTTCCTGCGGGAAGTGGACGAAAAGGAGCAATGGCAATTGCAACAGGTGCTCACGCAGCGGGACTACCCTGCCCGTCTGCGCGCCTATATTGGCCGCTGATGCTCGCTCCCACACCCTTATAGCTTGACTGTTGTGCAGCACGGAGAATCTATGGATGGCAACGAAAGTCACAAAATTGGACATGACAAGAGCATTGCGCTGCTACGGTTCTCTATCAAAATCATGGAGCGCTTCCTGCGTTAGAGTCAAAATCCAATTATTTGTCCAGTGCAGCGCTTAAAATGTTTTGCTCATATTTGGTTTCAAAGGGGTTGGTATATGACGAAGGTATTGGGAGATACGATACGCAGGTGCTAGAAATTCTTGTGACTACGCCTCTGGTTGATTCCTATAGAAGGTTCAGTCGATGAAGAAAGACGTTATGTGAAAAGAAGAATTAGGAAAAATATCCGATGAAAGAAGAATTTGAAGAGCAGTTAAAAGAGTTTGTGGGGAGTTTGCAGTCTTATGTCAGCACTGAAGATGGGCAATGGGCTATCAAGGGTTTTATTGATGTGTTTGAAAACGTGTACACAATATCTTCTGACACAAAAATCATTTCCAAGATATTGGAGATACATCTTTTTCCGAAGATTTTGGAATTTTCGAGAAAACATGGTTACAAAGTAGTGCTTGCAGAACACCAAAATTATTATCCAGATATTTCATTTGTGAGCTCCTCAGATGAAAGGGTAAAGTTCGCTGTTGACTTCAAAACTACCTATAGAAATCCGGAAAAGACATTCTTATGCAACGGATTTACTCTGGGTTCTCATGGGAAATATTTTGAAGATCGCTCCAGCACAAAAAATATTCAATTCCCATACAATTCATATGCAGGCCATTTTTGTTTGGGAATAATTTATAATCGCGTAGATGGCTCGACCATTGATGAAACAAAAAGTTATGCTGTATCTGATTTGAAATCCATCTCGTCAGTAGTTAGAGATTTTCACTTTTTTGTTGCAGAGAAGTGGAAGATTGCTAGCGACAAAAGCGGGAGTGGAAATACTGCAAATATCGGCAGTATTAACAATATTGAAGATATTTTAAGTGAGAATGGGATGTTCTCGCAGCTTGGAGAGTCTTGGTTCGATGATTACTGGATGAACTACAATAAAATAACTATCCATAATGGAAAGAATGGCACTAAAAAAATAACCTCGCTTAAAGAGTTTGTAGAGTATCGTAAAGGCGATGCTTCTAAGATTGTGGCAAAGAATAATAGAGCGCCGAGAAAGGTAGAATAATGAAAGTTTCTGTACCACCTATAAAGTCTCAAGGAATCAAGACTAAGCTTGTTCCTTGGATTAACAGCTTAGTTCCAAATGATTTCAACGGTCGATGGATTGAGCCGTTTATGGGGACGGGAGTTGTATCTTTTAATATTGCTCCAGAAAAATCGCTTATGTGCGATACGAACCCTCATCTGGTTAATTTTTACTCAGCCATTAAGGCGGGAGAAATAACTCCAGAAATTGTTCGTAACTATTTGGTAAAAGAAGGCGCACTACTTCTTGAGAAAGGAGACGAGCACTATTACAACATTAGGGATAGGTTTAACGAAAAACATCAGCCATTAGATTTTCTATTTATTAATCGTGCTGGATTTAACGGAATGATTCGATTTAATCGAAAAGGGGGGTTTAACATCCCGTTCTGTAAAAAGCCAAATCGCTTTGCTCAAGCATACGTCACAAAAATTGTAAATCAGGTTGCAAATGTCGTCAGGCTAATCTCTGTAAAGGATTTTGAGTTTAAGTGCCAGTCTTTCGAAAATACAATTTTGGAAGCAAAAGCTGGCGACATTATTTATTGTGATCCCCCTTACATTGACAGGCATGTTGACTACTTCAATTCATGGGATGAATCGCATGAAACAGGCCTTCTTGAATCACTAGAAAATGCTCATTGTGATTTTATTCTTTCAACTTGGCACCATAACGACTACCGAAAAAATGAATATATTGAATCGCACTGGAATAAGTTCAATATTCTTACGAGAGAGCACTTTTATCATGTTGGTGGCAGAGAGAAAAATAGAAATCCAATGATAGAGGCAATAGTTACAACGATTGATGCTAGAGTTTATGAATACCCGAAAACAAAAAAGCAAGAGCAGCTAACACTACTCGAACCAAGACTTCACTATAAAAGTGCATAATTTGACTGATACAAGGAAAGCCCATGAGCCTGCTGTTTGCCCTGAACACCCCTTCCGTTGCCATTCTCGGGCAAGCGGAGCGCTTTCCTGTCAATCGCATCTACTGCGTAGGCAGAAACTACGCGGCGCATGCCCGCGAGATGGGGGCCAACCCCGAACGGGAATCGCCCTTCTTTTTCAGTAAACCGGCCAATGCGGTAGCGGAAAATGGGGCCATGTTGCCCTTTCCATCGCGTACCGAAGACCTGCATCACGAGGTGGAGCTGGTGGTGGCGCTGGCAGGAGAAGGCCTGGATGCAAAGGGCAGCAATCTGAGCCTGGCGGAGGCGGAAGCCGCCGTGTATGGCTATGCTGTGGGCATCGACTTTACCCGTCGCGATCTGCAGGCGCAGGCCAAGGACAAGGGACGTCCCTGGGATACCGCCAAGGGGTTCGACGATTCCGCCCCGATCACGGCGATTACTCCGGCGCGAAAGGCGGGCGCAATAGGTGAAGCCCACATCAGCCTGAAGGTGAACGGAGAGCTTCGCCAGCAGGGGCATATCAGCGATCTCATCTGGAGCATTCCGGAGCTGATTGCGGAATTGTCCACCTATTACCGGCTGCGCTGCGGGGATCTGATTTTCACGGGCACGCCGT
The DNA here is from genome assembly GCA_024234365.1 of Pseudomonadales bacterium. Classification (GTDB taxonomy): domain Bacteria; phylum Pseudomonadota; class Gammaproteobacteria; order Pseudomonadales; family Pseudohongiellaceae; genus UBA5078. Next base: position 201,746 of record JACKOK010000002.1, read on the forward strand.
CTGGTGTTGCTGCTGTGCAGCCGGGGGATGTGCTGGAAGGGCATGTCGATGGTCTGGAAGCGCTCAGGATCACGCTGGGGCCACGCAGTCGATAATCACTGGAAACGGAAGAAGCTGCTGACCGAGAGATAGAGGACACTGAAACTCAGGCCGAAATAAAACAGAACACGCAGGGGGTGTGCCCGCAGGGAGGACAGCAGCGAAGGTTCACCACCGCGTTCTTTCAGTGCGGCGTATTCCGCCCGCACCCGTGCTGCCCTCTCGCGCTGATACTGATCCAGCAGCACACAGGCTTCGTCATAACGATTGTCGTCCTGCAGCCATAGCGCCGGCAGGGAAATTCCCCAGTTTCCGGCGTCAGTCTCGTAGACCTCAAGATCATGGGCAGCCAGAAGCTCTTTGACTTCCATTGCCTCATCGTCGGGCACATGACGCAGCTTGAACAGTAATTTAGCCATCGCGTGAACTCATGTAAAAAGGGCGCGAAAACGGGAGTTTCGCGCTTTTTCAAAGTGCATGCTACCTTTAGGACAAAACCTCTGTAAATCAATCGACAGGATTCACACCATGCCCGGGTTCCATTTGTTTCGTGTGTCATTTGCCGCTGTGCGTGGCTTGCTGACGCTGTTCTGTCTGTTCACAGCCGCGCATATCCATGCGCAGAGCGCGGTATGGCAAGCCACCTCCGGGGAACACAGCATCTACCTGGGAGGGACAGTACACCTGCTGCGCCCCTCGGACTTTCCCCTGCCCGAGCCTTTCGAAACGGCGTATCAGCAGTCGGATGAACTGTATTTTGAAACGGACGTGGCGGGGCTGAATGATTTTGCGGTGCAGGCGCGCATGTTGCAGGCGCTCACCTATACCGGAGCCGAAAGTTTGCGTACGGTGCTGACGGATGAGGCTTATCAGGCCTTGAGTGATCATCTGGCAAGCACGGGCATGCCGATTCAGATGCTGGAAAAATTCAAACCCGGTCTTCTGGTAAGCACCTTGCAGATCATGGAATTTCAGAAGCTGGGTTTTACGCCGCAGGGGGTGGATACCTACTTCAGCGCACGGGCCATCGGGGATGGCAAACCGGTCGGTGAGCTGGAGCCGATAGACGCCCAGATCGATTTTATTTCCCGCATGGGTGAGGGCAAGGAGAGTGAGTTCGTCCGCCTGTCACTGGAGGAGTTGCAGGAAATTCCCGAGGCCATGACGCAGATGATCGACGCCTGGCGCCGTGGCGATAACGACATGCTCGCCACGCTTTTTGTCAACGACATGAAACAGGTGCATCCCGAGCTCTATGACTCGCTTCTTCTTCAGCGCAACAATGCCTGGATGCTTATAGTTGAATCTATGTTCCAGGATGCAGATATTGAATTTGTACTGGTCGGTGCCGCGCATCTGGTTGGCGAAGACGGTTTGCTGAGCCAGTTGCAGGCAAAGGGCTACACCATTACCCAGTTACCCTGAATCGCGGAAGCTACTTTCCCGGTTTGTCGGCACGCAGGCGTAGCAATGCCAGAAAGGCCTTGCTGGCATTGCTCAGTTGTCGTTGCCGGTGGTAAATGCAGTCCAGATTCCTGTGCAGGGTAATCGCTGGCGATTTTTCCTCTGTGAGTACAGTCAGGCGTGCGAGCGAGTCGTCACGCAACATGCTTTCCGGCAAGACTCCCCAGGCGTAGCCAGCAGAAATCAATGCCTTGATGGTTTCCAGGAAATTGGTGGACAGATTGATCTGAATATTCAGCCCGTAGCGCTTGAACAGCTCCTCGACAAGCTGGGTGGTAAAGAAACGTTTTTCCGGCAATAGTGCCGGGTAGTGGCTGATTTCCTGCAGGCTGACTTGAGGCAGTTTGCTCAGGGGATGCTGGCGGGCGGTGACAAAATGCATGTGGTCCACCCAGATGGTTTCCGAGCAGATCTGCGTATCTTCCGCTGCCATTTCAGTAATGATGCCGAGATCAAAATCACCGTGCAGAACAGCCGCATAGGCTTCGGCAGAATCGAGAAAGCGAATGTCCATTTCCACCTGGGGGTACTGTTCGGAATATTCCCGCAATATCTGCGGCAGCCGGTGCAGGCCGATATGATGGCTGGTTACCAGTTTGAGCTGTCCGCGTACCTCGCCGGAAAGATCGGCGACCGCCTGTCTTGCCGTGTGCAGGGTATCCAGAATGTTGCGGGCATGTGGCAGCAGCGTGCGCCCTGCTTCGGTCAGGGTAACCTGGCGCCCCAGGCGATCAAACAAAAGGGAGTTGAGTTGTTCTTCCAGCAGATGAATGCGTTTGCTGATGGCGGGCTGCGTGATATGCAACTGCTCCGCGGCTGCGGAGAACGATTGATGCTCGGCAACGGCAACAAAGGCCTTCAGATTCTGCGTGTCCATGGCAGGACCATTCAAAGAGGCGGTAGGTCAGCGCCGCCGTAAAGAGGGAGGCGGCGCGTTTTTTTTGCAATCAGGCGCTGGTCTTGTGGCTCAGAACGATCTGGCGTGGCCCGCTGCTCGATGTTTGACCGCTGATTCCAGAGGGGATTTTCTGTACTTTGCCACCGGCTTTGAGAAAGGCTTCCACTTGCTCTGCCAGGTTGATGCGATGATCCGGTACGGGATCTTTCTTGGGTTTGCTTGCCATAACGCTGACTTTCCTGATTTGTCGTGTAAAAAGTGGGCCATTATACACAACTATGACCCTGCCGAAAACGACAGGGCCGGCGTCAGCGTCTGTTCAGTGTCCGGTGCTGGGATCAACCCGCGTTGCGACGACGCTTGCGGATGAAGTAGTCAGATTGCGCATCGGCGGGCAGATTACCCAGCAGCTCATCCAGAGAAACCTTGTAGATAACGCGGATCTTGGCCAGCAGCTCAAGCTCCAGATGGCAGCCGTAATCTCTTGAGGTTTCAATATCTTCGAGCTGTTTTCGGGAAACGCCGAGAAGCTTGGAGCCTTCTGTCATCGAGTAGCCGGCATCCAGGCGCAGACGACGGATGCGTTCTTTGACATGGATGGACAGAGGCGAGAACTTGAGTTGATCGGACATGTTAAAAGACTTCTGCTAATTAATAGATGCGCGCATTAAGGGCGTGCGCGAATGAAACTGCATTCGCACAGATAATATCATCATGCCATCACATATTGCCAAGGTCAATTTTTGATCGTTAAGTTGGCCGATGGAGCGTCAGGCGGGACTGATGCCTTTGAGGGTTTTGAAGCAGGTTTCCCTGGCAATGCGGACGAATTCCCGCAGGTAGGGGGCCTGATGCTGTTCTTCCCGCAGAGCGAGATACAACGTGGAGTGCAGCCCCTCCTCCCCCAGTGTCAGAGCGCTCACATGCCCGCCGGCCAGATAGGGGGCCAGCGCCCAGTTCGGCAGGGCGCACACGCCGCGCCCGCTCGCCACGAGCTGGATCATCATCAGGGTCAGCTCTGCTGTGCGTACCCCCAGGGGCTGAACATCGGCGGGGTTGAGGAAATGGGTGAAGATGTCCAGGCGTTGCTGATCCACCGGGTAGGTAATCAGGGTCTCGTCACGCAAGGCCTCGGGGGACACGTTCTTAGTCGTCGCCAGGGGGTGGGTGTTGGCGACGGCGAGCAGGATCTCGAAGCGGAACAGCGCTTCGTAGTGAATGCCGGCAATGGCCTGGGGTTCCGAGGTGATGACGGCATCCAGGCGGCCTTTCTGCAGGGCCGGCAGGGGCACAAAGTTGAATGCGGTGCTCAGGTCCAGTTCCACATCGCGCCAGTGATTGCGGTATTCATTGATCGCCGGCATCAACCAGTCAAAGCAGCTGTGGCACTCGATAGCGATGTGCAGACGGCCGGTCTGCCCGCCCGCGAAGCGCTCCAGGTCCCGCTCCGTTGCCGTCATCAAGGGCAAGACACTGCGCGCTGTTTCCAGTATGCGCTCGCCCGCCGCAGTCAGGCGTAGGGGGCGGGATTTGCGTATAAACAGGCGGACGCCAAGGCGTGACTCGATCTCCTTGATCTGGTGTGACAGGGCCGACTGGGTGAGAAAGAGCTTCTCGGCAGCCATGACCAGGCTGCCCTGATCGGCAATTGCGGCGATCGTCTTGAGGTGTTTGATTTCCAGCATGGCGCCTTCCCTGTCAGAGGTGGTCGCGGGCAGCCCGGGGTTCAGGGTGCCGATTTAGTGATCTGCGCAATCAGTTTACGGTTGGTGACCACTTCATAAAAGTGTTCTCCCGAGGTATGTCCAGGCACCGGAGCGTTGTCCTGCCATAGCCCTACCTGCCCTTCGCGAATCACCAGGTCGTGGCTCTTGCCCGACACATCGGGATATTTGCCGACATGCAGGACGACGGCGTTGCCATTGATGCGTACTGTCAGGCGTTTCAGGATGATTTCCTGCTGCAGCTTCCCGAAACCAGCCGCGTCCAGCAGGATGCCGTTCACATTGTAGCGGATGGTGTTCTGGCCCTTTTCGCCGCGTTCATTTTCCCCTTCGGCCAGAGCAAATACCTCCACATTGAAGACACCGCCCTCCAGCAGGCGGCGCAGCTTCCAGGTGCAGGAGGACAGCCGGTCAGCCTTGCCGATGGCGCCGGAGATCATGATGGGTTTGTCTTCGTCATACAGATACAGAGGAGCAGAGTCGGCATAGCACAGGCCGATGCCCAGTTCGAGCTTGGGCAGGCCCATCTGCTCGGAGTAGCGGTTGTTGGCGTGCACCACGTTCAGCATGGAGCGGGCCAGGCCACAGGCACGGGCCACGGCAAACCACTGCTGGGGGGATTTCTCGTGCTCCAGCAGGCTGAGGATGACGGCATCGCCCTCGATAAACACCTTGTTGGCTCCGTAGATGGGCAATAACTGGTTGATCGGGCTGAAGAAACGCAGGCTGAAATAGGAGGCAGGGTTGAGTGATTTGTTCTGCAGCTCCTCGGTCACCGTGGTGGAGCCACGCACATCGGCCTTGATGATGGCGTGATGAACGATGCGGTCCTCGTCGTCCTGGCGTTCGCTGTCCGTGAGCAGGGCGTAGAGCGTGCCGGCCTCGCGGGAAAGTTTGAGTTCCTCGTCCCGGCGCAGAATCTTCACGCGATTGAAGGCGCGATGCGCGAGGCGGTAATACTTCAGGTGGCGGCGGAAGCGGCTGATGTCCTGCACAATGGCCAGTGTGCTTTCCAGCCTGCGGGGCCCGGCCTCCATCTTGATGTCGCCGATGGCGATGGTGAACTGCTTCAATTGGGCCTCGGTAAAGGGCTTGGCATTCTGGCTGCGGCTTTGCAGCTTCTTCAGGTCGATCTGGCCTGCCAGATACTGGCAGAGCAGCTTGCCTTCGGTTTGCTCCGCCAGTGTGGAGGACCACAGGCGTTTGACGTGGCGGGAGGCGATCAGGAGTTTGAATATGCCCTTTTTCTGCAGTTCGCGGGCGATAGAGCTGACGATACGGCTGCGCTGCTTCAATTGCCCGCGGGCTTTCCACCAGGCTCCGAAGCCGGATTCCCGCCGCAGCTCCTGTAATGCTCTCTGCTGTCGCTCGATATCGAACAGCAGCGCCAGATTTCCGGGGGTGTCCAGCCAGGAAAATTCCTCGTCGAGTACACGCTGGCTGTCCACTGCCATGCCCATGAATTTCTGGGTCTGGAACAGCCCTCCCAGTTCGTCGTACAGCTCGGGTGTCCCGCTGGCAGGGATGAACAGCGGGGCTATATTCAGCTGGGGCATCTGTGCGCCCAGCAATTTTTCGATATCCGCATTGAGTGTGTTGAAGCCGGCGTCTTCCGCATCACCCCCCCACAGCCGGTACTGATCGATCAGAAAGGCCGGGGCGCCGGGATCGCTGGTGAACAGCATCGGGTTCAGGCGCAGGTCGAGCGCATCGTGTTCCTGCAGTGGCAGATACTGCAGGCGAATATCCCGTAACTGCCGGGTCTCGACCCGCTCCAGTTGCGCGAAAATCTGGCTGTTGACTGTCAGCAGCAGGGCATCGTAATTGCGCTGCAGCCAGAACAGGCGCTGGTTGGTGCTCAGGGCATCGGCAGAGGAGCGTTCCTGGGACTCGGTGGACGCTTCCTTGAGTTCGTCGATACTGGTGTCGAGCAGCCCTTGGGTCGTGGCCAGAATGGACTTGAGCAGGGCGAATTCCAGCAGGCGCACGCTGTCGACGCTCAGGTCTGTCTTGACCCGGTGAATCAGTCCGGTCATCACGTCCAGGTAGCTGGCTCGCAACGGGTTGAAGAGATTGCTGTCCAAGGCCTGGGGGTTCTGGGAGATCGCGTGTTGCAGCAGGGTGCTGGCCAGGCGGCGGACATCCCCCGTGAATTTCGGGCTCATGCGCACATCGACGTGGTAGTTGTCTACGCCCCGGCGCAGGTCCGAAAGATCGATGTGCAGGGGGGGCAGGACACGAAGCGCATCTGCGCCGGCCTGCACTGTGGAGCTGGTGTCGGTCACGTCGCCGGCCTCCTGGAGTTGAGGGGGAATTATATGCGGATTTGCGCCGCTGGCCATGCCCCTGAATCAGGGCCGGGATTCCCCTGCCCTGGAGCGCTTTGGGGCCCCAGGCGGCATTGTAGGCAAGGATGCACCCCTGTGGTATCGTCGCCACACCATGACGGGATCGTCTTCACAAATAACAACAGTAGAGGTGAGATCATGAATCAGGACCGCCCGGAAGATCCACAGCGCAGAAAGCTGCTTCAAGGTGCCGCAAAAACAGGGGCTATTGCCCTGGGAGCCACCGCTATCCCGGGTTGGATGATGCCGGCCCTGGCACAGGGAGAGGTGGAAATTCCTTTCTCCGATGTCCCCGACACCTTCCGGGTGTTGCCGGTACGGCCGGGTGCCACGCATTTCCTGGATACCAGCAAGATCGACAGCTTCTACACGGACAATGACGATTTCTATCTCGTGCAGCATTACAGCCAGCCCGACATCGATCCGGCCTCTTATCAGCTGCGTGTCACCGGCATGGTCAATCGCGAACTGAGCTTTAACCTGGATCAGCTGCGGGCGCGGCCGAATATCCAGAAGGACGTGGGCTTTGAGTGCGGTGGCAACGGCGGCCGCATGTTCCACGGGCTCATCGGCAACGCCAACTGGCGCGGTGTCAGTCTGCGGGACATTCTGCAGGAGGCCGGCATTCAGCCGGGTGCCAAGGAGATTGTCTTCTTCGGCGGGGATGCGGGTGAGGAGGAAATTCGTGGGCGCAAGGTGCCGACCACCTTCGCCCGCAGCCTGTCCATCGAGGACGCGATGAGCGAGCACAATATGCTGGCCTTCGAGATGAACGGAGAGCCCCTGCCCCATTTCCACGGCAAGCCGGTACGTCTGCTGGTGCCAGGCTGGTACGGCGTGGCCAACGTGAAGTGGCTGACCCAGATTCATGTGCAGGATACCCGCTACATGGGCCGGTTCATGGGCCGTGATTATGTCACCCTGAAGCGGGAAATGGTGGGAGGGCAGGAGCGCTGGGTGGAAAATTCGGTCACCCGCATGAACCTCAAATCCGTCATCACCCGCGTGACCCGCAACGGTTCCCGCCATACCGTCACGGGCTTTGTGCTGAATGACGGCACGCCCATCCGCAGCATTGAGGTCAAAATTGACGATGGTCCCTGGCAGCAGGCCGCGATAGATCCTGCCTCCTCCCAGTTCACCTGGAAACTGTTCAGCTTTGACTGGCAGGGTGCAACGCCTGGCGAGCACCGGCTGGTCTCCCGGGTGACGGATATCAATGGCAAGGTTCAACTGCCGCAGGATCAATTGCCCGAACGCGTCAGCTACTGGGAAGAGTTCGGCCAGTTCCCGCGCACAATCACGCTGGGTGCCTGAGGGGCACGACACAGGGAGAGCAACACGTGGCAACCTATCTGGTACTGACCATCATCGGTGACGACAAACCAGGCCTGGTGGGCCTGCTGTCGGAGACCATATCCCGGCACTCGGGCAACTGGCTGGAAAGCAATATGTCCCATCTGGCCGGCAAGTTCGCGGGCATTCTGCGTGTCAGCGTGGGCGATGACGAGGCCGATGCCCTGGTGGCCGATCTGCAGGGCCTGTCCTCCGTGCTCAAGCTGGTGGTGGAGAAGGTCAGTATGGCCGAGCCTGCACCGCGTCAGCGCTCCCTGCGTCTGACGCTGGTAGGCAATGACCGGCCTGGCATCGTGCGCGAGATCTCGCGGGCACTGGCACAGGCCGGGGTCAATGTGGAAGAGCTGACAACCCAGATCAGCAGTGCTCCGATGTCCGGCGAGCCGCTGTTTCAGGCGCAGGCGGAACTCAAGGTGCCCATGGATCTGGACAGCGCGGCCTTGCAGGGGCGGTTGGAGCAACTGGCGGATGACCTGATCGTTGAGATCAGCCTGGCGTCCATCGGCTAGGATTATTCCGGCCGAACGATGTGTTGAGCGAAAATCGCCTGCAGGGCAGGCTCCTACAAGGGGCAAAAACCCTCCGTAGGAGCCTGCCCTGCAGGCGATTTTCACTCAGCGCAGAGAGATGATGTCCCAGCCGCGTGTCTGGGCGATGCCCCGCAGGGTGTCGTCCGGGTCCACCGCGATGGCTCTGCCCGCCTGCTCCATCAGCGGCAGATCGTTGAAGGAGTCGCTGTAAAAGATACTGCCCTCAAGGCTCAGCGGGTTCGTTTCGCGGGCATTCCATTGTTCCAGCCAGCGCTTGAGATTGTGCACCTTGCCTTCCTGGAAGTTCGGTGTGCCCAGTACATGTCCGGTATAGACATCTCCCTCCATTTCCAGATCGGTGGCAATCAGTGCATCCACGCCCAGGCGCGCGGCAATCGGTTCGGTGACGAAACGGTTGGTGGCGGTCATGATCAGGCAGTAATCGCCCTGGTCGCGGTGTCGGCGCAGCAGAGCCTCGGCGGCGGGCAGCATCATGGGTTCCACGAAGGCCTGCATGAAGCGCTGGTGCAGGGCATCGCGCTCCTGGCGTGACATGCCGCGCACGGCGGCGATGGCAAACTCGGTGTAGGCGATCATGTCCAGGCCGCCATTTTTGTACTGTTGATAAAAGGCATCGTTGCGGGCCTTGTGCTCTACGGGATCGACAAGAGACTGGCTGATCAGGAAGTCACCAAAGGCATGGTCACTGTCGCCGCCAAGCAGCGTGTTGTCGAGGTCGAAAATGGCCAGGGCCATGGGGTTACTCCTGTGCGGTGCTCGGAAAAAACGCGCCATTATACCGGGTTGCGTTCGCTTCGCGAGGGCACAGGGCGACGAGAGCAGGCCGTTGAATACCTTGCGTGACCTGTGAAACAATGCCGGGGATCGTTTTTGAGAAGGGCAGCTTGTACAGATGATTGATTCGCGGGGTTTCAGGCCGAATGTCGGCATCATCATCTGCAATGACAAGGGCCAGCTTTTGTGGGCCAAACGTATTGGTCAGGATGCCTGGCAGTTTCCGCAGGGCGGCATTCGTCATGGTGAACGTCTGCATCAGGCGCTTTACCGGGAACTGAAGGAAGAGGTGGGGCTGGAGCCCTCGGATGTAGAGATCATCTCCTCCACCCGGGGCTGGCTGTATTACCAGCTGCCGAAAAACCTCATCCGTCAGCACTCCAGCCCGGTCTGCATCGGGCAGAAACAGAAGTGGTATCTGCTGAGCCTGCGTTCGGACGAATCGAAAATCGATCTGGTGTCCAACAGCACCCCGGAATTTGATGACTGGCAATGGGTCAGTTTCTGGTACCCTCTGAGCCAGGTGATTGACTTCAAGCGTGAGGTTTATCGTCAGGCTCTGAAAGAACTGCTTGCGCCAATGAACCAGTTTCTGCGCAACTGACACTGGTCCGCCGCTTCCCGCCTTTTGTGCGTCCACTCGGGTTGATACAGCGCTTGAGAGAATAACGGTACCCGGTATGGGGAGCAGGTGGCCGCTGACGGCTGCCTGATAACAACGATAATGGTGGGATACAAATGATGCTGGAAAGGCTGCGGGAAATTGTTCAGGAGGTGAACTCTGCAAAAGATCTGCAGACCGCCCTTGACGTGATTGTTTCCCGCGTTCGTGATGCGATGCATACCCAGGTCTGCTCGGTCTATCTGCTGGACCCCGAAATCAATGCCCATGTGCTGATGGCGTCCGAGGGCCTCAAGAAGGCTTCGGTCGGTCATGTGCGCCTGCAGCTTGGTGAGGGGCTGGTCGGTCTGGTAGCGAGCCATGCCGAACCGGTGAATCTGGACGATGCCCCGGCCCACCCCAATTACCATTACCTGTTGGAAACTGGTGAGGAGGAGTTCAACTCCTTCCTCGGTGTGCCCATCATCCACCACCGCAAGGTGCTGGGAGTGCTGGTCGTGCAACACCGGGAGAAACGCAGTTTCGACGAAGGGGAAGAGGCCTTCCTCATTACGCTCTCCGCCCAGCTGGCCGGCGTCATCGCCTCGGCGGAAGCCACGGGGGCGATTCAGGGCATCAGTCCTTCCGGGCAACGCAAGTCCGATACCAGTTTCAATGGCATCGCCGGGGCCCCGGGTGTGGCGATTGGCCATGTGGTCGTTGTATTTCCGCCGGCCGATCTGGACCTGATTCCCCAGCGTGCCTGCAGCGATGTCGAGAAGGAAATCGCCATCTTCAAGGCGGCACTGGAATCGGTGCGCAGCGATATGACGGCGCTGACGAACAACCTGGAGACCCGTCTGCGTCCCGAGGAACGTGAACTCTTCGGGGTCTACCTGCGCATGCTCGACGACGAGGCTCTGGGCTGGGAAGTCGTTGAACGTATCCGTGGCGGGCAATGGGCGCAGGGGGCATTGGCAGAGGTGGCCAGGGACCATGTGCGCGCCTTTGAAATGATGAAGGACCCCTACCTGCGCGAGCGCGCCGCCGATATCAAGGATTTGTGCAGCCGGGTGCTGTTCTATCTGCAGAACCGTGACGCGGTAAAAAACGAATATCCCCTGGATACCATTCTGGTGGGCGAGGAGCTGACCGCAGCGATGCTGGCGGAGGTGCCCAAGGAAAAACTCAAGGGGCTGGTCTCGGTCAAGGGTTCCGGTAACTCGCATGTGGCGATTCTGGCGCGCACCATGGGGATTCCCACCGTGATGGGTGCGGTCGATCTTCCCTACCGCAAACTCGATGGCCGTGAACTGATCGTCGATGGATACAATGGTCAGGTTTACAGCAATCCCAGCGATCAGCTGCGCAATCGCTACCGCGAAGTCATCAAGGAAGAAGAGCAGCTGGTGAAAGGCCTGGAAGGGCTGATCCATCAGCCCTGTGAGACCCTCGATGGGCACCGCGTCAATCTGTGGGTGAATACGGGCCTGATGTCCGATGTCGTGCGTTCGCTGGACCATGGTGCCGAGGGCATTGGTCTGTTCAGAACGGAAGTTCCCTTTCTGCTTAGTGAGCGCTTCCCCAGTGAGCAGGAACAGGCCGCTATTTACCGGGAACAGCTCAACGCCTTTGCCCCCAAGCCGGTGACCATGCGCACGCTGGACGTGGGCGGTGACAAGGCACTGCCCTATTTCCCCATCGAAGAGGAAAACCCCTTCCTGGGCTGGCGCGGTATTCGGGTAACGCTGGATCACCCCGAGATCTTCATTGCCCAGGTGCGGGCCATGATCCGTGCCAGCGAGGGGCTGGATAATCTGCAGATCATGCTGCCCATGATCTCCAATGTGCAGGAGGTCAACGGTTCCATCCAGATCATCAAGCGCGCCTATCGCGAGCTGCGGGAGGAGGGGCTGGAGGTACGCATGCCGCCCATCGGCGTGATGATCGAGTTGCCGGCGGCGGTTTATCAGACCCGGGCGCTGTGTCGGCTGGTGGATTTCATTTCCGTGGGCAGCAATGACCTCACCCAGTATCTGCTGGCGGTGGACCGCAACAACCCCCGTGTTGCCAGCCTGTACTCCTCCTTCCACCCTGCCGTTTTGCAGGCGCTGCAATATGTGGTGGAGCAGGCGCATCTGGAGAACCGTCCCGTCAGCATCTGCGGAGAAATGGCGGGAGACCCCGGCGGCGCCGTGCTGTTGATGGCCATGGGCTTTGATGTGCTGTCCATGAACGCGACAACCCTGCTGAAGGTCAAGGCGGTCATCCGCAGCATGACCCTGTCTGCCTCGCGTGAGTTGCTGAATCAGGTCATGCCCATGGACGATGCCCAGATGGTACGCAGTTGTGTCGATATGGCCCTGTACAATGCCGGGGTTGACCGCCTGTTGCGCTCCTCGCGTAACAATTGAACACTGACAGTGGCGGCCGTCTGAGGCAAAATAGACCTCACTGGGAATATTCCTACAGATTCCTGCGCGGATATCCGGATAATACGGGCCTGGATTGCTTCAGGGAGTGAAGCCGCAAAGGGATGTACCGGGCCCTGACCTTTCCAGGGAGGAGACTGTCAGGCCCATTGCAACAGAGGCGTGCGATGATGGAAATGGATGTAGGCGACAATGAGCTGCAGGCGAGTGAGATGAACAAGTTCATCCTGCGCCTGCCTTGCGAGTATCACGCACATCTGACGGAGATTTCGCGTCTGAACCGTCGCAGCATGAATTCGGAAATCACCCTGCTGGTAGAGCGCCATCTCTCCGACATCATGACCCGTGGCCTGCAGTCTCCGGTGGAATCCCTGGGGCTTCATCCAGCCATGCCGCAGTCTGCCGGTAAGCTCATTGAGAAACTCCAGGCCCTGTCACTCGAAAAGAAAAAGGCTCTGCTGGCCCTGCTGGGCTGAGGCCGGTCGCCGGAGAATTCGTCTTGACAAGGGCTCCGGGCTTGGGGGAGCATCAGTGCTCTTCAGAGCGGCCCGCCTTGCGATGCCCCGCTGACCCTATTCCAGCCAAGACCTGTTTGCATGTTCACCTATCCGCAATTTGACCCCGTTGCCTTCTCCCTTGGCCCCCTGTCCGTGCACTGGTACGGCATCATGTACATCATTGCCTTTGGTGGCGCGTGGATGCTGGCAAGAATTCGGGCGCGCAAGACCCCGGGGGAATGGACGGATGAGCAGATTTCAGATCTGGTGTTTTACGGTGCCATGGGCGCTGTACTGGGCGGACGTGTGGGTTCGGCACTGTTTTACAATTTCGACAAGGTGCTGGCCGACCCGCTGTGGGTATTGCGCGTGTGGGAAGGAGGCATGTCCTTCCACGGTGGCATTCTCGGCGTAATGGCAGCGCTGTACTGGTATTCCGGCAAACTGCGCAAGCCGTATTTTCAGGTGTTGGATTTTATTGCCCCGCTTGCCCCTTTTGGGCTGGGAGCCGGGCGTCTGGGCAACTTCATTGGGGGCGAACTCTGGGGGCGCCACACCGACGTGTCCTGGGGCATGGTATTTCCCCATGTGGACCCCTATCCTCGTCACGCCTCCCAGCTGTATCAGTTTGCGTTGGAAGGGGTGCTGCTGTTTGCCCTGGTGTGGTGGTTTTCTTCCCGCGCGCGCCCGCGTTACGCTGTCTCCGGCATGTTCAGCCTCGGCTATGGCGTACAACGCTTTTTTGTGGAGTTTTTCCGTGAGCCGGACGAAGGCATCGGCTTCGTGGCATTGGACTGGATGACCATGGGACAGATACTGTCCCTGCCCATGATCCTGGCAGGCATTGTTCTGCTGATACTGGCTTATCGCAAACCGCAAGGTCTGCCAAACAACTGAGTGAAACCATGAAACAATATCTGGATCTGCTGCAACGTCTTCTTGATGAGGGCACTGAAAAAGGGGATCGCACGGGCACCGGTACCCGCTCGGTGTTCGGCCATCAGATGCGCTTCGACCTGTCTGCCGGGTTTCCGGTGCTCACCACCAAGAAGCTGCATCTGCGTTCCATCATCATCGAGCTGCTGTGGTTTCTCAGTGGCGATACCAATGTGCGTTATCTTCAGGAAAATGGGGTCTCCATCTGGGACGAGTGGGCGGATGAGAACGGTGAGCTGGGGCCGGTGTATGGCTTTCAGTGGCGCTCCTGGCCGGGGCCGAATGGCAGCTCCGTGGATCAGATCAGTAAAGTGATCGAACAGATCCGCACAAACCCCGATTCGCGTCGTCTCATGGTGGTGGCGTATAACCCGGCCTATGTAGACCAGATGGCCCTGCCCCCCTGCCACTCCCTGTTTCAATTCTATGTGGCAGACGGCAAGCTCTCCTGCCAGCTCTATCAGCGCTCCGCTGATACCTTTCTGGGTGTGCCGTTCAATATTGCCTCCTATGCCCTGCTCACCCACATGATTGCACAGCAATGCGATCTCGAAGTGGGCGACTTCATCTGGACGGGTGGTGATACGCACCTTTACAGCAATCATCTGGAACAGGCCCGGTTGCAGTTGAGCCGTACACCGCTTTCCCTGCCCAGGCTTCGCATCAAGCGCAAGCCCGAGGACATCTTCGGCTATTGCTATGAAGACTTCGAGATTGTCGATTACGAGGCACACCCGCATATCAAGGCGCCAGTTGCCGTCTGAAGGAAGCCTGCCATGAAACTCGCGCTGATCTGGGCCATGGCCCGCAACCGCACCATTGGGCGCAACAATGCCCTGCCCTGGCATCTTCCCGAAGATCTGAAATATTTCAAACGGGTCACCATGGGCAAGCCCATTATCATGGGGCGTAAGACCTGGGAGTCCATTGGCCGGCCATTGCCGGGTCGCACCAATATCGTCATCAGTCGTGACCCTGCCTTTCAGGCCGAAGGGGTGAAGGTGGTGAACTCCCTGGAACAGGCACTGTCGGTTGCCGAGAGTGTCGGCATCATCGACGGCAGCGATGAGGTGGTGGTCATGGGCGGTGAGCAGATCTATGCCCTGGCTCTGCCAAAGGCCGAGCGTCTGTATATGACCGAGGTTCATGCGGATGTTGCGGGGGATGCGCACTTTCCCGAATTCGACCGCTCCCGGTGGCAGGAGCTGCTGCGGGAAGATCACGCGGCCGATGGGCCGAACCCCTATGATTACAGTTTCATTGTGCTGGAAAAAAAGAATTGAGAAGCCAGTCACTGTCGCCCGGGGGCAACAGTGACTGACACGGGGATTCAGTTCAGCGGAATGAATGCCAATGCATTATTGGCGTTCATGGGAATGACCAGCTGGTTCTGAACCGAGTCGTAACACATGGATGCTGCCGATGGAATACCGGAGGCGATCACTTCCGCCGCCTGTCCCGGACGAATGCGTGACACGCTGCCATAGCGCACACTGCTGACGTATTTTGTGCCATCAGCCATAATCACCAGGCCATCATTACCCCCCTCCACCGCATGCTCGGTGCGCACCACCTGACCGGCCGGGTTGAAGGTAATCACCGCATTGTCCCCCACGTTCACCACCACGATATTGCCATCATTGTCGACGGCCACGCCGTTGGGAGCGGCCAGTGGAGCACCCTCGACGAAGACGGAGCTGCGTCCGTCCGGTGTCACCTTGAAGATGCGTTCGGGGCTGCGGGTATTGGAGGCATAGACGGTGCCGTCCGGAGCCACGCCAACGCCGTTGAGGCCGGTGGCACCTTCCACCTGGACGGCTCCCAGCGGGCGGCCACTGGCAAGATCAAACATGCGCACGGTGTCGATGTCCACGGCGTAGAGAACGCCGTTGTTGATGGCGCTGCCCAGGGGCTGGTTCAGGGTCAGGCCGTCACGGGTCGCCCCAATCCACTTGGAGGTGTGCACGCTGCCATCGGGATTGATGAGGGAGACGAAACCGTCGTTCTCCTGCAGGTTCTGGGGAATGCCGTTGTTCATGGCCAGAATCAGATTGCGCGCCGGGTCGAAGGTGCAGCTCTCGGCGGTACGGAAACTGCCGTAAACCTTCACATTGCTGGACATCGGTGTCGCCACACCGGATTCGTTGATGGTGCCGAGCGGTTCGCCTGCCGTAAAGGTCTGGGCCTGGGCCGAAGCGCACAGGGCGAGGCCAATTGCAGCACTGAGTACGAGGGTCTTCATGCACATTTCTCCTTGTTGAATGCGTGAATCGTCATGTTTTTGTTATGGGTTTTCCGCAATGGACCGGCGCACAAAGCTGCGGGTGTCAATTGAGGGTCAACAGGGCTAGGAGACCCGTTTAGGGGGCACTCTAGTTCAGAGACTTGGCCAGGGCTTTGGAGTTGCGCTGGTAGTTGTACATGTTTTTCTTCTTTTCCGGCAGCTCCGAGATTTCGATCGGCGTGAACCCTTTTTCCAGAAACCAGTGCGTGGTCTGGGTGGTGAGCACGATGACCCTGGACAGGCCGGAGCGCTTGGCATGAGCTTCCAGCGCCGCCAGCAGATCCTTGCCACGCCCGGTGTCCTGGTAATCCTTGTGGATGGCGATGCAGGCGATTTCGCCACATTGCTCGTCCAGCGGATACAAGGCCGCGCAGGCGATAATCATGCCCTCGCGCTCTATCACGAAGAAGAAACCGATTTCGGCCTCCAGCAGTTCGCGGGAGCGGTGTACCAGCACACCCGCCTCCTCCAGCGGGGTGATCAGTTCCAGCAGGCCACCGACATCCTCGATGGTGGCGGGTCGGAGCACCTCGAAGTTTTCCTGCGAGACCAGCGTGCCGCTGCCGTCCCGGGTGAACAGCTCCTCGATCAGGGCCCCGTTGTGGGCGAAGCTGATCAGATGGCTGCGTGCCACCTTGCGGCTGCAGGCTTTCAGTGCGGCAGACAAGGCCTGGGCAATGCCGTTCTGCGTATTCTCCTGTCGTGCATGCACGGCATTGAGTACGTTCTGGGCTGAGGCCGGGCTGAGGGTGCTGACCATGTTTCCGTTTTCGTCCACGATGCCCTGCTGCGGGATGAACAGAATCAGTTTTTCGGCATGCAGGGCAACGGCCACCTCGGTGGCCACCTCTTCGGCGGAGAGATTGAACACCTCGCCTGTTGGCGAATAGCCGAGGTTGTTCAGCAGCACGATATTGTGCCCTTCCAGGTGCTGCTGAATGGCGGCGGTGTTGACCTTGCGCACCACGCCGGTCAGGGCATGATCGATGCCGTCCAGCACGCCAAGCGGGCGTGCCGTGATGTAGTTGCCTCTGCTCAGGGTGAGATCCGCACCGTGCATGGGGGAGTTCGCCAGGCCCATGGAGAACACGGCCTCGATATCGATACTCAGGGAGCCGATGATCTTTTTCACCACCTGCAGGCTTTCGGTGTCGGTGATGCGCAGGCCCTTGTGGTAGCGCGATTCGATTCCGGCCTCCTGCAAGGCCGCATTGATCTGCGGGCGCGAACCATGCACCAACACCAGTTTGACGCCCAGGCTGTTCAGCAGGGTGATGTCATGCACGATATTGCTGAAATTCGGGTGCTCCAGCGCCTCCCCGGGCAGCAGCACAACGAACACCTTCTTGCGGTGGGCATTGATGTAGCTGGAGGAGTGGCGGAACCAGTCGATGTATTCGGGCAGATTTTGCATGGCGCCAATATAGTCTATTTACTGATTTTTATGAAATTTTTCTTGTGACTGGCCGCCGGGACGCTCACAGGCAGTAATGCCGGATCAAGCCCTTCAGGGTGTCCAGATACGGCGCAATGCGATCGAGCGCCAGATATTCGTCGGGCTGATGGGCCTGGTCGATATCTCCGGGGCCAAGCACGATGGTATCCATGCCCAGTTGCTGCAGCAGCGGAGCCTCGGTGCCAAAGGCGACCGTGGCGGCGGGGTGCCCGGTCAGTCGTTCCGCAGTGCGCACGAGTTCGCTGTTCGCATCCGTCAGGAAGGCGGGCAGACCGGCGAACAGAGGCGCGATCGTCGGCGTGACGCCATGGCGTTCGGCAACGGGCAGCACCCGGCTGCGAATCTGTGCGCGTATCTCTTCGATCTCCATCCCCGGCAGCAGGCGCATATCGAACTCCAGATGGCAGTGTCCGCAGATGCGGTTGGGGTTGTCGCCACCGTGTATGCAGCCCAGGTTCAGCGTGGGCCGGGGAATGGTGAACAACGGGTTGTGGTAGCGGGCCTGCAGTTCCTGACGCAAGCGGATCAACTCGCCGATGACCTCGTGCATGGCATCCAGTGCGTTGTGCCCGAGATCGGGGTCGGAAGAGTGGCCACTGCTTCCCTGCAGATCGATCGCTTCCATCATGATGCCTTTATGGGCATTGATCGGGCGCATGCCCGTAGGTTCGCCAATGACCGCAGCGCGGGCCCGGGGCCTCCCCAGTTCGGCCAGGGTGCGCGCTCCCTGCATGGAGGTTTCTTCGTCAGCGGTGGCGAGCACGATGAGCGGTTGTTTGAAGGCTACGCCATCGAAGTCCTTCAGGGCCTCCATCACCAGGGCGAAAAAACTCTTCATGTCGGTGCTGCCCAGCCCGTACAGACGACCCTCCTTTTCTGTCAGGCGAAAGGGATCAACGTTCCACAATGCTTCATCGAGCGGCACGGTATCGGTATGACCGGAGAGCACGAGGCCGCCGGGGCCACTGCCGCGGGTGGCGATCAGATTGAACTTGGCGTGATTGCGTGTAGCCTCCGAGGTGGCGGGGCTGCTGATGCGTTCGCACTCAAAGCCCAGGTCGGTGAAACACTGGGCGAGATAATCGATGACGGGGACATTGCTGATGTCCAGGGCCGCATTGGCGGAACTGATGCTGGGGCGACGAATCAGCGCGTCGATATGCGCGAACAGATCCGGAAAGGAAGGAGTCATTTGCCTCCCGAAGCAGTCGTGGCAACCAGGTCGGTCTTGGCTGCCATGATGAAGTCGTTCTCATGCAGGCCATTGCATTTCTGTGTCCACCAGGACACCGTCACCTTGCCCCATTCGAGCAGGATGCTGGGGTGGTGGTTTTCCCGCTCGGCGAGCAGACCCAGTTTGTGCGTAAAGGCGGCGGCTTCTTTGAAGTCACGGAAATGGAACTCGCGACGGATCTGTTCCACGCCGTCTGCCTGCACCTTTTTCCAGCGTGCCACACTGGCCAGCATGCGATTGGAATCTTCCGGGAGCATCGCGCGGGTGCCGATGATGCAGGGTTGGCAGTGCTGTTCGTAGAGGCTTCGACTCATGGGAGCTCCTGTTGGTGGCCGCACAGCAGTGAAGATCAGAGAAAGGCCTCCAGTACGCTGTTGAGGAACTGTTCTCCCCTGGCAGTGGGCCTGATTCGGTCTCCATCGAACGCGAGGAGTTCGCGTGCTGTCAGCGATAATACCTGCTTTTCAATATGCTCGAAACCCAGGCCAGTGGATGCCTCGAAGGATGACACCGTAAAGCCTTCGCGCAGGCGCAGAACGTTCAGCAGATACTCGATGGCGAGGTCGCTTTGCGCGATGGCGGTACACTCGGCGAAACCGTTTCCCGCACGTTGGAGGTAGTGCTCCGGTTGCCGTGCCGTGCGTGTGCGCAGGATGCACCCCTGCTCTACTTGTGTAATCTTGCCGTGGGCACCCGCACCGATGCCGAGATAATCTCCGAAGCGCCAGTAATTGAGGTTATGCCGGGCCTGCCTTGCCTCGCGTGCAAAGGCGGAAATTTCATAACGGACATAACCCTGCTCCTGCAGCAACGCGAGGCCGTGTTCCTGTATGTCGATCAAGGCCTCTTCCTGTGGCAGTGAGGGCGGCTGCTTGTAGAATTCGGTATTGGGCTCTATGGTGAGCTGATACCAGGACAGGTGCTCCGGCTGCAGAGCAATCGCCTGTTGCAGATCGCGCAGTGCGGCGGCGCTGTTCTGTGCCTGCAGGCCATACATGAGGTCGAGGTTGAGATTGTCAAAACCCGCGCTGCGCGCCATTTCGACAGCGCGGCGGGCATCCTCGCTGCCGTGAATCCTGCCCAGCTGCTGCAATTGCAGATCGTCAAAACTCTGCACACCGATGGAAAGCCGATTGATGCCCGCGCGATGGTAATCGGCGAATTTTTCTCTTTCCGCCGTGCCCGGGTTGGCCTCAAGCGTTATTTCAATATCCTGTGCCAACGCCATGCGGCCTGCGATGCTGGACAGCAGGCGATCGAAAGATGCCGCGCTGAGCAGGCTGGGGGTGCCGCCGCCGATGAAGATGGATTGCAACTGACGCCCCTGCACAAAAACAAGCGATTGCTCCAGGTCACGCAGCAGGGCATCGATATAGGCCTGTTCCGGCAATGCTCCCTGTCGCTGGTGTGAATTGAAATCGCAGTAGGGACATTTGCGGACACACCAGGGAATGTGCACATAGAGGCTCAGCGGGGGAAGCTGCAGACGCATGGTTGAGGCGTCCGTGATCCGGGTGCTCACCGCAGGGACTCGCGCAGGGCACTCCAGTGCTGCACGAGGGAGCGTAATGCCTGGCCACGGTGGCTGATGCTGTTCTTGACCGAAGGGTCGAGTTGCGCCGAAGCGCAATTGTGAGTCGGGACATAGAACAACGGGTCATAACCAAAACCATTACTGCCGCAGGGCTCGAACAGAATTCGTCCCTCCCAGCTGCCCTGGCTGACGAAGGGCATGGGGTCTTTCGCATGACGCATGAAGACGATGGCACACTGGAAGCGTGCCGTGCGTCCGGCCTCGGGAACCTGGGCCAGCGCTTCCAGCAACTTGCGGTTATTGGCCTCATCGCTCGCGCCGGGCCCGGCGTAGCGGGCGGAATAGATGCCGGGCTCTCCGCGTAACGCATCGACTTCGATGCCGGAGTCATCCGCCATGGCCGGCAGCCCGGTGGCCAGACAGGCATGGCGAGCCTTGAGGATGGCGTTTTCCACGAAGCTGAGACCGGTCTCAGCGGCATCGCTCACGCCCAGGCTGCGCTGGGTGATGAACTCGATGTCCTGGCCGCCCAGCATTTGTTGAAATTCCCGCAGTTTGCCGGCATTACCGGTGGCGAGCACGATTTGCTTCATGGTGCAGGAAGTCCTTAGCGGCTGATGTGATAGATGGCTGTTTCGCCCAGCATATTGGGCCACAGTTTAATGCGCCAGCGGCCCTGGTGCAGATGATCGACCACGGTGCGTGAAATGATCTTGATCTGTTTCTCGCGGCACAGCACGTCAAAATCCCGCACGGTACAGAAATGAATATTCGGTGTGTTATACCACTGGTAGGGCATGAAATTGGACACCGGCATTCTGCCCTTGGTGGTCAGGTACAGGCGTGCGCGCCAATGACCGAAATTGGGAAAGGTCACGATGCAGTTTCTGCCGATGCGCAGCATCTCGTCGATCAGCACGTCCGGATAACTGACTGCCTGCAGTGTCTGGGTGAGCAGCACGGTGTCAAAACTCTTGTCCTTGAAGTTGGCGAGGCTCTTGTTCAGATCCTGTTCGATGACGTTGACGCCCCGGGCCAGGCACTTCTGGATTTTCTCCGGTGAAATTTCCAGCCCTATTTCGCTGACATCCCTGTGTATCTTGAGATATTCGAGCAGGCTGCCATCGCCGCAACCCAGGTCGAGTACGCGGCTGCCGGGGCGGATCCAGTGTTGAATAATGTCCAGGTCAGGGCGCATCAGGCGTTTACCTCGTCACTGACTCGTTGCAGATAGGTGTGCAGGGCATCCATATAACGCGGTACCGGCAACAGGAAGGCATCGTGGCCCTGATCGGCCTCGATTTCCAGATAACTGACCTGCTTGCCCGCATCCAGCAGGGCGTTGACGATCTCGCGTGAGCGTTCCGGCGGGAAGCGCCAGTCTGAACTGAATGACATCAGCAGAAAGCGGCAGTCGCTCTTCTCGAATGCCTTGCTGAGGCTGCCCTCATAGTCCACGGTCGGGTCAAAATAATCCAGCGCCTTGGTCATGAGCAGATAGGTATTGGCATCAAAGCGTTCGGAGAAACGTTCGCCCTGGTAATGCAGATAGCTCTCGACCTGGAAGTCTACGTTGAGCCCGAAACTGAGCTGCCCCGTGCGCAGGTCGCGGCCAAAATTCCCGCTGATGTTGGCGCTATTGGGCGTTTCCGCCTCCTTGCCGAATTTATCGCGCATGGCGCTGTCGGAGAGATAGGTGATGTGCCCGACCATACGCGCCAGCATTACGCCCTTCTTCGGGTAGGTGCCAAATTCCAGGTAGCGGCCATCGTGGAAGTTGGGATCAGCCGTAATGGACTGTCGCGCCACCTCGTTGAAGGCAATATTCTGCGCCGACAGTTTCGGCGCCGCTGCGATGATGACGGCATGACGCAGGCGCTGCGGATAACTGATGGCCCAACGCATGACCTGCATACCACCCAGGCTGCCACCGATCACCGCCGCCCATTGTGCAATGCCCAGTCTGTCCGCAAGCCGCGCCTGGCTCTTCACCCAATCGCGCACCGTGACAACGGGGAAATCCGGGCCGTAGAACTTGCCGGTGGCGGGGTTGATCGAACTGGGCCCTGTGCTGCCGGCACAGCCACCGAGATTGTTGAGTGATACGACGAAGAAATGATTGGTATCGATGGGTTTTCCCGGGCCGATACAGGTGTCCCACCAGCCCGGTTTGCTATCGTCTTCGCTGTGGTAACCGGCGGCGTGGTGATCTCCGCTGAGGGCATGGCAGATAAGCACGGCATTGGAGCGTGCCGCGTTCAGCTCGCCATAGGTTTCGATCATCAACTCGTAGCTGTCGATCTGCTTGCCGCTGCGCAGCTCCAGTGGTTCATCGAAACGCAGGCACTGGGGTTTGACGATTCCAACGGAATTTTCGGGGATGGATTCTGGCATCGTAAGCCTTGTCTAGTCCTTGGATTGATGAGACGCGGACGTGAGCTTCAGGCCTTCCGGCAATGTCTGCGGCGCACGAATGCGGATGCGCTTCTGTTTGCTGGTGTCGCCACTCATGATCGTCACACGTTCCTGGGGCACCCGGCACTGCTTGGCAAGAAAGCGGATCAGGTGTTTGTTTGCCTTGCCGTCCACGGGGGGCGCTGTAATGCGAATTTTGATCTGGCCGTCGAGTATCTCCGAGAATTCATCCCGGGCCGATTTGGGTTGCAGACGACAGCGCAGAATCAGATCCTCTCCCTGCCATTCGTAATGGGCGGGGTTCTCCATTTAGATTCCCAGCACCACGCGCGGGTTGACGCCGATGGGGTCGATCAACACGATGCGCAGAATCTGCAGGGCCAGAAACACAAAAATCGGTGAAAAATCCAGGCCGCCCATGGCGGGCAGAAGACGGCGGAACGGAGCCATGATCGGTTCGGTCAACTGACGGACCAGGATCAGTGCCGGGTGCCCGCTGTACGGAGCGATGAAACTGGCGACGATGGAAACGATCATGGCCCAGAAATAGATGTTGAGAATGAAAGAGAGCAAACCCACGCTGGACCAGCTCAGCACCAGGCCGATGTTCGGAATGGCAAAACCGCTGAACACAATCAGCAGGGCGGTACAGGCACACTGCGCCAGCAGGGCCAGGACCAGCGAGGCGAAATCCATGCCGCGATAACCGGGAATGAAGCGGCGGAACAGGCGTACGCCTGGGTCGGTGATGCGCACGATGGCCTGGGTGAAGGGGTTGTAGAAATCGGCGCGAGCCAGTTGCAGCATGAAACGCAGCAACACCGCGAGGATGAACATGCCTCCCAGCGTGCTGACCAGCAGATACCCGACACTTCCTAAAGAACCCATATCACTTGCCTCCCTTGATTGCTCTGATGTGGCTCTGCCGGCGTCAGCCGGCCAGTTCCACGGAACGTTTCTGTGCTGCCCTCAGTGCCCGCTCCACGATGCCGCGCAAATCCTCACTCTCGAACTGACGGATTGCCGCTTCGGTAGTGCCGCCCGGCGAGGTCACGCGGCGACGCAGTTCATCGGGCGCCACATCGCTGTTGATGGCCAGGGTGGCGGCGCCCAGGGCGGTCTGCAGGGTCAACTGACGGGCCAGCTCTGCGTTGAGTCCCATGCCGAGGGCGGCCTGCTCCATGGCTTCCATCAGCAGGAAGAAATAGGCAGGGCCACTGCCGGACAATGCCGTCACGGCATTGATGTCCTCTTCACTGTCCAGCCAGCAACTGATACCAACGGCGGCCAGAATATCGCCCGCCAGAGCAGCCTGCTCGTCACTGGTATAGGCATTGGCGAACAGACCGGTCGCGCCTTGCGCCACCAGCGCAGGTGTATTCGGCATGCAGCGCACGATGGCCTGTTGTCCGCCGAGCCAGGCTTCCAGGCTGCGCAGGGGGATGCCCGCCGCAATTGAAATAAGCAGCGTTCCCTTGGGCGGCAGCAGCGGACGCAGGGTGGCACAGACCTGTTCCATGACCTGAGGTTTGACAGCCAGTACCAGCACATCGGCATCCCCGGCCACCACTTCTGCGGTGCCGGTGCGAATGCCGCATTCCTCGGCCAGAGCGCTGAGTTTGGCAGGGTCAATGTCGCTGGCCGCGATATGGGCGGGTGTAACCCCTTTTGCGAGCAGGCCACGGATCAGACTATTGGCCATATTGCCCGCGCCAATAAAGGCTATCTTGCTGTTATTCAAGGTTTTTCCTCGTATTCTTGGCGTATTTGCCGGGCGTCCCCGGACCGCCCGCTATTCTAGCGTAAGTCGCTACGGGCTCGCACCCTGTATGGCGTGGACGTCATCGCAGGGCTTCGGCAGTGCCCTGCCTGGGTCTGCGCTTGACAAATATTCCAGAATGCAGACTAATCGGACAAACCCTTTCGGATATCCCATTCATTCTGCTACCGGGAGATACTCTGTGAAGCTCTGCCCCCGTTTACCCCTGCTAAGCGCTGCCCTGCTCACGATTCCTTTATGCACCCATGCCGCCGAGATCGACTGGGAGGCGGTCAACGAGGAAACCCTGGCGCATTTTCAGGCCATGGTGCGTATCGATACCGCTGACCCGCCCGGTCGGGAAATTGATCTGAGCAATTATCTGCTGTCGGTGTTGCAGGCCGAGGGCATCGACTACGAAGTTTTTGCCCTCGAGGACAATCGTCCGAATATCGTGGCGCGGCTCAAGGGCAATGGCGGCGGGAAACCCCTGCTGATGATGGCGCATCAGGACACCGTGAACGTGGACGCCAGCAAATGGAGCTTTCCGCCTCACAGCGCAACGCGGGACGGTGGCTGGATCTATGGGCGTGGAACCGTCGATGACAAGGACAATCTGGTGGCGGCGTTGATGACCCTGGTGATGCTGAAACGCCAGAATGTGCCGCTGGAGCGGGATGTGATCCTGCTGGCAGAATCCGGCGAGGAAGGCTCGACCCAGATCGGCATTCAATACATGGTGGACAATCACCTCGACGCCATTGAGGCGGAGTTCTGCCTGGCGGAGGGCGGCAGTGTCGTGCGCCAGAATGGCGAGGTGTTCTATGCCTCGGTACAAACGGTGGAGAAATTGCCGCGAGCGATCAGCCTGGCCAGTCACGGGGTTGCCGGTCACGGTTCCGTGCCTTTGCAGGGCAATGCCATCGTCGCCCTTTCCCGGGCAGTCGCCACGATTGCCGACTGGCAGCCACCTATCCAGCTCAGCGATACCACCACAGCGTATTTTTCCAAGCTGGCCTCGATTTCGGAACCGGAGGCTGCAGCGCGTTACCGCGCCGTGTTGAATCCGAACTCCCCCGCAGGCCGTGAGGCGGTGAATTATCTGAAGCAATATGAGCCACGCAATGCGGCCGTGCTGTTCAGCACCATTTCCCCGACCATCGTAGACGGGGGTTACCGTGTCAACGTGATCCCCTCGGAGGGCACGGCCACGCTGGACGTGCGTTTGTTGCCGGAAGAGGATGCCCCGCAGTTTCTGGAGATGGTGCGTGAGGTGATTAACAACCCGGCGGTGAATGTGGAATGGGCCGCCAGAAATCAGCGGCCAGGGGCTTCCAGCTCTCTCGATACCGATGCCTACCGCACCATCGAATCCGTATTCGGCCAGCTTTACGGCGCGCCGGTTCTGCCGGTGATGAGCACGGGGGCAACAGACATGGCCTATTTGCGTGCCCGTGGCATTCAGTGCTATGGCATTGGCCCGGCCATTGATGCCGAAGATGGTCCTCTGGGTTTTGGTGCGCACAGTGATCAGGAACGCATCATCGAAAGCGAGTTGTACCGCTTCGTGCAGGCGCACTACCAGGTGGTGGAGCAATTGGTCGCACAATAATCCAGGAGGACGTATGGCTGGGGAGTATCCGCAAAGAATTCGTCGCCTGCCGGTTTATGACGGGCGCTTTGATGCCTACAAACTGGCAGCAGAGGGGGCGGATGTCCTGTTTGCTTCATATCCCGCAGGAACCTCTATTCCTGCGCATGTGCATGATACGGACAATTACGGTGTTATCACCCGTGGCGAGCTGATCCTTACCCGGGGAAACAAAACGGAACGTTTCGGTGTCGGGGAGTGGTACCACGTTGCCGCGTTCGAGGAACACGCAGCCCGCTTCGATGTGGAAACGGACGAAGTGGAGTTCTGGTTCGTGCCTGAAAGAGAGGAAGTTTCCTCAGCGCCCTGAGACAGCAACAGAAGCGTATCGCATCAGGTTTCACTGGCGGGTGCGATGTCACTGATAAAAATATCCCAGAATGCCAGGAAAACGGCCGCGATCAACGGGCCAATGACAAAACCGTTGATGCCGATCAGGGCGATGCCTCCCATGGTGGAGAACAGCACGACATAGTCCGGCAGTTTGGTATCACGCCCGACCAGGATGGGGCGCAGCACATTGTCGGCCAGGCCGATAATCAGGGCGCCATAGGCCACCAGAAGGGAGGCCGGTATCCACGCCCCTGTTGCATACAGATACAGCGCGACCGGCAACCAGACGAGTGCCGCACCCACCGCAGGAATAAGCGACAGAAAGGCCATGACCACCGCCCACAGAACCGGGGCGGGAATATCCAACAGCCAGAAGATGATTCCGCCCAGCGCTCCCTGCACGACCGCGACCAGAAGATTGCCCTTGACGGTTGCACGTGTCACCTCGACAAATTTCTGGAACAGCAGAAGCTTGCGATGCTCATTCAGCGGCACGGCAGCTTTCATCTGCATCACCAGCGCTTCACCATCGCGAAGCAGGAAAAATGCCAGATAGAGCATCAATGCCAGCTTGACCGTGAAATTCAGCGTGTTGCGGCCGATGCTTAATGCCTGCTGCGCCACGACCTCGCCAATGCCCATGGCCGAATCCGACAGCACGCTGCGCAGGCTGTCGATATTCACACCGCTGCGCTCCATGAGCTGCGGCAGAAAGGGAATGGTGCTGACGATCTGGTCGATATATTCGCGGGGGCGCAGCTCCCGTGCCTGGATCATGCCATAGAGATTAGCGCCCTCCTCCATGAAGGCTGACAGCAATGCGAGCACGGGTATCACCACGATGACCACGCAGAACAGCAGGGTGCACAAGGCGCTCAGGGTGGCGCGCTGCCCAAGACGTGGCAACAGATAGTGTTGTAGGGGCGAAAACAGGATTGCCAGTACGGTGGCCCAGAAAATGGCACTCCAGAACGGACGCAGCAAAAGAGCGAACAGCAGGGTGACGATGCCCAGCAGAATCAGGAAACTGCGGCGTTCCAGAACCTCACGCATGGCTTATCCTCGGGAAGATGAATTTGCGCTGCCGGCAGCATGCCACAGGCAGTGCGGGTAGCACCAGCGCTCAATGGCGGTGACGCAGCATCCGCAGAATTTCCACAATACGCGGCGGCTGCCCGGTGCGCAGCACCCCCTGACGGAATACTTTTCCGGACAACCACAGCACCAGCACAATGCTCAGCACGAGCAGAAAGGTGGTGCCGATGATGTCGAACAACGGGGGCTGTGCCGCTGCCCGGTTCATCATGGTGAAGGGGGTAAACAGGGGAATCCAGGACATGATGCGGGCAACGCTGCCGTTCGGGTCCTGGGCGATGAAGGTCATGGTGACAAGTGGCGCTATCAGTACCATCATCATGGGCATCATCAGGCTCTGAGCTTCCTTGAGGGTATTGCACAGGCTGCCGATGGCGAGAAAAATGCCGGCATACAGCGCATAACCCGCCAGGAAGTAGAAGACGAAATAGGGAATCAGATCGGAGGACATCAACACCTGGAAAAACTGTGTAATCAACTCCGTCTCGGTGCCGGGGTAAAAGAGCACGAACAAAAAGAAGGACAGCAGCCAGGCGGCAATGGTGGTGATGCCGCTGAGACCGATGCCGAGCAGCTTGCCCATCATCAGCTCAAGCGGGGTCACGGAGGCCAGCAGTACTTCGATGATGCGGTTGGACTTCTCTTCGATGGTATTGCTCAGCAGATACTGCACGCTCTGCATCAGAGAGATGAACATCAGGTAAACAAAGCCGACAGGCGCCCACTGGCGAAAAGTGTCGGCGATGCTGACGGCCTCTTCACCGGCTTCCTTGCGCGGATCCAGTCGGCTCAGGGGCAGGCGGGTGCGCTGGACATTGCGTACACGCTGAATGTCGATGCCCTGATCGGTGAATTCCCTGTCGCGGATGGCGTTGTTGATACTGCGCTCAATGGCATTGGGCAGTCGCGTGTCCGTGAGATTGCTGGCC
This sequence comes from Pseudomonadales bacterium, assembly GCA_024234365.1. Lineage (GTDB taxonomy): Bacteria > Pseudomonadota > Gammaproteobacteria > Pseudomonadales > Pseudohongiellaceae > UBA5078. The sequence continues at coordinate 230,056 of JACKOK010000002.1, forward strand.
CAGTATTGTACGCCGGCAGGCGCAGTGGCCTGGCTCGGGAGGGCTGCACCGGGGCGCTGAATGGCGCTGTCCACGTCAGGGGGAATCAGGATCAGGGCAAACAGCGGGCTGCGCTCACCATCGATGAGCAGCATGCGCTCCGCATTCAGCCAGGGGCGCAGGCGCTCGACAATCTCCTCGGTGCTGGCAGCGTCTGCAATGTCCACGGGCAGGGGGGCCGGCAGAAACTGCTCACGCGGGGGCACGAAGGCAGGGGCATCCTCGCGCAGGACAGGGGCGGCGAGTGTCAGCAGAAAATCGAGCCCGCCATTATTCAACCACTGGTCAACGGCAGCGACCTCGTCCACCCCGACATCGTCAATGAGCTGGTCTATCTGTGCATTGGACTGACCGGGTATCTGAGTCAGTGGAGCGTCGCTGCGGTTTTCCAGCACATAAGCAACAAACGCCTGCAGAATGCGCCGTTGCTGCTCCTGGCGAATAGCGGCATCCACGGCATTGGCGTAGCGGCCCGACTGATCGATCAGCAGGTAATAGCGGCTGGGGGTGGATTCGGCGAGCAGTGTCTGAAAAAAGAACACGCCGACCAGTATCAGGGGAAACAGCAGGATACCGGCCCAGAATCCCTTGGTTTTCACGTTTTCCGCATACTCGCGCAGGGCGATCAGGATGATCATCTTCATCGCAGGGCGTGCTCCCGGGCATCGGAACCGACGAGGTGGACGAATACGTCGTGCAGGCTGGGCTGGGTATAGTCGAAACGGCTCAGTGCAATGCGCTGTGTGAAGCAATGCTGCAGGATCATCTGAGGATCGGCCTGTTCGTTGAGCAGGATTTCCCAGCGCCGGGTCTGTGCTGTGCGTGTCGGTTCAAGGATTGGCAGCTCCGTCACGCTGAGAATATCCGGGGAGGCTGGCGCCGGACACTGATCGGACTGACACTCCAGAATCACCCGGCGCGGGATCAGGGCATGGGCATCGTCAAGTGTGCCGTCGAAGACCTTTTGCCCCTTGGTGATGAGCAGCATGCGGTCACACAGACGCTCGGCATGCTGCATGATGTGGGTGGAGAAGATGACGGTCTGCCCTGCTGCGGCCATGTCCCGGATCAATTGCTCCAGCACTTCCTGATTGACCGGATCCAGCCCGGAGAAGGGTTCGTCGAGAATGACCAGTTCGGGGCGGTGCGCCACGGCGGACAGTACCTGCACCTTCTGCCCCATGCCCTTGGACAGGGATTCCACTCGGGATTCGGCATAGTCCTTGAGCCCGTAGCGCTCCAGTAACTCGAAGGCCTGGGCCCTGGCGGCCTTTCTGCCCATGCCCTTGAGAGTGGCGAAATAGGCAATGATCGACCAGACCCGCATCTTTTTGTACAGGCCCTTTTCTTCCGGCAGATAACCAATGCGATGGCGCACGTTCAGGGCACAGCTCTCGCCAAGAATGCGAATGCTGCCGGCATCCGGTTTCAGGATGTCGAGAATCATGCGGATGGTCGTGGTTTTGCCTGCGCCGTTCGGGCCGAGAAAGCCGTAGATGCTGCCTGCGGGAATGCTGAAGCTGATGTTGTTCACGGCAGTGAAGCTGCCGTAGCGTTTGCTGACCTTTTGCAACTCCAATACAGGCTCTGGCTGCATCGTGGACTTCCCTTTTGTCAGGTTCAGCGCCGGCGAAGGGTTGGCAGGAAAGGGCTTGCCCTTCCCTGCCACAGAGGCGATCAGGCCGAAAGGAACTTGTTGATCTCTTCGGCGACAAGACGTCCTTCGTCAATTGCACGCACCACCAGTGACTGGCCGCGGCGGCAGTCGCCGGCAGCAAACACTTTCGGGTTGCTGGTCAGGAAGGACTTGTAGGCAGCCTTGTAGTTGGAGCGCGGGTCCAGTTCCAGCCCCAGCGGCTTGGCCACATAGTCTTCCGGGCCGAGGAAGCCCATGGACAGCAGAATCAGGTCGGCCTCCCAGAATTTCACGGTACCGGGGATTTCCTGGAACTTGTTGTCCACTTCGACGGTATTGATGCCGAGCAGCTTGCCGCTGCTGTCGCGCACGAATTCCTTGCCGGAAATGGAGTAGGTACGCGGGTCGGTGCCGAAACGGTGTTGGGCCTCGATGTGGCCGTAATCCTCACGGTAAATCTTTGGCCACAGCGGCCAGGGATTGTCTGCGGCGCGATCGACGGGCGGGCGCGGCATGATCTCGAAGTTCACCAGCGACTTGCAGCCGTGACGCAGGGAGGTGGCAATACAGTCGGTTCCGGTGTCGCCGCCGCCGATGACGATGACGTGCTTGTCCCTGGCGCTGATGTAGTTGCCGTCTTCCAGGTTGGAGTCGAGCAGGCTGCGGGTGTTCGCCGTGAGGAATTGCATGGCGAAGTAGACGCCTTCGCCTTCGCGGTGCGCGATCTTGAGGTCGCGGGCATTCGTGGCGCCGGTTGCCAGGCACAGGGCATCGACTTCCGCCAGCAGTTTTTCCACGTCCACCCCGTTTGCGCCGTTGCCACCGATGTCGGCATTGACGACAAATTTCACGCCTTCTTCACGCAGCAGGTTGACGCGGCGGTTCACCACTTCTTTTTCCAGCTTCATGTTGGGGATACCGTACATCAGCAGCCCGCCGATGCGGTCTGCCCGCTCGTAGACGGTCACTTCATGGCCGGCCTTGTTCAGTTGTGCGGCTGCCGCCAGCCCTGCGGGGCCGGAACCAACAACGGCCACTTTTTTGCCGGTGCGGAATGAGGGTGGCTGTGGAACAACCCAGCCCTGCTCGAAGCCCTTGTCGATAATGGCGTTTTCAATGTTCTTGATGGTGACGGCTGGTTCGTTGATGCCGAGCACACAGGCGCCTTCGCAGGGAGCCGGACAGACGCGGCCGGTGAATTCGGGGAAGTTGTTGGTCTTGTGCAGACGGTTCAGTGCCTCTTCCCAGCGGCCCCGGTACACCAGGTCGTTCCATTCGGGAATCAGGTTGTAAACGGGACATCCCTCACCGGACTGGCAGAAAGGAACGCCGCAGTCCATGCAGCGGGCGCCCTGGGTGCTCAGGTGTGTGTCGTCATGTGCCGTGTATATTTCCTTGTAGTCGAGCAGACGCTCCGCAGGGGCGCGGTAGGGTTCCACACGACGTTCGAATTCTTTAAAGCCAGTTGGTTTGCCCATCAGTACATCCAATTATTCAAACTAGTTATTCCGGTTTTGCATCGCGGACGATGCGCCTGCGGCAGGCAGGGCCTAGACGGCGACTGCCTGCTTTTCCTGCGCTCTGGCGCGTTCCAGCAGAACACGCTTGTAATCGGTCGGCATGACCTTGACGAACTGTGGCAGGCTGCTGTCCCAGTTCTCCAGGATTGCGCGAGCCACCGGAGAGTCGGTGTATTGCAGGTGTCTGCTGATCAGATGCTTCAGCTCTGCAATATCCGCCTCGTCAATGACGGCTTCCAGTTCATAGGTCTCGTCATTGCACTGCTTGCGGAAATCCTGATCGCGATCCCAGACATAGGCGACACCGCCGCTCATGCCGGCACCGAAGTTGCGGCCGGTTTTGCCAAGGACCACCACGCGGCCGCCGGTCATGTATTCACAGCCGTGATCGCCGATGCCTTCCACGACTGCGGTGGCACCGCTGTTACGGACCGCGAATCGCTCAGCAGCAATGCCGCGGAAATAGGCCTCACCGCTGGTGGCACCATAGAGGTTCACGTTGCCGGCGATGATGTTCTCTTCCGCCTTGAAACTGCTGTTTTTCGGCGGGTAGATCACGATCTTGCCGCCGGAAAGCCCCTTGCCGACGTAGTCGTTGGCATCGCCTTCCACCGTCAGGGTAACCCCCTTGGCGAGCCAGGCGCCCAGGCTCTGGCCTGCGGAACCGTGCAGCTTCACATTGATCGTGTCTTCGGGGAGCATGTCTGCGCCCCAGCGCTTGGCCACTTCGCTGGACAGCATGGTGCCGACAACACGGTTGATATTGATGATCGGCAGCTCGATGTCGACGCGCTTGCCGGTTTCGATACCATCGCGTGCCATGTCGATGATCTGGTTGTCCAGCGCCTTCTCCAGGCCGTGATCCTGCTCGATGGTCTGGTAAACCTGGGTGCCCTCGTAGACGATTTTTGCCGGCGCCAGGATGCGGCCCAGGTCGATGCCGCTGGCCTTCCAGTGCTGGATGGCGGCTTCTGTCTCGAGCAGATCCACGCGGCCGACCATGTCGGTGACCTTGCGCAGCCCCAGGGCTGCCATGATCTGACGCATTTCCTCGGCCACCATGAACAGGTAATTCACCACGTGTTCCGGTTTGCCCTTGAACTTCTTGCGCAGTTCCGGGTCCTGGGTAGCGATGCCCACCGGGCAGGTGTTCAGATGGCATTTGCGCATCATGATGCAGCCCAGGGTAATCAGCGGTGCGGTGGCGAAACCGAATTCCTCGGCACCCAGCAGAGCCGCAATGGCAACATCGCGGCCGGTCTTCAACTGACCGTCTGTCTGCAATACCACGCGTGAGCGCAGATTGTTCATGACCAGTGTCTGGTGGGTTTCTGCCAGACCCAGCTCCCAGGGCAGGCCGGCGTGCTTGATCGAGGTCAGCGGAGAGGCACCGGTACCGCCGTCATGGCCGGCAATCACCAGGTGATCGGTCTTCGCCTTGGTCACCCCGGCAGCGATGGTGCCCACACCGATCTCGGACACCAGCTTGACGCTGATGCGCGCCTGACGGTTGGCATTTTTCAGGTCGTGAATCAGCTGCGCGATATCCTCGATGGAGTAGATATCGTGGTGTGGGGGCGGGCTGATGAGGCCCACGCCGGGGGTGGAGTGACGGATTCTGGCGATATAATCGTCCACCTTGCCGCCGGGCAGCTCGCCGCCTTCGCCAGGCTTGGCGCCCTGGGCGATCTTGATCTGCAGTTCATCGGCATTGTTCAGGTACCAGATGGTGACGCCGAAGCGGCCGGAGGCGATCTGCTTGATCGCGGAGCGCTTGGAATCGCCATTGTCCATGGGCACGAAACGGATGGGGTCTTCGCCGCCCTCGCCGGTGTTGGATTTGCCGCCGAGGCGGTTCATGGCGATAGCCAGAGACTCATGAGACTCGGACGAGATGGAGCCCAGGCTCATGGCGCCGGTCGCAAAACGCTTCACGATCTCGCTGACGGGTTCCACTTCTTCAATGGCAATGGATTTCGCCGGATCGATTCTGAACTTCATCAGGCCACGCAGTGTGCAGGCGCGGGTCGTCTGCTCATTGGTGTGCTTGGCAAACGCAGCATAGGCCTCTGTGCTGTTGTTGCGTGCAGCAACCTGGAGATTGGCGATGCTGGCAGGATCCCACATGTGGCCGTCACCGCCGTTACGCCAATGGAAGTCTCCCGGGTTAGTAAGCACTGGCATGCTCTGCCCCTGTTCCGGGAAGCCCAGGCGGTGACGACGCTCGGTTTCTTCGATGAGTGTCTTGAAGCCGACACCCTGGACGCGGCTGGCCGTGCCCACAAAGCAGCGGTTGACGATCTCGTCAGCAAGGCCCACGGCCTCGAAAATCTGGGCGCCCTTATAGGACTGCAGGGTGGAGATGCCCATCTTGGCCATCACCTTCAGCATGCCCTTGGCCACGGCCTTCTTGTAGGCATAGACCAGGCTGTCCTCGTCGGCGAACTGCTCGCCGAGCAGGCCGTCCTGACGCGCCTGCCACAGGGCCTCGAAGGCCAGATAGGGGTTGATGGCGTCTGCACCGTAGCCGGTGAGCAGGCAGAAATGGTGAACCTCACGCGCTTCGCCGGTTTCCACCACCAGGCCCAGGCGGGAGCGCTTGTGCTGACCTACCAGGTGATGATGCACCGCGCCGCAGGCGATCAGGGCGCTCAGCGGAATACGGGAGGCACTGATGGCACGGTCGGACAGGATGACAAAGGCATAGCCTTCGTCGATTGCGGCTTCGGTCTCGGCGCAGATGCGATCCAGGGCCTTGAGGAAACCGTTCTCTTCCTGGCTGTCATAGGTGATGTCGATCACCTTGGAGCGCATGCCCCGGTAGTCCATGTCGCGCAGATCGCTGAGCTGCTTGCTGGACAGAATGGGGTGTTCCAGGCTCAGGCGGTGGCACTGGCCTTCGGTGGTCTCCAGCAGGTTGCCCTCAGGGCCGACAAAGCACTCCAGTGACATCACCACTTCTTCACGGATCGAGTCGATCGGCGGGTTGGTGATCTGGGCAAACAACTGCTTGAAGTAGTCGTAAGCCATGCGGGATTTGTCGGACAGACAGGCCAGCGCCGAGTCATTACCCATGGAGCCCAACGGGTCACGCAGCTCGGTGACCAGGGGCAGCAGCATGAACTGCATGGTTTCGGTGGTATAGCCGAAAGCCTGCATGCGCTGCAGTACATTCTCGCCGTCCAGCGAGTGGTCTGCGGAACCGGAACCGATATCGGCCAGCGTGACTTTCTGGTTCTTCAGCCAGTCGCCATAGGGGCGGCGGCTGGCGATATCGGATTTCAGTTCTTCGTCGGGAATCAGGCGGCCCTGTTCAAAGTCCAGCAGGAACATGCGGCCGGGCTGCAGACGCCCCTTCAGGCGCACGTTCTCCGGGTCCACATGCAACACCCCGACTTCGGAGGCCATGATCACCTTGTCGTCGTGGGTGACGTAATAGCGGCTGGGACGCAGGCCGTTGCGGTCGAGCACAGCGCCGATGTACTTGCCATCGGAGAACACGATGGACGCAGGGCCGTCCCAGGGCTCCATCAGGGCGGAGTGGTATTCGTAGAAGTCCTTCTTGTACTGCGGCATGTTGACATCGGACTGCCAGGCTTCCGGAATCATCATCATCACCGCTTCCTGCAGGGAGCGGCCGGACAGCAGCATGAACTCCAGCACGGCATCGAAGGAGCCGGAGTCCGAACAATCGGAATCGATCACCGGAAACAGCTGCTCCATATTGCTGCCGAACAGATCGCTTCTGGCGCTGCCTTCACGGGCCACCATCTGGTTCACGTTGCCGCGCAGGGTGTTGATCTCCCCGTTGTGGCTCATGAAACGGTTTGGCTGGGCGCGGTCCCAGGAGGGGAAGGTGTTGGTGCTGAAACGCGAGTGCACCATCGCCAGGTGGGTTTCGCAGGCCGGGTTGGTCAGGTCTTTGTAGAAGGGGAACAGCTGACCGGGGGTCAGCATCCCTTTATATACGATAACCTTGGTGGACAGGCTGCAGGCGTAAAGCATCTTGGCCTGGCTGAGGCTGGCATCGCCGCGCAGCTTGTGAGTAAAGCGCTTGCGGATGATATACAGGCGTCGCTCGAAGTCGTCCTGTCCGAGCCCGTCGGCCGCAGCAATAAAGAGCTGAGCGATATGGGGCTGTGCGGTGCGGGCGGCAGGGCCGACATCGGCACCGACCGGATCGACAGGAACGTTGCGCCAGCCCAGCAGGGTCTGGCCTTCTTCCGCGATCAGGGCGTTGATGGTTTCAACGCACTTGCTTCGTTCCGCTTCCACCTGGGGCAGGAAAATATTGCCAACGGCGTATTTGCCTGCTTCGGGAAGAGTGACGCCAAGCTCGCTGCTGGCGATATTGCGGAAGAAGGAATGAGGCAGAGCCATGAGAATGCCGGCGCCATCGCCCGTGTTGGCCTCAAAGCCGCAGCCGCCCCTGTGATCCATGCGGGAGTTCAGATGGTAGGCATCCAGCATGATCTGGTGGCTGGGGCGTCCCTTGATGTCAGCCACGAACCCGACACCACACGAATCCTTTTCATTGGCGGGATCGTAAAGGCCGGATTTTTCAGGGTAGCCGAAGCGTAAGGGGAGGTTGGCGTTGATGCTCATAGATCTACAGCTCTCATGTTCGTCATACGTTTACTGTTTGCACACGCCGGGATTCAATGGCAGCACCGGGGCTGCCGAGGGCTCCCTGAGACGGAAGCCTGCTCATTGTGAGGTGATCTGGCGTGGTTGTTGCGGTCTATCGATTCTGTCTGTTCCCCCTGCCACTGCGCGCTGGCATCCATGTGGCGGCGCATAAAAATTCTGGGCGCACGAAAACAGGGAGGCTGATCCCACGGGGCCGGACACAATACCACTGAACCAGAATAAGTCAAGGTGGGCCCCCGGTCGCACAGGCGGCTGTGAAGGGTGATGGCAGGGTGTCTGCGGGAGCGGTCATGCTTGCGACGAGCAGCCTCGCAGCTGCGGCATCAGACAAGGTTTGTAACTTGATAATGCCCGGTATGTGGATTACCCTAGTCCCCCTCAAAAGAGCATTTCCCTTTATACCACCTGTGATAGGGAGGCTAAGAAAGCCTGTGAATCCAAAACTAACAAGACGACGATTTATCAAGGGGGTCATCGCCTCCGGTGCAGCAGCTGCGTCATCAACACTCTGGTATTCAGCCTCCGGGGCTGATCGTCCGGCCGGAGCTGTCGAGCGTCTGCTGTCTCTCAATGTAAACGGCCAGGTTCGCCGTGTTGACGTCGCCCCGCAAGAAACGCTTGCTCATACCCTGCGTTACAAACTGGGCCTGACCGGCACCAAGCTGGGCTGCAACCGCGGTGAATGCGGTGCCTGCACTGTCCTCGCTGATGATGTGAACATTTACGCCTGCTCCACGCTGACGCACGAAGTGAAAGATCGTGCCGTGGTCACGGTAGAAGGTCTGAGAGCCGCCGATGGCACGCTGCACCCGGTGCAGGCAGCCTTTATCGAAGAGCTCAGCCCGGCCTGTGGTTTCTGTACTGCCGGGCAGGTGATGTCCGCCGTTGCCCTGCTCAAGGCCAATCCCAAGCCTACCCGCGAAGAAGCACGCCAGGCGATGTCCGGCAACGTGTGCCGTTGCGGGGCCTATGACCACTATCTGAATGGCGTCATGCGCGCCTCGGGGCAATTATCATGACCTATATGCATATCGGTAAAGATTTCACTCCGCCTGATGTCGAAGGCAAGGTGACCGGCGCAGCCCGCTACGCCGAAGATTTCAAGAAAGACGGCATGGTGTTTGCCCGACTGCTGGGCAGCCCGATTCCCGCAGGCCGCGTGGTCAATATCGACGCGTCCGCCGCGCTTGCCATTCCTGGCGTGCTGGGTATTTTCACGGCTGACGATCTGCCGCCCGCTCCGCCGCCCGCCAACCCGGCGCTGGCAAAAGAGTGGGTGACCTATATCGGTCAACCGATCCTGGCCGTGGCTGCCGAGAGCGATGCGCTCGCCGAAGAAGCTCTGTCCAAGATCGTGGTGGAATATCAGCGTCGCCCCTTCGTGGTTGACCCGCTGGACACCCTGACAGAGGGTGGTCCTGACCCTTATCCGAGCGGCAACACCCTGATCCGTAACGCGGGTGAAGCGGCAGCTGGTACTACAGCTTCCGGTACTGACGTGGGGCGTATCAAGTGGTCCATCGACCAGGTGGCAGCGTTCCGCGCCGGCCGTGAGCCTGTTGACGCCCAGTTCGGTGACGAGTGGAGCTATGGTGACGTGGCTGCCCGTTTCGCCGAGTGCAGCACCATCATTGAAGAGCCCTTCGTGACGATTGGTCAACCGCACCACTCCCTGGAGTCGCGTACCGGCATGGCCTACTGGGAAAATGGCAAGTGCTATTTCCACGGGTCTCTGCAGAGCCACACGGTCGGGCACGATGCTCTGTCCGCCATGCTGGAAATCGACCCGGCCAATCTGGTGTTCATCAACGAGAACACGGGTGGCGGTTTCGGTTCCAAGATTTTCCCGTATCCGATGATGGCAGTGACCGGCAAATTCGCTCGCAAACTGAACCGTCCTGTACAGTTGCGTATCACCCGTGCCGAAGAGTTCTACATCGGTTCCGCACGCTCCGGCATGCAGGGCTGGATCAAGATCGGCCTGAAGGATGACGGTCGCGTGGGCGCGGTAGACGTTGCCATCGTGAACGATGCCGGTTCAGGCGGTGGCGGTAGTGCCAGCTCCTCAGCCGAGCACATCTCCATCATGTTCCAGCCCGAAGCCATGCGTTTCCGCGGCCTGGCGATGTACACCAACACCACGCCCCGTGGGGCCCAGCGTGGCCCGGGTCAGAACGAGATGGCGGCGGTTCTCGCGCCCATGATCGACAAGGCCGCCAATCTGGCCGGTGTTGACCGTGTGGCCATGCGTCGTCTGAATGCTCCGCGCATGGATGGCAAGATCGGTGGTCGTCAGGGTGGCATCTCCAGCTCCTATATGCCGGAAGCCATCGACAAGGCCGCGCAGATGTTCAACTGGGATCAGAAGAAAGCACTGCCGCGTCAGATCAGTGCCACCAAGGTGCGTGGTATCGGTGTCGGACAGGGCTTCCACACAGCGGGTGCCAATGGCTACGACGGTCTGATCCGCATTGCATCGGACGGCACCATCTATCTGCACACGGGCGTGGGCAACCTCGGTACCTATTCCTATGCAGGCGTGCTGCGTGCAGCGGCAGAGACCCTGCAGTGCAGCTGGGACAACTGTGTCGTCGTGCACGGTCACGGCGACCTGAACCTGCCCCACAGCACCTATCAGGGTGGCAGTAACACCATGTTCACCGAAACCCGTTCCAGCCATGTGGCTGCACTGGACGTGATTCAGAAGCTGAAGGAAATCGCGGCAAGCGAATTCGGTGGTTCTGCGGATGATTACAGCATTGGCGGCGAGCGCGTGTTCCTGACCAGCAATGAATCCAAGGGCATGAGCTACGGTGAAGCGGCTCAGAAAGCCATCGAAATGGGCGGCAAGTACAGCGGGATGGAATATCCCGATGACATTCACCGCACCACGGTCCGTTCCGTGCAGGCCATGCAGGGAACCGGTCTGATCGGTGTGGCGAAGGACACCCTGCCCCGCAGCGGTGCCGTTCCCGGCATGGCGATCGCCTTCGTGGAAATCGAACTGGACAAGGAAACCGGCAAGTTCGATATCGTGGATTACACGGCTGTTGCCGAGTGTGGCACCGTGGTGCACCCGAAAGGGCTGCGTCAGGCCATGAACGGCGGCGGTATCTGGGGCTTTGGCATGGCGGCTTACGAGCGCCATGTCTATGACCCGCAAAACGGTCTGCCGGCAAACGTTGGGCTGTATCAGTCCAAGCCGCCGACATACCTGGATGTCCCTGTTCAGATGAACGTAGCGGGCAATGACATGCCTGACCCACAGAGTCCGGTCGGGGCGCGTGGTATTGGTGAAGCCCGCTCAGGGTTGTGCAGTTGCTGCACTGATGAGTGCGATTGCCGATGCGCTTGACGGACATTTGTTCAATCGCACTCCAGTGACTGCTGACATGATCATCAACCACGTCGCACAGAACGGCTTTAACACTGGCAACCTGAAAACAAATACATTCTGAGGTTTACGCTATGTCATCACACGACAATATGCCGGAAATGAGCCTCTACCAGCCGGTACGGGTAGAGGACGCGATAGGAATTGCCAGCCAGTTTGCTGAACGCGGATGGTTGGTGGGCGGTGGCCAGGACACTTACGGCTGGCTGAAAGACCGCGCCAAGACTGCTGACGCACTGATCGACCTGAAAGGGATCGAATCCATGCGCGGTATCAAGGAAACTGCCGATGGCATCGAAATCGGTGCCCTCGTGACCCTGACCGAGATCACCCGGAATGCGCTCATCAAGGAGCGCTATTCCCTGCTGGCTCAGGCAGCCGGTCGCGTGGCCAGCCCGCAGATCCGCAACGTTGGAACCCTGGCAGGCAACGTCTCTCAGGACGTTCGCTGCTGGTACTACCGCCGTGGCCTGAACTGCTACCGTGCTGGTGGCAACCTGTGTTACGCGGACACCCCGGAAGGGATGAACCGTGAACACGCAATCTTCAATGCCAGCCGTTGTGTGGCGGTCACTCCCAGTGATACCGGCCCTGCACTGGTGGCGCTGGAAGCCCAGATGGTGATTCAGAACGCCAGTGGTCAGCGCGTGGTGCCTGCCGAAGAGTTCTTCGTTGGCCCGAACGTGGACATCCGCCACACAACCGTTCTGCGTCCTGGTGATATTCTCACGGCCGTGCGCATCCCCGCCAAGTGGGCAAACGCACAGTTCTACTTCGAGAAAGTCGCTGACCGCAATGTCTGGGACTTCGCGCTGGTCAGCATCTCTGCTGCCATGCGTGTGAACAATGGAGTGATTGAAGACTCCCGTATCATGGTGGGTGCCGTGCAGGCCACGCCACGTCGGTTGACTTCAGTAGAGCAGGCCATTCGAGGCAAGCCGCGTAACGAGTCTACTGCCAACGGTCTCGGCAACCTGGCGAGCAGCGATGCCAACCCCCTGAACTACAACCACTTCAAGATGCCCTTGATGGATAATCTTGTAAAACGAGCCGTACGCGGCCAAGCTTGATAAATAGAAGCCTGTTGCACATTCGAGCGCACCCTAGATGCCGCACGACATGAGCAGCAGGCTTTTGTTTATAAAATAACAATAGATCACAACATTGAGGACTAGGATTGTGGATATTATTCGTTATCGACATAACGTTTGGGGAGAAGAAGTCATTCAGGGTGTGTCCTGGGACTTGCTGTGGGTAGTCGCGGTTACCGCGTTCCTGCTGTTGGCGGCACATGCAATTTTTATGGCGGCGCTGGCCAAGAAAAAAGCCCGGCCCTCTTCGGAAGGCAAGCGGGTCAACCGTCACGATGCGATTGATCGTGCTTTTCACTGGATCATGGCAGGCAGCGTTCTGATCCTGATCTTCACCGGTATTTCACCCATCGTAGGTATCCGTATCTCCTGGCTGAACATCCATTGGATTGCGGGCTTGACGCTCACTTTCGTCGTGATTTTCCACACGATTCGTGCACTGTTCTGGCAGGATTTCAAGGCGATGCTGCTGGGGCCGAACGACTTCAAGGAACCGTTTGACGAGAACATCAAACCGGGCAAGTACTCCTTCGAACAGAAGGGGATGCACTGGGCCATGACCGTTCTGGTGATTGCGGTGATTGCGACAGGCGTGACCCTGTTCACGCACATTGATTCGCCCTGGTGGGAGCGTCCCAGTGTCGAGAACGAAGGCACGCTGGGTATTTTCTTCCTGCTGCACGGTACTGCGACATTGGCATTGATTGCATTTACTGCCATTCACATCTATTTCGCCTTGCGCCCGGAAAAGCGCTTCTATACCCGCTCCATGGTGAGTGGCTGGATTTCCGAGTCAGAGATGAAAGAGAACCACGATCCCAGCAAGTGGAAGGCTGAGTAAGAAGGAAGCACCGTGACGAATCTGGAAGACGAAATCGAAGTCATTGAAGCCGGCTATGAGTTCCTGCTGGCCTATGCCGCGCAGGGGCGTCCGGCTCAGAATGAGAATGTCGGGCCTGGCCCTAAGCCCCGCAAGATGCTGCAGGACATGCTCGATGCCATGAAATCGGCAGGCGAGCGACTCGCCGGTTCGGATGGCGAGTTCGAGCAGGTGATTGTGCAGGATCTGAAGAAGGCGCAGGCTGCTGTCGGCTTTGTGCTGGCCCAGCCCGGCATTGGTTCCGAGGTGGTGGACAATCTCAATGCCTCGATTCACCTGCGTACTGTCCTCACGGACTTTTTCCTGTATAGCGAAGCGTTCAAACCGCTTGGCACTGAGCAGGCGCAACAACCGGCCTGGGATAAGGTCGGCAACTGAGGCGTCTCGCGGGAAACACAGAGGGCCGGAACGGGAAACTGTTCTGGCCCTTTCTTTTTTCTGGTAATGTCGTGGCAAGTTGAGCACAACAATAAAGGCGGGAGAAGATATGCGCATAATCGCTTTTACCCTGGCGTCCCTGAGTGTCCTGATTGCCTCCTGTGGGCCGCAAACGACTTCGATGTCTGATACGGCAGGCTCTCCTGAGGCGATGCATGCGGAAAGCGACGGTACGGCGGGAGCAACCGCTCTGGCAACGCCGGAAGCCCCGACTGGCATGGATACGCAGTATGAGCGGGAGCTGCTGCCCAATACGCAACAACTGATCACTGAGGGCAAGCGTTCGGGAGAGGGGTATTTCAGTGCCGATGGAAATCGCCTGATCTATCAGGCGGAAATCGAGGGCGATAACCCGTTTTACCAGATTTTTGTCCGGGATCTGCTCAGTGGCGCTACCACCCGTGTTTCTCCTGGTATCGGCCTGACCACCTGTGCCTGGATACACCCTCTGGAAGACAAAATACTGTTTGCGTCCACACACGAAGATCCCAATGCCCTGAACAAGCAGCGGGAAGAAATCGCCATCCGTGCGAGCGGCCAGCCACGCGGCTATGCCTGGGATTATGACGAGCATTACGACATCTTCCAGGGGAGTGGTGACGGCAGCAATTTAAGCAATCTGACGAATAGCCCGGGCTATGATGCGGAAGGTTCCTGGTCATCGGATGGCAAGAGCATTGTCTTTGCCTCCAACCGCGAAGCCTATGATCGTCCTCTGAGTCAGGCGGAGCAACGACTGTTCGATGACGACAAGTCTTACTTCATGGATCTCTATCTTATGGATGCCGATGGCGGCAATGTCCGTCAGCTTACCTTTTCGCCAGGATACGATGGTGGCCCGTTTTTCAGTGCGGACGACAAGCAGATCGTCTGGCGGCGCTTCAACCCGGACGGCAACAGCGCCGAAATCTGGGTCATGGACGCCGATGGCAGCAATCAGCGCCAGTTGACCGATTCGGCCATGGTGTCCTGGGGGCCGTATTTTCATCCAAGTGGAAAATACATCATCTATTCCAGTAATGTGCTGGGGCATGCCAACTTCGAACTGTTCATGATCGACACCCAGGGGCAGCACGAAGCCGTTCGTGTCACCAACACCGAGGGCACGGATATTCTGCCAGTCTTCTCGCCCGATGGGCGCTCGCTGGCCTGGAGCAGTACGCGTACAGCCGATGGCAGCTCACAAATTTATATGGCGGACTGGAATCATGAACGCGCGCTGGAGCTTCTCGGGCTGGAATAATCCAGGTACAGGAATGGGCTTGTGCGTACACGGGGGAGTGTTGTCATGAAGGCCTTGGCACGATGGTCTGCGACTTTGTTGTGGGTTTTGCTGACGTCTCATGGATGGGCGCAGGAGTCACTCTTTCATGAATTATCGGTAAGGCTGGATCCTCAGGCTGGCCGGATAGAGGTCGTGGATACCCTGCAGCCTCCCGTACGCTCTCCGCTTCGCTTCACGCTTAATGCCGCCCTGGCTCTGGAATCCCTGTCAGGTTCCGGTTATCGCATCGAGGAAATCACCGAGGGTGCAGAGTCGTCCAGCTCAGGCGATGGCAGAACGCTTGCTGCCAGCAGGCAGTACGAGATCCACTTCGCGGGCGAGCCTGTTCCCGTTACCCTGCATTATCAGGGGGTCATCAATCGTCAGGCGCAACAGGAAGGCGCAGAGTACGCGCAGAGCTTTTCCTCCACCACCGGTATCATTTCCGCACAAGGCGTGTATCTCGATCACAGCAGTGTCTGGCTTGCGGATTTTTCCGATGTCCTGATGGGGTTTGACATGCAGGTGGCCTTCGCGGCAGGTAGCGAGGCGTGGACTGCCGTCAGTCAGGGAGATGAGCGTGGGCCCAATCACTGGCGCAGTGAACAGGCGATGGAAGAGGTTTATCTGGTCGCTGCGAATTTCACCACATATCGCAGCCGTGTCGAAGGGGTGGAACTTCTGGCGTATCTGCGTCAGCCCGATGCGAATCTGGCAACACGATACCTCGATGCCACAGAACGATACCTGGCGCTCTACGAGCCGCTTCTGGGTGACTATCCTTTCAGCAAATTTGCGCTGGTGGAAAATTTCTGGGAGACCGGATATGGCATGCCCTCGTTCACCTTGCTGGGAGAACAGATCATCCGTTTTCCTTTTATTCTGGAATCCTCCTATCCTCACGAGATTCTGCACAACTGGTGGGGGAACTCTGTCTATCCCGACTATGACACGGGGAACTGGAGCGAGGGGCTGACAGCCTATCTGGCCGATCATCTGTTTCAGGAAATGAGTGCGGCAGGTGCCGAGTACCGCAAGGACATGCTGGCACGTTACCGCAGTGCCGTCAGTGAATCGGCAGACTTTCCGCTCAGCCGTTTCACCTCCCGCAACTCGGCGGCGACACAGGCAGTGGGTTACGGCAAAAGTCTGATGCTGTGGCATATGCTGCGCATGCAGTTGGGCGATGATCTGTTTCTGCAGGGGCTGCAACGTCTGTACGAGGAGAGACGTTTTCTGCGCACCTCCTACGCAGACATCGAGGCGATCTTTGCGCGTGTCAGCGGGCGAGATCTGAGCGCCTTCTTCCGGCAATGGGTGCAAAGAACCGGCGCGCCGGAACTTGCCGTGCAGGTGAGCGAGGACAGCACAGGTTCCGCGATCATTCGTTTGCGGCAAACTCAGCAGGCGGAAGCTTATCAGCTCGAGGTGCCGCTTGCCCTCTATTATGAGGGAGAGAAACAGGCTCGCGTGGTAAACATTGCCATGAACGAGCGGGAAGTTGTCGCCGAAATGGATAATTTCTCTGCGTTGCAGGCCGTGCTTGCCGACCCCTATTTCGATATCTTCCGTCGTCTCGATATTGCCGAGATGCCACCCACGCTCCGGGCATTGTTCGGTGCAGAAAAAATCCAGTTCATTGTGCCGCAGAGTCAGCGCGAGCAGTGGCTGGCGATGGTGGAGTTCTTCAGTGATGACCCCGCCATCGAGGCTGAAATCGTTCTTGCGGAGGATTTTCGTTTGCTGCCGGCAGACAAGTCTGTGTGGGTGCTCGGGCGTGACAACCCCGCGCAGCAGTTCGTGGAGGAGGCCGTGCGTCTGTATGGCGTTCGTTTCTCCGAAACGGGTCTGTCGATGCTGGGCAGTGAGCTTCCCTATGCCGGTCGCAGTACCGTGCTCACGGCCACGCACCCGGATGATCCGGAGCTGACGCTGGGCTGGATTCATGCCGATACGCCCCAGGCCATGCCGGGCCTGACGGAAAAACTGCCGCATTACGGCAAGTACTCCTACCTGAGCTTTGTGGGGAACGAGCCGACCAATGATGTGAAAGGGCAGTGGGAGAGCCCGGAATCTCCCTTGCTGTGGCTGTCTGCACCCGGCGGTGTCTCTGCTGCCCCATTGCCCGCCCGGCAGGCGCTGGCACAACTGCCTCCCAAATACCTGCCCGAAGGTTTTGCGCGCCAGGTGCAGGCTATCCTGACGCGGGCACAAGGGGGGCGTGGAGCGGGGTCCCCCGGCCTGGCCTCCGTGGCGGACTATCTTGAGGATGAGTTTGCCGCACTGGGGCTACAGGCGCCTGCAGGGGGCTATCGACAGGCGTGGACAGCGCGCACGTCCACGGGCCAGTCTGTCACGGGCAGTAATATCGTCGGTGTGTTACCCGGGTGGGATGAGACCCTGCGCGCTGCCCCGCTGATCATTGCTGCGCATTACGATCATCTTGAGCAACGCGATGTGCAGGGCGCTACGCAAGTGTTTCCCGGTGCGGATGACAATGCCTCCGGGGTGGCCGTGATGCTGGAGGTGGCGCGCAAACTGGCCAGAGCCTTCAGCCCGCGGCGACCGATTGTCTTTGTGGCATTTGCCGGAGAGGAAAGTGGCCTGCTGGGGTCACAGGCTTTTGTCGCGAACCCGCCCGAACCCTATACCCGGGACGGAATGTTCGCGATGCTCAATCTCGACAGTGTGGGTCGCCTCGAAGGGCGTACCCTGCAGGTGTTCGGTTCGGAAAGTGCCTACGAATGGCCATTCATGGCCCAGGGCATCGGTTTCACCATCGGTGTTGCCTCCGAATTTCCCGCGCAGTCTGTGGCGGGTAGTGACCATGTGAGTTTTCTGGGCGCCGGCATTCCTGCCATCCATCTGTTCAGTGGGCTGCATGCCGATTATCACCGCGACACGGACACCGAGGACAAGCTGGATTACACCGGCATGTCAGACATCGCCCTGTGGCTGGAAGAGGCCGTGGTCTATCTCGCGGAACGCGATCAGCCGCTGCGAGCAACGTTGAGCAATGCACCTACGCGCCCGGCGCAGTCGAGCAGCGAGGCGCGCTCCGCGTCACTCGGCACCATTCCCGAATTCAATTACAGCGGTGACGGGGTGCAGATATCGGGCGTCACGCCAGGCGGCGCAGGCGAATTGGCGGGTTTGCAGGCTGGTGATGTACTGCTGCAGTTCAATGGCGAGCGGATTGCGGATCTGCAGCAATATTCCAATCTGATTCGTGCGGCAGCCCCAGGGGATATCGTAAGCCTGCAGATCCGGCGTGAGGATGAGCTGTTGACGGTGCAAGTGGAGCTGCAGGCTCGTTGAGGGCGCTTTATTGAATGAAGAAGTAAAGTGCACCCAGCACAATACTGAAGCTGACCAGAATGAACAGACATTTGACAAGGAAACCGCCACGACGAGGGCGGTAGCTGTAGTCCTCTTCGATGAATATGGGGTGATAGCGTCTTCTGAAAACTCTCATGACAGGCTCACTGCAACAGGATGAAAAGTCTGTGAGACTTCATTTAACGCGAGGCAGCAGGCACTGACGGGCGTGAATCGTGGCAATTCACGGAACAATTGTGATCAATTGTGGCAGGCATTGCTCATAGGGGCGCTTGTAACTTATTGTTCTGCTCTGCTACAAGTGCGACCGACTCCCTGCGGGTCTTCATCCAGGCTCGCGCCAATAATAATAGAGTGAATTGCAATGAGCTGTTTAAACTCCATCCGGTGCGCGGTGGTTTGCGCGCTGTTGCCTACGGTGGCCCCGCAAGTCTTCGCACAGGCCGCATCTTCTACGCTTCCCTTGACCCGCATTGCACAGAACGAGGCCCGGATCACGCTCGATGGTGTGCTCGATGAAGCAGTCTGGCAACGTGTGCCTGTCATCGATGCCATGAAAGTGATTCAACCCGACACGCTTGCGGATGCCTCGCTCTCGACACAGACGCGCATCTTCTACAACGCGCGTGGCATGTATGTGGGGGTGATGAATTACCAGGACCCGGAGACGCTGGTAGCTCGAATGAGCTCCCGCGATGCCGGGGTGCAGCGCGATGGTTTTATTATTTCGGTGGACCCTTCCGGCGAGGGACTTTACGGGTATTTCCTGCGCATCAATCTGGGCGGTACCTTTTCCGATGGCACGATCCTGCCGGAACGCCAGATCAACCGGCAGTGGGACGGTCCCTGGAATGCGGTGACGAAAGAAACGGACGAGGGCTGGGTGGCCGAGATCTATATTCCCTGGTCCATGATGTCGCTTCCCGCCAGCGGCGATACGCGCACCATCGGCATCTATACCGAACGCATGGTGGCCAGCATGGCGCAGACCTGGTCCTGGCCTGCTCTGCCGGATACCGCAGGCGTTTATCTGTCGGGCTTTCAGAAATTTGAACTCTCCGGCATCAATCCGGCTACCCAGTTCACTTTTTACCCCTACAGCTCCGCTACCTTCGATGATATGAAGAACGAGACGGACTATCGTGTCGGGGCAGACCTGTACTGGCGGCCCACCTCCAATATGCAGTTGTCTGCCACCCTCAACCCCGATTTCGGCACGGTGGAGTCGGACGATGTGGTGGTCAATCTCACGGCCTTCGAAACCTATTTCGAGGAAAAACGCACCTTCTTTCTCGAGGGCCAGGACATCTTCAATACCTCTCCGCGCGACAGTGCCGGGCGCGGTAGCCCCACCACGCTGCTGAACACGCGCCGCATCGGGCGTCAGGCAATCTACGATGTGCCGGATGATGTCGATGTCATTCCCACCGATCTCAGTCGGCCCTCCGACCTGCTGGGCGCGCTGAAGGTGACGGGGCAAACCGGAAATCTGCGTTACGGCACGCTGCTGGCGGCCGAGGACGATTCGGAGATTCGCGGCACGGCGGCAGATGGCTCCCGTGTGCGGCTGGAAGCAGAGGGGCGTGATTTTGCCATTGGACGTCTGCTCTATGAGGACACCAGCATCGGAGGACGGCGCAGCATTGGCTGGTTTGGCAGTGCCCTGTCCCACCCCGAGCGGGATGCCGTCGTCAATGGTGTGGACATGCATTACTTCTCGGCAGATTCCAGATGGGAGGTGGACGGGCAACTGGTGCGCAGTGATGTGGACAAGGTAAGCGGCAACGGGGCGTATTTCGATATGGACTATCGCCCTGAACGCGGCACACAGCATACCGTCACCGGCACCTATCTGGATGACTCGGTGGAGCTGAACGATGTCGGCTTTCTGCAGCGCAACGATTTCGTGCAGCTGGATTACCGTTTCAATAAAACCGAATCCAATCTCCCGGGCCTGCGTACCCGCAGCCGCTCGGCCCAGCTGATCAATCAATGGAATACCGATGGCCGCCCGGTGCGTCTGGGCTTGTTTGTGTTCCAGAACCTCAGCTTTCTCAATAATGCCTCACTCGGCACGGGGCTGCGTTATTTCCCGCCGCGCGTGGATGATCGTCTCAGTCGGGGAAATGGCACCTACAATATTCCCGAACGCTGGTCGGTGGATGCCAACTGGCGCAGCGACCGTTCACGGCCGGTCTCTGTTGGGGGTGGTATCGAGTTCGGGGAAGAAGACCTTGGTGACAGCCGCATCACCTACAATGCCGGCCTGACCTGGCAGCCCAATGACCGCCTGGCCATGAATGCCAATCTGCGCTATGTCGATTCCGATGGCTGGCTGGTGCATCAGGGTAGCGGCCGCATGACCACCTTCGAGTCCGAAGAGTGGACGCCGAAGCTGGAGATGGACTATTTCATCACCGCCAAGCAGCAACTGCGCTTCAGCCTGCAGTGGACCGGCATCAAGGCCTTTGAGGACCAGTTCTATCAGGTGGACCCCAATCATGTGCGCGATCTGGTCAATACCGGAAAAGTCACCACGGATTCGGACAATTTCACGGTCAGCCGCATGAGTTTTCAGGCCCGTTACCGTTGGGAGCTGGCGCCGCTGTCCGATTTGTTCTTCGTGTACACGCGAGGAGGCAATCTGGCACGCTCCTTTAGCGATGATTATATGGGCCTGTTTGAGCACGCCTGGAGTGAGCAGGTGGTGGATAACTGGGTGTTGAAGCTGCGTTATCGCCTGGGGAGTTGAAAGCGGGTGCCTGATGATTGCAATATCCCGGACACAGACCTGACATAGGATATGATCGTCCGTGTGAAACTCCAGCGAAGGAAGTCACTATGCAAGCCAGTTCTGTCCTGAAACGTTTTACTCTGGGAGTCATTGCCATGAGTCAGCTCTTTGGTGTATTGCCCCCCGCCACTGCCCAGGCCCAGCCCGGGGACAAAATTGTCGTGGCCCACCGTGGCGCCAGCGGCTATCTGCCCGAACACAGCCTGCCCGCGAAGGCCATGGCCTACGCCATGGGGGCGGACTATATCGAGCAGGATGTGGTCATGACCCGCGACGACCAGCTGATTGTCATTCACGACATCACGCTGGATCGCACCACGGATGTTGCGCAGCGTTTCCCGGGCCGTGCCCGGGAGGATGGGAAGCATTATGCGGTGGATTTCACGCTGGACGAGATTCTTTCCCTGCGGGTGACAGAGGGCTTTACTGTCGAGGACGGTCAAAAACGCCAGCTCTACCCCGAACGTTTTCCGATGGAGACCTCCATTTTCCGTGTACACACGCTGGCACAGGAGATCGAGCTGGTGCAGGGCCTCAATCGTTCCACGGGGCGCAATGTCGGCATCTATCCCGAGATCAAGTCTCCTGCGTTTCATCTGGCAGAAGGCAAGGATCTGGGCCGTGCGGTCATCAAGGTGCTGAAGGACTACGGTTATACGCGCAAGAGCGACAGGGTATTTGTCCAGACCTTCGAGTTTGATGAGCTGAAGCGTCTGCACGACGAGATTCTGCCGGAGGTGGGCATCCGCCTGAACCTGGTGCAGTTGCTCGATGGGGGAGACGAGAATGCATGGATGCAGACGCAGGCCGGTGTGGCGGAAATAGCCCGTTATGCCGATGGCCTGGGGCCGGAAAAGTCCATGATCGTGGATCGGCATTCGCCCGCAGGCTCTCCCCGCATCAGTGCGTTGGTGGGTTATGCGCATGCCAATGGCCTGCAGGTGCATCCCTATACCTTCCGCCTGGACCCGGGGCAGCTCCCGGATTATGTGGACTCATTTGAGCAGATGCTGGAGATCTTCTACTTCCAGGCGGGCGTCGACGGCGTGTTCACCGACTTTCCTGACCGGGCAGTTAACTTCCTGAGGTCTCGTTCGGGGGCTCTTTAGTGTGTTTCCATGGAGCTTGTTTAAAAGCGCTGTAGTTTGCTCTGAGAGGCGGCAGAAGGCATTCCGGACACGCCAAAAAGCTCACATCCCTGTGAAGGCTCGGCGCACGCCATCCTTGGCGTGCGACGGTCCTGAATGCCTTCTGCCGCCTCTCAGAGCTGACAAACTGCTAACGAACAACGAAGTCACTGTATTATCACCATCTGCAGTCTAAGAGCCGCACCGTCTGTCATGGGCAGCGGAGCGTCGGGCGCCAGGGCCGAGGATTTGCTCCTGCAATCTCGGCACTCCCGCCATCCCTGGCGGTCGGATGG
Organism: Pseudomonadales bacterium; assembly: GCA_024234365.1. Classification (GTDB taxonomy): domain Bacteria; phylum Pseudomonadota; class Gammaproteobacteria; order Pseudomonadales; family Pseudohongiellaceae; genus UBA5078. The sequence goes on from JACKOK010000002.1 coordinate 252,524, forward strand.
CGCCCGCCGAGCCTTCACAGGGATGTGAGCTTTTTGGCGTCTCCGTCGCCCATGATAGACGGTGCGGCTCGTCATACGGAGTGAGGTAATCTCCCATGTCTCACTATCTCCCTGTAGAAATGGACTATTCCTGCGTAGAGAGGTGTTGAGTCCTCACATTGGTATCCCCTATGCGGCCTGCACCGTTTCGCGTATAATCGCCGCCCGTTTGAATTGACAGCCGCACTACCGCCTTCAGTTTCATCCGCTAAAGCATTACTCTTCATCCTGTCACACCACTACAAGGCCCGATCATGTCATCCAGTCCCCGTCCGGAACTCAGTTTCGCTGAGCTCGACCTGCCCCATTTTCTGCAGGAAACCCTCAGCAAAGTCGGTTACGAGAAACCCTCGCCGATTCAGCAGGCCACTATCCCGGTGCTGTTGCAGGGACGCGACGTGGTCGGTATGGCCCAGACCGGCACCGGCAAGACGGCCGCCTTTGCGCTGCCCATTCTGTCGCGCATTGATCTGAGTGTTTCCCGCACCCAGGCACTGGTGCTGTGCCCGACCCGCGAGTTGGCCATTCAGGTTGCCGAGGCCTTCCAGACCTATGCTGCCGGCATGAAGGGTTTTCATGTGCTGCCGATCTATGGCGGGCAGGATATGGGGCGTCAGCTCGCCGGCCTGCGCCGTGGGCCACATGTGGTGGTCGGGACTCCTGGTCGCCTGCTGGATCACCTGCGCCGCAAGACCATTGACCTGGGGCATCTGCAAACTCTGGTGCTGGACGAAGCGGACGAAATGCTGCGCATGGGCTTCATCGACGATGTGGAAGCCATTCTTGAAACAACGCCGGAGACCCGGCAGGTGGCCCTGTTTTCCGCCACCATGCCCGGCCCCATCCGCGCCGTGGCCGAAAAGTATCTGCGCGACCCGCAAGAGATCCGCATTCAGAGCGCCATCACCACCAACGAAGACATCGAACAGTTCTACTGGCTGGTGCAGGGCACCAACAAACTCGACGCCCTGACGCGCATTCTGGAGGTCGAGGACTTTGATGCCATGATTATCTTCGTGCGCACCAAGACCAGTACCGTCGATCTTGCCGAAAAACTCAGCGCCCGTGGTTTTGCCGCCTCCGCCCTGAATGGCGACATGAATCAGGCCATCCGTACCCGTACCGTGGAAATGCTCAAGAACGGGCAACTGGATATTCTGGTAGCCACCGATGTTGCGGCGCGCGGTCTGGATGTGGAGCGCGTCAGTCACGTCATGAACTACGATATTCCCTATGATGACGAGGCCTATGTGCATCGCATCGGGCGCACCGGACGTGCCGGTCGCAGTGGCAAGGCCATCCTGTTTGTGGCGCCGCGCGAGCGTCGTCTGCTGTATTCCATTGAGAAGACCACGCGCAAGAAGATCGAGCAGATGTCCCTGCCCACGCGTGGTGAGCTGATCGAAAAGCGCAGCGCCGCGTTCAAGGAAGGCATCATCGAAACGGTCCGCAACGGCAAGCTCGATTTCTTCCACCAGCTCGTGTCAGAGCTGGTGCATGAGTGCGAATGCCCTCCGGAAGACATCGCTGCCGCCATGGCCTATCTGCTGCAGAAGGACCGCCCGCTTGAACCGGCAGCAGCCGAAGAGGCAAGCATGGCCAACAAGCGCGCACGCACCCCGCCGGCTACGAATACAGAGCGCAAGGAAGGTCCGCGCCGTAAGGCACCGCGGCATACGAGTGGCGAGGAATTTGAACATCTGTTACTGGATGAGGACGAGGGGCGTGCCCACCGTCCGCGTATGTCTCATGACCCTTCCGAGGACTCCCGCGCGCGTCCTCTCAAGGATTATCCCGAGATCCCCATGGAACGTTTCCGCATTCAGGTGGGGCATCGTGATGGCCTGAGCCCGCGGGAAGTGGTCGGTGCCGTTGCCAACGAGGCGGAGATCGAAGGCCGGTATATCGGGCATATCCGCATTTATGACGAGTATTCCACGGTGGACCTGCCCGCAGGCATGCCCCGTGAGGTCATGCAGCTGCTGCAGAAAACCGTGGTTTGCGGCAAGCCGCTGAAACTGGAATCCGCCACGCAGGGCAAGCGTCCCTCGCGCGAGAAAACCGAGGTATCGGCACCTGGCACGAAAAGCGAAAAGCGGCCCGTGCGTGCACCAAAACCTGGGTTTGACAAAGCGCCAGCATCCGGCAGAAAAGAGCAGCCTGAGGCTCGGGTAAAGCGCGAGAAAAAATCCGGGTACGAAGGGAATGACAAGCCTGCACGAGGCAAGCCGGGTGCGCAAAAGCCGGCGCGTTCGCGCCAGCCCTTCACCGATAGCACCAGCAGGGACATCACGCGTGAGGTGCTGGAGCAATACCCGGAGCTTGAGGCCCCGGGTTTTCGCAAGGCTCCCGGCGAAGCGCCGGGCAATGATGGCGAGCGTAAGGCGCGCAAGGTCAAGCCTCGCAAAGAGCGCAGCAAACGCGTCAACAAGGACAAGGGCAAGCGCCGGGTTCCGAAAGCTAAATCGCCGCAGGAATGAGGACGCCCCTGCGGTGTCGCTTTCCCGGGGCTTCCCGTATACTTTGACGCAAACACCATCACGGGGGGCAGAGCATGAGGACTCGCAACGGGCTGGGCAGTGCCTGCCTTCTGCTGCTCCTTGTCTGCCTCGCACCCCTTGCCGTGTCGTCGCCGCTGTCGGCGCGCTATAGCGATGCCAATGGCGACCTCGTGGCAGATACACCGAGCGAGCCCTCCCGCTGGCGCGACCCGCGCATTCTTATCTTTGCCTACACGCCGGTTGAAGACCCGGCCATGTACTCCCGGGTATGGGACGAGTTTATCGAGCATCTGGAAGGGCTTACCGGCAAAGAGGTGCGTTTTTTCCCCGTGCAGTCCAATGCGGCACAGCTGGAAGCCATGCGCGCCGGACGCCTGCATGTGGCCGGCTTCAACACCGGCTCCACGCCTGTGGCGGTCAACTGCGTCGGTTTTGTGCCCTTCGCCATGATGGCGGCACGCGATGGCAGCTACGGCTATCAGATGGAGATTCTGACCTATCCCGGCAGTGGTATTGACTCGATCGAGGAGCTTGCCGGCCGCACGCTCGCTTTTACCTCTCCTACCTCCAATTCCGGTTTTAAAGCGCCCTCTGCCCTGCTGCGCGCCCAGTATGGTTTCGAGGCGGATCGGGACTACAAGACTGCGTATTCGGGCAGTCATGACAACTCCATTCTGGGGGTGGTGCATCACGATTACGATGCTGCGGCCATTGCCAACGAGGTGCTGTTTCGCATGCTGGCGCGTGATGTCGTGTCCCCGCAGCAGTACCGCAGCATTTATCAGTCGGAGTCCTTTCCGACGACAGGCTATGGCATCGCTCATGACCTGGCGCCCGCGCTGGCGGCAAAGATTCGCGAGGCGTTTTTCACTTTTGACTGGGAGGGCACTGCTCTGCAGCGTGAGTTCGCCGATGCCGGTATGGAGCGCTTCATTCCCATTAACTATCAGCAGCACTGGGCTGTCGTTCGCACCATCGATGAGGCGACCGGCACGGTATACAACTGCGATTGAGATGGCGCCACAGGGCTCGGGAGATAACACAGGCATGTTGACGCTGAAAGGTTTGAGTAAGCGATATAACACTGGTGACATGGCGCTCAGGGAGGTGAGCCTTGAGGTGCCGGCGGGGCAGGTGCTTACCCTGATCGGACCGTCCGGGGCCGGCAAGAGCACGCTGATTCGCTGCATCAATCGACTGGTGGAACCGAGTGCCGGCAGCGTGGCACTTGATGGGCGTGAACTCACTTCCCTGCGCGGGGCGCCATTGCGTCAGGCCCGTCGCCAGATCGGCATGATCTTTCAGAACTATGCGCTCGTGGAACGGCTTTCCGTCATGGAGAATGTGCTCTCGGGGCGTCTTGCCTACATCGGATTCTGGCGCAGCTATTTTCGCCGTTTTCCGCCGCAGGACGTGCGTCAGGCCGTGCACCTGCTGGAGCGGGTGGGGCTGGAATCCATGCTCGACAAACGCGGTGATGCGCTTTCCGGTGGGCAGAAACAACGCGTGGGGATTGCCCGCGCCCTGATGCAGAATCCGAAGCTGTTGCTGGTGGATGAACCAACGGCGAGCCTCGATCCGAAAACCTCGCGCCAGATCATGCGGCTTATCTGCGAGTTGTGCCGTGAGCAGAATCTGGCCGCGATCATCAATATTCATGATGTCGCCCTGGCCCGTCAGTTTGCCGACCGTGTGGTGGGCCTGCGCGAAGGGGCGATTGTGTATGACGGAACTCCCGAGGGGCTTACACCCGATATGCTGACCAGTATCTACGGTGAGGAGGACTGGAATGCCGCGCAGCAGGTCGAGGGCCCGGGAGAACAGGCAGAGACGACCCGTGCTGTTGATCGTGCCCTGCTGGAGGGGCATCCATGAGCAGGGCGGCAGACGAACGCCTGCTTGCCGCAAAGAGGGGCGTCTGGCGCCCACAGCCACTCATTGCACAGGTCCACTGGCGCTGGCTGCTGAATGTTGCCCTTTTGCTGTATATCGTCCTGGTATGGTTCAGTGTGGACGTCAACTGGGCTCGTGTCAGCCAGGGTCTGGATCGCGGGCTCGCCTTCCTGGCCTCCTTTCTCAGACCGGATTTTGTCTCCCGCGGAGGCGAGATTGCCACGGGGCTGATGGAAAGCCTGACCATGACTGTCACGGCCACTGTTGTGGGCATCGTGCTGGCCATTCCTGTCGGGCTGGGTGCAGCACGCAATATTTCCCCGCAGCCGGTGTACTGGATTTGTCGTGCAGTCATTGCCGTTTCACGCACCTTTCAGGAAATCATTATCGCCATTCTGTTTGTCACCATGTTCGGGTTTGGCCCCCTGGCGGGTGTATTGACGCTGGCGTTTGCCAGCATCGGATTTATTGCCAAGCTGCTGGCAGAAGACATCGAGGATAGCCGGCGGGAACCCCTGGAGGCGATACGGGCAACGGGGGCGGGCTGGTGGCAGTGGGTTCACTACGCCGTGCAGCCGCAGGTAATGCCGCGCTTCATCGGGCTGGCGCTATATCGTCTCGACATCAACTTCCGCGAGTCTGCCGTCATCGGTATCGTTGGAGCGGGCGGGATAGGTGCCACGTTGAATACCTCGATCAACCGTTACGACTACGATACCTCTGCGGCGGTGTTACTGCTGATTATCGCTATTGTGCTGGCCAGTGAGTATCTCTCCGGCCGCGTGCGCAGGTGGGTGGCCTGATGCCCTTGCAGCGAATCGACAACGAACTGGTCTGGCGGCAGCGCAGCCCGGTGCAGCAGCGGTTGATCTGGCTGGGCTGGTTTCTGGGTGTATGCCTGTTTCTGTTCTGTGCCAAGGTCGTGTCCGACAACACGATCTGGGAGTTCATGACGGACGCCCATGTGCAGGCGGCGAGCCTGATTGCGCGCATGGTGCCGCCGGACTGGTCCATCACGGCATCGCTTCTGTTGCCGCTGTGGGACACCTTGAATATCGCCACGGTGGGTACTGCGCTGGGCGTGGTGATTGCCTTTCCCCTGTCCTTTCTGGCCGCCGCCAACACCAGTCCGCATCCGCTCCTGCGAGCCCTTGCCCTGATGGTGATTGTCAGCTCCCGCTCCATCAACGCACTGATCTGGGCAATTCTGCTGGTCACTATTGTGGGGCCGGGCTTGCTGGCCGGCATGATTGCGATTGCCCTGCGCTCCATCGGTTTTCTCGGCAAACTTCTGTACGAGGCCATTGAGGAGGTGGACCAGGAGCCGGTGGAGGCAATTCGCGCAACGGGCGCCGGGCGTCTGCAGGAGCTTGCCTGGGGTGTGCTGCCGCAGATCGTGCCCGCCTTTGCGGGCACCACGGTATATCGCTGGGACATCAATATCCGGGAATCCACGGTGCTGGGTCTCGTCGGTGCCGGCGGCATCGGGCTGCAGATGAACGCAGCCATCAATAATCTGGCCTGGGGACAGGTGGCAACGGTGTTCGTGTTGATCTTCGCCACGGTGATTTTTTCGGAATGGGTTTCGGCCCGAATCCGTCATGCCGTCATCTGAACAGGCGTCAGGAGTGACAATATGCTGGTGGTGATTTTCAGAGCGCGCATCAAACATCTGGACGAGGACTACTCCGCGATGGCACGGCGTATGCGGGAGCTGGCTCTGCAGGAGTTTGGCTGTCTGGCATTTCATGCGGTGACAGAGGGGGAGGAGGAAGTCGCGCTGTCCTACTGGCCCGATGAGGCGAGTATACAGGCCTGGCATCAACATCCGGAGCACCAGGAGGCGCAGCGCCTCGGGCGGGAGCGTTGGTATGCCGCGTATTCGGTGCAGGTGGCACAAGTAGGCAGGGAATATCAGGTTGGCTCGTGTTAGGCTAGCAGCAAGGTGGCTCCAGAGTTTGACGAGTACAGGTATTGAATCGTGAGTGATGTTTTCCCTTCAGTGCCCAACGGGCATGCGCTGTTATCTTTGCTGTTGACCGCATTTGCCTTGTTTCTGTTTACCCGCAGAAAAATCCCTCTGGAAATTTCGAGCCTGGTACTGCTGGTTGTTCTGGCACTCAGCTTTGCCCTGTTTCCCTTTAGCGTGCGCGGTGAGCACTTCGAGCCAGTCGCCTTTTTTCAGGGCTTTGGGCATGAGGCGCTGATTACCGTGTGTGCCCTCATGGTCGTGGGGCAGGGTCTGGTGCAGACCGGCGCGCTGGAGCCGGTTGGCCGTGTTTTGACCAAAGCCTGGGCGCGTGCGCCTTTTCTGTCCTTCCTGATGACCCTGATTGTCAGTGCGCTGTTGAGTGCCTTCATCAATAACACCCCGATTGTTGTGCTGTTGCTGCCGATTCTGATCAGCGTCTGCATGCGCACCAAGACGCCGGCCTCGCGCATTTTGATGCCCATGGGCTTTGCCACGCTGGTGGGGGGGATGGGCACGACGATCGGCACCTCAACCAATCTGCTGGTGGTCAGTGTTGCGCGCGATCTGGGGCTGCCGGAAATCGGCATGTTCGACTTCGTGTTACCCGCTGTCATTGCCAGTGGTGTGGCGATAGTCTATCTGTGGCTGATCGCCCCCCGTTTGCTGGAGGAGCGGCAGGTCGGTGTCAGCAATAATTCTCCGCGTCTTTTCCAAGCCTATCTGCATATCGATGGCGACAGCCCGGTGGTGGGCAAGAGCGTGGCAGACGCGAGAGCCCTGGCGAGCGATGGCATCAATCTGCTGCGCTTGAAACGGGGCGAGCACTTCATTCTGCTGTTGCCGGATGTACTGCTGCAGGCGGGTGACCGCCTGCGTGTGATGGATACCTCTGCCAATATCCGTGCGGCAGCGGATGCCATGAAGGCTACGCTGTACTCCGGCGACCATGAGGTGGACGATGAGCACCCGCTGAACGCAGAGAATCAGATGCTTGCCGAAATCGCGGTGGTGGCGGGCTCCAGGCTTGACCGTACCAATCTGCGCTATACCTCTTTTCTGGAGCGTCACCAACTGGTGGTCCTGGGGCTGCATCGGGCCGGGCGTGATATCTGGAAACCCTCCGAGGAGATCATGGATGTGACGCTGGAGCAGGGGGATGTGCTGCTGGTGCAGGGCAACAAGGATGAGATTCACAAACTGAAGCTGAACCCCGAATTCCTGGTGCTGGACTCGTCGGTAGAGGTTCCCAGCACCGAAAAGGCGCTGATTGCACAACTGACCCTGCTGACGATTGTGGCGACGGCTGCCACGGGGATGCTGCCGATTGCGGTGAGCTCGCTCGCCGGGGCCATGCTGATGCTGGGAACCCGTTGCCTGCGCCTTGGCAGCGCCATCCGGGCCGTCAGTTCCTCCGTGTATTTTGTGGTGGTGGCCAGCCTTGCGCTGGGACAGGCGCTGACGATTACGGGAGCTTCGGATTATCTCACCGATGTCTTTCTGTTCTTCACCCGCGATGCCGCCCCGGTGGTGGTCCTCAGTGCCCTGATGCTGTTGATGGCGGTGTTGACCAATATTGTGTCCAATAATGCTGCGGCGGTCATTGGTACCCCCATCGGGGTGGGCATTGCCCAGCAGCTTGGTGTAGACCCGCAACCCTTCGTGCTGGCAGTCTTGTTTGGTGCCAATCTCAGTTTTGCCACACCCATGTCCTACAAGACCAACCTGCTGGTGATGAGTGCCGGTGGCTACCGTTTCAATGATTTCATGAAGGTGGGAATTCCCCTGACCATTCTCATGTGGCTGAGTTATTCCTGGCTGCTGGGCAGGCTCTACCTGTAGACTCCCGCCAAACCAGGGCGTGGCCTGTAAGAAAACTGCCAGTGTTCCGTACCTATGCAATACGGGTCATGTATCGACGCGACGACTCCAATAACAACAAAAGGACTCCTGCCCGATGAGCTTTTATCCCCGCCTGCTCCTGGCCCTGGGCACACTGACGTCTGCCCTGCTGTTTCCGTCCCTTGCCCTGACACAGGATATTTCCGAGAGTGCGGTTCCTGCCCAGAAACGGGTGCGGGCAATCCGCGTGGATACCCGACCCGTGATCGACGGCAAACTCGATGAGGCGGTCTGGCAGCTTGCGGAACCGATCCGTGATTTTCATCAGACCCGCCCCGGCAATCAGACGGCGCCATCGGAAAACACGGAAGTATATGTGCTGTATGACGACAATGCCCTGTACATCGGCGCCCGCATGGCGGACAGCAACCCCGAGCTGATTGCGGCGCCGGTGATCCGTCACGGTCAGGGTCTGGGCTCGGATGATCGTCTGGTGGTGATTCTCGATCCCTTCAATACCCGCCGTACCGGCTATCGTTTTGAAACCAATCTCAATGCCGTGCGGCACGATGCGCTGTATACCAGCGTGAACTCCTTTCAGCTGGAATGGAACACGATCTGGGATACCGCCACCAGCACATACGACAATGGCTGGATCGCGGAGCTGGAAATTCCCTTCAAGTCCCTGCCCTTCGATCCGACGATTGACACCTGGGGTTTCAACTTCGGGCGCGGAATTCGTCGCCGGGGTGAGGAGATGGCCTGGGTGTCCCACAACCGGACTTACAATCCCAGCATCTCGGGAGTGATGACCGGGCTGGAGGGCATGGACCAGGGGCTGGGGCTGGATGTGGTGCCCTCGTTCTCGATGAACCGGGACAAGCAGTTTATCGTCGGCAGCAGCGAAACCAATATGGACCCCTCGCTGGATGTGTTCTACCGGCTTACGCCATCGCTGAACGCGGCGCTGACGATCAATACCGATTTCTCGGCCACCGAGGTGGATAACCGACAGGTCAATCTGACGCGTTTCAACCTCTTCTTCCCCGAGAAGCGCGATTTCTTTCTCAACGATTCGGATCTGTTCCAGTTCGGAGGCATTGGCGGTTTCGGGGGCAACTCAGCGGAATCGAGAGGTTCGCGTGAGAACGCCCGGCCTTATTTCTCGCGCAAACTGGGGCTCAGCCAGAGCGGGGCGCCCGTGGACATCAGCTATGGTGGGCGCATCAGCGGGCGTGTGGGGCGCTGGAATATCGGCACGCTGGCCATTCGGCAGGACGCCTTCGGTGCGGTCGATGCCACGGACCTGCTGATCAGCCGGGTGTCTGCCAATGTGTTGCGCGAATCCAGTGTTGGCTTCATTGTGACGGACGGTGATCCGGCCTCGAATCGGGATAACTCGGTCTACGGTGTGGATTTCCGTTATCTCAACACGCGGCTGCGCAGCGGTCAGGTGCTGGAGGCGGATGTCTGGCTGCAGAAATCCGATACGCCGGGTCTGAATGGGGATGACGAGGCCTACGGGCTGGGACTGCGCTCGCCCAACAACACCGGTTTGCGCGGTGGCCTGGGTTTCAAGGAGGTGCAGCGCAACTTCAACCCGGCAATGGGCTATATCAATCGCTCCAATATCCGCGATTACACCGCCGATGTGGGCTATACCCATTTCTTCCGCGACAGTTTTCTGCAGTCTGCCTATTTTGGCCTTGATGCCCAGCGGATCAATGTCATCGATGGCGGCCTGCAGAGCCAGGTGCTGGCATTGCGTCTGCTGGAACTCGATACCAACAGTCGTGACAGATTGTCGCTGGGATATCAGCGCAATAAAGAAGTGGTCCTGACACCTTTTGCCGTGTACCGGGCACCCGATCGCAGCGTCTTCATTCCCGCGGGAAGCTATTCTTTTGATGAAAGCACGCTGTCTGTCAGCACGGCGGGGCAGCGCGAATTCTCCGGCAGGCTTAGCGTCAGCAACGGGGATTTCTATAACGGCAAGCGCAATAACATCAATGGTTCATTGTCGTGGACCCAGTCACGCAATTTCGTCATGTCCATGAGTTATGACTGGAACGACATCAGCCTGCCGCAGGGGGATTTCATTACCCGCCTGACCAGCCTGTCCACTCAGGTCGCCTTTTCTTCCACGCTGTACTGGGTGTCGCTGGTGCAGTATGACAATCTGTCGGAAGAGATCGGGGTGAACACGCGCCTGCAGTGGATTCCGCGTGCGGGGCAGGAAGGCTTCATTGTGCTGAACTACAATCTGCAGGACAAAGACAAGAACAACGCCTTCGAAGCCGCTACCTCAGACCTGGCGGTGAAGTTCAAATACACGTTCCGTTTTTAACAGCCTGCTAGTCGGCTTGCCACATCACATAGCCATCTGCTGCCAGTGCCCGGCGCAGCATCTCCAGTAGCGGAGTGGCACGGACACTCAGGGCGATAGCGGGTTCACGCTCTTCTTCATCATCCCCTTCGTCTGTGGATGTCGGGGCTTGTGTGTGTCGGCCCAACGCGGCCTCCAGGCGTTGCAGGGCGTCGCGCAGCTCGTCCTCGCTCACCGCCCCTTCGTGCCTGCCGCTCATGCCCATCATGCTCAGCAGGGGAATGGCGACGCTTTCCTGCATGATGAAGCTGCCGCTTTTATCGCTCTTGAACCGTATCAACATCCTGACGCCCTCATGTCGCCGGTAGTGTAGCATTCAGAACTTGAAATCAGATGAGGAGAACCGCATTTAGCCCGGATGCTTGTGGACATATCAGGAAAATCTATTCGAGCAAGGGTTCGTGCATTTATAAAAACTATCGTTTTTGTTTGAATAATTCATTTCCATATTTCCTATAATCGTTTAGCATGCCTTACCTGAATTTTTAATCTCTTCCAACAGGAGTACATAAGTGTCATTACTGAGCAGCGCTATCAAGCCCTTCAAGACCACCGCATTCCACAACGGCAACTTCGTTGAAGTTACCGATGCCACCCTCAAGGGCAAATGGTCTGTCGTGTTCTTCTATCCCGCCGACTTCACCTTTGTCTGCCCGACAGAGCTGGGTGACCTGGCGGACAACTATGCCGAATTCCAGAAGCTGGGCGTGGAAGTCTACAGCGTATCCACAGACACCCATTTCACTCACAAGGCCTGGCATGACAGTTCGGACACCATCCGCAAGATCCAGTACCCGATGCTGGGCGATGCCACTGGCACCATCTGCCGCAACTTCGATGTGATGATCGAGGCTGACGGTCTGGCCGAGCGCGGCACCTTCGTGATTGACCCCGAGGGCGTGATCCAGCTGGTGGAAATCTCTGCCGGCGGTGTTGGCCGTGATGCCTCCGAACTGCTGCGTAAAATCAAGGCTGCACAATACGTTGCGGCTCACCCCGGCGAAGTCTGCCCGGCAAAGTGGAAGGAAGGCGATGCCACACTCGCTCCTTCTCTCGACCTGGTTGGCAAGATCTAAGCCGACCCATCCTACCCAAATGCTTGCATACCTGGGCAGCCCGCAAGGGCTTGTCCAGGGCTTGCGGGTGGGCGCAATTTACCGGATTCCATTGATTCAGCGAAGGAAGTGACACTCATGCTTGAAGCCACGATGAAAGCCCAGTTGCAGGCGTATCTTGAGAAAGTTCAGCAACCGATCGAACTGCTTGCCTCTGTCGATGACAGTGCCAAGTCCCGGGAGCTGGAGTCTCTGCTGGAGGAGATTGCAGGCCTGAGTGACAAGATTCAGCTGCGCCGTGACGGCGAGGATGCACGCAAACCCTCGTTTGCCATTTCGCGTGTTGGCGGCGGGGCAGAGGTTCGTTTTGCCGGCATCCCCCTTGGGCACGAATTCACTTCCCTGGTGCTGGCGCTGCTGCAGGTGGGCGGGCACCCCGCGCGCATCAGCGACGAGACAGCGGCGCAGATTCGAGCGCTCGATGGCGAATACCGCTTCGAGACCTATTACTCTCTGTCCTGCCAGAATTGCCCCGATGTCGTGCAGGCGCTCAATGTCATGGCGGTGTTGAACCCCCGCGTTCATCATGTCGCCATCGATGGCGCCCTGTTCCAGGACGAGGTGGACAGCCGTCAGGTGATGTCGGTGCCCTCCGTGTACCTCAACGGCGAACCCTTCGCCCAGGGACGCATGGGCGTGGAGGAAATTCTGGCGAAGATGGATACCGGAGCCCTGGCGAGAGAGGCGGCGCGCATGAACGAGCGCGAACCCTTCGATGTGCTGGTGGTGGGTGGCGGGCCTGCGGGAGCTGCGGCGGCCATCTATGCCGCCCGCAAGGGTATCCGTACCGGCGTGGCAGCCGAGCGTTTTGGCGGGCAGGTGCTGGACACCCTGGGCATTGAGAACCTGATCAGTGTTGCCGAGACCGAGGGGCCGAAGCTGGCCCGTGCGCTGGAAGAGAATGTGCGTCACTACGATGTCGATATCATGAATCTGCAACGCGCCGAAGCACTGCTTCCTGCCGCTGAGGCCGGCGGGCTGCATGAGGTCCGTTTCCAGGGCGGGGGCAGTCTGAAGGCGAAGACACTGGTGATTGCCACGGGCGCCCGCTGGCGCGAACTGAATGTGCCTGGCGAACAGGAATATCGCAATCGCGGCGTCGCCTATTGCCCGCACTGCGATGGCCCTCTGTTCAAAGGCAAGCGCGTGGCGGTAATCGGGGGGGGGAACTCGGGAATAGAGGCTGCCATCGATCTGGCCGGCCTCGTCAGCCATGTCACCGTGCTGGAGTTTGCCGACACCCTGCGTGCGGATGCGGTGCTGCAGTCCAAGCTGGCCAGCCTGCCCAATGTGCAGGTGATTACCAGCGCGCAGACGACCGAGGTGCTCGGTGACGGCCAGAGGGTCACGGGAATCGCTTATACCGACCGGGTGTCCGGCGAAGCAAGGGAAGTGGCGCTGGAGGGCATCTTCGTGCAGATCGGCCTGCTGCCCAACAGCGACTGGCTGAAGGATGTGGTGGAGCTGAGCCGCCACGGCGAGGTGCTCATTGATGCCCGCGGGCAGACCAGTGTACCGGGGGTGTTTGCGGCGGGGGATGTCACCACCGTGCCTTATAAACAGATTGTGATCGCCATGGGCGAAGGTGCCCGCGCATCCCTCAGTGCCTTTGACTATCTCATTCGACATTGACGCCAGGCACAGGGTGTCAAATAGAAACGGCGCTGTCGCAATCTGTTCGCGACAGCGCCGTTGTTGTCTTGCAGAGCGTTATTCCTGTCCGCGCAGGGCGAAGGTGGCCATGGCGTTACCGGAAATCACCGTGACGTACTGTACGCCGTCCACCATATAGGTCACCGGGGCCATGGCGATCTGCCCGCCCAGGCTGGCCTTCCACAGTAATTCACCGGTACGCGCATCCAGCGCGTGGAAGTGCCCTTCGCGGCCGCCGGCAAACACCAGATCTGTCGCGGTGCTCAGGATGCCGCCGTCACTGACGTCAAACTGGTCGAAGGTCCATGCCGGCTCGCCGGTTTCCGGATTCATGGCCAGAAGCGCCGCATGCCCGACTTCATCGGTCCAGGTATTGACCGGGTTGGTGCGGCCAATGCCGACGCCCGGGGCCCCCTGTGCGGGGGTCAGCACGGTGAAGCCACCGCCCAGGAAGGCCCGCCCGGGTTCGTACTGCTGCTCTTCCGCGCGGTAGATGGTCGCATAGTCTTCCCAGGAGTTGAAGTAGAACAGCCCGGTACGGGGGCTGTACGAGGGGGGGTACCAGTTGGTGGCGCCCTGGTTGCCAGGCCAGGTGGGCATGCCTTCGGGTTGCCGGGTCGGAATCGGACGACCGTTGTCGTCCAGGCCACTGGACCAGTTCACCTTCACATAGGGCTTGCCCAGCAGGAATTCACCGTCTGTGCGGTCGAGCACATAGAAATAGCCGTTGCGGTTGGCCCACAGCATGAGCTTGCGCTGCTGACCGTGCCATTCCCGATCCACCAGTACAGGAACCTGTACCGAGTCGTAGTCATAACCGTCATTCGGGGTGAACTGGAAGTGCCACTTCAGCTCTCCGGTGTCGGCATCCAGTGCGATGACGGAGTCCGAGTACAGGTTATCGCCCGGGCGCTGGTAGGGGTTCCAGTCCGGCCCGGGGTTGCCGACGCCCCAGTAGGTGAGGTTGAGTTCGGGATCGAAGGAGCCGGTGATCCACACCGGGGCACCGCCGTGCTCCCAGTCTTCGTCGTCCCAGCTTTCGTGACCGGGTTCACCGGGGGCCGGAATGGTGTAGAACTTCCAGGCTTCCTCGCCGGTTTCGGCATCATAGGCGACCACATAGCCGCGAATGCCGTACTCGCCGCCGCCCACGCCGACGATGACCTTGTCCTTGACGATCAGCGGAGCCATGGTAACGGAGTAGGCCAGATTGACGTCACCCACTTCGATATTCCACAGCGGCTTGCCGTTGACGCGGTCCAGCGCAATCAGATGGGCATCCAGTGTGCCCATGTAAACCTTGTCGTCCAGGATGGCGATGCCGCGATTATTGGCGCCGCAACACACGCGGGCATTCTCGGCGGGCGTGTGTTTGTAGACCCAGAATACCCGGCCGGTAACCGGGTCCATGGCAATGACATCATTGGGGCGCTGGGTCAGGTACATGACGCCATCGACTACGATGGGGTTGGACTGCCAGGCACCGAATACCTGGTTCTGAAAAACCCATTTCAGCTCCAGTTGATCGACATTGTCGCGGGTGATCTGGTTCAGGGTGCTGTAACGCTGGCTGGCATAACTGCCGTTGTAGGTCAGCCAGTTTTCCGGTTCGTTCTGGGCATTGAGGATGCGCTCATAGCTCACGTCCTGCTGTGCAAAGACTTGTGTGCCGGGGAGCAGAATGGCCAGGCCGAGGAGCAGGGTGCGCAGTTGCCGTAATGTGTTCATTCCAGACCTCGCAGTGTCAGCAGGTATCCGATGAGATCCGCGATCTCGTCACCATTCAGGGAAGTGGGTTGATGCACCGGGACGCTGCTCAGCTCGTAGCTGACCAGATCGGCCTTGCGCAGTGAGCGCAGCTGTTCGTTGCTGTCGATCAGCTGTACGGAATAGGTGTCTTCGTTGAGGCGCCTTCCTACGATGATTTCCTCGGTGCGGGTCACCAGCCGGATCTGCCGGTTGATGGGCTGCAGCGTGGACGCGGGATTGGTGAGGCTTGCCTCCAGGATGGCGGGTGTGCGGATCAGGCCGATATCGCTCAGATCGGGTGCGGTGCGGTGACCGCTGCCATTGATGCGATGGCAGGCGGAACACTCCCCCTTGCCGTCATAGATCGCCTTGCCCCGGGCCGGATCGCCGATGCGAATGGCCACCCCGTCGGGGTCGAAGCCGGCACGGATGTAGGCGATCACGCCATTGAGTTCCTCCGGACGCAGATTGAAGGCGGGCATGCGGCCCCCTGCGGCGCCCCCGGAGACGATGCGGGCCAGGTCTTCATCGGAGGTGGCGGTACGGAACTGGCCCTGACGCAGGTTGACGCCGTCGATGCTGTCCCCCTGGGGGCCATGACAGAGCGCGCATTGCTGCACATAAACCCGGGAGCCGGTCTGTATGGATTCGCTGGTGTACTGGTGGTCGCTGGTGTCCTGCGCCAGCGCCGACAGGCTCAGGAGCAGGCTGCACAGAGCAGGCATGAGTACCCGCCTGCCAGTGCGGGAAAAGATCGTCTTGGTCACGGAAGTCTCCCTTTTTGTTGTTGTGCCGGACCGAAGGAGGATAGTCCGAATTCAAGGCAGAATCCAGCAGATGCACCCCGATGTCTGCCTGTGATACCGTTGCCTGACTTCCGTCAGGGAATAGGTGCGCGCATGTTCATTGTTTGCAGAGTCCTGATTCTCGCCCTGGTGCTGCTGTTGCCGACTGTCCGGCAGGCGCAGGCACACGGGGGCGTGGCGTTTGAGGACGATCTGTGCGTCATCAACATCGGCTTCCTCAAGGCCCATTTCACGATTTACCAGCCGCAGCATAGTGGCAGCGAGGAGTTCTGCGAGGATATTCCCGCTGTCAGCGACACGATGTTTGTCATGGAATACCAGCACGATTTCCTGCGGCAGATGCCGGTGGATTTCCGCATCATTCGCGATGAGCAGGATTTTGGCATTTACGCGCGCTGGGAGGATGTGCAGACGATTCCCGATCTGGATGCCGTGACCGCCTTTTACCAGCCGGCAGTGGTACGCCCCGAGGGATCCTTCACCGCCAATTACCGCTTTGATGCGCCGGGAACGTATATTGGCATTGTGACTGCGAAGCATCCCGAGGATGATCGGGTCTACAATGCCGTGTTCTATTTTCAGGTAGGCGGGGCCGATTATGGCAGCCTGCCCCTGTTTGCCGTGCTGGCGCTGTGCCTGCAGGCGGCATACTGGGTTGGCAGTGGCGGATTGAAACGCTGGCGCGAGCGCCGCTGACACTGACGCGCGGGTCCAGACCCGCAGGCGTCACAAGACAAGAGCAATAACAACAGCAGTCGTGGGGAGAAGTATGCGTGCAGTGATCATGCTGATATCGGGTGCCTTGCTTGGCATCGTGGTATTCCCCGTGCAATGGCTGCCACCGGCCCTGCGTTTCGAGCTGGCAGAAATTGCAGGAACCCCCGCCTATCGCAGTCCCGCCGCCACGCAGGGGGCAGAAATGCCCACGACGGTGCCCATGGACGAGATGTGCCCGGAAGATCTTCTGGGCTGGCGTTCGGCACAGACCATCGAAGGGGTGGAGATTGCCGCCGCCGCCACCTGCAGTGCTGATAATCCCTATGCCATTGCCGCTTTTGTGCGGGGAACCAATAATGTCTCCATGGACACCCTGCTGCGTGCAGGGCTGACACCGGATGCGCTGGAGAAAGGCGCTGATCTGGACGGTGACGGCGACCCGGACGAAATCCATATCCGCCTGGAGATCGCCGAGCTCAATGGCGGTTCGCCCGATGCCCAGGAGCCGGTTGTGCAGTACGAGATAGCTCCGGGCGTTACACCAGGTCTATGGGTATTCGTGCCAAAAGCCTTTGGCATGGCCACCGAAAATTTTGATTCCAATATTGCCACTGCGCTGTTGCGCGCCCCCGCCCCCGCGATTCGGGTGGAACAGGGGGACCATGTATACATCACCCTCGAAAACACCCATTACATGCCTCATACCCTTCACCTGCACGGCGTGGACCATGCCTACCGGCGCGCCGATGGGCAGGGGAATGACGGGGTGCCGATGAGCAGCGAATTGCCGGTGCAGCCGGGCGAGGCGCGCACCTACGAGATTCAGCCGCGCAGCGCCGGCACCGCGTTCTACCACTGTCACGTGCAGCCTCAGGCGCATATTCTGATGGGGCTGCAGGGCATGTTCATCGTCGAGGAGAATCGCCCCGGCAACACGCTGCAATCCATGAATATCGGAGCGGGTGAAGTGCGTGTGCGCTCCCGCGCCAGCCGCGAGAGTTATCAGCAGGAATACGATCTGCAATACACCGATATCGACAGCCGCCTGAACAATATTGTTCAGCAGAGCAATGACCCAGCGCGCATCGAGCAGTGGTTGCACGGGGGCTACAATCTCACCAGCGCCGACAGCAATTACTTCACGGTCAATGGCCGTTCCTTCCCCTACAGTTTTCGCGAATCCCTGATCGTGACGGGGGCGGATGAGCGCATCCGTCTGCGGGTGCTCAATGCCGGTACGCAGGGCCTGGCGCTGCACACTCACGGGCACAAGAGTACGGTGACTCATCTGGATGGGCAGGCCTTGCCAACCGCAGGACAGGTGACACGGGATGTGTTCTGGCTCGCCAGTGCGCAGCGCATGGACCTGACGCTGGATACCCGCAATGATGGCGTGCACTCCTATGGCAGTGGTGTGTGGATGCTGCACGATCACAGTGGCAAGGGCACGACGACCGATGGTATTGCTCCCGGGGGCAATATGAACGCCATCGTTTATCGTGAGTATCTTGCGGAGAATGGCTGGCCGATTACCCAAGGCGAAGACATGGGCATGTTCTTCGACCCTGCCTATTACCGGCGGGAAGCGTTTGCCGCAGCCTCTGAAGGAAGCATGAGTGCCGGTTTCTTCCTGCGTTTGCTGGGGCTTGGTTTTGCGCTGGCCCTGATGCTGACCGGCCTCCTTGCCTTGCTCCTGCCACTGCAGAGGAAACCTTCATGAAGTGTTCGAATGCGTGGGTGTGGCTTTTGGCGGGTGCTTTGTGTGTATTGCCATCTGTTGTGCTCGCGCAGCATGAACACGCCATGCATGGCGCTGGGGAAGAAGATGCCATGCGCTTTGATCGTACCGGCATGGTGATGAATGCCAATACGCAGACATTGCCGCAGAACTGCAGCGAGATCAGTACGGATGTGGAATGGACGGTACGGGCAGGCACATCGTATGCAATGCAGGAGGCGGGGCGTGTGTTTGGCTACAGCCAGTCAGTCTTTGAGGCGCCGCCCTGCAGCCGCATCACGGTGCGTTTCATCAACGAGGATCAGGTCCGCCACCAATGGATGCTGCACGGCTTGCCACGCTATCTCTATCCCGATGGCATGTTCCACCTGGAGGCGAATGGCGGGCAGGAGGTGCAGGGCAGTTTCATCGTGCCGGGGGATGACGCCACCTATCTGCTGCATTGCGATATTGCGCAGCACATGGAAAAGGGCATGAAAGGCCAGGTGAGAATCGGGCGTGGCAGTGGTGATCTGTGGAGTGTTCCGGGCCTCAGTGCGGACTTCAATCGTGTTGTGCAAAACCCGCGCGGCACTCTGATGTTGCTCGGTATTTCCGTCATGCTGGGCATGGGTGTGTTGAGTACAACGCTTATGGGAGCACAGGACAAGGCAGAGGAAAAAGGGAAGTGAAATGACAAATACGCATGTGGCAGCACGGCAGATATTCCTGATGCTGGCAGGCAGTGCACTGCTGAGTGCTTGCCAGGCAGCGGGTGTCCCGCATTACGATCGTGTCACCCTGGACGAATCGATTCAGGGAGGGTATGGCCTCGCGGTAGCGGATGTTGACGGTGATGGCCGTCAGGATATCGTGGCCCTGGCGACCAATCCTGCCCAGTTTGTCTGGTATCGCAATCCCGGCTGGGAAAAATACTCGATTACGGGCAGCAGCAGTGGGGATATTGCCACGGCACCGCATGATATTGATGGAGACGGAGATGTGGATCTTGTGCTGGCCAGTGAGTTCAGCCTGCAGGCCTCCACGCAAGGGGGGCTGGTGCAGTGGTTCGAGAACCCGGGCAATCCCCGCGAAAACCAGCAGTGGCTAGCGCACGAGATCGACCGTGTGCCGACCTCCCATCGTCTGCGCTGGGTCGATATTCGCGGCAATGGCAAACCGGTTCTGGTGAATCTGCCCATCATCGGGATTGGAGCGCAGGCACCCGATTATGCGGTGGGGGCACAGATGAAGGCGTATCAGGTGCCCGGCAATCCGCGGGCAAAATGGCCGGCGATCGTGCTGAGCGATACCTTCGAGATGGCCCACGGTATGAGCGTGGTGGACTGGGATGGAGACGGCCGCGAAGACCTGCTGACGGCCAGTTTTGCCGGCATCGGCCTGATGCAGTTTGCCGCGGACGGACGCTTTGTCAAACAGACAGCGTTGGGAGCCGGTAATCGCGGGGAACGCCCCGCTCAGGGGAGCAGTGAGGTCGGCATGGGGCGGCTGCGACACGGGCCGCGTTTTCTCGCCGCCATCGAACCCTGGCATGGCAACGAGGTGGTGGTGTATCAGGCGAATGAGGATACCAGCCAGGCCTGGCATCGGCGCGTAATCGATGACAGCTTTGTGGGCGGACACGCCCTGCTGACCGCCGATCTGGACAACGATGGCAGTGATGAGATCGTGGCGGGTTTCCGTTCACGCCCCTACGGGCTGTATGTCTACCGTTATGAGGCGGGAACGGACAGCTGGCTACGCAGCGCGCTGGATGAGGGGAGCATTGGGCTTGCGGGTCTGGCCATTGCGGATTTCAACGGCGATGGCTATGAGGACATCGCGGCGATCGGCACGGCTACCGGAAATGTGGTGTTGTTCGAAAGTGCAGGGCCCTGAGGCCCCGCAGCTTATTCCTGTTCCGCAGGCACCTGGTTGCCGGCGATCCACACCTGCTCCAGGGTTTCGGTATTGTGGATATCCTCCAGGGGATTTTTGGCAAAGACCAGCACATCCGCCCATTTGCCTTCCTCGAGGCTGCCGAGATAATCCAGCCCCATGCAGTCTGCCGCCACGGAGGTGGCTGACTGAATCACCTGCATCGGTGTCATGCCGGCTTCCACCATCATCTGCATCTCCAGGTGTTCGAAGTAACCCTGGAAGCGCATGGCCGGGCCGGAGTCGGTCCCCATCACCACCTTGACGCCGGCATCGGAGAGCGTCTTGAGATTGCGCATGGCCATGGGCAGCGCCTGTGTCTTGTAGTGCTGGGCAGAGGCGTTTTCGCGCATGCGCGCCTGACGTTCCGGTTCGCGCAATGTGGCGATCAGTGCGGGATCGACCTCGCGTGTAAAGAACGGGTCACTGAAAAAGGCCGGTTCTCCCTCATAGACGAAGGTGGACAGTTCACGGGTCAGGGTCGGGGTGTAACAGACATCTTTCGTCTTCAAGGCGTCGATGAATGCCTGATCGACTTCGGTATCGCGGACACTGTGTGCGATGAAATCCGCCCCCGCAGCGAGTGTGGCCCTGGCGTCATCGAGCGTGTACATGTGCACGGCAAGCGGAATGCCGCGTTTGTCGGATTCGTCCGCGATAGCCTGATAGATTTCCGGTGCCATTTTGTCCGTGCGTCCGAGATTGTCATCGACACGAATCTTGATGAAATTGACGCTTTGGTCGGCGATGCCGTTCACCGCGCGTTTTGCCTCTTCGACGCTTCTGGGCGCCAACACCGGGCCGGCCACCATCAGGCGAGCGTGATCAACTCTCACGGGGTCGGTAGTATTGCGGATCTCGAAGCCCTCATACTCGTCATCGCCCAGACTATTCACGGTGGTGACACCGTAACGGGCATACAGACGCAACTGTCGCATGACATTGCCGTAATCGTAGTGGCCCCCTTCCAGGCCCAGCACCTGTCCCACATGGCCATGGGTATTGATGAATCCGGGCATCAGGGTTTTGCCGCTGACGTCGATGCGCTCCGCCTGTGGCGGGATCGGGGTCGTTGCAGCCGGCCCCACGGCGACGATCTTGCCGTCTTCTGTAATCAGCACGCCATTCTCTATGGCGGCTGCTCCCGTGCCATCGATGATGCGAGCGCCAACGAAGGCCAGTGTGCCAAAACCGGCGTGGGAGGAAGTACTTGCCAGCGCGATGGCGAGCGCCAGGGCCCGGGTTTTTTTCTGAATTGTCATGCACGCTCTCCTGCAGTTTTCGTCGGGGGCTGTGGCCCTCCGGATCAGGTTGACAGCTTATCGGGTTCTGTAGGTTAATGCCACGCAAGGGCGTTCAGTGTCCTCGCCTTCGGTACCTTATCTGCGGAGAAAACCAATGGAAAACTTTGAAGTCAATTCTGATGTACTCATCGGCTATGTCTATCTTTACGGGCCGAAACTGATTGCTGCAATTCTGACACTGATCGTAGGGTTATGGCTTGCCGGTTTCCTGGTCAGCATGATCAAAAAGATGCTGACCCGAAGCAAGGTTGAACCCTCGCTGCAAAGTTTCCTCAGCAGCCTGTTCAGTATTCTGTTCAGGATCATGGTGTACATCACCGCCCTGGGTGTGGCCGGGGTTGAGATGACTTCCTTCGTTGCCATCCTCGGTGCCGCTGGTCTGGCCGTGGGTCTGGCGTTGTCCGGCACGCTGCAGAATTTTGCCGGCGGCGTGATGATTCTGCTGTTCAAGACCTTCAAGGTCGGGGATTTTATCGAGGCTCAGGGCTATTCGGGCACCGTGAAGGAAATTCAGATTTTCGTCACCCTGTTGACGACCCCGGACAACAAGACCGTCCTGATTCCCAATGGCCCCTTGTCCACGGGTACATTGGTCAATTATTCGGCACAACCGACACGTCGTGTGGACTGGACTTTCGGTATTGCCTATGGCGATGACATCGACAAGGCCTATGAAGTAATCAAGCGTCTGATCGCGGAAGATGAGCGTGTACTGCAAGACCCGGAACCTTTTTACGCCCTGTCTGCGCTGGCTGACAGTTCCGTGAATATTGTGGTGCGCGTCTGGGTCAATGCGGCGGATTACTGGGCGGTGTATTTCCGCATGAACGAACAGGTGTACAAGGAATTCCCAGCGGCGGGCCTTTCCATTCCCTTCCCGCAGCGGGATGTGCATATTTATCAGAAGTGAATCACAGACTTTGCAAGATGTTCGATGATAGGCTGGGAAATTCCGACACCATGACAACAAGCCCGAGGAGAATGTGATGAAAATAAACGCACTTGCCCGCCGCACGATCGGTTCCGTTTTGATTGTGGCTCTGAGCCTGATGGGGCTGCAGGCACCCGCCATGGCGGATATTGTCAGCACGGAACAGCTGGTGGCGGAACAGCGCGCCGATGTCCAGCGCGCGACGGTGAACGCATTTCTGGCGAGGGATGAGGTCAGAGCGCAACTGGAGGCCCGCGGTGTCAGCGCCGATGACGCACTGCAGCGTGTGGACAGTCTGAGCAACGCGGAACTGGCCGAGCTTTCCCAGCAGATCGATACCCTGCCCGCAGGCGAGGGCGCCATAGGTCTCGTGATTGGCATTCTCGTGATCTTCATGCTTCTGGACATTGCCGGTGTGACGGATATTTTCCCTGCCATCTGAATGGCGGAAGCGTCCCATGCTGTCGCGGAGATTGCGCGTTCCGGCCGGGATCATTGTGCTGCTTTGGCTGAGCGGGTGTGCTTCCACCCCTCAGTCCAGAGCGCTGTTCGAACAGTTTGACAAGCCCTCTTCTTCCCCTGTCATTGCGCTTGCTTCCAGTGTACTGCTGGATCGCGTTCCTTTCTTTCCCCAGGAGGCCTATCAGTGCGGTCCTGCTGCGCTGGCGACCGTGTTGCAGGCATCCCGCGTATCCGTGACACCGGACGCCCTGGTCGGGCAGGTGTATGTGCCGGCGCGGCAGGGATCTTTGCAGATCGAGATGCTGGCCGCTGCACGGGCCCATGGTCGCATTGCCCATGTGTTGCCGGCAGATTTGCCCGGTGTGTTGAAACAGTTGCAGGCGGGTGAGCCGGTGCTGGTCATGCAAAACCTTGGTCTGAGCTGGTATCCGCAATGGCATTATGCGGTACTGGTCGGCTATGACCTGGCACGCAGGGAAGTGGTGTTGCGTTCCGGGTTGGTGCGTGAGTACCGGATGCCGATGACGGTATTCGAGCGTACCTGGCAACGTGCCGGCCATTGGGCCGTGGTGCTGTTGCCGCCGGGGCAATTGCCGGAGGACGAGCGGGAGAACGCCTATGTTCAGTCGCTTGCGGATTTTTCCCGTCAGGCAGATGCGGCGCAGATGTTTGCCGCGTATGAGGTCGGGCTGCAACGCTGGCCTGAAAGCCGGGTGCTGGGGATGGCCCTGGCCAATCTGCACTATGCCGAGGGCAATCGTCAGGCCGCGCGCATGCAGTACGAGCGTGTACTGCGACATGCGCCGGATTTTGCGGCGGCGCACAATAATCTTGCGCAAACATTGCTGGAACTTGGGGAGTTGGCACTGGCCCATGAGCATGCGCTGACGGCAGTCCGGCTTGGTGGCAGTTTTGCTGCAAGCTATGAGAGGACTCTTGACGCGGTTAACGCGGCACTGATGCCCTGAACGGACTCCCTCGAAAACGTTTTTCAACAGGCCGCTAGAAACCCAGCGGGAAATAGAAACCGGCGCGCAGGCTTTCGGTTTTCTGCTTGTAGCTGATCAAGGCTTCCCCATAGCCATTGTAATAACTCAGGAAGAACCGGGAATTCACCCAGCGGGACATGGGCAGGATGAGGTCCAGTTGATAGCTGAGCTTGTCGGACTCGCGGCCAAACAGGGTGCTCAGTTCCAGCTGTGCCCAGTTGTTCACGTCCACATGCGTGGTGATTTGCGCATTGCCCAGGTAGTCCTCGATGTCCTTGTTGTACTCCCCCAGATTGACCGCGTTCCAGTATTTGATCGTCCACGCCCACATTTCGCTGAAGCGCAGGGTGCGCGAGGCATAGATACGATCCCAGCTGCGGGATTGCAAACCGTCGAGCCCGTTGGACTGATGCTCGAAGCCAACGGTGTCGAACAGATGCAGACGTGGCACGCTGGAAGGCCGGGCGAGTGACTCGGTGAAATCCCAGAATACCTCGGGGTTGTAATTGTGCTCCTTGAACGGAGCGGAGGCTTCCGCCACATCCCACCAGGAACGCTGCGAGTAACCAAACTTCAGCGGCGAGAGTGCCTGCAGTCCGTCGATATTCGGGAACAGGCCGAACTTCATGCCCAGTTCAAATTTGATGTCCAGGGTTTTCCCGCTGAAGGGCGCACCGCCATCGACGTTCTGCATGGAGCCGAAGCTGATGTAGTTGCGCTTGTAGGGTTCGAAAAAGGAGTTGTGCGGTGTTTGCAGGTACTGGAACTGTCGGTCATCTGATCCCTGCTGTGGCAAGGTGTCTGTGGAAGCCTGTGCTTCATCAGTGGGCGGCACGATGCGAGTCTGGCAATCGGCACGCAGCTCGGCCACCGTTTTGTTGTCGTTCTGCGCTCGCAGTACCTCCTGCTGCAGGCATTGTTCCACCGTGCCGGGCTGTGCGCTGGCGGCGCTATTCCACAGGCACAGGCCCAGTATCCACAGACAGGAAAGAATACGCAGTTGAGGGGCTTGGGCAATGCGGGGCTTCATGGGGATTTTTCCGTTGACTGGTGAACCGTGGCGTATTGTCACGCTGCGGTATTCTACCGGAGGGCCTGAGGCGAAGGAATCGAGAAAGGGCCTGGTTGAGGTGCCGAATTGGCTGTGCTTAACTATCGGGCCGAACGCTGGTTCGATATCCACTCAGGAGCTCACGCTTGTTACTGTTCAGTGCCCAGTTAGTCGCCATCGTGTCTGTGCTGCTGTTGGCCATTGGTTATGTGAAGACCAACCTGAAAGAGCGCAGCGCAAGGCTGTTTCTGCTGCTGAGCCTCGGCGTGGTCTGCTATCTCGTGCGCGGAATGGCCATGCCCTATGTGGATCCGGGCTTTCGCATTTCTCCCGGTGCCTGGGGTGTGGTGCTGAACCTGGGCAGCAATGCCATTCCCGGAGTGTTCATGCTCTACTGCTATGCCGTGTTCCAGGATGACAGGCATGTTCCCCGGCTGCTGATGGCGCTGTTGGTATTGGAACTGTTGTTGGATCACCTGAACTATCGTTCCCTGCGTCCCTCCGTCTTCCTGTCCGTGCAGGCGGACAGCAGTCTGAGCCAGTTTCTGCTGGGGCCGGTGCCGGACTTCATGCAACTGTTTTTTGCCACCAGTGCGGTGTACTGGACTGCACGCGGCTGGAGTGCCGACCTGGTGGAGAGCCGACGCCTCATGCGTTGGGTGATTGTCGGCCTGCAGGGCGTCCTTATTCTCAGCGTGGTGTTTCTGGAGAACTATCTGCTCAGCAGCGCATCGGTGCGGTATGCGCAAATGCAGGCGATCATTGTTTACGCCATCGCGCTGCTGACCTTCCTGATGTTGAGTGCCTTGCTGCACATCGATGCCGTGGGCTTTCAGCGGGTGATGCGCAAGGTGGCTCCCTTCGTGCCGCCGGAGCATGCGGACGATATCCTGCAGGCGGACGCCCGCCGCTTCCAGGAGGTCTTCGAGGGCAGCCGGGCCTATCGTGAGCACGGGCTGACCATTGCCGATCTGGCTGCGAAGATGCAATTGCCGGAGTACCGCCTGCGTGCTCTCATCAACAAGCACCTGGGTTACCGCAACTTCAATGCCCTGTTGCACGAATATCGTCTGCGCGATGCCAGTGCCATGCTGGCAGACCCCGCCCAGCGACATCTGCCGGTGCTGACCATTGCACTGAGCGTGGGCTACCAGTCGATCACCCCATTCAATAATGCCTTCCGGCAGGCGCAGGGCGTGACACCTACGGAGTTTCGCAGAAGAGCCATGCAGCCACCGTCTCAGGCCGGATGATCCGGCGTGGCCTGGGACAGGCACTCCTTGAGCGTGCGGGCCAGCAGGGCAGTTGCCGGGCCCAGGGTTTCGGCAGCGGGACGAATCAGATAAACCTGGATGAGACGCTCCGAGTCCGCCTCTGTCGGCAGGCGGCGCAGGCTGCCCCTGCGCAGATCCTCCTCCACCCAGTCCTCCGGCAGAATGCCGAAGGCCAGGCCCGCCCGCAGTACCTTGAGTGAGCTGGAGAAATGGCTCACGGTCCAGCGCTGTTCCGACCCCAGCCAGCCCGAATCCCGGTTGCGTCGTTGACCGCTGTCCGCCAGCACGACCTGGCGGTGCATGCGCATTTCCCAATCGCTGATGAGCGGTGGCTGGGCAGCGGGCTCGGCGGGCGCGTGGCGTGGGTCACGGGGGCGTTGTGTCTTGCACAGGGGGTGGTCCGGGTGTGCCACCGGAATCATGCGCACCTGACGGATGGGCTCCGCCGAGAAGCCCACCGGCACGGACGGCCCAATGGCGATACCTGCTCGTTTCTCCAGCAATGCCTCCTCGGTTCCCGACAGCGAGGTTTCCAGCACCCGGATCCGCGTCAGCGGGAACTGCTCCGAGAGACGGTTCAGGGAGGGAATGATGCGCCGGATGTCGATCAGATTGTCCAGGGCGAGGCAGACCTCACTCTCCAGCCCTTGGGCGAGCTGGCGTGCGACATCCTCGGTTTCTTCGGCCTGTTGCAACAGACAGACGGCGCGGCGGTAAAGCACCTTGCCCTCCTCGGTGACAACCGCCTTGCGGCCATCCAGGCTCAGCACCGGGCGGGGCAGTTGTTCGTTCAGACGAGCAATGGCGTAGCTGATGCTGGACTGGCTTTTATTGAGTGCTTCGGCTGCCCGGGCGAAGGAGCCCTCATCGACAACGGCCTTGAAGCTGGCCCATTGTTCCAGGCTGATGCGCGGTGTCTTCATGTTCCCTCTCTCTTCTGATATATCTAAAAAATCGATCTATCTCTGTAATTAATTGCGCCAATCAATCGAAAAAACTGACTTATTATGCGCTCAAATCTTCACAGAACAAGCCCCTGCAGATACGCGGGGCGCAAAGGAGCACAAACATGAGCCAGGTATTGCAGATCAAAAGCAGCATTTTCGACAACCGTGAGCATCAGGGCATCTCCAGCCAACTGGGGGACGAAGTGTTGGCTCGCCTGACACAGAACGGGGAGAGTCGGGTGCAGGTGCGCGATTTTTCTACCGACCCTGTGCCCTACTTCGATCATGACTGGCTGCAGGCGTTGAGCACTGCGGCCGAGCAGCGCAGCGAGGAGCAGCGCCGCAAGGTGGCCTATTCCGATCAACTGATTGCCGAGGTACAACAGGCGGATGTTCTGGTGATCGGGGTGCCCATGTACAACTTCACGGTGCCCGCCATGCTCAAGTCCTGGACGGACCATATTGCCCGCGCCGGGGTAACCTTCCGCTATACCGAGTCCGGCTCCGTAGGGCTGCTGGATAACAAGCAGGTGGTATTGGTGCTCTCCACGGGAGGTAAGCATGATGAAGGGGTTTCCGATTTCATGCGGCCGTATCTGCGCACCATTCTCGGTTTTCTGGGGCTGAAGAACGTCAGCATCGTGCTGGCAGACGGCCTCAATATGGGAGAGGAAGCCCGCGCGCAGGGCTTGCTCCGGGCACGTCGGCAGATAGAGAATCTCGCTATTGCCAAGACAGAACAGACAGGGGAGGCCGCATGAACATACGTCAGGTAGAGGAAATACTGGTCGCCAGGGCGGCCTCCGATGGTGATGGGGTGCGTCTCATGCGGGTCTTTGGCGGGCAGGACCTGGCCCGCTTCGACCCCTTTCTCATGATGGATGAGTTTGGCTCCGATGAGGCCAGTGACTATATCGGGGGGTTCCCCGCCCACCCGCACCGGGGTTTTGAGACAGTCACCTATATGCTCGAGGGGCATATGCAGCACCGCGACCATATGGGCAATGTGGGTGAGTTGCGCAATGGGGATGTGCAGTGGATGACGGCGGGCTCCGGCGTGATCCATTCCGAGATGCCACAGCAGAAGGATGGACGCATGCGCGGGTTTCAGCTGTGGTTGAATCTGGCCGCCCGGGACAAGATGCAGAAGGCCTCCTACCGGGATGTGGCGGCGCAGGAAATTCCGGTGTTTACCGTGCCTGGCGCTCGCATCAAGGCCATCGCCGGCCAGCTTGAGGGGCTGCAGGGTTTGCTTCAGCGTGAGGTGACGGAGCCCGTGCTGCTGGATATCGAGGTCACGGGTGAGGCGTATCAGGGCGAATTTGCGATACCTGACGGCAATACGGTGCTGGTGTACGTCTACGAAGGCGAGGCCGATATTGGAGGAACCCGGGTGAGCAGATCGCGCATGGCTCGAATGTCGCGCAGTGGCACGCTCAGCGTGACAGCGCAGGGGCCGACCCGCCTGCTGCTGATTGCCGGCAAACCCCTGCGGGAGCCGATCGTGCATTACGGACCCTTTGTGATGAATACCCGCGAGGAAATCGAGCAGGCGCTGACGGACTACCGGGATGGCTTGTTGACCTCGAGATAAAAGGAATAAGCATATCGCCATATATTCTTTTTTAGAATATACGGCTCTCCTTATAATCCCCGTCATCTTGATTTTGGCGGGAAAGAGTTCATGGATTGGCAGGGCTGGTTATCTCTGGGTTTGACGCTTGGCAGTGTTGCGCTGTTGATGGCGACCCGCTTCAGCCCTCACCTGGTACTGGTGGGGGCTCTTACCGTATTGAGTGTCACGGGCGTGCTGACGGCGGCGGAGGCTCTGGCGGGTTTTTCCAATCCCGGGCTGATTACCGTGGCGGCGATGTTTGTCGTGGCGGCCGGTCTGCATGCCTCGGGCGGCATTGATCTGCTCGTCAACAAAATGCTGGGGCGCCCCCGCTCCACCGTCAGGGCACTGGCTCGTCTGTTGCTGCCCGTGGTTCCCCTGAGCGGTTTTCTGAACAATACGCCGGTTGTGGCCACGATGATTCCTGCCATCAATGCCTGGTCACGGCGTATCAATATTGCCCCTTCCAAGCTCATGATTCCCTTGAGTTACGGCGCCATCGTCGGGGGCTGCCTGACCGTCATCGGCACGAGCACCAACCTCGTGGTCAGCGGTCAGTATCACGCCCTGAGCGGTCAACCGGCATTTTCCGTGTTTGCGATTACTCCCGTAGGGCTGCCCGTGGCGATCATCGGCGTGCTGTTCATGCTGGTGTTTCTGCCGCGTATTCTGCCCGACCGGCGTGAACGCAGGCCCTTCGAGAACATGCGTGAATTCACGCTGGAAGTAGCGGTGGACCCGGATGGCCCGCTGGTCGGGCTGAGCGTTGAGCAGGCCGGGCTGCGCAATCTCGAACAGGTCTATCTGGTGGAGATCGACCGGCGGGAGAACATCGTGACGGCAGTGCCTTCCGAGGAGATTCTGCGTGGCGGCGACCGTCTGGTGTTTGCGGGGGAGACGGAGGCGATTTCCGATCTGCTGCGCATCAATGGCATTGTGGCCTCGATCAACCGTGACAAGGCCGCTCTTGCCGAGGACCGTGCGGAGCGGCGCCTGATCGAGGTGGTGGTGTCCCAGTCCTGTTCGTCCATCGGCGAGACGGTGCGGGGGTCGCGCTTCCATGATCGTTATGGGGCGATCGTGCTGGCGGTGGCCCGTAATGGCGAGCGGGTGGCGGGAAATCTCGGCAATATCATCATCAAACCCGGTGACACGCTGCTGCTGGAGGCGCGCCCGGTCTTTGTCTCCCGCCAGAAATACAACAAGGATTTCCTGGTGGTGAACGATCTCGATACCGTCCAGCCTCGCCATAAGAAGGCTGTGCTGGCCTGGATCATTCTGTTCGTGCTGGTGGCGGCGGCAGGGCTCGACATGATCAGCATGCTGAACGCCTCGCTGATCGGTGCTGGCGCCATGCTGATGTGTGGCTGCCTTTCCGTCTCTCAGGCCGAAAAGAGCCTCGACCTGCCCGTGCTGATTACCATTGCGGCATCGTTTTCCCTGGGGGCTGCCTTGCAGAAAACCGGTGTTGCCGCTGTGTTGGCCGAGAATATTGTCAGTCTCAGTGGTGGGCGTCCCTGGCTGTTGTTGGTGCTGACCTACGCTGCCGTTTCCCTGATGACCGAAACCATCACCAATAATGCGGCGGCGCTGATCATGGTGCCGATCATTCTGGCCATCACGCAGCAGGCGGGCCTGAACCCGGAGCCGTTCATGTTCGCGGTGATGATGGCGGCCTCCGCCAGTTTTGCGACCCCGTTGGGCTACCAGACCAATCTCATGGTCTATGGCCCGGGCAATTACCGTTTTGCGGATTTCATGCGTGCGGGCCTGCCGATGAACCTGGTCATCGGCATTTCCACAGTGACGGTGTTATTGCTTGGCTGGCCGCTGCAGGCTTGAGAGCCCGTCATGCGGGCTCACCTGAAGGGGCCTAGTCGCCCAGGCTGAACACATAGACAGCGTTGCCGCTGGAGGGGTACTGGATTTCCGGTGTCACGACAGACGGAACCTGACGTGGGCTGGTGCCGCCCAATGCGGCCGTCACGGCAATATATTGCTTGCCGTTCACACTGAAGGACAAGGGGTGCCCCTGCACAGAGGTGCCCAGACGGGTTTCCCACAGGATATCGCCGGTGCGCACATCGAAGGCGCGGAAACGCCGGTCGAGGTCTCCGGCAAAGGCCAGATCGCCAGCGGTCGTCAGTACCCCGGTAATGAACGAGGCGCGCTGCTCGTAGCTCCACACTTCTTCCATGGTATCGACGTTATAGGCACCCAGCTTGCCGACATTGCCATCGGTACCCGGCATTTCAAAGAAACGCCGGCTGGCGGCGAGACCACCGGAACCCGGTGCCAGCTCCACGGCTCTGGCGGCATTTTCAAGACAGGTCTGGCTGAGCGGCGCGACGATGACGCCACTGGGCTCGTGGTAGCTCATGGAGTGCCAGTCCTTGCCGCCCGCACTGCTGGGGCAGGCCGAGGTCCACTCGTCGATCTGCGCATTGATGATGTCGTCGCGATAGGTCACGGCGCCCGTCACCGGGTCAATATGGGTGAAGGCGTTCTGGAACACCGTTTCCTTATAGCCCAGGAATTCGCCGGTCACACGATCGTTCTTCCACAGGATGCCGTATTTGCCGATGGAGAACACCATCTTGCGGCCATTGCGGTCCACCAGTACGCGCTCAAACACCTCGTCCAGGTCCAGGGCCTCCCCGGGAACGTGCTGGAAGTGCCAGTTGAGTTGCCCGGTGTTGATGTCCACGGCGATGGTGGAATTGGTATACAGGCCTGCATCGTGGATGGACATGTGACGACTGACGGGTACCCAGGGCTTGGCCTGGGCGGTTCCCCAATAGGTCAGTTGCAGCTCGGGATCATAACTGCCGGTAATCCAGGTCTCTCCGCCCTTGCGGTAGAGATTGTCCAGGCCGCCCCAGGTATCGCCGCCCGGGTATTCCGCGTGGGCCACGGTATTGAACTCCCACAGGCGTTCGCCGGTATTGACGTCGTGCGCCGTCATATAGCAGTTCTCGACGATATAGGTGGCGCAACCGGCCTGCCCCATGATGATCTTGCCATCGGCGACCAACGGGCCGCTGGAGTTCGAGAAACCCTTGCTGCTGTCGGCAATCACGGTTTCCCAGATTTTTTCGCCGGTGCGCGCGTCCAGCGCCATCAGACGCGCATCGGTGGTGGCGTGGATGATCTTGTCGCCGTAGATGGCGATATTGCGCATGTCTTCGCGGGTTTCCGAGCCGCCGTGATGCTCCCAGATCAGATCACCCGTGGCGGCATCCAGCGCCTGGATGATATTGCTGGTGTTGATCAGATACATGACCCCGTTGTAGACGATGGGGGCGGGCTCCGAGGCGCCCTCGTACATATTCCACACCCATTCCAGCTTCAGGTTCTTGACGTTGTCGCGGTTGACCTGATCCAGCGCGCTGTAGCTCCAGGCCTGGTAATTGCCGCGCCACATCAGCCAGTTGGCGGGGTCGGGGTGGCGCATGGCCTCATCGCTCAGTGGCACGAAGTTCGGCACGGTGCCGGCAACGGTCACCCCTACCGGAGTCTCTGCCTGACGCTGTGCCTGGCGTTGCGGGCTGCTCGCACTGACTGCTGCCGCATTGCCGGTAGCGGCCGCGATCAGCATGCCGGTGTCCGCATTGAGGGGTTGGGTGCCGGCTGTCGCGCCGTTGGTTTGCAGAATCTGGGCGACGATATTGCCCACGGTGGCATCGGGCAGCGGGGAGTTGGAACCCGGCGGCATATTGCTCTTGATGTAGCGGAACAGTTCACCGGCACTGCGTCCTCCCCAGCGGGTCATGAAGCCGGTGCCGGACAGGGTGGGAGCGGTGGGGGTTCCCTGCAAATCCTGTCCGTGACAGGTGGCGCAGGTGCTTTGGTAAAGCCCTGCCCCGGCCGCAGCCTGAACAGCGGTGAAGGGGCCCGTGTTCTGGGCCTGGACGGAGCCGGTGGCCAACAGGGCGCCGGCAATGGCAGTGCGAAGAGCAAGTCGAGTAAGGCTGGGTTGATAGCGATTCATAGTCCTACCTGCGTTGTTTGGGTTCGACGTCCGGGCTCGGGCCGGGGGGGGTTAATGGGTCAGCCATCCGCGCAGCTCACCCTCGGGGTTGCCTTCGCTGTGAATCTGCACATAAAGGCTTTCGGCATGCAGGGCGGCGATCTGTTCCGGGCTCAGCGTCAGCGTGCCGTTGATGCTGCCACTGGTGCCGCTGGTGATGTCCAGGCGCAGAATGACCGGCCCCGGAATGGCCTTGGGCCCCATGTGGATGTGGGCCATGGTGGCGGAGGAGCTCATGCCCTCGAAATGGCCGCTGACATTCAGGGTGTTGCCATTGAGAATGGCGCGGACCTCGCCCTGGCCGGTGATGGTTTTTACCGTGGCGGCCGTGACGGGCATGGGAGAGAGGCGGCCGTGCAGGCTGTTCATGGATTGGGCATGGGCACCGGCACCGCTCAGGAGCATCAGCATCAGAAGGGGTATAACGGAAAGGTGGCGGCGCAATACATTCAGGGAGTGGCGTGGGGTGAGCATGGATGACCTCTCATTCTTGTTATCAGGGCAGCGAACCGCGCTGCGTATCCGGGTTGATTATACCCATGCGTGCCGCGCGGTCGAGTATCGCTTGCGTCAGGGAGCAATCTGTTCCCGTGAGGCCTGGTCCAGAGCCTTGATGAAATAGGCCAGAAAGCGTGCCACCCGCTCCAGGCCGGGCTCGGAAATCGCCTCCAGCACCTCCCCGCTGGTGTGATACAGCGGGGGCGCCTGCATCAGGGTCACGATGGGTGCCGGGATGTCGCGATAGCCCCCGCCCTCCCCGCTGGCCATGGTGGAGGTGCCGGATACGAAGTTGGGGCCATAGAGACGGGTGCCGTCCACGAACAGCTGTTCCAGGAAGGGGGAGCCATTGGTGACGCCTGCCACGATAGGCGCCTCCGCCGCGTCTGCGGTGTACTCGCGGTAACCATCCTCTGCGAGGCTGCGTGCCGGCGACAGATTGCGCTGCGCCACATGCTCGATGTTCAGGGTCAGCAGGGTATCGCTCACGATGCCCGGATTCATGCGCACAAAATTGCGTGGGCCGTTCATGCCGGGGGAGTGATGCCCCGCGCTGGCGACAAAGATCAGGGTGCGTGACAGGCGGTTCTCCGGGCGGGCGAAGTGTCGCGCCAGGGCCAGCTGCACGGCCATGCCATCGCCGTTGTCTCCCGCGCCGTCGAACCAGGCATCGATGTGTGCGTTGATGATGAAGTTCTCGCTGCTGTCCTTGCCGGGAATGACCCCAATGCCATTCTGTGCAGACAGGGCCGTAAAGCTGGTCGTCTGCAGCTGCAGCTCGACCTCGAGCTGGCTTTCGGAGCCGGCGGTGGCAGCGCGATCGAAGAGCTGGGTCAGGAAGTGCCCATCGCGCCCGCCGAGGTTGAAGCAGGGGCCGCCGCAGTTGCTGAAATCGCGTGCGCGTTCATTGCCGGGCAGATCCACGATATTGAGGACGGCAATGGCACCGCGGCGGAACATCTCCTGCGCATTGGGAACGGCAAGGTCCCGCTCGAACACCATATGGGCCTGCGGGGTGATCTGTTGCACGGCGATTTTGCCGCGCACATCGATATGGGAAAGTTCCGCGATGCTGCCCTTGCCAACATAGACGAGCTGGCCGCGCAGGGGGCCATCGGGAATTTCCGAGGGGGACAGCGGCATGGCGGTGTCCAGGATGATGTCTTCGCTGCCGACACCGAACTCAGGCCTGGACAGCAGGCGTACCTGCCAGGACAGGGGCATCCAGAATGGGGTGTTGCTATCCTGCCGGAAGCGCTGTATCTCCGTCGCCCGGATGCCGGCCTCGCGGTATTGTTCCACCACCCACTCCACCGTGCGGCTGGCGGAAGGAAAGCCGGAGACCCGACCCCAGAGCTGGCCCGAGCCAAGCTCCCTGTCCTCTCTGGACTGGAACGAGAACTGCACGATGCGCCTGAGATCCTGCATCAGACGGGCGCCATCGAACTCCTGCCACTGTTCCTCACCGGGGGGTATCCGGGCGGGGGGAGGCATCCGCTCCCCGAGAATGGCCGGCAGGGCGTGGGCCTGAAATGCGGGCGGTGGCATAAGGCCGAACCAGGCCTCTGCAAGCGGCTGGGCCAGGCTTGCGCTGCTCATCAACAGGCCGGCAAGGAACAGAGGCAGTCGGCTCAGGTCGAAGCGCCGGCTCGGTTGCGCCGTTGTGGCCTGCAAAAGGGGAAGTGCCATGGTGATCTCCGCTTTCTGTTTGTCATTGTTATAGGATTTCGGGAAAATTTTACCAGTGTGCAAAAAATACCCGAAATATAGGCTGTTATGCACGAACATTGAACGCTTAGGTTAATCTCTATATGATCGGAACTCGTGATTTTTCGACCCGGAACCTGCCGTGCTTAATCCTACAGGGAATGCCGAGATGCTTCGTCATCTGTCTCTCCCGTTAATCAATAACCCGCTTTGTTGCCGCGCAGCGCGCCTTGGGCTGCAGGTGCTTGCCCTGCTGTTGCTGTTGTCGCAGGGGATTGTTGGCAGTAGGGTGCTCGCGGTTGAGCTTGAGGACGGCCAGGGCCAGATTGTACCGGGGGCATCCATGCGCATCGCGCAGGACGAACGTGCAAACTGGACCCTGGACGAGGCCGTGCAGGCGCTTGCGCGCGATGGGCAGGCCTGGGAATCCCGCGGTTTCCCCACACTGGGCTACTCCGATGCCGCCGTCTGGGCGTCCATAGAGACCACTAACCGCTATCCCAGTGACCAGGTCTGGTTGCTGAAAATGGATTTTCCCACCACCGACCGGGTGGACTTCTACTACCGGGATGCGGCGGGCAACTGGGTACAGAAGAGTGCCGGGGACACGCTTGCCTTCGATGAGCGTGATGTCAGAAATCATGCGCTGATTTTCCGCTTCCCGGTGCTGGCCGGTCAGAATCAGACGCTGTACGTGCGTGTGCAGAGCAAAGGTTCCATCCAGCTGCCGATCTATCTGAGCAGTCTGTCGGATTATCAGCTACAGTCCCAGAACGGCTATTTCTGGATGGGGCTGTATTATGGGCTGCTGCTGATCGTGGCGCTGTACAGCTTCATCATCTGGCTCACCAGCCGGGACAAGAGCTATCTGTATTATGTGCTGTTTGTCCTCAGTGCGGCACTGTACTCCTTCTCTTTTCAGGGGCTGGCATTCGAGTTTTTGTGGCCGGATAACCCCTATTGGGCAAACCGCAGCATCATGGCCATTATTGCGCTGGCCTCCGCCTCCGGCCTGATGTTCGTCCGCTCCTTCATCGAACTGAAAATTTTCCAGAACTTCCTCGACGATCTGCTGCGCTTTGCGGTGTATATCTCCCTTGTCTATGCTGCCCTGTCGCTCGTTCTGCCCTACGAGTACCTGGTGTGGCTCATGAATGGGGTGGCGCTCCTGGATCTGGTGATCATCAGCTATACCACCTGGGTGGTGGCCAAGCAGGGCTACCGCCCTGCCCAGTTCTTCCTGGCGGCCTGGTCGGTGCTGTTGGTTGGGCTGGTGCTGGAGCTGGTGCAGCGCATGGGCGTGAATATGCCCCCGGTGGTCAGCTATCACAGCATTCAGTACGCCATGGCACTCAGCGTCATCATCCTCTCCCTGGGGCTCGGCGATCGCATCAACTCGCTGCTGAAAGAATACACCCTGGTGCAGAGCGATATGATCAAGGCCAATCAGCTCAAGATCGAGGCCTTGCAGAAGGCCGATGACGTCAAGGAAGAGTTTATTGCCAATGTCTCCCATGAGCTGCGCACCCCCCTGACCGGCATCATCGGCCTGTCGGAAATCATTCTGGAGAAGAGTGGCACGACGCTCGATGATTCCGCGCGCGAAAATCTCAATATGATTCGTATCAGCGGTCAGCGTCTGGCGAATCTGGTGAACGATGTCATTGATTTTTCCGCCATCAAGAACGGACATCTGGAGCTGCACAAGAAGCCGGTGGATCTGAAGAATATCTGCATCCTGGTGAACAAGATGTGCCGCCCGCTGATCGGTGACAAACCCATTCAGCTGGCGGAGAGTTATCCACCGGAACCGGTACTGGTCATCGGGGACGAGGACCGTCTGCAGCAGATTCTGTTCAATCTGGTATCCAACGCCATCAAATTTACCCAGAGAGGTTGGGTGGCGGTGTCGATCGAGATTGTGGACATTGACGCGCGCGTCATGGTCAAGGACACCGGAATTGGCATTTCCAAGGAGCAGCAGTCACGCATCTTCAACCGTTTTTATCAGGTGGATGCCGCTGCCAGTCGCGAAGAGGGCGGCACGGGGCTCGGGCTTGCGATCTCGCAGAAGCTGGTGGAGCTGCACGGCACTGAGATCATTCTTCGCAGTAATCTGGGGGATGGTTCCACCTTTTACTTTGACCTGCCTTTGCTGACCGAGAAGGAGCGCATTGCTGCCAGCAAGGCTGGCGCCGCGAAGAAATCCACGGCAGAAACAGACAGGTTGCCAGAGAGTGTTCAGGGAGCAGCCCCCATCGTGGACCGGCGCAATCGTGGCCCCCGTGAGGAAATCTCGGCGGAATTGCCGGTTTTGCAGACCGGTCGCCGCCGCAATATTCTCGTGGTGGATGATGAGTACCTGAATGTGCGCATCGTGAAGGAGCACCTCTCGGCGCAGTACGATATCGACAGC
This sequence comes from Pseudomonadales bacterium, assembly GCA_024234365.1. Taxonomy (GTDB): domain Bacteria; phylum Pseudomonadota; class Gammaproteobacteria; order Pseudomonadales; family Pseudohongiellaceae; genus UBA5078. The sequence goes on from JACKOK010000002.1 coordinate 290,073, forward strand.
GCCCTGAGTGGACACGATGCACTGATGCTCATGCAGCAGCATAAACCCGATCTGGTGATTCTCGACCTGATGATGCCGATCATGACCGGTTTCGAGTTGTGTCAGCGTATTCGCGAAAAATACAGCATGGACGAATTGCCGATCGTGATTCTGACTGCGAAAAATCGTGTGGAAGATCTGGTCAAGGGGCTCAGTCTGGGCGCGAACGATTACATCAGCAAGCCCTTCAGCAAGGAAGAGCTCAAGGTGCGTGTGGGCAAACAGTTTGAAATGCTGCATCTGCTGGAAGTGCGTCAGGAGAATCAGCGCCTGAACTGGCAATTGCAGAAATACCAGGAAAGCGAGCGCAAGCTGCGGGAGCGCGAGACACGTTTTGCCCGTATGCTGGACGTAACCGGCGATGCGCTGATCTCCATCGACGACAGTGGCGATGTGGCCTATATCAATAAGGCAGCGGAAGAGTTGTTGAAGCTGCATGCCGAGGATTTCCAGAATCATCCGCTGAGCGAGCTCGTGCAGCGGCTGGAAACGATCTGTACGGGAATCTCCGATATTCTTGGCTTTCCGTTCAAGGAATCGGTTATTTCGCCTGCGGATGAGCCAAGGTATTTCGAGCTGCAGATCCGGCAGCCGGATGCGGCGCCGGGAACGCAGGAGCGGCTTCGTGCCTGCGTATTGCCATTGAGCCTGGAGCAGGAATTCTATTTGCTGATGTTCGAACGTGAGCCTGAGGCGGGTGCCGAGCTTGATGTCAGCAAGATCAAGGATTCGGTGCCGCAACTGATTGACCAGATCAATCGCAATGTGGAGCGCACACAGGTGCTGAGTGAATATCTTGCGCGTATCACGCCGGAGGATCTGCAGAAGCATCGTCACCTGTTCTCTGATCTGGAAAATGTGGATCGCATCATTCACAGTCTGTCGGGTGCCGTGGCCAGTGATACCGATGCGGAACAACAGTACCGCGAGGCACTGGTGAAGCTCATGCAGGACTGCCATTACTACTGGCAGAAGGTGACGGGTGAATCGATTATCGAACTGGCAGAGAAGAGCCGGATCTGGAGTGTAAGCGTGGATAATGGCCGCCTGCGTACGCGCTCCATGAACCGTTATCTCTCCATCGACAAGCTGCCGAGCAACCCGCGTTGGCGCCAGGTGGCCCGGACTGCTTATTTTGTATTGTCCAAGGTATCCCAGGATCAGGAAGCAAAGGCGGCTCTGGAAAAATCCGTTACGCGTCTGCAGGACATCGTCGAGTCCAAGGCCCTGAACTGACGGCGAGGAATTTCTATGAACCCTGAAAAAATCGCGACTTCCCGCTGTTACGCAGGTGAGCAGCGGCGTTATCGACATGAGTCCGACACCCTGTCCTGCAGCATGCAGTTTTCCGTTTTTGTCCCGCCAGGTTTTTCGCCGGACAGCCCCGTGCTGTACTGGCTGTCCGGCCTGACCAGTACCGACGAGAATTTTGCACAGAAGGCGGGTGCCCAGCGTATTGCCGCGCAGCTGGGGCTGGTGATCGTGATGCCGGATACCAGCCCTCGTGGCGAGGGAGTGGCGGATGATCCCGAGGGGGCCTACGATCTGGGACTTGGCGCGGGTTTTTATATCAATGCCACCCAGGAACCCTGGCGTCGTCATTACCGGATGTACGATTACATCGTGGACGAATTGCCCACGCTGGCCGAGAAGACACTTGGACTTACGCATTCCCGACGAGCCATCAGCGGGCATTCCATGGGCGGGCATGGTGCGCTGATGATCGCCCTGCGCAACCCGGAGCGTTATCGCAGTGTTTCGGCATTTGCTCCCATCGTGGCACCCATGTCATGCCCCTGGGGGAGAAAGGCCTTTTCCCATTACCTGGGGGGCGATGAGACGCAATGGGCCCAATACGATGCCACGCAGTTGCTCGCCTCCAACCCGTTGCCTGTTCCCATGCTGCTGGATCAGGGAGACGCAGACGAATTCCTGCGTGAACAACTGCAGCCAGAACGCTTTGTGCATGCTGCAAAAACCTGCAACTATCCGCTGGATTATCGTGTACGCGCAGGCTACGACCACAGCTATTACTATATTGCGAGTTTCATCGAGGAACATCTGCGTTTTCACGCGCAGCATCTTCGCTGATCTGAAACGATCCAGCCTTGGGGGTGCCCCATGTCATTGTTGATTGCTCCGCGTGTTCACGACATCGGTTTCAGCGTGCGTAGGCTGCTGCCCTCCCGTGCCTGTCAGCGGGTCGGCCCGTTCATCTTTGTCGATCACATGGGGCCCGCCCGCTTCGAGAAACACAGCACGGCCGGAGATGTGCGGCAACACCCCCATATCGGCCTGGCAACAGTGACCTATCTTTTTACTGGCGCAATGATGCACCGCGACAGTCTCGGCAGCCTGCAGCGCATTGAGCCCGGTGCCATCAACCTGATGACGGCGGGCCGCGGTATCGTGCACTCGGAGCGTATTCCGGAGGATGTGCGAGAGGCGCAGGAGGCGGTACAGGGCATTCAGACCTGGCTGGCGCTGCCCCTGGAAGACGAACAGATTGCGCCGATGTTTGAGCACTACCCTGCGGACGCGATCCCCGGCAGTCAGGTCAACGGTGGGCAACTGCGTGTTCTCATCGGCCGTCTTGAGGGGCTGGAGTCACCCGTGAAGACCTGTTCCACAACGACCTACCTGGAGCTGCAACTGGATCCGGAAGGGGTGTTTGAGCTGACATTGGCGGGCCAGGAACTGGCGGTGTATCTGGTTCAGGGTGGTGTGCAGGTCAATGGCGAGCATGTTCCGGAGCACCATCTGCTGGTGGCGGGTGACAGCCTGCGTCTGCAGGCCGGGGCACAGGGATGCCGGGCGATGATCCTGGGCGGAGAGCCACTGGAGGGCAAGCGCTTCATGCACTGGAATTTTGTTGCCTCCAGCACACAGCGTCTGAAGCAGGCGGCCAGTGACTGGGAAGCCGGGCGTTTCACTGCGGTGCCCGGGGAAACAGAGTTCATTCCCCTTCCCGACTGACGCTCACAACAGTAGCGCACGCCAGTGAATATTGGCCAGCCACAGCAGCAGGCCGCAGACGAGTGTGACAACCTGGCTCACGCGATCTTTCAAGGCAAACACGATGGGGTCTTCCTCAATCTGTCCGCGTGCGGCGAGCAGCCAGATGCGGGTAACCATATACAGCAGCAGGGGGCAGATCAGCCACAGGATTTCCGGGGTGAGATACTGTTCGCGTGTCTCGTCATTGTTGATATAGAGCGCGAACACCATGACGGACAGGAAGGCGCTGGCGCTGCCGAACATGGCCATGATGCTCAGGTCCTGGGCGAAATAACCCCGTCCTTCGCTCTGGTGCCCGCCCGCACTGCGCAGATAGTCGAGTTCCGTGTAGCGTTTGACGACTGCCAGGCTGAAGAACAGGAACATGGAGAAGGCCAGCAGCCAGAAGGAGGGCACGACAGAGATCGCTGCCGCGCCTGAAATGATACGCAGTGTATACAGTGCCGCCAGCAGAATGACATCCACCAGCATGATTTTTTTGAGTACAAAACTGTAAAGCCCGGTACACAGATAATAAAGCGCCAGGATGACGACGAAGGCGCGTGGCAATACGGTGGCGATACCAAAGGCACTGAGCAGCAGCAAAGGGCTCAACACGAGACCGGAGGCAAGTGGAATATCTCCTGCCGCAAAGGGGCGTTGGCATTTGCTGCGGTGCTGACGATCGCTGGGAAGGTCGAGCAGATCGTTCAGTATATAGACACTGGATGCGCACAGGCCGAAGCAGAGAAAGGCCAGCAGGGCGTTGATGATCAGCTGGGGATTGTCCAGTTGATGCGCCAGCGCCAGCGGCAGAAATACCAATGTGTTTTTCAGCCATTGGTGCAGGCGCAGCGCACGCAAATAGTTGCGCAGTGAGCCGGCCGGGTAATCGCATTGTTGTTCGAGTGCTGTGTGTGTCAGGACGCGTTGCTGCAGGGACGCCGACAGGTTCACGGTAATCGCCGCACTGGCCTGTTCCCAGATGGGCAGGTCCACCTTGTTGTCTCCGGCATACACAAAAACGCTGTCTTCCTGTTGGATACGGGCCAGTTTACGCCTCCCGCTGTAATTCACCTGACCATTGCTGCCAATGGCCTGCTCAAACAGGCCGAGATGCTCGGCGACATCATCCACCAGGGCCTGATCGGAGGCGGAAATCAGTACCAGTTTGCGGCCCCGGGCTTTCTGTTGCTGCAGATAGGTCAGCAGTGAGGCGTTGTAAGGCAGCAGCTCGGCGCGCAGTTTGATACGTTGGGCAATCTGCCGTTTCAGCACGGCCTTGCCTGCCAGCAGCCACAGGGGCAGCAGAAAGAGGTAGAGAATATTGCGTTTGAGAAGTTCCAGCGCGGACTCAATCAGCAGATCGCTGCGCAGCAGCGTGCCATCCAGATCCACATACAGGGGGGGCAGCGGGGAGGATGTTTCCGTGAGAGGGCTTGCTGATGACATATTTTTACTGTTTTATCGCAATGGACTCGATGGCTGTGGCCGGTATGATGCCAGTACCCGGGCCAGGATTGCCAGCCCACATGACAGCACTGTGCACAACAGGAGGCGAATGATGACGGAAAATGCAGAGGATATTCTGCGGTTCTGGTTTGGCGAGCAGAGCGATGATGCGAGCATTGCGGCGCGTCAGGCGCCACTGTGGTGGCAGAAGAAGCCCCAGACGGATGCCCTCATTCGTGAGCGTTTTGAGACGGCGGTGAAGACGGCTGCGGCAGGCGCTTTGTCAGCGTGGTCGCAAACTCCCGATGGGCGTCTGGCCTTGATTATTCTTCTGGACCAGTTTCCGCGCAATATGTACCGGGACAGCCCGCGGGCATTTCTCTGTGATCCTCAGGCGCGGGACCTGTGTTTGCAGGGCCTGGAGCGGGGGGATGATCTGCGTCTGCGGCCGATTGAACGGGTGTTTTTCTATCTGCCTCTGGAGCATGCCGAGGACAGGGCCTTGCAGGCGAGATCCGTGGAGCTGTTTGAGGCGCTGGCGGCGTCCACACACAAGGCGGGAATGGTGGATTTGTCCTCCTATGCCGAGTTTGCCCGGCGTCACCAGCGCATTATCGACCGCTTTGGCCGCTTTCCCCACCGCAATGCGATTCTGGGGCGTGTCTCCAGTGCTGAGGAAGAGGCATTCCTGAAAACGCCAGGCTCCTCGTTTTAAGCCTTCAGAATTTCAGCCGCTTGAACATAAATTCCGGAATACAGCGAACGATCAGCATGATAAAACGCCAGAAGGCGGGCGCATAAACGGTATGCCGGCGTTTGGCGACGCCGTTCACCACGGCCTGGGCAATCTGCTCCGGGCTGGCCCATAGCGCTCCCTTGGGAAGATGGGCGGTCATGGGGGTATCCACAAAGCCCGGGCGAATATCCACGACATGAACATTGTGCGGGAACAGGCGCCCGCGCAGGCCCTGCAGATAGCGGGACACCATGCCCTTTGCGGCCCCGTAAACATAATTGGACTGGCGTCCGCGATCCCCTGCAACCGATGTGATGACAGCCAGGCAGCCGTGCCTCTGTGCCATCATCCGGGCGCTTAGATGGGTGAGCAGGGATATCACGCTGAGCGCATTGATGTTGAAGGCTTCCAGAGCGGCATCGAAATCGTCCTGGCAGCGTATCTGATCGGGGAGGCTGCCATGGCAGATCAGTGCGAGATCGATCTGCCCGAACAGGTCAAGCGCCTGATCGATCGCCGCTTCATGAAGGGCAAAATGGGTGACATCCAATGGCGCGATATTGACCTCGGAGGCGCCGCGGATCAGCAGATCCTGCTGTTGTTGCGCGAGTGCAGCGGTGTCACGACCCAGCAGGAACAGACGACAGTTTTCCTGCGCATACAGGCGCGCAGTTGCCTTTGCAATGGCTGAATTCGCGCCGATAATTAAAATATTTTTCACGTCCATGCTCTCTTGATTTTGTTTACAGTCCCAGGCGGCGGGACTGCAGGGAATTAAATAAGCGATCCGCCCCGGTTTCTGCCCGGATCCTCGCCATGTCCTCCCAATGTGGGTAACTGCGGCGGAAGACCTCCTGGCTCATGCGGGCATCCTTGGCCAGATAAAGACGTCCGCCGTGGGCGAGTACGATACTGTCCAGTTCATCCAGCAGCGCCAGCGTGGAGGGCTCAAACTTGAAGTCCAGGGCCAGTGTATAGCCCTCCAGCGGGAAGGAGAGCAGATTGCGATTGGCGGGCCCAAGTTTTTTCAGGACAGACAGAAAAGAGCCTTTGCCTGATGTGCTGATACGCGTGAGAATCTCGCGCATGGCAGGCTGTGCGCTGGCATCTGGAATGACGCATTGATACTGCATGAAGCCACGTTTGCCATACAGGCGGTTCCAGTGACCAATGCTGTCCAGCGGGAAGAAATACTGCTTTGCCTCGATGCGCTGTTCCACAAGTTCTTTGACCGGTTTGTGATAGTACAGGCTGTTGAAGAGCGACATGCTGTAGCGGTTAAGCAGGAATGCCGGGCTGGAAAACGGAATGCTGATGCTGCGCTTTGCGGGAGTGCGACAGATGTTGTCGTTCGCGTGCTCTCCCAGGTACAGCAAGGAGCGGCCAAGGGAGTTGCCCCGGGCAAGACAGTCGAGCCAGGCAACGGAATAGTGGCTGTTGTGGTGGCTGTCAAACAGCGCAAATATTTCGTCGAGATTGTGTGCACGCAGGGTGCGCTGCATAACAGTCGAACTGTTGTTGCGGCGTAAATGCAGGGTCGCATCCACGATGATGCCGGTCAGCCCCATGCCCGCACAGGTGGCGTGAAACAGTTCCGTGTTCTCCTGCGCCGAGCAGTGCACGATATCGCCACTGGCGAGCATCAGGCGCAGCGATTCCACATGCTGCCCGAAGCTGCCATCGAGATGATGATTCTTGCCGTGGACATCGCTGGCGATGGCACCACCGATGCTGACATGCCAGGTGCCGGGGACAACGGGAAGAAACCAGCCGCGCGGCATCATGGCGTGCAGAAGGGTTTCCAGGGTGACGCCGGCCGCGCAGCGCAGCAGGCCGCGCTCTTCGTCGAAGGCAATGAATTGATCCAGCGCCGTGGTGCTGTATACGTGCTCTGCCAGGGCGCTGTCGCCATAACTGCGGCCCATGCCGCGGGCAATGCTGGACGAAGGGGGTTGCGTGTGCAGCAGTCCGGCCAGGGCGGCATCGCTGCGTGGCCTGTTCACGGTGCTCTCGCAGACGGGATAGCGTCCCCAGGATGTCAGTTTCATGAGGCGCCCACCTGTGAGAAGACATAACGCTTGTCGAGCCGGTATTTCAGGGCATAGCCGATACCGAGCCCGAGAACAGCACCGGCGTAGCGGGCCTCCCGCGTGGCGAAGACAAGCTCAAACAGAATTTCGCTGCCCCAGAACAGGCCCGTGGTGAGGATGCCCGTCGCCGCGTAGGCGCTGAACTGTCGCCCGTGTGCCTTCAGGGGGATGGTCTGGGCGCGGAAAATATAGCGGTGGTCGAGGACATATTTCACCAGCAGGCCCACCGCGGTTCCCACGGGAAGGGACAGGTAGAGCTCTCCCGGGCCTCGATACAGCAGCAGGGAGGCTTCCTGGCCAAGCACATTGGCGGCAATGGCGATAAGTGCAAAGGCGGTGTAGGCAATGACGAGGGGCATTCCGGCTCCCATTCCGGTTTAGCGGCACGCTGGGGCCGACCTTGAAAACTGCTTCGCAGAATACTCCGCCCAGCCGCGCTTGGCTATGGATGGTGGTGCTGTCATGGGAGCGTGGCAGTCGAGCTGTTATACTGCGCCCTCCACTTTCCACTGCCGAGGATGGCATGCACGCTTCAATTCCTGCTTTTACCCGCGAACTGGCGCTTGCCGCCGGGCAACTCATCGTGCAGGAACGCAACGGCCACACAAGCCTGCAGACTTCCTTCAAGGACGGCGTGGAACTGGTGACCCATGCCGATGTGAAGGCGGACGAATTTATCTGTGATGCGATTCGCAAGGCCTATCCCGGCCATCGTATTCTGGCGGAAGAGTCCGCTCCCGATATGCGGGATCTGTCCTCCTTCGAGGGCTCCCTGTGGATCATCGACCCCATCGATGGCACGGTGAATTATGCGCACGGGCACTATCAGAGTGCTGTGTCCATTGCCTACGCGGAGAATGGGCGCGTGCATTGCGGGGTGGTCTGCAACCCCTTTGTCAACGAAACCTTCCACGCCGTGCTTGGGCAAGGAGCCTGGCTGAATGATCAACCGATCCGGGTGGGAGCGCAAACGCAGCTCAGCCGTGCCATCGTGGCAACCGGCTTTCCCTATATCAAGGGGGACATGACGCCTTTGGTGCGACGTCTTGCTGCCGTGCTGGAACAGTGTGCGGATATCCGCCGCCTGGGCGCGGCATCGCTGGATATCTGCTGGGTGGCAATGGGGCGCCTCGATGCCTATTACGAAAACCTGAGCGTATGGGATTTCGCCGCGGCCCAGCTGATCGCCCGTGAAGCAGGTGCACGCTACGGGCACTTCAAGCCTGTGCCCGAGGGCATCAGCGAGGAGTTTCATCACCAGAATATTCTGGTGGCCAACGAGGCTCTGTACCCGCTGATGCACGAGCTGCTCAACCGTGCGGATGCGCAGGTTTGAGCGTTCAGCGGTGGTAATTCCGGCAGGCCGTCAACCAGCTCTGGATCCCGGCACTGCGATATTTCTGCCGATGCAGAATAAAATAGAACTGCCGGTGCCAGTCACGCTGGGGTGCTTTCAGCTCCACCAGGCTGCCGCGGGCAAAGGCCTCCTGCAGGGTAATGGCGGACAGGCAGCCGATGCCGAGATTGGCTTCCACGGCACGCTTGATGGCTTCGGTATGTTGCAATTCCAGACGCAGCTGCAGGCGCGGTAACAGCCCGTGCATGGCGCGATCAAAGGCCTGGCGGGTGCCGGAACCGGCTTCCCGCACGATCCACTGGGCTGACATCAGGGCTTCATCATCGAGGACGCCCTGGGCTGCGAGCGGATGCTGGGGGGAGCAGAACAGGGCGAGCGTGTCAGAGCGCCAGGGGGTGACCTCCAGTACAGCGTCCTGCAGTTCGCCCTCGACCAGCCCTACATCCAGTTCAAAGTTCTTGACGCGGCTGGCGATGGCCGCCGTGTTCTCAACCGTCAGGCTGACCCGAGCGCCCTGGTGCTGTTTCATGAAGTCCGCCATGATGGCGACCGCCAGATAGTTGCCGATGGTCAGAGTGGCGCCGACCTTGATCTCCCCGATATCCGAGTGCAGGGTGAGAATGCGCTCGAATTCCCGTGCCTGGGCCATCAGTGCCTCTGCGCGGGGGCGCAGGGACTTGCCCAGCTCGTTCAGTTGCAGGCGCTTGCCGGCGCGGTCGAAGAGCTGCATTTCGAAACGCTGCTCCAGGTCCTGCAAGGCCGAGCTCGCAGCGGACTGGGACATGGACAGGCTGTTGGCGGCCTGGGTGACATTCTCGAAATGAGCGGTGGCGAGGAAGACTTCGATCTGGCGCAGGGTGTAATGCATGTTTGCAGCCCTCTTGCAGCGAGCAAGACCTTGAAATTCATGGCGTTCCGCTGTATCGTCCGCAGCGGTTTCGGATTCGTCCTGCTTTGGTTTTATATCTGAAAAACCGATTGATGATATGGCTATTATCTGTTTTGCGGGTAGCTTATCGCCCGGGTAAACTCCGCGCAAGCAGTCGAATCCCTTGTACAAACTCCCCCTAAGATGACATGAAGGCAGGAATCACAGCATGGCGGCAATCTCCAAACAGAGCGTGACCAGTGTGCACCACTGGAACGATACCTTGTTCAGTTTCACGACAACGCGAGACAAGTCGCTGCGCTTCGAGAACGGTCATTTCGTCATGGTTGGGCTGGAGGTGGACGGGCGTCCGCTGATGCGCGCTTACAGCATTGCCAGTGCCAATTATGAAGAGGAACTGGAATTCTTCAGCATCAAGGTCCAGGACGGCCCGCTGACCTCCCGTCTGCAGAACATCAAGATTGGCGATGAAGTCTTTGTCAGCGCCAAACCCACCGGCACCCTGGTAGCCGATCATCTGCTGCCGGGGCGTAATCTCTACCTGCTGAGCACCGGAACGGGCCTGGCCCCCTTCATGAGCGTGATTCGTGACCCGGAGATTTACGAGCGTTTCGAGAAAGTGATCCTGGTGCATGGTGTGCGCCGTATCATCGATCTGGCCTATCACGAACTGATTACCGAAGAGCTGCCGCAGAACGAGTTCTTTGGGGAAGAGGTCAGCAAACAACTCATTTACTACCCCACGGTAACCCGTGAGCCCTACGTCAACACCGGTCGTATCACCGAGCTGATGACCAGTGGCAAGCTGTTTGAGGACATTGGTCTGCCTCACGCCAATACGGCGGATGACCGTTTCATGCTGTGTGGTAGCTCCGCCATGCTGCGGGATATCGGAAAAATCCTGGATGACTGGGGGTTCAAGGAGTCCCGTCAGGGCATCAAGGCCGAATACGTGATTGAGCGGGCCTTTGTCGATTGATGCAGGTTTGAGTGGGAGTTACCCAGGAAAATCCTATGGGAGTGGCTGTGGCTGTGGCTGTGGGAGCGGGCTTGCCCGCGAATAGTTCTGTGCCTTTCCAGGTCAGTTCGCGGGCAAGCCCGCTCCCACCACCCGCTCCCACAGGACACATAATGAATGAAAAAGGGCGCTGACCTTGCGGTGAGCGCCCTTTTTAATGCTGCTTGTTGCGAAGGTCTTACAGACCAGTCACCGCCGGGTGGAAGAAACCGACCAGGCAACCCTTGGAATCGGGGATGTCATCCATGTCCACCACGCCGCCGGCCAGAATAGTGTCCAGCGCGTCTTTCAGGTAGTGGTTGTCGACCTTGCTGCGCTGTGTCTCATAGCCCAGTGCATCGTTGATCGGGCCGCGGAACAGGGTTTCGCGGGTGCGCGGGTCAATGAGGAAGACTTCGGCAGTACGCTCAACCCCCAGAGACTTGGCCACTGTCTGGTCTTCGTCCTTCAGGATGGGGAAGTCGATTTTAAACTCCGCCGCTTCCTTCAGGATGCGGGGCATATCGTCCTGGATGAACGAGTTCAGCATCAGGAACTCGATGTTCTTGCTGCGGTAGGTTGCGGCAATGTCCTGGTATTCGGGCACGGACAGACGCGCAATCGGGCAGCCGGAGCCGTGGATATACACGACAATATAGTCCTTGTCCTTGTAGTCGCTCAGCGAGTGTGTCACGCCGGTCTGGTCAACCAGGGTGAAGTCCTTGATCGGCTTGAGATAATCGTCTGCGCTGGCAACGAAGGACGCCAGCAGCATCAGAGCGCTCAGCAAGGCTGTGGAAAACGTTTTCATTACTTCTCTCCTCCTCCCGATATGCCGACCTTCATTGACCGGCGACTTGTCCATGATATGGGGTCGATTCTGTTCAGGGGCAGTCAAAATACCCCTTTTAGTAGCTTAGTGCCACTCTAACCAAGCTTCGGGGTTCGTCGCAAGGCTTACATTGTGACGAATTGTGAGAATTCTCAAGCGTAACGCATTAATTTTTCACATTATTTCCCAATGTCTTGATTAAGACGCTTGCATGATGAGCATTTGTTCGTTCCACAAACTCGTGGAGGCTTCCTGTTGGGCACTGGTGCAAGCCCCCGGCCAACAGGGTATAGTTAGCCGCGACTTTTCGTGCCGCAGAAGGCCGGCCCAGTTGCCCGGGAAAGCACCCGGAGTTCAAGAACCCTGAAGGATGTCTATGCCTGCCGCGTCACGCCTCTACAAACACATGGTCTTTGGCCGTCCCCTGCTGGTGATATTGCTGTTGTGCTGCCTGACGGCGGGCATGGCCTGGTATGCCCAGTATTTCAAACTGGATGCCTCCGCAGACTCCCTGCTCATGGAAGGGGACGAGGAGCTCGAGTACTCCCGCCAGATCAACAACCGCTACGGCACCCGGGATACCGTTACTGTGGCCTACACCCCACAGGGGGAGTTGTTCAGCCAGGAGGTGTTTGCGCGCATTGCCCGCATGCGCGATGAGCTGCTGGGCCTGGAACGTGTGCAGTCGGTGGACAGCCTGCTGAATGTGCCGGTCTTTGGTGATACGGCCCTGCTCAGCCTCTCCGAAAATTACGACACGCTGCTGACACCCGGGCTTGATCTTGCGGCGGCAAAGCAGGAGCTGATGAACAGCCCCGTGTTCAGCAATGCCATCGTCAGTGCCGATGGTGAAACCACCGCCCTGCTCGTCAGCTTTGCCCGCGATGAACGCTATCACAGCCTGCTGGACACTCGCGAAACCCTGCGTCGTCTGCGTGATACAGAGGGCTTGAACGCCGGGCAGGCGGACCAGCTTGCGAGTGTCACGGAGGAATTCGATGCCTACAGCGCCCTGACGGCTCAGCAGCGCCATGAGGATATTCGCCAGATCCGCGATATTCTGGCCCGCTATCAGGAGGATGCCACTGTTTATCTGGGGGGCGCCCCGATGATCGCGGACGATATGGTGAGCTTCGTCCAGAACGATCTGACAACCTTCAGCCTTGGCGTGTTCGCCTTCATTGTCTTTGCCCTGGGGATCATCTTCCGGCGTCTGCGCTGGATATTCCTGCCACTGGCCTGTTGTGCCGTGGCCGGTATCGTGGTGGTGGGCATTCTTGGCATCATGGACTGGCGCGTGACAGTCGTTTCCTCCAACTTCATGTCCCTGCTGCTGATCACCACGATTTCACTGACGGTGCACCTCATTGTGCGTTACCGCCAGCTGCGCGCAACCCGCCATTTCAGCCGTCACGACAAACTGCTGCGCCACGCCGTGCTGTCCATGTGGAAGCCTTGCTTATATACCGCCATGACGACCATCGTGGCCTTCGCCTCCCTGCTGGTCAGCGGTATTTCGCCCATTATTTCCTTTGGCTGGATTATGGTCATCGGCGTGACAACGGCGCTGTTGGTGGTGTTTCTTCTGTTTCCCGCCATGATGAGCCTGATGCCCCGCGACACGGCCCGTTACGATACACAGGGACCGCTCGCGCTGACCTCGGGCCTGGCACGCTTTACCGATCGCCTTGGCAATGGGGTGTTGCTGATTGCGGCAGTGGTACTGCTGCTGAGTGTGGCCGGTCTGATGCGGCTCAAGGTCGAGAACAGCTTCATCGACTACTTCAGCAAGGACACGGAAATCTACAAGGGCATGAGCCTGTTCGATGAGAAGCTGGGTGGCACGCTGTCCATGGATGTCATCGTCAACCTGCCTCAGAGCCCTGCGCTGGATGACGGCTTTGACGACGGTTTTGATGATGGCTTCGATGACGGTTTTGACGATGGCTTTGACGATGTTGGCCAGGCCGCCAATGATGCCTATTGGTTTACCGGGGACAAGATGGATGAGATCAAACGCATCCACGACTACCTGGATGCCAATCCCCAGACCGGCAAGGTGCTGTCATTCGGTTCCATTATTCACCTTGCCGAGCAGTTGAATGGCAATGCGCCGGTGGACAGTTTCGTCTGGGCGTTGTTGTATTCCCGTATTCCCGAAACCCTGAAAGAATCAGTCCTGACACCGTTTGTGTCTGTCAGCGAGAATCAGGTGCGTTTCAATGTGCGGGTCATCGAATCCGACCGCAACCTGAACCGCAATGAGCTGATCCAGGGGATTGCCCGGGGCTTGCAGGAAGAATTCGGCTATGCCCCGGAGCAGGTGCACGTTACGGGAATTCTGGTGCTCTACAATAATGTGTTGCAGAGTCTGTACCAGTCCCAGATTCTGACGCTGGGCGTGGTGCTGTTTGCCATCATGATCATGTTTCTGTTTCTGTTTCGTTCTGTGCGGATTGCGCTGCTGTGCATCATTCCCAATATCATTGCGGCCTTGGGTGTGCTGGGCCTGATGGGCTGGCTGGGAATTCCACTGGATATCATGACCATCACCATTGCGGCGATTGCCGTGGGAATCGGCGTGGACAACACCATCCACTATATGCACCGCTTCAAGCGTGAATTTCACCGGCTGGGTAACTACCGCGAAACCATGTATTTCTGTCATGACAGCATCGCACGGGCGATGTACTTCACCACCATGACAGTGGTGGCGGGTTTCTCCATTCTGGTGCTGTCCAATTTTATTCCTACCATTATCTTTGGTCTTCTGACCAGCATTGCGATGATGGTGGCCCTGCTTGGGGCCCTGACGCTGTTGCCGCAGTTGCTGATTGCGTTCCGTGCCCTGGGTTCGGAGTCCCATCCTGGGGATGAAGCGAAACCTTAGAATCGTCCGGCGTTTCCCATGCATCATGGTTGACGCCTTTACTCTGGAGAATTACAGATGCCAAACCAAACAGCAGAAAAGACGAAAACGGAAGCCGGTGGCGGCAAGCTTGTCGAAGAGAAGCTCTTCAAGTCCCGCGCGATTACCATTTTCGGTGAAATCGATGACCGTATTGCCCGCTCCGTTACCGAGAAGCTGCTGGCGCTCGCAGCGGACAGCGATGAGCCCATTACGATTTACATCAGCTCACCGGGTGGCCATGTGGAGTCGGGCGATGTGGTGTACGACATGATCAAGTTCATCAAGCCAGAGGTGCGTGTTGTCGGCACCGGTTGGGTTGCCAGCGCCGCTACCACGATTTATCTCGCAGCAAAGAAAGAGAACCGCTACAGCCTGCCGAACACACGCTTTCTGGTGCATCAGCCCTCGGGCGGTTCCCGTGGGCGGGCATCGGATATCAAAATCCAGGCAGAGCAGATTGTGAAAATGCGTGAGCGCATCAACAAACTGATCGCCGACGAAACCGGTCAGCCACTGGAGCGGGTGGCCAAGGACACCGATCGGGATTACTGGATGACCGTGCAGGAGGCGATTGACTACGGCATTGTGGGCAAGCAGATCACGTCCGTTGCCGAAATCAGCGCCTAGCGCAGGCTTCCCTTCTCTGGCAGCACGCCTCTAGGGAGAGGTGTGCTGCTTCACGAACAGTGCCTGCTGGTTCTGTACCAGAGCACACACAATGTGGTAATCCGGTCGGCAACTCAGCGGTCGGGCGATTGCCGTTTCCGCATCCGTTTTCTGCACCAGCACCGTTGCGGTGACACCCTGGTATTGAACTTCAAAGGTGGCGCTGTCCCCCTGGATGGTGCCTGGACTGTTCTGCCACACGAGCCCCATGGAGTCGATGGCCTCGACATGCAACAGATCGTTCTGTGAGCGGACTCTCAGCATAAACGGGCTGCCTGCTGCCTGCCAGACTCCCGACCAGTAGGCATCGGGTGTTTGTGCGTTGGACTGCGTGCCCAGGAGCGACAGCAGGCAGCCCAGGCTCAGGCCCGGAAAAGTCCGAATCCAGTTGCGCATGTCGTTTAACTCCCGGTTTTCATCCCATCTGCACCATCAGTGCGAAACCAAACAGTGGCCCATGAAACACCAAAAGCAGGCTGTAGACAATCATGCCGACAGTGATTGCCGCCGCATCCCATATCAGTGCAGGCCGTGGGCGGCCGGACGTGTTGTCGGAGCGTGTTTGCAGGCTGATGATCTTGATCATCGCCCATAGGCTGAAGCCTCCAAACAGCAGCACGGAGGCGAGATCCCCATTGCTCAGCAGGTGTGAGATGCCCCACACGATGACGGCGCTCAGCATCGGGTGCATGACGAGTGTGCGCGTGTGGGAGTTTGGCAGGAAAGTGGCCGCCAGCAGAATACAGGCGGAGATCATCAGCAGCTGCGTGAGGGCGCGCAGATTATAGGGAGGGACCCAGAGCTGAACAAAGGGGGCCTCGCCTTTTCCGTAGACGATCAACACCAGCGCAACAAGCATGCCGCAGGCCAGCGTCACCTTGTACAGCGCAAGCCCCATGCGCGAAACAAGTTTCTGTCGCAGGCCCAGCTCGCGCAGAAGATGCAGGCCGAAAAACAGGCTCAGGCCGAGAATCAGTAGCAGCAAAATAGTGTCCGTGACGTGGTGATTGCAGAGTCCGCAACAATATCGTGCTGTTCGGCCAAAGTAAAAAAAACCGGAGCAACCATGGGGATCGGTTGCTCCGGTTAAGGGCCTGTCACTGTTTACCTTCCCGGGGTATTTCGAAACTGGGCTCAGTGTAGGAGCTTATCGAATATACATAAAATGAATTAAAACTATTGTCATGATATTTATTATGGATTAGCCTGTTTGCGCTCAAACGAACAAGACTTCACGACAGGGAAAGTGCACGGGGGACGGCATGAATCATTTACCCACAACAAAACAGCTGCGGTATTTCGTGGCACTGGAGCAGCACGGGCATTTTGGCAAGGCCGCAGAGGCCTGTTTCGTGTCGCAGCCCGCGTTCAGTGTCGCCATCCGGGAACTGGAGAATACACTGAACATCCAGCTGGTGGATCGCACCAACAAGAATGTGACGGTGACCAGTCTGGGGCGTGATATTGCCACGCAGGCGCGGCAGGTGTTGCGGGATCTGGAGGAGCTGGTGGATATTGCCCAGGGCAATCAGCAACCCCTGACCGGGCAGCTCAAGCTGGGCGTGATCCCCACCATCGCCCCCTTTCTGCTGCCGCGGCTGTTGCCGGCACTGCGCAAGGCCTATCCCGAGCTCAAACTGTATCTCAAGGAGGATCTGACGGAGCGGGTCTACGCCAGCCTGATGGACGGTGAGCTGGATATCATCCTCATCGCCATGCCTTACGAGCTGCGCAATATCACGGAGATGCGGCTTTTTCGCGATCATTTCTTCCTGGCACATCAGGCCAAAAGTGCCCTCGTCGACCCACGCCACTACCAGGTCAGTGAACTGCCGGAAGACAGCATTCTGCTGCTGGAAGATGGGCACTGCCTGCGCGATCACGCCCTGTCGGCGTGCAATATCAAGAATGCCGACAAGGTCAGCCACATTACCGCAACCAGCCTGCTGACACTGGTGCAGATGGTGGATGCCGACCTTGGCATCACCTATCTGCCGGAAATGGCCATTGGTTCTTCTTTGCTGCGCAACACCCGCATCAAGACGGAGCCCCTGGATCAGAGCAGTTTCCGGGAGATTGGCCTGGTGTGGCGCAAGGCCAGCACCCGCAGCGAGGAATTTGAGCTGTTGGGTGAATTCATCCGGGACAATTATCAGGCGTCCCGCTGATTCATTTCCTGTTTGGCTTGCGAAAGATTCTCTGTTGCTGACGGTCTATAGCTTCCAGACCCCATTGAAGTAACGCAGCGTTTGTCTCGTCATGAGCTTGGCAGCGCCCTCCCTGGCGGGAAGGCGCTGCACTTTTTGAATGAAACCGCCGCTGAAGGATGAGCCGGGCTCAGACTGCGCTTTCAACGGGCGCGGCAGTGAAACGATAGTTTTTCAAGGGCAGTTCGCGCACCCGCTGACCCGTCAGGATGTACACGGCGTTTGCCACGGCAGCGGCGATAGGGGGCGTTGCCGGTTCCCCCAGCCCTCCCAATGCCTCGCCGGATTCCACGTTGACGATATCGATCTGTGGGGTATCACGCAGACGGATCATGTCGTAGTCGGGGAAATTGCGCTGCACTACCCGTCCCTTGTCGATAGTGATTTCTCCGTACATCGCTGCAGTCAGCCCGAAAATAACACCGCTTTCCACCTGCGAGGCGACGGTGTCCGGGTTGATCGCCCGGCCACAGTCAACGGCACAGGTGACACGATGCACCTGCACACTGCCATCGGGCCGGATGGATACTTCGGCCACCTGCGCCACGATGCTGCCAAAGCTTTCCTGCAGGGCAATACCCTGGGCGTGCCCGGCCGGAAGATTGCGCTCCCAGTTGGCCTTCTGGGCGGCTGCGCGCAGCACGGCCGCGTGGCGGGGTTTGTCCGCCAGCATATTGAGGCGGAACTGGTAGGGGTTCTGCCCCGAACGATGTGCCAGTTCATCCACAAAGGATTCCAGGAAGAAGGTGTGCTGGGAGTGGGCGACACTGCGCCAGGCACCGAAAGGCACATGGGTATCGCTGAGCGCATAGGCGATGTGCTTGTGGGGAATGCTGTAGGGCGTGTGTGCCGCCTCTGCCGGCTCATTCTTGCCGATGTAATGATTTTCCCAGGCCATGAGTTTGCCTGTGTTGTCAAAGGCCGCACGGAATTTGCTGGTGACTGCCGGGCGGTAGTAGTCCTGCTGCATGTCTTCCTCGCGGCTCCACAGGGTTTTGACCGGAACATCGAAGTGGCTGGCAATCTGCGTGGCCTGATCGATGGTATTGGTTCCTGTGGGCAGGCGACGGCCGAAACCTCCCCCGAGGTAGCTGGCATGCAGTGTGACGCTGTTTTCGTCCAGACCAGCGACTTTGGCAACGCGGCCGCGGATGCCCAGATTGTCCTGGGTGCCTGTCCACACATCACAGCGACCATCGTGGAAATGCACGGTGCAGTTCATGGGTTCCATGGCGGCATGGGCGAGATAGGGCACGCGATAGGTGGCTTCCACGATGTCGGAGGCAGAGGCGAGAAAACCCGGGGCATCGCCCTCGATCACGTCTTCGTTGAGCTCATCCTGCAGGGCGGTATCGTACTGGGCGTAGATGCTGCGGCTGTTGACGCTATCGTTGGTCGTCTCCTCAAAGCGGATGTCCAGCAATGCCAGGGCCTGTTGTGCGCGCCAGTAATTGTCGGCTACCACGGCAACGGCATCGTCCAGTTCCACGATGCGCTTGATGCCCCGACGCTGCAGCACGGCCTCGGTATTGCCCACGGACTGCAGGCGGTTGCCGAACACCGGGGAGGTTTTCACTGCCGCGTAGAGCATGCCGGGCAGATGCGCGTCGATGCCGTATTGTGCGCTGCCATCTACCTTTGCCGGAATATCCACGCGCGGGATCGAGCGGCCCATCAGAGTGAATTGTTCGGGTGTCTTCAAGATGGGCTCGCTGGAGGGCTCGAAGCGGGCCGCATCGGAGGCCAGCTCACCATAGGTCAGTGAGCGTCCGCTCGCGCGATGATGCACGAAACTCAGGCTTGTGCTCAGCTCACTCTCCGGAACGCCCAGGCGTGCAGAGGCGGCTTTCAGCAGCATTTCCCGTGCGGCGGCACCGGCAACGCGCATGCCATGCTCGCCTGTGAAGCGAACCGAGCTGCTGCCTCCGGTGATCTGCATGTTCATGATTTCGGCCACTTTCATGGTTGCGGCAGAGGCCAGCCCGTCGAGTACGCCAGGGATGCTGACGCCCATGGACTCAGCAAAACCCTTGATCAACACCCCATTGGCAAACAGATCGGTGGCGGGAGCCTGCTCCACCCGGACGAGATTCCAGTCCGCATCGAGTTCGTCGGCCGCCATCATCGGCAGTGAGGTAAGGATGCCCTGCCCCATTTCCGAATGCGGCACGAGGACGGTAACGGTGTTATCCGGCGCAATGCGCAGCCAGGTCGTCAGATAGGGGCGCTCTCCGGCATCGCGGTTGGCCACGCGATGTTTGCTGGGGCGGGAAGCGGCATAGCCGATCAGCAGTCCGCCCCCGACCAGTGTTGAGCCAAGAATAAAGCGGCGTCGATTCATTTTCATGATGTGCTCCCCCTCAGGCGCTGGCGCGCAGCGAACGGATCGCCTGGCGAATGCGTGGATAGGTGCCGCAGCGGCAGACGTTGCTGATGGCGCCGTCGATTTCTGCATCGCTGGGGGACGGGTTGCTGGCCAGCAGAGCGGAGACCGCCATGATCATGCCGGACTGGCAGTAGCCGCATTGCGGGACCTGGTGATCGATCCAGGCCTGCTGTACCGGCGTCAGTGAGGCATTGACGGCAAGACCTTCGATGGTCGTAATATCGCTGCCCTCCACGGCACTGACCGGTGTCACACAGCTGCGCACGGGGTTGCCATTGACCTGTACGGTGCAGGCACCGCAGGCGGCCACGCCGCAGCCGAATTTGGTTCCGCTCAGGCCCAGTTCATCGCGCAGTGCCCACAGCAGTGGCATGTCGGGTTCGATGTCCAGCTGATGTTCTTTACCGTTCACTCGAAATCGCGCCATGGTCTTGTCCTCTGTCTAGTCGTCGTCTGGCAGGATGTGGTCGCAGATTGCGGGCAGCGACCATCGTAAATTGGTGATCAGCATATAGCAGAATGTCAGGAGCGACAATTTGCCTGCCCGGTCATTCAACGCACGCACTGCCTGATTCGTCCAATTTCAGATTTCAGTGAGCATGTGTCTCAGAAACAGGGGAGCTGATCGAAAAAGCCGTTGACTCAATGATGAATCGGGTGAGAATAGCGCAGCGCAAGTCTGAGCGCAGACTGTCAGGCAACAAACTCAATATCGATAATAAGGGGACATCATGAAAAGATTTTTTAAAGGCATCCTGCTCTTCACAGCAAGCATTGTTCTGGCTGCGTGTGCGTCCACTCCGGCAAATCCGTTTGTGGGCATGTGGGATATCAGCATCAATACACCGGTAGGGATGATGGGAGCACAGCTGGACGTGGCGTCTGATCTGTCCGGCTCCATGAGCTCTGCAGAGCTGGGCGCCACCGAACTGCGCAGCGTCAGCGTCAGTGGCAATGCTGTCAGCTTCAATGTGATCATCGATGCCCAGGGGCAAACACTGCAACTGAGCTTTGCCGGCAATATCGAAGGCGACAGCCTGAACGGAAATTTTGACTCCGATTTCGGTGCCATTCCGGTAACCGGTACCCGCCAGTAACTGCGTGATCGTTCACAGCCGTCCTGGGTGGGGCGGCTGTGACAAACCTCCCCTTCCCGTCATCTTTGCGTTGACGCCCTACAACGAATACATGGCCTTTCTAGAAACTGTCCGCACTGGCCTTTTCCCAGTCCTGTGCATAGGCATCCGGAATGCTGGTGGTCAGTAGCTGGCCGCTGCTGAGCGGCGTGTAGATCAGATCGAAGTGCTTGAGGTCGTTGCCTACGCGCTGATACAGATCTGTCGGCTTCAGTTTGGCAGGATCGTCGTAACCCACGGCGCCGCACAGTTCCCGGAAAGCATCGATGGTACCCTCGTGGAAATTGCGTACACGGCGTGATTTTTCTTCGATATTGATGGCCTTGGCGCGGGCCGGGTCGGTGGTGGCAATGCCGGTGGGGCATTTATTGGTATTGCAGGCCTTGGATTGTACGCAGCCGAGTGCGAGCATCATGGCGCGGGCCGAATTGACGGTATCGGCCCCCAGCGCGATTTTGGTCAGCAGATCAAAACCGGTGGCGGTTTTGCCGGCGCTGATGATGCGCATTTTAGAGCGCAGGCCAGCACCGATGAGCACCTGGTTGACGAAATAGGTCGCCTCCAGACAGGGCATGCCAATGCGGTTGGAGAATTCCACCGGCGCCGCACCGGTACCCCCTTCGGCGCCATCGATGGTGATGAAGTCGGGATAGATGCCCGTGCTGAGCATGGCCTTGACGATGCTCATGAATTCGCTCTTGCGGCCAATGCAGAGCTTGAAGCCTGTGGGCTTGCCGCCACTGAGATCGCGCAGGCGTTTGACAAACTCCAGCAGGCCGACCGGCGTGTGAAACTCCGGGTGCTGGGCCGGAGAAACAACGGTTTTGCCAACTTCCACCAGGCGAATGGCGGCAATTTCCTCTGTGACCTTGGCCCCGGGCAGTACACCCCCGTGGGAGGGTTTGGCTCCCTGTGAGATCTTGATCTCGATCATTTTCACGGCCTTGTCAGCAGCGCTCTTGCGAAAGGCGTCGTCATTGAATGATCCATCCAGATTCCGGCAACCGAAGTAAGCAGTGCCGATCTGCCAGATGATGTCTCCGCCGTGGCTGCGATGATAGGGGCTGATGCTGCCCTCGCCGGTATTATGGGCAAACCCCCCCATGGCTGCCGCCTTGTTCAGGGTGCTGATGGCGGCAGCGCTGAGGGCGCCAAAGCTCATGCCGGAAATATTCAGCAAGGATGCGCTGTAGGGTTGCAGGCATTGTTCGCCACCGATAATGACGCGGGTTTTCTCTGCAGGCACATGAGTGGCCTTGATGGAGTGGAACACGGTCAGATAGCCGTTCTGCATCAGGTTCTGTTCTGTGCCGAAGGGCAATGTGTCGTTGAGGCGTTTGGCCCGGCGGTAGATCAGGTCACGGGCCTCCCGGTTGAAGGGCGCTTCTTCCAGGTTGCTGGCGATGAAATACTGGCGTATCTCGGGGCGTATCGATTCAAACAGATAGCGCAGATTGGCAAACACGGGGTAATTGCGCCGCAGATTGCTGTTGCTGACATACATGTCGTGCAGGCCGATCAGAAAGTAGAGCAGGCCAAGCAACACAAAACCCAGGGCGACCGGATGGGCCGTGACTGCTGCCACGGCCAGGGTGTTTCCGGAGAGGTGATACAGTGCCAGGGTGCCGAGAGCGAGCCAGAGCAGACTGGATATCCAGTAAAAACGCACGACAGGTGTCATAAACTTCCCTTTACGCTAACAGGATGTTGAAAAACTATCTACGTTGTCATTGCGGCGTTAAAAGCGAGCTCAACATGCTCATTTATTCGTTATAAACTGCGTTTTTTTGCTCGTTTTTGCCTTGCACTGACTACCTCGAAAACGTTTTGCAACAGCCTGCTAATTCAGAAATACGGTCTGCTCCGGGCGCTGGCGATCAGAGCCTCAGCAGCAGGGTGACGGAGGCCTCGCTGTCGGTTTTCTCGCGGCCGAAGGGGACTTCCGTCTGATGCTTCACCTTGATGGAGAATTTCATGGACAGGTTCTCCATGATATCGGACTGAATGGAGCTTTCGGAGCGGCCGATGCTGGACTCCTTGCCGCTTTCCACACTCAGTGTCTGGATAAAGAGGGCATTGGCAGAGACATTCCAGCGTAACTCGGTGGCCAGACGCAGGATGCCTTCGCTGGTGTCTTCCGTGGGGGCCTGGGAATAACGCATACCGGCACCGATGGTGTAGTTCCAGTCGAGGTTCTCCCGGTCCCGCATCAGGTTCTGACCGTAGCTGACAGAGATGTCGGATTGCCCGTCATAGCCGCTGAAGCGGTCGTCTTCATGCGCCACACGGGAAAGAATAAAGGAGTCCTCATTCAGGTTGTAAGTAGCTGAGCCTACGGTGTAGATACGCTGGGCGGCCAGTACGTTCTGTTTGGAGGAGCGAAAACCGTCAATGGAAAACCCGTACTCCCAGGCATTGCGCAGCCAGACGACATTGCCCTTGAATTTCACATTTTCATCTTCGGTGTTGCCGGCGGTAAAAATGGCACCCAGTTCGAGTTCGGTGCTGACGGAGTTTTCGGTTTCCTGGGCGAAGGAGGATGGGGTGGCAAAGGCCGTGCCGAGACAAAGCAGAGCGAGCGAGAGAAAACGGGGTGTTCTAAGCATTGGATAGCTTCCTGTACTCGTGGATTCTCGATAAATTGAAGTGCCTGGATTTTACAAGGACTCGGTGCAAATGGCTAACCCGGGGAGTATGCCGGGCAAGCCTGCGACAGGCAAAAAAAAAGGAGCAACCCGGAAGTTGCTCCTTCTTTAGCAGTCAGCCCGATGTTATTTGGGCATTCTGGCCGCGCGGATCTCGATCTCCAGCAACCAGCCATCGACGACCAGGCCGGCGATTTCAACAACGGAACGCACGGGCTTCATCGGGTTTTCTTCCGTTCCGAAGAACTGGGCAAAACCGCGGTTGAAACCGGCGAAATCGAATGTGCCGTCAGCGCCGGCCACGCCAAAGACGCGTACCTGCACGATGTCAGCCATGGACCAGCCCTGAGCCTCAAGGGTTGCCTTGAATTTCTGGAAGGTATCTACCGTTTGCTGCTCCATATCCCCGTAGGTGCCATCGGCCTGGGGAGAAGCGCCGGAGCCGCTCAGATACAGCGTTTCCGCGCCTGGCGGAATCATGATGTTGTTGAAGAAGAAACGACCCTCACCGTTGCGTTCGATGTCCTGAGCGCTGGCGGCAACGGAGAAAACAGCGGCGAAAAGGGCAGAAGTCAGCGACAGCACTTTAACGAATTTCGTCATGTTGATTTCCTTGAAAGAGTGAGTGAGCGAAGAGCGCGGTGTTCAGCGCCCCAGAGTGTTGATATAAGTGACCACGTCAACAATGGCCTGTTCGTCCGCCAGACCCGCTGTCATGGCTCGCATGGGCGCGCCATAGGTGTCCAGTGGATTGTTGCCACGATAACCGGCCTTGAAGTTTTTCAGCTGGGTGACCAGGTACCAGTCATTCTGGCCTTGCAGGGCGGGCGCATTCATCGCCTGATTGCCTTGTGCCTGATCCCCATGACACATGACACAGGCCTGGAACAATTGCTTTCCGCGTTCGACATTTCCGCCGGAAATGGTGGGAGCGGCCGGTACATATTCCCAGCTGCCGGCCCAGGCAACAACGTCATCAATCTGTTCTTCTGTCAGGATGGCCGCCATCGGCTGCATTTCCATCCCTTCGATATCCATCGGGTGTACGCCACGTCCGCCGGCCTTGAACAGCTCCAGCTGGCGCTTCAGGTACCAGGACTCCATGCCCGCAAGGCGAGGCGCCTGGATGCCTTCGCTGCCCACGCCGTCAGTGCCGTGGCAGGTGAAACAGAAACGGTGATCCACTGGCTCATGGGGTTGTGCTGCCGACGCACTCACCGATGCGATGGCAGAAAGTGCAAAAACCACGGGAATTACTTTGCGAAACATAAATCTGCTACTCCTGGTGAGAAAAGGGTGCCACTTGCGTGGCACCCTTCACGTTTTTACCAGACTTCGGGACTGCTTGCGCAGGCCTTAGAAGTCCGCCTTCACGCGTGCGTAGACGAAGCGGCCGTTCGGGCTGAATGCACCGCTTGTTACGTACTTGTTGCTGGTGCCGGAGTTGATATCCACCGGACGCACTTTCTCAGGCATGGTGTTGAACAGGTTATCCGCACCAATCACGAAGGTGTAGTTGTCGCGGAAGGTATAGGCCAACTCGCCAGAGAAGATGGTCTTGTCACCGACCCAGTAGTCACGAGTCAGGTCAGCATTGGACGGCACTACAAAGTACTCGTCGTAGTAGTTGGCCTGCAGCGTGATACGGAAGTCACCAATATTGTGGTTGGCGCGGAAGTTACCACGGTTCGCGGGGATACCGTCTTCCAGGTCAGCCACGTTGGCGCGGGTCAGCAGGCCGGGAGTGAAGCTGTCCAGGGTCTGCTTGGTCCAGGCCCAGGAGGCAGCGAAATCGGTGCGACCCAGGTTATCCCAGTCCATGGACCAGGAACCGACAACTTCCACACCTTCATTGGTGGTGGACATGTCGTTGGTGTAGTAGTTGAAGGACACGATGCTGCCTGCACCGGAAATACCGGACGCTTCAAGCTCTGCCGCAATTGCCGGCGTGATATCGAAGGTTGCAGAGTTCAGGATGCGGTCTTCCAGCTCGATGCGGTAGTAGTCCACGGTCAGGTCCAGAGAACCAATTTCGGTCGCCAGACCGATACTGTAGTTCTTGGACTTCTCGGGGGTCAGTTCCTTACCACCGAAGCGAACAGAGATCGGGTTGGTCGGAGGAATCTGGCCCTGAGTCACAGGGATGCTGTCCACAACACCGGTGCTGATGTTGGAGATATTGGCCTGGCCCGGAGACGGTGCGCGGAAGCCTGTGCTGATGGTGCTACGGATGTTCGTAGTGTCAGACAGGGCATAGCGTGCAGTCAGCTTGCCGTTGGTGGTATCCCCGAAGGTGTTGTAGAAGTCTTCGTAACGCAGCGCGGCACCCAGCAACAGGCGCTCGGTGGCGTCCACTTCCAGGTCCACATACACCGCCCAGTTCTTGCGGTCCCAGGTGCCCTGCTGGTCAGGACCAAAGCCCTGGAAGCCATCGGAACCCACGCCCGCGCCTACGGTGGAGTACGGGCCGACACGGTAGGAGTTCTGGTCGTTGGAGTTCACCTTGAAGATCTCGCGACGCCACTCGAAACCGTAGGCCACGTTCAGCGGAGAGTACATGCCAACGTCAACCGGCTTGGACAGGTCGATGTTGAAGTTGTTCTCGATCGTGGTGTAGATACCCGGCTCGAAGCTGGTGGGAGAGTCCGGCCCCATGGAGGGGTTGGTGGTGTTGGAGATCATATAGGTCATTTCGGAGAAGCCGTTGCCGATGCTCACATCGTAGGACGTCTCACCCACTTCCCCTTTCAGACCCACCACGTTGGAGGCATCGGTGTTCTTGCCGCCGAATACCGGGGTGTAGCCGCCCGCTGGCGTGTGGAAACACCGGAAGAACAGCGCATTTTTGCCAATCTGCAGGCACCGGTTGATGGCAAATACTGGTGTATCGGTGACCAGATCAGTCACCACACCGCCTGGATGGAAAGCGCCATGCAGTCTGCGCATATCGCACTGGCCGAACTCGACCGACGCGTACGTGCAGAAGTCGCCAACGCCTGACAGGCAAGGAATTTGGGGCCATGGGACATGGGGCCCCAAGGTGCCAGGCAGTGACCACGATGGACCTGTCTGGTACTGATTCGGGAAGGTCCGGACGGGCCTGATTGAATCCGCTTCATACGGGTGCCGAGTGTACCTGTTGAACTCTCCCAAGCGTTGTAGTGAAGTCTATTCGGGAAGGATCTTGTGATCCTTCCCTTTTTTTTGCGCACTGCCCGTCCGTAGGAAACGCGGGTGTTTTGCGTTTCGCGTTATCCACGCTTTCGCGTAGAATCGCTAGCCGGGGTGTCCGGCAATGATCGGCACCGGAACCCGGGCGACGGGGCAGACTGACAGGATTCAGCCATATCATGAAGACGCTTTACCTGCTGCGACATGCAAAATCGAGTTGGGCAACCCCCGGGCAGAAAGACTATGAACGTCCCCTCAATGACAGAGGTTTGCATGATGCGCCGGAGATGGCCAAGCGTCTCCTCGAGCGGGGCGCGCAGCTTGATCTGGTGATCAGTTCGCCAGCGGTGCGTGCGCTGACAACGGCCACACTGGTGTGCAAGGGGATGAATCTCGACCCCGCCACAATCGTAGAGAACCGACAGATTTACCTGGCCGGCAGCCCCAAGCTGATGCAGATAATCAGCCTCTTTGATGAAAACTGTGAATCCGCCATGCTGGTGGCGCACAACCCGGCCCTGACCGATCTTGCCAACGAGCTCGCCCACGCCGGTATCGACAATATTCCTACCTGCGGCCTCGTAAGCATCTGTTTGCCAGTTGAGTACTGGGCGGAGGTGCTGCCAGGCGTGGGGCGTGTGCTGAGCTTCGATTTTCCCAAGGATGCGGATTAACGCCATGGCCCGTTTCTCTGCCCTGTTCCTGCTGATGCTTGCCCTGTGCCGGTGTGTGGCCGTGCCTCCTCCCGAGGGGCCATGGCTGGCGCCGCTGTATCAGGATCACCCCCTGACGGGCACGCTCTGGCGCCTTGACGATGGGGCCCGGATTGATGAGGCCACGCTGATGGACGCTGTGCAGGCGTCCGCCCTGCTGATTCTGGGGGAGAAGCACGACAACCCCGATCATCACGCGCTGCAGTTGCATGTGCTGCGGCAACTGGCGGAGAGCTCGACACTTGGCAGTGTCAGTTTTGAGATGCTGGATTCGGGCCAGGCTGCGGCACTGGGTGCTTTTGTGGGCCGGCCTGCGCCCGGGCAAGAGGTGTTGCGCACGGGCCTGCAGTGGGACGAAGAGGGCTGGGACTGGTCATTCTATGGTCCATTGCTGCGCGAGGCGCTGAATGCCGGGGTGCCGGTGCGCACGGCGAATATCAGCCGCAGTGAAATGATGAGTGTCTATGGGGGCGAGTTGGATGCGGCAACGCAGGCCAGCCTGAATGAAGCGCAGCGTCAGCGTCTTGAGCAGGATATTGATGAGAGCCACTGTGGCATGCTGCCGCAGAGTCAGTTTGCTGCCATGGTGCGCGTCCAGCAGGCACGCGATGCGGTCATGGCGCAAAGTCTGCAAAGCGATAGCGGCGCCGCCGGGGTGCAGGTGCTGATTGCCGGCAATTTTCACGCGCGGCGTGATCTGGGGGCGCCTAATTATCTGAGCACGGATGCCGGCCCCCTGTTGAGTCTGGCGTTTCTGGAGGTGCAGCCGGGTCTGCTGCAGGTGCAGGATTACCTGGAGAGTTTCTCGGCCACCCTGCCCTACGACTATGTCTGGTTTACTCCTGCCGTGGCCGCGCAGGATTACTGTGCCGGTCTGCGTGCAGCAGCCCCGTCTGCGGCTCAGTGAGTCAGTGAATAGATGAGGTAGTTGATGCCAAGCTGATAGGCCAGGTTGGCGAATCGCGTCGGGTAGCGCGGGTCGTAGGTGTGCTCCCAGCCGTCCCCCATGTCCGAGTTCCAGTTGATCAGCACCATGACCCTGCCGGAATCATCAACGATGGCATGGTTGCTCGCCCGGTCCACATCCTGCTCGGGGTAATTTTCCGGATTGCCGATGACGGGAATCATCTGCGGGCCGTCGATATCGTAATAGCTGCGGAAAATTTCATGCCCGGGATCGAGTTCGATAATCTCGCGATCGGGGAATACATCGGAAAATGCCCGGTAGAAATTATTCCACTGGCGTGTGCCCCAGAAATCGTCGATCAGCAGAAAACCGCCCCGCAGCAGATACTCCCGCATATTGGTCTTTTCTTTTTCGCTGAAGAGCGGGCCACCATTGCGCCCCATCTCCAGCGCATAAATAAACGGATAGTTGAAAATTCGGTCATCGTCCAGGCGCAGCACAATGGGGTCCTTCATGACGCGGACATTGCTCAGGCGGGAGACGCCGCGCAGGAAGTTGGTATCCGAGCTGGGAAAGTCGGTTCGCCAGGTGCCGTAGCCAAAACCGTCATCATAGTAATTGTCATACTGCAGCCGCACAAAGGCGAACTCGCCGGCAGTGTCCTGCACCTCCTCCGTGAACGGATCCAGCAGGGGTTGCGCCATCAGGCGCAGGGGGAGGCAGAGGGCAAGCGTCAGGATAATGGAGGCGGTTCTGCGCATTGTGAGGATGTCCCACCGAGTCCCTGTCAGTAGATAAATAGAGGGTCTAAGCTACCCTGCACCTATGGTATTTGCAAGGCGCTGACTTGTGTCGGGCTGAAGGGCGGAGCCGGCGTTTGTGCGGGCATCGTCGGCGGATGCCTGTCATTGCGGTCAGGAGGATTTGACAGCAATTGGTCAGAATGACAACATGCTGCGCTATTAAGACGCTATCACTGGAGTGCTTCATGGCGCATTCTCCCAAACGCAAACTTTTTCTGGACCTTGTGCTGTCACTGTTCCGTCTGAACGGGCTGTTGGTGGCGGAAGGGGATCGCATGGCCGAAGCGCTGGGGCTGACCAGTGCCCGCTGGAAGGTGATCGGCGTGGTGGCCCTTGCCCATTCGGGCGTGACGGTGCCGGGAATAGCAAGAGCTTTGGGGCAGTCCCGACAGGCGGTGCAGCGGATTACGGACGTTATGGAGCGCGATGGTCTGCTGCGTTATGAGAATAATCCCGAACACAGGCGTTCGGTGCTGGTATGTCTGACCGATCGTGGGCAGGAGGTCTACACGGCACTGCGTGCGGTGCAGGATCCCTGGGCCATCGACAATACCGAAGATGTTCCCCTGGAAGAGCTTGAAACCGGATTGCAGCTGGTCCGGCGGCTGATTTACAAGTTCGATCGCTAGCGTCATGTATCTGTCAAGCCGATAGCGGCAGGAAGGCACCCGTGTCCAGGCACAATTCCCAGTCTCATCTCCCCCGTCAACTCTATACTGCGCAGCAGGTGCGTGAGCTCGATCGGCTGATCATCGAGCAATTGCCGATTGCGTCACTGAAACTGATGCGCCGGGCAGCTTCTGTCGTGTTCAGCGCCATTTGTCAGCGCTGGCCCCAGTTACGGCGTCTGGTGGTTTTCACGGGAGCAGGCAATAACGGGGGCGATGGCTATTATGTCGCGATGCTGGCAGCCGCCGAGGGCATCAAGGTGCAGGTGTTGGAATGCGCTGAGCCGGAGCGCTTGCGCGACGATGCGGCGAGTGCGCGCATACAGGCGCTTGCTGCGGGGGTATCCTGTCGTCCCTGCGATGTGCTGCAGGAGCTGCTCAGCGCCCGGTTCCCGCAGGATACTGTGCTGGTGGATGCGATTCTCGGTACGGGTTTCAAGGGGCCGTTGCGCAGCGCTCATGAGTCGGTGATCGAATGGATGAACGGAGCGGGTCTGCCAGTCGTTGCCGTGGATGTCCCCTCGGGCGTGAACTGTGATACGGGCTATGTGGGCAGTATTGCCGTGCAGGCCAGCATGACGGTCTGTCTGGTGGGTTTGAAGCAGGGGTTGTTTACCGGCAAGGCGCCGGATCACACCGGGGAGATTGTGTTTCATGACCTGGGCATGCCGGAATTGGTAAAGAAAAGTGAGCAGGCGCGCTCCCCTGCCAGTAGCCGGCTCGATGTGTACGCGATTTCCGCGTGTCTCCCGCCACGCCCTGCTACCGCCCATAAGGGCCTGTGTGGCAATGTGCTGGTGGTGGGGGGCGATCTGGGCTATGGCGGAGCGGCGCTGATGGCGGCCGAGGCTGCGGCCAGAGCCGGGGCCGGCACCGTGGCATTGCTGACCCGCAGCCAGCATGTGACGGCGGCCCTGACCCGGCGTCCGGAAATCATGGTGCGTGGTGTTGATGAACCGGATGGGCATGGTTCGGAGCAGTTACTGGCCTTGATGCAGAGGGCCAGAGTAATCGTGCTTGGGCCAGGCCTGGGGCATTCCAGCTGGTCTCATTCCCTGCTGCGGCAGGTGCTGGAGTTTGCAGGCGCTCACTTGCCGGTGGTGCTGGATGCCGATGCACTGAACCTGTTGGCCGAATATGCGGCCCAGGGGGATGGATTGGACTTTGTCATGCCTGCAGGCTCTTCCCAATGGGTGCTCACGCCCCATCCCGGTGAGGCAGCGCGTCTGTTGGAGAGCGCTGTCGCGCAGGTGGAGGCGGATCGTTTTGCGGCGGCGGCTGCGCTACAGTCCCGCTGGGGAGGCGCTGTCGTCCTCAAGGGAGCCGGCAGTGTGCTGTGTACGCAACACGAGCTTACTGGCAGCGCGCTCCTGGAGGTGTGCACGGAGGGTAATCCGGGCATGGCCAGTGGTGGCATGGGGGATGTGCTGGCCGGGTTGATCGGAGGATTGCTTGCCCAGGGCTTGTCCCCTGCGCAGGCACTGCGCTGTGGCGTGTGTATTCATGGTGAAGCAGCCGATATGGCTGCTGCGGAGAACGGCGAGCGCGGCCTGCTGGCCACTGACCTGATGCTGCCGATTCAAGCCCAGGTCAACCGTTTGTGAGAGCCTGCGTTGAACGGGGTGCGAGAAGGAAATGAAAACGACTATGGCCATGTCTGATGTTTATCTGGCAGATGAAGCGGCAACCGAGGCTTTTGGACGACTTCTGGCCCGGGCGACCCTGTCGCCTGAGCGGCCGGGGGCAAGCCTGGGCGGACGCATTTTTCTGCACGGGGATCTGGGGGCAGGCAAGACCACGCTGAGCCGGGGGGTGCTGAGGGAGTATGGGCACACCGGCCCGGTGAAGAGCCCCACCTATACACTGGTGGAACCGTATGAAATGAACGCTTGCTCGCTTTATCATTTCGATCTGTATCGTCTGGAAGATCCGGAAGAGGTTGAATTTCTTGGGGTTTTCGACTATTTTGACAGGGGAAATGTGTGCCTGGTTGAATGGGCCGAACGCGGAGCGGGATTTCTTCCGGCTCCGGATCTGGAATTGACACTGACAAACGAGGGCGTGGGTCGCCGGATTGCCTGGACTGCCTGCTCCGCTCATGGCGAGCACATTGCTCAGCGACTATCGGACTCCATGGCGTCACTGAACAGCGGAATGAATGTGCGATGACTTTTCTTGACGGCCTGCATACGGCCGTATCCCGGATGCTGCCCCGAATCCCGGCGGGGCTTTCACGCGGACTCCACGGCGCTCCGGGGGCATGCCTGTTTCTGGTGTCGGCACTGCTGTGCACAGGCACGAGCCATGCTGCAGATGTGCAGGATATCCGCCTGTGGCGTGCTCCGGACTATACCCGCATTGTGTTTGACCTGGATCAGCAGGCCCGGTACAGCCTCTTTACCCTGGAGAATCCCTATCGCATCGTGGTGGACCTGAGTGCTTCGCGGGTCAGTGCGAGCCTGTCGGGTTTTGATTTCAAGAACAGCCCGGTGACGGGGATTCGCAGCGCGCCTCGCAATGGTGACGATGTCCGCGTCGTCATCGACCTGAGCAATCAGGTCAACCCCAGCAGCTTTATTCTGGCCGCCAATGGCGAGTTGAAAGACCGTCTGGTGGTGGATCTATACGATGTCGGGCGCGCCCCCGCCCTTGCCGAAACCCTGCCTGCTACGCCTGTGAACACCCAGCGAGACATCATCGTGGCCATTGATGCCGGTCATGGTGGCGAAGACCCGGGGGCGCTTGGCTATGATCGCAAGATACGCGAGAAGGATATTGCGCTGGCGATCGCCCGCGCGATTTACCAGCGTCTGCAATCTGCTCCCGGTTATCAGCCTGTGCTGATCCGTGATGGGGATTATTCGGTGCAACTGCAGCGCCGTCCGCAGATTGCGCGTCAGAACAGGGCCGATATTTTTCTGTCGATCCACGCGGATTCCTTCAGCACTGCCCGGGCCGAAGGGGTGACCATCTATGCCCTGTCGGAACGCATTGCCGAGGATGAAAACTCCCGACGTGTGGCGGAAAAGGAAAACAGCGCCGATCTGCTGGGAGGGGTGGCCGGTGATACCTCTCTGCGTAACATCGAGGACGACCTCGCCAGAACCCTGCTGGACCTGTCCATGGCCTGGAGTATCGAGCAGAGTACGGCAGCGGGTTCCTATATTCTCGGCTCCCTGCGCAGTGTTGCCACCCTGCGGCGGGACAAGACCCAGCAGGGAAATCTCTGGGTTCTGCGCTCTCCCGATATTCCCTCGGTGCTGATTGAAACGGGTTATCTGTCCAATCCCGATGAAGCCCGCAAGCTCAATACATCCGCCTACCAGCGACGCCTGGCCGATGGCATCGTGCAGGGGGTCATGCGGTATTTTCACGAGCACCCTCCTGAGGACACGCTCATTGCCTGGCAAAAAGAGCAGGGCATCGAACCGCAGTACGACACGCTGGTGAGTTCGAGCTATACCGTCAAGCGAGGTGACAGTCTGTCGGAAATTGCGCAGCGCCACGGGCTCAGCACGCGGGAGCTGCGGGAGGCGAATCAGCTCAAGGGGGATGTTATCCGTATCGGGCAGAAACTGACGATTCCGGGGAGCGGAATCAGTTTTGCGCCAGAGCCTGTTGAGCATAAAATCGTGCGCGGTGAAACCTTGTCGGGTATTGCCGAACGTTATCGTGTCAGCCTGTCCAGCCTGCGCGCGGCCAACAACCTGCGCAACGATGTCATCATGGTGGGCCAGGTGCTGAAGATACCTGCTCCCTGAACCCACGAATCCGGCCCTTTGGCCATAGAACTCACATGAAGCGCATTGCATTGCTCAGCCAGCGACTGGCGAACCAGATTGCCGCCGGAGAGGTGGTCGAACGCCCGGCATCTGTCGTCAAGGAGCTGCTGGAAAACAGCCTGGACGCGGGTGCTGATCGCATCGAAATCGATGTCGAACAAGGGGGCGCCAAGCTCATTCGTATCCGCGATAACGGCAGCGGTATCGACAGGGAGGATCTTGGGCTCGCCTTGAGTCGTCATGCTACCAGCAAGATTGCCAATCTCGATGATCTGGAGAATATCGCCAGCCTGGGGTTTCGTGGCGAGGCGCTGGCCAGTATCTGCTCGGTCTCCCGCCTGGAGCTGGTGTCACGGGCAGCCAATGCGGCCGAGGACAGTGCCTGGCGGGTGCAGGCACAGGGGCAGGAGATGCACACAGATATCAGCCCTGCCGCACATCCACAGGGGACCACGGTGGAAGTGCGCGACCTGTTCTTCAATACCCCGGCGCGGCGTAAATTCCTGCGCACGGAAAAGACCGAATTCGACCGCCTGGAAGAGGTGGTGAAGCGTCTGGCGCTCAGCCGCTTCGACGTCAGTTTCCAGCTGCGCCATAACCAGCGCAGCATTCATCATCTGCAGGCGGCAAGAACAGAACAGGAGAAGCAGCGCCGCGTTGCCCTGGTGTGTGGGCCCGCCTTTGTGGAGAACTCCGTTCGCATTGATATCGAGGCCTCCGGCCTGCGCCTGTGGGGTTGGGTCAGCCAGCCCACTTTCTCGCGCAGCCAGGCAGACCTGCAGTATTTCTATGTGAACGGCCGCATCATCCGCGACAAGCTGATCAGCCATGCCGTTCGTCAGGCCTACCAGGATGTGCTGTTTCATGGCCGCCATCCGGCATTTGTGTTGTACCTGGAACTTCAGCCCGCTCTCGTCGATGTCAATGTACACCCGACCAAACACGAAGTCCGTTTCCGCGATGGCAGGCTCGTGCACGATTTCCTCTTCCGTGCCCTGCACAAGGCCCTGGCCGATGTGCGTCCCGAGGACAAACTCGCCATGCAGGTGAGCCGGGACGAAGGGCGCGTGGATCCCGAGACCGGAGAATACCTGCCACCATCAACCGGAAGCGCGGCGGGGGAGTTTGGCGGCCAGGAGCACATTCGCTTTTCACCGCTTTCCTACGGCGGTGGTGGGAGTGCTTACTCACGCCCTGTGAGCGACAGTGCGGGAGTCTCTGCAAACCATATTGCCGAACAGATCAGTGCTTACGCCGAGTTGGCAAAAGATGAGGAAGTGCCCCCTTTGGGTTACGCGATTGCGCAGCTCCACGGGATATATATTCTGGCCCAGAATCGTGCGGGACTGGTGATTGTCGATATGCATGCTGCGCACGAGCGGATCACCTATGAGCGCATGAAGGCGGCGGTTCTCAGTGAGGGGATTCGTGCGCAGCCCCTGCTGGTTCCTCTGTCCATCGCGGTCAGTCAGGCCGAGGCCGACTGTGCGGAGCAGCAGGCCGCAGGGCTGTTCGAACTGGGGCTGGGTATCGAACGGGTGGCCAGCGAATCCATCCTGGTCAGGCAGGTGCCGGTGATACTCGCCTCCGCAGATATTGAACAACTGGTTCGCGATGTGCTGGCCGATGTGCGCGAACACGGCAGCAGTGAACGCATTCGCAATTATCAGGATGAGTTGCTGGGAACGATGGCCTGCCATGGCTCGGTGCGTGCCAACCGGCAATTGACGATTCCCGAGATGAATGCCCTGCTGCGCGACATGGAGCAAACCGAGCGCAGTGGCCAGTGCAATCACGGTCGTCCCACCTGGGTGCTGCAGAGCATTGAACAGCTGGACAAACTGTTTCTGCGTGGGCAGTAGGAGAGTGGCGTGAATAGCGGACATCCTGTTGCACACGGTGCGCAGCGGCCACCGGCAATCTGCTTGCTCGGGCCCACGGCGGCGGGCAAAACCGATCTGGCCGTGCAGATCGTGCAGCGCTTTCCCTGCGACATCATCAGTGTGGATTCAGCACAGATTTACCGGGAGATGGATATCGGCACCGGCAAGCCGGATGCGGCTACCCTCGCCAGGGCGCCACATCGCCTGATTGATTTTCTGGACCCGGCGCAGGCCTATTCGGCCTCCCGCTTC
The DNA here is from genome assembly GCA_024234365.1 of Pseudomonadales bacterium. GTDB lineage: Bacteria > Pseudomonadota > Gammaproteobacteria > Pseudomonadales > Pseudohongiellaceae > UBA5078. The sequence goes on from JACKOK010000002.1 coordinate 325,592, forward strand.
CGCGAAGATGCGCTGCGTGAGATGCAGCAGATTCATGCGGCGGGTCGCATCCCCCTGTTGGTAGGCGGGACCATGCTCTATTTTCGTGCATTGCGCGATGGGCTTGCCGATATGCCGGCATCGGACGAAGGGGTGCGCCAGCGCATTCTGCTGACCGCTGAGAAGGAGGGCTGGGCAGCGGTGCATGCCCAGCTTGCGCAGGTGGACCCGGAGTCGGCGGCGCGCATTCATCCCAATGATCCGCAGCGTCTGCAGCGTGCCCTGGAAATTTACCTGGTTTCCGGCGAAACCATGTCGGCCTTCCATCGACGGGAAATGCGCCAGCAGGCACGTGACTCCCTGCCCTTTACTCTGCATTTTTTCGCGCTGCAACCGGATGATCGCGCCGTCCTGCATGACAGGATTGCACGGCGTTTCCGTGGCATGCTTGAGCAGGGGTTGGTGGCGGAAGTTGAGCGGCTGTATGCGCGCGGGGATTTGAATCTGGGCATGCCCTCCATGAGGGCGGTAGGTTATCGTCAGGTCTGGCGCCATATCGCGGGCGAATTGAGCTTTGATGCGATGGTGGAACAGGGTATTATTGCCACGCGACAACTGGCGAAGAGACAGATTACCTGGATGCGCAGTTGGGACAATCTGCACAGTTTTAACAGCGAAGATCCCGAAACTCAGAGTTTGCTATTGAATTTGATCGACGGGATCGCAATATAGAGCGTGTTTGGACACATACGCTGGGAACATCCAGCCCACACTAATGGTTAAGGAGAAAGTAAATGTCAAAAGGGCATTCCTTACAAGACCCTTTCTTGAACGTGCTTCGCAAGGAGCGTATTCCGGTTTCCATCTACCTGGTTAGCGGTATCAAGCTGCAGGGGCAAATTGAGTCATTCGATCAATTTGTCATTCTGCTCAAGAGCGCGGTCAACCAGATGGTGTACAAGCACGCTATTTCCACCGTCGTGCCCGCGCGCTCCGTCAAGATCCCGACCCAGGGCGCGGCGGACTCTGCTGCGGACGAAGAAGACGGCACCGGGAATGTCGCCTGATTTGAGGTTCCTTCTTGTTCTTTGACAGACCTGATGGCGGTGAAACCGCAGTCCTTGTGCATATTGATCTGGAGTCAGAGCAGGAGCAGGAGGACCCTCAAGAGTTTGAGGAATTGGTGCTCTCGGCCGGAGCCGTTCCGGCCATCTATATCAAAGGCAGTCGCAAGAGTCCGGATGCCGGTCACTTTGTTGGTGCTGGCAAACTGGAGGAGATCGAGGCGGCGGTTCGTGAGCACCAGGCAGAGGTGGTTATCTTCAATCATTCCCTCAGCCCCAGCCAGGAACGTAACCTGGAAAAGCGGCTTTCCTGCCGGGTGCTTGACCGCACCGGGCTGATTCTGGATATCTTTGCCCAGCGCGCACGCAGCTATGAAGGGCGTCTTCAGGTCGAGCTGGCGCAGCTTGAACACACCATTACCCGCTTGAAGCGCGGCTGGACACACCTGGATCGCCAGAAGGGCGGTATCGGCCTGCGCGGCGCCGGTGAAACCCAGCTTGAGATGGACCAGCGCATGATCCGTCAGCGCATCAAAGGCATCAATGCGGCGCTGGTGAAGGTGCGCAGCCAGCGTGATCAGGGGCGCCGTGCGCGCAAACGGGCAGACATTCCCACCCTCTCGCTGGTGGGCTACACCAATGCCGGCAAATCCTCGCTTTTCAATGCCCTGTGCGGCGAGCAGACCTATGCCGCCGATCAACTCTTCGCGACGCTGGATTCGACGCTGCGGCGCATCGATCTGCCCAATTTCGGCCCGGCTATCCTGGCCGACACCGTGGGCTTCATCAGTCATCTGCCCCATAAACTCGTGGCGGCTTTCCGGGCCACCCTGGAGGAGACGGTACAGGCGAGCCTGCTTCTTCATGTCATCGATGTGGCCAACGAGAATCATGAAACCCTGACGGAGCATGTGGAGGAGGTGCTGGCCGAGATCGGTGCCGACGAAGTGCCCACCTTGCGGGTATGCAACAAGATTGACATGCTGGACGATCGCCAGCCCGCGATTGAGCGGGATCAGTCCGGGCGGCCTGTGCGGGTATGGGTTTCTGCCCGTACCGGCGCGGGGCTGGATCTGTTGCTGAGCGCAATCAGCGAATTGCTCGGTCATGATGTCGTGGAGCGCAGTCTGCGCCTGCGCCCGGAACAGGGGCGTTTGCGGGCGCGATTGTATGCCCGTGGTGCCGTGCGCCAGGAGAGGCTCGATGACGAGGGGCTGCTGTGCCTGGACATCCGGCTGCCACGGCACGACCTGGACCGGATACTCGTGGATGAAGGTATCAGTCCCGGCAAGTTGTCTGCGGGGCTTTAGTCTGGTAATTCCCGTGGTTCCGCAAAGGGGTAAGCGCGCAGCTTGCCCAGGCAAAAAGCTGGGTTAATCAGCAATAATTCGTTAAAATCACCCCCCGTATTTTGACTGGGGTATGGAGAAGCCGATGGCTTGGAATGAACCTGGAAACAAAGGCAATGGCAACGACCCCTGGGGAGGGGGTGGCCGTGGCGGTGGCGATCAGAAGCCGCCGGATCTCGACGAAGTCATCAAGTCCGTTTCCCGTAAGCTCGGCAGCCTGTTTGGTTCCGGCAAGTCCGGAGGTTCTTCGGGCGGCAGCGGTGCCGGTGGTAGTGGTCTCTCCTCCGGGCTCCTCGGCGGCGCTGTCATTGTGTTGGCAGGGATGTGGGCGGCGACCGGATTTTACTCCGTGGATGAATCCGAGCGAGGCGTGGTGATGCGTTTCGGCAAGCTGCTTCCGGATGTGGTGCAGCCTGGTCTGCACTGGAATCCACCGCTGATCGACGAAGTGCAGAAGATCAATGTGTCTCGAGTGAATACCCGATCCTATACCCGTGACATGCTGACCACGGACGAGAATATCGTGAACGTGTCCATGGAACTGCAGTACATCATCGACGATCCGGTGAAGTTCAGCATCGTGGTGCGCGATCCTGAAATGAGTCTGGATCATGCGGCCGAGTCCGCCATCCGTCATGTGGTGGGGGGAACGACCATGGATCGCGTCCTGACCCAGGGGCGTGCCGATGTCGCCGCCGAGGTACGCGAGCGTCTGCAGCGCTATATGAACAGTTATGATTCCGGCATTCTGGTAACCCAGGTAACCATGCGCAACGCGCAGCCACCGGATGCGGTCCAGGGGGCCTTCGACGATGTGATCAAGGCGCGCGAGGACGAACAGCGTGTTCAGAACGAAGCCCTGGCGTATGCCAACCGCGTGGTGCCAACCGCGCGAGGGGAAGCGCAGCGCATCATTGAACAGGCCAATGCCTATCGCGATCAGGTAGTGGCAAGAGCCGAGGGGGACGCGGCGCGTTTCGAGCAGTTGCTGACCGAATACGAGAAGGCTCCCCAGGTCACCCGTGAGCGTCTGTATATCGATGCCATGCAGTCTGTCATGAGCAACAGCAGCAAGGTCATGATCGATGTCGAAAGCGGCAACAATATGTTCTATGTGCCGCTGGACAAGATCATCGAACAGGGCAATGCAACACGCAGCACGGCAACACCGCAGCTGACGCCGCAACAATTGCGGGATATTTCCGATCAGCTCAACCGTGACAATGCTGCTGCCACTGTCGATCGTGCCAGGGCGCAAACAACGACGAGGAGTGTACGCTGATGAAAAATGCATTTGCCGGCATTATCGTATTCCTGCTGGTCGTGGCCGGTTCGGACTCCCTGTTTGTCGTCAAGGAAACCGAGCGTGCGGTATTGCTGCAGTTTGGTGAGATTGTCCGTCCGGACCTGGAGCCTGGCCTGCACTTCAAGCTGCCCTGGGTCAACACCGTGCGCAAGTTTGATGGCCGTATCCTGACCGTTACTGCCGATGCCCAGCGTTATCTGACGCTGGAGCAGAAGGCGCTGGTGGTGGATTCCTTCGCCAAATGGCGCATCGTGGATGTTGAGCAGTTCTATAAATCATCCTCGGGGGAAGAGAGTCGCACCAGCAATCTGCTTGCCCAGCGAATCAACGATGGTCTGCGCAACAAGTTTGGTGAGCGCGACCTGCAGGAAGTGGTGTCCGGGCAGCGCGACCAGCTGATGGAGGAATTGACGCGGGAGCTCAATCTTTCCACCGCCGAGGAGTACGGGATCGAAGTGATTGATGTGCGGGTCAAGCAGATTGAGCTGCCAGTGGACGTGCGGACATCGGTTTATGACCGCATGACCTCCGAGCGTCAGCGTGAAGCACAGCAACTGCGTTCCCGTGGCAATGAGCTTGCCATTGGTATCGAAGCAGATGCCGACCGTCAGGAACAGGTATTGCTCGCCGAGGCTTACAGCGAATCCGAGGCGATTCGGGGTGAGGGTGATGCAGGTGCAGCGGCCATTTATTCCGCTGCGTATTCAAAGAACGAAGAGTTTTATGCGTTTACGCGCAGTCTGCGCGCCTACCAGGAAAGTTTCTCCAACAAGGGAGACATTCTGCTGGTGGACCCGGACAGTGAATATTTCAAGTATCTGCGCGGAAGCGACGCACAGTAACTGGCAGTGCATGAAAGACCAGCCGCGACCTGTTTGCTGCTGGTCTTTCGCCGTTTATTGGGAGCGTGATAAGGGCTCCCATCGTGCCGGCCTGTCTCGAGCGCGAGAGGCCGGTGTCCGTTCGTCGTGAATTTGGAACAAAAAGATGTCCGTATGTGATCGTTGCTTGCTTCCCGAAGGGGTTGAAGAGATTCTGCCCGAGGAGGCCTTCAGGCTTGAAAGCCTGCGTCGCCGCATTCTCGACCTGTATGCAGGATGGGGATACGATCTGGTGATTCCTCCGCTGATCGAGTATCTGGATTCGCTGCTGGTGGGCTCTTCCCATGATCTGGATTTGCAGACCTTCAAGATTACCGATCAGCTGACGGGGCGTATGATGGGGCTGCGGGCGGATATCACGCCCCAGGTTGCCCGCATTGATGCGCATCTTGTTGCGCAGCGTGGTGAGGATGCCGCCGATATTCCCTTGCGGCTGTGTTATTCCGACCATGTGGCCCATACGCGGCCGCGCGGGCTGCTGGCCTCGCGGGTTCCGATTCGCATCGGGGCGGAGCTGTTTGGCCATGCGGGCATTGCCTGTGATATTGAACTGATCTGTCTGATGCACGAAACCCTGCGTGAGGCAGGCGTGGATGAAGTCTTTATCGTGCTCGGCCATGTCGGGATATTCCGCAGCCTGGTGAAGGCGGCGCAACTGAGCGCCGATAGCGAAAACGAACTGTTCAACGCGTTGCAGCGCAAGGCCTATGGTGAAATCGAGCAGCTGCTGGAAGCGCATGTCGCCGATGACGATATCCGCCGCATGTTGAGCGAGCTGTCGCGTCTCAGTGGAGATGAGTCGGTATTGCCCGCGGCCCTGGAGGCCTTCCGTGACGCTCCTGGCAGTGTGCTGAAGGAAATACATGAGCTGGAAGCGATCGCGGCGGGAGTGAAACAACGCCTGCCTGCGGCTTCCCTCGGCTTTGATTTGTGCGAACTGCGTGGCTATGAGTACCACACGGGTATTGTGTTTGCCGCCTACACGCCAGCCTATGGGCGGGCGCTTGCGCAGGGCGGGCGTTTCGATGACGTTGGACAGAGCACCGGACGGATGCGCCCTGCCAGCGGTTTTGATGCGGATCTGAAGGTGATTGCACGGCTGAGCCGCCACCCGCTGTTGCGGGGCAAGGCCGTCAGTGCACCGGCCAGTGAAGACCCGGCACTGCAGGCCCTGATCGGGCAGCTGCGGGCAGAAGGAGAACGTGTAATCGTCGATCTCGATTCCACGGATTCTCCGCAGGAGCGTTTGCGTCTGCAGGGATGTGACAGACGCCTGGTGCAGAAAAATGGAGTATGGCAGGTGCACAGCCTGGCCTGAGCGAGTGCTGCCTTTGGTGCGTAGGCGCCCAGGTGGCTCTTTTGACTATTTATTACAGAGAAACTGACATGGGTAGAAGCGTTGTTGTACTGGGAACACAATGGGGTGACGAGGGCAAGGGCAAGATCGTCGATCTGCTGACGGAGCAGGCGTCGGTTGTTGCACGCTTTCAGGGCGGTCACAATGCCGGACACACCCTGGTGATTCGCGGGGAGAAAACTGTTCTGCATCTGCTGCCTTCCGGTATTCTGCGCGATGGCGTGACCTGCGTGATCGGCAACGGCGTTGTGCTGAGCATGGAAGCCCTGATGAGTGAAATCACCCGTCTTGAAGAGCGGGGTGTCACCGTGCGGCCCAAGCTGAAAATCAGCGGAGCCTGTCCGCTGATTCTGCCGTCACACGCGGCGCTGGATCAGGCGCGTGAAAACCGTCTGGGCAATCTCAAGATCGGCACCACGGGTCGCGGTATTGGCCCGGCCTATGAAGACAAGGTGGGGCGACGTGGCATTCGTGTCGGGGAACTCTTCAATGAGGCGCATTTTGCCGAGCGTCTCAAGGAAGCGCTGGAGTATCACAACTTCCTGTTGACCCAGTATTACGGGGCCAGCCCGGTAGATTATGCCGCCACGCTGGAGAAAAGCCTGGCACTGGGCGAGCTGATCAAACCGATGGTCAGCGATACCATCGAGATTCTGCACGGTCACCGCAAGGCGGGCGACAATATCCTGTTCGAGGGCGCTCAGGGCTCTTTGCTGGATATCGACCACGGAACCTATCCCTTCGTCACGTCCTCCAACACCACCGCCGGGGGCACGGCCACCGGGAGTGGTTATGGCCCGCTGTATCTCGATTATGTGCTGGGCATCACCAAGGCCTATACCACCCGTGTGGGTTCCGGCCCGTTCCCGACGGAGCTGTTTGACCAGACCGGCGCGCATCTTGCCTCGGTTGGCAAGGAGAAAGGTTCGACCACCGGGCGTGATCGTCGCTGCGGCTGGTTTGACGCGGCGGCCGTGCGTCTGGCCATTCGCATCAACTCGGTGTCCGGCATCTGCCTGACCAAGCTGGATGTGCTGGATGGGCTGGACACGATCAAGGTGTGTACCGGCTATAAAGGGGTGGATGCAGACGCCTCATTCTGTCTGAGCAATATCGACAGTTATGAGAGCCTGGAGCCTATCTACGAAGAACTCCCGGGCTGGAAAGAGTCCACCTTTGGTGCGAAGAGCCTGGATGAGTTGCCGGTCAATGCACGCAACTATATTCGCTATCTGGAAACCGCCATCGAGGCGCCTGTCGATATCATTTCCACAGGACCGGACCGCGAAGAAACTATTTTGTTGCGTCACCCCTTCGCCTGAGAAAAGATAGCGGGTGCCTCCAGGCGGAGGCGCCCACGGGCGGGAGGCATTGGCAGCCTGGCCATTGAACGCTGAGCCCGGTGCTTCCCATAAAGGGATGAACAAAGGATTGCATGGGTGCATGCACGCAATCGTTTCCGGGCTCTCCCTGCCTGCTTTTCCGCTTCCACACGGTCTTAATTGACATTCCGGTCATTGCATTATCAGTCAGTACAGGGCTGATAGGCTTCCCTTCAGTGTGTTAGACAGGTTTCTTCGATGGATGCAGGCAGTATCAATTCACTGTTTCTTATAGGGGCCCTGCTGGTGGGCTTCAGCGTATTGTTCAGTGCGCTGTCCTCCCGTCTCGGGGTGCCGATTCTGGTGATCTTCCTTGGCGTGGGAATTCTGGCCGGGGAGGATGGCATCGGCGGCATCCAGTTCGACGACTATTCCCTGGCCTACTTTGCCAGCAATCTCGCTTTGGCCATCATTCTGCTGGACGGTGGCATGAGAACCCGCGTGGCGACCTTCCGGGTGGCCCTGTGGCCTGCCTTGTCGCTGGCCACCGTGGGGGTGATATTGACCACCAGCCTCACCGGAATGGTGGCGGCCTGGCTGTTTGAGCTGAATATCGTGCAGGGCTTGCTGATTGGCGCCATTGTGGGCTCCACAGATGCTGCTGCGGTGTTCTCTCTGCTGGGCCAGCGCAGCCTGAACGAGCGGGTGGGGGCAACGCTTGAGATCGAATCGGGCAGCAACGACCCCATGGCTGTGTTCTTGACGGTGACGCTGATCGAGATTCTGGCGAGCGGGCAGCAGGACTTTGGCGTTTTCTTTGTGCTGAACCTGCTGCGGCAGTTTGGTCTGGGTATTTTTCTGGGTTTGGCTGGCGGTTGGCTGCTGTTGCAGTTGATCAATCGCAGCACCCTCGCCAACGGTCTTTACCCGCTGCTTGCCATCAGCGGTGGCCTGCTGATCTATGCGCTGACCAACACCCTGGGCGGGAGCGGTATTCTTGCCATTTATCTTTGTGGACTGTTGCTGGGCAATCGTCCCATCCGTAGCCGTACCTCCATACTCAGCGTTTTCGACGGTTTGGCCTGGCTGAGCCAGATCGGCATGTTCCTGGTGCTGGGCTTGTTGCTGGCGCCAAGCGAGTTGCGGGAAATTGCCCTGCCCGGCCTGTTGCTGGCGCTCTGGATGATTCTGATCGCGCGCCCGCTGGCCGTGTGGATCAGCCTCATTCCCTTCAGTCGTTTCCGGATCAAAGAACGCTGGTTTATCTCCTGGGTTGGCTTGCGCGGCGCGGTGCCGATCATCCTGGCGGTTTATCCGATCATGGCAGGGTTGCCGTTCGCCCAGCTCTATTTCAACCTGGCCTTCTTTGTCGTGCTGGTGTCGCTGATCGTGCAGGGCAGTTCTCTGCCTCTGGCGGCCCGCCTGGCAAAGGTTGAAGTGCCCTCGCAGCCCTCTCCCATTGCCCGCACCGGTCTGGAAATTCATCCGACCAGTGAGTGGGAGCTGTTTGTGTATCGGCTGGGGCCGGACAAGTGGTGCATCAATGTTGAACTGCGGCGCCTGCATATGCCGGACGGCACGCGTGTAGCGGCGCTGTTTCGCGGGCAGGAATTGCTGCACCCCAGTGGCAGCACGCGTCTGCTGGCCGGCGATATTCTGTGTATTGTCGGTCATGAGCATGATTTGCCAGCGCTGGGTAAGCTTTTCAGTCAGGCACCGAGTTCGATGAACGACACCTGGTTTTTCGGCGATTTCATTCTGGATGCGAATGCCAGGTTGATGGATCTCGCGCCGGTCTATGGCCTGTCGCTGCAAGAGGAGGAAGGTGAGCAGAGTATCGGGAGCTTCTTTCTGCAGAAAATGGGCGGCAAACCGGTGGTGGGCGACAAAATGCTCTGGCAGGGGTTTTTGTGGAGCATCGCCGCGATAGAGCAGGGGAAAATTATTAAAATAGGCTTGAAAATCGCCTCAAATACCGAGGCTTAGCAGGCGTGAACAAGGTTTTCTGACGCTGCAATGGCTGCGTAGAGAGTTTTCCAACAGCCTGTCAGGCGGTTTGTCACATATTGCCAAACCTTTCCGGGCATAGATGATGGACTTCTTGGAGGAGGGATTTTATTCTTGCCCGAATTACTAGAGTGGCTCAGCCACAGGCGAATCGGCGCTATAGAGGTTAATAAAAAAATGAAAAAGGTCATGAAACAGCTGGCAATCGGACTCTGTGTCGCCGGACTCGCGACCCCCGTTGCCTTGCATGCTCAAACAGGAAACGAACTGATCGATACAAGATTTCCGGAACTGAGTCGTTATCTCAATATCTCCGAGGTGTTGCAGGCGGCGGTATACGACGAAATTGTCGCCAGCAATAACTCCAGTGATTCCATGATCGGGAAAACCCTGCTCAAGGAAGCCCTTGTGGAACTGCGGGAGGCTGAAGTCTCTCATTATCACAGTGCCTCCGATCATATGGCGATGCTTGGCCCGTTCCGCGTGTTTGAAAGCCGGGCAACGCCGGGGCTGCAGGCCATGATTCGCAGCGAGTTTTCCGCAGACGAAACCGATGAGGTGCTTGCGGCCAATGGCAGTATTCCGCCCATTGCCGTTGAGGTGCTCAAGCGGGGTCGTGATTTCGGCAACAGGCTGATCGAGATATACCTGAACGACACGCTGTATGACAAACATACGGCCGTGGATCAGGCGCTTGAAGAATATCTTAGCGATGATGCGCATTCCGTTGCGCCGCATCCCAAGACCTCCAATCTGCTGTCGGAGCACTCGGCTGCCTATTCCTTCCGTGTGGGCTTTCCTCAGCTCAGCGGGCTCACCTGGGCATCCCAGTGGCTGCAGCTTGCAACGCTTGAGCTGGCCATGATCTCCAAGAATGATGCGGACCTCGAAGCCAATATTGCGAACGTGATTTCGCTGTACGAGGAAAAAATCGCCCCCGAGCACGGCGGTCTGATGAACCTGCCGACAGACATCCCCACCATGCCGGTGATTGCCCCGAATCTGTACAGCTTTCATCCGGGTGCGGCCTATGTGCTGGACAATATCTCGGTGCTGAAAGTTGTGATTGGTGACATTCTGGTCAATCCGGATGTGCTGGACCGCACTCAGGCCATTGAAGACATGGTGATGCAATACACGCAGAAGGATACAGACCTGGATAATGAAACGGACTATCTGTATTTCGTGCTGCGCGGTGGCATCTACAATCAGGGCGGCCCTGCCCGTGGCGGAATGGACGAGCCTGATCGTAACCGTACCCGTGAAGCCTCCAATATTCAACACATCAGCAACTACCCCATGAGATAAGCCCTCTCGGGGTAGTTTCAGTCACAGATACCTGGAAAGGATCAAGCCTATGACCAGAAAGTCAGCTTTGGGTCTGGCGATCAGTATTGCGCTCGCATCAAGCGGTGCTTTCGCCGCGCTGGACAGAACCGGGGATTTTGCCCTCCTCGATCAAAACGGTGGTTTTCACCAGCTCAGTCGTTACCAGCACCGCAAGGGGGTGGTGCTGATGGCCTATGATCAGGCCTGCCAGAATATGCCGGGCATGATGGCCCAGTTCAATGAATTGCGCGGCCGCTTTGCCGGAGAGGATTTTGAGTTTCTGCTGATCGACCCCAAGGGGCAGGATCGCGCTGCACTTCAGAGCCTCGAACTGGATGTGCCCATTCTGCAGGACAGCGGGCAACTGGTTGCCGAAGCGCTGAGGATGACGCACGCGGGGGATGTGCGCGTGCTCAATCCCGACCGTATTTCCGTGTACTACTCCGGTGCCATGGCTGCCGAGCTGGGAGAGACGCTGACGGCTGTTCTGGCCGGGCCAGTCCGTAACACGGTGAAAACCGATAATCCCTCTCCCTGTGGTATCGACTACCCGGTCAGGGATGCGCAGATGGCAGACGTGGCGGACTATGCCACGGAGATTGCTCCGATCATTCTGGATAATTGCGTGGTCTGCCACCGGGAGTTTGGTGTCGGGCCATTTGCTATCGACAGCTATACCTCTTTGCTTGGCTGGTCACCGATGATCAAGGAGGTGTTGCTGAACAAACGCATGCCTCCTGCCCAGGTGGACCCAAGCATCGGTCATACACCCTCGGCACGCTATATCCCGACAGAAAGTATCCAGAAGCTGGTGCATTGGCTCGGCGCTGGCGCGCCCCGGGGCGATGGCCCCGACCCGCTCGCGGATTTCAGCTATGAAGAGAGTTCACAATGGCTGATGGGTGAGCCGGATCTGGTGGTCACGGCACCCCCGCAATTCATTCCCGCCACGGGAGTGCTCGATTATATCTACGCGGATGTGGAATTGCCGTTTGACGAGGACAAGTGGGTGGTCGGCGTACAGATCAGGCCGGTTGCCACGAGCGCTCTTCATCACCTGATGGCATTTGTCACCGGGCCTGATGAAGATTTCTGGGGCGAGGAACGACATGCCTCCACCTCCACGAGACGTTTTCTGGAGGGCTACTCGCCAGGAGAAATTCGGGCGGAGAAATTTGCCGAGGGCACGGCGGTGCTGATTCCCAAGGGCTCAAAACTGTCCATGCAGTTCCACTATGTGGGCATTGGGGCGGAGTTGCGTGATGAAACCAGAATCGGGTTTTATTTTGCCGACCCCAAAGATATTCCTCAGCTCAAAGAGCGCAAGGTGCAGGCGGTTTCGGCACAGGTGGTGATTCCACCCAATGCCCATACCGTGCCGGCACATGCGGAGTATCAGTTCGATAAGGCCGTGGTGATTTCCGGTGTGCGGGCGAAGATGAACGCACGCGGCAAGAATATGAAATTCACCGTGGAACATCCGGATGGCAGCCTGCAGGATATTCTGAGCGTGCCCGCCTACAACTACGGCTGGCAGCCTCATTATGTGTTGTCTGAGCCCGTGACGGTTCCCGCAGGAAGCAAGGTGCATGTCACGGGAGCCTTTGATAATTCCGTATCCAATCCGTTCAACCCGGATCCCAATGCGGAAGTTCACTCGAGCCTTGAAAGCACGGATGAGATGTTTACCGGCTACTTCACTTTCCATGAGTTGGAGTGAGTTCTTGCTGTAAAGCATATGAACATCCTGACGTCAGCAGACAGAAAAAGGGCCTGAGAGTCGTGACTCACAGGCCCTTTTTCTTGGGAACTCCTTATTACCATATCCTTCTACCCGCCCCCCTTCATTTCAAACGGATTGTACTGTTATACCAACGGTGTTTCCGTGCACAGAAAGTCTGTTTGCTGCTGTTGACCTTCCCAGCATTGTAACGATTAGAGTGATTCTGACGCTTGTCCTCATGTTTGGGGATGAGTTCTGTTTCTATTTGATTGGAGATACGGCAATGCTCAGATTTAAAAAAGCTGGATCAAGAAGTGCTGTGCATGCTTTTGCGCTGATACTGCTCATGATGTACAGCCTGACAGGATTCTCTCAACAGCAGCAGGTTTATGGAGAGCTAAGTTTCAGTAATTCCGGCAAGAGCGAAGCGCAGCAGGATTTTTTAACAGGTCTTCTCATGCTGCACAGTTTTCAGTATGAAGATGCTCGGGAATCTTTTCAGAAAGCCCAGGAAATCGACCCGGATTTTGCCATGGCATATTGGGGCGAGGCGATGAGCTATAACTACCCTCTCTGGCCCAACGCGCCAGAGGTGGATAGGGCAAATGAGGTACTGGCAAAGCTGGGTTCTACGCCGCAGGAGCAGTTGTCCCGTGCTCAAACAGCACGTGAAAAAGCATATATTTCGGCCGTGCAAACTTTATTTGGTAAAGGGGACAAAACAGAACGGGATCTTGCGTATCTGCAAGCGATGAAGCAGTTATCGGCGCAATACCCGGACGATCTTGATGCTGCATTATTTCTGGCCCTGGCTTATCTGGGCTCCAGTCATGGTGGCCGTGATGTCTCCATTTATATGCGAGCGGCCGCTATCTCGGAAGAGGTCTTTGCGAAAAATCCAAAGCATCCTGGCGCGGCTCATTACCTGATTCATAGCTATGATGATCCGGTTCATGCCCCTTTGGGGCTGCGTGCGGCACGAGTTTACGCTGATGTAGCACCTTCTGCCTCTCATGCGCAGCACATGCCGTCACATATTTTCTATGCATTGGGGCGCTGGCAGGAAGCCACTGCTTCCAATATCAACGCCTACATCTCAGATGCAAACCGCGCAGCGGAAAAAGACCAGACCTTGAGCACTCACGGATACCATGCCATCTGGTGGTTGATGTACAGCCAATTACAGGAAGGACTGTTCCAGTCCGCGCGTGCAACTCTCGATCTGGCGGCTTCGCACCATGCTGAAAATCCTTCCCCCCTGTCGCAGGACATACTGGTTTTCATGAGTGCAAGTTACGCGGTAGAAACAGGCGATTGGAGCTATACCTTGAGCAAGGATGATGTCGAATGGGAGGCGCTTGATGGCAGGAGTGAGGTCGCCCGTGCCTATGTGACAGGGGTGGAGGCATTGCAGGACGGTGATATTAACAGGGCTGGAAGCATGCTGATGCAGTTGGAAAAGGCAGAAAAAGAGAGCAAGGATGTTGGCAGCCAGGTGATGTTGCTGGAACTACAGGCCTTGATTGATTTGCAGGGTGGGGAGACAGAGGCTGCAATGAAGGCCTTGGATCAGGCAACAGCACTGGAGGAGAGTATGCCCTTGTACTTTGGACCTCCCTGGCCTGTTAAACCTTCACATGAATTGTATGGAGAGGTATTGCTGCAACTTGGCTTGCCGTTACGGGCCAGGGAGCAATTCTCTGCCGGATTGTCCAGATTGCCTGCGCGTTCCCGCTCCTTGCTGGGGCTTGCGCGTGCGATTGAGGCTATCGAGGGCAGGCAGGCAGCCAACGAAATTTATCGTGAACTGAACACTATCTGGAGCAATAGTGATGCCGAGAATCCGGTGCTGGATGATGTGTGGGCGCTTTCCCGGGGTGCTGAGTAAGTGCGGGGAGAAGGGCTAAAATCGGGATAAGACTTGTTCGAACAAGGGAATAAAAAAAGGCCTGGGAGTATTCACTCTCAGGCCTTTTGTTTTTGCGTTCACCGGCAGGCTGGCTGCCGGTGAGGAGCGGTCGATTACTCGGCTGCTACAGAGCGCTGCTTGGCGGCTTCGCGCTGAGCAACGATTTCTTCGTAGCCGGCATCGTCAAGGTGAGTCACGGCGATCCACGCGTGAGTCATCTCGTCAGCGGTACGGCTGCCTTCCACAACCCAGAAATCAGGATCGGGGTTGTTGGGGTTGTTGGCAGTATTGTCGTACCACTGCTTGATCACCAGTACTGCGCCTGTGGGCAGCAGCGGAGCCACATCTTCTTCGTACAGGTGGCTGTGGTGCCATGTGGCGCTCCAGTTGGAGATCTGGCTGATCTGCTCTGTGCGGCCAGTCTGGGGATAGTAGATCTCCAGAGAAGCAGCGCGCATACGCAGGTGGCCGTGGGGCTGGAAGCTGTCGATGCGAACAGGGTGGTCAAAAGAGTGGAAGCCCTGAGTCATGGCAGTGCCATGCGGAGGAACAATCAGCTCGCCCTGGTTCAGACGGTACAGTTTCAGGTCCTGCTTGAAACGTGCAGTCTGTGCATAACCTTCCGGGTGCAGCCAGATACCGACCTGAACAACGTTGTCCTCGATCATGGTGCCTGGAGCTGTCTTGCCAACACCGCCGGGGAACAGGTGAATGTCCCAGCGAACGCGAGCATTGGCAGGCAGAACGCGGCACACGCCTTCCGGCATGATTTCGCCCCACTTACCCATCGCGTATTCGGTCAGCTGACCATACTGCTCGTATTCACCGTCTGCATTCATGATTTCAACGTCAGAGTTTGCGTGGTGTACCACTGCCTTGGCATTGCCGGCCGGCTTAACCTGAATGGCCTTGATGCAACGGTCAGTGGTCAGGCCGGTCTCAACATAGGGACGGTGCCACATGTCGTTGCCCAGTGCGGGAACGTCGATGGGCGTGGAGTCCAGAACAACAGTAGGCTGGCCGAACTGGGCAGCAAAGTTCCAGTCATCCGCGCTCGGAATGTCCGCTACGGGGTGGCTGCGATCGCCCCAATCACCTTCGGGAGCACCCTGCGCAACCCAGGTAGTGATGGTGTTGATCTCTTCATCGGACAGACGCCAGTCGCCCTGCAGATCCTGAATACCAATGTGCTGGTCATAGGAGTACGGGGGCATTTCGCGGTTGGCCACACGCATGCTGATCAGCGGTGCCCAGGGACGAATCTGTTCGTAGTTAGTCAGTTGCATGGGGCCGATACCACCTTCGCGGTGGCACACCACACAGTTGTCAGTAATGATTTGCGCAACGTGGTCAGCGTAAGTGACAGCACCCGAGTCAATAGACAGGGACGATTGCGCTTGGGCTTGCGCGGTAAAACCCAGTACGGCCAGGACTGCAAAGCCTAATGCAGCTTTTCCTGAGCGCTGGGGACTCCAACACTGCTTGATTCTCATGATCCTCTCCTCGTAAATGGGTGAGCAGTCGCAGCAATCTAAATGTCTTCAGAAAGCGTGTCTACTCTTTGTCAGACGTATATGCAACTAATTGTGACACCGCCGGCTAGCCTACGTCTGAGGGCTGCCGACGGTCTTGGTACTGCAAGTTTTAAATCGGTACTTTCTTTAAATCAAGGGGTTACAGTGACGTTCTGGTACACATTGGTCCAGCAGCACTGGTCTGCTTCTGTGCTGTCAGTGGCATCCCAGTTATCAACCATGGTGCGCATGACATAATTGCCGGGTTCGGAGAACGTAGCAATCACGCTGGCGGTGCCCTTGCCGGGAGTCAGAATGGTCTGTTCTGCGCCAGGTGGGGTGACGCCGCGGCGAATTTGCAGCTCTGTCAGCGGCGCGGGCTCTTCGGAAGAGGAGTGACGCTCATAGCTGACATCACCAGGGCCCTGGTGTTTGTGCCAGCTGACGCGCAGCGGGATGGGTTTTTCGTTACGCGGGTCATTGGGGTCGCGTACAGAAGGATCGACGGTGTGGATAGTCAGCGTCACGGGGACGCCTGCTTTCACTGTCAGCGTGTTCGGAGCCGTCATGCCCATGGGGTCCTGACCCTGCTGGCCACCTTCCGTGAAGGATACCAGCGGTGCCACAGAGCCGGCGGGGCGAGGCTTGGTGTCCAGGGTATAGCCCAGACGAGCGCGGCGGCCCGGAACTTTCAGCTCTTCGTGGCCATCGGTCTTGATGTACCACCAGACTTCGCCATCGCGCTCGGAAGCCGGAACGGTGACCGTGAAGATGCCGGTATGGCGGGAAGTTTCGAAGAAGGTGGGCTGTGCGCCATCGTACTTGGCGGGCTCGATGCGGTTGCTTGCACCCAGCGGGATCGTTACCGTTTCCCCGGTGTTGCGGTTCAGGTAGCCGAAAGAGTAGCTGATGGAGCCGTCTTCGTTCTCGTAAGCTCCTTCAAAAATGGGCACTACAGGAAGGCCCATATTGGGGCGCAGTGCCAGTGGATTACCGATGCCGACCCCGGAAGGCGGTTGCGCAGAGGCAAGGCTGGAAAATACCAAGGCCGTACCCAGTGCCAGGCTGTACATAGTCTTGAGCAGTCGTGTCATTTTAGATTTCTCCCATACCAGACGTGTTTTTCTTATGTGGCAAAATTTCAGGCGCCCAATTGAATCAGGACTTGCTTGATCCCGCAAGCCTGTTCCACTCAAATCGGGTCTTCCTCAGTCGCTGTTCCGTGCGAATGAAGTTCCCATGGGATAGGTGACTCTACCAACTTCCCGACCAAAAGTTCAAATTGCATTTCATTTTTCTGCCGATAATTCGCTGTGTGGTCTGAGACTTTCGGCTATGGAATGTCGGTTCAGGCGGCACTTTCCAGGATGGCGGCGGCGCCCATGCCACCTGCTGTACAAATCGAAATCAGGCCCCTGCTGCCAGGGCGAGCGGCCAGGATTTGACTCAGCGTTCCCAGAATCCGCGCGCCGGTCGCCGCAAAGGGGTGGCCAATGGCAAGCGAGCTGCCCTTGACGTTGATCCGGCTGCGTTCGATAGCGCCAAGAGCGCTCTCCAGCCCCAGTTTCTCCTGGCAGTACTGCGTGCTTTCCCAGGCTTTCAGGGTGCACAGAACCTGAGCGGCGAAGGCCTCATGAATTTCATAAAAATCAAAATCCTGCAGCGTCAGGCCGGAGGCAGTCAATAACTCGCTGACGGCAAGGGTGGGGGCCATCAGAAGACCATCCCCGCCAACGAAATCCACGGCGCTGGTACGCCCCCGGCTCAGCCAGGCCTGCACCTGCAAACCGTGCTGCTGTGCATAGGCTTCGCTGCACAGAAACACGGCGGCAGCACCATCGGTCAACGGTGTGCTGTTGCCCGCGGTCAGTGTGCCCTTGGCGCTGCGCTCGAATACCGTTTTCAGGGTGGCCAGTTTGTCCAGGCTGCTGTCGGGGCGCAGATTATTGTCCCGTGCAACGCCGTGGTAAGTGTTCAGAAGCGGGTCGAAAAACCCCTCTTCATAGGCGGCGGCCGCTTTCAGGTGGCTCTCCAGGGCCCAGCGGTCCTGGTCCTCACGCGAGATGCCCCATTCCTGCGCCATCAGTTCGCAGTGTTCCCCCATGGACAGACCTGTGCGGGGTTCCCCGTTGCGTGGTGCCTGTGGGGCCAGTTCTGCCGGGCGCAGACCCTTGAGGCTGCGTATTCTGGCGCGCAGACTTCTGGCCTGACTGAGCTGCAGCAGGCGTCGTGCCAGACGTGGCTGCAGCACCAAAGGGGCATCGCTGGTGGTGTCACTGCCTGCCGCGATGGCGCAGTCGATCTCGCCGCTGGCGATGCGTCCGGCCGCCAGCAGGGCAGCCTGCAGGGAGGTGCCGCAGGCCATCTGCAGGGTGGTGCCCGGCGTATGGGGAGAAAGCGTGGTGCTGAGAACGGCTTCCCGGGTCAGGTTCCAGTCGCGGGAGTGGGTGGTCACGGCACCGGCAATAACTTCGTCTATCTTGCGGCCTGTCAGATTGAAGCGATCCACGAGGCGCTGCAGGGTATCCGCGAGCATGTCGAGATTGCGCAATTCGGCATAGGCGGTATTGGAACGGCAAAAGGGGATCCGGCTGCCCCCGATCACGGCAACGCGCTTGAGCTGGGTCATGCCTGTTCTCCTGTGGTCTGCTTGAGATAGTGCATCGGGCCGCCGCGGAAGGGGGCGAAACCCGTGCCGAACACCATGCCGGCATCCAGCAGATCGGCATCGGCAACGATACCGTCCTGCAGGGCGGACAGGCACTCGTCGGTATAGCTCTTGATCAGGCGTGCACGGATGGGGGCAAGATCCTGGCCGGCCGGCACATCCTGGCGTTTTACGGGTTTGTCCTTTTCCCAGCGATAAAAGCCCTGGCCGGACTTGCGCCCCAGGCGCCCCTGTTCAACAAGCACCTCCAGTGCGGTGACGGCATTGCCTGCGGCCTCGGAAATCTCGCTGCCCTGCGCTTTTTCGCTCAGGGTGCGGGTCACCATCAGGCATACATCCAGGCCAACGGTATCCGCGAGCTCCACCGGCCCCATCGGCATGCCGAAGCTAAGCGCTGCCTCATCAATGAGCTCGATCGGGATGCCCTCCTGGTGCAGGATCATGGCCTCTTGCATATAGGGGGCAAGGATGCGGTTGACGAGAAAACCGGGGCTGCTTTTCACGGGCAGCGGATAGCGGTTGATCTGCCCACAGAAGGCCGCGCCTTTGCGCAGCATGTCTTCGTCACTGCTCGCTCCGCGCACGACTTCCACCAAGGGCATTTTCGCCACCGGGTTAAAAAAATGCAGGCCGATGAGCCGTTGCGGGGCCGACAGGGCGGATGCAATCTCCTCGATGGGAATGGAAGAGGTATTGGTGGCGAGTATGGCTCCTGGTTTCAGGCGTGGTTCCAGGGATTGCAGCAAGGCCTGCTTGGCGTCGAGGCGCTCCACGATGACCTCTATGACCACATCGGCGTGTTCCACGCCCTTGCCTTCGAGATCGGGGCGCAGACGCTCCAGAGCGGCTTTGACGGCCGCGCTGTTCATGCGTTTTCTGCGGAACAGGGCCTCGGCGCGTTTGAGTGCGGGCGTGATGAACTGCATTTCGCGATCCTGCAGTGTCACTTCCAGCCCCTGCAGTACGCACCAGGCGGCAATATCGCCGCCCATGACACCCGCGCCGATGACGTGCACGCGCCGTGCCCGGAATTCACTCTGGCGTCCTTCACGCTTGAGCCGGTCCATCAGGCCGAACACCCGCCGCAGCCCCTGTGCCTGGGGTGTCACCATCAGCTTGCCGACGGCGATGGCCTCGGCGTGCATCATGGCATCGCAGTCTCCGCCGAAGCTTTCCCAGGTATCGATCAGGCGATAAGGAGCGGGGTAATGCTCCTCTCGTGCTCTCAGCGCGGTCTGTTTGCGCATCTGTCTGGCCAGCAGGGGGCGCAGCAGGCTACTGTTGCTAAGGCGTGCCGGCAGTGAAGGCTTGCGGCTTTTACGGCGGCTCAGGATTGCCCGTCGGGCAGCCCAGAGCAGTTCCTCATGTCGGCCAATGACTTCGTCCACGAGGCCAATAGCGCGGGCCTGACGCGCGTTCAGCTGGCGGGCAGAGAGCATCAGCTCCATGGCCTTGAGCCCGCCGAGGCGATGCACGGAGCGGGCTGAGCCGCCAAAGCCGGGGAAAATGCCGAGCTGTACTTCGGGAAAGCCGATTTTGGTGCCGGGCAG
The DNA here is from genome assembly GCA_024234365.1 of Pseudomonadales bacterium. Lineage (GTDB taxonomy): Bacteria > Pseudomonadota > Gammaproteobacteria > Pseudomonadales > Pseudohongiellaceae > UBA5078. The sequence goes on from JACKOK010000002.1 coordinate 345,550, forward strand.
GTCGCGTGCGATGCGATAACTGCAACTCAGGGCAAGTTCGAGACCGCCCCCCAGGCAATAGCCCTCGAAGGCTGCCACACTTGGGCAGGGAAGTGCTTCCAGGCGGCGGAAAATCGCGTGCACTTCCTCTATTGAACGGGTGACGGCCTGGGCATCGTCGAAGCCTTCAAATTCGCGAATATCCGCCCCCAGAATAAAGCCCCCGGGCTTGCCGGACAGGATGGCGACCCCTGTGGGCAGGTGCTCCCCGGCGTAGTGCAGCAGGGTGTCCAACTCACGCAGAACGTCACTGGACAGTGCATTGACGGACTCGCCCTTGCGGTCCAGCAACAGCCAGAGGATATCCTGGCTATCGCGTCGTACACGCCAGTGCTGGCACAGGGGAAGGCTTGCATTTGCAGGGGTATTGCTCATGGTGGAGTTCCTCGGGATATGCGAGGGATTCAAACAGTTTTCCCGAAACAAGACAACCGGATGACGCTCAGCCGGAGGGCTGCTCTGGGGCGGGGGCAGCCGCTTCCGGGTGTGCCAACTGGCACACAAGCGTGATGCTGAAACGGGTGCCGTGGCCGAACTGCGAAAGCCACTGCGCCTGGGCCTCGATTTCCTGGGCACGGGATTGAATATTGTGAATGCCGTTTCCCATTGCGCCCTCGCGATCGAATCCGCGCCCATTGTCGGTGACCGCAAATGCGCAGTGCTTCTCGTCGATCGTCACGTCGATATGCACCTGATTCGCACTGGCATGGCGGATGATGTTGCTGACGACCTCCTTGAGGATCCTGTTGAGATTGAAGGCAATGCGTGACGGGAGAATGCGTTCATCTCCGGGAATGCGCTGTGTCCAGATGACCTCGTGACCGGAGCCCTGCAGACGCAGTTCGGTTTCCTCGCGGATGTCGCTCAGGAAGGTGTGCAGCAGCTGGTCCGGATGATTGGCTCTGGAGACTGCCTGGCGTAGACTCTCCAGCGCAGAGCGTGCCATGTTGCTCAGTTTGTTGCTTTGCTCTGCATGAACGATGGAGAGCAGTTTTGAGCCTACATCGTCGTGCAGTTCCCGGTAGATATTCAGGCGCTCCTGTTCCGCCGCCTGACGAAGTTCCAGGACGCGGCGTTCGGCGTAGCTGCTTTCAATCAGCTTGCGGCTCTCCTCGATTTTTGCTTCCAGATCCCGGTTGGCCTCTTCGGCCACGGTCAAGGCGTTGTGGAAACGCCACAGCAGTGTGCCGATAAACACCAGGAACAGCAGGGGGATGCCGAAATGGGCATAGAACATATTGCCTTCCCATTGTGCAGTGCTGCCGAAAAACATCAGGAAATAGTTGTGTGCAAACAGCGCAATCTGCACAAACAGGGCAAGGCTCACGACGATGGCGGAGGCATTGTGTTCGCGAATGGCCAACTTCGCCACCCGGAACACGATGATGCTGAGCGCGATAAACCCGACGAGGTGGATGGAATAGGCGACGAGAAAGAAGTATTCCGGAGAGGTGAAAAAGTGGGTGATAGAGGCAAGCACGGTCCAGACCAGAAACAGGCGCTCTCTGCCCGGGCGTTTGACATTCTGTATCAGGCGGCCAATAAACCCGTACATGCAGAAAATGGAGGTGTCAATGGCAACATGAACCAAAGGCAGCCACACGCTGTAAGGAATGGGGTTGAGCAGAATGACCATGTGTGAGGTCATCGCGCTCCAGGACAGGCTCATGCCACTGAACCACAGATAGACGGTGTCCCGTCGGCGAACCAGCCACAGCGACAGGCTGGCCAGTGTCAGGCCGATGCCGAGGGCAAGGAATATTTCGTTGAGCTCGACCTGGCGCAGCATGCGTGCATTCATCAGGGGAGTCAGCGCCTCCATGTCGCCAAACACCACCGGGGCAAAAGTCCCGCCCCAGGCGCTGCGGCTCAGGCGCACCATGACTTCATTGGTATCGCTTTGCCAGGCCGGTTCCTGAATGGCAACGAGCATGGGGTGGTTCCAGGACATGGTTTCCCGGCCCGGCTGCTGTAGGCTGCTGGCCAGTTCGTGACCATTGAAGTACACCGCAATGGCAAGATTGAAACGCCAGAAGTACAGCCCGAGTGTCTCTGCCTGAGCGGTGTTGTCAACAGGGAAACGGAACCAGACATAGCGGCTGTTCCCTTGCAGGGGATCGTCCCTGGAGGCATCTTCGAAGGTGTTGTAGGGCAGAACATCGGCTTGCCAGGGAGCCCCTGGCGGAGGCGGCTCCATGGAATCCCAGTACACGGACTCCACCTCCTGAATCAGGCGCAGGGAGTCCACAAGTGGCGGTTGTGCCAGAGCAGTCGCCGGCAGCAACAGGAGCAGGTTCAGCGTGAGGAGAGACAAACGGCGACAGATTCTGCGGTACATACAAGGTCCGAAATGCGGGTCGGTGTCCCGTATTCTACAGGCAAACCCCGCGGGGAACAGTCCTGGCGGCAGCCCCCTTTTCGGGGGTGTACAAGCCCGGTGCCCTCGCATAAAGTCAAACCCAGCACAGAGGTGGTTTTTCCACCACATGATCATTATAAAAACGCTCCGGACCGACTCATGCTGCCGCTGATCAATGGAAATGCACTCATTGTCGAAGACAACCCCGATACCCGCGACTGGCTGGTGTCCTGCGTGAATGCGGCATTTCCCGAATTGCATATGCATACGGCAGGCGATGTAAAGGAAGGGCAGGCCCTCATTGCCCGCTATAACATCGACCTGGCGGTAATCGATCTCGGCTTGCCGGATGGCAGTGGCATCGAGCTGATCAAATCCCTGGCCCTGCGGGACTATGCGTCCTATATCGTGGTCGCCACCATTTATGACGACGACAAAAATCTGTTTTCTGCCCTGAAGGCCGGTGCCAAGGGCTATATCCTCAAGGACCAGGACCGGGAGCGGATCGTCAGCTACCTCAAGGGGATCAACAAGAACCGCCCGCCCCTGTCGGCAGCCTCCTCGCGTCGCCTGATCGAGCACTTCAACAGCAAGGGGGATGCACTGGGGCAGTCACAGCTTACCGCACGGGAATCGGAGGTGATCTGTCTGATCGGTAAGGGCTACAGCGTGGAGGATGCCGCGGCCCTGCTGCATCTGTCCCCCGACACCGTCAAGGGCTATATCAAGAGCATCTATACCAAGCTGGGAATCGGCAACCGTGCCGAGCTGACGCTGGAAGCGGTGCGTCTTGGCCTGATTGATTCCGTCTGAACCTGGCATTGACCCAGTGCTTTGTTATGATGGCCCGGATTCACACATCCGGAGTTCGCCCTGTGCATAGCATGCTGTCGGCAATCGTGTCGCAAAAATACCTGAACCTTCTGATAGTGCTGCTGTGTCTGCAGGCCTGTGCCGGCACCCGGGTGCTTGAGCAGTGGCCGGAGGATATTCCACAGCAGTCCTATTTCCGCCAGGTCTATGCGATAGATGAAGACAATCGCGGGCGGCAGTCCGAACAGGAATATCTGACCTGGGTGGCCCGTTTCTATGAGGGCTGGGAGCTGATGCCCTTCGGCTGGGAAGACATCACCGATTCTGTCCTGGTGGATCTGCCATCGCGGGAGCACCGGGGGCTTGAGCGTCGCATGCGCCGTCTGGGAGCCCAGATATCCGCCGAGTGGGCAAAGGATAACGATGTCCGTCTCATCGATTCGGGCATGCTGGGGCTGTGGGCAGAAGTCATGCAGGCACAATACAGCCCCGAATATCGTCTGGTGGCGGTTGAGCTGATTGCCAGGGACGTGGGGCAGTTGCTCAAGGGAGCGCTGACCCGGGAATATGTTGATGAGCAGCGTTATAACGAGCTGCTCGGCATTTCACTGGAGCCATGAGTTGGCACCGGGCAGGCCCTCGGCGGCAAAACGGCGCAGCAGGCTGATGGCGTTGCGGTCATTCTCCAGATAGGCCTGTTTGAGGTACTCGTCCACGTTGATGCCGCCCGCCCCGTTGCCCGAATCCCGTCGATACAGAAAGCGCACAAACAGGTGGCCGGGCACGGGCTCCTCGATGCGGGTGATGCTTTCCGCAAACAGGATCGGCTTTTCCTCTGCGGGCCGGGTATGAATTTCCTGTTCATCCAGCAGCACAACGCGATCAAGCAGGGAATGCTCGCCAAAGCCGAGCACCCGGATAAATCCGTCCTCGGTCATCTGTGCAATGCGGCACTGCAGGTTCGGAGTGAAATGCCCGGGGTGCTTCGCCCTGAACACGAGCCCTTCCCACAGCTGGGTCCGGCTCATGAAAGGGATGTGAGGCGCCTTCGGGTCATTGATTTCTATCAGGTGTTCGAATTCGAGCATAGGGCTTGTCAACCGTCGGTGAATACGGGCATGGCGCCCATTTCCCAGAGTATCACTGTGGCACCGAGCAGGGCCACCGTCAGCACCAGACCAACGGCTACCGTTGCACTGGCAAACAGGAAGCCGCGCTCTTTTGGCATTTCATAAAAAATGGGAATGCCGATGTAGAGCAGGTAGAGCGTATAGGCTGCCGCCAGTGTGCCCAATATCATGTCCAGCCACAGTACCGGATACAGCCCGGTCAGGCCGACGATGAACATGGGGGTGCACATATAGGATGCCACTGCGATGCCACGGGCGAGCTCGTTGTGCTGTGCATCATAGGTCTTGGCCATCCAGTAGACCATGTACCCAAGGAAGGCAACACTGAGCAAAATGGCAACATAGAAGAGCCCCATGATCTGGGCGGCCGAGGCCGAGGTCAGCAAGATGGTGCGCCCGCCCAGCTCCCAGCCTATCTGCGAGGCGCCATACCACCAGGCCAGCGGCGGCAGAATGGCGAGCCATAACAGATGTCGCAGGTAATGGCCGGCGACAGAGTGTTGTTCTTCGCGGATCTTTGCCCATTCTTCATGGGGGTGACTCAAGATTCCAACTAGATGCTTCATGGGTTTCTCCTGATCTTCGAGAGATCTTTCGTTCTTGTATTGTTCCGGTCCAACGCATTCATTCAACGCACGAATTCAACTTACTGGGTCTTTCAATGGGATGCATGGGGCAACCCGATTCCGATGGGCACTCCTGTTATCAGCAGCAATGAGCCTGTTCCCAGGGCAATCATGCCCAGGCCTGCAATAGCGCGTACATGGGGAGCTGCCAGCCTTGGAGCAATGACCTGCACCAGCCCTCCGGTGGCCAGTACGAAGGGCAGGGTGCCCAGTCCGAAGCTGGCCATCAGGGCGGCTCCCTGCAACGCACTTCCGGAGGCCAGTGCCAGGCCCAGCATGCTGTAGACGATGCCGCAGGGCAGCAAGCCCCAGGTGGCTCCGGCAATCACTCGGCCCCCCGAGCCACCGGTATTGAGCCGGGCGAGGCCGCGCAGAAGCGGGCGCAGCAGCCGTGCACCGGCTGCCTCCAGGCGTGACAGGCCGCGCCACCAACCAGCAACGTTGAGACCGATAGCGATCATCAACAGTGCCGCCAGCAATCGCAACAGCAGAGCCGGCCCGTTACCCCAGCCGTGCAGCATGGCGCTGCCGGCCCCTGCCAGTGCACCGAGACTGGCGTAGGCGAGCAATTTGCCGCTGCCCAGGCTCAAGGCATCGGTGAGGGCATAGCGCATCGCGCCGGGCTGCAGCGACAGGGCGGGTGCGGCTGCCTGCCAGTGCAGGGGCTGCGCCTGCTGAGAACGGCTGCTCAGCAACAGGGCCGAGGCCACACTGCCACACATGCCCACGCAGTGTGGGGCACTCAGCAGGCCGAGCAGGAAGGCCATCAGCAGCTCGTTCATGCCGCGTCCTCCCTGCGGGGTGTGGCGTCAGGTTTCCGCGCGATACTGGTTTCGTTCTGGCTCTCGTCTTCATCTTCATCAAACAGAATGCTGTAGGCCTGGCGATCGAGGTCCTCGAACTGCTCGTGGCGGGCGGACCAGACAAATGCCCACAGGGACAGCGCAACGAGCGCAACGGTGACGGGGATGAGGACCAGAAACAGTTCCATGGCTCAGGCCTCCATCCTGCGCAGGCGGCTGGCATTGAGTACCACGAGTACCGACGACAGGCTCATGCCGATGGCGGCCAGCCAGGGGGGCAACATGCCCAGCAGTGCCAGCGGGATGGCCGCCAGGTTGTACAGCAGGGACCACACGAGGTTCTGCCGGATGATGCGCCGGCAGCGTCCGGCAAAGGCAAGAATCTGTGGCAGCAATGCCAGTGAGGGAGACAGTAACGTGGCATCGGCGCTTTGCTGCACGATGACATCCCGGGGGGCGATAGCGATGGAGGTGCTGGCAGCGGCCATGGCGCCGGCATCGTTGACGCCATCGCCCACCATCAGTATCTGTTCTGTGCCGGCCAGCCGGCGAATCGCATCGATCTTGTCCTCGGGGCTCAGGCCCGTTTGCAGCTCATCGGTATTCAGGGCAGCCGCCACAGCCTTGCCTTCCGCGGAGGCATCGCCGCTGAGGATGGCCGTGCGCAGGCCCTGCTCACGCAGCGTGGAGATCAGGGCGGCGGCGTCTGCGCGGACGCTGTCGCGCAGCTGCAACCAGGCCAGCGGCTGTTCGCCGACGAGCAAAATCCACAGCCCCTCCTCAGAGGGGGCTTGCAGAGTGGGCAGCCCGGGTGCAGCAAAGGCAGGGGTGCCGATGCGGTAGTGCTGCCCGTCGATGTCGCCTTCCAGGCCGCCAGCCCCTGCCTCGACCCGCTTGGCCTGCAGTTCGCTTGCGGTATTGAAGGCCTGTGCAATGGGGTGTCGGCTGTGCTGTTCCAGTGCCGTGGCGATGGCCAGGCAGGTGTTGGCATCAAGCAGTGCGAGAGGCTCGATGCGCTCCAGTGTGAGCCGGGCCTCGGTCAGGGTGCCGGTCTTGTCGAAGACGACAGCCGTGGTAGCGGCAAGGCGTTCAAGGAAAGCCCCATGACGAATCAACAGGCCCCGGCGTCGCAGGGTGGTGGTGGCAATGGTGCTCGCGACAGGCGTGGCAAGCGACAGGGCACAGGGGCAGGCGACGACCAGCACGGTCAGTGCGATCACCACATAATCGGCAGAGCCCGCGAGGTACCAGTAGCCCCCTGCGAGTGCAGACAGGCCCAGCACCAGGGCAATAAACCAGCTTGCGGCCCGATCGGCCAGCAGGGACCAACGTGGCCGGTAACTGGTGGCCTGCTCGTAAAGACGTGAAATCTGTGCAATGAGAAACTCCTGGGGAGCGCTGGTGGCGCGTACCAGCAGAAGCGCATCGTGATTGAGTGCGCCTGCCAGCACGCGGGCGCCCGGGCCGCGGAAACTGGGATAGGGTTCCCCGGTGAAGGCCGCATCACTGACACTGCTTGCGCCACGGATGATGACGGCATCTGCAGGAATGGCTTCTCCCGCCTGAACCTCCAGCACATCGCCCGGCTTGATGCTGGCCATGGGCACGTTTTGCCGTTCGCAGATCTGTTCTCCTTCCAGATACACGCGGGTAACGCTTGCCGGCAGCAGGCGTAGCAGGGAGTCCTCGTTATCCTGAAAATGCTGACGGGACAGCAGCTCGATATAGCGGCCGATCAGCAGGAAAAAGGCGAACATGCAGGCCGTGTCGAAGTACACCGTACTGCCAAAACGCATCGTGTTGACAACGCTCAGCGACCAGGCGGCGAGAATGGCCAGTGAAACCGGCAGATCCATACTCAGGCTGCGATGGCGCAGTGCTGCCCAGGCCCCGCGATGAAACACACTGGCGCTGAAGAAAACCACGGGAACGCTGATGGCGAGGCTGGCCCAGCGCAGCAGGGTTTCGTACAGAGGGTCCATGCCGCTGGCCGGGTTTTGCGGGCTGGGCGGACCGGCGAGATAGGAGGCCAGGGCGAACATCATCACCGGCATCATGCCGATGCCGGCAACGCCAAGACGGAGCAGCATATCGCGCTTCTGTTGCTCCAGGTTCTGCCGGAGTCGGTCTGCCCGGTCGGGCAGGGGGGTATAACCGAGCTCACGGATACGTGCCAGCAGAGATTGCAGATCGGCATCTTCCCGGCAGACGAGACGCAGTCGGCGTTTGGCAAAATTGAGCTGAACCTGCACAACGCCGGCCTGTTTTGACAGGACCTGTTCCAGCAGCCAGATGCAGGCAGCACAACGGATATCGGGAATGAAGAGCCTCAGTTCCCGGCGGCCATCCGGCAGAGGCTGAATGCTGTCGGCATATTCCTCCGGCGGCAATGCTGTCTGCGCCCGCGGCGAGGGGGCCTCCACGGCGCATTGTTCACGGAAGCGATAGAAAGACTCCAGATGCAGTGACTCGATGAGCTGAGCTGCCGCCTCGCAGCCATGACAGCAGAAATAGCGGGTTTCACCGTCTTTTTCGCAGGCGACAGTCTCCCCCGGCGGCAGTGGCGCCTGGCAGTGAAAACAATGGCCGGTGCGAACCTTGTCGAGCATCACAACTCCAGTGTTTCAATGGGGGTTTCGATTCGCTGGCGCAGGCGCCAGTCATTGTCAACGCCACGCAATTCCAGGTACCAGATGCCACGGCTTGAAAACAGGGCCGCGAGACGGCTGTCCCGGCTGCTGTAGATTCCCTCGCCGTTGCGCTGCAATTGCACGCTGAAATCCTGCGCGCTGTCGGTGACATGGTAGACAGACAATTGCAGCCACTGCTCCTGTGTGCCGCGCAGCCCGATGGTGGTGTCACCGCTGCGGCTGTCGTGGTGCAGGCTGGCCTGAAGCCCGAGCGCCTGGGCAGTGTGATCCAGCTCCAGCAATTGATTGATGGCCTGCCCGTCCTTGTAATAGGTATCCACAACCACATCGTCCGGATACAGATTTGCCGTGCCGATCATCACCATGCCGAACAGCACCGATGCAAACGGCACCGCAATCAGAACCCAGGGCCAGCGGTGGCGATACCAGGCGGCCTGCAGGCTTGTTCGGGAGCTGTGAGTCATAACAATACCCCTGGCGCTATCGTCCTGAACCCAGTGGACGGGGGCCGAAGAAACGGCTTTCGGCTTCGGTACGCAAGCGCTTGCCTGTGGCTTCGTCCGCTGTGCTGAGAATGAATTCAAACTCGGTGTTGAAGTCACGCAATTGATCGGGGTCCACCTGAATTCTTACAACATGCTCGGACATTTCCCGCGCCGGTACTTCGATGGGCACATCCGGCAGCAAGGTCGGGTTGGGCAGGCCTTCGGTCTGCAGTTCATAGTGAAGGGTGCTGTCTGACATATTGATGATCTTCAGCGTGTAGACGTTTTCAATTCGTCCGCCTGCCACTTCCTGGTACAACTGCCCCCGGTCACGAATGACGTCGAGGCTAAGAGGCGTGCGCAGGTACAGCACCAGCATGAACAGAGCGGCGAGGATGAGCAATGCGGTGCCATAGCCGATGAGCTTGGGGCGCTTCCAGGTCCAGGTACCGCCGGCCAGCTTGTTTTCCGTGGTGTAGGAAATCAGCCCCTTCGGGTAATTCATTTTTTCCATGATGGAATCGCAGGCATCGATGCAGTGGGCGCAGCCAATGCATTCGTACTGCAGGCCGTTGCGGATATCGATGCCGGTGGGGCAGACCTGCACGCACAACGTGCAATCGATGCAATCGCCCAGCCCCTGGGCCTGATAGTCGCTGCCCCGTTTGCGTGCGCCGCGCTGTTCTCCACGGGATGGATCATAGGAGATGATGAGTGTGTTCTTGTCGAACATGGCAGACTGGAAGCGGGCATAAGGGCACATGTAAATGCACACCTGCTCACGCATCCAGCCGGCGTTGATATAGGTGGCCAGGGTGAAGAACACGGACCAGGCGGTTGCCGTCAAGGGCAATTGCCACGCCAGCGCATCGCTGACAAGGTGCCGGATGCCGTAGAAATAGCCGACAAAGGTGATGCCGGTCAGTGCGGCAAAACCAATCCACATAAGGTGTTTCAGGCTGCGCCGCCACAGCTTGTTCCAGCCGGCCCGGTTGCGACCGTTGCGGCTCAGAAAGGAGGGAGTCTGGTCGAGGTTGATGCGTTGATGACGTTCGCCTTCGGTGATCTGCTCAGCCCAGGAAAAGACCGCAGTCCAGACTGTCTGCGGGCAGGTATAGCCACACCAGACCCGGCCCCACAGGGTGGTGACAAAGAACAGGGCAAAGGCGGCGATTGCCAGTGTCCACATCAGCAGCACGAAGTCCTGGGGCCACAGCGTCAGCCACAGGATGTGGAACTGCCTTTCCGGAAGATCGAAGAAAATGGCCTGGCGCCCCTCGATCTGCAGCCATGGGGCGAGGAAATAGCCCAGCAGCAGGGGCCAGCCGGTAAACAGGCGGATGGTCTGGAACAGCCCCTCCTGAGCACGGATGTAGATCTTTTCCTTTTTCTCATAGAGATTGAAGACGCGGGAATCCACGTCTTCCGGAAATTGCTCTTTGACGGGAATGCGTTCCATACCACTGTCCTATTGCTGCAGGTTCTTCACATAGGCAGCCAGAATATGCACTTTGTCGGCTCCCAGGCGCTCCGCAAAGGCGGGCATTTGCCCGTTACGACCATTGCGGATGGCATCTTCGATGCGTAAATGTGAGTTGCCATACAGCCAGATTTCATTGTTCAGCGCCGGAGCGCCCATCATGGGCTGGCCAGCGCCTTCGGGGCCGTGGCAGGCAACACAGAAGGTATTGAAGCGTGCTCGCCCGGCATTGGCCAGGGAGGCGTCAACATCCCGTCCCGCCAATTGCATGACGTACTCTGCCACTTCTGCAACGCCCTGATCCTGCAAGGCAGGGCCCCAGGCGGGCATTGAGGCCTGACGGCCGTTGCTGATGGTGGCCTTGATCTGCTCCGCATCGCCACCCCATAACCATTCCTCGTCGGTCAGGTTGGGAAAGCCTTCGCTGCCGGTACCGGCAGTGCCATGACATACCGAGCAATTGGTTGCGAACAGGCGGCGTCCCATGCGCATGGCAGCCGGGTCGTTCACCAGATCATCGACCGGCACGGCGGCGTACTGCGCGAAGATGGGGCCATAGCGTTCATCCGCGGCATCCTGGTCATCCGTCAATTCCCCGACCTGGGACCAGGCCCCGAAACCCGTGAAATTGCCGAGCCCGGGGTAATACAGCAGATAGCCCAGGGCAAAGAGGATGCTGATGATGAACCCCCAGAACCACCACGCGGGGAGCGGGTTGTCGTACTCCTCGATACCATCATAGACATGACCGGTGGTTCTGCCCGGGTTCTTTGTTGTGCGGTTGAGATACAGAAGAAGAAAATAACCGGCCAGGGAACCCAGGGTCCCAAGAATGACAAACCAACTGAAAGCGCTGCTCATGATTCCTCTCCACGGTTACGAAGATTGCCGGAGGCTGGGTGATAAGCTTCGTCATCACTTTCCAGAAAAGGCAGTTGTGCGTCTTCTTCGAAGCGCTGTTTGCGGCTGGGCCCGTAGGCCCACCACACCACTGTCGCAAAGCCGATGGCGCACAGCACCGTGGCGAGACTGCGTAAATCTGTCATGTCCATGTTAGCGTCTCTCCTTGATCAGAATGCCCAGTTGCTGCAGATAGGCGATCATGGCATCGGCCTCGGTAGCCCCTTCGAGCCCTTGCGCGGCATTGGCAATATCGTCATCCGTGTAAGGCACGCCCAGCTTCTGCAGGGTTGCCAGCTTTTTCGGCAGGTCTTCCACGTTCACCGGGGTATCGAACAGCCAGGGATAGGACGGCATGATGGAGCCCGGGACGACAGAGCGCGGGTCCAGCAGATGCGCCCGATGCCAGTCGTCGCTGTAGAGCCCGCCGACACGGGCCAGATCGGGTCCTGTGCGTTTGGAGCCGAAAACAAAGGGGTGGTCGTAGACCAGTTCTCCGGCCACCGAATAGTGGCCGTAACGCTCGACCTCTGCGCGCAGCGGACGAATCATCTGGGAGTGGCAGACGGTACAGCCTTCACGGATGTAGATATCGCGCCCCTCCAGTTGCAGCGGGGTCAGCGGCTCGAGCCCTTCAATGGGCTCCGTAACCACTTTCTGGGACATCAGGGGCACGATCTCGACAATGCCTCCGAAGCTGACTGCCAGTACGGTCAGCAGGATCATCAGGCCGATATTGCGTTCGATAAACTCGTTCATGCCATCACCTCCCTGGCGTCTGCTTCCGGTGATCCTGCATCCGCCTCCAGTGCGGGGCCGCTCAGGGCCAGCTGGCGGGTTTTCCACACATTCCAGGCCATCACCAGCATGCCGAAGAGGAATATGGCGCCACCGACGAAACGAACTACATAGCCCGCATAGCTGGCTTCGACGGTTTCAATGAAGCTGTAGGTCAGCGTGCCATCGCTGTTTACCGCACGCCACATCAGGCCCTGCATAAGGCCGTTTACCCACATGGAAACGATGTAGAGCACCGTGCCGATGGTGGACAGCCAGAAGTGCAGATCGATCAGTTTCACGCTGTACATGTCACCGGCCTTGCGGCCGTACATCAGGGGAATCAGGTGATAGGTGGCACCGATGGAAATCATGGCTACCCAGCCCAGTGCGCCGGAGTGCACATGGCCAATGGTCCAGTCTGTGTAATGGGACAGGGCATTGACCGACTTGATGGACATCATCGGCCCCTCGAAGGTGGACATGCCATAGAACGATAATGACACCACGAGGAATTTGAGAATCGGGTCGGTACGCAGTTTGTCCCAGGCGCCGGAGAGGGTCATCATGCCGTTGATCATGCCGCCCCAGGAGGGGGCCAGGAGCACCAGTGACATCACCATGCCCACGCTCTGTGTCCAGTCCGGCAGAGAGGTGTAGTGCAGGTGGTGTGGGCCGGCCCATACATAGATCGCGATCAGTGCCCAGAAATGCACAACGGACAAGCGGTAGGAGTACACCGGGCGTTCGGCCTGTTTGGGCACGAAGTAATACATGATGCCGAGAAAGCCGGCGGTCAGGAAAAAGCCCACGGCATTATGCCCGTACCACCACTGCACCATCGCGTCCACGGTGCCGGAATAGACCGAATAGGATTTGGTGAGCGTGGCGGGGAGCGCCAGGCTGTTGATGATGTGCAGAATGGCCACCGCAAGAATGAAACCACCAAAGAACCAGTTGGCAACATAGATGTGTTTGTCGCGGCGCTTCATGATGGTGCCAAAGAACACGATGGCATAACACACCCACACAACGGCAATCAGAAGATCAATGGGCCATTCCAGTTCTGCGTATTCCTTGGAAGTCGTCAGCCCCATGGGCAGTGTGATTGCTGCGGAGACGATCACCAGCTGCCAGCCCCAGAACACAAAGGCCGCGAGCCCGTCCGAAATCAGACGGGCGTGACAGGTTCTTTGCACGACAAACAGGGAGCAGGCCATCAAGGCAGAACCGCCGAAGGCAAAAATAACCGCATTGGTGTGCAGAGGGCGCAAACGGCCAAAGCTGAGCCACGAGATATCGAAGTTCAGCGCAGGCCAGGCGAGCTGTGCAGCAATGAAAACGCCCACCAGCATACCAACTATGCCCCAGACGACTGTCATGATGGCAAACTGATGGACAACCTTGTAGTTGTATTGAGGGTGATCTGTCATGCGTATATTCCCGATGCAGGCCCCGAATTCGTCGCCATTCGGGGGATGGCCTTGACTCCGGTAACACGCACAGCCGGGAGTGAATCAGCGGGGCGGTTTTCCGGTCTCACACGCTATAGCACTTCTTTTGCGACAGCTCTGCGCATGACACGGGACATTGTGATACACACAGCCCGTGAATTCACTGTTTTAGCGCAAAGTTTGTAATGATTGTCGATGTTTGTCGCAACTGTGGCAAGAATCTGATTTTGTTCAAGCAACAAGTAATTAAATTGCAAGCTTGAGCATTTTTTAATAGCGTACGCACTTATTTTTTTGGCAAGGGTCTGAATAACAATGAAAGTTACCTTTCGTCAGTCACTTATTGCGGCGGCAATTCTGTCGGCGAACTGCATTTTTTCCACTGCGTTGCTTGCCCAGGAGGTGAGCGATGACAGCAGCACGGTCCGTTACCCATCGGCCTATTTTGAAGAATGGGCACCCACCACTGCTCAGGATATGATTAACCGTATTCCTGGTGTGGGTTCTGTCACCGGTGGTGGTGGCGGTGGCCCCGGTGGTTTTGGTGGGGGCGGTGGTGGCCGCGGTCTCGGTGCCGGGGGCAGTGGAGACCAGATCCTGATCGATGGCAAGCGCATGGCCGGCAAGGGCAATCAGTCCCGCGATCAGCTGGGCCGTATCAGTGCCTCCCAGGTGGATTACATCGAGATCATTCGTGGTACTTCCGGTGCTCTCGATGTGCGTGGCACGGGCCAGATTATCAATGTGGTGCTGCTCGAGGCCCTCGACACCACCACGATCTCTTATCAGATCAATGCCGACCGTTATGCGGACCACAAAGTGATGCCGGGTGGCTCCATCGCCTACAGCGGTCAGGCGGGTGCCCTGAGCTATCTTTTGAGCGCACAGGCAGAACCTCGCTATGACCACTATGTCAGCAAGGAAACCAGCCGCCTGGGTGACTGGTCTTTCAATGACGAGGTGCGTGAGGAGCGTGTGCGGGATCAGGAAGATCTGGTGCTGTCCACCAACCTGGGCTATGACTTCAGCGAGCGCAGCAGCATGCGTCTCAATGGGCTCTACGGCAAGCGCGACAATCCGACGGATGTCGATCGCTGGATCACGAATCTGCGCACGAATCCAAACACGGTGGCCAAAGAGCGTGAGGAGATCCCGGGGGAGCAGGATGACTGGGAGATCGGTGGCGACTTCGAGTACAACTTCTCGGGCGGCCAGCGCTTCAAAGTTCTGTTCATCACCAACAAAAGTGATGAGTCCCGCGTGCGCGAACGCTACGATGTTTTTGCCGGTGGCAGTGAGGCCAAGGATCTGTATCTGGCCACGGCCAGTACCACGCGGGAGCGTATCGTGCGTGGCTCCTATACCATGGGCATTCTCGATGGTCAGGATATTGAGTTTGGTGCCGAGCGGGCACAGACGATTCTGGATTCCAGCCTGCGTCTGGGCCTGTCCTCGTCCAGCGGTACGCCCTCCCCGGCTTATGGCGGGCTGGTGCCACAGAAGGTCAGCAATGCCAACTCGACAGTAGAGGAAATCCGTGTCGAGCCTTTCCTGATTCACAACTGGCAGTTGAACTCGCGTATGTCACTGGAGAGTTCGCTAGTGTATGAAATGTCCGAGATCACGCAGACGGGAGACGTCTACAATCAGCGTGATTTTGCCTTCCTGAAGCCAAAGCTCGACTTCCGCTTCGATGTCACCCCTACCTTCCAGTTGACCTGGTTGGCAGAAAAACTGGTGCGTCAGCTCCGCTTCAGTGATTTCGTTGCTGCCACCGACAACCAGGATAACGATGCCAACACCCAGGCAGGGAATGCGAACCTCAAGCAGGAACAGGTTCTGCGTACGGAGCTGGGTTTTGAATACCGTCTCGCGGACGATGTGGGGGTGGTCAAGGGGGATGTGTTCTGGATGAAACACCTGGACGTGATCGACCGCATGGATATCTCCACCTCGCCGACCAATCTGGTATCCACCAATGGCAATATCGGCGATGGCACCATGTACGGGATGAACCTCAGTGCCAGCATCCGCATGAACATGATTGACATGCCCAATCTGCTGCTGACCTCCAGCCTCAATGTGCAGGATGCCGAGATCGAGGATTCCTTCCTGCATATCAAACGCCGCTTCACCAATTACAACCGGGGCCGTTTCCAGCTGGGTTTCCGCCACGACATCCCCAGCCTGAGACTGAACTATGGTCTTAACTGGAATAATCGGTTCGATGGCAATATGGTGCGTTATGATATCGACGACATCGAGTACCTGGCGGGTGACCCCAATGTGCAGGCCTTTGTGGAGTTCATTGCCTTCAACGGCATCACCTTCCGTTTTGATGCGCGCAATGCCACCAATAATCTGCAGTGCCGCGAACGCCATCGCTATCTTGGCCCGATCACCAGCGGTATCATTGAAGAGTTCGAGGATCAGTGTGGCGGTTCCGGCCGCGTGGTCTCGCTGAAAATCAACGGTACATTCTGAATGATGCTGCTGGCCCTGTTGCAACAGAGCCAGCAGAGCACAGCAACGGGGTTTGCATGTTAGCGCAATACGAGGCCGTCCAGGCCTGGCTTGAAAATTACCCCCAGCTCAACACCCTGATCAGCGCCTTTGCCTTGCTGCTGGCCTCGTGGCTGTCCAACTGGGTCGTCAAACGCATCCTGTTGCGGGGCATCTACCGTGCGCTGAGGGCCAGTGCCATTGGTACCGACACGGTGGTTCTGGATGCCAGGATCATCGCGCGCCTGGCCAATATCGTTCCGGCCCTGGTGATTTCTCTCGGCATCAGTCTCGTGCCCGGGCTGCCGGAAGCGTTTGTGCTGGTCGTGCGCAATGTCTGCAGTGCCATCATTGTGCTGGTGATGGCGCTGGCCTTCAATTCCGTACTCAGTCTTGCCAATACGCTTTACCAGCGCCGGGAGGACGCCTATCGCCGTCCGGTGAAGGGTTATGTACAGGTGCTGCAGATTGTGGTCTATCTGATCGCGGCCATTTTGATTGTTGCGGCCCTGATCGATCGCTCCCCGCTGATTCTGCTGTCCGGTCTCGGTGCCATGGCGGCGGTGCTCATTCTGGTGTTTCAGGATACCTTGCTGTCACTGGTGGCCAGTGTGCAGATCACCTCCAATGACATTGTACGGGTGGGGGACTGGGTGGAAATGCCCGCGCTCAATGCCGATGGTGATGTGATCGATATTGCCCTGCACACGATCAAGATCCAGAACTGGGACAAGACGATCACGACCATCCCCACCAAGCGTTTTATCTCGGACCCCTTCAAGAACTGGCGGGGGATGAAGGAATCCGGTGGACGGCGCATCAAGCGAGCCCTGCTGCTTGACCAGACCAGCGTCCATTTCCTGGACGAAAGCGAGATCCGCCATCTGCATCGATTCCTGTTGATCGACGACTATCTCACCGAGAAAGAGAACGAGATAGCGCAGTGGAACCGCGAGCTGAAGGAACGCGGCCAGGAGGCCGTCAACACCCGGCGCATCACCAATATCGGCACCTTCCGCGCCTATGTTGAACGTTATCTGCGCAAGCACTCACGGCTGAATCAAGGCATGACGCTGCTGGTGCGCCAGCTCTCCATCACCTCGGACGGCCTGCCCCTTGAGGTGTACTGCTTTACCAATACCACGGTATGGGCCGACTACGAGAGTATCCAATCCGACATCTTTGACCACCTGCTGGCCATTCTTCCCGAGTTCGGCCTGCGTGTGTTCCAGCACCCCAGCGGCAACGATATGCGGGAAATGGGCCTGGCCCTGCGCGATGGAGAGCCGGAGTAGGGCAGCAGACCTACTCGGTATCCGGCCCCTGTTCGTTCAGCCAGCGCACATCGTACAGGTCGCGGCGGCGGTCCAGGTAATTGCGTACGGAACCCTCGTTGCGCAGAATCTTCAGCTTCTCCAGGTCCAGGTCCACAATCAGGGTCATTTCCGTATTGGGCGTTGTTTCGGCCATGATCGCGTCATAGGGAAAGGCGAAATCCGAGGGGGAGAAGACGGCCGACTGGGCATACTGGATATCGGCGTTGTCCACCTTGGGCAGGTTACCCACACTGCCGGCAATGGCCACATAGCATTCGTTCTCGATCGCCCGCGCCTGGGCGCAGCAGCGTACCCGCAGATAGCCGTTCTTGGTGTCCGTCCAGAAGGGCACGAAAAGAATCTGCATGTCCTGGTCGGCCTGCAATCGTGCCAGCTCGGGAAACTCCACGTCATAGCAGATCAGAATGCCGATACGACCGAAATCGGTGTCGAAGACGCGCAGGCTTTCACCACCCTCCATGATCCAGTCGCGTTTCTCGGTGGGCGTTGGATGAATCTTGTACTGGGTATCCACCGTGCCATCGCGTCGACACAGGAAGGCAACATTGTACAGGCGCTCGTCTTCTAAAATGGGCATGGAGCCCGCGATGATGTTGATGTTGTAGGAGACCGCCATTTTGCTGATCGACTGGATGATAGTGTCGGTATAAGTGCACAGATCCTTGATGGCATCCAGTGAACTGGCATGGCTTTCGATGCCCATCAGCGGCGCATTGAAAAATTCAGGGAAAAGCGCCGCATCGCACTGATAGTCCGAAAGCGCATCCACAAAATATTCGAATTGCTGAAGAAGTTCGTCCACGGATTTCAGCGTGCGCATCTGCCACTGCACACAACCGATGCGCGCAGAGGTGCGCGGGCCTCCAAAGAGGGGGCTCTTCTTGGGCTCGTAATAAAGATTGTGCCACTGCAGCAGCGTGGCGTAGCCGTGGGAGGCCGTGTCTTCAGGAAGATAGGCCTTGAGCAGGCGCTTGACCTCGAAATCATTGGAGAGTTGAAAGCTCAGAATGGGGTCGTATATTTCCTTTTTCTTGACCTGTTCGATGTACTCTTTTGGTGAAAGTTTGCTCGCGTATTTTTCATAATTGGGGATGCGGCCGCCGGCAATGATGGCGCTGAGATTGAGGCTCTGACAAAGCTCCTTGCGAGCCTCATAGAGCCGTCGGCCCAGGCGCATGCCCCGGTAGTCCGGGTCCACAAAAACATCCACGCCGTAAAGCACATCGCCTTTCGGGTCGTGGGTGCTGAGATAGGCGTTGCCGGTAATCTCCTCATAAGTGTGCTTATCGCCGAACTTGTCGTAGTCCACGATCACCGAGAAAGCGGCGGCAACGACCTTGCCGTGGTCCTCGATACAGATCTGCCCTTCGGGAAATACCTTGAGCTGGGTGCGAAACTGTTTTTCCGGAAACGAGCTGTGAAAGTCCGCATAGATGCGATCCCACATCTCCTTGAGATCGTTATAGTCGGACAGGCGCAGGGTGCGCAGATTCAGTTTGTGTTCGGAATCCTCCTCGAAGAAGACGGGGGTGCCACTCATCGTGTGCTCCTTTGTCATGAATGAGGCTCTATAGTGACACAGACACGAGAGGGAAGCATCTTTGTGCGCAAATCGATGCTAGCGACAAGCAGTGTTCAATCAGGATTTCAGATCCGCGAGCACCGCGTCGAGCAGGCGCGAACCGAAATCACTCAACAGCTTTTCATCGCAGATGCGGGCCTCGCCACGGTAATGCAGCTCGCTGCCATAAGGGGGCAGGTGAACGAAGAACACCTGGTTTACGAAAGGGTAAATGGTCTTGCCGTGTTCGAGTGTATACAGCGCCTCCTCGCACAGATAGGCGCCCGCGTTCCGCGAGAGTTCTATGGGAATACCCTCCCGGGTGAGTGTTTTCTGTACAGTCGCACACGGCGCACTGCTGAGGTACTCCTGAGGTCCACTGGCTGAAATATATTCCTGCGGGGGGAGTCGCTGTGCATTATCTAATCGTGCCTTGCGCGTGTTGCGAGCCAGGGTTTCCAGGCGGAACACGCCGCGCTCCCCTTCCCCCATGGCGATCACGAGCTGTGGCTGCCAGCGTTCCAGTGCTGCGGGAATTGCCTGCCAGGCCGCGTTCCAGCACACGGGGATGCGCAGGCAGTGCAGAATATGCGCCTGGTGGTGCTCAAGAGTCAGCAGGCGTGCGGCAATCCAGGAGGCATTGCAGGCTCTGCCATCGAAAGGAGTAAAACCGCTCAACAGGATATGGGCCATGCAGACGTTCTCCTTATTGTGTTGAGCTCAGTGTGTCGAGTTGGCGGTGGCGTCATGGAATAGCGGCAGATGCCTGCTTGTTTGATGAGTTTGCTTTGACTGCCTCGAAAACGTGTTTCAACAGCCGGTCATGGGGTCTGTGCCTTTGCCGCGTTCAGACCTTCGAGCTCGATTTCAAACAGACCCCGCAGCAGCACGCGCCACTGGGCGTACTGTTCTTCTACCGGGCCGGTCAACCCGTTGACATTGCGGCTGAGCTCCAGCACGGCAGGTGCCGTTTCACTGACAAAACCGGAGGCCAGCGCCACGAACTCCTGTTCGAATATCTTGCTCCATTTGTAGCGGTTGTAGTTCTGGCTGATGGCCTCAAAACTGTTCGGATCGGTATTGCCTTCGCGGGCGCGTTCAGCGCTGCGGCGTTCATCGGTCACCTGCTCAAAAGAATACTGGCGCCAGATGTCATACACAGGTTTGATGTCCTGCAGCAGGGCCTCGTAATACTCGTCGATTGTATCAATGAAGACATCGTTGCGCGCCTTGATGTTTCTGACGTGCTCCATCAGCGGGTCGTTGTCGGCGGGCAGGCGCTGCAGATTCAGCAGGCCATCGGTGTCCGTTTCCAGGTAGGTGGAGAAGGCCTCTGGCGACAGGTCGCTGGCATAGCGCAGTGTGGTGACATGGCGGATACGCTCGAGCATGGACGGGTCCAGAGCGGTGCGGATACTCAACAGATCATTCGCGATGGCCGCGTAGATGTCCTGAAAAGGGTCCGCGCTGTAGGTCAGCCCGCCGTGGTCGAACAGGGAGGGCGGCGAATCCGGGTAGTCGGCCACGCGGGCAACATCGGCATAGTCCTTGTCCAGCCAGACGCGGCCGGTGCTGTCTTCGGCATGGATGTGCAACAGCAGGTCCACGCCATCGGCATTCAGGATGGTGCCGGAAACGATCAGGTCCATCGACGGGTCCGCCGCGGGCAGTACCCGCACAATCCCCCACTGACCGCTCTGCAGCAGGGTGTTGCGCAGCAGCGCCGGCAGGGTCTGGGTTTCCGTCTGGCGGATCTCGGCGAAGATGGCCGCCCCGCTGCGGGCAATATCGTCTGCCCGCGCCTGGCTGTCGAAAACCAGCACGCCGATGTCCAGAGCCTGGCTCTCCGCGGGCGGGGTTTGTGTGCTCTGCAGCGTGACTGTTCCGACAGGCGGTGGGCCGGCCGGTTGCTCGGGGGGCGGTGGTGCGCCAGCACAGGCGAGCAGCAGCATGGTGGCAGCCAGCAGCAGTGGCAGACGAAGGACTGTGTTCACGGCTCCTCGTCCTCCGGCCCCAGAGCGCTGCACACCCGGCCACGGCTGAGGGTCTGCACGCAGTGAATGGCATCCTCTGGCGCATCGTAGGCGTTGTAGAAGGTGATGAGGTTGAAGGACAGGGAGTTGCGGCTGCCCACCCGTGTCATCATGCTGAGGCTTTCACCGCCAGGGTCCACGCTGAAACGGTGTTCGATCAGCACGCCGTCCGTGAGGGATATCTGGAATACCAGCTGTTGTCTGTCCCAGCCGCAGTACTCCGAGCCATGAGGGCTGCTGAAGCTGTCCAGGTCCGCATTGGCAGCCGTGCTGCAGATCAGGGCGGAGTCGCCCTGGCGCTCAATGCGAACCTCGCTGTCATTCTGCACGATGCGCAGGGTGCTCTGGCGGGTAATCATTTCGGCAAGGCGAGCGTGGGCGATCAGATTACCGGCCCCCCGGCGCGGGCTGCTCATGCCCAGCCCTCCGGCATCCCCACGCCCCTGGGCGCGCTCCAGTTCCCGGTTGATCTGATCAATGGTGCGTTGCAGCTCCTCTTCCCAGCGGTCACTGCGGGCGAAATCTTTTTCCCAGGAGCCGGAGAAGTCCGGGCGCAGCGGCCCCTTGCGCCCATTGGCAATCGGGTCTTCCGCCGCCTGTGCCGCTTGCACGACGAGGCCCCACAGCAGTGTCAGCCCATAAAGGCCAATGGCAGGAGCGTGGAACAAGCGTTTGCGTGGTGATTTGCGTGCTGTCATAGGGCCGGAGATTTATCGGAGGCAGGGTCTGTGAGAGCGAACGTGTTTCATCCTACCGAAAGCCCTTTACGCAGTACAGGGCGGAAACTGTCTACACAAGGGCACTGCGCGGAACAGGGCTGGCGGATTGCAGCGATACCGAGGGGGTGAGACACTGCGCCGGGGAGGAAACGGCAAGATGACCCGACTCAAAATCATGATCGTGCTGATGGCGGTGCCTGTCGTGACGGCGCTGGTATGCTGGGGGCTTTGGCTGTTCCTGAATTGACAAGCAGCAAGGCATCCACGCTCTGGCGATCCAGCGTTTCCTTCTCCAGCAGGGCATCCACCAGTTTCTGTAGTGAATCCCGGTGTGTCTGCAGCGTTTCGATGGCCAGTTGTTCGGCGGCGGAGACGATGCGGTGTACCTCTTCGTCGATGCGCCGTGCGGTGTCTTCGCTGAAGTCCTTCTCCTGGGTCAGCTCGTAGCCGAGGAAGGGGTGTTCCGCGCCGCTGTGGAAGTGCACCGGCCCGATCAGCTCGCTCATGCCCCACTGGCTCACCATCATGCGGGCGAGATGGGTGGCCTGTTCCAGATCGTTGGCAGCCCCCGAGCTGACATTGCCGCAGACGATCTTCTCCGCGCAGCGCCCACCCATCAGTACGGCCAGGCGGGTTTGCAGATAGTCTTCTGAATAATTGTGACGATCCTCCGCCGGTAACTGCTCGGTCATGCCCAGCGCCCGGCCACGGGGAATGATGGTGATCTGGCGTAGCGGATCGCTGTTGGGAAGGCTCAGCGCCAGCAGCGCGTGGCCGCTCTCGTGAATGGCGATGCGTCTGCGCTCCTGCGGATTGAGCAGGTCGCGGCGCTCGCTGCCCATCAATACCCGGTCGTGCGCCTTGCTGAAATGTTCACGCGTGACCTTGTCTGCTTTCTTCCGCGCCGCCAGCAGGGCGGCCTCGTTGACGAGGTTGGCGAGATCCGCCCCGGAAAAGCCGACCGTCATGCTGGCCAGTTCGGCAAGGTCCACATCGTCCTGTACCGGCACCTTATGCATATGCACCTGGAGAATAGCCTGGCGGGCGCTGTGCTGCGGCAGTTCCAGCACC
Organism: Pseudomonadales bacterium; assembly: GCA_024234365.1. Classification (GTDB taxonomy): domain Bacteria; phylum Pseudomonadota; class Gammaproteobacteria; order Pseudomonadales; family Pseudohongiellaceae; genus UBA5078. The sequence continues at coordinate 368,290 of JACKOK010000002.1, forward strand.
ACCTTGCGGTCGAAGCGCCCCGGTCGCATCAGCGCCGCGTCCAGTACATCGGGGCGGTTGGTGGCCGCCAGCACGACCACGGCCTCGTCGGCGCCAAAACCGTCCATCTCCGCCAGCACCTGGTTCAGCGTCTGTTCCCGTTCGTCATTGCCGCCGCCCAGGCCGGTGCCGCGCACGCGGCCCACCGAATCGATTTCGTCGATGAAAATCAGTGCCGGGGCCTTCTTGCGGGCCTCCTGAAACATGTCGCGCACGCGGGAGGCGCCAACGCCGACAAACATCTCGATGAATTCGGAACCGGAAATGCTGAAGAAGGGCACGCCGGCCTCGTGCGCCGTGGCTTTGGCCAGCAGGGTCTTGCCGGTGCCGGGTGGTCCCATCAGCAGCACGCCACGGGGCATGCGCGCCCCGAGTTTGCGAAACTGCTCCGGGTCGCGCAGGTAGTCGATGATTTCCTGCAGCTCCTGTTTGGCAGAATCTGCTCCTGCCACCTGTTCGTAGCCGACATCGTTGTCCTTCGATTCAAACAGGCGCGCCCGTGAGCGGGAGAAGCCCAGGACGCCGTCCTTGCCCACACCTCCCATGCGTTGCTGCAATACCCGGCTGAAATACAAAAAGAACAACGCGATCAGCAGCCAGGGCAACAGGGTCAGCAGAATCTGCAGCCAGGCTGGCTGGGTGGACGACTGCGCGCTGATCTCCACCTCGTGCTGTTCCAGCAGTGGCAGCAAGGCCTCATCGCCCATGGCGGGGGCAACGGTACTGAAAGTGTTGCTGTTGACGGACTGGGAAGAACCCTCGCGAAACGCCCCGCGAATCTCGTTGCCGCGGAAGCTGACTGCCGTCACCGAGCCCTCGGCTACCGCCGCCTTGAAGTCGGTATAGGAAATCGCCACGCTGCCGCCCTGAAACGCCGACATCAGCAGGGAATAGGCGATGAATACCGTGACCACCCACAGAAAGCTGTGCAGGTCGAACAGCGGCATGGGCGCGGGCGTTTTTCCGGAAGTGTTGGGTGGGGATTGCTCTGCCATGGGAGGCTCCGTGTCAGCTGGGGGACTGTGCCGAGTATAGGAGTGAAGGCCGGTCAAAGCTATGCCACAATCCCCGGGACATTACCGGAGGGGTAGCATGGCAGACAAAAAGGCAGCCGCCGACAGGGCGCTGGAGGCCCAGTGGCGCTACATGGCCGAGCGCGAGAAGGGCTATCGCGAACAGGCCCTGAAGCTATACCCCTGGATCTGCGGGCGCTGTGGCCGCGAGTTCACCCGCGCCAACCTGCGCGAACTCACCGTGCACCACATCAACCACAACCACGACGACAACCCCGCCGACGGCAGCAACTGGGAGCTGCTGTGCCTGTACTGCCACGACGAGGAGCACAGCAAGTTCGCCAATTCCATTCGCTACGGCGGCAGCAGCGAGAAGGAAAAGGCGCCTGCCACCCACAAGCCCTTTGCCGGGCTGCGGGAGGCGATGGAGCAGCGAAACCCCTGCTATTCTTTAAAGAAGGAGCTTGCCAGCGGGCAAGGTGGCCGGCCTTAAAGAGGTCAAGAACGTAAAATTCGCGCGACCTTTATTTTATGTTAACCACTAAGTTAAAATTAATCCAACTTCTAATTTAAGTTGGACAACAAGATGAAGCGAGGAAGCACCGGACAGTATGTGCCTGTTACAGCGGGAGGCATCAACTGCCGGGCATTCATTCCTGCCGACCTTCCCCCTCAGCCTCCGCTGCAACTGGACGCCAGGCTGCAAAGTCGCCTGGGGCAAGCCATGCTGGCACTCGGGCGGCTGGACGCCATCAGCAGCCTCCTGCCGGACGCCAGGTTGTTTCTGTACAGTTATGTGCGCAAAGAAGCCGTCATGTCCTCGCGTATTGAAGGTACGCAATCTTCCCTGAGCGATCTCATGCTGTATGAGATGGAGGGAACGCCCGGTGTGCCCATAGACGATGTTCAGGAAGTGTCCTGCTACGTCAGCGCGCTGGAATTAGGAGTACAGCGTATCCGTGAGGGCGATCCCATCAGCTTTCGTCTGCTGACTGATCTGCACCGTGCACTGATGACCTCAGGGAGGGGCGTCAACAAAGGGCCGGGAGAGTTCCGCCGAAATCAGGTGTGGATAGGTGGCTACCGAGCCGACGAGGCTGCCTTCGTTCCTTCGCCTGCCAATGAACTGGCAAACTGCTGGGCGGCTCTGGAACGTTTTCTGAACGACACTCCTGAACAGACGGATCCGCTGATCAAATCCGCGCTTGCCCATGTGCAGTTTGAAACAATTCACCCTTTTATGGATGGTAACGGTCGGGTGGGGCGTCTCTTGATTCCGCTCATTCTGGTTGGCGCACAAGTGATCCGTGAGCCCCTGCTGTATTTGTCTGTGTTCCTCAAGAAGCACAGGCAAACCTACTACGATCGCCTGCAACAGGTGCGACTGACGGGGGATTGGGAAGACTGGTTGCTGTTCTATGCCGATGCCGTTGCCGAGACAGCGAATCAGGCCGTGAAGACTGCACAGCAGTTGCAGCAATTGCGCCAGAGAGACCATGCCCGGCTTGCGAGTCTGGGGCGGATGGCACCGTCTGCGCAACGGGTGCTGGAGGTTCTGTTTGAAACGCCCATTGTGAACATCAGCACTCTGGTGAAGCGGGGCAACATCACCGCTGCCACCGCCGGAAAGGTGATGGAAACACTCGTGCAGCCACAATGGACAATGGTCCGTGAACTGACTGGCCAGAAGCGAAACCGCGTGTTTGCGTATGCCGCCTACATCGATATTTTGAACCAGGACTCCGAGTAAGACTGAGGACTGGTGAGGGTGCCCTATTAGAACTCACCGGAGGGTCAGGATTTCTCGTGTCGAAAAAAACCGGGTCTTTCGACACGAGGGCCTGGTATGTCGATGGCATCGACTTTCCATCCAGGATTGCGGGCGTTTGATCAGCGATGGACTCACTGCACCGTGTAGATCACGTCGTAGGTCTGCTTGTTCAGTACATCCGCCGCGCTGGTGCCGTAGCCAGCCGAGATGACCAGCCCCTTCAACACCACCAGATCGAAGGGCGTGACAGTCAGCACAGGAATGCTGTGAGTGCCCAGTGTCACGGCACTGTGGGAGACGAGACTTTCCAGAGTAGAGCCGGCGACATTGGTGGAGACCCAGCCGTTCGGCCCCAGCAGGAACTCGCCCAGTATCGGGTGTTTGGCATGCACAAAGAGGTAACCTGATTTGCCCAGATCGTTGTAGGCCACCGAGATATCTGCCGTCACATTGATCGAGGTGCTGCTGGAGCCGCTGGTAGTGCCACTGATGGAGAATGCTTCCACGTTCGTCTGGAATACACCTCCTCCCGCCGTACCGGCGTTCACGGTACCACTGGCGTCGGTGGTCAGCGCCATCACCGCCCAACCGAGGGTGCTTCTGACCTGCTCCCAGTTTGTTCCACCCGCATCTCCCCTGTAGATCGGGCTCGGGCTCTGCCCATCGAAGCCAGTGCCGACATAGATACTGCCCTGCCCATCAAAGACGATGCTGCGCACCCGCTCCCGGTTTTGACCGACCAGCGTCCAGTTGGCTCCGGCATCGCTGCTTTTGAACAGGCCGCCCTGGGTGCCGGCATAGACGTTCCCGCTGGTGTCGGCATTGAGGCTCAAAATGACCTGGGTAGGCTGTGTGCCTGCGTAAAGGTAAGGATCGGTGACCAGGCCGTTGCTCGCTTCCGCCCAGTTCGATCCGTCCACGCCGCTTTTGTAAATATTGCTGTCGGTCCCCGCAAAGAGATTGCCAGCCTTGTCGACCACCAGGGCGCTGATCCACTTTCCTGTTCCCGTCTGAATGGATGACCAGGTGGTTCCGCCGTCTGTGCTCTTGTAGATCGCACCATTCTTGAAATTCACGGAGGTGCCGGCGTACAGATTGCCGCTGTCATCCCTCGTCAAAGCAGATACCGCTGCGGTGGACAGATCTCCCGCGACCGCGCTCCAACTGCTCCCACCGTTGGTGCTGATAAACAGGCCGCCATTGGTACCCGCAAACACCGTATCGCTACCGTTTGCCAGTACGGCATTGACGTTCTGATTCGTGAGCCCGTTATTGATCGCCGTCCAGACGGGGTTGGCACTGCTGCTTTTGAACATGCCCCCATACTGCGCTGCGGCATACAGGCTGCCCTGCGCGTCGGCCGCCAAGGCAATGATATTGGGATTCGACAGGCCGCTGTTCACGCCTACCCAGTCCAGGCTTTCTGCGTGGCCGGGTGTGGCTTGGCCCAGAAGAAGCAAAGAGAGTGCGAAAATTGCAAACAGGCGAGTGAATGAACGAGGTTGGGGCTGTGGCAGTACGGCAAACGTCATGTTGGTCTCCTATCAGGAATTCTCCCGCCGAGTAGATAGAACAGACGGACGGGAACTGCGATTCGGGGAATTTTGGCGGCTGAATCTTAACGGCAGGAGAATACAGGGCTTGGGGGGAGTGGGGAAGTATTGAGAGTTTGATATGGCGATATGTTTCCGAGTGAGGACTACAAATTAGCTCATAAGATGTTGAAATTTGTATTCAAAGTATTGGACTGAGTCATTGCCAGGCAAAATAAGAAATTCGCCTACTTCCGGTAGTGCTTGTTCTCTGAGAAATCTGACGTAAATTTGATTCATAAAATAATTTTCTAATTGGTAGAGCATGAGTGCTGTATTTTATGTGGCTTTTCGAATTAGATGCTGAGGCTAGCTCCATTCTTCATCAGCCAACCTTTCCTCTCTCGCCAATCCGGCAAGATCTTGTCGACCTCATTCCAGAAAGCATCGCTGTGATCCCGGTGGTGAAAATGGCAAAGCTCGTGCACGACGAAATAGTCTATGATTTTGGCGGGAGCCATCATGCACTTCCAATGAAAGTTCACAGTGTCGTTCCTCCCGCAGCTTGCCCAACGGTATCCCAAATCCCTTACACGAATGTCGGATACACGAACGCCAACTCTGGGTGCATAGAAGGAGATTCTGTTTGCCAGGCGCTGCAGTCCTTTTTCGGTGTAAAAGTCTTCGAATGCCTCTTTTGCGGCTTCTACTCCGCCGGACTCCATCACATTTCGGCTTAAACGAAAGTACCCGTCTTTCAGCATGAGAGGAAGGGTCTGATCTGACACGAAACTGAGTCTGTAGGCTGAACCCAAGTAAAGAAAGGTTTCTCCGTTGACCCACTCACGGGCCACAGCCGTGGCGTTCAGGTCTTTCCATTCCGCCAGGTTGCGGTAGATCCAGAGCCGCTTACTCTCGACTACAGCGTCAACCTGTTCGGGGGTATGGGTGATCGGCGGACGAACAACGATGCGGCCATCGCGCTCGATGACGATATCGGTGGTTCTGCGGGAGCTGCCGGGTGCCAGCACATACTCAATGTCTTTCACTTGTCGCGTCATTGCGGGATCAATGTTCCTTTACAATACTTTTGAGTATTTCTTCATGCCTGTTCTTCGCCAGCTTCATGATCTCTACGGCAATGCGTTCGCGATGGTCTTTCAACTGCGGTATGCCAGTCAGGATCAGTGCTGTTTTGATATCGCTACGGATACGCTTCTGCTTGTCACTGTTGCTCCAGAAGTCAATGCTGCCGATGTTCGTCTGAAGGGTGTCTACAATGGCTTCCATCAAGGCTCTCATCTTAGGTATAGCAGACCCGGGAACGCTGCCATCCTTGAATGCCTCATTGACAATATGATCGTAAAACGTGCTTGCTTCACGGCTCATGCCTGATTCGCCTTCTTTTCTGCCCTCAGCGGCGACCTTTCGAAGCTTCTCCAGCTCTTCCGCCAGTTTCTCCCACTGGCCCTGATACAGGTCAATCAGAAATTCCACCTTCTCCGACAGACTCTTGTAGAACGCAGGATCTTCGTCATGGTGGACCGTGCAATGTTTGCGTATGGCATGTTCCATCTCGCTGGCTTTGGCCTCAGCGTTGTCAGCAGCATGCTCATTGAGTTTGTCCAGAAAATCATCAGACAGCAGTTCCACCGGTGGCACTTTCGGATTGATGCCGAGGCTGATCAGGTGTTGATTAATCAGCTCGCGCACCTTCTGACCTGCATCCCCCAAGTCCAGGGAGTCGTCCTTGTATCGCTCCTTCGTCACCTGTTGGATATATCCGAATCGTTTGGCAGGCACCCTGAAGCTATGCCCTGCGGAATGCGGCAGGATGATGTCCAGGCTGCTCAGGAATTTCTTGAGATAAACATCGAAGTCAGCCCGCAGCTTTTCGTTTTTCAGCAGTTTGACAGCTTCGTGAACGACAGCTGCTTCTGCTTCGATATTCGGTAGACGGCCTTCAACAAAATCCTGGATGTGTTTGATCTTCTGTGTTGCGAATAGCTGAATCAGGCGCTGATAACGTTCCTGAAGAATCGGGATTTCGGATGTGATGCTTTTCAGGCCGGATGCCAGTTCCTGCTGCTCGTCGCTTGCCGCATAGAGTTGCAGCGCTTCAGACAGGTGATGGGTAAGACCGATGTAGTCCACAACAAATCCACGCTGCTTCCCTTTTTTAACCCTGTTGGTTCGAGCGATGGCTTGCAGGAGTGTGTGTTCCCGAATTTTCTTGTCAAGATACATGACTTGCTCGATAGGCGCGTCGAATCCGGTCAGCAGCATGTCGCACACCACCAGGAAGGCAATGCCGGTGTGCGGTTTGTCGGGATCATCAAATGCGAAGGGCTTGCAGAAGTTTTCAACAGCATTCCAGGCTTTTGCCTGCTTGCGGGCGGCTGTCACAAACGCCGCTTCATTGGTGCCGTCGCCAGAGATGACAACGGCTGCCTTGATAAACTGGATGCGACGGATGAGTTCGAGATCAACGACGGCAGCCGTCTGCATGGCTTTCAGCGTATCCTCCAGCGCCTTGTGAATGGCCTTCTGGTAACGAATGGCCGCGAGTTTTGAATGGCAAACCACCTGCGCTTTGAATCCATTGGGGAAAATATGCGTCAGGTAGTGCTGCACCATGTCGCGGGCGATCGCTTGAATTCGCTGCTCAGCCTCCAGGATGTCGCCTGTGGCGCCATACTTCTTCTTGATTGCAGTCAGCTCATCCTCTGTTCGATCTTTGAACAGATTCTCGAACTGCGTTTCAAAACCATGCTTGTCATTCAGAGCAGCATCAGCAGTCCGGCCCTCGTACAAGATCTGCAGGGTGGTTCCATCCTCGACTGCATCCATCAGCTTGTATTTATCGATGTAATCGCCAAAGCGCCGGAAGGTTCGTTTTTCCCCATGCCGTTCTGTGATCAACGGAGTCCCCGTGAAGGCAATGCGTGCCGCATTCGGAAAAGCTTCCAGAATATTGTCGCCCAGATCGGAGCCCTGGGTACGGTGTGCCTCGTCAATCATCAGGACTATGCGCTCCGAGGGGTTCACGATACCAAAGGTGCTCCTGCCGGGCATTGCCTGATAGGTGCCCAATGCCTCTGCCACAGACAGGGGAAGGCTCTGATCCTGCTGCTGGAACTTGTGGGCCATCACCATGTTGATGTCAGAGGCATCCGACGCCAGATCATGTTTTAGCTGCTGGCGTGATTCGATCACATTGACCCGTCCCCCGATGAGTGTCGCGGTTTCGGCAAGCTGATCTTCCAGATCAACACGGTCGTTGATCAGCACAATCTTGTAGTCGTGGAGGTCTTTGGATGCGCGCAGCATGCGCGCAACAAACACCATGGTCAGGCTTTTTCCCGAACCCTGGGTGTGCCACACCACTCCGCTTTTTTCTTCGACGGTATTGCCCTCGCGCAGCCGCTCCATGATCTTGTTGGCAGCGCGAAACTGCTGGTAGCGGCAAACGACCTTGATGCGAGGGCCGCTGTCGGTGTCCATAAACACCGACGATGTACGCAGAATACTCAGCAAATTGGATTTGTTCAGCATGCCGTTCACCAGCTGCCATTGCTGATTCATGCCGGTGGCGACACTGTCATCCTGCGGCCACTGGGTTTTCCATGGGTAGAAATGCTCATCTCCAGAGGTGATGGTGCCATAGTCGGCTTCCAGCCCTGCGCTGCGGATCAGCAACAGATTGCTGTGGAACAGGCGCGGCTCCCCCTCCTTCAGCCCCTGTTGGAGGGTCTCATCCCGTTTTCCCATATAGCGCTGCAACTGCTTGAAGGCTTCAGCCATCGGATTCGCGCAGGTGGGTCCGCCTTTTTTGCACTCCACCACGATCAGTGGAATGCCGTTCACGAAGAGCACGATGTCGGGAATGATGAACTGCTTGACACAACCCGGCGTGTCTACGCGGAACTGATTGATAGCCAGGAAGTGGTTTCTCTCGGGGGATTCAAAATCGATGAGTCGAACCACCGGGTCGGGTTCGCCGGTTTCTTCGTTGACCTCCACCTGTGCCTTGAAGAGCCATTTCTGGATGGCTTCGTTGGCTTCGAGCAGAGTTCGGTTGGGCTGCCTCAGAAGCTGATCCTGCAGATCGATGAGCTGCTTGTCGCTCAGCCAGCTTGTCCCACCAGGACCAGGATTCAGGGAGGCAACAGCCTTGCAGAACAGGTCCGGGAGCAGCCATTGTCGGAAGCTGCTACGCTGGCTTTTCGTCGGATCGGAAGGGATGTCTGGCCCCTGATCGATAATCTCCCAGCCGAGCTGCTGGAGCTGCTGCAGAAATGGCTGCTCGACTTCCGTGTATTCGCTCATGAGTGATACTGAACCTGCAGGTTTCTCAGCATGCTGAAGACATCCTGGAAGGGCACACCGAACCGGATGCACACATCCGGTAGTTTCACCTGATTACGGGAGTCCGGGCGAGACCCCTCCAGCGTGACCACCTCGCCGCCATTGACTAGGGCATAGGCAGTCAACCATCCATCCGCGCCTGTGGCAAATTGGGCCTTGGCACTGTCGAAGAACTGCGGGTTGCGCTGCACCCACATCATGATGTCGGTGTAGGCTGCTACCACATCCGCCTGCTGGGTGCTCAGGAAGAACGCACCGGGCACGGTCTGCCTCACCCACCTGACCAGATCGTCATCATCCCGTCCCTGCAGAAGCTCCATACGATTGCGATCCAGGCTATACACCTGCCCCAACTGGTGCTGAGCCAGCAAGCTGTCCCAGAAACCGGGGCACAGATCGAACGCGTAGTAGCTGTTTTTGGCGGTAATCAGTACATCGGAGTCGATGAGATACATGCTCAGGGCAGCTCCATTCCCAGTCTGTGCGCGTACTCCTGAAAAGCGCCACCGTTCAAACCTGTCAGGTCGTAGGCCCGCTTGAACCCTATACGTCCCTCTTTGGCGGCGCGAATGACCTCCCGGGCGAACAGGCCTCCCACGCGGGTATTCTGGTTATTGTAAAAGTCGCCGCCACCGCTGGCATTCTGTTGCCGATTCCGTTCCTGGCGGATATAGGCTTCGTAAAAATCAAAGAACTGCTGACGGTCCACCAGCCGCAAGTCCATGGCTCGACGGCCCACCACGATGGGGCTTACCTTAAAGCGTCGCGCGAGGCTCTCAAAAGGGGTATCCGTATGACGCACCCCGGGCCAGCTGGCGCGCAGTTCTGCCTCAGGCACCAGAAACTCTGCCGCTGCGCGATCACAGAATGTCTCAACTACGCCGCCGTCCGGGAAAATACCCGGGAAGCCGGACAACCCGGAACCTTCCGCACCCAGCCACAGGTGGGCCAGTTCATGGGCCAGGGTAAACATCTGCGCGGACTTTGCATCCGCACCATTCACGAAAACAAGGGGGGCATAGTCATCCACCAGTGCGAAGCCGCGAAACTCCTCGACGTTCAGGACGCGATGAGTATTGTTGCCCACTATCCCATTGATCACCGCCATGATGCCCTGCGCCTCTATGGCAGAGCGCAAGGCGCTGACCGCCTCTTTCCAGGTGCGCACATTGGCTGTCCAGCCATCTTCCAGTCTCAGCAGTCGACGCATCTCCTGGCCTATCGCAACCGGGTCATCGGTGATGCGCGCACTGCCCACAAAGCTCACGGGCAGCGCTTCGCACTCCAGGCGGGCCTCCCTTAGCCAGGCCTGTCGCTCCTGCATGCTGTAAATGGTGTCCAGCAAATCCGGGCTGGCCGTGCGCAATTGCTGATTCTGAAGGGTGCGAAAGTCCGGAATGGGCATGGGGATCTGCGGGGGTTCCGGCAGGAAGAGATAACCAAAGGGCACATGGGTAGCCTTGGCAAAGTTCTCCAATTGCTTGAAGGTGGGCAGTACTTCTCCGCTCTCCCATTGGGGCAGTTTGGGAAAGCGGGCGATCAGCGCATCAAGGTCCAGGCGGGCGCGTTCACGTGCCCACTGGACGATTTCAGGACTGATGGCAATACGGCTCATGACTTTTATTCCAGATGTATCGGTAGCACCCTTCTCTCATCGAACCCCGTTCCAAAGTTCGATGACATAGTCGTGGATTATAGCGTCAACGCAGTTCGTTACTGCAAAAGCTTAATCGAGATTGCGCATTCACTTGTCTATATCAATCCGCCATCGTCAGAAAGCAAGAAGCCCTCTTGTGACGATTATTTCTCCAGTGCTGCGTTTTCGATCTGCACCTGTTGCTTCATCTGCTGGTGAATCGACTTCAGCGGTTCACGCAGTGCCAGCTCCAGTTTGGTCATGTTCACAATCATCCACTGGATCATGTCCGGCCAGTTGTCCCTATTGTAGCCATCCACCGGCTTGGCGTAATGGATGCGGCTGGATTTCTTCTCAGGCAGTGGCAGCCATTCCAGTGCAGAGCCGAAACGCTGCTCGATGGTCTCTTTCTGCTCCAGCAGGCGCTCAAACACAAAGCGGTTCTCATCCGGGTCTCTGCGTGCAATATTGAGCTCTACCCGGACCTCCTGCTTTCCGAAAATCAATTGATAGCTAACGGATGCCAGACCAGAGCCAGCGTTTAACCAATGATCGCGACTGGGGCTGATGTTGTTGAACAGCGTGCATTTGCTCCTGCTGAAGGCATCCAGCGCCTGCTCCCAAAATGCCAGGCGCAGCACAAAGCGCTGCTTCTGCTCGCTGTCGGTGCGGGATTCCTCGGCTTCCTTGGCCACCATGCCGATCATGAAGTCCGAGGATTCCGGTGTCGGGATGATCTGCTCGACGTTCAGGAACAGCTCTGTGCCCGCCTGATAGGGGGTGACCTTGAAGCACTGGCAGCGAATGCCAAACTGGCTGAGCCAGAGCACCGTGCTGGTGACTTCCTTGCGATACTGTGCCGCCACCAGAATCAGGCGCTGGCTGCGGTTTCGGTTCAGTTGCGCGGCTTCCAGGTCGTCAATATTGTCCAGAAATTCGACGAGTTTTTCTTCGGCTCTGGGGGCAGGGTGATCAGTGCCCTGTGCTTTCTGATTCAGGTAGCGCTGATAGATCTCCACGATCTGCGCCTTGCTCAGGCTGGCGCAATAGCTGGCATACTTCAGCGCCTGCCACACTACGTCGCGGCCGGAGTCGTCCAGCTTGTTCTCGATGATGACCAGATTGCCGTCCTTGTCCAGTGCCAGCAGGTCCAGGCGCTCGCGGGTGTCGTCGAAGCCGTCGAATTCCTTCTGGATGATCAGCAGCTCTTCACCTTCTTCCTGCGCCAGCGCCTGGGGGCAATGCTCCAGCCATTCCTGCAGATGTCTGCGCTCGCCGAAACCCAGCTCGGAGAAACGCTTGGTTTCGACGGCGCTGATTCGATTGCGGGAGGTGTCGATTTTATACATGGGCGGACTCCGGGGATTCGTCGTCAGCGTTGACTGGCACCTTGCCGGTGAGAAGGTCGTGCATCAGGCCGGACTTTTGTTTTTGGAGTTTTTCGACATTTCTTAGCTCGACAGAAACTCTTTGTTGTATCGCACTGAATTTGCTACTGATCTGGCTTTGCTCCTCAAGTGAGGGAAGAGGGATCAGTATTTTTTTTAGATTTCCTGTGTTAATACGTGGCCTGGTTACGCCTTGCTCATAGCGTCTAATTTGGTTTCGTGCAAACTCGCAATTGAGAAAAAGCATATAGTACGTGTTAAGTGCAGTATTAGGATTGCATCGAGCACGGAAACAATCCGCCTTGTTTACTGCAGGTGGAAGATTTTCCGGATAGAGGCATGACCTGCCAACCGGGTACCGCTCCTCGCCTAAACCCGCTATCAAAACGTCATTGCCAATAACTTGGTTTCTAATAAGATAGTTAGCATAATGTTCTGAAATAAAGGCTTTATCGTTATCGTTGTATTCGTACTCTGCTACATTCTGCAGGCGAACCACGCGAACTCCTGGGTCAGAAATATAGTGTTCCGTTTTGAGATTCGAGCCAAAAGGACCATCTACAACTGAATCTAGTACATCCATAGTTTTTCCAATACCCCACTCCTTCGGAATCCAGCCGATAGGAGTCTGTTGGTAGAGGTGCGGAGCCTGCTTACGAGAGGGGCGCAGTTGTCCGTCGGGGCCGATGCCGCGGGTAAAGAGATCGTGCATCAGGCCTGCTTTGATCTGTTGGTATTTGTAGATAAGGGCTTCGGTCTGCTCTATGGCGCGGTCGATGGTTCGCAGAATGCGGGCGATTTTTTGTTGGACGTTAGGATCAGCTGGATATATCACCTCAAAACGCGACAGCTCTTTGCGAGTCACATGCCTCATAGTAGAGCCCTGAGATTGGCCTGCGAGCCTATCCATATAAAAATCTAATATTTGTCGCAATAACTCCAGATCGATTGATTTTTTAGGAACCACTTTATAAAGATGCTGATTCAGTACAGCTGGGCCGTTAGTCCAAATAACCGCCTTCAGCGTTGCACTCCAAGAGAAGATTAGATCTCCCGAGTTAATATAGTTTGTAGGCAGTATAGGACCGTTGTATTTGTCTGTCTCGGCTTCCGGATTATTGATTTGCTCAATGCGAATTATCGGAAGGCCATCCTTCGCCCAGTGCTTTTCATTGAAAGCAGCTCCATTAAAGTAATCCGCCAGATTAATCAGCGGCTTTGATACCCAACCTAGAGGTAGCGTTGTATTCATTATTTTAAGGTCTCAGTGCTTCTCGGTAGCTCATAACCCAACTCCACTAAAAACACCTGCAACTGCTGCCTAGCCTGATCGCGCTCGGCTTCGATCTGTTTAGCAGTGACGGCGTATTTACTCCAGAGATTTTCCACCGCATTGATGCAGGCACGCTGTTCGGCGCGCAAGTAGCTGCGGTAGATGTTTAGCAAATGCTGTTGCAGGCGTTCGATAATGATGGTTCGCGCGTCATTCACGCTGATTTTTTGGCGAGCTCTGGAGGCCAGTTCATCGCGCTTCAGCTCAATAGTCTTGATGGTTTTCTTGAGAGTTTTGGTTTCATCTTCCAGCGCTTTGTGGCGAGTCAGTTGCACGTCCAGTTGCTCAGCTTGTTGTTGCCATTGAATTGCATCGCCCAGAGCCGGATCCCGTTTGCACAGTCTGGCTTGGCCTTTGGAGTCTTTCAGGCGCGCTTTAAGGTCCTTGACCTGATCGGAAGTCATCACCCCCGTGTCGTCGCTGTCTTCGAAGTCTTCCTCATCGGCGGCGGCAAACAGGGCTTGCAGTTCCGCCAGCCGGGTCTGTGCCTGTTCCTGCTCGGCCAGCACTTGCGGAAATTGGCTTTGCAGCAGTTCTTCATCGGGGATCAGCTCCGGCCCCCAGCCGCTGGCTGCGATGGACTTGAAGTCGGCCTTGAGGCTGTCGACATAGGTCGCGAAGGCACCGCGCACCTGAAATGCTGTAAGCAGACCATTGTCGACCAGTGCGGCTTCAATACTGCTCAGCAACTGGCGCCGCATCACATAGACATTGCGCGGCCGGGCCTGCTGGTTGGCGGCGTCCGGAGCTAGGGCCTCGACCACCGGCAGGTTCTGTTGCCACCAATAGTTCAACGTGCGCATCACCCGCTCGTTGGCCGCCAGCACGCCTGAGTGGGCGTTGATCAGAGTGGCGATCTCATGCTTCTCGGTTAGCGTCGGCGCGAAATCCTGGTAGTGGGCATCGCGCTCTACGAACAGGGCATCCCGCAGACCTTTGTAGTTCTCCCAGTAGCGGCCGAGGCTGTGGATCTCCGGCAGGGGCACACCCCCGTGCAGATGGGCGCGCACATCCTGGGGTTCCGGCGGCGGGGCGTTGTCCACATAGCGTCGGATGTTGCAGTTGTAGTCTTCTTCACGCAGCTCGCTGATCGGCACGGGGCGAGCATAGGCGGGAATTTCCTTACCCTGACGGTAGGCGAAGATGATCTTGTCCAGGTCTTCCGGGCGCAGATGGTTTTGCGCCTTGCCCTCGCGGTATTCGCGGTCGGCGTTGATAAACAGTACTGACTGCCGTTTGTCCGCGCCGGTCTTGTTCAGCACCAGAATGCAGGCGGGGATACCGGTGCCATAGAACAGATTGCTAGGCAGGCCGATGATGGCTTCCAGATAACCGTGGTCGATAAAGTATTTGCGGGCTTCGCGTTCCTCGCCGCCCCGGAACAGCACCCCGTGGGGCATCACGGTGGCCATGCGCCCGTCATGTTTGAGTACGGCCAGCATGTGCTGCACGAACATCAGGTCCGCCTTCTTGCCCTTTTCCGGCATCATCACCGGGAAGCGGCCGGGGAATTTCAGATCTTTCTTGAGGTAGTTCTGGCTGAAGGGTGGGTTGGCGACGACGCGATCGTAGCGTTTCAGTTCGTTGTTCTCGTCCAGGTGCTGCGGCTCGCGCAGGGTGTCTTCCTGGCGGATGTCGGCATGGGAAATGCCGTGCAGCAACATGTTCATTTTGCAGATGGACCAGGTGGTGCCTATTTTCTCCTGCCCGGCCAGGGCCAGTTCGTTGGCGTCGCCACCCTTTTCGCGCAGGTAGTCCCGCATTTGAATGAGCATGCCACCGGAGCCGACGGTTGGGTCATATACGCTCATTCCTTCTTCCGGGTCGCAGATTTCCACGCACAGCCGGACGACCTCTGCCGGCGTGTAGAACTCTCCGGCTTTCTTGCCGGCCGAGTCGGCAAAGTATTTGATCAGCCACTCATACGCCGCGCCCAGCAGATCGGGGAACTCGAAGTCCTGATCACGCAGCGGGATTTTTTCAAAGTTCTGTACGAAATCGGCCAGGGTGTCATCGTCCAGCGTGCGCTGCCCGATTTTCCTGTTGAAGTTGATGCCTTTGAGCACATCCTCCAGTGCATCGAGATTGGCTTCCTCGATGGTCTCCAATGCCTTGTTGAGGGTGGTGCCGACATTCACCTTGACGTGTTTGAGGGCTGGGCGGGCGACCGGTTGCGTCACGGGCTTGCCGTGCTTGTCGCGGATCGTCTCCCCCTTGTCATTCTTCTGAATAACTTCCTCTTCCCAGGGCTCGTTCCAACGGGCCCGTGGAGGTATATAGAAGTACTTGCCGGAGTAGTGGTCGGGATCTTCCAGTTCGGTTTCGATGTCCCGGGCCGACATTCCCTGCTTGCCAAACTGCTTTCGCAGTTCTTCCCGGCGTTCATCGAACAGATCGCTGGCGCGTTTCAGGAACAGCATGCCGAAAATGTATTCTTTGTATTCGCTGGCCTCCATGCTGCCGCGCAGGGCATCGCAGGCACGGAGCAGCAGGCTTTCGAGGTGAGAGAGGGTGAGTTTCATCCAGTATCCGTCTGTCTGATGGTTGTGCTTGATTCAATAGTATGGTGAATGGTCCCCGATTGACCAGAGGCCTGAAAACCCTAAACACACTCCATCAATGTATTCGGTAAGGTTGGCGATACTGTGTGTTTGTCAGGGGAAGTCCGAACGCATTCTCTGAAATGCAAAACTCTTATCGGCGCGAGGAGACAAAGGCAATAAGAAGTCTGCGGCTGAGAAATTTCCGATAGTCGATTGACGATGGAAATTCAGATGGCACCGCATTGAGCTGACAAGTTCAGCTATTGCGCTAAAGCTTATGGATTCAATTGCTTGGGGAGTATGGTGCCCAGGAGAGGACTTGAACCTCCACGACCGTAAGGTCACCAGCACCTGAAGCTGGCGTGTCTACCAATTCCACCACCTGGGCAGGAGGGGGTAATTCAGAGCGCGCACTTTATCGTCGCGAAACGCGTCTGTCAATCGTCTATTAGCAATTGTTTGCGTATTCCGGGTGGCGGGTGTGTATACTGGCCGCCATCATTCATTGAAACTGGCAGGATATGGCTAAAAAACCGAAAAGCCCCGCAACAATCATCGATCCCTTCGCAAGCCGGGAAGCGGAAAACTACGAAAACCCGATCCCGAGCCGAGAGTACATCCTCGAATACATGGAACAGACCGCAGAGCCGGTCAGCTACGATTCCCTGTGCCAACACCTGGGGCTGGAGTCCTATGAGCAGACTGAGGCGCTGCGGCGTCGTCTGATCGCCATGGCGCGGGACGGGCAGCTCATCAGCAACCGCCGTGGCGTGTATGGCCTGGTCAATCGCATGGAGCTCATCAAGGGTCGGGTGCAGGGCAACAAGGATGGTTATGGTTTCTTTGTGCCGGTGGACGGGTCGGGCGACCTGGTGCTGCCGAGCGCCGAGATGCAGAAGGTCTTTGATGGCGACATCGTGCTGGCCCGGGTATCTGGCGTGGATCGCCGTGGGCGCCGCGAGGGCATGATTGTTGAGGTGCTGGAGCGGCGCAGCAGCCAGATCGTGGGGCGTTATTACTGGGAGCAGGGCTTTGGGGTGGTGGTGCCGGACAATCGGCGCAATGCTCACGAGATCATGATTCCCGAGAAGGACAATCACGGCGCCGGAGACGGGCAGTTCGTGGTGGCACAGATCACCGCCTACCCCACTCAGCGCCGCAAGGCCGTGGGCAGGGTGGTGGAGATTCTCGGCGATCACATGAAGCCGGGTATGGAGATCGACGTGGCCGTGCGCAGCCACGACATTCCCTACAAGTGGCCGAAAGAGGTACTGAGCGAGCTCAAGGGTTTCTCTGAACAGGTGTCCGCCGAGGATTCCGCGCAGCGCGTGGACTTGCGTGCCCTGCCCTTTGTCACCATTGATGGCGAGGATGCCAAGGATTTCGATGACGCGGTCTACTGCGAGCCCCAGAAGGGCGGCGGAAGCCGTCTCTATGTGGCCATCGCCGATGTCTCGCATTATGTGTCCGTCAATTCGGCGCTGGATGAAGAGGCGCAGAATCGCGGCAACTCCGTGTATTTCCCCGGGCATGTGATTCCCATGCTGCCCGAGGCGCTGTCCAATGGTCTGTGTTCGCTCAAGCCGAAGGTGGATCGTCTGGTCATGGTCTGCGAGATGCAGATGGACAAGCTGGGGCGGGTGCAGAGCTCCCTCTTTTATGAGGGCGTGATCCACTCCCATGCGCGCATGACCTATACCGAGGTGGCGGATATTCTGGAAGAGCCGGAAACGGCGCTGCGGGCCAGAACCCGTGAACGCCTGCGTGTGAAATATGCTGCTCTGCTGCCGGCGCTGGAATCCCTGTATGAGCTCTACCACAAGCTGGCGAAACGGCGGCAGATGGCGGGGGCGCTGGATTTCATCAGCACGGAAACCCGCATCGTCTTTGGTGAGACGCGCAAAATCAGCTCCATCGTGCCCGTGGTGCGCAACAGCGCGCATCGCCTGATCGAGGAATGCATGCTGGCGGCGAATGTGTGCGCGGCGCAATTCCTGCAGCAGTCCTCGCTGCCGGTGCTGTACCGGGTGCATGACGGCCCCAATATGGACAAGCTGGAGAACCTCAAGGCCTATCTGCATGAGTTCGGCATCCAGCTGACCCGTGCGGTGAAGCCGGAGCCGAAAGACTACCAGCGTGTGCTGCTCAAGATTGCCGATCGCCCCGATGCGCATCTGATCCAGACAGTAATGATCCGCTCGTTGCTGCAGGCGGTGTATCAGCCGGAAAACATCGGGCACTTCGGGCTGGGCTTTGCGGCTTATACCCATTTCACCTCGCCGATTCGGCGTTACCCCGACCTGCTGGTGCACCGTGCCCTGCGTTACCTGATTCGCAGCAACAAACAGAAGGAGGGGGTGCGCAAGGTGCCGGGTGTGAGCCCGCTTGCCCGCAGGGATATCTACCCCTATGACCTGAAGGAGATGCAGGGCTTTGGTGAAACCTGCTCGATGACCGAGCGCCGGGCCGATGCCGCCAGCTACGATGTGGTGGACTGGCTCAAGTGCGAATATGTGCAGGATCGCGTGGGCGATGAGTTTGCCGGCACGGTGACCAGCGTGACCAACTTCGGTCTGTTCGTGGAATTGCAGGACATTTATGTCGAGGGCTTGGTGCACATCACGGCCCTGAAAAACGATTACTATCAGTTCGACCCGGTGCGCCACCAGTTGCGCGGGGAGCGCAGCGGCATCACCTATCACATGGGGGATGTGGTGCAGGTCAAGGTGGTGCGCGTGGATCTGGATGATCGCAAGATTGATCTGGTGATGCTGGACGGGGCGGGGCGTGTGGCCACGAATCGTCCCGCACCCAGGGCTGTCGGAAAAGCGGACAAGGCTGGCAGAAAGAGCAAGGCGGCGCGCGTTCCCCTGGAGCCCACCAAGCCGCCGGCAGGCAAAACGGCTGGCAAGAAGAAAGCCAAAGCGAAGCCAGTGGACAAGAACAAGGGCAAGCGGCGAGTGCCCAAGGCGGAGCAGATGTCTCTGCGTGAGCAGGTGGCCAAGGGCGTGGTGAGCGCGCCAGCAAAGCCGGTAAAGAAGGCGGCCGCGAAAAAGGCTGGCGGCAAGGAAACCGGCGCCCGGGAAGTCCGGGTGGCGGGAAGGCAGCGCAACAGCCGGAAAAAATAAACCCGGAGCCTTTTCGCCTGCTTGCAGGCGATAATCGGGATCTCCGGTAGGAGCCTGCCCTGCAGGCGATAAGAGAACCGGAAAGAATCCTCAACACCCCCGCAGGCCATAAGAGAACCTGAACCAAACAATGAA
This sequence comes from Pseudomonadales bacterium, assembly GCA_024234365.1. Classification (GTDB taxonomy): domain Bacteria; phylum Pseudomonadota; class Gammaproteobacteria; order Pseudomonadales; family Pseudohongiellaceae; genus UBA5078. Next base: position 387,176 of record JACKOK010000002.1, read on the forward strand.
CAAAGAATGGATCTACGGCCTCCACGCCGTCAGCGAGCTGCTGCGTCAGCACCCGCAGGATGTGCTGGAATTGCTGCTTCTGCAGGGGCGCGATGACAAGCGCGTCAATGAAGTGAAGTCCCTCGCCAGTGCCGCCGGGGTGCAGTGGCAGGAACTGGAACGACGCGACCTCGACCGGCGCCTGCGCAATCTGCCCTCGGGGGCGGTCCATCAGGGGGTGATTGCCCTTGTTCGTCTGGGGGGGCAGATTCTTGATGAAAGGGCGCTGGATGCGCTACTGGATGGGCTGACCGGTCCAGCCCTGTTGCTGGTGCTGGACGAGGTGACAGACCCGCACAATCTCGGGGCCTGTCTGCGCACGGCGGATGCGGCAGGGGTGGATGCGGTGATCGTGCCCAAAGACCGTTCGGCGCCGCTGAACATGACGGCGCGCAAGGTGGCCTGCGGGGCGGCGGAAACCGTACCCTTCGTGGCGGTGACCAATCTCAGCAGAACGCTCGAATCTCTGCAGAAGCGTGGCATCTGGATTGCCGGGGCGGCCGGAGAGGCCAGCCAGAGTCTCTATGAGATGGACTTTCGTCAGCCCATCGCGATCGTCATGGGCTCCGAGGGCAAGGGCATGCGCCGCCTTACGCGGGAGCACTGCGATTATCTGATGGCCATTCCCATGGCCGGGGCACTCTCCAGCCTCAACGTGTCGGTCGCCACCGGCCTGTGCCTGTACGAGGCCGTCCGCCAACGCCGGGGCTGAATCCTCAGCGATTTCCGGTAGGAGCCAGCCCTGCTGGCGATAGAAAGAACCTGAAAGACTCCACATGATGCCCCTGGGGGCTCAATCGCCTGCAGGGCAGGCTCCTACGGGTGGGTGTCAGTCCACAAACCATTTGCATCTTGCCCTCGGGTTCTCTAGAATGCCCGCTCTTTAATTTCGGGGAAGTGTATTTAGCCTCCCTTTAACTCCTTGTCTTCCTGCGCATCGGGCTCTCAACCTGGTGTTTGTCAGAAGACTTCAACCCGTAAGGAGTCTCTATGAGACATTATGAAGTTGTATTTTTGGTCCACCCCGACCAGTCCGACCAAGTGTCAGGCATGGTGGAACGCTACACCCAGATCATCAAGGACAGCGGTGGCTCTGTACACCGTCTGGAAGACTGGGGGCGTCGCCAACTGGCCTACCCGATCAATAAAATCCACAAGGCTCACTACATTCTCATGAACATTGAGTGCAGTGGCGCAGCGCTGGAAGAAATCACCACTCTGTTCCGTTACAACGACGCCATCATCCGTAACCTGGTGATGAAAATGAACGGCCCCGTCACTGAAGAATCCCTGATTCTGAAGGGTGAGCGTGAGAGCCGTGAGCGTCGCGCCCGTGCAGAACAAAAGCGCAAGCTGGAAGAAGACGCCGCAGCACGCGAAGCGGAAGAAGCTGGCAGCGATACTGACGAAGACGCGGAAAGCTATGATGGCGACGATGCGGACGACGATCAGGACGCGGACGATTCCAAAGAGTGATTTCAGACTGCCGCAGGCAGTCCCATCCACATATTGAAAGGTAAACACCATGTCACGTTTTTTCCGTCGCCGTAAATTCTGCAAATTTACTGCAGAAGGCACTGATCAGATCGACTACAAAGATATCGAAACCCTGAAGGCCTATGTGTCTGAAACCGGCAAGATCGTACCGAGCCGCATCACGGGCACCAAGGCACGTTATCAGCGTCAACTGGCGACTGCTGTCAAGCGCGCACGTCACCTGGCTCTGATTCCTTACACGGACAGCCATACTGCCTGATTCCGTTCAGGAGTGCCGTCACCGATGGTGGCGGCGGTAATGCGGAGACGCATATGAAGGCGCTGGCCCAGTTTGCGATGTCGGGCCGCCGCCAGGCGATCCTGGCGGCGCTCATCCTCGGCTTGTTGCCGGTGTTCAATTTTTTGAGCGCACCGGTAGTTGCACTGGTTGCCTTGCGTCACGGTCGCGGAGAGACCCTAGTGGTGCTCCTGTGGGCCGTCTTGCCAGCCCTGGGCTGGTTTGTCCTGGGGGATTTGATGCCCCTGATGACGCTTTTGGGAACTGTATTGCTGGCGTTGATATTGCGCGGCACCGGTTCCTGGCAGTTCACGCTGCTGGCGTCGGTAGGTGTGGGTATGCTCGCGCTGTTCGGGTTCTCCCAGCAGACGGAAATGTTCACCCTGCTGGAAACGCAGTTCACGCAGTCGGCTGAGCAGGTGATCAATTCGCCGGAGTTCCAGGGGCAACTGAATATTCCTGGCCCCGAGCGCCTGCACGAGCTGATGCTGATGGCCTTCGCGTCGTCAGCCACGGCGATGACGCTGGCGCTGTTGATGTTGGCCCGAAGCTGGCAGGCGAAGCTGTACAACCCGGGAGGCTTCCGTGAGGAGTTTCACGCCCTGCGGTTGGACTGGCGACTGAGCTCGGTTCTGTTCGTCCTGTACCTGCTGTCGGACTTGGGCGTGCCGGTGTTGCTGCAGATGAAGCTGCTGTTTGTACTGCCCTTGATGATTGCAGGCGTTGCCCTGGTGCACGGCCTGGTGGGTCGACGGAAATTGCCGGTTTCCATATTGGTGATTTTCTACTCGGTCATGTTGTTCCCGGCGATGCTTCAGCTTCTTGTGCTGGCAGCCCTGGCGGACAGCTGGTTCGATTTTCGCTCGAAGGTGCCTGCCCGCGACTAGTGCTTGCGACAGGCGGGGCAGGCCGTGAAAGCCTGGGATTTGGCAAAGAATACACACAGATTTACATGAGGAAACCAAGATGAACGTCATTCTGCTGGAAAAAGTGGGCAAGCTGGGTGTGGTGGGTGACACTGCCTCCGTTAAGGCGGGTTATGCCCGTAACTTCCTGTTCCCGACTGGCAAGGCCATCCCGGCCACCAAGTCCAACCTGGAAACTTTCGAAACCCGTCGTGCCGAGCTGGTTGCTGCGCACAACGAGAAAGTGGCGGCTGCCCAGGTTCGTGCCGAGAAGCTGAAAGACCTGCGTGTGGCAATTGCCGTAAACGCGGGCGATGAAGGCAAGCTGTTCGGTTCCGTGGGCACCCGTGACATTGCGGATGCCATCAACGCAACCGGTGCGGATATCAACAAATCCGAAGTACGCCTGCCCAATGGTGCACTGCGCGATGTGGGCGAGTACGAGATCGTGATCGACCTCGGCTACGAAGTGGAAGCCGTCATCACCCTGGCGGTAGTTCCCGCCTGATCCTGCGCACCCGGTCAGCGGCAGCACCACTTTCGTGGTTGTTGTCGGCGGATCAATAGGTGACAATGAGGCGCTGTCGCTCCCCTGGAGTGGCGGCGCTTTTTTTTGTGAATTTTATTTGTCCGGTGCTGGTCCGGAATCGCCTGCAGGGCAGGCTCCTACAGTTACCACGCGGGTGTTTTTCCCATGTCTGAAGTGTTCGAAAAAAGCCGCAAGCCGGTGGATGCCGGTTCGCTGGCCTCCCTGAAAGTTCCGCCTCATTCTGTCGAGGCGGAACAAGCTGTGCTGGGCGGCCTGATGCTGGACAATTCCGTGTGGGATACCGTGGTGGAGAAGCTCATTGAAGAGGACTTCTTTCGCACCGAGCATCAGTTGATTTTCCGCGTGATGGTGCTGCAGACCGATGCCGACAAACCGCTGGATGTGGTGACCCTGGTGGAGGCCCTGGACAGCCGGGGCGAACTCGATGCCGCCGGTGGCCTGGAGTATCTCAGTGATCTTGCCAGCAATGCCCGCGGTTCCGCCAATATCGCCGCCTACACCGACATCATTGCCGAGCGTGCCAAGCTGCGCAAACTGATTCGCGTGGCCTATGAGATTGCCGACAGCGGCTATAACCCCGCGGGGCAGCGCGCCGATGATGTGCTCGATGTGGCCGAACAGAAGGTGTTCCAGATTGCCGACGACCGCCCCAAGGAAGGCGGGCCGCAGGCGATCAATCCGCTGTTGCAGGCGGCGGTCGGTCGTATTGACGAACTGTTCCGCAGTGAGGGCGCACTGACCGGTTTGCCCACGGGTTTCAAGGATCTGGACGAAAAGACCTCGGGCCTGCAGAAGGCAGACCTGATTATTGTGGCCGGCCGCCCCTCCATGGGTAAGACCTCCTTCGCCATGAACCTGGCGGAGAACGCTTTGCTGCTGGCGGAAAAGCCGGTGTTGGTGTTCAGCCTCGAAATGCCGGCAGAGAGCCTGATCTTCCGTATGCTCAGCTCCATCGGCAAGATCGACCAGAGGCGTCTGCGTACCGGCAAGCTCGAATCCGAAGACTGGCCCAAACTCACCGCCGCCGTGAGCAAACTCAAGGACAAACCCCTGCTGATCGACGACAGCGTTGGTCTGAGCCCTATGGAGATGCGCTCCCGTGCCCGCCGCGTGGTGCGTGAACACGGGCAGCTGGGCCTCATCGTTGTGGACTATCTGCAGCTCATGCAGATCAAGGGCTTTGGTGACAACCGTGTGGGCGAGATCTCGGAGATTTCGCGCTCGCTCAAGACCATGGCGCGGGAATTCCAGTGCCCCGTTATCGCCCTGTCCCAGCTCAACCGTGGGCTGGAACAACGCCCCAATAAACGGCCCGTGATGTCGGATCTGCGGGAATCGGGCGCGATCGAGCAGGACGCGGACATCATCGCCTTCGTCTATCGCGACGAGGTCTATAACGAAGACACCCAGGACAAGGGCGTTGCCGAGATCATCATCGGCAAACAGCGTAACGGTCCGATCGGCACCGTGCGCCTTGGCTTCCTGGGGCAGTTCACCCGGTTCGAGAACCTGGCGCGGCAGGACTACGATGAAAGCTATACCCACGGCGAGTGATTCCCGCGCTTGGGCGACCATCGACCTGAAGGCCCTGCAGGGCAATCTTGCCAGAGCGCGAGCATTCCAACCCAAGGCCCATGTGGTGGCAGTGGTCAAGGCCAATGCCTATGGCCATGGTGCTTTGCCCGTGGCTCATGCGCTGCGTGCCTCCTTGCGGGAAGGCGATTGCTTTGGCGTGGCGAGCCTCGATGAGGCGCTGGAGCTGCGGCGCAGCGGGTTGAGCGAGCCGATTCTGCTGCTCGAAGGCGTCTTCGATGCGCAGCAGCAAGCGGTGGCAATCGAACAGAATTGCGCCTTTGTCATCCACTCCCTGTTTCAACTTGATCTGCTGCAGCAACACCTCGCCGCGCAGGGGCATCCCGGGCATCCTCTGAGCGTATGGCTCAAGATTGACACCGGCATGCACCGCCTTGGCCTCAATGCCCAGGATTTTGCCCGGGCGTGGCAGGCCCTGCAGGGCGAGACGGCAGTCGGCAAGTGTGTCCTGATGTCGCATTTTGCCTGTGCCGATGATGCCGACAGCAATATGACGCTGCGTCAGTTGGCAGAACTTGAACGTTGTCTGGATGCGGCGGGCGTGCCCGTTGCGCAGCGAGAAATCAGTGTAGCGGCCTCCTCCGGCATCCAGCTGTGGCCACAATCCCATTACCAGTGGCTGCGCCCCGGCATCATGCTTTACGGGGGCACGGCCGTGGCGGGTGAGAACGCGATTGCCCGTGGCATTGAGCCCGTGATGACGCTGCGGGCGCGACTCATCTCCATCAAGCAGGTGGCCGCTGGCGAAAGCATCGGTTATGGCGCGGCCTATGTCTGTGAACAGGAGCAACGCATAGGTGTCATCTCCATAGGATATGGTGATGGCTATCCACGGCGCATGCCGGCAGGAACCCCCGTGCTGGTGAAGTGCCGGGTGGACGGGCAGTGGTGTCATGTGCAGGTGCCGCTGTGCGGACGTGTCTCCATGGACATGACGATGGTGGACCTGACGCAGTGTCCGCAGGCGCGGGTGGGCGATGAAGTGCTGCTGTGGGGAGAGGGCTTGCCGGCGGACGAGATCGCCCGGCGTTGCGGCACCATTGCCTATGAGCTCTTCTGCCAGATCACGCCTCGGGTGCACTTCATCTATGCTTAGACAACAGTACGGCTTGCGAAGGAAAGCGGCATGGCAAAGGTAAAGACCGCCTATGTCTGCGCCGAATGTGGCGCGGAACACGGGCAGTGGCAGGGGCAGTGCACGGCCTGCAAGGAATGGAATACGCTGACGCGGATTTCCCTGGGCAGTGTCGCCGCTGCTCCGGCCGCGAAAGCGGATTTTCGTCGTCAGGGGTATGCGGGCAGCACTTCGGCGGTGCAGGAGCTGTCGGAAATTGATCTGGCGGCGGTACCCCGCGTGAGCACCACGCTGTCCGAACTGGACCGGGTGCTGGGCGGTGGTCTGGTGCCGGGCTCGGCGATTCTCATCGGGGGCAATCCGGGGGCTGGCAAGAGTACGTTGCTGCTGCAGGTGATGTGTCTGCTGGCGCAGCAGACCTCTGCTTTGTATGTCACCGGGGAGGAATCCCTGCAGCAGGTGGGCATGCGTGCCCGCCGTCTGGGGCTGCCGGAGCAGAACCTGAAGCTGCTGGCGGAAACCAATGTCGAGACCATCTGCCAGCTTGCGCAGCAGCATCAACCGAAACTGCTGGTGGTGGACTCCATTCAGGTCATGCACAGCGCCGATGTGTCTTCCGCTCCCGGCAGTGTGTCACAGGTGCGCGAGTGCGCGGCCTATCTGATCCAGTATGCCAAGCAGACCAATACCGTGCTGTTTCTGGTGGGGCATGTCACCAAGGATGGCAATCTCGCCGGCCCGAAGGTGCTGGAGCATATGATCGACTGTTTCCTGATGCTCGACGGCGGCAGCGACAGCAAGTACCGAACCCTGCGCGGGCAGAAGAACCGCTTCGGTGCGGTGAACGAACTGGGTGTGTTCGCCATGACGGAAAAGGGCCTGAAGGAGGTAAAGAATCCTTCGGCCATCTTCCTGGCGCGTACCGAGGAACCCAGTGCGGGCTCGGTGGTGATGGTGCTGTGGGAGGGTACGCGCCCGTTGCTGGTGGAGATACAGGCCTTGGTGGATGGCACCCAGCTTGGCAACCCCCGGCGCCTGGCGGTGGGCCTGGAGCAGAACCGGCTGGCCATGCTGCTGGCCGTGCTGCACCGCCACGGCGGGGTGTATATGGCGGATCAGGATGTTTTCGTCAATGTCGTGGGTGGCGTGCGTGTCAGCGAGACCAGTGCCGACCTTGCGCTGGTCCTGGCCATCGTCTCCAGTTTCCGCGATCGTATTCTGCCGCAGGATCTGGTGGTGTTTGGCGAGGTGGGGCTGGCGGGGGAAATTCGTCCGGTTCCCAGCGGTCACGAGCGCCTGCTGGAGGCCGCCAAACACGGATTCAAACGGGCCATTGTGCCCAAGGCCAACGTGCCCAAGGCCGGGGTGAACGGCATGCGTATCGTCGGCGTCAGCCGGCTGGCCGAAGCCATTGATGCCATGCAGGAGGCTTGAACACGATTGTGGTATTTTTGGCCGTCTGCAAGCATAGGCAGCCCTGACAGGAAACAGGATCACTAAAAACGTGGACCCGCAAATGACGTTTATCTCGATTGTGCAGAACAATATTGGCAATATCGCCGCCGTGCTCTGGTTCCTGTTGTGTTTTCGGGGTTATTTCCGCTACACGGCGCGGCGCAGTATCGACACCCCAACCCTGGCCTATGCCATGCACCGCTTCCGCAAGCAGTGGATTCGCAAGGCGCTGCGGCGGGACAACCGGATTGCCGACACCAACATCATTGCCAATCTTGAACGCAATGTGTCGTTCTTTGCCTCCACGACCTTGTTCATTCTGGCGGGTCTGATGACGGTGCTTGGCACGTCCTCCGAGACCGTGATCATGATGCTGGGCGATATCCCCTTCTCGGACAACAACAGCCGGGGCGAGTGGGAAATCAAGGTGCTGCTGCTGATCTGTCTGTTCGTTTATGCCTTCTTCAAGTTTACCTGGGGCCTGCGCCAGTTCGGCCAGGTCTCGGTGATGCTGGGTGGCGTGCCCGAGCGTCATGAGAATGCCCCTGACGAGCTGATTGACCAGCATATCGAGAGTATCTCCACCATGGCCTCCAAGGCGGCCGGTAATTTCAACAACGGCCTGCGCACCTATTACTTCAGCATGGCGGTGCTAGGCTGGTTTGTGAATTTCTGGGTGTTCATGGTGCTGTCGGCATGGGTGGTGGCGGTGCTCTATCGTCGGGAATTCCGTTCAGACACCCTGGCGATCATGATGAGCAATCTTCCGGACTGATCTGTAACAGGTGCTCCCGAATCTTGTCCTTGTAAGTGCGTTATAGGTGGTTTACTTTCACGCCATACCAATAAGACGAGTACTCATCATGGAACTCTATACAGCCCTCAATCTCGTGGTGTTCTGCGCGCTGCTGTTTCTCATCTATCGCCTCAGCAGCAAATCCCAGAGTCTTTCCCGACGCGTCTTTACCGGCCTGGTGCTGGGGCTGATCTACGGCTTTGCCTTGCAGCTCCTTTATGGCACCGGCACCGGGGTCATGAATGAAACCCTGAACTGGACCAATCTGGTGGGCGACATTTATGTTCGTCTGCTGCGCATGATCATCATGCCGCTGATTCTGGTGACCATGATTGCATCTGTACTGAAGATGGATGCCATTGCCTCGGTGGGCAAGATCGGAGTGTCCATCGTTGGCATGCTGGTGCTGACCACTGCCATTGCTGCGCTCATCGGTATCGGCATTACACTGATCACCGGGCTGAGTGCCGAGGGCATGGTGGCCGGTGCCCGTGAGCTGGCCCGCGCCGATGTGCTGGAGATGCGACGTGGCACGGTGAGCGGCCTGACACTGCCGGATGTGATCGCCAGTTTTGTGCCGACCAATATCTTCAATGACCTGACGGAAGCGCGGGACAACTCGATTATCGCGGTGGTGATTTTCGGGATACTCAGCGGCATTGCCGCGCTGCTGGTGAGCAAGGACAACCCGGAACAGGGTGCCACCATCAAGTCCTTTGTGGACGCGGTGCAGGCGGTGGTAATGAAGCTCGTGCGCATGGTGATGGGGCTGACTCCCTATGGCATTCTCGCGCTGATGACCTATGTGGTGGCCAGTTCCGATGCCGATGACATTCTCAATCTGATCAGCTTTGTGCTGGCCTCCTACACGGCCATCCTGATCATGTTCGGGGTGCATTCCCTGTTCATCATGGGCACGGGCATGAATGTGCGCGCCTACTTCCAGAAGATTTGGCCCGTGCTCAGCTTTGCCTTTGCCACGCGCAGTTCCGCGGCGACGATTCCGCTGACCGTGAGAGCGCAGGTGGAAGAGCTGAAGGTGCCGGCGCCGGTCGCCAATCTGGCCGCCAGTTTCGGGGCTACCATCGGGCAGAACGGCTGCGCCGGTATCTACCCCGCCATGCTGGCGGTGATGGTGGCACCAACGGTAAACGTGGATCCCACGGCACCGATGTTCATCCTGTCCCTGGTAGCCATCATTGCCATCAGCTCCTTCGGGGTGGCGGGTGTTGGGGGCGGGGCGACCTTCGCGGCGCTGATCGTGCTGTCCGCCATGGATCTGCCCATCACCGTGGTGGCGTTGCTGATCTCCATTGAACCGCTGATCGACATGGCGCGCACCGCGCTGAACGTGAACGGTGCGATTACCAGCGGCGTGGTCACAACGAAGATGCTGGGGATGCAGACAGAGTCGGCAGCCCCGATGATGGCAGAGAGCGCTGCGTAGACCGGGTGTCCACGCAGCACGCGGTGATGTGGGGCCCGGGAGCCGGGCCCTGTCAGACGAAGTAGGCTTTCAGCGGCGGGAAGCCGTTGAACTCGATGGCACTGTAACTGGTGGTGTAGGCACCGGTGGAGAGCCAGTACATGCGATCCCCGATGGCGAGGTTGAGGGGCAGGCCGTATTTGTAATCCTCGTACATGATGTCGGCGCTGTCACAGGTCGGCCCTGCAATCACCACTTCCTCCAGTTCCCCGTGTTTTTCCACATAGATCGGGTACTTGATGCACTCGTCGAGGGTTTCGATAAGGCCGGAGAACTTGCCCACGTCCGTGAACACCCAGCGCTGCAGGGCGGTGTGTGACTTGCGGGAGATCAGCACGACTTCGGACACCAGCACGCCGGCATTGGAGATCAGGGAGCGCCCGGGCTCCAGAATGATTTCGGGGAAATCCTCGCCGAAGTCTTCTTCGATGAAACGGGTGATTTCCTCGGCATAGGTATCCAGATCATTGGCGCGGTTGATGTAGTTGGCCGGGAAGCCACCGCCCAGGTTGACCATCTTGAGAGTGATGTTGTCCTCTTCCTTCAGGCGCTCGAAGATCACCTTGACTTTGCCGATGGCGGCGTCCCAGGCACCGATGTCACGCTGCTGGGAGCCCACATGGAAGGACACGCCATAGGGTTCCAGGCCCAGATCGCGGGCGAGCACCAGCAGGTCCATGGCCATATCGCTCTGGCAGCCGAACTTGCGGGACAGCGGCCAGTCGGCCGTGCCACTGCCTTCCGTCAGGATACGGACATACACGCGGGAACCGGGGGCGGCCTTGGCTATATTGCGTACATCCGCTTCCGAGTCTGTGGCATACATACGCACGCCTTTCTCATAGAAGTAACGGATATCCTTACTCTTTTTGATGGTGTTGCCGTAGCTGCAGCGATCAGCACTCACGTTGAGGGACAACAGTTTGTCCAGCTCATAGATGGAGGCCACGTCAAAATTGGAGCCACGATCCCTGAGAGCGGTGATTATCTCGGGGGCCGGGTTGGCTTTGACCGCGTAATACACTTTGGCGTAGGGGAAGAGCTCGTTGAGCGTGTCGTAGGCTGTCTCGATGGTCTTGAGATCGATGACCACAAACGGCGTTTCTTTTGTATCAGCAAGGTCCTTGATACGTTTGAAAGTTTCCGGATCGTAATAGTCTTCCACGCGAGTGTATTCTGTGTTCATTGACGGTCTGATCTCCTCCGTGGCGGATGCCTGATTGAGGGGTGGGTTGACGTTGGTGCGCTATTGTAGCAAAGACGATCTACAGGTAAATGTGCAAATGCACAATCCGGAAAATTCCTCTGCGGGGACGCTTTTCCGGCCTTGCCGTCATTGTGGCGGAGGCGCGTACCGCCCGCTCGGGTTTCCCCCGGTTTGCGGATGTGAGCACAGACACCCCGGGACGGGAAAAGCCTGCTAGACTGCGCAGCTTCGCAGGCCTCCACCCTCTGCCTGCACAGGTATCCCTATGGCGCTGTTCATCAAACTTGGCTGGTACTTCAGGCTGCAGTGGCGCCGCTACACGGCGGCAATTCTCATGCTGCTGGGAACCGATGTGCTCGAAATGAGCATTCCGTGGCTCACGGGCGGCCTGATCGACCATGTGCTTGCCAATACCCTCGAGCGTGCCTTGCTGCTGCGATACGTCGGTGCCGTGGTGGCGATTGGCTTTCTCGTCTACCTCATGCGTTATCTGTGGCGGATATTTCTCTTCTATTCCTCGTTCCAGCTGGCGGAGACCATGCGGCAGAGAATCTATGCCCATATGACAAAGATGGCGCCGCAGTTCTTTGGCAGCCACCGTACCGGAGACCTGATGGCTCGTGCCACCAATGATATTTCGGCGTTGGAAATGACCGCCGGGGAGGGGGTGCTCTCGGGTATTGATGGCATGGTGACCGGGCTGCTGGTGGTTGCCATCATGGCCGTTGTGATTGATTGGCGCCTGACCCTGGTGGCTTTGCTGCCCTTTCCCTTCATGGCCTGGTATTTCATGCGCATAGGGGATCGGCTGCATGTGGGGTTTCGTGACGCCCAGGAACGTTTTTCCGATCTGAACGACCGCGTGCAGGAGAGCGTCTCCGGCATCCGCATGCTGCGTGCCTTCGGGCGTGAAGCAATCGAGGACGAGGAGTTTCTGCGTATTGCGGACAGTACGGCGGAGGCGAATATGCGCGTGGCAGCGACAGACTCGCTGTATGACCCGGCCATCTTCATGACGGTTGGTTCCTCTTTTCTGCTGTGCATCGGCATGGGAGCCTGGCTGGTGGAGCATCAGCAGCTCACATTGGGGGAGCTCACCAGCTTCACCATGTATCTCGGTTTTCTTGTGTGGCCGATGTTTGCCTATGGCTGGCTGCTCAATATCCTGGAACGAGGTTCGGCTGCTTTCGATCGCATCCAGCAATTGCTGGACACGCAATCTCCTGTGCAGGACACGGGCACGGTAACGACAGTGGCAAGCACGGATGTGCAGTTTGATATTGCCGGTTTCACCCACATCGGCAGCGCCATGCCGGCCTTGCATAACATTCATGTTCGGGTGAAGGCGGGTGAGACGTTGGGTATCGTCGGGCCGACGGGCTCCGGCAAGTCCACCCTGGTGAACTTGCTCATGCGTTATTTTGATCACCCGGACTGTGACATCCGCATTGGCGGTGTGCCGATACAGTCGCTGAGCCTGGCGAGCCTGCGCGGCTTGATTGCCATGGTGCCCCAGGACCCGTTTTTGTTCACTGCGACGATCGCCGAGAACATCGCACTGGGAAAACCGGGAGCCAGTCTGGAGGAAGTGCGGGCGGTGGCGGAGCTGGCGGCAATCGACAAAGACATCCTGCGCTTCCCCCTGGGTTACGAGACGCTGGTGGGTGAGCGTGGCATTACCCTGTCCGGCGGGCAGAAACAGCGTATCGCCATCGCCCGGGCCCTGTTGCTGGATGCCCCGATCCTGATTCTTGACGATGCCTTGTCGGCGGTGGATGTGGCGACGGAACGGCGGATTCTCAGACATTTACATGAGCTGCGCAGCGGGCGCACAAGCATCGTGTTGTGCCATCGTCTGTCTGCGGTGGAAGATGCGCAGCAGATCATTGTGCTACGGCACGGCGAACTGGTGGAGCGGGGCACTCATCACAGCCTGCTGGCGCAGCAGGGCTGGTATGCCCGCATGGTGAATTATCAGAAACTGGAGCGTACCGTTGAATCCGGACGATAAACATTCCCAGAGTCTGGACCTCTCTGCTCTGTGGCGGTTGTTGCGCTATGGGCTGGCCTATCCGCGTCTGCTGCGTCAGGCAGCGCTACTGTTGTTGCTCGCCACCATCGGCCAGGTGATGGGGCCGGTGCTGGTCAAGGTGTTTCTGGACGATTATGTAACCCAGGGGCGTTATCCCGCAGGGGAGCTGCTGGGCCTGGGGCTGGCCTATGTCTTTTTCTATGGTCTGTCCGCCTGGGCCGGTTATCACAATGCCATGCGTTTCAACCAGGTGGCCTTCTCGGTGGTGCGCACCATTCGCTCGCAGGTGTTTGCGGCGGTGATGCGAAAACCTTTGTCCTATTTCGACCATCGGCCCACCGGAGCGCTGGTGTCGCGTATCACAAACGATACCGAGGCGATCAAGGATCTGTTCGTGCAGGTGATGTCCACCTTCATCCAGAACCTGACGCTGGTGCTGGCGGTATTCATTGCGATGGCCTGGCTCGATGTGCGTCTGATGCTGCTGTGCAGCGTCATCCTGCCCATAGTCGTCGTCATCATGTTCGTTTACCAGCGCCTGAGTGCGCCCCGCTACCACCGTGCGCGCAGCGTACTCAGTCGCATCAATGCCAATCTGAGTGAATCCATTCAGGGTATGCGTATCGTGCAGATGCTGAACCAGCAGCAACGTTTTGTTGCCCAGTTCCGTCAGGTGAGCGATGAGCTGTTCGAGGCACGCATGAGTAATCTGCGTCTGGACGCCCTGCTGCTGCGCCCCTTGCCGGACCTGATTCGTACCCTGACCCTGGCCGGCTTGCTGTTCTACTTCGGGGCGCAGTCCTTCGAGGGAGTCGTGGAGGTGGGAGTGGTCTATGCCTTCATCAACTACCTGTCCCGCATCACGCAGCCCGTGGTTGAAATGACCCAGCGTCTGAGTCTGCTGCAACAGGCCGTGGTGGCAGGAGAACGGGTCTTCGACATCATGGATGAACCCGGCGAAGCCTCCTGTCACAGTCGCATCGGTATTGCTGCGGGCCGGGTGCAAGTATCCCACTTGAGCTTTGCCTATGATTCCCGTCATCCGGTGTTGCAGGACATCAGTTTCTGTGTGGAACCGGGCCAGTTCTTTGCCATTGTGGGGCACACGGGCAGCGGCAAGAGCACACTGATGAGTTTGCTGCTGCGTTTCTATCCGCCGGGTTCGGGTCAGATTCTGATCGATGGGCATCCCTTGGACGAAATCGACCAGGCGGAACTGAGGGCGCGGATGGGAGTGGTGTTGCAGGATCCGTTCATCGCGGCGGGTTCGGTGCGGCACAATATCACGCTCGGCCTGTCGATTACCGAGGAGGCGATGATTGCAGCGGCGAAACAGGCGCAGTTGCACGAGTTTGTGATGAGCTTGCCGCAGGGTTATGACACGCTGCTGGGGGAGCGGGGGAGTAATCTTTCCACGGGGCAGCGCCAGCTTCTGTCGCTTGCCCGGACTCTGGCGCGTCAGCCGCGGATTCTGATTCTGGATGAGGCAACGGCGAGCGTGGACAGTCATACGGAAGCGGTCATTACCGAGGCGCTGAATGCGCTGCGCGGACACACGACCATTCTGGCCATTGCCCACCGCCTGAGCACGATCACCCACGCGGACCAGATCGTGGTGCTGCACCAGGGGCGGGTGGTGCAACAGGGCAGCCACGAGGCCTTACTGCGCGAGGACGGTCTCTACCGCCACATGCACCAGTTACAGTTGCAGCAGGCGCTGGTCAGTGATGCCGAGTTTTGATCAGTATTCGTGCTTCGTAGTGGTCGGCGGGCAGCAGTTTCCCACTTTGTCGGACGAGTCGTGCAGCGGGGTAGAGGTGCCGGAGACGCCAAAAAGCGCACGTCCTTGTGCAGGCTCGGCGGGCGCCATCCCTGGCGCCCGACGCTCCGTCATCTCTACCCCGCTGCACGACTCTTGAACTGTGAGAACGATCGATATTGTGTCTTTGTTCTACCCATGGCCGTATCGATGGCTGCATGACAGCCTTGAGCAGGTGGATTAAGGCAGGCAGGACCGTCTCGCGCCAGGGACGGCGCGAGCCGAGCCTGCACATGGACGTGCGTCTTTTGGCGTGTCCTGAATGTCTTAATCCAGCTGCTCAAGGCGGTGCTACGAAGTTTTGAAAGGATCGGGATGACATGCAGAAAAGAAAAGGGCGGTGACCGGTCGAAACCTGTCACCGCCCTTTCGGTGCGTTCATGCCTGACAGAGGATTACTCTGCGGCCTGGAACTCCACGTTGATGTCGAGCTGGATGTCGTCGCCTACACCGAAGTTGGTGAAGCGATCCACCCCGAACGCAGAGCGCAGGAACTCCGCACTGGCTTCAAAGCCCAGCGTGTACTTGCGCGTCAGGAAGTTGCGACCACCGCCGTTGAACTTCACCGTCAGGGGAACCTGTGCGGTGACGCCGTGCATCGTCAGATCGCCGTTGAAGGTGTAGAAGTCACCGTCCTGGCCAACGAAAGACGTGGTGCGATATACCGCCTGCGGGAAGGCTTCGGCATCAAACCAGTTGGAACCCAGCAGTTCCTGCTCGAAATCGGGCAGGTTCACGTCCAGGCTGGACATGTTCACGATCACTTCCAGGCTGGAGTTCTGGATGTTCTCCGGATCGAAATCCAGAGAGGCATCGAAGTCATCAAAGCCACCGATAAAGGTTGAGAAACCCAGGTGGTTGATATTGAACACCAGGGAGGCGTGATCCTTGTCGAGAACGTAACCGCCCCCGCGCAGCTCGGCCACATCCGTGTTGAAATCAGGAGTCAGCAGACGATCGCATGACACCAGCGTTGCTGAACAGGCCAATCCCAGCGCCAGCCAGCGGCCTTTAGACATTATTGTGTTGATCATTATTGATAGAACCTATTGCAAAAAACTTCCGTTGAATTAGCGTTGATTGGCGTACACGTCGATGGATACCACGACATCATTCGGAATCGTGGACGTGTTTGCCCAGTAGCCCTGGCCCACGCCAAACTGCAGACGCTGTACGGTCACTTCACTGGTCAGGTGGAAACGCGGCTGACCATCGTACATTTCGATCTCCAGGTCGAACGGGAAGCTGATCGGATGCGTTTGATCGCGAATGGTCAGCGTGCCGTCGGACGTGAAAGAGGTGGCAGAGGTCAGGTTGCACTTCTCGGCCTTGAAGGTCGCTGTCGGGAACTGGTCCACGTCGAACATCTCGATGTCCATCAGGTAGTCCAGAGTCTCCGCATCCGACACGCTGATGTCGGCGATGGGGATGGTGACAGAGAAGTTGCAGGAACCCGGGTTCATCGTGTCGATGTCGAAGGTCGCCTGTACGTTCTTGAATTCACCCTCGTAAGGGGTGCCTTCATAAGCGTATTTGAAGACAACGCGGGACTCGACAGGATCGATTTCCCAGTTGGCTGCCTGTACGGACATGCCAGCGGCCAGCAGCAGCGGGGTCAGTATGGCTTGTTTAGTAATAGTACGCATTGGATTTCATACTCCTGATTTTTGACTGAATTATGGCAGCGTGTAGGCCACCAGTTCGGTTGGCTTTCCGCTACCACTGACGAACATGGCGATGTACTGCTTGCCATCGTGTTCGTAGGTGAACGGCTGCCCGGTCTGAGTGTTGGGCAATTCGATGCGAGCGATGATCTCGCCCGTCTTCTTATCCTGTGCATACAGAGTGGGGCCGCCGCCAACGCCTTCCCCGACAAACAGCAGGGTTTTTGTCAGCAACAGACCGGCGCGAGTCGGAACGCCGGTACGGGGCAGGTCCACGCCTTGCAGCGCACGGTTATTGGCGATGGAAGCCGGGGTGTCTGCGTTGGCAGTCATCCAGACGTGATCACCAGAATTCATGTCGATTGCCGTCACGCGGCCATAGGGCGGCTTGACGATTTCCAGACCGCTGACGCGCGGAACGCGGACGCCGAACGCCTGGCTGTAATCCACATCTGCCTGCTCGTCCTTCTCAACGGAGAGGACAGCCAGCGCGGTGCGTGAGGGCACATACAGCATGCCGGTTTCCGGGTCCAGCGCAGCGCCTTCCCAGTTTGCACCGCCGGTGGCGGAGGGCAGGCTCAGCACACCCTTGGTGCCATCCGGAGAGCTGGCCAGTGAGGGAGGCGTGTACACGTTCTCGCTCATGCGGAAGCCCTGGGTGGCCTCAAGCGCAGCAGCGCGCAGTTCCGGAGTGAAGTCGATAATGTCCGCTTCCGTGAAGCCCTGGCGGTCGAACGCAGCAGGCTTGGTCGGGATGGGCTGGGTCGGGGAGTACCACTCACCGGGAACATCGCCGGCGGGAACAGGGCGTTC
Organism: Pseudomonadales bacterium; assembly: GCA_024234365.1. Lineage (GTDB taxonomy): Bacteria > Pseudomonadota > Gammaproteobacteria > Pseudomonadales > Pseudohongiellaceae > UBA5078. The sequence goes on from JACKOK010000002.1 coordinate 404,384, forward strand.
CTCGATCGGCCAGATGGGCTCGCCGGTCACGCGGTCAAAGGTGTAGACCCAGGACTGCTTGGTGACTTGCATGACGACCTTGCGGCCATTGGGCAGGTCTGCAAGAACCGGGGCAGAGGGGTTGTCCCAGTCCCAGATGTCGTGGTGAATGATCTGATAGTGCCACTTGCGCTCGCCGGTCTTGATGTCCAGGGCCACCAGGGAGTTGGCGAACAGGTTGTCGCCCGGACGGTCGCCGCCGTAACGGTCGCCAGTGGCGGATTCAACGGGCAGATAGACGATGCCCAGTTCCGGGTCGCCGGACATGGGAGCCCAGACACCGGCATTACCGGTGAAATTCACGCCTTCATCCAGCCAGGTTTCGATGCCGATTTCGCCGCGCTCGGGGATGGTGTGGAAGACCCACAGCTGTTCGCCGGTACGGATGTCATAGCCGCGCACATCGCCTTTCACGTTGGACTTGGAGCGAGGACGCATGCCCACACGGTGAGCGGGGCCGACGACAACCACGTTGTTCATGACGAAGGGGGGCATGGAGGAGCCGATATCCACATCGTCAAAACCTTCGGCGTTACGCAGGCCGTAGAACAGATTGATGCGACCGTTTTCGCCGAATTCCGGATCCGGGATGCCGGTGTCGGCGTCCAGGGATACCAGGAAGAAACCGGGGGTAATGGTCAGGATGCGACGCTTGTCGCCATCACGCCAGAAGGCAACGCCGCGGCCGGCGCCCTTGCGCGGGGCGGTTTCATAACGCTCGCCTTCCTGAGGGCGCCATACCCACAGCAGCTGGCCGGTGGTGGCGTCAATGGCGGAAACGTTGCGCGTTGCGCCCATGGTGGCATAGAGAACGCCATCAATTTCGAGAGGGGTAGAGGTGTTGTTGAATTCGGGTGACGGTCCGAACTTCTCGGTGGCGAAACGCCAGGCCAGCTTCAGTGAGCCGACATTGTCTGCGTTGATCTGGTCGAGCGGCGAGTAACGCTGCGCGGCCATATTGCCGTTATAGTCAGGCCAGTCGCCTGCGGATACGTCCGTGCCGGACTGACCTAAGGCCACCTGGGCACTCATCATGATGCCGACACTCGCGACGAATGACGAAATCACCTTCTTTTTGCTTCTCATACTACTACCCTCTCCCATTATTCTGACTTCTTTCGGGTGTCCGCCTGAGTGTGGGCCCAACGGACTCAACCGGCAGATGCTACGCATTTAAGCGCCGTGACGCAAGGGCAACGGCCGGATAAACCACGGTCAGCTTGCACTCTTTTCCGGCTCCTCCTCCCTTTAATTGTGCTGGTTCAGGCATTTTCATTGATGTTCTGTGCTCCGTTGTTCGCCTCCGGAGCCGCTCCCTTCCGGCAAGAGCGGCTCCGAACGCTTTGTTCAAACCAGGTTCAGGTGTTTTTCGGCGTTCTTGAGATTCATCTTGCGCCCAATTTTATGAATGGCACCTGAACACAGGTGGGAGTAGGGCAGGAGCTGGGACCGGGTGGTGGGGGCGGACTTGTGTGGGAGCGGACTTGTGTGGGAGCGGGCTGGCCCGCGAATGAGTCTGTGCCGCATGGAGTTTGTTCGCGGGCCAGCCCGCTCCCACAAAAAAAGCCCCGACTCCACAAGGGATGGTCGGGGCTTTCTCAGAGCAAGACGCTTATTTGGCGTTGCGCAGTGCGGCCTGTGCTGCCGCCAGACGTGCGATGGGCACGCGGGGCGGTGAGCAGCTGACATAGTGCAGCCCCAGGCGGTGACAGAAATCGATGGAATCCGGGTCGCCTGCGTGTTCGCCACAGATCCCCAGTTTCAGGTCGGGGCGTGATTTGCGGCCGTTCTCCACCGCAAACTCCATCAGCTTGCCCACCCCGGTCTGGTCCAGGCTAGCGAACGGGTTCTTGTTGTAGATTTCCTTGCGCTGGTACTCGTCGTAGAACAGGCCCATGTCGTCACGGCTCAGGCCCAGCGTGGTCTGAGTAAGATCGTTCGTGCCGAAGCTGAAGAACTGTGCCTGCTCGGCGATCTGCTCTGCCGTGATGGCGGCGCGCGGAACTTCCACCATGGTGCCCACGAGGTAATCGATCTTCACCTTGTTCTTGTCCATCACTTCCTGAGCCACGCGGTGCACGATGGCCAGCTGGTCTGCCAGCTCGGCCTTGAAGCCCACCAGCGGGATCATGATTTCCGGGTTCACTTCAATCGAGTTCTTCTTCGCTGTCATCACCTGTGCGGCCGCTTCAAAAATGGCGCGTACCTGCATTTCCGTGATTTCAGGGTAGAGGATGCCCAGACGGCAGCCACGGCAGCCCAGCATGGGGTTTTCTTCGTGCAGCGCCTTGATGCGCTCGATGACAAACTCCAGCGGAACGCCCAGCTTGTCTGCCAGTTGACGGCGCACGGCATCGTCCTGGGGCAGGAACTCGTGCAGGGGCGGATCGAGCAGGCGAATGGTGACGGGGCGGCCCGCCATGGCCTTGAACAGACCGACGAAATCCTTGCGCTGGAAGGGCAGCAGTTTCTTCAGGGCTTCCTTGCGCTGCACCTGATCCACCGCCAGGATCATCTGGCGCATGAAGTCGATGCGATCGCCCTCGAAGAACATGTGCTCGGTGCGGCACAGGCCAATGCCTTCGGCGCCGTAAGCCACGGCCTGTTCTGCCATGGCCGGGGTGTCGGCATTGGTGCGGATATTCAGGCGGCGGTATTTGTCCGCCCAGTTCATGACGGTATTGAACAGCTCGTAGGTATAGCTCTTCTCCGGTTTCAGGCTGCCCTCGAGCACGCGCTTCACTTCCGAGTCGGCGCTTTCAATCAGGCCCTGATAGATGGCGCCCGAGGTGCCATTGATGGAGATGTAATCGCCTTCCTGCAGCGTGACGCCGCCAGCAGTCAGGGTGCGTTTTTCGTAATTGATGGTGACATCACCCGCGCCGCAGACACAGACCTTGCCGAGCTGGCGGGCAACCAGTGCCGCGTGCGAGGAAACGCCGCCACGGGTGGTCAGGATGCCCTGGGAATACAGCATGCCCTTGAGATCCTCGGGGGATGTTTCGGTGCGGCACAGAACAACCTTGTTGCCCTTGCGGGACTCGATCTCGGCGGCTGCCGCCGTGAAACAGATGCGGCCGGTGGCTGCGCCCGGACCTGCTGGCAGCCCTTTGCCAATCAGATGCGCCTCTTTCTGGGAGCGGGCATCGAACACGGGCACCAGCAGGGTGTCCACGGACTCCGCCGGAATCTTGAGCAGCGCGGTCTTCTGGTCCATCAGCTTCTCTTTCACCATTTCCACCGCGATGCGGATGGCGGCCAGACCCGTACGCTTGCCGTTGCGGGTCTGCAGCATGAACAGGCGACCGTTCTCGATGGTGAACTCGAAGTCCTGCATGTCCTTGAAGTGCTTTTCGAGCTTTGCGCGCACCTTTTCCAGTGCCACAAAGCTTTCCGGCATTTCCTTCGCCATGGCGGCGATAGGCTTGGGCGTGCGCACGCCGGCCACAACGTCTTCGCCCTGGGCGTTGATCAGGTATTCACCGTAGAAGGATTTTTCGCCGTTGGCGGGGTCACGGGTGAAGGCCACACCCGTGGCGCTGTCGTCGCCCGCATTGCCGAACACCATGGCCTGCACGTTGACGGCAGTGCCCCATTCGGCAGGAATGCCATACTGCTGGCGGTAGAGAATGGCGCGTTCGTTCTTCCAGGAGCCGAACACAGCGCCTACGGCGCCCCACAGCTGTTCATAGACGTCCTGCGGGAAAGCGGTTCCGGTGTGCTTGCGGATCAGATCCTTGTACTGGCCGACCAGTGTCTGCAGATCACCCGCATTCAATTCGTTGTCCTGTTGCTTGCCCAGGGACTTTTTCAGGGCATCCAGCAGTTCGTGGAAGGGGTCGTGGGACTCCTCGTCCTTTGCCTGTACCCCCATGACGACATCGCCGTACATCTGGATGAAGCGGCGGTAGCAGTCCCAGGCGAAGCGCGGGTTGCCGGAAATGGTGGCCAGGCCTTCCACTGTCTCGTCGTTCAGGCCCAGGTTGAGGATGGTGTCCATCATGCCCGGCATGGAATCGCGCGCCCCGGAGCGTACGGAGACCAGCAGGGGGTTGTCCTTGCCACCAAACACTTTTTTCATCTGGTCTTCAACCAGAGCAACAGCCTTCTTCACATCGCCGCTCAGCGACTTCGGATAGCTGCGCTTGTGATCGTAGAAGTAGGTACAGACTTCGGTGCTGATGGTGAAGCCCGGAGGTACCGGCAGTCCGATCGACGCCATTTCGGCCAGGTTGGCGCCCTTGCCGCCCAGCAGTGCACGCATGGTGGCATTGCCATCAGTCTGGCGTCCGAAATTGAAAACGTACTGGATGGATTTTGAGGTTTTTGCGGCTTTCGCCGCTGTGCTTTTTGCGGTTTTCGTAGAGGCCTTCATAGCGCTTTGCTTCATAGTCCCGGGGCTGCTTATGAGAAGTGGAGCGGAAGGATAAAACAACTACTGCCCAAAATCCATAGTGAAGCGTGGGATAAGCGGGGATGTGATTTTATTAAACCCTGAAAAAACAAAAAGATACATGGCTTCAGGGCTTCCTTAATTTCCTCCGGGTGCCCCCTGCTGTATTCTTGCCGCCTCAGTCAACTACGTCCGGATTTTTCCCATGTTGGTGTCGTGCACACCCAGCCAGGTCGCCTTGCCCCAGAACTGGGCAATTTTTTGCGAGGCCATCGACAATTTCGGTGACATCGGTGTGTGCTGGCGTCTGGCGCGTCAGTTGCAGCAGGAGTATGGCCTGCAGGTGCACCTGTGGGTGGATGACTGGGACGCTTTGCAGCGCTTTTTGAGTAGTCCGTTTCCGCACGGGCAACAGGCCGTGCGGCATGATGGAATTTTTCTGTACCACTGGCAGCGGGGGCAGGAGCCCGTGGCGGTGTTGGCCCAGGTGCAGGTATTGATAGAAGCCTTTGGCTGTGCCCTGCCTGAGTCGGTGCTGCGGAGCATGGCGTCCCGCAGTGTGCCTCCGCGCTGGTTCAATCTGGAATATCTCAGTGCCGAGGGTTGGGTGCGTGACTGTCATCTGCGGGAGTCCCCCCAGACGATTGTGCTGGACGGGCAGGCACGCATACTGCACAAGCAATTCTATTTCCCCGGCTTCGGTGAGGGCACGGGAGGGCTGATCCGCGAGGCGGGCCTGCTGAGCCGGCATGCGCGGTGGCAGGCGGACCCGGCGCGGGCGCGGCGGGAAATGCTCATCCCCCTGGGGCTGCCGCCGCACTGGCTGAGCACAGAGGACCCCCTGCTGGTGTCGCTGTTCACCTACGAGGGCCGGGCGACCCGCAGCCTCCTGGCTGCCTTTGCCGAGAGCGAGGCTCCGGTGCTGTGCCTGGTGCCCAGCGGGCGCAGTCTGCGGGATGTGGTGGGGTTTCTGGGGCTTGAGAGCATGCCGCTCCCGGGGGAGTATTTTGAACATGGCGCCTTGCGGGTGCTGGTGCTGCCGTTTCTGTCCCAGATGGAATACGACCGGCTGTTGAGCCTGTGTGATTGCAATTTTGTGCGCGGTGAGGACTCCTTTGTGCGTGCACAGTATGCAGCCCGTCCTCTGATCTGGCAGCTATACCCCCAGGAGGAAGACGCGCACCTGGTCAAGATGGATGCATTTTTGCGCCTGTATGCCTCGGATGGGGCTGCTGAGCAGCAGTTGGCAGACTTCTGGCGATGCTGGAATCTGGATGAAGATTGCCGCGAATTGTGGCATCATCTGCGCCCACAACTTCCGACCCTGCAGCGACAGGCGAGGAACTGGCAGCAAAAACTGGCAAATTGGCCCGATCTGGCCGCCGGGCTGGTGCAGGCAAGCCGCGATTCAGTCGCGCCATTGCCGGCCGGCGGCGAGCCGTCTTGACGGGCCAGAACCCCTAAACTGAAGTAACAGCAAAGTGTGAGACTTACCACATGAAAACAGCGCAAGAGATCCGTGCAGGCCAGGTCATGATGATCGGCGGTTCGCCCTGGAAGGTGCAGAAGACCGAGTTCAACAAATCCGGTCGTAACTCAGCCGTCTGCAAAATGAAACTGAAGAACCTGCTCAATGGCGTGGCAACCGAGACGGTTTACAAGGCCGATGACAAGTTCGAGATGGTCATTCTGGATCAGAAGGAAGTGACCTATTCCTATTTCGCCGACCCGATGTATGTGTTCGTGGATTCCGACTACGAACAGATCGAGATTGAAAAAGACGATCTGGAGAACGTGATCGACTACATCGAAGACGGTATGGAAGATGTCTGCAACGCCGTGTTCTATAACGGCAAAGTGATCTCCATCGATCTGCCCAACACCATCGTGCGTGAAATCATCTACACAGAGCCTTCTGTGCGTGGTGATACCTCCGGCAAGGTGATGAAAACCGCACGCCTGAAGAGCGGGCACGAAATGCAGGTTTCCGCCTTCTGCGAGATTGGTGATTTCGTCGAGATCGACACCCGCACTGGTGAGTACAAATCACGCATCAAGCGTTGATGTCCTCTGACAGGGCTGTTCTGGCAGGGTCGCCCCTGCCAGGCGTCCTGTTCCCCTCCTGCCGCCCGCAGAGCCCTGTATTGAATCGCCTGAGACAGTAGCGGTAGAGTAGCTGTCGCCGCAGGCTGCCTTCCTGTATGACAGTCTGCATCCCTGAATCGATATCCGGTTTTTCCATTGGCAGTGCAGATGAATGACCTTCATGTCCTAGTGATTGGACCGCGTCGCGGGCTTGTTGATGAGCTGCGCGAGCGACGCATTCCCTTTTCCCTGTGGCAGCAACGTGCGTTCTTCAATGTGGCCGTGGGAGAAAAGAGTGTCGTTGCTCCTTTATGGAGCTCGCCGGAGAAAATTCGCGAACAGATCCGCAAGTCCTTTGCCGGAAAAAAATTCAGTCATGTCATCGCGGGAACCGAGTCGGCCGTGTTGCCGGCGGCGGTGGCCAGGCGCCAGCTTGGAGCGCGTCTTTCCAGTGCGGCCACGGGCACGCGCTGCCGCGACAAATTGTTGATGAAACAGTTTCTGGCCGGCTTTGGTATTCTCATGACCCGTTTTCTGGCAGAGAGTGAAGCGAATGATGCACAACAGGTGTTTGCCACGCTGGGCGTTCCCGTGGTGCGCAAACAGCGCAAGTCCTCCGGGGGAAGGGGCTTGCAGTTACTGTACACGCCTGCCGAGCTGATGCAGGGGAAAACGGGGCACTGTCTTCTGGAGCGTTTCATTGATGCGCCCGAGCTCAGCGTGGAATCCTTTATTGATCGCGGCAGGATACGCTTCGCCAGCATTACCGATTATCACCGCAAGGGGCACTGCAATTTTGTGCCAGCCGTTCTGGAACCGGAGCTGGAAAAAACCCTGCTGGCCCTGAACGAGCGGGTAATCTCGGCGCTTGGAATCAGTTGGGGCATGACGCATCTGGAGGTATACCTGACAGAGCGTGGCCCATTGTTCGGTGAAATTGCCCTGCGCCCGCCCGGGGGTTACATCATGAATGCCATCACGCATGCCTGGGATTTCAATCCCTGGGCGGCGTTTCTGGCGATGGAGCTGGGCGAGCCCTTTGCGTTCCCGGCCCGGCCCGTAGGCTATGCCGCATCGGAGGTGTTGCATCCGGGCGCCGGTCGCGTGCGCTCCATTCGTGGCAAGACGCAGGTGCTGGACGAACAGGGCATCCGTGAATTCCGTCTGAAACTCAAGCAGGGCGATACAGTCGCCCCTCGCGCGGCGCTGGGGCAGGATACAGGCTATATCGTGCATGTCAGTGCCACGCCCGCGCAGCGCCTGGCGCTGCACCAGCGCATCGGCCAACAACTGGTGATCGATCTGGAGCCGGTCGATGCGTGAACCTGAGGCGCTATCCTTTACGCACTAATCCTTTACGAACAATGTCACCAGGGCTTCATCTCCCACCTGGCGGCTCCAGTGTCCGTGAATCTGCGGATCAAATGTCGCCCCTGCCGGCAGCAGATCGGCGGAATAGAAGTGTTCGCCGGCTTTGAAGATGCGGCTGCTGCCATCGGCCAGACCAATTTCCATTGCGCCGCTGAGCACGAACAGCCACTGCGGTGAGGTGGTGCAGTGCATGGTGCTGCGAAAGCCCACCGGGCTTGTGCGCAATTGCAGCTCCTGCGCGGCGAAGTTGCGGGACAGGCGCACATCGGGGCTGCCTTCGGTCAATGGTATTTCTTCGGTGCGGAAACGGGCGTGACCATCCTGGTCGGTATACAACACGGTCTTGATGAAAGTCTGCATGATCTCTCCGTCAGAACTTGCGGCGGGGGGCTAAGCCCCCGCCCGACACTGACACCTCGGGGTGGAACCGGCGTGTTACATGGCACGCCGGGCTTCGTTGATGACGACCTCTACGGGCGCAGAGCCCATATTCTTGATCTGGTAGGGGCTGTGGGGGGTACGCCAGGCCCAGCTGCCCATGGCGGTCAGCTCGGCCGTGATGCCGTCTTCGCGCGTGACATGGGTCAGTCCATCGGACACCTGTACCACCACGCTGGGGTTGTGGTGTGTCTGCATGGGGGAGGTCTCGCCGGGAGCGAGCGTCATGCGATAGGAGCGGAAATAGAGATTCTCCAGTTCCGGTTCGCCGGACAGACCGTCCGGACGATCGCTGTCCAGTTCTCCCATGGCCGGGCCATAGTTGGTCAGGGCAATGATACGGAACAGGTGCGGACCGTTGTTGGCCACCTGATGGGTGTAGTGTTCTTTCACGTAGTCCGTGTTGCTGGACAGGCGCCCGCCTGAGGGACCGCTGCCGGAGCTGATGAAGGTGTACATGATGGCGGCATCGTGGGTGTGAAACAGGGTCATGTCGCCGGGGTTGATCTGTACGTCCAGCAGGCGGATGTCACCGTCCACATGCATGGTGCGGTGGCGGGGCTCCTGCAGGATGGGGACCACCCGGTCGTTGGGGCCGGGGGTTTCCGCGGGTTCAGCCGCGTGGTACACGGGCGTGCCGGAGGCCAGGAGGACGAGGCCGAAGGCTGCCAGGGCGGAGCGGGTAAACAGTTTGTTTGATCGCATTGGGGTATCCCTTATTGTTATTGGTAGACGCCGTGACGGCGACAGGAATCCAGCCAAGAGTAAACAGCCTGTGAGCCGGAAGCAATCACTCGATGCAGATCGCGTGAAAAGTCATTCGCGCGCCCGGATAAACCAGGTGCGGTGGATACGCGTGTTGCGGGCGAAATCGCGATCGATGCTGGCCGCTGTGCGGTCTTCCACCTGGTAGTGTTCGGCAACGCTGGCATCCAGGCGGAAGCGGCGGTGATTGTTGGAGAAGATCAGCAGGCCGCCCGGCGCCAGGCGCGCCATGCACAGTTCGATGTAGCGGACGTGGTCACGCTGGATATCGAGCACGTTCTCTGTGCTTTTGGAGTTGGAGAAGGTGGGCGGGTCCAGAAAGATCAGATCAAACTCCTGACGACAGCCCTGCAGGAACTCCAGACAGTCCGACTGCAGCAGTTTGTGCTGGTAGGGGTCCACTCCGTTGAGAGCGAAGTTGCGGGCAGACCACTGCAGATAGGTGCGCGACAGATCCACGCTGGTGGAGCTGGTGGCCCCTCCAAGCACGGCCTGCACGGTGGCGCTGGCGGTGTAACAGAACAGGTTCAGGAAACGGCAGCCCTGGCTGTGTTCGTGAATCCACTGCCGGATGGGGCGGTGGTCAAGAAACAGGCCGGTATCGAGATAGCGTTCCAGATTGACGATGAAACGGGCCTTGCCCTCGCGGACCTCAAAATCCTCACCCGCTTTTTCGCTGGGGCGGTACTGCTCCTTGCCTTTCTGGCGTTCGCGCACTTTCAGCGTAATGTGCGAGGGAGGAATCTGCCGGCTTTCCTGCATGACCAGACACAATGCCTCGTAGGCCTGGCGACGGCGTTGCGCGGCGTCCTCCTCGCTTACCGAGGCGGGGGCGCGATATTCCTGCATGTGGATGCGATCGCCATAGCAGTCGATGGCGAAGGCGTATTCGGGCATGTCGGCATCGTAGAGGCGGTAGCATTCCAGCCCCTGCTGCGTGGCCCAGCGCCCGAGGCTGCGCAGGTTCTTGCGCAGGCGGTTGGCGAACATCTGGGTGCCGGGGTCCAGCGTGCGCGGCGTCAGCTGCTTGTCGCCGGCAGGGCGTGTTTCGCGTTTGTAGACGGTGTCCTCGTTGATCTGCATCAGCAGCAGCCTGGCGGGCAGTGCCCCGTTATAAAAGGCGTACTGCTTGTGGCTGTGAATGCCCAGCAGCTTGCCCCATTCCGGTTTGGCGGTGAAGATTGCCGCGACAGCGCCCCGGGCGTGGTGGCGCAGCCAGTCCCCCAGTTCCCGGTACAGCAGCTCGACCTCGGCCTGCTCCCCCAGCCGTTCGGCATAGGGCGGGTTGCAGATGACCAGCGTGGGAGTTCTGGCGGGGGTGTTGTCGGCCAGTGCCGCGACCTGCCAGTCGATATGGGCATCGACGCCCGCGCGTTGTGCATTGCGCCGTGCAAAGCCAATAACCCGCTCGTCGGCATCACTGCCGAGTATGTGTCCCTTCCAGTCGGCTCCCTTGCGGCGGCGTGCCTTTGCCTCGTCCACAATGGCCTGCCAGCGGGCCGGGTCGTGACGGGGCCATGCGCTCAGCGTGCTGTCGCGCACCAGGCCCGGTGCGATGTCCAGCGCCATGAGTGCGCCCTCGATCAGCAGGGTGCCGGCACCGCACATCGGGTCCACCAGGCAGGGCTGTTCGATGTCTGCCTGTGGCCAGCCGGCACGCATCAGCAGAGCGGCGGCAAGGGTTTCCTTCAGGGGGGCATCGCCCTGTTCGATGCGGTAGTGGCGCCGATGCAGGCTGGTGCCGGACAGGTCGATGCCCAGGCTGAGCCGGTTGCGGCGGATGACGGCATGAATCAGCAGGTCCGGGGCTTCGCGTGAGACGCTGGGGCGGGGCAGACCCTTGCGCCGGAACTGATCGACCACGGCATCCTTGACCTTCTGCGCGATGAACTGGGTGTGCTTGAGTTGCTCGGTGCTGCCGGCGGCACTCACCGCCAGGGTCTGCCCAGGCAGCAGGTGCTGGCGCCAGTCCACGCTGTCCGCGCAGCGATACAGCTCGTCTGCATCCTGCACAGGCGCTTCGGCGAGCAACAGAATGACCCGGTTGCCGAGGCGGGAGTACATGATCAGGCGATAGGCAGTGTCCAGATTGGCCTGGCAGGATACCCCCGCAACGCTCTGACGAACCTGCTGGCCGCCGCAGTCGCGTACTTCCTGTTCCAGCAGGGATTCAAGCCCCTTGGCGCAGGTGATGAACAGGGACAGAGCGGTGGTTTGGGGGGCGGAGTGGTTCATGATTGCTTCTGCAGGGCTGATGGATATCCGGCGGGCCGGTTGGCAAGTGCGCGGATTATACCCTCCTCGGGCAGGAAGCCGGGCATTGTTTTCTCGTGCCTTGCATTTGTTCGGCATGTTCGGGCAAGACTCTGCCTCGGAGGGGGTGACATATTGTTGTCACACACCGCTTTCCCATGCCCTGGGGCTGAGGCGGAAAGGGGTTAAAATCCATATCAGAAACAAATGCTTAAGAGGGTGGTGGCGAGCTTAAAAAAAATTTTTTTTGCGACATGTTTTTCTATATGATGCCCGTGAACGGCAACATTGCAGGCCCCGCGTGGGTCCACCGCCGGTCCACCTACGCGTTTATCGGATAAGCCCACTGCCTATCGGGAAGAAATATGCTGCTTGCACTCGTTGTGGTTTACCTTGTTTTTTCCATTGCCATTGGCCTGTTTGCCGCCCGCAAGGTGCATTCGGCCAGTGACTATATTACGGCCGGTCGCAGCCTGCCCATGCCCATGGTGATGGCGATGGTTTTTGCGACCTGGTTCGGGGCCGAGACCGTCCTCGGCATTTCCGCCACGTTTCTCGACGAGGGCTTTCGCGGGCTGATCTCCGATCCGCTGGGGGCTTCGGTATGCCTGGTCCTGTTTGGACTGGTGTTTGCGCTGCCTCTGTATCGCCTGCAACTGATGACGCTGGGCGATTTCTTCCATATCCGCTACAACAGGAAAACAGAGCTGGTGCTGTCCAGCTGCATCGTGCTGTCCTATCTCGGCTGGGTGTCGGCGCAGGTGACTGCGCTCGGCCTGGTGTTCAATGTGCTGTCCGATGGCGGAGTCAGCGTGACCCAGGGCATGTTGATCGGCTCTGCGGTGGTCCTGGCCTACACCCTGTTCGGTGGCATGTGGTCGGTGGCCGTGACCACCTGCGTGCAGATGGTCATCATCGTGATTGGTCTGCTGCTGGTGACCATGAACGCCAGTACCATGGCGGGCGGTATGTCCGAGGTCATCGGGCGTGCGGCTGCACAGGGGAAGTTCGACTGGCTGCCCTCCCTGGACATGATCGACATGCTTGGCTGGCTGGCGGCACTGTTCACCATGGCGCTGGGCTCCATTCCGCAGCAGGATGTCTTCCAGCGCGTCAACACCTCCAAAAACGAGAAGGTGGCCGTGTGGGCCACCACCTTTGGCGGGCTGAGTTATTTCTTTTTTGCCGCCGTGCCGCTGTATCTGGCCTACAGCGCCAGCCTCATCGATCCGGCACAGACTGCGCAGTTGATGGCAGAGGACTCCCAACTCGTGTTGCCAACCTTCGTGGCGACCCATATGCCCTTCTGGCTGCAGGCAGTGTTCTTCGGCGCTCTGCTGTCGGTGATCATGTCCACCGCGTCCAGCACGCTGCTGGCTCCCTCCGTGACCTTTACCGAAAACGTGCTGAAGAATTTTCGCCCGGGCATGACGGACGATCAGCTGTTGCGGGCAACCCGGCTGACGGTGTTCGGGTTCACCCTGCTGGTGGTGGCCAATGCCACTTTGTCCAATGCCAGCATTCACGCCATGGTGGAGAATGCCTACCGCATTACACTGGCGGGTGTCTTTGTGCCGCTGACCGCAGGGCTGTTCTGGCGCCGCGCAAGCAATCTGGGGGCAGCCCTGTCGATCTCCCTGGGCCTGGGCAGCTGGCTTATTCTGGAAGTGTTTTTCGCCGAACTGCCCTTCGAGCCACAATTGATCGGGCTGGCGCTTAGTCTGCTTGGCATGGTGGTGGGCTCCTATGCCCGCCCCAACCCTCATGTGGAACACCCGCACGGCATTTCCGAGATCGTGCGGGCTGAAGCGGCCCGCTAGGGGCGCGGTACACGGACAAGCATGCTGAGTTATCGCCACAGTTTTCACGCAGGCAACCACGCGGACCTGCTCAAACACCTGGTCTTGCTGGCGCTGCTGCGCAAATTGCGCGAGAAGGACAAGGCCTTCAGCTATCTCGATTCCCATGCCGGAGCAGGCCTGTACGATCTGTACAGCGCCAATGCCCTGATGAATGCCGAGTATGAAAGTGGTATTGCCAGGCTATGGCGACAGTCAGTGAGCTCGCCGCTGCTGCAGGAGTATCTGCAGTGTGTGCAGACCTTCAATTCCGATGGTGATCTGCGCTATTACCCCGGGTCTCCCGCCATTGCGCGCAGCGCCATGCGCGAGCAGGACCGGCTGGTGCTGCTGGATCTGCAGCAGGAGGAGCTGGATCTGCTGCGCGCTCATCTGCGTGGTGACGACCGCGTTGCCATTCATCAGCGGGATGCCTTTGAGGGACTGCTGGCACTGACGCCGCCGGAGCCCCGGCGGGGCCTGGTGCTGATCGACCCGTCCTATGAACAGAAGGCGGACTACCAGCGGGTGGTGGATTGTGTGCACAAGCTGCACCGCCGCTGGCCTGTCGGCATTGTGGCGCTGTGGTATCCCCTGCTGGGCAAGGCGCGCGATCGCAGTGCCTGGCTGAAAAAAGCGCTACGGCAGGAGCGGCTGGATGCACTTTGCAGCATTGAGTTGACCGTGTCTGCCCAGACGGCAGAGTTCGGCATGCACGGATCGGGCATGTTGCTCGTCAACACGCCCTGGCAACTGGAGCGCACGCTGGCGGATGCAATGGCAGAGCTGTTGCCTCGCCTGGGGGCAGATGCCCGTTTCAACATCGAAACGCTGAGCGAGAACGAGTAAGTCTTTGCCCGTCTTTTGACGGGGCAATGAGTGTTGGACTTGCCCCATGCCCTGCGCTACCCTTTTCTCAGGCGCGCGAGCGCTCTGCCTGTCATGACCCAAGCCCCGGGATACCAGTCGTTGAACAAGCCCGGCCGGAAACAGGGGTAGCGGATAGTGATTGCCTGTTTGCAGTTCAACTACGCTCAGATGAGGAAACAATAATGAGAAAAGAACCTTTTCTGTCGGGAGCCGCCCGGTCGTCCACGACCCGTGCGTGGCGCTCCTTGCGACAGACGCTGACGAAAGCCTTGCCCCTGGGGCTACTGGTGTCGATGAGTACGCCGGCACTTGCCCAGGATACCGTCGAGTGGACCCACCTCGGTGGTAATGCTCACCACACCCGCTACACGCCTGCCAATAAGGTGACGCCGCAGAACTTTGGCGAGCTCAAGGAAGCCTGGGTCTGGGACGGTGCCAGTTTTGGTGCCCAGAGCGGACGCTCCACGCCGAGCTATGTGAACGGCATGCTCTATACCGTTGCCGGCCCGCGCCGCCATGTGATTGCCATGGATGCGGAGAGCGGCGAGACGATCTGGTCCTACCGTGAACCAAACACCTTCCGCTGGGAATACTCCATGCGCAAGGACTACGGCAAGGGCGTGGCCTATGCCGAGGTGGATGGCAAAGGCGTCATCTATATCATCAGCCCTGCGTTCTTCCTGACCGCGCTGGATGCCACCACGGGTGCACCGTTGGAAGGTTTCGGCAAGCCGGTGCCCATCGAGGGCTTTGCCCAGACAGGGGTGGTGGACCTGCTCGCCGATCTTGGCCATGACTACGATCCCTACTACGGCATTCCCAAGGAAGTGGGCTATGTCACGTCTTCCTCGCCGCCCATCGTGGTTAACGGTGTGGTGGTAGTGGGCAACTCCGCCGAGCAGGGCTATAACCAGTCCCGCATGGAGAACATTCCCGGTGACATCCTGGCCTATGACGCCAGGACAGGTGACTTCAAGTGGAAGTTCAACGTGATTCCGCGTCCGGGCGAATTCGGCCATGACACCTGGGAAAACGATGCCTGGCAATATACCGGTGATGTCTCCCCCTGGGCGCCGCTGTCCGCTGACCCCGAGCTGGGCCTGGTCTACATCCCGACCAACCCGCCAACAGTCGACTATTACGGTGGCTTCAGCCCGGGTGACAACCTGTTCGGCACCAGCCTGATTGCGCTGGACGTGCAGACCGGGGAGCGTCGCTGGCACTTCCAGCTGGTGCACCATGACATCTGGAACTATGACGTGCCCACGGCACCGGTGCTGCTGGACGTGATGCACGATGGCCGCAAGGTCAAGGCTGTAGCCCAGGCGACCAAACAGACTCTGATGTTCGTGTTCAACCGCGAAACCGGTGAGCCGCTGTGGCCGATCGAGGAACGCCCCGTGCCGCAGTCCCATGTGCCGGGCGAGCACGCCTCACCCACCCAGCCTTTCCCGACCAAGCCGCTTCCCTACGACCTCAATGGCCTGACGGAGAACGACCTGATCGACTTCACGCCGGAACTGCGTCAGCAGGCGATTGCGGCCCTGGCGGACTGGCAGATCGGCCCGTTGTACAACCCGCCGCTGCATCGTGATAACGATCTGGGCAAGCGCGGAGCCTACTGGTGTCCGGGCGGGGGCGGCGGTTCCAATATCACCGGTCCGGCGGCAGGGGATCCCGAAACGGGCATCCTGTATGTCACTTCCCAGTCCGCGTGCAGTGCCGTACAGCTGCTGCCGGGGGAAGAGGCCGACCTGCGCTATATGACCGATGCGGGTACCACCACCACGGGTGTGACGCCTGCCCGTTATGCCAACGGCCCGGGTGCCGGAGCCCCGCGTGCACCCTCTGGTCTGCCGCTGTGGAAGCCGCCCTATAGCCGCATCACCGCGATCGACCTGAACACAGGCGAGCATCTGTGGATGATTCCGGTCGGGGAGACGCCCAACCGCATCAAGAACAACCCGGCACTGGCGGGTATCGATGTTGGCAACACCGGTACCGGTTCCATGGCACCGATGATGGTGACTCCCTCCATGCTGGTCTATGCCTCCGAGAAGAGTGACGGCACGCCGACACTGTTTGCGGTGGACAAGTCCACGGGGCGGCAGCTGGCCTCTGTTACCGTGCCGGCCACCAGCCGTTACGGCATGATGAGCTATGTGCACAATGGCGAGCAGTACATCGTGCTGCAGACCGGCAGCAAGCTCACGGCCATGTCCCTGCACGGGCCGGTTGAGCATTACAGCGGCGGCCACTGATCCGTCACAATTCATCACAAAATGAATTGCTGTGAAACGAAACCCGGAAGGCGCAGGCCGACCGGGTTTTTTTCTGTTTGTAGGCCGGTGAGGCCCCGGGGCACTTATGGACTTGCCAGGGTGTGTGCGCTATGCTCGGTGGCCTCACTCAGCTACGGTCGGGCAAGATGCGTAAGGCTGATGGGACCTGTCGCCGCAATGCCTTGCCAGAGCGGTGTTCAGGTGGCGATACCAAGGTTTCAATCGTCTAGCTAGCTGAGTGAAACATCTGCTCAACGAGGAAATAATAATGACAAACTCTTTAGTTGGGTCGGGAGCATCCCGACAGCCAGCGGCTAATCGCTGGCGTTCGCTGAGTCGGACTCTGACAAGAGCACTGCCACTGGGTCTTCTGGTGACTGCAGCGACTCCTGTCTTGGCCCAGGACACAGTCGAGTGGACCCACCTTGGTGGCAACGCTCATCACACACGTTATACCCCTGCCAACAACATCACCCCACAGAACTTCGGTGAGCTCAAGGAAGCCTGGGTCTGGGACGGCGCGAGCTTCGATGCCCAGAGCGGACGCTCCACACCAAGCTATGTGAACGGCATGCTCTATACCGTTGCCGGCCCGCGTCGCCATGTGGTGGCCATGGACCCGGAGACGGGAGAAACCGTCTGGTCCTACCGTGAGCCGAACACCTTCCGCTGGGAATACTCCATGCGTAAGGACTACGGCAAGGGCGTGGCCTATGCCGAGGTGGATGGCAAGGGTGTCATTTACATCATCAGCCCCGCGTTCTTCCTGACCGCGCTGGATGCCACCACGGGTGCACCGCTGGAAGGCTTCGGCAAGCCGGTGCCTGTCGAAGGCTTTGCCCAGACAGGTGTCGTGGATATGCTGGCAGACCTGGGGCACGACTATGATCCCTACTACGGCATTCCGAAGGAAGTGGGCTATCTGACCTCCTCTTCGCCACCCATCGTGGTCAATGGCACGGTGGTAGTGGGTAACTCTGCCGAGCAGGGCTACAACCAGTCCCGTATCGAGAACATCCCCGGTGACATCCTGGCCTATGACGCCAAGACAGGGGACTTCAAGTGGAAGTTCAACGTAATCCCGCGTCCGGGCGAATTCGGCCACGACACCTGGGAAAGCGATGCCTGGCAATATACCGGTGACGTCTCTCCGTGGGCGCCGCTGTCGGCCGACCCGGAACTGGGTCTGGTCTATGTGGCCACCAACCCGCCGACAGTGGACTATTACGGTGGCTTCAGCCCGGGTGACAACCTGTTCGGCACCAGCCTGATCGCGCTGGATGCAGAGACAGGCGAGCGCCGCTGGCACTTCCAGCTGGTTCACCACGATGTGTGGAACTACGATATTCCGACGGCACCGGTGCTGCTGGATGTGATGCACGATGGCCGCAAGGTCAAGGCGGTTGCCCAGCCGACCAAGCAGACCCTGCTGTTCGTGTTCAACCGCGAAACCGGTGAGCCGCTGTGGCCGATCGAGGAACGCCCCGTGCCGCAGTCCCATATCCCCGGCGAAAAGCTGTCCCCAACCCAGCCTTTCCCGACCAAGCCGCTGCCCTACGATCTGACCGGCTTCAGCGTGGACGATATGATCGACTTCACGCCGGAACTGCGTCAGCAGGCGATTGCGGCCATGGCGGACTGGGAAATCGGCCCGCTGTACAACCCGCCGCTGCATCGTGACAACGATCTGGGCAAGCGTGGTTCTTTCTGGTGTCCGGGTGACGGCGGTGGTTCCAATATCACCGGCCCGGCAGCTGCCGACCCGGAAACAGGTATCATCTACCTGACCTCCCAGAGCGCCTGTGCTGCGCACACTCTGGTACCGGGTGATGAAGCTGACCTGCGTTACATGACCGATGCCGGTACCACCACCACGGGTGTGACGCCCGCACGCTACGCCAATGGCGCAGGCGGTGGTGCGCCCCGCGGTCCGAATGGTCTGCCGCTGATGAAGCCGCCTTACAGCCGCATCACCGCGATCGACCTGAACACCGGGGATCATCTGTGGATGATTCCGATCGGTGAAACACCCGACCGCATCAAGAACAACCCGGCACTGGCGGGTATTGATGTTGGCAACACCGGCACCGGCGCCCAGGCTCCGATGATGGTGACTCCGTCCATGCTGGTCTACGCAGGGGATGTCAGCGATGGTACCCCGCACCTGTTCGCGATCGACAAGAAGACAGGTCGTGAACTGGCGCGCATCCAGGTACCGAAGCAGAGCCGTTACGGCATGATGAGCTATGTGCACAATGGTGAGCAGTACATCGTGCTGCAGACCGGCAGCACACTGACCGCCATGTCCCTGCACGGCCCGGTTGAGCATTACAGCGGCGGTCACTGATCCCGGGTAAGGCTTGAAAAGTAAAAGGCCCGGCTGCCTCGGCAGTCGGGCTTTTTCTTTTTTGGGGCTGTCCACATCGGGTGCCGGAATCTCTGTTGTGGTACTCCGGTCTCATGTCTGTGAGGATTGTGAGGGGGATTATCGCGAGGGGGCTGCCTGCTGGCGCGTGTCGGGGGGCGGCCAATGGACTTGCGGATTGAGCTGGGGTATTCTGCGTCCTCTTTAACGTTCGGTATCATCCATGGGATGTGGTGCCAGGTCTCCAGGACTGGCCATGTTCGCGGGTGGGCTGCCCGGGGGGACGGGAGTTCGTTCGCGAACTGCTAAGCAACGTATTTTACTCAACGAGGAAATGATAATGACAAAGTTGTGTGTTGAGTCGGGGCAGGCCCGACAGCCGGCAGGAAATCGCTGGCGATCACTCACCAGAACCCTGACCCGGGTATTGCCATTGGGTCTGGTGCTGGCTGGCGCGTCCGTTCAGGCGCAGGAGGAAGTCGAATGGCTGCACCTTGGTGGTGACTTCGACCATACTCGTTACTCCCCTGCAACCAATATCACCGCCGACAATTTCTCTGAACTGAAAGAAGCGTGGGTATGGGACGGTGCGAGCTTCAATGCCCAGAGCGGCCGTGCAACTCCCAGCTTTATTGACGGGCTGCTGTACACCGTAGCCGGTCCGCGTCGTCACGTTGTCGCCATCGACCCCGAAACCGGCGAAACCGTGTGGTCCTACCGCGAGCCCAACACCTTCCGTTTTGAATACTCCATGCGCGCCGACTACGGCAAGGGCATTGCCTACGACGTGGTAGATGGCAAAGGCGTCATCTATATCAGTACACCGGCATTCTTCCTGGTGGCGCTGGATGCCAAGACTGGCGCTCCGCTGGAAGGTTTCGGCAAGAAAGTGCCTGTGGAAGGCTTCCCCGATACCGGCGTAGTCGACATGCTGGCCGACCTCGGCCACGAGTTTGATCCCTATTACGGGATTCCGCGCGAAATCGGCTATATCACCACTTCTTCACCGCCCATCGTGGTCAATGGCACTGTCGTGGTAGGCAACTCTGCCGAGCAGGGCTATAACCAGTCCCGTATCGAGAACGTACCGGGTGACATCCTGGCCTACGATTCCAAGACCGGTGCCTTCAAGTGGAAGTTCAACGTGATTCCGCGTCCGGGCGAATTCGGCCATGAAACCTGGGAAGACGATGCCTGGGAAACCGTGGGTGACGTGTCCTCCTGGGCCCCGATGTCCGCAGACCCGGATCTGGGCCTGGTGTACATCCCCACCAATGGCGCAACTATCGACTTCTACGGTGGCCACCGTCCCGGTGACAACCTGTTCAGCACCAGTCTGATCGCTCTCGACGTGGAAACCGGCGAGCGCAAGTGGCACTTCCAGATGGTTCACCACGATATCTGGAACTATGACACCCCGACAGCGCCTGTGCTGCTGGATGTGATGCACAACGGTCGCAAGACGCCGGTTGTGGCCCAGGTGACCAAACAGGCCTTCACCTATGTGTTCAACCGCGAAACCGGTGAGCCGCTGTGGCCGATCGAAGAACGCCCCGTGCCTCAGTCCCATATCCCGGGTGAGAAGCTGGCTGCTACCCAACCCTTCCCGACCAAGCCGGCTCCCTATGATCTGCAGGGGCTGAGCGAAGACGATCTGATCAATTTCACGCCCGAGCTGCGTGCACAGGCGGTGGAAATCCTTTCCGATTGGGAAATCGGCCCGCTGTTCACGCCTCCGCTGCATCGTGACAACGATCTGGGCAAGCGTGGCGCGCTGTGGTGCCCGGGTGACGTGGGTGGTGTGAACATCAGCGGCCCGGCTGCTGGCGACCCCGAAACCGGTATCCTGTATGTAACCTCTCTGAGCGGTTGTACAACCCGTACCATCGTTCCGGGTGAAGAAGCCGACCTGCGTTACATGACTGACAATGGCACCACCACAACGGGTGTGACCATGGCTCAGTACGCAGTAGGTACTGGCGGTGGTGGCCCCCGTGGTCCGCAGGGTCTGCCGCTGTTCAAGCCGCCCTACAGCCGCATCACCGCGATCGACCTGAACACCGGTGAGCACCTGTGGATGATTCCGGTGGGTGAGACCCCCGACCGCATCAAGAACCACCCGGCTCTGGCTGGCATTGATGTTGGCAACACTGGCACCGGGGCGCACGCGCCGATGACCGTGACCAAGAACCTGCTGATGTATGCTTCTCAGGCCAGCGATGGCACGCCGACACTGTTCGCGGTAGACAAGGCCACTGGCCGTCAACTGGCGAAAGTGACAGTGCCGGCCAACAGCCGCTACGGCATGATGACCTATGTACACAATGGCGAGCAGTACGTTGTGCTGCAGACTGGCAGCAAGCTGACAGCCATGTCCCTGCACGGTCCGGTAGAACACTACAGCGGCGGTCACTGATCTCCCGCTGGTTCTGAACCAGAAAAGCCCGGTTACCCACGGTAACCGGGCTTTTTTTATGTCGCGTTAAAAGCCAAAAAGGTGAAACTACCTCACTTCGTATGCGAGCCGCCCAGTGTGACGGGGTGCCGGAGACGCCAAAAGGCGCACGTCCGTGTGCAGGCTCGGCGGGCGCCGTCCATGGCGCCCGACGCTCCGTCACCCCGTCACACTGGGCGGCTCTGGCTTGATGCCTTCGCAGCGGTTCTTTTGGAAAATCATGCCTATTCGGTGGCGTGGCTTTAGCCCTTAGAGGGTGCCAAAAGACAGGCAGGACCGTCTCGCGCCATGGACGGCGCGAGCCGAGCCTGCACACGGACGTGCGCCTTTTGGCGTGTCCTGAATGTTTTTTGGCACCCTCTAAGGGCGGACTACGGAGAGCATCTACACTCACTTCGGAACTCAGTTCGCTCTGTGGCGTGATTGATCAGGTGTCCTGAATGTCTTCTATCCCCCACTCAGTGCGGACTACGGAGAATGTCAGCGGGTTAGGGAAGGGCGGGTGGTTATCGCGGACAAGCCCTGACGAAAGAACCCTTTTGATGATGGAGCGTGTAAACTTCAGCACATGGGACAACAGGACGCGTAGCGGGAGGCAGCCATGACTATTCCAAGAATTGCGATCAATGGTTTCGGGCGCATCGGGCGCACGGTAATGCGTATTGCCAAATTACGGGGCCACTACAATGTCGTGGCCGTCAATGATCTCTCCAGCGCCGATCAGCTTGCCTATGCCTTCAAGTACGACAGCATCCACGGCGTCTACCCCGGCAAGGTGTCCGTGCAGGGCAATCGCATGGAGATCGATGGTGATCCCTTCGAGGTGCTCTGCGAGCGTGATCCGGCGCAACTGCCCTGGAAGGAGCTGGGCGTGGACTATGTCGTGGAGGCCAGCGGGCAGTTTCGCCGGATTGCCGATCTCGAAAAGCATCTTGGCGCGGGTGCCAAACGGGTTATCGTGACCGTGCCCACGAAAGAGCCCCTGGATGCCACACTCGTCATGGGCGTCAATGACCATGTTATTACCCCGCAAGCGCGCATCATCAGCAATGCCAGCTGCACCACCAATTGCGCGGCCCCGATGGTGAAGGTGCTGCACGAGGCGTTCGGAATCCGTCACGGTCTGCTGACCACTGTGCATGCCTATACCTCCGACCAACGCCTGATTGATGCCCCGCACGACGACAAGCGGCGTTCACGCAACGCGGCAACCAATATTGTGCCGACTTCCACCGGAGCGGCGCGCACGATCGGGGTGATCCTGCCGGAATTGCACGGTCGTCTCGATGGCGTGGCCATGCGGGTTCCGGTGCCCGATGGCAGCCTGGTGGACCTGACCGTGGAGCTTGAGCAGGATGTCAGTGTCGAACAGGTCAATGCCGCGATGAAGACGGCAGCCGAAGGGCCACTTCGCGGAATTCTGGACTACTGCACAGAAGCGATCGTATCCAGTGATATTATCGGCAACTCGTATTCAAGCATTTTTGATGCCGGGCTGACCCAGGTCATGCAGAAGCGCATGGTCAAGGTCATTGCCTGGTATGACAATGAATGGGGCTATAGTACCCGCGTGGAAGATCTCATCGGACGCCTGGCCCGCATGGATGGTATGTCGTCGCGCTAGGGAGCGGTTTGCCAAGAGGGAGTGATGGGGACAACAGAAGACGTACAACGCAGGCTGCCGCGCCGCCTGTTCTGGGGGCTCGCGTTTGTGCTGCTGGCCTGGACACTGCTGGGCGCAGTCCTTGCGCCCCTCGTGGTACGTCAGCAGCTTATGCCCCTGTTGCAGCAGCGTCTTGGCGACTCCATCGCTTTAGGGCGTATTGCGATCAATCCGTTTGTGCTCAGCGCCACTGTCGAAGCCTTCGAACTCCGGGACGCTGAGCAGGAACGCCTGGCCTCCTTCGACAGTGTGTATGCCAATCTCGCCCTGTGGCCCTTGCTTGAGGGGCGTATCGAGATACAACAGTTGTGGGTGGATGGCCTGTATATCGGTGTTCATCGCTACAGCGAGACAGACACCAATATTGCCCGCCTGCTGACACAGTGGAATGGCTCGGCTCCGCCTGCCGCGCCTGCCAGCACCGAGCCAACGGCATTGCCCCGGGTCGATATTCTGTCTCTGGAGCTGACCGGGGCGAGCCTCGGCTATATCGATGAGCTTCCCGCCGTTCCCTTCCGCACGCATATCGAGGCCATCGACATTGCCATCGACAATCTCAGCACGGTGCCGCAGTCTGCCGCGGCGGAGCAGTCATTTACCCTGGCGTTGGGTGACGGCACCCAGTTACGCTGGCGTGGCGACATCAGCCTGGCGCCCCTGGCTTCCCGTGGCGATCTGCAACTGTTTGGCCCGCTGACCGATCTCGCCTATCGCTACTTCCAGGGGCAGATTCCGGTTGTGTTGAGGGGCGGGTGGTTCGATGCCGGGCTCAATTATGAATTCTCTCTGGGGAGTGACGAACAGCCGCAACTGGAACTGCACGATATGCAGGCTTCCCTCAGCGATCTCGATATTCTCGCGCCGCGAAACGGTCCGCTGTTGGCCCGTTTGCCTACTGTGGCGCTCAGTGGCGGCGACTTTGATCTGCAGCAACGCCAATTGCAGTTCGACCGCCTGCAACTGGCGGATTTCGATATTCGCCCTGTGCGCTACCAGGATGGCGGGATCAATTTCCTGAGCCTGTTTCCCGCTACCGAAACGGCTCCCTCACCTGGAGTGGACAGCACCACCGGAACGGGTGCCACCCCCTGGATTTTTGGTATCACGGAAACAGCTGTCGAAGGCTGGCGTATTCAGTTGCGGGACGAGTTGCCCGCGCATCCGGTGTCCGTGGTTCTGGGTTTGAGCGCGCGTGCCACCAATTTCAGCAACCGTCCCAATGCAGCCGTCAATATCGACTCCGAGATCAGTGTGGGTTCCGGGGGGCGTCTGCGGGCGGGCGGTGCGCTCACGGTATTGCCGGCACTGCGTTATGACGGCGGCTTTACCCTGGATGATCTGGCTTTGCCGGTGGCGCAACCCTATCTGGAGAACCTGGCCAATATCCACCTGGATAGCGGCAGGCTGCGGGCGGAGGGCACGGTCTCCTATACGCCTGCGCAATCGGGGTTCAACGGTAGCCTGGCACTGGCGGAGCTGGGGATCACGGACAGTGGCGAAAACGAGCCCCTGTTCGGCATTGAGGAGTTGCAGATCGAGGCCATCGAGTTGCAGGCCGGGGAGCAGGTTTCCGTGGATATCGGTGCCATCCGGCTGGACGAACCCTATGCCCGGGTCGAGATCGAGGCCGATGGCAGCAACAACATCGCGCGGGTGTTGCGGGCGGATGCTCAGGAGCCGGCGGTTGACGCTGCCACAGCGCCTGCTTCCCTGCCGGCCGTTCGTATCGATCAGATCGTGCTCAGGGCTGCCAGTGCCGACTTCAGTGATCACAGCCTGCCGCTGCCATTCGCGGTGCATATGGATGCTCTGGGGGGGGAGGTGTCGGCGATTTCCAGCCAGTCCGCCGAGCCGGCCCGCATCGCCTTGGAAGGGCAGGTGGATGAGTTCGGTCTGGCAACGATTTCCGGACGCCTGCGCCCGCTGGACTTTGCCTCCCTGACGGAGATTGATCTGGCTTTCCGTAATCTGAGCATACCCAGTCTGTCGCCGTATATGATCAAGTTTGCCGGGCGACGCATTGATGAGGGCAACCTCGACGTGGACCTGTCCTACCGGATTCAGGATCAGCAGTTGCAGGGCGATAACGCCATGGTGATGCGCAATCTGGTGCTGGGGGAGCGAGTGCCGAATCCGGATGCGCTGGATCTGCCTCTGGGGCTTGCCATCGCACTGCTCAAGGATCGCAACGGCGTCATCGATCTGGCCGTCCCGGTCACGGGGGATCTCAATAATCCGCAGTTCAGTTATGGCGGCATTATCAGCCGTGCCCTGGCCAATATCATCCGCAATATCGTGAGCTCTCCCTTCCGTTTTCTCGCCGGTCTGGTGGGCGGTGGAGATGACACCGATTTCGGGGTCGTGGCCTTCATGCCCGGCCGCAGCGACCTGTTACCGCCGGAGCGCGAAAAACTGCTCAAACTGGGCAGCGCCCTGGTGGAGCGGCCGCAGCTGCAACTGGAGCTGGCCGGGGTCTACGCGGGCAGCGAAGATCGTGAAGCGATGCAGCAGAATGTGTTTGATGCCCGTGTGGCACTGGCCCTGGAGGCTGCTCGTCAGGCTGCGAACGATGCGCGGGCCCTGGCCGAGGCGCAACGCGCCGTTGCAGAGAGCCCGGATACCATCGTGGTGCCTGCCGTGCCAAGCGCTACCGCGTTGCGCCGTCAGGTGCTGGAGCGTTTTTACCGGGAGAGCGCCACGGATGCGGCAGCCATGGCGGAAGTGGAGACCTTGCTGAACGCAAGGCGCGAGGAATTTACCGTGCTCACCCAGCAGCCGCCGCAGTTTGATGAGACGGCCTATCTGGAATCACTGCGACGCAGTCTGATTGCGCTCGAAGCCATCACCCAGGCGGATCTGGAGCGCTTGGCCGCAGAGCGTCAGGAGGCCATTGTCGCGGCTCTGCTCAGTCTGGATACCACACTTTCTGCACGCCTCGTGACGCCGCCAGGTGCCAGCGATGTCGCTCTGCAAGAGGAGCGGGTCCCCATGGAACTCGCGCTGTCAGCCCTGTGATGAGAACGCTTCGCATTTGATAGAAAAACGGCATCGTCAAAATAGAAATTAATAAATTTTATTTGTTGTAGAGCTGCTCTACTCTAGCCTCGTGTTTCTGACAGGAGGCGTTTCACCATGCGTAAGACAATCAGTTTTGCCATTGTCCATTTCACCGTGGCGTTTACCGTGGCCTGGGTGATGACGGGGAGCTGGGTCGTCGGTGGTGCCCTCGCCCTGGTGGAACCCGCGATCAATACCGTGGCTTTCTTCTTCCATGAAAAAGCCTGGCAGATGCTGCAGGCCCGTCGCGGGCAAGCCCTCCTGTCGTTCTGACGCAGCGGATTGCCCGATGCCTGTGGTAGGATGGCGGCTCGATTTCAACAGGCAGCCCGCTGTCCGTTACCCAGGGTTTTATCATGCAGTCCTCATTGATTCCGGAACGTCCTCTGGTCATTTCGCCAACGCTGGCCGCAACCATCGGCCTGGAAGAGGCCGTTCTGTTGCATGTGCTCACCGAGCTGATGGCGCATCGCAGCCTGCAGTCACGCGATGGCCTGCGCTGGGTCGAGCTTTCGCAGCAGGAGTTGATGGATGCACTGCCCTTCTGGGCGCTTATCGATTTGCGCCGGGTGCAGAAATCCCTGCAGGAGCTGGGGCTTATTCTGCTGGACCCGAAAGGGAGCACTCGCGACGATGCCTGCCTGTATGCCATCAATCAGCGACAGGAGCAGGGGGGGGCGGCGCCAACTCCCGTTTCCCCCTCTCCGGCACCGCTTGCACAGCCCCCAAGGGCGGGTGCGAGCTATATTCCGTCCAACTGGCAACCGGGGGAGGAATGGCTGCGGCAATGTCGGCAGCAGAATATCCCCGATGCCTTTGTGCGTGATCTGGTCCCCGGTTTTGTTCTGTACTGGCGCGAGCGCGGGCAGGCGCGTTTTTCCTGGGGCAATGCCTTCTTCAAATATGTGCTGCGGGAGTGGCGTGCCGAACAGTCGCGCCGTGGCATGGCGGAGCTGGACAGCGAGATGTCGGCGCACTGGTGGCCGAGCCAGGACGCCATGACGATTCTGGAGAATGCCGGCATCAGTACCGGTTTCATTGAAGATGCGGTCCCGGAGTTTGTGCTGTACTGGCGCGAGCGCGGCGCCAGCTCCGGAGCCTGGAACACCCGCTTTATCGAGCATGTGCGCCGCCAGTGGGCGCGTTACTCTGCCTCCATTCACCACGACAGTCAGCCACGCTGCATTCCGGAAGACTGGCAGCCGAGTGCCGAATGCTATGAAATTCTGCGCCTGGCCGAGATTGATGAGGACTTTGCCCGTGGCAAGGTGAGTGAGTTCGTGCTGTACTGGCGCGATACCAAACAGGTGCACGCTTCCTGGAATACCCGCTTCCTGCAGTTCATCAAATACCAATGGGCACGACGGCTGGTCGAGGCCCCGAACATGAGTATCAGCCATGCAGAAAATCAATCCTTTATTGGAAAAGGCCAGCAAGAACCTGGCGCAGCCCTGCGACGATTCACAGACCGAAGCTGGGCCGAATAGCCGCGCAGAACGCGCTGCCGAGCCTGACCGGATCGATGCGATCAACCAGCTCTTCGCGGAGTTTGAGCTCGCCTATCACAACCAGTATTACAAGGCTTACGGCTCAGAGGAGCGCCTGGTGCTGGCGAAGAAATACTGGTTGGGCTGCCTGTCCTCCTATGCCCCCGCACAAATCGTTGCGGCCGCGCGTTATGCCGTGAAGACACACGATTTTCTGCCAACGGTTTCAGTTGTGGTGAAGGCCTGCGAGGAGGGCGTCAGCCTGTTCGGGCTGCCGCAGGCTCATGAAGCCTATATCGAGGCCTGCCGGGCGCCCTCGCCCAAATCCAAGGCGCACTGGAGCCATGAGGCGGTGTATCTGGCCGGCAAGGCAACGGGCTGGTTTCTGCTGGCCTCGGAGCCGGAAGACAAGGTATTTCCGCTGTTTCAGTACTATTACCACCTGCTCTGCCAGCGCGTGATGCGTGGCGAGAGGCTGGAGATGCCGACACAGGCAGCCTTGCCCGAGCATATCCCGCAGCCTCTGTCCGGCGAAGAGAACCACGCGCGCATGCTGAAGCTGCGCATGGAGCTGGGCCTGTAGGACCCTGTCGGGGGGATTCCTCTGTCGGGGATTTCTCTTTCGTAGGAGCCTGCCCTGCAGGCGAAGGCATCTGGCTGGAATCAATCGCCAGCAGGGCTGACTCCTACGGGTCTGGCGGAAAATCTCTCTTTCGTAGGAGCCTGCCCTGCAGGCGAAGGCATCTGGCTGGAATCAATCGCCAGCAGGGCTGACTCCTACGGGTCTGGCGGAAAATCTCTCTTTCGTAGGAGCCTGCCCTGCAGGCGAAGGCATCTGGCTGGAATCAATCGCCAGCAGGGCTGACTCCTACGGGTCTGGCGGAAAATTTCTCTTTCGTAGGAGCCTGCCCTGCAGGCGAAGGCATCTGGCTGGAATCAATCGCCAGCAGGGCTGACTCCTGCAGGTCTGGCGGAAAATTTCTCTTTCGTAGGAGCCTGCCCTGCAGGCGAAGGCATCTGGCTGGAATCAATCGCCAGCAGGGCTGACTCCTACGGGTCTGGCGGAAAATTTCTCTTTCGTAGGAGCCTGCCCTGCAGGCGAAGGCATCTGGCTGGAATCAATCGCCAGCAGGGCTGACTCCTACGGGTCTGGCGGAAAATCTGTCTCGCCGTTCAGGCCAGCTTCTTGTATTTCATCCGCGTGGGCTGTGCCTGATCACCCAGCCGCTTGCGCCGGTCTGCCTCATAGTCGCTGTAATTGCCCTCGTGGAAGACCACCTGGCTGTTCCCCTCGAAGGCCAGAATATGGGTGCACAGACGGTCGAGGAACCAGCGGTCGTGGGAGACCACGATGGCGCTGCCGGGGAAATTCAGCAGGCCTTCCTCCAGTGCGCGCAGGGTTTCCACATCGAGATCGTTGGTGGGTTCGTCCAGCAGCAGAACGTTGGCGCCACGGCGCAGCAGCTTGGCCAGGTGCAGACGGTTGCGTTCACCACCGGACAGATCCTTGACGAATTTCTGCTGGTCGCTGCCACGGAAATTGAAACGGCTGGCATAGGAGCGTGACTGCACCTCGTAGCGGCCGATCTGCAGGATGTCCTGCCCATCGGAGATTTCCTGCCATACCGTTGCCTGGTCATCCAGGGCGTCACGGCTCTGGTCCACATAGGCCAGGTCCACCGTCTCGCCGAGACGGATGCTGCCGCTGTCCGGTTTTTCCTGCCCGACCAGCATGCGCAGGAAGGTGGTCTTGCCCGCCCCGTTGCCGCCGATGATGCCCACGATACTGCCTTTGGGGATGCTGAAGCTGAGGTTGTCGATGAGCGTGCGCTCCCCGAAACTCTTGCTCAGGTTTTCCACCTCGATGACCACATCACCCAGACGCGGGCCCGGTGGAATATACAGTTCGGTGGTTTCATTGCGCTTCTGGAATTCCTGGGAGTTGAGCTCCTCGAAGCGGGCCAGACGCGCCTTGCTCTTGGCCTGACGCCCCTTGGGGTTTTGTCTGACCCATTCCAGTTCGGACTTGATGGTGCGTTCGCGCGCGGCTTCCTGCTTGGCTTCCACGGCCAGGCGCTGTTCCTTGGCTTCCAGCCAGTTGGTGTAATTGCCCTCGTAGGGAATGCCGTGGCCGCGGTCGAGCTCCAGAATCCAGCCCGCGGCGTTGTCGAGGAAATAGCGGTCGTGGGTGATGGCCACCACGGTGCCGGGATAATCCTGCAGGAAGCGCTCCAGCCAGGCCACGCTTTCGGCGTCGAGGTGGTTGGTGGGTTCGTCCAGCAGCAGCATGTCGGGCTTGGACAGCAACAGACGGCACAGCGCCACGCGGCGCTTTTCGCCCCCGGAGAGTTTGGCAACCTCGGCGTCCCACGGTGGCAGGCGCAGGGCATCGGCGGCGATATCCAGCTTGCGCTCCACGTCCCAGCCATCGGCGGCATCAATGGCGTTCTGCAGCTCGCCCTGTTTTTCCAGCAGTTCGTTCATTTCCTCGTCGCTCATCGGCTCGGCAAAGCGGTCGCTGATGGCATTGAACTGTTCCACCAGACTCATGATCTCGCTGATGCCTTCCTCGACATTGCCGCGTACGTCTTTGTCCGGGTTCAGTAGCGGCTCCTGGGGCAGATAGCCGATGTTGATGCCGGTCTGGGCGCGAGCCTCGCCGTGGTGTTCCGTATCGACGCCTGCCATGATGCGCAGCAGGGAGGACTTGCCAGACCCGTTGAGCCCCAGCACCCCGATCTTGGCGCCGGGGAAAAATGACAGGGAGATGTCCTTGAGGATTTCGCGTTTGGGCGGGACGATTTTGCCCACCTGGTGCATGGTGTAGACGAACTGAGCCATAGAGAAGGAATCCTGAGTGTTGCCGGGTGCGTACGCCCACAGGGGGCGTTGATTCGCCCGGCATTATGGCACAGGCGGGGCGCCAAATCTTCGTGACGTCAATCGCCTGCAGGGCAGGCTCCCACAAAGTCCCAAGCCCATTGCAGGAGATAGCAAAGCTCTAAGTCATTGTAGGAGCCTGCCCTGCAGGCGATCAGGCCTTTGCCCACCTCGGACTGTTTTGACAATATGCAGTCACTTCATACCGGGGATGCAAAAAATTCCAGCTAAATTGCGGGCGGTAAACACTTTTTAGGATGCTCCGCCCGGGGGCATGCTGTAAAATGGCGCTCCACTGAAACTTAGCCAGCCTGCGGGGTACTGAATGTTTAGTCCTGACCTTACCATTGCCGATTTTGATCCTGAACTCGATGCCGCCATCAAAGCCGAACGTGAGCGGCAGGAGCATCACATCGAACTCATCGCGTCCGAGAACTACACCAGTCCGCTCGTGATGGAGGCACAGGGGTCTGTCCTGACCAATAAATACGCCGAGGGCTACCCCGGCAAGCGCTACTACGGCGGCTGCGAACACGTCGATGTGGTCGAGACGCTGGCAATCGAGCGCGCCAAGGCCCTGTTCGGCGCCGACTATGCCAATGTGCAGCCCCATTCCGGTTCCCAGGCCAATGCTGCCGTGTACATGGCGCTGCTGAAGCCGGGCGATACCGTGCTGGGCATGAGCCTGGCCGATGGTGGCCACCTGACCCACGGGGCCAGCGTCAGCTTCTCCGGCCGTATCTACAACGCCATTCAGTATGGCCTGAACAGCGAAACCGGCGAGATCGACTACGAGCAGGTGGAAGCGCTGGCCCTGGAGCACAAACCGAAAATGATCCTGGCGGGTTTCTCGGCCTATTCCCGCGTGGTGGACTGGCAGCGTTTCCGCGCCATTGCCGACAAGGTGGGTGCCTATTTCGTGGTGGACATGGCTCACATCGCAGGTCTGGTGGCCGCAGGTGTCTACCCCAGCCCCGTGCAGATTGCCGACGTGACCACCTCCACTACTCACAAGACCCTGGGTGGCCCGCGTGGCGGCATCATCCTCGCCCGTGCCAACCCGGAGCTGGAGAAGAAACTGAATTTCGCGGTGTTCCCTGAAAGCCAGGGCGGCCCGCTGATGCATGTGATCGCCGCCAAGGCCGTGTGCTTCAAGGAAGCCATGACGCCCGAGTTCAAGGCGTATCAGCAACAGGTGGTCAAGAACGCGCAGGCGATGGCCCAGGGTTTCATCGAGCGCGGTTACGATATCGTGTCCAACGGCACCGACGATCACCTGTTCCTGCTCAGCCTGGTGAAGCAGGACATTACCGGCAAGGATGCAGATGCCGCGCTGGGGCGTGCCAATATCACCGTGAACAAGAACGCCGTGCCGAATGATCCGCGTCCGCCCTTTGTGACCAGCGGTCTGCGTATTGGTTCGCCTGCCGTGACCCGTCGCGGCTTCAAGGAAGCCGAGGTGCGTGAGCTGACCTCCTGGATCTGCGATGTGCTGGACAATATCGAGGACGAGGCCACCATCGAGGCCGTGAAGGCCAAGGTGCTGGCTCTGTGTGCACGCTTCCCGGTTTACGGAAAGTAAGTTCAGCGCGACACGCGCGAGGCATCGTTTATGTATTGTCCGTTCTGTAATGCCCTGGATACCAAGGTCATCGACTCGCGTCTGGTGGCCGATGGTACCCAGGTGCGCCGACGTCGGGAGTGCATCACCTGTGCCGAACGTTTCACCACCTACGAAACGGCGGAACTGGTGATGCCGCGCATCATCAAGCAGAACGGCAATCGCGAACCCTTCGACGAGAACAAGCTGCACTCCGGTCTGCTCAAGGCCCTGGAGAAGCGTCCTGTCAGCATCGAGAAGGTGGACGAAGCCATCAATCGCATCAAAACCCATCTGCGGGCGACGGGGGAGCGTGAAGTTCCCTCGCGCATCGTCGGGGAACAGGTCATGCAGGAACTGCGTCAGCTCGATGAGGTCGCCTATGTGCGTTTCGCCTCGGTGTACCGCAGCTTCAAGGACCTGAACGAGTTTCGCGCCGAGATCGACCGCCTGGCCAACGACAACTGAACGCCCGGACCTGTCCTCATGGAAAGTAGCGCCGAATCCTTTATGCAGCTGGCACTTGCCGCTGCC
Source organism: Pseudomonadales bacterium (assembly GCA_024234365.1). GTDB lineage: Bacteria > Pseudomonadota > Gammaproteobacteria > Pseudomonadales > Pseudohongiellaceae > UBA5078. The sequence goes on from JACKOK010000002.1 coordinate 436,759, forward strand.
CAGCGTGTCTTCACGACCACGCCGAACCCGCGTGTGGGCTGCGTGATTGTGCGTGATGGCGTGATCGTGGGCACCGGGCTGCATGAAAAGCCCGGCGAACATCATGCCGAGGTCAATGCCCTGCTGGCCGCTGGGGAACTGGCGCGAGGTGCCACCGCCTACGTTTCGCTGGAACCCTGTTGCCATTTCGGGCGCACGCCCCCCTGTACCCAGGCCTTGATCAATGCCGGGGTGAAGGAAGTGGTGTATGCCATGCTTGACCCGAACCCGCTGGTGGCCGGCAAGGGTGTGGCCGCCCTGCGCGAGGCGGGGATACAGGTGCGTGGTCCGGTGCTGGAGCAGGAGGCCCGGGCCATCAATCGCGGCTTCATCAAGCGCATGAGCGAAGGCCTGCCTTTTGTGCGCTGCAAGATGGCGATGAGCCTGGACGGGCGCACAGCCATGGCCTCCGGCGAAAGCCAGTGGATTACCGGTCCTGCCGCCCGCGCCGATGTGCAGCGTCTGCGGGCCGAATCCTGTGCGGTCGTGACCGGCGTCAATACCATTATCAGTGACAACCCTTCACTGAATGTGCGCGAGGAACAGTTGCAGCACCCGGATGCCGCCGAGATCGCAAAGCGGCAGCCACGCAGGGTCATTATCGATTCCTCCCTGCGCACGCCGCCGGAATCGCGCATTCTGCAATTGCCGGGAGAGGTGCTGTTTCTGGTCGGCGCGCCGCACGCGCAGCAACGCCAGCGTTTCGCCGGCAGCGCGGCACAGATCGAAACCCTTGCCACCGTGGCCGGGGGGCGGGTGGATCTGCGTGCTGCCATGGCATTGCTGGCGCAGCAGTATCAGTGCAATGAAGTGCTGCTGGAGGCCGGCCCCACCCTCAGCGGGGCCATGATCCAGGCGGCTCTGGTGGATGAGGTGATTATCTATATCGGCGCCAAGTTCCTGGGCAGCGATGCCTTGCCCCTGCTGAACCTGCCGGGCCTGCGTCACATGGCCGATCATATCGGCCTGCGTATCAGCGATGTTGCCGATATTGACGGCGACTGCCGGATTACTGCCCGGCTCATCAACCAGTAAACGACGGAGAAGCCATGTTCACAGGAATCATTGAGGCCCTCGGCAGCGTTGCAGATCTGAAGTTGCGCGATGGCGAATGGCGCCTGCGCATCCACAGCAGCGCGCTCGATTTCACGGATGTGCAACTGGGGGACAGCATCGCCGTCAACGGCTGTTGCCTGACAGTGACCCAGTTCGCAAACCATCATTTCGACGCCGATGTGTCCAACGAAACCATGCAGCACACGACCCTGCAGAGCCTGAAGCCCGGCAGCAAGGTCAATCTCGAAAAGGCGCTCACCCCCAACAAGCGCCTCGGCGGGCACATCGTCAGCGGCCATGTGGATGGCGTGGGAGAATTGCTCGCCATGCGCCCGGACGGCGCCAGCATCCGTATGGATTTTCGCGCGCCGGCTGAACTGGCACGTTACATCGCCCAGAAGGGTTCCATCTGTATCGACGGCACCAGCCTCACCGTCAACACGGTCGATGGCGCCACCTTTAGCGTGAACATCATTCCCCACACGCAACAGGAAACGATCATTCAGAATTACCGGCCCGGGCAGAAAGTGAACCTCGAAGTGGACCTCATCGCCCGCTACCTGGAACGCCTGATGCAGGGTGATGCCGCCGCGCAGGGCAAAGAAGAGGCAGGCAAACTGACCCAGACCCTGCTGGCCGAGAACGGATTTATGTAAGGAGAAAAAAGCACGCTGCAACCGGCGCAGAACAAGACCGCCGCCGATACCTGTCCGGCAGAACCCTCCCCCGCCAGGGAGGGCGGGGGCGGAGCCCTACAGGGATGTATTCACGGGCGTGTTCTGACTGACAGGTATCGTCGGCGGTCGTGCTACAGCGTACTAACGAAAAGGATAACTCTGGCGGCGCTCGCACTAAAGCGCACCAAACTAAGCGCACCAACGAAACAAGCAGTTCCGGCAATGCGCGCACGACAACGAAACAACGACTGATGTAAAACTGAAAGCCAACACGCGGACCACCGCAAGTGACCAGACCATGAAACTGAACACCGTAGAAGAGATTATCGAGGACATCCGTCAGGGCAAGATGGTCATCCTCATGGATGACGAAGACCGCGAGAACGAAGGTGACCTCGTCATTGCCGCCGAATGTGTCAAGACCGAGCACATCAACTTCATGGCCCGTTATGCCCGCGGCCTCATCTGCCTCACGCTCAGCCGCGAGCGCTGCGAGTTTCTCAACCTCAGCCCCATGGTCAACCGCAACGGCACCCAGTTTCACACCAATTTCACCGCCTCCATCGAGGCTGCCACCGGTGTGACCACCGGCATTTCCGCCGCCGACCGCGCCCGCACCATTCAGGTTGCCGTTGCCCGTGACACCCGGCCCGAGGACATCGTGCAGCCCGGTCACGTCTTCCCCATCATGGCCCAGCCGGGTGGGGTGCTGCAGCGTGCCGGGCACACCGAGGCCGGCTGTGATCTTGCACGTCTTGCCGGTTTCTCTCCGGCTGCCACCATCGTCGAGATCATGAACGAGGACGGCACCATGGCGCGCCGTCCCGATCTGGAAAAGTTCGCCGAACAGCACGGCCTCAAGATCGGCACCATTGTGGATCTGATCCATTATCGCATCGCCAATGAACGCACCATCACGCGGCGCGACTCCCATCCGGTGAAGACCGCCCACGGCGAGTTCACCCTGCACACCTTCGAGGACAACATCATGGGCGGCACCCATATCGCCATGAGCATGGGCGATATCCGTCCGGAGGATGCCACCCTGGTGCGGGTTCACGTTGCCAATACCCTGCGCGATGTCTGCGATGTCGTGAACCCGGTCTGGCCGACCTGGTCCTTCAGCTCGGCTCTTGCCCGTATTGCAGAGGAAGGCCGGGGGGTCGCTGTGTTACTATCCGGCGACGAATATGCCGAGAACATCAACGAGACCCTGGTGGCCGCCTTTGCGCATGAAACGGGGGCAGCACGCCAGCCACGCAAAGGCAATGATCTGACCATTGGCACCGGCTCGCAGATTCTGCGTGAGCTGGGGGTAGGCCGGATGCGCCTGCTCAGCTATCCGGCCAAATTCAATGCGATTTCCGGCTTCGATCTCGAGGTGGTGGATTTCGTACCGTTTGACGAACGCTTCGGGCAGGGATTGACGGGCACTGACAGGACGCCGGAATCCGGCCAAACAGAGTAAGGGGAAGCTATGAGCACGATCAGAACAATCGAAGGGGATTTTCAGGGCGCCTCCGCCCGCTACGCCATCGTGGTGGCACGCTTCAACAGTTTTATCGTGGATAAACTGCTGGAGGGCGCTCTCGATGCGCTGCGCCGACATGGCGTCAAGGATGCGGACATTACCATCGTCAAAGCCCCTGGCGCTTTCGAGCTGCCCGTGCTGACGCGCAATGTGCTGGCAACACAGGACTATGATGCCGTGATCGCCTTGGGCGCGGTCATTCGCGGTGGGACCCCGCATTTTGAATATGTGGCCGGTGAATGCGTCAAGGGGCTCAGCGTGGTGAGCCTGGAAAGCCGCATCCCCGTTGCCTTTGGTGTGCTGACGGTGGACACCATCGAGCAGGCCATCGAGCGTGCCGGCACCAAGGCGGGTAACAAGGGCGCGGAAGCAGCTCTGAGCGCCATCGAGATGGTCAGCGTGATAGGGAAGTTGAAAGCCAAGTGAAGCCCGAGATCGATAGCAAGCACCCCGGCAAACCGCTAGCGCCCGTCAAGAACGGCGACGAGGGTGCCAAAAAGAAGCTTAGCGAACGCCAGAAGGCCCGTCGCATGGTGCTGCAGGCCCTGTACCAGTGGCAGATGGCCGGTGCACCGGTGAGCGAAATACAGGCCGAGTTTCGCGGCTATTACCAGGGCAAGATCGACTGGGCCTATTTTCACGAGGTGTTTCCCGCCATTGTGCCCCGGGTGGCGGAGCTGGATGCTGCGCTGAGTCCCTGGCTCGACCGGGAGCTGGGTGCGCTGGACCCCATCGAACTGTGCCTGTTGCGCTATGGCATGTACGAACTGCTGCATCGCATCGATATCCCCTACAAGGTGGTGATCAACGAATGCGTGGAGCTCGCACGGGTTTTCGGGGCCACTGACGGGCATAAATACATCAACGGAATACTGGACAAGGCGGCCCGGCAGATTCGCACACTGGAGTTGTAACCGGTTGGCGTGCCGGGCGCGCAGCACAATAAAGACTAGACAGCCCTGGGGGCCGTTCATTGGCGTCCGACGAATTCGACATCATCCGTCGCTATTTCAATAGCGACACGCTGGCCTTTCCCGCCACGGAAGTGGCGCTGGGCATTGGCGATGACTGTGCGTTGCTGCGCCCCGGGGCCGGCATGACGCTGGCCATGTCCATGGATCTGCTGCAGGAGGGGGTGCATTTTCTTGCCGATGCCGATCCCTTTCTTCTTGGCAAGCGCAGTCTTCTGGTCAATCTCAGTGATCTGGCGGCGATGGGGGCCAGGCCTCTGTGCTTCACCCTGGGGCTGTGCCTGCCCCGTGTGGATGCCGTGTGGCTGGAGGCGTTCAGTCGCGGGCTGGCCGAGGTGGCGCAGGCGAACAACTGCCCGCTGGTCGGAGGCGATACGAGTGCCTCTCACCCCGACTCCGGCAGCCTCACCCTCTGCATTCAGGTGCACGGTGAACTCCCCGCTGGTGAGGCGCTGCGTCGTGATGGAGCGCAGCCGGGTGATCATATCTATGTGACCGGAACCCTGGGCGATGCTGCCGCTGGGCTGGGTATTCTGCAGGGGCGTCTGGGAGCAACATTAGCGGATGCGCAGCGCGCAGCCCTGCTGGACGCCTTCTATGTGCCGGAATCCCGTATCGAGGCCGGCATGTGTCTGCGCAGTTTTGCCAATGCCTGCATCGACCTCTCGGACGGCCTGGCCTCGGATCTGATGCATGTGCTGCGTGCCAGTGGTGTGGGGGCCGAGATCGATCTGCAGGCTCTGCCCTTGTCTGCGGCGCTGCAGGGCTGCGTTCCGCAAGCCCTGCAGGAACAGATGGCAGTCAGCGGGGGCGATGACTACGAGTTGTGTTTCACGCTGCCGCCGGAACGGGAAGCGGCCATGCAGGCGGCATTGGCGAGTCTTGGCGTGCCGGTGCGCCATATCGGTGTGGTGCGCGCGCAGCAGGGGCTGTTATGGCGCAAGGAGGGCACCCTGAGCACCCGGCAGTGGCAGGGATATCGACACTTCAGCGCTGCGCATATGCCGGACGAAGGAGAACACTGATGAGCAGAACACCCGCATCCGTGTGGCGCAACCCGGTGCATTTTGCTGCCTTCGGCTTTGGCAGCGGCGCCTTTCCTGTGGCACCTGGCACAGCGGGTACGCTGATGGCTGTGTTGCTGTACGGGCTGTTGCCCACCATGAGCTGGCCGGTCTATCTGCTGTTTCTGCTGCTGGGCTTTGCCCTTGGTGTGTTTCTGTGTGGCAGAACGGCAGCGGACATTGGCGTGCACGACCACGGCGGCATTGTCTGGGATGAGTTTGTTGGTTACTGGATTACGATGTTTCTTGCCCCCACCGGGTGGCAGTACTGGGTGGCGGGTTTTGTGCTGTTCCGCCTGTTCGATATCGTCAAACCCTGGCCGATCCGCTGGCTCGATCGGCATGTGGAGGGTGGTCTTGGTATCATGATCGACGATGTGCTGGCGGGCGTGATGGCCTGTGCCTGCCTGCAGCTCGCCGTGGTTTATCTTTAAAGAGGATTGTCCGAGTGCAAGTGAAATTTGTCGCGGGTGCATCGCTGCCCACCGAGTGGGGTGCGTTCACTATTCATGGATTTGAAGATCCCGATACCGGTAAAGAGCATGTGGCGTTGGTCATGGGGGATCTCAGTGGAGACGAGCCGGTGCTGTGCCGCGTACATTCGGAATGCCTGACCGGTGATGCACTGTTCAGCCTGCGTTGTGATTGCGGCCCACAACTGCGTTATGCCATGCAGAAGATCGCCAAAGAAGGTCGGGGCATGATCCTCTATCTGCGTCAGGAAGGGCGGGGTATCGGCCTGCTCAACAAGATCCGTGCCTATGCGCTGCAGGACAAGGGGGCAGACACGGTGGAGGCGAATGAACAACTGGGCTTTCTGGCGGATGGCCGGGAATACCGGATCTGCAAACCCATGCTGGAACACTTCGGTGTGCAGTCCCTGCGCCTGCTGACCAATAATCCGCGCAAGGTCATGGCGCTGGAGGAGCTGGGCTACACGATCGTCGAACGGGTGCCGATCCACACCGGCTACAACCCTCATAACGAAGGCTATCTCGCGGTTAAAGCCAGCAAGCTCGGGCATCTACCCCGTCAGAAGTAAGCACCGTGTGAACCGAAACGGCCCGGTGACACGGGCCTATATTGCCGTTGCCAGCTTGCCATCGCGCAGGCTGAGCAGCATCTCTTCCATTTCCTCCAGCGTAATCGGCATGCCCAGGAAGTAACCCTGGATGTAGTCGCAGTCGAAGGTGCTCAGCAAGTCAATGTCTTCCTGGGATTCCGCTCCCTCCATGGTCACCAGCATGCCATTGGAGTGGCACAATTCCACCAGGGGCTTGAGGATTTGCCGGTTGCCACGCTTGAGCGTCTGCTGGATGAAACCCTTGTCGAACTTCACCATGGTGATCGGATATTCCACAATACGCAGCAAAGAGGTAAAACCGGCACCGAAATCATCCAGTGCCAGTTGATAGCCTGCGCTGGCCAGGCTTTTGAGGAAACTGCGGGCATGCGAGGTCAGTTCGATATTGACCGTTTCAGTGATTTCCAGCTGGATGTAGCGCGCTTCGATCTGGAAGCGATGGGCGTAGCGATCCAAAACCTCGCAGAGATTGGACATCTGTAACTGGGCAGAAGAGATGTTCAGTGACAACTTGAAATCACGGCCCAGCATTTTGCGGATGAGCGGGTAGGTGGACAGACCCGTGCTGATCACCCATTCATCAATCATGGCAAAGACGCCGCAGGCTTCGCCAATGGGGACGAACTCATCGGGTTCCACCGGGCCGAGCTTGCGTGAATTCCAGCGCAGCAGGGCTTCGAAACCGTCCAGTTCTCCTGTTTTGACATTCAGCAGTGGCATATAGAGCAGCTTGAACTCCAGGTCTGGATTGACCAGCTTGAGTGCGCTTTCAATCTCCTGTCGGCGGCGCATTTTCTGGGCGAGTTCCTGTGAGTAATAGGCCAGTTGGTTCTTGCCCTGGAGCTTTGCCTGGTACATGGCGGTATCGGCGTTGGAAATAAGCTGGCTGAAGGAGTCACCATCACGCGGATAGACCGCAACGCCGATACTGGCGGAAACGGGAAAGCGGGCCTTCGCAACGGGCAGGCCCTCGTCCATCTGGCGCTGAATCATCTTGGCGATTTCACTGGCGGTGCTGATGGCATCGCGGTGACGAAAGAGCAGGCAGAACTGATCACCCGCGACCCGGCCCGGCAGCACCAGTGCGCCTGCTTCATGCTCCGTACCGGAGGAGCGGATCGTCGCCACATCCGTCAGGCTCCACGCGAACGCCATCAGCAGTTCATTGCCGAAGCGATGGCCGTATTTGTCATTCACAAATTTGAAGTTATCCAGGTCCAGATACATCAGGGCCAGTTGCTCGGAACGTGCCTTTGCGGTCAGCAGGGCGTCCTGCCCAGCCTGGGTAATATAGTTGAGGTTGTACAGGCCGGTCAGGGAATCCCGCTCCATCAGGCGGCGCGTCTCCTGATAGGACTGTGACAGGGTTTCGTACAGTGAGCGGAAGGTGTGTGCCAGACGGCCGATTTCACTATTGCCCAGGTGACGTCTGGGCAGCTCGCTGCGCTGGTTTTTCAGCACCTCGGAGAGGTCTCTTTCCAGCTCCATGACGGGGCGGGTGATGTAACGCGTGATCAGGCCATACAGACAAATGGAGGCGGTCAGCGCGAACACCAGGCTGATGATCGTCAGCAGGCCGGCGAGCGGCAGCATCTGTTGCTGAAGGTAAGCCGGTGGCAGGGATATCTGCAGGAATTGCCCCGCTGCCAGGGGGGCGGAGGCGGACAGTGCCGTGGCGGGCGCTAGTGTATCGCTGATGCTGAAGGGCGTGCCGAGCTCGTTTTCGAGCTGTTCCTGCAGCAGATTGAAGCCCGTGGGTTCAATGGCAAGCACGATAGTCAGGGATTTGTCAGCCTGGATGGGCATGGGGGCAACAAAGGTCTGTGGATCGATCAATTCCGCCTTGATAAGCAGATTGTGCGGCCCGTTATCGACGAGATAGCCCCAGCGTTCCAGTGCCGGACCGTTGAACATACTGAGCGTGAAGTCCGCAAGCGGGGAGCTGATGCTGCTGAAGGGGTCCTGGCTGAATTCCACGTGGCTGTGGATATGGGGTTCGGGGGTACGCATGCCGATGCTCACGCTGAGGTAGTCGGTCTGCACTTCGTCATTGGAGCGCAGAATGTCCTCGAGATTGCGGGCGAGCCCGAGATTGCTGAACTCGTCATCGATACTCAGCAGGTACTCGCGCAGGGCATGGCTGCGGGTGGCCGACAACATATAGCTCTCGGCAAACGTGGTATAGCGGCCGAATTCGGCGGCCAGTTGTGTGACGGCATTATTGATGCGGGACTGTTCCTGCCGCAGGACAAAATTGCGCGCCTGTTCGTATACCATCAGAGAGGCGACGATGAAGCTCAACAGCACCACCGGGGTGATCACCAGCAGGGCGCGTTTATTGAGAGGCATGGAGTTTCACCAGAGTGCTTGTGATCCGGTCACGCAGCAGTACGTTCCGGATGCTCATCTTGTTGTCGTAGTGCTTGAGGGCGTCGAGGCGTTCGCCCTGCGGGTAAAGCAGTGGATCATTGCGCGTTGCTTCGCTCAGCAGAGGCAGCGCGGCGAGATTGCTCGTGGCGATGCCCAGATCTTCCGAATTGCGTGCCGCGATCTCGGGGGTGTTGAGGAAATTGATGAAGTTCGCCGCCAGTTCCGCGTTGTGGGATTGATTCAGAATGGCCAGGCACTCGCCCCAGCGCATGCTGCCCTCATCGGGTATCACATAAGTCCAGGGTTCTCCGGGGGTGACGAGATTGAGCTGCTTCTCGTCGCCGGAATAGGCCAGAGCCAGATAGAGCTGGTCGGCCTGGGGGCTGTTGGCGAGAAAAGAGATGGAGTAGTCAAAGGTCAGGACCCAGGGCAGCAGCGCCCGCATATCCTCAAAGACCTGCTTCAGCACCTCTTCATCTTCGCTCATCACCGGTTGCTGCCGCAGAATCAGCGCGGGCACCAGCGTATCGACATAGTTCTCCACCAGGCCGATATGCCCTTGCAGAGAGGCGGGGGGGTGTATCAGATCGTTCCAGGAGTGGGGGGCGTTCAGCTTGTCGCGGCGGTAGACCAGCCCCATGGAGCCCCACATATAGGGCACGCTGGCTTCACCGCAGCGAGCGGCCCAGTCCGGGTCCAGATATTGCAGATTGTCCTGAATGGCGTAGCGCGAGACAGGCAGGAAGAACTCGCGCTTGCTCAGTACGGTAAAAGTGGTGGGGTCGAGTACGACGATATCGATGCCGGTGGCCTCGGAGGAGAACAGGATCGTGTTGCGCACCTCGTCCTTGTCGAAGAACACCTGATTGATGCTGGCTCCCGTCTCTTCTTCCCACTGGCGGATCACCGCATCCGAGAAATAAGCCTCCCAGGTCAGCAGGTTGAGCGTCTGTGCGTGACTGACGTGGCTCACCAGGACCAGTAGAAACAGGAAGAGGGTTCCAGAACGGGGCATAGGGATAAGGCCGGAAAACGTTTGCGGCCATTATACGCCCAAGGCTTGCAAAAAAGCCGGGTGGTGGGCGTGCTAAGCACCGAATTGTCCCTTTTTTGACCACTGAAAGCGGCAGAAAAACAACAGATTCAGTCCGGCTTTTGTCCCGTTGCCGTTCGGGAGCGCTCACGATCCTGTCGGACCTCATCGAGATGCATGCACATCTGCAGAACGCCGCTGAGCACCCGCAGGCTGTGCCGCTGGATCAGGTCCGGGGGAATGAAGAACAGGTGTTGACTGCTCACTGCCTGCAATTGCGGCCAGCGCTGCCAGTCGTCTAGCCACTGTGGACGGGCAATGTCCATGCCGCTGGCGATGATGGCCTCCGGGTTGCGGGCCAGTACCGCCTCTTCGCTCACTTTGGGCGCAAGGCCCAGTTCGCCGAAAATATTGACGCCACCACAGATGCTGATGACATCGTTGATCAGTTCGTGACCACCGACACTGATCAGGGGTTCATTCCACACCTCGTAGAACACCGAGACGGGGCTGGCATTGCGGTAACGATGGTGGACAGCGTCCAATTGGTTGCGAAAGTAGCGGGCTGCCGCATTGCCGGTCGCCCCACTGCCTGCAAGCTGTGCGAGCTTCTCGATCTGTTCGGGAATGCTCGTCAGCGTCAGGGGTTCCGCCACATACACCGGATAGCCAAGCGCCGTCAGTCTCTGCAAGGCCTGACGCGGGTTGCCGCTGCGCCAGGCTACGATGAGGTCTGGCTGCAGGGCAACGATGGCCTCCATATCCAGCAGGTCATAGCGTCCGACGATGGGGATTCCTTGCGCCTCGGGGGGAAAATCGCTGTACTCGGTGACGCCGACGATGTGCCTGCCGGCACCGGCGACAAAGAGCAGCTCGGTCAGGGAAGGGGCCAGGCTGATGATGCGTTGGGCCGGGGCCTTCAGGGTGACGCTGTCGCCATTGTCGTCGACAACGCTCACGCTCTGTGCCTGCAGCGCGGAGCTCAGGCTCAGGCACAGGATCAGCAGGAATGTGCGCATCAGTAGTCGATTCCCCTTTGTACCCGCACCCCCTGATTGAAGGCATGCTTGATATCGCGAATCTCGCTGACGGTATCGGCGAGATCGATGAGCGCCTGTGCAGCATTGCGCCCGGTGATGATGACGTGCTGGTGGGCCGGGCGTTCCCGCAGTGCGTCCAGCACCTCGTTGGCATCCAGATAGCCGTAGGTCAGCATATAAGTCAGCTCGTCGAGTAACACCACCTGTACCTCGGGATTGCCCAGCAGGGCGCGGGCATGCGCCCAGGTCTGACGGGCGGCAGCGATATCGAGCTCCCGGTCCTGGGTCTCCCAGGTGAAACCGGTGGCCATGACGTGAAACTCGACAAGCGGATGGGAGGCAAAGAGCAGTTGCTCTCCGCACTCCCACTGCCCCTTGATGAACTGCACAACCCCGCAGCGCAGGCCGTGACCAACGCTGCGGGCCAGCATACCAAAGGCGGACGAGCTTTTGCCCTTGCCGTTGCCGGTGAGCACGACGAGGAGCCCCTTGTCGATGACTGCCTGGGCGATGCGTTCATCGACATGGGCTTTCTTGCGCTGCATTGCACGCTTGTGACGCAAGGCGCGTTCGCTCTGCTGATCCACCTTGTTCTCCTGGTTCAGAAATGCAGCCGGACGCCGACATAGGCGGCACGGCCTGCCGTGTGGTAACCGTAGACCTCTTCGTAATCCGCATCGAACAGGTTGTCAATGCGTCCATACAGCTCTGCGTCAGGCATCACGGCGAAGCTGGCCGTGATATCCGTTAGCCGGCTGTCGGCCACGGAGACGGTCTGCCCGCCGCTGATATCCACCGTATCACGCGACAGGCGGTAGTAGGCGTTCAGGCGCAGGCGCTCGTCCGCGCTGTGCCAGCCCAGCTTCACATTGCCGAGGTGGCGCGGGCGCAGTTGGCGGGGCGTGCCGTCCGGTCTCTCGGCCCTGTTGTGGGTGTAGTTCAGCTGCGCCTCCCAGTGCGTCCCGAAAGGCAGGGTGGCCGACAGTTCGAGCCCGCGTGAGCGGCTCTCTCCGTTATCCTGCAGGTAACCGCTGTAGCTGCTCATGTCGAAGGTGATGGCATCCTCGATACGCTGGTCAAAATACACCGCTTCCAGGTGCAGCGCGCCGGGCGTGTAATATTCCACGGCCGCCTCGACACCCCGGCTGCGTTCCTCCTTGAGCGCCGTCGTCGATGCGGGAGCCGAGGCGAACGGACCCTTGTTATAACTGGATTCATATGGGCTGGGGGCGCGGAAACCGGTACCATAGCTGCTGCGCAGTTTCAGCGTCCCCTGTGCCAGCGCAAACAGGCGGGCAGCGCTGAGACGGACGCTGTTGTGTTTGCCGAAATCATCGTTCTCGTCACGTCGGATGCCGGCGCTCAGGTACAAATTGTCAGAGAAATCACTCAGGACTTCCGCGTAATAGCCCCACTGCTCGCGGCTGTCACCATTATTGTCTTCCTCTTCGTAATCCACGCCATAGACCAGTTGCCAGCGTTCGGATGGCAGCCATTGGCCGAGATATTCCACGCGTTGCAATTCTCCTGCGGAGGCAAAACCGGAAACTCCGGAGGAGAAGTATTCGCGTTCGGTGCGGGTAGATGTCCACGCGAGGGACTGCAGCCCTGCGGATGTGTCCAGTGATGCCGACAGTCGTGAAGCCTGCTGATCGAAACGGGCATCGCAGTCGTGTACGGTGCTGAAGCTGATGGTGTCATAACATCCGTCATATTCACTATCGCCGGCTGTGTCCCGGTGCACCAGTTCCACGCGCAGGTTTTCGCTGACATTGAGCCCCACGCGTGTGTGCACGGTGGTGTTGTCATAGCCATCGTCGTCCGCGAGGAGGGTATCGCTGACGCGGGCATTGAAACCCTCGGTCTCGAAATGGGCGCCGGAGAAAAAGAAATCCGCACGTTCATTGCCTGCGCTGATGTTGCCGGCCCACTGCTGTGTGCCAAAGGCCCCGGAGGAGGCGTCAAGACGGGTGTCCAGCACCTGCGTTGCCTTGCGGGTACTCAGATTGAGTACGCCACCGGCATCGGCGCCATAATGCAGCCCCTGGGGGCCACGCAGAATTTCCACCCGTTCGATGCCGCTGCTGAGCAGATGCTCCGGTTGCCCCTGCACCTGGGTCACGCTCGGGTCGGACAGGCGAATGCCATCGATGAGCGTAAGGGTACGGTAGCCCTCTTCGCCGCGAATGCGCAGATTGCTGACCTGACCGCTCCCGCCGGTATTGGTGACGCTGATCGATGGCAGTGTGCGCAGGACATCCATCAGGGAGGCGCTGCCCTCGGCAGCAATATCCTCTGCGTTGAGCACGGAAACCGATGTGCCGATCTGGCGCAGCGGCGTTTCAATGCGACTGGAAGTGACAATGAGCTCCTCCAGCGCCGCGGGTTCCTGTGCCTGCGCGACAGGCAGGCCGACAATGGCAGTGCCAGCGCCCAACGCGGCGATGGACGTGAAAAGTTTTCGGTGTTGCATAGTGATTCCTCAATGAAAAAAGTTTCATGAGGGAGGGGGAGCGGCAGGAATGAATCGACAGAAGACGAAGATCCGGCCACCGATGGAGCCCTCCGCTTCATCTTCAGGTGACATCAATTGCCGGGCTGGTATCGGGCTTGACGGGATGACAAAAACCATCCTGTTTTACCGTTGCGGGGGCAGCGCTGGTCTTTCACCAGCTTCCCATTTCACCCGGCATGCGTGATGCCGGGGACCAGACAATTCAATCAGTATCGTGTGCTCACCCATTGGGTGGGTTCACGATGCGCGCAGTCTACGCAGCGTAATGGTTTGAGTCAAACAGCTCGTCCTTTGATGTTTGCTTTAGTGCTTGATGTGTTGAGCTTTGAGCTTGGTGTTTAGTACTTGGTGCTTCGTGCTTCGTAGGTCGCACCGGGGCCGGATTCATGCTGTCAGGAGACGCCAAAAGACGCACGTCCGTGTGCAGGCTCGGCTCGCGCTACCGACCGCCAGGGATGGCGGGAGTGCAGGAATTGCAGGAGCAAATTTCGGCCGTGGCGCGAGACGCTCCTGACAGCATGAATCCGCCCCCGGCGCTGGCACACTGCTAACCCCGAATATTAAAGTGTTTTTCGACTCATTGAGTCTTGTGCTTAAGGGGGAGTTTAAAACGGCAGTGCTGGACCAGGCGCAAACAAAGTGAGAAACCAGAACAATCTGCAGAAAGAGAGCCGCGTAGCGGGGGCTTACCGGATGGGAGCGTCGGGCGCCAGGGATGGCGCACGCCGAGCCTTCACAGGGATGTGAGCTTTTTGGCGTCTCCCAGCCGGTAAGCCCCCGCTGCGCGGCTCGGACAACAGAGTGCTCAAGCCCCTGGGTTGGTCAACTTCGCTGCGCGGCTCGAGCAACAGAGTGACCAGGCCCCCGACTGGATAAGCCAGGCACTTAGCAAAGAGAGGAAGTGAGGAGTTAAACCGCCTCGGACTGGATTTTGCACTTCTGCAGTTTTTCGCGGATACGTTGGATGAGGCTATCCTTGTCCAGGCCGACTGAAGCCAGAATATCCGGCACCTTGCCGTGTTGCAGGAACGCATCCGGCAGGCCCAGGTTCAGCACCGGAATCCGGTAGTCTTCCTGCAGCAGGAACTCATTGACCGCCGAGCCCGCGCCGCCCTGTACCGTATTCTCTTCCAGCGTGACCAGCAACTGATGGCGGGTGGCCATCTCCCCGATCAGCGCCTCGTCCAGCGGCTTCACGAAGCGCATGTCCACCACCGTTGCGTCCAGCTCCTGCGCCGCATCCAGGGCCGTGTTGACCAACGAGCCAAAGCCCAGAATGGCCACGGTATGACCCTTGCGGCGTACCACGCCCTTGCCGATGGGCAGGGCTGTCATGGTCTTGTTGATCGGTGTGCCCGGCCCCTTGCCGCGTGGATAGCGAACCGCCGCTGGCCCCTTGTGCTGGTAGCCCGTGTAGAGCATCTGACGCGACTCGTCTTCATTGCTCGGCGCCATGATCAGCATATTGGGCACACTGCGCAGGAAGCTCAGATCAAAGCTGCCGGCATGTGTCGGGCCGTCCTCGCCCACCAGACCCGCGCGGTCGATGGCAAACAGCACATCCAGGTTCTGCAGCGCCACATCGTGAATCAACTGGTCGTAGGCGCGTTGCAGGAAGGTCGAGTAAATGGCGACTACCGGTTTCAGGCCATCGCAGGCCATGCCGGCTGCCAGGGTTACCGCATGTTGCTCGGCAATGGCCACATCGTGGAATTGATGGGGGTACTGTTCCGCAAAACTGTCCATGCCCGAACCGGTGCTCATGGCCGGGGTAATGGCCGCGAGCAGGGGATCCGCGGTGGCCATATCGCACAGCCACTGGCCGAAAACTGCGGAGTAGCTTGGTGATTCCGCCTTGCTGATGCCGGGCTTCTTACGCTTGGGCTCGATCTTGTTCATGGCGTGCATGCCGAAGGGGTCGTTTTCCGAGGCGGAATAGCCCTTGCCCTTCTGGGTCACGATGTGCAGCAACTGCGGACCGCGCAACTTTTTGATGTTGTTGAGGATTTCAATCAACTCCAGGGTGTCGTGCCCATCCACCAGGCCGATGTAGTTGAAGCCGAGCTCCTCGAACAGGGTGCCCGGAGACACCATGCCCTTCATGTACTCCTCTGCCCGGTGCACGGCCTTGAGTGCGGGCGGGATGCGCGAGAGCACTTTCTTGCCGCCGGTACGGATCACGTTATACGGCCGGCTGGCCCACATGCGCGCAAAATAGCTGGAAAGTCCGCCCACATTGCGGGAAATGGACATATTGTTGTCGTTGAGGATGACCAGCAGGTTCTCGTCGATATCGCCAGCATGGTTCAAGGCCTCGAAGGCCATGCCCGCGGTCATGGCGCCATCACCGATAATGGCAACCGTGCGACGTTCAATCTTCTGTTCCCGTGCCGCAATCAGCATGCCCAGGGCGGCACTGATGGAGGTGCTGGAATGGCCTACCCCGAAACAGTCGTACTCGCTTTCGGCCCGGTTTGGAAAGGCCGCCAGCCCGCCGGCCTGGCGCATGCTCAGCATGCGTTCGCGGCGTCCGGTCAGAATCTTGTGCGGGTAGCTCTGATGGCCCACGTCCCAGATGAGGCGATCGTGCGGGGTGTCGAAGGCGTAATGCAGGGCGATGGTCAGTTCCACCACGCCGAGGCCGGCACCGAAATGCCCCCCGGTCTGGCCGACGGAGAAGAGCAGGAACTGGCGCAGCTCACGCGCAAGCGTGGCCAGCTGTTCGGGTTCCAGCAGTTTGAGGTCCGCAGGGCTGTCGATCGTGTCGAGCAGCGGTGTGTCCGGACGAGTAAGAGGAATTTCGTCTAGCATTTACAGGGCTTACTCTTGCTCCAGGATAAAGATAGAGGTCGTACCGACAGCAGACTGCCAGGGTGCGCGCGAACGGCCAGAATATTCGGGGTTGGCGCTAAGTTAATGGAATGGTCTGGTGGCGTCAATGAAACTGTCCTAGCTGTGGCGGGCGACGATGAAACGGGCGATGCGGCGCAGTCCATCGGCCTGGGGGCCGAAACCGGACAGTGCGGACACCGCCTCGTCGCACAGGCCGGCGGCCTTGTCCCTTGCGCCGTCCAGGCCCAGCAGGCTGACATAGGTCGGTTTGTTCAGGGCCTGGTCCGCGCCCTGGGTTTTGCCCAGGGTTGCCGTATCGCTGATGACGTCGAGAATATCGTCCTGCACCTGGAAGGCCAGGCCAATGCACTCGGCATAGTGGCGCAGATGCTCCAGGGCAGTGGCATCGGGGACTTCGCCACACAGAGCCCCCAGCAGTACGCTGGCGCGGATGAGTGCTCCCGTTTTCAGGCTGTGCATGGTCTGCAATTGTGTCAGGTCGAGGGTCTTGCCCATGGCGTCAAAATCGATGGACTGCCCCGCCACCATGCCCTCGTAGCCTCCCGCGCTGGACAGGATTTGCAGCATGCGCAGTCGTGCGGCGGGTGCAATATGCGTGTCTGCTTCGCTGAGCAAGCGAAAGGCCATGGCCTGCAGGGCATCTCCGGCCAGAATGGCGGTGGCTTCGTCGAAGGCGATGTGGACGGTGGGCTGGCCTCGGCGCAGATCGTCATCGTCCATGGCGGGCAGATCGTCATGCACCAGGGAATAGCAGTGAATCAGCTCGACGGCGCAGGCCGGGATGTCGGCGGCGTCTTCGCTCGCGCCCATTGCCCGGGCGGCGGCATAGACCAGTGTTGGGCGGACGCGCTTGCCCCCTTGCAGGCAGGCATAGCGGATGGCCTCACGCAGGCGCGGAGCCAGTGCCGGCAGGGCATCGAGCTGTTCGCGCAGAACCCGCTCAAAGCGTTGCCGGCAGTGTTGCAGCAACTCTTCAGGGGACTGACTGGCAGTGCTTGTCATGGAATCTTGTACGCTCACCAACTCAGGACTCGCCTTCCAGATCCATCGCTTCCGGCTCGCCGCTCTCGCTCATCAGCACCTGCACCTTCTGCTCGGCTTTTTGCAGGGCACTTTGGCATTCGCGGGTCAGGCGGATGCCCTTTTCAAAGGCCTGCAGGGATTCTTCCAGACTGAGTTCACCGTCTTCCATGGAGCTCACGATCGCCTCCAGGCTGGCAAGAGACTCCTCGAAATTGACGATGGGGTCCTGACTGTCTTTTTTTCTGCTCATCTTTGTGCGTTCCGGGGTGGGCGCCGTGGGGTCGCAATTATCCAATGTCTGTGCGGCAATAGCAAAGACGCCGGCATGTTGCTGAACCCATAACTGTCACAATCCCGGACTATACTTTGCGCAGGCATGACAGAGCGTAATCAGAGCGCAAGGTGCAGATAGCGGCGATGCGGATCATCTATGGCGTGTCAGGCGAGGGCTCCGGGCACTCGTCCCGGGCGAAGGAAATGGTGGCTCACCTGCTCGGGCAGGGGCATGAGGTTCAGATCGTCAGTTACGACCGGGGCTATGAGAGCCTGCACAAATTATTTCCCAGCCACCGGATCGATGGTTTGCGTATTCTCAGCGTGGACAACCGGGTCAGTATTCCGCGTACGCTGGCCTATAATCTGCAGATGCTGCCGGCCTATCGGCGCAGTATCCTTTTCCTGCGCAAGCTCTTCGATGAGTTTCAGCCCGAGCTGGTCATCACGGATTTTGAACCGATGTGCGCCCGTTTCGCCCACTGGCGCAAGTTGCCTCTTGTCAGCCTGGACAACCAGCACCGGATGCGCTTCATGGAGTATGAATCGCCTGCTCACCTGCACCGGGATCGCTGGATCACCGAGACGGTCATCCGCCTGATGGTGCCAAAGCCTGATGTGGTGCTGGCCACCACCTTTATGAAGGGGCCGGTGAGGAACGACCACACCTTTCTGTTTCCCCCCATCCTGCGTTCCGAAGTAGCCGCTCTGGTGCCCCGCGATGGGGATTATCACCTGGTGTACGTCACCAGCGCCTACGACAGCCTGATTTATACCCTGCGCCAGCTGACAGGCGAGCGTTTCATCGTCTATGGGTACAACAGGGAGGAGGAGTCCGGGAACCTGCACTTTCGCCAGTTCAGTACCGAGGGTTTCCTGCGGGACGTGGCGGGCAGCCGCTCGGTCATCGCCACTGCCGGGTATACGTTGATGAGTGAGGCGATGTTTCTGCAAAAACCCTACCTCGCCTTTCCCATGCACGGGCAGTTTGAGCAGCAGCTTAATGCCTACTGCCTGGACTCGCTGGGCTATGGCATGAACGCCGCCGCTGCCGATCCTGGCACCCTGGAGACTTTTTTCTCCCGGCTGCCACACTACCGTGAGGCCCTGAGCCACTACGCCGACGGTTACAGCAACAAGCCCACTGCCCCTCAAAACCGGCAGATCTGCGCCAAACTGGATGAGCTGTTGGCGGACAATGCCGCACGACTGAGGCAGTTCCATGAGGCGGCCCGCCGCGGCTGAGCACTTCTTCCATCGCCATACTCGTTGACCCGCTACCGGTCAGGCAGTAATCTAGCCAGCGTTCGCGCCTGGCCCTGTTTTCCTGTGGCGGCGCAGAATGTCACGCTCAGGAAAGTGCCGATGGACAATCAGAAAAACAACAATATCGATGCCATTCCCCCAGCCAAGGATATGCGCATTATCTATGGTCTGGTGGCGACATTGTTCTGGCTGCTGCTGGGTATGCTCTATATTTCCTACAACGTGGGCTGGTCGGATTTCCTCAGCCTGCCGATTGCCGATATGGGCAATTTCCTCGAGGGGGCGTTTGCGCCTCTTGCTTTTCTCTGGCTGGTGATTGGCCTGTTCATTCAGCAGAGTGTGCTGGCGGAAAACAATCGCGAGCTGCGCCATAACAATATCCAGTCGGAAAAGCAGACCATGGCGATTGCCGCCACCGAACTGAATGCGCGCCAGGAAACTTTCTTTAAGATTGCAGATAACACTCGGCGGCAGCTGGGGGGTATCTCGGGTCTGTTGCTGCAGTCTGGCAAGGGGCCGCAGGGTGACCAGCATTTCTCCGAGGCGGAGTTCATGGAGATGTGGCATCTGTTCGCCACGGGGGATTTCGAGATTTTTTCGCGCAATTTTCTGGCCCTTGCCGGCAAGGGAAGCGATCTGCAGACACTGTTTTATGGCACGCAGATACGCTGCACGCATACCGACAACTTCATCATGAATTTCGACCGCCTTTTACGCCTGGCGCGTGACTGCGACACCAATGGCATTATTTCCGATGCCCAGTTGCATTCCGCCCACGGCCTGCTTGCTGCGCGCATGCGGGAACTGCATCCGCGCATCAAGTTCAAGCGCTACGAGGTCACCCGTTCCAGCTCTTATCTGGAACAAATCATCAAGAGTGCGCAGGAACAGACCTGAGCCTGGCGCATCAATCATGCAAGGAGAAAGCGGATGGAATTTGTCGCGATTGTCGTAGTGCTGGCGCTGTTGCAGTATTTCTTTTTTGCCTTGCTGGTGGGCAGGGCCCGGGCCCAGCATCAGGTGCATGCCCCCGCCATCACGGGGCACCCTGTGTTTGAGCGCTATTATCGGGTGCACCAGAACACGTTGGAGATGATCGTGATGTTCATCCCCTCCATCGTGCTGTTCTCCTATTGGGTACGCCCCGATATAGCCGCAGGCATCGGTGTGGTCTACCTGATCGGGCGTTTCATCTATCTGCGAGCCTATGTGACAGATCCGGCCTCCCGTGGCCTGGGATTCGCGCTGAGCATCATGCCGATTCTGGTGCTGCTGCTGGGCGGTGGCGGCGCGGCGGTGTTCTCCCTGCTGTAATTCATTCCCGGCGGTAGTTGCGCCGGTAGACCGCTTCGCCCATGCGGGCGATCTGTTCCTCCAGCAGATGATCCATGACGCTGAGCAGTGGTGCAAAACGCTGCTCATCCCCCTCCAGTGTGCCCAGCGTACTGACAATGGCCTCCAGTGTGGACAGGGCATCGGGTTGTGGTGCGCGACGAATGCGATAGCGGCTGGGCATGGAGGGCTGCAGGCGATAACGTGGCAGGGATTGTAACCAGGGAGACTCCATCAGCATGCGGTGGGCCTTGCGCCAGGTGCCGTCAAGGAACAGCAGAGGGCGTACCGGCTGTGTCTGCAAGGCCTCGATTGGCAGGGCATCCTCGCCGGGATAAATCAGCGCGGGGAGACCCGGCGAGGCGGGGAACATGGCCGGGTTTGCCGGCTCCGGGCAGGGCGACAACAGACACTGTTCCAGGCCCAGAGCCGCGATGCGGGCGGTGCCCAGGGCGTGTCGGCCTTCCGTGGGGTGCTGGCAGATCCATACCGGCCAGCGGTTTGGCAGCGTCGTGATCTGTCCGCAGTAGCACTGAGCTAAGGGGCGTTCACAGCGTGCGCAGCGCTTTCGTTTTGCCGTGCTGCCCATGTTGCCCTCCGCTTTGTTCTGTCCTCACTCCACGCCAAGAGAGCGCAGGTATTCGTCGTAGTTGCCCTGGAAGTTGCTGATGCCGTCCGTGGTGATTTCCAGCACGCGGGTGGCAAGCGAGGACACGAACTCGCGATCATGGCTGACGAAGATCAAGGTGCCCGGATAGTTCTCCAGTGCCAGGTTCAGCGCCTCGATGGACTCCATGTCCAGGTGGTTGGTCGGCTCGTCCATGACCAGCACATTGGGTTTTTGCAGCATCAGCTTGCCGAAGATCATGCGGCCCTTCTCACCACCGGAGATCACCTTGACGCTTTTCAGGCTGTCGTCCTTGGAGAACAGCATCTTGCCCAGAATGCCGCGAATCACCTGCTCGTCATCGCCGGGCGCGGCCCATTGGCTCATCCAGTCAAACAGGTTCATGTCTTCGGCAAACTCATGGGAGTGGTCCTGGGCGTAGTAGCCGATTTTCGCGTTTTCGGCCCATTTGACCGTGCCGCTCATCTTCTCCTGTGCCTCGGCGCCGAAGTGGCCGGTGATGCCCTGCATCAGGGTGGTCTTGCCGATACCGTTGGCCCCGAGGATGGCCACGCGTTCGCCGGCCTCTACCATGAGATCAAAACCCTGGATGAGCGTGTTGTCGTCATAGCCCAGGGTCAGGGCCTTCAGCTCCAGCGCCAGGCGGTGCAGCTTTTTTTCCTGCTCGAAGCGGATGAAGGGGCTGACGCGGCTGGAGGGTTTCATCTCTTCCAGTTTGATCTTTTCGATCTGGCGGGCGCGCGAGGTTGCCTGCTTGGCCTTGGAGGCGTTGGCGGAGAAACGGCTCACGAAGGCCTGCAGTTCGGCGATCTGGGATTTCTTCTTGGCATTGTCAGCCTGGATACGTTCGCGGGCCTGGGTGGAGGCGAGCATGAAGTCATCATAGTTGCCGGGGTACAGGCGCAGGGCCTGGTAGTCCAGATCCACCATGTGGGTGCACACGCTGTTCAGGAAATGGCGGTCGTGGGAGATGATGATCATGGTGCTGTCACGCTGGTTGAGCACCCCCTCCAGCCAGCGGATGGCATTGATGTCCAGGTTGTTGGTGGGTTCGTCCAGCAACATGATGTCGGGGTCGGCAAACAGGGCCTGGGCCAGCAGGACACGCAGTTTCCAGCCCGGTGCGACTTCACTCATCAGTCCATAGTGCTGTTCGATGGGAATGCCCAGCCCCAGTAGCAGCTCCCCTGCGCTGGACTCGGCCGAGTAACCGTCCAGTTCCGCGAACTCGATCTCCAGCTCGGCGACCCGCATGCCTTCGTCCTCGCTCATCTCGGGCAGGGCATAGAGGCGGTCCTTTTCCTGTTTGATCTGCCACAGCTGTTCGTGGCCCATGATGACCGTGTCGATGACCGTATAGTCCTCATAGGCGAACTGGTTCTGGCGCAGGATGCCGACCCGTTCGTTGTCGTCCACACTCACATTGCCCGAGGTCGGCTCCAGTTCACCACTGAGGATCTTCATGAAGGTGGACTTGCCGGAGCCGTTGGCACCGATCAGGCCGTAGCGGTTGCCTCCGCCGAAGCGCAGCGACACGTTTTCGAAGAGGGGTTTGGCAGCAAACTGGATGGTGATATTGGCGGCGTTGATCACAGCGGTATCCGTCGTTTTCTCAGGGTCTGGGGAAGGCGCCGTGCCAGTGGCGGGCGCTGCGGAAAAAAGGGGCGCATTATAAAGGAGCCCGGCGGCGCACACTACTGCTGATTCCGGCGCTGGCTTGTGAGTACAGATCAAGTGCAGTATTGTGCGCGCCCACACGAGCGAGTGGAGACTTTAGAACATGCAACTGGCCTTCTCGCCGCAACACGGCGACCATGATGGCGATGACCCCTTGTTCCTGCAGATTGCACAGGACCTGCGCGAGCAGGGGTGGAGCGTCATCCCCAATGCCCTGCCAGTGACTCTGGCCGAGGGCCTGCACAGCCAGATCCTGGGCATGGGTGAGGAGCAGTTCAGCCCCGCAGGGGTAGGGCGCAGTACGGATTTCACCCTCAACCCCTTCGTGCGTCGTGACGAGATTCTCTGGATCGAGGGCAGAACGCAGGCCGAAAAAGACTGGCTGCAGTGGAGCAATCGCCTGCGCCTGACCTTGAACAGACGCCTGTTTCTTGGCCTGTTCAGCTTCGAAAGTCATTTCGCCCATTACCCGCCGGGAGCCTTCTACCGCAAGCATGTCGATGCCTTTCGCGGCAATCCCGGCAAGGACCCGACCAATCGGGTGCTCTCGGTCGTTGCGTATTTCAATCCGGGCTGGCTGCCGGAGGATGGCGGCGAGCTGGACATGTACCGGGAGGACGAGCTGGAGCCTTTTCTTCGGGTAACCCCCGCATTCGGCACCCTGGTGGTGTTTCTCAGTGAGGAGCTGCCGCACGAGGTCAGGGCAGCCAACCGGCATCGCTACAGCATTGCCGGCTGGTACCGGGTGAACAATTCCCTGGGTAGCCAGATCGACCCGCCGCGCTGATCGGTGTCAATAATCTGCAATGCAGAAATGATAGGCTCTTTGTCATTCAGAGGCGCCATGGCGCTTCCTTTAACAGAGTCATGACAAAGGTGCAGATATGCCGGATATCAGTAACGAGCGCAGAGAATTCATTCGTCTGGGGGTGCAGGGCCTGGCCGCTTTCGCCGGGGGCAGTCTGTTGTCTGCCAGTGCAACGGTTCTGCCGTCCGGGCGTCTGCAGGCACAGCAGGCGGCGCGCGAGTCCTCCTTTGAGGGCCTGAGAAATCTCGGCCCTCTGCTTCCTCCCGATGACAATGGCATCATGCTGCCGGCCGGGTATCGCTCCCGGGTGCTGGCCGTGACGGGCAAACCGGCCTTGCCGGACGGTGATTACGTCTGGCATGCCGAGCCCGATGGCGGGGCCTGCTATGCAACGCCGGACGGTGGCTGGGTCTATGTCTCCAACAGCGAGGTGCCCGCCAATGGGGGTGGGGTAGGAGCCCTGCGTTTCAACTCGCGTGGTGATCTGGTGGACAGCTATTCGATTCTGACGGCCACCAGCAGCAATTGTGCCGGTGGCAAGACGCCCTGGGATACCTGGTTGTCCTGCGAGGAGGTGGATCATGGCCTGGTCTACGAGTGTGATCCGTTCGGGGAAAAGTTTGCCGAAGTGCGCCCCGCATTGGGCGCCTTCCGTCACGAGGCGGTGGCGGTGGATACCGATCACCAGCATCTGTACCTGACGGAAGATGAGCCGGATGGTTGTCTTTATCGTTTCCGCCCGCAACGGGCACTGCCGGATATCAGCAGCGGGGTGCTGGAGGTCGCGGAGATTGTGGCGCGCGATGGCAAGCGACTGCTGCAGTGGCATGCCCTGCCGGACCCCCTGGCGAAGAGTACTCTCACACGCAAACAGGTTTCACGCGCCAGTCACTTCGACGGGGGCGAGGGGATCGGTTTCTTCGCAGGCAAGGTGTATTTCACCACCAAGGGTGACAACCGCGTATGGGTCTACGATGTGCACAGCAGCGAAATCGAGGTGCTCTACGACATCAGGACCAACGCCAATCCGATCCTCAAGGGGGTGGACAATGTACTCATCACGCCAGCGGGCGATGTCATTGTGGCCGAGGATGGTGGTGACAACCAGTTGGTGGCGCTGACCCCGGACGGAGGGGTAGTGCCTCTGCTTCAGGTCGTGGGGCAGGACGAGTCCGAGCTTTGCGGGCCCGCGCTTGATCCCTCCTGCACACGGCTTTACTTCAGTTCCCAGAGTGGTTTCAGCAGGAACGGCCCTGGTATCACCTACGAGATCAGCGGACCGTTTGCCTGAGCTTGAGCGCCGGTCACGGGTAGTGACCGCCGCGTTCTCGCTCCCTCTGGGGCTTTCTTGACACTATTTTTTGTAAGTGTTTATATCGCCCGACTGATTTGAGGGCGAAGGTATGACGGTAAAGGATTGGACTCTGAGGCTTGTGGGAACCGTGATGGCGGTGTCTCTTGCTGCCTGTTCCGGCACAGGGATGCACTCGCCGATGGCGGGTGCGGATATCCCCAGAACACCCGCAGGCAAGCCGGACTTCAACGGAATCTGGCAGGTGCTCAGCACGGCCAACAACAATCTGGAGTCCGCACCGGCCCAGGCAGCCTTCGCACTGGTTCCCGGGGATTTCGTGCCGGTTCCGGCGCCTGAAGTCGTTGCCCTCGGGGCCGTGGCTGCCGTGCCGGCAAGCTTCGGTGTGGTGGAAGGGGGCAGCATTCCCTACAAACCCGCAGCACTGGCTCAGCGCGACAGCAACCGCGCAAACTGGCTGACGCAGGACCCCGAGATCAAGTGCTATATGCCCGGTGTCCCCCGCGCCACCTATATGCCCCATCCATTCCAGATTTTCCAGAGCGACAAGGCTTTCTTTGTTGCCTACTCCTTTGCCGGCGCCGTGCGCAATGTTTATCTTGAAGATCCGGGCGAGCCCCCGCTGGATGCCTGGATGGGACAATCCTATGGCTATTGGGACGGCGACACCTTCGTGGTGGAGGTGACGGGCCTGGATGATCGCACCTGGTTTGACCGGGCAGGCAATTATCACAGCTATAAATTAAAGGTGACCGAGCGTTATACTCTGCTCAGCGAGAACGTCATCCAGTACGAGGCCACCATGGAAGATCCCGATATCTTCGAGCGGCCCTGGACCATCCGGATGCCGATCTACCGAAGGCTTGAAGAAGGATTCGAACTCCCGCAGTTCAAATGCGTGGAGTTTGTGGAAGAGCTTATGTACGGAAAGTACCGCAAGGGGCGCGAAAGCGAACTTTTCGGAGAATAGGCCGGTCAGTGAATAGACGATGAGTCAGTACTCAAGAGGGGTGGAACTATGAATGTGAAACACATGCTGATGGCAATAAGCGTCGCAGGAAGCCTGGCCGCAGTCTCGCTGCCAGCCTCCGCACACCATGCCTTTTCGGCAGAATTCGATGCGAACCTGCCGATTGCCCTGCGCGGGCCCATTACCCGGGTGGAGTGGATCAATCCCCATTCCTGGATTCATCTGACGCATACCAACGAGGACGGCAGCCAGCAGGCCTGGATGGTGGAAGGGGGCACGCCCAACACCTTGCTGCGCCGCGGCATCAACCGCAATTCCCTGCAGATCGGCACCGAAATCGTGGTGACCGGCTATCAGAGCAAGGATCGTCTGTGTGAGCCGGAGTGCCGTGGCAATGGCCGTGACATCACCTTCCCGGACGGGCGCAAGCTGTTCATGGGCTCCTCCGGTACCGGCGCGCCGCGTGACGGCTCCGACCCGAACGAGCGTTAATCCAGCGATTTTGCTGTGAGTCTCCGAGCCTGCGTTCCATACGGCGCGCAGGCTTCGCTGTTTCTGTTGCCTAAAGGGCGGGATCCAGGTTCCGGTCATAGCTGCCACCATCGCGAAACACCACCGAACTGTCGTAGTAACCGGCACTGTCCAGGCGCAGCACTACCTCATTGAAACTGCGATTCTCCCAGAACCAGCCGTGAATGCCGGTGAAAGGCGCCCGGTAAACGCCTGAATCACTGGCCGCCGTGCCCTTGCTGAAACTCTCCACGTCCTCATCCCCCTCGCTACCCTCCGGGTCTGCGTGCATGTCGAACAGCAGCTCACCCTCTGCCTGCCAGGAGAAAATCAGGGTATCGCCCGCGCCCAACTGGTATTTGTACTCCACGGACTGATAGGGTTCCAGAATGAACTCGACCCGATCGCGCCGGTGGCCGTTCGAGTGACTTTCCAGCGGGCTGTCACTGGCATCGGCCAGATCGAGCAGCCCCAGGGCCTGGCCGACCCCAAGCGGGTCGATGCCGAACTCGGCGGGCAGCACCGCCGTCAGCAGCACGACACCCGCCAACGCGGCAGCACCCGCGGTGGCCAGCAGTAGGGTAGGCGTATCCGGCGGCGTGGAATGGCTCATGATGTTCTCCTGTGTGTCAGAAGGGGCTGGCATTTGCCCAGGCCGTCAGTTGATAAATCGTCAGAATGAAGCCGCCGCTCATGAGCAGGGTATTGGCCACCAACGCGGAGCCTGCAAACCAGGGTCTTGAACGCCAGGCGATGAGCAGCAGCATGATGCCGCCCAGCGCCAGAAACTGGCCGATTTCGACGCCGAGGTTGAAGCTGAGCATATTGATCAGCAGGCCGTTATCGCTGAGCGTGAAGGCCTGCAGCTTGCTTGCCAGCCCCAGGCCGTGCACAAGCCCGAAGGCAAAGACGGCTGCTTGCGGATTGGGGTGCCAACGACCGGGCCTCTGCAGCCCGCCGAGGTTCTCAAAGGCCTTGTAGACGATGGAAAAACCAATGACCGCATCGATAATAAAGGCGTTGAGGCGCAGGTGCAGCAGCACACCGGCCAGCAGCGTCAGGCTGTGACCAACGGCGAACAGAGAGACAAAGCGCAGTATCTGGGCTGGGCGGTGCAGAAAGAAGACCACGCCCAGAAGATAAAGCAGGTGGTCGTAACCGGTGACCATGTGCTTGGCCCCGAGATAGATGAACGGGGCCACGGCCGGGCCGTCTATCGCCTGTACATAATTGGCATCGTTGCCGGCGATGGTGTGGGCGAGTGCCCGGCAGGCAAGGCTGCTGCACAGAATAAAGAGTAGGATTGCTACCCGGTTTTGCTGCTGATGTTCTCTGAACACGAGAGGGGCGCCAGCAATCAGTTGCTGTTCACAAACCGGGATACCTCGGGGTTATAGGTCTGGTGACAGGCGCTGCAGACACTGTAGACCTGAGCCCCGGCCTGGAAGAAATCCTCCTGGTTTTGTTCGGCAGCGGCGCGGTAGGCCAGGGAGGCCGCCTGGCTCAGGGCATTGGCGTAGGTGACCCAGCCGTCATCGTCCTGTGCACGCCCTGGCAGCGCCAGGGCATTGCCCGCCTCGATCAGCTGCGCGGCACCTTGCTGGACCATCAGCCACTCTTCATCGTTCCTGGGGTAGAGCTCTTCATAGCCGGTGTTCACATCGTCCACCCAACCGGCGTGATCCCACAGAATGTCGGCGACCGGGTCCAGCACCATGTTCATATAGGCCTTCATGTCCAGCTGCAGATCGTAGCGGTCCGCCTGTGCCATTGTGTCCGTTGGTGAGGAGGCCTGCGGGGAGCAGGCAGCCAGTACACCACTGCCAAGCAGAATAAGGCCACCGTGGATCAGAATGCGCTTGTTTATTGTCATTGTCGGACTCCGAAAGCGAATGGGAAGGCGGACGGAGACGGGCGTCAGGAAGAGGTCTGGTCCACCAGGAAATGCTCCAGACTTTCCCCCGTCAGTTTATGAACCTGGGAGAACACAAACCAGATGGCGAGCATCAGCACGATCATACTGGGCAAAGCAATCACCGGGTAGCTCAGCGCCGTCATCTTGCCCAGCTCTTCGCTGAATTCCGTGGTGCCCGGCGGGCTGACCAGAATGATCTTGGCCAGTGCGTAATTGAGCGCGGAGGACAGAAAGAAGGAGGCTGCCACGATGAAGGACGCCTGACCCATGCGTTTTTCAAAGGTGGTGATATTGTCGTTTTTCTCCAGCGCCTGATATAGCGCCTCTACCCGCACCAGCTGCCCGTTCAGAATCAGGGTCTTGACCAGGGGAAAGCGCGTGCGCTGCGTAAACAGCACGGCAAGACCAATCAGGCCGGGAATGGTGGCCTCCTTGATGGCGATGTATTTCGGGTCCAGTTCCAGCAGGCTGATGCCGCCGGTCAGAAAGACGCTGACCACACCCAGTATGGAAAAGGCATTGACCTTGCCGGACTGGCGCAGATCCCACAGGCCGTAGCCGATGGGAAAGGCCAGGGCAAACACGATGCTGAGAGAGGGGCCGAGGCTGTCATCGCCGCTGAGCCGGGACAGGATGAACACCGGAATGATGATGTTGAAGGCGAGATTGCCCAGAAAACCCCCGGGGGCCCGATCCTGTTTTCCGTCCGTTGTGGCGGGTTTTTCCTGCGCTGTGGGTTCCTGCATCTGTCAGACCTGTGGATAAGCGGAAAGCCTGTGAGTATACGCAATTTCCCCGTGGCGTCCCATGCTAGGGGCTGTTCATACGATGATCCAAATAGTGTGAACAGGCCCTAGCGAACCGGGGCGGTCGTGACCGGCAGGCTGTCGCCCGCCCCCCACTCTGCCCAGGAGCCATCGTATACCGATACGTCTTTGTAACCCGCCAGGTGGGCGGCAAATGCGACGACACAGGCGGTGACCCCGGAGCCGCAGCTTGCAATGAGGCGCATCTCCCGCGGAGCCAGTGCCAGCAGGGCGGTTTCCAGTTCTGCACGGGGGCGAAAATGCCCGTTCGCTATCAGCGTGTCGAAGGGCAGATTGTGCGCCCCCGGCATATGGCCGCCGCGCAGCCCCGGGCGTGGTTCCGGGGCGCGGCCATAGAAGCGGTCGGCGGAGCGGGCATCGACAATGCGCGTGTCTGCGCTAGTGGTGGCCAGCAACACTTCGCGCCAGTCGCTGATGCGGGTTGGGCGGAAGCAGGCAACAAAGTCCCCGTCCTCGGGCATGGCTTCCGGTTCCGCTGTGGCAATGGCATGACCTGCCGCCTGCCAGGCGGGCAGGCCACCGTTGAGCACCGCGCTGTTTGTCAGGCCCATGGCCTGCAGCATCCACCAGGCGCGCGGGCTGGTTTGCACCCCGATGCTGTCGTACACCACGACCGCGCTGTCCCGCCCGATGCCCAGGCGTTGCAGCTCGGAGGTGAACAGTGCCGCATCGGGCATCATATGGGGCAGCGCGGTGTCCCTGTCGCAGATGCGGCGGTCAAAATCGAAGAAGCGGGCGCCGGGGATGCGGGCCTGTCGCCATTCCTGTTCCCCGTCGCGCTGTGTTGCCGGCATATGCCAGCTGGCATCCAGCACGACAAGGCGCGGATCGGCCTGCATCGCCTCGGCGAGCCATTGCACGCTGACGAGCGGGGGCATGGTATTAGCGGATGACATGGGCGTTCTCCTGCACAGTGGCCGCGGCGGGCGGGGAGCTGCCATTGTAGCAGCCTGCAGACCTGTGCGGAGCCAGGGTATCGAGGCTCGTCGGCGGGATTGCCAGCCTTGCGCACGTTGATCCGGGAGTTGAACCTGCAAACGGCTCGTTTCAACGCAGGCAGAACTCCCGGCGTATTGCAGAAGTTTTACCCGAAAGGATGTGTATATTTGTTAAAAGCGGCCGTTCATTCTATTTTTACTCAGGTTGTTTTGTTTAAAATCAATCTAAATCAATGGCTTGGAATTTTGTTCTGATGCTCGTGCCGGGCTCGACGAATTCTGAAATTTTTTGATCTTTGTCAAAATCCGGTAGACCTTCCTGTGCCTCATTGCTAACTTCGCGCCACCGATGTCAATAGCAATTACAACTGAGGTATACCATGTCGCTTAGAAGACCCATGCAAGACAAGCCTGCTTTCGCTAGCAAACTCCTGAGCTCTGCCATCGCTCTTGCCCTGTTGGGGGGAACTGGCCAGTCACTGGCACAGAATTCCCCTGACGTGGAAGAGGTCGTCGTGACCGGCTCGTATATCCGCCGTTCTGAAGAAATTACCGCAGCATCCCCCGTGACTTCATTCAGTGCCCAAGACCTTGAAGGCCAGGGGGCGGTCAATATGGCTCAGGTTGCACAGAACCTGACCTTCAATAACGGTACTGCGGTGACCAACTCCATCCAGGGCGTCAGCAGCACCATTTCGAACTTCAACCTGCGGGGCCTTGGTCCGCGCGCCACGCTGACGCTGATTGACGGCAAGCGTGTTGCCACGGACAACCTGCAGACACTTCTCCCTGCTTCTGCGCTGCAGCGCATGGAGATTGTGACGGACGGTGCCGCGGCGCTGTACGGTACGGACGCCGTGGCCGGGGTGGTCAACCTGATTCCCTATCACTCCTATGACGGGTTTGAGGTGGAAGTGTTCACGGAAGGGGACGACCGTGGGGACTTCGGTCGTACGGAAACCTCCTTCCTCGGGGGCAAGAGCTTCGGCGATGTAGACATCGTCATGGCGGGCTCCTATGTGGATTCCTCCACACTGGCGTGGAACGAGCGTCCCGACTATGTGCGCGCTGGCCTCACCCATAACGGCGGTGGCAACCCGGGCAACTACATCGTGCCCCTGCGCGATGCCAACGGGAACCTGACCGGCAAATCCGCCAGCCGTCCCGACCCGAATTGCGCCCGTGAGACAGATGACGATCAGGCCGCGCCCGGGAACAACCCCTGGGGTAACCTGCTGGGTGGCCGCTGTTTCATGAGCTTCGGCGACACCCGTGACTTCCAGCCGCAGTATCAGACCTCTGCGCTGTATACCAACCTGAACTGGGAAGTGAACGAAGATGTCACCTTCCATTCGCAGATCATGTGGAACCGTCAGCGCTACCAGAACCGCAACAACCCCAGTAACCCAGGGGCGAGATCGGATGCCCTGGCAGTGGTCAGAGGCGAGCTGCCCGGCAACACCTTCCGGGCGAAGTCATCTGCCGGTCAGGAACTGTTCGCAGAGCCCATGCGCAACAGCAGTGGCGGTCTGGTCCTGGATGGCTATGGCCGCCCCCTGCCCCTGCGTGACGCCACCGGCCAGGTGGTACTGGCAAACAATCGCTTTGCCTCCATCGACAACGACCCCCTCGGCGGTGTCGTCTTCTATGAGGACGTGAACATCAACGGTGCGCAGTGGGTGCCCTTCAACAGAAGAGAAACCAACACGATTCCGACGGTGATACAGCAGTACAACGGCTATCAGCTCGAGCACAATGACAAGCGCACTGTGAGATTTACCACGGGGCTCGATTTCAATGTGCCGATGCTGGAAGGCTGGGAAGGCAGCGCCGATTATACCTATGGCCTGTTCAATGATGTCAGCAACAACTCCCAGCAGTTCAGTCTCGGTGCCGTGAACCAGGGCCTGAACTGCGATGTCATCAATGATGTGGACAGCTGCTTCAACCCCTTCGGTGCCGTGGATCCGCGTTTCCGTACGCCGCAGCATGTGGTGGACGCGATCTTCACCCAGGATGCACTCGACAACAAAACCCAGATTCAGGTGTACGACCTGATCCTGAACGGCAACGTGCCGCTTGGCGATTTCGAACTGCCTGGCGGCGCGATCTCCATGGCGGTGGGTTATCAGCGCCGGGATGAAAAGCAGACGGACGGCCCAACTGCAACCTCCATCCGCGACGACCAGCTGATTGGCTCCCAGATCCTGCCGCGCAGCCAGAGCCGTTCCAGTGACTCCTGGTTTGCCGAGTTCGCTTTCCCCATTCTGTCCAATCTGGAGTTGAGTGCAGCGGTGCGGGATGAGAGCTTCAGTACCGGCCAGAGTGCCGTGGTGGACAAGTTCGGTCTGGTCTATGTGCCGACCAGCTGGCTGGCGATCAGAGCGACCATGGGCGAGGCCTTCATTGTGCCCACCCTGTCTCAGCTGAATTCGCCGGAAACCTGCGGCCTCAGCAACGTGGCAGACCCGTTCTCCACCTTCCAGGGCTTCATCACCTCCTGCCGTGGTGGTAACCCCAATCTGGCGTCCGAGACTTCCGACAGCGTCTCCGTCGGTATCGACCTGACCCTGCTGGAGAACCTGACCTGGTCTCTCACCTGGAGTGAAACGGACTTTATGGACCGTATCGTGAGCACGACCACCGAGGATATTCTGCGTTCCGACTACAAGAACTTCCTCGCGGCCACGGGTTTCACCGCCACTACGGCCAACCCGCATCCGAGCGCCGCGCAGATTCAGGCCTGGGTGAACGACCCGCGTTCAGACAAGCGTGTTGTGCGTAATGCCGCCGACATCACCACGCCGGACCGCATCCTGCAGAGCGACTCCAATGCGTCCACCATGCTGGTGCGTGCCTGGGATACCCAGATCGACTATGGCTTCTCACTGGATGATGTGGGCCTCGACGGTTGGGGCGATATCGACCTGCAACTGCAGGGCACCTATATGGACACCTACCAGTTCCAGCTGGTGGAAGACGGTCCGGTTCGTGAGGCGGTGGGCAACCAGAACAACCCGTTCGGTGCCGTTCCCACCATCCCGAAGATTCGGGCGAATTTCCGCATCAACTGGTCTTTGGGGAACCATGCGCTGAGTGCCACAACACGCTATATCGATGAAGTGAAGTTCGATGCCAGCGAGTTCAGCTTCCAGCAGTTCTTCCCGGGTGCCGAGTGGGGTGGTCCGACCGACACTCTGCGTGCCTGGACACAACTGGACATGTTCTACTCCTACAGTGGCTATGAGGCGCTGGGCGGTGCGTTTGACTTCTCTGTCGGGGCGCGCAACCTCACCGACAGAATGCCGCAGAAGACCGGTATGATCGCGGGCGTGGCAGCGGAAACCCAGGATGTGCTGGGCCGCATGGTCTACGCCAGAGTGAAGTACAGCTTCCAGTAAGCGCTAACGCAAGTGCACGGGGCCCGGCGCCCATGAACACCATCCTGGTATTCATGGGCGTCGGGCCTCGACTATTTTGCAGCGCTGATTTCTACAAGCCTCATCACGACAAGAGCACGACATTAAGGTTTGTCCTGGAGGACCATCGCCAGCAGGGTTGCTCCTACAACATGAGGCGGCTGCGGAACATGAAGAACGCCGCTCCGACGAGACACAGCCCCGCCCACAGATAATCGAGTTTCAGCGGTTCCTTGAGGTAGAGCACGGAGAAGGGCACAAACACGCTGAGCGTGATGACTTCCTGAAGAATTTTCAGTTGCCCGACACTGAGTACGCTGTAGCCGATGCGATTGGCTGGCACCTGAAACAGATACTCGAACAGGGCAATGCCCCAGCTCAGTAAGGCGGCGACAATCCAGGGTTTCTGGTTGAGTTCCTTGAGGTGGGCATACCAGGCAAAGGTCATGAAGACATTGCTGCACAGCAGCAGGCCGATGGAGAGCAGGACTGGAGGCATGGGACTCCCGGTGGGCACAGTGGCCCGCGAAAACCGCCAAAGCGGCGGCCCCGGGATTGTGCTACAGCTGGCGATGAATGCTCAAGCGGGACTTGCTGTCAGGCCTGCTGGCCTAAAGCCCGCCCGCCACGTCGATGAAACTTCCCGTGACGAATGAGGACTTTTCCGTGGCCAGCCACACAATGGCTTCGGCCACCTCGCTGGCCTGCCCGCCGCGCTGCAGTGGAATCCTTGTTTTCAGGCGCTCTACGCGCCCCGCTTCGCCTCCGTCGGCGTGCATGTCGGTGTAGATCAGCCCCGGGCGCACGGCATTGACGCGAATGCCTTCGCCTGCCACTTCATTGGCCAGCCCGCGGGTCAGAGCATCCATGGCCGCCTTGGAGGCGGCGTAGTCCACATACTCATTGGGCGAGCCGGTGCGCGCGGCCAGAGAGGAGACATTCACGATGCGGCCACCCTTGCCCCCGTGACGGGTGGACATGCGGCGCACCGCCTCGCGGCAGCAGAGAAAGCAGCTTAGGAAATTGACCCGCAGAATCTCCATGACCCGTTCGGCCTCGATGTGTTCCAGGCGGTTTTGCTGCATGAGAATGCCGGCATTGTTCACGAGCACGGTCGGTGCTCCGAGCGTTTCGGTCACCGTATCGAACAAGCGCAATACCTCTGCTTCGTCGGCGACATCGGCCTGCACGGCGATAGCGCGTCCGCCTGCCTGCTCAATTTCCCGGCACAGCGCCAGGGCGTCCTGCTCTGTCCTGCGGTAATTGATGGCGACCGCGTAGCCCTCGCTCGCCAGCAGGCGGGCAGTGGCCGCGCCAATGCCGCGACTGGCGCCGGTAATGAGGGCGATTTTTGCCGGGTTCATGCTTGCTTTCCCCATGCGTTCACCCGCTCAGGGCGATGGAGCAAGCGCTTTCGCCGCGGCATTGGCGGCCTGGCCCACAATGGCGGACGGAGTCAGCACCAGGTCGATGCACTGATGGTAGACATCGTTGTCGTCATCCTGAGTAGTGGTGTTGTACACCCCGTGCGCAGGGCCGGCGGGGTCTTCCATCACCTGAATGATCTGCAGGGTACAGTTGTCACACTCCACGTCCGGCAGCGTCACTTCCCAGGTATAGCTCGCCTGGGCCGTCTCGCGGGTATGCGGGTTCAGGTTGTCCAGCAGCACCGTGGTATTGTTGAAAAAATCACCCTCGCTCGCCTGGTCGCCGAGGCGGCACTGATCCGTATCATCGATGGGACAGCCCCCGGCGCGATTTTCCGGGTCTACCGGGACGATCCAGCGTGGGTCCATAAAATCATCATCGCCATCCTCATCAAAGGCGATGCGGAAATAACCGGGGTGACGAACGTACTCGGCCAGCGCAATGGTGATGGTCTCGCCCGGCCTGTAGGTGTAGACCGCGCCGGTAGGCACGCCCTCGGGATTGCCGCAGGCGCCTATCTTGGTGTCACGGCCACGCTCGCCCTGTTCGTATTTGGCAACGTGGGTGCCGGCCCGTTGCAGATCGATGTGGGCAGCAGCGAGATGGCTGACGCCCGCCAACAGAAGAAAGCTCAGGCTCAGGCTGTAGCGCAGCCAGTTGCGGGAATGTGTGATGGAATTTGCCGTCATGGTCGCTCGTACCTTTTATTGGGTTTATTGTGATCCCGGACGAACGCTGTGGGCAGGGGCTGTCGGCTAGACAGCCACGGGCCAGATGGGAGCCGGTTCGTCAGGGTCTTCCGGTTCGGTCTTGCTGCTCAGATAGGCCAGGATGGCATCCTTGAGTTCGGAGCCACTGCCCAGGCCCTGATTACCGAACAGCCGATTGAATTCCAGCACATAGGGGTGCCCGCCGACAAGCGCGATGTCGAAACCGGCATGGTCCACCCCCAATTCCCTGGCCAGACGCAGCGCCAGCTCCGTCACCGATGTTGGCACCGGCGAGTGGTCGATGCTGCCGCCCTGCGCGATGTTGTTGTAGAAGCCCCGTGGCGATTGGGTTCGCCAATAGGCCGTCACCACCCGTTCGCCGACGATGACCACCCGCACATCCCGATCGATGGGGAGGTATTCCTGCACATAGAGCACCTGTGTCCGCACGCAATAACGATGCCAGTCTTCCCGGGATTCGATCAGCCACACACCCTCCCCCATGCTGGCTCGTGGCAGTTTCGCCACAAAGGGCAGCGCCATGAGTTCCCATACGCGCTGTTGTGCCTCGGGGGTGTTGGGTTCGATCAGGGTCAGGGGCGTGTTTTCCGGGGCAATAAGCTCAAATGCACGGGTCATCTCCACCTTGTCGTGCCCGATGCGATAGCTCGCCTCGCTGGGAAAGACGCGGCAATGCAGGCCATAAACCAGGCCGTTGAGCTGCCAGTATTGTGGAAACAAAACCCAGTCGGCCTCCTGCAGAAGCTGCCGATGGCGGAGCGTGTGCTCCGGTTTGATCACGGTGGTGCCGGGGAAGCCCAGCGTACGGAAAACGTCGAACGACACGAGGTTCATAAGGGAGTGAACGCACAGAAAAAGTGAGCGAATTTTATGCAGAATTTACATTCTGGCAAGCAGAATTTTCTTGACCGGAAAGTCCAGTCTCGCACGGTGTCGAAGCCTGGCCGGGACAGCGCTAGCGTAAAAAACCCGGAGCGAATACCCCAGTTCAGGGGGGAGATCGGGCAATGTGATCAGTCTAGACTGCCTCCAGCGATGACGAATGCATCGTATTGACCCTGAATCAGTGGAGGACAGGACCATGAAAAAAACGATTTGCAGCCTGCTTGCGGGCGTCTGGCTGGTGAGCAGTTTCGCGGTTCAGGCGGCAGACCTGAACAGTATTGCCAGGGCCAGCATGATTCTGAGCACCGTGGCGGGGCTTGCCGAAAAATACAAGGACGTACAGGACATGCTGGACGCCGGTACGCTGGAGCTGGAAGTGCCGGAACCCATCGAAGGCAGTGAGGGCAAATTTTATTTCCCCTACACCCAAAGCGGCTATCTGACCCCCTGGGCGGAAAAGGCGCTGAATGCCCAGGTGGGGGCGGAGGTAGGCAGTCGTGCTGCGGACGGTGCCCTGTCCTCACTGGCGAGCAAAGCTCCCCTAGGTGGTTTCCTGGCTGGCAAGGCCAAGAGCAAGGCGAAGGAGACCGGTGCAGTGATGGCGATTGGCGGCTGGGATTTCATTGCTGAAACGACCGAACTGTCTTTCAACCGTCTCGATGATCTGTCCGTCTACATGCACAGCGAGTTTGAAGGTGAGGCGGATTACGAACAGGCCCTGGCGGCGGCCATGGCAATCTACCCGGAACTGGAACGCGGACATGAACGTGCCATCGACAAGGCCTACAAGGATGCGCGCAAGCGGGCCCGCAAATAGTGTGAAGAGACTCTGAGGAAACGACTGTTTTTTGCGCAAACGCAAATAAGCTCACTGGGCGGGATTGCTGATCATAAGCAGGCAGGCATACACTGACAGCCGCTCTGTTCAACGTCCACCAGGAGAGACTTCATGCCCGTCAGCAGTGCGCCGGTGATTGCTGGAAATACCTCACAGCTTGATCTTCTGTTCAATGTGACAAAGGCCTGGTCAAGTTGGCAGAGTACAGCACCAGCGCTCAATGGATGGCACCTGATCGGCGGGAGCGAGCTAGGCCTGGAGACCTCGCAGCTGAGCAATGGTGTGTTTCGCAGCAGCAATGCGGAAGCGATTGTGGCGGCAGCGACCTATAACGGGCTGCGCACATTGGCCCTTGGCTTTCGCGGCACCAATGACAATGATGACTGGGAGGATGACCTCCAGGACATCAATGGTCATTACACCCTGTTCGCCCCCCTGGTTGGAGCCGTGAACGCGGCGATTGCCCGGGGAGAATTCGACCTGCTGCTGGTCACGGGGCACAGCCTTGGCGGTGCCATGACCCAGATGTTCATGGCCGCCTACCAAGGCATCGCGCCGGCCTATGGTATTACCACGGGCGCACCCGGTTATCTGCAGGACGCTGCCGTGGCGGACAGTCGTCTGATCAATTATCAGGTGACGGACGACCCGATCGTCTTTCTCGGCAGTCAACGGGCCTTGGTCGGGCAAACCCTGAGCAGTTTTCCGGGCTCCCTGCTGGTGGGGCAGCTCGGCGCAGTGCTCAGTTCGTCCTTTGGCATTCCCTCCACGCTGTTCTCCGAGTCTGTGCCTTTTCTTACCGCCAACTACTACCCGCGCGGGACTGTTGAAGTGCTGAAGGTGGAGGGGCACCCGGAGGCGCCCATCAGCAGCGTGCTTTCGCTGGTGACCTCCTACAGCAGTACGGCCCACGATTTTGTGACTTATGAGGCCGGCTTTGCCGGTGTCAACCATAACCCCTTCGATCTCGCTGCAGGGCTGCAAGGCAGCAGTGGCGCAGACACTCTGTTTGGCACAACGGGCAATGACACGATTGATGGCGCAGCGGGAGGGGACACGCTGTATCTGCATATCAAGCATGCAGAGGCGGCCGTCACGCGCACCGCCAATGGCCTCACCGTGCTCAGTGCTGGCAGTGGCAGCGACACCTTGCTCAGTGTTGAACGAATAGCCTTTGAGGATGGCAAGCGTGCCTATGACCTGGGTGCCGACGAATCCGCTGGTAAGGCAATTCGCCTGATTGGCGCAGCACTGGATGCATCGGCACTGGCCGAACACCCGGACTGGATTGGCGTGGGAATCGACCTGTTTGATCAGGGCATGAGTGTGCTGCAGGTTGCACAACTGGTCATCGATGTGCTCGGCAATCCTTCAAACGAGGCATTGGTCACCAGTCTGTATACGAATGTGGCGGGGGTGGCGCCCTCTGCTGCCGAACAACAGCATTTTGTTGGCTTGATGGAAGGCTCCGGCGGCAGCCTGAGTAAGGCACAATTGCTGGAAATGGCGGCCCTGTATGAGCTCAACGAGAGCAATATTGATCTGGTGGGCCTGATGACGAGCGGCGTGCTGTACGCCTGATTCAAGACAAAAAGAAAGGGCCAGACATGGCTGTCTGGCCCTTTTTGTATGGTAGCTATGCGTGGACTTGAACCACGGACATCAGCATTATGAATGCGTTCTTATACTGAATCCCGGTTCGTCGATAAGCTGTTGATTTCAAATTGTTATACTTTTTATCTATCTGATTATTAATAGAATAATGTCATTTTTATCCATTGAAATCTTCTATGTGGAGGTCAATGAGAGTAAGCTGATGTCGTTGAAATTTGGACTTAATATGGACTTAAGTTATGAAAGCATATATCAGCGCTTCGCTTCTCAAGACCATTACTCCGAAAGAACGTCCCTTTGAAATCGTGGACGATGGGATCACCGGCTTCCTGGTGCGGGTGCAACCAACCGGAGGAATCAGTTTTTATTTTTCCTACCGAACACCCGAGGGACAACGCAAGCGGTACAACATCGGTCGATATCCGGCTACAACTGCTCCTACCGCCAGGGAGAAAGCTGAGTTATTGGCCGCCCAAGTAACTCTGGGGGAAGATCCCCAGCAGGCCCAAAAGAGTGCTCGCATTCAGCGAAAGCGTGAGGAACATGAAACCCTGGAGGGCTTTATTGCGTTGAAGTACCGCGACTGGGCGCTGGCGCACCAGAGACGCGGCGAGGAAACCCTGGTCCTGCTCAAACGCAGCTTCGCGCACTTGTATCCTAGGAAGCTGAAAGACATCACTGCCTGGGACATTCAGAAATGGCGCTCAGAGAGGAAAAATGCCGGCATTAAACCCGCCACTATCAACCGCGCCGTCACTACCCTGAAAGCCGTCCTCAACAGGGCCGTCGAGTGGGATGTAATTCCCGTGAACCCGCTGCAGAACATCAAACCGCTGAAACTGGACAATCAGGGAGTGATTCGCAACCTCTCCACCGACGAGGAGCAGAGGCTTCGAAAGGCACTGGATGATCGGGAGGCAGACATTATCGCCGCCCGAGCGTCAGGCAACTCCTGGCGTGAAGTGCGCGGCTATACTCAGCTTCCAGCGCTGGATGCGGCCTTCGCGGACTATCTGAAGCCCATGACTTTGCTGAAGCTAAATACCGGGCTGCGACGGGGGGAGGTATTTAACCTGGTGTGGTCGGACATCAACTTTGGCAGCAAGACTCTTACGGTGCAGGGGAAGGGTTCCAAATCTCGCCAAACAAGGTATATTCCCCTGAATTCCGAGTGCATTACTCTTTTGGAAGCTTGGCGGCAACAAAGCGAATCGGCGCTGGTATTTCCCAGCCCGATTACTGGCAAACGATTTAACAACATCGCAAGGGCATGGAAGGCGCTCATGCTGCGGGCGAAAGTGAAGGACTTCAGGTTCCACGACTTACGGCACACCTTTGCCAGCAACCTAGTGATGAAGGGCGTGGACCTGTACACCGTCAAGGAGCTGATGGGGCATTCCACGATCCAGATGACGGAGCGGTATGCGCATTTGGCACCGGAGCATAAAGCGAGTGCTGTAGAGAGGCTTGTAACGAATAACAATGGAATCTAGGTGCCTAAGTCTGAATCGCTATGGGACTGAATTCACTCTTCAATGATTTGTGCAGTTTATCCATCTCAGAAGCCTGAATAGACTCACCCAATGCCATCAATTGCAGGGAGGTGTTCAGGTTGGCCAGGAAATCAGGATTTGTCACCAGTACGTTGTAATCATCGATAAGTGATTTGAACTTGCGATAGCACTGAGCTTGAAATAGTCGAGTGTATTCGTCCACCATGTCACCCGTCGCTTCGTGGCCGGTGAAAGGATCAATGATTTTGGGGATGTAAACGATATTCCATGGGGCAGTAAAGCAGAGTGGATTCTTGGTTCGTCCGAAAACATGTGATATCTGATAATTCCTGATTAGATCAAAGCCGATGCCACCGCTTTTTGAAAGCCCTGTCCATTGTCGTAAAAGTCGCGTTGGTTCAGCATTGTTTGTGGCGTCCTTTTGGATATGCCGATTTCCAAACATGTATTCGTACAGTTTTTTGAACAAGTGAGTTCCAGCGGCATCCCGTCCAAAGCCTCTAATGACAACCCGTTCGTTACTTTGCAGCCTAAATTTAAGATCCTCCCATGCTGTGGCAGCAGTATCAAAGTCCACATAGATTGTTTCGGACAATCCAAACTCGAAAAACTCTTCTTTGCTTATCAATCCGTTGGCAAAAAAAATCTGATAGGAGTCGCGCATTTTTGTGTGCCTGAAAAAGTGATGCAGAGCTTCTTGTCTCGCTACTTTGTGTTGAAAGCCTCACACACTAACGCTTCGGCTTTTTCTAGTTCTTCGTCCTTTAACCAGTGGAAGTGACTCTTGCGCTTTTTGGCAGACAGCTTCCACGGTGTATTGTGCAGCAATCGGATAAACAGATCTTCGCTGTGATCAGGCCAGTCGAGCAAGGCATTCAAGGCTTGTTTGGCACGATCAAACCCTAGCAGGAAGTCAATCTCATGGCGCAGGTCTTCCGTAACAGTCCGCTCCAGTGCGAAATACAGGAATTCCGTCTGGCGTGTGAGGTCAGGGTAACGGAAGAATACGGCATCATTACCCTCCGCCGGGACGGTTGGCGTGTCCGGATAGTAGGTGCTGCGTTGATTCAGGGGTTTTGAGAAATGTTCCAGCGCGTCGGTGTATTGGTTCAGGTTTGCCAGAATTACGGCGGATACCGGCAACACGATACCTTTCGGTGTGAAACCCGCTTTTGCCAGCACATCGTGAATCAGGTAGCGATGTATACGGCCATTACCGTCCATGAAGGGATGTATGAACACAAAACCAAACGCAATGCATGCTGCAGCGACTACCGGATCCAGATGACTCCCCAAACGTTGTTCTTCGGCCAGGTGCAATAAGCCCTCCATCAAACCTGCTACATGCTCTGGCCTCGGCGGGATAAAATCGACCCTCTGACGATAGCCCAAGTCGTCTCCCAGCCAGTTTTGGCGAGTGCGCCAGGTAAATTCATGAAAACGCGGGTCCAGCACGGCATGCTGTAACTCAATCAATCGGTCTTCTGTTAGTGCTTTGCCTGTATCGGCTTCTCGCAGCAGGTCGGCAAAGCGTTGAGCTTTACTGGCCGAAGGGGTTTCACGCTCTAACTCGAAGCTGGAGCGGGTTTCCTTGAGGTACAGCCAGGCTGCAGCACGGCGCAGAATCTCCTCATCGTATTCCGCCAGTGTATGCCCAGTGATATTGCGCAGGTCTTTGGCCAGCATTCCTTGCAGGTACTCGCTTTTGCGTACCAAGGGACAGTAGGCTGGTGTTCCTGGAAGATTGTTCAGTATGCGGAAGCGGCTGCACTTCCCTCCAGGTTCTATTGCGAATTGCTGACGTGCATCAAGCAAAGCAACATATGCTTCACGCTCTGACACCGGGTCTTCCATAGGTAGCGGCGTTTGGGTCAGCCATTCGTATAGGAAGCAGGCTCTGCGCGCGTATCGCGATGCAGGACTTTCCTTCAACCATGCGCAGAGCGAGTTCTGTACTTGCTGGTTCGTTCCGTGTTCTTCCTGTGTAAACAGCAAACTCAAGACTTGTAGGTTGACGCCTTCATATCGCAAGGCAAATTGGAGATGGCCAGCCAAAGAGTTTTCTGGCTGATACTTGGGTTCTACCAGCAAACGCATTTGCCTTCCCAGCGGGCGCAGTGTGCGTCCTCGAATTGCAGGGTCAACGTGGGCTTCGATATCCAGAGGTAGCGCTGGCAGAGCGTAGCGTTCAATCAGATGACTGTAGCCCAGGCTTGCTTTTGTCATGGTCTGGTTCTTGTAAGGCTGTGGGGCTTGTGAAAATTAGCCGGAAAATAATAAAAATAACCGGGTTTTCGCGAAATTTGAGAAAAAGGCCCGGAAATTGATGATGAAAGAAGTTTAGCGGACGATTTTCTCAATGAAAAGCTGTAATCCGGCCTTTTCTCTGATTCTGCGGTTGTTTTTCTCATCCAAATAGATACTTGGTCGTGCCGTAAGGAATCCAATGCCTAAAATCGAAGCCCCCTATCAGGGGGGGGCAACCAACAACAAGTCGGGGGGCGTGTTTCTACAGAATCTGCCCACCCACCCCCTTAAACTTCTCCACAAACGCTGCAATTCTCTGGAACACACTCTGCTTCTTGGTGAGATACTGGGGGTTAAGCGGCTCATCCTGGGCAGAATGGTATTGAGTTCGGTGCCGTTGTCGCTGGCAAATTCCCGTCTCAAGGAAGTGGTGATATAGCGCCTGGCTTCGTCCGTGTTGAGGTTTTCTTCACGAATGATTTCCTCGGCCTCGCGCTGCTGCTCGGCCTGGGCAAAGGCAAAGAAGGCCTCGATCACGCTGGCCTTGTCGCCGATCTTGTCGAGATCGGTCTGGTTGATGAAGTCCACCAGCAGGCTTTCCTTGGCGCGGTGCCCCAGGCTGGCACGGATGACCCGGCGCACTTCCTCCACCAGTTCGGCCTTGCTGCGGGTCTTCTTGTTGTGCTCGAAGATCAGCTCCAGAATGTAATCGAGGTTGATCTCCTGGGATTTCAGCAGGTCCACCTCGAACACCACGTCGTCCCAGTCGACGGTGGACTTGTCCTTGTCTTCTGCGGATTTTTGTCGGCGCTGCCAATCGCGGATGTCGTTGTAGGTGGAGCGGTAGTCCTGAATCTTGCGCTCGGCGGGCAGGCGAATGGTCTGCAGTTCCGCCAGCTTGGCGTCATCCAGATAGTGTTCGGCCTTGAAGGCTTCCACGGCCTCCGGGTCGCTCATGTCCAGGTTCTGCAGCGCCTTGAGGCTGGCAAACTCGTCGTAGTTCTGCAGCACGTTTTCAACGCGCAGGTATTCGCCAAAGAGTTTGGCAAAGGCCTTCTTGTCGGATTCCTTCTCAATTGATGACGGGTCGGGGAAGCGCTGCTCCAGCTCGCTGACCACTTCCATGAACCCGCGCCGGGCTTCCCCCGTCACCACATCGGTAAAGCCTTCCATGTACTCCCTGTAGCTTTTCTCCAGCACCACGTTCTTGGTGTTCTTGTCACCAAACAGGGTGATGGCATTCGGTGGCTTTTTCCAGATCACGGAAGGTGACGATGTTGCCGAAGGTCTTGGTGGCATCAAAGATGCGGTTGGTGCGCGAGAACGCCTGCATCAGGCCGTGGTAGCGCAGGTTCTTGTCCACAAACAGGGTGTTGAGGGTGGGGGCGTCAAAGCCGGTGAGAAACATGCCCACCACGATCAGCAGATCGATCTCCTTGGCCTTCACCCGCAAGGCCAGGTCGCGGTAGTAGTTCTGGAAACCGTTGCTGTCGACACTGAAGTTGGTTTTGAAGAAGGCGTTGTAGTCGGCAATGGCCGCACTCAAGAATTCTTCGCGCTCAGGTTCATGGCCGACACGTCAAAGCTCTCGTCCTGAATATCGCCTACGGCATCCTGCTCTTCATTCGCGGCATAGGAGAAGATGGTGGCGATCTTCAGCGGTTTCTCGCTGCCTGCCTGCAGCGTGTTCAGCGTTTCGTAATACAGCTTGGCGGCGTCCA
Source organism: Pseudomonadales bacterium (assembly GCA_024234365.1). Taxonomy (GTDB): domain Bacteria; phylum Pseudomonadota; class Gammaproteobacteria; order Pseudomonadales; family Pseudohongiellaceae; genus UBA5078. Next base: position 480,868 of record JACKOK010000002.1, read on the forward strand.
CACTGCTGACCGCAAACATGGCATTGAAGCCTTTCGCACCCGCGTGCAGGCGGTGGGTCTTCTGGCGGGAAGTGTTCAGGATGTACTGCGAGATTTCCGAATCCGCTCCGGGTGCTGCAGTGCCTGTTTGTTTTCTGCTGCGTTGAGCTTCTTCTCGTCCTGTTCGGTTTCGATGGCTTTGAAATGCGGACGCACATCGTTGTAGTCCACCTTGAACTTAAGCACCTTTTCATCGCGTATTGCGTCGGTGATCACATAGGAATGCAGCTCCCGGCCAAACACGCTGGCGGTGGTCTCGGCACCCAGCGCGTTCTGGGGGAAGATGGGCGTGCCGGTGAAGCCGAACTGATAGAAACGTTTGAACTTCTTCTGCAGGTTTTTCTGCGCCTCGCCAAACTGGCTGCGATGGCACTCGTCAAAAATGAACACCACCTGCTTGCCGTAGATGGGCAGATTGCCCTCGCTCTTCATCAGATTGTTGAGCTTCTGGATGGTGGTGACGATGATCTTGTTGTCGTCCTTGTCCAGGTTGCGCTTCAGGCCGGCGGTGCTGTCGGAACCGTTCACGCTGTCCGGCGAAAAGCGCTGGTATTCCTTCATGGTCTGGTAATCCAGGTCTTTGCGGTCCACCACGAAAAACACCTTGTCGATGAACGCAAGCTCGGTGGCCAGGCGTGCCGCCTTGAAGCTGGTGAGAGTTTTGCCGGAGCCCGTGGTGTGCCAGACAAAGCCGCCGCCCTCCGGTTTGCTCCAGGTTTTGGCGTGGTAGGAGCTTTCAATCTTCCACAAGATGCGCTCAGTGGCGGCAATCTGGTAGGGGCGCATCACCAGCAGGGTGTCGCTGACATCGAAGACCGAATACTGCAGCAGCACCTTGAGCAGGGTGTTCTTCTGGAAGAAGGTGGCGGTGAAGTCCTTCAGGTCCCTGATCAGGCTGTTGTCTGCCTTTGCCCAGTTCATGGTGAAGTCGAAGCTGTTCTTGTTGCGCTGGGTGGTGTTGGCGAAATAGCGGCTGTCGGTGCCGTTGGAGATTACGAACAACTGCAGGTATTTGTACAGGGAGTGCTCGCTGTTGAAGCTCTCCTTGCTGTAGCGGTGCACCTGATTGAACGCCTCGCGAATGGCGACGCCGCGTTTCTTCAGTTCGATCTGTACCAGGGGCAGGCCGTTGACCAGAATCGTGACGTCGTAGCGGTTGGCATGCGTGCCCGGCTTGAACTGCTTGATCACCTGCACCTTGTTGCGGGCGATGTTCTTCTTGTCCAGCAGATAGATGTTCCGGATGCGGCCATCGTCAAACACGAAGTCATGAATATAGTCGTCGTGGATCTTGCGGGTCTTGTCCACGATGCTGTCGCTGGGCTTGTCCAGATAGGTCTCGACAAAGCGCTGCCACTCCCCTTCGCCAAACTGCACCTTGTTGAGGGCCTGCAACTGCACACGCACATTGGCCAGCATCGCCTGCGGGTTGTTCAGGCCGGGCAGGTATTCGTAGTCCCTGATTGCTCAGGTCCTGAATCAGCTCGCGCTCCAGCGCATCCTCGCTCTGGTAGGTCTCCTTGACTTCCCATTCCCGCGTGTACCTGTCGAGAACGATGAAGGTGTTGGATTCGGCGATAGGCTTGTAGTCCGTCATGCCTTGGGCTCCTTCTTCTGCAGCAGCTTTTTCACTTCCCGGTCGAAGTCTGATTCGATGCGCTGCTGTTTGTTGAACTGCTCGTATTCCGCATGGGCTCTTAGTTCGGCCTGCTGGCGGCTAACTGTGCCATGCCCTTCCAGAATCCGGTACTCATTGAAGGCGAGGAATTTGTTCACGCTCTCGGCAAAGCGCTCCATGGTGAAGGGGTTGCGCCGTTCGATGATGCCCTCGATATAGTCGAAAAAGGCGGATACGGTGCGTTCGAGCTTCCTGATTTCCTCTTCACTCAGATAATTCTTGGCAATGGTGGAATCCGATTTCAGCACTCTGCCATCCGGTGCATTCTTGTAGGTGCTCATGCCCATCAAGGGTTTGCTGGCATCGGCCTTCAGGGCAATGATCTCTGCTGCGGTGTGGCCGGTGATGGCGAAATGGAAGGTGTCCTGCACATGGGCATAGAACTGCTGGGTGGTTTTCGACTTTGGGTCGTAGTCGATGCTGCACTCGGCGAAGATGTCGGTGATCTGCTGGTAGATGCGTCGCTCACTGGCGCGAATCGAACGCACCCGGTCCAGCAGTCGCGGAAGTAGTCCTTGCCGAAGAAACGGCCATTTTTCAGTCGTTCATCGTCCAGGGCAAAGCCCTTGATGATGTATTCCTTGATCAACTGGGTAGCCCAGATGCGGAACTGGGTGGCCTGGGCGGAGTTTACCCGGTAGCCCACGGAGATCACGGCGTCCAGGTTGTAATACTTGATTCCTGCTGGTTTGGTCTTGCCAGGCACGAGAAAGCGTAATTCAGGTATGTTCCAATATGAAATACCACTTCCTCGCGTAACTCATTGCTATCAAAGATGTTTTTCAGGAAAAAGCCAGATGGCGGCCGCTTTACGCCAAACAGCTGCGCCATGTTCTGCGTCAGCCAGAGATAGTCTCATTGCTCAAGAGTACTTCCACCTTGATGAAAGTATTGGCGCGGTGTAGAGCAGAAACTCACTGGTCTGGTCTTGTATTCAATTTGGGCATGGCGTCTTCCCAGTGGGTGCCGGTCGCTGGCCTGCTCATTCTAGGCTGCTTCCTCTGATTCCGCTTAAAACCAGCAGCAGGTCGCGGTAGTATTCGTATTGTTTTTGGCGCAGTTCGATTAGCGGGGGAGGCCTCGCTGATTGAAGGGTTATGAGCATCAAATTTATCTAGTATGTGATGATGCGAGTCGCCTCGGCTATGATGGGATGGGTAGCAGAAATTCTCCATTTGCTTTTTAGAAACAGCGAATTCCGCCTTCTGTTGGATTCCTGTTAGTTTTGCTTCTGATTTTTTCAAGTAGTAACAAAATCCAATTTAGTAAGCCGGACATTCTGAACACTAATGGAGAATAGCTATTTCCCCGCCCAATAGGGTGTAATACTCTTTGTTTATAAATCCCGCATTCGCTCCTCTAGCATCAACGATGATTTATTACCATCATTATTGTAATCAATGTAGTAACCTTTTTCCATACGCCTCCGTAAACGGGAAGATGCTGCGTTTGAGTTTTGCTTTGTCTTTTGCGAACAAACTCACCAATGGTTATCCTAGCCACTTCCTCCCAAAGGCTTCCCATTCGAATTTTCTGGGCGAAATGCAGCCCCTTCTTCAAACTCAACAGCTTGTCGAGATAGTAGTTGTATTGTTTTTTGCGGGCATTAAGCTCGGTTGTAAGCTCGGTTGTCAGGGGAGGTGAAGGTATCCAGTAGCCGAACGATTTCGGCCCGATTTCCAGTGATTTTTTTTGATTGTCTAAGCAGGGGATGGGGATCAAAGCTTGCTGCGCAGATGACCAGTGCCTTTTGTAATTCAACCTTCTTATAAAAATTCAGGAAGGTGGTAATGAACTTAGCATTATCTGAAAGAGGTTCAAGAATCTTTTAGTCCATCAGCTCCTGGATAAATTGAAAGTCTACGTACTCTTTGCGTTCAGAGTGGTCGCCAAAAACTACGTACCTCCTGCTTCAACCGAATTATATCCTCGCCAGTGTAACCAGCGATAAATCTGATGCCCTGATCAACTATTGAAGTTTTCCAGCAGCGCGATAGGCTTGCCTATTGAGTTTTGATGGTGCTGTGACAGTTTTACCACTGTTCTGAGCTCCTTCCACTCCACCAACCCCATCCAGCAGCTCTTCCATAAAGCTTATTCCGCTCATGCCTCCTGCTCACTCAATCTCCGTCATCAAGCAAATCGCATCGATATCCTTGCGCAACTGCTCGATCTTGCTGACGGTGGTTTTCAGCTCGGCATTCAGCCTGGCAATGTCTATCACTTCGCGGGTGTCTTTGGCCTCCACATAGCTGCTCACGGACAGGTTGTAGTCATTGGCGGCGATCTCTTCAAAGGGCACGGATTTGCCAGGTGATCGACATCGGCCTTGCTGTCGAACACCGCCATGATCTGCTGGATATGCCCGGGGTTCTTCTCGTCGTCGTTGTCGGTGAGGATGTTGTTGTTGGTTTCCTTCCTGAACAGGCCGCTGGCGTCGATGAACTGGGTGCGGGTGTCGGCCTTGTGTTTGGAGAGCACCAGAATGTTCACGGCGATGGTAGTGCCGAAGAACAGATTGGGGGCCAGCGAGATCACCGTCTCCACATAGTTGTTGTCGATCAGGTACTGGCGGATTTTCTGCTCGGCGCCGCCCCGGTAGAAGATGCCGGGAAAGCAGACGATGGCGGCGCGACCCTTGCTGGAAAGATAGCTGAGGGCGTGCAGCACGAAGGCAAAGTCCGCCTTGGACTTGGGGGCCAGCACGCCTGCGGGGGCAAAGCGTTCGTCGTTGATCAGGGTGGGGTCGTCGCTGCCGATCCACTTCACCGAATAGGGTGGGTTGGAGACGATGGCGTCGAAGGGCTTGTCCTCGCCGAAGTGCGGGTCGATCAGCGTGTTGCCAAGCTGCACATTGAACTTGTCGTAGTTGATGTTGTGCAGAAACATGTTCATGCGCGCCAGGTTGTAGGTGGTGTGGTTGATCTCCTGGCCGAAGAAGCCCTCTTCGATGATGTGGGCGTCGAAGTGCTTCTTGGCCTGCAGCAGCAGCGAGCCAGAGCCGCAGGCGGGGTCGTAGATCTTGTTGACGCTGGTTTGCTCGTGCATGGCGAGCCGGGCGATCAGCTTGGAGACATGCTGCGGGGTAAAGAACTCGCCGCCCGACTTGCCGGCATTGGCGGCGTAGTTGGAGATCAGAAACTCGTAGGCGTCGCCGAACAGGTCGATATGAGCCGCATCAAAGTGACCAAAATCCAGCCCTGCCACGCCCTTGAGCACGGCAGCCAGGCGAGTATTCTTGTCCTTCACCGTGTTGCCCAGGCGGTTGCTGGTGGTGTCGAAGTCGGCGAACAGGCCCTTGATGTCCCCTTCGGACGGGTAGCCACTGGCGGAGGCTTCGATGGCGGCAAAGATGGCCGCCAGGTCGGTGTTCAGGCTCTCGTTGCTGTTGGCGCCTTTGGCGATGTTGCTGAACAACTGGCTGGGGTAGATGAAGTAGCCCTTGGTCTTGATGGCGTCGTCCTTGATCTCGGCGGTGATCACGCTGTCGGGCAGCCCGGCGTAGTGGATGCTGTCGTCATCGGCCTCGATATAGCTGGCAAAGTTTTCGCTGATAAAGCGGTAGAACAGGGTGCCAAGCACATACTGCTTGAAATCCCAGCCGTCCACGGCACCGCGCACATCGTTGGCAATGGCCCAGATCTGGCGTTGCAGGGCGGCGCGTTGTTGGGTGCTTGTCATGTTCTTGTTCCTGTCATCCTTGTCCGTCCTTGGTTTTATCCGGGGAAGCGGGTTTCGGGGGCTGTGTGGGTGGTGATGTCTGGTAGCCTGGAGGCGATTTACTGTCCGGTGTTGGTTGTGGTTCTCCTACCATCATCGTGGGCGTTTCGCTGCGCCCGATACCGTAACTCACGGGAGGGTAATCAACAAGCTGAACAGCGACGCAGCGATTCTTGTTGATGGCCAGTTGCAGTTCCTCGGGTGTCTTGCAGTGATACACCAGGCGCTGGCATTGCGAGCAAAAGCGCTCTTTCTCATTCTGGGTTGCTTCAAGCGACGCCCATTGCTTGGGGCATTTGAAGCGAAATTCGCAATTCCGAATGACGTTGGTCATAAGCGTAAGCCTCGCTGATCCGGCGTCCACCTTGCCAGGTTGATCTGCGCCACGCCCAGGCCCAGGCCGCGTACCCACTTGGCGCAGGTGTCCAGGGTGCTCCAGGTCTTGATGCTGCCCGCAAGGGTAGTGGCTGTCACCGTGGTGACGGAGGTGTCCACCTCGACGTGGAAGAGACTGCCGTCGGCGATGATGCGCACCTTGCGGATGGCACCGGCTTCAATCAGCGCTCGCAGGGTTTTTTCATTCATGGTCTGGCTGCTCGAACAGGGCCTGTTGCTCGGGAATGGAGATGCCTTGCTCTTCGCAATGCTTGCGGATAAGCACCTCGATCAGATTGGCCACGGAGCGGTGCTCGCGCAGGGCGGCAATGCGTGCGGCTTCTTTGAGCACCGGGTCGATTCGCAAATTCAGGGTCGCAGTTTTGGAGGGGGCCATAGGAAGGTGTCCTAGTCTAGTTGTGTTTGCATTGTAACGCAGATGTATCTTGGAGCAAGTTCTATTCGGCGTGTGTACAGCAGTACCTAGCGAGCCGTTTACGGGTCGAAGGTTTGGCTTCCTCGGGAAAGCGACTGTCGAACACCAGTTGGCCTCGTTCGTGATCAGTAGCTCGAATCAACGCCCAGAATCCAGCCTTGCATTTGAGGTTGGCAAACCTGTTCGTCCAGAAGGCATCGTCCTCCGGGGCCCCATAAGGTACACCCTCGCCCGGCAGCTTGTGTAAGGGAGCTCGATGTGTTTCCGGCGTAGTGTGAAATGAAGTTCGTGGGTACTCCGCACCAGTGACAAGCTCAGCCAGCGTCATATTCGGAAACCAGATCCACGCCTTTGGAATCCATTCTTCAATCCACGAACACAGCAAGTTCCTGTTTGCAGCGTTGTAGTAAATGCTGGCTCATTCTCTTATTCCTCATGGCCAAACGTTCGGGTAAGTTTCTTCCTCTGGTGCTCGACTTCGGGGAAATAGAGTAACGTTATTGTAACGCAGATGGAATGCGCATCTGTGGCATTCAAGTGCAGCTCCTCGTTACAAATCTCATTCTTGCAAGGGGCTCGAAGTCTGGAAACGGTGAAGATTCTGTCTGCGAATAATTTTCCTGAACCTCTTCCCAATACCCTTGCCTGAACCTTGCCTGATTGGAATGGGAAATTGGCGTGTTAATGGATCGAAACGGACGTGTGAACATTGGAAATTACAAGCCATTGAGAACCCCAAGATAACCCCCGGTCTGATACCAATAAAATCTGGCTATTCAACAACAGTTATTCGCCTATATCTTTTTGTTTTACATAGGAATCGATCGAGATTTTTGGGTGGAATCAAGCATGTCGTTTTGTAAGAGTGAGAGCACCTTCGATTTCAAGGTGCAAGTGCCTTCAGTCGTGAGAAGGAATACTCGTTGGCCGTCTTCGGTTTTTGCCCCTTTGTAGACGTCTTTGCCAGGTAGCTCAGATGGTGAAAAGCCTGTTGATAGGTTTCATCATCGTGGCGGTGTATCAAGTGCGACTTTGTGTTGAACGCCGGACGGGGGTGATCCCGGGTTTCAATGATTCTGCACACTCGCTCGCGAATGCCGTATTGGTGCCGAACCTTGTTGGCGTTGAGGATCAGCACTATGTGGTAGTGAGGGTTGCCGTTCTGCCCTGTCTCTCTCACCCATCCGTAAGCCAGCTTGCTACGGTAGGCCCGTTCAAGCTGTTTGCAAATGACCCGCATCAAATCTGATATCAGGGCATTGTTTCCCAGCGGCTGGTCTGGGTGGAATACAAACTGCACGACGTAGATTTTGCAGTACCGGGACAGCATGGCTTCGAGGCTCGAATTGATTCGGGCAAGAATCTGAACGAAGCAGCCCAATTGCTGCCGCTCCCCTGTGTTGATTCTCAATGTTCTGTCGCCCAGCCTGATCGATGGCTCAAACGTCATCGTCTTCATGATCGATGGATTCAGTCTGAGAAAGACCCGCCGATCTTTCTGAACAGCAGTGGTAGAACAGGATAGGGATAATATTAATTACCGCCCTTGCGCCTGAGTTTGGGCAAGGCTTCATGCCCGCATCTGCAGTGCTTTCGCGGGAAATCGGCCTTTGAAAACAGGGGTAGAAAATCGGAAAAAGTTTCTGCTGCCAGTTGGAGTAGGGTGTGCACGGCATACATCACTTCCCTCCCTGACGGATTGCAGCTTTTTCGGGCAATTGGCGAGATTCCTTCAACGTAAGAGCGTTGGGGAGTGTCTTTACCGCAAGGGGCCTGAACGGGAAGAGGGGGCACCGGGAATTGCTGCAATTTTCAGTTTGTTGCCGCCAGGTGCCATTACCAGGCTGCGGGTCGCAGATGCAGGCTTTGCAGAAATTGTCGATGGCTGCTTTACGGCTGCTCATTTGACCCCCTTGGCCTGATTGGCCTCGGCGGTGTTCTGAAACTCGATGAACTGGTCTCGGAATGCCAACAGAGTCGACAGTTTGTACTTCGCGCTTCGGCCCATCTTGATGAATTTGGGCGCAGGGCGTCCAAAGAGCATTCCCGTGTACCGGGATTGCTTCAGCGAGGCGCTGGTGGAGTCGAGAACCTTCGCCGCCTCGACATCGCACAGGATTGGGTCGAAAGACCTTGGGTTTGGGTGGTCATTCATGGTGATTCCTCGTCATTGATTTGACGAATCGAATCCTATGAATGACTCAATCAGTTTTCGTGGGAAACATTACTTAGAGGTCGGACAGAGGGGCTTTCAAATTGGAGTAGCGCTTCCAGATTGCCTTGGTGGCTTCGTAGGAGAGCGGGCGTTTGAACGTGGTCGAGTACACATCAGATACGACGTCAGCGCCGCTGAGCTCATCGGTTTCATCGTTCCGGGTGGGGGGGATTCCGGCAAGTTCCAGGTGATAAATGGCCATGCTGACATGAAGGTCGCGGCCCCAATGGCTGTAGGCGGACTTTCCATGCTGACGTGGGCGTTTCAGCGAACCGGCCTGCACTTTCTGTTCCCAGGCGACGAACGCCTCAGGCGGGCGAAAATAGGACTCGGTCCTGATCCACTCCAGCAATTGCAGTGCGGCGTCGAATGCCTCTGGTTCGTCCTTTGTGCTTTCCAACAGAATGTCGAGACAGAATTGCCAATAGTCACCGGTTTCACCTAACCCAAGTGAATGGCCGGTGGCAGCAACGCGGCCAATCCACAACTGTGTCAGCGCCATTTCTCCAAACCTGAACCATTTGCGTATGCCCACTTCGTGATCCTGTCCTGCCAGATCTTCGGCATAGTGCAACAGGTACGATTGAATGGAAGGCTTTGCGTACTCGATCAGGTCGTCGCGATGAATGAGCAAAAACCATCCAGGCAATTCTTCTTTGCCCAGTGTGACAACATCACCCTCTGATAGCCTGTCCCAAATTTCCTTGCTATCGAAAATGGGCTCCATGGATTTGGGATCGACATACCGCCAATTGCACGGTATGAACCAATCAGACTCGTGTTCGTCAGGATCGAACCGATTGGAGTACAGCAAGAGTTGCTGTGGTTTCATCAGGGGCATACAGGTACCGACTTTGGTGGAAAGAGCGATTCAGAGAGTACCAACTTGTCGGCGGAATGGCAGCTCAAAAGGGGGAGCTCCAGAGAATTGTGGCAACCCAAATGTTCACGTATTTGGACTTAATGTGGACTTAAGTTTTTTGGAGTCGGAAACAAAAAAGGCCTACCAACAGGTAAGCCTTTGATTTGTATGGTAGCTATGCGTGGACTTGAACCACGGACATCAGCATTATGAATGCTGCGCTCTAACCAACTGAGCTACATAGCCATAAACGCTGCGGCAGGGGAACGCTCCAAAGCCGCGAAGGATGCGCATTCTGGCCATTTCGGGTTTTTTTGTCAAGCCTTGGGGAGGGGGCTCCGAAGGATGCTTCTCCTGCAAGCCTCCCGGCAGCATCATCGACCAGTAAGCACTTTTACCGTCCGTCGTCATTGCCAGCCCTGGATGAAGGGTAGTAGTACCCCGGGCTGGACGGGATAGATGAGGCTGTTTATGCTTTTGGGCGTGTTCCAACAGCAGTGGAAATTCCGTGTCTTTCAGTCAATCATCAGGTCTTCTTTTGCGCGTGCGGCCTGCCTTCTCTCGTCTCGCTCGCGCCCTCTGTCAGGGCAGTATTGCGATGCTCGCCAGTGTCACCCTGCATGCGACAGAGCCTGGGGACGCGTCCTGGCGCGATTTTCAGCATGCCTTGGGCCAGCCTGCACTCATCGCTGCCAATGCTGAACATGCTCTGGCCAATACAGCCTATCGCCCGTTGCCGACAATGGATGTTGCGCAGATCGATGCTGATAAATTCCGGCTTGGTTTCTTTCTCTTTCATGAAGGACGCTTGTCCTCGGACGATGCCATTGCCTGTGTCACCTGTCATGCCGGGCCGAACAGCGGAGTGGACGGTCGCCGGGTATCACTGGGCGTGAACCACGCCGAGGGGCGGATGAACGCCCTGTCCGTTCTCAATGCCACATTTCATTTCCGTCTTTTCTGGGATGGCCGTTCTGTAAGCTTGGAGGATCAGGCGCTGGAGCCCATCCTGAGTGAACTGGAAATGGTCAATAGCGAGGATGCAGTTCTGCGCATGCTGCAGGATGACACCTTATATGCCGAACGCTTTGCGGTGGTATACCCGGATGGGGTGACGCTCAAAAATATGACGGATGCCATGGCGCATTTTCAGCGCTTCAATTTCATCCGCGGCAACAGCCCCTTTCAACGGCATTTGTCGGGGGAGGCGGGGCAGATGAGCGCGCAGGCCTTGCGGGGCTGGCAGCTGTTCAATGACATCGGTTGCAGCAGTTGCCACAACGGCATCAGCATGGGCGGGAACTCCTATCAGAAACTGGGCGCGGCGGTGCCCTATTACGGTGCCGGGCGTGAGGCCGATCTTCATGACGAGGGGGTGAGAGGGCGCTCGCAGCGGGAGCAGGATTTACATGTGTTCAAGGTGCCAGGGCTGCTCAATGTGGCCAATACCGCACCCTATTTTCATGATGGCAGTGTTGCAAGGCTGGATGTCGCCATCGCAATTATGGCGGAGCAACAGCTTGGCCGGACGCTGGCGGAGGAGGATATCCGGGATATTGCTATGTTTTTGCGCGCCCTGAGCAGCAGTTACATGCCCATGCCAGTGGAGATATCTGCGGCAGAGCCCGCATCAACGCCTGCGCAAGCTCACAGTGCGGTGGCCGTCTCGCATCGTTCCAGCTATGCCGCTGCAGGCGCGGCCATCCTTCCCGTGAGCGAAGCGCTGTTCAGGGAGGCGCAGCGAGTGCTGTCCGGTGAGGTGGCCCATTTTGATTTTTTGCAGTTTCAGCATCTTGAGTTGATTCGCTACGCTCGTGCTCTGCACCATCCGCCATCAGAGATGGACAACTCTTTGCGGCAGCGTCTGGTCTCCAGTGCGGAACAATTACTGCAGGCGGTGAATGCTCTGGAGTGGCCGATTGCGGATTTTCTGCGGGCGCAGGCAATGAGCAGCGTGTTTTCCGCTCAACGGGAGTTTCCGCTTAACGGTGAGGCACGGGAGCTGCTGAAGGATGAAGCCCGGACGCCCGCGGAGCAGGAGCACGGCCCGCGCGCTACAGGATATTGAGTTGCTGTTGTGGGAAATCGGAAAGGCTTGGTGCTCGCCCGGATGCGTAAAAACGCCAACTGGCACGGGGTGCTGGTGATGCGGAGCGAAGTCATCAACGTTAGCGGAAGTGGATTGCATCCCCATCCTGCACCACATACTTTTACCTTCTAACCTCCAGCGCCCGGCATCCTTGCAGCCCTGTTCACCTTTGGAACTGGATGAAGTCCCTCGTAGCTCATGACCTCGGCGCGGATGCAGTTTTCTTCTCGAAATCGGTGTGGATCACGCCTGCTGCCTGAGGGGCGGTGGCGCCGACGCGCACGGTCCAGCGCGCACTTCCTTCACGCCGGCAGTGAACAGTCTGCAGGCCCAGCAGGGCATAGCGCCGGCGCGGGATCACGCGGTCTGTGCCCGGTTCTTCCATGCCCAGTTCCTGCAGGAATTGGTTTCGTCTTCCAGCTCGGCGATTCCTGGCTTCCAGTTTGTTGCAGATGGGCACCACGGAGGTGCCTTTTCGCTCGGCGATCTCGCGCACGCGATCTAGGTGCGGTTGCCTTCGAAACCGTCCTCGTCCACGTTGGCGATGTACATGGTTGGTTTCACGGTCAGCAGGTGTAGCCGTAGATCTCGGCCAGTTCTTCCTGCCGAGCTTGAGGTGCGCACGGGTTTGGCTTCGTCGAGATGCGCCTTGAGATGCGCCCAGCAGGGCCACTTGTTTGATGGCCTCCTTGTCACCGCTGCGGGCCACCTTGGTGAGGCGGTGCAGGGTCTTGTCCACGGTCTCCAGGTCGGCCAGGGCGAGCTCGGTATTGATGACCTCGATGTCGGCGGCCGGGTTCACCTTGTCAGCCACATGGATGACGTTGCTGTCTTCAAAGCAGCGCACCACATGGGCGATGGCATCGGTCTCACGGATATTGGCCAGGAACTGGTTGCCCAGGCCTTCGCCCTTGGAGGCGCCTGCCACCAGGCCTGCAATGTCCACGAATTCCATCGTGGTAGGCAGTATCCGCTGGGGCTGCACGATAACGGCCAGGGCATCGAGGCGCGGGTCGGGCATGGGCACCAGGCCGGAGTTGGGCTCGATGGTGCAGAAGGGGAAATTCTCCGCGGCAATGCCGGCCTTGGTCAGCGCGTTGAACAGGGTGGACTTGCCGACGTTGGGCAGTCCGACGATGCCGCATTTGAAACCCATTGTGGTTCTTCCTTAAGGTCTGGTGTGAAGTTCGTGCATGGCGTTTTGCCAGTCGCCTTTGACGGCGTGGGGCAGGCAGCGGATGGCGAGGTCGATGTCGCCCAGTATGGTCTCCATGTCCTGCTTGCCCGGGTCGCTCAGCACATAATTGGCCACCTGCGCCTTGTTGCCGGGGTGGCCGACTCCGATGCGCAGGCGGTAAAAATCCTTGGCACCACCCAGTGCGCTGATGATGTCGCGCACGCCATTGTGCCCACCGTGTCCACCGCCGAGCTTGAAGCGGGTGGTGCCCACGTCAAAGTCGATCTCGTCGTAGGCCACCAGCATTTGCTGGGGCTCGATATCGAAATACTGACAGAGCGCGGCGACAGACTGGCCGCTGCGGTTCATGAAGGTGGTGGGGAACAACAGGCGAATGTCGTGACCGGCCAGGGTGATGCGGCCGGCCTCGCCATGGAATTTGGTCTCTGCGCGCAGCTCGCCGTGATAATCGGCGGCCAGACGCGAGAGAAACCAGGCACCTGCGTTGTGCCGGTTAAAGCGATATTGTGGGCCGGGATTTCCCAGGCCCACAATCAGTTTTAACGCATTTGCTTGCATGGCAGATATCCGTGCAGCGCAGGTGCCGGAAGGGTGCTCTTACTCGGCAGCTTCGGCTTCGCCTTCGCTGCTGTCGGAAGAGGCGCCGCCACGGGGAGCCAGAACGCTGACAACGGCGTTGTCGGCATCGTGGCCGTGAATCAGGTCAACGCTGCTCACACCCTTGGGCAGTTTGATGCCGGAGATGTGAATGGCTTCGCCAACACCCACGTCGCTCATGTCCACTTCAATGAACTCGGGCAGATCTTTCGGCAGACAGGAAACCTGCAGTTCGGTCATCACCTTGATGATGCTGCCGCCGCCCAGTTTGACGCCCTTGCACTTTTCTTCGTTGATGAAGTGCAGCGGAACGGCAACGGTGATGGCGTGGTTGGCACTGACGCGCTGGAAGTCAGCGTGCAGAACGCGGGCCTTGGCGGGGTGGCGCTGCAGCGCCTTGATAACAACCTGCTCGGCTTTCTTGTCGATCACCAGCTTGATGATGTGAGAGAAGAAGGCTTCGTTGGCGATGGCCTTGATCAGATCCTTGTGCGGGATGCTGATGCTGACAGGGGCCTTGTCTTCGCCGTAAACGATGGCAGGGACCAGATCGGCCTGACGGCGCAGGCGGCGGCTCGCACCTTTCCCCAGCTCCGTACGGGCAGTAGCGTGAATTTCAAATGCGTCGGACATTTTGTTTCTCCAAAAGGGATGTTTTGCAACATCGTCGGCCTGTTTCCGGTTTGCGACCAACCGGTTGAGGCGGTAAAAAAAGACCCAGCAGAACACGCGCCTGCTCCACCTGGGAGAGCCTTGTGTTCCGTCGGGCCTTCGTTGTGCTCCGTACCACTGTCAGCGGCCGGTAGCGCTATCCGTGCGGGTTCACACCCTCAGGTGTTGTCGAACATCGCACTGATGGATTCTTCGTTGCTGACACGGCGAATGGATTCGGCCAGCAGTTTCGCCATGCTGAGCTGGCGAACATTCTTGCACTTGCTGAACTCGGCACGCAGCGGGATGGTGTCGGTCACCACCAGCTCGTCGAGGTCGGAATCGCTGACATTATTGTAGGCATTGCCGGACAGTACCGGATGCGTACAGTAGGCCACCACGCGGGAGGCGCCGCGCTCTTTCAGCGCCGTAGCTGCCTTGCACAGGGTGCCGGCGGTATCGACCATATCGTCCACGATCAGGCAGGTGCGGTCCTTCACCTCACCGATGATGTGCATCACCTGGGCTTCATTGGCCTGGGGGCGACGCTTGTCGATGATGGCGAGGTCTACATTGAGCTGCTTGGCCACCGCGCGGGCGCGTACCACACCACCGATGTCCGGCGAGACCACGGTCAGGTTTTCGTAATGCTGTCTTTCGATGTCTTCCGTCAGCAGGGGCGAGCCGTAGACGTTATCCACGGGAATGCTGAAGAAGCCTTGAATCTGTTCGGCGTGCAGGTCCACGGTGAGCACCCGGTTGATGCCCACGCTCACGATCATGTCGGCCACGACCTTGGCGCTGATGGCCACGCGGGAGGAACGCACGCGGCGGTCCTGGCGGGCATAGCCGAAGTAGGGAATGACGGCGGTAATGCGGTTGGCAGAGGCGCGGTGGATAGCATCGGCCATGATCAGCAGTTCCATCAGACTGTCGTTGGTCGGCGCACAGGTCGGCTGAATGATGAAAACATCCTTGCCGCGAACGTTTTCCTTGATTTCGACATTGACTTCGCCATCGCTGAACTTGTCAACGGTCGCTTCGCCCAGAGGAATCCCGATATGTTTTGCGATCTTGTCGGCCAGTGCCGGATTTGCGTTGCCCGCAAATACCATCAGGTTGTTTGCCATGCGTGTCTTACCCTTTTCAGGCTTGGTGGTGCCAGGTCGGAGGCTGTTGTTCAGGCTTAAGATATGCGTTCCACCACTGTCTGTGGGTTGATGCGCGGAGTCGTCACGCAGGACGCTTGAAAAATGGCTGGGGTGGCTGGACTCGAACCAACGCATGCAAGGATCAAAACCTTGTGCCTTACCAACTTGGCGACACCCCAAGAAACTCGTGCATTTTAAACGAATGCGCTCGTGTTTGCATGCCTGGGCATGCGGGAGTTCAGTCAGGACGTTCCGACAAACTCCGGGCAACAAATCCCTGCATTCCCTGCGGGAGACGATTCAGAAGTGCGATTGCCTGCTGCTCTGAATCGAAGGCTGCGAAGAGGCTGGCGCCGGTTCCCGTCATTCGCGCCGAGGCGAATTGATTCAGCCATTTCAGGGCTTCATCGACGGGCGGATACAGGCTGCGAACCACATTTTCACAGTCATTTCTGGTGTGCCCTTCCAGAAAGGCGGCCATTTTGATGGCTGTTGTGTCTCGTGTCAATTCTTGATGTGAAAAAATCTCCCCGGTGGAAACATGGCAATCCGGGGTGATCACGAGGAAGAATCGGGGCGGCAAATCCACGGGAATGAGCACCTCGCCCACGCCTTCCGCCCAGGCGCTGCGGCCACGGACAAACAGGGGGACATCGGCACCCAGGCGCAGGCCGATGGCGGCGAGAGCGTCTTCGTCCAGCCCGGTCTGCCACAGGCGGTTGAGGCCCAGCAGGGCGCTGGCGGCATCCGAGCTGCCTCCCCCCAGACCGGCACCGGCCGGAATGCGCTTGTCCAGATGCAGGTCTGCCCCCAGCCGTGTGCCCGTGGCATCACGCAGAGCACGGGCTGCGCGCAGCACCAGATTGTCCTCGCCAGCCAGGGCCGGTTCGGAGCAGGTGAAACACAGGGCGTCATCGCTGCGCGGATTGATGTGCAGGGTATCGCCGTAATCGATCAGCTGGAACACGGTCTGCAGCAGGTGATAGCCATCGGCGCGGCGTCCGGTGATGTGCAGAAACAGGTTCAGCTTGGCAGGGCAGGAGATAATCATGGTCTTCAGGGGGTGAGCGTCCAGTCCAGGCGCACGAAGTCCAGCCGCAAGGGGGCTTTCTCGATGCGGATGCGGGTGGGCAGGGATTCGATGTCGTAGCGGGTATAGGCCAGATACTGCACTACCCAGCCGTCCTGTTCCAGGCTCACCAGATGATGCTCCTCATTGAAGATGGGCTGCGCCCGGCTGCCCGGTGCGGGAATGCCCTTGATCCAGTAGGAGAGCTGGGAGACGGGCAGCTCATAACCAAGCTGCTCCCGCACCAGGTCCTCCGGGGTGGCGGCACTCAGGGGAGTTTTACCTTCCTGCTGCAGGATGACCTGCCCGGGGTGGCCGGTGATTTCGGTGGCACCCGCATTGAGCGTGCCCCAGAGGTTGATGACATAGTCTTCGCTGTGTTGACGCCAGCGGATGCGTGAACTGTGGGATTCGCGTTCGTCGCGCACACCAATACGGCCGGTGAACTCCCAGGTATTCAGTGCCGCGAGGAGGCTGCGGCGATTCTGCCAGTCTTCATTGACCGGGGCGTCCATGCGCGGCGTGGCACAGCCTGCCAGCAGGGCGCCTGCCAGCAGCAGGGCACAGGTTTGCAGACGGGGAAACATTCAGGAGCCCTGGCGCGCTCGCAGGCGCTCGGTGGTGCGCCGCAGAATCTCGCTGTCGGGGTTGTCCCGCAGGGAGGCATCCCAGATGCGGTTGGCATCGCGCTGGCGGCCCATGCTCCACAGCACTTCACCCAGATGGGCGGCTACTTCCGGGTCCGGGAACACCTCAAAGGCCTTCTGCAGATAGCTCAGCGCCTCCTCGTAACGACCCACTTTGAACAAAGCCCAGCCCACGCTGTCCATGATTGCCGGATCTTCCGGGGAGGCGGCAATGGCGCGTTCGAGCAGACCCAGGGCCTCCTCATAGCGGGTGGTGCGATCCGCCAGGGTATAACCCAGATGGTTCAGGGCCCGGGCGTCCTCCGGCTGCAGTTCGATGATGCGGCGCAGATCGGCCTCCGACTTCGGCATGTCACCCATCTGTTCACTCAGCAGGGCGCGGGCGAAGAGCAGGTCCACGTTTTCGGGGTGTTTCTCGATGCTGCGGCTGAGCAGGGTTTCGGCCTGTTCGAGATGGCCGGTGCTCATCAGGGCATCGGTTTCCACGGAAACCAGCATCAGTTCCAGCTCGGGTTTGCCTGCGGCAACGCTGCCAACCCACTCGTGGGCGGCATCGAGCTGTCCTTCCAGCACCATCAGGCGGATGGCCTGGCGCTGGGCATTGAGGAAATTGGTGTAGTCAGCGCCCACTTGCTTGAAGTGTTCGATGGCTTCGCTGTTGTTGCCCTCTGTCTGGCCGATATAGCCGAGATAGTAGTGGGCTTCATTGACGCGGTAATTGGCCTGCAGGAGTTTGTTGAGCAGGGTCTTGGCGGACTCGACCGACTCCAGCTCCAGGTCCAGCAGCGCCAGGGAGTACAGGGTTTCGTTGTCATCCGGCGCCATGACGGCCAGCAGGGAGAACTGTTCGCGGGCATCCTCCAGGCGTTCGGTCTGCACCAGGATGCGGCCATAGTTGAAGCGCAGCAGACGGTTTTCCGGGTAGGCCTCGATGCCGGCGGCAAGCACGCTGACGGCATCCTCAACCCGCCCCAGTTTCAGCAGCAGTTGCGCCTGCAACAGCATGATGCGGGAGGAATTGCCGTGCCGTTCGCGGTATTCCAGCAATTGCGCCATTGCCTCTTCTGCCCGGTCGCTCTGCTCCAGCAGTTGAATCAGGCTGTAGTGCACGGCGCGGCGCTCTGGGAACTGCGCATGCAGCTCCACAAAGCTGTCGATCAACTGGCTGCGTGCCTGTGGGGGCAGATACTGGGTGCGTGAGGTGATGGTAGTGAAATCCACATTGCCGCCCAGGGTCAGCACTTCTCCGATGTGATGCATGGCTTCATCCATGCTCCCCTGTTCCAGTAATTGGTAGGCGATGAGCAGATGGGGCTCCTGCGCGCTCGGGTCGCGTTCGATCCACAGGCGTGACAGCTCCGTCACACGAGGGCCATCGTTGCTTGCCGCAGCAAACTGCGCGGCGCGGCGGATAATGGCCAGATCGCGCGTCTCGATGGCCAGCCCGTAGTAGTCTTCGGCGGCCTCGGGCAGGTAGCCGCGCTGGCCACCCAGCTCGTTCAGGATGGTGCGATTGAGCTGGTCCTTGGTGAAATTCCCATAGACGATGGGAGGTGGCGGTTCCACGGGGGCCGGATTTTGCTCGACAGTATCCGCGATGGCATCGTCAACAGCCGGGGCCTCGGGCAAGGTCTGGCAGGCGGCCAGAGTGAAGCCGACAGCACACAGGAAGAGCGTTCTACGGGTCATGTTCATGCGCGTGTGGCCACCAGTTGAAATCTTTGTTCGTGGGTCCGCAGGAGTGTACCTGTAATAAAGAGGATTTAACAACTTCAGCCCGAAGACCGGCGGGCCTAGTGGAAAAGCCTGCTGCGGCGCTAGAATAGCCGCCTCGATGAGGGTTGGCGCCGGGGGAGAAAACCGGCCTTGATCAGATAATCCTCTTATGTCGATTTGATTATCCTGTTGGGAAGTTTGGCGCTTTTTTAGTAAGATGGCCGACTTTTTTCCCGCCTCGAACGGAGCAGACCGCCGGGGCAATGCCCTCGCGGCATCCTCATGGCAGTGTCTGACAGGGGACTTATGGCGCTGGTTTTACTCGGTATCAATCACAACACGGCGAACGTGGACTTTCGCGAGCGCGTGGCATTTCCGCCGGAAAAGGTGGGCGATGCCATCGAGCGTGCGGGTGCCATGCCGGAGTTGGAAGAGCTGGTGATCGTTTCCACCTGCAACCGCACCGAGTTGTATGCCCACATCGATCTGGGCGAGGCCGCACCAACCGATCCGGATGCCGAACTTCCCGATGCGCTGCTGCGCGCCGAAGAGGGGCGCCTGCTGCACTGGCTCAGTGAATATCACGATCTCGACCCTGCGGAGCTCGCCCGTTGCAGCTATTTCCACTGGCGTGAGGATGTGATCCGGCACTTGATGCGGGTAGCCTGCGGGCTGGATTCCATGGTGCTGGGAGAACCCCAGATTCTGGGGCAGATCAAATCCGCCTATGCGGTCTCCCGCGATCTGGGCGTTGTCGGGGGCGCACTGGGGCGCGTGTTCCAGGAAGCCTTCTCCATTGCCAAGGAAGTGCGCACGGATACCGCCATTGGTGAGAACCCCGTGTCGGTGGCCTATGCCGCCGTGACGCTGGCCGAGCAGATTTTCTCCGATCTTGGCAGCCTGCATGCCCTGCTGATTGGTGCCGGGCGTACCATCGAGCTGGTGGCGCGTCATCTCACGGACAAGGGCGTGCGCAGCATCGTGGTGGCCAACCGCACCCTGCAGAATGCCGTGGAGCTGGGGGAGATGTTCGGTGCCGAGGGCGTGCTGCTGGCGGATATCCCCGAACAACTGATCAAGGCCGATATCGTGGTGTCCTCCACCAACAGCCAGCTGCCTTTGCTGGGTAAGGGGGCGGTGGAGAGTGCCATCCGCAAACGCCGTCACAAGCCCATGTTGCTGGTAGACCTTGCGGTGCCCCGGGATATCGAACCCCAGGTGGGTGAGATTGCCGATGCCTATCTGTACAGCGTGGACGATATCCGCGATGTGATTGAAGACAATGTGAAGAGCCGCGCCGAGGCCGCCGCCCAGGCCAGCGCCATCATTGAACGTGGTGTGCAGGATTATCTGCGCCAGTTGCGTGCGCTCAATGCGGTCAATACCCTGCGCGCCTTCCGTGAAAAGGCGGAAAGCATTCGTGACCAGGAGGTCCAGAAAGCACTGCGGGCACTGGAAAAAGGCGATGCCGCCACTTCTGTGCTGGAATCCCTGGCGCGAACCCTGACGAACAAACTGATTCATACGCCGAGCGTACAGATGAAAAAGGCCAGTGCCGATGGTCGCGACGATCTGCTGTTGTTGACGCGGCAGTTGTATGAGCTGGACCAAGCTGCCGAACAGCCTCAGCAGAGCGCATCCTCTCCCTCCACCGATGACTGAGCCAAACACCGACGCCCTCCCATGAAAGACTCCATCAAACTCAAACTCGCCAATCTCCAGGACCGTTACGAGGAGCTGGCCGCCTTGCTCAGCGACGCGGAAATCATTGCCAATCAGGAACGCTTTCGGGCCCTGTCCAAAGAGTTTGCCGAAATAGAACCGGTGGTGAAGGCCTATACGCAGTACGAGGCCGTGCTGGATCAGTTGCAGCAGGCGCGTGAGATGCAGAAGGATGCCGACAGCGATATCCGCGCCATGGCTGACGAAGAGGTCAAGAGCATCGAGGCGGGTATCGACGAGCTGGAGCTGGAGCTGCAGAAGCTGTTGCTGCCCAAGGATGAAAAGGACAGTTGCAATATCTTCCTGGAAATCCGCGCCGGGACAGGCGGGGATGAGGCGGCCATTTTTTCCGGCGATCTCTTCCGCATGTATTCCCGTTACGCGGAGGCACAGGGTTGGCGGCTGGAGGTATTGAGCGAACGCCCCGGGGAGCATGGGGGCTACAAGGAAATCATTACCCGCATCGAAGGGCGCAATGTGTACGGACGCTTGAAGTTCGAATCCGGGGCTCATCGCGTGCAGCGCGTCCCCGAGACCGAGACCCAGGGGCGCATTCATACCTCTGCCTGCACGGTTGCCGTGATGCCGGCAATGGATGAACTGGCGGAAGTGGAGATCAACAAGGCCGACCTGCGTATTGATACCTATCGTTCCAGTGGTGCGGGCGGGCAGCACGTCAACAAGACGGATTCGGCCATACGCATCACGCATATCCCCTCGGGCATCGTGGTGGAGTGCCAGGATGAGCGTTCACAGCACAAAAACCGTTCACGGGCAATGTCGCTGTTGCACGCCAAGCTCAACGATCAGCAGCAGCAGGCGGCGGCCCAGGAAGTGTCGGACACGCGCCGCAAGCTGGTGGGCAGCGGGGATCGTTCCGAGCGTATCCGCACCTACAATTACCCGCAGGGACGGGTAACGGACCATCGCATCAATCTCACCCTGTACAAGCTGGCGGAAGTGATGGAGGGCGAACTCGATTCGGTCATTCAACCGCTGGTCAACGAGCACCAGGCCGACCTGCTGGCGGAACTGGCGGACTCCTGAGGCGACGATGCACGCCGTGACGATCAAACAGGCATTGCGGCAGGCTCAACATACTTTCTATGGTCATGAGTCGGCGCAGATCGATGCCGAGCTGCTGCTGGCTCATGCGCTCGGGTGCTCCCGTACCCATCTCTATACCTGGCCGGACCAGGTGCTGAGCCCTTCCCAGGTCGTTCTGTTCGAGAGCCTGCTGGAGCGCCGTGTGCTGGGCGAGCCGGTGGCCTATATTCTTGGCGAACGGGAATTCTGGTCTCTGCCGCTACAGGTGAATCGCCATGTCCTGATCCCGAGGCCGGAGACGGAGTTGCTGGTGGAAACTGCACTGTCGCTCGCTGACGAGTCGCCGCACCGTGTGGCCGATCTGGGCACCGGCAGCGGCGCCATCGCGCTGGCGCTGGCCAGTGAACGTGCGCAATGGGACATCGTTGCCACGGATATCAGTGCCGATGCCTTGGGTGTGGCCAGCGACAATGCCGGACGCCTGCATCTGGGGAATGTGAGTTTCCATCAGGGAGCGTGGTGTGAGGCGCTGCCGGAAGGGCTCTTCGACCTGCTGCTGAGCAACCCGCCCTATATCGCGCCGCACGATGTGCATCTGCAGCAGGGAGATCTGCGTTTTGAACCCGCCAGTGCCCTGAGCGCCCCCGACAGCGGGCTGGCAGACCTGCGTACCCTGATTGCGCAGGCGCCCGCTCATCTGAAACCCGGCGGCTGGCTACTGTTGGAGCACGGCTACGATCAGGGTCAGGCGGTGCGCGATCTGTTCAGCGATCGGGGCTATACCGAAGTGAAGACCTTGCGGGACTTTAATGGTGTGGATCGGGTGACCTTGGGTAAGTTTGTGATGGGCTAGTGCTCCGTAGCTCGCATCGAATGTGCGGTGTGATTGTGCCGGACACGCCAAAAAGCGCACATCCGTGTGCAGGCTCGGCGGGCGCCGTCCCTGGCGCCCGACGGTCCGTCACAATCACACCGCACATTCGCTGCTTGTTTTGCAGGCTTTTCATGATTTGAGCGCGAATTAGTGAAACATGACGGCAGCACGGAGTCAGCGTTGATCCCTTGGATTTGTCCGTTCAGGAACGTCTCGCGTCAGGGCCGAAGGCGCGCTCCTGCTGCCTCGACACTCCCGCCATCCCTGGCGGTCGGACGCGCGAGCCGAGCCTGCACACGGATGTGCGCTTTTTGGCGTTTCCGGAACGGACAAATCCAAGGGGGCAGCGCGAGCTACGAAGCTGAGCCTCAGAAGCAGATCGCCTGCAGAGCAGGCTCCCACAGAGGTCGGGTTCAGGAGCGGCAGCAGGGCAGGTTTCCGCAGGGCATCCGCAGAAAGCGGAAATACGGTACACTGCCGGGCACTCAAGTGAAGGACGCCAGGAATGCAGGACGAAGAATTACTCCGTTACAGCCGGCAGATCATGCTGCCCGAGATGGACATCGCCGGGCAGCAGAAGCTGCTGGATGCCACTGTCCTCATCGTCGGCATGGGGGGGCTCGGTTGCCCCGCTGCCATGTATCTTGCCGCCGCCGGAGTGGGCCATCTCATCATTGCCGATGATGACACCGTTGAGCTCACCAATCTGCAAAGGCAGATCGCCCATGGGCAGCAGGATATTGGCAGCCCCAAGGTCGAGTCCGCCCGCCAGACCCTGCTCAGCCTGAACCCCCATGTGCGCGTCACCGCCCTGAAAGAACGCCTGAGCCCGGAGCGCATGGCCGAGTTGCTGCCTGGTGTCACCGTTGCCCTGGATGCCTGCGACAATTTCACCACCCGTTTTGCTCTCAACCAGGCCTGCGTCAATGCCCGTGTGCCCCTGGTGTCCGGTGCCGCAATCCGCCTCGAAGGCCAGGTGGCGGTGTTTGATGCCCGCAACCGCGAGAGCCCCTGTTATCAGTGCCTTTACCGGCTTGGTGACGACGAACAAACCAACTGTGCCACCAACGGGGTCATGGCCCCGGTGGTCGGCATCATCGGCGCGGTACAGGCCATGGAGGCAATCAAGCTGATTGCCGGGCTTGGCGAGACGCTGACGGGGCGGCTGCTGCTGCTCGACGCCCGCAGCCTGAGGTGGCGGGAGCTGCGTCTGCCACGGGACCCGCACTGCCCTGCCTGCGCCAGCGCAGGCGTATAGCGCTATTGATGTTGCAGCGCTTGCCAGCTATGATTCCCGCCTTGCAGAAGTGTAAGCATAAGTGACAGATTTTTAAGAGAATTAATCTCTGTGTGGGCGACGAAAATTCCTCCAGAGGTTCATCAGCGGCGACATTGCCACGGCGTAGTTCCCTATGGATAAAGCAGAAAGTGACCAGAGGCTGAAGTTTTCCGCTTTCAATCTGGTAGAACCCCTCAACAAGGCCATTGCAGATCTCGGTTTCGAATACTGCACCCCCATTCAGGCACAGAGTCTGCGCTACACCCTCGAAGGTCACGACGTTACCGGTCGCGCACAGACAGGCACGGGCAAGACGGCTGCCTTTCTCATCACGATCATCAACGATCTGCTCAGCAATCCCATCATGGAAGAGCGCTACATCGGTGAGCCGCGTGCGCTGATTATTGCGCCCACGCGGGAGCTGGTCATGCAGATTGCCAGCGATGCGCAGAACCTGAGCAAATATGCCGGGCTGCACATCGTGACCCTGGTGGGCGGCGAGGATTACCAGAAGCAGTTCCGTGCGCTGGACAAACGGCCGGTGGATATCCTGGTCGCCACGCCGGGGCGTTTGATTGATTTCCTGCAGAACGATCACATCTACCTGGGCTTGATTGAGCTGATGGTGATTGACGAGGCCGACCGCATGCTGGACATGGGCTTCATTCCCCAGGTGCGCAGTATCGTGGCGCGCACTCCGGCCAAAGAATGCCGTCAGACCCTGTTGTTCAGCGCCACCTTCACGCCCGAAATTCTCGAGCTGACCGGTCGCTGGGCCATGGACCCGGTCATGGTGGAGATCGAGCCGGAAAAAGTGGCTACGGACACCATTGATCAGATCGTCTATCTGGTGACCGCGCAGGACAAGTACAAGCTGCTCTACAACCTCATCATGGCGCAAGGCGCCGAGAAGATCATTGTCTTCAACAATCGTCGCGACCAGGTGCGCAAGCTGGCGGACAATCTCTATCGCAATGGCATCGAATGCGGCCTGCTGTCAGGCGAGGTGGCGCAGAACAAACGGGTGCACACGCTGGAGTCTTTCCGTGATGGTCGTATCAAGGTATTGGTGGCGACCGATGTGGCGGGGCGTGGCCTGCATATTGACGATGTGACCCATGTCATCAATTTCAGCCTGCCGGAAGAGGCGGAGGATTATGTGCATCGTATCGGCCGCACCGGGCGCGCAGGCAATGAGGGCACCTCCATCAGTTTCGCCTGTGAGGACGATTCTTTCCTGCTGCCGAATATCGAGGAAAAACTGGGGCGCAAGCTGAACTGCATTCATCCGCCGGAAGAACTGCTGAGAGAGCCTCCGCCTTTTGAGCGCCCCTCCAAATTCAAACCGGAAGGTTCCGGAAAATCCGGCAAGCCCGGTGGTGGTCACGGCCGCAGCGGTAAACCGCCTCGTCGGCGTTGAGTTTGCCTGGCGCCAGTTCTGTTGCAGAAATCCGGAATGCATCGCCTGCAGGGCAGGCTCCTACGGGGATACATTGATACTCCGTAGGAGCCTGCCCTGCGGGCGATTCCAGGATGTGGTTTTTCCGTAGGAGCCTGCCCTGCAGGCGATCTCTTCCTCAGGGCTGGCGTGAACGCACCGCGCCAGAGGCCTCCAGCACTTCCCGGTACGGCCCCGCCTTGCGGTGAGGTGCCAGGTGGTCTAAAAAGGTGCTGCCATCCGCAAGCCTGACATTGATGTCGCGTCCGGCCTCCACGAAAAACGGGACAAAGCGTGCGAAGGCGTCGGGCAGCATGCCGCGATAAGCCTTGAGCAGCACATGATAATCCGCAGGGACGCCCTCGGGCGGCAACATGTCAAGAAAGGAGCGGATGCGCTCATCCGTCCAGAATTCGTCACGGGTGGCGGGCTGTGTGCGCTCCGCTCCCCTTTTCTTTTCTTCCATAAATTCTGTCACTCGAATTAGCAGGCTGTTGAAAAACCCTCTACGTTGTCATTGCGGTGTAAAAACGGGCACTGACTGCCTCGACAACGTTTTCCTACAGCCTGTCAGGTTTTGTTCGCTCAGCCTTTGAGTTTTTCGCGCAGCAGCTCGTTGAGCTGTGCGGGGTTTGCCTTGCCGCGTGAAACCTTCATGGCCTGGCCGATGAAGAAGGCAAAGACCTTCTCCTTGCCCGCGCGGTACTGCTCGACCTGTTCCGGATTGGCGGCGATGACCTCGTCCACCAGTTTCTCGATGGCACCGGTATCGGTGACCTGCTTGAGCCCCTGGCTTTCAATGATCTCGTCTGCGCTGTGATCCGATTCCAGCATGGCCTCGAATACGGTCTTGGCGATCTTGCTCGAAATGGTCTGGTCCTTGATGCGGGCGATCAGGCCACCCAAGCGCTCGGCGCTGATCGGGGACTCTTCCACTTCCAGATCCTGCTTGTTCAGCACCGCCTGCAGATCCACGCTGACCCAGTTGGCGGACAGCTTGGCATCGCCACAGATGGCCACCACCTGTTCGAAGTAGTCAGCCAGGGCGCGGGTGCTGGAGAGCACGCCGGCATCGTAGTCGCTGAGAGCGTACTGTGCCACGAAGCGGGCACATTTGGCGCCTGGCAGTTCCGGCAGCTCCTGGCGCACGGCTTCGATAAAGGCCTCATCGATCACCACCGGCAGAAGATCCGGCTCCGGGAAATAGCGGTAATCGTTCGCCACCTCCTTGCTGCGCATGGAGCGGGTCTCGTCGCGATCGGAGTCGTACAGGCGCGTTTCCTGCACCACGCGGCCACCGTCCTCGATCAGATCGATCTGGCGCTGAGCCTCGTGCAGGATGGCCTTCTCGACAAAGCGGAAGGAGTTGATGTTCTTGATTTCGGTGCGTGTGCCGAATTCGGTAGCGCCCTTCTTGCGTACGGAAACGTTGGCATCGCAACGCATGGAGCCCTGCGCCATATTGCCATCGGAGATGCCCAGATAGCGGATGATGGAGTGCAGTTTTTTCAGGTAGGCGACTGCCTCCTTGGCGTTGCGCAGTTCCGGTTCGGAGACAATTTCCAGCAGCGGCGTGCCGGCACGGTTCAGGTCAATGCCGGACTGCCCCTGGAAATCCTCGTGCAGGGACTTGCCGGCGTCCTCTTCCATATGGGCACGGGTGATGCCGATCGTGCGGGTGCTGCCGTCTTCCAGCGTGATTTCCAACTGGCTCTTGCCCACGGTGGGAAACTCCAGCTGGCTCACCTGGTAGCCCTTGGGCAGGTCGGGGTAGAAATAGTTCTTGCGGTCGAACACCGAGCGACGGCCGATCTCGGCGTCGATGGCCAGGCCGAACTTCACGGCCATGCGCAGGGCCTCGGCGTTGAGCACCGGCAGCGTGCCGGGCATGGCCAGGTCGAAGATGTTCGCCTGCGTGTTGGGCGCGGCACCGAAGGTGGTGCTGCTGCCGGAGAAGAGTTTGCTCTTGGTGGCCAGTTGTACATGTACTTCCAGGCCGATGACTGTTTCCCAGACCATGTCTTATACCTCCGGTCTCTGCAGATGCCAGTCCGTATGCTGCTGGAACTGGTGGGCGACATTGAGCAGCCGCGCCTCGCCAAAGTCGCTGCCCACGAGCTGGATACCGATGGGCAGGGGCTTACCGCTGGTGCTGCTCAGCCCCGCGGGAATGGAAATGCCCGGCAGGCCGGCCAGGTTGACGCCGATGGTGTAGATGTCTTCCAGATACATGGTCACCGGGTCGTCGTTTTTCTCGCCGATTTTGAAGGCAGTGTGCGGCGTTGTCGGGCCGAGAATGACATCGACCTCGGCGAAGGCCTTGTCGAAATCCTGCTTGATCAGACGGCGGATGCGCTGGGCCTTCAGATAATAGGCATCGTAATAGCCGGCGGAAAGCGCATAGGTGCCAACGAGGATGCGGCGTTTGACCTCTGCACCAAAGCCCTCGCCACGGCTGCGCATATACATGTCTTCCAGGTTCACCGGGTTCTCGCAGCGGTAGCCATAGCGCACGCCGTCGAAGCGGGACAGGTTGGCGGAGGCCTCTGCCGGCGCCACGACATAATAGGCGGACACGGACAGGTGGTTATTGGGCAGGTCGATCTCCTTCACGGTGGCCCCCAGGCTCTCAAACACCTTCAGGGCATCCTGCAGGGCCTGCTCCACTTCCTTGCCCAGGCCTTCGGCCAGATGCTGTCGGGGCACGCCGATGCGCAGCCCCTTGAGGGAGTCGTTCAGGGTGGCGGTGTAGTCCGGTACCGGGGCATCGACGCTGGTCGAGTCCTTCGGATCCGGGCCGGCAATCACATTCATCATCAGGGCCGCGTCTTCTGCACTCTTGCAGATGGGGCCGGCCTGATCGAGGCTGGAGGCGAAGGCGATCATGCCCCAGCGGGAAATGCGGCCATAGCTGGGTTTGAAACCGGTCACGCCACAGAAGGCGGCGGGCTGGCGAATGGAGCCCCCGGTATCGGTGCCCGTGGCGATGGCGCACAGATCGGCTGCCACAGCGGCGGCGGACCCGCCGGAGGAGCCGCCCGGCACGCGTTCGGTATCCCAGGGGTTGCGCACAGCGCCGAAGAAGCTGGTCTCGTTGGAAGAGCCCATGGCGAACTCGTCCATATTGGTCTTGCCCAGCGTGACGGTGCCAGCGGCATTGAGGCGCTCCACCACCGTAGCATCGTAGGGAGAGACGAAATTGCCCAGCATCTTCGAGGCGCAGGTGGTCAGGACATCGCGGGTGCAGAAGATGTCCTTGTGGGCGATGGGCACGCCGGTCAACGGGCCGTGTTCGCCACGGGCGCGACGGGCATCCGCCTCGGCGGCCTGGGCCAGGGCCAGTTCTTCCGTCACGGTGATATAGGCGTTGTAGACGCTGTTGTGCCGGGCAATGCGGTCCAGATAGTCGCGGGTGAGTTCCACGCTGGAAACTTTCCCCAGCGCCAGAGAGCGGGAGAGTGCGGCGACGGTGCGGTCAGACATGTCAGTGAGTGTCCTTGATCATCAGGTTGCAGTGGAGGAGTGCGGGGGTCCGCACTGGCGGAGCTGCCCACGGGCTCAGGGCTATTCGATCACCTTGGGGACCAGGTACAGGCCATCCTGGGTGGCGGGAGCGATTTTTTGCAGATAGTCACGCTGATCGCTTTCCGTCACTTCGTCGGGACGCAGACGCTGTACTGCGTCAAAAGGGTGGGCCAGTGGTGCGACACTGGTGGTATCCACGCCCTGCATCTGATCGATCAGTTCAAGAATGGACGAGATGCGCCGGGCCACCTCTTCGGCGTCCTCGGTGCTGATGTGCAGACGTGCCAGATGGGCGATTTTTTCCACGTCTGATAGTGCTAAAGCCATGCCCGATCTCCAAGTTTCGTGACCCTGTCACGAGGAATTCATAGAAGGATTCCGACGTTGATTCATGAGGCATTTACGGATTTCAGGCAATTCGCTAATTCGCTCTTGCCCTATATCCTTGCCATTGTTAGAGTGCGTGTCTATTCGCCGGAGAAGCCGTGATTATACGGGAAAGAGACCGGTTTAGGGCAACAGTTTCAGGAGCTGAGGGGAATTTCGCAGCACACCCTCCGATTCCACCGATTTATCCAACCCCTTGTACGAATTCCAGTGCGCAAGCTGAACCCCTGCTTCAGGATCGTGATCAGATGCTCGCTCTCAAGTCCGGGGTGGATTCCTATTTGAGGTTACGAAGTCGATGTTCAAAAAATTCCGGGGAATGTTCTCCAATGACCTTTCCATTGACCTGGGCACTGCCAACACGCTGGTCTACGTTCGCGGCCAGGGCATTGTGCTGAATGAGCCTTCGGTCGTGGCCATCCGCACCACCAACGGCCAGAAGACCGTGACGGCGGTGGGGGCTGACGCCAAGCGCATGCTGGGCCGTACGCCAAGCAATATCACCGCCATTCGTCCGCTCAAGGACGGCGTCATCGCCGATTTCCAGGTAACCGAGAAGATGCTGCAGCATTTCATCGCGAAAGTGCATGAAAACAGCTTCTTCCCGCCCAGCCCCCGCGTGCTCGTGTGTGTGCCCTGCAAGGCCACTCAGGTGGAGCGCCGTGCCATCCGCGAGTCCGTGGTCAGCGCCGGGGCCCGTGAGGTGCATCTGATCGAGGAACCCATGGCGGCTGCCATCGGTGCCGGCCTGCCGGTTGAAAAAGCCAGTGGCTCCATGGTGGTGGATATCGGCGGGGGAACCACCGAGATCGCCATCATTTCCCTCAACGGCATCGTGTACGCAGAATCCGTGCGCGTGGGTGGCGACCGCTTCGACGAAGCCATTATTACGCATGTGCGCCGTAACTACGGCAGCCTGATCGGTGATGCCACGGCCGAGCGTATCAAGAAAGAAATCGGCTGTGCCTACCCCTCTTCCGGGGAGCTGCGTGAGATCGACGTGCGCGGGCGTAATCTGGCCGAAGGGGTGCCGCGCAGCTTCACCCTGAACTCCGACGAGATTCTTGAGGCCCTGCAGGAAACCCTGTCCGCCATCGTACAGGCAGTCAAGAGTGCCCTGGAACAGTCGCCGCCCGAGCTGGCATCGGACATCGCGGAAAGCGGCATGGTGCTGACGGGCGGTGGTGCCTTATTGAAAGATTTGGATAAATTGTTGTCTGAAGAGACAGGGCTGCCCGTTATTGTCGCTGAAGATCCGCTGACCTGTGTGGCGCGCGGGGGTGGCAAGGCAATGGAACTGATGGACGCCAACGACATGGATTCGTTAACCATTGAATAAACGGTTCGAGGTTCCACCATCAAGACCTTATTCATCAAAGGCGTGTCGCTGGAGTATCGCGTTGCTGCGTTCGTGGTGCTCTCTGTTGCGGTCATGTTTGCCGACAGCCGCTTCGACTACCTTGACCGGGTACGCTTCACCCTGGGCTTTCTGACAGCGCCCGTCTACTGGCTGGCGGACACGCCAGCCCGCATCTCCAACTGGATAGACGATGTCTTCGTCTCTCACGGGGATCTCATCGAGGAAAATGAACGCCTGCGCGAAGAGCTGCTCTTTGCGCAGCGCGAGCTGCAGCTTCTGGCAGGGCTGGCCACCGAAAACAACCGTCTGCGTGCATTGCAGGAGGCTTCGGCCGGTGTCGAGGGGCGCGTACTGGCCGCCGAGATCATCAATGTCTCTTCCACTCCCGGCACCCGGCGGGTGCTGATCAACCGGGGGGCGACCGATGGGGTGCTGCTGGGGCAGGCGCTGCTGGACGCCAATGGCCTGATGGGGCAGGTAGTGGAAGTGCTGCCCTTTACCAGCTGGGTCATGTTGATTACCGATTCCCGTCATGGCACGCCCGTGCAGGTGAACCGCAATGGCGAGCGGGCCGTAGCACGCGGGAGCCGCGGCGATGTGCCGGAACTGGAGCTGGAGTTCGTACCGGATACTTCTGATATCGAAGTGGGCGATCTGCTGGTCAGCTCCGGGCTCGGCCAGCGTTTCCCCAAGGACTATCCGGTGGCCGAGGTGACCAGTGTGGTACACGACCGTGGGCAGCCCTTCGCGGTGATCAAGGCCCGCCCCCTGGCGCAAATGGACAGCACGCGCCATGTGATGCTGCTGACCATGACCGAAAACGAAGCCGAACGTGGCGATGGTGTGGCGCCGGCCTGGGTGGATACCACGCAGAACAAGCCCGCCGTGCCTATTGAGGAGCAGATTGAAGAGCTCAGTGCCAGCCCGCAGGAAGAGGTGCTCAACCCCGAACCGGACAGCGTGAGCCCGGATGAACCCCTGCCCTCGGAAGTGGCGGACATCCTGCCCGAAGAGCCCACCACGAATCAGCAGGAGTAGCCATGCAGCAGCGTACCCAAGGCACCTGGGTCATCATTCTCAGTTTTTTTGTCGCCTATCTGCTGGCTGTCGTCCCGTTTCCGGACTGGGCCATGAACTACCGCCCGCAGTGGGTTGCCATGGTGCTGATTTACTGGGTCATGGCGCTTCCCTATCGGGTGGGCATTGGCGCCGCCTGGATGGCTGGGCTGGTCATGGACCTGCTGGAAGGGTCCTTACTGGGGCTCAATGCCCTGGCGCTGGCCATCGTCGCCTATATTACCCTGAGCCTGCATCAACGCCTGCGCATGTTCTCGTCTCTGCAGCAGAGCGGGGTAGTGCTGGCGCTGGTTGGCCTTCATCTGATGATGACGCACTGGATGAAAATTGCGGCGGAACAGGCCGTGGCCTCCAATCTGTTATTCCTTCTCGGGGCGCTGTCCAGTGCCTTTATCTGGCCCTGGATGTTTGTCCTGCTGCGCCAGATGCGCCGTGGTTTTGGCGTACGCTGATGACGGGTTTGTGTGCTTCCCGGGTGATATTCCATGTCTGATCGATTTGCTTCCATTGTGCTGGCTTCCGCGTCCCCCCGTCGTCATGAAATCCTGACGCAGATGGGCGTGCGTTTTCGGGTCGCTGAGCATACCGTGGACGAACGCATGCAGCCCGGGGAGCCCCCTGTCGCTTTCGTGCAACGCCTCGCACTGGAAAAGGCCAGGAGTGTGCAGGCCCTGCAGCCGCACAATCCCCTGCCGGTGATGGGGGCCGATACCATTGTTGTCTGTGGACAGCAGATTCTGGGCAAACCGCTTGACCGCGAGGATGCGCTGCGCATGCTCGCGCTGCTGAGCGGGCGTCGTCATCAGGTGCACACGGCGGTAGCGCTGTGTCTTGGTGCGCGCCAGGAGGTGGTGCTATCCACGACCGAGGTAGGGTTCAGGCCTTTGTCGGCCGCGCAGATGCAGCGTTACTGGGAGTCCGGCGAACCCGAGGGCAAGGCGGGAGCCTACGCTATTCAGGGGCTGGGCGGCATGTTCGTCAATGCCCTGAACGGCAGTTACAGTGGTGTGGTGGGCCTGCCGGTATTTGAGACGGGCGAGCTGTGTACGCGCTTCGGTGTGCAGACCGGCCTGAGCGTAGAGGAGCAAGCATGAGCGAAGAGATTCTGATCAATGTGACGCCCATGGAGACCCGGGTAGCCCTGATCGAAAACGGTCTGCTGCAGGAGATTTTCATCGAACGCCCTCACGGCAAAGGCTATGTGGGGGATGTTTATCTGGGCAAGGTGCTGCGGGTCATGCCGGGCATGGAGGCGGCCTTCGTGGATATCGGTCTGGAGCGGGCCGCCTTCATTCACAGCGCGGATATTTCCCCCATCAGCCCCGAAGGTTTCGAGGTGCGGGATGAGACTCCTGCCCCGATTCAGAGCCTGGTGCGTGAGGGGCAGATGATCATTGTGCAGGTCATCAAGGACCCGATCGGCAGCAAGGGGGCGCGTCTCAGCACCCACCTGACCCTGCCCTCGCGCAATCTGGTCTACCTGCCGCGCAGTGTGCACATGGGCATTTCCCAGCGCCTGGAGAATGAAGAAGAACGTGAGCGCCTGATGGCGCTTCTGCAAGGCTGCATTCAGCAGGAATCGCTGGAGGGCAAGGGCGGGTTTATTATCCGCACGGCGGCGGAAGGGTGCACCGAAAAGGAAATGCTCGAAGACATTCGCTTCCTCAAGCGTTTGTGGAGCGCGGTGGAGCGTCGTGTCAGCGATAACCGCCGCGTGCATATTCTGTACCGGGAGGTTCCTTTGTACATGCGTGCGATGCGTGATCTGATCACGCCGGAGATCGAGCGTATCCGCATTGATTCCCGGGATGCGTTTGAGGAAATTTCCCGCTTTCTGCAGGACTTTATTCCCGAGTTCCGCAACAGTGTGGAGTTTTATGCGGGGGAGCGTCCCATCTTCGATCTGCACAATATCGACGACGAGATCGACAAAGCACTCGGACGCAAGGTCAAACTGAAGTCCGGCGGAGACCTCATTATCGACCAGACCGAAGCCATGACCACGGTGGATGTGAATACCGGAGCCTATCTCGGCAGCAAGAACCATGCGGAAACTGTGCTCAAGACCAATCTGGAGGCTGCCACGGCCATTGCCCGGCAACTGCGCATCCGCAATCTGGGCGGCATCATCATTCTTGATTTCATTGATATGACGGACCCGGAGCATCAGCGCCAGGTCATGCGCACTCTGACCAAGGCGCTGGAAAAGGACCATGCCCGCACCTCCGTCAGTGTCATGTCTGAGCTGGGCCTGGTGGAGATGACCCGCAAGCGCACGCGTGAAAGCCTGGGCCAGCTGCTCTGCTGCCCCTGCCCGGTGTGCGAGGGCAGGGGGCGTCTGAAGACTCCCGAAACCATCTGCTATGAGATCTTCCGCGAGATTTTGCGGGTGGCACGGGTCTATGAGAATGATGTGATACTGGTGATGGCCTCCCAGGGCGTGGTGGATCGCCTGCTGGACGAGGAGTCCAGCACACTGGCAGACCTGGAAGAATTAATCGGCAAGACCATCAGGTTTGAAGTGGAACCCATGTATACTCAGGAACAGTTTGATGTCGTGCTGTTTTAGGGCCGGTTGACACGATTTGGAGTATCTCTGCCGTGTGAACAGGCCTTGGCCTGCCCGGCTACTCACGACCTCACGTTCCGACAATCCGGCCCCAGGCCTGAACCGCCATGATCCTGACACTCGCGAAGAAGACATTATCCCTGCTGCTGGCAGTGTCCTTTGTTCTGCTGGTGTGCCTGGCCGTCTATGTCAGCCTCGGGCGGCAGCTGTTGCCCTATGTCAATCTGTATCGCAGTGATATCGAGGCGGAGCTTTCCCGACGACTGGGCCAGACCGTGCAGATTGCCGGGCTTGAAGGGCACTGGCACGGTTTCAATCCTGTACTCGATCTGCGCGAGGTGCGTATCGCCGCCCCCCAGGGGGCCGGGCGGGCCCTGTTGCTTGATTTCATGACACTGGAAGTGGACGCCGTCGGCAGCCTGCTGAGCGGTGGCCTGCAGTTATTCTCCATTGACATTGAAAGCCCGGCGCTAACCCTGGTGGAGGGCAGCGATGGTCGCTGGCAGCTGCTGGGATTTGAGAGCAGCGGCGAGGTCAGCCTCAGCCCGGATCAGGTATTGAATCTGGTGTCGCGGGTGCGCGACCTGACGCTCAGCAATCTGGAGCTGAGCCTGCAGCGTGCCGATGGTGGTGCCCGTCTGTTTGAACGCAGTCGCGTGCGTTTCCAGAATCGCGGCGATCAGCATTTTCTGCATCTGGATGTGTGGCAGGAGGGGGTAATCGGGCCGTTGAGTGTTTCCGCCGAATTGCGCGGGAGCCGTGTCGCCGATCTGTCCGGGCGGGTGTATGTGCTGGTGCCGCAAACCGATTATTCCGAAATTGTGGCCACA
Organism: Pseudomonadales bacterium; assembly: GCA_024234365.1. Lineage (GTDB taxonomy): Bacteria > Pseudomonadota > Gammaproteobacteria > Pseudomonadales > Pseudohongiellaceae > UBA5078. The sequence continues at coordinate 515,419 of JACKOK010000002.1, forward strand.
GATCTCACGCCATCGCTGCATCTGGATACCCTGGCCGGCAATGGCGAGGTCTGGGTCGATGTGCAACAGGGGCAGGTGGCATCGGTGCGGGGCAGTATCAATATTGGCGATCTGGCGGTATCCACGCCATCGCGGCTGCAGGTGCAGAATCTTGATACCCAGTTCTTTGTGCAGCGACATGCATCGACCCAGGCCTGGGAGCTGTGGCTGGAAAATTTTGCGTTTTCCTGGAGCGGGCAGGCCTGGCGCGAGAGCAATCTCTACGCCAATTATAGGGGCGGGCAGGGTCTTGAACTTCGTGCCGATCTGTTCAACCTCGGCATTGCCACCGGCATGCTGAGCTCCCTGGAGCTTTTGCCTGAGGAGGCAAACGGAGCGCTGGCCGAAATCAATCCCCGTGGTGAACTCGCCAATGCAGATATGGAATGGCGGCAGGGTGTAGAGGGGGGGGAGCCGGAGCAGTGGCGTATTGTCACCAATGTGCTGGACGGTGCCATCAGCGCCCGCGGCCCCACGCCTTCGATCTGGGGTATCGACGCCTACGCCGAGTTGTTGTTCGATGTCGGGCAGCAGCGCCTGAGCGGGTTTGCCGATGTGGATTCCCAGCGCCTGATGTTTCAGTTGCCACGCCTGTTTGACGATGTCTGGGACTATGAGCATGTCAATGGACGCGTTTCCGTGGATCTCGATCTGTCACAGGGGCAGCTTCTGCAGCTCAGCAGCAGCGTGATTGTCGCGGAGTCCGAGGTGGCAACGGGGCGTGCCCAGTTCTCCCTGCGTAACAAGCGCAGTGCGGACGAGAGCAATGCCGCGGAGCTGGAGCTGATGGTCGGGCTGAGCGATGGCGATGCCGCACGCAAGTCCCTCTATCTGCCAAGAGCGGCGGGCGTGAAGGACGGGCTGCGCGAGCTGATGAACTGGCTGGACCGTGGCATTGTCGATGGCAGGGTGAAGGACAGCGGGCTGATCTTTCGCGGGTCCGTGCTGCCGGATGCCGACCCTGCCCAGCGCACGCTGCAGATGTATTTCAATGTGGAAGAGGGCAGCCTGCGCTACGACCCGCAATGGCCGGCACTGGACCATCTGGCGGGCCATGTCCTGATTGCTGATCGCAACGTGGATATCCGGGTGAACTCGGGAGAGTCACTGGGCATGGGTTTCGATGCCACCACGGCGGTGATACGCCCGAACGAGGCGGGTGGAGGTAACTGGCTGACGGTGTCGGGCAAGGGGGCCGGCGCGGCACAACAGGCGCTGGACTATCTGCGCGAAACGCCGGTTACCCGGGGATTCGGCAATTATATTGCCGACTGGCAGGGCGAGGGCGCGGTAGACCTGGCACTGAACCTGCGCATTCCGCTGGGGGTTGCCGGCAGCAGCGCCCAGGTCAATGTCGATCTGCAGTTGCAGAACGACACCCTCTATATTCCCGAGTTCGAACTGAACTTTGACGGGGTCAACGGGCAGCTGCACTACGATTCCCAGACGGGTTTGCTTGCACAGGGACTCAGTGCCCGGCTGTTCGAACAGCCGGTTGCTGTGGATGTATCGAGCCAGGTGGATGCGGCGCGCACCACGCAGACTCTGGTGAACATGAGCGGGCGGGTGGCGGTAGACGCGCTGCAAGCCTGGCCCAGGCAGAGTCGATTTGTGGCCGATGTGCTGAGCCGCGCGCAGGGAGCGATGGACTATTCGGCACAACTGGAGATCATTCAACCGGCGGAGTCGGGGGGCACAGAGCCTGCCGTACAGGCGCGGCGGCGTCTTACCCTGAACTCAGGGCTGGAAGGGGTCACACTGAACTACCCCGAGCCCTTTCACAAGCTTGAAGCGGGGCAGTTACCGCTGCGTGTCACGGTGGATTTTCTTGATGGCGGGCGTGAGGATCTGCGCGTGTCTCTGTCGAATCTTGCCGCCCTCAACATGAATCTCGCGGACGGACAGGTTCGCAGGGGTCTGGTGTATCTGGGCTCGGGTGAAGACGTCAATGTGCGCCGTCTCAACGCCAGTGCCCCCGGTCTGGATGTGCTCGGTTCCCTGCCGCGTTTCGATTTCGAGGAGTGGATGACGGCCGTGCGGGCGGTCACCTCGTCTGCCTCCGGCTCTGCCAGTGCAGGCAATTTTTCCAGCCTGCGCCAGGTGATCAATGCGGTGGACGTCAATATTGCGCAGGCTCATGCCTTCGGACAGGAGGTGCAGGATCTGAATGTGCAGATCACCAGTGAGGCAAGGGACTGGAAACTGATGCTTGCCAGTGAGACGGTTGCCGGAGAACTGCGCGTTCCCTATGCCCCTGCCATGCCTCTGGACGTGAATCTGCAATACCTGCGTTTGCCCGCACCGGAAGGGGAAGAGGATGCACCGGTATCCTTTTTTGATGCCGGGCTTGTGGGGCCGCCTCCCGCCAGTGACGCATTCTGGTTGGAGCCTGTGGAGCGCGTGGACATCCTGGCAGGAGTGGACCCGCGCCGTTTCCCGTATATGCGTTTCAATGCGGCTTCCATCACACGCGGGGAGGCGGATTACGGTAGCTGGTCTTTCCTGCTGGAGCCCAATGCAGGAGGTGCCGCATTCTCCGGCCTGCGTTTCGATACCCGTGGCATGCGCGCAGGCAGGGAGGGCGAGGAAGGGCGTTTTGTGTGGACCTACGATGGCGAGCATCACCACAGCTATTTCAGTTCAGTGCTGGAGGCGGGCAATATCGGCACGGTGTTGAGCAATTTCGGCTACGCTCCCAGCCTGGAGAGCAGCAGTGCCCTGTTCCATGCCAGCCTCGACTGGCCCGGCTCGCCGGCGCTTTTCTCGGTGGAGTCCCTGAGCGGAGACATGGACCTGAGGATATTGGAAGGCCGCTTCCTGCAAAGCAATGCCGGTGCGGCCAATAGCGCACTGAAGTTGATCAGTATCATCAATTTTGATGCCCTGGTGCGCCGCCTGCGCTTCAGCGATGACCTGCTGCGCAGCGGCCTGTCCTATGAGCAGATCTACGGCTCCCTTACTCTCCATGACGGGCTTGTCGATATCATCGATCGCCTGCAGATCATCGGGCCGGCCAGCCTGTTCCAGGTCACCGGGCAGCTGGATCTTGCCCGGCAGACCATCGATGGGTCTCTCTATATCACGCTGCCGGTCAGCGACAATATTCCCTGGATGAGCGGCATTGCCGCACTCAATAATCTCATCAACTGGCAGGTGGCGGTGGGCGTGTTTCTGTTCGACCAGATTTTTGGCGATCAGGTGGACAGCCTGACCAGCGCCCAGTACACCCTGCAGGGGCCATGGGAGGGGCTGGAGCCGCGTCTGAACCAGGTGTTTGGTACTCCCGCTACCGGCAGCGGTAGCGGGGCCGCCGGCAATCAGGCGCAACCGGCGGGCCAGGCCCCTGTCGCTGTGCCGCCCGCAAACTGATATCAGGAGTAAACGATGAACCCGAAAGCAGCCGTTATTCAGTTGGTCAGCGGCGCCTGTGTGCAGGATAACCTGGAAGCGGCAGCCAGGCAGATAGCGGCCGCCGCAGCGGCCGGGGCATCGTTGGTGCTGCTGCCCGAGAATTTCGCGGTACTGGACGCCGGCCCCTTGCCGGAGTTCGCGGAAGAGGAGGGGCGTACAGACTCGCTGCTGCAGGGGTTTCTCAGTGCGCAGGCGGCACGGCATGGAATTACCCTGATCGGCGGGACGATTCCCCTGATTACCCGTCCCCGCCATGAGGAGGAAGAACCTGAGCGCCTGGGCGATGGACGTGTGCGCCCCGCCTGTCTGGTTTATGGTCCCCAGGGAGCACTGTTGGCGCGTTATGACAAGATTCACTTGTTTGATGTCGAGGTCGAGGACAAACAAAGCCGCTATTCGGAATCCCTGCGCTTCGAGCCGGGGGACGAGATCGTCTGCGTGGATACCCCGGCAGGCCGGGTAGGGCTGAGCATCTGCTACGATCTGCGTTTCGCAGAGCTGTATCAGAGCCTGCGGGAGCAGGGAGCACAACTGTTGACGGTGCCCTCCGCCTTCACCCAAGTGACCGGTGCGGCCCACTGGGAGGTGTTGTTGCGTGCACGGGCCATCGAGAACCAGTGTTATGTGCTGGCCGCCAATCAGGGCGGTGTTCACAACGACAAGCGGGAAACCTATGGCCACTCCATGATCGTGGACCCCTGGGGCACGGTGCTGGCAAAGCACGAGAAAGGGGAGGGTTTCGCGCTGGCCCAGATCGACCTGTCTCACCTGGAGCGCGTGCGTTCCAGAATGCCGGTGCACTCGCACCGCCGGCTGTTCTGAGGCCGTTCGGTTGAATACCCGCCCCCGTTTCCCGTATGATTCGCGCCTTGTCGGGCCCGGCACGTCGCTGGCCCTTTTCCCGTGTGGGGCGCGAAAGTGACGATAGACAAGAGCCTGTTGACCAATCTGATCGCCCTGGCCCTGGTGTTGATCGGCCTGAGCCCGCTGGCAATCGCCTCCTGGTTTCTCAATGCGGGCCTGTTTGCGCTGTCCGGCAGCGTTACCAACTGGCTGGCCATCCATATGCTGTTTGAGCGGGTGCCCGGTTTTTACGGCTCTGGCGTGGTGCCCCTGCATTTCGAAGAATTCAAGCACGGCATCCGTAAATTGATCATGCAGCAGTTCTTCAGTGCCGAGAATATCGATAAGTTCATGCATGAATCTGCAGGCCTTTCCCGCAGCCTCGATGAACAGATCGTCAAGCTCATCGACAAGCTGGATCTGGAAAAGGCCTTTGATTCCCTGCTCGACGTCATCATGGCCTCCTCATTCGGCAATATGCTGAACATGTTCGGCGGGCGTGATGCCCTGAACCCTCTGCGCGAACCCTTTGTGATGCGCATGCGGGAGTATTTTCTCTCGGTGGTGGATTCCGATGCCTTCCGTGAATCGCTGGCAAAGGGGATCGCCAATGCCAGTGAGGGGGGAGAAACGCTTTATCACCGCATCGAGCAGATCGTTGACCGGCGTCTGGACGAGCTGACCCCTCAGCTGGTCAAGGAAATCGTGCAGAGCATGATCAAGAAACACCTTGGCTGGCTGGTGGTCTGGGGCGGTGTGCTGGGTGGACTGATCGGTCTGCTGGTGACTGTGTTCGGCAGATAAGCGGGATTTATCTGGTGTTTTAAAAAAAATAGAACGGATGTTCTGTCTTCTCGTTTCCCGTATTTGCTTTCCTCCTTCGCTAAAAAAAGACTCCCGAAGCTTATGTGATTTACCCGCGCTGGAGGGCAATATCCCCGTGCTTTGCGCGGGAGCTGTTTATTTTTTGATCAAACACGGGGGTGCATCACAGTAAATGTATTATTTTGTATCAATAGATGTAAAAACCCCTCCCCTATACTACAATTCCGCCCGAAAATTGTGATTGATAGGCTGTTCAGGTAGTCGATCAATCTTCTCTATGAACCAGATTGAGAGACTGAGCATTTACTATGGCAAGACCAGTTGAGTTTGAGTACAACGATGTGTTGAATAATGCCACGGAGCAATTCTGGCGCGAGGGCTTTGAAGCCAGCTCCGTGCAGAAGCTTCTGGACGTCACCGGCATCAACCGCGGTACTCTGTATAATTCATTCGGCGATAAAGACACTTTCTTCAAGGCCTGCCTGGATCATTACAACAAGATGATCGCAAAAGATCTGGATGCCTCCCTGAATAATGCAGACTTGGCCCCTTGGGCCGCTGTTGAAAAATACTTTGACCTGGCGGTCCTCTCCGTGAGCAACAAGCAGCGTTCCATGGGCTGTCTGCTGGTCAATTCCTTCTGCGAAAGCATCAATTACAACAAGGAGATCCAGAAGATCGTGCGTGCCTCTTTCGCGGTCATCCGCAAGGCGTTGCTCAAGTGTCTGAAGGATGCCGAAAAGGGCGGCAAGCTGAAAAAAGGCGTGAGCGCCGAATTCGCTGCCGATGTGCTGATGAACACGCTGTTTGGCATGCGTGTCAATTCCCGCGATGGCAAAAATGCCAAAGCGCTGGGCGAACTGCTCCAGTTCACTCTTTCTTCCCTGCAATAAGCGGGTATCCCATCGCGTGCTGCCCCCGGAATCCGGGGGCGCTCCTGCCTCTGTATTCCAGTAGATTTCAGCGCTGAACGCCCTGCAGGCACCGGCTCGACAGGTGATGGCAGAGCGGGTATTGTCGTCGCGGCATTATCGGGTATACTTGGGCCTTCGCGCATCCTTCCAGGGGTCTGCAGAGGCAGGCCGTTCCAGTGCATCGGGGCATGCCGGCAGCAATAATGATGAGCCAGGGAGAATCCCCGGCAGATAAAACCAGATAGCCAGACAGGCAATAGAAAGGTAGACAATAATGAGAAAACTCGCAGGCAGCAGAAAGAACGACGAGAGCAACGTAGACCTCACGCCCATGCTGGACGTGGTATTCATCCTGTTGATTTTCTTCGTAGTAACAGCCACGTTCCTTTCCGAGACTGCCATCGATGCAGCGAGTAACGAGAACAACAACGAGACTCCTCCCGAGCAGGATAACGACAAGAAGAACATCCTGATCGAACTGGGTGCCAACAACGACATCATTCTGAACGGTGAGCCGCGCCCGATTCTGGAGAGCCAGATTCGTTCCAACATCGACCGTCTCAAGGCAGAGAACCCGGCAGCTTCCGTCATCATCAAGCCGCATGTGCGCTCCAATGTCAGCACCCTGGTGGCCGTCATGGACTCCGCCCGTCAGGCCGGTATTGTCAATATTTCCATTATCGAGCCCTGATCTTCGCGCGTGCAGTGCGCTTTGGGCGACTGCCGGCATCCCATAAAAACGCACCTCTTTGGTGCGTTTTTTGTTTCAAGCCAATGAAAAATCACGAGGGAGCGTATGCAGAGTCTGTGGAATGAACAGGAGGCATCGCGTTTCGCGGCGCAGGGGGAGTTGGGGCTGCGTGTTTACAGCTCGCAACTGTTGGGGCGCGAACCCGATCTGGTCCTGCATGGCGGCGGCAATACATCGGTCAAGGGCACGCTGGCAAATGTCTTTGGTGAGCGCGAGGACGTGCTGTATGTCAAAGGCTCCGGCTGGGATCTGCAAACCATTGCAGCGGGTGGTTTCCCGCCGGTAAGGCTGCAATATCTGAAACGCCTGGCAAGTTTGCCTGCCCTCAGCGATACCGACATGATGCGGGAGCTGCGTCTGGCCCTGCTGAACCCTTCCGCACCCACCCCCTCTGTCGAGGCCATTCTGCATGCGTTGGTTCCCCTGCGTTATGTGGACCATACCCACGCCGATGCCGTTGTTGCCATCAGCAATTCCCCCAACGGCGAAGCGACCTTGCGTGAAATCTATGGCGACGAGGTGCTGATTCTCCCCTACATCATGCCGGGCTTTATTCTGGCGCAGCAGGTGCACGCGGCAACGCGTCATGTGGACTGGACGCGGCTCAAGGGCATCGTGCTGCTGCACCACGGCATCATCACCTTCGATGACGACTGTCGGCGCAGTTATGAGCGCATGATCGAGCTGGTCTCCCTCGCCGAGGACTACCTGAAGGCCCGGACAGCAGACATGCCAGGCATTGACCCCGTAGGAGCCAGCCCTGCTGGCGATCCCGGGGCTTCATCTGTAGGAGCCAGCCCTGCTGGCGATCCCGGGGCTTCATCTGTAGGAGCCAGCCCTGCTGGCGATTCCGCACCAGACGCGGAGAACCTGCCCTTCCGGCAACTCGCCACCCTGCGCCGTCAGGCCAGTGCCATGATGGGGGTGGCCGTGCTCGCACGCTGGGATCGCCGCGCACAGGCCCGGCAATTCTCTGCATTGCCAGATGTCGGCGAATTGATCGCGCGCGGGCCGCTGACGCCCGATCACAGTATTCACACCAAACCGTTTGGCGCGGTTTTCGCGGAAGACCCACTGCCAGGGCTGGAACAGTTCCGCAGCGATTACCAGGCCTATTTCGAGCGCCATGCCAAGCCCCTGCATACCTGTCTCGATCCGATGCCCCGCTTTGGCGTCTGGCTGAACCGGGGCATGCTTGCCCTGGCTCCCGACTGCAAGCGGCTACAGATTGTCAGCGATATCGTGGAGCACACCACGCGGGCGATTCAGTGGGGCGAGCGCCTGGGGGGCTGGTCCACTCTGCCAAAACAGGATCAGTTCGACCTTGAATACTGGGAGCTGGAACAGGCCAAACTCAAAAGCAGCCAGGCGAGGCCGGAATTTGCGGGGCGCGTGGTGCTGGTGACCGGTGCGGCATCCGGCATTGGCAGGGCCTGTGCGGATGCCTTCCTGGCGCAGGGCGCGGCGGTTGTGGCGCTCGATCTCAATCCCGAGGTGGAAACCTTGTGGCAGAGCCCGCAGGTGCTGGGTATCGCCTGCGATGTGACGCGGGAGGAGCTTGTGCGGGAAGCCTTGCACCGGGCGGTAGGCCATTTTGGTGGCGTGGATGTTCTGCTCAGCAATGCCGGCAGCTTCCCGCCCAGCCGCCGTATCGAGGCGATGGACGAAGCAGGCTGGTCGCAATCACTGGAACTCAATCTCACCGCCCATCTGCGTCTGCTGCGCGACTGCACACCCTTTCTGCAGGCGGGTATCGAACCCTCGGTGATCTTTATCGGTTCCAAGAACGTGCCGGCTCCCGGCCCCGGTGCAGCGGCCTATTCCGTGGCCAAGGCCGGTCTGGCGCAACTGGCCAGGGTTGCGGCGCTGGAGCTGGGGGGCAGTGGCGTGCGCGTCAATACCCTGCACCCCAATGCCGTGTTCGACACCGGGATCTGGAGCGATGAGGTCTTACAGCAGCGTGCCGCCCATTACGGCATGAGTGTTCAGGAATACAAGAAACACAATGTGCTGGGGCGGCCGGTGCGCTCCAGCGATGTGGCTGCTGCCGCTGTTGCCTTGGCAAGCAGTGCCTTCGCCTGTACCACGGGTGCGCAGCTGCCGGTGGACGGTGGCAATGAACGTGTGATCTGAGGGAGCCCTGCCATGCATATCAACGGACAGCCCTGGCGCACCATCTGGTTTGAGGAGGCGGATCAGCGTGTCGGCATCATCGACCAGACCCGTCTGCCCCACCATTTCGAGACCCGCTATCTGAGCAACCTGGATGAGGCCTGCACGGCCATCTCCGCCATGCAGGTGCGGGGGGCTCCACTGATTGGCGTGACGGCCGCCTATGGTGTTTACCTGGCATTGCGTGAAGGGCATGCCGATCTGGCTGCTGTGTGTTCACGCCTGCTGGCGACCCGCCCCACAGCGGTTAATCTGCGCTGGGCACTGGAGCGGATGTTTCAGTCCCTGCAGCCCATCGCCGAATCCGAACGCCCGCAACACGCGCTTGCCCTGGCAGGCCATCTGGCCGACGAGGATGCCGAGGCCTGCAGCGCCATCGGGGAGCACGGTCTCGGTCTGATCCGGCGTGCCTGGGAGGCCAAGCGGGCACTGAAGCCCCAGGCGGAGTGCCTGAATATCCTGACCCATTGCAATGCTGGTTGGCTGGCCACGGTGGATTGGGGCACGGCCCTGGCGCCCATCTACAAGGCCCATCGTGCGGGCATTCCCGTGCACGTCTGGGTGGATGAGACGCGCCCGCGCAACCAGGGGGCTTTCCTGACAGCGTGGGAGCTGCAGCAGGAGGGCATTGAGCACACCATCATCGTGGACAATGCGGGCGGTCATCTCATGCAGCACGGGCATGTGGACCTGTGCCTGGTGGGCAGTGACCGTACCACCATCACCGGGGATGTGTGCAACAAGATCGGCACCTACCTCAAGGCACTGGCAGCCCAGGACAATGGCGTGCCTTTCTATGTGGCCCTGCCGGTGTCCACGATAGATTTCACGCTGGAGGATGGCATACGCGAGATTCCCATCGAACAGCGCCATCCTCACGAGGTCTCGCATATGCAGGGGCTGAACGAGCACGGGCAACTGACGCGGATACAGGTGATGGCGCATCACAGCGCGGTGAACAACTACGGCTTTGACGTGACGCCGGCACGCCTGGTGACGGCATTGATTACGGAGCGGGGGGTATTTGCCGCCAGGCGTGACAGCCTGGCGGCGCTGGCGGATTTTTCCAATTAGCCCGGGGGCCAGTGCATCTGGCGACCGGCCAGCAGGTGCAGATGCAGGTGGCCAACGGTCTGGCCACCATCTTCACCGGTATTGAGGACACAGCGAAAGCCCGTCTCGGCAAAGCCCTCCTGCTCCGCCACGGCGCGGGCGCTGAGCAGCAGATGCCCCATCAGCACAGCGTCCCCGGGTTCCAGAGCCGCCACGCTGTGGATATGCCGACGGGGAATCAGCAGAATGTGTTGTGGCGCAGCGGGGTTGATGTCGCGAAAAGCCATGACCTGGGCGTCTTCGTAGATCCGGGTGGACGGAATTTCTCCTGCCACGATGCGGCAGAACAGGCAGTCTTTATTCATCGGATTTCCTTGCAGTGAAACGGATTTCGGGGCGAACTCTAGCATGCAAATTGCGCGGCTCAAAATCGGCAGCTTGCAGCTTGTCGCAGCCCGAACCTTGCCTTGACGGGATATCCCTCCTAGACTGGCCTTCCCGCCCCTATGCCGTGTGCGCTGGGCGCCGAAACACTGGAAGATGTACGTGAAATCATTGCTGACCCTGTTCTGTCTGTTGGCGCTCTCCTTGCCCGCAGCGGCGGATGTGCCGGTCTACGGCTACCGCATCGTGAACCGCTACCCGCACAATATCGCCTCCTTCACCCAAGGGCTGGAGTTCCACGAGGGCGTGCTGTACGAGGGTACCGGCCGTAATGGGCGCTCCATGCTGAGCAAGCTGGACCTGGAGAGCGGCGAGGTGCTGCAGAGCAAGCGTCTGGCCAGCCGTTATTTTGGTGAGGGCATCAGCATTGTCGGCAGGCGTATCTTTCAGCTCACCTGGCAATCCAATATCGTGTTTGTCTACGACCTGGAAACCTTCGACACGCTGACCTCCTTCTATCACCCCACCGAGGGCTGGGGGCTGACCTGGGATGGGGAGCAACTGATCCTGAGCGACGGCAGTGCTACCCTGCAGTTCATCGACCCTGAAACCTTCCAGGTGCAACGCAAGGTGGAGGTCACTCTGGAGGGGCGTCCCATCCGCAACCTCAACGAGCTGGAGTTCATCAACGGGGAAGTCTGGGCCAATGTGTGGATGACGAATGAAATCGTGCGGGTGGACCCCGCCACGGGCAATATCAACAGCGTTGTGAACCTCACCGGACTGATGCAGGAAACCACTACCGGTGGCTCCGATGGCGTGCTCAATGGCATCGCGTGGCTGCCGGGGCAAACCCCTGAAACCGGCCGTCTCTTTGTCACCGGCAAGCTGTGGGCGGATCTGTTCGAGATTGAACTGGTGCCGCTACCGTAGACGTGGAGCCCTGTGATGGTCAAAGCCTTCTCCCGGCTTGCTCTGGTGTTTCTGTGTTCCCTTGGGCTGATCGCCTGTGATTCGCTGGCTTACTACGGGCAGGCAGCAAAGGGGCAGATGTCCCTGTTGATGGCGCGACAGGACATTCAGACGCTTCTGATGGACGATTCGCTGCCCGAACCGGTACGCGACAAACTCTCCCTGGTGCTGGAAGCCCGTACATTTGCCCGCGATACTCTGCTGCTGGAACCCGGTGGCAGCTACCTCAGCTACGTCGAACTCGATCGCCCCTACGTGGTCTGGAACGTTTTTGCCGCCCCGGAGTTTTCCATCAGCCCGATGAGCTGGTGTTATCCCGTGGCAGGCTGTGTGTCCTACCGTGGCTATTTTTCCGAACAGGGCGCGCAGGCCTTCGCCGACTCCCTGCAGGCGCAGAATCTGGATGTGTACAGCGGGGGTGTGGACGCCTACTCCACGCTGGGCTGGTTCGACGATCCGCTGAACAGTGCCGTACTGAGGCGCCCGGAACCCCGTCTGCTGACACTCGTCTTTCACGAGCTGGCCCATCGCCGCGTCTATCTGCCGGGGGATACCACCTTCAATGAAAGTTTCGCCACCTTTGTGGAGCAGGAAGGCCTGCGTCGCTGGCTGTTGCAGCATAAACAGCCGCAGATGCAGGAACAGCTTGCGCAGGAAGCGCGTGTGGAGGAGGCGTTTGTTGCGCTGGTCAGCGCGTATCGGGAGCGTCTCGCGGATTTGTATGCCCGGGCGTTGGCGGCGGACGAGATGCGCGAAGGCAAGCAGGAGATTCAGCGTGCCATGCGCGAAGACTACGCCCGCTTCAGGGATGCCTGGAATTATCGTGGCTATGATCGCTGGTTTGACGGCCCGCTGAACAACGCGCAGTTATCCACGGTGGCGTCCTATAACGATCTGGTGCCCGCCTTCACCAGGTTGCTGGCAGAAGAAAACGGCGATCTGGCACGTTTCTATCGACGGGTGGAGCAGATCAGTCGCCTGCCGGAAGATCAGCGCAATGCTCTACTGGCCGAGCCGGGTTTCGAGCTGGGTGATCAGGTCGCGGTAGAACTGTGATTCCGGGTCCAGCTGCGCCGCCGCCCGGTATTGCTGCAGGGCATCGGCATCGCGACCCACGTCTTCGTACATGCGCCCCAGGGTGCGGTGAATAAAGGCATCGTCGGGTTTGACGGTCAGGGCCTTCTCGTAGACACGAATCGCGTCCTGTGTTCTGCCTGCATTGAAATAGGTGTTGGCCATCACATAAATCTGGGAAATGTTCCCCGGGTCGTGCTCAATGGCCTGCAGATCCACCTCTATGGCCTCGTCATAGCGCGTGGCATCACGCAGCAGTTGTCCCAGCGTATTGAAGGAGGCGATGACGGAGACCGTGATGTCCTTCTCCAGTTGCACATAGCGCTGCAACAGGGGAATGGCATCTGCATAACGTTCCTGAAAATAATAGATATTGGCCAGGTTGCGTATGGACTCGGAATAATCGGGATCGGCCGCCAGCGAGAGTTCATACTCTTTTGCCGCCTCGTCGTAGCGTTCCAGATTGTTGTAGGTGTTGCCGCGCCGGTAATGGCGTTCAGCCAGTTCCGTGTCGGCAGCAGAGCGGCCAGCGGTCTGTGCGCGGGTAAACACGGGAGAGGCGATGAGCAGCGTGGTCAGAAGGCCAAGAGTCAGTGCTCGTACAGTCATTTTCATCAAAACATCCCGGTGCAGCTGCAGATCGTCTGCAGGGCCTGAAAATTGGTGAGGGGCGACTATACCCCATGCTCCAGGTCGCTACCACCGGAGGCGGGCGGGGGCTGGTCACAGAGTGTGACACCTGCGCAGCCGTCCTGTGCGCCGACCACTTCACCGATACACACCGCGTCGATATAGCCCTTGCTTCGCAGTGCCTGCAGACACGGTTCGACCTGGTCGGCAGGCACGGCGGCGAGTAGCCCTCCTGCCGTCTGCGGGTCGAACAACAGAGGCAGGTGCGGGTGTGCCGTGAATTCGTTTGCATTGCTCAGGCATTCCCCGTGGCGGGCATTGCCCGTGTGCAGGGAGCTGCGTATTCCCATCGCGAGGCAGTCCAGTGCACCCTCCAGAATGGGCAGAGTGTCGAGATAAAGGCGTACCTCCTGTGCGGTGGCGGGCGCGGCAAGCATCTCGCGCAAATGTCCGAGCAGGCCAAAACCGGTCACATCGGTGCAGGCATGGGCCTGATGTTGCAGGAAGACGTGAGCGGCCAATTGATTCGAACGTTGCATCTGCTCCAGCGCGTTGGCAATCCAGCGGTGACGCGCCTGATGGCGCATGTCTGCGGCAAACAGCACCCCCGTGCCCAGAGCCTTGGTGAGAATGAGGCGGTCCCCCGTCTGCAGACCGGTTTTGCGCAGCAGGGTGTCCGGGTTGGCAAAGGCATTGACGCTGAGCCCGAAGCTGAGGGACTCCGTCTCGGCACTGTGGCCTCCGATCAGCGCCGTGTTATGGGCATTGAGTACCTCTGTACAGCCGGTCATGAGTTCGCGCAGCTGATCGGCCATGATGGCGGAGGCCGCATGCGGGATGCCCACGATGGCCAGTGCAGAGTGCGGGGTGGCCCCCATGGCGTGGATGTCGCTCAGGCAATGGTTGGTGGCAATGCGGGCGAACAGGTAGGGGTCCTTGATGAAGGCACGGAAGTGATCGACCGTTTGCAGCAAAACCCGTTCCCGCCCGAGGCGAATGATGGCGCTGTCCTCAACACTGCTGAGGTTTGACTCCACATCCGCATGGACACAGGGATGCAGTTCGCCCAGCACCTGGCTCAGCAGGCCGCTTTCCAGTTTCGCGGCGCAACCGGCGCAGCGCATGTCGTGAGTCGGGATTTCCTTCAGTGTGGTCTCCGGATCATCCGCCGGTGTTGTTTCGGGCGGCGCTGGCAGATCCCGGAACCGGGCGATAAAACGGCGATCGATCCAGGTTTTCCAGCGCTCCGCCCATGCGCCCTGTCGAGCCCAGTTTCCCCGCGAGGCGATGGAGCTGCCATCGCTCATGCTGAGCAGGGCGAGTGCCTTGCGTTGTGGGGCATAGGCGCGCAGGGGCTTGCCCAGGGCGTAGCGGCGCAGGTTCTTTGCCAGGGGCATGCCCTGACGCACGGCATACACACCGGATTTCGGTCGTGGATGGCCGGCAATGGCGGCGATGTCCCCGGTGGCAAACACAAAGGGGTGGCTCAGGGACTGCAGGTGGGTGTTGACGCGAATGAAGCCACTGGCATCCAGCGCCAGGCCGGTGCTCTGCAGCCAGGCGGCGGGAGCGGCTCCCGTGGCCAGGATGCAGGCGTTTATGGCGAGGGATTCCTCGTCACCGCCCTGCTGCCGGAAGAACAGGGCATCGGCACCAATCCCGCTGACCCGGCATTGTGTGTGCAGCTGGATGCCTCGTTGCTGCAGGGCGCGTGTCGCCAGGGATTGTGCGGCGCGGGTATGGGTGTGCAGCACGCAAGGGGCACTGGTGAACAGGTGCATCTGCAGCGGGATGTTCACGCCGTGCCGGTCCCGCAGGCTTTGTTGCAGGGCGCAGGCCAGTTCAACACTCGCCGGACCGCCTCCTGTGATAGCGAGTGTGTAAGGGCTTGCTCGCTCGAAATGCTCCGCCGCTTCAGCCTGTATGCGCGCCCATTGCTGCAAAAAGGTGGAAATCGGTTTGACCGCGATGGCCGAGTCGGCAGCCCCCTTGATCTGGCTGCCATCCGGTTGCGAACCAATATTGATGGACAGCATATCGAAGTGCAGGGGTGGGCGTCCGGAGCAATGCAGCTCGCGTTTTTCCAGGTCCAGCTGGCTCACGTTCGCCTGAATCAGCCGTGCTCCCGCCATCTGTGCCAGCGGACGCAGATCAATGAACAGATCGCGCTCGGATGCCGTTCCTGCCAGATAAGCTGGCAGCGCTCCCGAATAGGGCGTTTCGATATCGCGCGAGACCAGAGTCAGTTCCAGGCCTGGCAGCGGGTGCCGGGCAAAATACATGAGCACCGAGAGATGGCTGTGCCCGCCACCGAGCAGGAGCAGACGCTTGCGCGCGGGAGTGTTGGAAGATGTTTGCATGCTGACTTCTTTGCACATTGAGCGGGGCGGGCAGTATAGCACCCTCGTCCGCCATCGACCTGAGCCGCTGCCTGTATTATCGTAGGCGCCGACCGCCCGGCCTGTGGCGGCAGACCTTTTACCGCAATCCGCCTGTGGGCGGCGAAGGAGACATTGGCGAATGCCCGCGCACGCACTTGATCTGTATGCCGGCCCCACGGCCCTGCGTCGTCTGCAGCGCGAAGGCATACGGGCGGACAGCTTCGGCACGCTTGTGGGAGCCTCGGGCGGGCCGAAGTGGTTTGTCCTTTATGGGCTGGATCGCTATCTGTTCGGCGAGTTTTTCGCCGGGCGTGAGAAGCCACTTGTCACTCTGGGTTCTTCGGCCGGGGCCTGGCGGCTCAGCTGCATGGGGCTGGCGGACCCGCTGGCGGGCATAGACCGCCTTGCCCGGTATTACGCAGCACAGCAGTATTCCAGCAAGCCCGATCTGGAGGAGATCAGTCACGAAGCGGAAAAGCTGGTGAATATTGTGCTGGGTGAGAACGGAGCACGGGAGATCGCCGGGCACCCGGTTGTACAGGTGCATATCATCGCCGACCGTGTGCGGGGGTTGGTGGCATCCGAACAGCGCAGCGCCCTGCTTGCCGGCCTCGGGCTGTCGGCGTTTGCCAATATGCTGAACCGGCGCTATCTCGGGCGCTGGTTCCAGCGGGTGGTCTTCCATGCGGGGAGCCCGGCGCCAGCCATGGCGGCGTTGAAGGACTTTGATACCCGCTGCGTACGCCTGACCGAGGGCAATGTGCGCAAGGCGTTGCTGGCCAGCGGGGCCATTCCCCTCGTGCTCAAGGGCGTGGCGGATATTCCCGGGGCACCCCCCGGTGTCTACCGGGACGGGGGCATCACCGACTACCATTTTGACCTGCCCTTTCAGTCCGGGGAGGAGCTGGTGCTTTATCCGCACTTCTATTCCCGTTTCTCCCCGGGCTGGTTCGACAAGTCCCTGCCCTGGCGCAAGCCGCACGCCACGCATTACCATAACGTGCTGGTCCTGGCGCCGAGCCGTGAGTTCGTGCGCAGCCTGCCGTATGGCAAGATTCCCGACCGGCAGGACTTTTCCCGCATGGACTTTGAAACACGTTATGCCTACTGGCAGCAGGTGCTGCAGGAGAGTGCCCGTCTGGGCGAAGAGTTTGCGCAGCTGGTGCGCAGTGGCGAGGGGCTGGAGCGCATCCGGCCTCTGAGGGAGGCAATGAGGGGATCATGATTATCTGCAGGATGAAACGTGTGGGGCAGCTTGCTTTGATGTTGCTGTTGTCCCTGATGCTCAGTGGCTGTCTGGGAACCGTGGTGGGAACGGCGGTGGACGTCAGCCTCGAAGTGGCCAAGGTGCCCTTCAAGGTTGCGGGCGCGGTGGCCGATGTGGCCATTCCCGATGGTGATGAAGAGGAAGACGATTAAGCGGGGTCGCCTGCAGGGCAGGCTCCTGCGATGGGGGTGTTGGCTGTTGTAGGAGCCAGCCCTGCTGGCGATCACCTCGCCGCTAATAGCGATAGCGACGAGGTGGCTTCAGGGGCGCGAGCAACAGGTAGAACACCCAGGCAAACCAGGATAGAAAGATGATGGCCAGAATCCAGGCTGCCTTCTCTCCGCCGCTGGTCTCCTCCGAGCCCAGGATCAGCAGAATCGGTAGAAACCAGATAAAGAAGCAACCAGCCACCACCATCAGTGCGAGGCCGGCGGACAGCACCGGAATCGCCATCAGAATGATGAGGCAGACGAGGCAGAAGGTCAGTATGGCAGACAGTAGTTTCATTGTGGGTTTGGGACTCCTATGCAGTGCTGCTCCGCGCAATGTTGTGAGCAGTGTGATAAGAATCTAGCTAATTTCATGCCAGGAAAAATATTCTTTTAAATTCAATGGCTTTAAAAGAATGTTTGTGTCGAGACAGCAAGAATCCGATGAGTTTTCACCAGCAGTTGGTGAAATTGCCCACCCGGGCTTTCAGTACTGCGCCTGAATCAGGAAGGGGCCGGGTTCGCGCACGCTGCGCTGCAGCAGGGCGCACAATTCCTCCGCCGTGCTGGCTTTTGCTCCTGGCACGCCCATGCTGGCCGCCATGGCCACCCAGTCAATTTCGGGATTGCCGATATCGAACAGGCTGGTGGCCGCAGGCCCCGGATCGGTGATGCCGAGGCGCGCGTACTCCGCATTGAGAATGTTGTACTGCCGGTTTGCGTAGATCACGGTGGTGACGTTCAGGTTCTCCCGTGCCTGGGTCCACAGGCACTGAATGGTGTACGCCGCACCACCATCACCCAGCAGGGCAAGAACCGGACGCTGCGGGCAGGCCAGCGCCGCCCCGGTCGCCACGGGCCCGCCCTGACCAATGGAGCCTCCGGTGAGGCTCAGCCAGCTGTGAGGGGCGGATTGCTGGCAGATCGGGTACGCGAGATTCCCTCCACCGGAATCCGTTGCCACGATAGCTCCCTCGGGCAGGCAGGCGGCGATGGCCTGCGTGATGTTGCGGGTGTTCAGCGATCCCTGCGGTTTCGGGATTGCCACGCGCTCAAAGCGGCGGACATCGTGCTGCTGTGCGCCCAGACGTTCGGCGAGGCGCTGGAGTGCATCGATAGCATCCTCCTCGATACGGGCGAGAGTCAGCAGCGCACAGCCCGGCGGCAGCAAGAGGCTGGGCTGGTTCTGATAGGCGAAGAAGCTGGCAGGTGCCTGAGCTCCCACCAACACCAGCAGGTCAGTACCGTTCAGGCTCTCCAGAATCTGTTCCGGAAAATAGGGCATGCGTTCCACCTGCACCGCACCGGGGCCGCCATCGATGCGGGCGGGGAAGGTGCTGCTCATCAGGCGGGCACCGGTTTTGCTGCCGATGCGGGAGGCGGCCTCCAGAGCCTGTGGGTTCAGGGCATGCTGTTCCAGCAGCAGCACGATGCGTTTGCCGGCCATCATGCGGGTGGCAACGGTCTCGATGTGCCCCTCATCGACCAGGGGGCGTTGAGGCCGGGCATTGGGGGCCACGGGGCCCTCTGTTTCTCCCCATGCCGCATCGGCCCCGACAATCAGCGTTGCTATCTGCCCCTGGGCGCCGGGGTTGGCACGCAGCGTTGCGGTGACGGCATCCGCGCCATCCTGAGCCAGGCTTGTGCTGGTGCTGCAGGACTTGCTCCAGACGGAGAAGTTGCGGGCAAGGGTGTCGATGTCCGAAGTCAGCGGCGCATCCACCCCCATGTGAAAGTGCGGATGATTCCCCACAATATTGAGCAGTGGTGTGCCGGCCTTGCGGGCGTTGTGCAGATTGGCGATGCCGTTGGCCAGGCCCGGCCCGAGGTGCAGCAGGGTGGCGGCTGGTTTGCCGAGCATGCGGCCATAGCCATCGGCGGCACCGGTGCACACCCCCTCGAACAGCGCCAGCACGGGGCGCATGCCGGGCACCTGATCCAGGGCCTGAACCAGGTGCATTTCGGAGGTACCGGGGTTGGCAATGCACAGCTCCACACCGCTGTGGACAAGGGTTTCAAGCAGGGCGGTGGCACCGTTGGCAGTGGCATGCGTCATGGGTTGAGCCTCCGGATGAAAGGGCCGGCTGAGTGTAGCACACCACTTTGCCGCCTCAAGCCGGGCTGCCTGATCCAAGCGATGCTTGTACTGTATAAATACATAGTGTATAAACATACAGTAATTTGAATTCAATGGCTTGTAACGATGTTCTCATCCTGTTTGGTGACTGATATGACTATGAAGACTCTGAGTGAAGGTTTCCGCCCGGCGGAGGTGTACAAGGGCGTTCTCGATGTGGAGGTGCAGGAAAAGGAAATCTGGCAGATCGCCCGCATGCTGCCGCATACCACGGTATACGAGATCCGGGAAAAACTGCAGAATCTGGCGCGTGACCAGCATTTCGTCATGAATTACTGGCTCAAGGTCTGCAAGGTCCGGGCATTGCGCGGCCTGCCCATGCCCTGGGAACGTGTGCACTGACAAACTTCGTTGAATCGCGGGCTTACGCAGAGGAGTTCATGTACCGATCAACAGGCTGTGAAGCCGCTTGCTTGATCGGGTCGCTTTCTTTGATATGATGGCCGCCACTCTCTCAAACCAGTATGGCAGCCTGACATTCATTGATTCCTTCTTGCCTCAGTTTTGCATCGCTCCTGCGTTCGCTCCGTGCCCTGGCCGTCATTCTGGCGCTGCTGCCCGGTGTGTCCCTGTGGGCGCAGGAACCGGCGGGCGAACAGGGCTATGTTCTGCCACCGATCACGGACGCCGATAAAATCCTGCTGCCTGCCGATTTCAATCAGGTGGATTTCTATCTGGTGACGGTCGATGTCGGCAATCAGGTCTGGGACAATTTTGGCCATACCGCCCTGCGGGTGGTGGATCGCAACAGCAATTCGGACCTGGTGTTCAACTGGGGGCTGTTTGACCCCAGCGGAGGTTATGTCCGCTTCGCCGTCAATTTCCTGCGCGGCATCCTGCCCTACCAACTTGGGGTTTCACCGCCCGCCTGGGAATTCGGGCGTTACGAGCGCGAACAGCGCAGCGTCTGGCAGGACAAACTCAACCTCAGCAATGCGCAGAAGGAAACGCTGTACAAGCGTCTGGCCTGGAATCTGCGGGAAGAAAATATCGTCTACGATTACCAGTACTTTTTCGACAATTGCACCACGCGGGTCAGGGATTATCTGAACGAGGCCCTGGGCGGCCGTCTGCAGGCCCAGAACCGGGCACCCTCCCAGAACACCTTCCGTGACGAGGTCTTGTCCCACTATGCCAGCGTGCCCCTGGTGGCCCTGTCACTCGATGTGCTGATGAACGGCAATATCGACCGCCGCATGAGCCAGTGGGAGCAGATGTTCCTGCCCGCCCAGCTGCGTCGCGAACTGCTGAGCTTCCCCTCGGATGTCACGCGCAACGGGCAGCGCATCGATATGCTGGAAGAGCCGACCGTCATTATGGAGTTCACGCCACCCGTAGCGGGCCCCAACCCCTATTACCTGTTGCTGGCCGGGCTGTTGCTGCCCGTACTGCTGCTGTTGCTGATGTTCCGTCGCACGTCCCTTGCCTCCTTCTCCAGCCAGCCCGGCATTACTTTGCGCAATCCGGCACTGAGTTACCGTGTGATGGGCCTGCTGGGGGTATTGATCAGCCTGTGCAGCGGCATTTATGGCCTCATCATGAGTTTTGGCTGGCTGGCTTCCGCGCATCTGGACCTGCACCACAATCTCAATTTGCTGTTGTTCTGGCCGAGCGATCTGCTGGGTCTGGGTTACGGCGTGCGCTGGCTGTTGTCCGGGCGTGCCTGTCCCGTGAGTGCAGGCTGGCGCAGCCTGCTCATCTTCTATCTGCTCGCGCATATTCTTGCCGCGCTGGCCTATCTCTTGATGGGGCTGACGGGCATGGGGGGGCAGGAGGTCGGCTCCCTGCTGCTGTTCGTGCTGCCGGGCCTGCTGGGTTTTGCCATTGTGGTCTGGAACACCGGTTTCCAGGCGGTCCGTCGCATTCGTTTTTCCTGATTTTCCTTTTTTCCCGGCACCAGTGACGAGCCTCCTTCGAGACTTGTCGAGGCCCTGGGAGTTCGCGAAATAGCTGTTAATCTTCTTATTATTCATCGACTTGCTTGAGTATCTGGCTTTCGAGCAATTGCTCGATTCTGTGCTTGCAAGTCCAGGCAAAAGTGGTAGAGTCGAACGGCATCCGTTCACGCGCAAGCGCAGCAGCGCGCACAGATTTTACAGGAGAGCCTGGTTTTGAACCCTTCATTTACCGACGAAGAACGGCAGTTTCAGCAGCAGGCCCGGGAGTTTCTGACAGCGGAGTTCCCCGCCGACATTCGCCACAAGGTCGAGCAGCGTATCCCCCTGGAGAAGGACGATTATGTGCGCTGGCAGAAGATTCTGTTCCGCAAGGGCTGGGTCGCCCCCAACTGGCCGGTCGAGTACGGCGGCACCGGCTGGACGGCCGTGCAGAAGTATATTTTTGCCGAGGAGATGGCCCGCATCGGCGCACCCGAACCGGTGGCGTTCGGCGTCAAAATGGTCGGGCCGGTGATTTTCACCTATGGCAATGAGGAGCAGAAGCAGCGTTTCCTGCCAGACATTCTGGAAAGCAATGTGTGGTGGTGCCAGGGTTATTCCGAGCCCAATGCCGGCTCCGACCTTGCCTCTCTCAAAACCACTGCAGTGCGCGATGGTGACCACTACATCGTCAACGGCACCAAGACCTGGAATACGCTCGGCCAACACGCCGACTGGATCTTCTGCCTGGTGCGCACCGACAGCCGTGTGAAGAAACAGGAGGGCATCAGTTTTCTGCTGATCGACATGAAGACGCCGGGCATCCGTCTGTCGCCCATTTACCTGATCGATGGCACCCCGGAAGTCAATGAAGTGCACTTCGACAATGTACGCGTGCCGGTAGCAAACCGCATCGGGGAAGAGAACCAGGGCTGGACCTATGCCAAGGTGTTGCTGACCCATGAACGAACCAATATTGCCGGTGTTCCGCGCTCCAAGGTGCGGCTGGAAAAACTGTGCGCACTGGCGGCCAGAACACCGGACGGACAGGGGGGCGTATTGCTGGATGAACCTGTGTTCCGCAACCGGCTTGCCGAAGCGCAGATTCAGTGCCTGGCGCTCGAATACGCCGAACTGCGGGCGCTGGCGGCGGTCAGCGTGGGCAAGGCGCCCGGTCCGGAATCTTCCATACTGAAAATCGTCGGCTCTGAACTCGCACAGAGTATTGACACCCTGTATATGGAAATGGCGGCACTGCAGAGCCTGCCGTATGTGCCCGAGCAGTTTGCTGTCGATTTTGGCGGCGAGGTGATCGGGCAGGACGCCGCGGCCGCCACGGCGCTGACCTACTTCAATAATCGCAAGGCATCGATCTACGGCGGCTCCAACGAGATTCAGAAAAACATTATCTGCAAAGCGGTGCTGGGCCTGTAGGCCGGTATAACGGGAATCACTATGGACTTTTCATTCAGCGAAGAGCAGCAGATGCTGCAGGAGAGCGTGCAGAAGTTTGTGCAGCGCCATTACAGCTTTGAGGCGCGCCGTGCCATCGTGGCGAGTGAGGCGGGTTACAGCCCGCAACACTGGGACCTGTTTGCGGAACTGGGTTGGTTGATGGTTCCCTTTCGTGAGGAGGACGGAGGTTTCGGGGCACGGGCCACCGACCTGATGGTGCTGATGGAGGCGTTCGGGCATGCCATGGTCGTGGAGCCCTTTATTCCCACAGCGGTACTTGGGGGTGGGCTGATCGCGGCGCTGGGCAGTGCGGCTCAAAAAGACGCAATGCTTGGCAAAATTATGGAAGGCTCTGTCCAGATTGCGGCAGGCCTTTATGAAGAAGGCAGCCGCTTCAATCTCACCAATGTGCAGACGCGTGTTCAGAGCCGTGGTGAAGACTATGTGCTCGATGGCAGCAAGATTCTGGTGCTCAATGGCAGCAATGCCGATCAGTTGCTGGTGTCGGCCCGCACGGCGGGAGAGCCCTGCGATGCAGAGGGTATTTCCCTGTTTCTGATCGACGCGAACAGTGCCGGTGTGCATCGTTATGGCTACCCCACGGTGGACGGTCATCGTGCTGCGCAGATTCGTCTGGATGGGGTGAAAGTGCCGGCCAGTGCCCTGTTGGGGCCGGTGGGTGGCTGCCTGCCGGCACTGGAGCAGGCGGTGGATCGTGCCGCGCTGTGTCTGAGCGCCGAAGCCGTTGGCGCCATGGATGCCCTGCTGCAGAAGACCGTGGAGTACAGCAAGACCCGCAAGCAATTTGGTGCGCCGCTGTCCGCGTTTCAGGCCTTGCAGCACCGCATGGCCAATATGTTTATTGAGTGCCAGCTGGCGCGTTCCATTGTGCTGATGGCGGCAATGAAACTGGACAGTGATATTGGCGCTGCAGAGAAAGCCAAAGCGGTGTCTGCCGCCAAGAGCCGGGTAGGCAGGGCCATCCGGCTTGTCGGCCAGGAGGCCGTGCAACTGCACGGCGGCATCGGCATCACCGATGAACTGGATGTCGGTCATCTGTTCAAGCGCATCACCGCCATCGAGACCCTGTTCGGCAATACCGATTTCCATACCCGGCGTTTTGCTTCGCTGTGAGCAGCCGAGCGGAAGTCGACAGTGCAACGACCGTCCGCTCTGGCGAAGAACTGCCACTGCCTGTGCTGCGTGAATATCTGCAGGGGGTGTTGCGGCGGCCACTACAGGATTTGCAGCTGCGCCAGTTCCCCGGCGGTTATTCCAATCTCACCTATCTGCTGAGTGCCGGGGACGAGCACTGGGTGCTGCGGCGTCCGCCCTTTGGCAGCCGCGTGCGTTCCGCCCACGATATGGGGCGTGAATTCCGGGTGTTGTCGGCCCTTGCGGGGGTCTTTCCCTATGCGCCCGTGCCGGTGCATTTCTGCGACAGGCAGGACGTTCTGGGCTGCGATTTCTATCTGATGTCCTATATTCCCGGGCGGGTGATCCGCCAGGCGTATCCGCCGGGCATGTCACTGAGCCCGGAGCAGGTGCGGGAACAGTTCTTTACCCTGTTCGATGTGCTGGGCGAGCTGCATCGCATTGATCCGGTCAGCATCGGCCTGGGTGATTTCGGGCGCCCCGAGGGTTATGTCCGCCGCCAGGTGGAAGGCTGGAGCCGGCGTTACCGCGATGCCGCAACGCCGGATGCGCCGGATTTCGAACGCGTGATGCACTGGCTGCATGCCAATATGCCCGCCGACAGCGGTGTCGCCTGTCTCATTCACAACGATTACAAGCTGGACAATGTCATCTGGTCGCCGGACGACCCGCTGCGCCTGATCGGTGTGCTGGACTGGGAGATGACAACCATCGGGGATCCGTTGATGGACCTGGGCTGCACACTGGGCTACTGGGTTGAGGCATCGGATCCGGAGGATTTCCGTCAGTTCCGTGCCATGCCCAGCGATGTGCCCGGTGCGCCGACGCGGGCGCAGATCGTCGCCCGTTTTACACAGCGTTCCGGTCTGCGCATGGAGCGCTTCGAATTCTACTTCTGCTTCGGTCTGTTCCGCCTGGCGGTCATTGTCCAGCAGATCTATGCCCGCTACACCCAGGGCCTGACTCGCGACCCGCGTTTCGGGGCTCTGCTGGGCAGGATACATAGCCTGCAGCGCATGTGTGAACGGGTGATCGAAGAAGGGATAGAGGCGCCCTGATCGCCTTGACCCGCCCGGCAAGTTCACGTAATTTCAGGCTCCTGAATCCCCCACCGGGGGCCGAGCCATGAGAGCCTGCTTCCTGCCTGCAGTGCCCCGGAATCCATAAGAAGAACTGATGTGACTGAACCCCGCAAGAATCTCCTGATGCAGAACGTGATTGTCGTCTCTGCCTTCCTCAACGGCTTTGTGATCATGACGATCGAGCTGCTGGGGGGGCGTGTGTTGTCCCCCTATTTCGGGACCAGTGTCTATGTCTGGGGCAGCATCATCACCATTTTCATGCTGTCTCTTTCCCTGGGGTATCTGTGGGGCGGGCGACTGTCTTCGCGCACTCCCGACCCCAGGGTTTACGCCAGTTTCTTCGGCCTGTCGGCCCTGCTGTCGCTGCCGGTGATTTTTTTCTCCGAATGGACGATGACCCAGGTCTTCCTCGCCATTGAGGACCCGCGTTACGGCTCGCTGATCGCGGCCACGGCGCTGTATTTTCTGCCCATCTGCCTGATGGGCATGGTCTCGCCCTATTCCATCCGTTTGCTGGTCAGTTCCGAGGAACACAGTGGACGCATGGCCGGTCTTCTGTATTTTGTCTCCACCCTGGGCAGTGCCCTGGGCACGCTGTTGACCTCGTTCTACTTCGTCCTGTGGTTCGAGATTGACACGATCATGTGGGGAGCCATTGGGGCGTTGCTGCTGTGCGGAGCGTCCGTCATGCTCGTTCATCGCCTGTCGATCGGGGCGACAACAGGAGAGCTGCACGATGAAAACTGAAAAAACGCTGTATCGATCCTCAGGGCTGTGGCGTCAATGCGCCGTGTTCAGCCTGAGCATCATGGCCTCCTTGCTTTGCGGAGTACTTAATGCAGAGGTGCTGCACGAGGAAAAATCGCTGTATCGCAATATCTTTGTCACCGAAGAGGGTGGGCGGCGTTGCCTGATGTTCAACGCCGTGCGCGGGGAGCGCAATCAGACCTGCATGAACGTGCGCAACCCGAAAGAGTTCGTCTTCCATTATGCGCGCATGACCATGGCGGGCTTGCTGGTCAACCCGAACCCCGAGCATATTCTGATTGCGGGCCTGGGCGGTGGCACGCTGCCAACGGCGCTGCACGAGCTGTATCCGAATGCTACGATCGATATCCTGGAAATCGACCAGGCCGTGGTCAATGTGGCGAAGAATTTCTTCTATTTTGAGGAAAATGAACAGGTCAAAACCCATGTGGTGGATGCCCGCGTGTTCGTCAAGCGAGCGGGGCTGGAGGGCAAGAAATACGACTTCATCGTGCTGGATGCCTTCACCGGGGAATATATTCCCGAACACCTGATGACCCAGGAGTTCCTGCAGGAGGTAAAAGCCATTCTGACGCCGGATGGTGTGGTGGTCGCCAATACCTTCTCCAGCAGTCGGCTTTATGATCACGAGTCGGAAACCTATCGTGCCGTCTTTGGCGACTTCTTCAATCTGAAGATGAGTGGCTCGGGCAACCGCGTCATCATCGCGCAGCAGAAACCTCTGCCCAACCAGGGTGAGCTGAAGGCGAATGCCCAACCGCTGTACGAACCCCTGCGCCCGTTCGGGGTGGAGATTCTGGAATTCCCGGCACGCATGGGCACACGCCCGGACTGGGATCAGACGCGTCGCGTGCTGACCGATCAGTTCTCGCCCGCTAATCTTCTGGGCCGCTAGCGAGCGGTGCAGGCGCGGGCGCTTGCTCGCGCCCCAAACGGAACACCCAGTAATAGCACAGCGCGGCACTCATCCAGCAGATGTAGATCGTCCATATGTCATGTGAGATGAAATGGGCGCCGCGCAGCTGCTGGGCAATGCCGAAAGTCAGCCCCAGCGTCAGCACGGCGCCCAGCACCGCATGACGCCAGGCCGGGCGATAGCGCAGCGCCAGAAAATACAGCCCTAACCAGCAGTAGGCCCCGCTGGCATGTCCCGCCGGAAAACAGCGTCCCGCGTCCTGTCCTTCCGGCAGGGAGTCAAACAGGCCGACATACTCCTTGTCCCCCCCATATCGGCTTAGATCCCAGGGGCAATCCACCCCGGTGGTGTCCTTCATGATATTGACGATGGCGACACTGATCAGTGCCGAACACAGCAGATAGAGAAGCGGGCGTCGCCAGGCGTGCAGCCTGCGCAGGGCAAAGCTCATGGCGATGGCCAGCAACAGCGCGAGTGTCATCACGGCCACCAGATCGCGTCCGCGATCGTGGATCAGTTGATTAGTTACCCAGGCATCGCGAAGCGCCCAGCTCCCGCCTTCCAGCCGGAACAGCAGATCTCCCCACCACAAATCCCAGTCCGTCAGCACCAGCACGGTGGCCAGGAAGGCGAACAGCACGGTGGGGTACAGGGTCATGCGCAGGCGGGTGTCGTGCATGGGACGCTCGGGCTCGTGCAAATGGATGAAAAGGCAGCCTATGCCGGATGCATTAAGTTTGCCTTAAGACAGGGGCGCAAGAATAGCATCGATCCCAAACGAGTGAGGCGTTTCCTGACGCCCTATTTCTGCCTGACGGAAGCAAGCATGAACCTACTCAAGGCAAAAGGCAGCATAACAACCCTCTTGTTGGCTGCCTTGTTTTTTACGCTCGCCTACAACACCGCGTTCTACCACAACGTGGTGCTGCGCTATCCGTTGGAACAGAACCTCCCGTTCCTGATTTCCCTGACGGTGCTGCTGTTCAGCAGCATCGCTTTTTTTCTCGGGCTGGTGCTGAACAAGTTCACCATCAAGCCGCTGCTGATTCTGCTGTTTGTGGCAGCGGCGGTGTGCGGCTATTTCATGAACAGCTACAACGTCATCATCGATGCCGCCATGCTGCGCAATTCCCTGATGACAGACAGCCGCGAAGTGGGGGATCTGATCAGCCTGCGCTTCATCGTGTACCTGCTTGTGCTGGCCATCGTGCCTGCCATTATCATCTGCAGAATGAGGGTGCCCTGCCTGCCACTGAAGCGCGAATTGATCGGCCGCTTGAAGTATCTCGCCTTCTTCCTGGCGCTGATGGTGGCCAATCTGCTGTTGATGTCGGAGCAGTACGCCAGCTTCATCCGTGAGCAGAAAGACCTGCGTTATTACATGAATCCGCTGACCTTTGTGTACTCGGCGACCCGGTTTGTCGAAGATGCACTGGCCGGGCCGGACACCGGTATCCGCACCGTCATGGGCGAGGACGCCCGTATCACCCACAGCCCACAGCAACGCAAGCTGCTGGTGCTTGTGGTGGGGGAGGCTACTCGGGCAGACCACTGGTCACTGAACGGTTATGAGCGCGATACCAATGCTCCGGTGGCAGACGATGACGTGATCAGCCTGGCCCATGTGCGCTCCTGTGCCACCTCGACAGCCTATTCCCTGCCCTGCATGTTCTCTGCGTTGGGGTTTGATGACTTCAGCCTGGAGGACGCCAACGCCCAGGAGAACCTGCTGGATGTGTTGCAGCGGGCTGGCGTGAATGTTTTGTGGCGTGACAATAACTCCGATTCCAAGGGGGTGGCGGTGGCCGTGCCCTTCGAGGACTTCCGCTCGCCGGACGTCAACCCGGTCTGCGATGTGGAGTGTCGCGATGTGGGGATGCTGGCGGGGCTGGACGGCTATATTGACGCGCACCCCACGGGGGATATCGTGGTGGTGCTGCACCAGATGGGCAACCACGGGCCGGCCTATTACAAGCGCTACCCGAAGCAATACGAACGTTTCACCCCAGTGTGCAAAACCAATCAGATCGAGGATTGCACGCAGGAGGAAATCCGCAATGCCTATGACAATGCCACGCTGTACAGCAACGCCTTTCTCTCCAGCGTGATCGATTTTCTGCAGCCCCGGCAGTCAGACTTTGCCACGGCCATGGTGTATATGGCGGACCATGGCGAATCGCTGGGGGAGATGGGCTTGTATCTGCACGGGCTGCCCTATGCCCTGGCCCCGGATGCCCAGACCCATGTGGCCTCGTTGATGTGGTTTGGGCGCGGTTTCGAGCAGGAGGGCGAACGTGTGCGTGCCAAGGCGAACCAGCCGCTGTCCCACGACAACTACTTTCATACGGTGTTGGGCATGCTGAACGTGGACACCGGCCTGCACGACCCGGCGCTGGACCTGCTGAGCCCGGTCAGATAGCCAGGGCCAGGCGTGTGGCCTCATCGATGGCGCGTTTGGCGTCGAGTTCCGAGGCCTCGTGTGCCCCTCCAATCACATGGCAGGGCAGACGCAGACCCTGTGCCAATCCACGCAGCGGTTCCTGGCCTGCGCAAATCACGATGTGATCCACTGCCAGTACTCGTGGCACACCCTGCACGGACAGGTGCAGGCCCTCGTCGTCGATGTGCTGATACTCGCAGCCCCCCAGCATTTCCACTCCCTTGTTCAGCAAGCCCAGGCGATGAATCCAGCCTGTCGTCTTGCCCAGCGTGCTGCCGGGCCTTCCCGGCTTGCGCTGCAGGAGCGTGATCTGTCGGGGAGAGGGGGGGATGTGCGGCGTGATTCCTTCAATGCCGCCGCGTGTCTGTAGACTCATGTCCACCCCCCATTCGCGCATGAACTCGGGAATGTCCCGGCTCGGCATTTCCGTTCCCTGGCTGAGGAATTCGGCCACATCGAAGCCAATGCCTCCGGCTCCGAGAATCGCCACGCGTCTGCCAGGATTGATTTTGCCCTGGAGAACATCGGTGTAGGTGAGCACGCTGGGGTGGCTGATGCCCGGAATGTCCGGGATGCGTGGCGAGATGCCGGTGGCAATGACGGCGAGATCATAGGCTCCTGATTCAAGCAGGCGGGCATCCACCTCTGTCTCCAGCCGCAGCTCCACGCCAAGCTGTTGCAGCCGCGTGCCGAAATAGCGCAGGGTCTGGGCGAACTCCTCTTTGCCCGGAATGCGTTTGGCGAGATTGAACTGCCCGCCGATCTCTGCGGACTGGTCGAACAGCGTGACCCGATGGCCCCGTTCCGCCGCCGTGGTGGCAAAGGCAAGCCCGGCAGGGCCGGCACCCACCACGGCAATACGGCGTATGTCAGTTGCCGGATCGCAGCGCAGTTCAAGCTCGTGGCAGGCGCGGGGGTTGACCAGGCAACTGGTGAGCCGGCCATTGAAGATGTGGTCAAGGCAGGCCTGGTTGCAGGCGATGCAGGTATTGATGCTGTCACTCTCTCCCGCCGCCGCCTTGGCGACGAAATGAGGGTCGGCCAGGAACGGGCGTGCCATGGACACCATGTCGGCATCCCCCAGTGCCAGCACGGCTTCCGCGACCTCCGGTGTATTGATGCGATTGGAGGTGATGACGGGCACGGGCAGTTGTGCCCGGAAACGGGCGCTGACCCAGCTGAAGGCGGCACGTGGCACCTTGGTGGCAATGGTGGGAATCTGCGCTTCATGCCAGCCGATGCCCGTATTGATTAGCGTGACACCCGCCTGCGCCAGCACCCTCCCCAATGCAAGGGTTTCCTCGAAGGTGCTGCCGCCCTCGACAAGATCAAGCATGGACAGGCGGAAGATGAGAATAAAGTGCTCCCCGACCCGCTCCCGGATGCGCCGCACAATTGCCAATGGCAGGCGGCAGCGATTGTCGAAACTGCCACCCCAGCGGTCCTGGCGCTGATTGGTGCGCGGCGCAATAAATTCATTGATGAAGTAACCCTCCGAACCCATGACCTCCACGCCGTCATAGCCTGCCTGTTGACAGAAGTGTGCGAAGTCCGCGAAGTCCTCGATCTGCTGCAGTATCTGTGCCTCGCTGGCGGCAGCGGGCACGAAACGGCTGATGGGAGCCTGCAGCGCGGAAGGGGCGATAAGGTTTTCGTTATGGGCGTAGCGCCCGGTATGCAGAATTTGCAGGCAGATTTTGGCCCCTTCGCGGTGGACGGCATCGGTGATGAGACGGTGCTGGCGCAGGGCGTCCGGCTGCCGATAGGCGGGAAGCTCCCCTTTGGGCAGGCAGTGGGCATTGGGCATGAAGCCGCCGGTCACAATCAGGGCAACGCCGCCGGCGGCCCGTTCGGCATAGAACGCGGCCAGACGGGCATGGCTGTCTGGAAGGTCTTCCAGCCCCGTGTGCATGGACCCCATCAGCACCCGGTTGCGCAGCTGGGTGAAACCCAGATCCAGAGGCGCCAGCAGGTGGGGATAGGGAGGCTCTGGCTTCATTCCCCGACGTGAACGGTCAGGATGTCGCAGTGAGAGCCGTGCAGCACCTTGTTCGCGGTAGAACCCAGTAACAGTTTCCAGCCGGAACGGCCATGGCTGCCGATCACGATGAGATCACTGCCCAGTTCCTGTGCCTTGGCGCGCACTTCCGTTGCCGGGGCTCCCAGCATGGTGTGCTGGTGCTCGGGAGGAATGCCGGTCTCCTTGCCGATGTCGGCCAGGCGTTCCGCCGCAATCTGCATGGCTTCTTCCTGCATCTTGCTGATATTGATCGCGTAGGCATCGATGGGATAGGCCGCCGCGATGGGTTCCACAACGTGAATCAGGCTGAGCTTGTGAGCGTCACCCCCCACCAGCCGTTTGGCGCGGGCGATGACCTTGTTGGATTCGCTGGAAAGATCAATGGCAACCAGCAGATTCTGATAGGTACTCATGAAGGGCTCCTCGCATGCATCCTTGTCTGTGGCAGTGTAGCGGAGACAGATGGGCTTGAGAAGCGAGCTTGCGATGAGCGGTTCACAGATAGGGTGAAAACAACCAGGCGATCGAGTCGCGCAGGCGCTCGGGCAGGGCGCGGGAGTCAATCTCGGCGCGTGTGATGGGCGAGGCGATTGCCCGCCGCTTACTGAAGTATTCGCATAACTGTCGATTGATGTCCGCGCTGAACAGCTCGACCCCCAGCTCATAGTTCAGACGCAGGCTGCGGGGGTCCATATTGGTCGAACCAACGAGGGAATACTGTTCGTCCACCAGCAGCAGTTTGGCATGCACAAAGGGGCCGGGCTGATAGGCGACCTGAATATCGCTTTCGAGCACCTGGCGCAGGATGTTGCGCGATGCCCAGTGGGCGGGCTTGATATTGTTCAGGCCGGGCAGCAGGATCTGTACGTCCACGCCGCGCAGTTGGGCGGCTGTCAGGGCGCCGATCAGGTCCAGGGTGGGCAGGAAATACGGGGTCATGATCCACACGCGTGTCCGCGCGGCGCTGATCACTCCCAGCATCAGATCGTTGAGGCGATCCAGGGACTTGTTGGGGCCGTCCAGTACCAGGCGGGTCCACACGGGCGCATCCAGGCGATTGGGATTGCTGTGCTTGAAGGGTGACAGCGGCGAACGATTGCCCTTGCAGTAGTGCCAGTCGCGCCGGAATGCCCATTCCAGCTCGTCCACAATACGCCCCTGCAGGCGGAAGTGGATGTCGAGCACGCGATGGGCATTGTTCTCCCTGTCGGCGAGATGGCGATCGCCGATATTGGAACCGCCGGTAAAAGCGTAACGATTGTCCACGATCAGCATCTTGCGGTGGCTGCGCAGATTGATGTTGAGTGCCGGTGGCAGCAGCGTGATCGGATTGAAGCGGGTAAAGGGGATGCCGCGCCTGCGCAGCAGCGAACCGATGCGCCGCAGGCCACCGTTCCATTCTCCCATGCCGTCCACGATGACTTTCACCTCCAGGCCTCTTTCCATGGCGGCGGCGAGCGCGTCCACGAAACGCAGCCCAGTCTCGTCACGGTCGAAGATATAGGTGTACAGAAGCACGTGATGGCGCGCCTCGGCGATGGCCTCCAGCATGGCGGGATACAGCGCCTCGCCATTTTGCAGGATGTTCACATCGTCGCAGGAGGTCAGCCCCTTCTGGACAAGCTTTTCTCCCACGGTGGAGAGAGGGCGAAAGTGGGTGCCGGGTGGTTCGGTGACGGTCTCCGTGGAATCCTTGTGCAGCTTGATGACGTAGTGGCGCCGGGCGGCAGAGTTGACCCGGTTGATGCCGAATATCAGGTACAGGATCGGCCCCATCAGGGGCAGGATGATGCACAGCGCAATCCAGCCGAAGGCCGCGCGGGAGTCCATCTTGTTCAGCAGGGCATGCCCGGAGGCGAGCACGGCCATCACGATATGGACGGGCGGGATGAACCACAGCAAAGAGGTCTCCAGCATCTGGCTTACCCTCCTCCGTTCCTGTTCAGACAAAGATCGGCCACCAACGCCCGGTGATCGGAGAAGTCACGCCAGTGGCTGCCGGCAATGCTTTCGCAATGCCTGACGGACAGCCCGCGGACATAAATACGATCCATCGACAGCATGGGCAGGAAGGCCGGATAGGTGCGGGCACAGTGGCCATTGATGCTCTCGTGCACCTCCTGCAGGCCCAGGGTCTGCGTCAGCCGCCGATGCGTGGACAGGCGCCAGTCATTGAAATCTCCGGCCAGGATCAGCGGTGCGTCTTCCGGCACCGCGCGCAGAATATGTTCGATGAGATGGGCGGTCTGTAATTGGCGCTCGCGCTCGAACAGGCCCAGGTGCACGCAGATGAGGTGCAGCTCGCCAAGAATGGTGCCATGCAGAAAACCGCGCTGGGAAAAACTGAGAATGGAGGCGTCGATATTGTCCCAGCGCACAAAGGGCAGTTCACTGAGGATGGCGTTGCCGTGGTGGCCGTGCTGATAAATTGCGTTCTTGCCGTAGGCGTGATGATGCCAGACCGTATCAGCCAGATATTCCAGTTGCGTCTGCGAGGGCCAGGTGGACAGTTTTCGCTGGTGTTTGCGGTTGGCCCCCACCACTTCCTGCAGGAAGACGATATTGGCCTCGCTGTCGCGCAGGCATTCACGGATTTTTTCCAGCACCAGGCGCTTGGGGCCCAGGGCAAAACCCTTGTGGATGTTGAGGCTGAGAATTCTCAAGTCTTGCATGGATATATCATTCCAGAATAAGGCTTAGCTGGCATCCCGGATCATATTGCGGGCAATAATAAGTTGCTGTATCTGGCTGGTGCCCTCGTAGAGGCGGAACAGGCGCACATCTCGGTAGAAGCGCTCCACGGCGTACTCCGACATATAGCCGGCGCCGCCGTGAATCTGCACGGCGCGATCCGCCACGCGACCGACCATCTCGGTGGCAAACAGCTTGCAGGCGGCGGATTCGGTGCTGACGTTTTTACCCTCGTCGCGCTGACGGGCAGTTTCCAGCACCATGCAACGTGCGGCATAGGATTCGGTTTTCGAATCGGCCAGCATGGCCTGAATCAGCTGGTGCTCGGCAATGGCAACGCCAAACTGTTTGCGGCTCATGGCGAAAGCCAGGGCATCGTCAATCAGGCGTTCGGACACGCCGACACTGACTCCAGCAATGTGCAGGCGCCCCCGATCCAGCACCTTCATGGCGGTGATGAAGCCTTCGCCCTCCCTGCCGATGAGATTGGCGGCGGGAACGCGGCAGTCCTCGAAGATCACGTCACAAGTGAGCGAACCGGCCTGGCCCATCTTGCGGTCCACCGGGCCGAGCGTGATGCCGGGGGTGCCCTTTTCCACGATGAAGGCCGAGATGCCCCGGGCGCCCTTGATGTCCGGGTTGGTACGAGCCATCACATTGAAGGTGTCGGCGACCGGGCCGTTGGTGATAAAGCGTTTGGTGCCGTTGAGAACATAGTGGTCGCCATCGCGCCGGGCCGTGGCCTTCAGCGCTCCGGCATCCGAGCCAACATCCGGCTCGGTCAGGCAGAAGCAGCCGACCCATTCGCCGCTGGCGTATTTGGGCAGAAAGCGCTGCTTCTGCTCCTCGGTGCCGTCGAACACGATCGCGGCGGAACCGATGCCGTTATTGGTGCCAAGAATGGAGCGAAAGGCGGGAGAGGTACGTCCCAGGGTCATGGCCACATGAATCTCTTCCTCCATGCTCAGGCCCAGGCCACCGTACGCTTCCGGAATGGTCATGCCAAACAGGCCGAGCGCCTTCATCTCCTGCACGATATCCTCGGGAATGCGATAGTGTTCGGCAACATCCTGCTCGGCAGGCATCAGGCGTTCGCGGACGAAGCGCTCCACCATGTCGATGAGTTGAGTCAGTGTTTCCGTATCGCGAATCATGCCTTTTCCTCCCGCAGCATCCCCCCTGGACGCTGAGCTGTTCGCAGAAGCTTAAAGTCTGCGTCCCGCGAATTCCACCTCTTTCAAGCGCTGTGCTACCATCACTTTCCCGCAGGCAGCGGACGTTTTTCCTTTTTGTTCTCAAGGGAATCTATATGACGAATTCCACGCAGGTGTATCTCTATGATGGTGGTCGCAGCGCCTTCGGCCGCCAGGGCGGTGTGCTTGCTTCTGTGCGCCCGGACGATCTGCTGGCTCATGTGATCCGTACACTCGTGGGGCGCAATGGTTTTCCGCCCGAGGCCTATGAAGACGTCATCATCGGCAACACCAACCAGGCGGGGGAAGATTGCCGCAACGTGGGCCGCTTCGCCGCGTTGCTGGCCGGGATGCCGATTTCCGTGGGCGGGCTGACGGTCAATCGCCTGTGTGGTTCCGGGCTGGCCGCCGTGCTGGATGCGGCACGCTGTATCCGCAGTGGGGAGGGGGAGCTGTTTCTGGCCGGTGGCGTCGAGTCGATGAGCCGTGCCCCGCTGATTCTGTCCAAGGCGACCAGTGCCTATGATCGCGGCCAGCAGATTGCCGACAGCACCCTGGGCGCACGCTTCACCAATCCGGCCTTTGCCGAGGCCTTCGGCACCGACACCATGCCGCAGACGGCGGACAATATTGCCCGCGACATCGGCATCACGCGGGAGGAGAGCGACCGCTTTGCCGCCCGTTCCCAGGCCCGCTATGAAGCCGCGCGCGCCGAGGGTTTTTTCAGCGGCGAGATTATTCCCGTCGATGTGCCCCAGGGGCGCAGGAAGCCGCCGTTGACGGTGAGCGCCGATGAGCATCCACGCCCCGATTCCAATGAACAGGCGCTTGCCGGTCTGCGAACTCTGTTCGAGGGCGGCGTGGTGACCGCAGGCAATGCCTCTGGCATCAACGATGGGGCGGCAGCGCTGATCCTGGGTTCGCCGCAGATCGGTGAGCAGCATGGGCTGCGCCCGCGTGCGCGTGTTCTTGCCGGTGGCATCGCTGGCGTGGAGCCACGCCTGATGGGGCTGGGGCCTGTGTTTGCCGCGCGCAAGGCGCTGGCGCGTGCGGGCCTGTCCCTGGCCGATATGGACCTTATTGAAATCAACGAAGCCTTTGCCACCCAGGTGCTGGGTTGCCTTAAACTGCTGGAGATTGCCCCGGAGGATTCGCGGGTCAATCCCAACGGCGGGGCCATTGCCGTCGGGCACCCGCTCGGGGCTTCCGGTGCCCGTATTGCACTGAGTGCCGTGCGACAGCTGGAACGCAGCGGCGGGCGCTATGCGCTGCTCAGCCTGTGTATCGGGGTGGGGCAGGGGATCGCGGCCGTTATCGAACGCCTGGATTAAACACGAGTGGCAGGATGGATTCGCGCCACCATGTCAGCAATCGTCAAGAGGGGGAAGCACATGTCAAAGATCGTCAGTTATGAACTCATCGATCAGATTGGCCTCATCACGGTCAACAACCCGCCCGTGAACGCCCTGTCCCATGCCCTGCGTCAGGGCTTGCAGGAAGCGGTAAACGCGGCGCAGAACGATGCCAGCAAGGCGCTGGTGCTGCTGTGTGCCGGGCGCACCTTTATTGCCGGTGCGGATATCACCGAGTTCGGCAAACCCCCGCAGGCACCCTCCTTGCCGGACGTGCTGACAACGCTGGAAAACTCCGCCAAACCGATTATCGCCGCCATTCACGGCACGGCCCTTGGGGGGGGGGTCGAAACCGCCCTGGCCTGCCATTACCGCTGTGCGCTGGCGAGCGCGAAAGTCGGGCTGCCCGAGGTCAAGCTGGGCATCCTGCCGGGGGCGGGCGGTACGCAGCGCGTGCCGCGACTTGCCGGGGTAGAGGCCGCCCTGGCGCTGATGACCATGGGTAATCCGATTGCCGCCGAGGATGCGGCGTCGATGCACCTGATCGATCGTGTGCTGCAGGGCGAGGATCTGCAGGCTGCCGCCCTGGCCTATGCGCAGGAACTGGTGGCCCAGGGCGCGCCGCTGAAACGGGTGCGGGATCTGCAGATCGACCCGGCTTCCATCGTGCCCGGTTTCTTCGACGCCTACCGCCGCAAGCTGGCCGCACGGGCAAGGGGGCAGATCGCCGCCGATCGCATCGTCAGCTGTGTGGAAGCGGCAGCGACAAAAGCCTTCGACGAGGGGCTGCAGACAGAGCGCGAGCTGTTCATGGAGTGCCTGAACTCGCCCCAGTCCCGCGCCATGCGTCATGTCTTCTTCGCCGAACGGGAAGCCGCAAAGATCAAGGGCCTGCCTGCGGACACGCCGGTACGGGAGATAGGCCAGGCCGCCATCATCGGGGGCGGCACCATGGGCGGTGGCATTGCCATGTGCTTTGCCAATGCCGGTATCCCGGTGACTCTGCTGGAAATCAGCGACGAGGCGCTGGAACGCGGTCTCGGCATTATCCGCAAGAACTATACGATAACGGTGCAAAAGGGGCGCATGAGCCAGCAGGAGATGGACGCGCGCCTTGGCCTGATTCGCGGCACCACCGACTATGCCGACCTGGCCAGTGTGGACCTGGTCATTGAGGCGGTGTTCGAAAACCCGGACATCAAGAAGGAAGTGTTTGTAAAACTTGATGCCGTCTGCAAGCCCGGCGCCATTCTGGCCTCGAATACCTCCTATCAGAACATCGATGACATCGCCGCTGCCACGGGGCGCGCGGCAGACGTGGTGGGCATGCACTTCTTCAGCCCGGCAAACGTGATGAAACTGCTGGAGGTGGTGCGTGGCGACAGGACGGCCGATGACGTGCTGGCCACCGTGATGAAAATCGGCAAGCAGATCGGCAAGGTCTGTGTGCTCTCACGCGTTTGCTATGGTTTTATCGGCAACCGCATGCTCACCGGCTATGGCCGTCAGGCACACATGCTGTTGCTGGACGGAGCAACGCCCGCACAGGTCGATGCAGCGGCAGAAGCCTTCGGAATGGCCATGGGCCCCCTGGCGGTGGGAGATCTTGCGGGGCTGGATATTGGCTACAAGGCACGGCAGGCCCGCGAAGCGGCGGGTGAAACCCTGGACCCTGCCACACACTGCATCGCCTCTGCCCTCGTGGAAATGGGACGGCTCGGGCAGAAATCCGGTGCCGGGTATTACACTTATGATCCGCAGACGCGGGCGCGCAAGAGTGACCCGCAGGTGGAGGCATTGATTCGTGAACAGGCGCAGAAGCTCGGCATCCGTCAGCGTGAGATCAGCGATGAGGAAATTGTGGCACGCCTGTTCTATCCGCTGATCAATGAGGGGGCCCGCATTCTGGAGGAAGGCATCGCGCAGCGTCCTGGTGATATCGACATCGTCTATATCTATGGCTATGCCTTCCCGGCCTCGCGGGGC
Source organism: Pseudomonadales bacterium (assembly GCA_024234365.1). Taxonomy (GTDB): domain Bacteria; phylum Pseudomonadota; class Gammaproteobacteria; order Pseudomonadales; family Pseudohongiellaceae; genus UBA5078. The sequence goes on from JACKOK010000002.1 coordinate 553,416, forward strand.
GGCCCCATGTTCTATGCCGACGAGATCGGCCTGAAGACGGTGCATGAGACGATACAGCGCTTCGCCCGTGAGCTGGGGCCGCAGTACTGGCAAAGTGCGCCCCTGCTCGAACGCCTGGCGCAGGAAGGCAGCAGTTTCAGCGAGTGGTCCCGCAGCCTGCAATAGCAGGTTCCGATGGGGGCGAGCTCAGGGCTCAGTCGATAATGGCGTCATAGAGCAGCTCTTTGCTGCGGCGCTGCAGTTCCCGTGCATAGCGCAGGTTGCGGTTCTGAATCATGCCCACGAAAACGACATCTTCCACCGGGTCGATCCAGAACCAGGAGCCGGCGATGCCCCACCACCAGTAACTGCCTGCTGACATGCCGCCGTTCTTTGCCGGATCGTTCACAATGGCGAAGTCCAGCCCGAACACATTGCCGGGATAACCGGGAATTTCCTCCATGCCGGTGGGGAGCTGATTGCTGCGCATCAGGTCGACGCTTGCCGGGGAGAGAATGCGCACGCCGTCCAGCTCGCCACCGTTTGCCAGCATCTGGGCAAAACGCAGATAGTCCTGAGCCGTGGAGGTCAGACCACCGCCGCCGGAAAGAAAAGGCACCGGGTCGATGAACTCGCCATTCTCCGGACTGCTCAGGCCATCGGGGCCGGAGGTGTATTCGCGGGAGAGGCGCGCGGCCTTGTCGCGGCCGACATGGAAACGCGTGTCCTCCATGCCCAGCGGCGCAAACAGACGCTCCTGCAGGAAAACGTCAAAAGACTTTCCCGAGAGTTTTTCCACCAGATAGCCCTGCACATCCACCGATACGCTGTAATGCCACAGGCTTCCGGGTTGCTGGCGCAGGGGGATATTGGCCAGCTTGTCGATCATGTCCTGCAGGGTGGACTGGCGGTCAAGCACATTGGTTTGTGTGTAGAGCGTGTCCACGCGTGAGCGGGAAAAAGCCCCGTAGGTCAGGCCACCGGTATGGCTCATCAGCTCGCGCATGTTCATGGGGTGAGCGGGTAGTTCAGCCATAGGGATGCCGTTAGGCGCGTCATCCTTCGCCACCACGAGGTCGGCAAACTCAGGGATGTACTTGCTCACGGGGTCGTCGAGTGCGAACTTGCCCTCCTCATGGAGCATCATCATGGCCACGCCGGTAATGGGTTTAGTCATGGAGAAGATGCGAAAGATGGTGTCCTGCTCCATGGCAACACCGTTTTCCAGGTCCTGGTAGCCGTAGTGGTCCTGCTGCACCAGTTTGCCGTGGCGTGCCACCAGGGTAACGATGCCGGCAAGTTGCCCGTCATCCACCTCACTGCGCAGGGCGGACGTAAGCGTTGCCAGTTTCTCACTGCTCATGCCCACCTGTTCCGGCGTTGCCGGGGCCAGATCGCGCTCGGCGGCAGCCAGCGTGGTGCAGGCCAGCAGGGCGAGCCCGAGTAGCAGCCCGGTGCCGATGGTTTTCCGATGCATCAAGCCCATGATGTTTCCCCGTATGTGTGTGTTATGAGGGCAATCCTATTCTGCGGCCTGCCGGGCATCGCGTTCCTCCTGCCGGGCACCACGCAGAATCAGGTCCATGGAGTAATTGCCCTCGTGACAGGCAAATTCGTATAGGGTTTCGTCCGGTTTCAGATGATGCAGAAGCATTTCCACGGTATAGGGCCGGGTATAGATATTCGGGTCGGTGACGGTATAGGTATAGAAAATTTCCGTGTCGTTGACTCGGGTGAAGCGTTCATCCACTTCCAGCAGCTCGGAGGAGACCACGCGGAAATTGGAGATTTCGGGGCGGAAGTTGGTGGTATGGACCACCAGAGTATCGCCTTCCCAGTGCCCGATGGAATCGCCGAACCACTGGCGCATATGCGCATCCTGATGCTCGCCGTGCAGACGGATGATACGGGCGTCGTGCACCATCTCTCCCAGAATCATCACATAGTCTTTGGTCTGCACGATCTGGGCATTGGAGTTGTAGGGCAGCAGTACCATCGGTGGCATGGTGCCGATGGCGGACAGGCAGCGCTCACCGGCATTGCGGATCTCCGGGCCGTCAAACTCACCGAAACCCTGGGCGCGCCACTGACCGTAGATGTCCTTCTGGCGCCCGCCCTCCACAAAAGGGAAGCGTCCGTTGGGTGGGTCTATCACGAGCGAGGTGCGGTATTCACCATTGATGCGGGTGATGCCCATGCCTACATCGGAATAATCGGCTTCGGCCTCCTGGCCGATACGGGCCCCCGCAGGCGGAGCCTCGCGGTCCGGGTCGAGCACGGTGTCGCGACTGGATTCGCGTTCGATCAGGGCATTCTCCAGGCGCAGGGCCTCTTCCCGGCTGTAGCTGCGCTGCTCGCCCAGATCGCTGGGGCGCTCCATGGGAGTCTGTGTCTGATTGCCCCACATGCCCTGCAGGTCCGGGTGGCCGTATTCGGTGCGTGGCATGACCCAGTCGGCAGGGACAGGGGAATTCTGGGCGAAGGCGAAACAGGGAAGCAGGGAGCAAAGCAGTACGCGCCCTGTGCGGGAAAACGAAGTCATGGCTGGGTTCCTTTTTCTTTGGGTGCTAGGGTAATGGAGCGTGCCTGACTTGACAATCACCGGCGCGCGCAGGATGATCGGCGCCCATGAATACGCTGACATGCAACAAATACAGCCTCAGTTATTTTTGGTGGCCCGAATCCTCGGGTCGCCTGCTTGGGTATTGTCAGTAAATATCCAGGGCCGCCCGGGAATCGGGCGGCCTTTCCCATCGAGCTGATACAGCTCTTCGAACAGTCCCCCGAACCCCGGCACGCTCTGGCCACTTTGGCACAGAAGAGGGTTCCATTATGCATTCCACCATTTCACCCGATGCGCTGTCCGGCTCGTGTCGGCCCACGCATTCCCATTACCTGACGGCAGGCGGCGTTCGCGTGCAGCGCAGCGTACTGCCCGTGACACATGGCGACAGCATTGCACAATTGCGTGCACGCCTCGATACCGAGCGCGGGGTGCTGCTCAGTTCCTCCTTTGAATATCCCGGGCGCTACAACCGCTGGGATGTGGGCTTTGTCAATCCGCCAGTGGTACTGACGGCGCGGGAGCGGGAGCTGGAGATCGAGGCGCTGAACCCGCGTGGCCGCATATTGTTGCCGGAGCTGGAGCGGGCGCTGCGCCACGAACCGGCCATCGCCGGGAGATCGGCCACAGCGGAGCGCTTGCTTCTGCGCATCCATCCACCGCACAAGGATGTGCCGGAAGAGCTGCGCAGCCGCCAGCCCAGTGTGTTTTCACTGATCCGTGCCCTATTGGCGCATTTTCACAGTGAGGCGGATGAACACCTGGGGCTTTATGGCGCCTTTGCCTATGACCTGGCGTTCCAGTTTGAAGCCGTAAAAAACCATCAGCAACGAGACCCCAAAACCCGGGATATGGTGCTCTACCTGCCCGACGAACTGCTGGTGGCGGATCATCACGTGGGCCTCACCCGTCTCATCCGCTACGAGTTTGTCTGTCGTCGCCCGGAACAGGCCGACGATGAGATGCCCATGGAAACCACGGGAGGTTACCGTCGCACGGGAACCGTGCAGCCCTTTGAATTAGCACAGGGAGCGCAGCCCTTCTGCGATCATGCGCCGGGGGAGTATGCCGATATCGTGCGCCGGGCCCGGGAGTATTTTCGTCGCGGGGATCTGTTCGAGGTGGTGCCGGGGCAGGTCTTCCACGAGCCCTGCCAGGACAGCCCCGCGCACATCTTCGCCCGTTTGCAGCAACGCAACCCCGCCCCTTACGGAACGCTGATGAATCTGGGGGAGAAGGAGTATCTGCTGGCGGCCTCGCCGGAGATGTATGTGCGAGTCCAGCAGCAGCGGGTGGAGACCTGCCCGATCTCCGGTACCATCGCCCGCGGTGAGGACGCCATCGCCGATGCGCGTCAGATTCGTGAATTGCTCAACTCGGAAAAGGACGAGGCCGAGTTGTCCATGTGCACGGATGTGGACCGCAATGACAAGAGCCGTGTCTGTGTGCCCGGTTCCGTGCGCGTCATCGGGCGCCGCCAGGTGGAGCTGTATTCCCGGCTCATCCATACCGTGGATCATGTCGAGGGCGAACTGGCACCTGGTTACGATGCGCTGGATGCATTTCTGACCCATGCCTGGGCGGTCACCGTCACCGGGGCACCCAAGCAGTCGGCCATCCAGTTCATTGAGGATCACGAAAAGAGCCCGCGCCTGTGGTACGGCGGTGCGGTGGGTTACATCGGCTTCAACGGCAATCTCAATACCGGGCTGACGCTGCGTGCAGCGCGCATCAAGGACGGTATGGCGCAGGTGCGCGTTGGTGCCACCCTGCTCATGGATTCCGACCCGGAAGCGGAAGAGGCGGAAACCCGTCTGAAGGCCAGCGCCCTGCTTGCCGCTATCCGTGCGGAGCCGCTGCCGGCAAGACACGATAGCGCTGGCAGCCGTGCCATTCCGGGTGCCCAGGCGCTGCGCGTGCTCATGGTGGATCACCGCGATTCCTTTGTGCACAACCTGGGCAGTTATTTCCGCGAACACGGCGTGCAGTTGCAGACCCTGCGCGCGGAGGCGGCGCGGGCCAGGCTGGCGCAGGAGCATTTTGATCTGGTGATTCTCTCGCCGGGCCCGGGGCGTCCGCAGGACTTCGCGCTGTCCTCCACGCTGGCACTGTGTCAGGCGAAGCATATTCCGGTGTTCGGAGTCTGCCTGGGCTTGCAGGGCTTGGTCGAGTTTTGCGGTGGCGAACTGGACCTGCTGGAGACCCCGATGCATGGCAAACCCTCCTTGATTGACCATGAGGGGGGTGTACTGTTTCAGGGCTTGCCGCAAACTCTGACGGTAGGGCGCTACCATTCCCTGCATGCCACGGTCTTGCCACCGTGCCTGCGGGTGACGGCACGCACCCGGGATGGGACGGTCATGGCGGTGGAACATCGCGAGTTGCCCATGCTGGCGGTGCAGTTCCATCCGGAATCGATTCTGTCGCTGGAGCAGCAGGCGGGGCAGCGGCTGATTGCCAATGTTGTACAATACGCGCTGCAACACGCCCGTCACCCAACACAGGAACATGTTTACGATGTCTGCCACTATGCCCGGGGCTGATGCCAGCCAGCGCTTTATTTTTGAGAACACCGATATCCGCGGTGAGATTGTCCGCCTGCATCACAGCTACCTGTCCTGTGTACAGGGCAAGGGCTACCCGGATGCGGTGGCGCGCTTGCTGGGCGAGTTTCTGGCGGCGGCCTCCCTGCTGGCGACCACCATCAAGTTTGAGGGACGGCTGGTGGTGCAGGCGCGCAGCGAGGGGGAGATTCGCGTCATCATGGGAGAGTGCAGCAGCGATGGTGCGATTCGCGGCATTGCCCGATACGAAGAGACGCCGGGCAGTGAGCAGTTCTCGGAGCTGCTGCGTGAGGGCACGCTGGTGATCACCATTGATCATCGCAAGGGGGAGCCCTACCAGGGCATCGTGTCGCTGGAGGGCAATAATGTAGCGGAAGCGCTGCAGACCTATTTCAGCCAGTCGGAGCAGTTGGGCAGTGTGTTCTATTTTGCCAGCGATCGTGACACGGTGGCGGGCCTGATGTTGCAGCAGTTGCCGCCGCAGATGGAGAAGGACCCGGAGGTGCGCAAGGGTCAGTGGGAACATTTTTCGACGTTGGCGAGCACGATTACCGATGAGGAATTGCTGAGCCTGCCCAATGCAGATGTGCTGCACCGTCTCTACCATCAGGAGGAGCTGCGGGTATTCCCGCCACGCGAGCTGCATTTTGCCTGCAGCTGTTCGCGGGAGCGCACGGCCCGCGCCTTGTCGGCGCTGGGGCGGGAAGAGGTGGAGAGCATTATTGCGGAGCAGGGGGGCGTGGAGATCAGTTGCGAGTTTTGTGGCACGGAGTACAACTTCGGGCCGGGCGAGCTGCACTTATTGTTTGAAAGTGCCGAGGACGGACAATCCCACTAAACTGATTCGCTGATTCGCTGATTCGCTGATTCGCTGATTCGCTGATTCGCGATTGAGATTGTTGTTAGTGGAGAGTCGAGTGCTCACTCCGTTTTGCGAGCCGCACAGCGGGATGGGCATGTCGGAGACGCCAAAATGCTCACATCCCTGTGAAGGCTCGGCGGGCGCCGTCCGTGGCGCCCGACGCTCCGCCATGCCCATCCCGCTGCGCGGCTCTTGAATCCTGCCAGCTGGGCGTTTTTACTCTTCGTTCTGGGTGATTTTTGAATGTGTGCCTGTAGCCATTCGTTGGCACAGCGTCAGCCCTGAGCGGTGGAGGAGAAGCAGGCAGAACCGTCGCGCCCCAGGGACGGGGCGCGCCGAGCCTGCACATGGACGTGCGCTTTTTGGCGTGTTCTGAATGCTTCTCCTCCACCGATCAGGGCGGGCTACGAAGAACAAAACCCACAAAACAGTAGCCCCCCAAAGCACAGAAGCTGCGGGAGTAATCGCCAGTAGGCTGGCTCCTACAGAAGGGTTGGGGCTGGGTTTGCCTGCAGCGCCTCGCGTGCGTGGCGGTGGCTGATCCAGATCAGGAACTGTTGGCCGAACAGCACGGAGGCGCCCACCAGGTGCAGGGGCTGCACAAAGGCTGGCATGCCCAGGTAGCCCAGGGCGATGCCGGAGAGGATGGAAATGCCCACCACCGCCACCATTGCCACCGCCTGGCGCGTCAGCGTGTGCTGCCAGCCCAGAGAGCGGATCAGCAGCAGGGCGAGCCACAGATTGCAGCCCAGCACTACGGCGGAAAAAAGACGGTGCACGTTGAAGAACCACGGCAGCGCCTCCACCCAGGACGAACGCGCCGCCCCTTCCGTGTGGTTCAGGTAGTCGATCATTTCCCGCACCTCGGTGCCCAGAGTGACCTGGATGACCGTCAGGATCAGGACGATGTTCAGCCACTTGTTGAACGAGGGGGCAATTCCCTCAATCGATTCCGCCATCACGATGCCGCGCCGCGCCCGCGCCAGCGCAAACAGCAGGGCGGCCACGATGGCCAGCGCCATCAGCATGTGCAGGGTGATCATACCCGGCATCAGATTTGACGCCACCACCTGTGCGCCCAGCCAGCCCTGAAAGCCCACCATCAGGAATGCCGCCAGGGATGCCGTGGCGATGGCTCTGTCATGTCGGCGCAGCGACCACGAGAACACCGCTGTCAGGAGAACCAGAATGCCGATGGTCACCCCCGTCAGCCGGTTGAGGTATTCCGTCCAGGTTTTCACCACGTTGAAGCGCGTGTCGGCGTAGCCCAGGTCGGCGTAGATTTCCTGATAATTGGCGGGCAACTGTGCCTCGCTGGTGGGCGGTATCCATTGACCGAAACAGGTCGGCCAGTCCGGGCAGCCCATGCCTGCGCCCGAAGCCCGTACGCCAGCACCCACCAGAATAAGGAAATACACCGCAAACAGGGTGATCCAGGCAATGCGGCGATAGCGGGTGAGTGCGGAGGTATCGGCGTGCAGGGCAGTATTCATGATGTGCTGTGTCTCTTGTCGGGGGAGGTGCCCAGAGGCGTGCAGGCACCGATCAGGAATTCGTGTCGAGGCCGGTATTGTCGGAGAAATCGGGGTCTGGCACAACCGCAGCCCCTGCCATCAGGGCGTGTTCAGAATCCGCCGCAGGCTCAGGTAAAGCCGCGTTCCCGCCTGGGTGACACGGTCCTCGGAAATCGCCTGCATGCCGCCCAGATAGTCCTCATCGAGCGCGAAGGTGGGCAGTGCGGTGCGGCGGCGTTCACTGCGCAGTACCGCCGCCTTGATCTCATCGGTGTAGACAAACTCCTGCATGATCTGCCGGCTCTCCTGCAACCAGGTGTCGATGTTCATGTCGATCATGGCGGGCGTGGTCTGGCGCAGAGTGGAGTTCATGCGTCGAAGCGTGTCGTCAAAGGGCTGGTTGCGCAAGGCCCCGTCCCAGGTCGCGTGCAGGCTGCCGAAGCGGGTGGGGATGCCGTTGCCCCCCCGGTCTCCCGTGGGGAACAGGCTGGTGGAGACCAGAGCCCCGGTGTGCAGGGGCTGATGAACATCCCCCACCAGATGCAGCAGCCAGCACAGGGCCAGTGCGCGTGCGCTGGCGGAGGCGATCGGGTCTGCCAGCACGCGGGCATTGTATTCGATGCCCTGCACCACATTGTGCACGTCCTGCTCGTCCTCCACGGCGCCCTGGGCCTCGCCGTGGATGCTGGGCAAGGGGTCCACGCCCACATAGACATTGCCCTGCAGCGCATCGCCCCGCATCCAGGCGCCGTCGATCCAGTGCCAGTCCGGGCGGTTGTAGCGGATACGCTCTTCTGTCTCGAGGCCGCGTGCCAGGTCGGGCCAGACGGCGGCCTGGCCCAGCAGCCAGCGGCCCTGGGTGTCTGAGTCCGCCACCATGACGTTCACCGGCATCTGGTCGAGAAAGTCCTGCTCGTAGCGGGGGTGTTTCTCCAGAATTTTCAGAAGGCGATTGCGATGGGCGGGGGTCAGAGCCTCCCAGGCCACATAGGCGCTCAGGCGGTGGGAGGTGGCATCCCAGGCCAGTGCCGGCAGGGGCAGCAGCAGGGCCAGGCACACGCTGATCAAAAAGCGAAACGTCATTCGTCGGTCAATTCCTGTCACACACGGGGCTATTGGCATTGCCGGCAACAACCGGCATTGGATGGCCCGCAGCGCTCAGGCCTGCAGGCCACAATACATTCCGTATTGTTATTGGTTTTGGACGTATTGACGGGCTTGTTTGGTTTGAAAGTGAGCCGTACTTTACCCGGTTTGCGAGCTGCCGACTACCCGTGGACAAGTCCGTTCGAGGGTGTTTTTGGGACGTGTGTCGCAAGCCTGCGCGCTTCTATACCTGCAGCCACTCGCGGCGCAGCGATTCCGCCTGATGCAGGCTCTCGGGGGTGCCACTGAATACTATTTCGCCGTGGCCCATGACATAGAGGCGTGAACAGATGCGCAGGGCAAAGTTCAGACGTTGTTCCACCAGCAGGATTGCACACTCGCGTCGTGCGACCTCCTGCAGCAGTGCGGCGATTTCCTCCACCAGTGCAGGTGCGAGCCCTTCGCTGGGTTCGTCCACCAGCAGCAGTTCCGGATCACCCATCAGGGCGCGACACAGGCTGAGTACTTGCTGCTCGCCACCGCTGAGCACGCCGCCGGGCACATCGAGGCGTGCCGCCAGCCCCGGAAAGCGCTCCAGCAACTCCTCCTGTGACCAGCGCCCCGTGTTCTGGCCGGGTTTGCGCCCCATCTCCAGGTTCTGTCCTACCGACAGCGTGGGGAAGATGTGACGTTGTTCGGGGACATGGCCGAGGCCGAGACGGGCGATACGATGGCTTGGCAGGCCCACCAGCTGTTGTTCCCGCCACAGCACGCTGCCGCGGGCGGGCAACTCGCCCATCAGGGCTTTGAGCAGGGTGCTGCGTCCACTGCCATTGCGCCCCAGCAGGCTGACGATCTCTCCCGCGTTCACGCAGAATGAGATGCCCTGCAAGACCTGGCTGCCGCCGTATCCCGCCTGCAGATTGCGGACCTCAAGCATCGACGCCCTCCTGCATGATTGCGCTGCCCAGATAGGCCTGCTGTACCAGGGGGTTGGTACGAATCTGTGCCGGGCTGCCACTGGCGATCAGGCGCCCGTCTGCCAGCACGGAGATGCGTTCGGCAAGTTCGAAGACAGCGCCCATATCGTGTTCCACCAGCAGCAGGGTGCGCCCTTGGGTGACCCGGCGGATCAACTGGATGGCCTGTGCCGCCTCGCTGCGGCTCATCCCGGCGACCGGTTCGTCCAGCAGAATCAGTTCTGCGCCGCTGGCGAGGGTCAGGCCCAGTTCCAGTGCGCGTTGTTCGGCGTAGCTGAGTTCGGCGGCCAGTGTGTTGCGGCGTTCTGCGAGCCCGATCTCCTCCAGCAATGCCTCGGTGCGCGCTGTCAGCGCGTGTGCCCGGGGCAACAGCCGGGTCAGCGACAGCCCGAAGCCCATGGGGCGCAGCAGGGCACAGCGCAGGTTTTCAAAGGCACTCAGGCGGGGGAACAGGCTGCTGAGCTGGAAGCTGCGGGCCAGGCCGAGCTGTGCGAGCTCGTGTGGCGGACGGGCCTGGATCGCCTGCCCGCGAAAGTGGATGGAGCCGGAATCGGGAGACAGGCGCCCGCTGATGAGATCGAACAGCGTGGATTTGCCGGCGCCGTTGGGGCCGATGATGGCATGGCGTTCGCCAGCTTCGACCGTGAGCGAAATATCCTCCAGCACCCGGGTGCGGCCGAAGTGTTTGCTTACACACTGCAGTTGCAGCAGGCTCATGGCGTCTCCCCCCGCGTGGCCCGCTGCCAGGCGGCACGCAACGCCGGCAGGCTGCGATGCCAGTCCAGGGCTGCCAGCGTGATGATGAGGACGATGGCCAGCCAGTTCGAGGCCTGTCCGCCGGGCAGTGAGATGCCCAGGAATATCACGGCCTCGCCCTGGTGGTGCAGCGTCTCCAGCAGGGCGAGCAGCCCGGACACGCACAGCAGTGCCGGCACAGCGGTGCGCAGATAGGGGCGCAACAGGGTGTGCAGCAGCCCCCGGCGCCAGGGGGCAACGTGCATCATGAGCAGGCCGGTGAGGCCCTGGGGCAGAAACATCACCGTGAGCACGAAGCTGATGCCCAGATAAAGCAGCCACAGGTCGGTGTAGTGGCTCAGCACCGAATTGATAAGGGTCAGCAGTACAGCGCCGATGATGGGGCCGATAAAGAAGCCGATGCCGCCGATATAGGCCATCAGCAGCACATTGCCCGAGTTGGCCGTGCTCAGGCTCTGGGCGCTGAGAATTTCGTTATGCAGGGCGAACAGCCCGCCCGCTGCCCCGGCAAAAAAGCCGGAGACCACGAAGGAGAGCAGGCGCACCCGCTGTACCCTGTAACCGAGAAATGCCGCGCGCTCAGGGTTGTCGCGTACTGCATTGGCCATGCGCCCGGCGGGTGTCAGGGTGAACAGATACATGAGCAGTGTGGAGGCAAAGGTCCACACCGCCGCAAGGGCATAGACCTGCCTGTCCTGTGCGAAATCGAAACCGAAGAAGTCTGGCCCCAGGCTGCGGTCGCCGCTGATGCCTGCCTCGCCGCCGAAGAAACCCACCAGGATCAGCGACAGCGCGGCGAGCAGTTCACCGAGCCCGAGCGAAATCATGGCGAAGCTGGTGCCGGCACGGCGGGTGGAGAAGCTGCCGATGAGCAGGGCGGCAAGCAGACCGCCGATACCCGCTACGAGCGGAATCAGGGTGACGGAGAACACCGGGCCATCCTGCTCCATGCCGAGCATGGCATGTGCCGCCAGGAAACCACCCAGGCCGAAATACACGGCGTGGCCGAAGGAGAGCATGCCACCCTGGCCCAGCAGCATGTTATAGCTGAGGGCAAAGACAATGGCGATGGCCATCTCGTTGAGAATCGAAATGCCCAGCACGGAGGGAAACAGCCAGGGCAGTAGCAGCAGGCTCAGTGCAAAGATCCCCCATGGCAGCAGGTGTCTCATGCTCAGCCCTCCCGTCTGCCGAAGAGACCCGAAGGGCGGAAAATCAGCATCAACACCAGCAGCAGATAGGGCAGCACGGGGGCCAGTTGCGGCAGGTTAAGGCGCCAGATGTCTCTAAGGGGATGATCGACAGGAAATTCCACTCCCAGCCAGTGCAGCAGGTCGGGCATGCCCAGGTCCACGGCGATGGCCCAGGACTGCAGCAGACCGATCAGCAGGGAGGCCAGCAGTGCTCCCGTGAGGGAGCCAAGACCGCCGATCACCACGATCACGAAAACGATGCTGCCCAGCGTTGCGGCCATGCCGGGAAAGGTGCCCAGCACGGGGCCGGCGAGGACGCCTGCCAGTGCCGCCAGCGCAGAGCCGGCACCAAACACCAGAGTGTGCAGCAGGGGCAGATTGTGGCCCAGGCTCGCCACGGTCTGCGGGTGTGTGGTGGCAGCCTGAATGATCAGGCCGGTGCGGGTGCGTGTCAGCACGGCGTACAGACCGATGAAAATGCCCAGCGAGATCAGCAGCATGAAGGCTTTGTAGGCGGGGAAGTCCTGCCCGAACAGGGTAAACAGGGGGAAGTCGAGCAGGGCGGGGGGCTGGTAGTTCTTGGTGTCCGGCCCCCAGAAGCTCTGCACGGCCTGCTCGATCACAAAGGCCAGCCCGAAGGTAAAGACCAGCTCCGCGACATGCCCGGCGCGGTGCACATGGCGCAGGCCGTAGCGCTCCACCAGTGCTCCCAGCCCGCCGACCAGCAGTGGTGCCAGGAGCAGGGCGGGCCAGAAGCCCGTAAACTGGCCGATGGACCAGGCACAGTAGGCACCGAGCATATGGAAGCTCGCATGGGCGAAATTGAGCACGCCCATCATGCTGAAAATCAGCGTCAGGCCACTGGCCAGCAGAAACAGCAGCAGGCCGGTGAGCAGGCCGTTGAGTGTGGCGAAGATCAGCGCATCGATCATGGTCGCGTTATCCGCGGTTTATTGGGTGGGGCGTGCCATCTGGCAGCTGCTCGGGCGTACCGTCTCCTGCGCCGGCACGGTCAGTTCCGCCAGCAGCCCAAAACCCGAGTTGTCGGCGTCGAAAACGATACCGGAATTCGTATGGACCGAGACGTGCAGATCCTCGAATGCCTGATGATCGCTGCCGCGCATCCATACCTGCTCGCCGTCCATATTCGTGACCCGCATGTCTTCCATTGCCAGGGCAACGGAAAACGGATCCGTTGTGCCGGCCTGTTCCATGGCGCTGACCAGCATCGTCAGCATGGTGGCGATGCGCGGCTGGCTGGCGTCCTTGTCCGGGTAGCGTGCCTTGAAGGCGCGGTTGAAGGCGATATGCTCTTCGTTTGTGAGCGGGTTGGCCAGGTCATTGTGTACCAGGCGGATGCGGTTTTTGCCCGCCTCACCCAGCGTTGCCGTGATGCCATCGTAGGCGGCATAGAAGGTATAGATCGGCACGTCGAGCCCGGCGTCGGTAATGCTGCGGGCAAGCGCCACCATGTCGGCTCCCCAGTTGCCGGTGATGATGGCGTCTGCGCGGGAGGCGACGATCTTGCTGACGTAAGGGGTGAAGTCCTTGACCTGCCCGATGGGGTGCAACGCATTGCCCACGATCTCGATATCCGGTCGCTTGCTGGCGAGCATGCTGCTTGCCGAGGCGGCCACAGCGGTGCCGAAGGAATAGTCCTGGCCGATGATATAGACCCGGTGAATATCCGGGTTGGCGGCGATGGCACGGGTCATCACCTCCATTTTCATGTCGGAGTCCGAATCGAAGCGGAAGTGCCAGAAGCTGCAGTCGGCTCCCGTCAGCACCGGGTCTACCGCCGCGTAGTTGAGAAAGAGTACGCGCTGCCCGGGGTTGCGCCGGTTATGACGCTCAATGGCCTGGCTCAGGGCGCTGGCCGGAGCGGAGCCATTGCCGGAGACAATGTATTGAATGCCCTGGCTGATGGCGCGGCGCAGTTGCTGTTGGGTATCGGCCACGCTGGCCTTGTTGTCCAGCGCGATGACTTCGATCGGGCGTCCGCCCAGGATGCCGCCATGGGCGTTGTAGAAATAATCCGCAGCAAACAGCAGCTGCAGATAGGCGGTTTCCCCGGTAGCGGCGAAAGCGCCGGACTGGGGGTCAATCATGGCGATACGGACGGGCTCGGGCTTTGTTCCGGCGGCGTGGATGCCGCTGTCGCTCATGGCCAGCAGGCAGGCGAGAGTCCATGGGGTACACAGGAGACGGGTGATGCGTTTCATAAGGGATTCTTGATGTCGATTGCGGTGATAGGAGCGGCTCGCTTGCGCCTGCAGGGCCCCGGATATTGCGGGGGCGTGCCGGAAAGGGATGTGCGCTCGCGTACGCCCGGGACATTACCCCAGGGGGGGCAGTGAATCAAGCTGCCCGGCTTTGCGCCCCTGCGGGCGAGCGAAGCGTTCGGCTGATCGCATTGCGGCATCGCGGCGTTGTCACCTGAGCTGCTCCGGCGTAGGATGTTCGCGCTTGCAGCCAGGGAGGGGGGCGGCAACAGGGGGCCGGAAAAACCGGGCCCGAGAATAAGAACTTCCGCTGAAAGGTATTTGTTTTGATGCACTCCACCGACGAAGTGGCGATGTCCGACAAGGACAAACGCACCACGCTGATCGCTCTGCTTATTGTTTTCCTGCTTGCGGCACTCGATATGACCATTCTTTCCACCGCGATGCCACGCATCGTGTCGGAACTCAACGGTCTGGAACTGTATGCCTGGGTGACCACGGCCTATATGCTCGCCTCCACGGTGCTGGTGCCCATCTATGGAAAGTTAGGCGATATGTATGGTCGCAAGCGAATCCTGCTTATCGGTATCAGCATTTTTCTGCTGGGCTCCATGCTCTGCGGCATCAGCGGAGAATTCGGCACCTTGCCCCTGCTCGGTGACGGCATGCATCAACTGATCATCTTCCGCGCCGTGAAAGGTGTGGGAGGCGCGGCACTGTTTACCAGTGCCATCGGCATCATCGCGGACATCTACCCGCCCATGCAGCGGGCCAAGTTCATGGGCTTCTTCGGTGCGATCTTCGGGGTGGCCAGCATCATCGGCCCGGCACTGGGGGGCTTTTTGACCGACTACGCCGATACCACCCTGTTCGGCTATGAAATTGCCGGTTGGCGCTGGGTGTTCTATGCCAATGTCCCCCTGGGGGTTGTGGCGCTGGCGATGATTGCCTTCAAAACTCCGGCGCTGAATCGTGGCAACCGCGGCACGATCGATTATCTCGGTGCCTGCCTGCTGCTGGTGGTGTTCGTGCCCTTCCTGCTGGCCCTGACCTGGGGGGGCAGCCGCTACCCGTGGAGTTCGCCCGTACTGCTCTCCATGTTTGGCTTGAGCCTGGTGGCGCTGGTATTTTTCATCGTGGTGGAGCAGCGGGCGAAGGATGCCGCTGTCATGCCCATGAGCCTGTTCGGCAACCGCGTGTTTGTGATGACGAACCTCACCTCTTTCATTATTGGCATGGCTTTCCTGGGCGTGATGATGTTCATGCCCCTGTTCATGCAGGTGGTCATGGGCATCAATGCCACCAATAGCGGCTTCTCCATGTTTCCGCTGATGGTGGGCTTGATGACGGGCAGTATTCTCAGCGGTCGCGTCGTCTCGCGTACCGGCAATTACAAACCCTTCCTGGTGGGGGGGGCGGCGATTCTGATCGTCGGTATCTATCTGCTGAGCAGCGTGGGCCCCGACACCACGAGAATGGAGCTGACCTGGCGCATGGTGGTGGTGGGCCTGGGGCTTGGCCCTTCGCAGAGCCTGGTCAATCTGGTGGTGCAGAGCGCGTTTCCGCCAGCGCAGATCGGGGTGGCTACCAGTTCCACGCAGTTCTTTCGCCAGATCGGCAATACCGTGGGCGTGGCGATTTTCGGCACGCTGCTGACACTCAACCTCACGGCGGAACTGCCACGACAACTGCCCAGCATGCCGGGAGGAGACGAGGGTGGTTTAAGTCTCAGCCAGGCGCAGTCCAGTGCCATGAACCGTGATGCCCTGCGCGCACGCATCGAGGCGGGGTTTGACGACATGATGCTGACGCTGGAACATGCCTACGAAGGGGATGAGGCGGCGATTGCCCAGGTGCAGAACAGCCCCTTGCTGCCCGAACAGATGAAGGAGCAGTTGCCCCATTCTGCCGCAGACGCGCTGCCGGCAGATGTCATTGCGCAGCGTCTTGCTGTCATCCGTGGCCTGGCTTCGGCACGCATCGAGCAGACGGTCAGCAGCATCGAATCCGGCATCCGCCTGGCCTTCTCCAATGCCATTACCGCCATGTTCATGACCGCCTTGTGGATTGTCTGTCTCGGGTTTCTGCTGAGCCTGTTCATTCCGGTGATTTCGCTGCATCGTGAGGTGCCACGTCCGGCTGCTGCGGAGTAGGATGGCGGTGCCTTGTGCGGGAGGGGTTTGATCGCCTGCAGGGCAGGCTCCTACGGGAGTGGGTAGAATTTGTCGTAGGAGCCAGCCCTGCTGGCGATAGGGGATAGCGGGGGGTTGAGTTTTGTAGGAGCCAGCCCTGCTGGCGATAGGGGGTAGCGCCGCAGGTGAATGATTCGCTGGTGACATGGCTGATCCGACAACGCAGGCGCTTTCTCCTGGGCTGCCTGCTGCTGAGTCTGTGTGCGGCGGCCGGGCTGCCGCGTACGGGTTTCGATACTTCCCTGGGGGTGTTGCTGACCCGCAGCGACCCCTATCTTGCCGAACGCGATGCCATGGCGCAGGCCTTTCCGAATGCCGTGGAGATCAGCGTTGCCCTGCTACCGGAGGCGGGAACGGTGTTCGCGGTAGAGCCCCTGCTGGCCCTGGCAGACCTCAATCGCGAGTTCCGTCAGTTGCCGGGCGCGGTGGCGATGAACTCCATCCTGCAATGGCAGTCCCCCTTTGGCGATTTTTCTCTCTTCCCCCGTGTGCTGACTGCCGAGAATATTCCCGACCGGGAAGCCATTGCCTCCGCACGGGAGCGGGTGCGTCAGGACCCGTTTCTGTTTGGCACTTATGTCTCCCCCGATGAGGCATTGGCGCTGGCCACCATCCGCCTGCACCCCCGTATGCGCGAGCGCGAGGAGCGCGCCGCTTTGGTGGCGGCGGCAAATGCACTGCGGGATTCCCTGCAGGAACGCTATCCGCAGATCCGTTTTCTGTTGAACAGCGAGGCGCATTACGAGCAATCCAATCGTCAGGCCATGCTGGACGATCTGCGCTATCTGCTGCCACTTGTTTTTCTGTTGTGCACGGCGCTGATCTGCTACAGCTTCCGTTCCCTGTTGCTTGGCGCCAGCATCCTGCTGGTGGCGCTTTTGAGCGTGCTGATGACCGTTGGCACCCTGGCCTGGCTGCGCTGGTCCTTCAATACGATTTCCGTCATGGCCCCTCTGCTGGTGGTGACCATTGCCGTGGCAGACAGCGTGCATATCGTGTCGCTGTTTCGCCAACATGTGCTGCGTGGGGAGAGTGCACAGGAGGCCATGCGCGCCAGCCTGCGCATCAATCTGCGCCCCATCACCCTGGCCACCGTCACCACCTTCATCGGTTTTGCTGCCCTCAATCTGGCGTCCTCGCCTGCGGTTTCCTCCTTTGGCACGGTGGTGGCGGTCGGGGTCGGCTTTGCCTATTTCCTGACGCTCGGCCTGTTGCCTGCGCTGATTCTGCTGTTGCCACCGATTCGCAACCCAGGCAGTGGTGATATGCACTTGATTCCCTCGCTTTTGCGGGCTTGCGAGTCACTGGCGTTGCGGCACGGGCGTGCTCTGCTGTGGGGAGTCACGGGGCTGGGGCTGTTGTGCCTCGTGCTGAGTTTTCGCAACAGCACCGACTTCAACCGGGACAGCTTCATCAGCGCGGATTCGCCGCTGCACGACTACTACGCGGCCATGCAGGCGCATATGGAGCGTGGCACGCCCCTGAGCTTCGGTATCGAGGTGACTGAGGAGTTTGGGCTGGTATCACCGGAGATGCTGCGCCGGGTGGATGAGTTTTCCGCCTGGCTGCGGGAGCAGGAGGGGGTGCAGGGAGTGGCCAGCCTGGTGGAGGTGGTCAAGACCGTGCACCAGATCATGCGGGATGATGTCCCCGAAGCCTATGTCATTCCCGACAGCGAGGCCGAAATTGAGGATGCCCTGTTCAATTACACCGTTGCGCAGGTGCGGGACTTCAGTATCGATACCCTGGCCAATGAGGACTTTACCTTGATGCGGCTGTTCGTGGCTGTGGACATCGACAGCAATCAGGCGCTGCTGGCCCTGAGTGAGCGTATCGATACGCAGTTTGCGCAGCGTTTTCCCGATGCCCGCCTGTTGCACGGCAGTGCCACGCTGTTGTTTGCGCGTATGGACCATGCCGTCACGGTGGAGTTGTTGCAGGGCTATGGTCTGAGCCTGGCGCTGATCACCCTGACCCTGGTGCTGGGCATGGGCAGTCTGTATTACGGCGTGCTCAGCATGGTGCCAAACCTGTTGCCGGCCGTGCTCGTGTTCGGCGCCTGGGGGCTGTTTGTCGGGCGCCTGGACCCCTTCGTGATGATGCTGTTCAGTATCAGTATTGGCCTGGTGGTGGATGACACCGTGCACATGCTCAGCACCTATCACAGTGCGCGGCGTGAGGGGCTGGAGCCAGAGGCCGCGATTTCCCGTGCCCTGCATCGTGCCGGGCCTGCTCTGATCATTACCACGGCCGTGCTGGCCCTGGGCACCTGCGTGCTGATTGCGGCGAGTACCCTGTATTTTCAGCAGGCGGCTACCCTGCTGGTGCCCATTGTGGTGGTGGCCTTGTTGCTGGACATCAGCTTCTTCCCCGCCCTGCTCCTGCGGGTTGATCGCAGGCAGGAAAGAGTGCGCAGCGGTTGAGGCGGGCAGGGAAGATGGAGTTTAATAGCGGCCACCCCACAAAGAACGGGTTGCACATGCGACGATTTCTCATGAGCGCCGCGCTGGCCCTGCTTGCCAGCGCGGCGGCGACAGCACAAGGTCCGCTGGACGATATTGCCTACGATTCGGCGGGGGAGTTCAGTTTCGTGCGCGTGCAGTTCGACACCTATGGGGGCGGAGGCGGTTTTCGCGGCTTTTTTGGTGGCGGCCAGCCCTGGTCCATCGACTTTCCGGATGCCGATGCAAACTTCCTGCGTGGGGTGTCCCGCCTCACCAATGTGCGGGTCATGCAGGACCCGATCGTGCTGCGCTTCGATGACGAGCGCATCTTTGATTACCCCTTCCTGTACATGCTGGAGGTCGGCCAGCAGGGCGGCATCAGCCTCAGCGAACTGGAGATCCACAATCTGCGCGAGTATCTGCTCAGAGGCGGGTTTCTGCTGATCGATGATTTCTGGGGGATGCGTCAGTGGGATGCCTTTGCCTCCTCTTTCTCCCAGGTTTTTCCGGACCGGGAAATCATCGAACTGAAACCCGATCACGAAATTTTCCATACCTATTACGATCTCGACGGCCCGAAAATGATTCCGGCGCTGGGCCGCGATGACTCACGCGGAGAGCAGGGCATCGACGTTGCCAGCAACCACGCCATCCTGGATGACAATGGCCGTGTCATGGTGCTGATCAACTGGAATTCCGACATGGGCGATGGCTGGGAGCACACCTACCACCCCTACTATCCGACCCGCTATGCCAACACCGCCTATCAACTCGGTATCAATTATCTGATCTATGCCATGACTCATTGAGGCATGACAGCGTTATTCAACGCGTTGATGCTCTCAATGCTGCCTGTTGAGAAGCTGTTCGAGCTCCGGGATGCAGGAGCCGCAGTTACTGCCGCAGCGCAGGCGTTTGCCCAGGGTTTCCACGGAATCCACACCTTCCCTGATGGCGTCGAGGATGGCCTGTTCACTGACCCGGAAGCAGCTGCAGATGATGCGTTGAGTGCCGATTTCGTGGCTCTCCTGACGAGCCAGCAGGCGCCAGGATTGTTCACCTACCGTGTGCTGCAGCAGGGTCTGCAACCACTGGGTATCTGGCAGGCCGCTCCTGCGGGGGCTGATGAACACGGCGAACTGAATCTGTGCCTCATGGCACAGCAGGGCCCGGTAGCTGCCGCTGATGGAGTTGGAGAGTTCAATCTTTTCCAGTACCGGGTCGAGACCGGTGCGCCATGCCTGCAGCCCATCGTTTGCATCCTCGTCGAGACCGGCAATCAGAGTGATATGGCCACCGGCCACCGGGGTACGCACCCAGTAGCGGAAGTGACGGGTGTCCAGTGGTTCCCGGCTGAGCACGGCCGCCCACTGTCGTACCGGGACCGGCCTGAAGCCGATGCGTGCGAATTTGCTCTCGGGTTGACCGGACACCGGGTCGGTGACGGCATCGATCAGGCTGGCGATGCGGCCATCCGAGGCGAACTGTTCGTTCCAGTGAATCGGAGCGAAGGTCTCTCCGTCACGCAGGCCTGGATCAATGCTGGCCTGCATCAACAGCTTGCGGGTGCCGCTGCGGGCCGTGTGGGCATGAACTCTGAGCAGATCGCCGGTGTGAATACCCAGGCTCTGGGCATCGCGTGGGTTCAGTGCCAGCGTTGGCGCATCCGTGTGAGCCAGCAGACGTGGTGAACGGCCCGTGCGGGTCATGGTATGCCACTGGTCGCGGATGCGTCCGGTGTTGAGCACGAAAGGCGTATCGAGCTGAGTCTTCCGTTCGGGTAGCACAGGCGTGGCACTCACGAAACGGGCCCGACCGGTGGGCGTAAAAAAACGGCCATCCGTAAACAGGCGGGCAGTGCCTTGCGGGTGCGCTGCGTTGACAGGCCACTGCAATGGGGGCAGTGCATCGTAGGCGGATGTTTCCAGTGTCGCCAGGGCGCTGATATCGAAGGCGCGTGAACCGTGGTTCTCGAAGCCGGAGAGCGCGGCGTGTTCGGCAAATATCTGCGCGGGATGGCTATAGGCAAAGGCATCGGCATAGCCCAGCCGCCGAGCCACTTCGCACACAATCCACCAGTCCGGTTTTGCCTCGCCCATGCACGGCAGCAGGGCACGCTGGCGCGAGATGCGGCGCTCGGAATTGGTGACAGTGCCATCCTTTTCGCCCCAACCGGCCGCAGGCAGCAGGACATCGGCAAAGGCTGTTGTGTCGGTATCGGCGATGCAGTCGGATACGATGAGCAGTTCGCACTGCTTCAGGGCCTGCCGCACCCGTTCCGAATCCGGCAGGCTGACCACGGGATTGGTGGCCATGATCCACACGGCCTTCACCCGGCCCTCGGCGATGCTCTCGAACAGCTCGACAGCCTTCAGGCCCGGTTTCGTCGCGATGTTTGCGGCCTTCCAGAAACGGGAGACGCGTTCCACGTTGGCGGGGTCGAAGTCCATGTGGGCGGCGAGCTGATTGGCAAGCCCGCCCACCTCCCGTCCGCCCATGGCATTGGGCTGGCCGGTGATGGAGAAGGGCCCCATGCCGGGTTTACCGATCCTGCCTGTGGCCAGATGACAATTGATGATGGCATTGCATTTGTCTGTGCCCGTGGCGGACTGATTGATGCCCTGGGAGTAGAAGGTGACGGTTTTTGCCGTGCGGGCAAACCAGCCGAAGAACTGTTCCAGTTGGCCGGTATCCAGACCGGTATGACGGGCGGTGGCCTCCACATCGAAGGGGGCGCACGCACGCAGAGCCTCGTCGAAGCCCTCCGTATGCGCCTCGATGTAGGCCGCATCCAGGGCCTGGCGCCGGTGCAGATCATGCAGCAGTCCCTGAAAAAGAAAGGCATCCGACCCGGGGGACGGGACGAGATGAAGATCGGCAATTTCACAGGTGGCTGTTCGACGGGGGTCGATGACCACGATGCGCATGGCCGGATTTTTTTTGCGTGCGGCGCTGATGCGCTGATACAGGATCGGGTGTGTCCACGCCGCATTGGAGCCGACCATCACCAGCAGATCGCAGCATTCCAGGTCCTCGTAGCTGCAGGGCACGGCGTCCGCCCCGAAGGCCCGCTTGTAGCCCGCCACGGCGGAGGCCATGCACAGACGGGAATTGGTATCGACATTGGCGCTGCCGATGAAGCCTTTCATGAGCTTGTTGGCAACGTAGTAGTCTTCGCTCAGCAACTGGCCCGAGAGATAGAAGGCCACGGCATCGGGGCCATGACGCGTGATGATGTCGCGCAAGCCTGCCGCAACGTGATCGAGAGCCGTGGTCCAGTCCGTGCGCACGCCGCCGATGCGCGGGTGCAACAGGCGCCCCTGCTCGCCAAGGGTGTCATTCAATGCGGAGCCCTTCACGCATAATCTGCCTCGGTTGGCCGGGTGTAGCGGGTCTCCAGCAACGGCAGTCAGGGTGTCGCCTATCAGCGTCGCCTCGACGCCACAGCCCACGCCGCAGTAGGGGCAGGTTGTCCGGGCAGTGCTGACGAGTGCATTCATGCGTTTTTGTATTCCTGGGTTTTCAGGTTTGAACTGCGAAGGGTAACGATTACGGTGTCATCTTCAAGCCATATCTCGTAGGTGGGCAGGCTCACGTCTTCCTCCTCCAGGCAGCGACCGGTGCGCAGGCTGAAGTGTTGTTTGTAGAGAGGAGAGGCCACCACCAGCTCGCCATTGAGGTCGCCGACGATTCCGCGGTAGAGCACATTGGCCCTGCCCAGCGGATCCCAGTTCTGCAGGGCGTAGAGTGCAGGGGTTTCTCCGGGCAGATAAAAGACGGCGACCTGCACACCGTCGATCAGTGCGCAGACGCCGGCGTTGTCGAGCAGCTCACGGCGTGGGAAACGTATTTCGGCAGGGTTTGGGGAAGGGCTTGGTGACATCATGAATACCGTCCTGAATCCGTGTTAACTGAGTGCCATGTCGCGTTCTTCTTCTCGCGCAGGACGGGGTTGTCCGCGTTCCTGTACAAAGACCACATGGGTATCCTCGTCCCCGCTGTTGACGAATTGCCGGAAGCGCTGCAGTTTTTCCGGGTCCTCCAGTGTGGTTTTCCATTCGCATTGATAGGTGTCCAGCAGCAGAGCCATCTGCGCCTCCAGCTCATCGCAGATGCCCAGTCTGTCGTCGAGGATGACCTCGCGCAGATAGTCCAGCCCCCCTTCGAGATTGTTCAGCCACACGGAGGTGCGCTGCAGGCGGTCTGCCGTGCGGATGTAAAACATCAGGAAGCGATCGATGGTGCGGATCAGGGTCTCGTCGTCGAGATCGGTGGCGAACAGATCGGCATGGCGGGGGCGCATGCCGCCGTTGCCGCAGACATAGAGGTTCCAGCCGTTCTCGGTGGCAATCACGCCGAAATCCTTGGACTGAGCCTCGGCACACTCCCGGGTGCAGCCGGAGACGGCGGATTTGATCTTGTGGGGCGAGCGTATGCCCTTGTAGCGGTTCTCGATCCGGATGGCCATGCCCACGCTGTCCTGCACCCCATAGCGGCACCAGGTGCTGCCGACGCAGGATTTGACGGTGCGCAATGCCTTGCCGTAGGCGTGCCCGGTCTCGAATCCCGCGTCCACCAGCTCACGCCAGATCGCAGGCAGTTGATTCACGCGCGCGCCGAACAGGTCGATGCGCTGGCCTCCGGTGATCTTGGTGTACAGGCTGTATTTCTTTGCGACCTCGCCGATGACGATCAGCTTCTCGGGGGTAATCTCGCCGCCCGGGATGCGGGGCACGATGGAATAGCTACCGTCTTTCTGCATATTGGCCAGGAAGGTGTCGTTGGTGTCCTGCAGGCTGGCATGCTCCTTTGCGAGCACATAGTCGTTCCACAGCGAGGCGAGAATGGAAGCGATAGTCGGTTTGCAGACATCGCAGCCGTGTCCCTTGCCGTGTTTGTCCAGAACTGCCGCGAAATTCTTCAGCTCTCCCACGCGAATCTGGTGGTAAAGCTCCTGACGGGAGAAGGCGAAGTGTTCGCACAGATGGTTGTTGATCTCTACGCCCCGGGCCGCCAGTTCTTCATCCACGGTGGATTTCAGCAAGGCGGCGCAGCCACCGCAGCCGGTGCTGGCCTTGGTTGCCGCCTTCACGTCCGCCACGCTGCAGCAGCCGCCGTCGATGGCCGCTACAATGGCGCCCTTGGTCACATTCAGGCAGGAACAGATGGTGGCCGTCAGCGGCAGGCTCATGTTCGAAAGCAGGGGAGGCGCGCCGGAATCCGCAGGCAGAATCAGCGCCTCGGGGTTGGCCGGCAGCTCCATGTCGTTCAGGTAGAGTTGCAGCAGGGTGTCGTAATCGCTGCAGTCGCCTACCAGCACGGCACCCAGCAGTTTCTTGCCGTCCGGGCTCACCACGATGCGCTTGTAGACCCGTTCCCGGTCATTGGCATACAGGAAAATGGCCGGTGCCTGGCCATCCGCCAGGGGCTTGCCATGGGAGTCACCAATGGAGCCAACGTCGATGCCAAGCAGTTTGAGCTTGGTGCTCATGTCTGCGCCCTTGAACGACAGTGGTGCATTGCCCAACTGGCTGATGGCAGCGTCTGCCATGCGGTAGCCGGGGGCCACCAGGCCGTAGATGCGCCCCCCGAACAATGCACATTCGCCGATGGCGAAGATGTCCGAATCGCTGGTGCGGCAGTGATAATCGATGGTGATGCCACCGCGTTCGCCGACCTGCAGGCCAGCGTCCCGGGCGAGTTGGTCATTGGGGCGAATGCCGGCAGAGAAGACAATGAGATCCGTCTCCAGCACACTGCCATCGGCAAATTCCATGCGCAGATTGTGTGCATCGCCCGGCACGATTTTTTGTGTGGCCTTGCTGGTGTGTACGTGTACGCCCAGCTCTTCGATCATGCTGCGCAGCATGCCACTGCCGCCATTGTCCAGCTGCACGCCCATCAGCCCCGGCGCAAATTCGACAACATGGGTGTCCAGCCCCAGGTTCCTGAGGGCATTGGCGCACTCCAGTCCGAGCAAGCCTCCGCCGACCACGACACCGACGCGCCCCTTGCTGGCGTGCGCACGGATCTCACCCAGATCGTCGATGGTGCGATAGGTGAGGCAGCCCGGCAGGTCCGCCCCCGGCACGGGGGGCACGAAGGGGTAGGAACCGGTGGCGAGCACCAGTTTGTCGTAGGCGAAACGCCGCCCCAGGCTGGTAATGACTTCCTTTGCCTCGCGATCAATTTTTTCCACCGGTTCGCCGAGGCAGGCTTTTATTCCCAGGCTTTCGTAGTGTGCCCGTGAGCTAAGCGCCAGGTCTTCCGGGTTTTTGCCGCTGAAGACCTCGGACAGATGCACACGGTCATAGGCGGGGCGTGGCTCGGCTCCGATCACAGTGATGTTGTAGCCTGCCTGCTGCGCCGCGAGTTGATCTACATAGTAGTGCCCCACCATGCCATTGCCGACAACGACGATGTTCTTTTTGCTCATGTTCAGTCTTACCTCCTGCTCGGGGCTCTTGGGTCTCAGGCGGCCGCAGCGCCGGGAAATTTGTGCTTGTCGTAGAGGAACTGCAGCACCTGCTGGCGGGCATGCACGAAATCCGGATCTTCCGCCAGGGCCAGGCGTTTGCGTGGGCGTGGCAGGGTCACGGGCATGATTTCCCCGATGGTGGCGGCGGGGCCATTGCTCATCATGACGATGCGATCGGACAGCAGTACGGCCTCATCGACATCATGGGTGATCATGATGACGGTGGTGCCAAGGCTGGCGTGGATCTCCATCAGGGAATCCTGCAGATGAGCGCGGGTGAGGGCATCCAGGGCGCCAAAGGGTTCGTCCATCAGCAGCACCTTGGGTTGCATGGCCAGGCAGCGGGCGATACCGACCCGCTGCTTCATGCCGCCGGAAATCTCGTGCGGGCGCTTGTCACGCGCGTGAGAGATATGCACCAGCTCGAGATGATGCTCGACCCATTCGCGCATTTCCGCCCGGGTCTTTTGCCCGCGGAAGACCTGCTGTACGCCCAGTGCCACGTTCTCGTAGACGCTGAGCCAGGGCAACAGGGCGTGGTTCTGGAAGACAACGGCGCGGTCTGGCCCCGGCCCGGCGATTTCCCGGCCATCGAGGATGACACCGCCTTCAGTAGCGGAGTAAAGCCCGGCGACAATATTGAGCACGGTGGATTTGCCACAACCGGAATGCCCGATCAGGGAAATGAATTCACCCTTGGCGATTTTCAGATTCACCTGCTGCAGGGCGCGGAAGGGCCCGCTTCCGGTGTTGAACTCGATGCCGACATTGCACAGTTCCAGATAAGCTTGCATGGTTCTCTCCTGACGTTGTCGATTCAGCGCAGCACGGTTTGTTTGTCCCAGCTGACGCGTCGCTGCAGGGCAAGCATCAGACGATCCAGAATCAGGCCGATCAGGCCAATGACCATAACCGCTACCATAATCCTGCTGAGGGAGTCGGAACTTCCGTTCTGGAATTCGTCCCAGATGAATTTTCCAAGCCCTGGGTTCTGCGCCAGCATCTCCGCCGCGATCAGCACCATCCAGCCGGTAGCCAGAGACAGGCGCATGCCGGTGAAGATCAACGGTATGGCCGAGGGCAGCACGATCTTCCAGATATGCGTGTGGGGCGGCAGGCCGATGACACGGCTGACGTTGATGAGATCCTTGTCCACCCCGGCCACACCCACCGTGGTGTTGATCACTGTCGGCCACAGGCAGCACAGCGCCACCGTGATGGCGGAGGTGACAAAGGACTTTTCGAACATCGGGTTTTCTGCGATATACAGCGCACTGACCACCATGGTGACCAGCGGTAGCCAGGCCAGAGGCGATACCGGCTTGAACAGCTGAATAATGGGGTTCACGGCGCTGTACAGGTTTTCACTCAGTCCGCAGAGGATGCCCAGCGGAATGGCCACCAGCATGGCCAGGGCGAAACCGAAAGCCACGGTCGTCAGGCTGGTGAGTATCTGACGCGGGAAGGTCGGGCGCCCGGTGTAGGGGCGGATGCGTACCTCGGCATTCGGGTCAGCACTCAGCAGTTGCGCGTTGCGGGCCTCCTGCCGGGCATAGAAATCCGCCTTGCGCTGCTGGTCCTGCTGGTATTCACGGGTGAGATTGCCGATCTGCGAGACTACCTGTGCCGGGCCGGGGAATTGCCCCAGAGAGGTGTCGATATGGCTGGCGGCAGACTGCCACAGCAGCACAAACACCAATACACCGGTGATGGACAGGCTCAGGTTGCGCAGAATTCTGCGGGCCTGCGCTGGCAGGGTCCAGGCGTGGTAACGCCAGGTGGCAGGGGTGGACACGGCAGTCGCTGGCTGTGGATTTGCATCCGCCCGTTTTGTCAGCGTCTGCACAGTGTCGTTCACGGTATCGTTTGCGGCCTTGTCGAGTATTTCAGACATCCGTTGCTCTCGCGGGTCGTGGTGATTTGTCGGGCTCAAAAGGGTATTCATTTCAGGCCTATGCTCAGGGATTGCAGGTAGGCGTTCGGTTTTGTGCCGTCAAAGGGCAGGGCATCGATGAAGGCATCTGTCACCGGCCGGAAACCGGTTTCCACACGGAAGTCCGGAAAATCCTGAGGACTCATCAGACCCTCGGCAATCAGCTCCTGTGCAGCTTTCTCATAAATTTCCGGCTGGTAGACACGCTTGGCCTGTTCCATATACCAGCTGTCAGGTTTGCTTTCTGAAATTTGCCCCCAACGCCGCATCTGGGTGAGATACCACACGGCATCGGAATAATAGGGGTAGGTGGCGTAGTGACGGAAAAACACATTGAAATCCGGCACCTCACGCACATCTCCCTTCTCGTATTCGAAGGTGCCGGTCATGGAGTTGGCGATGACTTCGTAGTCCGCCCCGACATAGTCGCTGCGGGAGAGGATGCGGGCAGCCTCCTCGCGGTTGGCATTGTCATTTTCGTCCAGCCACTTGCCGGCCCGCAGCATGGCCTTGACGATGCGAACGGTGGTGTTCGGGTTTTCGCGGGTGAAGGCCTCGCTCATGCCGAACACTTTTTCGGGATTGTTCTGCCAGATCTCGTAATCGGTGATCACCGGCACGCCGATGCCCTTGAAGATCGCCTGCTGGTTCCAGGGCTCGCCGACGCTATAACCCATGATGGTGCCCGCCTCGAGCGTGGCCGGCATCTGCGGGGGCGGAGTCACGGACAGCTGCACCTGCGCTTCGAGTGTGCCGCTCACATCACCGCGCTCCGGCGCGTAGAAGCCGGGGTGGATACCGCCAGCGGCGAGCCAGTAGCGCAGCTCATAGTTGTGCGTGGAGACGGGGAACACCATGCCCATATTGAAGGGCTGACCCAGTGCCCGGTATTCCTCCACCACCGGCTTCAGTGCCTGTGCGCTGATGGGGTGCTGTACCTTCCCCTCATGCAGCGGGACGTGGGGGCGCATGGCCTCCCAGATCTCATTGGATACGGTGATGCCATTGCCGTTCAGATCCATGCTCAGGGGCGTGACGATATGCGCTTCGGTGCCGTAGCCGATACTGGCCGCCAGAGGCTGACCGGCGAGCATGTGCGCCCCGTCGAGTTGTCCGTCGATGACCCCATCGAGCAGCACCTTCCAGTTTGCCTGTGCCCGCAGGGTGACATAGAGGCCCTCGTCCTCGAAGAAACCCTTTTCATAGGCAATGGCCAAAGGCGCCATGTCAGTCAGTTTGATGAAACCGAAGGTCAGTTCGTCTTTTTCTGCAGGACCGAGTTCGGCGGATGCGTGTTCTGTCATTGCCAACAGCAGGCAGGTGGACAATGCCCGCAGAGGGATTGTCAATTCCGCGAAGGGCAGTTTGCTGCGGTATTTGCGGTGTGTGACGCGCATGGGCTACTCCTGTCAGGCAAAAAATTCAGCCAAAAAAAAGGCCCACGAGCTGCTTAGCAACTGCGTGGGCCACATTACCCTGCGAATCCTGATCGGGGGGAGAGTTCAGATTCGCATTGAACAACTTAGAGGTTAAGTCGTTCATGACTTGTATAAAGCACAGGGTGTGCCAGTTTTTTATTTTCTGCTTATCTTCCTGCGCAAGCCTGTATTTACAGGGGTTTTTAAATGGAGGCAGAAACGGTGGTGTGCAAACCGAGGTGCTGGCAGGGTGGGGAGCAGCGGGGGCGCGATACCAAACTGGGCGTGTGTAGTACTTTTGCACCAAAGCGGTGCGAAAGATTTTCAGGGCTGGGGCAGTTGCCGGTCGGCACCCAGAACGATGCCTTTCTCAAACTCCCATCTCCCGTCATGCAGGCCTTCCGGCTTGTAGTCGCTTCCCGGGCTGGCTTCGCCCAGAAACCTCGCCGCCTCGCGGTACAGATCCGGGCGCCACGTCTGCTGTACCAGTGCACGCTTTTCTTCCTGGCTCAGCGGCTTGCCAAGCAGACTTTCGCTCATCGCCAACAACGCCTGTGCGTGGGAGCGCCACGGAAAACCGGCCTGGTATTTCCAGAACACATGGAAATCCGGCATGGCGATGGGTTTGTCGTGCTTGTTGAAGCGATACTGGCCGATGAGAGAGGGCAGAATGAGTTTCTCCGGCAGGCCGAGGTAATGGGGCTGACTCATCACGGGGGCAAGTGTGCGGCGCTGTTCATTGTCCACCAGCAGACGGCAGGCTTCCATGATGGCCAGGCGCAGGCGCAGGTGGGTGGCGGGATGGCTGTCGTGCCATTGTTCGGTGACACCCAGCACCTTTTCCGGGGCATTGTTCCAGATCTGATAACCGCTGCTCGCCACCACGCCAATGCCCTGTTCCACCGCTACCGTGCTCCACGGTTCCCCGACGCAGAAACCGTCAATGATGCCGCGGGCCAGGCTGTCGCACATTTGCTCCGGGGGCAGCACCAGCAGACGAATATGCTGATCGATGTCGATGCCTCCCGCGCGCAGCCAACGCTGCAGCAAAAAGGTGTGCATGGAGAAGGGATGTACGGTGGCGAGGGTGAGAGCTTCGCCAGTACTCAGCAGATGTTCCCGCAGACGGGCAGCTACCTGCAGCGGGTCCGGTGCCCGATTGGGGAACTGCAAATGCAGGGCGTCCCAGAGCCGGTTCGACAGGGTGATGGCATTGCCGTTCAGCCCCAGTGCCAGCCCGGTCAGCAGCTTGCCGCGCAGGCCGCCTGCCCCCAGGGTGGTGCTCAGTGGCAGAGGGGCCAGCAGTTGGGCGGCATCCAGTTCCCCCACCACCAACTTGTCGCGCAGATTCGCCCAGGACACTTCGCGCTTCAGGGTGACATCCAGTCCATAGCGGCTGAACAGACCTGCCTCCTGCGCCAGGATCAGCGGCGCGGCATCGCTCAGGCGCATATAGCCGAGGGAGAGTTGGGTGATTTCGGCTTGTGCCAGTCGTTTCGGATCGGACATCGGCTATTTCCTGACTTCGAGTGCGGAGAGGGTGGCGACCACGGTACGAGCCACATTGGGCAGGCGCTGATTGCTGTCCATGGCCATTTTGGTCAGTAACTGGTGAGCCTCGTTTTCGCTGATGCGCTTCTGCGCCATCAGCAGTCCCTTGGCCTTTTCGATCAGGGTACGGTCTTCCAGCTCGGTACGCGCCGAATGCAGTTCCTTGCGCAGACTCTGGAAGGCACGGAACTGCTCCATGGCCACTTCAATCACGGGGCGCACACGGGCGGGGTTGAGGCCCTCGGTGAGATAGGTGCTGATGCCGGCGGCGAAGGCCTCGCGTATGTAGTTCGGGTCTTCCTCGTTCGCGAACATCACCATGGCGATCGGGTTGTGGTGATTGACGATGGCCAGGCTCTCCAGCACATCGCGGTCGGGAGACTGCAGATCGATGATGACGACATCGGGTTTCTGCTGTTCGATCTGGTAGAGCAGGCCGGTGGCGGAAGAGATGATGGAGAGCACCTCGAAGCCTGCCGCCTGCAGATGTTCTTCCACTCGCTGTGCCCGATCGGCATGATCGTCGACGAGCATCACGCGAATGGAATTGTTGACAGTGTGGGCGCTCAAGCGTGAGATCCTGTAGGGGAAAAGGTGCCGCTAGAATAGCATGTTGAGCGTGAGCCAGAGCTTGTCGGTGTCGGCTCCGAATTGCTCCCCATCATAGCGGGCGAACTTGGCTTCCAGGTTGATGTTGCTGTTGACCCGATAGCCTGTGACGACATCCCATTCCCTGCCATAGTCCTGATTGCCTTCGCTGGATTTGAAGGCATGGGCGCTCAAGGACAGATTCCATTTTTCGCGAGAGGTGCCGAGTGTCAGATAATAATCCTCGATACCCGCCGCCGGGGTGTTGAGAAACATGTCGGCGAAACCCTGGTAGCGATGCAGGGTGGCCAGAGGAGTGGAGAACGCCTGTTGACCATCGTCGCTGCCGAGAACTTCGGTGCCGACCAACCAGGTGAGTGCCCCGAACTGCCCGCTGCCTTCCAGCAACCAGTAAGCGGCATGGTAGGAGAGGGGATTGTCGCCATAGTCCTGCTGCAGGGCCGCACTGGCCAGCAGGCTGACGGCCTTCACCTTGCCTTGATAGCTCAGGCCGTAACTGAGGGAGGAGGCTGCGCGGGCATCGGCGAAATCCAGTGCGTAGACAAAGCCGCTGAGCGTGCCCCAGGCCTGTTTGCTGGCCAGCAGCAGCGCATGGGAATTGCTGTCGAAATCCGTTGCCTGGGCACTTTGCTGCTTGCCGCCGAACACGCGGTTCACGTTCCACAGATAGCTGTAATCCACGCTCAGGCTGCCGGACTGGCGATGGTAGCTGAAGCTGTCCATGGTCTGTTCGTTCTGGCGAAAACCCACGCTGCCGAGGAAACGTTGGTTGGCATGATTGAGGCGCTGTCTGCCGAGGCTGTACCGACTGTTTGCCTCCGGGGCATAACTGAGCGAGGCCACATTGATTTCGCTGCCCACGGGGTCGGCAATGACCGAGTAACGGCCGCGGTAACGATCCAGCGCAAAAGAGTCGTAGCGATCGGAACCCACTGTGCTGATGCTGTCGGCCTCCAGGGTCAGGCTTATCCCCTTGGCCGGGGCGCTCTGGAAACTCAGGCGGGTGCGCAGGGTGGAAGCGATCGCATCCTTGAGCAGATTGTCCTGCTCCACCTCTTCGAAACGGTAACGCAGTGCCAGGTGGCTTGTACCGCCGGAGATCATTGAGGCGACGTCTTCCGTGAGGCTTTGCGCGGAGGCAGCCGGAAGAGCGGCGCAGCTCAGCGCCGCGCCCAGACCGGGCAGAGCTTTTTTTATCACCGTGTAAAAACGCGAATGCGATTTGCTCATTTCCAATCCTCGATGTGTGTACAGGCTTCGTTGGTTGATGCGTGTGCTTCGTCGTGCGCTCTGGATGGGGGGCGCCACCATTCAGGACACGCCAAAAAGCGGGCGTCCCAGCCCAGGCTCGGCTCGCGCCGTCCCTGGCGCGAGACGGTCCTGCACGGTGGCGCCTCCCATCCAGAGCGCAGATCGTGCCAAGGCCTGGCGTTTGAGTGGTTCGTGCAAGCGTTCGGATGTTCTTCAGTTTTCATCCAGGCGAGTCCGGAAAAGAGGCAAAAAAAAGCCTGCACTCCCTGGGGAGTGCAGGCATCGTTGCCCGATTTAAATGTGATACTGGAGAGTACTACGCGAATATCTAATCAAGAAGCGGGCCAACTTATGCAAATCTTTTAAAAACAATGGCTTAGATATTTTTTGTTGGATGGGGGTGCAAAAAGAGAAAAAACGCCTGCGCCATCGTGCAGCGAAATCGGGCGTGACGCACTCTATGAGGGCGCTTGGTGAGTGACAGATTGACGCCTGGGCTGCCCGGGCTGTACTTTCCAATACCATATCTCCCGTTCCCATCCGCTCATCTCCAGGAGGAGCCCACATGTTGCCAGGCACCCGTCTGACTCCTTTTCATCTTGCCATTCAGGTGCGTGATCTTGCGGAGGCGCGGGAATTTTACGGCGAATTTCTGGGGCTGCCGGAAGGGCGCAGTTCCGATCACTGGATTGATTTCAATCTGCTGGGCCATCAACTGGTGGTGCATCTGAATCCGCAGCTGGGTCCGCAAGGCAGCGTCAATCACATCGGCAACCCTGTAGACGGCCACGGGGTCCCCGTACCGCATTTCGGTGTGGTGCTGGAGATGGATGCCTGGGAGGCCTTCGCCGAGCGCATGCGGGGAAGGGTGGATTTTGTGATAGAGCCCTATATCCGCTTCCGTGGTCAGCCTGGCGAACAGGCCACCATGTTCTTTCTGGACCCTTCCGGCAATGCGCTGGAGTTCAAGGCGTTTCGCGATATCGAAGGCAGCCTTTTCGCGAAGTGACCTGGCACGTTTGTCGTCTGATCGCGGGTTTCCCACCCAAATGTGGTATTGCGTCAAGGAAAGTGCCATTTGATCATGCTAACATGAGACATGAACAGGTAGAGACGGAATTCAAAGAGGAGATGAAATCATGAACAGAGCCATACAGGCTGTTGCATCGACTTTGCTGCTGCTTTTCGTGGCGCTGCTGGGCGGGACTGTGGCGCTGGCCGCAGAACGAACGGTTACGGCACCGGCCCTGCAGGAGGGTTCCTATGCCGTGGGCAGCAGCAATCTTTCCCTGAATGACAGCAAGGTGAGCCAGCTCAGCGCAGAAGGGCTCAGCAGCGAACAATTGCTGCGCGGAATCGCCCACAATGGTTCTGCCCGCTATGTGGACGAGCTGCTGTTGCACCGCGATGCGGCCCTGTCCTTCACGCTTCAGGTGCCCAATGACAGCAAACTTTACGGCGCCTCTGCAGGTACACAGATTCCCTATGTCGCCGTGCTTCTGTACCCGACCACGGCGACAAATGCGCGGGCGGATTACGCGATCTTTCCCGACACCACCCTGCCTCATATGCAGGGTGATGGTGAGGCAGCACTGTTCGCGAGTGACAGTGATCGCTACCCCTTGCTGGTGTACTCACACGGCTCCGGCGGCTTTCCGCAGTCCTCGCAGATGCTCTACCTGAAAACCCTGGCCAGCCACGGCTATATGGTGCTGGCCGTGTTCCACGGGGATAACCGCTTCGGGGACACCGAGGAGCGCAAGTTCAATCTGCGCCCGCTGACGGTGAAAACCGCGCTGGATGTGTTGCTGGCAGACAGCCGCTTTGCCGGGCATATCGATACCTCCCGTATCGGAGGTCTGGGCGAGAGTTTTGGTGGCGCCACCATGATGGCACTGCTGGGCGGGAAAAAAGTGAACCCGGATGCCAGCAGTGTGATTGCCAATGATCTGATCACCACCACGGTGGACACGCGCATTGGGGCAGCCGCCACGATCGTGCCCTATATGGGGCAGGGGGTCTACGCATTCCTGGGCAATAACAGTGCCGGTGCGGCCACGATTGATCGTCCCTTCATGGCCAACTCGGCCGCCTCGGATGAGGTCACGGATTACAGCAAGGTGCAGGCCGCCCTGGACCAGATCAGTGGCACAAAATACCTGGTGCAGTATGACGGCGAAAAACATGCCATGGGCGCAGGGGCCACGGCGGATGCCTATGCCTGGATGAAAATTTTTGTCGATGCCTATGTGAAGAAGGAGGCCGGGGCTGCCGACCTGCTGGCCAGCATGAGCGCGGTGGCCGGTAGTGGCAGCGATTCACTGGTGAAGGTCAATGCAGCACAAACGCCGGTGGTTTTCCCGGAGTTTGCAGACCTGACGGTCAGTGTGAAGGGCGTTTATGTGGGCGCCGACCGCTACGATGTCATGTTGCAGCTGGTGTCGGAGAACCCGATCACCTTCACCCTGATTGCCGCCGAAAATTCCGCGGTCAGCACGCTGAGCACGGGGTCCTTCTCGAACAATGTGCTGACGATTCCCAGGGTAATTGTGAACGGAGCTCCGTATCGGGTCACCATGGCCGTGAGCAATGACAACCCGATACAGTTTGCTCTGAGCACTGCGGACCCCGTAGCCTCACCGTAAGTCTGCCCGGGGGCGGGGCTCAGTAGACTTCGAACAGCCCCGCAGCACCCATACCGCCGCCGATGCACATGGTGCACACGACATACCTGGCGCCGCGTCGTTTACCCTCGATCAGCGCGTGGCCGACCATGCGCGCGCCGCTCATGCCGTAGGGGTGGCCGATGGAGATGGCGCCACCGTTCACATTCAGCAATTCGTCGGGGATGCCGAGTTTGTCGCGGCAGTACAGCACCTGCACCGCAAAGGCCTCGTTGAGCTCCCACAGGCCGATGTCTTCCATGCGCAGGCCGAAACGCTGCAGCAGCTTGGGCACGGCGAACACCGGGCCGATGCCCATCTCGTCCGGGTCACACCCGGCCACGGCGATACCGCGGTAGGCGCCCAGCGCTTCCAGGCCACGCTGCTCTGCCAGTTTGCTGTCCATCAGCACGGCGGCGGAGGCGCCATCGGAGAGCTGGCTGGCGTTGCCAGCGGTGATGCAGCCGCCCTCGATCACGGGTTTGAGAGAGGCAAGTCCCTGCGCCGTGGTATCGGCACGATTGCCTTCGTCGCGGTTCAACAAGGTATTTTCAAAGCTGATTTCGCCGGTGTCCTTGTTCATCACGCCCTTGACCGAGGCCATGGGCACAATCTCATCATCGAACTTGTTGGCGGCCTGTGCAGCGGCGGTGCGCTGCTGGCTCTGCAGGCTGTAGGCGTCCTGATCCTCACGGCTGATGCCATAGCGGCTGGCCACCACCTCTGCCGTTTGCAGCATGGGCATATAGGCATGGGGAGAGGCGGCGAGCACATTGGGGTCGGTGGTGCGGTACTGGTTGCGGTGCTCGTTCTGCACCAGGGAGATGGACTCCAGACCTCCACCCACCACGATGGGCATGCGATCCACCAGAATCTGCTTGGCGGCGGTGGCAATGGCCATCATGCCCGAGGCGCACTGGCGGTCCATGCTCATGCCGGAGACGCTGTTGGGCAGGCCCGCCGCCACGGCGGCAAGGCGCCCGATGTTATAGCCGGAGCTGCCCTGCTGCATGGCGCAGCCCATGATGACGTCATCCACTTCCGCCGGGTCGATGCCCGCCCGCGCCAGTGCGCTGCGAATGGCGTGGCCGCCCAGGCTGGGAGCATCCGTGTTGTTGAAGGCGCCGCGATAGGCTTTGCCAATGGGGGTTCTGGCGGTGGCAACGATGACGGCTTCTGACATGATTTCTCCCTCTTCTGACGATTGCGGACAGTGCCCGGAGTGTAACCGAACGTCTGTTCGTTGCCTATGTCTGCTGCCTGCCTCCCATCCTCTGTGCGATTTCTTGTATGGGGCGGGATTGGAGGTTTTGACAAGCTTTCGGTCGTGGTGTTCATAGAGCCTTGTGCTATTGTGCGGGCACAAACTGTGCAGATCATGCCCGTTGCGGGTGGATGATCGGGAGAATAAAAACGTGCGACGAGCGATGCGGAATTTGCTGGTGACAGGCCTGCTGTTGGGCGGCGGTATTGCCCAGGCGGCGGAACGGGTGGGGGATTTCTCCCTGCTGGATCAAAACGGTGTCTTCCATCACATGGGCTGGTATGAGGACAGCAAGGCCATTGCCTTTCTGGTGCAGGTCAACGGCAGCGTCGATACCCGTGCCGCCATGGCCGACTATCAGGCGCTGGCGGCCCGTTTTGCCGAACAGGGCATCGAATTCATGCTGATCAACCCCCTCGGAGAGGAACGGGCCAGTGTCAAGGCGCAGGCCGGGGAGCTGGGCACTGAGCTGCCGATCCTGATTGACGATGCCGGTATCGTGGCGCAGGCCATGGGGGTGGACACCAGTGGCGAGGCGTTTCTTTATGATCCGCGCAGCTTCAGCGTGATCTATCGCGGTTCGCTGGCGGGCCTGGCCTCGGCCGCCGAGGATGTGGTGGCGGGCAGGTCAGTGAGTACTCCCTCGGTGGCGGTACAGGGCGCTCCCGTGAGCTACCCGGCACGCCATGCCGAGGTCTCCTACAGCCGTGAAGTCTCCCCGATTCTGGCCGAGAACTGTGCCAGCTGCCATCGCGAGGGCGGCATTGCCCCCTTCGCCATGGACAGCCATGCCATGGTGCAGGGCTGGTCGCCGATGATCCGGGAAGTGCTGATGACCAAGCGCATGCCGCCAGGGCAGATCGACCCGCATGTCGGGCATTTCAGCAACGACTATGTGCTGGCCGTGGAAGACCAGCAGAAGCTGATTGACTGGATCGCAGCCGGTGCACAGAAGGACGGCGATGCCGACCCTCTGGCGCAACTGGAATGGCCGGCCACCAAATGGGCACTGGGCGAGCCGGACATGATCATCAAGGTGCCGCCGCAGACGATTCCCGCCACGGGAGTGCTCGACTACATCACGGTCGAGGTGCCCATCGAGCTGGATCGTGACCGCTGGGTGCGCGCCAGCCAGTACATCCCGGGTGACCGCACGGTGCTGCACCACACGCTGAATGAACTGGTGGCCCCGGGGGCACGACGCATGGGTTTCCTGGGCGGTGGTGATCCCGAACAGGCCAATATCACGCCCTATATTCCCGGAGCCGAACCCGCCATCGAACCGCCCAATACCGGTGGGCTGCTGAAGGTTGGTTCTACCCTGCGCCTGCAACTGCACTACACCACCAATGGCAAGGAGACGGTGGATGCGAGCGAGATCGGTGTGTGGTTCTACCCGGACGACCAGATTCCGCAGGAACGCATGTCGGGCCAGTGTGCCTGCATCTTCCCCATGGGCTGGACGAATATTCCGCCCTATGACCCCGCCTTCGAGCAGAGCAAGAGCGTGGTGCTGGAACAGGATGTGTATATGCAGTCCTTCCTGCCCCATATGCACTTTCGTGGCAAGAGCATGCGCTTTACCGCCTACTATCCCGATGGGCGCGAGGAGCAGCTGATCAATATCGCCAATTACAACTATAACTGGCAGATCGCCTATCAGCTGGAAGAGCCGAAATTCCTGCCCGCCGGTACCCGTATCGAGGCGGTGGGCACCTACGACAACTCCACCCGCAACAAGTCCAACCCGGACCCGGCCCGCGAAGTGCCCTGGGGCGATCAGAGCTGGGACGAGATGTTCTTCGGTGCCATGAGCTGGAAGAACGCGGATCAGCTCAGTTCGCGCTGAGTGCTGCCCCTAACAAAAAGGCCACCCGAGGGTGGCCTTTTTGTTTCTGCAGGACGCACCTTACAGCACATATCCCGACCCTGCCCCCGGCCCCAGCGGCAGCCCCAGCACGATCCACACGACCACCATGATGGTGCCGACAATCAGCAGCCACACGGAATAGGGAATCATCACGGCGGCGAGGCTGCCCAGGCCAAACTCCTTCTGCCAGCGCTGGGCGAACATCAGGATCAGCGGGAAATAGGGCATCAGCGGAGTGATGATATTGGTGGCGCCATCGCCCACGCGATAGGCTGCCGTGCTCATCTCCGGGCTTACACCCAGCAGCATCAGCATGGGCACCAGTACCGGGGCCAGTAATGCCCACTTGGCGCTGGCGGAGCCGATGAAGAGGTTGATCAATGCCGTCATCAGCACCACCAGCACCAGCAGGACGGACATGGGCAGCTCACTGCCCTGGATCACCCCGGCGCCCTTTACGGCGAAGATCAGGCCCAGATTGGACCAGTTGAACATGGCCACGAAGTGCGCGGCGGCGAAGGCCAGCACCAGATAATAGGACAGGTCGGCCATCGCCTCGGACATCATGCGTACCACATCGCGGTGGTTCTTCACCGTGCCCGTGGTGGCGCCATAGGCCCAACCGGCGGCGAGGAAGAGAATGAAGAAGGCGGCCACCAGGGACTGGTAGAAGGGTTGCATGCGTGCGGCCCCGGCGTCCTCGTTGATCAGGGGGGTGCCGGGGATGAAGCACAGCGCCGCCCACACCACGACCACGGCCAGGCAGGCCCAACCGGCACTTGCCAGGCCCTTGCGCTCCTCAGGTGTGATATCGCCGCTGCTTTTCACCAGCCCGGCGGTGCTGCTGCTGGCATTGGGGCCCAGCGGTGCCAGGCGTGGTTCGATGACCTTGTCTGTCAGGTACCAGATCACCGGCAGGAAGAAGACGGTCATGGCGGCAATGAAATACCAGTTGCCGGCGATGTTGGCGGTCCAGTCCGGGGCGATGGTCTGCCCGGCAGCCTGGGTGATGCCGAACAACAGTGCATCGAGCTGCCCGGGCATCAGGTTGGCGGAGAAGCCGCCGGAAACCCCGGCAAAGGCGGCGGCAATCCCCGCGATGGGATGGCGCCCGGCGGCGGCAAAGATGATGCCGGCCAGGGGAATCAGCACCACATAGGCCGCATCGGTGGCCAGGTTGCCGACCATGGCGACCAGCGCGATTACCGGGGTCAGCAGAAATTTCGGGGCGCTGCGCACCACGGCGCTCATCGCGGTGGCAAACAGACCCGAACGTTCCGCAACGCCCGCGCCCAGCATGACCAGCAGGACGAAACCCAGGGGGTAGAACCCGGCGAAGGTTGCTGGCATCTGCACCAGCAGACGCTGGATGTTCTCCGCCGAGAGCAGGCTGGCGGCCTCGATCACCAGAGCATTGCCGTCAGCATCCACCTGGGTGGGGTGAAGTGCCGAGAAACCCGCCAGCGCGGCAATCACGCTGACCACGACCAGCATGCCGATCAGGATAAAAAAGATGAAGACCGGGTCTGGCAG
Source organism: Pseudomonadales bacterium (assembly GCA_024234365.1). Taxonomy (GTDB): domain Bacteria; phylum Pseudomonadota; class Gammaproteobacteria; order Pseudomonadales; family Pseudohongiellaceae; genus UBA5078. The sequence continues at coordinate 592,341 of JACKOK010000002.1, forward strand.
GCGATTGCCAGTGCGTTCGATCCAGCCAAGCAGGCCGGTCATCTCGGAGGAAGCTGGGGTGGGGGTTTTTGCATCGGATGTTGTCATCGTTTTCTTCTTCTGCCGCTGAAACACAATGGCGGAAGTGTTGCATGGATGGGGGGAGGCGACAAGCCAGTGGTGTTTTGACGGAGGGAAGGGGATCAGCAGCAGGGCTGGCCCCTCAAAACGGATGGTGAGGCGTTCCGTAGGAGCCAGCCCTGCTGGCGATCTGGAATCGGTGATTAAACGCAGGTGGCTCCCCCGTGCGCCATATCCTCATGACGCACGGGGTCGCCGTCCAGGCCAGGGCCCGGGTGCTTCCTGTCTGCATGAACCGCTTGTGGTTCAGTGCTTCCAGTATAAACCACTTATGGTTTATCTGCGGCAGCGATTGGCAAGGTATATACGGGAGAGGCGGGGCAAAATACCGCAGCGGGTGTTCGCCCGCAAAATCGGTGTTGCCCAGTCCACTATCATGCGCATCGAGAATGAAGACCAGAATGTCACGCTGAGCACCCTGGAGGCCTTGTGTCAGGTGTTTCACGCGGATATTGCAGAGTTGTTCCCGCCGCTGGAGACAACGCGTGTCTACTCCTCCGGTGTGCCACTCGGTCTGGGTGTGCCGGAGCGGGGCAGTGCCGCCACCGTGCATGACGAGCCGGCAGAGCACAAAACCTCCACAGGAAAGCGTGGGCGCAAAAAGACGCCATCGCCAGCGCGCAAATGATCTGATCGCCTGCAGGGCAGGCTCCTACGGACGTTGTTTGGTGTACTGTAGGAGCCAGCCCTGCTGGCGATAGCGGCCCCTACGGGGTTTGTTCGGGTATGTGCCTGTGCCTGTGTCTGTGCCGTAGGAGCCAGCCCTGCTGGCGATAACGCTTGCTACAAAGCCAACCAGGCGATGACGCCATACCGCGCGGCCTTGCCGATTGTCACCAGCAGCACAAAAATCCGGAAACGCACCCGCATCACTCCCGCGATCAGGGTCAACGGGTCCCCGATCACCGGCACCCAGGCAAACAGCAGTGTCCACAGCCCATAGCGCTGAAACCCGCGCTGGGCCCGTTCGATCTGCTCCTCATTGAAGTAGAACCAGCGGCGATGGCGAAAATGCAGAATGCCGCGCCCCAGCCACCAGTTCACGCAGGAACCCAGCACATTACCGGCGGTGGCAATCAGCACCGGCCACAGGGCCGAGGGGGCGGACTGCAGCAAGACATACAGAAACGCCTCGGAATAAAAGGGCAGCACGGTGGCGGCGATGAAGGCGCTGAGAAACAGCAGCGCGTATTCGGTCAGCATGGCGGTCCGGGTGTGGGGACGGGGAAAGCGGACTATACCCGGATTGGACGCAGGATGGATATTCTGATTGCAAAGCGGCGCGGGAATGGTAAGGTGCGCCAAACGAAAACCCGCAGGAAATCCGTGTGTTTACAGAACTCCCTTTAGAACCCTCCCTCTTGAAAGCCCTCGCAAAACTGGGCTTTGATCAAGCCACCCCCGTGCAGCAGCAGGTCCTGCCGCTGGCACTTGCCGGGCGTGATCTGCTGGTCAATGCCGCGACCGGCAGCGGCAAGACAGTCGCGTTTGCCCTGCCCATCCTGCAGGGGCTGCTTACTCGTCCTGCCCCGAAGGAAGGCACGCGCGCGCTGATTCTGGCGCCCACGCGGGAACTGGCGCGACAGATCGCCAAGGACTGCGAGCATCTGGCGGAATTCACCGGCCTGCGCGTGGGTGTCATTACCGGCGGGCAGGAGCTGAAGGTGCAGCGTGCGCTGCTGCGCAAGGACCCGGAGATTCTGGTGGCCACCCCCGGGCGTATGCTGGAGCTGACAAAGGAAGGCAGCACGGTGCTGGCGCATCTTGAGGCGTTGGTGCTGGATGAGGCAGACCGCCTCTTCGAGATGGGGTTTGTCGAGGATGTGCTGGCCATTGTCGCGGCCTGCAACGAGACACGACAGACCCTGCTGCTCTCCGCCACGCTGCCGGCGGGCGTGCGCCGCCTGAGTCAGGTGCTGAATGCCCCGGCCCGCGTGATGCTCGACAAGGTGCGCGAGCAGGCTCATCAGGATATCCGCCAGCAATTCATTCTGGCGGATGACAACAAGCACAAGGAACGCCTGCTGCTGTGGCTGCTGGAGAACGAAAGCTTTGAGCGTGCGCTGGTGTTTACTAACACGCGTGATATGGCAACCCACCTCAGCGGAGTGATGCGCTACCGCGATCAGCCCGCCGGTTTTCTGCACGGCGAGGTGAAGCAGGATATCCGCACCAAAACCATCCGCGCCTTTCGCGAGGGCAAGCTCAAGGTGCTGATCGCCAGCGATGTGGCCTCACGCGGGCTCGACGTGAAGGGCGTGAATCTGGTGGTGAACTTCGACATGGCACGCAAGGGCGATGACTATGTACACCGTATCGGGCGCACCGGGCGAGCTGGGGAGCAAGGCTTGGCGGTTTCCTTTATCGCGCCCAATGAATGGAACCTCAAGGCCTCCATCGAGCGCTATCTGAACGTGAAAATGGAGTCGCGCAAAATCAAGGATTGCCCGGGCAGCTACAAGGGGCCCAAGAAGCTCAAGGCCTCCGGCAAGGCCGCTGCCAGCAGTAAACGCAAGAAGAAACCGGCGAAGAAATGAGCGAGATGGAAGACAAGGTGCTGCTGGCTACCCGGCGCTGGTTGGAAGAGGCCGTGATCGGCCTCAATCTGTGCCCGTTCGCGCGCCGCGAGTACGAGCGTGGGCGCATTCATTTTGCGCTATGCGAGGAGACGGAAACCGAGGCCTTGCTGCTGGCCTTCGCCGGGGAACTGCTGCGTCTGGAGCAGGAACCGGGAATCGACACCACCCTGCTGGTTTTCTCCCGTGCGCTGGAGAGCTTCGACGATTATCTGGACCTGCTGGACATGGCCCAGGCCTGGCTGGAAGAGCAGGGCCTGGAGGGGGTGTACCAGCTTGCCAGCTTCCACCCCGATTATGTGTTTGCCGATGTGGCCGAGACGGATGCGGGCAATTGCACCAATCGATCCCCGTGGCCGATCCTTCATCTGTTGCGTGAGGACAGTGTGGCAGAGGCCGTGGCGGCGCACCGGGACATAGCGGGGATTCCCGAACGCAATATCACGCTCGCCCGGGACAAGGGCATGGCCTACTGGGATGCCCTGCTGACGCGCTTGCGAGAAGGGGCGGCTAGATAAAGCTGAAGGTCAGCAGCATATTGGTCAGGTTCAGCAGCAGGAACAGCATGGCAATGCGGGCCAGGGCCTTGCCCGGGTCGCTGCCGCGATAGAAGCGCTGCACGCCGATCAGCAGCACGAAGGAATAGACGATGGTGGCAATCAGCAGGACGATGTAGGGGCCCCAGTTGCGCTGCGCCACCAGCATGCTGCCGAGCCCGAAGAAAATGGCAGCCCCAATGGCGTAGAGCGTCCAGTAGGTGCGGGCGAGGCCGTAGCGGCCACCGTCCAGGAGACCAGCGGGGGCGTTTTCGTGTGCCTGAGAGTGCTTGCTACTGCTAGCCGTCATAATCGGATTCCCTTTTCTATGCTGCCCGCCAAACCAGCAGGGCGCGCCAAGTGTAGCCATTCCCCCCGCACCGGGGCAAGCCGGATACACAAGGTGCCAGCGGGAAGCGGTCTGTGCATGTTCTGTGCGAATGCCATCGCCGGCAGGGCCGGCTCCTACGACGAGCAGACCAAAGCGCTGTAGGAGCCTGCCCCGCAGGCGATCAAACCAGACCAAAGCTCCGTGTAGGAGCCTGCCTTGCAGGCGATCAAGCAAGCCCAAAGCTCCGTGTAGGAGCCTGCCCTGCAGGCGATCAAACCTGCCCCCGTATGGGCACGCCCGTGGCATTGCTGCTATGCTCTCGCCCTTGCAGGCACACGCGTCATTGCCGGGAGACAGCATGCTCAATACCGTTCGCAGCCACTTCTACGCCTATATCAGCAAAATCCGTTGGTTGCAGCGTTGGGGTCTGAAACGCAATGTCACCAACGAGAATGTGATGGAGCACAGCTGGGAGGTGGCGACCATCGCGCACGCCCTGGGGCTTATCCGCAACCGTTGTTTTGCGGGCTCGCTGGACGTGAACGCGGTGGTGGTGGCCGCGCTCTATCACGATTGTGGCGAAGTGATTACCGGGGATATGCCCTCGCCGATCAAGTATCATTCGCCCGAAATCACCCGCGCCTACAAGGCCGTGGAAAAACAGGCCGAGCATGAGCTGCTGAGCCTTCTGCCGGCTGCCCTGCAACAGGATTTTCGTGGGGTGCTGCTGCACGATGAGATTCCTGCCGATCATATGCTGATCATCAAGGCGGCAGATACCCTGTGCGCCTATATCAAATGTCGCTCGGAGGTCATGGCAGGCAATGCCGAGTTCTTCCAGGCGGAACAGGATGTGAAGGCACGGCTCGATCGCATCGATCTGCCCGAAGTACGCTATTTTCTCGAGACCTTCGTGCCGAGTTACGGTCTCACGCTCGACGAGCTGCTGAAATAAACACTGGAGGATTGCACACACGATGGTAGACCAGGTCGCCAAGACGTTTTCGGAACTCGTCGAGCTGAAGTTTCAACTCTATAACAGCCTTTTTCTGACCCTGCCGCTGGATGCGGTGGAGCAGACGGGCACCCTGCTGCCGCTGCTCAGCGAAGCCTGCACCCAGGGGCTGGAGCGGGGCATGAGCCCTGCCGAGATCGTGCAGAAGTTTTTCGAGGTGCATCGTCCCCGCTTCAACGAGAAGGAGCAGATCCAGTTTCTGTTCAAGGTCATCCAGTATGTCGAGCGCCAGGTGGTGCTGGTGGATGCCCTCGAAGATGCCTCCTACAGCCGCATCCACCGGGTGGCCGGCAAGGGCTCGCTCGTGCAGTTGATGGAGCGCGCGCGCGACAACGATCTCAATGAACCCCTGGGAGATCTGCTGGAGAATTTCGGCGTGCGTGTGGTGCTGACCGCACACCCCACACAGTTCTACACCGGCCCGGTGCTGGCGATTATTTCGGACCTCACCGATGCTCTGCAGCATGACGAAGTGGGCACCGCCCGCGACCTGCTGCAGCAACTGGGCAACACGCCGTTTTTCCAGAAGGAGAAGCCAACGCCCTATGACGAGGCCGTGCTGCTCACCTGGTATCTGGGCAATATTTTCTACCCCGGCATCGGCGATATCGTGGACAAGCTGGCGGAGTTTCACCCGGAAAAAGTGACGGCCAATCAGGAGCTGATCTCCATCGGTTTCTGGCCGGGTGGCGACCGCGATGGCAACCCGTTCGTGACTACCGAGACCACGCTGCGTGTGGCGGCAAAACTGCGCTATACCATTGTCAGCTGCTACCACCAGAACATCCGTGCCTTGAAACGGCGCCTGAGCTTCCGCGATATCTACAAGCGGCTGGAGGCCCTGGAGCTGAGCCTGCATCAGGAGCTCAGTGAGGCCATCGTGGACGAACCGCTTTCCCTGGCGCATTTCCTGCGCGAGCTGGATGAGATCGAGACCGTGCTGGTGGAGAAACACCAGGGGCTATACCGCGAGCAGTTGCAGTCCTTCCGCCGCAAGCTGATGCTGTTCGGCTTCCATTTTGCCAGCCTCGATATCCGGCAGGACAGCCGCATCATAGCCGCCGCGCTTACGTCCGTGGCCACAAAGATGCCGGGCCTGTTGCCGGATGATTTCGATGCGCTCGATGATGCCGGCAAGATTGATTGTCTGCTGCAGATTCGCGGTCAGGTGAATCCGCAGGATTTCGATGACCCGGTACTGCAGGACACGCTCGCCTCCTTTGGCGTCATTCGCCACATCCAGGCGCTCAACGGCGCACGGGCCGCCCATCGCTACATCATCAGCAACTGCCGTGGCCCGGTGGATATTGCCCGCGTGCATGCCCTGTTCCGGCTCTGTGGCTGGAACGATGAGGCGCTGACGGTGGATATCGTGCCTCTGTTCGAGACCGTGGACGATCTGTGCGGAGCGGGGGAGGCCATGAGCACCATTTACAGCCATCCCGTTTACCAGGCGCATCTGCAGCAGCGCCGCAGCCGCCAGACCGTGATGCTGGGTTTCTCCGATGGCACCAAGGACGGGGGCTATCTGATGGCGAACTGGTCCATTTACCGTGCCAAGGAAGACCTGACCCGGGTGTCCCGTGCTGCGGGTGTCGAGGTGCTGTTCTTCGACGGTCGCGGTGGCCCGCCCGCCCGTGGTGGTGGCGATACCTATCTGTTCTATGCCGCGCTGGGCAGAAAGATCGAAAGCAATCAGATCCAGATGACCGTGCAGGGGCAGACCATCTCCACGCTCTACGGTATCAAGGCAGCCGCCGTACACAATATGAGCCAGCTGCTCACGGCGGGGCTGGAGAACAATCTGTACGAGCGCCCCGAGCGCGAACTGGATGCCGTGCAGCGCGAGCTGCTGATGACGCTGGCCGAGTCCAGCTACAAATCCTACGATGCGTTCAAGAAACACCCGCTCTTCCTTCCCTACCTGGAGGAGATGAGCACGCTGAAGTATTACGCCATGACCAATATCGGCAGCCGTCCGGCCAAACGCGGTGCGGGCAGCCGGCTGGCCTTCGAAGACCTGCGCGCCATTCCCTTTGTGGGGGCATGGAGCCAGTTGAAACAGAATGTCCCCGGCTTCTATGGCCTGGGCACGGCGCTGAAGGAGCAGGAAGATGCCGGCAACTGGGAGGCCTGTGTGGCCCTGTATCAGCGCTCGCGTTTCTTCCGTGCCCTGATCTCCAACAGCATGCAGAGCATGAAGAAAACCAATTTCGAACTGACCCGCTACATGGAGAAGGACCCGCGTTTTGGCGCGTTCTGGACCACGCTGCACGAGGAGTATCAGCTCAGCCGTGCCATGGTGCTGAGAATCTCGGGGCAGAAGTGGCTGCTCGAAGACAATCACCGCAGCCGCATGAGCATCGAATTGCGCGAGCGGGTGGTGCTGCCGCTACTGACGGTGCAGCAATATGCGCTGATGCGTATTCAACAGGCCCGCCACAGCGGTGAAACGGAAACGCTGGAGCTGTACGAGAAAATGGTGATGCGCTCGCTGTTCGGCAACATCAATGCCAGCAGGAATTCCGCATGAACCCAGGGCGTATTCTGTTTGCCAGCCTCGTTGGCACCACCATCGAGTTTTTCGATTTCTATATCTACGGCACGGCGGCGGTACTGGTATTCCCTGCGCTGTTTTTCCCGGGAGCCGACCCGGCTACCGCCACCCTGCAGTCACTGGCGACCTTTGCGCTGGCCTTCTTCGCGCGTCCGCTTGGCTCTGCCGTGTTCGGACACTTCGGGGATCGTATCGGGCGCAAGGCCACCCTGGTGGCAGCGTTGCTGACCATGGGACTGTCCACGGTGATGATCGGCCTGTTGCCCACTTACGCCAGCATCGGGGTGCTGGCGCCGGCATTGCTGGCTCTGTGCCGTTTTGGTCAGGGCATCGGCCTGGGTGGCGAGTGGGGCGGTGCCGTATTGCTGGCCACCGAAAACGCGCCCCAGGGCAAGCGCGCCTGGTATGGCATGTTCCCGCAACTGGGGGCGCCCATCGGTTTCATTCTGTCCACACTGGTGTTTGTGTTGCTCAGTGCAGTCCTGAGTGAAGAGCAGTTCTTTGCCTGGGGCTGGCGCATTCCCTTTCTGGCCAGTGCCCTGCTCGTGTTTGTCGGCCTCTATGTGCGCCTGCAGATCACCGAGACCCAGGCCTTTCAGAGCGCCATCGACAATAACGAACGGGTCAAGGTGCCGATTGTCACAGTCCTGCGGGAGCATACGCGCACGCTGGTGCTGGCTACCCTGATGGCCACCACCACCTTTGTGGTGTTTTACCTGATGACGGTGTTTACCCTGAGTTGGGGAACCAGCGAGATGGGCTTTGTGCGGCAGGATTTTCTGATGATGCAGCTGGTGGGTGTGCTGTTCTTCGGCGCGCTGATTCCAGTCTCCGCCGTGGTGGCCGACCGGGTGGGTCGCATCCGCATGCTGATTTATGCCACGCTGTTCATCATGGTCTTCGGGCTGGTTTTCGGTCCGCTGTTCGCAGGTGGAGGAACGGTGATTGTCACCGTGATGCTTGCGTTGGGGCTGTCCTGTATGGGCTTGACCTATGGCCCCCTGGGCACGGCGCTGTCGGAACTGTTTCCGACCTCGGTGCGCTACACCGGCGCGTCCATGGCCTTTAATCTCGCGGGTATTTTCGGGGGCTCTCTGGCACCCTATATCGCGACCTGGCTGGCGGTGAATTACGGTATCGCGGCGGTGGGTTATTACCTCACCGGCATGGGGGTGCTGACCCTCACCGCGCTGCTGATGATCCAGTCAGGATCACCGAAGCTGACCCCTGTGGCTGTAGGAGCCAGCCCTGCTGGCGATTGATTCGCGGAATGTGGCGGCGCTGTTCGCCTGCAGGGCAGGCTCCTACGAAGTGTGGTCCGGGGCCTGTTTCAGCCAATGCAATCGAAGAATCACCTCACGCGCGCCATCCGAGAGGGTGATGCCATCGTCCTGGATGGTGCACTGCAGATCCATATTGCGTTCATAGAGGCTGGCGATATCACCGTTTTCCACCTCCAGGCTGCCCACGCTGAGATTCCCGAAGCGCTGAAATTCGTTGCCGTACTTGCTCCACCAAGGGCCGGCATTGCGGGGTTGGTAGGTGTAGATAAACGCCTGGTGAGCGCGCCCACAGGCCTTGCGCACCCGCTTCTCCTCGGGCTGACCGAGATCGATCCAGCAGAGAATGTCGCCGGTGAGGTCTTTTTCCCATAAGTCCGGCTCATCCTCGGTGCTCAGGCCGCGGGTAAAACTCAGCGCCTCGCTGGCATGCAGGGCGAAGGCGACGATACGCATGAGCAGGCGTTCCTCGGTCTCGGAGGGGTGCTGCGCGATGGTGAGGCTGTGGGCGCCGAAATAATCGCGGTTGAAGTCGCACAGTTGCAGTTGTGCCTTGCAGACGGTTGCCTTGGTGGCCATAGGATGGTGCTCGTTTTGGCTAGGACGCGGATGATCCCAGCAAGGCTTGATGAAAGCAATGTTGATTCGACGTCCCTGTAGCCCGCCCCAGGAGGATAGAGATGGCATTCAGAACACGCCAAAAGACGCACATCCCTGTGCAGGCTCGGCGCGCCCCATCCCTGGTGCGCGACGGTTCTGCCTGCCATCTCTATCCTCCCGGGACTGGTATCTCTCTATCGATGGACCGTTATCGAAGGAAAACAAAGCACCAGAACTATCAGTCATCTCAATCGAGAGTCGTGTTGGCTTGTATTTTGGTGGAGCGTCTCGCGCCATGGACGGCGCGAGCCGAGCCTGCACATGGACGTGCGCATTTTGGCGTCTCCAACAAAATACAAGCCAGCACGACTCGTGAAACAGGGTGATTCAGAATGAGTTGGGGGCGTTTGTCTGTGAGCAGACAATTCTTGCGTACCAAGATAGCTCCCGTTAGGCTTGGACGCTCTCCGGCGAGCCGGGCCAACAAGAACAACGGGCCATGACGCATAAGTACACCATCGGTTTTGTCTTTGTGACACTGCTGATCGATTCGATTGGTTTTGGCATCATCCTTCCCGTCATGCCCCAGCTCATCATGAGCGTGACCGGCGAGAGCCTCTCCGAGGCCGCCCGTTTCGGTGGCTGGCTGATGATGGTGTACGCCCTCATGCAGTTTTTCTTCTCTCCCGTGATGGGCAATATCTCCGATCGTTTCGGGCGGCGGCCCGTGCTGTTGCTGACCCTGTTACTCCTGGGCATTGATTACCTGATCATGGCCTGGGCACCCACGCTGGCCTGGCTGTTCCTCGGACGTCTGATCGCGGGCATTGCGGCCTCCACCTACAGCACCTGTTATGCCGTGATCGCCGACACGACACCGGCAGAGAAGCGTACCCAGACTTTCGGGCTGGTAGGAGCGGCCTTTGGTACGGGTTTCATTCTTGGGCCGCTGATTGGTGGTCTGCTGGGCGAGTATGGTGCCCGTCTGCCTTTCGTGGCGGCGGCGGTGCTGGCGTTCAGCAATCTGTGTTTCGGCTTCTTTGTCATGCCCGAAACCCTGCCGCAGAGTGAACGCCGGGCCTTCAACTGGCGCCGTGCCAACCCTACCGGCACCCTGATGGCACTGCGCCGGTATCCGCTGGTGATTGGCCTGATCTGCGTCTATTTCCTGTTCATGATGGGTCATCATGCCTTGCCCAGCACCTGGACGTATTTCACGCTGGAGAAATTCGCCTGGAGTGAGCGGCAGGTGGGCTATTCGTTTGCCTTCGTCGGGGTGCTGATGATTTTTACCCAGGCCTTTCTGCTGCGCCGTGTGGTTCCGCATATCGGGCAATACAAGGCGGCGCTCATCGGTTTCAGTTTCTGTCTGCTGTCCTTCATTGGCTATGCCCTGGCCAGCAGTGGCTGGATGCTCTATCTGTTCATGATTCCCGGCGCCCTGCAGGGCTTCGTCATGCCTTCGGTGAACGGCATCATGTCGGGGCAGATTCCGGCCAACGCCCAGGGGGAATTGCAGGGCGGGGTCGCCAGCATGTCCAGCCTGACCTCCATTCTCAGTCCGCCGCTGATGACGGGAGCCTTCTACCTGTTCAGCAGGGAGGGCGCGCCCGCCTACTTCCCTGGCGCCCCTTTTGCGCTGGCTGCGCTGCTGACGGCGCTGGCGCTTGTGCTGTTTCTGCGCTCGGCAGAGTCGAAGCCGGTTCAGGCCTAAAGGAGCGGGCAAGACAAAGTAGCGTGTTTTGGCTACACTCCCTGCGAGCCCGAGTGAGTGCTTTTCACAACAATAACGAGGTTTTTTTATGTTGCGTTCTCTTTACACCCGCATTGTGACTGCCTGTTTTCTCTGCGCCGCGGCGAGCCTTGCCAGCGCCTCTGACATCAAACTGGTTCGTTTCGGCCCGGCCGGTCAGGAAAAGCCCGGCATCGTCGATGCCCAGGGGCGCATCCACGATCTGTCCGGCCATATCGATGACATCACCCCGCAAACACTGTCCGATGAGGGCATGGCGGCAATCGCGGCCATCCCCATGAGCCAGTTGCCGGTGGTGCAGGGCAACCCGCGTCTGGGCGTACCGCTGACCGGCATCGGTAAAATCATGGCCATTGGTTTCAACTATGTGAATCACGCCGCCGAGATGGCGGTGGAGCTGCCCGAAGAGCCGCTGCTGTTCATGAAGGCGACTTCCTCCCTGACCGGCCCCTTCGATGACGTGATTCAGCCCCGCAATGGCAACAAGCTGGATTACGAGGCGGAGCTGGTGGTGGTGATCGGCAAGCGCGCCCAGTATATCTCCGAGGATGAGGTGTTTGATTACATCGCCGGCTACACGGTGGGGCACGATGTATCCGAGCGTGCTTTCCAACGTGAGCGCGGCGGCCAGTTCACCAAGGGCAAGAGTGCCGATACCTTCGCACCGGTAGGGCCCTATCTGCTGGGACGTGATCTGATAAAAGACCCGCAGGCCCTGGGTATCTGGTCCGAAGTGAATGGCCAGATGCGTCAGCAGGGCAACACGGCAGACATGGTGTTTGGGGTGGCGCAGATCGTCAGCCACCTGAGCCAGTTCATGACCCTCTACCCGGGTGACATCATTTTCACCGGTACTCCGGCCGGTGTTGGCGATGGCATGACGCCCCCCGTGTATCTGAAACCTGGCGATGTGGTGAGAATCGGCATCGATGGTATGGATTTCCAGCGTCAGACCATCGTGGCGCCCCGTTAAATACGCGTCCCCACGGGTTCTGTGGCATTACAAAATGTCACAGAACCCTATGCGCTGGCATTTGAAAACATTGCAAATCCGTGCATACTCCCACCCCGTTTTATTCTTGAATTGAGGCGCCACCCGATTATAAAGGCGTCCATTGAACCTGCATTTCTGGAGCCTGGCTTATGAGTTTTCGTCTTCTCGGCGGGATCGCGCGTGCGTTTCCGCCCCGTACAGCATCTGCGACTTTGGCTGCGACAGCCCTGATTCTGGCAGCGACTGCGTCCGCACAGGATCAGACCGGCACGGATATTCAGTCTACCGTGACCTACCCTGCCGAATTTTTCGCGCAATATGAACCCTACTCCGTCAACGACATGCTCAACCGCATCCCCGGGATTTCCCTGGCCATGGGCGGGGGTGGGGGTGGCAACCGCCGTGGTCTTGGTGCCGGTGGTGATCAGATTCTGATCAATGGCCGCCGTATCGCGGGTAAGGAGAACGAAGGCAACAGCCAGCTCAGCCGCATTCCGGCCAACCAGGTGCAGTACATCGAAATCATCCGGGGGACTTCCGGGGATCTGGATGTGCGCGGCGGCGGCCAGGTCATCAATATTGTGCTACTGGAGGCCGAATCCCGCTCCAGCGTGGCCGTGGAAGTGAATACCGACCGTTATCACGATGGTACGCTGGATCCGGGTGCTTCCGTGTCCCTGACCGGGCAGCGGGGTGCTTTCAATTATCTGGTCAGCCTGCAGTCCGAGCCGCGTTATGAATTCCGTGATGGTTTCGAAACCAGTATTTTCGCGAATGGTGCGCCGAACGATACCGTGGTGCGCCTGGAATACCGCGACCAGACCACGAATACCTTCTCCAGCAATTTCGGCTATGACATCGGCCAGGCCGATCGTGTGAATTTCAATTTCCAGATCGCCAATGCCGACCCGCCCAGCAAGGCGGACCGCCGGATTACGGATCTGACCAGCCTGACGCCGGATGTCACGATCGAGCACGACAATATTCCCGGGCATAACGATTCCTGGGAAGTGGGCGGCGATTACGAGCATACCTTCGTCAACGGCAGCCGTTTCAAGACCCTGTTTATCGTCAACGAGCAGGATCAGGACAGTGCCCGCGATGCCTACCGCCAGAACACGGCGGGTGGTTGGGACAAGTTCCTCTACCTGGCCAACCAGAGTGTGAACAAGGAGCGTATCGTTCGTTCCAGCTACTCCTTTGGCCTGAATGACACGCAGGATCTGGAGATTGGCGTGGAGCGCGCGCAGACCATTCTGGACTCCCAGCTTCAGCTCGGCCTGCCCAGCAGCACCAAACCGGCCCTGCCGCGTTTCGGGGGGCTGGCCAAGGTCAGTGATACCGATGCGCTGGTGGAGGAAATCCGCTACGAGAACTTCATCGTGCACAACTGGCAGATCAACAGCCGCATGAGCCTGGAAAGCACGCTGTTGTATGAGACTTCCACCATCGAGCAGACAGGGGATGTGCACAACAAGCGTGATTTCGACTTTGTGCGCCCGAAGGTGGACTACCGTTTCGATATCACTCCGTCCCTGCAATTCCGTGCCACCATCGAGAAGGACGTGGCCCAGTTGAGCTTCGGGGATTTCACCTCCTCCGTTGCCGGTGGCGATGACGATCAAACTGCGCTGGCAGGTAACTCGGAACTGGTGCAGGAACAGTCCCTGCGCTACGAGGGCAACCTGGAATACCGCCTGCCCAATGACGGCGGCGTGCTGAGCACCAAGCTCTTCTATCACGACCTGAGCGATGTGATCGACAAGGTGGATGTGTCCACCGCGACCACCATCCAATCGGCCAACGGCAATATCGGTGATGGTGAGCGTTATGGCATCAACCTGGATGCGAGCCTGCGACTTGGCTTCCTGGGCGCTCCCGGCATCCTGGTGACCTCCGGTCTGCAATTGGAAGACTCCAGCGTCACCGACCCCTTCCTCGGCATTGACCGTCGTCTGCGTCAGGGGGGGCGTGGCAGCTTCCGCTTGGGCTATCGTCATGACCTGCCGGTACACAGCCTGAACTACGGCTTCAATTTCAACCACAGCTTCAAGGGCAACCGCAAGGCTTTCGACGTGGACAAGATCGAGGATTACAACAGCGGCGACTTCATGACCACTTTCGTCGAAATGGTCGGTCCCATGGGCCTGACCTATCGCTTTGAGACCATGAATCTGCTGACTGGCGAGCGTTGCCGTGAACGCTCCCGTTATCTCGGGGGCACCATTGCGACCGGGTATCTGAACGAAATCGAAGATTCGTGCAGTGATACCGGCATCAAGTACGCCATCAAGATTCGCGGCACCTTCTAAAAAGGAGAGGGGCGGAGCTTGCGCTCTTACCCTCATCGCCGCAATCTGCCACAATTCAGTGCCCATCGGGATGTCCCGGTGGGCATTTCTTTTTTCAGGACAGAACATGGCCGAACTGGGCAAAACCCAAACCCTGCGCGTTTCGCGCGAATCCCCCATCGGGGTCTTTCTGGATGCCGGACGGCTGGGCGAGGTGCTGCTGCCACGTCGTGAGGTGCCGGAAGGCTGCGAGGTGGGCAGCGAGCTGGAGGTGTTTCTTTACACCGACTCCGAGGACCGCACCATCGCCACCACGCGGCGTCCGCGTGCCCAGGCGGGGCAGTGTGCCTCTCTGCGGGTGGTGCAGGTGAACCATGCCGGGGCCTTTCTCGACTGGGGGCTGCCCAAGGACCTGCTGGTGCCCTTCGGTGAGCAGCGCGTGCCCATGCGCGAGGGCAACAGCTATGTTGTTTTCGTCTATGTGGACAAGCCCAGCGGACGCCTGGTGGCCACCTCCAAACTGGAACGCTGGTTGAGTGAGGATGGCAGCAGTTTCAGCGCCAGCCAGCCCGTGGACCTGTTCATCAGTGCCCGCACCGACATGGGCTACAAGGCCGTGGTGAACCAGACCCATCTGGGGCTGATCTACAAGACAGAGGTGCTGCAGCCGCTGAAGATCGGCCAGAAATTAAAGGGCTTCGTGCGTCGTGTGCGGGAAGACGGGCGCCTCGATCTGGGCTTGCAGCTGCAGGGGCAGCAGGTGCGTGACGACCTTGCTGGCAAGATTCTGGATCATCTGGAGCAAAACGGTGGGCGCTCCAGTCTGTGTGATCGCAGCAGCCCGGAAGAGATTTATGCCGCCTACAAGGTCAGCAAGGGCAATTACAAGAAGGCGCTTGGTGGCTTGATGAAACAGGGCAAGATCGAGATACACCCCGACCATATCACCCTGGCTGCGCCGTCCGTCTGGCGCGCAGCCCGCAAGCCTGTTCCCGGCAAAAAGGATTCCCGATGAGTGAGAAAGCCACGCTTCCCCTGGATTTTGATGAATGCTGCAATCAGATGCTGGAGTTCGGTTACGAGGTGTCGCCCTCGGAGCTGCACGGCCTGCTGTCCGGTGTGGCCTGTACCGGGCTGAAGATCCGCCCGGACAGCATCATTACGCTGGTGCTCAAACATGTAAACGCCGATACCTGTTCCGAGCGCAATCGCCACACCATCCTGACCATGCACGAACTGATCGAGCGGGAGATGTTCAGTGCCGATTCGCGCTACACGCTGTTTCTGCCGGATGATGAGACGGACCTGACCCAGCGCTTGCGCTCGCTGGCGGCCTGGTGCCAGGGCTATCTGGTCGGTTTTGGCACCGCCAGCGCGCAGTCGAAGATTGATCGCTTCAGCCCGGAGACGGAAGAGGCCTTGAAGGATATCGTCAATATTGCGAACCTTTCCGACGAGTCCGCCGAAGACGATAGCGATGAGGCGGCCTATGCCGAACTGGTGGAATACCTGAAGGTGGCGGTGCTGCTCATGAGCAGCGAGATACTGGCCGCCGTGCGCAAGGACGGCTGACGCAGGATTCGACAACAGCAGCACACGAGGAGACCCCGCGCATGTCCCGATCGATCATGACACGTTCCTCCTACTGGCTACGCAGGCCTGGCCTGTTGTTGGCGCTGAGCCTTGCCTTGTCGGTGCAGGCACAAACGCCTGTCGAAGTGACCGAAGCCAGCATCCGGGAACTGCAACTGGCGATGACGGCGAAACGCCTGAATGCGGTGCAACTGGTGGATGCCTATCTGGCCCGCATTGCCGCCTATGACGATGCGGGGCCTGCCCTGAATGCCCTGATTGCGCTCAATCCCAACGCCCGTGCTGAAGCCGCCGCGCTGGATGCGGAGCGTCTCGGTACCGGGCCGCGCAGCCCCCTGCACGGGATTCCCGTGATTCTCAAGGACAACTACAGCACCGCCGACATGCCCACTACCGGAGGGTCGCAGTCGCTGGCAGGTTTTGTGCCCAATGCCGATGCCACCTTGGTCAGGCGTCTGCGGGAGGCCGGTGCCATCATTCTGGGCAAGGCCAATCTGCACGAGTTTGCCTACGGCATTACCACGGTCAGCTCCCAGGGCGGGCAGACCCGCAACCCCTACGACCCGAGCCGCATTCCCGGGGGTTCCAGCGGCGGAACCGCCGCCGCCATCGCCGCGAGCTTTGCCGCCGTGGGCATGGGTTCGGATACCTGCGGTTCCATCCGCATTCCCGCCGCCTATAACGATCTGGTCGGGCTGCGCCCCAGCAAGGGCTTCAGCAGCATCTACGGCATCATGCCCCTGGCCGCTACCCAGGATGTGGCAGGCCCGCTGGCGCGCAGTTTCGAGGACCTGGCGACGGTACTGGATATTGTCTCTGGCTACGATGCGAACGATGTCGCGACCCTGCCCATGCAGGCGCGCCCGCGCACACAGTTCCGCGTTGGGCTGGGGCGGGAGTCGCTTGCCGGGCTGCGTATCGGGCGCCTGCTCAATTATGTCGAAAACGCGGATGCGCCGGTGCGTGATGCCCTGGAACAGGCATTTGCGCAACTGGCGTCACGGGGCGCGCTGATCGTGGACGTGCGCATTCCTGGCATGAGCGAGCTGCTCAGTGCCTCGGGGGTGATCGGGCAGGAGTTCGAGGTGGACCTCGATGCCTACCTGGCACAGTTCGGCGCCAACACCACGCTGGAGGCGATTGTGGCGAGTGGCCAATACGATCCGGCGGTGGCCACGGTACTCACGCGCAGCGCAGCGGGGCAGCAGGACCCGGCGGTATACCGAGCGGCACTGGCGCAGCGGGGGCAATTGAAGGCGGCAATCGACAACGCCATGCGTGAGGCCGGTGTGGATGTGCTGGCCTATCCGCCCATTGCGGCCTTGCCGGTACCCATCGGCGAGAACCAGCCGGGCAATAACTGCAGCCTGAGTGCGAATTCCGGGTTGCCGGCCCTCTCGCTGCCCGTCGGCTTTACGGCGGATGGTCTGCCGCTCGCCATGGAGCTGCTGGGCGAGGCGTTTTCCGATGAACAACTGCTGGCCCGGGGCTACGCCATCGAGCAGGTGTTTGCTGCCCGTCGTGCCCCCGCCACTACTCCACCCCTCGTCGATGCCGGGAGCTGAATCATGACGGATTGGGATAATGCCTTCACCGGCCGGCCGAGGTCCGGCATGGCCTCGGGCTCACACAGTTTTGGTGGCGCGGGAAGTTTTTTTCGTACGCCGTATTCGCGTGATCTGACTGGCGTGGACGTGGCGGTCAGCGGCGTGCCGCTGGATATCGCCACCACCAATCGCTCCGGCGCACGGCTCGGGCCGCGGGCCATCCGCAATGCCTCGCTGTCGCTGGCCTGGGAGCGCCCCTGGCCGTGGGCGCGTGATCCGCTGGAGCAGATGGCGGTGGTGGACTACGGCGACTGTGAGGGCGGGCTACTCAGTGTGCAGCACATCGAGGAACATGTGGCGCGTATTCTGTCCGCCGGGGCGGCTTCGTTGCTGCTGGGGGGGGATCACTTCATTTCCTACCCCAGCCTGCGTGCTCATGCCAAGAAGCACGGCCCACTCAGTCTTATCCACTTTGACGCCCATACCGATACCTGGCCCTCCTCTGGCGAGGGCATCAATCATGGCACCATGTTCTACAAGGCGGCGAAAGAGGGCATTGTGCTGCCGGAGAGCTCTGTCCAGGTGGGCATTCGCACCACCAATGACGATACCCTGGGCTATGACATTATTTCCGCTGCCGATGTGCACCGCCGTGGCACTGCCGATGTGGTGCGGCAGATACGCGAACGCGTGGGGGACAGGCCGGTCTATCTCACGTTTGACATCGACTGCCTTGACCCTGCTTATGCGCCGGGGACGGGCACTCCCGTTCCCGGCGGGCTGAGTTCCTTTCAGGCGCTGGATATTCTGCGTGCCCTGGTGGGAATCCAACTGGTGGGCATGGATGTGGTAGAAGTGGCGCCCGCCTACGATCATGCCGAAATCACCGCCCTGGCGGCGGCCCAGATTGCCATCGAATTGCTGTGTTTATATGAGGAGTGCCGACGCCTGCGTTGAGCGCGGGTGAGCGGCCGTGAAGGGAGAGCACTGTGAGCGAGACAAACGCGAAGAAAGCGGCCTGGACGAGTGCCGATGCCGAGGAACTGTATGCCATCAAGACCTGGAGTGCCGGTTTCTTCGGCGTGAACGGCAAGGGGCATATGGCGGTATACCCCAAGCCAGACAGTGAGCTGGAGATAGACATCCCCGAGGTCATCGAGGCCGCGGTGGCCGAGGGTTGTACCTTTCCGTTGATTCTGCGTTTTCAGGACATCATCAGCGCGCGTGTCCGCCGTTTGAACCTGACCTTTCAGGAAGCCATTGCCGAGGCCGGGTATACCGGCGTGTACCGCAGCATCTATCCCATCAAGGTGAACCAGCTGCACGAGGTGGTGGCCGAGGTGATGGAGGCTGGCAAACCCTTCAATCTCGGGTTGGAGTGCGGTTCCCGCGCCGAGCTGATGGCGGCGCTGGCGTTGATCGGGGATGACACGCTGCTGCTGTGCAATGGCGTCAAGGATCACTCCATGTTGAGCCTCATGCTCAATGCGCAGCAACTGGGCCAGCAGGTGCTGCCCGTTATCGAGAAATACACGGAGTTTGAACAGCTCATGGTGCTGGCCGACCAGCGCGGGCTCGGGGCCGATCAGGCGCCGCGCCTGGGGGTGCGGGTCAAACTCTCCACTCGCGGGTCGGGACGCTGGTTCGAGTCCGGCGGTTCCAGTTCCAAATTCGGCCTGACGGTGCCGGAGCTGGTGCAATTGGTCAGTGTGCTGGAGGAGCGGGGCATTGCCGATCGCCTGGAGCTGCTGCATTTTCATCTGGGTAGCCAGATTGCCGACACCCAGGTGCTGCGTTCGGCGGTCAAGGAAATCGCCCAGTTCTATGCCGACCTGCACGAACGTGGCATCCGCGTGCAGTATCTCGATGTGGGCGGTGGGCTCGGTGTCAATTATGGCGGCAGCTATGGCGGCGAGTACGAGGATGTGGACTCCTCGATCAATTACGGGCTGACCGAATACGCCAATGTCATCGTGTTTGCCGTGCAGGAAATCTGCGCGCAACGCTCGGTGCCGGAGCCCACGCTGTTGTCCGAGAGTGGGCGTGCGCTCACGGCGCATCACTCGATGTTGGTGATGCCTGTGCTGGGTGTGCATCGACCGGATACCCCGCCCATGCGGGAGCTACCCCAAAGCGGCGATGTTCCCGTGGTGGTGCGGCGCATGCAGATTGCCTATGCCGAGGCGGGCAAGGTCAGCACGCGGGGAGCGCTGACGGAGGTGATTCACGATGCCATGGATGCGCACCAGGAGGCCGAACAACTGGCCCGTCTGGGATACCTCAATGTGGAATATCTCGCGCATACCGAGAGCCTGTACTGGAGCACGGCGCGGGAGGTATTGCGCAAGTTCCGGGAGCTGGAGATCGACCCCGTGCCGGTAGAGCAGAGCGATCTGGAAACCCAGCTGACGGATCTCTATCTCACCGATTTTTCCGTGTTCCAATCCATACTTGACCACTGGGCCATCGGCCAGGTGTTTCCGGTGTTGCCGCTGGACCGCCTCGATGAGGAGCCCCGCCGTCGCGGTCAGGTGGTGGACCTGACCTGCGATTCGGACGGCAAGATTGACCAGTATGTGTCGTCCCTCAGCAACAAGAGCTGGTTGCCCCTGCACGATTTTCGCCCCGGCGAGCCTTATTATCTGGGCGTGTTCCTGGTGGGGGCGTATCAGGAAATCCTTGGGGATTCCCACAATCTGCTGGGCCGTGTCGGCGAGGCGCACATCTATGCCAGTGAAGACGAGCCGGGCAATTTCTGGATTGAGGAAATCATCAAGCCCATCAGCATCAAGGACATGCTCTCGACCGTGCAGTATTTCCCGAGCGACCTCGACCGCCGCATGACCGAGCTGATCCGTCGCAAGATCGAGGCCGGCGTGGTCAAACCGGCCGAAGGCATGCGCATCCTGAATAATTATAACAAGCGCCTGGAAGATACCACTTATTGTGATCCCGAGGCGGTACGGTAGGTGGCGGAGGCATAAAGGCCTTGACAACATACCTATCGGTATGAACAATCTTCCCAAACGTGCATGCATGAGAAATTTTTGATGAGTACACCCTGTGAAACCCGCCTGACGCTGATGCAGACAGCCACCGAGCTGATCTGGGGCAGCAACTATGACAAGGTGGGGATTGCGGAAATCTGTAAAAAGGCCGGTGTCACCAAAGGGGCCTTCTACCACCACTTCAGTTCCAAGTCTGAGCTGTTTATCTGCGCCTGCCAGTATGACTGGGAATGCGTGCGCGAAGACATGGACGAAGTCATGTCGCCTCGCTACAGCGCTGCGCAGCAACTGGAGAGGATCTTCGAGGTGGTGCTGGGAACGCAATGCAGGCCCGGCAGCGAGCTGCAGATATGTGGTTGTCCCTTTTTTACGGCCGGGGCCCAGGCAGGGGGTGATGAAAGTGAAATCAAGGACATGATCCGTGAGTTATCGGATACGGGCGTCCTGTATTTCGCGGCGTTGACCCGCAATCTTCAAGCCGAGGGCTGTCTTCAGTCTGAGGTGGATGCCCTGCAGACAGGGCGCAATCTCCATCAGTTTGTACAAGGGTTGATGATGCATGGCCGTATATTGCAGGACCTTGAGCAATTCAAGTCTGACTTGCGCTATGGCATGTATCAGCTCCTTGGCGTGAAACCCCACTTGCGCAAAACCCCAGACTAAGGCACCTGCCTGCCCCAGTTTCTCCTCTTCGGCTGTATCGCCGCCATTGCGTGAGCTTGCATATGCGATGCGTTCAGGCCCACCCGATCCTTTGCACTCTGCTCAACTGAATGGCCATGTTTTCATGTCGTGCTGGTCTACGGTTGACGAACATACCAACCGGTATGTATAGTGCCTGCTCATCATCCATGCCAAAGAGTCGACAGAACGCAAGGCAGCGGGGGCGGAGAGTGACGCGAGTCATCGCCTTAATCATTCAGGAGCACATATGTTGACGAAAACCAGACACAAAACTTTTAAGTACAGTGCCATCGCTCTGCTGGCATGGGGCGCGCTTAGCGTGGGTTTTCTTTACGTCACCCGACAGGCGCCGACGGCCAATGCGGCTGAACAGATGCCCGCCTTGCCGGTGGTGGATGCGCTTACTCTGGAGTTGCATCCCCTGCGGGACTGGAGCAGTTACTCCGGGCGTCTGCAGGCTGTGAATGCGGCTGATATCCGTCCCTTGGTCAGTGGCACGATTCAGCAAGTGCTTTTCGCAGACGGTGCGCAGGTGGAGGCAGGGCAGCTTCTGTTTGTGATCGACCCCCGCCCCTTCGCCGCGCGTGTGCAGCACGCCCGTGCGGCATTGTCTTCTGCCGAGTCCAATGAGGCCCTGGCCCGGGTGGAATTTGAGCGCGCGGACTCTCTTGTTGGCAACCAGGCGGTATCTCGCAGCATACGCGATGCTCGTGAGAATGATCTGCGTGTGGCAAAGGCCGCACTGGAGTCTGCCCGGGCGCAGTTGCAAGAGGCCGAGCTGGATTTGGAGTACGCGTATGTGAAGGCGCCGTTTGCGGGGCGTGTCGGACGTGCTGAGGTGACGATAGGCAATGTGGTGCAGGCTGGAGGCAATGCACCAGTATTGACCTCTTTGGTGAGCATGGATCGTTTGTATGCCGAATTTGATGTGGATGAAGAGACTTATTTTCGCGTGATGCGCAGTTTATCGGAGGGCGTCAGTGAGGAGCCTGAGCAGCACTCAGTGCCAGTGGAAGTGGCCTTGGGTGCTGCTCAGGGCGCCGTGCACACGGCCAGCCTGGTGGCATTCGACAATAAACTGGACGAGAGTACCGGTACTGTTCGTGCCAGAGCGTTGGTGGATAACATGGATGGAACGTTGATTCCAGGAATTTTTGTCAGTGTGCGGATAGGCACGGCAGATCTCGTGCCAAGCCTGCTGGTGCCGGAACGTGCCATTGGTGTGAACCAGGACAAACGCTTTGTGTATGTTGTAAATGCCGACAACCGCGTCGAGTATCGTGAGGTGACCCTGGGGCAGACGCTGGAGCAGAAGCGTGTGGTGCTCACGGGGCTCGCGCCTGGAGATCGAGTCATCGTCAATGGCGTGCAGCGAGTGATGAGCGATATGCAGGTGAGTGTGTCACAGTTATAAGGAAGGCCCTAAAGGGCGCGGCGAAGTCATGGCCGCGCCCTTTTTTTCAGGGCTTTGTGCCCTTCTTTTCTGTCTGGCGTTCCATGCCAGTTTTCAAGCCAGTTCTTCAAGAGCGTGTTATGAATCTTTCCCGATTTTTTATTGATCGCCCCATCTTTGCCAGCGTGATTTCGCTGATGATTCTAATGGCTGGGCTGATCGCCATGTTCAAGCTGCCGATTTCCGAATATCCGGAAGTGGTACCTCCCACTATCGTGGTCAATGCGCAGTTTCCAGGGGCAAACCCGGCCGTGATAGCAGAAACGGTATCCACTCCACTGGAGGAGCAGATCAGTGGTGTGGAAAATTTGCTGTACATGTACTCCCAGGCCAATTCCGATGGCATGGTGACTCTCACCCTGACTTTTGCTATTGGCACTGACCCGGATCTGGCGCAGCAGCAAGTGCAGAACCGTGTCTCCCAGGCGTTGCCGCGCCTGCCGGAAATTACCCGACAGTTGGGTGTGGTGACGATCAAGGCATCTCCTGACCTGACAATGGTCGTGCATTTACGCTCTCCGGATGCGCGTTACGACATGCTCTATCTGCGCAATTACGCTGTGATCAATGTGAAGGATCGCCTTGCGCGTATTCCGGGAGTCGGGCAGGTGGAAACATTTGGTTCCGGTGACTATGCGATGCGTCTGTGGCTTAAGCCGGACAAGATTGCGGAACTGAATCTGACGGCAAATGACATCATTAATACGGTGCGCAGCCAGAATGTGCAGGTGGCTGCCGGGATTATCGGCAGCGCACCCAATCCCTCACCTCTGGAGTTGCAGTTGCCCATCAATACCAAAGGGCGCCTGGAGTCTGTGGAGGAGTTCGAGAACATCATTGTTGCCACTGGGGCAAATGGAGCGATTACCCGCTTGCGTGATGTGGCTCGTATTGAGCTTGGAGCATCCAGCTATGCCCTGCGTTCTACTTTGAATAATGAGCAGGCGGTGGCCTTGCCGATCATGCAGGCGCCGGGAGCGAATGCCATTCAGATATCGGATTCGGTGCGCGCCACCATGGAAGAGCTGAAGCGGAATTTCCCCGAGGGTATGGATTACAGCATAGCCTACGACCCAACGGTCTTTGTACGCGGCTCTATCAAGGCAGTGGTGAAAACCTTGTTGGAGGCGATCGCTCTGGTGGTGGTTGTCGTCATTGTGTTTTTGCAGAATTGGCGTTCCTCACTGATTCCATTGCTGGCGGTTCCCGTCTCCATCGTCGGTACTTTCAGTCTTATGCTGGTCTTTGGCTTCTCCATCAATGTGCTGTCCTTGTTTGGTCTGGTGCTGGCGATTGGTATTGTGGTGGACGACGCGATTGTGGTGGTGGAGAACGTTGAGCGCAATATCGAGAACGGTTTGTCGCCGCGAGAGGCGACTTATCAGGCCATGCGTGAAGTGAGCGGTCCCATCATTGCCATTTCCCTGACGCTGATTGCGGTGTTTGTGCCAATCGCTTTTATCAGCGGTTTGAATGGACAGTTTTACAAGCAGTTCGCGTTGACTATTGCCATCTCTACGGTGATTTCAGCGTTCAACTCCTTAACCCTGAGTCCCGCGTTGTCGGCCATCTTGCTGAAACCAAAGCGCGATGTGGAAACGGAGTTGGGCGAAAGCAGTAATCCATTCTCCCGAATTCTGGGGCGCTTCTTCGGCAGGTTCAATCGTGGCTTTGCCGCAGCGTCTGACCGTTACGCGGTAACAGTTGGCGGATTGTTGGGCAAGCGTGCCATGACGATGGGCGTATATGGGTTGTTGCTTCTGCTTACCTGGGGCGGTTTTCAGGCATTGCCGAAAGGATTTATTCCCGTGCAGGATAAACAGTATCTCATCGCCATTGCGCAATTGCCGGCCGGTGCGACGCTGGATCGTACTGAAGCGGTGATTCGCGATATGTCGGAGATATTGCTGGCTGAGCCGGGAGTGGAGGCTGCCGTAGGATTTCCCGGGCTGTCTGTCAACGGATTTACCAATAGTGCGAGCGAGGGGCTCATCTTTGTTGCGCTGGACCCTTTTGAACTGCGCACAGACCCCTCGCTGGCTGGTAACGCCATTGCCGCTAAACTGCAGGCCCGTTTTAACGGGATAGGGGAAGCCTTTGCTTCCATCTTTCCTCCCCCTCCCGTGCTGGGTTTGGGTTCCTTGGGAGGTTTTAGGCTTCAGGTAGAAGACCGTGGCAACGAAGGGTATGACGCCTTGAACGATGCAATAGGGCAGGTCGTGCAAAAGGCCTGGCAAACTCCGGAACTGGCTGGGGTGTTCTCCGGTTATCAGATTAATTCCCCGCAGTTGTTTGCAGATCTGGATCGGGATCGTGCGGTGCAACTCGGGCTGTCCATCCCTTCAGTGTTTGATGCGATGCAAGTGTACCTGGGGTCTGCCTATGTCAATGATATGAATATGTTTGGGCGTACTTACCAGGTGGTGGCCCAGGCGGATTCTGAATACCGTGACTCTCCCGAAGACATCGCGCAGTTGCAGGTGCGCAATAGAGAGGGTGACATGGTGCCATTGGGTGCTGTCGTGAATGTCAGGGAAAGTTATGGCCCCACCAGTGCCCAAAGATACAACGGGTTTCGCGCTGGCGATATCAATGGCGGGCCGGCGCCTGGATATTCAAGTGGCCAGGCTCAGGAAGCGATGGCCAGAATACTGGACGAAACCTTGCCTGCGGGAATGGACTATGAGTGGACCGATATGACGTATCAGGAAATGCTTGCGGGCAATACGGCTTTGCTGGTCTTTCCCCTGTGTATTTTCCTGGTCTATCTGGTACTGGCTGCGCAGTACGAGAGCCTGACCTTGCCGCTGGCTGTCATCATGATTGTTCCCATGAGCGTACTTGCTGCCTTGGTCGGGGTGTGGCTGACAGGAGGGGATATCAACATCTTTACACAGATATCGCTTTTCGTCCTGATTGGTTTGGCAAGCAAGAACGCGATTCTGATTGTGGAGTTTGCTCGGGAATTGGAGCACCAGGGGATGGGTATCCGTGAGGCGGCCATCGAGGCATGTCGTTTGCGCTTGCGGCCAATCCTGATGACCTCTTTGGCATTCATCATGGGCGTGCTGCCTATGGTTCTGTCGTCGGGCGCAGGGGCGGAAATGCGCAATATGATGGGTGTGGCGGTGTTCTCGGGAATGCTTGGGGTGACGCTTTTTGGTTTGCTGCTGACGCCTGTGTTTTACAGTCTTTTGAGGAATCTGGAAGTTGTTTTGAGTGATCGGAAAAACGCGATAGAGACTAAGCATGCCGCAGGAGAAATGTCATGAAATTAGCGAGTTCTTCATTGCCAGTGATTCGTCTTTTGCCCTTGAGTGTGCTGCTGGGTGCTTGTGCCGTGGGCGGTCCTTATGAGGGGATGACGGTTCCTCCCGCCCAGACACCGGCCTGGCAGATTCCGCTGGAATCCCGGGTCAATACTGAGCAGCTTGTGTCCCGTTGGTGGGAGTCTTTGCATGATGAGCAGCTTAGCGCTTTGGTGGACAAGGCATTGCAGCATAACAACGACGTGGGCCTTGCGCTGGCCAATCTGCAACGTGCTCGCAGCGAGTTGCGAGCAGCGCGACTGGATCGTTTGCCGGAGCTTGGCAGCTCCGTTAGTGCAACGGATCAGCGCTTTTCGAATGCGCAGGCGGTAGGCGGGGTTCCGGGCGCACGCTTCACAAGTTATCAGGCGGGGTTTGATACGAGCTGGGAGCTGGATCTGTTTGGGCGGCTGGGGGAGGAGGTAAAGGCTTCGAGAGCGCAACTGGAAGCGACCCAGGCAGAGCTGGATCAGGTGTACGTTACGGTGGCGGCAGAGGTGGCGCGAACTTATATAGAGTTGCGTGGCACGCAGATGCGTTTGCAGGTGGCGCAGCGTAATGTGGCAATTCTGGAACAGTCCAGTGATATGACTCAGCAATTACTGGACGGAGGTCTGGGTGATAACCTGGACGTGCAACGCGCACGCGCTCAACTGGAACTTGCGAGAGCGCAATTGCCGTTGTTGCGTAGCCAGGTTGCCAGCAGTATCAATCGCTTAAGTGTGCTGACAGGCAGCATGCCTTCCACTTTGCACGCAAGCTTGCAGGAGATTGGTGTCATGCCTTCGATACCGCCCTCTGTTGCGGTTGGTGAACCCATGAGTCTGATTAAACGCAGACCGGATATTCGTCACGCCGAGCGGATGCTGGCCAGAGAAATCGCGCGTTATAACGTGCGGGTGGCGGACATGTATCCACGGGTGTCCATTACCGGCAGTATTGGTTTTCTTGCCACAGCCTTCGCGGATCTGGGCAGCGGCGGCACACTGACCCACCTGATGGGTCCGCAGATTCACTGGGACGCCTTTAATCTGGGGCGTGTCCGCAATCAGGTGGATATTGCTGATGCACAAGTGCAGGGGCAGTTGGAGGTGTTTGAGAAAACGCTGCTCGGTGCATTCGAGGAAGTGGACAATGCCATGCTGTCTCTGAATGCCGAGCTGGAACGACAGAGTCGCCTGCGTGAGGCGGCGCAGGCCAGTGCACAGTCCACCGGATTTGCCCGCTTACGCTACGAGGCAGGTTCTGACAGTTTTCTCGACCTGTTGGATGCTCAGCGAACGCAATTGGAAGCGGAGGATCTGCTGGCTCGAAGTGAGATTGATGTCGCGTTGAATGTTATCGCCTTGTACAAGGCGCTGGGGGGCGGTTGGGAAATGATGGATGCCCGCTAAGCCCGAAAATATTTCCATCTCCTTTGGCCTCGTCGCAATATCCCCTTGCGCGACGGGGCATTTTTTTGCGCGTTGATAAAATATTGAAAACTGTGGGCGGGGGTGACGAAAGCCGAAGAAGTTGTGAAGTGAGCTCTGCGGCTGTAGGCGTCGTCCCTGACGCCTATGGGGTGTCAAATAAAGAAACTTTAGTGAGACAGTCTTGCCTCAGGTTTGCCCACAGGGGTGGTGTGGTTTGCTTGCAGGCGATGCTGCAGTGCTTGGTCCAGGCTCAGACGTCCTGCGCCACTGAGGAGCAGGGATACGGAGCCTGCCAGTAGGGCCAGGCCGAACTCATATCCGTCATTGGCCATGAACAGGCCATTACCGATATGCACGCTGAGAATGGCAACCACCATGGTGAAGGTCAGAAGCGCAGCGGCGGGACGGGTCAGCAGCCCGACGATCAACAGCAAGCCGCCAAAAAATTCCGCAGAACCCGCCGCTCCCGCCATCAGTATGCCGGGGGTAAGCCCGATTGACTCCATGAACTGCCCGGTTCCCTCCAGCCCGTAGCCGCCAAACGCACCGAACAGTTTCTGCGCGCCATGAGCGATGAAAATAATCCCCATAGGCAGGCGTAGTGCCAGGGGAGCCCAGTGTTTGTCTGTTGCGCTGATTTGATGAAGTAGGCTCATGATGTGCTCCTTTGATTCAAATAATTAAAAGTTGTTTTATTGGCGTTTTTAATAGATTAAAAGTTTGAATATGGCTTTAAAAGCGGAGAGTTTTGAGCTTATATTTCAAAAAATTTGATTAAATGGGGTGGTCTTTATGCAAAACCCGCTGAGCCTGGATGCCTTGCGAGTGTTGGATGCCATTGAGCGGCGTGGTAGTTTTCAGGCCGCTGCCGAGGCACTGCACAAAGTGCCTTCGGCCCTGAGTTACACCGTGCAGAAACTGGAGTCCGATCTGGGGGTTGTTCTGTTCGATCGCAGTCGGCAACGTGCCCGTTTGACCGCAGCGGGCACTTTGCTGCTGGAGCGGGGGCGCAAGTTGTTGCAGGATGCGGCAGATCTGGAAGAGGCTGTGCGGCAATTGGAATCGGGCTGGGAGACGACATTGCGCATCGCCCGTGACACCGTGCTGCCCATTGACCGTTTGCTGCAGCAGGTGCGCGCTTTTAATGGTCTGGGACAGCAGGTGACGGTGCAGATCAGTGAGGAAGTGCTGGGGGGCGGTTGGGATGCTCTGGTGGCCGGGCGCTGTGATCTAACACTTGGCGCATCCGGGGATATCCCCAAAGGCGTGTTTGAATACCGTGCTCTGGGGGCCGTGGAATTTGTCTTTGCCGTGGCGCCTGAGCATCCATTGACCCGCAGGGAAGGCCCCGTTGATGCCGATGACATTGCCGCCTTTCCCACCGTCATTGCGGCGGACACCTCGCTGATCAGCCCGGCCCGTTCATCAGGGCTGCTGGCCAGCCGACAGAGCCTGAGAGTAGCGAATATGGACGCAAAAATTCAGGCGCAATGCCTGGGCGTAGGGGTGGGATTTCTGCCCCGCCATATGGTGGCGGACCTGTTGAGGCGGGGTAAGCTGGTGGCTTTGCCCTGCGCCGTGCCGCGCCCGCCGATTCCACTTTATATGGCCTGGCGCAAACACCAGCAGGGCCGGGCGCTGGCCTGGTTCGTTGAGGCCTGCGCCCGGGTGGACTGGTTGCGTGCGAACTGAGTGTTACTGACGGTTGAACAGGCTGCGCACGCCATCACTGAGGTCTTCCACGGCGTCCCCGACCTTGCGGGCACCTTCCTCCAGTTGCTGTTTGGCGCTGTCCACCAGCACGTCCATATCGGGGACACCGGCCGTGGCCAGTGAGCGGTTGAGCGCGGTGAGAATCTGTCGCGCCGCTTCGGCAACGGTCACGCCGTTGCTCTGTTCGCCAATATCACGCAACTCGATGTTCGGCAGCGGGACGGGAGCCGATGCAATCCGGGTGTGCAGATTGATTTGCGGATTCAGTAGTTGCAGGTCGCGGATGATGACCTGTTTACCAGGCTGGGCATCCGGTGAAGCCTCCACCACGGGGGCCGCGTTGGCATTGGGCAGATTGTTGAGCAGGGTGCGGATATTGTCGTTGACCACGGTGGTTTCGTAGGTGACCTGCACATCGTTGACGATGATGTGCTCAATTTCGATCACGTCGGAAACCAGGGACTTCAGGTTGATGGCAACATCCAGTGAGCCCAGCTCCATCAGGGTGGGGGCCTCGAAGCCTTCCGGATTGGCGATGGTGAGGCCGCTGATGCTGCCCGAACCGGATAGAGGAGACAAACCAACGCCGGAGACTGTGACCTGCGTGCCCAGCGCATTGCTGGCGGCGATCTCGATGCCGCGGCGCAGGCCCGCCTCAAAATTCATATAGAAAAACACGCCTGCACCGACGATCAGCAGTGCCAGAACCAGCAGGACTTTCTTCATGAGCGCTCTCCCTTCGTTGTCATTGGCCTCGTGCAGGGGATGATAGCAGATGCGTGTTCACGCACCCGCATATAGCCAAATACTATATATAAATCATTTTTTATTTCTTTGAGTTTGTAATACGGGCGTGTATGGTGCGCCTGCAATAGCCTGCCGTGACGTGCAGGACGCCATAAGATCAGGATTGGAGAGAGAAACGATGCGACAAAAATCAATACTTGGCGCTGCAATCGCCATCAGCCTGCTGCCGGTGACGGCATCAGCCACCAATGGATACTTCACTCACGGGATTGGGGCTCGCTCGCTGGCCGTGGCCGGTGTTGGCGTGGCTTTGCCCCAAGATGGGCTGGCCGCCGCGATCAACCCCGCTGGCATTGCCCGGCTGGGCAACCGTCTTGACCTGGGTGTGAGCCTGTTCCGCCCCTCGCGTGGTGCGCAGATCAGCGGCAATCTCGCGGGGGCCGATGGCCGTTTCGATGGCGATGACACGGAAAATTTCGTGATTCCCGAACTGGGCTATGTGCGTCAGCTTTCCGAGGCGCTGACAGTGGGTGTGGCCGTATACGGCAACGGCGGCATGAACACGGACTACGGGACAAACCCCTTCGCACCCTTTGGCTCCACCGGTTCTGCCGGCGTAAACCTGGAGCAGCTCTTTATCACTCCCTCGTTGGCTTATCAGCTGAATGAAAACAACAGCCTGGGGGTCGCGGTGACCTATGCCCACCAGCGTTTCGAGATGAAAGGTGTCGGCGCCTTTGACAACCCCTTCTTCTCCGCAGCGCCCGGCTATGTCAGCAATATGGGCGAGGATTCCGGCAATGGCTGGGGCCTGAAACTCGGTTGGCTGGGGCAGATCACCTCCACCCTGAGCCTGGGCGCCAGCTGGTCGTCCGATTTTGATATGGCCGAGTTCAGCGCTTACCGTGGCCTGTTTGCGGAGCAGGGTGGTTTCGATATCCCCTCCACCTATTCCCTTGGGCTGAGCTGGCAGGCGGCTCCCGCGCTGACCCTGGCGGCCGACTGGCAGAAGATTCTCTACAGCGAAGTCGCCTCCGTGGGCAACCCACTGCAGAACCTGCTGACGGGCAATCCGCTGGGCAGCGATAACGGCGGCGGCTTTGGCTGGAATGATATTGCGGTCGTCAAGCTTGGGGCTGTGTATGCCTACAGCGATAGCATCACTCTGCGTGCCGGGGTTAGCCGTGCGGATCAGCCGATTCCGCGCTCCGAGACCTTCTTCAACATTCTGGCACCGGGCACGGTGCGTGATCACCTCAGCCTGGGGGCAAGCTGGAAGAGCAGCGAACGCGGCGAGTGGAGCGTCAGCTATACCCATGCCCTGCGCGAAAGCGTACGCGGCCAGGGTTCCATTCCAATGGCCTTCGGCGGTGGGGAGGCGAATGTGCACCTGAAGGAAGACGTGTTTACCGTGGCTTACAGCTTCTCGCTGTAAAGCCCACCGCGCATTACCCAGGGCCATCAGCCGGGCATGCCCCGTGCTGTTGGCCCTTTTTTATTGCCCCGGATTGAAGTGGCGGTGATAAACTGCCCCTGCCTGCGGTCTTTTTCAGTCAGTCGCCGAAGAAGTTGCGCGAGCCCGGCTCACAACAACAAGAACAAGGATTGGAGATTACAGATGAAGACTGTCTGTGCACGGCCGTTTGTCCGCAGGGGAATTTCCCTGGCGCTGGGGATCGCATTGATGCCGGCCGCATGGGGGCAGGCAACTCCCGACCCCGACAATTCCACCCTGCGTTACCCTGCGGCGTATTTCGCCGAATTCGAACCCGTTTCCGTCAACGACATGCTCAACCAGATTCCGGGCATCAGCCTGGCGCTGGATGCCAATAGCGGGGGTTCGAGTACCAGCCTTAATGCCAATAATCGTGGTCTCGGGGCCAGCTCGCAGATTCTGATTGATGGCAAGCGCCTTGCGGGCAAGGCCAATGAGGCAAGCGAGCAGCTCAGCCGCATTGCCGCCGCGCAGGTGGATTACATCGAAATCATCCGTGGCACCTCCAGTGAGCTGGATGTGCGCAACAGCGGCCAGATCGTCAATATCGTGCTGGTAAAAGGTGCCTCCCGCAGCAGCCTGGCGGCGGAAATGGGCGTCAATCATTTCCACGATGGCAGTTTCAAACCGGATGCCCTGCTGGCCTACAGCGGGCAGAGCGGCGCACTGGACTATCGCCTGTCTGCCGCCATGAAATCGGGTTTTGAGGTGATGGAGAGTCGTGAGCTGAGCCTGCACCCGGACCTGCGTTTCAACGATGCGATTGCCTATGAGCGTATCCGCGATGAGACCGACTTCACGCTGAATGCCAATCTTGCCTACCAGGCCAGCCCTGCCGATCGCATTGCCCTGAACATGCTCTACAACGAGGCCGACCCACCCGCGGATCTGCTGCGTGCCACCACCGATTTCAACCGCTCGCCAGCCATCATCCGCTATGAACGTGAAGATCTACCCTCGACACTGGACAACTGGGAGCTGGGGGGCGACTACGAACACGGCTTTGCCGGTGGTGGACGCTACAAGGCCCTGTTCATCGTCAACGAGAAGAACGAGCACACCACGCGGGAGCGTTATCTCTCTGCGACGCTTGGTGGTGTGGAAAGCAAGAACCTGTATCTGGACACCCGCAGCCGCTATCGCGAACGCATTGTGCGGACCTCCTATACCTGGAATCTTGCCGAGGGGCAGGGCATGGAAGTGGGCGTGGAGCGGGCGCAAACCATTCAGGATTCAGCCCTGAAACGCGGGCTGGCATTGCCCGGTACGCCTTCACCGGATTACGGGGGGCTGGTGCCGGTGCCTCAACCAAATGCGGTGTCAACGGTGGAGGAAATCCGCTACGAAGTGTTCGGCGTGCACAACTGGCAGATCAACTCCCGGCTGTCGCTGGAAAGCTCCCTGATTACGGAGTTCTCTGAAATCTCCCAGACGGGAGATGTGCAAAACACCCGGGATTTCCGTTTTCTCAAGCCCAAGTTTGACCTGCGTTACGATATCAGTCGCTCGTTCCAGTTTCGTGCCAGCATCGACAAGTTTGTTTCCCAGTTAAGCTTCGCGGATTTTTCCGCCAACGTGAACAATCGCGACGACGATCAGGACACCGTGGCAGGAAACCCGGAACTGGAGCAGGAGCAGTGGTGGCGCTATACCTTTAATCTGGATTACCGCCTGCCTAATGATGGTGGGGCGCTGAACTCCCGTGTGTTCTATTACGAGATCGACAATGCCATTGGCAAGATCGACATCTCGCCCTCTGCCAGCAGGCTGGTGAGCACCAATGGCAATGTGGGCGATGGCAAGGTGTACGGGGTGAATCTGGATGCCAGTATCCGTTTGGGAATGATTGGGTTGCCGGGTGGGCTGCTGACGGCGGGAGTACTGCTGCAGGACTCCCTCATCGATGACCCGCTGATAGGCATGGAGCGGCGCATTGTGCCCTTCGACCGTGGCAATGTGCGCCTGGGGTTTCGCTACGATATTCCGGCCTGGAGCCTGAATTACGGCTTCAATTACCGCGATGGCATCGACGGCAACCGCCCCTTCTGGGACATCGACAATGTGCTGTTCCTGGGCTCCAACAGCTACCTGAACGTGTTTGCGGAGAAAGTGGGCTTTGGTGGCTTGAGCTATCGGCTGGAGCTCAACAACCTGCTGAACCACGAATCCTGCCGCGAACGCCGCCGCTTCAACGGCTACCTGCGCGATGGTGATGTGCGGGAGATCGAACGCTCCTGCACCGAGGTGGGCACACAGCTTGCGTTCAGGGTGAGGGGAACCTTCTAAGGAAGCTCTCTCGTGGAGCAGGGGGGCATTGCCCCCCTGTCACCGTCACTGGCCGATTCGCAGGCCCAGAATCAGATTGCTACCTACCCCATTGACCCCGCCCGGCGCGGCCGGGTTGCCGAAACTCCCCCCCTGTGCGCTGCCCAGCACGCCACCATCGCTACTGACGGTCAGCAGAACCGAGGCGGGTGCGCCGTTGGGCGTTATTTCCACCGCAGAACCATTCTGCACATAGGTGAAATTTATCAGGCTGGGGCCGCTGCAGCCCGGGGATGAATCGATCTGTGCCGGGCTGGTACCAAACTCGCTCAGTTGCTGGCTGAGGCATTCGTCGATACTCCAGCTGCCCGTGTTGTCCGTATTGAAGATCAGTGTGCGCACGCGTGAGGCGATTGTCTGAAAATGCCCGACATTCGGGGCGTTGAGCACACCAAAGCCGTTGCCGATCAGAAAGGTGGTGTAGACCGAGCCTGCAACGTCCGCCGTTGTGCTCTGCAGTTCAGATAAAGCCAGTTCCAATTGCTCGATGCGTGCCAGCAACTCCTTGCTGCCCAGGGCCGCGCCACTCTTGCTGCTTTTCTCGTCCTTCGCCAGTACAGAGGCCGATGCGGGTAGCAGGGTGGCGAGTATCAATACCATTGCCAGTTTTTTTGCTTTTCTCATGGGACTCTCCTGTTAAATGCGCTTGTTGTAATGGGCGTTGCCGGAAGCGGGGCCGGGTATCGCCTTCCGTGATATTGCGCCTGCGAGGATTGGCCGCGCCATACCGCAATCAGGGTATTTTTAACAAAGTTATGAGGACTGGTGTCACTGTAAAGAAAACGACATGAGTCCGTAATCGGCTTGTCATCTGTGCGTCCTAAAGTGGGGGAAAAATAACTTCTCGCCAGTTCCGGCAATTCCCACAGGAGATAGACCGCATGACAAACCCGCATTTTGCCCCCGGCAATGTGAAACCACTGGCCGCGCTGATTTCCCTGCTGCTTGTCAGCAGCACCGTGAGTGCTCAATCATCCGAAATTGAAGAAGTCGTCGTCAGGGCAACCCCGATTCGTGACAGCCAGCTGGCCGCGCTGGAAGCCAAGCGCAATGCGCTGAACATGGCCGATGTGGTGTCTGCCGACACCATTGGGCGCTTTCCCGACCAGAACCTGGCCGATTCCCTGGGCCGTCTGCCCGGCCTGGCCATCGAACGTGACCAGGGCCAGGCCCGCTTTATCAATCTGCGCGGTGCCCCTTTCCGTTACACCAGCATCGCCTTTGATGGCATTGACGTGCCGGGTGCCGAGAACGGCCGTATTCCCCGCTTCGACAGCTTTCCATCGGTGATTACCAGCCGTGTGGAAGCCAACAAGGCCATGCTGCCGAGCATGCCGGGAGACTCCATTGCCGGGTATATCAATATCCATACCTTCAACCCGTTTGATCGTGAAGGATTGGCCGTCAATGTGGACCTTGGTAACGGACAGCAAAGCCTGGGCAACGGCGATATGGAGCGCACGGGTCTGCGTGCCTCCTGGTCCAATGAACAGTTCGGTGCCGTGCTGTTCGCCTCGCACAACAGCCGCGACCAGATTACCGACAACCGCGAATACGATCTGGAAACGGATGCCAATGGCGATGTGATCGTGCACGAGCTGGATTTCCGCAGTTACAAGGTGACGCGTGAAGACTCCGCCCAAGGAGGGCGTTTTGAGTGGCGCGGAGAAGGGGCGGTAGAAAGCGTGTTCCTGTCCACCCTGTACAGCGAGTTCATCGACTCGGAAGAACGCAATCAGTACGTCGTGGCACTTCCTGGTTTGAGTGGCAACAAAGGTTTTGCCCCTACCAATGCCGTGTCGCGTCTTCTGGAAGACGGCCAGTACGACAACTCCACCTTCACCAACACACTGGGCACGAACCTCGCCCTGGGAGATTGGTATGTGGAGGCGCGCCTGAGCAACACCGAAACCGAGCGTAATCAGGACTTGCCGATTGCCTACGACATTGGCCTTGCCGGTGCGGCCTACGATGTGTCCGACATCGAAGACCCCCAGCTGGTGTTGACCGCCATGGGGACGAACAATCCGATCACTCCGGGCCAGATCAACTACAAGGTGCGTAATCTCGGGCTGTTTATTGACGATGTGCTCGATAACGATGCCGATAAATTCAAACTGGATGCGGAGCGTGAAACTGCTCTGTTCGGCACCACGACCTTCCTGCGTTTCGGCCTGCAACAGGATTCCAAAGAGGCGCAGGGCTACAGCACCATTGCCTACGGGGCCTCGCCCCTTGCCGTGGGTATCGACCCGGAACAGTACAACACCGGCAAACGCTGGGATTCGCTGACGAGTAACAGCATCGGCGGCAGTTATTACGACAACGTGGGCCTGCGCAAGGCCTGGCAGGCGTCTGCGGCGTGGATGACCCCGACACCGGCAGACAGTGAGCGGATCTATATCGAGGAAGACGTCACCTCGCTGTATGCCATGGCAACCCTGGAATACGACTGGGGTAATGTGGTGCTGGGCGCTCGCAATGAAACAACGGATTACAGCAGCCGTGGCACCATCAACGGGGCGGCGATCTCCGTGTCCGATGATTTCAACAACTTCCTGCCCAGCGCGCACCTGAACCTCAATCTGCGCGAAGACCTCAAGTTCCGTCTTTCTGCCACTACCGGCCTCAGCCGACCCACCTACAATGAGTGGCGCGCGGCGGCCTCGGTGGACGTGATCAACAAGAAGGTACGTGGTGGCAACCCGACTCTGCAACCGGAAGAAACCGTGGGGCTGGATGCCTCGCTGGAATGGTATTTTGCCCCCGCCGCTATCCTCGCTGCCGGTGCCTTCACTCGCAGCATCGACAACGTGATTTACGCCGATGTCAGCGTGATTGACGGCGGTCTTTACACCCCGGCCGGTGCTGGCCAGATGTGGGAATACAACGGGACGGTGAATGGCAAGGACGGCAAGATGACCGGGCTGGAGCTGAACCTCATCACCGAGATCAGCGACATCCTCGACGCAGTGCCGCAAGGCATGGGCTTCAGTGCCAACATCACCTTCCTGGACAGTGAGTTCACCGGCATTCATGGACAGACATTCAATCTGCCGGGGACTTCCGACCTGCTGTACAACGCGTCGATTTACTACGAGAACTACGGTTTCTCTGCACGCCTGAACTATCAGTACCGGGATGAGTGGATTTCTCCGATCGAGAGCCCGGACGAAGTGTGGGGGGAGCAGCAGCGCGTGGATCTGTCGCTCTCCTACCAGCTTCCCTATGAGCTCAATGGTGCCAGCATGTCGGTTTACCTCAATGGCAATAACCTGACGGACGAGGTGGACCTGCGCTACGCCGGCAATGGCACGGTCAACCAACGTGAGAGCTATGGCCGCAGCTATCTGATGGGTGTTCGCATCGGTTTCTGATGCTCAGGAGCGCCGGGTGACACTTTGTTTCCCGGCGTCTTTTTTTCTCAACATACAATATTTTCAAAGGTGTCTTATGACTCGAATTCTTCGCAATGCCACGGCGTTTTTCGCCCTGTGGATGGTGCTCGTGCAGGCGGCTGTTGCCGATGATGCGCTGCTGTCCAGCTATGAAAAACTGCTGCCTCTTGAGGGGGGTTCCAATTTTCGTGATATGGGTGGCTACGCCGCTGTCGATGGTAAATCCGTGGTGCGTGGCAAGCTGTTCCGCTCCGGCGCTCCGAGCAGTCTGACTCAAAAGGACATGGCCTATCTCGACCGGTTCGATTTCGATGCCATCGTCGACCTGCGTTCCTCTGAGGAACTGGATCTGTTCCCCAACCGCTGGGCGCAGCAGTCCCGTATTCATTACCTGAACGTAGATTACAGTATTTTCCAGCTGATGGGAGATCCGCGCGAGGTCACGGCGGAACAGATGCAGGCGCAGATGGACCCGGAGGCCATGTACCGCAATTTCCCCACCATGCTCAAGCCGCAACTGACGCTGTATCTGGACAGCCTGCTGCAGTCTGATGGCCCGGTGCTGGTGAACTGCTCCGCGGGCCAGGACCGCACGGGTGTTGCCACGGCAGTGATCCTCACCCTGTTGGGCGTGGACCGTGACACGATTCTGCAGGATTACCAGCTCTCCACTCAGTTCCGTCGCCCGGCGGTAGAACGTGGCAATGTGGACCTGGCAGAAGCCGCCAAAACCAATGCCTTTGCCGCGATGATGCTGAGCTATGCCGGGGCGGAAGAGGAGGTGGCCCAGCCGCTGGTGCTGGCCGATGGCACGCCCTTCCTGTTCTTCGCGCTGGACGAGATCGATCAGACCTGGGGTTCCGTTGCAGCCTATGCTGAGGCAGAGCTCGGGCTGGACAAGAGCGAACTGGCACAACTGCGATCCAAGTACCTCGATTGAAGCCCACTACCCCCCCTTCCTGTAGGAGCTTGCCCTGCAAGCGATTCCTCCGGTTTGCTTTGATACCCCAATCGCCGGCAGGGCCGGCTCCCACAGGCTAAAGGCTTCCCGTCATCCCTTCGGGGAATTCTATGACCATGATTAATTTAAAGACTTGGATGCTCTCTTTTCAGGCCGATAGACTCTGCTCCAGTTGAGAATGATTCCGGATTGCAAGGCAACTGACACAGACAATCCGCAATGACGTGTTTCCCCGCAAACTGAGCCAGAGATAAGGAGAGTACGATGGACAACAAGAATCCGAATGCCGGTAAGTGCCCGGTGATGCACGGCAGTGCGACCGCCAGCGGCATGTCAAACATGGCATGGTGGCCGAATGCCTTGAACCTGGACATTCTGCATCAGCACGACAGCAAGACCGACCCCATGGGCGCCGACTTTGATTACCGCAAAGAGGTTCAGAAACTGGATTTTGCCGCTCTGAAAAAAGACCTCACCGATCTGATGACCGATAGCCAGCCCTGGTGGCCGGCAGACTGGGGGCACTACGGTGGCCTGATGATCCGCATGTCCTGGCACGCCGCCGGTTCCTACCGCTCTGCCGATGGCCGTGGTGGTGCCGGTACCGGCAACCAGCGCTTTGCGCCGTTGAACTCCTGGCCCGACAACGTCAACCTGGACAAGGCCCGCCGCCTGCTGTGGCCGATCAAGAAGAAGTACGGCAACAAGCTGAGCTGGGCAGACCTGCTGGTGCTGGCCGGCACCGTAGCCTATGAGTCCATGGGGCTGAAGACCTACGGTTTTGGTTTTGGCCGCCCCGACATCTGGGCGCCTGAGAAAGACACCTACTGGGGTTCCGAAAAAGAGTGGCTGGACGCTACCCGCTACGGCGAAGGCGAGGACCGTGAATCCCTGGAGAACCCGCTGGCAGCGGTGCAGATGGGCCTGATCTATGTGAACCCCGAAGGCGTGGGCGGCAAGCCCGACCCGCTGCGCACCGCCCAGGATGTGCGCGTCACCTTCGCCCGCATGGGCATGAACGATGAAGAAACCGTGGCGCTGACCGCCGGTGGTCACACCGTGGGTAAATGCCACGGCAATGGCGATGCCAGCCTGCTGGGGCCGGACCCGGAAGGCGCCGATGTTGCCGAGCAGGGCCTGGGCTGGATGAATCACAGCAAGCGCGGCATTGGTCGGGATACCGTCTCCAGTGGGCTGGAAGGGGCGTGGACCACCAACCCGACACGTTGGGACAACGGCTACTTCTACCTGCTGTTCACCTACGACTGGGAGCTGAAGAAGAGCCCGGCCGGTGCCCACCAGTGGGAGCCGATCAACATCAAGGAAGAGGACAAGCCCGTTGATGTGGAGGGCTCGGGCAAGCGCTACAACCCGATCATGACCGATGCCGACATGGCGATGGTCAAGGACCCGGAGTACCGCAAAATCTCCGAGCGCTTCTACCAGGACCCGGCCTATTTCGCCGAGGTGTTCGCCCGCGCCTGGTTCAAGCTGACCCACCGCGACATGGGCCCGAAAGTGCGTTACCTCGGCCCGGACGTGCCCGCCGAAGACCTGATCTGGCAGGACCCGGTTCCGGCAGGCAGCAAGGATTATGACGTGGCGGCAGTGAAGGCGAAGATCGCCGCGAGCGGCCTGAGCGTGAGCGACATGGTCAGCACTGCCTGGGACAGCGCGCGCACCTATCGGGGTTCCGATATGCGCGGCGGTGCCAACGGGGCCCGCATCCGCCTGGCCCCGCAGAAGGACTGGGAAGGCAATGAGCCTGAACGTCTTGCGCGGGTGCTGAAGGTGCTGGAAGCCATTGCCGCTGACACCGGCGCCAGCGTGGCCGATGTGATCGTGCTGGCCGGTAATATAGGCGTGGAACAGGCAGCGAAGGCTGCAGGCGTCGAGGTGAGCGTACCCTTTGCCCCGGGCCGTGGCGATGCCAGCCAGGAACAGACCGATGTGGAATCCTTCGCCATGCTGGAACCCATTCACGATGGCTACCGCAATTATGTGCAGAAGGATTATGTGGTCACCCCCGAGGAACTGATGCTGGACCGTACTCAGCTCATGGGGCTGACGGCCAAGGAGATGACCGTGCTGGTGGGCGGCATGCGCGTGATCGGCAGCAATCATGGCGGTAGCAAACACGGCGTGTTCACCGACAGGGTAGGGGCGCTGACGAATGATTTCTTCGTCAACCTGACCGACATGGCCTACACCTGGAAGCCGACCGGCAAGAACAGCTACGAGATTGTCGAGCGTGCCAGCGGCAAAGCGAAGTGGACGGCCACGCGCGTCGACCTGGTGTTCGGTTCCAATTCGATTCTGCGTGCCTATGCCGAGGTATACGCCCAGGACGACAACAAGGAGAAGTTCGTGCAGGACTTCGTTGCCGCCTGGAGTAAAGTGATGAACGCAGATCGTTTCGACTTGGCGTAAGCCAGGAGAGGTCTTCCCGTCTCTGGTGCGGGAAGTGCGGGGAATGCCCGGCTGTGGAAGCAGCCGGGCGTTTCTTTTTCTGCGGGTTCAGTTGCCCAAAAAGATGGTCTGCACAATGCGGCAGTTGTCCAGCGAATCGCCAAACGCCGGGCCTGGTGAATGCAGCAGCCAGGGGCGGAACAGCACCAGGCGGTTGTATTTGTAGGGAATGGTCATCGTCTTTTCCCACAGGGATTCGTCGAGCCCCTCGGTGGCCAGAAAGTCCTTCATGTCCTGAAAGTTCTTCCAGCCGTACTGGGCAAAACCCTCGATGGTGTTGGGGGCAATCTCCAGACCGGTGCGTTTGTGGCGCCAGAAATTGGTGCCCTCGGTCTTGGGATGATCCTTGGTCAGGTAGACAACCCCGGCCCAGCGGGTCTGCACGTCCACATCGTAGTGGATGTGAAAGCGGAAGCTGTCGTTCTCCTTGGTGAAACGCAGCCTGCCGTTGGCATTGGTGGAGGAATCGATACGGGGCTCCATCGTCAGCTTCTGGAAGATGTCCCGGTGCGCCTCTGTCAGAAACGCATCCTTGGTCATGATGCCGGCGTAGTTGCCATCGGGCGACTCGTCCGGCTTGAGGGACTTGAACGCCGCTTCCACCAGCGCATCCGGGTTGTTGTAGAAATCGTCGACGATAATGTATCTGTTCAGCATGCGGCTACCGCTCGTTGCAGATTCCACGGCTTTCCCTGGGGGGTGCGAGGCCGGGCTCTGCTGTTTTTGTTGTTGGAATGAAGAGACTCCGGGGCATCATAAGGGATGAAATAGCGTATGTATACAAGGTGTTAGGGGGTAAAGCCTGATCTATGTCAGGGGTTTTGTGTATAGTGCGTTGAACGATATTCAGAGGAATCAGACTCCTCGTTATCCTCGTTATCCTCGTTATCCTCGGTAGCCTCCGGTAGAGAAAGTTTCGCCACTGTCCAGCACCAGCGTGCGCTCCGGCCAGCGCAGGGCTGCCAGTTTGCTTGTCTGGTGCGTCTGGGGGCTGCTGCGCCGTTCCTGATAGCGGCCACCTACGGAAAAATCGACACAGAACACATTGCCCAAAGCACCGTGCCAGTGGGTGGGTTCTATGGCGTCAAAGAGGTATGCATCACCTTTGCCGAACTGCTTGCGGTCAG
>JACKOK010000003.1 GCA_024234365.1 Pseudomonadales bacterium
GAACCTCAAGGGTGTTGCGATTATCCTGAATGGTCAGGACGAGGCTGTTATCAGTCTGAACGCAAAGGGAACCGGTGTGGTAACCGCAGGCGATATCACTGTTGGGCATGACGTGGAAATCGTTAACCCCGAGCATGTGATTGCGAACCTGAATGACTCTGGTGAGCTGAACATGCGCCTGACCGTGCGCAAGGGCCGTGGTTATGCGCCGGCCGATACCCGTGTTTCCAACGACGACGAAACCCGCGCGGTAGGCCGTCTGTTCCTGGATGCCTCCTACACGCCTGTTACCACCGTGTCCTATTCGGTAGAAAGCACCCGTGTGGAGCAGCGTACTGACCTGGATAAACTGATTATCGATCTGCGCACCAACGGCACTATCGATCCGGAAGAAGCCATTCGTCGTGCAGCCACTATTCTGCAGCATCAACTGGCCGTTTTCGTCGATCTGCAAAGCCAGGTGACCAGCGAGCCGGACGAGCCGGAAGACGAGATCGATCCGATCCTGTTGCGCCCGGTGGATGATCTGGAGCTGACCGTGCGCTCCGCGAACTGCCTCAAGGCAGAAGACATTTACTACATCGGTGACCTGATTCAGCGCACCGAGGTGGAGCTGCTCAAGACCCCGAACCTGGGCAAGAAGTCGCTGACCGAGATCAAGGACGTACTCGCTACCCGCGGTCTGTCCCTGGGCCTGCGTCTGGAGAACTGGCCACCGTCCAGCCTCCGTTCGGACGAGCGCAACTAAGGCTTTAGTGAAGGGTAAGTGGCCCGAGCGATCAGGCCCGATGGATTTTTAAACAGCGTGACCGAGTACCGTGCGGTGCGAAGGTAAGTATAGGAATTAGAAGATATGCGTCATCGTAAAAGTGGACGTCAACTCAGCCGTAACAGTGCACACCGCAAGGCGGTTCTGCGCAATCTGACTGTGTCGCTGGTTGAGCACGAAATCATCAAGACCACCCTGATCAAGGCCAAGGAACTGCGCATGGTTGCCGAGCCGCTGATCACGCTGGCCAAGAATGACAGCGTGGCGAATCGTCGCCTGGCCTTCAACCGTGTCCGTGACAAGGCTGCTGTCGGCAAACTGTTCACTGATCTGGGCCCGCGTTACACCGAGCGCCCCGGTGGCTATATCCGCATTCTGAAGTGCGGCATGCGTCCCGGTGACAATGCTCCCATGGCCTATGTTGAACTGGTTGACCGTCCGAACTCTGGCCTGGACTCTGACGAGTAAGCCGCAGACAAAGACATTGAAGTAGAGAAAAAGCCGGGTTTTACTCGGCTTTTTCGTTTTCGGGAGACTGCAATGAACGCCTCGTTCCACCCGCCTGCGCGAACTCTCATGGGGCCTGGCCCCTCCGATGTGAACCCCCGTATTCTGGAAGCATTGTCGCGACCGACCATCGGTCATCTTGACCCCGCCTTTATCCAGCTGATGGATGAAATCAAGGCGCTGCTCCAGTACGCATTCCAGACCCAGAATGCCCTGACGCTGCCTGTGTCCGCACCAGGTTCCGCGGGTATGGAGGCGGTCTTCGTCAATTTGCTTGAACGGGGTGACAAGGCGATTGTCTGCGTGAACGGTGCCTTTGGCGGGCGCATGAAGGAAAACGTGGAGCGTTGTGGTGCCACGGCCGTCATCGTTGCCCAGGAATGGGGTAAGGCCATTGATCTCAATGCGGTCGAAGATGCGCTCAAGGCGCATCCGGATGCCTGCATGCTGGCCTTTGTGCATGCCGAAACCTCCACGGGCGTGCGCAGTGATGCGCAAGCGCTTGCCGCTCTCGCTCATCGTTATGATTGCCTGGCGGTTGTCGATGCAGTGACTTCTCTGGGTGGAATCGCCCTGGAGGTAGATGCCTGGGGCATTGATGCCATCTATTCCGGGACGCAGAAGTGTCTGTCCTGCATTCCCGGTCTGTCGCCTGTCAGCTTCAGTGAGCGAGCGGTAGCGCGTATCCGGGGGCGGCAACAGCGTGTCCAGAGCTGGTTTCTGGACATGAATCTCATCATGGATTACTGGGGCGGTTCTTCCCGCCGCAGTTACCACCACACGGCGCCAATCAATCCTCTCTATGCCTTGCACGAAGCTCTTCTGTGTCTGCGTGAGGAGGGGCTGGAGAATGCCTGGCAGCGCCATGCTAACCATCACAACGCGCTGGCTGCCGGTCTTCATGCCATGGGCTTGCCGCTGATCGTTGACGCCGGACACCGTCTGCCACAACTCAATGCCGTGGGGGTTCCCGATGGCATTGATGAGGCTGCTGTACGGGCTGCACTGCTTCAGCAATACGATCTCGAGATTGGTGCGGGGCTGGGGACGCTGGCCGGCAAAATCTGGCGCATCGGCCTGATGGGCTATGCCTGCAACAGACGTAATGTTCTGCAGTGTCTGTCCGCGTTGGAAGCCGTGTTGATACAGCAGGGCATGGCACTGCCGCAGGGGGCGGCGGTGGCGGCTGCCAATGCGCGCTACCAGCAGGGCTAGGGCGCAGCGTCACCGCTTGGCGGACGGAACAGGCTCAGGTAGAGCATGGGCCATAGCCCGATGTGCACCATGACGTCCGCCGTATTGAAGATATAGTGCCAGAAGGGAATTCCCTGCACGTCGATGAAATCGACCACACTCCCGTAGATCAGGCGGTCCAGGATATTGCTCAGACCGCCGCCTGCAATAAAGCCAAAGCAGATGAACTCATAGGCTTGTACCTGTCGGCCACGGGCAAGGTAGAGCACCAGTCCGGCAATCAGCGCGACACTGAAAACCGCAAATATCCAGCCATGCCCTTGAAACATGCCGAACACGCCGCCCATATTGCGGATATGGGTGAAGTGGATCAGGGAGGACCAGGCCACGGATTCGCCCAGAGGGATGCGTGAGTTGATCAGATAGCTGCCAAGCTGGGAGACCAACAGGATTGTCAGGGCTATGCTGGCAAAGAGAAACAGATGTCTT
Source organism: Pseudomonadales bacterium (assembly GCA_024234365.1). GTDB lineage: Bacteria > Pseudomonadota > Gammaproteobacteria > Pseudomonadales > Pseudohongiellaceae > UBA5078. The sequence continues at coordinate 2,960 of JACKOK010000003.1, forward strand.
GATCGCTGCACGTCAGGAAGGCTCCGGAATAAACCGGCGCAAGCATAACATACCGGCTTTGCACGAGGCACGGACGAGGACGGGGTCATGGCACCAGGCGTGAAACAGTTGCGTGGAAAGGGCGGGCGCCAGAACAGCCACGGCAGGCGCCGCCTGATCGCGTTGTCTTACCGGTTTCTGCGCCGGGGGCAACGATTTTTGCCTCCGGTGTTGCGCGGAGCACTGGGCATCGTGCTGATGCTCGGCGGAGTGCTCGGCTTTCTGCCCGTGCTGGGCTTCTGGATGATTCCGCTTGGCCTGGCACTGCTGGCAACGGACATCCCGCCGATGAGACGCTGGTTTATCCGGCACCTCAATGCGCACCGGCGGAGGTCTTCCTGAGAAATACCCCCGGCGGAGCGGGATTGTCTGCTCAGCGCAGGCTGGCGAAGAATTCGCGCAGACGGGCCGCGTTCTTGCCTACATCACTGGTGCCCACCCGGGACAGTGAGCGGGCATTGAGCACGGAGCCCTGGGGTGTTTCGGAGACCACGATCACCACATCATCCTTGAAGCGGAACCAGAAAGTGGTGTCTGTGGCCTCGATACGCCCACTCGCCGGGTTCTGATCCACGATCTCCCAGCCCATGGCTCTGGCCGAGGCTAGGGCGCGATCGAACACTATATTCTTTGGCTCGCTGAAGGTTTGCGGCACGATGTCGGGGTAGGCTTCGTGTTGGGCCGCAGCCATGCGGGGCTTGTCCCAGTTGGGCTGATCGCCATAGATCATGTTGTTTGGCGCATCGGCTCTGAGCGGGGCAATGGCGATGTACTGGGGAGGATTGTCGGTGTCGGTGGTGATGTCATGGATCGGCGGAGTTCCTTCTGCTGGACGGTAAGTCTCGGGAACCAGATAGGCCAGCGCGGCGGCAACGGTACCAATGGCGGCCAGTGTGCTCAGGCGGCGGGCATTGTGCAGAGCCAGAGGCTTGGCGGCGAAGAAGACGGCAAGGGTAATGACAAGGCCGATCCAGGCCAGCCAGTCTGCGCTGGCATTGACGCCACGCAGCATATCGAAGCCGCGGCGGAAGTCCCACATGCCCATCCAGACGCCCAGAGAGGCAAACAGGGCATAGACTCCCATGCCGATACCGGCGACGAAGATGAGAATGGCCAGCGTGGTCAGCACGGGTCGCAGAGGGGAGGTGTTGGTGTTTTGCGGTGTATCGCTCATGGTCGGGTCCTTGTTGTCATTGCTGTTATTCGGGTGTTGTTGCGGGGGTAGGCGGCCAGGCCTCTCCTGCGTATTGTTCGATACGAATCTGCCGTGTCTGCGGATCCACGACAACAATGCTGTGCGCGCAGTTGTGCATGACCGGGGGTTCCCATAAGCGCGCAAGCGGGCGTGGTTCCAGGGCGCAGAGCAGCGTCTTGATCAGTACGCCGTGACTGACGATCGCAACGTTCTCTCCTGCCTGCTCCGATAATATCTGCTTCAGCATGGCAAGGCCACGGGCCTGGGTCTGTTCAACGCTTTCGGCACCGATCAGGCGGAAGGCATCGGGCCGCTCCCAGAAATGTGCGAAGCTCTCCGGGTCGCGTGCACGGATATCACTCTGCAGATGCCCTTCCCAGGGGCCGAGAAATATCTCCCGCAAATCGTCATGGTAGCTGGTCTCCACGGGGTTGGCGGCAAAGAGCAGTGCGGCAGTCTGCCGCGTGCGCTGACTGCTGCTGCAGTAGACCCGGCGAATATCATAGCCCTGCATAACGGGAGCCAGAGCCTGTGCCTGTTCCTGGCCTCGCGTGGTGAGTGAAGACTCGCTGTGGCCCTGCACCCGTTTCTCACGGTTCCAGTCGGTCTGGCCATGCCGGATCAGATGAATGCGCATATTCAGCCCTGGCAGACAGTGCTGCGGGTGCGCCGAACGGCGTCCTGCCAGGCACGGTAACGCGCATCACGCCAGGCTTTGGGCTGTTCCGGCTGGAAGGATCGTTCGAGCTGCCAGTAGGCTGCGATGCTGTCCAGGGATTCGTAGAGCCCGCAGTGCAAGCCCGCCAGCCAGGCAACACCAAGCGCAGTGGTCTCCGTGCTGCGTGGCCGGTCCACTCGACAGCCGAGCAGGTCTGCCAGGTTCTGCAGGACGAAGTCATTGCCCGCCATGCCGCCGTCCACGCGCAAGGTGTCCGGACGCACGCCATCGGCTTCCATGGCTTTTTGCAGATCCCGTGTCTGGTAGCAGACCGACAGCAGGGCGGCGGTGACCAGTTCCTTGATGCCGGTGTCGCGGCTGAGCCCGAAGATGGCTCCCCGGGCATCGGCGTCCCAATAGGGTGCCCCGAGCCCGGTAAAAGCGGGAACAAACATGACAGGCGAATCCTTGTCAGCCTGTTGCGCCAGTTCTTCGCTCTCGGCGGCGCTGCGGATCAGATGCAGACCATCCCGCAGCCATTGCATGGTGGCACCCGCCATGAAAATACTGCCTTCCAGCGCATAGCTCACCTTGCCCTGCAGGCGGTAGGCCACGGTAGTCAGCAGGCGATTGCGGGATGCCAGCGCCTGCTCTCCGGTATTGAGCAGCAGGAAACAGCCGGTGCCATAGGTGCTTTTGGCCATGCCCGGTGTAAAACAGCATTGGCCGAAGGCAGCCGCCTGCTGATCGCCGGCGATGCCGGTAATGGGCACGCGGGCACCGAAAATTTCCGGGTCGGTGTGGCCGAAATCGGCGGCACTGTCCAGTACCTCGGGCAGCAGGCTGGCGGGCACATTGAACAATGCCAGCAGCTCCTCATCCCAACGCTGGGTATGAATATTGAACAGCAGCGTGCGGGAGGCGTTGGTGGCATCTGTGCGGTGACTGCGTCCGCCGCTCAAGCGCCACAGTAACCAGGTATCGACGGTGCCGAAGGCGAGTTCCCCGCGCTCGGCGGCCGCCTGGGCACCCTCGCTATGGTCGAGGATCCAGCGAATCTTGCTGGCGGAAAAATAGGGGTCGAGCAACAGGCCGGTACGGGTAGCGACGAGTTCGGCACGACCTTCCCGCTCCAGACGCTCGGCAAGTGCCTGGCACCAGGCACTGGTGCGGCGGTCCTGCCAGACGATGGCGGGGCACAGGGGCTGGCCGCTTTTGCGGTGCCAGATCAGGGTGGTTTCCCGTTGATTGCTGATGCCGATGGCGCGCAGCTGCCCGGGGGTAATACCGGCCTGCTGCAATGCCGTGACCGCGCTGCGCAGTGAGCTCTGCCACAGATCCTCCGGGTCGTGTTCCACCCAGCCGTCCTGGGGGAAGTGTTGTGGGAACTCTTCCTGGCCAATGCCCAGGCGCTTGCCCGCGCGATCGAAAACAATGGCGCGACTGCTGGTGGTGCCCTGGTCAAATGCGAGGAGATAGTCGCTCATACCTGCTTCCTGGAGCTGTGAATCCGTGTTTATATTAACGGCTATGAACCAAAATACTACTGTGTTGGATCTGTTGGTGGTGGGCGGGGGCATCAATGGTGTCGGCATTGCTGCGGACGCTGCGGGGCGCGGCCTGAACGTTCTGCTGTGTGAGCGGGGGGATCTGGCCGGGGCCACTTCATCGGCCAGCACCAAACTGATTCACGGCGGCCTGCGCTATCTGGAGCAGTACGAGTTTGCCCTGGTTCGCAAGGCGCTGGCGGAACGGGAAGTGCTGCTGCGCAATGCCCCGCATATTATCCAGCCCATGCGCTTTGTGCTGCCCCACCGCCCGCATCTGCGTCCACGCTGGATGATCCGCGCAGGCCTGTTTCTCTACGATTCCCTCAGCCGTCGCGTGACACTGCCAGCCTCGCGCAGCGTGCGTTTCTCTGCGGACAGCCCGCTGCGTTCCTCCATGTCCGTGGGTTTTGAATATTCCGACTGTCAGGTGGACGATGCCCGTCTTGTGGTGCTGGTGGCCAGACAGGCACAGGAACACGGTGCGCACATCGGCGTACGCAAGGAATGTGTCCGGGCCACAGAGGAACAGGGGCTTTGGCATGTCCATCTGCGCGACACCCTCACGGGAGAGGAGGAAGAGGTGCGGGCAAGAGTGCTGGTGAATGCGACCGGCCCCTGGGTGGAGCGGTTTGCCAATCGCGTACTGCCGGGGCGGGAGCATCGGCATATTCGCCTCGTGAAAGGCTGCCATATCGTGGTGCCCCGCTTGTTTGCATCGCCGCAGGCCTATCTGCTGCAGAATGAAGATGGACGGGTGGTGTTTGTCATTCCCTATGAGCAGGATTTCACCTTGATCGGAACTACCGAGGAGGATGTGGCCGGTGATCCTGCCGATGCCGACATTGCCCAGTGGGAAGTCGACTATCTGCTGCGAGTGGTGAACGAATGTTTCAAAACGCCCGTGCAGCATGAGCAGGTAAAGCATGTCTTTGTGGGGGTGCGTCCACTTATCGCCGGGGAGCACCTCAAAGCTTCGGAGGTGTCGAGAGATTACACCCTTGAACTGGACACCCGGGGCGCGCCTTTGCTGACGGTGTATGGCGGGAAAATTACGACCTATCGTCATCTTGCCGAAGATGCCATGCAGCGTTTGCGCCAGGTGTTCCCCCGACTTGGAGGGGAGTGGACAGCCGATGTGCCATTGCCGGGAGGGGACTTCCCGACACAGACAGCACTCACGGAAGCCCTGATGAAGGCAGCACCCTGGTTGCCCCTGACGCTTGCCCAGCGCTGGGTGGCGCACTATGGCACACGCAGTTATCGATTGATCGATGGTCTGGGTGATCTTGAGGGCCTGGGGGAGGACTTCGGGTATGGTCTTACGGCCCGTGAAGTCGATTTTCTCTGTGAGGAGGAATGGGCGAAGACGGCCGAGGATATCCTCTGGCGTCGCAGCAAGCTGGGGCTGCGCTTTGATGATGCGCAGGTGGCGAGGCTGGCGCAGTATCTGGACAGGTGTTGTCGCACCTGAATTGCAGACAGGCTCCTGCGGAAAAAGAAGTCAGGAGCCTGCCAGCAAGCGAAAGGTCTGAACCCCGGGGTTATGGCCGCACGTTCACGGTCAGATACTTGTCGGTAAAGAGGCCACCATCGTCGGCTCGGCCCCAGAGCAGATAGGTGCCGGGTTCATCGAAGGTCACGGTGACATCAACAACGCCATCTGCGGGCAAGGGCTGCGGTACCCACAACCAGCTCCAGGGAGAATTCGCGGAGGGACGGGTATCCTCCCACGGTTTGACCTGGGGCGGGTCGAAATGCACGACATCCTGAACCCCGCTCAGGGAATCCGGGGCACGGTATACGTTCCAGGACAGGTACAGGCCATTGTTTTTTGCCACGGTAGGCTTGGGCGGCGGCGTCATCATCATCTTCTGACGAATGAGGGCGGGATTCAGGGAAGCTGCCCCTGCACCCCCTGACAGCCTGGAGCGCCCAGCAGGATCGAAAGGCTTGGGTACGCCGTCATCGCTTACCCTTGTCTGGAAATGTAATGCTTCACCAACGTTGACCGTGCGAATCTCGTCGCCGATCAGGGTGACGCTTGGCGGGATATTCGCCCGGATTTCCGGATCGGATGATCCAGCACCTAGGGACCCGGTCTCGGACATGATGATGGTATTGTCTATCTTGTAGTCCTCGCGCAGGGTGCCATAGGCTCTTCGTGTGATCCCGTTGGGAGAGGTGACTTCCCACACCAGTTCCTTGTCGCCAAAGTCCCCGGGGACAATCACGTCAAACGTGAAACGGTTGCGACGGGGCAGGAAATGGCTGGGTTGTCCCCGGTCAACCGGGCCTGGCGAGAAGAAATTGTTATCGCCGACCGGGATGTCGAGCTCTTCTTCCCAGTTATGGTTGAAGTAGCCGAAAGTCAGTGAGATGGTCCCGTCTGCATTCGGTCTCCAGCCTTCATAGGCAACTTCGGTGTGTTGCCCGTGCGTGTAGGTGTTTCTGGCGTAAGCGTAGGGTTGATCCGCTGACGCGCTGATCGTGACCAGCGCGAGCGAAGCGGTGAAGAAAGCGACTATATTCTTCAGGAATTTGTCAGTTCTCATAGCATACCTTTTCTGAAATATCATGATTGCTAATGGATCAGCAGTGTTAGTTGCTGGCCGAAGTGTCTGCTATAGGCCATACCAGAGGCGTCAGACACAGCGGGCACCCGATGACGTGGTCGTTGGGGCCAAGATCGAGAACCTTGCGCCGATTCTCCATTTCTTCCATGAACTGTTCGTCGGTCATGGTCACCCGAATACCCAGGTCGATGAACATATTGGTGACCGATCGGTTGCCGGAGCCCTGCCAGTTGCGCGGGTCGGGCACGTTCGGGTTGGCTTTTGTGTTGTCGAAATAACCGGTGATGTGAAGCACAGTGCCCTTGGGCAACAAGGGGGTGTAGTCGTCAGCAAACGGATAGCCTCTCACCCAGTTGTGGTCATAACCCACGCAGGAAAGGGTTTCGACAGAATAGCCCCAGATTGCTTCCAGACACATACGCTCACCGGGAGCATGCAAATGCGGCTCGAAGGTGATGACTTTGGTGTTTTCGGTGAGCACCTGATAGGCATGCATCTCCTGGTCTTTGGCATCCCCTTCCACGGTGAGGTCGACGCCGTTGCCCAGGATACTGATCTGGCTCTTGTATTTCGGCGTGTAGCCGCGCGGGTGGAAGGTGAAGCCCAACTGCAGATGGCCGGTGGTGTTGCGCCCGTTGGAGTGCATGTGCACCGAGTCGGTAAAGAACGCGGAATTGGCTTTGAGCAAGGGGCCCGCATCCGGGTCAAAGACGTCGCCATTGCGGCCCACTTCATGTACCGGCCAGTTCACGGTTTCCCCGGGAATCCTGTTGCCATTGTCATCCAGCACCTCTGTGCGCCAGATCATGTGGTGGAAAATGAACAGGCCACCCACGGTATCGGAAGTCTCCTCGCCGGTGCCCACATCATTGACTTCCACGATTTCGACGGACTTGACGTAGCGGTCCTCCGTCAACCCTGTCGGTACCGAGGGGAGCTCTCCCCACCAGTCCGGGCGGCCGGCCTCCATATAGAAATCTTCAAGATTCACAATCAGATCCGGTTCGCCCAGCTTCCACTTGGTGGTGTCGTCGATGACGAGTGGTTCTGGTGCATCGGCGGGATCCCCCTCGGGTGTCCCGGAGCGAGCCCAGCTCGAAATGGCCGCGATTTCGGCATCGCTGAGAGACGGATCGTTCTTGAAGTGCTGGATGCCGATATTCTTCTCGGCATACCACGGCGGCATGGCGCCGGCACGGTCACGCAAGCCTGTCTTGTACTCGATGAGTCCAGCGAAAGGGACTACCTGCTCGTAAGTAATCAGAGGCATGGGGGCTACCCCACCGGGGCGGTGGCAGTTCTGGCAGCTGCGTTGCAATATGGGCTCAATATCTTTATGGAAGGTAACTTCCTGGGCTAAAAGCCCGGACGAAAAGAACATTGCCGGGATCGCAAACCACAAGGTTTTGCTTATGCCATGACCAGATCGCATGTGAATCTCCTTTTTATAGCTTGAATAGTGAACGTTCGTCTTCAATTCAGGTTTCGGCGTTTTGCGGCCTAAACAGTGGGGCGATTAAGGCGGAGTTACAGAGAAATTGCTTCCTGATATTTCGCAAGAGCTGATTGATTTCTTATGATCAGAGCGAAGTTTGATCTAGAGCAAACAATTTTGCTGTGAATTTGAGTTCGGAGATCAAAAGGAGGCGCTAATGGGGGGGATAAGCTGCCCTCGATGCTGCTTCCTTAATTGTCCGCCAGGAATGAATTGCCTGTTGCTTGCCTTCAGGAGATTCTTCATCATGCTCATCGTCACGTCAGAATGGTCATTGTGCCAGACGCAGTTATAGGAACTATCCTGAGAACTGCTGTATTAAAAGAAGAAAAACATAGAACCCGGAAGCCTGTAACAGGCTTGCCCGCTTCGGCTCCGGGAGACAGCTCTTTTCCGGAGAATGAATTGAACGTATTTGAATACATTATGGTTTTGATGACCTTGGTGTTAGGTCTTGGTATTACGGAAAACCTGAAATCTATTACTAACCTCAACTTGCGTTATTCACCCGGAGAGTCATTTACCTTTCTGGGCTATTTTATCGCCATCATTATCCTGCAGTTGGACTATTGGCACACGATATGGCTCATATCAGACCGAACTTCGTGGGTTCTGGTGGATATATTGATATGGTTTTATCTGCCGGTATCACTCTATTTGTCGGGTGCATTTTTTAAAAAAGCGCTGTCAATGGAGGGGGTTCAACGGGATAGCGCTGTTCGTGTCGCGATCCTTGTCCTGTTCACCTGGGCCATCACAATGTCAATAACGGGGTTTTTATATTTCGACATAGGCCTGTTTGAAATCAGATTGCTGGGGCCGCTGATATTCCTGGTGGCCTGTTTGTCCATGCGATTTTTTCGTATCAAGCCAGAGTTGTATCCATTGTCCAGTTTGGGCACTTTGTTGTTCAGTGTGTACTTTCTCATTTTCATCGGCGCTGACGAGATTCAGTAACGAAACCTGAGTGAACCAACGCCGGCCGACTACCCAGGTAAGTCTGACGCAGGCTATGATCTGCGTTTTATCGGACGGAGGGTGCCCCGGTGCTCTTGAGCTCCATCTGCAGGCAATGACTTCGGGAGTGCGCATGAGAAATCGAAAGGGAAAATTCCGGAATTTGGTGGGATTGGGATTGGGGTTGGTGCTGGCACTGCCGGCCAGCGCGCAGCATGCCGACCCGGGCTTGCAGGCGAGTTGGAAGTACCTGCGCAATTTCACCTTTGTTCATGTGGATGAGCAGGACAGGATTTTTCAGTGCCGTATCGTTCCCGAACTGCATGTGTTCTTTGCCACGGGAGTCATTGCCGAGGATGCCAAGGTCGCCTGGGAGCCGGCGCGGTTTTTCACATTGTATGGCGAAGAGTATTCGCCCTCGGGGCAGGACTGGGGCGTGAATGCGATTGAACTGCGCGGGCGTGTCATGTTTCTGACGCTGCCGCCGGTGAACGGGCGCGAGCCGGAGCGCATGGAGTTCGATAGGGTGTCCAAACTTCCCACGCTGTGCGAGCACTACCTGAACATTGCGTGGCAGGACTGAATGCCTGGTTCTTCGTAGCTCGCTCCGGGGGGAAAGGGGGCAGTCAGGACACGCCAAAAGACTCACGTCCATGTGAAGGCTCGGCTCGCGCCATCCCTGGCGCGAGACGGTCCTGCCTGACCCCTTTCCCCCCGGAGCTGATACCATGCCATCGTGAGGTTTTATTTTGGCGTCTCCGACACACCACCCCCGCTGTGCGGCTCGTGTATCAGAGTGAAAAAAAGCAAAAAAAAACCGGAGGCACGCAACAACTGCCCCCGGCAAAAAGACCGGCATGAAGCGTACTTGGGGATTACGCTGCCGGACGTCTGATTGAGCTGAATATGTCAACGAAGGTAGGGACACGCTCAATCTGAATCGGAATTCTCAGGCGTCTCGCCACATCACTGGCGGAGATCAGGCCGCGGATCTGGGTTCCGCTGGGGTCCACGACAAGGCAGTGCTGCTGTCCTTTGAGCTGCAGGGCCCGAATGACATCACTGATCGAGGCCTCTTCAAGCTCCGGCAGGCTCAGGGCCATGATCTGGGCTTTGGGACGCATGAGGTCGGCTACCTGAATCTCCTGGCGCGGGTTGCCCTTTGCGATTCTCGCCATGAAGTGCTGCTCGTCGAGATCCTCCAGGCTGATGGTGCCAATAAATTCATTGTCCTGGTCCACGACCAGTTTCATTTTGACGTGCGCCTTGCGCATCAGATGTTCCACGTTTTCCGCGGGCGCTGAGCCTTCAATGGTAAGCGGCAGGTGTTTCTTGAAGTCGGTAAAGAACTCCATGGCCGGGGACATAGGGGTCAGTTCGTGGAATTCGTCCGGGTGTACCAGATGGGCGACACCGTTGACGGTAAACAGATTGATATGACGCATGACTAGACTCCTGACTGATAAAACATGATGGATTATGTTTTGGCGCGAACGGATACAGGCGTCGGTTTTCTCATGCAAAGGCAAGATCCTCGCGGACGGGAGTCGTCACGCGGACCGCAGGGTATGCACAGGAAAGGGATGCCTGATTACAGATCGCTCGCAGGAGGGCCGCGGTTGTTGAGCGAGGAGATTTCCACTGTATGCACGGGGGCATACGGGTGAAGTGCAAAGTAAGCCCCCCGAATGGCGCTTAACTGGTACTCCGCTACTGGCAGGAAATGTTTTTCCGTCTGTACCGGGGTAACCGGGCTGCTTTCGAGAGAGAGTTCGGAGAATTTGATCGTGTCGGCTTTTGCCACAGACACAGAGTCCACTTCCACTGCCGAAACAGAGAGGCTGAGCAGACATGCTGCGAGGACAAGGATGAGGCGAGCCGCGAGTTCTCTCACTGGGTTTACTCTGTGTGTTTTTCTTCTGTGCTTCATCGGGCAGGGGAACAGGCCCCGTCTCGATCACGGCTTCCATTCTAGGCTTGTGCAGGAAGATGTCAAAGCCAGTGTGTAACGAATGTTGTCATGCCTTCAGATCTGCTCCGTTTCCTGCCGTTTTCGAGGCTTGGGAGGGCTAACGCAAATTGTAATAAACGGGGAGGTGGTTTATTCTCCCCACTTTCCGAAATTTCATCACTTTCAACACATTATTCCTTTCTGAATCAAGGCGTCACGACGCACCACGGCAGCAAGCATGAGCACACGATACAGCCCCTCGGACATCGAACCGAAATGGCAGCAGTTCTGGGAAGATCAGCAGACCTTCAGCGTCAGCAATGAAGACTTCAGCAAACCCAAATACTATGTCCTGGACATGTTCCCCTATCCCTCAGGTTCCGGCCTCCATGTCGGCCATCCGGAGGGGTATACCGCGACGGACATCATTGCCCGCTACAAGCGTATGAAGGGCTTCAATGTGCTGCATCCCATGGGTTGGGATGCCTTTGGGCTGCCGGCAGAGCGCGCGGCGATTCGTGAAGGCCGTCATCCTGCCCTGATCACGCAGGAGAACATCAGCAATTTCCGTGGGCAGATCAAACGCCTGGGGCTGTCCTACGACTGGCAGCGCGAGATTGATACCAGCAAGGCGGATTATTACCGCTGGACCCAGTGGATCTTCCTGAAGCTCTACGATCAGGGCCTGGCCTATCTGGCCGAGGTGCCGGTGAACTGGTGTCCGGCACAGGGCACTGTGCTTGCCAATGAAGAGGTGCAGGACGGTCGCTATGTGGAAACGGGCGATCTGGTGGAGCGCCGCATGATGCGACAGTGGATGCTGAAGATCACGGCCTACGCCGAGCGTCTGCTGAGCGATCTGGATGAACTGGACTGGCCGGCCGGCATCATCGAGATGCAGCGCCAGTGGATCGGCAAGTCCATCGGCGCCCGCGTGCGTTTTGCCATCCGCGACAGTCAGGAAAGCTTTGAAGTCTTTACCACCCGCCCGGATACCCTGTTCGGGGCCACTTTCTGTGTGCTGGCGCCGGAGCATCCGCTGGTGGCCGGCATTACCTCCGAGGCCCAGCGTGCCGCTGTGGCCGAGTATGTGGAGCGGGTAAAGCACGTCAGTGACCTGGACCGAGAGACCGCCGCCGCCAAGGAAAAGACCGGGGTATTCACCGGTGCCTATGCGGTCAACCCCGCCAACGGAGAGCCGGTGCCGATATGGATTGCCGACTACGTCAAGGTGGATTACGGCTCCGGTGCCATCATGGCGGTGCCGGGGCATGACGAGCGCGACTACGAGTTTGCCAAAGCCTTTGGCCTGCCGATCATCGAAGTGGTGGCCGGTGGCGACATCAGCCAGGCTGCGCATGCGGAAGAGGGCGTCGCGGTCAATTCGCAGTTCCTCGATGGTCTGACGACCACAGAAGCGAAAGCAAAAATGATAGCCTGGCTGGAGGATCAGGGCCTGGGGCAGGGTGAAACCACCTACAAACTGAGGGACTGGCTGTTCTCCCGTCAGCGTTACTGGGGCGAACCCTTCCCGATTCTGCACAATGCCAACACGGGCGAGATCCTGACCGTTCCCGCGGCAGACCTGCCGATCACCCTGCCGGAGCTGAGCGAGTACAAGCCGACTGAAGACGGACAGCCCCCGCTTGCCCGTGCCCAGGAATGGATGAAGGTGGAGCTCGACGGGCAGTCCCTGCTGCGCGAAACCAATACCATGCCGCAATGGGCGGGTTCCTGCTGGTATTACCTGCGCTATATGGACCCGCGTAACAGTGAACTCCCCTTCGACCCGGAAGCCGAGAAATACTGGGGGCCGGTCGATCTGTATGTTGGTGGCGTGGAACACGCGGTGCTGCACCTGCTGTACGCCCGTTTCTGGCACAAGGTGCTCTATGACTGCGCCCTGGTGCACACCCGCGAACCGTTCAAGAAGCTGTTCAATCAGGGCATGATCCTGGGGATCAGCCATCGGGATGCCAATGGCCGTTTCTATGCGCCGGGAGAGGTGGAATACCGCGATGGCAAACCCTTTGCGAAAGGCAGCGACACCCCGCTCAGCGCGCGGGAAGAGAAGATGTCCAAGTCCCGGCTCAATGTCGTCAACCCGGACGATGTGATCGCCGAATACGGTGCCGATTCCCTGCGCCTGTACGAGATGTTCATGGGGCCGCTGGAGGCCGTAAAACCCTGGCAAACCAATGGTGTGAAGGGGGTGCATGGCTTCCTGGAGCGTTCCTGGTCCCTGCTGATCGATACCACCACGGGCGCTTTGTCTTCCGTGATCAGTGATGCTCCCGAATCTTCCGCCACGGATGAGTTGCGGCGCGAGATCAATATCACCGTGCACAAGGTGACGGCGGACATCGAGAACATGCGCTTCAACACCGCCATCGCCAAGATGATGGAGTTCGTGAATCTGGCGAAAAAGCAGCAGGCGATTCCTCTGGCGGTGGCGCAGAAGTTTGTGTTGGTACTGTCCCCCTTCGCACCGCATATCGCGGAAGAGCTGTGGCGGCGTCTGGGACATGACTCCAGTCTGGCCTATCACCCCTGGCCGGAAGCCGATGAAAACTGGCTGGAGGCCGATACGGTCACCATGACCGTGCACATCAACGGCAAACGCAGGGCAGAGCTCAAGGTGGCCAGGGATCTGGACAGGGCCGCGATTGAAGCCGCCGCGCAGGCTGCCGAGGGGGTTGCCGACAAGCTGGCCGGGCAGGGCATCAAAAAGGTGATCTTTGTTCCTGGCAAGCTGGTGAATTTCATCATCTGACAGCGAAGGCTCCAGGATTCACTCATTGCGTTCAGAATCCGTCAGCAATCGTGTGAATCGAGGAAGCCGCCGAGGATGGGCTGTGCATACAATGCGGTATTCCGAATTCGCAGAGATCTTGTAGTCCATGATGATGAAACGCCATTTCTTTCGTATGCAGACTGCCCTGTTGAGCGGTCTGCTCCTCTTTGTGCTCTCCGTGTCCGCTCATGCCCAGCGTGGCACGGACTTCGCCTTGCTCGACCAGCATGGCCGCTTCCATCAGCTCAGCCGTTATGGGGAATCCGAGGCCGTGGTGCTGTTTGTGCAGCGCAATGGGGATGCCTTGTCCCGGCAGGCACTGCCCATTCTCGTGGATCTGCAGGAGCGTTACCGCGAGCGCGGTGTGGTCGTCCTGTTGCTGAACCCGGACCCCACCCAGGATCGCGCCTCTGTGATTGCCGAACTTCAGCAGCAGGGGGTGGAGTTGCCGGTGCTGCTGGACACCGCCCAGGTAGTGGCGCGATCCCTGCAGGTCAGCACCACGGCAGAAGCCTTCATTCTCGACCCGGCTTCCCACGATATTCTGTATCGCGGTGCTCTCGACAGCCGTATTGGCGTAGCCGGAGGCGGTGAGGCGCAGCCCTGGCTGGAAATGGCGCTGCGCCCGCTGGTGGAGCGGGGAGCTCCCGAATTCGATGCCGAGCCTCCACAAGTGGCCGGAACTCCCATTGACTATCTGTACCAGCAGCGTTTCGGTGATCGCCAGATTTCCTATCAGGACGAAATCGTTCCCATCCTCAAGCGTCGCTGCACCACCTGCCATGTCGAGGACGGGCTGGCTCCCTGGGCGATGACCAACTACCGCATGATTCAGGGCTGGAGCCCGATGATGCGCGAAGTGCTGGTCACCCGGCGTATGCCTCCGGGGCAGATCGATATGCAGCTAGGGGAATGGGACAATATTCACCACATCAGTGATGAAGAGTTGATTACGCTGGTGCACTGGATCGATTCCGGCGCCCGTCGTCAGGGGGATGAGGATCCGCTGGCTGTGCAGGAAGGTGTTGATGACTCCTGGCAACTCGGTGAGCCGGACCTGATTATCGAGGTACCGGAGGAGAAGATTCCCGCCACCGGGATGGTGGACTTCAGAATCCGCCAGGCCGATCTCGATCTGAGCCAGGATCAATGGGTTCGCGCCGTGGCCTACAATGTGGGCGACCGTTCCGTTCTGCACAGCCTGCTGGTCTTTGCGGTGGACCCGGGGCTGACGGAGAAAGAACCTGAGGCGCTTGTGGATCCGCAGCATGCGGAATTCATCAGTCTTTATGTCCCGCCACGCACCGAGGAAGAGTTTGCCCCGGATTCAGGCTTCCTGCTGCGCAAGGACCGCGATCTCTCCTTCAAGCTGCGCTATGTGACCGGCGGGCGTGAAACCGTGGACCGGACCCGTATTGGCCTGTATTTCCGGGACTCTGCGCCCGAGTATGCCGTGCGCAATGTCATTGCACTGAACCCGGACTTCACCATCGCGCCGGGGGAGGTGGACCATGTGGAGCACGCGCAGACCCCCGCGTTCGAACGGGATGTGTTGGTCGAGAGTTTTGCTCCGCAGACACATACGCGTGGCAAGAGCATGACGATTTCTGCCCAGTTTCCGGATGGACGGGAGCAACGGCTGATCAACGTGGCCAATTACAACTTCAACTGGCAGATGAACTACCGGCTGCGCCAGCGCATTCCCCTGCCGGCAGGGTCGAGACTGGTATCGGAGACGGTGTACGACAATTCCGCCTCGAACCCGCAGAACGTGGACCCGGAGGCCGAAGTGAAGGTGGGCATCACCACCTATGATGAAATCTTCAGCCATTTCATCCGTGTGCTGGAGCCCTTGCCTTAACAGGGTCAGTTGAGAACGCTGTAGCCGCGCCCTCTCAGGCAGTTGTGCACGACCCTATCGCGCTCGCTGAGGCCCGAAGAGGCACCCCGCACCCCCCCACCGATGGCCCCGACGCCTGCCGTACGGCTTGCCGTGCGGTGATTACCCACCACGGTGCCGATCGCACCGCCAATTACCGCACCCGTTGCCGCGCCCACGGCGGCCCGTTCCGCAACGGGTACCTGGTCGGCAATGGCCTGGCACTCGGCCAGATCGGTCTGATAGCGGGTCATATCCACGCCCTTGGTGTCGATGATGGGACCGGCGTATCCGGGGCCACGGGACTGACAGGACAGCAGGCCCAGACAGAGCACAAGCACAGCACTTGTTCGATACAGCATGACAGACCTCCACAGGCATTCAGACGCAACTCCACACAGACATGAACGTGACAGTGCAGAGTTGGTTTACACCCTGTGGAACCAGGATAAGAGTGGTTCAGAGGTGCTGTTGTACCCAGGCGGTGAACTGGGAAGCCGGCAGGGCTCCGGAGACGCGGGCCACTTCCTTGCCGTCACGGAAGATCATCAGGGTTGGAATGCTGCGTATGCCATAGCGCTGCGCCAGTCCGGTCTGTTCCTCGGTATTGACCTTGAGCAGTTGTGCCCGGGGTTCCAGTGTACGGCAGGCAGCCTCGAAGGTGGGGGCGAACTGACGGCAGGGGCCGCACCAGGGTGCCCAGAAGTCCACGACAACAGGCAGGCTGCCGCCAAGATGCTGCTCAAACTGGTTTTGCGTGACGGGGATTGGTGCGCCTGTGAAGAGTGCCTGCTTGCATGCCCCGCAATTGCCATGGGCGCTGAGCTTGTCGGCGGGCAGGCGATTCTTGCGGTGGCAGTGGGGGCAGCTTACATAAATATCCTGGCTCATGGGGCAGCTCCTGTGTGTTGTCCTGTAGGCGATATCGGGGCTGAGCGGGTGGACTTCAAGCATGCCCAGGCGAATCGCCGCATTGCAAAGCCTGTCAATTTGCTGGAAGCTGGCGGCTCTCAGTGGATTGAATGCACACCCCATGACAGAAACCACAGAGCGGCCTGCAAGCGCCGCCCCTCCCCATCGCAGTACCTGGCTGCGCAGCACGCTGGGCCTGTCCCAGAAAGAGGCCGTGGCATCGGCCACGATGACGGCCACGGGTGATAACTTTTTCAATGCCTTTGCGATCTATCTGAACGCGAGTGCCGTGCAGATGGGGTGGTTGATGGCGATTCCTCAATTGTTCGGCGCCCTGTGCCAGGTGCTTTCCGCGTGGCTGGGCAATTATCTTCCGCGCAAGCCGCTGGTGGTGATGACCGCGCGGCTGCAGACCGGGGTGGTAGCCGGCCTCAGTCTGCTGGCTCTGACGCGGGCGGAAAACTCTGTCCCCTGGCTGATTGCGCTGGCGGTGCTGTATTTTTCCTGCATCAACTTCATTCAGCCGCAATGGCGGGCGTGGATGGGCAGTGTGGTGCCGCAGCGGCGTCGAGGGGCCTTCTTTGCCTCGCGTACCCGCCTGACGATGATGGCATCCCTGCTGGTTTTTCTCGGCGGGGGTGGCCTGCTGAGTTTGAGCCAGCGCTTTGAACTGGTGTGGCTGGGGTTTGCGCTGCTGTTTGCCGTGGCGGCAACGGGGCGGGGCTATTCCAGTCATTTCCTGGCGCAGATGGTTGACCCGGACCCGGATCCCCACCCGGCCTCCCGCAAGGGCTTCTGGCAGAGCATCGTGCAGCTTCGGGCCTCCTTGAGTGACAAGACCTTTCGGGATTACAGCCTCTTTGTTGCCGGCATGCAGGGCGTGGTGGCCATCTCTGCCCCTTTCTTTGCGGTCTATATGCTGCGGGATCTGGGGTTCAGCTACCTGCAGTACAGCGTCAATGCCATTGCCTCGATCCTGACGCAATTTCTGCTGCTGCACTTCTGGGGGCGGTTCAGTGACCGTTTCGGTAACCGTCTGGTGATGCAGATCTCCAGTGTGCTGATTCCGCTGATGCCCTTGCTGTGGTTGTTCTCCACAGACTATGTCTATCTGCTGTGGGTGCAGGTGCTGTCGGGGTTTGTGTGGAGTGGCTTCAGTCTCAGCACGGCCAATTATCTGTACGATATTCGCCCCCATCGCAGTGATTTTGCCGTCTACGCCGCGATGCAGTCGGCGCTCAGCGCCAGCGCGGTGTTTGTGGGGGCCATCCTTGGGGGGTTGATTGCGTCCAAAGCTCCCGGGGTCGTGGAGGCGCTGCCGTTTCTGCACGACATCCACAGCCCGCTTTATCTCGTCTTCTTCGCCAGCTTTTTGTTGCGCGCACTGATTGCGGCCTGGTTTGTGCCCCGGGCGGTGGAGCCGCATATCCGTCGGCGGCCCCAGCTGTTGCAACTGATATTCCGCATTTCCCGTTTCAATGCGATTTCCGGTGTCTCACTGGACTGGCTGAGTGTGACGCGACGGGCAGACAGGCATGAGCCCCCGAAGGATGAGGACGCGCCAAAGGAATGATGCCCGGGCGTCAGTCTGCCAGCCAGACATCCCGGACCCAGTGCCACAGGGATTCCCAGGATTCCTCCGACAGGGTTTCCTGCCAGTAATGTACCTCGCCATCGTGCCCCATGCAGTAATAGCCGCCGTCATACTCGCAAATCGGGAGGTAGTGCCGGGGCATGCCCAGGCTCCATGCAATGGCAGCGACTTCGGGCAGATAGGTGTGGGAGTTCGGGTCGCTCACCGTCACCGGCTCCAGATGGCCGCACACCACATCGCTGACCAGCAACAGATAAAGGCGCAGATCATCGGGCAGGGCGACACACAGTGCCTCCTCGATTTCCACCAGCAGATCCTCGTCCGGCAGTTCCAGGGGAACGGGAACCGGTTCATTGCGTTCGCGCAGTTCGTCTATCACGTCTTCCATGGGACATCTCTGAGCTGGGAAGTGAGGCTGGGCATCATACCCGGTTTGAGCGGCCGACCGGAAGCTGGCAACAAACACAGGATTTGCGACAATAGCATCTCTTTAAGCCAATACCGGAAACCTTTGTCATGGAATGTCTGAGCGCTGTTGAAATCGTGAGCCCGCACAATGCTGTCCCCGAGGCTGCCGTCATCTGGCTGCACGGCTTGGGTGCCGATGGCAACGATTTTGCAGGAATTGTCCCGGAGTTGCGCCTGCCGGCCTCCCTTGGCGTGCGCTTCGTCTTTCCTCATGCGCCGTCCATTCCTGTCACCATCAATAACGGTTATGTGATGCCGGCCTGGTACGACATTCTCGCCATGGACATTGATCGCAAGGTGGACACGGTGCAGTTGCTGCGTTCGGCGGCAGCGGTACACGCCCTGATCGAACGGGAGATTGCCCGGGGTATCGACAGTCGCCGTATTGTGCTGGCGGGTTTCTCCCAGGGGGGCGCTGTCATTCTGCAGGCGGCCCTGAGCTGCGATAAGCCGCTTGCGGGCGCCATGTCGCTGTCGAGCTATTTCGCCACCGAGGCGACAGTGGAGCCGAATCCGGTCAATGCCTCGCTGCCGGTACTCGTCTGCCATGGAAGCCGTGATCCGGTTGTGAATGAATCACTGGGGGTGCGCGCCGAGGCGATGTTGCGACGAATGGGGCATCCAACGGAATATCATCGTTACCCCATGGAGCATTCCGTGTGCCTGGAAGAGATCCGCGATATTTCCCACTGGCTGCAGGCGCGTCTGGCCTGAGGTTTACTGCAGCCCAACGCCTCGCGCCATCAGAAACGCGAGCACGGGAATGAGGGCAAGCAGCAGCAACTCGAGGCGCAATACCCGGATGACTCCGGCGGGTACCTCGATGGTTTCCTGCACGCCCTTGCGCTGACGCAGCAGAAAAACCGTGGGGTAGATCGACAACAGGGCGATCAGCACGAACAGGGTCAGCTTGGCATGAAAGACAGGGTTGCCGTTGTAGAAAGCGGCAGGCTTTCCCACCCACAGCCACAGGGTGAGCCCGCACAGGGCGACCAGCGCGGCGCTGATGCCATACACCGCGTCCACCTTGAGCAGATTGCGCAGATCCTCGCGGCTGATTTCTCTCTGCACGGCGATATTCTCGAGCAGGAGTGCGCCGGCCAGTACCAGGGCAGCAAGCAGATGCAGATAGCGGATCAGAATATCCATATGAACAGGTCCTGGTTCTCCCGGTCAGTGTGGGGCGGGCAGGGTCGAGTGGATGCCATGGGCTTGCAGTACCTCGGCCAGGCGACCGTTGCGCAGGGCTGCCGCGACATCGGTATAGCCCCCCAGGCTTTCTCCCCCCACGAATAATTGGGGAAGGGTCGTGCTGCCGGTAATTTCGGCCAGACGCGAACGTACCTGCTGCTGCACGGCGGGTTCGAGGAAAACTCCCTGGTCGAGCTCAAAAGCCTGATGCCGGACATCAATTTGTGCCAGTAATTGTTTGGCGGCGCGGCAGAACGAACACCAGCTCAGAGAAAACAGAACAACGGGATTTCTAGCGTCGGCGATTTGTTGATCGATGAATTCCCGCCCGTTAAGCGGGCTGTGTCGGGTCTGTGAAACAGTTTCCGTCATGGCTGGGTCCTTAGGCCGAAAAGTGCCGTATTGTCGCATAAGCCAATTGGGATTTCTTGCTGTCTAATGCGCTGAGTCAACGTAAAACCTCCGCACGCCGTGCTAGAGTGGTGTGCATCAAACTCATGGCGAGGAACAAGAACATGATTGGCTATGTCACATTAGGCACGAATGATATGCAGCGTGCGGGGGCTTTCTATGATGCCCTGCTCGCAGAGTTGGGCGCTTCCCGCGTCATGGAAGCCGATGGTTTTATTGCCTGGGGCAGCAGTCCGCAAGGAGTGGCCCTGTCGGTCATCAGGCCTTATGACGGCAACCCGGCCACGGTGGGTAACGGGGTGATGGTGGCCCTGGCCGCCGAAAGTCGCGAGGCAGTGGAACGGGTATACAATAAAGCCATGGCCCTCGGTGCAAGCGATGAGGGGCCCGTTGGCCCGCGTGGCGATACATTCTTTGCGGGTTATTTCCGCGATCCGGATGGCAACAAGCTGAATATTTTTTACATGGGTGAATAACAGGCTGATAAGCCTGGGGGAGAGACGTGTGTCTGCTGTATTCAGGCACATGTGCGAGAGAAAAGGGTAACACTGAAATGGACCAGCATAGCGCAACGCCAGAGAACGCCGCATCCAGCGACCAGACACCGGCCAAGCCAGGGCTGCGCGAGCGCAAGAAGCGCCTGCGTCTGCAGCGTATTATTTCAGTTTCCCGCCGCCTGTTTGTCAGCAGGGGTTTTCACGAGACCACCATTCAGGATATTGCGGAAGAGGCGGATATCGGTCTTGGTACGCTGTACCTGTATGCCAGAAGCAAGGAAGACCTGCTGGTGCTGGTGTTCCGGGAAAACCTACTGCAGATGACGGAGTCTGCTTTCAATGCCATTGATGTGGAGGCTCCGGTTCTCGATCAGTTGATGAGTTTCTTTCAGGTGCACATCGACTACCATAAGGAAGACATGCTGCTCTCCTGTACCGTCCTGAAGGAGCTTTCCTTTCCGATCAACTCCCAGCGCAAACACGATATCGAGCTGATTTTCAACGCGGCCTATGTGAAGCTGGAGCAGTTGCTCAAACGGGGAATCCGTGACGGAAAACTGGCGCCGGATCTTTACGTTGGAACGGCAGTGACCAGTATCTTTGGTTTGTTCTATCACCTTCTGCAGGGCTTTCTGTGTGGCTTTTTCAACGAAGCGGAGTTTCGCAAGAATCTGCTGCACGCACTGGATATGCTGCTCAAGGATTCCTGTTCTGAATGAGGTGACATCCGCGTAATCTGAATGTGTTCAGATTGCAGTGCGGACCGTTCGGTTCATTTGTATCTGATATCGGAAACAAAAAAGGGAAAGACACAAGATGTCTTTCCCTCTGTCACTGCCAGCACGGGTGAAGGTGAATGCTTCACCCGATGCCGGGGGTGCTTACTTGGCTTTGGCGATCGGTGTGCGCAGAATGCCAACGCCTTCCACTTCCACTTCGTAGACATCACCATCTACCATCTCACGGGTACGGCCCATGGTGCCGGACCAGATCAGGTCGCCGGGCTCCAGGGTGAAGTAGCGGGAGATGTAGCTCACCATGTAGTCGAAGTTGTAGAGCATGTCGGAGGTGTTCTCGCCCTGACGCACTTCGCCGTTCAGGCGGCCTTCAATCTGCAGCTCGTTCGGGTTGATACCGGTGACGATTTTCGGGCCCACCGCGTTGAAGGTCTTGCTGCCTTTGGCGCGGGTCCACTGCAGGTCTGCACTCTGCCAGTCACGGGCACTGCCGTCGTTGCCGGCGGTAACCCCGAAGATGTAGTCACGGGCATTTTCCAGGGGCACGTTCTCGGCATGCTTGCCGATCACGATGATCGCTTCTGCTTCGTAGTGGAAATTGTTGGAGTCGCTCGGAATGATCATGGTTTCATCCGGGCCGATGATGGAGTTGGCCGGTACGGTAAACAGGCCCGGGTAAGGAGCGGGGTCGCCAGAGATGTGGCTGCGGAAGTTCAGGGCTGTCATGACAACCAGTTCGGGTTCAACCGGCGCCTTCAGCGTGACGGCGGACTGAGCAACAGTCTGCCCGGTGTGGGTGCCGCCCAGATAGGGAGCATCGGTCAGCTGGTGAATGGTTGTGCCCTGCAGCTCACCCCAGGAAACCACCCCGTTCTGTTCATAGCGTACGAATTCTGCTGCCTGGGCGGATGCTGCCAGAGCACCGGATACCACGAGACCAGCGACTAATTTATTCAATGAATGCTTCACGCAATCACCTCCTCTTGTTGGATTGAGGCCGCGCCCTCGAAGTCCTTGCTGCGCTCAGGCGCCAGGATGAAGAGCAGGCCTTTGTCATTATTGTTGTAGCGAATTGCGGAATTGGGTCCTCGATGAACTCTCAACACAGCGCGCAATATCCTGAACCTAAAACGGCCCTGAAGCAAGCGCGGAGACGCTACGGATGGCATGGAGTGTTTTCTGTACGGGATGGATGGCTGAAAGCCGCGGGGTGGGTGCTGCAGCATTGGTGTTTGCACGCAGAACCCTTATGATGCAGGCAGGTTGGTGCCGGCTTTGAGGCCACGATAACAAGAAGAGGAATGGAACCATGTTGTCATTTTTGTTGAAGAAATCCCTGAGATCGCAAGCGCTGGTGCTGACAGCGTTGCTGTCCCCGCTTCCGGGGCTGGCTGCGGAGCTCAGTCCGTTACCACAGGTTGCCCCGGAGCAGGTCGGCATCTCCGCCGAGCGTCTGCAGCTGCTGGATACGCTGCTGCGTCAGCATATCGATGAGGGGCATGTGGCCGGGCTGGTCGCCGGGGTCGCCCGCAAGGGACAGCTGGTGTATCTGCAGGCCATGGGTTGGCAGGACATCGAAAATGGGCGGCCGATGCAGGAGGATTCAATCTTCCAGATTCGCTCCATGAGCAAGGCCGTGACGTCCATGGCGGTGATGCAACTGGTAGAGCAGGGGCGCCTGGGCATGCAGGACCCGGTTTCCCGCTATATCCCCAGTTTTGCGGATGTGCAGGTGATGGTGAATCCGGCAGACCCGGAGAATACGGCATTGAGGGCTCCATCGCGCGCCATCACCATTGAGGATCTGTTGTTGAACATCGGGGGGCTCAGCCACCGTGACAGCGCCCTGTATCAGTCTGCCGGCGTTCGCTCCCGGGCGGAGACGCTGGACGTGATGGTGGACAAGATCGCGGCGACCCCACTGGTTTCCGACCCGGGAGCCCAGTGGGTCTACAGCGAGTCCGCCTCGGTGCTGGGCCGCGTGATCGAACTGGTGACGGGTGAAAAGCTCGATGCCTATCTGGCCCGCCATGTCACGGGCCCCCTGGGGATGCCGGACACCGCTTTCTATGTACCAGAGGATAAGCAGAACCGGCTTGCCCAGGTGTACCGGGCCCCCCGGGACGGGCAGGGGCTCACCCGCGTGGCGGATATGGACGTGCCCATCACGGTCGATCCGCCACTGCTGGAGGGGGCGATCGGGATGGTGAGCACGGTGCCCGACTATATGCGTTTTCTGCAGACCTTCCTCAACGCAGGCACTCTGGATGGGCAGCGTGTGCTTGGCGAGGCATTGACCACGAAGATGCGCCAGAACAATGTTCCATCGGCTCTGATGCCGATTGGCATGTCTCCCCGCAATCCCTGGGGGGACCTTGGCTGGGGCTACGGTTTTACCGTGGTCGTGGATGAGACCCACAGCGCCTACGGAGTCAATAACGGCGAGTTTGGCTGGAATGGCACGCTGGGGACCTTCTCCTGGGCCGACCCGGAAACGGAAACGGTGGCGGTGCTGATGCTGCAGGTGCAGCCGGCGGGCGCGTACCGGATCTCCGCGCTTTTCAAGGCGCTGGTGGCGCAGTCGATTGTCGTCCCCTGAATATAAATCCATAGCAGGAGAGTGAGGATGCAGAGGGAAAACCGGTTTGTCATGATGCATGCTGTTGTGATGCTCATGGCGCTTCTGCGCATGCTGCCCGTGCAGGCACAGCCCGCAAGCCCGGTTATTCCTCCCTTGCCTGAAGGGCTGCAGACGGTCGAGTTCTACAGCCCCGCTGTGGATCGCAGCATGAAATACGACATCGTGTTGCCGCCGGGTTATGAGGACAGTGATGCGCGCTATCCTGTGCTCTACCTGTTGCACGGCTATATGCAGAACTACACGGTATGGGGGCGTAACCTCGGTGCCGCCTTCTATGCCCGCAGTCTGCGGGAGCTGATTCTGGTGCTGCCCGATGCCGGCAATAGCTGGTTTATCAACTACGCCTCCAGTGCCTCCGGCAAGGACCGCTGGGAGGACTATCTGATTGAGGACGTGATCGGCCATGTGGACGCACATTACCGCACGCAGGCAAGGCGCGAGGGGCGAGCCATCGCGGGGCTGTCGATGGGAGGCTTTGCCGCGTTCTCTCTGGGGCTGCGCCATCCGGACATGTTCATTTCCCTGGGCAGTACCAGTGGAGCCCTGAACTTTGCCCGCGATCGCGTGGCGGCTCTGGAAACCGGGCAGGAGGCGGCTCCGCGTCAGCGTTCTGAGCAGGAGCAGGCCGCGATTGATCGTGCGGACGAATTCATTTCCGGCATTATCGATATTCCCGGATTCAGCCGGCAGGATGAACGGACGCCGGACGGTGTGGATTTCGCCACGGCGGAACAGGCTCGTTCCTATGATCCGTTCGAGATCATTGCCAAGGTGCCAAAGAGCCGCTTGCCCCATTTTTATATCGACGCGGGTACAGAGGATGGCCTGGTCACTGTCGGGCGCGAATTCATGGGCCTGTTGCTGATGAACGATGTCCCCTTCGACTTCATGCAAAGTCATGGCAAGCACAATTCGGAGTATTGGCGGCGATCCATCGGGCATATGATGACCATTCAGTATGAAATCATGCAGCGCGCCCTGGGCCACAGACCCTGAGTCATGAGTCAGGAAATCGTTTACATCGAAAATGCACTGAGCCGGGTCAACGCGGAAGCCGTGCTGAAGATACCTCAATTCAGTATTCGCAGCGGCCAGCACTGGTGCCTGTTTGGGGGCAACGGGGCCGGTAAATCCCTGTGTGCGCGCCTGTTGCTCAAGGCCTTGCCCAGTGGGGCGGCGCATGTGCATTATGCCGAAGGTATGGATCCCGCCCGCGATGTCCTTACCGTCTCCTTTGAGGAGCAACAGCGTTTATGGACACTCGACAACCGGCATGACATCAGCGAGTACAGCAGCGATGCCAGAGACCCGGGCACAACGGTGGCCTCTCTGGTGCTGGGAGGCTCTGCTGCGGATGAGCGCTTTCATGACATTCTGCGCTCGCTGGGACTGCTGGAGCTGCAGGGCAGGGGGATTCGTTTCCTGTCCTCGGGGCAGTGTCGCAAGGCCATGTTGGCACAGGCGCTCTATCAGCGCCCCCGTCTGCTGATTCTCGACGAGCCACTGGAAAGCATTGACCGTGAGGCGCAGGGCCATATTACAGAGGCCTTGGCAAGGTGGATGAGCCCGCAGACCAGCACCCTGCTTCTGTGTCGGCGTGAGCGCGATATTCTGCCCGGCATTACCCACCTGGCCCTGATGGACGCTCTGGCGATGATCGCGCAGGGCAGCATCGAGTCCATGCGGCACGACGCCCGGTTTGTGGAAATCTGCCAGCGTCGTACTGCTCTTCCGGACACACTGCCCGCTCCCGTGCCGGGGCGCAGGCGTTTCGCTCCTCTACCTGAGGGCGCTGCGCTGATATCCCTGCGCGGGGTGAGTGCGTCATACGGTGAACGGAGGGTGCTGCATGAGCTCAGCTGGAGCATGAAGCCAGGGCAACACACCCTCATCGAGGGGCCGAACGGCTGTGGGAAGTCCACGCTGCTGAGCCTGATCAATGGCGAGAACCACATGGCGTATGGCCAGGACATCACGCTGTTCGGCAGGCGTCGCGGCAGTGGCGAGACAGTCTGGGATATCAAAGCCCGGTTCGGGGTGGTATCCAACGAGATTCACAATCGCTATGTAAAGGGCTGGCGGGTTCTCGACGTGGTGGTTTCCGGCTTTTTCGATTCGGTGGGCCTGTATGACGATGCCGGAGCCGGTGAGCAGCAGGCCGCCAGGCAGTGGTTGCAGGCCCTTGGCATAGCCGACCTGGCCCGGCGCTTTTACCACACGATTTCTTTCGGTCAGCAACGCTTGGTGCTGTTGGCGAGGGCCATGGTCAAGTACCCGTCTGTGCTGATCCTGGACGAACCCTGTGTGGGGCTGGACGAACAGACACGGACGCTCATTCTGGCCATCACGGACCGCATCGCTGCGACAACGCCCACGCAGATTCTTTTTGTCAGCCATACCCGGGGTGAGGCGCCAGCCTGTATTAATCAGTGGCTGAGTTTCACGGCACAGGGCGTGGTGATACGCGAGGGGTGATCCCCGACACCTGCCTCCTTTCCCGCAGGCTTGCCAAGCCGGAGCAATCGGCGTAATTTGAACTCGCGTTCAGTGTCTGTTCTGGTAGGGGAATAATAATGAGAAGAACCGCTAGAGATATTCTGAAGGAGAAGGGTGGCCACATGGTCACCGTCAGTACCGAAGCGACTGTTTATCAAGCGGTCAAAATCATGACCCAGAATCGCGTTGGCTCGGTTGTGATCGTGGACGAGGGGAAGATTGCCGGTATCTGGACGGAGCGTGATCTCATGTACCGGGTGCTTGCCGAAAACTTCGACTCCAAGACCGAGCTGATCAGCAACAGCATGACCCGCCAGCTGATTTCCGCCAATATCGATGAGCAGGCCATCCAGTTGTACGACAAGTTCCTGGGGCGTCGCATCCGCCATCTCCTGATCGAGGAACATGGCGAATATGTCGGTATTCTGTCCGTGGGGGACGTCATGCGCGCCAATCTGCAGCAGAGCACCGAGGAGTACCGGGAGCTCAATGAAATGGTGAGCCTGGAGTATTACGAGAACTGGAAAGTCACCCATGACGGGGCCTTGCGCTGAGGCTTTGGTGCCGTTCGGGGCCGGGGAAAAAGCGCTTGCCATCCCCTGGGGATGCGTGTAGATTCAAAGCCACTCGCTGGGCCGACAGTCATAATCAGAACAAGAATGAAAAGGCCAATAGTCGCAGTCTGAGCCTCTCCCCCTGTTCTATTTTTCGCAGTCGAAAGCCGTAGTTTGAGTAGCAGTACTTTTTCTTGCACCGGACTTTTGTTGCTTTGTCTCTACCTGAAAGTCGGCGCGTATTAGGGTGTTTTTTCTTAAAACTAATGTCGAACACGAAAATTTTCCGGAGTGTTGAACAATTCTGTTTTAGGTGCGCAGTTAAGAATTACACTTGTTTTAGAATGGCTTGACTTCGTTAAGGCTGTTCTTTTTATCGAAGCCAGTCGATCCAACACTCCCTGTGGAATCGGGAGCTCAAGGATTGAACAGCGCAAGTCAAATGCTGGACGCCCTGCGTCCGTTTCTGGTGTATTTTGCCCTGGTCATTGCCATTGTAGTGGCGATGTTGGCCCTGTCGTGGCTGCTGGGGCAGCGTCAGTCCCGCCCGGCTAAAGACTACCCCTACGAATCCGGCATCGTGTCCGTGGGCAGCGCCCATTTCCGTATTTCCGTCCATTTCTATATCACCGCCATCCTCTTCATCATCTTCGATCTTGAAGTGGTGTTTCTGTTTGCCTGGGCCGTTGCCGTGCGTGAGAACGGATGGGCGGGCTTCATCGAAATCAGCATTTTCATCGGCATTCTGACGGTTGCGTTGCTGTATCTGTGGCGTATCGGGGCGCTGGATTGGCGTACCCAGACACAGCGGCGCCAGTTGCACTCGCTGCAGGGGCCCGGAGGTGTCACCAATATTGCGCCGGAGACAGGGGGGCGGTCATGAGCTGGGAACTGGAGAGAGCGGAAGACGCCAGGGCACCCGGTCGTGGCGAGAGTCAGTTCGAGGAGTATATCCGGCGCAATGTCATGATGGGCAGGCTGGAGGACATGGTGTCCTGGGGGCGCAAACATTCCCTGTGGCCCTTCAACTTCGGCCTGTCCTGCTGCTATGTGGAAATGGCAACGGCGTTTACCAGTCGGCATGACCTGGCACGTTTTGGTTCGGAGGTGATTCGGGGCTCGCCCCGGCAGGCCGACCTGATCGTGATTGCCGGGACCGTGTTCCGCAAAATGGCGCCTGTGGTGGAGCTGTTGTATGAACAGCTGCTGGAGCCGCGCTGGGTTATCTCCATGGGGTCCTGTGCCAATTCAGGCGGCATGTACGACATCTACTCGGTGGTGCAGGGGGTGGATAAATTCCTGCCCGTGGATGTGTATGTCTCCGGTTGCCCGCCACGCCCCGAGGCCTTGCTTCAGGGGCTGGTGCTGCTGCAGGAATCCATCGGGCGCGAACAGCGTCCGCTGAGCTGGGTAATCGACGATCAGCGCGTGTACCGCAAGGAGGCCAATCCCGTGCAGCGCGAAAAACGTCATGCCGAACGGATCGCTGCCACGCAGCTGAGATCGCCGGACGAATTGTAGGAGAGTAACAAACCACAACAGGGACATCCGGTCATTGCGCAGCGCAATGCCGGAAAGCAGTGAGAAAAGCCATGGCAGTCGCCGAAGACACAACGGAGCTTGACCCCAGCCTCGCCAATCTGGTGGAGGAGCTGAGTCTGCGCTTCGAACAGGAGATCGTTGCGGTACAGGGCTACCGTGATGGCATCCCCGTGCTGTGGGTGACGGCTACCGGGCTGAAAACGCTGATGCATTATCTGCGCAGCAGCGCCTCCATCCGCTTTCAGATGCTGTTCGATCTCAGTGCCATTGACGAGCGCGCACGGGTGCACCGTGAGGGGCAGCCTGCCAGCGATTTCACGGTCTGTTACCACCTGATGTCCTTCACCCATCCCTGTGATATCCGTCTCAAACTCGCACTGTCCGTATCCGCGCTGTCCGCGCCCACAGTGACGGATGTGTGGCCCAATGCCAATTGGTATGAACGGGAATGCTGGGACATGTTTGGCATCGTGTTTGAGGGGCATCCGAACCTGAGCCGCATCATGCTGCCGCCCACCTGGGAGGGGCACCCGCTGCGCAAGGAGCACCCCGCGCGTGCGACAGAGATGGAACCCTATTCGCTGTCGCAGGAGCGTCAGCAGCACGAACAGGAAGCCCTGCGCTTCAACCCGGAACAGTGGGGGATGACGCGGGAATCGAAAAATTCCGAATTCATGTTTCTCAATCTTGGCCCCAATCACCCCAGTGTGCACGGGGTGTTCCGCATTGCGTTGCAGCTCGATGGCGAGATACTGGTCGATGCCGTGCCCGACATTGGCTACCACCACCGGGGCGCCGAGAAGATGGGAGAGCGGCAGTCCTGGCATACCTATATTCCCTACACCGACCGCATCGACTACCTCGGCGGCGTGATGAACAACCTGCCCTATGTCATGGCTGTGGAAAAGATGGCGGGCATCGAGGTGCCGGAGCGTGTGAAGGTCATCCGCGTCATGCTGTGCGAGATGTTCCGCATTGCCAGCCATTTGTTGTTTTACGGCACCTTTGCCCAGGATGTCGGTCAGCTCTCACCCGTGTTCTATATGTTTGTGGACAGGGAACGGGTGTTCAATATCATCGAATCCATTTGTGGCGCACGCATGCACCCAGGCTGGTTCCGTATCGGGGGGGTGGCGCAGGATCTTCCCGTTGGCTGGGACAAGGCGATTCGCGAGTGGCTCGATTTCATGCCGGCACGCCTGCGTGACTACGACACCATGGTCATGAACAATGGCATCCTGAAGCGCCGCACACAGGGCGTGGGAGCCTACAGTACGAAGGATGCGCTGGACTGGGGCATTACCGGTGCAGGGCTGCGGGCAACCGGGCTGGAGTACGACTATCGCAAGGCGCGCCCCTATTCGGGATACGAGAATTTTGATTTCGAGGTGCCGGTGGCAGCAAACGGAGACTGTTATGACCGCTGTGCCATTCGTGTTGAGGAAATCCGCCAGAGCCTGCGCATCATCCGCCAGTGTGTGGACAATATGCCACAGGGGCCCTACAAGTCGGCTCATCCTGCCACCACGCCACCGCTGAAGGAAAAGACCCGGCTCGATATTGAAACCCTGATCAATCATTTCCTGAGTGTCAGTTGGGGGCCGGTGGTGCCGCCGCAGGAAGTGACCACGATCATCGAGGCCACCAAGGGTCTGAACAGCTATTACCTGGTGAGTGACGGGGGGACGGGTTCCTATCGTACCCGTATCCGTACCCCGTCCTTTGCCCATTTGCAGATGATCCCCGAAATCAGCCGTGGTTTTATGGTTCCCGACCTGATCGCGATCATCGCCAGTATTGATTTTGTCATGGCAGATGTGGACCGCTAGGAGAGGACGCGAATGACAGCATGCGTGGGGAGATCGAGATGAACAGCCAGATCATTGCCAGCACGGCATCAAAGGTCGTGGCACGGGCGTTGACGGAACAGGAGCGTCATGAGATCGACCACGAACTCAGCCTCTATCCGGACAAGCGTGCTGTTGGTCTGGAAGCATTGAAGATCGTGCAAAAGCATCAGGGCTGGGTGTCCGATGAAAGCCTGCATGCCGTGGCGGATTATCTGGGCATGTCAGCGCACGAGCTGGACGGTGTAGCGACATTCTTCAATCTGATTTTCCGCCAGCCGGTGGGGCGTCGGGTGATGCTGTTCTGCGACAGTGTGAGCTGCTACATCATGGGTTGCGAGAACATCAAGGCGCACATCAGCAAACGTCTGGGCATTGACTACGGCGAGACCACAGCAGACGGCGAGTTCACGCTGATTCCGGTGCCCTGTCTCGGGGATTGCGACAAGGCGCCCGTGATGCTGCTGGACGGCGAACAACAACGCAGGCTGACGCCGGAGAAAATCGACGCGCTGCTGGACAAGGCAGGTGTGCCATCAAGCCTGGGGAATGAGTGAAGGAACTATGAGCGAACGCCCTCTGACCAGAAATATCGACATGAGCCGCGAGCCTTACGACCTGCTGCAATACCGCCAGGCGCAGGGCTATGAGGCCGTGCTGCGCATGTTGCGGGAACACTCGCCCGCCGATGTGCTGGAGATGGTGAAGAATTCCGGTTTGAAGGGCAGAGGTGGCGCGGGCTTTCCCACCGGGCTCAAATGGAGTTTTGTGCCTACTGGCGAGCACGCACCGAAAACCAAATACCTGGTAGTCAACGCGGATGAAATGGAACCGGGGACCTTCAAGGATCGTTTGCTGATGGAGGGGGATCCGCATCTGCTGATCGAGGGCATGATAATCGCGGCCTACACAATTCAGGCCAGTACCGCGTTCATCTTCCTGCGCGGGGAATACCTGCGGGCCGAGAAGCTGCTGCGTCAGGCGATTGCCGAGGCAGGTGCCGCCGGTTTGCTGGGGCCGAATATCCAGGGTTCGGGTTTTGGTCTCGACATCATTGTGCACACCAGTGCCGGGCGCTATATCTGCGGCGAGGAAACCGCCCTGCTCAATGCGCTCGAAGGCAAGCGCGCCAACCCGCGTGCCAAACCGCCCTTCCCGCAGGTCAGTGGGCTGTGGGGAAAACCGACCATCGTCAACAACGTGGAAACGATCTGCAATCTTCCCGGTATTCTGCGTTATGGAATCGACTGGTACAAAAGTCTGGGCAAAGGAAGCGATGCGGGTACCAAGCTGTGTGGAGTCAGTGGCCGGGTCAAGAACCCCGGTTGCTGGGAGCTGCCGTTGGGCACCCCCATTCGCGAATTGCTGGAGGAGCGTGCTGGCGGCATGAGCGAAGGCTATACCCTGCGGGCCTTCCTGCCGGGTGGTGGCTCCACGGACTTCCTGCTTCCCGAGCATCTCGATCTTACGCTGGACTATGACGTGATTGGCAAGGCAGGCAGTCGTCTGGCAACCGGCACGATGATCGTGCTGGACGATCGCACCTGCCCCGTGGGCATGGTAGGCAATCTCATGCGTTTTTTCAGTCACGAATCCTGCGGCTGGTGCACGCCCTGCCGCGATGGCCTGCCCTGGGTCGATGCTATTTTTCAGCGTCTGGAGAGAGGCGAGGGCCGTCAGGAAGACCTGAGTATTCTTGAGGAGCATCTGAACTATCTGGGCCCGGGACGCACCTTCTGTGCCCTGGCTCCCGGTGCGATGGCTCCGCTGGGCAGTGCCCTGCGTCACTTCCGCGAAGACTTTGAAGCCCATATCGGTTCGGGAGCCTGCCCATGGCAAAGATAAGCATCGACGGCATCCAGTACGAGGTCAACGCGGCCAATAATCTGTTGCAGGAGTGCCTGTCGCAGGGGCTGGACTTGCCGTATTTCTGCTGGCACCCCTGCATGGGTTCTGTCGGAGCCTGTCGTCAGTGTGCCGTCAAACAGTATCGCGATGCCGATGACACCAAGGGGACGCTGGTCATGGCCTGCATGACCCCGATCACGGATGGCGGTATCTACTCCATACAGGATTCCCAGGCGGTGGATTTCCGCTCCCATGTCATCGAGAGTCTGATGATCAGCCACCCGCATGATTGCCCGGTATGTGAGGAGGGGGGCGAGTGTCATCTGCAGGATATGACGCAGATGTCGGGGCACAATTATCGTCGTTATGATTTTCAGAAGGTGACGCACCGCAACCAGAATCTCGGCCCCTTCCTCAATCATGAAATGAACCGCTGCATTGCCTGTTACCGCTGTGTGCGTTTCTATGGCGACTATGCCGGGGGCAGTGATCTGGTCGCCCTGGCCTCCCATCATCATGTGTATTTCGGGCGCCATGAGGAGGGCACGCTGGAGAACGAGTTCAGCGGCAATCTGGTGGAGGTGTGTCCGACCGGGGTGTTTACCGACAAGACCTTCAGTGCCCATTACAGCCGCAAGTGGGATCTGCAGACGGCTCCTTCCATCTGCAGCGGCTGCGGCGTGGGTTGCAACACGAGCCCGGGTGAGCGTTATGGCTCGCTGCGGCGCATCGTCAACCGCTACCACCACGACATTAATGGCTATTTTCTCTGCGATCGTGGACGTTTCGGCTATGACGCCAACAACAGCCCACAACGCGTAACGGAACCGGTTTTTGCCCAGGCGCGGATCAACGGCAACAGTGAAGCATCGGCACACAAGAGCATGACGGCGCTTGAGGCTGCGCGGCAGTTCGAGGCCATGACAGGGGGCGAGGTCATCGGTATCGGCTCCCCCAGAGCATCGCTGGAGAGCAATATCGCGCTGCTGCAACGGGTGGGAGCGGAAAACTTCTATCCCGGCCTCAGTGACGGGGAGCTGGCCTGTGTCCGCGAGGTGTTGCTGCTGTTGCGGGAGCCTGGCCTGCACTGCCCGGATATACGCGGCCTGGAGCAATGCGACTGCGTGCTGTTGGTGGACGAGGACCTGAGCAATACCAGTGCCCGCATGGCCCTGGCGCTGCGCCAGGCGACGCGCAATGCCGCCACTGCGATGGCAACTGCTGCCCGTATTCCCCCCTGGCAGGATGCTGCCGTGCGCGAACTCGCACAGCATGAGCGCAGCCCCCTGATTATCCTCAGTCCGCAGGGAACCCGGCTGGACGATGTGGCAAGTGATACCTTTCTGGGTACAGTAGCGCAGCAGATCCGTTTGCTGAATGCCATCAGTCGCTGTCTCGATCCCCATTTCGATGCGCCGGTGGAATCCCCCGAGCTTGTCGCGCGTGCCGAGACGATTGCCGGCGCGCTGGTGCAGGCCACCCGGCCCTGTCTGGTGTCGGGAATCAGTGCACAGAGTCCGGCGCTGATACAGGCCACTGCCAATGTGGCCCGTGCCCTGCGAATACGCAGAAAAGGCGAGACGGAATCTCCCGTCGATCTGTGTTTTGCGATGCCGGAGGCCAATACCCTGGGGTTGGCTTTGTTGGCAGAGGGTAGTGCCAATACTCTCTCGGCGGCATTGTCGCGGCTTGCACAGGGCAAGGCGGACGCGGCCATCGTGCTGGAGAATGATCTGTTCCGGCGTGCTCCGGCCGCGCAGGTGAACGCGGCGCTGGCGGGGCAGTTGCCACTTGTTGTGCTGGATCATCTGCACAATGCCTTCAATGCGCATGCGCGCCTGTTGCTGCCAGCCGCCAGCCCGGCGGAGAGCAATGGCAGCTGGGTGAATTACGAAGCAAGGGCGCAGAGTGCCTACCGGGTATTTGCACCGAAAGAGCCGCTGCGGGCCTCCTATGAGTGGCTGACACCGGCCGACCCCGTGCAGTTGCCGCTCATCGGCAGTGAGGAGATTCTGGCGCAGTTTGCCTCCGCGCATCCCGGTTTTGCCGCCTTGCGCAAATTGCTGACGCAGCGC
This sequence comes from Pseudomonadales bacterium, assembly GCA_024234365.1. Lineage (GTDB taxonomy): Bacteria > Pseudomonadota > Gammaproteobacteria > Pseudomonadales > Pseudohongiellaceae > UBA5078. The sequence goes on from JACKOK010000003.1 coordinate 36,864, forward strand.
GAGGGCTTGTCTGCGGTGATGAAGAGCCCGCGACAATTACCCCGTTACAGCGGCCGCACGGCCATGCAGGCCGACAAGCATGTGCATGAGTACCGGCAGACGCTGGATCCGCAGTCACCGCTGTCCTTCTCCATGGAAGGGGTGCCCCTGCAGAAGGATTCCAGTCTGCTCTCCGTCGCCTGGGCGCCCGGCTGGAACTCCAACCAGGCCATCAGCAAGTTTCAGCAGGAAATCAATGGCGAATTGCAGCAGGGCTGTAAAGGCGTGCATCTGCTGACGCGTGATGGCGTTGATGCTTCGTATACACAAACAGCGCAACTCTCTGAAAAAACGTTGAGTCCCTACTTCATCAGCCATCTGTTTGGTGGCGAGGAAATCAGTGCCGAGGCGGCGGCAATTCAGGCGCGTGCGTCTGGCCCCTATGCCTGCATTGACGACAAGCGGGCCCGTGAACTCGGGGTAAACCAACACGGGCGTATCGCTGTGCATGCCGGGGAACTGAGCGTGACGTTGCCGGTGCTCATCCGGCAACGCATCGCGCCGGGCGGCATCGGTATTTATTGCGCGGGGGAGCTGGATCGTTTCACGCTGGCGCAGGAGCTGCGTGTCGAGGCCGTGGCGGAAGAGCCGGACATGCTGCTGCGCAGCCGTGAGATGTTCCGGCATCTGCTCATCAATGATTCCTGGCAGGGGAGGAACGGCGCATGAAGTTTGAAGTCGGTTCAGCCCTCAGTATCGCTGCGATTTTGTTTACCGTGATCGTGGTCGCGGCCATGCTGATCTGGGTGGAGCGCCGCTTGCTCGGCCTGTGGCAGGAACGCCTGGGGCCCAATCGTGTCGGCCCCTTTGGTCTGCTGCAGGTGGTGGCGGACATGATCAAGATTTTCACCAAGGAAGACTGGGTGCCGCCGTTTGCGGATCGCTTCAGCTTCCTGCTTGCGCCGCCCATCATCATGGTGGTGATTCTGCTGAGTTTCTCTGTTATTCCCTTCGCGCCGGGAGTGGGGGTGATCGACTCCGACATCGGCGTACTCTTTGTGCTCGCCATGGCCTCTCTCGGCGCCTACAGCGTGATGCTGGGCGGTTTGTCCTCCAACAACAAGTACGCGCTGCTAGGCAGCCTGCGGGCAGCAGCGCAGATGGTCAGCTATGAGGTGTTCATGGGTATCTCCCTGCTGGGCGTGGTTGCCCTGGCCGGGACCTTCAATCTGCGCGAGATCGTTCTGTCCCAGGCGGATGGCTGGTACATCCTGCCGCAGTGCGTGGGCTTTCTGATTTTTGTGATTGCCGGAGTCGCCGAGAGCCATCGCCTTCCCTTCGATATTCCCGAGGCGGAGCAGGAAATCGTGGCGGGTTACCATACCGAGTATTCCGGAATGAAATTCGGTATGTTCTTTGTGGGCGAGTATCTTGGTGTGGTGCTGGTGTCCTCGCTGATCGTTGTCCTGTTCTTTGGCGGCTGGCTGGGCCCGGCCTTTCTGCCTCCCATCGTCTGGTTTGTGCTCAAGGCCTCGGTGTTCGTTGCCTTCTTCGTGCTACTGCGTGCCGCCATCCCGCGGCCACGCTACGACCAGTTGATGAATTACGGTTGGCTGTTTCTGTTGCCGCTGTCCCTGCTCAATCTGTTGCTCACAGGCGCTTTCGTTCTGTGGCAGGAGGGAATGTGATGCTGCGCCTGATCAAGGACACCCTCATCAGCCAGGTGGTGACGCTGTGGAAAGTGTTCCTGCACGCCTTTGACAAGACCGACACGGTGGAATACCCCGACGTCAAGCCACAGATGTTCTCACGCTGGCGCGGGCGCATCATTCTCAGCCGCGACCCGGACGGTGAAGAGCGTTGCGTGGCCTGCAATCTGTGCGCCGTGGCCTGCCCGGTGGACTGTATTGCGCTGCAAAAGGCAGAAGACGAGGAGGGGCGCTGGTATCCCGAATTTTTCCGCATCAATTTTTCGCGCTGCATCATGTGCGGTTTCTGCGAGGAAGCCTGCCCGACACATGCCATCCAACTGACACCCGATTTCGAGATGGCGGAGTATGTGCGTCAGGACATGGTATGGGAGAAGGAGGACCTGCTGATCAGCGGCACCGGCAAGTATCACGATTACAACTTCTACCGCATTGCCGGGAAAAAGATCGGTGGCAAGGACAAGGGGGAGGCGCGCAATGAGGCGGTGCCGGTGAACGTGAGGAGCCTGCTGCCATGACTCTGCTTTTTTACAGTGCCGGGGCCATTGCCCTCATCGCCACCCTGTCCGTCATTCTCAGTAGCAATGTCGTGCATGCGCTGGTGTATCTCATTATTTCCCTGCTCTCGGTGGCGGTGATCTTCTTTGCGCTGGGGGCACCCTTTGCCGCCATGCTGGAGGCCATAGTCTATGCCGGAGCCATCATGGTGCTGTTCCTGTTTGTCATGATGATGCTCAACCTCGGGCAGGCGACAGAGGATGAGGAGCGAGCGTGGATGCAACCCTCCCTGTGGATCGGGCCGGGGCTGCTGAGCGGGATTTTGTTGCTGCTGTTTGTCAGCACGCTGCTGACCCATGATGTGACACTGGCACCGGTAGAGGTGAGTGTGCGCGACATCAGCCTGCTGCTGTTCGGCCCCTGGCTGCTGGCGGTGGAACTGGCGTCAATGCTGCTGCTGGCTGGTCTGATTGCCGCCTATCACCTGGCCAAGAAATGAGAGGACGAGATGGACGCGATTCCCTATGAACATGGCCTGATTCTCGCCGCCATCCTGTTTGTATGCGGGCTGCTGGGCGTGTTGACCCGACGCAATATTGTCTTCGTGCTGATGTCGCTGGAGATCATGCTCAATGCCTGTGGTCTGGCCTTCGTGGTGGCCTCTGCGCGTTGGCAGCATGCGGAAGGGCAGATCATGTATCTGATGATTCTCACGCTGGCGGCGGCAGAAGTTGCGGTCGGGCTGGGGCTCATTATTCAGATGTACCGACGTTTCCACACCGTGGACATCAGTGTGCTCAACGAGATGAAGGGCTGACACCATGCAAGAGTGGACTGGACTGCTACCCGCGTTTCCCCTGGCCGGTTTTGTGCTGCTGGTGCTCAGCCGTGGTCGTATGCCGCGGGGCATTGCCGGGGTGATCGGTGCGGGGAGTGTCGGCCTGTCCTTCCTGCTGGCGTTAACGATTGCGATCGGCGTGCTCAATAACGGTGGCCAGGCCTACACAACGGTGTTGTGGCAGTGGATGCAGGTGGGAGACTTTGCGCCCGGTTTCAGTTTCTATGTCGATGGACTTACGCTGGTGATGATTCTGGTGATCAGCGGGGTCGGGTTTCTGATTCATCTCTATGCGACCGCTTATATGGCGGACGACCCGGGTTTCGCGCGCTTCTTCTCCTATATGAACCTCTTCGTTGCTGCCATGCTGGTGCTGGTATTGGCGGACAATCTGCTGCTGCTTTACCTCGGCTGGGAGGGGGTGGGGCTGTGCAGTTATCTGTTGATCGGTTTCTGGTATGACAAACCCGAAAATGGTTATGCCGCCCGCAAGGCTTTCGTGGTGACACGGGTGGGGGATACCTCGATGGCCATCGGTTTGTTTCTGCTCTTCAGCCAGTTGGGTACGCTGAATATTCAGCAGATGCTGATGCTGGCGCCACAGCAGTGGTCGGTCGGTTCCGGCATCGCGGTGGCGGCCTCGGCCTTGCTGTTGGGCGGAGCCGTGGGCAAGTCGGCGCAATTGCCCCTGCAGACCTGGTTGCCGGATGCGATGGCTGGCCCCACGCCGATCAGTGCGCTGATACACGCGGCGACCATGGTGACGGCGGGGGTGTATCTGATTGCCCGCACCCATGTGCTGTTTGAGCTGGCGCCTTCGGTGCAGTTGTTGGTGGCCTTCATTGGACTGGCGACCTTGCTGATGTCCGGTTTCACTGCTCTGACCCAGACGGACATCAAACGTATTCTCGCTTATTCCACGATCAGCCAGATCGGTTATATGTTTCTTGCTCTGGGGGTGGGGGCCTGGTCGGCGGCGGTCTTCCACCTGATGACCCACGCCTTTTTCAAGGCACTGCTCTTTCTTGCAGCAGGCACCGTCATTCTCAGCCTGCACCATGAGCAGGACATTTTCCGCATGGGCGCCATGCGGCGGCGTCTGCCGGTGTCCTTCTGGTGCTTCCTGGTGGGCAGTGCCGCCCTGACGGCATTGCCCTTCACCTCCGGTTTCTACAGCAAGGACGAGATTCTGCTGGCCGCACTGGGCCAGGAGCATTATGGCATGCTGCTGTGGACAGGCGGCGTATTGGGGGCATTTTTGACCGCGCTATACAGTTTTCGTCTGGTCTTTGTCGTGTTCTTCGGACGCGACAGACATCAGGGCTCATCCCATGGCGAGGACCATGCCCATGCTGCCGTGATGGAGGCCATGAGCCCTGTCATGTTCTTCCCGCTGTTACTGCTGGGGCTGCTGGCACTGGGAGGTGGTTTCATTCACGTTCCCGTCGATACGGTATTCGGGGCCGTGCATGAGGAGGTTCACGCCAGCCAGTTCCTGCATGCCCTGATGATTCTGATTCCGATCTTTGGTGTGGTGATTGCCTGGGGGGTATATGGCAGTGCCTCCTACCAGAAGGCCGGAGAACATCTGCGCGAACGTCTGCTGGCTGCACCGATAGGACGCCGCGCCTACCGCTTCTGGTTCAGTGGCTGGGGTATGGATGCTCTGTATCAGTGGCTCTTCGTGAATCCGTTTATGGTGCTTGCCAGGCTGAACCGCAAGGATGCCGTGGACCAGATATACGGCTGGGTAGCGCAGGCTGCCCGTGTTGGCAACAGTGTCGTGGTAATGCTGCAGACCGGCAATCTGCGCTGGTATGCCATCAGTCTGGTAGGCGGAATGGTGCTCGTGATTGGCCTGGGGGTGTGGCGATGATTGTCGGGTGGCTGATTGCGATACTGTTTCTCGGCGGTGCGCTGGCCTGGGCCAGTGAGGCGCTGGATGCCCAACTGCCGAAGTTCATTGCCCTGTTGGCCTTGCTGGGCAGCGCGGTCCTGGTGGGCTGGCTGGCCCTGAGCGGGCAGGCCAATCCCCTGTCTCCCCAGGGGCAGTGGTGGGTGCTGGCGGATGCAAACTGGATCCCCCGCTTCGGGATTCGCTTTGCTGTGGGCGTTGATGGCCTTTCCCTGCTGATGCTGTTGCTGACCGTGTTCCTGGGGCTCATGGCACTGGGGGCTGCCTGGCACGAGATACGCGAGCGCAGCGGTTTCTTTTACTTCAATCTGCTGTGGACCCTGGCGGGGGTGGTCGGTGTGTTTACCTCCCTCGATCTGTTCCTGTTCTTTTTCTTCTGGGAGGTCATGCTGATTCCCATGTACCTCATCATCGCGATTTGGGGACATGAGAACCGGGCCTATGCCGCGATGAAATTTTTCCTGTTCACACAGGTATCGGGCTTGCTGCTGCTGTTTGCCATCGTCTGTCTGGCCTGGTTTCACGCGCAGCAGTTTGGAGCCTTTAGTTTCGATTATTTCGCGCTGCAGGATGTGGTGCTGGAGGGGCGTGTGCAGACCTGGCTCATGCTCGGTTTCTTTGTCGGTTTTGCCACCAAGCTGCCGGCATTTCCTTTCCATGCCTGGTTGCCCGATGCACATAGCCAGGCACCGACGGCGGGCAGCGTGCTGCTGGCCGGGGTGCTGCTGAAGACCGGAGCCTACGGTCTGATCCGCTTTACTGTGCCCCTGTTTCCGGAGGCCTCTGCCAGTTTTGCTCCATTTGCTATGGGGCTGGCAGCGGTGGGTATTCTCTACTGTGCCAAGCTGGCTTTTGCCCAGCAGGATCTCAAGCGTTTGATTGCCTACACCAGTGTCAGCCACATGGGCTTTGTCCTGCTGGGTGTCTATGCCTGGAATCTCTACGGCCTGCAGGGAGCGGTCATGACCATGCTGGCACACGGCTTCAGCGCTGCGGCCCTGTTCATGATAGCGGGAGGTCTTCAGCATCGTTTGCACACGCGTGATATGCAACGGATGAGCGGGCTGTGGTCGCGCCTGCCCATGCTGTCGGCGATGGCCCTGTTTTTCACCGTGGCGGCGGTGGGCATGCCAGGGCTGGGCAATTTCATTGGTGAGTTTTTGTCCCTGCTGGGGGCGTTCCAGGCGAGCCGCGTGGCGACGGTGTTTGCTGCCCTGGGTCTGGTGCTGTCGGCGGTGTATTCGCTGTGGGTCATTCAGAAAGTGTTTCATGGCCCCTTGTTGCTGCCTGCGGGGCAGGGAAGGGAGCCGGATGGCGGCTTGGCAGACCTCGGCACAGTGGAGCTTCTGTGCTATGGCCTGATGGCTTTGGGTCTGTTGTGGATGGGGCTGTATCCACAGAGTTTTCTGGCGCATTCGGCATCGGTGCTGGAAGCCCTGCTGCAACAGACGGGGACACCGGGAGGAGGGGGCTGACGATGAGCATGGATCAATTACTGCTGCTGCTTCCCGCGCTTGTCGTCACGGCGACAACGGTGCTCTGCATGCTCGCGGTGGCAATACACCGTCGTCATCTTGTCAGTTGTGTCATTAGCGCAGTGGGCCTGTTGCTGGCGCTGCTGAGTTTGAGCGTTGCCATGCCGCTGGCGCCGCAGGAGGTGACGCCCCTGCTGCGGGTGGATGCCTTCTCCCTGTTCTTCACCGTGCTGGTTCTGGGCAGTGCACTCGTGGTCACGCTGTTCAGTTATCCCTATCTGTGCAATCTGGAAGACCAGCAGGATGAGTTCTATCTGTTGCTGAATATCTCGGTGCTCGGCGCGCTGGTCATGGTGAGCAGCACTCATTTCCTGACCGCCTTTCTGGGCATGGAAACCCTGAGTGTCTGCCTCTATGGCATGGTGGCCTATCCCTTGCACCGTAGCCGCACGGCCCAGTATCCGATGGAGGCGAGCCTGAAATATCTCGTGCTGTCGGCGGTATCCTCGGGTTTTGTGCTGTTTGGCATGGCATTGCTCTATGCCCAGAGCGGAACGCTGCATTTCACGGATATTTCCGCGGGGCTGGCCGGTGGGGCGCTTGTCCCGGCGAGCTATTATGTGCTGGCTTCGTTGCTGATCATCATGGGCTTTGCCTTCAAGCTTTCGCTGGTGCCCTTCCATTTGTGGACCCCCGATGTCTACGAGGGGGCACCGCTGCCCGCCACCAGTTTTCTGGCAACCGTAGGTAAACTGGCCATGGCGGCGTTGTTGATGCGTTTCATGAGTGTCAGCGAACTGTTGTCGAGCGCGGATATCCGTTATGTGCTTAGCATCATTGCAGTATTTTCGATTCTGTTCGGAAATCTGCTGGCATTACGTCAGAGCAATCTCAAACGCCTGCTGTCCTATTCCTCCATCGCACACATGGGCTATCTGCTGGTGGCGCTGATCACGTTGAATGCCACGGGACAGTCTCTCGGGGCGGAAGCCGTCAGCTTCTATCTGACGGCCTATGTGGTGATGTCACTTGGCGCTTTTGGTGTCATGACGGTGGTGTCGGACAGCGCACAGGAGAGGGATCATATCGGTCATTACCAGGGCCTGTTCTGGCGCAACCCCTGGCTGGCGCTGGTGTTTACTGCCATGCTGCTGTCGCTGGCGGGCATTCCGCTGACAATCGGTTTTGTCGGCAAGTTCTATATCTTTGCGGCCGGTGTGCAGGGGGCTGAGTGGATGCTGCTCTTGGCCATGGTCGTGGGCAGCGGTATCGGGCTGTTCTACTACCTGCGCATTGTTTATCGCATGTTGGCACCACTTGAGCATCATGATCCCTTTCCCGAGGCCGGTCTGCGTGAACTGCTGCCCCACGGCCTGTTGCTGTGCCTGCTGGTACTGCTGGTGCTGCCCGGAGTTCTGCCGGGCGGGTTGATGGCATTGGTGGAAACGGTGGTCAGAAGCCTTTAGGCGACAGTTCAGTCAAACCAGCTTTTTTCTGTGTGCAGGCCGGATTTCGATACCCTCGGCCTGCAACCCCGCGTGCAGATGCTGCGCAAATACCAGCGCTGCAGGCGAGTCTCCATGCAGGCACAGGGTGTCGGCATGCAGGGGGTACAGGCTGCCATCCACCGTGTTGACACACTGCCGGGTGATGATCTGTAGGCATTGTTCGAGTGCCTCCTGGGCATCGTAAATGAGTGCCCGCGGGTCGCTTCGAGGCAACAGTGTGCCATCCGGCGCATAACGACGATCGGCAAAGGCTTCCTGCAGAACCGGCATTTCCCGTTCCCGTGCGGCAGCAAGCAACTTCCCCGAGGCCAGGCCCACAATGCACAGCTGTGGGTCGAATTCCTGCACGATACGCACGATGTTCTGCGCCAGCCCGGCATCTGTCGCGGCCTGGTTGTAAAGGGCGCCGTGGGGTTTGATGTGTTGCAGTGAGCCCCCGTGTGCCTGGACCTGCTTGTTCAAGGCATGTAGCTGGGACAGAAGATGGTGACGCAGGCTATCGAAGGGTAACGCCATGCAACGTCGCCCGAAATGCTCGCGATCCGGGAAAGAAGGGTGCGCACCGATGCATACACCCCGAGCCAGTGACAGGCGGATCGCCGTGGCGAGCGTGCTTGCATTACCGGCATGCAGGCCGCAACTGATGTTGGCAGAGCTGATGATGGCCAACAGTTCCCGGTCGTAAGGGGCGCCCTCCCCCAGATCGGCATTCAAGTCGATTTGCATGGTGCATCCCGCGAGGCTCAAGAAGGCAGCATAGTTCAGCGGGGCGGTCATCGCAAAGGGTTTGCCGGGTTTCTTTCCTCAAAAAAACAGGAGATGAGTCTGGTCACAGGCAGGTTTTCGGGTTCTAATTAGCAAGCAGCTAATCATTAGACAGAAAAGGCCCGACTCAACATGGGACTTTTCTCATGGGAGCCCGGGTCAGGTAGATGAAAGTGATGCTTGAGAGGTTTTTACGAGTCCTCAGTGGGCTTGTGGTGTTGGGGGTGGTCGGAAGTGGGCAGGTTTTGGCACAGACTTCGACGGTGGTTAGTATTCCGGAATCCTTGCAGGGGTTTTACAGCCTGGACATGGTCAACGCCGTCGTGGGCTCGCCTATCAGCAATACCAGTCAGGCGGATACCTCGGATAATATCCTGTTGTATGTGAATCCTTACGGTACGCTTTGTACACGAACCAGCAGCTCAAGCACTATTCAGGTGATTTCCAACCGACCAGTCCTGCAAGGCGGTCCCTTTGGGGCTGTGGAGTGGGATGTTGCACCCTCCGGGCTGCGTTTCTCGCTGAACATCAACACGACGACCTTCAATGGATTTGATCTTTATTCAACGTCAGGGACTTTACTCGGTCGTCTTGTGGGAGGTGCCCCTCAATTCGACACGGGCAGTTGCGGAACGGTGCCATTGAATGGCAGGGAAAATACCTTTTTTAGCTTAGCTGAAGGTGTCTATCCGGCATTCTTTCCTGCCAGTTCTTTTGTTTTTAACCAGATTGGCGATGGTTTCGATGTGTATCGTTACTATCCGAGCACGGAGGTCTACCTCGCCATTCGGAACAATGAGGTTTATGCCCGTGGCGGGGATTTTGGTGATGAGCTCGCCATGCTGGGCACTCTTTCTGATTTAATCAACGATATCAATGCTATGCCAGTGCCGAATCAGGTGCCCGCGTTCTATCAGGGCACCTTCCTGTTGTCGCTCGACGAAGTGCAACCCTTCTCGCCCTTGGCTGAAGGCACCCAGTTGAATTTTGTGGTGACGGATACCGGGCGGTTGTGCGTGGAAGAGTTGAATCTCTCGTTTCCGGTTGTGTCGGGCAATACTGCGACCTGGAACAACAGTCGAGGCAATCTGCGCTACCGGATCGATTTGACCCGTGACGATGATCCTGAGGAGTATGACGCCGAACTCGGTTTGGGGCAGTTCCTGTTTCAATCCTTTGCTGGCAGTACCTACGGTGTGTTCCTGGGAGAAAAGACATCCTTGGCAACGGATTGTGCGGGGGCGACAGGACAGGACCCCGATCTGCAAGACATCAACACGTTCTTCGCGTTGATTGAAGAGCAGTACCCCAGTGTGTTTCCCTCCGGGCCACAAACCTATACACAAAAATCCGGCCGGTTTACCTATCGCTATTACTATGCCACTCAGGTATTCGTGGCTGTGCGTGACGGAATGGTCTACCTCAACGGGGGGCAGTTTGGGTCCCACGACGAGCCCGTGGCCTACGATACGCTTTCCGCGTTGTTGGCACAGCTGAACAACACCGCCCTGTCTGCTGTGTTACCCACAAGCATTGCCGGCACCTATGCCATGAATTTTTCATCCGGCAGTTCCTTCTCCCCCTTCGCTGATGGCGCGAGTGCACAAGTCGTGCTGGATGCGGCGGGCAATCTTTGTCTGGATGGAGTCCCTTTTGGTGCGGCTGTTGGCAAGACGTCTACACCGACACTGGCTTACTGGGAAAGTGCCGATACAGGGCTCAGTATTAGCCTGGATCCGGCGGCGAATACCGCCGGTTTGAGGCTGCAACTTAGTTCTTTGAGTGGACTGAGCTATTCCTTGCTTGCAGGGAGCAGGGTCAGTCTGGCTACAGCCTGCAGTGGTAATACGACGGCGACTGACATGACCATGGCGGATCAGTTGTTTGCTTTGGCTGAGCAGCATTACGCCACCCTTTTTCCTGCCAGTTTGGTGTCCTTCAATCAGATGGAGGGAAACACGGTTCATCGTTATTACCCAGCTACAGGGATGACGCTGTCCATCACTGGTGAGAGCGTGTCTGTAAAAGGCGGGAATTATGGCAACTCACTGTTGCCTGTGGGAAACCTGAGTGAGCTGATCAACCAGATCACGGGGAGCGGTGCGACAGATTACAATCTGTTGGTCACCGGGACCGGCAGGATTGTCATGTCGAGTACGACAATCAATCGCAAGGTCGACTTCAAGCGCAGTGGTGTAACGCGACCTGACAGCACCGACACGGTGGCGATGCAAGCGCTGGTGCGCAGTAATGTATCAACCATCTTGCCGACTATTGACAGTATCAGTATTGTAAATATCAGTGAAAGCAGCACGACAATGAGCTTTACTGCCGTGGTGACGGGGGATACCAATATTAGCGGTACGACACGGAATTATACTTTGCTGTTTGAATTGAGCCGACTCTGAACGATGTTCGCTTTCATGTTGCCCTTGCCAGGGAGTCCTGTAGCCTGGTGAAGTAATGTTTTTGTTTCTCCCGTGCTGCAAGTGCGACGGAGTGCGTTACAGCTTGAAAATACACCGAGGTGAGAGGGGGCATATGCGCCAGTTGCCACAGGTCGGCCTGGATCACAGTGGCAATGCGTGGGTAACCGCCAATGGTCTGGGCATCGTTGGCCAACACGATTGGCAGGCCGTTGCTCGGCACTTGCACATCCCCCGGAAGCACCCCGGCGGAGAGGAGGCTGAGTGGCCCCTGCAGCGATAGTGGGCTGCCATTCAGACGCAGCCCCATGCGATTGCTTTGATGGCTGATGCGCCAGGGCTGCATCCAGAACTGTTGGTGGGCCTGCGGTGTAAAAGCCTCATAGTCCGGCCCCGGCAATGCGCGCAGAACATGGGAAGGGGCCAGGGAGCGAACGCCATAGGGGCGGTGTTGCGGTGGTTTGCAGAAGCGGCCGATGGACAAGCTGTCTCCGGCCTGCAGCGGACGGCCATGCAGGCCGCCAAAGCCCGCTGCCAGGTCCGTGCTGCGGGAACCCAGCACCAGAGGAACGTCAATACCTCCACTGACAATGAGATAGGCACGGGCACCGGCAATCGCCGGTTTGCGCAAGTGCAGCAGCATGCCCGCACTGACCTCGACGGGATGCCCGGCCTGCACAGTCTGCTCCCGGTTGCTGTCGCCCTCGCTTGTCAGAACCGAGTCAAAGTCCACTCCCATCAGCACGATCCGGCAACTCTGGTGGAATTGCAGTTGCAGTGGCCCCACGCTGATTTCCAGCACGGCTGCGTTCGCCTCATTGCCCAGCAGCAGATTGCCCTGCTGCACGGCGATTGGATCCAGAGCGCCGGACTGGGCAACCCCCAGGTGACGGTGCCCGAAACGTCCTAAGTCCTGTACCGTACTCAATGGGCCGCAGCGGATGACTTCGATCATGTCGGTTCTCCGCTGGGCACAAAGCGTACGATGTCCCCCGGGCGTAGCAGGGTGGCCTGAACGGAAGCGGGATTGAACAGGGGGGTGTCGGTACGGCCGATCAGATGCCAGCCGCCGGGGGAGGCAAACGGGTATACGGCGGTTTGGGCGCCACCGATGGCAACAGAGCCTGCGGGTACGTTGATGCGCGGAGTATCCCGGCGGGGAATGTGCAAGCGCGGGTCGAGGCCCGACAGATAGGCGAAACCGGGTTGAAAACCGAGGCAGTAGACCCGGTAGTGCGTGTCTGCGTGCAGCTCGATCAGGGTGTGTGTGCTGATGCCACAGTGAGCCGCCACTGCTTCGAGGTCCGGCCCGAATTCTTCGCCATAGTGCACGGGAATCTCGACATGGCGAGGCTCCATGTTCTCACTCTGGATGTCCGGCCAGTAGCTGAGCACGAGCTCTTGCAGCGTGTTGAGCGGGGTTTCCAGCCCGCTGCGCAGCAGCAGATTGCCCATGCCCGGGACGATCTCGACCAGGCCCAGCGTCTCTCTGCGCGCTTCCAGCCAGGCGCTTAGCTGCCAGAGGTTTTGCTGAATGAGCTCATCTACGGTGTTTGCCCCTGCCGGGGTAAACACAAAGAGCAGGGCGTCTTCGCCGATCTGTGTTACGCGCACCTTGGTTCTCCAGAGTCGGATGACGGTCATTCCTGCGGTCAATCTACTCCAGCGAAGCGGGGAATGCCAATGGGGCGCCTGAATCCGGGGGGGGCAGACGGAGGATGTGCATGGCCGGCTTTGTATTTAGGGCTGGTTTCCAGCCTTGTCCAGGTGGTAGAGTGGCCGCTGGTTTGACTATGACACCCTGTGTATGAGCCGAAAATTTCTTTCCATCGCCCTGACGCTGCTGCTGTCGCTGCCCCTGAATGCGTGGTCGGCGTCCTGGATGGCAAACACCATGGCGGAAAGCACTCAGGCACCTGCGCTACATCATCAGGTGTCCGTGTCGCATGATATGCATGCGCATGACAGCGCGGGCCAACAGGCCATGATGGATTCGGTGTCATCGCACGAGTCAGCGCCTAGCGCGCATTCACATGCTTCGGATAATTGCGATGAACAGTGCATGAACTGTGTGAGCCATTGTTTCGGTTCCGGCATTGCCAGCGAATTCTCCAATGTGTTGAACAGCGCGTACCACGCGCCGCAAACCTCTGCCGGCCTCCCGCTGGAACGCGCTTTCCTTCTGTATCGCCCCCCCATACAACAGCCCATACGAATCGGCTGATTTTCCGCGTACGCGACTTTTCCTTTTCCGCCTGCGTTGCGCAGGAATATCGGGCTGAGCTCTGAAGCTTGTACCCGCACCCCTTGGTGGTGCGCTGGGGCGTGTGAACGCCGGATATTTATCAGGAGTTATCTATGAAGGTCATACGACCTGTTGTGTCGGGGGCAATGCAACGCGATGCCGTTGCCCAGCCCTCGCGAAGACGTTTTGTTCAGGGCCTGCTTGGCAGCAGTCTTCTTGGTGCCGCTGCGGTGCGGGCGGACAGCTCGCCCGGCTCGGTGAACCGGCAGGAGGAGCTGCGTGGGCCGGTGTTCAATCTCGTCATTGAAGAGATTGCCGTCAATTTCACCTCCCGGCCGCGCATGGCCACCGCCATCAACGGTTCCATCCCGGCGCCGTTGCTGCGTTGGCGTGAGGGGGAGGAGGTCATCATCAATGTCACTAACCGCCTGCGGGAGACGACCTCACTGCACTGGCACGGCATCATCCTGCCTTACCAGATGGATGGTGTGCCGGGCCTGAGCTATGGCGGCATCGCCCCCGGTGAAACCTTTCAGTTCCGTTTTCGTGTGCAGCAAAGTGGCACCTACTGGTACCACTCCCACTCCGCCTTTCAGGAAATGACGGGGCTGTACGGGGCCATTATCGTGGAGCCCCGCGAGGGCGAGGTGGACCGTGCCGAGCGCGATCATGTACTGCTGTTGTCGGAATGGACGGATGAAAACCCGGCGACTGTTTTCCGCAAACTCAAATCCCTGGGGCATTACTACAATTTCAGTCAGCCCACCCTGCCGGAGTTTCTGCATGACATCCGGACGCAGGGGCTTGCGCAGGCCATCAGTCGCCGGGACATGTTTGCCGCCATGCGCATGAAACCAACCGATCTCGGCGATCTGTCGGGTGCCACGTTGCATTATCTCGTGAACGGTTGTGCAGTGGATTTTGCCGATCTGCGCCTGTTCAGCCCGGGTGAGCGTGTGCGGCTGCGCATCATCAACGGAGCGGGTAACACATTTTTTGATGTGCGTATTCCCGGCCTGCCCATGACGGTGGTACAGAGTGACGGCATCAATGTGGTGCCGGTCACCGTGGACGAACTGCGCTGCGGGCCGGGGGAAACCTACGATGTGCTGGTGGACCCGGTGGAACAGGCCTACACCTTCTTCGCGGAAACCATGGACCGCTCGGGCTACGCGTTTGCCACGCTGGCCACGCGTGCGGGTCTGCAGGCTCCCCTTCCCGAGCGGCGCCGGATTCAGTGGCTGAGCATGAGTGACATGATGGGGGCCGGTAGCCACGAGGGGCATACGGCCAGCCCGGACGCGGGGCATGAACATGCTACGGTCAGTGAACCGGTAGTCGCCCGTCATGCCAGCACGGAGTTTGGCCCGAGCACGGATATGCGGGTGGATATTCCGCGCACCAATCTGGATGACCCGGGAGTAGGGCTGCGCGAGGCCACGCATCGGGTGCTGACGCTTGGCGATCTGCGCGCCCGTTCCGGCCCTTACGACACCCGCCGGCCGGGGCGCGAGATCGAGCTGCATCTGACCGGCAATATGGAACGCTACACCTGGTCCATTGATGGTCTGGAATATGGGCAGTCCAGCCCCGTGCATTTCCGTCAGGGAGAACGCCTGCGCGTGCATCTGCACAACGACACCATGATGACTCACCCGATGCACCTGCATGGCATGTGGTCGGATCTGGAGGATGCCCAGGGGAATTTCCTGACCCGGCGCCACACCCTGCCGGTGCAGCCGGGGCAGCGGGTCAGCTTCAGCGTCACGGCCGATGCGCCGGGCCGTTGGGCCTGGCACTGCCATCTTTTGCTGCACATGGATGCGGGCATGTTCCGGGAGGTGATCGTCGCATGAGAGCTCTCATATTCCGCGCACTTGTCGTGACAGCCTTGCTGCAGGGGTCGGGTGTGTTTGCCCAGGATCATGTGCACCCGTCGACGGTGGACACAGCCCATCAGCATGAAATGCCAGCACCACAAGCAGAACCCGCAGTGTTGATGCAGAGCAGGGGAGCACGGCTCATGATGCCGGGGCAGCGCATGAACAAATGAGTCATGAGCATGCCATGCACGAGGAGCCTGTTGACGAAGACCCGGCACACGCGCAGCACATGCCCGTGCAAGAGCGTGTGCAGAGCGGTGGTGGGCATGAAGGCCATGATATGTCCATGCCTGAACCCTCGGCTCTGCGCGATCCGCATGCCTATTCCGGTGGTTTTGTGCGTCATAGCGGGCTTTACGCGCTGGAGATGGATGCCCCGATGGAAATGTCCGACATCAAGCATTTCGCCGGCCTGCGCGTGGATCGCCTGGAAACGGTGAACGATGGGGGTGCGGCCCTGGAGGGCTGGGCCTGGATGGGAGACAGCTACAATCGCCTGCGTATGAAGGGCAAGGCCGTGATGGTGGATGACAGACTGGACGAGGGCACGCTGGACCTGGTGGCCTCGCACGCCGTGAGTCCCTTCTGGGATGTGTATGCCGGTGTTGGCATGCTGTCTCATGAGGATGTCTCGCATCATCATGCGCTGCTGGGTCTGAAAGGGCTGGCTCCCTACTGGTTCGAGATTGACGCCAGCCTCATGGTGGATCAGCGCGGCCGGGTTGGTCTGCGGCTGGAGGCAGATTACGAGTGGCTGTTGACGCAGAGATGGATTCTGCAGCCTCGCCTGGATCTTGCCGCCTACAGTCGTTCCGACCGCAGCCTGTCGCGCGGAGAGGGCTTGTCGGAAGTGCTCACGGGGTGCGCCTGCGTTATGAGTTCAGCCGCCGTTTCGCGCCCTATGTCGGGGTGGAGCGAGTGCACTGGCTGGGGCAGAGCGCCGATCTGTTGTCTGCCGACAGAAGAACCCAGGATACCCGCTGGGTGGCGGGTCTGCGCTTCTGGTTCTGAGCGCCTGGCATTGCGGCAGGCATTCAGGGCGGGTTCAGGCAAACTGAATGCATACTGTCTGCGACCAAGACTGAAGATCAGGCCGCGCAGAGGGTGCCGGTTCCGGCACTCTCTGCCGTCGGCCGCTTCTCATACACCAGGAGTCAGAACATGAAATCACCCCTTGTCTTATTGTTGCTCGCGCTGGCGGGTTTTCCGCGACGAGTATCGTCAGCGCCCAGAATATCAGCCTGCTGCCCGAGAGGGCAGACCCTGATCACCCTGTCCGTGACCGAACGGGTGTCGGTACAACAGGACATGCTCACCGCAACGCTGCGTATCGAGCGCCAGAACCGTAATGCCGAGACCCTGCAGCGGGAGATCAATGCCGCCATGGAGCAGGCTCTGGCTGCCGCGCAGGGCGTGAATTCCGTCAAGGTGTCCACGGGCTATTACGGTGTCTACCAGATCAACCAGTCCACTCAGGGTGGCCGTCCCGATAATGTCTGGCAGGGTTCCCAGTCGATCAGCCTGGAGGGCCGGGATGCCCAACCCTTGCTGGAGCTGGCCGGGAAGATTCAGGGCATGGGTTTTGTCATGAACAATCTGCGCTACTCCCTCAGCAGCGAAAGAGCCGATGAGGTGCGTGATGGCCTGATGGAAACGGCCATCGCCCGTGCCCGCGCCAATGCCGAACGTGCCGGCCAGGCGCTGGGCAAGACGCAGGTGGAGATAGCCGTGCTGGATGTCGACAGCGCGCTGGGCTATTCGCAGCCGCCGATCATGGCCCGGGCGATGGCCATGGACGCGATGGCGGAAAAGGCGAGCCCCGTGGCCGAGGCAGGCGAATCCGAAGTATCCCTGACTGTCCGCGTGCAGGCGGTCGCGCAATAAGAATTGCGCTTAACAGCCTGTTAATTCGTTTTGCTCAACGTGAAGGTAAAGGTTTTGCTGGCCCCCGGTGGAATCTCCTCTGGCGTTGCCCGCATTTCGGTTACCGAGAATGCGTAACCGCTGGGGGCTTCCAGTTGCAGATAAGAGAAACAGTAAACCTCCACGCAGGTCGCCGTCAGGGTATGGGTGCCAGGTGTCATGTACATATAGCGTGACAGATTGGCGGAGTTGGTGTCCTTGATGACAAGCCCATCGACCGTGATGCGTGCTAGCGTGGCAACGCTGCCACCAATGAACACCCAGGCCTGCGTTTGTGGAGTGCTCGCCTGGGAAACCGTGACCGTCACGGGCTTGCAGTCTGTGTTGCCGCCGATATCGCGCGCGCACAGCTGAAAATTGTAGGTTCCCGCCAGCGAGGGCGTCCCTTTCAGATTGCCGGTCAGTAGATCCACCGTCATCAGGGACGGAGGGGTGCCATAGGCAAAGGAATCCAGTTGAAAGCTGTAGGGGCTGGAGCCGCCGGTGACGCCGGCCACCAGAGGGATATTGCAATACTGAGTGGCGGTGCAGCTGCCGTTGAGGGTAGTGAGTTCGACTTTGGGCGCACTCGTCCCACCCGCGAAGGTGATTGGCGCAGTCGAGACCCCCAGCCAGTTGCTTGAGTTCGCAGGGTCCTGTCCCGCCCGTACCGCAATCAGATAGAAATTGTAGTTGCCGTTGGCCACATTGGCCGGCAACACCGCGGCATAGAAATTATTGGCCTGCAACGCAGCCAGAGGAACACTGGCGGCAATGGGGGATAGTGTGGAAACCCACTGCAGTGTGCTGTTGAGCGTCAGAATCGCATTGTCCGGTGTCACCATGGCGACATAGATATCCGCCGGCACGCCCGCATCGTTGGAGGGGGTAATGCTCGCCGACAGCAGCAATTGATTGCCGGGACCGAAACTGCTCTGGTTGGTACTCAGCAGCAGGGTGGCGGCAAAGCTGGCCGGGGCGGCGAACAGGCTCAGCAGGAGAGCAAACACGCCGAGGTGCAACAGCCTGCCTCTGCACGCGCGGGAGCGGTGCCGGGGCTCAGACATGCAATTGGTGCGGGGACTCGGGTGGCTGCAATGGCTGTTCATGTTGAAGGCTCCCAATGCCAGAACTGGTGAATTATTCACCAAGCACCATAGTAGCGCCTTCGCAGCATTTCGTCCCGGCGGGCAGGCAATAATTTTTGATACAAAGCAATAAAGTGGTGAGGGAAATAAACGAGGGAGAGCGAGGGAGGAGGGAAAAAACAGCGGTCCGCCCGAGTACTGGAGTGACGGACCGCTTTACGAGAAACTGTTATTCCTGATTGCGGGGGTATTCGCTCAACAGGTCGCGGAAGGTCACCAGGAAGGCGCCTCTGGCATTGCCTTCGTGCATGTACTCGCCCGGTTGCACGGAGTGAATGCGGCTGATGGTGCCAGCCCACACTTCCTTGCCACCGGCGCGTTCACGCATGGTGATATCAATATTGGCAATGTAGTCCAGCTCTACGTTCATGGACTCCATGCGGATAAACGGATCAATCTGCTGCTGGTCCGGGTTCAGGTTGACGTGGCGATAGTTGAGGTTGACCACCAGATCGCTGCGGGCATCGTTGCGGGTCATTCCCAGTTCCTGAAAGGCCTTGTCAAACTCTTCTGCGACATATTCACGCAGGAAGATCGGCAGACCAACGTCCTCAATCGCGTAAGTGTTGTAGGCGGCGTAGTTGCCAGGGCAGCACAGGGTAACGGTGTTGCCGATGCGCATGCCGGGGTTGCTCGAACAGGCAGCCAGGATCAGCATGAATGCTGCAGCCAGCCCGATCTTTCCTATCGATAGTTTTTGCATCTCCAATCTCCTTGGATACAGTTTTAAAGTCGTGTCGTCGTCGCCGGTCGAAACCGGCAAATATGCAGGCCTCGGCAGGCACCTGTAGTGTGCACTGTAGAGGGGGCTGTTGTCTTGATTAAGGTCAAAAAACGGGCATGGCCTGAATTGACAAGCGCTATGCACGGCATCCAGAGTATTGTCGCAGGATCTTGCAGATGCCGGTGAAGCACGGGTTTCCGGCCTTCCTGAAGTCTTCGGCGCTGAGTGCGGGTGTGGAGCTCCGGCAGCTGTATTTCCCGGAAAATCATTGCGTTCTTGCACCTGACCCCGCGTCCTGTTTATGCTCGTGCATCATTATAAAAAGGAATCGGCTCTTATGAAAACTCGCGTGTTATTTCCACTTGCTCTGCTGGCCCTGTTGATAGGCTGTTCCGGCGAACAGGCTGAAAATCCGTCCCTCGTGGCCACGGCTACCCAGGATGCAGGCGAACAGGCACCGGAGGAGTTCATCACGGCGCAGGACATTCGCAACGCCGCCGGCAACAATGCCGAATGGCTGAGCTATGGCCGCACCTATGCCGAGGATCGCTACAGCCCGCTCAGCACCATCAACCGCAATACGGTGGGGGAGCTTGGCGTGGCATGGTCCTTTGAGCTGGACACCAATCGCGGGCAGGAGGCCACACCGCTGGTCATCGATGGGGTGATCTACTTCACCTCGGCCTGGAGCAAGGCTTTTGCAGTGGATGCACGCACGGGCGAGGAGTTGTGGCGCTACGACCCGCAGGTTCCGGGCCGTTATGGCGTCAATGCCTGTTGTGATGTGGTCAATCGTGGCATGGCGGCCTGGGCCGACAAGGTGTATTTCGGCACGCTCGACGGGCGGTTGATCGCACTGGATCGTGAGACTGGCGAGGAAGCCTGGAGTGTGGAGACCGCCGATCCGGAACTGCGCTACACCATCACAGGCGCGCCTCGGGTGATCGATGGGCGCGTGATCATCGGCAATGGGGGCGCGGAGCTGGGGGTGCGTGGCTATGTATCGGCCTACGATGCGCAAAGCGGTGAAATGCTGTGGCGCTTCTACACGGTGCCGGGCAATCCGGCGGACGGCTTCGAGGACCCGGCGCTGGAAATGGCGGCGAAAACCTGGGCCGGCGAGTGGTGGGCGCTGGGCGGCGGGGGCACGGTGTGGGATTCCATGGCCTACGACCCGGAGCTGAACCTGCTTTACATCGGTGTGGGCAATGGCAGCCCGTGGAACCACGAGATTCGCTCCAACGGAGAGGGGGACAATCTGTTCCTGTCCTCCATTGTGGCGCTGCGCCCGGATACCGGGGAGTATGTGTGGCACTTCCAGACGACGCCGGGGGAGTCCTGGGACTACACGGCGACGCAGCACATCATGCTGGCGGACATCGAGATCGATGGGCGCGAGCGCAAGGTGCTGATGCAGGCGCCGAAGAACGGGTTTTTCTATGTGATAGATCGTACGAATGGCGAGTTCATTTCCGGCAACAATTATGTGGAGATCAACTGGGCTGCGGGGCTGGACCCGGTGACGGGGCGCCCGATCGAGGCGGAAGGCATCCGCTACAAGGATCAGCCGATGGTGATGATGCCGGGACCGCTGGGCGGGCATAACTGGTACCCGATGTCACGCGATCCGGCCACGGGCTATGTGTTCCTGCCAACGCAGAACACGTCTTCTGTCTATTCCAACTCGGGCAGTATGGAAAAGAACAATGTGGGCTGGAACCTGGGCCAGGGACCGTCCTCACAGCCGATCCGCAATCCGCAGGACAGGGCGCGTTCGCAGGCGTTGACGCCGTCGAGCCTGATAGCCTGGAACCCGGTGACACAGAGCCCTGCGTGGCGGGTGGATTACCCGGTCTATGGCAACAGCGGCACGCTGGCAACGGGCGGTGGACTGGTGTTCCAGGGTTCTGCCGATGGGGTGTTCCATGCCTATGGCACGGACGATGGGGTGGAATACTGGAGCCGGGAGGTGGGCGATGCAATCCTGGGCGGCCCGGTGACCTATGAGCTGGATGGTGAGCAGTATGTGCTGGCGCTGGCGGGTCAGGGCGGGGCAATTCCGCTGACGATGGGGCTGCTGTCGGGGAATCATCCGCGCTATATGAATGGGCGTCTGATTGCGTTCAAGCTGGGGGCAACGGGCGAGTTGTCGATGCCGGAGCCAACGCCGCCGGAGCCGCTGAATACGGATATTACGACGACGCAGGGCAATGTGCTGGCGGGGGCGGCGGCCTATGGCAGTTACTGTTCTGTTTGCCACGGTCCGGCGGCCTTGAGTGTGGGGTCGATTCCGGACCTGCGTTTCTCGTCGAGCATTCTGAACCAGGATGCGTTCATGAGCATTGTGCTGGATGGTTTGTTTGCATCGCGGGGCATGGCGAGTTTTGCGGCGGACCTCGGGGCGATCGAGGTGGAGAACATTCGCGCCTATCTGCTGCAGCAGGCGGCTGCGGTGCCGCGCTAGCTTGTAGTTGTTAATCACGCTGGATTCCGGTCGTTGCCGCAGGAGATTTCGTTCCGGGCACGCCGTGAATCCATCCGTGGAGGCTCTGCCGCCGCCATCCCTGGCGGCTCACGGCCCGGCCCGAAACGTCCTGCGGCAGCGACCTGTTCCGGTGGTTTCTTGGGGCGTGGAGTGCGTCAGGGTTTGCGCTTTGCATCCCGGTCGTTGCTGCAGGAGATTTCGTTCCGGGCACGCCGTGAATCCATCCGTGGAGGCTCTGCCGCCGCCATCCCTGGCGGCTCACGGCCCGGCCCGAAACGTCCTGCGGCAGCGACCTGTTCCGGTGGTTTCTTGGGGCGTGGAGTGCGTCAGGGTTTGCGCTTTGCATCCCGGTCGTTGCCGCAGGAGATTTCGTTCCGGGCACGCCGTGAATCCATCCGTGGAGGCTCTGCCGCCGCCATCCCTGGCGGCTCACGGCCCGGCCCGAAACTTCCTGTGGCAGCGACCTGCTTCTGTGGTTTTTCGGGCTATGGCGTGCTGCAGAATTAAACCCTTGGGGCTGTTTTTGCGACTTAGTGGTGAAATCCGCGATTTTTTGCGGATATTCACCGGGCTTTCTGGGTTCAGGTTTCTTATCCCTTTGAAAACGTTTCAGAATTCATGTTGGCCCGAACTTTGCTGTACAGGAGATGGTTAGCGAAGGCCTAGATAGGCTGGCCCTTCTCGTGAGGCACGATGAAGTGGCCAGCCCTTTTTTGAACAGGGCGTCCAGATTGTTCTGACAAGTGGAACGCTCCAGGCTGCACAACTATCGGTCCATTGTCATGTGCACGTCTGGCTCCGTCCTTGTCCTTGCTCCATGAATAGGCGATGATCCGGCTCGAATCCGGCCCCTTTGTCCGCCTGGGAGCCGGTCTCGATCGAGGAGCCGACAATGACAAGAAAACCTTCCTTTGCTTTCTCACGTACACTGTTCGCCTGCTCTGTCCTGGCGGGCTGCATCCCGTTGGCACAGGCTCAGTCTGCTGCTGATGTCCAGGCCTGTGAGGCGCTGGTTTATACCCCGAATCTGACAATTCTCTCTGCCGATCTGCGTCAGGCGCAGGGGAACACTCCTGCCTATTGTTATGTGCGTGGCCTGATTGGCCCGGCAACGCAATACCATGTGCAATTGCCTTTGCCGTCGCAGTGGAATGGGCGCTTTCTGCAGTGGGGAGATGGGGGCAAGGATGGCGATCTGGACTTTGCCGATCACCGGGTGGCGGAGGGTTATGCGGTAGCGAACAGCAATATGGGACACGACAGTGGGGTGGAGCCGGGTTCACAGTTTGGTTTCAACAATCGTCAGGCGGAAATTGATTTCGGCTACCGTTCGGTGCACCTGACGGTGATGGCGGGCAAGGCGCTGGTGGAGCGTTATTACCGCAAGGGGCCGGAGTATGCCTATTTTGAGGGGTGTTCCACGGGAGGACGGCAGGGCTTGATGGAGGCGCAGCGTTTCCCGGAAGATTTCGACGGCATCGTGGCGGGGGCGCCGGTAAATTACTATCAGGCAATGAATGCGGCGGGGGTGTGGTGGCTGCAGCGTCTGTTCAAGGACAATTTTGCGGGCAATCTGGCGGTGGATACAGATGGGGATGGCAGTTTCGAGAGCACAAAGTTGCTGGACACGCTCAATGATCGGGTGCTGGCGAAATGCGATGCCAATGATGGCGTGCGCGATGGGGTGCTGGGCAATCCGCTGAGCTGTGAGTTCAATCCGCGTACGGAGCTGTCGGATCTGATGTGCGCGGCGGGGGCTTCGGGGGACAGTTGTTTTACGCCTGCGCAGGTGCAGGTGATCGAGGATTTCTATTCGGGGCCCTACGACAGTTCAGGTCGAGTGTTGTACCCGGGTAAGGCGCTGGGTTCGGAGCGGGAGTGGGTCAATCTTTATATTCCGAACGCACGCAATCGCAATGCGCCGACGATGCTGGTGGGGCCGGCGGGGGACCATGTGAATTATCTGTTCTACGAGGAAGACCCGGGGGTGGTGATTCCGGACATGACGCGGCCGACTTATGTGCCGGGGCGTGATGCGGCGCTGCCGCAGTTTTCGTGGCTGGAGTTCGACATTGAGGATCTGTCCACGGGCAAGGCGGCGTTGATGTCGTCGATCATGGATGCAACGGACCCGGACCTGAACCGCTTTTTGAAGGAGCATGATGGCAAGCTGCTGGTCTATCACGGCTGGAGTGATTCGCTGTCCTCGGCGAAAGCGACGGTGGCTTATTTCGATGAGATGGCGCGTACGACCTTTGGGGGCGTGGAGGCGGCGATGGACAGCACGCGTTTGTTCCTGGCGCCGGGCATGGGGCATTGCGCTGGCGGGCCGGGGCCGAACACTTGGGACAAGCTGGCGCCGCTGGTGGATTGGGTGGAAAAGGGCATTGCGCCGGAGCGCATTGTGGCGACGCATAGCAGCAATGGTGTCGTGGACAACGAACGGCCCTTGTGTCCGTCTCCGCAGGGGGCTGTCTACACAGGCCCGGCAGGAGGCGCCGACAACCCAACCAACTGGAAGGCCGAAAATTTCAGCCCGTTGTCCCCTGATTTTGTGGAGTTTGGCTGAGCGCTGAATCCCTGGTTGTTGATTCCACAAGATTGGCTGTGGGGCCATCAGTAGCGAACTAATCAGCAATCATTTGCATGGCATGCATTCGTCAAATTTCACTTCCGATGAAAGCCTCGACGTAACTCCGTTTAACATGATTTTCTTTCGCCCCACCTAAAAGGCGGGATTTTTAAGAAAATTCCTACATACATGATCGGATCCAAGAGATATTTTGATCGAGAGAGTATTGAAAAATTCTAATATCAAGATAAACAAAACTTGATTTAGATTGGACATTTACAAGTGAGATCTGAATAAGGATCGTATCTAACATCAATTTTGCGTTTACTCCAGTGTATAGAGGCAATAAATCTCTACTTCTTTTCTGTTCCAATACTTAGGTGGAGCATTCTGGTCTGAGCGCACTGTTGACTACCATTAAAAGCAGGTAGAGAGAGGCTGGTTCAGTAATGCAGCGAGTATTGCTGTGTTTTTCAAGAAAGCTCGACAATCTCTCCCATATGAAAAAGGTGACAGTATGACAATTAGAATGAATATCTGCCATTTGATCGGTAATCATCACATTTTTATCACTACACAATCTCGGCAATGGAAAGCACGGTTGTTAGCGGAGAAATTTATCAAGATCATTCGTTTTTCGTCAGTTGTCGTGGCAATTTCCATGGCGGCTATACATGCGGTTCTCGCACAGGATATATTCGTCGAAAGAGCAGAGGGTGAAAATATTTCGCTTCGAGAGTTGGATCTAGGTCAGTTCAGCAGCGCGCTGTTAAGGGCTACGACCCGCTTATCCAGCTATGAAGACTTGGATAAAATTCCACCTCACAGCCTGTATAACTCGATTTTCGTTCGAATCCTAAGCGGAGAAGAGGCATACAGGCACCTTTTCTCCAATGCCGACTGGGAGCTTATGGAAGCTCTACCGTCTCATCAGGATGCTTCAATCCTTATACCGCAGATTTCGTCAATTAGGTCGACTTGTTTTGCTTTGAATGACAGGGAGAGCCTGAATCTAACATTCGAACAGTCACTAGATCTGTACGTGGAAACTGCGCGAAGTACTGATTTGGTATTAGATAACCACTATTTATATGCTTATGATTTACTGTCTGATTCTGGCAAGAAAATTTTCAATGGATTTTTAGAAGAGCTTAGAGGTACAAATAATTTTGTATATAGTACAACCGATTTCAAGGCTGCTGCGTTACAGTTTCCAGAAGTCGCTAGTGAACTAATGGCAGCACGCTGTGAAGAAATATCTATAATTGATCTCGAAAAAGTTTCAGAAGGTAGAACTCTCCAAGATGACATAAATATATCGACCTGGAATGGAGTCCAAAAATAAACTCAATTTACAAAACAAACAGTATTCATAGGAATCTATATTATGAAATCAAGTGCATCCGTATTCTTTCTCCTTCTCTTCCTATCAATCAATTGCTACGGGCTAACTTCATACTGTTATCACGACGGAGGGTTAACTCCGACCTTGCGTAACATGGGATCGTATACCAATACTGACTATCTATTAGATACTCAGCACGCTATCCGGTCTAGATTATACAGTCCTATTTCTGATACAGATTGGGATATAATAACAATGCAAAGCGGTGGTGGATCAAGGACAGTTTCGCTAGGAGTAACTGGCCAATATGGATCTTGGGTATTCGATGGAGCTTCCATGAGGGGATTTTACGAAAGTCCCATCTTTTGGGCTGCTCCCGGGTACGAAGAGTGCGACCATACTTTTATAAACAATGAAGTCACAACGACTTTAACAGTTTCAGATAATACAGTTAAAGCCGGAGATTCTATTACTATCACTTGGAGCGGAGTCAATGCCACGACGTGTACCGCAGCGGGAGAAACTTGGGCCACGTCGGGAACTCTTCCATTGATTGCCACTGAGGATTTGGCGGGCACTCATTACATGACTTGTGTCTATCAAGACGGTTACCCTGAAGGTATACACCTCCACGATAGTGATCAATCTACGCCGTTTACTATGTATGTTACCCCCTCTTGCTATGTGACCTCCGAAGAGATTAACGCTGTTGCTACAATGTCTTCTTGGTCTATTCTTCCTTACGAACAAGGCATTGAGTTCATATGCAACAGTGACACCATTAGTAATGCCCATTACATCGACTCTTTCAACGCGTGTGCAGGTTGCCCGCCACAACTCAATGACCCTTGCAAATTGACTTGGCCAGCTAGCCGCACTAATCGGATAGCCGCGGCTCATAGTCACCCATATTTTCAGTTCGCGTCGGAATACCTGCCATCACCAGGTGTTAGCATAGGATGTTATGGGCCGGATGTAGCATATCCCAACCCGACTTCCGGAGATTTAGTCAGCATAAATGCTGGTGCAGAACAATTTAGCGATTACGACTATGCGTCCACTTCAGCTTTAGGGGGTTCTATATATTTGAAGACTCCTACTGGAGTCATGAAGAAGTATGATGGAACGATAACGGTGCTGCCATGAAATATTCTTTCAAATACTTAATACCAATAAGAATCTGCAAATTGGTCATGTTGCTCGTCGTAATTCCGGAGGCTGTGCATGCTCAGCCTCAAACATGCTCCGTTTCTGATCTCTCCTGCTTAGATAATAGTCACGTTCAGGCATGTAAAGTAGGAGAAAAGGCAATTGAATCGTGCCTATCTTGGCTGAACTTGTTACAGGAGCTGATTGGAGATAATCCATTAGTTACCGAACTGCATATCGTAAAGGGGTTTGCACACTATTCCCTGTATGAAAGGCTAAGACATTCTGACTCTGAGCTCTCTGGGATGCACAAAGATCTGGCTAAGAATGCATTTTATACTGCTCATACTATTGATGAGGCCAGTGTCCAAGCAATGCGAGGCTTGAGCAATACTTCTGAAACGATTGACGATGTGATGCTATGGAACAATCGAATTATGAAGGTGGACCCGTCCGATAATATTGCAGCGCGAACGATTTCCTCGTTGATTATTCAAGAGAAAGGACAGCAGGGTTACATTGATGCAGCGAACCTTCTGGCTAAGAATTATTCAATTATGGAAGATGGCTCAGCAAAGTGGGCATTAGCAGAGAGGATTGTAGATTACCTAGAGCATTCAACGGAAGAAAGACAACTTGAAAGGTTTCGACAGCAGGTAGCAGATGACGCTGCCGTGAATCAAATCTATAGCGTTAGAAATGAAGATGTAATTGAGAATACGGATATGGTTCTGACCATGGTTTCGACTTCATGTAACGCGTCTATCATGACAATACTTAGTGATGATTATTGTGTAGCTGGGGTTCAAGAAGTTCTAAAAACACAAGGAGTCACTGAGATGTCTTGGGAAGTCGCTCATTTGGATAGATTTCTTTTTTCTGTAAATAGTTTAATACTTTTTATGCCATCAGAGAACTTGAACTCCTCAGGTGTTGAATTCGAATTGGAGGAGTGGATCAATTCATTGATTGATCAAGGCACGGAAACCGGTTCGTTGTATCAAATGTACCAGTATTTAGTTCGTGATGAGCCACAACGTGCTTTGACCGCATCTCTAAGGGCTGTAGAACTGGAACCTGAGCGGGGAGACTATCAGTTAATGGCCGGAAAATGGCTTCTGCAACAGGGTCAGATTGAGTTGGGAATAGATTATTTGGAGAAAGCCAAGCAGTACCTTCCCTCTACAAGACACCAGGGCATAGACAGGCAAATTCAGGATGCGCTAGGCCAATTGTAGTGAGGTGTGCTGAAAGTTAACTTCAGTCAGTCGGCCCACTTTGTAGCGGCCAATACGAAAGCCAAGTTCGCGCATCATCTCCACCAGCGTTCGTGTGCCCGCGGAGTGACGACTGAGGTTGAACAACTCCTTGCCACAAAAAAGCACACCCAAATAATCAGAGCAACCGCGCCAGATATTTCCCAGTGTGAGATGCAGGATTGGCAGCCACGTCCTCAGGCGTGCCCTCGGCGATGATCTGGCCGCCACCGTCGCCGCCTTCGGGGCCGAGGTCGACGATCCAGTCGGCGGTTTTGATGACGTCGAGGTTGTGTTCGATGACGACGATGGTGTTGCCCTGGTCGCGCAGGCGATGCAGCACGGCAAGGAGTTGTTTGATGTCTTCGAAGTGCAGGCCGGTGGTGGGTTCGTCGAGAATGTAGAGGGTCTGGCCGGTGTCGCGTTTGGACAGTTCGCGAGCGAGTTTCACGCGTTGGGCCTCGCCGCCGGAGAGGGTGGTGGCGGCCTGGCCGAGGCAGATGTAGGACAGGCCGACTTCGACCAGCATTTGCAGTTTGCGCGCAATGGCGGGGACGGCGTCAAAGAATTCGCGGGCGTCTTCGATGGTCATGTCCAGCACTTCGCTGATGTTCTTGCCTTTGTATTTCACTTCCAGGGTTTCGCGGTTGTAGCGTTTGCCGTGGCAGATGTCGCAGGAGACGTAGACATCGGGCAGGAAGTGCATTTCCACCTTGACCACACCGTCGCCCTGGCAGGCTTCGCAGCGGCCGCCCTTGACGTTGAAGCTGAAGCGGCCGGTCTTGTAGCCGCGTGCTCTGGCTTCCTGGGTGCCGGCAAACAGGTCGCGCACGGGGGTGAAGATGCCGGTGTAGGTGGCGGGGTTTGATCGTGGTGTGCGGCCGATGGGGCTCTGGTCGATGTCCACGACCTTGTCGAGTTTTTCCAGCCCGTCGATGCGCTCGTGCGGAGCGGGCTTGAGGGTGCTGGCGCCGTTCAGGCGGGTAGCGGCAAGCGGGTAGAGCGTGCCGTTGATCAGGGTGGACTTGCCGGAACCGGAGACGCCGGTGATACAGGTGAGCAGACCAAGAGGGATGTTCAGATCCACGTTCTGCAGATTGTTACCTGTGGCGCCTTTCAGGCTCATGATTTTTTTCGGATTGACGGCGATGCGCTTTGCGGGGACATCGATGCTGCGGCGTCCGGAGAGGTAGTCCCCGGTCAGGGAGTTGTCGGCCTTGAGAATATCCTGCAAGCCACCCTGGGCGACGATTTCTCCGCCGTGCACTCCGGCACCGGGGCCGATGTCGATGATGTGGTCGGCATGGCGGATGGCGTCCTCGTCGTGTTCCACCACGATGACGGTGTTGCCGATGTCGCGCAGGTGGAACAGGGTGCGCAGCAGGCGGTCGTTGTCGCGCTGATGCAGGCCGATAGAGGGTTCGTCGAGGATATACATCACGCCGACGAGCCCGGCACCGATCTGGCTGGCAAGGCGGATGCGCTGGGCCTCGCCACCGGAGAGCGTGTCCGCGCTGCGGTTCAGGGTGAGGTAGTTCAGGCCCACGTCGATCAGGAATTTCAGGCGGTCCTGTAGCTCCTTGAGAATTTTCTCGGCGATGGCAGCACGGTTGCCCTGCAATTGCAGGGTGCCAAAGTACTGCGCGGCGCCGGTAATGGTCATGGCGGAGACGCTGGGCAGGTTTACCTCGTCGATAAAGACGCTGCGCGCCTCCGGCTTCAGGCGCGTGCCCTGGCAGTCCGGGCAGGGCTGGGAGCTGAGGAAGCGGGCCAGGTCTTCACGCACCATGCTGGACTCGGTCTCCCGATAGCGACGCTCCATATTGGGCAGGATGCCCTCGAAGGGATGGCGCCGGGTGACGGTGTCGCCGCGATCATTGAGGAAGTGGAAGTCGATCACTTCCTCGCCGCTGCCACGCATGAGTACCTGCTGATGTTCGGGGGCCAGGTCATGGTAGGGTGTGTCCACCTCAAAGCCGTAGTGGGCCGCGAGGGAGTTGAGCATCTGGAAGTAATAGAAATTGCGCCGGTCCCAGCCGCGAATGGCGCCCTCGGCAAGGCTCAGGGAGCCATCGGTGATGATGCGCGATTCATCGAAAAACTGTTTCAGGCCGAGACCATCACAACCGGAACAGGCACCGGCCGGGTTGTTGAAGGAAAACAGGCGCGGTTCCAGTTCGCTGATACTGTGCCCGCACACCGGGCAGGCGAAACGGGAGGAGAACAGCCAGTCCTCGCGGGGTCTTTCGTTTTCGTCATGCATGAAGGCGACCGTAGCAATGCCCTCGGTCAGCCCGAGGGCTGTCTCGAAGCTCTCGGCCAGACGCTGCTGCATGTCGGGGCGTACCTTCAGGCGATCCACTACCACATCGATGCTGTGCTTTTTGTTCTTTTCCAGCTCTGGCGGGTAATCAATCTCCACCACGATGCCATCGACGCGGGCGCGCACATAGCCGCTGGTTTTCAGCTCATTGAATACATGCAGGTGTTCGCCCTTGCGCTCGCGCACCAGTGGGGCCAGCACCATGACCCGGGTGCCCTCGGGCAGGGTCAGCACCTGGTCCACCATCTGGCTGACGGTCTGGGCCTCCAGTTTCAGGTGATGCTCAGGGCAGTAAGGGTCGCCAACGCGGGCGAACAGCAGGCGCAGGTAATCGTAGATTTCCGTGATGGTGCCCACGGTGGAGCGGGGGTTGTGCGAGGTAGACTTCTGTTCAATGGAAATGGCGGGAGAGAGTCCCTCGATGTGGTCGATGTCGGGCTTGTCCATCATCGACAGGAATTGTCGCGCGTAGGTGGACAGGGATTCGACATAGCGACGCTGCCCCTCGGCGTAGAGCGTATCGAATGCCAGCGAGGATTTTCCGGAGCCGGACAGGCCGGTGATGACCACCAGTTTGTCCCGTGGAATGCTCACGTTGATGTTTTTCAGATTATGGGTCCGGGCCCCTCTGACGACGATCTTGTCCATGGACGACTCGCTATCGCTGCTGGCGGAGTGAAACCGGGGATTATCGTCAATCTTGTCTGCAGGCGCAAAGCGCGCGGCAAAAAATCTGTTACTGGTGCTATGCTTGCGGTAGTGCGGTAGACTACAGCGCTTACAGTATTGAGGCACGCGAGTGAGTCGCGGGCGAACAGACAAATCGGAGGGTAAGGTGGCGAGCAGAGGCGTAAACAAGGTCATTCTGGTGGGAAATTGCGGTGCGGATCCGGAGACGCGATACCTCCCCAGTGGCGGTGCCGTGAGCAATGTGACGCTGGCGACCAGCGAAACCTGGAAGGACAAGAACACCGGGCAGCCCCAGGAAAAGACCGAGTGGCACCGGGTGGTGTTCTTCAACCGCCTGGCGGAAATCGTCAACGAGTACGTCAAGAAGGGCTCCAAGCTTTACATCGAGGGCAGCCTGCGTACCCGTTCCTGGGAGCAGGACGGCATCAAGCGCTATGCCACCGAGATCGTGGCCAACGAGATGCAGATGCTGGACTCCCGTGGCTCCTCGGGCGCAGGTCAGTACGACAATCAGTACAACCAGGATTCCGCGCCGAACTCCTACAGCAGCCGTGCGCCTGAACCGGCCCAGCCCAAGCCTTCCGCTCCGTCCAATTTTGACAACTTCGACGACGATATCCCGTTCTGATAGCACAGGGTCATTGATACAGGGTACGCGGGAAAGGTGAAGCTCTTAATTGCAGGTGCCGAGAGTCCGATCGGCGTGGAGTTGTGCAAACTGCTGAAGCAGCGGGGCGTGGACTATGTTGCGCCCGAATCCGGCAAACTGGACCCGCGGGATTCGCTGCAGGTGGCGCGCGTCCTGACCCGCTGCAGCCCCGACCAGGTCATCAATCTTGCCTCTTTCGCGGCCGGCAGCCAGTTGGCGATTCAGGCGGCAGAGGCAGACCCGGACGCCTGCGAGCTGATCAATCATGCCCAGCCCTCGGTGCTGGCCCAGGCCTGCGATCACCTGAATATTCCGCTGCTGCATCTGTCCACTGCCTATGTGTTCAGCGGCGACAAGAAGCTGGGCTATAACGAGCTGGATGTGGTCAAACCGGTAGGCGTTTATGGCGCCAGCAGCCTGCGCGGCGAGGAAGCCATCATTGCCGGGCTTGAGAAATATGTCATTCTGCGCACCGGCTGGGTGTTTGGTCAGGGCCAGGATGAAATGATCCGGCAATGGATCAGCCAGGCACGCGACAACGAAGGCGCGGTGACGGTGCTGCGGCGCAAGTTCAGCCCCACGCCCACCGAAGACGTGGCCCGTGTGCTGCTTGCCATGGCTTTGCAGGTGGATTGTCAGGCCAATGTCTGGGGCACCTACCATTACTGCGGGCTGGAAACCAAGCGGGAGAGCGAGTTTGTGCAGCATGTGCTCAAGCTGGCGGCCCAGCACGATGAGAGCATCTACAAACTGTTGGATCACCTGAGCCTGAATCTTGTGCGTGCCGATCCGCCCGAGATCGCCAATACCACGCTCGCCACCAAAAAGATTTTCGATACCTTTGGCATCAAGCAGCGTTCCTGGCACGGCAGCCTGCAGGCCCTGATCAAGAGCCAGCACAAGAACCCGGCGCTGGAATCCGCCACAGGGGCCTGAGCCCCGTCAGGAGTGCCCTCGTGAATGCAACGCAAACTCTCACCCCGATCGATCAGGCCCTGAAGCAGATTCTGGCCGGGCTGCGCCCTGTGATTGGCAGCGAGCGCGTGGCGCTGGAAGCGGCGCTGCACCGCGTGCTGGCCAGGCCCCTGCGTGCCACGATCGATGTGCCCGGCTACGACAACAGTGGCATGGATGGCTATGCGCTGAATAGTCAGTCCCTGGCGAGGGGGCAGTTGCGCTTTCCCGTGAGTCAACGCATTGCCGCCGGCCATATGGGCAGCCCCTTGATGGCGGGGACGGCGGCGCGCATCTTTACCGGGGCACCGATCCCGCCCGGAGCCGATGCCGTGGTGATGCAGGAAAACTGCCGTGTGGACGGCGATTTTGTGGAAATCCTGCAAACCGTTTATGCCGGTGAGAACGTGCGCCGGGCGGGCGCGGATGTAGCGGTGGGGGAGCAGTTGTTTCCTGCCGGTCATCGTCTGCGGGCACCCGATCTGGGGCTTCTGGCAAGCGTGGGAACCCTGGAGGTCGAGGTGCGGCGCCCCTTGCGTGTGGCACTGTTGACGACCGGAGACGAGTTGGTGCGACCGGGGCAGCGCCTGCAGCCGGGGCAGATCTACAACTCCAATTTCTATATGGTCAGCGGCATGCTGCGCGAGCTGGGCCATGAGGTCATCGACTGCGGTATTGTGCAGGACAATCTACAGGCCACACGGGAGGCATTGCTGGCCGCCGCACAGACTGCGGACTGCATCATCAGCAGTGGCGGGGTGTCGGTCGGAGAGGAGGATCATGTGCGTCACGCGGTGGAAGACACCGGGCGGCTCGCCTTCTGGAAACTTGCCATCAAACCGGGCAAACCCTTTGCCTTTGGAGAGGTGGGGGACACGCCCTTTTTTGGTCTGCCCGGCAACCCGGTGTCCTCATTCATCAATTTTGCGCTGGTCGTGCGTCCCTGTCTGGAGCGGCTTGCCGGGGGGCTGGGCAAACCTGCATTGCCTCTGTCACTGCCGGTGGATTTCGAGCGGCCACTTTCGGGTATCCGTCAGGAGTATCTGCGGGTGCGCTGCATCAGTGAGCGCGGGCAGCTGCGCATGCAGCTCACGGGAGATCAGAGTTCCGGTGTCCTGTCCTCGGTCAGTCATTGCGATGGCCTGGCGGTGGTGCCTGCGCAGAGCGCGGTGAGGCGTGGGGACGTGTTGAGATTCCTGCCATTAAGTGCGATAGTCGGCCTCGATTGAAACAACGCATCCCGGTACCCGTTGCCGGAGCGAGAAGCTACCGTGAAAAGTCTCATGATCAATTTCCCCTCTCTGCGCAGACTGTCTGCACTGGGCCTGTTGCTGCTCGTTGCCTGCCAGGCTCCGCAGGCCCCGCGGGTTGTCAGTCTGCCCGAGCCAGAACCCGCACCTGTTGTCGAAGAATTTGATGAGGCGGCAGCACAGGAGGCGTTTGAGGAACAGCTGCGTTATCAGCGCATCCTCGCGGACTGGTTGTATGAGGGAATCAAGGCCTTGAACGCCAATCGCCTGCTGACGCCTCCCGACAGCAGCGCACACGCCTATTTCAGCCGGGTGCTGGCCATCGAACCCGAAAATGCGGTTGCCCTGCAGGGGATTCAGGACATCGTGGTCAAATATCTGCAATTGGCCGAACAGGCCGGGCGCCAGGGGCAGTTCGACAGCGCCAAGGACTATCTGCGCAAGGCGGAGCAGGTGGACATCAAGCACCCCGGTATTGACCCGGCCTGGGCGCAACTGGAGGCGGAAATGAATTCCACGGACGTGGTGCATCCGATCAATGCCCGCGCCCTGGCCAGCCAGAGTGAAGACCTGATGGCCGAACTCGGACGCATCGGTGTGCAGGCGCGCGACTCGGGCGCTTTTTTCCTTATTACCGCTCCCAATGACGCCCAGGCGCGCTGGATCTATGCCCAGATGCAGGCCGCTGTGGTCGGGCATCGTCTGCGCGGCAATATCGAGCTGGGGGATTCACCCACCGTGCGCCTGATCATGCCTTCCGGCAGCGATGCCTGAGGGAGTAAAGGGTGGCGCCATGACGAGCAATCACCAGAGGAAACAGATTCCCGGTCTGGAAGCCTGGCACTCGATGGGCCTGGTGGGCCGCAGCGCGCTTGCCGTGGTGGCTGTTTATCTGTTGGTGATCGTGGTGCTGGGTTTTTACTGGAGCAGTGAGCCGGCCCCATTCTCTGTTCGTGAGAACATGGAGGAAAAGCTCGCCGGTGCGCAGCCGGTTGTCGGGGCTGCGAGTTCTGCAGCACTGATTCGGGTGGCGGAGACGCTGCTCGACAAACCGGGTGGCTATCTCAGCAATGACATCACGCTGCCGGGGCTTTACCTGGACAACCTGCCCAACTGGGAGTTCGGGGCACTGGTACAGGTGCGGGATTTCGCCCGTGCCTTCCGTGAGAATTTCAGCCGTTCCCAGTCGCAGTCCAGTGAGGATGCCGATCTGGTTATCGTGGAACCGCAGTTCAATATGCCGAATGACAGCTGGATGTTTCCGGCATCGGAAGCGGAGTATCGACGCGGCATCAATTCCCTGCATTCCTACCTCAGTCGCATCGCCGATCCGCAGGATCAGGACGGGCAGTTTTATGCCCGTGCCGACAATCTGGCGCGCTGGCTGGTGAACGTGGAGTCGCGGCTGGGCAGCCTGTCCCAGCGGCTCAGCGCCAGTGTGGGGCAGATGCAGATGAATACCGACACGGCGGGTGAGACCAGTGCCCAACAGTCCACCAGTGTGCCCGGCGAGCGTGTGGTCAAGACCTCCTATGCCCAGATCGACGATGTTTTTTACGAAGCGCGTGGTGCCACCTGGGCACTGATGCATTTTCTGCGCGCCGTGGAAATCGACTTCGATGCAGTGCTGAGGGACAAGAACGCGCTGGTCAGCGTCCGCCAGATCATCCGGGAACTGGAAGCAAGCCAGCGCACCGTGTTCAGCCCCGTGATTCTCAATGGCAATGGTTTCGGCCTGTTTGCCAATCACTCCCTGGTCATGGCGAACTATATTTCCCGCGCCAATGCCGCCATCATCGACCTGCGGGAACTGCTCAATCAGGGCTAGGGACGTTCGGGTCGACGGATGCAATTTCGTTAGGGATTTCGATGGCTTGTGTGCTAGAGTGCCGCCCCGAGCTCTGGCCATCCGGCCAGAGGCGTCATCGTTGAGTCTGGTTCAATACGGCAGACGCCGAATAACAAGCTCCCTCCAGAACCCCAACTGCATGCCGCACTGTGTCAACGACACAAACACTGGCAACGCTGTTCAGCGACCCGAAAGTCGCTCCCGCTGTCTTATTGAATAATCTGCCAACGTCATCCCGCAGAAACGGGTGTGCGTGCTGGCATGACTGACGCCATTGAGCGTCGCTATCAGGAGTTTCATGAAGTTTACTGATCTTGGGCTGTCCGAGGCCCTGCTCAAAGCTGTGCTCGAAGAAGGCTACAGCGAACCTACCCCCATTCAGGCCCAGGCCATCCCGGCAGTGCTTGAAGGCCATGACATCATGGCCTCCGCGCAGACCGGCACCGGCAAGACGGCCGGCTTTACCCTGCCGTTGCTGCACAAGCTGGCCGACATGCCGCGTGCTCGCGGCAACCACACGCGTGCACTGATCCTCACCCCGACCCGCGAACTGGCTGCGCAGGTGCACGCCAGCATTGAGACCTACGGGCGTTATCTCAATCTGCGCTCTGCCGTTGTCTTCGGTGGCGTCAAGATCAACCCGCAGATGATGAAGCTGCGCTCGGGGGTGGAGATTCTCGTGGCCACCCCAGGACGCCTGCTGGATCTGTACCAGCAGAACGCAATCCGTTTTGACGAGATCAACACGCTGGTGCTCGACGAAGCCGATCGCATGCTGGATATGGGCTTTATCCACGATATCCGCAAGATTCTGGCTCTGTTGCCAAAGCAGCGGCAGAACCTGCTGTTCTCCGCGACCTACTCCAAAGAGATCCAGACCCTGGCAAAGGGCCTGCTGCACGCGCCCGTGCAGATCAGCGTGACGCCGGTCAACACGGCGACGGAGCTGGTGGAGCAGACTCTGTATCTGGTGGACAAGGCGCGCAAGACCGATCTGCTCAAGCACCTGATCAAGTCCGGCGGCTGGTACCAGGCGCTGGTGTTCAGCCGCACCAAACACGGGGCCAACAAGATCGTGAAGCAGTTGGAGAGCGCGGGCATTCATGCCGCTGCCATCCACGGCAACAAGAGCCAGGCGCATCGCACCCGGGTGCTGGAGGGCTTCAAGGACGGCCTGCTGCAGATTCTGGTGGCGACCGATATCGCCGCACGAGGTATCGACATCGATCAACTGCCCCAGGTGGTGAACTACGACCTGCCCCAGGTGCCCGAGGATTATGTGCACCGTATCGGTCGTACTGGCCGGGCGGGAGCCACCGGTCATGCGATTTCCTTCGCCTGCCCGGATGAGAACAAACAGTTGCGCGATATTGAACGCCTGCTGAAGCGTCCCATCACCCGCGCCACGCTGCCGGTATTTGAGGTGTCCCAGGCCAGGCCCGAAGACAGCGCGCCGGCGACACGCCCGGCAGAAAGACCGGCGGCGGCTCCGGCGCGTCGCCCCCAGGCGCGAACGAAGACGCAGGGCGGGAATGACCGACCGCGACACGCAGCGCCAGCCAGGGCTGCAAACCCATCGCGCAGCGAGGATGAGGCAAATCGACAGCGTCCGCGTCGTCGTCGCCGTTCGCCCTCTGCCGGCAGGCAGAACAAGCCCAATGCCTCCGGCGTGACCCTTCTTTACCGCTCCTGAGGCGGTGTGCATCCCGGGAGCCCCGTTGCGGGTTCCCGTCTTCAGCTTATCCTTGCGACAACATTCCAGACGCGGCGGGCAGTAAACCGATGCTGCCCCGCTGCGTTATGGAACATTGGGGAGTGCTGGCCTTCGGGCCGCAGCGCTTATAGACTGCCAGCAGAGTCAGTCTCGATAACTGGAGCAGGAAAACTGAACCACTTGCAGGAGCTCGACAGCTTCCTTGCCGATGTGCAGGGCCGGGCGTACCGGATTGCCCAGATCGCGACCAACAATCCGGATGACGCGCTTGATCTGGTGCAGGACGCCATGTTCAAGCTCGTGGAAAAATACGCCGACCGCGATGCCGCGCAATGGGGGCCGCTGTTCTACAGCATTCTGCAGAGCCGCATCAATGACTGGCACCGGCGCAACAGTGTCCGGCGCCGCGTCATGAGCTGGTTCAAGGGCGGTGATGATGACAGCGAAGATCCGATCGAGCGGGCGGTGGACAACGCGCAGCGCAGCCCGGAACAACGGGTGCAACTGGATGCCAGCATGGAGAAGCTCCAGCAGGCACTGCAGGCCCTGCCTCTGCGGCAGCAGCAGGTGTTCCTGTTGCGAGCCTGGGAAGGGCTGGATGTGCGGGAGACGGCCTTGGCCATGTCCTGTGCGGAGGGCAGTGTGAAGTCCCATTATTCACGGGCGATTCACACGTTGCGGGCACAACTGGGTGAGCATTGGTAATGAGCAATGAGCTGAATGACAGGCTGACGAGGGATCTGGGGGAGGAGGAACGCTTCCTGCTGCGGGTCGCGGCTGTCCTGGACACCAGTGTGCAGAGTTTGCCACCCGCGCTGATTGATGACCTCGACAGAGCCCGGCATGCCGCCATGCTGGGTCAGCAGGATGTCAACCACCATGAGCCTGGACAGCAGGCCATCGTGCAGACCCTGGAGGACAGTGCCGGGCAACTGCCAGCCGGGATTCACGCGCGCCTCGACAGCATTCGTGCCAAAGCCATGCAGCGTGCGCGTGAGACCTCCGGACGCCCCGGTTGGCAGGAACGTTTTAGTGGCCTGGCATTGCCTGCCAGTGCCTTTGCTTCCGTTTGCGTGCTGGTCGTAGCGCTTGCGGTGTTCCGTCAGCCGGAGCCCCAGGAGCTCATGCCGGTGCTGGTAGCAGACGATGCGCTATTGCTGGCCTCGGAGGTCGAGCTGGAATTATATGAGAATCTCGAATTTTATCAGTGGCTTGCCGATAATGGGTTGCAGTACTGAGCGCTTGCTGCCTGCCTGTTTGCTGCTGGTATGCCCGTCCCTGTGGGCGGGGCTGCAATCTTCCGGGGATGATGAACCCCTTGTTGTGCCGCCGAGCCCGGCAGAGGAGCAGGCACTGGAACCGGTGGATATTGGTTTTCTTGAGTTTCTGGGCCAGTGGGAAACCGATACCGGGCATTGGATTGCACCGGAAGATCTCGTGGATGACAGTATTGCAGACCTGATTGCAGACAGGGTGCCGATAGATGAGGACGAAAGTGAGTAGAGTAGCGACAAGGCGACGATGGACCCTCGGCGGCGGCAGGCTGCTGTGTTCACTGCTGTTGTGTGCCGTCAGTGCTCTGCAGGCTCAGGAAAGCATATCCTGGGATGCGCTCTCGAAGCCCGAACAGCAGCTTCTGCAGGAAATGCAGTCGCAGTGGGACTCCCTGGCCCCTGAACGACAGCAGGCGCTGCGCCGCGGCGCCAGTCGCTGGCTGCAGATGGAGCCGAGTGAGCGCAACCGGGCGCGTCGTCAGCGTGATTTCTTTGAGCAGCTCAGCCCCGAGCAGCGGGAAAGCCTGCAACAGCGTTTTCAGCAGTTCAACCGGGTGCCGCAGGCCCGGCAGCAGCGCCTGCGGGAAATTCAGGAACAGTTCCGGCAATTGCCGCCTGCCCAGCGGGAAGCACTTCGTCAGCGTTTCGAGAGCCAACGCAGCCTGCCGCAGATACCGGAGGCACCGCAGCGCCCGGACCTGGATACGGCAAGACCCGTTCCCCCCGTCACCCGTCCCGGGCAGGAGTTGCCCCGCAATCTTCCCCCGCGAATTCATCGCCCCGGGGTTCAGCCCGACACCCCGCAACGCCCGCAACCACCCCGTCATTGAGTCTTTCTGACATCAGCCCAGGAGTGGGCCCGTGTGGCTGGGAGTACCCTGTGTGGGAAAGCCTGTGTGGGAGCTGTCTCTCACATAAAAAAAGGCCGGATGGGGAATCCGGCCCAAGGGGACGCCTTTCGGCGGCTTATTAGCGGAGGGTGGCAATCTGTTCCGCAACGCAGGAGCGTGTGATGCGGGCTTGTGTGCTGCGATCCTCTCTTTCACTTTGCAGTTCCTCAACGGTAAGCAGGCCGTTTCCATCACTGTCGAGCTCGCCGAACTGCTCGTAGGCACGCTGTTCCAGTTGCATGAAAAACTCTTCCTGGCTGACCAAACCATCGCTGTTGCTGTCGGCTGTGGCGAAGCGCTCCTCCGCGCTGGGAGGAATGGGGCGTACGATACCGCCGTTTGCCACGATACAGGCGTTCAGGGCATCGGTGTCGATTGCGGGCCTGTCGCTGTCGCCGTCATGGCCATGGCCTCGGCGCCCCTGCATTTCGTCGGCGCTGAGAGAGCCGCTGTCATCCCTGTCCATGCGCTCAAACTGACGGGCATAGTTTTCCGTGGCATTGGCAGTGAACTCTTCCAGAGAGACCATCTCGTCATCATTGGTATCCAGGCGGCCAATCAGACGGGCAGGCAGACGAACGGAATCAAGTCCTCTGCCGCCGGGGAACATGAATCCCTGGCGTGCAGGGCGGGCATGCTCGCCGCGGGCACGACCGAAATCCTGGGCGCTGGCGAAACCGGCAATGAGGCTGGCACCCAGCAGCGCTGTTGTGGCAATCAGACGTTTGTTCAGCATGGTAAAACTCTCCTTGGGTCAAACAATGTGGGGGCGCGCGATTCGAGCCCTTGAATATGTTGCACGCTTCAGATAACGCACAGGCTGACAGGTGGTTTACACACACTGTCGTGTCCTGAACACGGCTGGTTGAATATCCTTTGTTCGTCTTCTAGACTCTCCTCAGTACGGGTAGAGGATGTCTTGCTGCCTCCCGCTCAGGACGGGCAGGGAAAGGTGCAAGCTATTGAATTTACGCAAAAGTTCACTATTGATAGGTCTGACGCAAAGTGAATATCCGCTTTTTCAGGATTCGATAGAAAGTTTTTCGCTTTAAGGAAGACGCTTTCCTGTGTCTGTGCTGCAATCCTCTACCAGCTGTCTTGGGTCCTCCCAGGGCCTGATTGATGTGTTATCGCAAAACGAAGAATTGGAATAACTAACTAGACGAAGGAGGTGCCTCGTGCGAGTTCCATCCGAACTGCAAGGGCTCAAAACCCGGTTTGAAAGCAATATCAAGAGCATGTCCGCTCTGGCAAAGTGCATGTCGGTTGCAGCATTCCTGCTGCCAGCCGCCGCTGGTGCACAGTCTGCCGCTGAGGGCGTGACTTTCCACAAGGACATTGAACCCATCCTGCAGCGTAGCTGCCAGAACTGCCACCGCCCTCAGGGCGTAGCGCCCATGTCCCTCGTGAAATACGAGGAAGTGGTACCGTTCGCCGGGCTGATCGAATACAAGACCGGTCTGCGTGACCGCGCAGGCGCCATGCCTCCGTACTACCGTGAGCACGATATCGGCATTCAGAAGTACAAGGACGACCCGTCCCTGACAGATGAAGAGATTGCCGCCATCTCCGCCTGGGCACGCTCCGGCACGCCCGAAGGCAACCCTGCGGATGCACCGCCCCCCCGTCAGTTCGCCGATGGCGCGACCTGGACTGCCGGCGAGCCGGATCTGATTGTGTCCACAGAGGACGT
Organism: Pseudomonadales bacterium; assembly: GCA_024234365.1. Classification (GTDB taxonomy): domain Bacteria; phylum Pseudomonadota; class Gammaproteobacteria; order Pseudomonadales; family Pseudohongiellaceae; genus UBA5078. The sequence continues at coordinate 77,972 of JACKOK010000003.1, forward strand.
CACCGTTCTGGGCGGCGCTGCGGACTGGTGGGGTGATATTCCCCGCGTGAAGATCCCGCTGGATGAAGACCGTTACGTCTCTTCCGTGGAAATCATTGAAGTGAATGACGTGGACACCAGTGGCCAGGCCGGCACTGTGGGTGGCCGCAACATTTTCCACCACATGATCTGGAGCACCCAGGTTCTGGACGACAACCTGCTGCCCGTGGAAGGCGAGCCGTCCGTGAGCTGGCCGGTGCATGAAATCGCCCGTAACCCGGATATCTTCGATCCGGACAGTGGCCGTCTGCTGAAGAAGGGTTCCTACGTGGTATCCGACTCCGTGCACCTGCACTCCACCGGCGTGGACACAACAGGTCACCTGCTGATCGGTTTCCGCTTCCATCCGAAAGGCTATGAGCCCAAGTATCGTCCGGCGCTGATTGGCCTGGGCAATGGCGTGGACATCAGCATCACCGGTAACGAAGACAACCAGCAACTGCATGCCTATGCCGTGCTGAACGAGCACACCAAGATCGTGACTTTCGAACCGCACCTGCACGCCCCGGGCGAGCGTATGTGTCTGGAAGCCATCTGGGGTTACACCGTTGAGACCCTGTCCTGCGTGGGCTATGACCACAACTGGGTGCGCGGTTACACCTATGCGGAAGATTCCGCTCCGCTGCTGCCGAAGGGCACTGTGCTGCACATTGTCGGTTACATGAACAACACCCGCACCAACCCGAACGTGCCCGACTCCCGCAACTGGCAGGGTTCCGGCAACCGTTCGGTGACCAATATGTTCATCGACCTGGGCATGCGGGTAACCATGTCGGAAGAGCAGTTCTTCCAGGAAATGGCTGAACGCCGCGAAAAGCTGAACCTTGGTCCGAACGACCATCAGATCGGTTGTCCGCTGTGTCTGGCTCCGTTGGTAGCACCTGAGTTGACTGAAAGCGCAAGTGCAACAGTCGCAACATCGCAAGGGGATTGATTGATGATGGGTCTGTTGAGTATGACTGGGCGGCGTCATGCAGTAGCCGCCACACTGTGTGTTGTTCTGAGTGCGCTGACGGCATTTGCCAATGCCGATACCTACCTGAAGGGGCAGCATGTTGAGCCTGCCTACGAAGGATGGAGACAGCTTGAGGACGGCAGTTATGTTTTGATCTTCGGTTACCACAACGAGAACTGGGAAGAGGAGCTGGATATCCCCGTCGGGGAGAGCAACTTCTTCAGCCCGGGCGCGGAAGACCGGGGTCAACCGACTCACTTCCTGCCTCGCCGCAACCGTTTCACCTTTGAGGTGCCGGTGCCGGCGGACTGGGGTGACAAGGAATTGGCATGGACTGTCACTGCACACGGTGTTACCAAGGTGGCTTACGGTACCCTGGCCCGTGACTACGTGATCGATAACGTGGTCATAGCCTCCGAGACAGGGTCTTTGGGCGCAGGTACCAGCAGCCCGGAATCCCGCTCCAATATTCCGCCTGTTGTGGAAGTGCAGGGGGATCGTGTGGGGGATCAGATCGTCCGTACGGTGCGTGTAGGCGAAGCCTTGCATCTGCGCACAAAGGTGACCGACGATGGTTTGCCGAAAGTGCGCAATCTGAGCCCGAGCCCCTTCCAGGCTGGTGGCGCGTCTCGCGCCAGAATGCTGCGTCCGCCATCACGCATTACGGTGGGCAAAACGAATGGTCTGTTCCTGTCCTGGAACGTCTATCGTGGTGCCGGTAGCGTGACCTTTGATCCGCCCCAGATCAAACCCTGGGAAGATACGCGTACGGATGCAAACTCCCCCTGGGGAGCCTTGTGGTCGCCTCCCGAGGTTCCGGAAGACGGCATGTACGATGTGAATGTCACGTTTGATGAGCCAGGCACCTATGTGCTGTGGGCCCGTGCAGACGACGGCGGTCTGTTCCACGACCAGTATGTCACGGTCAACGTGATGCCCTGATCGGTTTGAACGCTAAAAAAAAGCCCTGTGCTTTCCCTCCGGAACACAGGGCTTTTTTTATGGCGGCGCTTTATGCACCGGGGTATCCGCAGAAGGATGTTAGCAGGGAACGACGTTCTCGGCCTGGGGGCCTTTCTGCCCTTGCGTCACGGTGAACTGTACCTGCTGGCCTTCTGCCAGGGTTTTGAAGCCGTTGCTCTGAATGGCGGTGTAGTGAACAAAAACATCGGGGCCATTGCTCTGGGAAATGAAGCCGAAGCCTTTGGATTCGTTGAAGAACTTAACCTGTCCTGTCACGGTGTCAGACATAATGTCATCCTGTATTTCAATCATGAGTAAGAAAACTCTGCAGGCAGGGTTTGCGCGCGGCAGCTTCGGCCTGCAGGGGCTTAGCGTAGAATTCGAATATAAAATATGAGGTACAGAACGAGGGCTTAAGGGCGGGCGTTGCAGTGCAAACATAAATATAGCCGGTATTCAGGCTGCTGCGCAGTGTACGGGCTTTCCGAAGCAAGTCAATGTATTTCGCTTGTTCTATAGTGTGTTCAGTTTGCGGTAAAGCGTGCGCAGGGAAATCCCCAGCTCATCGGCAACGGCCTGTTTATTGCCCTGGTGTTTGTGTAATAGCCGGCGCAGATAGTCGGATTCCAGAGACTGTAAATCCTGGTTCTGAACGGTGCGTGCGATATCACTGGCCATGGAGGTGTGAATCAGCTCGGCATCGATATCCGTGTCACTGGCCAGCAGCGCGGCCCGCTCCAGAATATTGCGCAATTCACGGATATTGCCGTGAAACGGGTTCTGCATGAGCAGTTTTTCGGCAGCATGTGTCAGCGTATAGGAATGGCGATCGCTGATCCGGTTCAGAATGGACTGTGCCAGCAACGGAATGTCCTCTACCCGTTCCCGCAATGCGGGCAGGTGAATGGGAAACACATTGATGCGGTAATAGAGGTCTTCGCGGAACTCCCCGTTTTGCACCATCTCCCACAGATCCATATGGGTGGCGCAGATCAGACGGAAATCGGTGCTGAGGGCTTCGATGCTGCCCACCGGGCGATAAGTGCCGGTTTCGATCAGGCGCAGCAGTTTGACCTGTTGCGACAGGGCAATGTCACCGATCTCATCAAGGAAGAGGGTGCCACCATTGGCGGCATCCACCAGTCCCTGTTTGCTGTAGGTGGCGCCGGTAAAGGCACCCTTGGTGTGGCCGAACAGTTCGCTCTCGAACAGGGTTTCGGTCAGGCCGGCACACTCCACGGTAACAAAGGGTTTGTTCTTGCGCGGGCTGGCCTGATGGATGGCCTTGGCTGCCAGTTCCTTGCCCGTGCCGGATTCGCCCAGCAGCAGAACGGAGGCCGAGCTTGGGGCGACCCGGTTGATGCGCTCTATCAGCTGGTTGAAGGCCGGGCTGGTGCCAATCATGACATTCTTGTCGCCTCTGGCGCTGGCATGGTTCACCGGCTTGAGCAGTTCAACGAAATACGTCAACTCGCCTGCGGCATTGAATATCGGCAGCATCTCCACATCGACGTGTTCACGTCCCCTGGGCGTATTGTGAATGTGCAGAACCTTTTCGCGGTGGCCGGATTTTTTGCAGGCCGCGAGCGGGCAGGATTCACCCGCTTCATCACAGGGGCGTGAGTAGTGGTGGGAGACCTTGTAGCAGTAAGCGGAATCTCCAGGCGTGATGTTGCCGAAGGTTTTGGTATAGCGGTCATTGGCCGCCAGAATTTCGTAGTGATTGCTGACGAGGATGGCGGGATAGTCAAAGCCGTCCAGCAGGCCGGCGGCATCGAGATTGTGCCTGTCGGTGGCGATCAGTTGCATCGTGACATACCTGTCCAAGAGTTTTGTCAATTATGTCCAAGCTGTCTCGGGATTGCCAGTATTTTCATTGTGGGTATCGCGATTGGATTAAATAAAATCCTGTATAAACAATACCTTGCAAGGGTTTTTCGGCGTAAATGCGGTGTTGGCCCACGAATTGCTCAGTGAATAATAAAGCAACAACCTGGACACCCAAGGAGAGTTCCACCATGAAAACTGTAGCCTTACCGTTTACCCCGGATACCTCTGTTAAACCGCAGGTCTATCATTTCTTTGATGAAGACACGAACACGTTCAGTTATATCGTGAAAGACCCCAATTCCAATGCCTGTGCCATCGTCGATTCGGTCATGGAGCTGGAGTACGCCGCCGGGCGCACCAGTCTGATCGGTGCTGACAAGATCATTGCTTTCGTAAAAGAGAAAGGCTGGGATGTAGAGTGGATCATTGAGACCCATGTGCATGCCGACCACCTCTCTGCCGCCCCCTATATCCAGGAGCATCTGGGCGGCAAGCTGGGCATCGGTGACCACATCAATGTGGTGCAGGAAACGTTCGGCAAGATCTTCAATGCCGGCACCGAATTCCAGCGTGATGGCTCGCAATTCGACCGTTTGTTCAAGGATGGCGACAGCTACCAGATTGGCAGCATGACGGCCTACGCCATTCACACCCCTGGCCATACCCCCGCCTGTATGACGCATATCATCGGCGATGCGGCCTTTGTTGGTGATACTATTTTCATGCCGCAGGGTGGTTCCGCCCGTGCCGACTTCCCGGGGGGGAATGCAAGAACCCTGTATCGCTCCATAGAGCGAGTGTTGTCCCTGCCACCTGAAACCAGACTGTTCATGTGTCATGATTACCCCGAGGACAGGGCGGACAAAACGCTGGGCTGGGTATCCACGGTCGCGGAGGAACGCGCGGGCAATATCCATGTCAATGATCAGATCAGCGAAGAGGAATTTGTGGCCATGCGCGAGGCGCGCGACAAGACTCTTGCCATGCCGCATCTGATTCTGCCTTCGCTGCAGGTCAATATGCGTGCGGGCCATATGCCGCCTGCGGAGCCGGATGGCAAAGTCTTCCTGAAGGTGCCGGTAAACCTGTTGTAAGATGACACGCAAGTGCCAGGAAGACGAACGACACGAACATCAGAAAAAGGACATGAAACATGATTATCAAAACGGTCAATGAAGAGTTTTCGGTTGCGGAGCAGCTCAGCGTAGCGGATGTCGAGGCGCTTGCGGCTCAGGGGGTCAAGAGCCTGATCTGCAATCGCCCCGATGGCGAGGCAGGTGATCAGCCTGCCTTTGCTGACATCGAAGCGGCTGCGAAGCAGCACGGCCTGGAAATTCGCAATGTACCTGTCGTATCGGGGCAGATGACGGATCAGGACGTGGCGAAATTCGGTGAAGCCTATGCCGAGGTGCCGAAACCGTTGGTGGCGTATTGCCGCACGGGTACGCGTTCCATCAACCTGTGGGCGCTTGATCAGGGAAGCCGGGGAATGCCGGCTTCCGCCATTGTGGCAGCCGGGCAGGCAGCCGGTTACGATCTCGGTGATGCCGTGAAACGACTGAGCCCCGCCAAGCCTGCCGCAGGAGGTTCACGTCATTTTGAGGTGCTCATTATCGGCGCAGGTGCCGGTGGCATCAGCACGGCCTCCAGCCTGCTCAAGCGCCGTCCCGGGCTGAAGATTGCGCTGGTGGACAAGGCGCAGAAACACTACTACCAACCAGGCTGGACCCTGGTCGGTGGCGGGGTGTTCCAGCCCCAGGATACCGAACGCAATATGGCCTCTCTTATCCCCTCGGGCGTTGAGTGGATTCAGTCAGCGGCGCAGGGTTTCTCGCCAGAGAGCAACAGCGTCACGCTCGACGATGGCAGCACGGTGACCTATGACCGCATGGTGGTGGCCTGTGGTATCAAACTGAACTGGGAGGGTGTTGAAGGCCTGAGTGAAACGCTGGGCCGCAATGGCGTGACCTCCAACTACCGCTATGACCTGGCACCCTATACTTGGAAACTCGTCAGTGGCCTGCGCTCCGGAAAGGCGGTATTTACACAACCCCCCATGCCGATCAAGTGTGCCGGTGCTCCGCAAAAGGCGCTCTACCTGTCGGGGGATCACTGGCTGCGCAGCGGTGTGTTGAAGGATATTGACATCCAGTTCTACAACGCCGGTGGCGTGCTCTTCGGGGTGAAGGATTATGTTCCGGCGCTGATGAAATACATCGAGAAATATGACGCAACCCTGAACTTCAATCACAAGCTGATCCGGGTGGACGGCGAGAAGAAAACCGCCTGGTTCGAAAAGAGCGATGCGGAAGGGAATACCGAAGTGGTCAGCACCGACTTCGACATGATTCATGTGTGCCCCCCCCAGCAGGCGCCGGATGTCATTCGCAGTAGCGCACTGGCCGATGCGGCCGGTTGGGTGGATGTGGATCAGGAGACATTGCGCCACAAGAAGTACGCCAATATCTGGTCGCTCGGCGATGTGATGAATGCGCCGAATGCCAAAACCGCAGCGGCCGCCCGCATGCAGGCACCGATTGTGGCGCACAACCTCCTGTCGGATATGGGAGTGACCCAGGGCGTGGCCCGGTACAACGGTTATGGTTCCTGCCCCCTGACGGTGGAGCGTGGCAAAATCGTTCTGGCAGAGTTCGGTTTCGGTGGCAAGCTGCTGCCCAGCTTCCCCTCATGGGTACTGGATGGCACGCAGCCTACCCGTCTGGCCTGGATTCTGAAGAAGGATATGCTGCCGCCTATCTACTGGCACGGCATGCTGAAAGGGCGTGAGTGGCTGGTGTCTCCGCAGCCGGAGTAAGCTTGGTTCTGGGAACGAAACTCTGAAGGGAAGGATTCATGGCGAGACGACGACAATGGCTGCCAGCACTGGAATGGCTGCGCTCTTATAACGGCCGTTTTTTCACGGAAGACCTGCTGGCTTCGGTCATTGTCGCCATCATGCTCATCCCGCAGTCACTGGCTTATGCCCTGCTTGCCGGCTTGCCGGCGGAAATGGGTTTGTACGCCAGTATTCTCCCCTTGCTTGTTTATGCGTTCCTGGGCACCAGCCGGGTGCTGTCCGTGGGGCCCGTGGCGGTGATGTCCCTGATGACGGCCGCTGCACTCGGGCCTCTGGGCCTGAGCCCCTCCGAGTATATGGTGGCCGCCATGACCCTGGCCATGATCGCCGGGGCACTGTTGACCACGCTCGGTGTTCTGCGCCTGGGGTTTGTTGCCAATTTCATGTCCCACCCGGTGGTCACGGGCTTCATTACCGCCTCCGCGCTGATTATTGCCTTGAGTCAGGTCCAGCACCTTCTCGGCGTGTCTGCCCATGGCTACACGCTGCTGGAGCTGCTGCCCTCCCTGTGGGAGTCCGTCAGGGATATCAACACCCTGACGGCGGTGCTGGCCCTGCCCACGCTGCTGTGGCTGTTCTGGTCACGCAAGGGGGTTGCCCGGGTGCTGACGGGCATGGGGGTCTCGCGCAATTCTGCTGTCATGATCGGCCGCATCAGCCCTGTGGTCGCTGTGGTCGTGACTACTGTCGTGACATGGTGGCTTGGGCTGGATCAGCGGGGTGTGGCTACTGTGGGAGAGGTGCCTACCGGTTTGCCTCACTTCACCATGCCCTCGTTTGATCCGCAGGTGTGGCGCACCCTCGGGGGGTCCGCCGTGTTGATCGCGACGATCGGTTTCGTGGAGTCCATTTCCGTTGCCCAGGGGCTCGCTGCCAAACGCCGCGAGCGGGTAGACCCGGATCAGGAGCTTGTCGGCTTGGGGGCGGCCAATATGGCAACCAGCTTCTTCGGTGGCTTTCCCGTGGCCGGTGGTTTCTCCCGTTCAGTGGTCAATTTTGATGCCGGTGCCGCCACCCCGGCTGCGGGGTTGTTTGCGGCGGTGCTGATGGCCGTGGCAACGCTGCTGTTTGTCCCCTTCCTGGTGTATCTGCCCAAGGCTACGCTGGCGGCGACAATCGTGGCAGCGGTGTGGTCGCTGGTGGATTTGTCCATTCTTCGCCATGCCTGGCAGTACTCGCGGGCTGACTTTCTGGCGGTGTTTGTCACCATCACACTCACCTTGCTGATGGGGGTGGAACTCGGCGTTGCCTCCGGGGTGCTGGTGTCACTGGTGGTGCATCTGTACAAAACCTCCCGTCCTCATGTGGCCGAGGTGGGAGAGGTGCCGGGGACGGAACATTTTCGTAATGTGAACCGGCATCAGGTGCAGACCTATGAAACGATTCTGTCCATCCGCATTGATGAAAGCCTGTACTTTGCTAACACGCGTTATCTGGAAGACATCATCTACAACATGATTGCCGAAAGGCCTCGGCTCAAGCATGTCATCCTCATGTGCACCGCCGTGAATGAGGTGGATATGAGTGCGCTGGAGTCCTTGCTTGAAATGAATGAGCGCCTGAACGAGCTTGATATCAAACTGCACCTCTCCGAGGTCAAGGGGCCGGTGATGGATCGTCTGGAGAAAGGACATCTGTTGAGCAAATTGTCCGGCAATGTCTACCTCTCGCAGCACCAGGCCGTGGAGGCGCTCAAGAACATCACATGAAGTCCGCGAGCGATCGGCTCATGCATGCCTGCTGGCAGCTCAACGAAGAGGGCGGTGAGGCCATGACCCTGAGTCGTGGCCGGTTCGAGGAGCTGATGCGTGCGGGCGATTGCGTTCATCTGCCCCATGCCTTTTCCCTGTCCCTGCCAGCGGGGCTGCCGCTGGATTATGTTTCCTATCAATGGGCACAGACCCGCTTTGATAATTTTCTGTTCTGGGAGCGCGTGGTGGTCGCAGAGGCCGACAGGCGCAAGGGCCTGGGGCGGGAGTTGTTCAATGGTTTGCTGAACAGCGCGCGGGAGCAGGGTATAGCGCGAGTGCTGTGTGCGGTACATGAGCGGCCTGCCAATCGCGTGGGCCACGCCTTTGTGCAGGCGCTCGGCTTCTCTGCCATCGAATCACAGATGTTGCCATCTCGGGAGATCGTCAGCTTTTATCAGCGTTCGACGGCAATAGCGACACCCTGACCACCCCCGATGCACAGCGTTGCCAGGCCCTTGTGGGCATTGCGGCGGCGCATTTCGTGCAGCAGCGTTACCAGCACCCGGCAACCGGATGCGCCGATGGGGTGCCCCAGGGCGATGGCCCCGCCGTTGACGTTGACGATCGCCGGGTTCCAGCCGAGTTCCTGATTGACGGTGAGCGCCTGTACGGCGAAGGCTTCATTGGCTTCGATGAGATCGAGCTCGTCCAGCTTCCAGCCGGCCTTGCGCAGGCAGTTGCGGGTGGCCGGGACGGGGGCATAGCCCATGATTTCAGGCGCAATGGCCGCATTCGCCCAGGCTCTGATTCGCGCTAGCGGTTCGCAGCCAAGACGTTTCACGGTGTCCCCATTGCACAGAATGACGGCGGCGGCCCCATCGTTGATTCCCGAGGAATTGCCGGCGGTGACGGAGCCATCGGGGGTGAAAGCGGGTTTGAGGCGTGCGAGCAGTTCCTCGCTGGTATCCGGGCGCGGGCTTTCATCCGCCGTGATGAGCATGGGGTCGCCGCGTTTCTGTGGCATGGCAATGGCCAGGATTTCATCGGCAAAGCGGTTGGCGGCAATGGCTGCTGCGGCCCGGCGCTGGGAATTAAGAGCAAAGGCGTCCTGTGCTTCGCGGGAGATATGAAAGCGCCGGGCCAGATTCTCCGCCGTAATGCCCATGTGATAGCCGTGAAACGCATCCAGCAAGCCATCGCTCAGCATGCTGTCCAGCAGTTCCCAGTTGCCCATTTTGCGCCCGTTGCGCGCATTGGGCAGCACATGGGCGGCCTGACTCATGCTCTCCATGCCTCCCGCCACCACCAGCCGGGCATCGCCCAGGGCGATGGCCTGTGCCGCCAGATGCACGGCCTTGAGACCGGAGCCACAGACCTTGTTGATCGTCATGGCGGGCGTATGGCTTTCGATGCCGGCGCGGATGGACGCCTGACGGGCCGTGTTCTGTCCGCAGCCTGCCGTCAGTACATGGCCGAGAATCACTTCGTCAACGCTGTCGGCGGTGATTGCGTGACGTGCCAGCAGTTGCTGGATCAGCTGGCCGCCAAGCTCCACGGCGGGCAGCCCCGAAAACATGCCGTTGAAATTGCCGATCGGCGTGCGTGCGGCGGCGATGATGTAGACATCCTGCATGAGTGTCTTCCCGGGCGATGAGGTTCCTAGCGATTGACGCGCTTGCTGATCAACTGGTCCACAACCGCGGGCTCTGCCAGCGTGCTGGTATCCCCCATGTTTTCCAGTTCATTGGCCGCGATCTTGCGCAGAATCCGCCGCATGATCTTGCCGGAACGGGTCTTGGGCAGCCCAGGTGCAAACTGAATGATTTCCGGGCGGGCAAAGGCGCCAATCTCTTCCGCCACGAAGGCAAGCAACTCGCGGCGCAGATCTTCGCTCTCTTCCAGCCCCTGCATCAGGGTGACATAGGCGTAGATGGCCTGACCCTTGATGTCGTGTGGATAGCCCACCACGGCGGCCTCGGCTACCTTGGGGTGAAGAACCAGGGCACTTTCGATTTCCGCCGTTCCAAGGCGGTGCCCGGAGACGTTGATCACATCATCTACACGTCCGGTCACCCAGTAATAGCCATCGGCGTCACGGCGCGCACTGTCCCCGGTGAAGTAATACCCCGGGTAGGCTTTGAAATAGGTGTCGATGCAGCGTTGATGATCGCCGTAAACCGTACGGATCTGGCTTGGCCAGCTCTGGCACAGAACCAGGTTGCCGGTTGCGGGGCCCTTCAGTTCATTGCCGTCCGCATCCAGCAGGGCGGGTAACACGCCGAAGAAGGGCAGGGTGGCGGAGCCGGGTTTCAGGTCTGTCACGCCGGGCAGGGGGGTAATCATGATGGCCCCTGTTTCGGTCTGCCACCAGGTGTCGACGATCGGGCAGCGCCCTTCCCCGACCACATCGTAATACCACTGCCAGGCTTCCGGATTAATGGGCTCACCCACGGAACCCAGCAGCCGCAGACTCTTACGGGAGGTACGGGTTACGGAGTCATTGCCTGCAGACATCAGCGCGCGAATGGCGGTGGGCGCGGTGTAGAAGCTGTTGACCTGATGCTTGTCGATGACCTGCCAGAAGCGGGAGGCATCCGGGTAGGTGGGTACTCCCTCGAAAATAAGCGTTGTGGCACCGTTACACAGTGGGCCATAGACAATATAGCTGTGGCCGGTGACCCAGCCCACATCTGCGGTACACCAGTAAATGTCGCCATCGCGGTAGTCGAAGACGTAGCGGTGAGTCATGGCGGCACCCAGAAGATAGCCGGCAGTGGTGTGCAGCACCCCTTTGGGTTTTCCGGTGGAGCCAGAGGTGTAGAGAATGAACAGCGAGTCTTCCGCGTTCATTTCCTCGGGTTCGCAGTGGGGGCTGACGCTTGCGGTGATGTCGTGATACCAGACGTCACGGTCCTCGTCCCAGGGGATATCGCTGCCGGTATGCCGGACCACCAGCACCGTGTGCACATCCGGGCAGTGTTCCAGCGCCTTGTCCACATTGTGCTTCAGCGCGATACTGCGTCCACCGCGCTTGCCCTGGTCTGCGGTGATAACCACCCGGCAGTCGGCGTCGAGAATGCGATCCTTGATGGCTTCCGGGGAAAAACCGCCGAAAACCACGGAATGGATGGCACCGATGCGGGCGCAGGCCAGCATCGCATAGGCTGCCTCAGGGATCATCGGCATGTAGATGCTGACCCGGTCACCCTTTTTCACACCGCGCGCCCGCAGTGCGTTGGCCAGTCGGCTGACGCGCTCGAACAGTTGTTGATAGCTGATATGTTCGCTGTCCTGAGGATTGTCACCCTCCCACACGATGGCGGTCTGCTGGGCCCGGGTTTCCAGATGGCGGTCTACGCAGTTGACGCAGACATTGAGTGTGCCGCCATCGAACCATGTGGCGTCTGCGTTGTGAAAGCCTCCTGAGTGCAATGTATCCCAGGGCTTCATCCAGTCGATAAATTCTTTGGCGCGTTCCGTCCAGAAGACTTCCGGCTCGTGAATGGACTGCTGGTACAAACGCTGATAGGTCTCCTTGTTCATGAGACTGGTCGCGGCCAGCTCCTGGGAAACGGGGTAAATACGGCTGTCAGACATCGATTGGGTCCTTGTGCTGTTGGGTTTCCCGGGCGCCTCCACGGCGTGGGATTTGCGTGGCTATAGCAGGTGTTTTAACAGGTTTTGCGTGGCGAGACAATTCGACCCGGGTCGCTCGCGAGCGGGAGACTGCGGGGAAACTCAGGATCGTGTGCGTTGCAGAACGAGGTTGTCGATCAGGCGGGTTCTGCCCATCCAGGCCGCGGCAAGAATGACCAGATTCTCGTCCTGTGCAGTGGCTGGGGCCAGCGTTTGCGCATGACAGACCTTGAAGTAGTCGGGCCGCAATCCCGCCTCCTCAAGCTGCTGTGTGGCCCGTGCCTCGACCTCGGCAGGCGTTGCCCCTGCCTGCAGAGAATCGGCTGCCGTGCGCAGGTTGTGGATAAGGGCGGTGGCGCGTTCCTTTTCCTCGGCCGTCAGATAGCCATTGCGTGAGCTCATGGCAAGCCCGCTGGCTTCACGTCGGGTCGGTACCCCCACCAGAGCGATGGGCAGGCAGAGATCTGCCGTCATGCGCTGAATCACAAGAAACTGTTGATAGTCCTTGAGCCCGAACACGGCGGTATCGGGTTGCACCAGATTGAACAGTTTGCAGACCACCGTGGCGACCCCGTCGAAATGCCCCGGTCGGCTGGCACCGCAGTAGCCTTCGGACAAAGCTGGAACGGAGACTACGGTGTGCTGCTGATGGCCCAGAGGGTACATCTCGGCAACGCCAGGGGTGAACAGCGCATGACAACCGGCAGCCTCCAGGCGGGCAATGTCCTGCTCCAGCGTGCGTGGGTAGGCGTCCAGGTCTTCCGAGGGGCCAAACTGCATGGGATTGACGAAGATGCTGCACACGACAAAACTCGCGTGCTTGTGTGCCTCGGCCACGAGTGCCAGGTGCCCCTCGTGGAGATTGCCCATGGTGGGCACCAGGGCAATACGTTGGCCACGGTGACGCAGCGGGTTCAGGGTTTCGCGCAGGCTTCGGCTATCGTCAATGACGCGCATGGGGCTCTCCTGGCCGTGTCAGTCGAAACAGTGCTCTGGCGCGGGGAAGCGTTTGTCGCGGACCTGGGCAACATAGTCGCGCAGGGCGCCGGGAATGCCATCGCGGGAGTCCTGCAGAAAATTCTTTACGAAACGCGGCGTAATGGGGGAAATGCCGAGCAGATCGTAGATCACCATGACCTGGCCGTCGGTATCCGGGCCGGCACCGATGCCGATGACCGGAATCTGCAATGCCTCGGTGATTTTGCGTGCCAGCTCCCGTGGCACGCACTCCAGCAGCAACAGGCTGGCGCCGGAGGCTTCTAGCAGAAGGGCCTCTTCAACCATGCTCTCGGCCTGGCGAGGATCACGTCCCTGCACGAAAAAGCCACCGATGCGGTTGATGGACTGGGGCGTGAGCCCCATGTGCGCGCAGACCGGAATGCCGCGTTCGGCCAGCAGACGGGTGGATTCGGCAATCCAGGCACCGCCCTCGATCTTGATCATGTGCGCGCCCGAGCGCATCAGGGTGGCAGCATTTTCCAGCGTCTGGGTCTCCGAGGCATAGCTCATGAAAGGCATGTCACCGATCAGAAAGGCACCACGATTGCCTCGTTTGACGGCGCTGATGTGGTAAACCATGTCCTCCATGGTGACCGGCAGCGTGCTGTCGTGGCCCTGAATGACCATGCCGAGGGAATCGCCGATCAGGATGACATCGACGCCGGCTTCGCTGATCTGGGCAGCCAGACAGGCGTCATAGGCGGTCAGGCAGGTAAATTTTTCCCCGTTCTGCTTGCGCTTGTTGAGCGTGCTCAGGGTGACGGGTTTGCGTGGCCCGGCTGACTGGCCGGGGGAAGACTGTGCGCTCATGGCCTGGCTCCGTCTTGCTTACAGCAGGCTGGGTTGCGGGTTGAAGTAATGCGTCCCGTTCGTGCAATTAAGGATCTGGGCAACGAGAGCCTGATAATCTTCTTCATTTTCCACCAGGTCAATCTCGGCGCAATTGACGATCAGCAGCGGGCTTTTGTCGTAATAGTGGAAAAAGTCGGTATAGGCAACGTTCAGGCGCTCCAGATACTCGCGCTGAATGGATTGCTCCGCCTCGATTCCGCGTTTTTGGATACGCTCCATCAATATTCCCGCCGGGGCCTGCAGATACAGCACCAGGTCGGGTACCGGAGCATCAATGGTCAGATGCTGGTAGACCTGCTGGTACAGCGCGTATTCGTCCTCGTCGAGGTTCTGGCGGGCGAACAGCGGGTCCTTGTCGATCAGGAAATCGGCAACGCGCACGTTCTCGAACAGATCGTCCTGGCGCAGATCCTGAATCTGCCGTGCCCGTTGGAACAGGAAAAACAACTGGGTGGCAAGGGCATTGCGTCTGGGATCGTGGTAGAAACGCTCCAGGAAGGGGTTTTCCTCCGGCAGTTCAAGCAGCGTGCCGTAGTTGAAGGTTTCTGCCAATCGCTTGGTCAGGCTGGTTTTGCCAACGCCGATAGGCCCCTCCACGGCAATGAAGCGTGGCGGAGTGGCAGGGCTACGAGCTGCCTTGACTGAGGATGGGTTCACGCGTTCTCCCCTGCCTGTCCGGCCGGTTTCTGGCGGGGTTTGCGACGCCTGCGACGTTTTCCGCCGGGGCCTTTACCCAGGTTGGCAAGCATCTGTTCCTGCTGATTTTTATCACCGTTCTGGAAATCCGTCCACCACTGGCCAAGCCCCTGCAGGTCTTCTCCTGCCTCCTCGCGCAGCAACAGGAAATCATAGGCGGCGCGGAAACGGGGGTGGGAAAAAACGGATTCCACGGCGCGGCGGGTACGGGTCTGCAAGCGTAATTGCAGCTCCCATATTTCCCGGGTGGCAATCGAGAAACGCTTGGGGATGGCGGTCACGCGCAATTGATCGAGAATGACACGATTGGCCATCTCCTGCTGTTCGCTGATGCCCGGGCTGCGCACCCCCTCATGCCTGCCAAGCGCTTGTTGCAGGGCGGGCCACAGAAGTGCCGCATAGAGGAAGGCGGGGGTGACGGTCTTGCCTTCCTCCAGGCGCCGGTCGGTGTTGCGCATGGCCAGGGTCAGCAATCGGGCCTGGGGGCTGTCCGGGTCGCGTGTCGCGGCCATGGTGGCTGGAAACAGGATGTCGCCCACCCGGAACTGACGCAACAGGTCAAGGGTCTTCTCGGCTTGCCCGCCTGTGAGCAGTTTCAGGGTTTCGTCGAACAGCCGTGCCGATGAAATGGATTCCAGTAATGGCGCCAGCTCGTTCATGGGAGCGCGGGTATTCTTTTCGATATCGAAGCCCAGCTTGGCCGCGAAACGGATCGCACGCAGCAGGCGCACCGGGTCTTCCCGATAGCGCGTGGCGGGGTCGCCGATCATGCGCAGCAGACGTCTGTCGATATCATCGAGCCCGCCTGCAAAATCGAGGATACGGAAACCGTCTACCGTGTAATAGAGGGCATTGGCGGTAAAGTCGCGGCGCAGCGCATCGTCATTGATATCGCCGTAGACGTTGTCGCGCAGGATCATGCCAGTGCTGGAGTGTGCCGAGTCCAGACCCTTGATGCTGCGGTTGCTGGTGTTGTCGTGGAATTCGTTCTGCGCCTCGTGATGTGCACGGAAGGTGGTGACTTCGATGATTTCGCGACCGAAGCGCAGGTGCACGATCTTGAAACGCCGCCCGATGATCATGGCATTGCGAAACAGCTGCTTGATCTGTTCGGGAGTGGCATTGGTGGAGATGTCGAAGTCTTTCGGCGTGTCGCCCAGCAGAAGGTCGCGGACACCCCCGCCGACCAGAAAGGCATGGTAACCCGCATCGCCTAGCCGATAGAGCACCTTCAGGGCATTCGGCGAAATATGGCGCCGGGAAATACAGTGTTCGTCGCGTTCAATGATGTCAGCCCCGGACAGATCGAGCTCGTTCAGCCGTGCCCGGCCGGCAGGTGACGCCTCTTGAGGGGGGGTACTGTGCTGCCTGACTGCGGACTTTTCCGGCTTGGCGGTCTTGCTGCGTTTGCCAAAGAGCGCTTTGCTAATCTTTCTTAACATCGAGATTCAGGACCCATTGTCCGCCGCCACTGCGCCGCCGAACGGACAGATGAGAGGCATGCGTGCGAGTACAAGGTGATTCATCACAAATAGCGGGATGAATGGAGCCGGATAATACACTGAAATACGGGAAATTAGCAGGAGGAAATGCTCTGGGGGGCGATTACAGCCCCCCTGTAAGGAAGGTAGTTAGTTTTATTATTGTTATTAGACTAGTCAGGTACCAAATACAGCACCGCAAAGCATTTTATTTTCGAAACAGTACCGCCAGCCAGACAACAAAAGGTTCCCTAATTACTGACAATCTACTTCTTTGTTTTTTTTATGAACTGCACCAAACGATGTAATGCTATTTTTATTCTTATTGGACGTCGTTGTTATTGTTTATTGTTATTGTGTCGTACATAGAGCATGAACCGTGCCAGAAATTGCAATTCAATATAAAACAATAAGTTATGATATTTCCGATGAATTTGTCACCGCTTGCTATTGGTACTGTGTTACCAAAAACCTCCAAAAAAGTGGGTAGATGGGTATCAGTAACAAATTGATAGCATGGGCAGTAAACGTGAACGTGCTCACGAAAACAGGTTTCCGGAGAGGCCTGCCACGGGAATTGGCATTGATCTGGCTTGCCCGTTCAGGGCTGGGAGAAAACAGGAGGCAGGAGGCCCTCAGGCCTGCTTTTTCTTGCGGGGAAGGCCGAAACGCTGGCGACGTTCCCACAGGCACTTGCGGCTGATGCCGAGTTTGCGTGCCAGTTGGGTCTCGTTCATCTGATCCTGGTGTTCCAGGACGAAACGCTGGAAATAATCCTCCAGGGACAGCTCTTCGGCGGATTCGTCCTGGGGCAGGCTGCTGCCTGCACTGCTGCGCTCATTGATGGGACGCAACTGGGGTTTCAGGCTGGTGTCGATCGCCAGCAGTTCTGCACCGATTTCCTCGGACTCTGCCAGCACCACTGCGCGTTCGATGGCGTTTTCCAGCTCCCGCACATTGCCTGGCCAGGGGTAGGAGGCAATGGCCTGGGTGGCTTCGGAACTGAATTTGAGCATGGGGGACTTCAGGCGTTTGCAGGTGCGCTCCAGAATGGCATCAGCCAGTTCCAGAATGTCGTTGCCGCGTTCATTCAGAGGCGGGATCACCAGGGTCATGACATTGATGCGGTAATACAGGTCTTCGCGGAAGTCGCCGTCAATGACCAGTTGTTTCAGGTCCCGATGGGTGGCCGCCACAAGACGGACATCCACCTTCTTGGACTGCACCGAGCCTACCTTGCGAATCTCGTTTTCCTGCAATACCCGCAACAGGCGGGCCTGGGCCTCCAGCGGCAGTTCGCCGATTTCGTCGAGGAACAGGGTGCTGCCGTGGGCCGCTTCCACCAGCCCCGTGCGGGTGACGGTAGCGCCGGTGAAGGCGCCTTTTTCGTGCCCGAACAGTTCGGATTCAATCAGGTTCTCGGGAATTGCCGCGCAGTTTACGGAAATCATCTCGGCTTCGTGGCGATCACTGAGCTGGTGGATGGCTCGGGCCACCAGCTCCTTGCCGGTGCCGGATTCACCATTGATCAGCACGGTGGAGCTGGTCTGGGCGACTTTGCGGATGCGGCGGAACAGCTCCATCATCTGCGGACAGCTGCCAATCATGCCAGGAACGGGCGGTTCAGGCGGTGGCGCGGGCTTGTGTTTGTCTGCCTCGGCCTTGCGGTGGGCGCTTTCCTTGACGATGCGCGCAACGGTCTCGATCATCTCCTCGTGCTCAAAGGGCTTGGAGATGTAATCCACGGCGCCCATCTTCATCGAATCAATGGCGGAACGCAGGCTGGAGTAGCTGGTCATGATGAGGACGGGGGTTTTGGTGGCCTTGATCAGGTCGGTACCTGGGGCTCCCGGCAGGCGCAGATCGCTGATGACGACATCGAAGTCGTCCATATTGTGCTGTTCCTGGGCTTCCTTGACGCTGGCCGCTTCTTCGACCAGGTAGTCGTGCCTTTCCAGCAGGCGCTTCAGGGCAGTGCGTATTACCTGCTCGTCTTCCACCACCAATACTTTGTTCTGCACTGTCATCTTGTTACTCAAGCGGGTTGAACATCAGGGCTTGCCAATACTCATCAAGCTATCCTCTGCCGCAGGCGACCTCCGTTTGCTGTCAGCTTGTCGGTGCAGCAGCTTTGGCAGTCGCGCCATCATAGCAGGGAAAGGTCAGAATTACCCGTGTGCCGGGGTTCTCTTTCCGGTTTGAGGCACTGATTATATCAATATGCCCGTCCAGATTTTCAACTATGCTGTACACCAGAGAAAGCCCCAGGCCGGTGCCTTCTCCCGGTTCTTTTGTCGTGAAAAACGGATCGAAAATCTGTTCCCGGATATCTTCCGGGATGCCGCTGCCCTCGTCGGTAACGGAGAGCTGGACGGAGCCGGAAACCAGGCGCGAGGCCACGGTAATCCGGCTTCCTGCCGGGCTGGCATCGTGCGCATTGTTGAGCAGATTGACCAGCACCTGCAACAGGCGCTGTGAGTCGCCCAGTACCTGCAGACCCGGCTGGCAGTCCACGATGTACTCGATCTCCTTGCGCTTTTTGTCCAGGGAGAGCAGCGCAATGGCCTCGCGTACACACTCCTCGATGGTCACCACTTCACTGTTGTGATCGGCTTTATTGCTGCCACTGTGGGCAAAATTGACCAGGGACTGCACGATGCGGGAGGTACGATCCGTTTGCTCGATGATCTGCCGGGCCATGATGCGCAGTTCGTCGTTCTGGGTTTCGTCGCGGATATTCTGTGCCAGGCAGGCAATGCCCGTGATGGGGTTGCCGATTTCGTGTGCCACACCGGCGGCCAGGCGTCCGATCGATGCCAGACGTTCACTGTGGGTGAGCTCCTCTTCCAACAGCTCGGTCTCGGTCAGGTCTTCCAGCAGAATGACCACCCCGTCCTGCTTGATCTTGTGGACGGCGGATTTTTCGATAATGGCTTTGTGCAGGCTGATGAAGCGACGCTTGTTTTTGACCTGGACCACCCGCTTGTGGGCGTGAGCGGTATCTCCGTTGGTGAAGTCGTGAATGAGGCTCGCCCAGGGTTCGCCGATTTCGCTCAGCTGGGAGCCAATCACTTCCTGGGCGGGAATGTCCGTCAACTGCTCCATGGCGCGGTTCCACATCACGATCTGGTTCTGTTCGCCCAGTGAGCAGACGCCAAGGGGTAACTCCAGCAGTACCTGGCGATGATAGCGGCGCAGGTTGTCCAGATCTTCCGCCATGCCGGAAAGATTGCTGCGATAGGCCTCGATGCGGCTCTCGATGACATCCACATCGGTCGCCCCGTGCTCGGACTCGATGGTAAAGGGCAGGAAGCGGTCAATGAGGTCGTGGGCAATGGAGGGGCCCAGCAGGCCGGAGAGGTTGGCCTCCAGGCGGCCGCGCAGCATGCGCATGGCGTGGGGACGCCGTTCATGTTTGTCGATGTTCAGATCCCGCAGGGCCTGCTGCACCTCGCGACGCGCGGTGCGTTCGCCCAGGGGTTTGGTCAGTTTGGTGATGAAGTCGTCGGGAGATTTTGCTACCAACCCGGTACGGTTGCGGCGACGGATGGTGTCCAGGGCGCAGACATCGGCGGAGGCGCGTTCCTCGGCAGAGGTGCGTGTCTTCAACGAGATCACCACAAACAGAATGATGTTGCAGACCAGGGACAGGGCCACGATTTCCCGGGTATTGAAGGACCCGAAGGTCAACAGATTGAAGCCGGTGATGACGGGCACCATCAGCAGCAGGAACCACAGGAAGACACCGGCAAGCAGACCGGCGATAAAGCCTTTCTTGTTGCCGCGTGGCCAGTAGAGCAGGGCGATGATGCTGGGCAGGAACTGCAGGCTCGCAATATAGGACACATTGCCGATGGCGCGGACACTGAGGCTGTCTTTCGGCAGGTAGTAAAGCAGAAAACCGATCCAGATCAGTGCGGCAATCAGCGCACGCCGCCGCCACAGCAGCCAGCGATAGATGTCATTGCGGGCCGTGGGTTGATACAGGGGCAGGATCAGATGGTTCAGGCACATATTGGACAGTGCGAGCGTGATGACAATAATCAGGCCGCTGGCGGCGGACAGGCCGCCGAGGAATCCCACCAGGCTTATCAGGGGCGAGTCGTAGTCCAGCCCCAGACTGACGGGGTAGTACTCCAGTGGAGCGGTGGAGCCTGTTTTCAGGCCGGCCCAGAGCACGGGGAATACCGGGAGGCTCAGCAGCAGGAAATACAATGGCAGCGCCCAGCTCGCCAGGGTCAGCGCCTTGGGGTCCTTGTTCTCGTTGAAGATCATGTAAAACATGTGCGGGCTGGCCACTGAGGCGGTGAAGAAGAGCAGGGCGGTGATGTGGAAGGAGCCCGGCGCATCGGGTGTCTTGATCGCTGCCAGCAGCTCCGGCTGGGTCTGCAGCCACTGATCGATCTGTCCCAGCCCGCCAAAGCCCTGATAGACCGCAAAACCGCCCAGGCACAGCATGGCAAGCAGTTTGATCAATGACTCAAAAGCGATGGCCATGACCAGGCCCTCGTGCTTTTCCCGCCCGGCGCCACGCCCGGTGCCGAAGAAGATGGCAAACAGCGTGATCATGGTGCAGAAGACTGCTGCCAGTGCAGTCTGAGAAATCTCTGGCGACAGAATGCTCACGGAGGTGGCGACCGCCTGGATCTGCAGGGACAGCAGTGGCGTGACGCCGAGCAGCATGACGATGGTGGTCAGCGTGCCGGCAAGCGGGCTGCGGTAACGAAAGGCCAGCAGGTCCGCCAGTGAACTCAGCTGATAGCTGCGCGTGATGTCGAGAATCGGGCGCAGCATGAGGGGAGAGAACAGAAAGGCCAGAGAAATGCCGATAAAGGGCGCAAGATAACCGAAGCCGTCGCGGAAGGCGTTGGCGGTGGTGGAGAAATAGGACCAGACACTGGCAAAAACCCCGAGCGCCAGAACGTAGACGATGGGGTGGCGGGTAATCCTCTGGGGAATCCAGCCCTTGTCGGTGGCCAGTGCAATGCCGAACAGCACCGCCATATAGACAATGCCGAGAACGAACAGGGTGCCCAGATCAAAGATCATCGGAGTTGTGTTCCCGGTGGCTGAACGCGGCAATGACAATCACGATCAGGGCGATCAGAAAGGGGCGGTACCAGGCACCCGTAGGCTGGGCCATCCAGTCCACGGCGGACACGAACAGCAGATAGCTGCACATGATCAGCAGAAGCGTTGAGCGGGTCAGGTACACGTTCGGTTTTTCCTCAGCCGGAAGTGATGGCAGGATCGCAGTCGTGCCGGATATTAGCTAACTTGGGCACGGCCTGTATATCCCAGTGCCCGATTGCCCAGTGCAGAAGTTCCTCCGTGCTGGCCTCCCGCAGCTCGGGCGCAGGGGCCTGGCCAAGAAACTGCAGGCTCTGCAGCAGTTGCGGAACGGGGTCCGCGTCATCAATGGCGCGGGCGAAATGCTGTTTGCTCAGTTTCTGTCCGTCGGCATTGACGGCGACAGGAATATGAGCGTATTGCGGGGTGGTCTCTCCAAGGCAGCGTTGCAGGTAAATCTGCCGCGCCGTGGAATCCAGCAGATCGACGCCGCGCACCACATGGCTGATGCCCTGAAAGGCATCGTCCACGACCACGGCAAGCTGGTAGGCAAACAGGCCGTCCTTGCGCAGGACCACGAAATCCCCGCATTCGTGCAGCAGTTGCTGCGCCTGCGGCCCCTGGATGAGGTCGTTAAAAGTGATCGTCTCATCTGCCACCTTTACGCGCAGAGCGCCATGGACGACAGCTTCTGTGCGTGCTCGGCAACGACCGTCATAAACCCCGCCCATCGCCTGCACGTCCTGGCGGGAGCAGTCGCAGGTGTAAATCAAGCCCAGTGCCCGCAATTGCTTCAGCGCGTCCCGATAGGCCTCCAGGCGTGTGCTCTGGTACAGCACTTCGCCATCCCAGTGCAGGCCGAAGGCCTCCAGGGAGCGCAGTATGCTGGCAGCCGCTTGCGGCGGTTCACGGGCCGGGTCGAGATCCTCCATGCGCAGCAGCCAGCGGCCGCCCTGTGCGCGGGCGTCAAGGAAGCTGGCGAGTGCCGCCACCAGTGAGCCAAAGTGCAAGGGGCCACTGGGGGAGGGGGCAAAGCGACCGATGTAGGTGGCTTCGGAAGGCATGGCGGGGGTTCAGATCAAGGTGACAGCAGGGAGCTGCATCGGCGCCATAATGGCGCCGAAGATACGGGACAATGGCTTGCGCTCAGGCGCCCCATTGTTTCTCTTTGATTTCGTCCAGAGTTTTGCAGTCAATGCACTTGTTCGCGGTGGGACGGGCTTCCAGACGACGGATTCCGATCTCGATGCCACAGGACTCGCAGTAGCCGTAATCATCCTGTGCGATCTTTTCCAGCGTGGAGTCGATCTTCTTGATGAGTTTGCGTTCGCGGTCGCGGGTGCGAAGTTCCAGGCTGAATTCCTCTTCCTGGGTGGCCCGGTCCGCCGGATCCGGATAGTTGGCCGCTTCGTCCTGCATATGATGAACCGTTCGGTCCACTTCTTCCATCAGCTGATTGCGCCAGCTGTTGAGGATGGCCTTGAAGTGCTCCTTCTGGTTCTCGTTCATATACTCTTCCCCTTTCTTTTCTTTGTAAGGGGTAAAGTTTTTCAGCACAGGTGCCGCTGCGGGGGCTTGCTTGTTAGACATGGTTCGCTATGCCTCATAGCCCGAAATGGGCTTGTCTAAAGTGGTCCCGCGCACTCGATCCAGCGCGGTCTGGACATTAGAAAGCCCGCTAAGCTACCAGAATATTCTCCGCTGCGCTACAGGAAAGTGGGCGTGAAAACAGCCTGCCAAAAGCGAGCAAAAGTTCGGCTACACCCGGGCTTGAGGCCCTGCGTATAATGTCGCTTCAGCCAATCAGCGCCATCCCGGCCATGGAGAGTCCGTGTCTGCCAGTAACCGTTTCAAGCCTGCGGCGCGCACCGCCGATATCAGCCCGTTTCGCGTGATGACCGTGATGGAGAGAGCGCGGGAGCTGGAGTCACAGGGGCGCTCCATCATTCACCTGGAGGTGGGCGAACCGGATTTTTCGACCGCGCAGCCCATCGTGGAAGCGGGGCGTGAGGCGCTCGCACATGGTTGTACGGCGTATACGCCCGCGGCAGGTCTGCCGCAACTGCGTGAACGGATTGCGCAACACTACAAAGACAGCCAGGGGGTGGAAGTAGACCCCGGGCGCATTATCGTGACGCCTGGTGCCAGCGGGGGGCTCAGCCTGTTGGCGCAGTTGCTGGTCAACCCCGGCGACCGGATATTGCTGCCCGATCCGGGTTATCCCTGTAACCGCCATTTTGTCCGTCTGGCCGGTGGAGAGGCGCAACTGGTGCCGGTCACTGCCGACAGTGGCTACCAACTCAATCCCGGGCTGCTGGAGCCTTATGCCAAGGCGCCGGTGCGTGGCGTGTGGGCGGCGTCTCCGGGCAACCCTACCGGCACCACGCTGGATATTGACGCCCTGGCGGCACTCAGCCGTTGGTGCGATCGCCAGGACGCTCACTTGCTGGTAGATGAGATCTACCACGGACTGGATTACAGCGAAGGCCTGCCCAGCGTCCTGCGCGTCAGTCAGGACGCCATCGTGGTGAACAGTTTTTCAAAATATTTTGGCATGACCGGTTGGCGTCTGGGCTGGTTTGTGGTGCCGCAGGTTCTGGTGGAGGCCAGTCATATTCTGGCGCAAAACCTGTTTATCGCCGCCTCGACGCCGGCTCAGCATGCGGCATTGCGTGCGTTCGACGAGGACACCCGGGAGATTCTGGAGACACGTCGCCGTGCCTTTGCGCAGCGGCGGGATTTTCTCAGTGGCGTGCTGAAGGAGTTGGGCTTCACTTTGCCCGTGGAGCCACTGGGAGCCTTCTACCTTTATGCCGGTATCGAGAAGTTCTCCGCGGATTGCGAACACCTGTGCCGGGTGTTGCTGGAGGACTTTGGTCTTGCCGTGACCCCAGGGACGGATTTTGGTGAATACCACAGCCGTCTCCACGTCCGTTTTGCCTTTACCACAAGCATGCAGAATCTGGAGATCGCGGCGGACAGGCTGCGTGCCGCCGTAGCCTCGGGGAAGCTGTCCGCATGATCTTCGAGCCGCCTCTGCACAGCGCCATTCTGATTCGCCGCTACAAGCGTTTTCTGGCGGATGTCAGGCTGCCCGATGGCAGTGAGATTACCCTGCATTGCCCCAATACCGGTTCCATGCGCAACTGCGCCGAGCCTGGCAGCCGGGTGTGGTATTCGGATTCCGGCAATGCTGCCCGCAAATATCCCTGCACCTGGGAGCTGGTGGAGGTGGAGGGGCGCTACCGTGTTGGCATCAATACCGGGCGCGCCAATGCCCTGGTGCGGGAAGCGCTGGGCAGGGGGGCGATAAGCGAGTTGCAGGGTTATCGCTGCTGTCGCGCCGAGGTGCCCTATGGCTCGGAGAACAGCCGCATTGATTTTCTGCTCAGCGACAAACCCGGCGCCGCAGGCGAGGACTGTTATGTCGAGGTCAAGAGCGTCACGCTGGGGCTTGGCAATGGTCTGGGCGCGTTTCCCGATGCGGTAAGCAGCCGGGGCCAGAAACATCTGCGTGAGCTGATCGAGATGCGCGAAGCGGGGCAGCGGGCAGTACTGTTTTTCTGTGTGCAGCATGAGGGTATTGCGCGCGTGCGACCGGCAGAGGAAATCGACCCCGACTACGCGAGTCTGCTGCGCGAGGCCTATGAGCGTGGTGTGGAGGTGCTTGCCTACCGCGCGGCGATTGGCGATACCGGCATTGAGCTGGACACAGCGCTTCCGGTAGAGCTTTAGGTATCCTTAGATACGCCCCAGGCTGCTGACCTGTTGTTCTTCCACCATCATGAAACCATTGCCGAGAATGAAGGGGATGGCTTTCAGGCTTTTGCCCTTGCAGGGGCCGAGGATGCATTTGCCGCTGTCGATCAGGAACAAAGCCCCGTGGGTGGAACACTGAATGAGCGCGCCGTCACTGTCCAGAAACTGGTCGTCCAGCCATTCCAGCGGCGTGCCCAGGTGGGGGCAATAGTTGTAATAGAGGAACATGTCCCCGTCTTTTTTCACGGCAAAAAGAAACTTGCCGGCGACCTCGAATCCCTTTGAGGTACCCTCTTCGATATCGTCGACATGGCAGAGCGTGATCATGGTTGGGGTTTCCCTGTTCAGGCCAGTGCCTGGCTGAAGTCGGCAATCAGGTCATCGATATGTTCGATGCCCACGGCGATGCGCACCAGCGAGTCGGCAATCCCCATGGACGCCCGGCGCTCGGCACCCATTTCGTAAAAAATGGTGTGCGCCACCGGAATGGCCAGGGTACGGGTATCCCCCAGATTGCTCGATGACACCACATATTCCAGGCGGTTGAGGAAATCGAAGCAGTCCAGCTCCTCGCGCAACTCGATGCTCATGAGTGCCCCGAAGTGGCGGAAAAGGCGTGATGCCAGTGCGTGCTGGGGGTGTTGCGGCAGCCCCGGATAATGCACCTTGCTCACTTTCGGATGGGCCTGGAGGAAACGGGCCAGGGCCAGGGCGTTGTCACTGGCGCGCTCCACCCGCAGGGACAGGGTCTCCGAGCCGACCGCCAGACTGTGAGCGGCCTCCGGTGCCAGGGTGGCGCCGAAATCGCGCAGCCCCTTCTTGCGGATCTGGGTCAGCCCCCATTGGCTGGCCGGGCCTGTTTTGTAGTTGTCGTACAGGTTCGGAAAACCGCTCCAGTCATACAGGCCGGTATCGGTGACGGCCCCCCCCAGGGCATCGCCATGACCGCCGAAATACTTGGACAGCGAGTTGATGATCAGGGATGCCCCGACGGCACGGGGAGAAAACAGGCTGGGGGTCGTGATGGTGTTGTCCACGATATAGAGAATCTTGCGCTGGGCGCACAGCTCGCCAATGCGCGCGAGATCGGCCACCTGGGTGACAGGGTTGGCAATGGTTTCCACAAACACGGCCCGTGTCTGCGGCCTCAGTGCATTTTCCACGTTCGCGACATCGGTGGCATCCACGAAACTGACGTCCACGCCAAAATTGCCAAAGCTGTTGAACAGGCTGTTGGTGTTGCCGAACAGGAAGGAGCTGGACACCACATGGTCGCCCTTGCGCAGCAGGGCAAACAGGGTGGAGCCGATGGCCGCCATGCCGGTGGAGAAGGCCGCAGTGGCAAGGCCTCCTTCCATGCGCGTCACGCGGTTCTGCAGGGCGTTGACGGTTGGGTTCTGCTGGCGTGCGTAATTATAGCCGCTCTGGCGGCCCTGAAAGACCGCCGCGAGATCCCGTGCATCCTCATACTCGAAGGCAATAGAGGTGTGCACGGGCTTGTGCAGGGCGCCGTGGCCGGGTTTGTCGCGGCGGTCGGAATGCAGATTCACCGTATCAAAGTGCGGGGCGGGTTTGTCACTGCTCATGCTGTCGGAATCCTGAGTATCGCCCTGGGGCCGAGGTGGCACAGGGCGGCCTAGTATATAAGACATGTGGCGGGCTGTCAGGGCTGCCGGAATACGGCCAGCGAGGCAATCTCTTCCTCAATGGCATTGATGCGGGCCATGTAGGCTTCACTGTTGCGGTCGGTGTACTGGGCCGAGAAATCGTTCTCGGACAGGCCGGCGTAGTCGCGTGATACCGGGGGCATGTAATCCGCTTCAGCCTGTATGCGCAGCACGCCGGCCTGCATCTGCTGTGCCTCCTCAATGGAGGCGGTGGCCTTGTTACCCAGGGCGGCGCCAGCGCTGTTGGCGGTCAGATCGCTGAAGCTGAAGCCTGTCCGGTAGCGGGCATCGTGAACTTCCTTGCTGGTGGAGAGCAGGCCGGCAACCCCCTCGCCGATGGTGGCGCTCATGGCGGCGGAGCTGGTGAAGTGTTGCGCCAGATCCGGACGGTGCTGAATGGTGACGGCCAGGCGGCGTGGGGTAATCAGGGCCGCCGCACCTGGCGGTTCCACCAACTGGCTGAGGTCGGATTCGTTGACGTACAGGGACAGCGCCTGCAGCAGGCTGCGGTTTTCCGCGATGGGATCCGCGCCCTCGCGGGAACGCTCGCGGGCCTCCTCAAACAGCGGCACCAGCAGCAGACTCAGGGACATGCTGCTGGCTTCCGGGGCTTGGGCCTCGACGATGGCGACGATGCGGCCGAAGTAGTGCACGATGCGGGCCTTGTCCTCGGCGCTGAGAAAGAGCTGCTCTGCCTGCGTCTGTACCCGCGCAAGCAGCGCTGGGTCCCAGTCCAGGGTGATTTCCAGCAGATTGTCATCGAAGCGCACCTGACGCAGGCTCTGTTGCAGATTCACCAGTTCCTGGTAGTTGACGTAGGCGTTGGCCATTCTCGCCTGTGCCCGGGCGATCAGATAGTGCACCAGAGCATCGGGAACCGGCAGGCGCCCCAGGCGCAGGGCGTATATATCGAGCCCGCCACCCTGCTCGCGAACCCGGGCGTGCACGTTCAGATACAGTGTCTGCAACGGGGTGGGCAGCGGCATGCTGAGCGCAACCCGCGCACTGCCCTGCATGAGGGCGACATCTGCCGTAACATCCTGCATGCCAGGAATGTTCTGCAGCAGGAAAGCGGCCAGCAGGTTCAGTTCACCGGCATCCAGATGCAGGATCACCTCGCCGGGGGAGCTGATGCTGGCGGGGCCGTTGTCCACGATCAATTGTTCAATGGTGTTGATGGCGGGATTGTCGAGCGTGGGATTGCCGGGCACCGAGGGGGCCGATTGCAGCAGTGCGGCGGCGAGCAACAGTGGCGGCAGCATCAGCAGACCGAGGATCAGTAGCGTGGAACGAAAGGGGCTGAAATTGCGGATATTCGTCATGAGAATTCAGCATAAAGGCTGACAAATTGCTGATTTACCTATATAAAGTGCAAATCCTGGCATTGTGATGAGGGGCTTGGGCCAATCCAGTGCCGGACTGCGCAGTTTGACCGTACTATCAGTGACTGCTTATGGTGGCGTCAAGCACTGTGCGACAACTTACCGGAGTGTCCCGATCTACAAGGATTTTCATGATGAAACGCTTTGCCATTGATGCCAGATTTATCCCGCTTGCCCGGCGGCTACTGCTGGGTGGGCTCATGCTTGCCCTGGTTGCTTGTGCGTCCTCGGCGAAAGAGCAGGAGGCGGCCGAACAGGCCCGTGCAGTCGAAGTGCAGCGTGCCCAGGAGCAGGCGGCTGCGGCGGCCCGGGCAGCGGAGGAGCGTTCCCGAATCGCCCGGCAGGAGGCAGAACGTCAGGCGGAAGTGGCCCGCCAGGAAGCCCAGCAACGCGCGCGTGAGGCTGCCGAAGAGGCTGCTCGCCAGGCGCAGCGTGAAGAAGCCGCCCGCCTGGCTGCTGCCGAGCAGGCCCGCCGTGCCGCGCAGGCCAGGGAAGATGCCCAGCGTGCCCGTATCGCCCAGCTGGAAGCCCAGATTGCGGATCTGCGTGACATCAATGCGCGTGCCAGTGCGGTGAACAGCAAGTACGAGGAGGCCATTGTCGCCGCCGAAGCGTTGCTGGAGGCCTTGAATGCGGAGCAGCAGAAATACGCCAATACCAATGCCGCCGGGGAACCCGTGGTGCCGCTCGACAAGGCAGGGCTTGCCGATCTGGAGGCCCGCAAGGACAGCCTCAAACGCGAGGCGCAGGCACTGAGCCAGCAATGAGTGACAATATTGTCGACATCAGCGATGCGCTGGAGGCGCGTCGCCACCAGGCGGCGGATGAAAGACTCAAACAGATGCGAGCCGCCTTTCGTGCGGCCCGTCTGAGTGCCGGTGCCGACAAGGGGCCGACACGCCCTGGGGGTGGTTCCGGCAAGCGTCGCGGGAAAAAGCGCCACCCGTCCCGTTAGAACCGATTGGTGTCAAACATCTGGTACCCACGGTCCTGAATGCCCTGTTCAACGCGTGTTCAGGGTTTCGTTCCAATTCTCCTGAACCCCCCGAATTTCCTGTGTTCTGGCCAATCGACAAGGGTGGCAGGCAGCCGCTTTGTTTGTACCGATCGATATGCTACAGTGCCCCCGGTCCGTTAAAAAAAACAACATGAGGGGATACCGCAAGATGCCAGGCATGACAATAAGTATTACGATTTTGCTTTCACTTTTCGGTTTGGGCGTTGCGTATTTTTATATGCGCCGGGTGATGAGTGTTCCGTTGAACCTTGGTCTCGAGGGCGAACAGGAAACCCGTCTGAAGTTCATCCACGGTGCGATTGCCCAGGGTGCCATGGCATTTCTGAAGCAGGAGTACAAATTTCTCGCTATCTTCATGCTCGTCTTTGCCGCCATTATTGCGGTACTGATTGACGACAACCACACTCCCGATACCCGTGAGGGTCTCTATACCGCAGTCGCCTTCCTCTTTGGCGGGTTGATTTCCATCGCTTCCGGCTACATCGGCATGATGATTGCCACACAGGGCAATGCGCGTACCACGGTCTCTGCCCGCAATGACATCAGCGATGCTTACAAAGTGGCGCTGAACTCCGGCGCAGTGATGGGTTTTGCACTGGTCAGTCTCGCGGTGCTCGGCCTGGTGCTGGTCTATCTGCTGATGAAGGCCTGGGTGCCTGACGATCTGCCCAACTATGTGCTGATGGAAATCATCGCCGGGTTTGGTCTTGGTGGTTCCACCATTGCGCTGTTTGCCCGTGTGGGCGGTGGTATTTTCACCAAGGCGGCGGACGTGGGTGCCGACCTGGTGGGCAAGGTGGAAAAGGGCATTCCTGAAGATGATCCGCGTAACCCGGCGGTGATCGCTGACAACGTGGGCGACAACGTGGGTGACGTGGCCGGTATGGGTGCCGACCTGTTCGGTTCCTGTGCGGAATCCACCTGTGCGGCAATGGTCATCAGTGCGGTTGTCTTCGCCGGCAATATTGACGCGCTGCTCTACCCGATTCTGATCAGCGCCGTGGGTATTCCCATCAGTCTTCTCACGCTGATGTTTGTATCGGTCAAGAAAGAAGAAGACGTGTCTCCGGCCCTGATGAAGCTGCTGATCATCTCCAGTGCCCTGATGGCCATTGCCATGTTCTTCGTGACCCGTGCAGTGATCCCCGAGCAGTTTATGCTGCGTGAGGAAACCTACACCGCAATGGGTATCTACTGGTGCTTCTTCTCCGGTCTGGTCGCGGGTCTCGCGGTGGGGCTGCTGACGGGTTACTACACCTCTGGTGCCTTCAAGCCGGTGCAGGAAGTGGCAAAGTCCTGTGAAACAGGTGCGGCAACCAACATCATCTACGGCCTGGCACTGGGCTACAAGAGCACCGTGCTGCCCTATATCGCGATCGCGATTGCGATCTTTGTGTCCTGGGAACTGGGGGGCATGTACGGTGTGGCTATCGGCTCTCTCGGCATGCTGGGAACCCTGGCCATTGCATTGACCATCGATGCCTACGGTCCGGTTGCCGATAACGCCGGTGGCGTTGCCGAGATGGCCGGTCTGGACAAGGAAGTGCGTCGCCGCACGGATATTCTGGATGCGGCGGGGAATACCACTGCCGCCATCGGCAAGGGCTTTGCCATCGGTGCGGCCATTCTGACCTCGCTGGCACTGTTTGCGGCCTTCCTCACCAGCGCCGACGGCCTGATGAAGGAACAGTACGGCGAGAGCTACGATCTGCTGGGCAGCATCAACCTGCTTGACCCGATTGTGTTTGTGAGCCTGTTCCTCGGTGCAGTACTGCCCTTCCTGTTCACGGCGATGACGATGAAATCTGTGGGCAAGGCCGCGTTCGACATGATCGAAGAGGTTCGCCGTCAGTTCAATTCCATCCCCGGTCTGATGGAAGGCAAGGCGCAGCCCGATTATGCGCAGTGTGTTGCGATCTCCACGAAAGCAGCGCTGCGTGAAATGATTGCACCGGGCGTGCTCATCATGGGCACACCGCTGGTGGTGGGTTTCCTGTTCGGCGTGCCGGCGGTAGCGGGTATTCTCGCGGGCTCTCTGGTTGCTGGCGGGGTACTGGCCATTTCGTCTTCCAACAGTGGCGGCGCGTGGGATAACGCCAAGAAGTTTGTGGAAGCCGGTAACTTTGGTGGAAAAGGTTCCGAGGTACACAAGGCTGCGGTGGTCGGTGACACCGTGGGGGATCCGCTGAAGGATACCTCTGGCCCCTCTCTGAACATTCTGATCAAACTCTCTGCGATTCTGTCGCTGGTGTTTGCGCCGTTCTTTGTTCAGTACGGTGGGGTGCTGTTGGGTTAATCTGTGCAACACATTCGCTTAAAAAAGGGTCGCATTGCGGCCCTTTTTTTTGTTTTCCTGGTCCATAACTCTGTTTTTCGAGCCGGAGGGAGGAGACAAGGTGACGGAGACGCCAAAAGGCGTACATCCTTGTACAGGCTCGGCGTGCGCCATCCATGGCGCCCGACGCTCCGTCACCTTGTCTCCTCCCTCCGGCTCTCGTCTGACGAGAGGCAATATTCTGTAGCGTTGTTCTCGATACGGGAGTTGAACATTTAATCTTCGTTGAAAATTTGAAGAACTTTTCTGCAGTATGACGAATGGCGTTATGCAGCGTTGGGGAGCGGTAGTTGCGGGCAGGAGCGTCGCGCACCAGGGAGGGTGTGCGCCGAGCCTGTACAAGGATGTACGCTTTTTGGCGTCTCCGGCCCGCAACTACCGCTCCCCAATGCGGGAACAAAGCCCCAGAACAAAGCCCCAGAACAAAGCCCCAGAACAAAGCCCCAGAACAAAGCCCCAGAACAAAGCCCCAGAACAAAATCAAAAGAAGGAGAGACAGGAGAGGATCAGTTGGTGTACTGACGTTCGAAGTGATACATGACCCATTCGCTGTGGTCGTTCTGCTCCTGGGTCTCGGTGTCGAGCCAGCTCACATGCACCGTGCGCACACACTGATAGATGCGGAAGGAGTCCGAATCCTCGATGATCAGGCCGCGCACGGAAGGATTCAGCGTGTAGTTGGAGACCTCCACCAGTTTCCAGTCTTCCGCCATCGTGCGGGAAATACATTCGCTGCCGAACAGAAGATTGAGGTAGTCAATTTCCTTTTCCGCCCATGCGCCTGCCGGCACCTCGATGTTCAGTGACAAGCGTGTCTGAATGGAGGGATCATCCTCGTCCTGAAACAGCACGGACTGCAGGACGACATCGTGCTCACTCTGATTCTGTGCCACGATTCTCAGCCCTGCATTGCTGCTGACATTCCAGGCACTGGAGTAGATCGCATACTTGATGAGGTAGTCTTCATCGCTTCCGGGAGCCGTGATCTGCTGTGACAGGGCGGCCTGCGACACACTCAGGAGAAGAAGGGCTATTGACGCCTTTAACATGGTGAACTTGTCCCTCAAGCCACGATCAATGTGGCCACTCTAGCGAAAAACCCCTGAAGGTTAGCTTAAGCGATGGGAGATTGCCACGGACGTATTGTCGCAGAATGTGTTGAATCGCCACAGAAAGTCGCTTGTGGCTGTGCTTGTTCCCCGCCGCATCTTCGTTGGATAATGCCCGGGTTATCAGTAAGGGGGCGGAAAGTGGAGCAACTGCAGGGAGTTCGACACATCATCTGTGTGGCATCGGGTAAGGGCGGCGTTGGTAAATCCACCACTGCGGTGAACCTGGCCTTGGCCCTGCATCGGCGTGGCAAGCGTGTAGGGCTTCTGGATGCCGATGTCTATGGCCCCAGCCTGCCTCTGATGCTGGGGGTCAGGCCGGGCGTGCGTCCCCGGATTATCGACAATAAATACATGGAGCCCATCCGCGCTCATGGTATCGAATCCAACTCCATGGGCTATCTGGTCAGCCCCGAAACCCCGATGGTATGGCGTGCGCCCATGATTGTCGGCGCCTTCAAACAGATTCTGCAGGATACCCGCTGGTCCGACCTGGACTATCTGATTGTCGACATGCCACCGGGCACCGGTGATATTCAATTGAGTCTCTCCCAGTCCGTGCCGGTCAGTGGTGCCGTGATTGTGACCACGCCGCAGGACGTGGCCCTGCTGGATGCGCGCAAGGGCATCGAAATGTTCCGCAAGGTCAAGGTGCCCCTGCTGGGGGTGGTGGAGAATATGGGCGTGCACATCTGCTCGAACTGCGGGCACGCCGAGGCAATCTTCGGAAGTGGTGGCGGGCAGCAGTTGTCCGAAGACTATGGCATCGATGTCATTGGCTCGCTGCCGCTGGATCTTTCCATTCGCGAGCACACCGACAGCGGCCATCCTATCGTCGTGGCACAGCCGGATAGCCCGGTTGCCCAAGCCTATCTTGAGCTGGCCGATCAGGTGATGGTACGCGTTGACCAGGTGGCGCACAGTGCGGCTGCCGCTCCCGTCATTCAGATGAGTGACGACTGACCCGTTAATACACAATAAAAGAGAGGAACCCAGCCCGTGGATGCAATCAATGCCTTGCTCGTTCAAATGGATGGAATGCTGGCGGGTTCCGCCTGGTTTCCCTATCTGCTGCTGTTTACGGGCTTGTTTTTCACGCTCTATCTCAAATTTCCCCAGATACGTTTTTTCCGCCATGCGCTGCGGGTGGTCAGCGGCAAGCTGGACCGTGAAGGGGCTCCGGGGGATACCAGCCACTTTCAGGCGCTGTCCACGGCGCTGGCGGGAACTATCGGCACCGGCAACATCGGCGGGGTGGCCTTCGCCCTTTTCCTGGGCGGCCCGGCGGCGCTGTTCTGGATGTGGACGACGGCCTTTCTCGGCATGACCACCAAGTTCGTGGAAGTCACTCTGTCGCACAAATACCGTGTGAAAACAGAGGACGGTTCGATGGCGGGAGGGCCCATGTACTACATGGAAAACGCGCTCAAGTCCCGCCCTCTGGCGATTCTGTTTTCCATTGCGGCGGTGCTGACCTGTTTTGGTATTGGCAATTTCCCGCAGATCAACAGCATTGCCTCCGGCCTGCGTGACTCCTTTGGCATCAGCCCCGTGACCTCTGGCGCCGTGTTGACGGTTTTGCTGGCCCTGGTGGTGGTAGGGGGGATCAAGCGCATCGCCCAGGTCGCGTCGAAGCTGGTACCGATCATGTCGCTGATTTATGTGCTCGGTGCACTCGCGGTCATTATCCCCAATATCGGCAATGTCGGCCCGGCCTTTGTCTCCATTTTCGCGGATGTTTTCACCGGCTCTGCGGCAACCGGCGGTTTTCTGGGGGCAACGATTGCCTATGCCTTCAACCGCGGCGTAAACCGCGGGCTGTTCTCCAATGAAGCGGGTCTGGGGTCTTCGTCCATTGCGCATTCCGCCGCACGCACCGATGAGCCAGCCGATGAGGGCATGGTGTCTCTGCTCGAACCCTTCATCGACACCATCGTGATCTGTACGCTGACCGGCCTGGTCATCCTGGCTTCCGGCGTGTGGAGCGACAAGCACGAGAATGTATTTGCCCGCGCGGATATTGCGATCGTGGCTGGCGTTTATGACGACCGTGAACTGAGTGACCGCGAGGCACTGTTCCATTATCTGAGCAATGGCGCCTCG
Source organism: Pseudomonadales bacterium (assembly GCA_024234365.1). Classification (GTDB taxonomy): domain Bacteria; phylum Pseudomonadota; class Gammaproteobacteria; order Pseudomonadales; family Pseudohongiellaceae; genus UBA5078. The sequence goes on from JACKOK010000003.1 coordinate 112,414, forward strand.
GATGTGCAGGCCTTCAGCGGTGATATGGAGCTGGTGGACGGGCGTGTTCGCAATACGCAGGACTTCACCTTGCTGCATGCCCGTTCGGTAGCGGAGGACATGCGCTTTAGTGTTGCCGGTGAGCCGGCGCAGGGGCGTTTTCATGTGACAGATGGCAAGCCGGACGATTTGACTCTGCAGATCGAGGGGCGCTCCCTGATTCACTCAGTGCCTTTGACGGCCAAGGCCTTTACCCGGGGCTGGCTCGGGGATGCCGGGCAGTATATTGTCTCGATTGGCTTGCTGTTGTTTGCCTTTTCCACGGCAATTGCCTGGTCCTATTACGGCGACCGTGCCATTACCTATCTGTTCGGGCACGCGGGTGTTCTGCCTTTCCGCCTGGTCTATATCGCCGGCTTCTTTCTGGCGGCACAGGCCGATACCACGTTGATCTGGAACCTCTCGGCGGTGACGCTGTTCTTCATGGCCATGCCGAACCTGATCGGCATTCTGCTGCTGCGCAAGGACATGAAGGCCACCACCGAGGATTACTGGAAACGCGTGAAATCGCGCTCATGAACCGTGCAGGTGCTCTCCGGGCAAGCGGATATTGCGCACAATGGTCTGCACTTCCTGCGGGGGCTCTGCCGTCATCCGGCATACGCTCAATGCCACCACGAGATTGAGCAGGGTGCCGAGGGTGCCAATGCCCTCCGGTGAAATGCCAAACCACCAGTGCTCGGCATTGCTCATGGCCGGATTGATGAATTTGAAATAAATGATATAGGCCGCTGTGAAGCAGAAGCCTGTCAGCATCCCGGCCACCGCTCCCTGGCGATTCATGCGGCTGTAGAAAATGCCCAGCACGATCGCCGGGAAGAAGGACGCCGCCGCCAGCCCGAAGGCAAAGGCCACGACCTCCGCCACGAAGCCGGGCGGGTTGATGCCGAAATAACCTGCAATCAGCACGGCGACAAAGATCGCCCCCCGCGCATAGAGCAATTCCTGTTTCTCGGTGATATCCGGGGCGAGGCAGCGCTTCAGCAGATCGTGCGAAATCGAGGTGGAGATCACCAGCAGCAGCCCCGCTGCCGTGGACAGGGCCGCTGCCAGCGCACCTGCCGCCACCAGCGCCACTACCCAGCCGGGCAGGTTGGCAATCTCCGGGTTGGCCAGCACCATGATGTCTCGGTTGACCGTCAGCTCATTGCGCTGCGGATCGCCAACATACTGAATGCGTCCATCCCCGTTCTTGTCGTCGAAGGAGATCAGACGGGTACGCTCCCAGGTGGAGAACCAGGCCGGCATGGAGGCGTATTCGGCATCGTTGACGGTGTTCATCAGATTGGTTTTGGAGAAGGCGGCGATCGCCGGTGCGGTGGTGTACAGAATAGCGATAAAGACCAGGGCAAAACCCGCAGAACGACGCGCATCGCGCACACTGGGAACCGTGAAGAAACGGATGATGACATGGGGTAGCCCGGCCGTGCCGAACATCAGGGCTGCCGTGATGAAGAACACGTCCTGGGTGCTTTTCTGGCCTGCCGTGTAGGTGCCGAAGCCCAGCTCCTCGCTGATGCCGTCGAGACGATCGAGCAGATAGCCGCCACCGAATTCCGGAGTGAGTTCGGAGCCGAAACCGAGTTGGGGAATCGGGTTGCCCGTCATCAGCATGGAAATAAAGATGGCGGGCACCATATAGGCAAAGATGAGGACGCAGTACTGTGCGACCTGGGTGTAGGTAACGCCCTTCATCCCTCCGAGAACGGCATAGAAAAACACAATGGCCATGCCGATCACCACGCCGGTGGTGATGTCCACCTCCAGAAAGCGCGAGAAAACGATACCGGCCCCCTGCATCTGCCCACACACATACACGAAGGACACGATGATGGCGCAGAACACGGCGACCAGCCGTGCGCTCTGGGAATAGTAGCGGTCACCAATAAAGGCCGGTACGGTGAACTTGCCGAACTTGCGCAGATAGGGCGCAAGCATCAGGGCCAGCAGCACATAGCCCCCGGTCCAGCCCATCAGATAATAGGTGCCGTCACGCCCCAGAAAGGAGATCAGACCCGCCATGGATATGAAGGAGGCCGCGGACATCCAGTCGGCGGCGGTGGCCATGCCATTGGTCATGGGGTGTACGCCACCGCCAGCAACATAGAAATCGTGTGTGGAACCGGCCTTGGACCAGATCGCGATGGCGATATACAGGCCGAAGGACATGAAGATGAACAGGTAGGTCCAGATCTGCACACTCATGCCTGATCCTCCTGGTCCGGATTTGTACTGTCGTCACGGCTGGGCTGTGAAGAGGCGCGATGGTCCAGATCAAACTTGCGGTCCAGTTTGTCCATCTGACGGATATACACATAGATCAGGACAATGAATCCATAGATCGACCCCTGTTGGGCCATCCAGAATCCCAGTTTGAAACCGCCGATGCGGAACTGATCGAGAAAATCCGCCAGCAGAATGCCGCAGACAAAGGAGATGAAAAACCAGACAAGCAAAAGTGTCAGGACAATTCTGACGTTCGCACGCCAGTAGGCGTGGGCATTCTTGTCAGACATGGGGCGCCTCTCTTTTTATTTGTTTTAATGCATTGATTATTATGGTTATTTTTTAGCAATTTGCGCTTTTGTGCGCTGATCTTAGCACTAAAACACCGGGCAGGTATACGCTGGCGCGGGGGCCTGCCGGGAAGCGTCCCTTCATCCTGACTGCGTTCAGGGCTGGGACAAACCCTGGGGCTTACTCGATGTATTCCTTGATGTAGTTCAGCAGTCGGCGGCGGTGGGTGCGCGCGCTTTCCTCGTTTTCCCTGTTGTGATTGCGCAGGATCTGGCGAATGGCCTGGCGTTCTGCAAGGGGCCAGGTGTCCACAAAAGCGTTGATGTCGTCCTCTGAGCCTTCGAGCAGGCGTGCGGCCCATTGTTCGATCAGTTGTGCCCGCCGTACTTCGGCGCGATCCGGTGTGCGCATGCGATCCAGTTCCTGCTGGATGGACTCATGGTCGACATCACGCATCAGGCGCCCGATAAACTGCAACTGGCGTCTGCGGGCCTCGTGCTTGTTGGGCAGGCGCAGAAATTCCGCAATCGCGGCACGCAACTCATTGCTCAGGGGCAGCTTGTCGAGCTGCTTCTTGCTCAGGGTGGTCAGTTCCTCTCCCAGTTTCTGTACGCCAATCATGTCGCGTTTGCGCTGCGATTTGCTGGGGGGGAGTTGTGACCAGTCAATGTCGTTCTGTTCAGTCATGGCTGTCTCAAATATTGGAAGAGGGGCGAGGAAGCCTGGTGGCTTATTCGCTTTCATCGAAACGGTTATTGACCAGTTCGGTGATGGCGGCCAGGGCATCGGCCTCATCAGGCCCGTCGATCAGCACATTGAGAACCGTCCCTTTGCTTGCGGCCAGCATCATCAGTGAAAGAATGCTCTTGCCATCGACCATTTTGTCCTGCCCGACCTTGATCTGGCTGGTGAATGTGGAGCTGACGGAGACCATGCGTGCCGCTGCACGTGCATGCAGCCCCGCCTTATTGCAGATTGTGACAGTGGATTTGATCATCGTTCTTGTGTGGTTTCCCTGCGTAGTAATTCCCGGTGCATGACCTGGACGTTGCTCAGTTTGCCGGCAAAATGCTGGCGCAGCCGCTCGCTCAGATAAACAGAGCGGTGCTGGCCTCCGGTGCAGCCAATCGCCACCGTCATGTAGCTGCGGTTGTTCTGTTCGAAGCGCGGCAGCCATTTGTCCAGATACTGGCACAAATCCTCGTACATGCTTTCAACGCTCTCACGGGATTGCAGCCATTGCACCACCTTGTCGTCCTTTCCGGTCAAGGGGCGCAGTGTTTCCTCCCAATAAGGGTTTGGCAGGCAGCGAACGTCGAACACCACATCGGCATCGATCGGCACGCCGTATTTGTAGCCGAAGGATTCGAACATCAATGCCAGGCCGCTGTCTTCACGCTCCACAACCCGTGTGCGGATCATTTCGCGTAACTCGTGCAGTGACATATTGCTGGTGTCGATGGAGAGGCTGGCAAGCAGCGCAATCTGCTCCAGCAGTGTGGTCTCCATATTGATGGCCTGGCGCAAACCGATCTTGTCGGTGGTCAGTGGATGCTTGCGCCGGCTTTCGCTGAAACGCTTGATCAGGGTCGGGCTGCTGGCATCCAGGAAGATGATTTCGGTACGCAGCGCTCCCTGGCGCAGTTTCCCGATAATTGCCGGCACCTGCTCCAGGTCCGAGGGGATGTTGCGAGCATCGATGCTGACGGCTACCTGAGGGGCTTCATCGCCCTGTTCACTGACGCGTTGGGCAAGGGCGGGCAGCAGGCTCGCAGGAAGATTATCGATGCAGTAATAGCCGTGATCCTCAAGCATGTTGAGGGCGGTACTTTTGCCGGAGCCTGAGCGGCCACTGATAATCAGGAGTTTCACTTGCTTGTATTGCCCGCAGTTTTTGCCAGTTCTGGGTTGTTGTTTCATCCGGGTGCTGTGCAAATTTTGCACTACACCGGGGGTTGTTGCCAGTAACAGCTCTGTCACGCACTCGCTAGAGTTCAGGACTGCGTGGCGATCTCATACAGCGCGTCGGCACTACCGGCCTGACGCAGTGCCTCGCAGAAGCTGTCCTGATGGAACAGGCTTGCCAGTGCCCCCAGTACCTTGAGGTGTTCCTCGGTCTCCTGTGCCGGCACGATCAGCACGAACAGCAGGTCTACGGAACGCGAGTCTATGGCGTCGAAATCGATGCCTTCCTCCAGCGTCACCAGGGCGCCGGTGATGTGCTCACAATCGGCCACCCGACAGTGGGGAATGGCGATGCCATTGCCGATGCCGGTGCTGCCGAGCTGTTCGCGGGCGAGCAGGGCGCTGTAGATATGGTCGGCTGACAGTGTCTGGGTTTGCGTGGAAATCAGCTCGCTGATGGTGGTCAGGAAGCGTTTCTTACTGACCCCGGGGAGCTTACAGAAACAGCGTTCCGGCGTCAGAATGGTATTGAGTTGCATGTTGAGCAGGTCTCGTGAGTCGGGAATTCGGGCAGATTTTAGCACCGCTGCCCCGTGGATTTGAGTGTTTTTTCGTCCCGGATATCACCCGTGTATTGCCAATGCCCCTACACCAGCTTTTTGCGCTCGTTGGAGGGGGGGATGGACAGGGATTCCCGGTATTTGGCGATGGTGCGCCGGGCCACGTTGATGCCCTGCTCCTCCAGCAGCTTGGTGATCTTGCTGTCGCTGAGGGGTTTGCGGGCGTTTTCAGCGGCCACCAGTTTCTTGATGAGCGCACGGATGGCGGTGGAGGAACATTCTCCCCCCCCGGCGGTGCTGACATGGCTGGAGAAGAAATACTTGAGCTCGAAGATGCCCTTGGGGGTGTGCATATACTTCTGAGTGGTCACGCGCGAGATGGTGGATTCGTGCATGTTCACCGCTTCTGCAATGTCGTGCAGCACGAGTGGCTTCATGGCCTCCTCGCCGTATTCGAAGAAACCCTTCTGGTGCTCCACGATACGGGTAGCGACTTTCATCAGGGTTTCGTTGCGGCTCTGCAGGCTCTTGATGAACCAGCGTGCCTCCTGCAGGTTGTCGCGCAGATAGCTATTGTCGCTGCTGTTGTCCGCCCGGCGCACGAGAGAGGCATAATCGGGGTTGATACGGATTCTGGGGGCCGTCTCGGGGTTCAGTTCCACCCGCCAGCGGCCCGTGTCGCTGTCCTTGCTCACAATGACGTCCGGCACGATATAGGTGGTGGACGGTGGCGCAATATCGGCACCGGGACGCGGGTTCAGATGCTCGATAACACCGATGGCATCGCGCAGTTCAGGTTCCTTGAGTCGTGTCAGGCGCATCAGCTGTGCGTAATCACGGTTGCCCAGCAACTGCAGGTGGTCCTTGACGATCAGCCTGGCGTGTTTCACCGGCAGGGTCAGCTCGTCGCCCTCGAACTGCTGCAGCTGGATCATCAGGCATTCGGACAGATCGCGGTAGCCCACGCCGATCGGGTCGAACTGCTGAATGCGGTGCAGAACGGCAAGCACTTCCTCGGGTTCGATATCCAGGCTGCGCATCAGGCTGGCATGAATGACATCCACGCTCAGCGTCAGCATGCCGTTGGCATCGATCGCATCGATAATCGCCATGGCGATGAGGCGGTCGGAATCCGACATGGGCGTCAGGTTCAATTGCCATGTCAGGTGATCCTGCAGGGTCTCGGTGACGCTGTTGCGCGACTCGAAGTCCATGCTTTCGCCATCGCCCGCGCTCCCCCCACCCCCGGTGGTATAGATGCTCTGATAGACATCGTCCCAGCTGCTGTCCACGGACAGCTCCTGGGGGATACTCTCTTCCCAGCGATTATCGTCGCTGCCACTGCTGCTGCCGAAGTCGCTGCTGTCCACGTCATCCTGGCTGGACAGGGAATGCTCGGGTTGGTAGTCGTCTGATGTGCTGGCAGTCTGGGCGCTGCTGTCACTGTCGCCATCGCCGTCATCGGATGCGCGATAGTCGTCCATGCCCTCGTCGATTTCGAGCATGGGGTTGGATTCGAGTGCCTGATGAATTTCCTGTTGCAGATCAAGCGTGGAGAGCTGAAGAAGACGAATGGCCTGCTGCAGCTGCGGCGTCATGGTCAGTTGCTGACCCAACTTAAGCTGAAGCGATAATTTCATGATCTTGCTGTCGTCATCTGCGGTGATACATCCGGTTGCTTGTGTCGGGAGAGGCTGCGCTCAGGCGGGCTCCATGGCACAGTCCGGGGGCTTGCCCGGGCCGTATAGCAAGTATCGTGCCGTAAGTCGCTAGCAAATTTCAAGCCCAATCTGAAAGGGAATTGCCGGGCCGTGCATAAGGCTGGTGGATTGGGCTTGTTGTTCAGATTTTGAACTCATGGCCGAGATAGACATCCCGGACCTTCTGATTGGCCAGAATGGTGTCGGCGGAGCCTTCGGCGATGATCTGCCCTTCGCTGACGATATAGGCCTTTTCGCAGATATCCAGGGTTTCGCGAACATTGTGGTCGGTCAGCAGCACACCAATGCCCTTGGCCTTGAGATGGCAGATGATGTCCTTGATGTCGCTTACGGAGATCGGGTCTACCCCGGCAAAGGGTTCGTCCAGCAGAATGAAACGAGGTTCCGCCGCCAGGGCACGGGCGATTTCCGTGCGGCGACGTTCACCTCCTGACAGGCTCATGCCCTTGTTGTCCCGGATGTGGGTGATGTGGAACTCCTGCAGCAGGCTTTCCAGGGTCTTGCGGCGACCATCCCGATCGAGATCACGCCGGGTCTCCAGAATGGCCATGATGTTTTCGGCTACCGTCAAGGTGCGGAAGATGGAGGAATCCTGGGGGAGATAGCCGAGGCCGCGCTGGGCGCGTGCGTGGATCGGCATGGCGGTCAGGTCATGGGCGTCCAGCGTTATCTGCCCGCTATCGGCCTGAATCAAGCCGACGATCATGTAGAAACAGGTGGTCTTGCCGGCCCCATTGGGCCCCAGAAGCCCCACGATCTGACCGCTGGAGACGCTCAGGGAGACATCGCGAACGACGTGTCGTCCCTTGTATGCCTTGGCGAGATGGCTGGCCTGCAGAGTCGTCATCAATTGGCCTGTGGACTGAGGGAGCCGCTGCAGGCCTGCCCGGAGGTGGCGCCGGTCGCGATGGTGTGGCGGATCTCGGCGCAGCGCAGGCTGGTTCCGGGCTGGGAGAAGCTGGCATTGCCAATGAACTCGACCACGGGTTCGCTGCCGGCGTAGTAATTGATGGTGTCGCTGAAGCCGGTAACGCTTCCGGACTCATCGGCCGCCTTCTGTTCGAAGTTGGCGGGGGAACCGGTCAGGCGTACCTGTTGCAGTTGATTGTTGCGATCGTACTCCAGTACCGCCACATCCCCGGTCAGTTCGATGTCTTCCTGGCGGACAAAAACATTGCTGCGCAGGGTGATGACACGCAGTCCGTTCACGGTTTCGATGGTGGTTTCCCCATCGGCACTGTACTCATGGCTGGGGGCTTCCTGTGCGTCCAGTCCGCCCATTGCCAGGGACAGCAGGAGTGCAAGGGTGCCCAGTGAAAGAGGGAGCGAGCGACGATCAGGGTTGACTGCTTTGAACTTCATATCGGCCTTTGACCCGGGACAGAAAGGTCAGTATGTCCTGACGCAGATCGGCGTGCATGCCGATGGCGCTCTGGTACAGGGTGTTAGTGGTCATGATGACTTCCCGTTCGGTTGCCATGGTTTCCTCCTGGGGAAACAGAGACAGAAACGTAGTCGTCAGCGTTATGCGGTTGCCGTTGTCCTCAAGCTGGTATAGCTCCACATCGTCGCTCAGATCCAGCCGGTCAATCCGGTCGCCGTCTTCGGCTGCGAGGATTCTGCCCGATCTGGCCACGATATTCCAGCGCGCCCCGTTGGCCTGATACAGGCGGACGTAGGGGTTCTGCAGTGAGGTGGTGTTGTCCAGATAGTGGATCTGCTCCGTGGCCTCCAGGGTGTACTCGATATTGCCCTCGGCGTCATACAGCACGCTGTTGACGCCATTGGAGTAGGCGTCAAAGGTAATGGCTGTGGTGCTGTCGTCGGTGGCAGTGGATTGTCCGCTGCGCTCGTTGAGCAGCGAACGCCCGCCATAGAGCGCCACCAGGATCAGGATGGAGCCGAGCCAGAAGCCCTTGCCCCACAGGCGGCGGCTGACTTCCTGCTCGTTGTCGTCCTGCGCCTGCGGCTCACTGGTAGGGGGCAATGGCGTCATCGTAGAGCCCCTGGGCCTGAAGAATGAAATCGCAGACTTCGCGCACGGCGCCGGCACCGCCAGCCCCGTCTGTCTGTGCATGGGCGATGGCCTTCACGCTGCAATGGGCATTGCAGACGGTAAAACCCAGGCGTACATGCTTGAGCACGCGGATGTCCGGCAGATCATCGCCGACATAGGCGATGCTGTCCGCCGTGAAGCCTCGCTGGGCACACAGTTCGTCGAGGGCCTCACGCTTGTCTTCCCGGCCCTGAATGAGTATTGAGATGCCGAGGTTTTCTGCCCGCCTGGCCAGCAGTTTCGAGGTGCGTCCGCTGAGAATGCCGACTTCGATTCCGCTGTTGCGCAGCAGTTTGATGCCCTGGCCATCGAGGGTGTTGAAGGCCTTGATTTCCTCACCGCTGTCGGACAGAAACAGCTCGCCCGCCGTGAGCACACCGTCAACGTCCAGCAGCAGCAGACGAACGGCGCGGGCGCGCTCCAGCAGGTCACTCGGTTCGATATTGAATAGCATAAGGCGGTTTCTCTGTCGTGTGTCTGAGCCGGATGTTCAGACCACATTGGCCTGCAACAGATCGTGCATGCGGATGACACCGGTCAGTGCCTGCGAGGCATCGGTGACCAGCAGGGTGTAGATACGGTTTTCCTGCATCATCAGCACGGCTTCGGTGGCCAGGGCGTTTTCCTGGATCTTTTTGCTGTGCACGGACATCACATCCTGTATGCGGGTTTTGTGAATATCCTTGCCTGAGTCGAGTGTACGGCGCAGATCGCCATCGGTAAAGACGCCGCGCAGCACGCCCTCGGCATCCACCACCGTGGTCATGCCAAGGCCTTTGCGCGAAATCTCCAGCAAGGCTTCACTGAGCAGGGTCTGCGGCCCCACACGCGGAATGGCCTCGCCTGCGTGCATGACGTCCCGCACCTTGAGCAGCAAGCGTCGCCCCAGGCGGCCGCCGGGGTGTGAGAAGGCAAACTCCTCCGGGGTAAAGCCCCTTGCCTCCAGCAGTGCCATCGCCAGTGCATCTCCCAGCACCAGGGCAACGGTGGTGCTGGTGGTGGGGGCAAGGCCGAGCGGACAGGCCTCTTCCTGTACGCTGCCGTCCAGATGCACATTGGCCGTGGTCGCCATAGCCGATTGCGGGTCGCCAGTCAGGCAGATCAGCGGCACGCCCTTGCGTTTGATGACGGGCAGAATGGTCATGATTTCGGCGGCTGTGCCGGAGTAGGAGATTGCCAGGACCACATCGTGGTCGGTAATCATGCCCAGGTCGCCGTGGCTGGCCTCGCCGGGGTGCACGAACATGGCTGGGGAGCCGGTGCTCGACAGCGTGGCGGCGATCTTGCGCCCGATCAGGCCGGACTTGCCCATGCCCATCACCACGATACGGCCCGTGCAGGCCAGCATCAGTTCGCAGGCCTGCACAAAACTGTTGTCCAGACGACTGCGCAGTTCCCCGATGGCCCGGTATTCAATGTCGATGGTGCGCAATGCGCGCGTAATCAGATAATTTTCTTCGCTCATGGGCCTTGTGTTATCCAGTGTTGGGAGATGACGGGGTATTTCCTAAGCCTGTTGCAGCAGGGTGCTGAACCATGCGGCATACATCAGCAGGAACACCGCTCCGATGCCGCGCCCCATGTGCTTTCCTGACTTAATGGTCCAGAAAATAACGGCGGCCAGCACCAGGGTCATCAGCAGCATGCTCAGGTAGTCACGGTAGAGCAGGTCGGGCTCAATCAGACCAGCGGCCAGCAGGCCCGGGAAAGGTAACACCACCAACAGATTGAGGATATTGGAACCGACAATATTGCCGATGGCAAGGTCGGACTGTCCTTTCAGCACCGAGGCGACGCAGGCTGCCAGCTCGGGCAGGCTGGTGCCGAACGCGACAATGGTCAGGCCGATGACGGCGGAGGAGACCCCGAGCTCGGTGGCAATGGCCGAGGCCCCGCCTACCAGGGCTTCGGCACCGAGAATGAGCAGCGCCAGGCCGATCATCAGAAACAGGCTGGCCCGGGAGGTGCTCATGGGCGCGATGTCCACGTCATCGTCGGCAGGCAGGTCCTCGGCGCCCACGGGTTTTTCCTGCGGGCGGGACAGACGCACGGCAACAAAGACAAGAAGTGCGATGAGAATGACGCTGTCGTAGGGGCCCAGTGTGAGGTTGGCAAACAGAAAACCGGTCACAACGCTCACCAGCAGCAGGATTGGCAATTCCCGTCTGCGCACAGAGGCTGGTGGAATAATGGGGCGGATGAGAGCGGCGACCCCCAGGGCGACACCGATATTGAAGATATTCGAACCCAGGGCGTTGCCGATAGCGATCGCCGCCTGATTTTCCACGGCGGCGACAGCAGAGGAGAAGAACTCCGGGGCGGATGTGCCAAATGCCACGATCGTCAACCCGATCATCAAGGGGGTGACGCCCCAGTTCAGCGCTATGGCCGAGGCCCCTGCCACGAACTTGTCGGCTCCCCAGATCAGCCCGGCAAAACCAAGTGCCACGATGACGACGTCTAACCACATAAGTTATGTCTTAACAGTCGGGAATCCAAAGGGAAATAATTAGACGAAGGATGGGCGATGTTTGCAAGTAGTAATTTATTGCGCCGGTGGATTGGGGTAAACTCTGCGCAGTTCGCAGAGCACGCAGATGCTTGAGTCCCGAGGATATTGGCACATTCAGGGCACGGAATTGCCGGGCGACGTTTGGCCCCGGCCCCAGGTATTGACTGAATAGACGACAGGAGAGAACTCGAGTGAGCACTATCAAACGCTTCCTTGCGATCATGATGCTGGTACTGGCAGCCCCCGTGCTGCAGGCTGCGGATGACACCTCTGCAGTGGACTCTGCGCGTGAGTCCGTGAACGAGCTGCTGGCTAAGGTACAGGAACTGAAACCCTATTTTGATTCCGACCGGGAGCGCTATTTCGCCGGAATCGAGCAGTCCCTGAGCAATTTCGTCGACTTTGACGAGGTGGCTGTAGGGGTTATGGCACGTTATTCCGAACAGGCAACGCGTGAGCAGATCAACCGTTTCGGTGAAAAACTGAAGAACACCCTGACTCGCTTCTATGGCGCGGCTTTAGTGGGCTACGACGGCGAAGAGCTGGTATTCCTGCCCGCAGGCCGGCCTGCGCCGGACCCTGAGAAGAACACCAATGTTCGCATGCAGATTTCCGCCAACAACAGCACCGTTGAGCTGCAGTACACCCTGTTTCTGAACGAGGCCCGGGAGTGGAAACTGAAGAACCTCTATCTGGGGGGGATCAATCTGCGCCGCCAGTATTTCACCCAGTTTTCCGCGTTGATGAATCGTTATGGCAATGACATTGACCAGGTTATCGACAACTGGCAGTAAGCCGGTACAACACAACACACAGCAGTGACAGAACCCAGCACAGGTTGATCGAGATGATAGACGCAGGACAGATCCAGAACATTCTCACCGATGCATTGCCCGATTGTGAGATTCGTGTGAACGGAGAGGGTGGCAAATACCAGGTGCTGGCGGTGGGCGAGGTCTTTCGAGGGCTCAATCCCGTGAAGCGCCAGCAGACCGTTTATCAGATATTGAACCCGCATATCGCCTCCGGTGCCATCCATGCGGTCAGCATGCGTTTGCTGACCGCAGAGGAACACTCTGCCCTGGCCTGATGCCATCCACTCCTTGAAATCGAGAATCTCATGGACAAGTTATTGATTCATGGCGGTATCAGCCTGAATGGTGAAATCCGCATTGCGGGCGCGAAGAACTCCGCCCTGCCCATCCTGGCGGCCACACTGCTGACCCGGGAAACCGTGCAGATCTGCAATCTGCCGCATTTGTATGACATCACCACCATGCTGGAGCTGCTCGGCTGCATGGGGCTAGAGCCGATCGTGGATGAGAAACTCAATGTTGAGATCAACAGCGGCACCATCAAGCAGTTCAATGCCCCCTATGAGCTGGTGAAGACCATGCGCGCCTCCATTCTGGTGCTGGGCCCGCTGCTGGCTCACTACGGACAGGCCCAGGTGGCGCTTCCGGGTGGCTGTGCCATTGGCAGCCGGCCAGTGAACCTGCACATCAGCGCGCTGGAAAAGATGGGGGCCGATATCCTTGTCGAGGACGGCTATATCAAGGCCCGTGTGGACGGACGCCTGAAGGGGGCACATATCTTCATGGATCTGTGTACCGTGACGGGCACCGAGAACGTCATGATGGCGGCAACGCTGGCGGATGGACAGACGATTATTGAGAACGCGGCGCGTGAGCCCGAAGTGGTGGATCTGGCCAATTGCCTGATCCGTATGGGGGCTGATATTACGGGTCAGGGCACGGACACCATCGTGATCAATGGCAAGACCAGTCTGCATGGCTGCAGTTATGCCGTCATGCCCGATCGCATCGAAACCGGAACCTATCTGATTGCCGCAGCCGCCACGCGCGGGCGCATCAAGGTCAAGGATACCCGGCCGGATATCCTGGAAGCGGTATTGAGCAAGCTGGTGGAAGCCGGTGCCGATATTCGCGTGGGTGACAACTGGATCGAGCTGGACATGCACGGTCGCCGCCCCAAGGCCGTGTCCCTGCGCACGGCGCCCTATCCGGCGTTCCCGACGGATATGCAGGCACAGTTCACCGCGCTGAATGCCGTGGCCAGCGGTTCCGGCTCCATCACCGAAACTGTTTTTGAAAACCGTTTCATGCATGTGCACGAGATGAACCGCATGGGCGCATCCATGCACGTGGAAGGCAACACGGTCATTGTCAACGGCGTGCCTGCCCTGAAGGGGGCTCCGGTGATGGCAACGGATCTGCGGGCCTCCGCCAGCCTGATCATTGCCGGCCTGGTGTCCGAGAACGAGACCGTCGTGGATCGCATCTACCATATCGACCGTGGTTATGAGTGCATCGAGGAAAAACTGCAATTGCTGGGTGCCCGCATTCGCCGGGTGCCTTCCTGACAGAAGCGCCGGTACGGGTACCGGCATGACAAATCAGCCAGAGACGAGATGACTGCAAGCAACTATCAGAAAATCGTGATTGCCCTGACCAAGGGCCGCATCCTGGACGAAGTGCTTCCCCTGTTTGAGGAGGCGGGTATTGCGCCGCTGGAGGACATCCACGTCAGCCGCAAGCTGATCTTCGATACCACCGTGCCAGGGGTTCAGATCATGGTAATCCGCGGCTCCGATGTGCCCACCTATGTGGAGTACGGCAGCGCCGATATCGGCGTGGTGGGCAAGGACCTGCTGATGGAGCATGGCAGTGAGGATTTCTATGAACCGCTGGATCTGAAGCTGGCACGCTGTCGCCTGATGACGGCGGCCCCGGTGGGAGCAGCTCCTGTGCAGGGGCGCATGAAGGTTGCCACCAAATTTGCCAATATCACCAAGCGCTATTTTGCCGAGCAGGGCATCCAGATTGACGTGATCAAACTCAATGGCGCGCTCGAACTGGCGCCTTCCATGGGTCTGGCCGATATCATCGTGGACATCGTGGACAGTGGTAACACCCTCAAGGCCAATGGCCTGGAGCCGCTGGCCCTGATTGAACCGATCAGCTCCCGTGTCATCGTCAACAAGGCCGCCATGAAGATGAAGCACGCGGTGATTCGCCCCTTGCTGGAGCGTCTGGGCAAGGCGGTGGAGGCAAGGCAATGAGCGTGACCGTTACCCGCCTGGACTCCCGCGCACAAGGATTTTCCGCTGCGCTGGACAGCCGGCTCAATCGCACACTGCTTGCCGATACCCAGCTCAATGCCGCCGTGGCGGCCATCGTAGGCGATGTGCGGGCACGCGGCGATGAGGCCCTGCTGGAATACACCAATCGTTTTGACAAACGCAATGCAGCCGATGTTGCGGCACTGAGCGTGAGCCGGGAGCAGATGCAGATCAGCCTGGAGCGCCTGCCTGCCGGGCAGGCCGCTGCGCTGCGCGAGGCGGCAGAGCGCATCCGCGATTACCACGAGAAGCAGAAGACCGGCTCCTGGCAGTATGAAGATGCCAAAGGGTCCGTGTATGGACAGAAGGTGACACCGCTGGATCGTGTGGGTATTTACGTTCCCGGTGGCAAGGCCAATTACCCTTCGTCCATGCTGATGAATGCCATTCCGGCGAGTGTTGCCGGGGTGCGCGAGATCGTGGCCACCGTGCCAACGGCATGGGACGAGAAAGGGGATCTGATCTTTGCCGCTGCCGCGTTGGCAGGGGTTGAGCGCATCTACACCGTTGGTGGCGCACAGGCGATTGCCGCTCTCGCCTATGGCACGCAGAGCGTGCCGCGTGTGGACAAGATTACCGGCCCTGGCAATATCTATGTGACCCTGGCCAAGAAGATGGTGTTCGGCGATGTGGGCATCGACATGATTGCCGGCCCCTCGGAACTCACCATCATTGCCGATGGCAGCACGAACCCGGACTGGGTGGCCATGGATCTGTTCTCCCAGGCCGAGCATGACGAGCAGGCGCAGTCCATTCTCATCAGTGACAATGCCGGGTATCTCGATCAGGTACAGGCCAGTATCGGGCGTCTGCTGCCCACCATGGCGCGGCGCGAGATCATTGAAAAATCACTGGAGCAGCGCGGGCTGCTCATTCTGGCAGCCTCGCTGGAGGAGGCGGCGCAGATCAGCAATCGCATCGCACCGGAACACCTGGAGTTGTCGGTAGCCGATCCGCAGGCCGTGGCGGCCCATATCCGTCATGCCGGTGCGCTGTTCATGGGAGCCTACAGTGCCGAGGCGCTCGGGGATTACTGTGCGGGGCCAAGCCATGTGCTGCCCACCTCGGGAACGGCACGTTTCTTCTCTGCTCTGGGGGTCTACGACTTCCAGAAGCGCAGCTCCATCATTCAGTGCTCTGCCGAGGGTGCTGCGGAACTGGCGGATATTGCCACCGAGCTGGCCACCCGCGAGTTTCTGCCGGCGCACGCGGCATCAGCTGCCTATCGCCGCAAAGTCTGACAGCGGGAGCCTTAGTTGGCGGGAATTTCCGGAATCCGGTACTGCGAAGTGCCGGTGCCCAGTTGCACCGGGATGACAAGATTTTCGCCCTGGCGATAGATGCTTAAATCCACCATCTGCCCGGGTGCCTTGCGGTTGATCTGATCAATGGCACCGATGACGCTGCTGATGGCAGTCCCGTCTATGGCGGTCATGACGTCCCCTGCGGCAATCCCGGCAAGCTCTGCCGGGCTGCCGTCATTGACCTGTTCCACCAGCAGGCCGGAAATATCCGGGCGTCCGAAAAAGTTCAGGCTGCTCTCCCGCGTCAGCATTTCTCCGGTGATAACCCCGAGATAGCCTGGTGTCACCTGCCCAAAAGCCATCAATTGATCCACCACGCCCATGGCCTTGTTGATGGGCACGGCGAAGCCAATGCCATCGGAGCCGCCGGACTGGGAGTAGATAAAGGAATTGATGCCAATGAGCTCGCCGCGGGTATTGATCAGCGCTCCGCCTGAATTGCCGTAATTGATGGCGGCATCGGTCTGAATGTAATCGACGATGGGCAGACCATCCTGGGGAATGCCAAGGGCACTGACGATGCCCCGGGAGACCGACTTCTGGCTGATCAGTTCCTGGCTGGGAAAGCCGATGGCGAGCACGGTGTCACCGACCCGCACGCTGTCCGAGGAGCCCAGGGGAATTGGCGGTGGCAGGTCCTTGCCCTCGATCTTGAGCAGGGCGAGATCGGTGCCGGTATCCGATCCGATCAGGCGGGCAGGGCTGATGAAGGTCTTGGAGCTGTTATCGCCATAACGCACTTCGATGTCTTGCGCTCCTTCAATGACGTGCAGGGAGGTCAGTACATAGCCATCGCTGTTGACGATGACACCGGAACCGAGACTGTTGTAGGAGCGTTCGGCCGGAATATTCTTCAGCAGATTGCGGAACAGAGGTGGAATTTCCTCCTCCGGTGGTAGCTGGATTTGCTGACGAATGGTGGAGTGGATGCTGATGATGGAGGGAGCGCTGCGATCCACGGCTTCCGCCAGGGAAAAGGGCGCATCGGCAGAGGCAAGCGGTGCCGGTTCGCGGTGTTGCAGCAGGGCATCACCCAGCCGGTCGATCTGCTGATACTGCAGCACTATCACCGCGATCAGTATGCCGGCCAAGGCTGGCCAGCTGATAAATTCCAGAAACTTTTTCATGAATTCTCGCAGGGACTCAGGCCTTCCGCCCGAGTCTGGTACCATACGCGCCAATGTCCCTGGCATACCCCGGGTGTCGCAGCGAAAGTGAGCCCATTATGCGAGTTCTTGATAGCCATGTGAAGGTGAAAGTCCATGCCCGCAAGTCGTGATGAAATTCTCAATGCCTTGAAAACCCTGCTAAGGCCGGAGCAGTTCCGGGATTATTGCCCGAATGGCTTGCAGGTAGAGGGGCGCGAACACATCACACGTCTGGTAAGCGGCGTGACGGCCTGCCAGGCCTTGATTGACCGGGCGATAGCGGCGGATGCCGACATGCTGCTGGTGCATCACGGCTACTTCTGGCGCGGCGAGGACGAGACGGTAACGGGTATCAAGCGCAAGCGCGTTGAGGCGCTGCTGGCAAACGACGTGAATCTGGTCGCCTACCATCTGCCGCTGGATGTGCACCCGGAACTGGGCAATAACGCGCAATTGGGCAAGCTGCTGGGTGTGACAGTCACGGGAGACATGGGCAAGCAGAACAACAACCCGATCGGGCTGACGGGGGAGCTGGAGACACCGCTTTGCGCTGAGGCGTTGGCGGCGCTTCTCGAAGAGCGGCTGGGCCGTAAACCGCTGCATGTGGCCGGCTCGGCGAATCCGATCCGCACGGTGGCCTGGTGCACAGGGGCGGCGCAGAACTACATCGAGCTGGCGTGGAAGGCTGGCGTGGACGCCTATATCACGGGCGAGGTGTCGGAGCAGACGGTGCATTTTGCGCGAGAGACGGGCATGCATTTCTTCGCCGCGGGGCATCATGCGACGGAACGTTACGGGGTGCAGGCGGTGGCGGCACAACTGGCGGCGCAGTTCGATCTTGAGCACCAGTTCATCGATATTGATAATCCGGTGTGATGTCGGCTCCGTTGAGTTCTAATCTTTTCTGCAATTCTTTTCGGGTTCGGAGCTCTGGCCGGGAGGGCTTCCGAGCAGACCGCTGAGCGACAGGATGTCGCGATCGCGAGCCCCCAGGGATGGGTTCACGGCGTGTCCGCTCGGAAGCCCTCCCGGCCAGAGCTCCTCCATGCCAGCGAATGGGCTTTGCTGTTCTTCTCTACTCATATTTAGATTTGTCTCAGTTTCCACCGTCAACTTTTCACGTCACTTGCCGTTCGCTGGCGGAGATGCGGAGGCGTCTGCTGACAGGCAGTGCAGCACAGACCCTGAGCAGCAGGGATGCTGCGATTGGAGCCCCCAGGGATGGGTTCACGGCGTGTCTGGGCTGCACTGCCTGTCAGCAGGCGCATACCACTGAGCCCGAAGCAACAATCCCGAGATAAGCGAGAAACCTGCTGCCTCATTAAGAGTGAGGTAGCAGGTTTAACACAGAGGTGGAAAGGGTCAGATGATCTTGCGCGACTTCAGCAGTTTCACCAGTTGCGTGATGCACTTCTCGACCGAGAGGCGTTCGGTGTCCAGCACCAGGTCCGGGTTCTCCGGTTCGTCGTAGGGGAAGGACACACCCGGCAGATCCGGTGTGCCGGACAGTTCGGCGGCGGCATAGAGACCGCTCGGGTCGCGCAGGCGGCAGACTTCCAGAGACGGGTTCAGGTAGACGATGATGCAGTGTTCCTTGCCGATCACGCTCTGGGCATGTTCGCGTGAATCCTTGTTGGGTGCCACGAAGGCGGCGCAGCAGATCAGGCCCGACTCGTTGAGGAATTTGGCCACATTGGCGCTGCGGCGCAGGTTCTCGGCACGCCCCTCCTGGTCGTGGGGCAGGTCCTTGCTGATGCCCAGGCGCATGGCCTTGCCGTCCAGCACGGTGGCCACGCGGCCCATGTCGAACAGACGGCGTTCCAGGCCGTGGGCGAGGGTCGATTTGCCGGAACCGGACAGACCGATGAACATCACGGTGGCCGGTTGCTGGCCGTAGCGGGCGGCACGTTCCTCGCGGGTGACGTGGGCACGCACATCGCTGCCTTCGCTGTGGACGCTGGACAGTGCACCATCGGTGCTGACCATGCCGGCGGCAATGGTGACATTGCTCAGTCGGTCAATGACGATAAAGGCGCCCGTGGCGCGGTTGCTCGTATAGCTGTCGATGCAGACCTGCTGGTCGACATGGATCTCGCATTCCCCGATTTCGTTCAGCTCCAGCGAGGGTGCGGGGGACTTCTTCAGTGTATTGACATCGGTGCGGTGGCGCAGGGAGTTGACCTTGCCGGAAACGGTCTTGGTACCGAACTTGAAGTCGTACAGTGTGCCCGGCAGCATCGGCTTTTCGGTCATCCACACCAGGGTGGCATTGAAGGTGTCGGTCACAACCGGGTAATTGTCGGCGTGAACGATCATGTCGCCGCGGCTGATGTCGATCTCGTCCTCCATGGTCAGGGTAATCGCCATGTCGGTATGGGCCGCCTCAAGCTCTTCATCGTAGGTGACGATGGATTTGACGCGGCTGCGGGTCAGGGAGGGCAGCACCACGATCTCGTCTCCCTTGCGCACGATGCCGGAGGCGACGGTGCCGCAGAAACCACGGAAATTCAGATGCGGGCGATTGACGTACTGCACGGGGAAGCGCAGGTCGTTCAGGTTGCGATCCTTGGCGATCTCCACGGTTTCCAGCAGTTGCATCAGCGTTTGCCCGCTGTACCAGGGCATGGTTTCGCTGGGGTTCACAACGTTGTCGCCCTTGAGGGCGGACATGGGAATGAAGTGAAAATCCGCCTTCGCCAGTTTCTTGCTGAACTGCAGGTAATCGGCCTTGATGCGCTCGAACACCTCTTCGCTGAAATCCACCAGGTCCATTTTGTTGATGGCGACCACGATGTGCTTGATGCCGAGCAGGGAGGTGATGAAGCTGTGGCGGCGGGTCTGCACCTGCACACCGTGACGCGCGTCGATCAGAATGACCGCCAGGTCACAGGTGGATGCACCGGTGGCCATATTGCGGGTGTACTGCTCATGGCCGGGGGTGTCGGCAATGATGAACTTGCGGCGCGAGGTGGAGAAATAACGGTAGGCCACGTCGATGGTGATGCCCTGTTCGCGTTCGGCCTGCAGCCCGTCCACCAGCAGTGCCAGGTCAACCTCGCCACCGGTAGTGCCGGATTTGACGCTGTCGGCCTTGATGGCGCTGAGCTGGTCTTCGTAGATCATCTTGGAATCGTGCAGCAGACGCCCGATCAGGGTGCTTTTGCCATCGTCCACACTGCCGCAGGTCAGAAGGCGCAGCAGTTCCTTGCGTTCGTGTTGGGCCAGGTAGGCGGTGATGTCCGTGCTGATGAGTTCTGATTGGTGTGACATAGTGTTTCAGCCTGAATGTATTCGTTTCGCAGTGTCCCGGGTCGGGGTTCAGAAATAGCCCTTGCGCTTCTTCTCTTCCATGGAGCCGGCCTTGTCCGAGTCGATCAGACGGCCCTGGCGTTCGGAAGTGGTCGCGAGCAGCATTTCCTGGATGATTTCGGGCAGAGTCGTCGCCTGGGACTCCACGGCGCCGGTGAGGGGGTAACAGCCCAGGGTACGGAAACGCACGGTCTTCGTTTCCACCTTGCGGCCGTCCAGCGGCATGCGTTCGTCGTCCACCATGATGTCAACGCCGTCCATGTTGACGACAGGGCGTGGCTTGGCGAAATACAGGGGGACAATCTCGATATTGTTCAGGTAGATGTATTGCCAGATGTCGAGCTCGGTCCAGTTGGACAGCGGAAAGACACGAATGCTCTCTCCCTTCTTCACCTTGCCGTTGTAGATATTCCACAGCTCGGGCCGCTGGTTCTTCGGGTCCCAGCCATGGTTCTTGTCGCGGAAGGAGAATACTCGTTCCTTGGCGCGGGATTTTTCCTCGTCACGGCGGGCACCACCAAACGCGGCGTCGAACTTGTACTTGTTCAGCGCCTGGCGCAGGGCCTGGGTCTTCATGACATCGGTGTGCTTTTCGCTGCCGTGGGTGAACGGCCCGATACCGGCGTCCACGCCCTCCTGGTTGACATGCACGATGAGATCGAGCCCGAGCTTGGCGACCATGCGGTCACGAAACTCGATCATTTCGCGGAACTTCCATGTGGTATCCACATGCAGCAGGGGAAACGGTGGCTTGCCCGGGTAGAAGGCCTTCATGGCCAGGTGCAGCATGACGGCAGAGTCCTTGCCGATGGAGTAGAGCATCACGGGGTTGTCGAACTCGGCAGCCACTTCCCGGATGATGTGAATGCTCTCGGCTTCCAGTTGTTTCAGGTGGGTCAGATTGTAATCAGTCATACGTTGCGTTCACTTGTGGTGTGTTGCAGGGGGCGCTGGCGGCCTGAGGCCGCGTCAGTGTTGTCAGGGAGACTGGGGAAGGGCGGAGTGCCTAGTCCTGTTCGGTGTCCTTGATTTTCTCAAGTCCGAAGTCTTCCGAGAGTGCGCCACTGCCGTTGGGGTTCTGTCGGGGAGCGTAATCCCGGGGAGCCTGAACATCTTCTTCAGATTCCGGCAGGGCGTTCCCGAACACCGTGTCGCTGGAGGTGGGAAGCAGCTTGCTTGCCACCTCGCCGGTACACAATTCCTGGGCGCCGCTGGCCAGATGCTGGTAAACGTCACGGTAGCTGTCGGTCATCTGCTGCACCAGTTCGGCAGTCGTGCTGAAATGCTCGCTGACCTCATCACGATAACGGTCGTGGGTGCGCTGCAGATCCTGCAGCTTCTGTTCCAGCTCTGTGATTTTGGTGGGGTTGCTATTGATGCGTCCGGCAAAAAAATATCCGATGAGCATGCCGACTGCGAGGCAGCCTATTCCCGTCAACCAGATCATGTCTTGTCCAAGCCTCTTGCTTTGCTGCTGGCACGCCGTGAATTGCGTGCAGAAAATGAAATGGCGCAAGTATAGCCTGAAATGGCCCGTTCAGCGCGAAGAAAATTCCATATCGGGATGGCGGCTGCCTGGTGCAGGGCAGGAAACTTGTGGCGTTGTGGCGGGTATGCTGGTCTGGTGGATGGGTTTTGCCGTAAAATGCGCAGCCTTGCATGGTCGGGCCGGGCGCCTGATCTGTCCGCAATCACCACCCTCCCAGACTGGAATCCGACATCGTGACACTGATTGTGACCCTGACGCCAGAGCAGCGCTACCAGCAGGATGTCGCCAATGGCCTGTTGTTTGAGGATTCCGCGCAGCGCGCAGCAGTTGCGCATTTTCAGCGACTATACGAGGCGCTGCAGGCCCGGCAAGGGAGCTCTGCGGGAGCTCTGGGGCGTTTGCTGCCGCGCTGGTTTGGCAGTGCGCGGCACACGCCAGTGAAGGGGCTGTATGTCTATGGCGGCGTGGGGCGCGGCAAGACCTATCTGATGGATGTGTTCTATGAAAGCCTGCCTTTCCCCGACAAGATGCGCACCCATTTTCATCGCTTCATGCAGCGCGTACACGCAGAGCTGGCCCAGCTAACGCAGCAGAAGAACCCCCTGGAACTCGTGGCCCGACGCATTGCCGGCGAGGCCCGGATTATCTGCTTTGACGAATTTTTTGTCTCCGATATCGGTGACGCCATGATTCTGGGAGGTTTGTTGACGGCCCTGCTGGAGCAGGGGGTCAGTTTTGTCACCACGTCCAATATCGAGCCGGAGCGCCTGTACGAAAACGGCCTGCAGCGCGAGCGCTTTCTGCCCGCCATCGCCCTGCTGAAACAGCACACCACCCTCGTGCATCTGGACAATGGTGTGGACTACCGTCTGCGCAGCCTGCAGCAGGCGCAACTCTATTACACCCCGTTGGGGGCGGCGGCAGATGCAGCACTGGACGACAGCTTCCGTCGTCTGGCGGATCATGGCGGTGTCGGGACGGAGACGGATATCGAGGTGCTGGGGCGCAGGATTGCGGCCCGCAAGGTGGCCGAGGACATCATCTGGTTTGACTGTGCTGCCCTTTGCGGCGGGCCGCGCAGTGCCTATGACTATATAGAGCTGGCCCGGCTCTATCACGCCATCGTGCTGAGCAATGTGCCGCTGTTTGATGGCAGCAATGATGATGAGGCGAGGCGCTTCGTCAGCCTGGTGGATGAACTGTACGATCGCCAGGTCAAACTCATCCTCTCGGCAGCGGTGCCGCTGGTCTCTCTGTACCAGGGAACGGGCCTTGCGTTTGTGTTCGAAAGGACGGTCAGTCGCCTGCTGGAGATGCAGTCGCAGGAGTATCTGGCGCGGGAGCACCGCCCCTGACAGACGGGCCGTGCTGGTGCTGTGCGCCGGGCAGGTGTATTGTTGCTTTTTTCTCGGATCAGCGCTTGCAGTTTCGCAGTCGCTTCGGTAGTATTCGCGCTCCTTGAAGACAATGCGCCTTTGGTGAATGTAAATGAAGACCTTTATTGCGAAACCGCAAACTGCTGAACACAACTGGCTGCTCCTCGATGCCGAGGGCCAGACGCTGGGTCGCATGGCTGCTGAAATCGCCAGCCGTCTGCGCGGTAAGCACAAGCCGGAATATACCCCTCACGTCGACACAGGTGACTATATTGTGGTCATCAACGCCGAGAAGATCGCGGTAACCGGCAAGAAAGAGACAGACAAGATTTATCACTCACACTCCGCGTTCCCCGGTGGTCTGAAATCCATTGCCTTCGGCAAGCTGATTGATCGTGACCCCGAGCGTGTCCTCAAGCTGGCTGTAAAAGGCATGCTGCCGCGCACTCCGCTGGGTCGTGCCATGTACAAGAAGCTGAAAGTCTACGCCGGTTCCGAGCATCCGCATGCGGCACAGCAACCGCAAGCGCTGACACTGTAAAGAGGTTTACAAGAAACGATGTCCACGACTCAATATTACGGCACAGGTCGACGCAAGACCGCCACTGCCCGCGTGTTCCTGACCAAGGGTGCTGGCAATATCACCATCAACAAGCGCACGCTGGATAACTATTTCGGGCGTGAAGTTGCGCGCATGATCGTGCAGCAGCCTCTGGAGCTGGTGGAGCTGGCTGGCAAGTTTGACATCGCCGTGACCGTCAAGGGCGGTGGCAGCTTCGGTCAGGCGGGTGCTATTCGCCACGGCATCACCCGTGCCCTGATGGAGTACGATAACGATCTGCGTCCCACGCTGCGCAAAGCCGGTTTCGTTACCCGTGATGCCCGTGCGGTGGAGCGTAAGAAGGTTGGTCTGCGCAAGGCGCGCAAGAGACCGCAATACTCCAAGCGTTAATCGGTTTACGCTGTCTGTTCCCGCCCTCTTTGCCGAGGCGGGGTCGCGCTGGAGGCAATATACTCCAGCGCCTGTTCAAAAGAGCGCTTCTGTCTACGGGATGGAGGCGCTTTTTTTATTTCTGAAAACAAAATTATTCATAAAAATCAAAACGTTGTTTAATGCTCCGCGTTTTTTCTGCTTGAAAAAAAACGACTTCTTCGCTACCATGCCCGCATTTGTGCGAACACCGCATTTCAGGGCAGAACCTCCCATTGAAACAGGTTTCAATCCTCGGCCCTTCTGAAGGGCGCGGGGGCTTTCTATATTAAGCAAGCTCAGGAGATAACACGGTGAGTGAAGACGGTACTGATTCTGGCCGCAGACGATTTTTATTGGGGTCTACCTCTGTAGTTGGCGTAGCCGGTGTAGTAGGCGCGGCAGTGCCTTTCGTGGGCTCCTGGAGCCCGAGCGCCAAGGCCCGTGCGGCCGGCGCAGCGGTTCGGGTGGATATCAGCTCCATCGAACCCGGGTCCATTCTTGGACCGATTCCTGCCTGGCGTGGCAGACCGATTTTCGTGGTACGTCGTACGGAAGAAGCTCTGGCAGCACTGGCCGAGCAGGATTCCCGTCTGCAGGATCCGGCTTCCACCCAGCCGGAACAGCCGGAATACGCGACCAATGAGTACCGTTCCCGCCGTCCCGAGATTCTCGTGCTGGTAGGCCTGTGTCCTCATCTGTTCTGTTCCCCTACCCCGCACATCGAATTGCGTGCGGAGTCCTGGGACGAACAGTGGAAAGGTGGTTTCTTCTGCCCCTGCCACGGTTCACGCTTTGACCTTGCCGGCCGCGTTTACCAGGGGTCACCCGCGTCACGCAATATGCAGGTGCCTCCGTACTACTATGAGTCCGACAATGTCCTGGTAATTGGTGAAGACGGGGTGAATGCATAATGAGTACTGAGAACAAAAGTGGCTGGATCATCACCGCGCTTGCCGGGCTGAGAGACTGGACCAACGATCGTCTGCCCATCGTGGCCGCCTGGGAGCGGCACATGAGCAAATACTACGCACCGAAGAACTTCAACTTCTGGTACTTCTTCGGCGTGCTGTCCCTCGTCGTTCTGGTCATGCAGCTGCTGACCGGTATCTGGTTGACGATGAACTACACCGACAGCGCCGAGGCGGCGTTCGCGTCCGTTGAATACATCATGCGCGATGTGGAATGGGGCTGGCTGCTGCGCTATATGCACTCCACCGGCGCTTCTGCCTTCTTCATCGTTGTGTATCTGCACATGTTCCGCGGCCTGATGTACGGCTCCTACAAGAAGCCCCGCGAACTCGTGTGGGTATTCGGTATGGCCATTTACCTGGTTCTGGTGATGGAAGGCTTCATGGGCTATGTGCTGCCCTGGGGTCAGATGTCCTACTGGGGGCCAACGTGATCGTGTCCCTGGTGGGAGCCATTCCCGTGATCGGGGAAGACCTGCTGGTATGGGTGCGTGGTGATTACCTGATCTCCGGTGCCACCCTGAACCGCTTCTTTGCCCTGCACGTCGTGGCACTGCCGATCGTCCTGCTGGCCCTGGTGGTTCTGCACCTGCTGGCCCTGCACGAAGTGGGTTCCAATAACCCTGACGGTATCGAAATCAAGAAGAACAAGGGCCGGATGGCATTCCGCTGGACGGCGTTCCTTTCCACCCTTACTACACCGTGCACGACCTGGTGGGCATCACCGTGTTCCTGTTCGTGTTCTGTTTCGTGGTGTTCTTCATGCCGGAAATGGGCGGTTACTTCCTTGAGCACGCCAACTTCCAGGAAGCTGACGCGCTGAAGACGCCTGAGCATGTGCCGCCTGTGTGGTACTACACACCTTTCTACTCCATGCTGCGTGCCGTGACCGTTCCCCTGTTCGGTATTGATGCGAAGTTCTGGGGTCTGATCGTGATGTTCGGCGCCATCGCCATTCTGTTTGTGGTGCCCTGGCTGGATCGCAGCCCCGTGAAGTCCATCCGCTACAAGGGCTGGTACAGCCGCATTGCGCTGCTGGCCTTCACCGTGGCCTTCATTATCCTCGGCGTACTGGGCACCCAGTCCGTCAGCCCGGGCCGCACGCTGCTGGCGCAAGCCATGACAGTGGTGTACTTCGGCTTCTTCTTCCTGATGCCCTGGTATACGGCAAAAGAGCAGACATTCCCGGAGCCGGCCCGCGTGACTGGCCGCTGGATTACCTGGAAGCAGATCATCATCACGCTGGGCCTGCTGGCCGCACTGGTGATTCTGCCGCTGAAGGCAGTGGGTGCTGAATCCAATGTGGAGCTCGATCACGTCGAGGTGAACATTGAAGACCAGGCCTCTTTGCAGAACGGGTTCAAGTACTACATGAACTACTGCGTGGCCTGCCACTCGCTGGGGTATGCCCGTTATGAGCGTACTGCCAATGATCTGGGCATTCCGACCGACCTGGTACTGGATAACCTGATTTTCGACGATCACCAGATCGGTGACCTGATGGACAATGCCATGTCCACGGAAAATGCCAAGAACTGGTTTGGTGCTACCCCGCCTGACCTGACCCTGATTGGTCGTGTGCGCAGCCCCGAGTGGCTCTACACTTATCTGCGTTCCTTCTATGCGGATGAGAGCCGCCCCTACGGCGTGAACAACAAGGTATTCCCCAATGTGGGCATGCCCAATGTCATGCACGAACTGCAGGGTGACATCGTATGTGCCGGCGAGCACTGTGAACTGGAGCACGAGGCCGGTACCGGCAGCATGACTCCGGAGCAGTTCGATAAGACGGTCGCCGATGTGGTGAACTTCCTGTATTACGTTGCCGAGCCCATACGCGCTACCCGCGAGTACATTGGCTTCTTCGTTCTGGGTTTCCTGGCGATTCTGTTTGTGTTTGTCACACTGCTGAATCGTGAGTACTGGAAAGGCATTCACTAAGAGCGTTGCCGGGTAACGGGTTTTCGTAAACAGAGGTTGAAAGTATGGGTGTGGTCGCTAAACGTTCTTCCATGACGTTCTATTCCGATGGAGCGAGTCAGTACAGCCACCGTGTGCGCATTGTGCTGGCGGAAAAGGGCGTGACAGTGGAGACAATTGACGTGGATCCAGAGCGCAAGCCGGAAGATCTGGCTTCCCTGAATCCCTATAACACGTTGCCGACCCTGGTCGATCGTGATCTGGTGCTGTACGAAGCCAATATCATGATGGAGTATCTGGACGAGCGTTTTCCACACCCGCCGCTCTTTCCGGTTTACCCGGTTGCCCGTGCGCAGAGTCGTCTCTGGATGTATCGCATCCAGCGCGACTGGTGCTCACTGGTGGACAAAATCATGGCCGGCAATGGAACGGCGGCAGAACTGGACAAGGCGCGCAAGGAATTGCGTGAAAGCCTCACGTCCATTGCCCCCATCTTCTCCGAAAAGCCTTATTTCATGAGTGATGAATTCACGATTGTGGATTGCTGTGTCACGCCAATCCTGTGGCGTCTTCCGGCGATGGGTATTGAATTGCCCGAAACCAAGGCCCTGCAGCCGCTGCTGGAGTATCGGGCACGCCTGTTTACCAGAGATTCGGTTCGCGCCAGTCTCTCTGAACAGGAACGGGAAATGCTGTGAGGCAGGTTCGCTTCGGCGAACCTGCAGTCCCCATTTGCCGGCCGGGGTGCATTACCGGTATCCGGCTTCCTGAAGCAGTGTGATCACTATGGCCATGACCTCCAGTCGTCCTTATATCCTGCGTGCACTCTATGAGTGGATACTGGATAACGCCTGCACTCCCTATATTGTCGTCAACGCCTATGGCCCTGGGGTCGAGGTGCCACAGGAGCATGTGAAGGATGGGCAGATCATTCTGAATATCGCTCCCGCTGCCGTTCAAGGGCTGCAGATCAAGGAAGAGGCCATCGAGTTCAGTGGCCGCTTCGCCGGAATTCCGATGCCGGTTTATGTGCCTGTCTCGTCGGTCATGGGTATCTATGCCCGCGAGAATGGACAGGGTATGGTGTTTGAGCCAGAGAAACCGCAGCCCCCTTCGCCACCACAAGGGGGCGGTGACAGGCCAGCAAGGAAGAGTGAGGCGGAGAAACCTGCGACGAGGCCGTCACTGAGAGTGGTCAAATAATCCAGGTCGAAAGAAATACACAAAAAAGGGGGCTTATGCCCCCTTTTCTATGCTGTGTTTCTGGCGGTTTAGCGTTTTCAGATATATTCAAACACCTTCACAACCTTGGATACGCCGGAGACATTGCGCGCCAGCAGGGCTGCCTGGTCGCCCTGG
Organism: Pseudomonadales bacterium; assembly: GCA_024234365.1. GTDB lineage: Bacteria > Pseudomonadota > Gammaproteobacteria > Pseudomonadales > Pseudohongiellaceae > UBA5078. The sequence continues at coordinate 140,712 of JACKOK010000003.1, forward strand.
GCCTGGTTCACCATGCCCATCAGATAGACCACACCATTCTCCGTAATGACCCGTATCTGGTTAGCGGGAACATTCTCGTTTGCCACCAGCTGAGTGCGGACCTTGGTGCTGATCCAGCTGTCATTGGTGCGGGACAGCAGCGTAGTCTTGCCGGCAACTTCCAGCTCGTTGTGTACGCGGCGCACCTGGGCGCTGGCCTGGGCGGCGATCTGCCCGGCGCGAGCCTTCAGCGCCTCCGATTGTACCTGCCCTACCAGCAGGACAACGCCATTGTGGCTGACGACATTGAAGTGCGCGTCCTTGAAGGCGGGTTCCATGGACTTCATGTTGACCGCGACCTTGGTTTCAATGGATTCATCCTCCACCACGGTGCCCGCGGTGCGGACGCCAGGATCTTCCTGGATTCCGTTTTCATCGGTCGTGGCGACCAGAATAGTGGTACAACCGGTCAGCATGACCAGCAGGGCCGTTGCAATCACAGGCATGAATTTCACGATACGTCCTCTCCAAAAATTTGAATGTCTATCAGATCGCACAAGCTGTGCAGGGCTAACAGGTGTACTTCCTGAATGCGGGCAACCGACTGGGCGGGCACGCGTACCTCCACATCGCCCTCATTCAGCATGCCGGCCATGTCACCGCCATCCCGGCCTGTGAGTATGACCACGCGCAGGCTCCGTTCGTGTGCGGCATTGATGGCCTCGGCCGCATGGCGTGAGTTGCCGCTGGGCGAGATGGCCAACAATACATCACCTTCCTGAGCCAGGACCCGCAACTGCCGTGAAAATGCTTCACGGTAGCTGAAATCGTTTGCCACCGAGGTCAGGGCCAGTGCATCGGCATTCAGGGCGATGGCTGGCAGACCAGGGCGTTCCCGTTCGAAGCGGTTGAGCAGGGTGGCGGCAAAATATTGTGCCAGACCGCCAGAGCCTGCTGTCCCGCAGCACAGGACCTTGTTTCCCTGCAGCAGCGCTTCAACGATCAGCGAGCTGGCTGCCGCGATTGCCGGAGCCAGGGCTACAGCCGCGCCCTGCTTGGTCGCGATGCTGTGATTGAAGTGCTGGGTTACCCTTTGTTGCAGATCCATATCCGGGGCCTGATGATCCGTTGGGCGCCATTCTACTGCAAATTCCTGAACGGGTCATGAATTGCCCAGGTGATTCAGTAGGGTCGATCCGACAGGCCGAAGGCATTAGGCAGCCAGTCAAAGTGATAGCCGGCAGAGCCCGCGCCCGGTGCTATGCCGAGAATATCGAAACGGCAGGGCGGGCTATGGTGTCTGCAGTGCATACTCAGATAGACCTGCGCCGTGCGGATGAGTTTGCGTTGTTTGCGCCAGTCCACGGTCTCCGCCGCGCCGCCATAACGGGCGCTGCGACGGTAACGAACCTCCACAAAGACCAGTGTGTCGCGTTCCCGCATGATCAGGTCGATTTCTCCCAGGCGGCACTGGAAGTTGCGCTGAAGCATCTGCAGCCCCTGTGTTGTCAGATACTGAAGGGCTACGGCTTCCAATTCGGACCCACGGATGCGCGGGGTGGGGCGTGGGCTCATGCTGGCGACTCCATGCCGGGGACAGCGTACACGCGCGCTGTCCTGTCCTGAGATAGTCTCAGTGTAGCTCAGTCAGTGAGCAGATTGGCCTCGCCATTGACGATAACGGCATTGTGCAATTGGCGGTGAATGCCGCCATCGGGGCGGTAGTAGAGCGTGCCGGTGGCCCCGCTGACGCGGGTATAGGGATAGGCGCGCATCTGTTCCATGCGCAGATAGAGCCGGTAGGCATCCACCCCCATGGCGCGCAGGCGTTGAATTGGCCCGGAGGCCGCAGACCATGTCTGTACCACCGTAGCCTTGAGTGGGTCGCTGCCATCCAGCACCCAGGGGGCATCGTTGAAGATCACATTGTTCAGGTCACGGTTTGCCGCAGGGTTGATACCGCCATCGTAGATGGAGGGCATGGCGTACACCGGCACGTCATCGGCGAAGTTGAAGGCGAGCGTGGGTTTGATCTGTCGGCCTTCGCCGGGGTTTGCCAGCAGGAAGATGAAATCCACATCCTGGCGGCGGCGCGGGACGAATTGCACGTTCTCGCGCGGCAACAGGTTGCGGATGCTGGCGGCGCGGGCCTCGCTGGCATCGACGCTGAACACCCGTTTGACCACGGGCGAGTAGTCCCGCGTGTCGCCAAAGGTGTCGATGGCAACCACCTGCCCGCCAAGTCCGGTCCAGTAATTCACGAAGGTGTCCTGAATGCGCTGATAGTCGCCTCCACCGGGGGTCAGGACGGCCGCATTGCGGTGCCCGGCCTGCCAGGCGGTATCGGCGGCCTGGATGATTTCATCCTCAGGCGCAAGACCAAACTGGAACAGGTCAAAGGGGTTGCCTCCATCGGGGTCGCCATAATTCAGGGCCAGTGTGGGCACCGGCATCGGGCGGCTGGAGATTTGCATGCGGCGTACGGCATCCTTGAGCAGAGGGCCGATGATGAGTTCCACGCCGTCATCGACCGCCTGGTCATACAGAATCAGGGGCTCGGGTTGGAAACTGGTGTCGTAGATTTTGATCTCCGGGACACTGCGCCCCTTCGCAAGGGCGTCATAGTAGGCGCTCAGAAAGCCTTCGCTGATGGCTTTGCCCAGAGGCTCCTGCATGGGCAGCACCAGGGCGATCTGTCCGGGGCGGCGCGCCCAGATTTCGCTCAGCAGCTGCAGTGGGGCAGGCCACTGACTGGCAGCACTGTGCTGAGTCCAGGTATTGCGCCATTGTGCCATGGCGTCGAGCTGTGCCTGGATGTCGGTCTGATTGCTGCTGACGATGCGCATCAGCTCCAGCCAACCGCGCAGTTCATAGGAATCGGGATTGGTCTGCGGGTTAAGCACGGTGGACAGCGGGGCGGTGGAAAGAATCTCCCAGATGAGATCATTGTTGCCGGGTTTCTCTGCGTCCGGCAACAAGGGGGTCAGTTGCACTCTTTCATTGACGGCTGCCATGTACTGCCCGGCGAGAAACAGGGCGTTCGCACGCAGTTCGCGCAAATCGATTTGTGTCCGGGGTGGCAGCGAGGCAATGTTGTTGGTTGCCGGTATCCGCAGGGCGCGCAGGGCTGCCTCGGAGTTTTCCTGTGCCAGGGCAATGCGTGCGGCAGCCAGGGCTATGCGTATCTGCAGGGCGGGTGACAGTGAGCTGCCATCGCCGATATCGAGCAGGATGCGTTCGGCACGCTCCAGTGCTGCGCTTTCGAGCAGCAGTTCAACGGCTTCCAGGCGGTAGGCGGCAGCCTGCGGGGTGGCGCTGTCAGCGGCCTGATCCAGCAGGCGCTGGATAGCGTCTGCCTGAACACCCACGCCGATCTCTTCCACAGGAGTGATCGGCCCCTGCGGCGCCGTGCTGGCACAGGAGATCAGGAGCGCACAGCCCAGTATCGGCAACAGACGGCCAGGGATGCGTTGACGCGGGAATATTGGGAGCATGGGTGGTGACTGACTGCGAACGGTGCTGGAAGCTTATTACAGTTACCCCGGGCGAGCAACACGCTCCGGCATGCAGTGTGTCAGGGCCCTGTGTATACTTGCGCCCTGCAGTTATTCAGCCTGGAACTCTCATTATGTCGGCACAAAACTCTGGCGCGGCAACGTTGTATATTGTGGCCACCCCTATCGGCAACCTGGGGGACATGACGGCCCGCGCCATCGAGGTGCTGGGCAGTGTGGACCTCATTGCCGCCGAAGACACCCGTCACAGCGCCCGCCTGCTTGCCCATTTCGCGATACGGACGCGGACGACCTCCTACCATGACTTCAGTGACGATGCCCGCGCCGAATCGCTGTTGGATCTGGTGGCGGGGGGGCAGTCGGTTGCCCTGATCAGCGATGCAGGAACCCCCCTGATTTCCGACCCCGGCTATCGCCTGGTGCAGCGTGCGCAGGAACGGGGGCTGCCCGTGGTGCCGGTGCCGGGAGTGAGTGCGCTGACCACGGCGCTCAGCGCGGCGGGCCTGCCGAGTGACCGTTTTGTGTTTGAGGGGTTTACGCCTGCCAAGCGAGCCGCCAGGCTGCGTTACTTCGAGGAGCTGGCACAGGAAGCACGCACGCTGGTGTTTTACGAGTCACCTCACCGCATTCTCGACAGTCTTGAGGATATGGTCGCGGCCTTCGGCGGAGAGCGCAGAGCGGCGATCTGCCGGGAACTGACCAAAACCTTCGAGACCATTCGTCAGGACACGCTGTCCTCCCTGTTGGCTTTCACGCGTGGCGATGATAATCAGCAGAAGGGAGAGTTTGTGGTGCTGGTGCACGGTGCCCCTTTGCCACAGAAGAGTGAGGTGTCAGCGCAGACGCTGAGAGTGCTGGATGTGCTGCTGGAATCCCTGTCGGTGAAACAGGCGGCCACGCTGGCTGCCCGTCTCACCGGAGAGAAGAAGAATGCGCTCTACGAACTGGCCCTGAAGCGCGGCGAAGACCGCTAGGCCCGTCAGGGCTTGCGGCTCCATTGTCCGGGGGCCGATTCCACATAATTGCCCGATTGGGTGGCCTCAAGCGCGCGGGTGAAGGCCAGCTTCGCCACATCGCGCACATCGATGCCGTTGTCGCGGGCAATCTGTTCATAACGCTGGCGGCGCTGAGCATTGACATCGTTGACCAGTGCCTGGACATCGGCGGGCACACTGGCCTGCACGAACCCGATATAGCCGTCCTGTTTTTCACCGATAAGCCCCGCCGCCTTGGCCTCTTCCAGCGTGGCGGCGAACGCCGTGCTGATGAGCACAAGGGTGATCACGAAGGCGCGTGTCAGGGTTTTCAATACGGTCATGGCGTTGTCTCCTGGCTTAGAACAAGTCACTGTCGTTGCTGAACATATCGTCGAGTTCGCGTTCCACTTTCACGCGGATCTCGTGTTCGATGCGGACATTGAGATTGATGGTGATGGGCTCATTGGGCATGGCCACCTGCACGGTGGGGGTGCAGGCTGCGAGCCCCAGTGAGGCCAGGAGGGTGCAGTAAGCAATACGGTTTGGCATGGTGTGTTTCCTGATTCCTGTGACACATTCACGGCTTTACTATAACAGAGGCATCTGAACGTCGGCTGAACTTCGAGCAGGAAAATTTGCCGCGCATCAGCGGCTGTCCAGTTGCCGCTCCAGCGTCTCTGCAATGGAGCGCCCGGCCTGCAGACTGCGCAGCAGGTCGGGAATATTGTCGCTGATATTCAGGTTCAGGTTGATGCGCTGGCCGCTGTTGACCTCGGGGTTCTGCCCCTGCAGGCGTACCGCCAGTGCAAGTTCGCCATCGGGGCGGTAGTCCACCGAGGTGTCCAGCAGATCGTACTGATAGTTGCTCAGTGCCTGGTTGACGAAGTCCAGTGCCGGATTGCCGCTGTTGCTGCTGGCAGCACGATAGCGAATAGCCCCACCGGGCGCTTCTGCCGCCAGGCTTCCCTCGGCGATCGAGGGAGTGGTGCCGCGCAGCGTAAGGGGGAGCCGGCCGCTGAGCAGGCCGCTCGCCTGCACGCTGTCATAGGCGGCCATTGCCAGCATCCGGCTCAGGTCGAGACGCTCAATGGCGAGTTCCATACGGTTTTCCTGCGCAGACCAGTCATAGACCAGCCCGCTGGAGCGGATGTTGCCACCGAACAGGCTGGCCTCGATATCCCGCAGTGCAACGCGGCTTGCGGGGGTGTCGATGTCGAAACTCAGGCCAATGTGCTCCACAGCAATGCCTGGGTCGATGCTCTCAATATCCACCCGGCCGGGAGCGGTGCTGAAAAAGTCCTGGCTGTCGCGCAGTTCTCCCTGCACGTTCAGGCTGAGCCCGACAATGGCGGTGTCCTCATAGAAACCGCCGAGGCTGTCGGCGTTCAGCAGCAACGGGCCATTGAGCAGCCAGCTGCCATCGTCCGCCCGCGCGAATTGCAGATGTGCGTTTGCCCGGATACGGCCGGAGAGGATGTCGGCATTGAAGGGCGGGTGGAAGAACAGGGCGGACAGGCTGTCATTGCCGGTGGCGAAAGTCAGGTCGGGAATGTCGAGCGTGGTCTCACCCACTGCATTGTCCAGATCCAGGCGGGCATCCAGATGCAGCACCTCGCGATCGGCCAGGCTTAACTGGCCTTCGACGTGTCCGCTGCGATTGCTCATGTCCAGATTCAGGTGCAGCTGGGGCATGCGCAGGCTGAACGGAAGCAGCTCGCTGCCCAGATTGCGCAGGCTCACTTGCGAGCGGATTTGCGAGGCCACGGGATCCTCCAGGTTCAGTCTGGCATCCAGCCCGCTCATGAAGGCAACCGCGTGGCTGGCCATGCCGGCCTGAAGAATGTCGGGCATATACAGGTCGAGGCCATTGCTGTTGAGCTGCAGAAGTCCGCTGCTATCGTCTGTCACGCTAAGCGACTGCTGGACGAGGGCGTTGAACTGGCGGATTTCCAGGTCCGCCATCTGCAGTCTGCCCAGTTCAAAACGCGAACCGCTGCCAAACTCCATGCGCGTGATACCCGTGTCCAGCTCCACCGTGCCATTGCTGATGGCTACGACTTCCTCTGCCTGTATGCCCGGCAGGGAGAAGCCTGGCACGCGCAGGCTGGCAGCCTGTTGGCCCTTGCACTGGGCTGGCAGCTGACAGTCCAGTGTCAGGGAATCCAGCCCCAGTAGCAGGGTGGTGGGTATCTGGCTGTCACGCAGTTGCAGGGTCAGGGTCGATGCGGGTGCTGTGCTGTTCAGGCTGAGCTCATCTGGCCACTGCATCTGTCCGTTGCCGCTGCTGGCATCGACACCGAGCAGGTGCAGGCTGCGCAGTGGGCTGTCAGTCCCGGCAAATGTTGCCGAGGCATTGCTGCCGGCATCAATCTGCCAGGAGAATATTGTGGGCATCCTGCGCAGATCCGGAATGGGCAGAGCCAGTCGGGTATTCAGGCTGAGTTGACCATCCAGGGCGCTCAGTGCGGAGGGCATGAGCGCGTGTGCCTGCAAATAGCCTGAGAGGGGCGCTAGTTGCCAGTCGCTGTGGGCCTCCCACTGGAGTTGCTGAGGGGTCTCGATGAGGCTGAAATCCGCCAGCAGAATGCTTTGTTCCGAACTGGAAAGCGCAAGGCTGCCACTGAGGGTCTGTGAACTGGGGGGGCGCGTGGCCAGATTGTCTGGGGGCAGGAAATAGCTGGCCACATAGTTTTCGTCATGCCAGTTCAGACGCAGCTCCAGGCGCAGATCACGGGAACCTGCCAATACTCGCAGCTCCTGTGCATTGCGCGTGAGCGACAGGCTGCCCTCGTCGAGGTAGGGGGAAACCTGCAGTGTGTCGATGGACACGGCTTCTCCCGGCAGGGCCTGCATGGCACTCACCACGCTTGCCAGGGGAGGCAATGAGGGGAGTGTGGGGGCGGCTGAAGGGCTGTCAGGGGCCATGCGGCTGCTTTCAAGATGGAGGTCCGCCCGCTCGATATGCAGGCCCTGGAAACGGCCCTGCAGAAGCCCGGCAGGCGTGAATTCGAGTGTGATGTCGGCAAGCCGGCTGGTTTCGTCGCTGCCCGGTGCGAGGAAACGGATATTGGCGATCCGAATGCGTTCCCGCCCCAGATGCAATTGCTCGATGCTCTGCAACTCTACGCCATAGGTCGCCAGGATGGGGGCGCTGACAAGGCGCAGCAGGGTGTCCAGAAAAAGCAGGCCGGCCGTCAGCAACAGGGCAAGCAGGCCCAGGGACACAAGTGCCGCACGCAGCAGCAGGCGCAGCGGCGTAGAGGAAACGGCAGGGGACGTGCTCATGAATTCTCGTCTTCGTCGTTCGGAACGGCCTCGGCAGTGTGCCATAGCGTTTCAGGGCAAGCAAAGCGGCGGCACTTTTCGAATAACAGAATGCTTGTATAAAACGGATCACTGGCTTAATCTGCGCGCCGAGTCAGCTGGACAGTCGCTGTTCCGATCACTTCCACGTTCGTCACTGACGGGCGTACGAGGTCCGGGGCGGAGGAAAGTCCGGGCTCCACAGAGCAGAACGCCAGGTAACGCCTGGGGGGCGTGAGCCTACGGAAAGTGCAGCAGAGAGCAGACCGCCAACCCCGACGCAAGTCGGGCGGTAAGGGTGAAAGGGTGCGGTAAGAGCGCACCGCGCGACTGGTAACAGTTCGCGGCACGGCAAACCCCGTTCGGAGCAAGACCAAATAGGAATCCTTCGGTGTGGCTCGCACTGGATTCGGGTAGGTTGCTTGAGGCCGTCAGTGATGACGGTCCCAGATGAATGACTGTCCACGACAGAACCCGGCTTACAGGCTGACTCGCCTTTTTTCCTTCCTTTTCCCGCCCGGAAAACCTTCGTTCTTAATAAACCACTTTAAGTCCAATCCCTATTCTTCTGATATTGCTCTTTTTACACTTTGCATCATGAAGTGGTGCTCGTAACTTCCGGATTTTTATAAGCATTTTCCTCTTAAAAGGGCCAAATAGTGCTTGCGCAAAGCTTTGCCTGTGCCTATAGTGTCGCAATGTGGAAAAAAGTGGAAAATTCTGTAGAAAAGTGGGGAATTTGATCCACGACCTGAAGAGTCACAGCAAAAAAGGGTTTTGATCCGTGTTTCGAGGCGTCAACGTCATCAATCTGGATGCGAAAGGGCGAATGGCTATTCCATCGCGCTATCGGGACCAATTGGTCAGCGAGTTTGGCGGCCGCCTCGTGGCGACGATCGACCCCATGGCGAAATGCCTGTTGATATACCCGATCGATGCCTGGGAAGAGATTCAGAAAAAAATCGAAGGGCTGTCCAGTTTCAATGCGGAGACCCGCAAGTTCCAGCGCATGATGATTGGTTATGCCACGGATCTGGAACTGGATGGCAGTGGTCGCATTCTGCTCTCCCAGGTGCTGCGCAATCATGCAGAGCTGGACAAGCAGGTGGCACTGGTCGGGCAGGGGAAAAAGCTGGAGCTGTGGAGCGAGAAGAACTGGGCAGAGCAGACCGAGCTGTGGCTGTCGCAAACCAGTGCGGGTGGCGAATTGCCGGAAGAGCTGCGCTCATTGTCGCTGTAATGGATGGAATTTGGGTGCGCTTCATGCGGTGGCGAAGCGGAGCCTGGCAGGTGTAAACGATGCAGACGCTGCAACACGAAACAGTTTTGCTGGAGCCTGCGGTGGATGCGTTGATCACGGATCGCGCCGGGTTTTACATCGATGGCACCTTCGGGCGCGGCGGGCACTCACGGCTGATTCTGAGTCGTCTGGGCGAGCAGGGGCGTTTGCTGGCAATAGACAAGGACCCACAGGCAATCGCCGTGGGGCAAAAATTGTCTGCAGAGGATGCAAGGTTTTCAATCGAGCAGGGAAGTTTCTCCACGCTGCAGATGCAGGTGGAGAATGCAGGGATGGCAGGCAGGGTGAGTGGCGTGTTGTTGGATCTGGGTGTCTCGTCACCGCAACTGGACGAGGCGCAGCGTGGTTTCAGTTTCACTCAGGACGGTCCTTTGGATATGAGAATGAATCCGAACGAAGGGCAAAGTGCAGCGCAATGGCTGGCCACTGCGGATGAGCAGGAAATTGCCGACGTCCTTTATCGCTACGGAGAGGAGCGTTTCTCCCGTCGCATGGCCCGCGCCATCGTTCAGCAGCGTCAGGTCACTCCGATTACGGGCACGCTGCAGCTCGCAGAGATCGTCAAGCAGGCAAATCCCGCCTGGGAAAAAAACAAACACCCGGCAACGCGCGCTTTTCAGGGGATCCGCATTCATGTCAATCGTGAACTGGAGGATCTGCAGAGCGTGCTTGGGCAGGCGCTGGAGGTGCTGAGCCCGGGCGGTCGCCTCGTGGTCATCAGCTTCCATTCGCTGGAAGACAGAATCGTCAAACAATTCATGAGCAAACAGGCCCGCGGCGATGAGTTCCCTGCGGGAGTGCCTGTGCAATACGCCGACCTTCACCCCACGCTGCGTAAAGTCGGCAAGGCGGTGAAGCCCGATGATGCCGAAGTGGCGCGTAATCCGCGTGCTCGCAGCGCCGTGATGCGTATTGCAGAAAAACTCGCCTGACCTGAGAAGTTCAACGCTGTTGATAAGAAGATGCACGGTTTATGAGCGCACAAGCCAATAAGATCAATGTTCATGGCAGACGTTCCGCAGGGCCGGTGTCGGTGTATGACTGGTCTGCGCTGTTCTCTCCTCGTATGGGCGCCATTGTGCTGCTTCTCCTTTTCGTTCTTGGCTCCGGTGTTTCGGTTATCTATACGACATTCAAGAATCGTTACCTGCTCAATGAGCTGCAGCAGCTGCGCACCCAGCGCAATGAGCTGCAGGTGCAGTGGGGGCAGTTGCTGATCGAGCAGAGCACCTTTGGTCTGGAAAGCCGGGTTGAGCGCAAGGCTACCGATGAACTGGCCATGGAAGTGCCGCCTATTTCTGATGTCGTGATGGTGCGCTATGACTGAGCCTGTAAGCCACAAGCCGATACTCTGGCGTCTGCTGCTGATCTTTGTGGTCATTGTGCTGTGTGTCCTCGCTATCTTCTGGAAGCTGACTTCGCTGCATGTGCTGCAAAAGGATTTTCTGCAGGGGCAGGGCGATGCGCGCACGATTCGTACCGAGCTGCTGTCGGCCAATCGCGGCATGATCACCGATCGCAATGGCGAGCCCCTGGCGGTGAGCACGCCAGTCAAGTCCATCGGGGTCAATCCCAAGGAAATCTCCCAAGAGCTGCGTGATATCGAAGTGCTGGCGAACGCGCTGGATATCGAACCCGCGACGCTGGCCGGCAATATCGCTGCCAATGCCGACAAGGATTTTCTCTTCATCAAGCGGCGTGTTTCCCCGGCGGAGGCCGACAGCGTGCTTGCGCTGCGTATCGAGGGTGTGTCTGCGCGCCAGGAATACCAGCGCTATTACCCGCAGGGCGAGATTGCGGCGCATGTTGTCGGCTTCACCAACGTGGACGACGAAGGGCAGGAGGGCATGGAGCTGGCCTTCGAAGACTGGTTGCGTGGTACTCCCGGTCGTCAACAGGTCATGAAAGACCGTCGTGGTCGCGTTATTCGTGAGCTCGATATCCTGGCGCCGGCACAGCCCGGGAAGAATCTGGAGCTGAGCATCGACTTCCGTTTGCAGAATCACACCTACAAGGAATTGAAGTCCGAGTATCTTCTGCGCGGCGCGCGTTCGGCCTCTGTTGTGGTGATGGATGTGCACACCGGCGAGGTGCTGGCTATGGCCAATCAGCCCTCCTACAACCCGAACAACCGCAGCACCATTACCGACTTCAGTGCGCTGCGCAACCGCGCCATGACCGATCTGGTGGAGCCGGGTTCGACAGCCAAGGCCTTTACCGTTGCGGCGGCGCTGGAATCCGGCCTGTTCACGCCGGAGACGCTGGTCGATACCAATCCGGGGCGTATTCGCGTGGGGCGTGACTGGGTGACCGATGCCACCACCCGCGCGGTCAATCACGGCATGCTGACGGTGCAGGGGGTCATCACCAAGTCCAGCAACGTTGGGGCAACCAAGCTGGCACTCGCCATCGGGCATGAACGCTTGCGCAATATGTTGGAGCGTGTGGGTTTTGGCACCGTTACCGGCACCGGTTTCCCGGGGGAGCGCAGTGGTGTGTTGCCCAATCACCGCATCTGGCACGACATTGAAACAGCCACCTTGTCCTATGGCTATGGGCTTTCCGTGACAGCGCTGCAACTGGCCAGCGCCTATACCACCCTGGTCAGCGGTGGCGTCCACAAGCCGGTGAGCATGCTCAAGCTCGCCCCCGAGAGTCTGGCGAGCCTGCCGACGGAGCAGGTCATCAGCGAAGACATTGCGCACAGCGTTATGGCAGCGCTGGAAACGGTGGTGGATAAGGAGCGTGGCGGTGGTGCCACGGCGGCCAATGTGCCCTATTACAGCGTGGCCGGAAAAACCGGCACGGCTCACGTTGTGGGAGCCTCCGGTTACGAGAGTAATGTCTATAACTCCCTTTTTGTGGGATACGCCCCTGCCAGCGATCCCCGCATTGTCGTCGTCATCATCATGAATGAGCCCGGCGGCAATGAGCATTACGGCAGTCAGGTTGCGGCACCGCTGTTTTCCAAGATTGTTACCGGAGCGATGCGCATCCTGAATGTGACACCTGACAGGCTGGACGATGCACAACTTCTTGAGCTGAGCGCACTTTAAGCGGATACAGTCCAATGAACATAGCGGAAAACATCTTGTACACGAGCACACTGGAACAATTACTGAGCGGACTTGTGACACTTCCCGAAGAGCTGCCGGAGCAGTTCGCGGTGCGGGTCAGTGGTGTCACGCTGGACAGTCGTCAGGTGAAACCCGGCGACCTGTTTATGGCCTGCTTTGGGCGCAATCACGATGCCCGCGACTACATCGATCAGGCGATCGAGCAGGGCGCGGTGGCGGTGCTTGCTCATGCCGGTGGCCGGTGGCAGGGCATAGAGCTGCGCCAGGGCGTGATCGTTCTGGCCATCGATGATCTGGCTGCACGCGCGGGGCAGATTGCCAGCCGTTATTTCGATGAACCCAGCGCTGCAATGCAGATGATTGGGGTCACCGGCACCAATGGTAAAACCAGCTGCACCCAGTTTATTGCCCAGGCTCTCAATGCCATGGAGCATCGCTGCGGTGTGATCGGAACATTGGGTATCGGTATTCCCCCACAACTGGAAGAGTCTGCCTATACCACGCCAGACCCGGTGCAGGTGCAGTCCGCGCTTGCACATATGCGTGGCGAAGGGGCCGATTCGGTCGCGATGGAAGTCTCCTCTCAGGGCCTGCACCAGCACCGTGTCAGTGGTGTGCGTTTTGATGTCGCGGTGTTTACCAATCTGACCCGGGACCATCTCGATTACCACGGCAGCATGGACGAGTATTTTGAGACCAAGCGGCGCCTGTTCCAGATGGAAGGGCTCAGCAGTGCCGTGGTCAATATCGATGATGCCTATGCCACCGGTATTCTCAACGCCCTGGCCCCCACGGTGCGCAGTTATACCTATAGTGTGGCCAACCCCCAGGCCGATGTTTACGCCACCACGCTGGTGCTGAACCGTTCCGGCTATCACGCTCGCGTGCACACTCCTTTTGGTGAGGGTGAGCTACAGGGGGCATTGTTCGGCAGTTTCAATTTCAGCAATCTGCTGGCTGTGCTGACCAGTCTCCTGGCCTTGCAGAGTGCCCAGCCGGATTTCGATCTCGCCCGCCTCTTTCGTCAGCTTTCCAGGCTGCAGCCGGTTGCCGGCCGTATGGAGATCGTGGGTGAGGAAGCGGATATCACGGTCGTGGTGGATTATGCCCATACCCCCGATGCGCTGCGTGTCGCCCTGCAGGCGCTGCGCGAACATTTCAGCGGACATCTGTGGTGTGTGTTTGGCTGTGGTGGCAATCGTGATCAGGGCAAGCGCCCGATCATGGCAGAGATGGCAGAGAAATTTGCCGACCGTCTGATTGTCACCGACGACAATCCGCGCCGGGAAAATGCCGACGAAATCGTGCGGCAGATTTTGCTTGGTGTGGAGGATACCTCCCGCTTGTTGGTGGAGCGCGATCGTGCGCGTGCCATCGAAACGGCCATTTTGCAGGCGCAGGCAGGTGATGTGGTGCTGATCGCTGGCAAGGGGCACGAGAATTATCAGGATGTGAACGGGCAGAAAACCGTTTTCAGTGATGTCAATCAGGCACGTCTTGCGCTGAGCAAGCGCAGGCAGCAACAAAAAGGGTGAAGAGGTGATCGGCAGCATGTCACTTTCTCAGGTCAGCAGTGTCACGAACGGTGTCCGTCAGGGCGACGATGTGCAGTTTGCGCGCGTCTCCACAGACACCCGCACGCTGCAGCAGGGCGATCTTTATGTGGCCTTGCGCGGAGAGAACTTCGACGGCAACGAGTTCGTGACACAGGCGTTTGAACGAGGTGCCTGTGCGGCTGTTGTTTCCTCGGCACTGGATAGCGAGCATCCTGGTGTTCGTGTGGCGGACACCACTGTGGCACTGGGAGAGATTGCCCGCCTCAATCGCCAGGCCTCGAACGCGCGCGTGATTGCGATCACCGGAAGTCAGGGCAAGACCACCGTCAAGGAAATGATTGCCGCCATTCTCGGCGTTGGAAACCGGGTGCTGATGACTCGCGGCAACCTGAATAATCACATCGGTGTTCCGCTTACCCTGCTGGCGCTGGACGCTTCCCATGAGTGTGCGGTGATCGAGCTGGGTGCCAGTGGCTTGGGAGAGATCGCCTATACCGTGCGTCTGGTAATGCCGCACATCGCAGTGCTGACCAATGCAGCAGCAACCCATATCGCAGGTTTTGGCGACCTGGCTGGGGTTGTGCGCACCAAGGGTGAAATCATTGATGGTCTGCTGGAAGGCGGTATCGCGGTGCTCAATGCGGACGACGAGCATTTTGCCCAATGGCAGGCGCGTGCCGCAGGCAAGCGTGTACTCAGTTTTGGTTTAGGTGACACCGCCGATTACCGGGCCAGCGGTATCCGTCTGCTGGAGAGCGGCCGCAGCCTTTTTACGCTGCACACGCCTGTTGGCGAGACACAGATCCAGTTGGCTCTGGCCGGCACCCATAATGTGCGCAATGCGCTGGCGGCAGCCGCTGCCGCGATGGCGGCCGGTGCCGATCTTGCTCAGGTACAGGAAGGCCTGGGGCAGCTAGCTCCCGTGCCGGGTCGCCTCAATTGGTTGCTGAGCGCCGGTGGTGCCCGACTGATTGATGACAGTTACAACGCCAGCCCGGCATCCTTTCGCGCCGCGATTGATGTGCTGGCGGCCCTGCCTGGTCGCCGCCTGCTGATTGTTGGCGATATGGGCGAGATGGGTGAACAAAGCGAGAGCGCCCATGTTGAATTGGGCGCCTATGCCCGGGAAAAAGGTCTGGATGCCCTGTGGGCCACCGGCACCTTCAGCGCCTTGAGTGCAGGCAGTTTTGGTGCAGGCGGGCGCCATTTCGCAACGCAGGAGACGCTGATCGCCGAGGCAAAAAAGACGCTGAGCGAAAACGATGTCGTGCTGGTCAAGGGTTCGCGCAGTGCCGCCATGGAGCGTGTGATCGCGCAATTGAAGAACGGAGATACTGAATAATGCTGGTGTGGCTTTCCAACTATCTGACACAGTTTGATGCAGGCTTTGCGGTCTTTCAGTACATCACTGTGCGCGGCATTTTCAGTATTCTGACAGCGCTGGCCATTTCCCTGCTGATCGGTCCGCGCATGATTCGTCACCTGAACAGCGCGCAGATCGGCCAGGTCGTGCGTGACGATGGGCCCAAGACACATTTCAGCAAGGCCGGCACACCCACCATGGGCGGTGCCCTGATTCTGGTCAGCATGTTGTGCAGCACACTGCTGTGGTCTGATCTGAACAATCACTATGTCTGGACCACGATGATCGTGACCCTGCTGTTTGGTGCTATCGGCTGGGTGGACGATTACCGCAAGGTGATTGAAAAGAACCCCAAGGGCCTGCCCGCACGCTGGAAATATTTCTGGCAGTCCGTGGTAGGTTTCGGCGCCTCCGTATTCCTTTATTACTCCGCAATCGGGCCAGCTGAAACGCATTACATCGTGCCGTTCTTCAAGGACGTATCGCTCAATCTGGGCATCTTCTATGTCGTGATCAGCTATTTCGTGATCGTGGGCAGCAGCAATGCCGTCAACCTGACCGATGGGCTGGACGGCCTGGCGATTCTGCCTTCGGTGCTGGTGGGTGGCGCGCTGGGCATGATTGCCTACCTCGCCGGGCACGTGGAGTTTTCCGAGTATCTGCGCATCCCTTATGTGGCCGGCGCGGGCGAACTGGTGATTTTCTGCGGCACGCTGGTTGGAGCCGGGCTGGGTTTTCTGTGGTTCAACACCTATCCCGCCCAGGTTTTCATGGGCGATGTGGGCGCGTTGGCGCTGGGCGCGGCGCTTGGCGTGGTAGCGGTGATTGCACGGCATGAGATCGTGCTCTTCATCATGGGTGGCGTGTTCGTGATGGAAACGGTATCGGTGATTCTGCAAGTGGGGTCCTTCAAGTTGACAGGCAAACGGATTTTCCGGATGGCGCCGCTGCACCACCATTTTGAACTGAAGGGTTGGCCGGAACCGCGCGTCATCGTGCGCTTCTGGATTATCACGGTCATGCTGGTCCTGTTCGGGCTGGCAACACTGAAACTGCGTTAGGACAACGGGCATGGTGGCACAACGCACAGATCGCATCATTGTGGGCCTCGGGACAACCGGTTTGTCCTGCGCCCGCTATCTGCGTGCCATGGGTGTGGAGTTTCAGGTGGTGGACAACCGCCAGTCTCCCCCCGCTCTGGAAGCCTTCCGGCAGGAGTTTGCGGATGTGCCTGTAACCTTGGGCGAATTTCCCCAGGCGCTGCTCAATGATGCAAAGGAGCTGATCGTCAGCCCCGGCGTGAGTATTGCCACGCCGGCTATTCGAGAGGCAGAGCAGGCCGGTGTTGTCATCAGTGGCGATATTGATATTTTCAGCCGTCAGGTCAAGGGGCCGGTGGTGGCGGTGACCGGCTCCAACGGCAAGAGCACGGTGGTGTCTTTGCTGGCGGCCATGGCGCGTGCCGCCGGGCTGAAGGTAGGCCTGGGAGGCAATCTGGACGGTGCCGAGGCCGCCCCCGCGCTGGACCTGCTGCGCCAGGATGTCAAAGACCTCTATATTCTGGAGCTGTCGAGTTTCCAGCTGGAGACCACCCGTTCACTGAATGCCGAAGCGGCGGTGATTCTCAATGTCAGTGACGATCACATGGACCGTTACGAGGACAAGCATGCCTACGAAGCGGCCAAGCAGCGTATCTTCATCGGAGCTCGTCACATCGTGGTCAATCGCGATGATGCGTCCAGCCAGCCCTGGCAGGACGCAACACGCGTGCTCAGCAGCTTCGGTCTGAGTGTTCCCGGTGCAGGACAGTGGGGGCTTCTCGCAGAGGCGGATGACTACCAGCTCGTCCGCGCCGGCGAGCGTGTGCTGAAGGCCAGCGAAATGCGTATCGTCGGGCGTCACAATCTGGCCAATGCCCTGGCGGCGCTGGCCCTGGGAGATGCGCTGGGTCTGCCGCTGCCAGCCATGCAGGCGGCGCTTTGCCAGTTCCCCGGTTTGCCTCATCGTTGCCAGTGGCTGCGCAGTCTGCGTGGCGTTGACTACTACAACGATTCCAAGGGCACCAATGTGGGGGCCACCATCGTCGCCATCGAGAGTCTCGGTGAAATGCTCAAGGGCAGGCTGGTGCTGATTGCCGGCGGTATCGACAAGGAAGCGGATTTCTCCATCATGAAGCCGGTACTGCAGCAGTTTGTGAAACTGGCCGTTCTGATCGGCCGCGATGCCCGGCATCTGGCTGCCGCCTTCAAGGATTCCATCGAGGTGATTTTCGCGGCCAGTCTGCCGGAAGCGGTGAACATGGCTGCCTCCCGGGCGCGGGAAGGAGATGCGGTACTGCTGTCGCCGGCCTGTGCCAGCTACGATATGTTCCGCGACTTCACGCACCGGGGGCAGGTTTTTGCGCAAGCGGTGGAGGAGCTGCAATGAGCACGCCATCACTTGCCGTCTATGGAGCCATCCAGGGTCGCCAGCCAGTGCAGCATGCCCCCAGCTCCCTGCTGGTTATCATGTTTCTGCTGATGGCGATTGGCCTGCTGATGATGACATCCGCATCGGTGGAAATTGCCAACGGACAATATGGTGACCCGTTCTTCTTCTTCAAGCGCCAGGTCTTCTTCTCAGTGCTTGCGGTGTTCATTGTGCTGCTGAGTCTCAATGTTCCGGTGCGTGTCTGGTACGGATCGAGTGCAGCATTGATGCTGATGTCCTTTGCCCTGTTGGCTTTGGTGCTGGTGCCGGGCATCGGCAAGGTGGTCAATGGCAGTGCGCGCTGGATTGATCTGGGTTTTTACAATCTGCAACCGTCCGAGATGGCCAAGCTGTTTTTTGTGTTCTATCTCGCTGCCTATCTGGAACGCCGTCAGCGCGATGTGATGGACACCTGGGGTGGTTTCCTCAAGCCCATGATGATTCTGGTGGCGGCTATCGTGCTGCTGCATTTTGAACCCGATCATGGCGCCATGGTCATCATGATCGGCACCGGTTTCAGCATGATCTTTCTGGCTGGTGCGAAGCTGCACCGCTTTTTATTGGTACTGGCTGTCTGTATGTCAGGTGTGGTCGTGCTGGCAATCATGAAGCCCTATGTACTGGATCGGTTTTCGTCTTTCCTCAATCCCTGGGCGGCCGAGTATGTCTATGGCGAAGGCTATCAATTGACGCAGGCCCTGATTGCCTTTGGTCGTGGTGGGCTGTTTGGCGAGGGCCTGGGCAACAGCATCCAGAAGCTGTATTTCCTGCCGGAAGCGCATACGGACTTCGTGTTGGCAATTGTGGCAGAGGAGTTCGGTCTGCTGGGCGTGACGATCATCATCGGCTTGTTTTCCGCTCTGGTCGCCAAGGCCTTCGCCATCGGTCGACGGGTGGAAGCCAGCGGTGATCTGTTCCCGGCCTATGTGGCCTACGGCATCGCCATGCTGTTTGCCTGTCAGACGCTCATCAATGTTGGCGTGAACACCGGTTTGCTGCCGACCAAGGGCTTGACCCTGCCTTTCCTCAGTTACGGCGGCAATTCACTTCTGGTGAGTTGCTTCATGGTGGCGGTGCTGGTGCGCATTGAATACGAGCATGCACAAAACAAACCGCAGCTCCGTGCACGGAGGCAGGCATGATGGCCAATGTGAAAGCGGGCATGGGCACCGTACTGATCATGGCGGGAGGCACTGGAGGTCACATCTTCCCGGCGCTGAGCATTGCCCGCAAACTGCAGGGCGAGGGTTATCGCACGGAATGGTTGGGAACTCCGCGCGGCCTGGAGGTGGATGTGCTGCGTGATACCGATATCCCCCTGCATCTTGTCGAGGCCCGTGGCCTGCGTGGCAAGGGGCTGCGCAGCCTGTTGCTGGCCCCGTTCATGATTTTGTCCAGCATCGTGCAGTCGCTGCGTATCATGCGTCAGGTCAGCCCCTGTTGCGTGTTGGGTATGGGCGGTTATGTGACTGGCCCGGGTGGTGTAGCGGCCAAGCTGTCTGGTCGCCCCTTGTTGATTCACGAGCAGAATGCGGTAGCAGGGTTCAGCAATCGTCTGCTGGCGCGCATTGCCGATACGGTGATGGAAGCCTTTCCTGCCACTTTCCCTGCTTCTGCCCGCGCCATTGTGACCGGTAATCCGGTGCGCCCTGAGATTCGGGCATTGGCACAGACGCGCCAGGTCGATGCCGAGGGTACGCTGAAGGTTCTCGTCATCGGTGGCAGCCTGGGTGCCGCGGCCATCAATGAGCTGATTCCGCAGACACTGAGCCTGATGGAAGCGGGTAAACGCCCGCAGGTCTGGCATCAGGTGGGCAAGAAAAATCTCGACGCCACGCTGGAAAAGTATCAACAGCTTGGGCTGACACTCAATGAGGATTGTCGCGTAGTGCCCTTCATTGACGACATGGCAGCGGCCTACGCATGGGCGGATCTGGTGGTTTGCCGTGCGGGGGCTGCCACGGTCAGCGAACTGGCCGCTGCGGCGGTGCCCGCGATTCTGATTCCTTTCCCCCATGCCGTGGATGATCACCAGACGCGCAATGCGCACTGGCTGAGCCAGACGGGCGCCGCCATCGTGATTCAGCAACGTGATCTGCGGGCAGGGGATCTGCAGAGAATCTGGCAGGGCTATCAACAGGACAAGCGTGTGCTGCAGGACATGGCACAGAAAGCAAAAAATCTGACACAGGGGGACGCCAACGAAACAGTGGCGGCTCTGTGCATGCAGGCGTGTAAAGGATAAACAGGCATGACAGCGCAAGTGAATAAACTCAAACACAGCCCCGTTCCGGAAATGCGCCGGATCAAGACCATTCATTTCGTGGGTATTGGTGGCGCGGGGATGTGCGGGATTGCCGAGGTGCTGTTGAACCAGGGCTATGCGATTACCGGTTCCGACATTCGTGCATCTGCGGTGACCAGGCGTCTGGTGGATCTGGGGGCACAGGTATTTATCGGACACCGTGCGGAAAATGTCGTGCACGCGGACGTGGTGGTGTATTCCAGTGCCGTGAATCCGGAGAACCCGGAATTGAGTGCCGCCCGTGAGGCCGGACGTCCCATTATTCCCCGTGCCGAAATGCTGGCGGAGCTGATGCGCTACCGCCATGGTATCGCTATCGCCGGCACCCACGGCAAGACCACGACCACCAGCCTGGTGGCGTCCATCTTTGCCGAAGCCGGGCTCGACCCGACCTTTGTGATCGGTGGCCTGCTCAACAGTGCCGGGGCCAATGCCCGTTTGGGAGAAAGCCGCTATCTGGTGGCGGAAGCGGACGAGAGCGATGCTTCCTTTCTGCATTTGCAGCCCATGGTGACGGTGGTAACGAATATCGATGCCGACCACATGAGCACCTATGAAGGCGACTTCAGTCGTCTGAAAAAATATTTTGTGGAGTTCCTGCACAACCTGCCGTTCTACGGGCTTGCCGTACTGTGTGTGGATGACCCCGTGGTGGCTGATATTCTGCCGCAGATTTCACGGCCGACCCTGACCTATGGTTTTTCCGATCAGGCGGATTTCCGCATTCTCAATCTGAAGCAGACACGGCAGTTCACCAGCTTCGAAATTGCCCGTCCCGAGCACAGCAATACGCTCAGTATTGAGCTGTCCATTCCGGGGCGACACAACGCGCTCAACGCTGCTGCCGCCGTGGCGATTGCTACCGACGAAGGCATCAGCGATGCGCACATCTGTGCGGGCCTGAGCAAATTTCAGGGAGTCGGGCGTCGTTTCGATATCCAGGGAGATTTCCCGGTGGAAGGGGGCAGCGTCATGCTGCTTGACGATTACGGACACCACCCGCGCGAAGTGGCGGCAACCATTGCCGCGTTGCGCGATGGCTGGCCTGAGTCCCGTATCGTGATGATTTACCAGCCTCACCGTTATACCCGCACCAAGGATCTGTTCGAGGACTTCGTCATGGTGCTCTCGGACGTGGATGTGCTGTTGATGCTGGAGGTGTATTCCGCTGGCGAGGACATCATTCCCGGTGCGGACTCGCGCAGCCTGTGCCGCAGCATTCGTGGGCGAGGCCGTGTGGATCCGATTTATGTGCAGGATGATGAGGATATCCGCAAGGTCTTGACCGGCATCCTGCGTGATGGCGACATCGTCGTCACACAGGGCGCGGGCAGTGTCGGAGCGCTGGCCAAACAACTGGGTGAGCAGGGCTTGACCCTTTAGCTGTTTATCAGGATTTGCAACATGAGTGACACAGTAATGACAGACAAGGACAGTATCGCCAGCTTCGGGCGTGTTGCCGTCGTTATGGGTGGCAATTCCGCCGAGCGCGAGGTTTCCCTGAAAAGCGGCAAGGCGGTACTTGCCGGGCTGCTTGCCAGCGGTGTGGACGCGGTTGCGATCGATGCCGCGCAAAATCTGACTCAGCAACTGCAGGAGCAGAGGATCGATCGCGTTTTCAATGTGCTGCACGGTCGTGGCGGTGAGGACGGAACATTGCAGGGGCTGCTGGAGTTCATGGGGATTCCCTATACCGGCAGCGGTGTGCTGGCCTCCGCGCTGAGCATGGACAAGGTGCGAACGAAGATGTGCTGGCAGCAGCTGGGCCTGCCCACGCCGCCATTCAGCATGCTGAGGGAAGACACCGATTTTGCCGCCCTGGTGGCCAGGCTCGGCACCGTTGTGGTCAAGCCGGTACGCGAAGGTTCCAGCATCGGCATGTCCATCGTGGACAGTGCCGATGCCCTGCGCGAAGCCTGCGGGAAAGCGAAAACCTACGATTCCGAGGTGATGGGAGAGCAGTACATCAAGGGTGGAGAGTTCACCGTGTCGATTCTGGGAGATGAGGTGCTGCCGGCGATCGAGCTGCAGACCCAGCATCAGTTCTATGACTACGACGCCAAATACATCGCCAATGATACGCGCTATCTGTGCCCGGCACCGCTTGATGCGGACGCGACTGCCCATCTGCAGGCACTGTCCCTGCAAGCCTTCCGGGCACTCGGTTGTGAGGGCTGGGGACGTGTGGACCTGATGCGTGACGCTGAGGGGAAGTTCTGGTTGCTGGAAGTGAATACGGTTCCCGGCATGACGGATCACTCACTGGTACCCATGGCGGCAAAGGCAAGAGGCCTGGATTTCAACACACTGTTGTTGAAAGTTCTGGCCGGAACAATGGTAAGCGGAAAGGAGTGAGCGGAATACGATGAGCACGGCAGCGCAGCACAAAAGCTTCAGTGCCCATGGCGGAATGCGTGATATTCCCCGTGGCGCCGTGCGCCTGCCAAAAGAGGGCGAGAAGGCACCCAAAGTAGAGAGAAAGAGTCGTGCCGGTGTGCTGTTTCTGGTGCTTGTCATGTGCTGCGCGCTCTTTCTCATGCAGAACCGCCAGCAGATTCTTGCCTACGTCAGCAAGCCGGTACGGGTGGTGAAAATGGCTAAGCCCTTGAGTCGGGCCAATGAAAACAATATCCGGGCTGCACTTGCCGCGCACATGAATGCCGGTTTTTTTGCACTGGATGTGCAGGCGATCAAGAGCACGCTGGAGGCGGACCCATGGATTGAGAAAGCCGTGATCACGCGGGTATGGCCGGACACACTGTCGGTAGCCATCACCGAAGAGGTGGCCATTGCCCGCTGGGGTCACGATGCCCTGCTTAACCAGTATGGCGAAAGCTTTGCGCCGGAACTGCGGGATGAGGATAACACCTTGCCTTTGCTGGCCGGGCCGCAGGGAATGGAGCGCAAGGTGATGGAGCAGTATCAGGCTTTCAGTCAGATGTTGTCCGAAACGGGGCTGCGCATTCGCGAGATTGCCCTGAGCGAGCGGGGCAGCTGGACCCTGCGCCTGGACAATGAAGTTCAGATCAACATTGGCCGCAGCCAGGTTCAGGAGCGTGTGCAGCGTTTTGTCACCTTCTACCGGGAATACCTGCATACCCGCATTGCTCAGGTGGCAACGGTTGATCTGCGTTACAACAACGGAATCTCAATCAGGAACAGAACAGATATGCCAGTCGGAGTTGCGTCCAAATGAACACAGTGACAGTTGTGAAACCAGGGTGTGAAGTGATGCATTCACAGGATACGGGAGTACGCGGATCATGAGCGAATCAACACGCGGAAATCTTATCGTTGGCCTGGACATTGGAACGTCGAAGGTCGTCGCCATCGTCGGGGATGCCAAGTCTGACGGCAGCCTCGATATTGTCGGTATCGGCAGTCATCGCTCGCGCGGGCTGAAGAAGGGGACCGTGGTCAATATCGAGTCCACGGTGGAGTCCATTCAGCGCGCGATCGAGGAAGCCGAATTGATGGCGGGCTGCCAGATTCACTCCGTGTACGCGGGCATCGCCGGCAGCCATATCCGCAGCATGAACTCCCACGGCATTGTGGCGATTCGTGACGGGGAGGTTACTCGTGCGGATATCGAGCGTGTTATCGATGCGGCACAGGCGGTGGCGATCCCTGCCGATCAGAAGGTGCTGCATATCCTGCCGCAGGAATACATCATCGACGCTCAGGAGGGCGTGAAGGAGCCGCTGGGCATGTCCGGTGTGCGTCTGGAAGCGAAGGTGCATCTGGTGACCTGTGCAATCAATGCGGCGCAGAACATCGAGAAGTGCATCAAACGCTGCGGTCTGGTTACCGAGGAAATTATTCTGGAACAACTGGCTTCCAGTTATGCGGTGCTTACCGAGGACGAGAAGGAGCTGGGTGTGTGCCTGGTGGACATCGGTGGTGGAACCTCCGATATCGCCATCTTCACCGAAGGCGCTATCCGTCACACGGGGGTGATTCCGATTGCCGGTGATCAGGTGACCAATGACATCGCCATGGCGTTGCGCACCCCCACCGAAAATGCCGACGAACTCAAGATCAAATACGCCTGTGCGTTGACGCAACTGGCCAGTGCCAGTGAAACCATCAAGGTGCCCAGCGTGGGGGATCGTCCGCCGCGTGAGCTGTCGCGTCAGGCGCTGGCAGAAGTGGTGGAGCCGCGCTACGACGAGCTGTTTACCCTGATCAAGGCAGAACTTCAGCGCAGCGGTTTTGAAAGCCTGTTGGCGGCGGGCATCGTGCTTACCGGTGGCACCTCGAAGATGGAAGGGGTGGTGGAGCTGGCCGAAGAAATATTTCACGCCCCTGTGCGCATCGGTGTCCCGCAGGATGTCAAGGGACTATCGGATATCGTGCGCAACCCGATTTATTCGACCGGCGTAGGCCTGTTGCTTTATGGGCTCAAGCAGCAGCAGGACCGGGATGTGCAGACGCCGACCCGGGAGGTGCAGATGAGTTTCAGTGAAAAAGTCAGTGCGTGGATAAAAAAGAATCTGTAAGCAAAGTATTTGGGATTGTCAGTCAATAATTCAGTAATAAATATTAAAACTTAGTTCCTCAGGAGGCCTTATGTTTGAATTAGTCGATAGCTTGCCACAGAATGCAGTCATCAAGGTGATCGGCGTCGGCGGTGGTGGCGGTAATGCCGTACGACACATGATTGCCAATCACATCGAAGGCGTGGATTTCATTTGCGCCAATACCGATGCACAGGCTCTGAGCAATATGGGCGCCAAGACCTTGCTGCAGATGGGCAATGGTGTCACCAAGGGGCTGGGCGCTGGGGCGAATCCGGAAATCGGTCGTCAGGCCGCGATGGAAGACCGGGATGAAATCGCCGAGATTCTGGCGGGTGCCGACATGGTGTTCATCACCGCAGGCATGGGCGGTGGTACCGGCACCGGGGCCGCACCGATTTTTGCCGAAGTGGCCAGGGAGCTGGGTATTCTGACTGTAGCCGTGGTGACCCGTCCTTTCCCGTTTGAGGGCAAGAAGCGTTCCGCTGTGGCTGAACGCGGAATTGCAGAGCTCTCCGAGCATGTGGACTCCCTCATTACCATCCCGAACGAGAAGCTGCTGGAAGTACTGGGCAAGTCGGCCTCCCTGCTGGAAGCCTTCAAGGCGGCGAACGATGTGCTGCTGGGTGCGGTCAAAGGGATTGCAGACCTCATCATGCGCCCCGGCATGATCAACGTGGATTTTGCGGATGTGCGCACGGTCATGTCTGAAATGGGCATGGCCATGATGGGAACCGGTTATGCTTCCGGCGAAGATCGTGCCCGTGAAGCGGCTGAATCCGCCATCCGCAGCCCGCTGCTGGAGGATGTCAATCTGCATGGTGCACGCGGCATTCTGGTTAACATCACCGCTGGCGAGAATCTCTCTCTGGGTGAGTTCACCGAGGTGGGTGACACCATTGAGGAATTTGCCTCCGACGATGCCACCGTGGTGGTCGGTACCGTGATTGATCCCAGCATGGGCGATGAGATTCGCGTGACCGTGGTGGCGACAGGTCTGGGTGATCGTGCCGTACAGAAGGAAAACAAGCCGGTTGTGGAAGCGCCGAGAGCGGTCGTGACGGACTACCGTCAGCTGGACCGTCCGACTGCGCTGCGTTCACGCACTGCACCGGTGACCCAGACTGTGACACAGGGCGGGCTTGCCCGCGCAGTGGGTGCGGATACGGATATGGACTATCTGGATATTCCTGCTTTCCTGCGTCGCCAGGCTGACTGAGGAAAGCAAAACGGGTCGTGGCGGGCATGTCCCGCCCGCCTGTTGTCAGCATGGAATGTGCTTCACAGCCGGTTCGCCCCCGGGCGTGAACTGTGAACGCAGTCCCTGCGTTGTGGTTGGGTTATACAGGGAACTTTGCTATGATCCCGCCTGCATTCGACCTGTCGGTCATGCAGGCATCACCTTCAATCGGGAAAGACGAATCTATGCTGAACCAAAGAACCTTGAAGAACGTTATCAGAGCCACTGGCGTGGGTTTGCATAACGGCGAGAAAGTCTACCTGACATTACGGCCTGCGCCGATCGACACCGGAATTGTGTTCACCCGCACAGACCTGGATCCGCATGTGCAGATTCCGGCCCTGTACTCCTATGTGGGCGATACCACGCTGTCAACCACCCTGGTGAAGGGCGATGTTCGCATCTCCACCATCGAGCACCTGATGTCGGCCATGTCCGGTCTGGGCATCGATAATGCCTATATTGATGTCAGCGCTCCCGAAGTGCCCATCATGGACGGCAGTGCCGGCCCCTTTGTTTTCCTGATCCAGTCCGCCGGGATCGAGGAACAGCCCGCGCTGAAGAAGTTCATCCGTATCAAGAAACCCCTCACGGTATCGGACGGCGACAAGTCTGTCAGCCTGGAGCCCTTCGATGGCTTCAAGGTCAGCTACACGCTGCTGTACGATCACCCCGTCTACCGCAAGTACACCAAGACGGCGAGTGTCGATTTCTCCAGCACCTCTTTCGTGAAGGAAGTCAGCCGCGCCCGCACCTTTGGTTTCATGCATGAGTTCGAGGAGCTGCGCAACCGCAATTTGGCTCTCGGCGCCAGCATGGACAATGCCATCGCGGTGGGGGATTACAAGGTACTGAACGAGGACGGGCTGCGCTACGAAGACGAGTTTGTGAAACACAAGATTCTGGACGCCATTGGTGACCTCTATATGTTCGGCTATAGCCTGATCGGTGAGTTCAAAGGATATAAATCTGGACACGCACTGAATAATGCATTATTAAGGTCGCTTGAAGTTAACAAAGACGCCTGGGAAATTGTCAGTTTTGACTCCGACTCGCACGTACCCATTTCCTATATGAAACCGGTACTGGCAGCCTGATAGTTTTCTGCCCCGATCCATATTTGTAACCCATTGATTTTTGGGTATAAGTTTGTCGTTCGGCTGCCTGCGCATGCCTCAGGTGTTCTGATCTTGATTTGCGAGAACACCGTCACTCATGAAACTGATACTCGTTGACCAGCACCATGGTCACACCCGCACCATCGTTCTCAAGGGCTGGCTCAAGGGCCTGCTGACGATCTGTATGCTGGGCGCGCCCGTCGCCTTCGGCTATCTCGGGTATCAGTTTGCCGTTTCTCAGGACCCCCACGAGTATTCTCTCGAAACCACCCAGAGCTGGGATGAAGAACTGGCCGGGCAGGCCGATACCCTGGCGCGCCTGAAGCAGGAATCCCGCGAGCAACTGGAGGCGCTGACCCTGCGTCTGGCCACACTGCAGGCAAGATTGCTGCGCATGGAAGCCCTGGGCGAACGCATCACTGCCGTGGCGAATCTCGATGCCGGTGAGTTCAACTTCGCCAGTGAGCCTGGTGTGGGTGGCCCTCTGCAGTCGGATTCCGTCCCCTATGCTCCGCCCGCCTTCATGGATGCCATCCGGGATCTTGAACAGCAGATTGCCGACAGGGCCCAGCAGCTGGAGATTCTCGAAGGGCTGATGACCGAACGGCAGTTTGAATCGGACGTGTTCATCACCGGTCGTCCCGTGCGGCAGGGCTGGATGTCCTCGCCCTTTGGTCGTCGTACCGACCCCTTCAACGGCCAGTTGGCCTGGCATACCGGCATTGATTTTGCCACCGGCGAGGCAGGCGAAGACGTTGTTGCCGTCGCGGCGGGCGTGGTCACCTACGCGGGAGAGCGCCAGGGTTATGGTCTTACCGTGGACGTCAATCACGGCAATGGTTATGTGACGCGCTACGGCCACGCAGAAAAACTGCTCGTGGACGTGGGTGAAATCATCAAGAAAGGGCAGACGATTGCCCTTGTCGGCAGCACCGGACGTTCGACCGGCCCCCATGTGCACTTCGAAGTGTACAAGCATGGGCGTGTTGTCGATCCGGCCTCCTATATCCACCGCACCGAGCGGTAACGCCACACACTCTGCCAGCCACAGGCGCTCCCCTTGAATGGGTGCCGCCTCGTGCCGCCAATGCCAGCGATTAAGTTCATTTATTAACCAGTTCAAACACGAAGTGAATCCATATGAGCCTGAAAATATTGAGTGCCATTTTTGGCAGCAGTAATTCCCGACAACTCAAGCGCATCGGAAAAGTTGTCAAGAAAATCAATGCGCTGGAAGAGGGTTACGAAAAACTTTCCGACGAGGAAATCAAAGCCAAGACCACGGAGTTCCGCGAGCGTTTCGAGAAAGGGGAGTCGCTGGATTCGATTCTGCCGGAAGCCTTTGCCATTGTGCGTGAGGCAAGCAAACGTGTCATGGGGATGCGCCATTTCGACGTGCAGATGATCGGGGGCATTGTGCTGCATGAAGGCAATATCGCCGAGATGAAAACCGGGGAGGGTAAGACCCTCGTGGCAACGCTGCCTGCCTATCTGAACGGTCTGACCGGCCTCGGCGTGCATATCGTGACGGTGAACGACTACCTCGCCGAGCGGGATGCCAACTGGATGCGTCCGCTGTATGAATTCCTGGGCCTGTCCGTTGGCATCATCATTCCGGGGCAGAGCCATGAGGTGAAACAGGCCGCATACAATGCCTCCATCAGCTATGGCACGAACAATGAATTCGGTTTCGATTATCTGCGTGACAACATGGCCTTCCGCATGGAAGACAAAATGCAGAAGAAACTGAATTTCGCGATCGTCGATGAAGTGGACTCCATCTTGATTGATGAGGCGCGAACTCCGTTGATCATCTCCGGCGCGGCTGAAGACAGCTCCCACCTTTATATGGCCGTTAATGCGCTCATTCCCAAGCTGGAAAAGGGCGCAGGCAAGCCCGAAAAAGGCGGTTTCAGCCTGGACAAGGACGATGGTTTTGTGGAGAGCGGGCACTTCACCGTGGACGAGAAGACACGCCAGGTGGAGTTGACCGAAGCAGGCCACGAGCTGCTGGAAGGCATGCTCAGCGAGATGAAACTACTGGGTGAGGGCGAGAGCCTGTATGCGGCCAAAAACCTGGGGCTGCTGCACCATGTGCATTCCGCCCTGAAGGCCCATTATCTGTTCCACAAGGACATCGAATACATCGTGCAGAACAACCGCATTGTACTCATCGATGAGCACACCGGCCGCACGATGGAGGGGCGTCGTCTGTCCGAGGGCCTGCACCAGGCCATCGAGGCAAAGGAGGGGCTGCAGATTCAGAGCGAGAGCCAGACACTGGCCTCCACCACTTTCCAGAACTACTTCCGTCTGTATTCCAAGCTGTCCGGCATGACGGGTACCGCCGATACGGAAGCCTATGAATTCAAGCAGATCTACAACCTGGATGTCGTGGTGATTCCGTCGAACAAGCCGCTGCAGCGTATCGACAAGAACGACCTCATCTACCTCACCATGGAAGAGAAGTTTGAGGCCATCGTGCGCGACATCAAGGAGATCAGCGCCCGTGGTGCTCCGGTACTGGTGGGCACCGCATCGATTGATACCTCGGAGTTGCTGTCGAATTTCCTCAGGAAGGAAAAGATTGAACACGAAGTGCTCAACGCAAAATTCCACCAGAAGGAAGCACAGATCATTGCCCAGGCCGGGCGGCCGGGGGTGGTGACGATTGCCACCAATATGGCCGGTCGTGGTACCGACATCGTGTTGGGTGGCAAATGGGAAGCGGAAGTCTCTGCGTTGGAGAATCCGAGCCCGGAGCAGGTAGAGCAGATTAAAGAGGCCTGGCGCCTGCGTCATCAGCAGGTACTGGAGGCTGGTGGTCTGCACATCATTGGCACAGAGCGCCACGAGTCCCGTCGTATCGATAACCAGTTGCGTGGTCGCTCCGGTCGTCAGGGCGACCCGGGCTTCTCCCGCTTCTATCTGTCGCTGGAAGACAATCTCATGCGTATTTTTGCCTCCGAGCGGGTGAAGAATTTCATGCAGGCATTGGGCATGGAGCGTGGTGAGGCCATCGAGCATGGCATGGTGACCAAATCGATTGAAAAGGCACAGCGCAAGGTGGAAGGGCGCAACTTCGACATCCGCAAGCAGTTGCTGGAATACGACAATGTGGCGAACGATCAGCGTACGATCGTTTACCGCCAGCGCAATGAGCTGATGGCCAGCGAGAACATCTCCGAGCTGATCGACAGCATGCGCGAAGAGGTGGCTAACGAGATCGTAAGCGCGCATATTCCGCCGCAGAGCGTGCCGGAGCAGTGGGATATCGAAGGGCTGGAGAAGGCGCTGGAGGGGCAGTTCGCCCTGCAACTTCCTCTGCAGAAATGGCTGGATGAGGACGAGCGTCTCTTCGAGGAAACCCTGCGCGAAAAGATTGTGGCCGTGCTGAACGAAGACTACGGGAAGAAGTCCGAGATGGTGGGTGAGAAAATGCGTCTGCTGGAGAAGCAGATCGTGCTGCAGATTCTCGACAATCTGTGGAAGGAGCACCTGGCTGCCATGGACCAGCTGCGTCAGGGAATTTTCCTGCGCGGTTATGCGGGCAAGAACCCGAAACAGGAATACAAGCGTGAGGCTTTCGCCCTGTTCCAGGAACTGCTGTCCAGCCTGCAGCATGAGGTGGTCCGTTTCCTCAGCCATGTGCGTATCCGCACCACCGAGGAAATTGACGAAATCGAGAAGCAGCGCGAGGAAGAGCGCGCGCGTGAGAAAATGCAGTTCCAGCATGCCCAGGCGGCATCGCTGGCGCAGGAGGGCGCTCCGGCTGCCCCGCAGGACGCTGCGGCGGACAAGGCTCCCTTTGTGCGCGAAGGTCAGAAGGTGGGGCGCAATGATCCCTGCTATTGTGGATCAGGCAAAAAATACAAACAGTGTCATGGGAAACTGAGTTAAACACGATGAGTGAAACGGCGATAAAAGCGGAAGATCTGAAATCGGTGGCAGGTGTGCAGGTGGCGGCAGTGGCCAGCCATATCCGGTATGCCAATCGTCTCGACCTGGTTCTGATTGCTCTTGACGAGGGCAGTACGGCAGCGGGGGTATTCACCCGCAATGCCTTCTGTGCCGCCCCGGTGCATGTGGCGCGCAAACATCTGGACGAAAGTGCGGGTGCCTGCCGTTACCTGTTGATCAATACCGGCAATGCGAATGCCGGCACGGGGCAGAAAGGCATGGACGATGCGCTGGCCAGTTGCGCGGCTCTTGCCCGCGAGGCGGGGGTAGCCGTTGAGGCTGTGCTGCCGTTCTCCACGGGCGTCATCGGGGAAAACCTGCCGGTGGCAAAACTGGTGGCTGGCATTCCCGGCGCGCTGGCGACACTGGGGCAGGATTGGCTGAGTGCCGCCAAGGGCATCATGACAACGGACACCCGTCCCAAGGTGCGTTCCGTGCAGCTCGCCCTGCAGGGCAAAACGGTCACCATTACCGGCATGACCAAGGGTGCGGGCATGATCAAACCCAATATGGCCACCATGCTGGGCTTTGTCTTTACCGATGCAAAAATTGCCCAGCCGGTCCTGCAGAGTCTGTTGAGTGCAGTCGTGGAACAGTCGTTCAATCGCATCACGGTGGATGGCGATACCTCGACCAATGACTGCTGCATCCTGGCGGCTACCGGCAAGTCCGGGGTTGCAATCGACCCGGCATCCGCCGAAGACTTTGCCTGTTTCGAGCAGGCATTGCAGGCACTGGTGAAAGAGCTGGCCAAGGATATTATTCGCGATGCCGAGGGGGCCGCGAAATTCGTCACCGTGGATATTCAGGGTGGGGGTAATACACGCGAGTGTCTGCTCGTAGCCTATGCCATTGCCGAGTCTCCCCTGGTGAAAACGGCACTGTCCGCCTCCGACCCCAACTGGGGGCGGATTCTGGCAGCGGTCGGTCGTGCTGGTATCGAGGATCTCGATGTAGAGCGTGTCAGCCTGTATCTGGGCGATGTCTGCATCGCCCGTAACGGCATGCTCGCACCCGGTTATACGGAAGCGCAGGGGCAGGCTGAAATGAACAAGCCCGAGATTCTGATTACCGTGGACCTTGGCAGGGGAGACGCACGGGAAACGGTGTGGACCTCCGATCTGTCCGAGGAATATGTCCGCATCAATGCCAGCTATCGCAGCTGAGCCATCGGGGTGGCGTCCGTCATGAAAACGGTGCATGTGGCCGTTGGCGCCATCACCGATTCCTGTGGACGCGTGCTGGTGGCACTGCGTCCGCAGAACGTTCATCAGGGCGGTCTGTGGGAGTTCCCCGGGGGCAAGTGCGAACCTGGGGAAAGCATTGACGAGGCTCTGCGGCGGGAGCTGCAGGAGGAGCTCGGCATTCGGGTAAGCGAACATGCCCCTTTGTGCTGCATCCGGCATGACTATCCGGATAAACGGGTTCTGCTGGAGGTGCGGCGCGTTCTCGCCTTTACGGGCGAGGCGCAGGGCCGCGAGGGGCAGCCTCTGCGCTGGGCAGACATCATGAGCCTTGATCCGGCACAGTTTCCCGCCGCCAATGCGGCGATCATCCAGCGTCTGCAAATGCCGGACAGAATTGCCATCACGGCACCGGCAAGCGACCTGGCCGGGCTTCGGCAGCAGATGTCGGGATTGCTGCAGCAGAAACTTCCCGTCATCCATCTGCGCCAGCCAGCGCTGGCCCCCGAAGTCCTGCAGGCAGTCTTGCCCGAATGGCAGGAGCAATGCCGTCAGCAGGGCAGTACCCTGGTGCTCAACAGCACTCCCGAGCAGTTCGCCCGGACCCCCACCGATGGCCTGCATGTCAGCGCTCGTCTTGCCGCCAGCCTGCAGGCTCGCCCTGTGGCGGCACAGCACTCTTTCAGTGTCTCCTGTCATAGCCGGGCGGAGCTTGAGCATGCCCAGCGCATCGGCGCCGATTACGCCCTGCTGTCTCCTGTTGCTTCCACTACGAGCCATCCCGATGCCCCCGCACTGGGTTGGCAGTGTTTCGCGGAGCTCATCGCAGGTGTGAATCTGCCGATATATGCCCTGGGCGGAATGCAGATCGCGGATATCCCCATGGCGCTGCGCAGCGGGGCCGTGGGCGTGGCGGCGATCTCTGCCTTTGCCTGATACAGCGTCTCCTGACAGTGCTATGCTGAAAACATGGGCAGACGCAGAGACTGTGACACGAGTCACTGCCTTGCATGGTAATGGATTGAATTTATTGGCTTTTGGCGCATAATTTCAAGTAGAGAGCACGCGTTCTGGGCGTGTGCCGCAATCGGGGCAGGAAATCTCTTATGGAGACAGGCAGAAAGATACGCTGGGTTCTGGTGTTACTGGCAGCACTCCCGGGCCTGGTCGGCACGGTTCAGGCCGAACAGGCTCCCCTGGTTCAGGAAGCGGTACTGGTGGAGGTGATCCCCAATCCGGCACAGCCGGTGCTGCGGGCGAGCTACCAGAGCGGTGGCGGCTGGGCGGTCACCAGCAAAACCTATATCGATGCCGCCATCATGGTCTTCGACTTCGGGGATAAAAAGAGTGTCAGCCGTGCAACGCTCAGCCTTCCGCTTGAGGCCCTGTACCCACGGGGCGGCAAGGCAGGCCTGCAACTCTACAGTTTTGCGGATGATGGCAACATAGACCTGTTCGACTACACGGCCGGTGCCAGCCTGCCGATTGCCGAGTTCGATGCCATGCAGCTCTCGGGAGGCAATGCAGCGGCCACCCTTGCTGTGGATGTGACCGGTGCGGTCAATGCCATTCTCCCCAACAGCCGTTTTGTCGGCCTGCGGGTGCGCAGTTCGGCCATCGCAGAAGAGGTGGCGGAGGGTGTTCCTGCCTGGACTGGGGTCAAGTTCCGCTCCTCGTATACCCTCGATTACTCGGTGGGGACGGCGCCCACACAGCCGGTGGACCGGGCGCGTTTTGATGGCAGTACCCTGTCCGTTCCCGGCCTCAGCGCCCCTGGGGTGGGAACCTATAACGTAGGGCTTTCTCTGGCAGACCCGAATACCATGGCATTCGAGCTCAGCACGGCAACGGATATCAGTGCGCCTGGCAGCATCAGCGGCGTGGGGCGTAGCGGCCTGCAATTGCTGGACTGTTCTGCCTTCACGGCGCCGCCGGGCTCGCAGACACTGGCACCGGGCAAACCGTCCTATAACAGTGGCAGCGGAATTCTCGATATTCCTGCCGTTCTGTATGCCGGCAAGGAATACCATTTGCAGCTGCAGACGCTCGCGGGCAGCAATCCCATGCGTTTCAGTCTGCTCAGTGCGGAAGAAGCGCAGGCGGGCGGTGGTGTCAGCAGCATCGAACAATTCGGTGGCAGCCTGGTCACGCAGCCAACGCAGGATTTTGTTCCCCTGTGCCACGGTTGGGTGCTGATCGGGGATACGCAGAACAACCGCCTGGTGGAGCGCAATGTCATCACGGGTGAAACCGGGGCCGTGTATCCATTCAATACCATTCCCGATCAGATGGAACTGGACGCCGGTACAGGGACGGTATACCTGAGTACCCATCCGGAATCCCAGCGTATGTACCAGCTCGATCTTGGTAGCGGCGCGTTTAGCTATCATCGTCTCACCGAGGGCGGGCGCAGTTTTATTCCGCGTGATTTTGCGATGGGAGAAAATGGCAATGTCTTTACGCTGCTGTTTGACCCCCTGCACGCACAGGAGGAAAACGGCCCGGCAGAGGAAGGGCTGTGGATGGGGATTTTCAACCGCAATGGCGACCCTACCGTGGCTGCCATTGCCTTGCAGAGCCCGGTGCGTATCGAGTACGACCGGGTCAAAAAGCATGTGTTCCTGACCACCGAATCCAATCTGGTGACTTTCGATTTCAACCCCGTCAGCCAGACGATTACCTTTGTGCCGGGAACGGATATTCCCGTGGGTGCCGGTTGTACCGATTTCAGTATTTCACCCGATGGTGCCCGGCTGGCTTATTCCTGCCCGCAGGGCAATGAGATGCAGCCGCATACCAGCATCGCGGACATGAACCCGCGGGATTATTACAATACGGACGGCGAATGGTTTCTGGAAGGGGCGCCGGTCAGTGCGGTGTTTGACCCGTCAGGAAATTTGTTGATTGCTAGCGATGGTGCAAAACTGTATTTCTTCGACGTGAAAACCCATCGCCTGCATGACAGCTATCCTTTGGGCCTGGCCAGCGGGGAGAAGGTGAAAAAGATCCGGCTGTCACGCGATGGAAAACTGGTGATGATTCTGCTGGAGTCCGGAATCAATGACGACAGTGGCAAAATCTACTGGTTACCACTGCCGAATTACTCGCCGCTGTAGTGGCAGCGGCGCTCAGAAAAAATCGTCCTGCCCCTCGTCGTCCTGTGGAGCGACCGGTTCACCTGCGATGACGTGGCGTTCACTGGCCCAGTCGCCGAAGTCAATCGTTTTGCACCGCTGTGAGCAGAACGGACGATAGGGGCTGTCTTCCGACCAGATAACGATTTCATTGCAGTTCGGGCAATTGACCTTCAGTACACGCTTGTTCATGGTTTGTCCTGTTCTTCTGATAGTTGCTGGCATTGCGCTGCCTGTTGCAGGAAATCCTGGTGCAGGGCGCTGATCCTGTCGCTCAACTCGTCCAGGCTGCCTTCATTCAATACAATGTGATCGGCGTGACGCTGACGCTTTTCACGGGGCCATTGCGTTGCCATGATGGCCTCCACCTCACTGGCTGTCACCGAGTCTCGCTGACGGGTGCGGGCAATCTGCACGTTTTCGCTGACATCGATCAGCAACACCGCATCCACCAGGACATTCTGCCCCGTTTCCAGCAGCAGAGGGGAGGAGAGAATACAGTAAGCAGATTGGCAATGGCGCAACTGCCGCTCGATCTCCTCTCGGATCAGGGGGTGCAGCAGGGCTTCCAGCCATTGGCGCTCATCGCTGTTGCCAAACACGATACTGCGCAGTGCCGCGCGATTGAGTGAGCCATCCGCCTGCAGAATCTGCCCGCCAAAGTGTTCAGCGATGCGCTCCAGTGCCGTGCTGCCTGGGGTCACTACCTGGCGGGAGACCAGATCGGCATCCACAACCTCGACGCCGAGTGCGGAAAACAGGGCGGTGGCCGCGCTTTTGCCGCTGCCGATGCCACCGGTAAGCCCTAGTACAAAGGGCTTTTTCCTCACGGAATCCACGCTAGCCCACCAGACGACTGAGGTAGAGGGACATGAGCGTGTCTCCCCAGATCAGGGTGATAAAACCGGCACCGGCAAGATAGGGGCCAAAGGGGATGGGAATATTGCGATCCCGGCCCAGAAACAGCAGCATGATGATGCCCACGATTGCGCCGACCAGGCTGGACAGAATGACGATCAGCAGCAGCACCTTCCAGCCCATCCAGGCGCCAAGTGCTGCCAGCAGTTTGAAGTCGCCGTAACCCATGCCTTCCTTTCCGGTCAGTAATTTGAATGCCCAGTACACAGACCACAATGCCAGGTAACCAATGATTGCGCCCAACACGGCATTGGCAGGCCCCACTCCGGCGTCCGGGAGCAGGGTGTTGACCAGCAGGCCCAGCCACAGCAGGGGCAGGGTGATGTTGTCGGGCAGCAGCTGGTGATCGACATCGATCATGGTGAGAGCGATCAGGCTCCAGGTCAGTACCAGCATGGCCAGGCACAGCCAGCTGGCACCGAAATGGCTGGCGACCAGGCCGGAGAGCAGGGCGCTGACGAGCTCGATGATGGGGTAGCGCGGGGAGATTGGCGTTTTGCAGTTTGCACAGCGCCCGCGCAATAGCACATAGCTGAGTACGGGAATGTTCTGCCAGACACGCACGGGGGCATTGCAATGGGGGCAATGGGAATCCGGCTTCACCAGATTGAACACCTTGTGTTGTGGCGCTGCCCCGCTGTCCTTGAGCGCTTTTTCATCGAGCTCCAGGAATTCGCAGCACTGCTGCCGCCACTCGCGTTGCAGCATGAGCGGAACGCGATAGATCACCACGTTGAGAAAACTGCCTACCATCAGGCCGAGCGCCATGGCCAGTACCACGAGCACGGTCGTGTTGTATTGCATCAGGTCTATCAGAGCCATGGGAATCCTATACGACTTGTCCAAGCTGGAAGATGGGCAGGTACATGGCGATCATCAGGCCGCCAATCAGTGTGCCCAGAACCGACATGATCAGGGGTTCCATCAACGCCGTCAGACCGTCAACCGCGTTATCGACCTCCGATTCATAGTAGGTGGCGCATTTGTCGAGCATGGAGTCCAGTGCGCCGGATTCCTCGCCGATGCCGACCATCTGCACAATCATGACCGGGAACAGATTGGTGGTGCGAATGGCGAAATTCAGTTGTTGGCCGGCACTGACATCGTCCTTGATCCTGCGGGTTGCGCTGGAATAGACGATGTTGCCGGTGGCCCCTGCCACAGAGTCGAGTGCGTCCACCAGGGGCACCCCGGCGGCGAAGGTCGTGGACAGGGTGCGTGTGAAACGGGCGTAACAGGATTTCTCGATGATGGGGCCAATGATGGGCAGTCTCAGTGAAATCCGGTCAACGGCATCCGCAAACGCTTTCGAGCGCAGCCGGGCTTCCTTGAAGGCAAAACCTGCCGCGACAAGAACAATGACCACCTTCCACCAGTGCGCAATGGCGATGTCCGACAAGCCCAGTACAAACAGGGTGAAGGCAGGAAGATCGGCACCGAAGCTGGAGAAGGTTTCCGCAAATTGTGGTACCACCTTCACCAGCAGAATGCCGGTGACAATGATGGCGACCACCACCACGGCTATGGGGTAGTTCATGGCCTTCTTGATCTTGGCCTTCAGGGCCTCGGTTTTTTCCTTGTAGGTTGCCACGCGGTCGAGCATGGTTTCCAGGGCACCTGATTGTTCACCGGATTCCACCAGGTTACAGAACAGTTCGTCAAAATAACGCGGGTGTTTGCGAATGGAGTCGGCGAAATTATTGCCCGCCGCCACATCGTCACGCACCGAGCGCACCAGCTCCGCCATGGAGGCGTTTTCCAGGCTGTCGCCCACGATCTCGAAGGACTGCACCAGCGGAATACCGGCCTTCATCATGGTGGCCAGCTGACGACTGAAAATGGCGATATCCCCTGGGGTGATTTTCTGTTTTCTCGGCCCGAACAGATCCTTGGGCTTGCGCTTGACCTTGGTGGCGATAACGCCCTGCTTGCGCAACTGGGCCTTGACCAGGGCCTGGCTGGCACCCGGCATTTCGCCCTTGGTCTTCTTGCCGTTCTTGTCGGTGCCCTGCCAGAGATAGATGCTCTGGTTGGCCGTCGGTTGCGTTGCCATATGGCGCCTCGTGAAAGATGAAGTCCCGTGGTGTTGCCAATAATCAGATGACGCGGTTGATCTCTTCCAGGCTGGTCAGGCCGCTGGCGACTTTTTTCAGCGCGGACTGACGCAGCGAGTTGAAGCCCTCCTTACGGGCCTCGTCGGCAATCTCAATGGAATTGCCGTCCTGCATGATAATACGGGCGATGTTGTCGGTAACAGGAACCACTTCATAGATTCCGACACGGCCCTTGTAGCCCTCGGTGCAGGCCTGGCAGCCCACCGGGCTGAACAGGTTCAGGTGCGCAATCTCCTCCTTGTTGAAACCGGCCTCCAGCAGCACATGCTCCGGCAGGGTGACCGGTTTGCGGCAATGGGTGCACAGGCGACGGCACAGGCGCTGGGCAATGATGAGGCTGACCGAGGTAGCCAGATTGTAGGACGGCACGCCCATATTACGCAGGCGGGTGAGTGTTTCCGCCGCGCTGTTGGTGTGCAGGGTGGACAGCACGAGGTGCCCCGTCTGGGCGGCCTTGATGGCAATTTCCGCTGTTTCCAGGTCGCGGATTTCACCGACCATGATGACGTCCGGATCCTGGCGCAGAAACGCGCGCAGCGCATTGGCGAAACTCAGCCCCACGCGGCTGTTTACGGCGACCTGGTTGATGCCTTCGAGGTTGATTTCCACCGGGTCTTCCGCCGTGGAGATATTGGTCTGTGGGGTGTTGAGAATGTTCAGCCCCGTGTACAGGGAGACGGTCTTGCCGCTGCCTGTCGGCCCCGTGACGAGAATCATGCCCTGGCTCTTGTTGAGGTTCTCCAGGAACAAAGCCTTCTGCTCCGCTTCATAGCCGAGGGCATCGATGCCCATTTTGGCACTGCTTGGATCCAGAATCCGCAACACGACTTTTTCTCCCCAGAGGGTAGGGAGTGTGTTGGCCCGGAAATCGATGGCGCGGGTGCGCGACAGCTTCATTTTGATACGGCCGTCCTGCGGTACACGGCGTTCCGAGATGTCCATCTGTGACATGATCTTCAGGCGTGAGGCGATGCGTGCCCCGATGTTCACGGGGGGGCGGGCCACTTCGCGCAGGATGCCATCGCCGCGTACGCGGATGCGATAGATTTTCTCATAGGGTTCGAAGTGGATATCGGATGCGCCCATGCGGATGGCGTCGAGAAGGATCTTATTGACGAAACGCACAATGGGCGTTTCGTCCACGGCATCAATGCCGGTGTCACCCTCCTCGGGTTCACTCATATCCACATTCAGATTTTCGAGTTCCGCCTCATCCAGCGCACCCAGCAACGCGTTTCCACCCTCCATCTGTTCGATGAACTGGTCCACGGCGGGAGAGAGTTTGGTTTCGTCAACGATCACCACATCGGTGGACAGGCCGGTGTGGAACTTCACCTCGTCGATGGCGGTGATATTGGTGGGGTCGGAGACGGCCAGGTGCAGGCGATGGCCGCGTTTGAACAGGGGCAGGACACGGTGCTTGCGCAGCAGTTTGGGGTCTATCAGCTCCTTCGGACACAGGGACAGATCAAAGGCTTCCAGATCCATCAAAGGTGCCCCGAATTCGGCAGAGGCTGCCAGGGCAATGCGGTGGCCTTCGGCAATGCGGTTTTTCACCAGGTGGGTGACAAAGGGAATCTGGTCCCGCCTTGCCAGGCGCAGGGACTCCTCCGCCTGGGTCTGCGACAGGATGCCGGCCGACACCAGACGTTTGGCGAGGCCTGTGATGTTCTTCTGCATGGATAGTGGTGCTCGCTGCCCCGGGGGCCGCTGTTCATTCATGTCGCGAGTATAGAACATCGTCGGTGCCTTCGACAGCCGCGATATCTCAGCGCTGCAGGGACAGAATTGGTGGTTGATGGCCACTATGCGACCAAAACTGACAAAAATTGTCAGTCTGGGTGGCGGGTGTTTTGTGAGCGGCTTAACAGTTCAAAACTGTCATATTTCGGCTGTATTTTAATAATGTTTAAATTCAATGGCTTATTTTGGCGGGCTGGGATGCCGGAAATTTCTGGCATGGCATATGTAGGATAGGGGGCAACCGTTTCATTCAAGGCGGCTAATAATAAAGCACGAACCCGACTTCTGAGCTTAATAATCACATCCTAGAAACAAACAGGAGATAGCAAATGATTCATTCCAAGGCACAAAAAGGTTTCACTCTGATCGAACTGATGATCGTCGTCGCCATCATCGGCATTCTGGCCGCTGTGGCACTGCCTGCTTACCAGACCTATACCCAGCGTGCTGCGTTCTCTGAGGTGGTGCTGGCCACCACGCCGTACAAGAGCGCCTTCGAAGTGGCTGCACAGACGGGTCGCATCACTGCACTGGCGAATGCCGATGCCGGCTCCAACGGCATTCCTGCTGCGGCAGCTGCAAGCGGTGAAGTGGCCTCTGTGGGCGTTACCGATGGTGTGATCACGGCGACAGGCGCTGCGACAGTGGGCGGTTTCACCTATATCCTGACACCGAACGGCGTGACCGCGCCGATCCAGTGGACAACCACTGGCACCTGCCTGGCTGCCGGCGTGTGCTGATAGCCATGAGTTGTGGGGCCCCTCGGGGCCTCACGGCAACAAACCTGAGACAGAAGAAAGATATCTGATCAGTGGAGTGACGCGTATGAACTCCAGACGGCCGGAAAACGGGTTTACCCTCATCGAGCTCATGATCGTGGTTGCCATCATCGGCATCCTTGCTGCCGTTGCACTGCCTGCCTACCAGACCTACACGGAACGCTCGCGCTTCAGCGAAGTGATTCTGGCCACCACTCCCTACAAGACAGCCCTGGGCATCGCGATTCAGAGCGGGCGGGTATCCGCACTTGCCGGTGTGAATGCGGGGACCAATGGCATTCCGCCCACGGCAGCGGCCTCTGGCTGGCTGGCATCGGCCACGGTGACGGATGGTGTCATCATCGCCACCGGCACGGCGGATGTCAGCAACCACACCTATACCCTGACGCCCTCGCTCACATCGCCTGTTCAATGGACCGAAGGTGGAAGCTGCATCGGCGTAGGGCTGTGCTGATACAGATAAAACCTGTGAGCAGGTCGTTTCACCGATGATTCCCTTACGCGCCATTCACTCTCGCTGGCATGCTGCGGCACTGCATTTTCTCTGCAGTCTCTCGGTGTTCGCGCTGCTCCTGGGCGTCCTGTTGCTGGCCTGGTATCCCAGCGCGTATTTTTCCGCCTCCGGCGGTTGGCAGGGGCTGCGTCTGGTCGCTGCCGTGGATCTGGTACTTGGGCCGCTGGTCACGCTGATCATATTCAACCCGGCGAAATCCCGGCGTGAATTGACCTTGGATGTCGGTGTCGTGGTGCTGATCCAGCTGGCGGCGATGCTGTGGGGAGTCCGTGCCGTCTACGAGCAACGGCCGGTCGCCGTGGCTTTTCTCGACACCAGTTTCTATACGGTGCCGGCAGTCTCTCTGACAGATCAGGGCGTCGATCTGCGCGAGCTGAATCGCTTTGGCACGTCCTTTCCGGTTTTTGTTTACGTCGAAAAACCGGTTGCGGGAGAGGCGCTGCAGGATTTTGCAAGGCGCCTGGAGCAGGAGCGTATTCCACCGCACGAACAAGCCGATCTGTATCGCCCGCTGGGTGAGCATTTGTCCGAGGTTTTCAGGTCTTCTCTGAGCCTTGAGCAGATCGGGCAGGTTGCCCCGGGCATGCGCTCTGAAATCGAGCATG
The DNA here is from genome assembly GCA_024234365.1 of Pseudomonadales bacterium. GTDB lineage: Bacteria > Pseudomonadota > Gammaproteobacteria > Pseudomonadales > Pseudohongiellaceae > UBA5078. The sequence goes on from JACKOK010000003.1 coordinate 182,382, forward strand.
TGCTCGCCGGGGTGAACGGTTCCGCTGAGGATTTTCGCTATCTCGCGCTGACGTCACGCTACCGCAATATCCTCCTGATCTTCGATCTTGACGGGGCTCTGATAGGGACTGTCAGTGCGCCTTACAAAACTGCAGAGGGATGAGCGTGGCCACTGCCCGGTCTGCTTGATTAAAACAGGCGGCTGGTTTAAGGTAGCCCGCTTTTACAAAGTCCGGGGCGCTAGTGCCGGGACGTGAGCATGGGCAGTTCTCCATGCCCAGCGCGGATATCATCCCTGCAGTGTTCAGCTTGCATTCAGCCAGTACTGTACAGAATGAGAACCGTAGGAAATGTCATAACAGCAGCACAACTATGTGCCGGAGTGTTCCGATATGAAAACAGCACGTTTTTTCACAGCCTCTTTCATGAGCATGGCTCTTGCCACTTTCGCCATCGCCGATGCCGGCGCGGCACCGAGCTCCCTGGCGGATGGTGTCTATACAGCTGAGCAGGCTGAATCCGGCAAGCCGATGTTTGAACAGAACTGTTCCACCTGCCACAACGCGGATTTCTACAAGACCGTGTTCCAGACCTGGAGAGGGCAGCCCCTGCAGTACCTGTTCGAGCAGATCATGAGTGCCATGCCTGCGGATAAGCCGGGTGCGCTGCTGGACAACGAATACGAAGACATCATGGCCTATGTGCTGCAGATCACCGGGTTCCCGGCAGGTGATACCCGTTTGCAATATTACGGTGGTGTCATGGGTGACGTGAACGTCGAGCCCGCCAGCTGATTGCTGCAGGCAGAAAGAAAAAGGCCCTTCAGGAAGGGCCTTTTTTTTCGTCTGCGAAAAAGTTTATTCCGTGTCGCAATCGCGCAGGATGACGGTGATGCGGTTGCGATCCGTGTTGTTCAGGCGCAGCTCGTATTTGTCCGCAATCGCCTGCCACTGGCGGACGTAATCGCAGCGGTACTCTTCCCGTGGCAGATAACGGGACGGGCCGCGCTCGTTTTTGCGGCGGATTTCCCGGCGTTCGCTCAGCAGGAGATTCATCGGGTCATTGGCAAAGGCGATTTTCTTCTGCGGTGGCCAGATGTCCCCGCCCTGATTGTGGGCGTAGCGCAGCGGGATGATATGGTCGAGATCGATCTGTGCCGCCACCGTGAAGGTCTGCCCCGTGTACTCATCAAACCATTCGCCAGTGCGCACTTCGCAATTGCGGGGATTGGTATAGCGTACGGGCGCCCGGCTGGTGGCGACCAGAATCTCGTTGCGGGTGTTCTGGCAGTCGCCGTCAAAATCCTCGTCGAAGGGCCAGTCTGCTGTGTTGAAGAATTTGTCGCGGCTGCGCGGGTCGAAGAAGAAACTGTCACGGCCACTGCGGGTGAAGGTGTCCGGCATTTCGCACTGGCTCATGTGGCAGTGGTAGGAGCTGCCGTTGTAGTGCCCGCCATTGTCATCCGTGAGGCCCGGGTGAGCAGTGCTGTGGCTGCTCACGATGCCGAACCCAAGCCAGATCAGTGTCCGCAGAGAGAGTCGTCGCATCGTGTGTCCTCCTGTGCAGATTTATGCAGGGAATCTCATGGTGTGGTGAACAGCATGGATAAATCGACAGCGCGGCAGTCCTTGGTCAGGGCGCCGATGGAGATATAGTCTACACCGGTCTCGGCGATGGGCACGAGCGTGTCCTGATTGATGCCGCCGGAGGCTTCCAGCTTTGCCTGCCCCGCGTTCAGGGCAACGGCTTCCCGCAGCAGTGGCAGGGAGAAGTTGTCGAGCATGATGATCTCGGCGCTGGCGGCAATGGCCTCGCGGAGCTGTTCCAGGTTTTCCACCTCCACCTCCACCGGTTTGTTGCCCGGCAGGCGGCGGGCGGTGGCAACGGCGGCACTGATGGAGCCGCAGGCGCTGATATGGTTCTCCTTGATCAGGAAGGCATCGTAGAGGCCCATGCGGTGATTGTGGCAGCCCCCGATGCGGACGGCATATTTCTGGGCGTTGCGCAGGCCCGGGATGGTCTTGCGCGTGTCCAGCAGGCGCACACGGGTGTGGGCCACCCGTTCGGCATAATGATGCGCCAGTGTGGCCGTGCCGGAGAGTGTCTGCAGATAATTCAGCGCACAGCGTTCGGCGGTGAGCAGGGAGCGGGCGTCTCCGATGGCCGTGAACAGTGCCTGGTCTCTGCCTATGGCATCGCCGTCCTGCGCGCACCACTCAAGCTGAACGGAGGCGTCGACCTGGCGAAACACCTCGGTGACCCAGGGGCTGCCACACAGGATGGCTTCCTCGCGACAATAGACGGCCGCCTGAGCCTGCGTGCCAGCGGGGATCAGGCTGGCACTGATGTCGCCGGAGCCGATATCCTCGTTCAGCGCAAAGGCGACATGGGCGGCAATATCGGAGGGGAGTGCTGTGTCTGGCTTCATACGCGTGGAGTCCTGCTGCAGTTCAGGGAATATAGCGCAGCGTCAGAGAGTCGCCGCGCTGGGTGAATTCAATATGTTTCAGGGCGCTCATGCCCAGCAGGACGGCATCGCCCTGCATGGCCGGGTTGATGCTGGCGGGAACCTCCTGCAGGCGGATATCGCCGATACGAAGTTCGTCGAGCACGGCCGAATACACAGTGACCGGCCCATTGGCGGTCATGGCGCGTGTGGGGTAACCGGCCTCCAGCCCGGCGCGGCTGGCGAGCTGCTCTGACAGCACGACATCCGTGGCACCCGTGTCGAGCAGAAAGCGGCTGGGCACCTCATTGATGAAACCGGTCACCAGATAGTGGCCCTGGGCATTGCGGCGCAGGGTGACTTCGACGCTGCCATCCGCTGCGCGCTGGCTGGCCGGGTTCTGGTTCGGGTTTTCCCGTCGCGCCAGCAGGCTGTCGAAGCCCATGGTCAGCGCAGCCAGGCCCAGGGCGAAGCTGATCATCAGCATGACAAGCCCGGTGCGGCGGGTGGGGTGAGCGTGTTGAGGTTCGTTCATCGGCGCCAGCTGTTGCGTTGCGGGTGCGCGAAATTATCGCGTATCGGCCCTGCGATTGATAGACGGGCACTGCTGTGCGTGGAATGATTGTCGGCAGCCGGATAGAATGGAGCGCTAAGAGAGCCAGGGCAATGGCGCCGGAATGGATGGCGGGAGTCAGCGTTGATTGTAGACAGTCGTTTGAGCTTTGCCCGGCAGTTGCCGTCGCCCAATTGCAGTGAGCGGCCGCCGGGGGCAGTCGTGGATCTGCTCGTGATCCACAATATCAGCCTGCCGCCCGGTTGTTACGGTGGGGGCAATATCGAGGCGCTGTTCGATAACCGGCTGGCGGCGGATGCACACCCGTATTTTCGTGAGATCGCCTCGCTCAGGGTGTCTGCACATCTGTTGATTGACCGGGAAGGGGCGGTGACCCAGTTTGTCCCCTTCGACAAAAAGGCCTGGCATGCCGGCCAGTCCAGTTTTCGCGGGCGTGAGGCCTGCAACGATTTTTCCGTGGGAATAGAACTCGAGGGCTGTGATCAGGAACCGTTCACGGACCGGCAGTACGAGCGGCTGATTGAAGTGAGCCGGCTGCTGATGGTGGCGTTCCCGCACATCACGCCGGACAGAATCGTCGGGCACAGTGATATTGCCCCCGGACGCAAGACAGACCCCGGCCCCTGTTTCGACTGGGAAAGATTGCGGGCAGGATGCCGCTGATTCAGGACGCATACCATGAAATTTCTTGTCATTCTTGCTGCCCTTGCCATCAATCACTTCTGGGACCGTGAACGTGCGCTGCCCGGGGATGACTGGTATCGCGCGCTGACGGCCTGGCTGCATGTCAGGGTGCAGGCCCTGAGTGGGGCGAGCACTGTCTTTGTGGTGGCTGCCCTGCTGGTGCCGGTGCTGGCGCTGCTGCTGTTGCTTGCCCTGGTGCAGGGCGCCGTGCTGGGCCTGATCAGTTTCTGCCTGCATGTGGCGCTGTTGTTGTGTCTGTTCGATCCACGCAACGTGCGTGCCTGGGCCGCCGAGTATCTGCGTTTGTGGCAGGCGGGTGACTACGAGGCGGCCTATCTGCTGCTGCAGGAACGGCACACGAGTGTGCAGCTCGATGGCACCGATGATCTGGAGGCGCTACACCGGCAATGCAGTCGCTATCTCGCCGGTAACAGCCTGCAGCGTCTTTTTGCCGTGCTGTTCTGGTATCTTGTGGCCGGTCCGGTCGGCGCTCTGGTGTATTATTGCCTGGCGCAATTGCAGCGCAACCGCATGGTGGACAGCGAATGGCAGGCTGCACGCTGGGCATCGGGCCTGTTGTTTGCCCTGGAGTGGCTGCCTGCGCGTGTACTGGCGCTGACCTTTTCGCTGGCAGGCGACTTCGATGCCGGTTTTGCCTGCCTGCGTGATGCCCTGGTGGACACCGTGCGCAGTGGCGAAAGCGTGGTGACGGATTGCGCCCTGGCGGCGACCGGCGCGCCAGCCAGAGCACTGCTGGTGCAGGAGTCTGATGACGAGGAGACTCTGGTCATCGATATGGACGGCACAGGCGCGGGCTTGTCACCGGCAGCCATGGGAGCTCAGATACAGAGCCTGCTGGCCCTGATCGAGCGCAGCCAGGTTCTTTGGGTAGCCGCGCTGGCCCTCTTGGCCGTGTTCGGTAGTGTGACCTGAAGTTTTTGTAGTTAAACTACATAACCAGATTTTGATCGTTGAAAAAAAGCCGTGAACCGGGGTAAAATCCCGCCACGGTGTAAATAATTTACAAGATCGGCCGTCATCAATCACGACCGGTCCAATCAATCAGTCCCCACAAGGGAACGTAAGAGTGAGAGTCGTAGCCTATGAGCCAATTCAAAGAAGATACCAACCCTACAGAAACCAAAGAATGGCTTGATGCGCTGGGCTCCGTCATCGACGAAGAAGGCCTGGATCGCGCCCATTTCATCCTGGGCCGTCTCTCCGAAGAGGCCACGCGCAATACCCAGTCACTGCCGTATTCCGCCGTAACAACGCCCTATCGCAATACGATTTCCCCGCTCGAAGAAGACAAAATGCCTGGCGACATGTTCATGGAACGCCAGATTCGCGGCATCATCCGCTGGAACGCCCTGGCCATGGTGATGCGGGCCGGCAAGATTCCCGGGGCCGATCTCGGTGGCCATATTTCCACTTTCTCCTCTGCCGCCACGCTCTACGATGTGGGTTTCAACTATTTCTTCCGGGGTGCCACGGATACACACGGCGGCGACCTGGTGTACTTCCAGGGCCACTCCGCACCGGGCATCTACTCCCGCTCCTTTCTCGAAGGGCGTCTGTCCGAAGAGCAGCTCGACAATTTCCGTCAGGAAGTCAATGGCAATGGCCTGTCGTCCTATCCGCACCCCTGGCTGATGCAGGACTACTGGCAGTTCCCGACCGTGTCCATGGGTCTTGGACCCATCGCTGCCATCTATCAGGCGCATGTCATGAAATACCTGACCAGCCGTGGCCTGATGGACAACAGCGACCGCAAGGTTTGGGCCTTCCTCGGCGATGGTGAAACGGATGAGCCGGAATCCCTGGGTGCTATCGGCAAGGCCGGCCGTGAGAAGCTGGACAACCTGATCTTCGTGATCAACTGCAACCTGCAGCGTCTCGATGGCCCTGTGCGCGGCAATGGCAAGGTCATTCAGGAGCTCGAAGGTATCTTCCGTGGCGCCGGCTGGAACGTAATCAAGGTGGTCTGGGGGCGTCACTGGGATGCCCTGCTGGCCGCCGACAAGGACGGTCTGCTGCAGCAGCGCATGGATGAAGTGGTGGACGGCGAGTACATCAACTACTGGGGTCGTGGCGGCGCCTATACCCGCGAACACTTCTTCGGCAAGAGCCCTGAGCTGCTGAAGATGGTGGAGCACCTGTCCGACGACGACATCATGAATCTCAACCGCGGTGGCCACGACCCGTTCAAGGTCTATGCGGCCTATGCCCAGGCGGTGAAATCCAATGGCAAACCGACGGTGATTCTTGCCAAGACCGTGAAGGGCTATGCCTTTGGTTCCGCTGCCGAAGCGCAGAATGCGACACACTCCGTGAAGAAGCTGGATCTGGAAGGGCTCAAGCGCTTCCGCGACCGTTTCAATATCCCCATCCGGGATGAGGACCTGGAGTCCGTGCCCTATTACCGTCCAGCCGAAGACAGCCAGCAGATGCGTTATCTGCGCAAGAAGCGCGAAGCCTTGGGCGGCCCGGTGCCGTCCCGTCGCAAGGAGGCTCTTGAGCTGAAAGTCCCGGCGCTGGATGCCTTTGCACAGCAGCTGCAAAGCACAAAAGAGCGCGAAATTTCCACCACCATGGCCTTTGTGCGCATGCTGACCACTTTGTGCAAGGACAAGGAAGTGGGGCAGCGCATCGTGCCGATCGTGCCCGATGAAGCGCGTACCTTTGGTATGGAAGGCATGTTCCGCCAGATCGGTATCTACTCCTCCGCCGGGCAGCTCTACGAGCCGGTGGACTCCAATCAGGTGATGTACTACCGCGAAGACATCAAGGGGCAGATGCTGGAAGAGGGCATCAGCGAAGCCGGTGCATTCTCCGCATGGCTGGCGGCTGCAACCTCCTACAGCGTGAACAACTACCCGCTGATTCCGTTCTACATCTACTACTCCATGTTCGGCTTCCAGCGCATTGGCGACCTGGCCTGGGCGGCGGGTGATTCCCAGGCGCGCGGCTTCCTTATCGGTGCCACGGCCGGCCGCACCACGCTGAACGGTGAAGGTCTGCAGCACCAGGATGGTCACAGCCATCTGCTGGCCTCCACCATCCCCAATTGTGTGACCTATGACGCGACCTATTCTTATGAACTGGCCGTGATCATTCAGGATGGCATGCGCCGCATGTACCAGGAACGCGAGTCCGTGTACTACTACATCACTACGATGAACGAGAACTACGCGCATCCGGAAATGCCCAAGGGCAGCGAAGAGGGCATCATCAAGGGGATGTACCTGCTGGAAGACGGCGGCAGTAAAGAGTATAAAGTGCAGGGCAAGGCCGTGAGCGACCAGCGCGTTCGCCTGCTGGGCAGCGGCACGATTCTGCGTGAAGTACGCAAGGCAGCTCAGGTGCTGCGTGACGAGTACAAGGTGGCAGTGGATGTATGGGCGGTGACCAGTTTCAATGAACTGCGTCGGGAAGGCCTTGCCACCAGCCGCTGGAACATGATGCATCCCACCAAGAAGGAGAAGGAGACGTATGTTCACAAGTGCCTCGCTTCCACCTCCGGCCCGGTGATTGCCTCAACCGACTACATGAAAGTGCATGCGGACCAGATCCGTGAGTTTATTCCGGACAGCTACCGTGTGCTCGGTACGGACGGCTTCGGTCGCAGCGACACGCGTGAAAACCTGCGCTATTTCTTCGAGGTGGATTACCGCTTCGTGGTGATCGCGGCGCTGACCGAACTCAAGGCTCGCGGCGTGGTGACTGGCGATACGATTGCCAAGGCCATGAAGGCGATGGGGCTGGATCAGGACAAGATCGACCCGACCACGATGTAAATCGAGCACGGGTGAAAACAGGAAATTGAGAACATTCAGGAGCATTGATCAGTGCCAGTTGAAAGCATAAAAGTACCGAATCTCGGCGATTCAAAAGACGTCGAGGTTATCGAGATCCTGGTGACCGCCGGTCAGTCCGTCAGCGAGAACGAATCCCTGATGGTGCTGGAGAGCGACAAGGCCGCCATGGAGATTCCGTCTCCCGCCAGCGGTGTCATCAAGAGCATTTCCCTGAAGCTGGGGGACCAGGTATCCGAAGGCGACGAGATTCTCGTCATGGAAGTGGAAGGTGCCGCACAGGCGGCCGCAGCGCCCGAACCGGCAGCGGCCCCAGCGCCTGCTCAACAAGCCCCTGCCGCCGCTCCCGAGCCCGCACCTGCCGCTGCCGCGGCAAGCTCGCTTGAGACAATCGAAGTGCCGGACCTGGGCGGCGACAGCGATGTGGAGGTCATTGAAATCCATGTGGCCGTTGGCGATACCATCAAGGCAGAGGATTCCCTGATTACCCTGGAATCCGATAAGGCTGCCATGGAAGTCCCGGCGCCCAAGGGCGGCGAGGTCAAGGCGCTGAAGCTCAAGGTGGGCGACAAGGTGTCCAAGGGCTCCGCAATTCTGGACCTGCTGGTCAGTGCGGGAGCTGCGGCACCTGCCAAACCGGCCCCTGCGGCCGCTCAGCCGGAAGCCGCCCAGAAAGCGGCACCTGCTCCTGCAGCAGCTGCCCCGGCACCGGCTGCTCCGGCGGCTGCCGCGCCTGAAGCGAACAGCGGTGCAGAGGTATACGCCGGCCCGGCAGTACGCAAACTGGCACGCGAACTGGGCGTTGACCTGACGCAGGTAGGCGGCAGTGGTGCCAAAAACCGCATTCTCAAGGAAGACATTCACGCTTATGTGAAGTCCCGTCTGCAGGCGCCTGCCGCCGCCGTGGGTGGCAGTGTGCTGCCGACGATTCCGGATATCGATTTCAGCCAGTTTGGCGAGATCGAGCAGGTGCCCATGAGCAAGCTGCACAAGGTGACGGCTGCCAATATGCAGCGCAACTGGTCAGTGGTGCCGCATGTCACGCAATTCAATGAGGCGGATATTACCGACCTGGAAAAATTCCGTGCCGAACTGAAGTCCGAGGCAGACCGCAAGGGCGTCAAGCTGACTTTCCTGCCCTTCCTGCTCAAGGCCTGCGCCCGCGTGCTGGCGGAGTACCCGCAGTTCAATGTGTCCCTGCACTCCTCGGGTGAATACCTGATCCAGAAGCGTTATGTGCACATTGGTGTGGCGGTTGCCACCGATGCCGGGCTGATGGTGCCGGTGATTCGTGATGTGGACAAGAAGTCTGTCTGGGAACTGGCAGCGGAAGTGATTGCCCTGAGTGACAAGGCCAAGAGCCGTCGCCTGAGCAAGGAAGAGATGCAGGGTGCCTGCTTCACGATTTCCAGCCTCGGTGCCCTAGGTGGCACAGGTTTCACGCCGATTGTGAATGCGCCGGAAGTGGCGATTCTGGGTGTGTCCAAGACCCAGGTGAAGCCGGTCTATGTCAATGGGCAGTTTGAGCCGCGTCAGATGCTGCCGCTGGCACTGTCCTACGATCACCGCGCCGTCAATGGCGTCGATGGTGGGCTGTTCATCACCTATCTGGCCAAACTGCTCGGCGACCTTCGTCTGCTGGCGCTGTAAGGCTGTTACGGCTCTGTTCAACGCCCTGTCCGGCCTTCGCCGGGCGGGGCGTTGTTCGTTCAGGCAGGGTAGAAAACGGCCCGCCCGTCCTCCACGACTACCCGTCTTATGTCGCAGCCATAGGCCCGACTGAGATTCTCACAGCTCAGCACCTGTTCAGCTGTGCCCACCATGACCTCGCCCGAGCCCGTCAGCAGCAGAATGCGATCGCAGTAGGCTGCCGCGAGATTGATATCGTGCGTGGCCATGCACAGGGCAGCCTGGTGGCTCTGGACATGGGCGCGCAGCAACTGCAATGACTGCACCTGAAAGGCAATGTCCAGATGATTGCCGGGTTCATCCAGCAGAAAAAGACGCGGGCGCTGGGTCAGTACGGTGGCAATGGCAAGACGCTGACGCTCGCCGCCGGAAAGCGAATTGACATCGCGCTTTTCAAGGCTCGCGATACCCAGAGCCTGCAGTGCATCGCGCGCAATGGCGATGTCTTCCCGACTCTCCCATTGCCAATTGGCAAGATGTGGGTGGCGCCCCATCAGTGCAATCTCAAGCACGGTGGCGGGCATCACATCGTGATGATTCTGGAACAGAATGCCCAGATGGGTGGCGAGCGTTTCCCGCGGCCAGTCTTCCAGAGCACGTTCGCACAGTTCGATGCGGCCTTGCGGCGCCGGGCGCAGACGCATCAGGGTGTGCAGCAGCGTGGTTTTGCCGGTGCCGTTCTGTCCGAGAATTCCCAGACACTGCCCGGCCTGCAGCTCCAGTGACAGCTGTTTGAAAAGCAGGCGCTCTCCGATGGAGAGGCTCAGGTCCTGCAGGCGTAGTATGCGGGTGCCGGTGCTCGTTTGTGTCATCGATTACTCCGGCAGGTGACGTGCGCTGTGCCGCAGAATCAGCAAGAATGCGGGAACGCCGATGAGTGCGGTCAACACACCGACAGGCAGTTGCTGGGGGGCGATGATGGTGCGGGCGATGCTGTCTGCAATCATGAGAAAACTTCCTCCCAACAGCACCGAGGCGGGAAGCAGTACCCGGTGATCCCGCGCGCCGAGCATGCGCAGCATATGAGGAGTCACGAGCCCCACAAAACCGATGGAGCCCGCGATGGTGACTGCACTGGCGGTGAGCAGTGAGGCAGTGAAGTAGAGAATCAGCTTGAGACGGGGGACCGGCACCCCCAGAGCGGCGGCCTGCAGGTCCCCACGGCTCAGCACATTGAGGGCGCGGGCGTAGTACATCATGAGCAGCAGACCCGCCAGCAGGGCGATCACACTGAACGCGCCGACACGGCTCTGGCTCAGGTCTCCCATCAACCAGAACAGCATGCTGTAAACGCTGTTGTTGCTGCTGGTGGTGAGCAGGATATTGATGATGGCCCCCCAACCGGCGGAAACCACCACGCCCGTCAACAACAGGCGCGTGGCAGACCAGTGATGGCTGCTGCGAGCCAGGCCAAACACGAGCAGAATGGACAGCAATGCCCCCGCGAAGGCGGCCTCGGAAACCCAGTAGCCGCCGAGCCCGAACAGGATGGCGGCGAGGGCGGCCACTGCCGCACCGCCGGAGATGCCCAGGATATAAGGGTCAGCGAGCGGGTTGCGCAGCAGCACCTGCATAATGACACCGGACATGGCGAGCAATGCGCCCGTCACGAAGGCAGCCAGACTGCGGGGAATGCGCAACTCGAAAAGAATGCGGTTTTCCAGGCCGGCGTCCGGGTGCAACAGTTGCTGCAGCACTTCACCGAAGCCAAGGCCGGCGCTGCCACTGCTGAGGGAGACCAGAAAGCCGAGCAGCGTCAGTACCAGCAATATCAGCAGCAAAGCCCATTGTCGACGTGCCAACAAATTCCGCCTCTCTCCTGTCACACCGGGTATTGCGTGGCCTGACCGGCGACGATATACCAGCTGACAAATAATGCGTTGATCAGGGCGCCTGGCAAATAACTGGCCGTGCGCCGATAGGTGTAGGTGCTGATAATCGCCACGATGCTCAGCAAGGGCACGAATTGTATCATCACGATGGTGTTCAGCGGCTCCGCAGGGGTCAACAGATAACCGCGAACAAACAGATTGCCGTATTGCAGCAGCAGGAAGGCCGCAAAACCGCCCGCCAGCGCGAGGATATTGCCGGCGTACTGACTCAATGCCGAATCGCCCGCCACGGATAGCCCGCCGTGCAGCGCCCGTAGCCCCAGAAGGAAGAAGAGCGTGAACGGCAGCAGGTAGACGGGCAGTATCTGCAGTTGCGTCAGGCTCAGCGGCCGGATGCCCACGAACCAGATGCGGAAATCAATCTGAAACAGAAAATCCGCGAGCAGCACGGCGCCATAGCCGATAGCCACGGTGGAACAGGCCAGCAGCAGGGAAGGGAGGACGCGGTGTGTGAATGCCACCTGCCCGCCGCCCAGGGGCAGACGCCCCAGCAGGGTCAGCAGCAGGCCGTTGACGATGGCCCAGAGTGCCACCTGCGAGGTGATGGTCTGGGGGAACCAGGCGGATGCCCCCAGCAGTTGTCCGCCCCAGCGCATCAGCGGGTAGAAGTCTGCCACGGGAATCAACGCTGCCAGCGCCAGTAACGCCCACCAGCGCCAGGAGCGTGCCTGCCAGGCAGTGCTGGTGACACTTGCATTCAGCGCAGCAAAGGCGGGCGTGCTGAGCAACAGACGCACCGATCCGCACAGCAGCAGGACAAAGCCTGCCAGTGCGATCAGGGTACCCAGCTCTTTCCACATCCATATCTGCCGGTCGGCCGCCAGCGGCTTGCCACCCTCCAGTGTTTGCCCGAACCACTCCAGCGCATGGCCGATGGCCGTGCGGGAAAGATGGTCGCCGGGGTGCGTGACGGGAGGGGAGTAGAGCACCCGTGCCGTGCGGCGGGGAATATCGCCGTAGAGCTGGCCGGGGATTACGGTTTCCGTAGTGCCGAACAGGGCCTTGAGATTGCCGCTGTTGCCCACATCGGTGCCACGCGGCACCTGCCACATGCTGCTGGCAAATTCATCGAACTGGGAAAAAACAACGGCAATATTGCGGGGCCACTCCGGGGTGCCGGGTGCGGAACGGTTTGCCCCCACGCTGGAGCCTTCGAGCACCATGGCGCGATAGCCGTCCGGGTAGGCGGTAGCGGCCGCGAGTACCGCCCAGCCCCCCATGGAGTGTCCTTCGAGCCCGATATTGTCCTTGTCCACGATGTCCAGTGAGCGCAGATAGGCCAGGCCTGCGGGGCCACCGAAGCCGTCCGCGAAGGCGGGGGCATCGGAATGGCCGTGTCCGGCCTGGTCCATGGCCAGCACCACATAGCCACGGCGGGCGAACTCGATGGCAAAGCCTGATTGGACTTCGCGGGAATTGATATAGCCGTGAATGGCGAGAATGCCGGGGGCCGGATGCTGGGCGTCCACGCCGGGGGGAATATAGAGGTAGGCACTGAGCACCTTGCCATTGGCACCCGCGAAACGCAGGTCCTGAATACGGATGTCTCCCGAGGTCTGCACACTGTGGGCAAGCAGGGAACCCAGCAGAATGATCAGCCAGGCCAGTGCGAATGTACGCCATTGCGCTTGCATTGTTATTATCCTCGCAGGCAGGTGTTTTTGAATGAACAGGCGAAATGGTACGGGATCATGGACAGGGCTGCAATCCGGCCCGCAGGGCTGCTACGCGAGTGTTAAAACGCTGTATCAGTTCTGTGTTGCGCGGGCAGGGCAATGCCGCTTGTTGTGCCAGTTCGCACAGATATTCATTGAGATAGGGCATCTCCGTGTCCCGCCCTGCGCGCGCATCCTGCAAGGTGGAGGAGAAGTTTTGCGCAGTGGCCTGCAGCACGCTGCGAGCCCTGGGGTAAACTGCAGCAGGCGTGGGCGCCTGGGGCAGGGCCATCAGCAGGGCCTCGATTTCCTTGCACAGTGCCTGCAGTTCGGCATGGGCATCGGGCCGTGTCAGCAGCTCTGCGTTGCGACAATTGTGAATGACGCTCAGGGCATTGATGGCGCAGTTCACCGCGAATTTGTCCCACAGGCGGGCGCGGATATCGCGTTCCCACTGTATCTGCATCTGCCGCTGTGGCAGCAGGGTAAGCAGATCCTGTTCCGCTTCCTGCCCGGGAGTGCTGAGATTTCCCAGCCATGCCTCGCCCTGGCCCGCGTGGACGACATGAAAGGGGCTGCGCAGATAGGCGCCATGGCTGGTGCTGAGGCAATAGACGGCTTGCTGCGGGAATTGCTGCCGTACCTCGTCCTGAACCCGCAGGCCATTTTGCAGCAGCACGATACGTGTCCCGGAATTCAAGTGGTCTTTCACACTGGCCAGGGCGGGCAGGGTGTCCTGGGCCTTGGTGCAGACCAGCAACAGCGAGATCGGCTCCTGTATCTGCTGGACAAGCATCGCGGGCACCGGCAGCGCTGTCCCGGTGCTCCGCTCGTACAGATGCAGTCCGCCTGTCTGCTGCCAGCGTTGCAGGCTGTCGGCCTTGTGCAATAACAGGCACACGGGTGGCTGCCCCCAGTCCATCGCTGCGCCCTGTGCCCATTGCCATAGCCGCGCCGCCCACAGGCAGCCCATGGCGCCGGCGCCGAGCACATGCCAATGGGGTTTGTGCGATGCTGCGTTGATTTTCTGGCACTCCGGTCTGTGTGAACAGCCGCTATGATTCACCATCCCGGCGGTCAGTGGTAGTATTGCCGCCATCGTTTTTTGCGTGTATGCCCGTGTGAAGGGAAGGATAAGCTCATGCCAACGTTCGATATCGTCTCAGAAGTGGAAATGCCGGAAGTGAACAACGCGCTGGATCAGGCCCGGCGGGAAATCGACACCCGTTTCGATTTCAAGGGCGTGGACGCTTCCTTCGAACTGAAAGACAAGACCATCACCATCAAGGCGGATTCTGATTTCCAGATTGACCAGATGCTCGACATCCTCAAGGGCAAGATGGTCAAGCGCAATGTGGACGTGAAATCCCTCAGCACGGGGGAGGTACAGAAATCCGGCAAGCAGTGTCTGCAGGATGTCACGATTCAACAGGGCATCGAGGCCGATGTGGCGCGCAAGATCGTCAAGCTGGTGAAAGACTCCAAGATCAAGGTGCAGGCCGCCATTCAGGGCGAGAAGCTGCGTGTCACCGGCAAGAAGCGTGACGACCTGCAGGAAGTTATCGCCATGCTGCGTGATGCCAAGCTGGAAATTCCTCTCCAATTCAACAACTTCCGGGACTGAGGCGCCGCCAGCGGCTGCACAGCGAGGTCACTTGAACAACACGCGTACCCTTCGCCAATCGCTGGCGCAGCTTCGGGACAAGCGCTTTGCCGTGATTTTCCTGCTGGGTTTTTCCAGCGGTTTCCCCTGGGTGCTGCATGGCTCGGTGATGACACTGTGGCTGCAGTCTCTGGGGCTCTCCCGCTCGGCGATCGGGTTTTTCGGCGCCGTGGCGACTGTGTATGCCATCAACTGGATGTGGGCTCCGCTTGTCGATCGTTTCCGCCTGCCGCTGCTGGGGCGGCTCGGCCAGCGACGCTCGTGGATTGTGCTTACCCAGGCGCTGATGCTGTTCAGCGTGTGGATGCTCAGCCGTACGCAGCCACAGCAGAACCTGGTGGAGGTCAGCCTCTGGGCCTTCTGCATTGCCCTGTTCTCCGCCACCCAGGACATTGCGGTGGATGCCTACCGCATCAGTATTTTCCGCCGCGAGGAGAGTGACGACAAAATGCCCTTTGCCGCGGCCATGAGCACAACAGGCTGGTGGGCAGGTTACGGCTTTCTGGGCGGGGCTTTTGCCCTCTACCTCGGCGGTGAGACCTTCGGGTTCAGCTGGCCACAGGTCTATCAGAGCGTGGCGCTGGTCTATGCTGTGCTGATCGTGCTGGTGCTGTTGATTCGTGAACCGGCGCTTGAGGACGAGGATGTCGTGCCCGAGCTGATCCCCAGCCATGGCAACCCGGCGCTGAACTGGTTCAACCGCTATATTGCCGCCCCCTTCGAGGAGTTCTTCACCCGCTGCGGCTTCAAGCTGGCCTTGTCCATTCTGCTGCTGTTGATGGTGTTCCGCCTCGGCGAGGCCATGCTCGGGCGCATGTCCCTGGTGTTCTACGGCGAGATCGGCTTCAGCACCGAGCAGATCGCCTTGTATTCCAAGTTCTTCGGCGGCATCGTGACCGCCGTGTTCAGCCTGATGGGGGCGCTCATCAACACCCGTTTCGGCGTGGTGAAGGGCCTGTTTGTTGGTGGGGTCGCCATGGCCTCGTCCAATCTGCTGTTTGCCCTGATGGCGGTGACCGGGCCGGACGTCAACCTGTTGCTGGTGACCATGGTGGTGGACAATTTCAGCGCCGCCTTTGCCACCGTAGCCTTTATTTCCTTCATTTCCTACTTCACCAGCCGTACCTATACCGGCACGCAATATGCCCTGATGTCCTCGGTGTCCAACTTCGGGCGCACCACGCTGGCGGCCTCCAGTGGCGTGGTGGTGGATTCCCTGGGCGGGGACTGGGCGTTGTTTTTCATTCTTACCGCCCTCATGGTAATACCAGGGCTGTTGCTGCTGCTGTGGATTGCCAAACAGATTCAGCAGTACAGAGATCTTCGCGAGCAGCCCGCGCAGACGGATGAGCCGGAAGGCTCCGCGCTGCGCCCCTGAGGCTGCCTGAACCAGGAGGATTCGTGCGTTTACCGCTGCTGCTGTTCATTGTTGTGCCCTTCGTCGAGATTATGCTGCTGCTCAAGGTCAGCGAGCATATCGGGGCACTGCCCACCATTGCCCTGGTGCTGTTGACCGCCTTTATCGGCGTCAACCTGCTCAAACGTCAGGGGCTGAGTACGCTGCTGCGCTTTCAGGAGCGTGTGCAAAGCGGTGAGATTCCGGCGCAGGAGATTGTGGAGGGCATGCTGATTGCCTTCTCCGGCGCGCTGCTGCTGACCCCCGGGTTCGTGACGGACACCATTGGTTTCAGTTGCCTGCTACCCCCGGTGCGGCGGCGGATTGCGCAGCGCATTCTGCGCTCCGGCAACACCTTCTTCATGGGAGGCAGTGTGGGCGGGAACTCCGCCTTCTACTACCGCCAGGAATATCAAACCCGAAGAGATGACGGGCACACCTTCGAGGGCGAATTCCGCGACGAGACCCGTCCGCGGCCTACCCTGGAAGAGCGGGATGAAGACTGAAGCATTGCGCTTGTAAAAATATTTTCCGCCAACCGTTGAAATATCGCTTTGCCACCCCATTTACACTGGCACTACATCGTTCGGCAAACCATGCGCCGACGAGGTTGCAAGAAGCTTTACACGACCCGGTGCAGGCGGCAGGCCTGTCTGCAGGGGCTGTTGTTGCGAATTCAAAAACCGTTTCAGGAGACGAAAATCAATGAAAATCAGACCGTTGCAAGACCGAGTCGTAGTCCGACGCAAGGAAGAGGAGACCAAGACAGCGGGAGGAATCATCCTCACGGGGTCCGCGACAGAGAAGCCTGCGCAGGGCGAAGTGCTGGCTGTAGGGCCTGGCCGCATCATGGATAACGGCGACAAGCGTCCTGTTGATGTCAAAGTTGGCGATACCGTGGTGTTTGGCAAATACGCCAGCAACACCATCAAGATTGACGATGAAGAGCTGCTGATTCTGAGCGAAAACGAAATCTACGGCGTGATCGAGTCCTGAGACTCTCCCCCGTAACAGCGACCAAGAACACATCTACGAAAAGGAATAGTGAAAAATGGCTAAAGACGTAAAATTCGGTGATCCCGCGCGACAGAAAATGCTCAACGGCGTGAACATCCTTGCAGACGCCGTCAAGGTAACGCTCGGCCCCAAAGGCCGTAATGTGGTACTGGACAAGTCCTTCGGTGCGCCGACCGTGACCAAGGACGGCGTGTCCGTTGCCAAGGAAATCGAGCTGAAAGACAAGTTCGAGAACATGGGCGCCCAGATGGTCAAGGAAGTGGCTTCCCAGACTTCTGACGTGGCCGGTGACGGCACCACGACTGCCACGGTACTGGCCCAGGCCATCCTCAACGAAGGCCTCAAGTCTGTTGCCGCCGGCATGAACCCGATGGACCTGAAGCGCGGCATCGACAAGGCCGTGAAGGCACTGGTTGACGAGATCGGCAAGCTCTCCACCCCCTGTACAGACTCCAAGGCCATTGCCCAGGTTGGCACCATTTCCGCCAACTCCGATAACCAGATTGGTGAAATCATCGCGGAAGCGATGGAGAAAGTAGGCAAGGAAGGCGTCATCACCGTTGAAGAAGGTTCCGGCTTCGAGAACGAACTGGACGTGGTGGAAGGCATGCAGTTCGATCGCGGCTACCTCTCCCCCTACTTCATCAACAACCAGGACAATATGAGTGCGGAGCTTGAAAACCCGTACATCCTGCTGGTGGACAAGAAGATCTCCAACATCCGCGAACTGCTGCCGGTGCTGGAAGCTGTTGCCAAGTCCGGCCGTCCGCTGCTGGTGATTGCAGAAGACGTGGAAGGCGAAGCCCTGGCCACGCTGATCGTGAACAATATGCGCGGCATCGTGAAAGTCTCTGCCGCCAAGGCCCCTGGCTTCGGTGATCGTCGCAAGGCCATGCTGGAAGACATCGCCATCCTGACCGGCGGTACCGTGATCTCCGAAGAAGTGGGCCTGAGCCTGGAGGGCACCAGCCTGGAACACCTGGGCCACGCCAAGAGCGTTGTGCTGTCCAAGGAAAACACCACCATCATCGATGGCGCAGGCGACTCCAAGCTGATCGAGGCCCGCGTGGCGCAGATCCGTCGTCAGATCGAAGACACCTCTTCTGACTACGACAAGGAAAAACTGCAGGAGCGCGTGGCGAAGCTGGCTGGCGGCGTGGCCGTCATCAAGGTTGGCGCCAGGCACCGAGATGGAAATGAAAGAGAAGAAGGCCCGCGTGGAAGACGCGCTGCACTCTACCCGCGCAGCGGTGGAAGAGGGCGTGGTTCCCGGCGGTGGCGTGGCGCTGATTCGTGCTCTGCAGAAAGTGGAAGGCCTCAAGGGTGACAACGAAGACCAGAACGTGGGTATCGCCCTGTTGCTGCGTGCCGTGACAGCCCCCCTGCGTCAGATCGTGAAGAACGCGGGTGATGAGCCCTCCGTGGTGCTCGACAAGGTCAAGGGCGGCAAGGGTAACTTCGGTTACAACGCGGCCACTGGCGAGTATGTGGACATGGTGGAGCAGGGCATCATCGACCCGGCCAAAGTGACCCGTAGCGCGCTGCAGGCTGCCGGTTCCGTGGCTGGCCTGATGATCACCACCGAGTGCATGATCAGCGACATTCCGGAAGAAAAACCGGCTGCCCCGGATATGGGCGGCATGGGCGGAATGGGTGGCATGGGCGGCATGATGTAAGGCCGTCCGGAAACAGGGGCGTGCGCTGTTTCAAGGCAGAAAGCGCCCCGTTTTGCACCCCATCGTGCATAAAAAGAACCCGCTTCGGCGGGTTCTTTTTTGCCCTGAAATTAGCGTCATCCGCTTGCGCGCATCACGCGCACATTGTGTTACTCTCGGGGCTTTGTGACTCACGCCCCGGGAACGCACACATGAATGAGCTGTTTAATGCGATCAACTCGATAGTCTGGAGCCCTGCACTGGTTTTTCTCTGCCTGGGGGCCGGCCTGTATTTCTCGGTTCGTTCGCGCTTTCTGCAGCTTCGGCATTTCCGCGAGATGTTGCGGCTGATCTTTCAGGGCAAGGTGTCCGAGACCGGTATTTCCCCCTTTCAGGCGCTGAGCATGACGCTTGCCGGACGTGTGGGCACCGGCAATATTGCAGGGGTAGCCACCGCGATCACCTTCGGCGGGCCTGGGGCCTTGTTCTGGATGTGGGTGGTGGCCTTTCTGGGAGCCAGCTCCGCCTTTGTGGAATCCACCCTGGGGCAGATCTACAAGGAAAAGATTCAGGGCGAGTATCGTGGTGGCCCCGCGTTCTATATCGAGAAGGGCCTGGGCATGAAGCGCTACGCCTGGGTGTTTGCCTTTACGACGATTATCTCTTGTGGCTTGCTGCTTCCCGGCGTGCAGGCCAATGCCATTGCCGACAGCGTGAGCACGGCATTCTCCATCGACAGTTCCATTACCGCCATTGTGCTGGCGGCATTGCTGGCCTTCATCATCTTCGGTGGCCTGCGCCGCATCGCCAAGGTGGCCTCTGCCGTGGTGCCCTTTATGGCGATTGCCTATATCGCCGTGGCCGTGTTCATCATTGTGATCAATATTGACCTCGTACCCCACATGTTCTGGTTGATTATCAGCAGCGCCCTGGGGCTTGATTCCACCTTCGGGGCCATACTCGGCCTTGCTGTGATGTGGGGCGTGCGCCGGGGTGTCTATTCCAATGAGGCCGGGCAGGGCACCGCCCCCCATGCCTCATCTGCAGCATCGGTCAGCCACCCTGCCAAGCAGGGGCTGGTGCAGGCCTTCTCGGTGTATGTGGACACGCTGTTCGTATGCTCGGCCACCGGTTTCATGTTGTTGATTACCGGCCTGTACAACGTGGAAACGGAAACCGGCCAGGCCATTTATACCGGGGTTGCCGGGGTAGGGGCCGGCCCGGGCTATGTGCAGACAGCTCTGGAAGGCCTGATGCCCGGCATCGGCAATATCTTCGTGGCCGTTGCCCTGTTCTTCTTCGCCTTCACCACCATACTGGCCTATTACTATATTGCCGAAACCAATGTGAGTTATATCAATCGTTTTGTGGCCCGGCCGTGGATGAGCACGGTGCTGAAGCTGATCGTCATTGGCGCCGTGGTCTATGGCACCGTGAACACCGCAGAGACCGCCTGGGGGCTGGGCGACACGGGCGTTGGCCTGATGGCCTGGCTGAACATTTTCGCCATCCTGCTGCTGCAAAAACCGGCCTTTTTGTGTCTGAAAGACTTCGAGCAGCAGAAGGCCGAAGGAAAAGACCCCGTGTTCAGCCCCGCCACTCTCGGCATCGAGAATGCCGAGTACTGGGTGGAGAGGCTGGAGGCGCAGGAGAGTATTGAGTAACTGCGTGCGTGTTTAACGTTTTTCGGTTTTGACACACATTTGACGTCACCGCCAGCAGGAGCTGCTTGATATAGTGGCCTCACAATATGGGAGGTGTCTATGGCAATCAAGCGTCTGAGAAAGGAAAGGCTCCTGTCCCAGGAGCAACTGGCTGAAGAGGCAGGAATCAGCCTGCGCACTGTGCAGCGCGTCGAGGCTGGCAAACGGGTGGGTAATTCGTCCCTGAAAGCCCTTGCGGCCTTCTTCGGTACCTCGGTGGATCAGCTTCATTCACAGGAGTATCCATCCGGGCCAAAGAAAGATAGTGGGGCGAATCAGGACGTTCATCGTTCCGCGCAGATCATCATCCTGTTTCTCACTTTCTTTGTCTGCATTTCCCACTGGCTGGTGTATTTCGCCCAGATCAATCAAGCCTCTTCGGAAGCAGATCTGGGGCGTATACTGGTGTTTGTCTTTCAGATATGCCTAGTGTTTGCACCCTTCGCGTATTTGTTCTATTCCGCCAGAAGATTGTTTGTCCTCAGCTATTACCTGGTAACGGGTGGCTTCGTGGTGACCGCGATCGCGATGTCGTACTGGACGCGAGAGTTTACCCATACGCAGTCCCATCAATTTCTCTTCACGGTGTTCTTTACACTGATGCTGCTATGTCTCGGCGTGCTGCATGTTGTGCAACTCTCTGCGTCACTGGGTCGAGAGTCTATGGAAATGCGTTCAGCATCCTGAAGCCAGTCGGTCTCTACGCAAAGAAATAGAACGCAAAAAAAAGCCGCCCAATGGGCGGCTTTTCTGTATCACTTGCGTGACCGGATCTTAATCGCGGGGCGAACCTGCGTTAATCCAGTGCACCAGTTTCTGCACTTCTTCAATCGGCATGTTGCGCGCGTTCTCGAAGTGACGGATGCTGGGGTCGACCTGAGCCGGGGGCATACGCTTGGTCATCAGTACCTCGCGCATCATGGGGCTCCAGCCCTGAACCATCTGATGGCTGTTCATCGCAAACGGGCCAATGCCGCCTTCGATGTGACAGACCACGCAACGCTCGATCAGGATCGGTGCGATTTCGGTTTCGTAGTCAGGCACGTCGTCTGCACTGGTGACTGCGTTCGGGAAGTCGATAATGCAGTCAGCAGGGGCTTCGAAGTCGACTGTTACGGTATCACGGTTGCGGGTTTCGCCCGCAGCCGCTGCTGCCAGAGTGTCTTTCAGGAAAGTGGTACCAGGTGTGCCACGAGAACCCGGGGTGTCCATCGGGCCACGGTACAGAATGCTCATGTTCTTTGGGTCCAGAACAACGACTTCCCCCGCCTTGGTGATGCCCAGAAGCTCGGCAACCAGTTGCGTGTCGTCAACCAGGATAGGCATGTTCACGTTGAAGCTGTTGTCGTAGTTGCGCAGCTTTTCCGGTGTGTCGCCAACGGTGGAGTTCATCATCACGAAGCTGACGCCTTCGTTGTCCCACTTGGTTTGCAGGATGCGGTATTCAGAGAACAGCGCAGCGTTGGTGCTGCAGGAATTCTGCTGAGAAATCACAACCAGGGCATTCTGATACGCGTATTTGGAAAACTGGTGCGCGGTGCCCTTCTCGTCGATCAGGTTGAAATCGCCAATGCGCTGCGGTGCAGCAAAGGTCTGGGCGGCTGTAAGCACAGCGGCCAGCAGGCCAAAGTACTTCAAAATTTTCATGTTAGTGCTCCAATATCTCGGATGTCGCAGATTTTTTCGAGGCGAGAAAAAAGGGCTCGCGCAGGCGCGAACCCTTTCTCTGTCTTGCATCAGTTGTCAGTGTAAGAGAAGTAACCGATGAACATTTCGTCCCAGCTCTGCAGGCCGCCAACGGCCGCTACAGATGGGTCCGGGTTGCCCACATTGTACTGGGAGTTGTCGAAGGCACCTTCAACCACTACGCGGGAGCCAGCGGGCAGAACCATCGGCTCGGACAGACGATAGGTCGGCTGCCATGCGAAGTTGTAGTTGGCTACGTTGATGATCTCTTCACGAGTCTGGTCCGGGTAGATCACGGAAGCACGCATGGACTTGCCACGGTAGTGCATGTGAGCACGGAAGCTGTACAGGGTTGTTTCCTGATCAAACACGTGGTTGGACGCCATTTCGTAGTTCATGTCGCCCGGCGGAATGATGATGTTGTTTTCACGGCCGCCCTGTGCAGACACAGAGTAGGTGTGGAACGCTTTCAGGCTTTCCGCTTCGTCTTTATCTGCAAACCACAGACCCACGCGAGTGGCATCTTCGGTTTCCTGGCCCATTGCGGTGTAGTGAATGGACATTCTCAGTGCGGAACCAACAGGTACTTTTACGCCTGTGCCAGCGGGGTAAGTCGTGGGGTCTTCTTTACCCGGAGCAAAACCTTCCAGGAATTCGCTGCGGTCATCGTTGTCTGCTTCGTCGAAGGCTTCTGTGTGATCAGAGGCAACAACATAAGACAGCAGGTGGTGAAGAACGCGTTTGTCGCCCGGAATGAACTGGACAGACTTTACCCACTTCTCTTCGGTGAAGGGCAGGTCGACGTTGGTGTTGACGTAGTCCAGCACGCCAGTTGCGGGAATCTGGGCTGCAGGAACGTCTACGATGTAATCAGGCGCGCCGTTGAGACCCCAGCCAGCTTCAACCGGCTTAACTTGAGTCAAGGGATCCACACCGGCGAAAGCAGACATGGTCATGCTTGCGCCTGCCACGAGGAGAGAGGTCGTCAGTACTGTTTTTTTCATTTCAATTCTCCTTGAATTGATATGTGCTGCCAGGAGTTCAGTGAGCCATGCGGCTGTCGAAATAGCGTCCAACGGGCTGGTCGCAGATTCTGACAGGTGCATGAATGCGCCCACTTCTTGTATGAACGAAAAAAAGGTTACCTTAAGTTACGTTCGAATCGTACGCCTAAATGTGAGCATGTGTAACTTTATGAAACGCATGAACACGTGACGTGCTGTCAACGCGTTGGCATTACCGCAAAAAAGCAAAGCCAGCACTGCGCTGATGCCTGCAGTATGGTTGAAATGGTGCCAGATGTGAGATTATTTTTTTTGTATCGGTGGCAACACATTTTGTTAATGGTTGCCACCGTTTTTTCGGGAGGCGGGGCTTAAGCAGAGGCGAGATTGGCGTTGGCAAAATCCCAGTTGATTAAATTATCAACAAAGCTGGCGAGGAAATCGGGACGACGGTTCTGGAAATCCAGATAGTAGGCGTGTTCCCACACATCGCACACAATAATAGGAGTGGCGCCGGAGGTGAGTGGAGTTTCAGCATTCGCGCTCTTGGCTATCTTCAGTTTGCCGCCCTCACTGACCAGCCATACCCAGCCGCTGCCGAACTGGCCAACGCCGCCGTTGACGAACTCTTTTTTGAAGTTTTCGTAGCTGCCGAAGTCTGCGTCAATTTTTGCGGCAATGGCGCCGGTCGGGGCACCGCCACCGTTCGGGCTCATGCTCTTCCAGAAGAAGTCGTGGTTGTAGCACTGGCCAACGTTGTTGAACAGGGCGCCACCCACTTTGGCGGCCGCCTTGACCAGGTCTTCCAGGGTGTCTGCATCGATACCGGCTTCGGCCAGCAATTCATTGCCTTTTACAACATAGGCGTTGTGGTGCTTGCCATGGTGGAAGCTGAAGGTTTCGGCGGACATATGGGGTTCCAGTGCGTCGGGCGCATAGGGAAGGGCGGGCAGTGTCAGTTTCATAGCTAACCTCGGAATGTCGGTTCGTTGAATATCTTGCATTTTTGGCGCTCGCAGCTAAGATTTGCCGCTTGTTGTGGTGCCAAAAAAGCAGGTGGAAGAGGCGGCGAGAATAATCCACAACGCCCAGTGATTCAAGGAATCAGCCCTGTTTGTCAACCGGCTGTAGACCTGCAGTAACCAGACAAGGATAATGCCCCCATGAAAGATAATGATGATTTATTAGACATTCCTGCCATGATTCCGGCGCGGGACGAGGTGGTGCAGCATCAGACCAAGCGGCGGCAGGGGGATATTGCCCGTCCGGTGAGCTATGGGGAGATCGTCAAGGTCAGTACCTGGCCCGTGCGCATCATGCTGGGCGTGCTGACACTGGCGCTGGGCGCGGGGGCCTATCTGGGCTATACCGTGCACCAGCAGAACCAGGAAGCGCTGCTGCAGGCCAATCGCCGCATCGAGGACCTGGAGGGCCGCCTGGCGCTGGTGGGGGATTCGGCGGAGGAGACCACGGCCAATGTGATCGAGCGGCTGGACTTCAACTTCTCCGAGATCGACAAGCTGTGGGCGGCCCGCAATGCCACCAATGGCAATGTCAATGAACTGACGGGCCGGATAGCGGTGCTGGAAGATGCCAGCAAGGGCCATGCGGAAACCACCGATACCCTGGCGCAGATGATCAACCGCAACACCACTCAGATGCAGGCCGGCTTTGAACAGGTCAACACGCTCAAGGCCAGCCTGGAGCAGGCCAGCCAGAATATTGCCCAATTGCAATCAGGCCTGCAGAGTGTGCAGAGCGTGGCTCAGGAAATGGCCAATATCCGTGCCAGCCTGAACAATGGCGACAGCACGCTGGTGGGCTTGCAGGACCGCGTGGGCAATGTGGAAGAGGCCGTGGAGTCCATCGATGCCTACCGTCTGCAGGTCAACCAGACCATTATCCGGCTGCAGGAGAGCATTGAGGCCGTGCAGCGCAGCCTGCCAGCCAACTGAGCAGCGGCGCTCCGGCCCGGCTTGGCATGCCGGGCTCTTCGGGTATAATGCCGGCCGCCCCGGGCCTCGCCTGTGGCATCCTTCCCCCTGCAATCGACCAACAGCCTGATTGCGGGGAAAGGCCTACCTAAAATGCGGATGTGGCGGAATTGGTAGACGCGCTGGATTTAGGTTCCAGTATCGAGAGGTGTGGGAGTTCGAGTCTCCCCATCCGCACCATAAAATATTCTTTTGAATCAAATCGTTGAATCGCTTCTTGCCTGCGCTTCCCCGGATGCAGTCTAATGGCTCGCATATCGGATGCTCGGAACCTGCGATGTCGAATTCCTCCAAACTGCCGACAGACAAACCGGCCACGCGCCAGGAGCTTGCTGCCTTCCTGAACAAGGTGGCGGCCATGCCTGCTGTGGCTAAAACGGCAGGGGGTGGCCGCCTGCTGTTTGCGCTGGATGCCACTGCCAGCCGTGAACAGACCTGGGATCAGGCCAGCCGCCTGCAGGGCGAGATGTTTCTGGCCGCGCGGGACGCGGGCGGTCTGCAGGTGCAGCTGGTTTATTTTCGTGGTTTTGCCGAATTCTATAAAACGCCCTGGTGCCGGGATTCGACAGCCCTGCTGGGCCTGATGAGTGGCATTCAGTGCCGGGCGGGCACAACGCAGATCGAGCGCGTGCTGCGCCATGCTCTGGCGCAGAACAAAGCTCAGCGTATTCATTGCGTGGTCTATGTCGGAGATGCCATGGAGGAGAACCCGGAGCTGCTGTGCCAGCTTGCGGGGCAGCTGGGCATGCTGAACGTGCCTGTGTTTGTGTTTCAGGAGGGGCATGACCCGTTGGTGCAGGAAACGTATCAGGCCATGGCGCGGCTCTCCCGTGGTGCCTGGTCACGCTTTGACAGCGGCAGTGCTGCCGGGCTGCGTGAGCTGCTGAGGGCCGTGGCAATCTACGCCAGTGGTGGCCTGCAGGCGCTGGAGCGCTTCAGTCAGGGGGCAGGCAATGAAATACAGCGCCTGACCCGCCAACTGCGCTCCTGATTTGCGGATTTTATTGTGCTGATTCTTCTGCGCCTCCTCGTTATTCTGCTGATCCCGGTGCTGGGCTATATGGGCCTGCGCAGGCTCGCCATCCGTTTTTCACTCACGCAGCGGCAGTTCAATCTTCTGCTGGTGCTCAGTGCCATGCTCGGCGTCATCATCGTGCTGATTGTGTTGGGCCGCATTCCGCCCTCGTTCATTCTGGCACCCATCATGGTGGCGGGCACTTTCCTGCTGCGCAATCTGCATCTGCTGATCCGCCTGTTGCCGCTGTGGCAGATGTTCCGCCGCAGGACGCACACGGCTTATGGCAGTAGTGGGGGCAATGACACCTCGAGCATCCGTACCCGCTTCCTGCAGATGGAGTTGCAGCACAGCACGGGCGACATGGACGGCGAGGTGCTGGAGGGCTCTCGCAAGGGGCTTCGCCTGTCGGCGCTCGAGCTCGCAGCGCTGCTGGAGCTGGCGCAGGAATGCCAGGCGGACCCGGATTCCCTGCAGCTTCTGGAGGCTTACCTGGACCGCACGCATCCGCAGTGGCGCGAGCAGGCCGGTTCACAGCAACAGGGGGCGCAGCAGGACCATGGTGCTTTGGTGCAGGAGACACTGGATCGTGCCACGGCGCTGGAGATCCTGGGCTTGTCGGAGGGGGCCACGGAAGAGGACATCGTGCTGGCACACCGCCGTCTGATGCAGAAGATGCATCCGGACCGGGGCGGTTCCGGCTATCTGGCCAAAAAGATCAACGCCGCCCGCGATTATCTGCTGGGGCGGCACTGAGCTCAGCTTCGCTTGTTCAGAAAGGCCTGCAGAATCCCTTGCGCCTCTTCGCTGTGCAGCAGGCGTGAAAAATTCACCAGTTCCAGCGCAATGGTGTCATCCAGCAGTGCGCTCTGCTGACGCTTCAGCAGATGTTTGCTTGTTTGCACGGCCTCGCCGGGCAGCGCCGCCAGTGCCTGTGCCTTCTCCATGGCGTGGGCGAACACCCTGCCTGCGGGCAGCACCTCGTTTACCAGCCCCACCTCTTTTGCCTTGGCCGCCGTGAAGCGTTCCCCCAGCAACAGCAGTTCCGCTGCGCGTTGGTGCCCCATGAGGGCGGGGGCGAGCACGCTGGAACCGGCCTCCGGGCACAGGCCCAGACGGGTGAAGGGCAGTTGCAGAAAAGCATCCTCGGCAGCGTAGATCAGGTCGCAATGCAACAACAGGGTGGTGCCGATCCCGATGGCGAGCCCGTTGACGGCGGCAATCAGGGGTTTGCGCATATGCACCATCGCCTTCATGAACTGCACGGAGGCGCGTTCACTGCCCTGGGTCTCGTGCTGCACGAAATCGTTGACATCGTTGCCGCTGGTGAAGCAGTCCTCGGCGCCGCACAGCAGGACCACCTTGACCTCGGCGGATGCCTCGGCCTCCCGGATGCCCGTGGCCAGCGCCTGGTACATGCCCTGGGTCAACGCATTTTTCTTGTCCGGCCTGTCAATCTGCAGGATGAAGACCTTGCCTTCCAGGCGGTAGTGGATGTACGGGTCGCTGGAGTTGGGAAGGACATGGGACATGGCCAGGCTCCTGTGGTGGATGGATGGGGCCTGTTCGGGCACAGGCGACAGGGTCCCAGTCTATGCCAGCTTGGCGTTCACGCATAGAACTCGATGTTGTACTTGCGTCCCCTTCGGCAGGGGCGTGAATGTGCTAGAATCCACGCCTCTCACGGCTGCAACCGGCCATTGTTCTTCGCAAAGGAATCTCTTCTCCATGACGAACCTTTCTACGACGACCCTGATACGCCAGGAAGATCTCATTCAAAGCGTCGCGGACGCCCTGCAGTACATCTCCTATTACCATCCGCTGGATTTCATTCAGGCGGTCAATGCCGCCTATGAGCGGGAGGAATCCCTGGCGGCAAAAGATGCCATGGCTCAGATTCTGATCAACTCCCGGCTGTGCGCGGAGGGCAAGCGCCCGATCTGTCAGGATACGGGCATCGTCACCGTGTTCCTGAAGATTGGCATGAACGTGCAGTGGCAGGGCGATATGAGCGTGGCGGAGATGGTCAATGAGGGCGTGCGCCGTGCCTATCTGAATCCGGACAATGTGCTGCGCGCCTCGATCCTGGCAGACCCTGCCGGTGCCCGCAAGAACACCCGCGACAACACGCCTGCGGTGATTCACATGGAAGTGGTGCCCGGTGACAAGCTGGACGTGACGGTGGCCGCCAAGGGCGGTGGCTCGGAGAACAAGGCCAAGATGGTCATGCTGAACCCCAGCGACAGCATCGTGGACTGGGTGGTGAAGACGGTGCCGACCATGGGCGCCGGCTGGTGTCCTCCGGGCATGCTGGGCATCGGCATCGGCGGCACGGCGGAAAAGGCCGCGGTGCTGGCGAAAGAATCCCTGATGGACCCCATCGATATTCACGAGCTGCGCGAGCGCGGCCCGCAGAACCGGGTGGAAGAGCTGCGCCTGGAGATCATGGACAAGGTCAACGCGCTGGGTATCGGCGCCCAGGGCCTGGGTGGCTTGACCACGGTGCT
Organism: Pseudomonadales bacterium; assembly: GCA_024234365.1. GTDB lineage: Bacteria > Pseudomonadota > Gammaproteobacteria > Pseudomonadales > Pseudohongiellaceae > UBA5078. The sequence goes on from JACKOK010000003.1 coordinate 210,757, forward strand.
GGACATCAAGATCAAGGACTACCCGACCCATGCGGCCTCCCTGCCGGTGGCGATGATTCCGAACTGTGCGGCAACCCGCCACGCGCATTTTGTGCTCGATGGCAGTGGGCCTGCGCACCTGAGGCCACCGAAGCTGGAAGACTGGCCGCAGATCACCTGGGATGCCGGCCCGCGCGCGCGCCGCGTCAATCTGGACACCGTGACGGCGGAAGATGTTGCGCAGTGGCAACCGGGGGAAACCCTGCTGCTCTCCGGCAAGATGCTGACGGGGCGAGATGCCGCGCACAAGCGCATGGTGGAGATGTTTGCGCGGGGCGAATCCCTGCCGGAAGGCGTGGATCTGAAAGGCAAGTTCATCTACTACGTTGGCCCGGTTGACCCGGTGCGTGACGAAGTGATCGGACCAGCCGGTCCCACAACGGCCACGCGCATGGACAAGTTCACCGAAACCCTGCTGGACAAGACTGGCTTGCTGGGCATGATCGGCAAGGCGGAAAGGGGGCAGGTGGCCATTGATGCCATCCAGAAGCACCGGGCGGTGTACCTGATGGCCGTGGGCGGTGCTGCGTATCTGGTGTCAAAGGCCATTCGCAAGGCGCGTGTGGTCGCCTTCGAAGACCTGGGCATGGAGGCGATTCACGAGTTTGAAGTGGAGGACATGCCGGTCACCGTTGCGGTGGATGTCAACGGCACCTCCGTGCATCGCACCGGTCCGGTGGAGTGGCAGCAGCGCATCGCACAGAAACTCACGGTGCGCTGATCCCTTCTTTTTTGCTTACTCACACATGTCGGCGTAGGGGTTGGGCATCACGAGGCTGATGTCCCCCTTGGCGCCGGCGATCCTCAGGGTGTCCGGTGACACGGATACCGCATCGCCGTCCTGCACCTGATAATCGAAGCGGTAGATGGTGTCTGCGCGGCGCGCAATGCTTGCTTCGTCGTACTGCTGTTGCTGTGCCTGCACGGTTTCGTTTTTGCTGCGATAGTTTTTCAGTGCCGCGGCGCCGTGCTTTTTCTCCAGCATGCGCAGGGCAATATGCGGGGCAAGAATCGAGGCGCTGGCATTGTTGCCGCCAAAGCCCTTGGAGTTGATCAGCACCGCATCCATGCCTTGTGGGCCTACCTCACGATGCTGGAGCAGGAAGTCCAGATGACTCTGATGCACGTCCTCGGCAATGGCCTCGGTGCTCAGAATGCCCGGGATGATGCCGTAACGCCATACCCCCAGGCTGGCACAAAGCTGGTCGCCCGCCGATGAGGCCAGCGAGTGGCCGATATAGGATTTGAGTGCAGCAACGGGCCAGGCAGCGATGCCATTGGCCTTTGCCACGGTGCTCAGGATATGGGATTCCGTGGTGCGGTTTTGCGGGGTTCCGGTGCCGTGAGCCTGCACATAGCTGCGCCGCTGCAGCCCTTCTTCACCAATCAGGTTGCGTGTGACCGCGGCCGCCTTGGCCATGGTGATGTAATTGCCGACCCCGGGGCTGGCAATGGATTTCTTGTAGCCATCGGCATTGACGAAGACATCGTTCACCGCGCCAAGGATATTGGCGCCCATCTCCATGGCCAGGGTGTCGTCACACAGCACGACAAACTGGGCGGATTCGGCCAGGGTGAAACCGGCATTGAGGCCGAAGGGGCGGCAGGCACGCCGATGATCCGGCTGGCTCAGGCCGCGCGCGCTGTCCAGTGCCAGCAGGGCCGCATCGTCCGCCAGTGCGCCCATGGTGGCATAGCCTTCGATGACTTCCGGGGTAATCGGCGCCTCACTGGTGCCGACGATCACGAGACGGTGGGTGCCGGACTGAATATCGCGGATGCCCTGGCGCAGGTTGTAGAGGAAGGTGGCACAGGCGGCCACATTGGTGCCGGTGGTGCCGAGATTGCCGAGAATATAGGCATTGATGAAGTCCGCCGGCATTTCGGCCAGGCCGAGAGGCAGTTGCTTGGAGGTCACTTTCTTGCCCAGCAGACGAGCCTGCAGCATGCCGCCGTTGCCGTTGTAATCCAGCTGCGTCATGCAGCTGCCGGCGTAAACGCTGATCTGGTCCGGTGCAACGGCGCCCAGCAGCGCCTCCCAATCCATGCCCAGCGACTGCACGGCATCGCTGGCCCCGTAGACGGTCAATTGCAGCCCGCGCGGGTGATTGCGCGAGGCATAGAGATCTTTGGGATCGAAACCACTGGGCAGCTGGCCGGCGCTGTTCACGGAGGTGCGCATATAGTTTTCGGTGAGCACGTCCAGGCTGCCGGGGATGACGACACGAACCTGACCGGCGGAAAGCTCAGTGATCTGCCAGTCCGCTGGCATGCTGTCGGGCAGGTGCTGGCGGCGTGTCACGAAGCTCAGGGGTTTGTCATCGCCACCCTTGAGGGTCGCGCGTTTGTGGTAGAGCACCTGCGACGGGTCAAACAGATTGTTTTCCAGCTGGCGGATCAGGCTGCCCTGGCGCAGAACCGGGTCGAGGGTGCGCAGATAGTCGGGCAGCGATACGGCCGTGCCGTTGCCATCGAGCCATTGTCCGTCCCGTTGCTGCAGAAGGCCCATCAGACTGGCGAGGCTGGCCCGTGTCTGCATGGCGCTGCTCTCGTCAAGGGCATCGAGCACCAGTCGGCGATAGCTGTGATGAAGAGAACTGCGGCCTGCGGGGTTGATGCCGCCCATCCCGATGATGACTGGCAGATGTGACATAGGCTTCCTTTGGTGATGAGGTGTCCGCTGACAGCGGGCGATGGATAGAGCTGCCTACTATAGTGAAGGCCGCGCAACGGGAATAGGGTAATTTGGACATAATAAGAGGTATTTTGGCCAGAAAAATCAACGCGGCTTTATCGTGCCCGGCTTGCCTGCGGTGGCGGTGACGGCTAGCATGAGCCTTCTGTATCCGCAGGAAAGGCCCCTTACGTCATGATCGACTCGCGCTATCAATCCCGCATTGCCGCCATTCACGAAGCCCTGCAGATACCGGCGGACTATGCGCTGCAGACTGTGTTGCCTTTGTATGGCGAACCGCAGGAACTGGTGGATGCCGGTTGTGACTGTTTTGGTCGTGAACAGCGCATGACACCGGCCACGCATGCGGCCTGGCAGGCGATGCAGGCCGCAGCGCGTGCCGATGCGGTGGAGCTGCAGCTGGTGTCGGCCTACCGCAGTGTGGATTACCAGGTACAGATATTCCGCCGCAAGCTGGACGCCGGGCAGACGCTCCCGCAGATTCTGCAGGTCAATGCCGCCCCCGGTCACAGCGAGCATCACACCGGTCGCGCCATTGATATCGGCACCCCCGGCAGCCCGGTGCTGGAGGAGTGCTTTGAACAGAGTGCGGCCTTCGACTGGCTGCGCCGTCATGCCGGCGAATTCGGCTTTTTCCTGTCATTCCCCCGCGACAATCCCGCAGGCATCAGTTACGAGCCCTGGCACTGGTGTTATCGGGGCTGACACAAGGCTGCGCTGGATCAAAAAAATCCCTTCTCAGACCCTTAGACAAAGCAAATTCTTTGGAGTAGTCTGCAAGGGCAAGCGTAAGAAGGAGAACGAATGCAATTCGCTCGATTCGCCGCCGGCTCCGTCCTGTTGGCACTCCTTAGCCTGGCGGTCAGTTCCTTCGCCGTGGCCCAGGAAACACAGATTGAGTTTCAACAGTGGTTGGATGCCGTCATCCAGGAGGCCAGGGAGCGAGGCATACGCGAAGACATCATCGACGAGGCCCTGACCGGCGTCACACCCATCCCCCAGGTGGTCAGCAATGACCGCAACCAGGCAGAATTCACCGAAACCTTTGAGCAGTATCTGGACAAGCGTGTCACGCAGTGGCGTATCGACACCGGGCGCACGCGTCTGCGTGAGAACCGGGAGCTTCTGCAGCAGGTTGGCGAACATTATGGTGTCGAGCCCCGTTTCATCGTGGCCTTCTGGGGCATTGAAACCAATTTCGGCAGCTTTACCGGTGGCACCGATGTCATTCGTGCTCTGGTCACCCTGGCCTATGATCCCCGCCGTGCTGCCTATTTCCGGCGTGAGCTGTTCAGCGCACTCGACATTCTCAACCAAGGGCATATCAGCCATGCGCAAATGAAAGGCTCCTGGGCCGGTGCCATGGGGCAGAGCCAGTTCATGCCCTCCAGTTTTCTGGAGTTCGCGCAGGACTTTGACGGAGACGGTCGCCGGGATATCTGGAACAGCAAGGCGGACGTATTTGCTTCCATCGCCCAGTATCTGAAGGCCGCCCAGTGGCGCAATGACCAGACCTGGGGGCGAGAGGTAAAACTGCCCGCGGATTATTTTCAGCGCGCCGAGCAATGGGCGCAGGAACCAACCGAGTATTCCTGCAGCGTGCTGCGTCGCCATACCATCCAGATGCCGTTGAAGGACTGGCAAGCGGCAGGCGTTCGCCGTGCCGATGGTTCCGATCTGCCGGTAAATGACTTCATGGCCTCCATCGTGCTGCCGGACGGCGAGGGCGGGCGGGCATTCATCACCTATGACAATTTTCGTAGTATTTTGAAGTACAACTGTGCCAATAACTATGCTCTGGCGGTGGGCCATCTGGCTGATCGTTTCATCGGCTATTGAAATTGCCGAAAGCGGAGCAATGTTAGTCTGTAAGGCATATACAAGGAGGAGGGAACAGCAAAAGAAAAAAACAGCAAAACAAATCATGTGTCACGATAACAAGGAGACAATTGCTTATGTCCAACGAATTCCAGGTTGTTTTTCACAATATCGACCAATCTTCCGCGCTGATTGATAACGTCAACAAACGTATCGAGAAACTGCAGCGCTTCAGTAATGACATTATCGGTGGCCGGGTAGTGCTGGATTCTCCGCACAACAACCATCACAAAGGCAAAGTGTTCAGTGTCACGCTTGAGATTCATACCTCCACCAAGGAAGTTATCGTGCGTCAGGGGCAGCACGACAAACCCGCCCATGAAGATATTTACGTCGCGGTCCGCGACGCCTTCAACGCCGCAGAGCGACAACTGAAGGCAACGGACAAAAAACACCGCAATTCTCCCCTGAGCGCCGAGAACTTCGACGTGATCCCGGAGGGGGAGGGTGATGAGTCTGGCGAGTATATGGCCAGTGATGACGATGAAGGGGATGACACCCTATACATGGTCGAAGAGCAAATTGAAATTCGTACTGCCTATGGCAATGCAGTGTGAATCAAACCTGCGATGGGGTTGATATGAAACTGAACGATCAGGAAAGAATAGAGCTGGAAGCCGCCGCCTTCAGGCGCTTGCTGCAGCATCTTGATGAGCACAAGGAAGTCCAGAACATCGACCTGATGAATCTGGCAGGCTTTTGCCGTAACTGCCTCGCAAAATGGTTTGTGGCGGCAGCGCAGGACAGGAACCTGGCCGTGGACTACGAGCAGGCGCGCGAAATGGTCTATGGCATGCCTTATGCCGAATGGAAAGAGAAGTATCAGAAACCCCTGCAGTCGCAGTAATCAAAAACCCTGCGGGAGTTCACGAGACTCCTGCAGGGCTTTCCCCCGAATCCATCTCCACATTGAACAGCTTGGTGCGTACCAGATGCCGGTATTCATTCGGCGTCACGGCATTCATGCGCTTGAACAGTGAGGCAAAATGCCCGCTGTCCTGGTAGCCCACGGCGTAGGCGATTTCCGCGACCGTCAGGTTGCTGTGCTTGAGCAGGGCCTTGGCCTGTTCCAGGCGCACTTCCTGCAGGTACTGCAGGGGTGTCTTGTCCACGGCGATACGAAAACGCCGGTTGAAGGAGCGCACACTGAGTTCGAAGCGTTGCGCCAGCGCCTGGAGAGAGATGTTCTGCTGGAAGTTCTTCTGTAACCACTCCTGAATCTTGATGATGAGTTCATCGTGGTGGGTGTTCTTTTCCTCACTCGCCAGCAGCAGGGATTCGTAGGATCGTTTCAGCTCATGGGTGAAGTGGTGCGCCACTTCATCGGCAAGCTCGGCGGTGAAAAAACGCTCCACCAGATGCAGGGTAAGGTCGCGAACCGCGTTGACACTGCCGGTACAGTACAGGCGGTCGGCATGGGTAATGAAGCGTTTGCGCTGCAGTTTGACCTGAGGGTAGCGCCTTTGAAAATCGTCAAAATAATACCAGTGAGTAGTGGCGCTGCGTCCATTCAGGATGCCCGCTTCGGCCAGGAAATAGCTGCCGGTTCCGATGCTGCACACGGTGGCACCAGCGTCATAACATGTCTTGAGCCAGGCCGTGATATCGGGGTGGCGCTTCACCACACTGTTCGGGTTGCCCCACAGGGCCGGAACGAAAATCAGGTCAGTCTGGGAAATCTGTGCGAGGGAGGCACCGGGCTGGATGTGGATACCACCGGTCATGGTCAGCGGCTGGCCATCGTGACTGATGATTTGCAGGGCTCTGGCCGGTGCACGCGGTGTGCGGAGGCGTTTGATGACATCGGCCGCGTACATCATTTCCAGCGGGATGGTGATACTGGAGGCCAGGCCCTGCGGAATGGCCAGAAAACTCACATGCTTCATGCCGGACCTTCGTAGTCAACCTCCAGCACCCACCACTCCTTGCGGCCGGCGGGGCTGCGGATGCTGATTTCGGCATCCACGCTCTTGCCCAGCAGGGCACGACCCAGAGGGGCGTCGATGCTGATATAGCCTGCGTGTTCACCGATTTCATCGGGGCCCACGAGACGAAAGCGGTGTTCCTTACCCGCCTCGTCTTCCACCGTGACCCAGGCGCCGAAATAGATGCGGCTGGTATCCGTTGGCAGCCTGTCCACCACGGTCAGCACCTCCAGGCGTTTGCGCAGATGGCGCACCCGACGGTCGATTTCACGCAGTCGTTTTTTGCCGTAGATGTATTCGGCGTTTTCGGAGCGGTCACCGAGTGCAGCGGCATCGCTGACCTGTTGTGTCACCCTGGGGCGTTCTTGCCGCCACAGATAGTCCAGCTCGTCCCGCAGCCGTTTCTCGCCTTCCACGGTAACGTAGTTGGAGATGGGAGGGCGTTTTTTTTCAGTCGCTTTCATGGTGGGGAACTCTGCGCTAGTTCAGGCGCAATCGCAACTGTCTTGTGCGAGGGTGTGCGGCTTCACTGACGCCGGAAGCGGCATTCAGGGGTTCCAGTTTCACCCCGAGCCCGAGCAGGCGGACGGGGCGGTTGCCACGGGCAAAGGCCTCCGTGCAGAGCCGGATATAGTCTGCCATTGTCGTGTCCTGCGACATCATTTCAATGGTGGTGCTGACAAAATCATTGAACTTCAGCTTCACGATTTTCTTGCTGATGCAGTAGTCGTGCGACACGGGAGCGAGTCGCGCTTCCAGCTGTTCGTGCAGTTCCGGCAGGCAGGCAAGGCAGGCCGCGAGATCGGGCAGATCACTGGCATAGGTATTCTCCACACTCAGGGACTTGCGGATACGCTCGGGGTTGACCGGGCGTTCGTCGATGCCGCGACACAGACGATAGAGGCGTTCACCAAAACTGCCGAAGTGCTGCGCCAGTTGCGCGGTGCTGAAGGCGCGCAGATCTTCACAGTTGTGTACCCCCAGCTTGTTCAGCCGTGCGGCCGTGACCTTGCCCACGCCGAAGATTTTTTTGACAGGCAATGCCCGGACAAAGGCATCCACCTGGGCGGGGGTGACGACATACTGTCCGTCCGGTTTGTTCCAGTCACTGGCCACCTTGGCGATGAATTTGTTTGGCGCAATGCCGGCCGAGATGGTGATGCCAACCTCTTCCCGTACCCGCCGACGAATCTCCTCGGCGATCCGCGTGGCACTGCCCTGGCAGGCAGTCGCCTCGGTGACGTCCAGATAGGCCTCGTCCAGTGACAGCGGTTCGATCAGGGCGGTGTAGTCGCGGAATATCCGGTGCACCGCCTGGGAGGCTTCGCGGTAGCACTGCATGCGTGGGTACACCACGGTGAGGTGAGGACAGTGGCGCAGGGCGGTCGCCATGGGCATGGCGGAATGAATGCCGAATTTGCGCGCTTCATAATTGCAGGTGGCAACGACGCCACGTCGCTCGGGGCTGCCGCCCACGGCAAGCGGTTTGCCGACATAGGCAGGGTTATCCCGCATCTCGATGGAGGCGTAGAAACAGTCGCAGTCGCAGTGAATGATTTTGCGGTCGGTGGCAGTCATGCCGCCATTGTAATGCGAAGTGGGGGAGTGCGGCAGTGCGGCAGTGCTCTGCTGCACTCCCCGAAGACTCAGCCGTTGCGCTGTTCGAAGTCTTTCATGAAGGCCACGAGGGCCTCACAGCCTTCGACGGGCATGGCATTGTAGATGGAGGCACGGATACCGCCGACGAGACGGTGGCCTTTGAGCGCGTACAGACCCTGCTTGTTTGCTTCGCTGAGGAAGGTATCGCTCAGCTCGGGCTTGGCCAGGTTGAAGGTCACGTTCATGATGGAGCGATCCGCTTTCTGGGCTGAGCCGATGTAGAAATCGCTGCTGTCGATGGCATCGTAAATCAGCTTGGCTTTGTGCTCGTTGCGGGCCTCGATGACGTCTACTCCGCCCTGTTCCTTCAGCCATTCCAGCACCAGGCACATCATGTAGATGGCGAAGGTGTTGTTGGTGTTCTGCAGGGAGTGGCTCTTGTTGTAGACCGCGTAGTCCAGCAGGGCCGGAGTATAGGGCAGCGCGTGGCCGAGCAGGTCTTCCCGGATCAGCACAACGGCAAGGCCGGCCGGGCCGAGGTTCTTTTGCAGGCCGGCGAAGATGGCGCCGAACTGATTATAGTCGAGCTTGCGTGACAGCAGCTCGGAGGTCATGTCCGCCACCAGGGGGATCTTGCCCGTGTCGGGGAACTGGTTCCAGCGCGTGCCGAAAATGGTGTTGTTGCCGGTGATGTGTACGTAGGAGGTGTCCGCATCGAGGCTTGCCGGGTCGAAGGCGGGAATGCGGTCGAAATTGCTGCTCTCGCTGCTTGCCGCCACGGTGATATTGCCGTAACGCTGGGCTTCCTTGCGGGCAATGGAGGCAAAGTTGCCGGTTTCCACATAGGCTGCCTTGTGCGCCGGGTTCAGACCGATCAGGTTCATGGGGATGGCAGAGAACTGCATCTGCGCACCGCCGTGAACATAGAGAATGCGGTAATTGTCCGGCAGACCGGACAGTTCGCGGAACAGGGCATCGGTTCTGTCGATGACAGCATCGAATTCCTTGGAGCGGTGGCTGATTTCAATCAGCCCTGCGCCCAGGCCCCTGTAGTCCAGAAACTCGTCACGAGCCTTCTCCATGACGGAGGTAGGCAGCATGGCGGGGCCGGCACCAAAGTTGAATACGCGTTTCATAATGTAGTCCTGCTATGGCTAAGTGAGTAATTCGTTTCTCAGAGCACCGTGACCTTGATGACGTCCTGGATTTCGGCGATGCGCGCCAGGGCGGCATCGGAGGGACGGGATTCCACGTCGATCAGGTTGTAGGCGATCTCGTTGCGGCTGCGGTTGATCATGTCGATGACATTGATGTTCTGGTCAGCCAGTACGGAGAGAATCTGCCCCAGCATCTTGGGCACGTTGCGATTGCTGATCGCCAGTCGTGTGCCTTTCTCGGCATCCCGGGCGCGGTCAAGGGCCAGGTTGGGGAAGTTGACGGAATTTTTGATATTGCCGTTCTCCAGGAAATCGGTCAGCTGATCCGCCGCCATGACGGCACAGTTCTCTTCCGCCTCGTCGGTGCTGGCGCCGATATGCGGCATCAGAATGACGTCGTCGCGGCCAATGAGTTCCTTGCAGGGGAAGTCGGCCACATACATGCGGATCTGCTTCTGGTTCAGACCATCCACTATCGCCTGGGTGTTGACGATCTCGTCGCGGGAGAAGTTCAGCAGGCACAGGCCGGGTTTCATGCTGGCAACGGCTGCGGCATCGATCAGGTTGCGCGTGCTCTCCAGTACCGGCAGGTGCAGGGAGACGAAATCGGAATTGGCCAGCAGGGCACTGAGGTTCTCGATCTTGCGGACCTGGTTCGGCAGACGCCAGGCGGCATCCACGGACAGCGCGGGGTCATAGCCCAGCACCTGCATCCCGAGGCCAATGGCCATTTCGGCAACCAGGGAGCCGATAGCACCAAGGCCGATAATACCCAGGGTCTTGCCTGCGATCTCGGAACCCTTGAAGCGGCTCTTCTCTTTCTCTAACAGTTTGGACATGGCGGCGTTGTCATCCATGTCACTGAGGGTGTTGACGTAAGCCATGCCGGGGAGGATGCCGCGGGAGGACAGCAGCAGGCCGCAGAGCACCAGCTCTTTTACGGCGTTGGCGTTGGCGCCCGGTGTATTGAAGACCACGATGCCCTTCTCGGTGTAGGAGGCTACCGGCACATTGTTGACGCCGGCACCTGCACGCGCCACCGCACGCAGGGTGTCACAGGCATCGCTGTCCTGCAGCTTGTGACTTCGGACCAGAATGGCGTCCTCGCCTGCGACTTCCGGGCCGACTTCATAGCTGTCAGGAAAGCGGACGAGCCCCTTGCTCGAGATCTGATTGAAGGTCTTGATTTTGAACATCGTGATTACCTTGTCGTTGTTGGGCGTGACACCATAACAGCGCGCATCAGGCAGGATACTTCGTCGGATCGCAGAGTAAAACGGGGAACACTGAGGACACGGGTAAGGATCAGTCTATGCACACGCGCTGGGGTTTTGAAAAGCGCACTTTATATCCTGAATCGCCCCAAAATACCAGCTTTGCGTGCGTGACAGGGCATCCGGTGGCAGTGGTTTTGCCCGTGCTGCAAAACTCGTTATGATGCGCCAGACACCCGGATGCACCGGGTGTGCAAGGGGGGAGCTTGCAGTCAGAGTTTACGGTGGGGGTGGCAGTGACGGTCGGGTGTGGCGACATCCCGGTAATGCGGGTACTCGCCCCCAATGCCAGTGCCATGACCGGGCCCGGCACCAATACCTATCTTCTGGGCCGGGAGCGTCTTGCCATTGTAGACCCGGGGCCGGCAGACCCGGTGCATACCGGCAATCTGCTGCGGGCGTTGCAGGGGCGTCCGGTGGAGGGGATTTTTGTCACCCACACCCACAGTGACCACTCTCCCGGCACCGCTGTTCTGCTGCAGCATCTTGAGGCCCCCGTCATTGGTTTGCCCGCTCCCCCAGGCAGCGGGCAGGATCCGGGGTTTCGGCCCAGCCGCCACTACACCGATGGCGATATTGTCCACCTGAGCGAATTCAGCATGCGCCTGCTGCACACGCCCGGTCATGTTTCCAATCATCTGTGTTTCCTGTTGGAGGCTGACGGGATGCTGTTCTGTGGCGACCATATCCTGGAGGGGATGACGCCGGTGATTCTGCCCCCCGATGGCAGCATGAAGGCCTATCTGGACTCGCTTGTGCGTCTTGCGAGCGAGCCCATCCGGCTTCTGGCGCCCGCGCATGGGCGTGTGATGGATGAGCCGCAGCAGGTGATACAGCGCCTGATCCGCCATCGCCTTCAGCGTGAACGCAGGCTGCTCAGCGTACTGGCAGCGCAGGGCGGCGACATCCTGGCACTCCCGCTATTGACGGAACGCGTGTATGAGGAGGTGCCAAAGCATCTGCTGCCCTGGGCGCAGCGCACCCTGCTGGCCCATCTGATCAAGCTGGAGCAGGAGGGGCGCGCGCATCAGCTGGGCGAAGGCTGGCAATTGGCGGTGCCGCAATGACGTCCAGCCCCTGGAGCCTTTACATGATCCGCTGTCGCAATGGCAGCCTGTACACCGGTATCAGCACGGATGTGGCGCGCCGGTTTCGCGAGCATGAGGCCGGCGGCAGACAGGCTGCCCGTTATCTGCGCGGGAAAGGACCGCTGGAATTGGTGTACCAGACGTCCGCCGGGGATCGTTCGCAGGCCACAAAGCTGGAGCGGCGGGTCAAGGCCTTGCCAAGAGAAGTGAAAGAAGGGCTTGTCTCCGGTACTATCTCCCTGCAGACACTGTTTACCACAACAACAAGAACGATATCGGAGAGCGACGATCAACATGACAAATGAGCAGGGGGAGGGGAAGGTGCCGAAGTCCAAGGCCATCGACTGGATGAATCTGTCGGCGAGTATCGCCGTGATCCTGGGTATCGTCTTTCTGGGGTTGGAGATTCGTCAGAACACCGACATGATGCGCTCCCAGACGCGGGACTCCATCTCGGAGAAACAGATGATGTTCTCCGAATGGGTGGCCACCGAGATCGATCTTGCCGACACGATCGCGAAGGTCAATATGGGGGAAACCCTGACGCCGGGCGAGTCCGTTCAGCATGCCTATTTTCTGGCGGGTGTCTGGCGCGAGTGGGAAAACTCCTTTTACCAGTTCCAGCAGGGGCTGTTTGATCGTGACGAGTTTGAACCGCGCATGAACCGCTGGCACGAAATGATGCGCAATACCCATATCCGCAATGCCTGGCGTGCCACCCGGATGAATTACTCCCCTGCTTTCCGGCAGGAGGTGGATCTCATTGTGGCCGGGTATAGCAGCGATTCGGAAGGTATTGCCGGCGTCTCCTCCCGATAATATGGCTGGAAGCTCGCGGCAGAACAGCCCCGGCGTTGGCGGGGCGAAGATCCCGGTGGGTATCAGTAGCTGTCTGCTGGGCGAGAAGGTGCGTTTCGACGGGCAACACAAGCACGATGCTTTTGTGGAAAAGACCCTCGGCGCGTATTTTGAGTTTCGGCCCTTCTGCCCCGAAGTGGCCATCGGTCTGGGGGTGCCACGGCAGCCGATCCGGCTGGTGGCGCGGGATGATGGCCTGCATTGCGTGTCCATCGTTGATGCGGAGCTGGACTATACCGCCGCACTCAACGCCTGCGCTGACGAACAAACCCACTGGCAGAGGGATCTGTGCGGCTATATTCTGAAAAGCGCCTCGCCAAGCTGTGGCATGGAGCGCGTCAAGGTCTATGAGAGCGCACCCGGGCGCCGGGATGGTGTGGGGATCTATGCCGCCGCGCTCATGCGTCACTTCCCGGATCTTCCGGTAGAAGAGGAGGGGCGTCTCGGCGACCCGCTGTTGCGGGAGAATTTCATTCAGCGGGTCCATGTCATGTGGCGTTGGCGCGAGATGGAGAGGCAAGGCCTGAGTGTGGCGGCTCTGCTGAGTTTTCATGCCCGCCACAAGCTGATTCTCATGAGCCACAGCATCGAGGCGTACCGGAACCTGGGGCCCCTGATTGCCGGAGCGACAGGGGAGAACCTTGCCGAGGTGGCGGCGCAGTACTTCAGCGCCCTGATGACGGCGTTGAAAGAACCGGCGAGCCGGGGGCGTCATGTCAATGTGCTGCAGCACATACAAGGGTATCTGCGTCCGCATCTGGATGCCGAGGGGCGCCAGGAACTGGGCGAGGTGTTTGCCCGCTATCAGCGTGGGGAGGTGCCGCTGATCGTGCCCGTCACCCTGCTCAATCACTATTTCCGGCGTTTCCCCAACGCCTATATCCGCGACTCCTGGTATATGCAGCCCTATCCTGCCGGGCTCAGCCTGCAAAACGGGATTTGACGCAGCTCCTTTCATGCTTTGTGTACGCCCGTGCTCCGGGGCTATAATACGGCCCTTTTTGCAACCAGGGTTTGCAGGTAAACACTTGCCATGAACAGCACAGTGACAGAACTTTCCAAGACAGGCCTGAGCACAGCGCAGAGTCTCGACGTTGATGCCTATATGAATCAGTTGGGGCGTCAGGCGCGTGCCGCTGCCCGTGTCGTGGCGCGGGCAGATACCGCACAGAAGAATGCAGCCCTGCTGCTGATCGCGGATGCAATCGATGCCCACCGTGAGCGGATTACATTGGCCAATGAGCAGGATCTGGCCGCCGGGCGGCAAAAGGGTCTGGACAATGCCATGCTGGACCGCCTTGCCCTGACCGCCGCCCGCATCGATACCATGATCGAGGGGCTGCGTCAGGTTGCGGCACTGCCCGACCCGGTGGGGGAAGTGACGGACCTGCGTTACCGCCCCTCCGGCATCCAGGTCGGCAAAATGCGCGTTCCGCTCGGGGTGGTGGGCATCATCTACGAGTCCCGCCCCAACGTGACCTGCGAGGCCGCCAGCCTGTGTCTGAAATCCGGCAATGCCGTGATTCTGCGGGGCGGTTCCGAGTCCATTCATTCCAATCAGGCCATTGCCGAGTGCATCGCCACCGGCCTCAAGGCCGCCGGGATCGACGCCCATGCCGTGCAGGTGGTGGCGACGACCGACCGTGCCGCCGTGGGCAAGCTGATTACCATGCCGGAGTATGTGGACGTGATCGTGCCCCGTGGCGGCAAATCCCTGATCGAGCGTATTTCCGCCGATGCGCGGGTGCCGGTCATCAAGCATCTGGATGGCAACTGCCACGTCTATATCGACGAGCATGCCGATGAGCAGAAGGCGCTGCAGATCGCCATCAATGCCAAGACCTCGCGTTACGGCACCTGCAACACTATGGAGACGCTGCTGGTCGCCGAAGGCATTGCCGGCCGCGTGTTGCCGGCGCTGGGCGAGGCCTACCGTCAGGCGGGTGTGGAACTGCGAGCCTGTCCGGCGTCCATCGGCCTGCTGCCTGGCGCTGTGCCGGCAACCGAAGCCGATTGGGAAACGGAATATCTGGCTCCGGTCCTCGCCGTGAAAATTGTCGCGGATCTGGATGCCGCCATGGACCATATTGCCCGCTACAGCTCGGCGCACACCGAGGCGATCGTTACCGAGGACTACAGCCGGGCCCAGCGCTTTCTGCGCGAAGTGGATTCCAGTTCGGTGATGGTCAATGCCTCCACCCGTTTTGCAGATGGCTTTGAATACGGTCTGGGCGCCGAGATCGGCATTTCCACGGACAAGCTGCATGCCCGTGGCCCGGTGGGACTGGAGGGGCTGACCTCGCAGAAATACATCGTCCTGGGCAACGGCCAGGTTCGCGGCTGAGAGCGGGCAGGGGAAGGCAGAGCCATGGCAGTCAGAAGAATCGGCGTGATGGGGGGGATGTTTGACCCGGTGCATCGGGGACATCTGGAAGCGGCACAGCTGGCTATCCGCACGCTGGATCTGGACGCTCTGCATCTGATTCCGTGTGCGCAGCCCAATCATCGTGAACCGGCCATTGCCGATGCCGGGACACGGCTGGAAATGCTGCGTCTCGCCGTGGAAGGCCAAGCGAAACTGAAGGTGGATGACCGCGAGCTGCGTCGGGGCGGGGTGTCCTATACCGTGGACACCCTGTTGTCGCTGGCGGAGGAGTTCCCCGGTGCGATGCTGGTGCTGGTACTGGGTGTGGATGCCTTTGCCGGTCTGCCGGGCTGGCATCAATGGCAGGGGCTGTTTGCGCTGGCGCATATCCTGGTGCTGAACCGGCCGGGGCCGCAGATCACGTTTGATGAGGATCTGACACTGGACCTGCAGTGCCGTCAGGTACCCTCTGCCGATCGTCTGTTTACGGTGCCGCAGGGGCGAATTCTGTGTCTCGATGAGCCGAAGATTGAGCTCTCGTCCACTTTGCTGCGCGAAAAACTGCAGCGTCATGAAAATGTTGATGCCCTGTTGCCCACGGCAGTGGCGGAATTTATCAACAGCAAGGGGCTGTATACGGCCCGCTAAACCGGTGTCACCCGCTGGGGGCACTCCAGTTCATTGGTATTTAAGGAAGG
Source organism: Pseudomonadales bacterium (assembly GCA_024234365.1). Lineage (GTDB taxonomy): Bacteria > Pseudomonadota > Gammaproteobacteria > Pseudomonadales > Pseudohongiellaceae > UBA5078. Next base: position 226,333 of record JACKOK010000003.1, read on the forward strand.
CATTCGTTTGAACAGCACACAATTATCCCAGCTTGCCGTACACGCTCTGGAGGAAATGAAGGGGCAGGATATCGTCTGCCTGAATGTGCAAGAGCTGACGCAGATTACCGACTATATGGTCATCGTCACCGGCACCTCGACGACACATCTGCGCTCGCTGGCCGAGGAGCTGACGCGTCAGGTCAAAGAGGCCGGGCAAGCGATTCTCGGTGACGAGGGGCGGGACTCGGCTGAATGGATACTGGTGGATCTCGGTGGCGTAGTGGTGCATATCATGCTGGCCAGAACCCGGGCGCTCTACAGCCTGGAGGATTTGTGGAACTTTGGTTCTAAACCCGGTGAGGTGCCGGTGCCCCCTGCGGTGAAGGATGAAGATTAATCTGCTGTCGGTCGGTACCCGGATGCCCGCCTGGGTGGAAGCCGGGGTTGCCGAGTACAGCAAGCGTCTGCCGCAGGATTTCAGCTTCAGTGTCACCGAGGTGCCACTGGGCATGCGCAGCAAGGGTGGCGATGTTGCCCAGGCGATTCGCAAGGAATCGGAAGCCCTGCTCAGCCGCGTCAGAGCGCAGGATTATGTCGTGGCGCTGGAGGTGGGCGGCAAGGTTCTCAACACCGAGGCACTTGCGCAGCGGCTCGATGCCATCCGCATGGAAGGGCGACATCTGGCCCTGCTCGTCGGCGGGCCGGACGGGTTGGGGGCTCCCTGTCTCGAACGGGCGAACGAAAAATGGTCGCTCTCCGCATTAACATTGCCACACCCATTGGTTAGAATTCTCGTTGCTGAACAGGTCTACCGCGCCTGGAGCGTTCTCAATGCACACCCGTATCACAGGGCCTGATAAAACTATTTGGCAAAGTTCTGGTCATATATAGAATTCATCGGCACTGAGAAGAAACATGGCAGAAAAGTTCAAGCTGGATGATCACGAACGCGAGACCCTGATTTTCAACAGGCGCATGCTTGTCGCCGGTGTCTTTATCTTTCTGCTCATCAGCGCTCTGGTTACCTGGATGGTGTACCTCCAGGTTTACCGCTACGATTATTTCGCCGCCCGCTCCGATGGCAATCGCCTGCATTCCCAATATGTGCCACCCAACCGGGGGCTGATCTATGACCGCAACGGGGTGCTGCTGGCCGATAATCGCCCCATCTTCAACCTGACCGTGGTGCGCGAAACGGCCACCAACCTCGATGTGTCCCTCGACCTGCTGCGTTCGGTCATTAATCTCAGCGATGACGATATCGAGCAGTATCGTGTGCGCCAGAGTCGCCGTGCTGTGCCCCATACTTCAGTGCCACTGCGTTATCAGCTGAACGAGGAGGAGATTGCCAATATCGCCGTGAACCAGCACCTGTTGCCGGGGATTGCGGTGGAGGCGCAACTGGTGCGCCATTATCCCTTCGAGCAGATGGCCGCCCATGCCATCGGTTATGTCTCCGAAATCAACAAGGATGAGATGACAGCCATGTCTGCGGAGATGGCGGCGAATTACCGTGGCACTCATCAGATCGGCAAGACGGGTATCGAAAAGACCTATGAAAACCTGCTGCACGGCGAGGTGGGTTACGAGACCGTCGAAAAGAACAACCGCGGTCAGGTGATGCGGGTGCTGGATCGCACGGACCCGGTGCCGGGGCGTGACATCGTGCTGCACCTGGATGCGAAACTGCAGGCCGCCGCCGCTCAGGCGTTGGGTGATCGCCGGGGTGCGGTGGTGGCGATTGAACCGTCCACGGGCGGCGTGCTGGCGATGGTCAGCCAACCGGGCTATGACCCCAATCTGTTTGTGACCGGCATCAGTCGCGCGCAATTGGCGGAGTTGAATCGTTCTGGGCACACGCCCTTGTTCAATCGTGCCATCGCATCACGGGTGCCGGGCTCCACGATCAAACCCTTTATCGGCCTGGCGGGGCTCTACAACGAAGTGATTACCCCCGACACCGTCATCAATGACCCGGGCTATTTCCGCATGCAGGGGCGTTCACGCCCCTATTACGACTGGACCTGGTGGGTGGACAAGTCCGGCCATGGCCCGATTGACCTGCGTCGCGCCATCTACCAGTCCTGCAATACCTATTTCTATCAGCTTGCGGTCGACCTCGGTATCGAGAAGATTCACGATTATCTGATGACCTTTGGTTTTGGCCGCAATGCCGCCATCGACATTCCCGAGGCCAGCCCCGGCATTGTGCCGAACGAGGCCTGGAAGCTGGAGAATCGTGGCGAGGTCTGGTACGCGGGCGAAACCCCCTATGAGGGGATTGGCAATGGCATCTTTCAGGCCACTACCCTGCAGATGGCCTCTGCGGCCGCCGCCATCGCCAATCACGGCGTGCTGAAGCAGCCGCGTATGCTGCGTGGCACCATCGGCAATGATGGTGAGATCACCGATGTTGCGTTCCCCGACAACGCGGCACAAAAGCAGTTGCTGCCCTCGCAGGAACAGATTGAACTGGTGCGCAGCGCTATGGTGGATGTGGTCAACAAGCCTTACGACTCCGAACACCGTCGTCACGAGGGCTCTGCCTACCCCGTGCTGCGTGAAAGCGGCCGGCCGCTGGAATACCCCATGGGGGGCAAGTCGGGAACCGCGCAGGTGGTGCAGTTCCAGGTGGACGCGGCGGGCAACCGGGACGACAGTGAAGTGGACGAACGTTTCCGCACCCATGCCATGTTTATTGCCTTCGACGCCTCGGAAAACTCCCGTATTGCGGTGGCGGTATTCGTGGAGAACGGAGGCGGGGGGGGCTCTGTGGCCTTCCCGGTCGCCCGGGCGGTGCTGGATGCCTATCTGTTGCCGGAGCAGGAATACCAGGAACTGAGCGCGGTCAGTCATGGGCATTGACAGACGGGGCGCCGCAGCGGTGACAGGGCTTTTTTCATTTTTCGTCATTGAGCAGGCAGTGCATGGCTAGTCGTGGTATCGGCAGACCTCTTGGCAACGATTTCTACCGTCTGAGTGGCAGGCGGGGAGTGTTGCGTGGGCGTATGCTGCGCATTGATGCGCCCCTGATCCTGTCCCTGTTCTGTCTGGCCATGTACGGGCTTCTGGTGCTGTTCAGTGCCAGTGGGGAAAACATTGCCGATGTGGAGCGTCAGGGTGCCGCCATCGTGATTGCCTTTATTGTCATGATCGGGGTGGCGCAGCTGGAGGTGGAGTTCTTCCGGCGGGGTGCGCCGATGATGTTTGTCGGCGGGCTCGGGGTGCTGGTAATCGTGCTGATCTTCGGCTCGAAAGTGAACGGAGCCAAGGCCTGGCTGGATCTGCCCGGCTTGCCGAGCTTCCAGCCCTCCGAGCTGGAAAAATTCCTCGTGCCCATGATGCTGGCCTGGTATATGTCCAAACGGACTTTACCGCCGCGCTTCAGGGATCTGGTGGTGTGCGGGCTCATCATTCTGCTGCCCGCCGCCCTGATTCTGCTGCAGAATGATACCGGCACGGCGCTGATGGTGATCATGTCGGGTGTTTTCGTGGTGCTGCTGGCCGGCATCAGCTGGCGCATCGTCATCAGCGCTGCCGTGCTGCTCATGATGGCGTCTCCCGCCTGGTATATCTTTCTGGCTCAGGCGCACCAGAAGAACCGTATTCTGACCTTCTTCGACCCTTACCGTGATCCTACGGGAGCGGGCTACAACATCATTCAATCGCAGATTGCGATTGGTTCCGGAGGAATACAGGGCAAGGGCTGGCTCAACGGTGCTCAGTCCCAGCTTGATTTCATTCCCGAGAGCAATACCGATTTCATTCTGGCGGTGCTGGCAGAGGAGTTCGGTCTTCTTGGCGTGTTGTTTCTGATTGTTCTGTACCTCGCCGTGTTGGCGCGGGGCTTTTATATTGCGGTGACGGCCCAGGACACCTTCAGCCGTCTGCTGGCAGGCGGCATCATCCTGACCTTCTTCTTTTATGCCTTTGTGAACATGGCCATGGTGTCCGGGCTGATGCCCGTGGTGGGCCTGCCCTTGCCACTGGTGAGCAAGGGCGGTACCTCGATCGTGACCCTGCTGGCCGGTTTCGGCATCTTGATGTCGATTCATACGCATAAACGAGTGTTGCCGCGATAACATACTGATTATAATGCCGATTATTTTTTGCATGAGGGAGTGCCGAGTGTTGTCCGTTTCGTCCGTACTGCGCTGTACCACCGCGCTTGCTGCCGTGTTGCTGCTTGCCGCCTGCAGCAGCACCCCCGGCAACACCCGCAGCGGCGGGGAGGAGACGATGTCGGCCTCTGATCGCTACCAAGCGACCCGCTACAGCATTCAGCAGGACCGGGGGCCCACGCAGCAGCTTGACCCTGCGCAGATCCGTGAGGTCATCCCCGTCATCGAGTCGCGTACCCTGGCGGGCAACAAGAGCCCCTACACCGTCAACGGCCAAACGTATCGGGTGATGCCCTCCGAGGCGGGTTATCGTGAGCGTGGTTTTGCCTCCTGGTACGGTGAGAAATTTCATGGGCACAAGACCTCCAATGGCGAGATCTACGATATGTTCCAGCTGTCGGCCGCTCACAAGAGCATGCCGATTCCCGGCTTTCTGCGGGTGACCAATCTGGAGAACCAGCGCAGCATCGTCGTGCGGGTCAACGATCGTGGCCCTTTCCACAGTGATCGCATCATCGATTTGTCCTACGCTGCTGCCTATATGCTGGGTTTTGATACCCAGGGGACTGCGATGGTGGAGGTTGAGGCGATTGTCCCGACGCTGAGCGCCGCATCGCTGCCTGCTCCCGTACCGGTTGCGGCCGCCCCGGAGGTGGTGCCTGCCACAGGCGCGATTCTGCAGGTGGGGGCGTTTTCGGATCTGAATGCCGCCGAGCAGCTGTCCAGTCGCCTGCGCAGCATGACAACGCGGCCCGTGTTTATCCGTTCCGTGGTGATAGACGATTCCAGGCAGCTGGTACACCGCGTGCGTGTCGGCCCCATTCCGGATGCGGAGGAGATTGCCAGCATCAAGGCCCGCGTTGTTGCCGCTGATTTGGGAAGCCCTTACACTGTCCGCGAATAACGCAGCCAAAACCCTTCCGCCCAACCCGATATGTAGATGAGACGATTGATTATGCAGGAGAAAGTGATGGAAATGACTGATTGTCCGATGACTGGTTCACAGACACTCATGTCGCGTGCGCGGCAACTGGCCTCCCCGGTACTGGCGGCCGTGGCCTTCGTATCGAGCCTTGCTTTCACTGCCCAGGCGGTCGCACAGAACCCCGGCGCCATGGCGATTATCCCGCGTCCGCCGCAGATTGCCGCCAGCAGTTACATCCTCCTGGATGCTGTCACTGGCAAGGTGATTGTCGAGGAAAATGCAGACGTGCAACTGCCCCCGGCCAGCCTGACCAAGATCATGACGGCCTATATCGCCGAGGTGGAAATCGACAACGGCAATATGAGCCTGGACGATGAGGTGCACATCAGCGAGAAAGCCTGGCGCACCCAGGGCTCCAAGATGTTTGTGGATGTCAACAGCAATGTTCGTGTCGAGGACCTGCTGCGCGGCATCATCATCCAGTCCGGCAATGACGCGAGCGTGGCCATGGCCGAGCATCTGGCAGGCAGCGAGGATGCCTTCGCCGACATGATGAACCAGCACGCCCAACGCCTTGGCATGACGAATACCTTTTTCATGAATGCCAGCGGTCTGGATACGGAAGAGCGCTACAACATCATGTCGGCCCGTGATCTGGCAACCCTTGCCCGGGCAACCATTCTGGAGCACCCCACCCATTACGCACTCTATTCCGAGAAGGAATTCACCTACAACGGTATCCGCCAGCCCAACCGCAACACCCTGCTGTTCCGTGACCGCAACATCGACGGCATGAAGACCGGCTGGACCACGGCCGCAGGCTACTGCCTGGTGGCCTCCGGCGAACGCGATGGCATGCGGCTGATTTCCGTGGTCATGGGCACTGCCAGTGAGGACGCCCGTGCCACCGAGAGTCAGAAGCTGATGACCTATGGCTTTCGTTATTTCGAGACAGCCAAGCTTTACAGTGCCGGTGATGTGCTCAGTACCGCCAAGGTCTGGTCCGGCAAGGAAAACTCGGTTGAACTGGGCATGACCGAAGATCTCGTTGCCACGATTCCGCGTGGTCAGGCGGGTGAGCTGCAGGCCACACTGAATATTGATGAAACCATTCGTGCCCCGATAGAGCAGGGGCAGGTATTGGGGACGGTGGAGGTCAAGCTCGGGGAAGACACCATTTACCAGGGCAATGTCGCTGCGGTACAGGCCGTTGAACGTGCCGGGCTGCTCAAGCGTCTGATCGACTTCCTGACCATGTTCTTTGCCAATCTGTTCAGCTGACCGGCTTCCCATGACGGATGTTAAAGCGCCAAAAATTGAGTTTCCCTGCCGCTACCCCATCAAGGTGATGGGGCATGCGAGCCCGGGTTTCGAGCAGGAAATCCTGGCGCTGGTGCAGCGTCATGCGCCGGAAGTGCGCGAGGAACACATGAGTGTGCGCCCGAGCAATAACGGTAATTACCTGGCACTGACCCTGGTCATTGAGGCCACAGGCGTGGAACAACTGAGTGTGATGTTCGCGGACCTGCGCGCACATACCAGCGTCAAGCTGGTGCTGTGAAGCCGCTGTGACGCGTCCGCCAATCGACCATTCTGGCGAAAACCTCGCCAACGCAGGCTGTGCACCAGCCCTTCTGCTGCGCTATCCCGCCCTCGAAGACGGAGCTCATGACGACCCCTGGGCCCCACTGGACTATGTGCCGGTCTGGGAGCGGATGCAGGCCTTTACCGCCTCGCGTGACGCACACACCGCCGATGAATTGTGGTTGCTCGCGCACAAGCCGGTATTTACCCAGGGGCAGGCAGGAAAGCCCGAGCATCTGCTGCTGCCTGGCGATATCCCCGTGGTGCAGATTGATCGGGGAGGGCAGATCACCTACCACGGCCCCGGGCAACTGGTGGTCTATCTGCTGATCGATGTGCGCCGCTCCGGTCTCGGGGTGCGGGAGCTGGTGGAACAGATTGAAAACAGCGTGATCGACGTGCTGGCCGGGTTCGGGATTCACGCAGAGAGCCAGCGAAAGGCTCCCGGCGTCTATGTAAATGGTGCTAAAATCGCCGCGCTTGGTCTGCGAATCCGCCAGGGCTGTTCCTACCATGGTCTGAGTTTCAATATCGATATGGACCTGTCCCCCTTTCGCCGCATCAATCCCTGTGGATACGCGGGGCTGGAGGTGGCACAACTGCGCGATCTGCTGGACTGGCCCGGTACCCGTGAATCTCTGATGAGCGAGGCCGCGCAACGACTCACACAGGCCTTGGGCCGCAGGCTGGCGTATCCAGCCTTTACCGCGAACGACACAGGTTTAGAGAAAGACTATGGCTGACCGGCCCAGACGTAATGTATTGATTGAAGGCGAAAAATTGCGGGGTGCACAGAAAGTGGCCCGCATTCCGGTAAAAGTGATTCCCACGGTGGATCTGCTGAAAAAACCTGACTGGATTCGCGTCAAGGTGCCGGCGTCCCCCCAGATCAACCACATCAAGCAGAAACTGCGTCAGCACAAGCTGGCATCGGTTTGCGAGGAAGCCTCCTGCCCCAATCTGGGGGAGTGTTTCAGCAATGGCACGGCCACCTTCATGATCATGGGGGAAATCTGTACCCGCCGCTGCCCGTTCTGTGATGTGGCTCATGGCAAGCCCAAGCCGCTGGACGAAAACGAACCCCGTGAGCTGGCGGAAGCGATTGCGGAAATGGGGCTGCGCTATGTGGTGATCACCTCGGTGGACCGGGACGATCTCAAGGACAGCGGTGCCCAGCATTTTGCCAACTGCATCAGCGAAACCCTGCGCCTGAACCCCGACATCCAGGTGGAAGTGCTGGTGCCGGATTTCCGTGGGCGTATGGATATTGCGCTCGATATTCTCGAAAAGACGCCTCCCCATGTGTTCAATCACAATCTTGAAACGGTTCCGCGCCTGTACCGCCAGGCCCGCCCGGGGGCGGATTATCAATGGTCCCTGGAACTGCTGCAGCGCTACAAGGAACGTGTGCCCGGTGTCCTGTGCAAGTCGGGGCTCATGCTGGGGCTGGGGGAAACCCTGGACGAGGTCAAGGAAGTGATGCGGGATCTCAAGGCACACAAGGTGGATATGGTGACCCTGGGGCAGTATCTGCAACCCAGTCGCGACCACCTGGCGGTACAGCGCTTTGTGCATCCGGATGAGTTCGAGGAATTGCGGGTGTTCGGGGAATCCCTCGGTTTTGCCCATGTTGCCAGCGGCCCGCTCGTGCGTTCTTCCTATCACGCCGACAAGCAGGCCAAGGGCGAAGAAATTTAATGCAGTGAACCTGACGCGTTCAGGGCCGTTCAGGTAAGCGGCCGCTGAACAAGGTCAGTATCAGGAGTTCTCATGATCGCAATTGCCAGACAGATGCATTCCCTCGTGCGCGCACTCATTCAGGCGTTGGTTCTCGCGCTGTGTTTCAGTGGCGTGGCACAGGCTAACACGCTGGTGCGAATCAGTACCTCTTTCGGTGATTTCACCCTTGAGCTGTTCGATGAGGCAGCGCCTGTCACAGTACAGAATTTTCTCAATTACGTTCAGCGTGGGGATTACAACGGGTCCTACTTTCACCGTCTGAGCAAGGATTTTGTGCTGCAGGGCGGTGGCTTTCGTTTTCAACCCTATATGGGGGCCGTGGCCATCAACACCGATGCCCCCATTGTGAATGAGTTTGGCGCCTCCAATGTGCGCGGCACGGTGGCCATGGCAAAACTTGGCACCGATCCGAACAGCGCCACCAGCCAGTGGTTCGTCAACCTGGGTGATAACTCCGTCAACCTGGATGCGCAGAATGGTGGCTTTACTGTGTTTGGTCAGGTGCTTGGCGATGGCATGGCCGTGATGGATGCGATCAATCAGGTGCCTGTATATAACCTCGGCGTGCTTCACACGGAGCTGCCTCTGCAGAACTTTGCTTCATCGAATTTATTGACGGCCAAAAATTTTGTGAGCATGAATGCTGAAATTGTTCAGCGTTACAGCGCTGCACTGCATGTTTTTGAGTACCACTCCGGGCTGTTGATGGCGACAATCGATGGTGGGGAAGCGCTGGGGAATTACAGCCTCAACCTGTCTCTCATTGATGACCAGAACGGCATCCGTTTTCGTCTGAATCCCGATTCCATGGTGCCACTTGCCATTGCTCCGGAAGGGCGTGCCACGTTCAGCAGCAGCGATAACAAACTGCGCATTCCGCAACTGGAGCTGAACAACAATGGTCAGACGCGGCTGATCAGCAATGTGGTGCTGGCCCTGCAGGATGCTGCAAACTGGATCTTTGTGCTCGAAAGCTACGACGAATAACAACAAAGACGAACAACCACAGGGAGACGCCCATGGCAGCGGCGAGAGGCGAGTTCAGTTCACGTTTCGGTTTTCTGATGGCGGCCTCCGGTTCTGCCGTGGGGCTGGGCAATATCTGGGGTTTTCCCACCAATGCCGCCAGTAACGGCGGGGCTGCCTTCCTGTTTATTTATCTGCTGCTCGCTTTTACCCTTGCCTACCCTGCGCTGATGGCCGAGCTGATCATCGGGCGGCATACGCGCTCGAACGCCGTTGGTGCCTTGCGACAACTGGCCACTGGCCCGGGAACGGCCCGGTTGGGCAGCGCCGTGGGCTTTGCAGGCATTGTCACGGTCAGCCTCATTCTGTGTTTTTATGCCATTGTCAGTGGCTGGATGCTGGCGTGGTTGCTCAATTCCCTCGCGGAACTGATTGGTCTTGATGCGCTGTCCGCGTGGCTGACCGCAGACGGTGAAACCCGTAATGCCCTGTTCTCTGTGCTGTTTATGGTGCTGACCGTGGTGGTCATCAGTGCGGGGGTGCGCGATGGTATCGAGAAGTGGGCCTCCCGCCTGATGCCTGCATTGATCGTGATTCTGATTCTGCTGATTCTCTACGTTATGACACTCGATGGCGCCCTGGAGGGTTTGCGGGCCTATCTGGTGCCGGATATTGAACGTGCCGTGCAGCCGGGGCTTATCATCAGTGCCCTCGGACAGTCCTTCTTCTCGCTCTCGCTGGGGGTTGGCACCATGCTGATTTACGGCTCCTATCTCAGCAGCCAGGAGAACCTGCCCGCCGTTGGCAGCATGGTGGCCCTGCTGGACACCGGCATCGCGTTTCTCGCGGGCTTGCTCATTCTGCCTGCCATGTATGTGGCCCTGGCTCACGGAGTGGAAATCTTTGATGCCAGCGGTGCACTGGTGGCGGGGCCGGGGCTCATCATCGCCGTGCTGCCGGCCCTGTTCGACACCATGGGTGGGGCAGGGGTGTTTGTGTCACTGGCCTTTTTCACGCTGATGACGATTGCGTCCCTGACCTCTTCCATTTCCATGCTGGAGGTGCCCGTGGCATACGCGGTGGAAACCTTCGATACCCCTCGCCGCAAGGCGACCGTGTGGATTGGTGCGTTTGTGACGGTGATCTGCCTGGTGATCGTGTACAACTTCAACGCGCTTTTCGATCTGGTGGTGACGGTGACGACGGAGTTCAGTCAACCGCTGCTGGGGCTGTTCTTCGCCGTGTTTGTCGGCTGGATATGGCGGCGCAACAGTCTGCTGCAGGAGTTGCAGAAGGGCTATGCCGGCGCGGAGCATTCCCTGTTCTGGAAGATCTGGCCCGTTTATCTGCGCCTCGTGGTACCTGTCGCGATTGTAGCCGTGTATATCCAGCTGCTGTTCTTCTGATTCAAATGCTGGCCACGGCTTCACTGAAGCGGGAGATTTCGCTGTCAGTGTTGTAGTAATGCACGGAGGCACGGTTCAGATCCGCAAGACCACGTTGCACCAGATCCAGTTGGCTGTTGTCTGTGCGTGTGACCGAGGAGTTGATGCCCAGCCCCTGCAGCTGTGCTTGCATTTGTGAGGCAGCTACGCCCTGCTTTGAAAAGGTGACGATACCGCTGAGTTTTTGACCGTGCTCGTGTACCTGCACTCCGGGCAGGCTGCCCAATGCCTCCCGCAGCTGGCAGGCGAGCATGGCAACCCGTGTCTCAATCGCGGACAGACCAATGTTCAGCGCATAATCGACGGCCACGCCCAGCCCGATTTTCCCGGCGACAAAACATTCCCAGTTCTCGAATCGGCGTGCATCACTGCGCAGGCTGTAATCGTTCGGCGCCAGCCAGTTTGCGGAGTGCAGGTCCACCCAGGCAGGCTCCAGCCGCGAGAGGCTTTCCTGGCGCACATAGAGAAACCCGGTTCCGCGCGGGCCGCGCAAAAATTTGCGCCCCGTTCCCGTCAACATGTCGCAATCCAGTGTGCGCACGTCGAGAGCCAGCTGTCCGGCGGACTGACAGGCATCCAGCAGATACAGGATGTCGTGGGCGCGTGCAATTCTGCCCACCTCGGCAGCCGGGTGAATGACGCCGCACTGGCTGGGGACATGGGTGATGGCGATCAGCTTGACGTCGTCCCGGATCGCCGCCTGCAACTTCTCCACATCCAGTAGCCCGTCCGCGGTATTGGGGATCACCTCGACAATCACGCCGCGTCGCCGGGCCAGATGGAGAAGGGAAAGGTAATTGCTGACGTATTCGGATTGCCCCGTGAGGATGCGATCACCCGCTGCGAAATCGATCGCCATGAACACATTGTTCCAGGCATGAGTGGCGTTTTCGGCAAAGGCGATCTCCGTGCTGTTGCAGTGCAGCATCCGGGCGAAGGCCCGGTAGAAATTCGCAATGGCGTCCTCGGCGGCGCTGGCAGCCTCGTAGCCACCGATGCGTTGTTCCAGGCGCAGATGCTCAATGACGGCCTCGGTCACACAGGCGGGTGAGAGCGCCGCTCCCGCATTATTGAAGTGAACAAGGGCATTACACGCAGGGGTGTCGGCGCGTATGCTGGCGATGTCGATTGTCATGCTCGTTGTCCTTGCCTGAGAGTCTTGCGTGGAGGATGCCGCTTGGGTACATTGCCCGTCACTATAACGCAGCCACTGTAGGGAGAACACTATGCTCAGAATTTATGGCGCCAGCACTTTCAATGCGACCAAGGTCTTGTTTACAGCCGAGGAGCTGGGGCTGGACTATGAATATGTACATCTGAACTTTGCGGCGGGGGAGCACAAGAGCGAGGCGCATCTGGCCCGTCATCCGCTTGGCAAGGTTCCTGCCATCGAGCATAACGGCCATTATCTGTATGAGAGTGCCTCCCTGTGCCGTTATCTTGCCAATATCTCTGACAAACGCCTGTATTCCGCCGACCCGGTGCGAGCAGCCGAAATCGATCAGATGGTGGATCTGATGTGTCATCATGCGGGGCGTTGGCTGGCGGTGTATTTCTACCAGGAAGTCGTCATGAAGAAGTATTACCAGAAGTCGCCGGATGAAAAGGCGATTGCCGAGGCAAAGGGTTTTCTCGATCAGCAACTTCCCTTTCTGGAAAAAGTGCTGGCGGCAAGCCCCTTTCTCTGTGGCAGTGAGCTGACGATTGCCGACACGGTGGCCTTCCCGGTATTTCAGGCCTGCCAGAGCACTTCGGTGGATCTGTCACCTTACCCGTCAATTCAGCGTTGGGTGGCTGCACTGGGCGATCGCGCCGCCTTCAAACGGGCGCTTGCCCACATGCCCGCCTGACTGGACGCGACGCCGCGCATACGGCGTTACCTGTCCTCACCCGCCGTTACCCCGGGCTGCGCAGGGCTCATTCCAGCACATGGAAATAGACGTTCTGCGCGGCTATATCCTGGCGGATAATGACCCCACCTTCCTGCAGATTGATTTTCTGGAACAGGGCCTTGTAGTCCGGCTTCAAGGAGTTGTAAATGACATCCTGAATAATCAGGATATTGTAAAACTCCAGGCCCTGCGCCCTGGCCGCACGGTCAATGGCATCGGCAATTGGCGGGTGCTTGCGGATTTCCTCGTAGCGGTAGGCCTGTATCAGGGCCTCGCCAAACAGATCATAGGATTTGATGCCGCTGCTCTGGAAAGTGCCCTGTACGGAGTTGAAGGCCAATCCCATGGCTCCTTTGATGGGCGTGGCATAGTCGAATTTGCGCACTTCCTCATTAAAGGCCTTGAACATGGCCAGGGCGGTAGAAATGGCATGATCGGCCAAGGAGTTGGGATCGTCGGCGAGGAAGGGGTAGCCGATAGAGCTGATGAAGCCGTCTCCGGTCTCCTTGAGACGGAATGCCCGTGACTTCAGCGGGTTGTGCTGGTAACCCATCATGCAGATCTGCGAGAAAGCCCGGAACACATCCAGGAAGAAAGACTTGGTACGTTCGTGCTTGATCTCGCTGGAACGCTGTACATCGAACACATTGATAATGGCGCGTCCCTTCTCTACCGGCATGGTGTTCTCCAGCTGATCGCCGGATTTGATCATCTCCAGCTGGTGCGGATACACGAGCTTGGAGAGCTGGTTATACAGGTGTTGCCGGGTGTCTGCGTCAATGGATTTGTAATAGAAACGGGTCTGGATACGCGTGAAAAACATCCAGCTGAAAATGCTGCCGGCGAGAAAGCCCTGGACGACCTGCACCGCATTGCTGGCGAGATAGGCAGGATTGATCAGATACACCATGGTGGTGAACACAAGCGTGAAGAACACATTGCGGGCGAAGGTGATACGAAAGCGCGTATGGTAGGAGAACGCGGTCACCATCAGCAGGCTGAAATTGATCTGGCCGGAAAGGGCCAGAAACAACTGGGTCTGCGATTCCAGCGAGGACTGCGGGATAAAGACGTAGTTCAGTGTCATGCAGAACCCGAAGATGGTGGTGATGCAGATCAGGTCGAGCACGGTGCGTGAATGCTTGTCCAGGCTGGAGAACAGCAGTGTCGAGATGGGGAACAGGAAAAACAGCAGGATCGGGGCGGCATAGGTGAACAGGGTGTGAAACGCATAGGGGTTGCCGCTGTTCGAGAGATTCAGATACGTCAGTACCGAGGATAGAATCAACAGGGTTCCCGCCGATTTGCCGGGCCAGCTGGCTAAGGCATGGGAAGCCTCTTCTCGCAGCTCGTCCCTGAACTCCTTGACATGCTCTTTGCAGTAAGCCGAGTATTTATCTGAATTCATGCTTTATTCTGATGTTCTTGCTTATTAGAGAAACAGGTAGAATAAAACTCCGTCAAGATGGTGGGAGTTGTGCGAATTCTGCCCGTTCCGAGCGTGGCGTGATTATACAGTAATAGGGTATTGCGGCAATTCACGTCAGAATTCAACGCGTTGCATAATTTTGTTCTAGCTCACACTTTGGCCCACCCCTTTCGTGGCAGCTTTCTGTTGCACGGATGATGGATGGGTCCATCAGCTTGTATTTTTCACCGGCAAGTTTTTGCCGCTTCAATCAGGAATTCCGGTCAATGATGATTATTCTGTTGGTTTTGTTCGTGGCAATTGTGCTGAGTCTGATCTGGGCGCGTTTCTTCTTTTTCAAAATGACCTCAGGAACGCCGAGGCTTAGCGCACTTCTTTATGACGCCATCGTGGCGACACAGATAATCACAACGCTCGTTTTTATGTTTACGCAAAGCGGCAAAAGTTTGCCGCTTTTGGTGGCAGGAATCTTCCTTTATTCGGCTTCACTTTTGTTCTTTTGGTGGGCAATTTTTACTGCGAAGAAGCTCGACTTTGCGTTCAGCAATCAAGTCGGAAATATTGTAACAACAGGTCCATTCAGAATTGTCAGGCATCCGTTTTATACCTCTTATATTTTGTCATGGTTTAGTAGCGCTTTATTGTTTAACTCACTGATATTGTGGATTACACTGCTTTACCTGATAGCTTTTTATTTCCTTTCTGCGCGGAAGGAAGAGGGAGTTATCTTGAAAAGCGTGTACTCAGATGAGTATAAAAAATACATACAAAATGTAGGAATGTTCCTACCCAGGATGAAAAATGGAAGCGCTCAAATTCAAGACCCTGACACAGGAAAGCGAGATTGAAACCTATCTGGAAAAGTTTGAAGGGTTTGTGGGAGTGAAGCTCCCCTACGACTACTCGATGCGCAGCACAATTGTTTGTGCCTACAAGGGTGAGTCAATGGTAGGGGGGTACATGCTGGTGACGAAACCAGAATTCCGAAGCCTGATGTTTGTTCCGGATACGGTAAAGAATTCGCACGCATTTTTTCAGAACGATCAATATGAAATGATGGAGGTTAATGGGGTCTGGATCAGTTCTTCCATCAAGTCCGCCCTGGAGCAATACAGAATCTGGACTCATATGATGTGGGATGTATTCCTGGCGCGAAAAAAATTCATTCTGCTGATGGCGGACCTGCGCAACAGCAATATCCGCAACATTCATAACATGACCAATCCGGAGACCCTGTACGAAGGTGCTCCCATGCTGATGGCGGGAACCACCAGCCACGACAAGATCCGGGTCAGTGTGACCACCCGCTGGCAGATGCTGATGAACATGCCCAAGTACTATCTGGCCTACCGCGACCGTGTACGCCGCTCCAGCAAACGTGCCAAGGGGCGTGAATTCAACCGCATGGTACGGGAAGCGCAGTCCTAGGCGTTTTGCCCTTTAGCAGTACACGCTTTGGTAGCCTGAGCCCCCGGGAAGGGGCTCGGGCACCATTTTGCGTACCCTTCGGGCCGGCCTGACGGTCTTGCGGAGCGAAGGACATTGGGTCAGACTACGGCGCTGACGGGGCAGTGCATGGTGTTTTTCAGCCCAGCCAGTACCCGAGTGTTGATATCTGGGAGCAAAGAATTTGAATCAGGAGAAATTACGTCACCTGCTGGGGCAGTTGCAGCAGGAGATTGCCAAAGGCGATGCGTTGGACGAGGAGACTCTCGCGCTGGTGAAACAGCTGAACGTCAATGTCGATGCGCTGATCGAGTCCGCAGAGGACGTCAACGCGCCGGTCATGGATGATGCCATCGCGCTGGAGGCACGCTTTGCAGCGACGCACCCCATGGCGGAGCGCGTGCTGCGCGAATTGATTGATACGCTTGGCCGTATCGGTATCTAAGAAAGCTCAAAGCCCGCCGGGCGAGCCAAGGCCTCAGTCTTTGTCGAAATGCAGGCTGCTGTGTTCGTCCACCTGAATGGCCCGGTTGCGCGCCTCTTCGGCGGCAACATAGGCATCCGCCTCTTCCGTGCTGCAGATATCCTGGGCAATCGCTTCCGTTGCCAGGGTGTGCAGATTGGCGTCCCTGGGCAGCACACCGCTGCGCATGGCCTGACGAATGCGGTCGCGCACAGGCTTGGTTTGCAGTACTTTCCTGAAGGCATCCTCCACCTGATAGGCCGGGTCGTCGTCCTGCGTCCCGATAAAGGCGTAGCGGGTAATGCGGTCGCGCAGCTCGGTGTCAGTCCACATGGACTGTACGATTTCATGGTCCAGCCTGTCAGAGGGTTTGCGGTAGGCATCGCCCCAGGGAAACACAATGCGCTTGAGCAGCGCCGCCACCAGGCGGTTGGGCAGGTTGGCAAAGAAGTCATTGAAGGCGCACTGGCATTCATATAGGGCCAGTTCCAGGTTCCAGCGCACATAGGGCAGGTCATCGGGCGCGCGATGGTGATGCTCGTAGTAGCGCAGAACCGTGGAGGCCAGATAGAGCTGGCTAAGAACATCCCCCAGGCGCGCAGATAGCCTTTCCTTGCGCTTCAGCTCTCCGCCAAACATCAGCATGGAGATATCCGACACCATGGCCAGTGCCGAACTCATGCGAGTGAGTTGCTGGTAATAGCCGGCAGTGCGGTCGCGAACGGGGCGGGCTGCGATGAACCCACCACTGAGCCCCAGCGTCAGGGTGCGCACAAAATTGCTGATGCCGTAGCCGATGTGGCGAAAGATCAGGCTGTCAAACTCCCGCAATCCCTCTGTGGTATCCGGGTGTTTTGCGGCGCTCATTTCCCGCGCAATAAAGGGATGGCAGCGGATGGCCCCCTGACCAAAAATCATCAGATTCCGGGTAAGAATATTCGCACCTTCCACGGTGATGCCGATCGGCATGCTCATATAGGCATGGGCCAGATAGTTGCTTGGGCCCATGATAAGCCCCCTTCCGGCATGGATATCCATGGCGTCCTGGATCACCCGGCGGGACTTCTCTGTCATATGAAACTTGGCAATGGCGGAAATGACGGCCGGTTTGATGTGATTGTCCACGGCGCCGGCCGTGATAATGCGGGCGGCCTCCAGTTGATAGGCATGGCCTGCGATACGCGCCATGGCCTCCTCAACCCCCTCAAAATTGCCGATGGCGAGATTGAACTGCACGCGCAGGCGTGCGTAGGCTCCGGTCAGGCGGTAACTCAGTTTGCCGGTGGCGGTGCCCAGTGCCGGCAATGAGATGGCGCGGCCCTCGGACAGGCACTCCACCAGCATGCGCCAGCCCTGTCCGGCTCGTTCCACACCCCCGATGATCCACTCCAGCGGAATGAACACCTTGTTTCCGCGTGTGGGGCCGTTCATGAAAGTCATGCCCATCGGGAAGTGACGATGCCCGATTTCCACGCCGGGATGGTCGGTGGGAATGAGAGCGACGGTGATACCGCGATCGCTTTCCTCACTGAGCAGATGATCCGGATCCTGCAGCTTGAAGGCCAGACCCAGCACGGTTGCCACCGGGGCCAGGGTGATGTAGCGCTTGTTCCAGTTCAGGGAAATGCCCAGGCATTCCTTGCCCTGGTATTCCCCCTTGCACACGATGCCGGTGTCGGTCATGGCGCCCGCATCGCTGCCGGCCTCGGGGCCGGTGAGGGCGAAGCAGGGGATGTCCTCACCTGTAGCCAGGCGGGGCAGATAGTGCTGGCGCTGTTCGTCTGTGCCGTATTTCATCAGCAGTTCGGCGGGCCCAAGCGAGTTGGGCACCATCGCCGTGACGGCAGCGCTGGCGCTGCGGGTGGCGATTTTGGTGACGATCGTGGAGTGGGCAAGGGCGGAGAAGCCCAGGCCGCCGTACTCCTTGGGGATGATCATGCCGAAAAATTTTTCCTGCTTGAGATAATCCCAGGCCTGGGGTGGGAGATCCTTGTCGACGTGCACGATCTGCCAGTCATTGAGCATCTGACACAGGGTTTCGGTCTGGTTCTCCAGAAAGCTCTCCTCTTCCTCGCTTAGTTGCGGAAAGGGAAGCTTCAGCCATTTTTTCCAGTCCGGTGCGCCTTTGAACAGATCGGCATCCCACCAGGTGTCGCCTGCCTCCAGCGCTTCCTGTTCCGTATCGCTCATGGGGGGCAGAACGCGTTTGAAGAACTCGAAAACCGGGCGTGACAGGCGTTCGCGGCGCAGATTGTCCTCGAAATAGAACACGGCCACAGCGGCCAGCAGAATCCACAACAGCCAGGCAATGCCTCCATACCAGGTCATGAGCGCGAGGGCGATGGCCAGGGTGCCGAGAATGGTCCCCATGCGTGCACGCCGGTAGGCAAGTACCCAGATGACGGCAAGAAGGATGAGCAATTGTGTAAGGCTGGACATGGAGACACTCCGTCGATGGCGGTGATGAGAGGTGTGTTTCGCCTGGGGCAACATGAATCCATGCCCCGGGACGACAGTCGACAGGCTCTAAGATAGCACTGACTGCGGCAGAATGTGATGCCCGGCAAGTCGCAGCAGGAGTTGTGCCAGCTCCAGCCAGGGATTGGAGGCCGACATCCCCTTGGCAGCCAGATCGATTTGCCGTGCCTGACGCAGCATATCCTGCAGGGCATCCAGGCTGTGACGCTGCGCGGCTTCGCCCATGGCTTTTTCATGGTTGCGCCGGATGCCTTCACGCTTGAGTGCATCGCTCAGACGGTAGCCCTGTTGCAGGGCTTCGGCGATCGGGATCAGGCGACGCAGTTCCGCACTGAGGGCCCCCAGAATCATCAGCACTTCCGCGCCTTCGGTCTTGAGGCCGTTGAGCACCTTGATGCAGCGGCGGGCATCGCCGAGCAGGGCGGCATCCATCAGATTGAAAATATTGTAGCGGGCGCTGTCGGCCACCAGGCCCATGATCTGTTTGCGATCCAGATGTACGGGATTGCCCGTGTTGGCGCCGCTGAGGACGGCCAGCTTCTGAATCTCCTGGTCGGCGGCGAGCAGATTGCCTTCTACGCGGTCGGCAAGAATGTTCAGGGCATCCCGGTCCGCGCTCATCCCGGCCGCTTTCATGCGCCCCTGTATCCAGCCGGGCAGGCGATCGGCATTGATCGGCCATACCGTGACAAAGACGCCGGCGGACTCCAGCCCCTTGAACCACTGAGTGTTCAGGGAGGCCGGCTCCACGCGTGGGGTGACCAGGATCAGCACATTGTCCGGGTTGGGCGACTGCAGATATTGCTTGAGGGCGGTTTTGCCGGCGTCGTCCAGTTTGCCCGTCTGCAGGCGCAGCTCCAGGATGCGCCGTTCGGCGAACAGGGACAGGCTGTTGCTGGCTTGCAACAGGGCCTGCCAGTCAAAATTTCTGTCGAGGAAGAACAGCTCCCATTCCGTGAAACCGGCTTCACGACAGCGGGTGCGCAGCAATGACAGGCTTTCCTGAACGAGCAGGGTGTCATCCCCTGCGATCCAGTAGAAGTTGCCCAGACGGGAGCGGGTATGGGCGTCGAGCTGGTCAGCGTTGATGCGCACGCGCCCTCCCTTTACTGCGCTGCGGCGAGCGCGCGCAGGCGGCTGAGCAGTTGCTGGGCAAACTGTTGTCGCATTTCCTGGCGCACCAGGTCTTCTTCCTGGAGGCTGCCCGCGGTGTTGTAACTGTCGAAGAACAACTGGTTCTCCACGATGATACGCTCGGGTTCCAGCAGGGTCACACCGTTCTGGCTCAGCGAAACTTCGGCGCTGAGCAGGTAGCGGTATTGTGCGGCAGTGGCACGCCCGTTGACCGTGGCTGCCTGGCTGTCGAACTCTTCGGGGCCGATCTGCAGCACATAGGCGGCTTCGCTGGCGTCTGCCACCAGGCGCAGTTGCTGGGCCTGCAATGCCGTCTGCACACTTTGGCTCAGCGGGCTGTTTTCCTGGGCGCTGCGGAGGAAGACCGTATCGCTGCCGGGGGGCAGGGCGGGGCGTTCACTGCCACGCAGGGCAAAACCACAGCTGCTGAGCAACAGGCTGAGACAGAAGAGACTGGCAATCCGGATGATGTTTGGCATAGAGATTCCTGTTCCGGGTTCAGCTTGAGGGGGCTGTGGCAGCGTCCGCCGGAGCGGCCTGAACCCGCAGCAGGCGGATCTGGCGGCTGTCGGCATTGAGTATGGTGAACTGGAAATTGCCGATGATGGCAGTCTCGTCACGCTCGGGGATGTGGTTGAGATGTTGCAGTACCAATCCACCGATGGTATCGACCTCATGGTCGTCGAAATCGCTGCCGAAGTATTCATTGAAGTCGGCAATCGGGGTCAGGGCCTTGACGATGTGGGATTTGCCGTCGACCTTTTTAATGTAGCTCTCGTCGTCCACATCGTATTCGTCGTCGATCTCTCCCACGATCTGCTCCAGCACGTCCTCGATGGTGACCACGCCACAGGGACTGCCATATTCATCAATCACGATGGCCATGTGATGGCGGGTTTCACGGAACTCGCGCAGCAGCACATTCAGACGTTTGCTCTCCGGCACGAAGGTTGCCGGGCGCATGATGTCCTTGAGATCAAAGGCTTCGTTATCCCGCTGAACGGCATAACGCAGTAGATCCTTGGCCAGCAGGATGCCCACCACGGAGTCGGAGTTCTCCGCCAGGACCGGGAAGCGGGAATGGGAGACCTTGACCACGGTGTCGAGGACTTCTTCCAGCGTATTGCGGGCCGAGACGGAGACAACCTGCGGGCGGGGAATCATGATCTCCCGTACCTGCATATTGGAGACCTGCAGTGCCCCTTCAATAATGGAGAGCGCGTCGGTGTCCAGCACCTTGTCCTGCTCGGCATTGCGCAGCAATTCCAGCAGGCTCTTGGTGTCCGTGGGTTCGTCCGAAAAAATCTGTGCGATTCTGTCGATCCAGGAACGGGGGCGTGGGTCGGGACTGATATGCTCGTCAGCCATGGCGGCGTTCGGCTCCTTTGAGAACGGGGGACTGGCGTGTGTCAGTGGGGAGGGCAGGCTGTGTCATTCTTGCCCCTGCTCACCGGCATAAGGGTCGGCAATGTTCTGCGTGGCCAGAATACGGCGTTCCAGTGCCTCCATGGCCTCGGCCTCCTGCGGCTCCTCATGGTCATGACCCAGCAGGTGCAGCAGGCCATGCACCGTCATATGCGCCCAGTGGGCCTGTTCCGGTTTGTCCTGCTCCCGGGCTTCCCGTTGCACAACGGCGGCGCAGATCGCCAGATCACCCAGTGGTGTTTCCTCGAGAGCATCCAGCACGGCAGACGGCAATTCGGGGCGGAAGGACAGCACATTGGTGGGTTTGTCCTTGTGGCGGTAATGCAGGTTGAGCTGTGCCGATTCGTCTTCCGGCACGATGCGGATGCCAAGACTGAGGGGCCTGGTGTCCTGAATATCGAGGGTGCTCAGTGTTGCCTCGACCCAATGCTGGAAATCCGCCTCTTCCGGCACGCCCGGATGCTCGGGGCAGCCGTTGTCCACGTCAAGCATCACGCGCATCTCAATGCTCCTGGCCGTTCAGCGGGGCGATGGTTTTCTGGTCGTAACGGTCATAGGCCTCCACGATGCGCTGGACCAGCGTGTGGCGCACCACATCGCGGGAGTCGAACCAGGTAAAACCGATTCCTTCCACATCCTTGAGCACCTGGGTCACATGCACCAGGCCGGAGCGGGTTCCCTTGGGCAGGTCGATCTGGGAGACATCGCCGGTAATGACGGCGGTGGAGCCAAAACCCAGGCGGGTGAGGAACATTTTCATCTGCGAGGTGGTGGTGTTCTGGCTTTCATCCAGGATGATAAAGGACTTGTTCAGGGTGCGCCCGCGCATATAGGCCAGTGGCGCGATTTCGATGATGTTTTTCTCGATCAGGCGGCCAACGCGTTCCACGCCCAGCATCTCATAGAGTGCGTCATAGAGTGGTCGCAGATAGGGATCCACCTTCTGGGTCAGGTCGCCGGGCAGGAAGCCGAGCTTCTCGCCAGCCTCGACCGCCGGGCGCACGAGCAGCAGGCGCTGCACGCGGTCCTGCACCAGCGCCTCGACCGCCGCCGCAACGGCCAGGTAGGTCTTGCCGGTGCCGGCAGGGCCAATGCCGAAGTTGATGTCGTGCCGGAAGATCGACTGCACATACTCCTGTTGATGCTTGCCACGGGGTTTTACGGACACATTGGGTGTCTTGATCAGCAGGGACTTCTCGACATCGAAACGGGGTGTGTCACTCGCCACGGGCGCTTCGTGAGCGGCCTCCTTGAGCAGCAGGTGAACCGTGTCCGGATCGACACCGGCTCCGCTGGCAGTAGCCTCATAGAGTTTGTGCAGCACCTGCGCGGCACTGAGCACAGCCTGCCGGGAGCCGCTGAGTTTGAATTCGTTGCCACGGTTCTGAATCTTGAGCGCCAGGGACTGCTCGATCTGATGCAAGTGTTCGTTGAGGCGGCCGCAAAGATTGGCCAGGCGCTGTGTGTTGTCGGGCTCGAGAACGAGCCTCTGGGTATAAGTCCGGGTTGTCATTAAGACAGTTTGTGAACCTCCTGCTGGATTCGACGGCCCCTAGTATAGCAGCCTATCTGCGTCTGTACGCACTCTGTGATGCTCGCCAGCATCGCAGATTTACAGGCTGCCATAGAGCGAATTGGGATAGGCGGTCACGATGCGCACGTCAACGAACTGGCCGACGAGGCGGGGATCGTCACACTTGAAGTTGACCACGCGGTTGTTTTCGGTGCGGCCCTGCAGGTCGCCCGGGTCTTTCTTGGACGGGCCGGTGACCAGGATGCGCTGCTTTGTGCCGACCATGGCTTCGCTGATGGCCTGTGCCTGCTGATTGATCTGGGCCTGCAGAATGGTCAGGCGGTGTTTTTTCTCCTGTTCGGAGGTGCTGTCGGGCAGGTCTGCTGCCGGGGTGCCCGGTCTGGCACTGTAGATGAAGCTGAAGGAGTGGTCGTAACCGATCTCGATGATCAGGTTCATGGTGTCCTCGAAGTCTTTCTGTGTCTCGCCGGGAAAGCCGACGATGAAGTCGGAGGACAGGCTGATATTGGGACGTATCGCCCGCAGCTTGCGAATGATGGACTTGTACTCCAGCACGGTGTGGCCGCGTTTCATGGCCGCCAGAATGCGGTCGGAGCCGCTCTGTACCGGCAGGTGCAGATGGTCCACCAGCGCCGGAACATGGCGGTAGACCTCGATCAGGGAGGGTGAGAACTCGGTCGGGTGCGAGGTGGTGAAACGGATACGATCGATGCCATCGATTGCCGAGATGTACTGAATGAGGGTTGCCAGATCGGTGATGTTGCCCTCGTGGCTCAGCCCACGGTAGGCATTCACGTTCTGCCCCAGCAGATTGATTTCGCGCACGCCCTGTTCGGCCAGATGCACGGCTTCTGCCAGAATATCGTCCAGGGGACGGCTGACCTCTTCGCCCCGGGTATAGGGCACGACGCAGAAAGAGCAGTATTTGCTGCAACCTTCCATGACGGTCAGAAAGGCTTCGCAACCGTCCACGCGCGGCTCGGGCAGACGGTCGAATTTCTCGATTTCAGGAAAGCTGATGTCGACCACGGTGTCCTTGCCACTGGCTGCCTGCAGCATCTGCGGCAGTTTGTGCAAAGTCTGGGGGCCGAATACCACGTCCACAAAGGGGGCGCGTTTGCCAATGGCGGCACCTTCCTGGCTGGCGACACAGCCGCCCACGGCAATCTGCACACCGGGACGGGCCTGTTTCAGGCTGCGCCAGCGTCCAAGCTGATGGAAGACTTTTTCCTGGGCCTTTTCACGAATTGAGCAGGTATTGAGCAGCAGCAGATCAGCCTCTTCCGGGGTGTCCACCAGTTGTGCCTGATGGGACTCCCGCAGCATGTCCAGCATGCGGGAAGAGTCGTACTCATTCATCTGGCAGCCGTGGGTCTTGATATAGACTTTTTTGACCGGGGTGGCCTCTGCCGTTGCCTCTGTCGGTGTGGAGGAAGTGTCTGCTGTGCGGATGTCTGTCGTGCTCATGGTGTCATCGTCTGCGGTCAGCCGCGAATGCGGGTGAAAATTCAGCGGCGGATTGTAGCAGTAATGCCCGTGGCCGCGCATCCATTGCGATTGGGGCGCAAATAAAGACGGGTGCGGGGCGCGCAATTACGCTAAACTGTGCGCCTGCTCCGCACCAGGCCAGCCGCGCCTCTTGAAAATCACCGAAGAGGCCAGATATTGCGGAGCGTCACCGTTCAAGAGAGTACATGCATGGCTATTCCCCCCGAGATTTACCGCATCACCTTCCTCAATAAAGGCAAAGTTTACGAAGTGTTCGCCAAACAGGTGTACCAGAGTGAGCTGTACGGCTTTATCGAGGTTGAAGATTTTATTTTCGACGAGCGTCACGTCGTCGTCGATCCCAGTGAAGAGAAGCTCAAGGCAGAGTTTCAGGACGTCAAGCGAAGCTTTATTCCATTGCAGGCGATCGTGCGTATCGACGAAGTGGAAAAGGGCGGGATCAGCAAAATTTCCAATGGCGATAACATCACGCCCTTTCCGGCACCCTTCCTGGTTGCCCGCAACACCCCGGACACCCAGCAATCGGAATGACACAGAGCTGCGCCCGGTGGTTTTGCCGGGCGCAGGTATCCGGTTTCAGAGCGCCAGCGCCTTTTCCAGGGTGGCGAGCTCCACACACAGCACAAATACACGCATGGCTGCCTCGATCTCGGCAACGCTCGGGAAAGAGGGGGCCAGGCGGATATTGGTGTCGCTCGGGTCCTTGCGGTAGGGGTAAGTGGAGCCCGCTGGAGTCAGTTTGACACCTGCCGCAGCCGTCAGCTTCACCACTTTGTCTGCCAGCCCGGGCTGGGTATCGAACAGGATGAAATAACCGCCCTGGGGACGGGTCCAGCTTCCCAGCGCCGCGCCATTCACGCTCTTGCCGGCCAGCCCTTCATCCAGCGCCTTCAGTACTGCTTCGAATTTGGGCTGCAGTATGCGGCGATGTTCCTGCATCAGCGCGCGCAGGGTCGGCAGATCCTTGAGCAAACGCATGTGGCGCAGCTGATTGATCTTGTCCGGTCCGATGGTGGCGATACCCAGTTGTGCCGCCAGGCTGGCGAGGTTGGCTTCTGAGCTGGCAATGAAGGAGATGCCTGCACCCGCGTGGGTAATCTTGGAGGTGGAGCCGATGACCATCACATTGTCCAGCGTACCGGCTTCTTCGCTCAGGTTCAGAATATTGGCCAACCGGGGTGGGTTGTCCACGAGATGATGCTCGGAGTAGGCGTTGTCCCACATGATGCGGAAGTTGGCACCGGCAATTTTACCCAGCCGGGCCATGCGCTTGACGGTGGCATCGGAGTACACAACACCGTCCGGATTGGAGTATTGCGGTACACACCAGATACCCTTGATCAGCGGGTCCTGCTGCAGCAAGGATTCCACCTGGTCCATGTCCGGGCCTTCGGCAGTCATGCGCACCGGAATCATGGCGATGCCCAGGGCTTCGCAGATGGCGAAATGACGGTCGTAACCTGGTGACGGACAAAGGAATTTTACCTGGCCGCCGGCCTTGGCTGCCTCGGCAGACCAGGCGGACTCGGGGCCGCGGACACCGAGGAAGAAGGCGCCTGTCACGATCTGGTACATGAACTGAAGACTGCTGTTGCCTCCCACCATGGTGCGCTCAGGCACCGTGCCCAGATAATCGGCGGCAAACTGGCGCGCCTCGGGAATGCCCATGATGCCACCGTAGTTGCGGCTGTCACTGCCATCCTGGCAGCTGTAGTCCTTGTTCAGAATACCGTCGAGGGCATCGCTGAGGTCCAATTGCGCCGTGCTGGGTTTGCCGCGGGTCAGATCCAGATTCAGCTTTTGGGAGCTGATGCTCTGGTACTCGTCGAGCAGGGCTTGGTATCGGGTCTGCAATTGCTGGTCGTTCAAGAAAAGGCTCCTTGTCTGTACAGTTGGATGGGCATGCGATCCGCCGGGTGGCGAGCTCTCAGGCCCGGGCATTTTACAGTATACTTGGCGCAAACTCGATCCGGACCCCGTGTTTCCATGCCCCCGCATTCCCATGACGCAAACCCCGAGCAAGCAGAGCCTGCCGGCAACAGCTCCACACATCCCTATCAGCGCCTCAACCCGGACCGGGTGCTGGACGCCATGGAGAGCCTGGGCGTCGAGAGCGATGCCCGTATCCTTGCCCTGAACAGCTACGAAAATCGCGTCTACCAGGTCGGGGTGGAGGGCGGCGCGCCACTGATCGTGAAGTTCTATCGTCCCGGGCGCTGGACGCGGGAGCAGATTCTTGAGGAGCATGCCTTCACCGCCGAATTGGCGGCGCTGGAGGTTCCCGTGGTGCCGCCGCTCGTCTTCGCCGGGAAGCAGACCCTGCATGAATTTGACGGTTTCCTTTTTGCCGTTTTCGAGCGGCTGGCGGGGCGGGCGCCGGAGCTCGACAACCCCGATAATCTGCTGGTGATGGGACGTTTCATCGGGCGTGTGCATGCGGTAGGCGCCACGAAGCCCTTTCAGCACCGGACGTCACTGTCGGTTGAGCGCTTTGCCATCGAGAGCCGTGAATTCCTGCTGCAACACGATTTTCTTCCGCCGAGCCTGCGTCCTGCCTACGAGACCCTGACGCGGGATCTGGTCGAACGTCTGCAGGCCATCTTTGCCGCTCACGGGCAGGGGCCTCAGTTGCGTATTCACGGCGATTGTCATCCGGGCAATGTGCTGTGGCGGGAGGAGATACCCCATTTCGTGGACTTTGATGACACCATGACGGGGCCGGCAATTCAGGATCTGTGGATGATGCTCTCCGGCGAGCGGGACCAGAAACAGGGGCAGTTACTGGAGATTGTGGAGGGCTATGAGGAGTTCTTCGAGTTCAATCCTGCCGAACTGAATCTGGTGGAGGCGTTGCGTACGCTGCGGATGATGCATTATGCGGCCTGGCTGGCACGCCGTTGGCAGGACCCGGCATTTCCCATGAGCTTCCCCTGGTTTAACAGCGAGCGCTATTGGGCCGAACATGTGCTGGAGTTGCGGGAACAGATGGCAGCACTGGACGAGCCGGTGTTGCGCCTGTTCCCGTGACGCTCAGTCGAGCAGGGCGCTGATGGCGGCCTCGATGCCGGCAATATCTCCGTCACGGAAGCCCATGTGCACCATGCGCACCACGCCGTCACGATCCACCAGGAAGGAGGTGGGCATGCCGGTTACTCCGAAGGCTTCGAGTACCTTGTTGTCGGTGTCTGCCGCAATGAGATAGTCGAGCGGCGTATCCAGCAGGAACTCGCGCCCGTCTTCCACCGGGTCGTCCACATTGATGGCGACCACCTCAAAACCCCGCTCCCGGTATTTGGCATAGAGCTCGTTGATCAGCGGCATGGAGCGCAGGCAGGGTGCGCACCACGAGGCCCAGAAATCCACATAAACGGTCTTGCCGCGCAAGTCGGCCAGGGAAATATCCGGGCGGCCTTCGTGAATGTCCGGCAGAGTAAACGCAGGAGCCTGTTCGCCCTCTTCCACAGCCTGTACCGGAAGAGTGCCCAGCAAGCCCAAAAATCCCAGCAGTACGAGTGTTCTCATCTTCATGGCTGTCTCCTTGAAACGTGGCGGGCCGCGATCAGGCCGGCGAGGTGGCGGCGATGCTGGAGAAATTGGCAAGCAGTGCATGCCAGCGCTGGCGCTGCAGTTTGAGGCTGTAGCGGGCTTCCCGGTAACTGTCCCGTAATTGCAGGCGTTCCCAGTGTGACCACTTCTCGTGTAGCTCGGAGGACTTGGCTTCGTACCAGGACTGCTGATGCTGCGCCCAGACCTGGAGGCTGGATTTCAGTTGCTGGTACTCGGTGTCCAGGCGCTGCAACCATTTCTCGGCATTGTGCAGCGAGGCGTATTTTTCCGTGGCATGCCGGTACTGCATGTCCAGCCGCGCGCTCTCGATCACTACCGGGGAACAACGCTTGAGTTCGCTGGCCAGGCCCAGGAAGGCACAACTGCGGATAAACCATTTGGTGGGGTCGTAGTGCCACCATTTGATGCCGTTGCGATAATCCCACTGAAAGGTGTGGTGGTAATTGTGGTAGCCCTCGCCATAGGTCACCAGGGCCAGCAGGGGGTTGTCCCGCGCCGAACTGGCGTCGGAATAGGTCTGGCGCCCCCACATATGGGCAATGGAGTTGATCAGCCAGGTGACATGCTGGCTCAGCACCAGACGCAGCAGGCCGCCCAGCAGGACGGTGGCGATGATGTCACCGTGCAGATAGCCCAGCAGCGCCGGCAAAGCGATATTCATCAGCAGTACCAGTGTCAGGTAGTGGCGGTGCTGCCAGCGCACGATGGGGTCACGCTGCAGATCCTTGACGTTGGAGAAATCCTCTTTGCCGCTTTCGTAGTCACGCAGTATCCAGCCCATATGAGAGAACCAGAAACCGCGGCCAGCGGAGTAGGGATCCTTGTCATTGTTGTCCACATGGGCATGGTGGCGGCGGTGGTCCGATGCCCAGTGCAGGACATCGTTCTGCAGGGCACAGGCCCCTCCCAAGGCAAAGAAAAAGCGGATGAGAGCATGTGCCTTGTAGGCCTTGTGGGACCACAGGCGATGGTAGCCTGCGGTGATGGACATGCCGCAGAAGCCCATCAGGAGGATAAAGACGCCCCACTCGTAGGCGTCATAGCCATGGCTCAGCCCGTAATAGGGCACCAGGGTCAGCGCAAACAATGGTGTCAGGGTGAATAAAAGGGTATTGGTCCAGTTGATTGGTGCTTTCTGCATGACGTGTCTCTCGACCTTTGTGGCCGGCTGATTCGATTTGCTTCATTATTGGACAACGAAAAGGACGAAATTATTGCACGATCATGCCGCAGGGCAAAACTTCGCTGGCAAGCGGGGGTAGGCTTCTGCTCTAATCCGGGGCTTTCAGCGCAACTTGCATGTGGGGACAGGACTTCAGGCCATGACACAGAACAGTGATGCACAACTGGTGGAACTGCAGACCCAGTTTGCGTTTCAGGAGGATCTGCTGCAGCAGCTCAATGACGTGATTGTGCGCCAGCAGCTACAGATTGACGCGCTGGAGCGTGAGCTGAACATCCACCGGGACAAACTGTTGCACCTGTTTGAGAATCTTCCGGAAAAAGGGGCCGCCGGGAACCCTCTTGACGAGCGTCCCCCACATTATTAATCGACTGTCGGCTGCCTTGATCAAGCCCCGACAGCCGATACTCCGGATGTTGCGCAGCGGGCCGGTTTATTTTCCGGTGGCTGCAACGTCCTCCGCCTGCAGCCCCTTGTCGCCTTCGCTGATAGCGAATTCGACACGCTGCCCATCGTGCAGGACACGGTGACCCTCTCCGCGAATCGAGCGGAAATGCACAAAGATGTCATCCCCGCTGTCCCGTGTGATAAAGCCGAAACCCTTGCTGGCGTTGAACCACTTGACGTTGCCACTTTCACGGTGCGCCTTGTTGTAGGACGTACGCTGGGGTGGCTGCTGTGCGGGCTTTCTGTTGTTGCTGCGTCGTGGCTTCTGGCCCTGTTGGGCGGCAGACATGGCAGATGCCAGGCTGACCAGAAACAGCGCGATCAGGAGTTGAACACTGGTGAGTTGAAGATCAATGAGAACCACGGGGGCGCCGACGATCAGGGTGGCGATTAACGCAATGACAATCGATTTGTTGATATTGGACATGAAAACTCTCTACGTTGCATTGTAATTATTATTGCCGGTGAGCTGCCCCTCTCATCCATTGGGAGCCTGTTTCACCGGCCCTTAATTCTAACGGGGTTTGATCAGAAGTCAAAGGCAGCTCCTTCCCCTCCAAGCCCAGTGAAATCAATGAGTTTGCCTGAGAGCGGAGTGATTCAGCGGACATTCAGGTAATGGCTGCCAAGATGCACTCAAGGCTGTGGAAACCCACTGTTGAGTGAGTTCCCCGGCAGTGTCCCCGCCCTGGTGGCGGTGCCTTAGGATAATGAAAGGGAAGAGCTATGGTGAAAATGTCTCCGGAAAATCGCACAAGCATATTGGTGAAAGCTATAGCCGGTGCAATGGGCATCCTGATGTGTACCCCGGTTCTGGCCGATACACGTTACGAGTATGCCCAGGTTCTTGAGTCGCGTCCGGTCTACCGCTCGGTGGAGGTGTCCGTTCCCCGTCAGGAGTGCTGGGACGAGGAGATTGCTCATACGGACAGCGTGCGCCCGGACAGCAATACCTCCGCGATTATCGGCACGATTATCGGTGGCGCGCTGGGCAATGCCGTGGGCCACAACAAGTCCAATAAACGTGTTGGCGCGGTGGTTGGCGCGGTGTTGGGGCACTCCATTGGACGTGATATAGTCGCCAGCAACAGCCGTGAGCGAGTCGTGCGCTACGAAACCGTACGACAGTGTGAAACCGTCTATGAATACCATGACGAAGAGCGTCTGATCGGCTACGACGTGGTGTACCGCTACAATGACCAGGATTACTCCGTTCGCATGGACGAAGACCCCGGTGAGCGGGTACGCGTAAAGGTCAACGTACAACCCGTATTCTGATGAAACCGGTCAGTGCCTCTGGCCCGGGTTGTACCCTGCAGGCAGTAGCTTCTGCAGTTTTTTGGGAAAGGGGTCCAAGTTGAAGTCATACGCACTGACATTGCGCTTGCTGGGGCTGGCGCTGCTGATGGTTCTGGCGGCGCCGGTCACGGTGTCCCAGACGCTCGTGCTGGCCCAGGCCCCGACGAGCAGCGAGGAGGCACCCCGTGTTTCCCAGCGGCAGGCACTGGAGCTGGTGCGAGCGCGGTTTCCGGGCAATGTGGTCAGCATCAATCAGGTGCAGCAGGGGGGCGTTCTGCAATACCGTGTCCGCATGGACAATGAAGGCAATATCTACACGGTATACGTCAATGCCAGCACTGGCGCCATCACACGGGAACCCTGAATGCGATTGCTGGTAGTGGAGGACCAGTCCCTGTTGCGCCAGACTCTGGTGCAGGGGCTGAACAAAAACGGCTATGTCGTGGACGATGCGGCGGACGGCAAGGCCGGGCTCTATTACGGCACGGAATTCGATTACGATGCCGCCATTATCGATCTGGGCCTGCCGCTGCTCGATGGCATTTCCCTCATCCGCGAGATTCGCGCCCAGGGCAAAACCTTCCCCATTCTGATTCTCACGGCCCGTGGTGACTGGCAGGACAAGGTAGAGGGGCTGGATGCCGGTGCCGATGACTATGTCGTCAAACCCTTTCGTCTCGAAGAGATTCTGGCCCGTCTCAATGCCCTGCTGCGCCGCGCCGCCGGGTTTGCCAAACCGCTCATCGAGTTTGGCCCCATCACGCTGGATATCACTGGCAAGCGTGTCAGCCTGAACGGGCAGCCGCAGGAGCTGACGGCCTATGAATACAAGCTGCTGGAGTACCTGATGCTGCACCCCGGGCAGGTCGTATCCAAGGCCGAACTCACCGAACATCTGTATGCCCAGGATTATGATCGCGACAGCAATGTGCTGGAGGTTTTCATCCGACGCCTGCGCCAGAAGCTGGACCCGGATGAAACCCTCAAGCCCATCGAGACGGTCCGCGGGCAGGGCTACCGCTTTCGTGATACTCCTTAAGGGCGTATGAGCACCGGGCCGACACCCAGCTATTCTCTCCAATCCCGTCTTCTGGTGGCGGTCAGTATCCTGCTGACGCTCTTCCTGGGGCTGGCGGGCATCGTGCTTGATCGCGCTTTTCGCAGCAGCATCGAGGCCGGTGTCGCCGAACAATTACAGGCCCAGATCTATGTGCTGCTCTCTGCCGTGGAAGAGGAGGGCGGGCAGTTTTACTTTTTGCAGGATCTGCGTGAACCGCGTTTTTCCCAGCTCAATTCCGGCCTGTATGGTCTGGTCAGCAATCCGGATATTGGTGAGGTGCTGCGCACCCCTTCGGCACTGGAGCTGAATTTTGCCGATTTCTCCCGTTTGTGGCAGAGCGTGGGGCGCGGTGAGTTCCGTTTCACCCGGGCGATGGCGGGTGATGGAGTGGAATATTTTGTGGCGGCTTATGGCGTGATCTGGGAGAACGGCTCCGCTCCCTATGATTTCGCGGTAGTCGAATCTACCAGTACTTATATGGTGGAGGTGAACAACTTCCGCAAAAGTCTGTGGTCCTGGTTTGTCGGGGTGGCAGTGCTGCTGTTGGTGGTGCAGG
Source organism: Pseudomonadales bacterium (assembly GCA_024234365.1). Taxonomy (GTDB): domain Bacteria; phylum Pseudomonadota; class Gammaproteobacteria; order Pseudomonadales; family Pseudohongiellaceae; genus UBA5078. Next base: position 258,518 of record JACKOK010000003.1, read on the forward strand.
TGCTGTTGCTGCACTGGGGGCTTTCGCCGCTGCGTCGTCTCGCGGCGGACCTGAAACGCATCGAGAGCGGCGAGGGAGAGCAACTCGATCCTGATTATCCCAAGGAGCTCCAGGCGGTTACCCAGAACCTCAATCTGCTGATCAAGAGTGAGCGCAAGCAGCAGACGCGTTACCGTGAAACGCTGGGGGATCTTGCACACAGCCTGAAGACTCCGCTCGCTGTTGTTGCGGGCCTGCTGCAGAGCCTGTCGCATAAAGGAGCCATGCACGAGGACGACGAAGCCCAGAACCAGATTCAGGCGGTGGAGGAGCAACTGGAACGAATGAACCAGATTGTTGGTTACCAGTTGCAGCGAGCCGTCAAGAGCAATGGCAGTTCCAGCCTTGCGCGGCGTGTTGATGTGGCAGCGGCCCTTGGCAAGATACTGGGAGCGCTGGAAAAGGTCTACGCGGCCAAGGGCATGCAGGTGAGCTCCAGGATTGAAGCGGGCCTTTTTTTCCTGGGGGATGAGCGTGACCTCATGGAGGTGTTGGGCAATGTCCTCGATAACGCCTTTAAGTACGGCAGTCACCGCGTTGGTGTGGAGGCTCTGATCCGTGAACAGCCGCAGCGGCAGTTACGCATCTGCGTGGAAGACGATGGGCCTGGGATATCCGCTGGGGATCAGGGCTTTGTGCTGCAGCGGGGCGCCCGGCTCGACACCCTGGCTCAGGGGCAGGGCATCGGTCTGGCCGTTGTCTCCGACATCATGAGCAGTTACGGCGGGCAGATCGATATTGGCAGCAGTGAGCAGGGAGGCGCGCGGGTGGAGCTGGTGTTCAATAATTTTCACCGGGATAGTGAAGGCAAGCCCTAGCAGGCTGTTGAAAAACGTTTTCAAGGCAGCCAGTGCAAGGCAAAAACGAGCGAAAAAGCGCAGTTTATAACGGATAAATGAGCATTTTGAGCTCGTTTTTAACGCCGCAATGGCAACGTAGATAGTTTTTCAACAGCCTGCTAGAAGACCAGAGCTGCTACACAGGAACACAGCGTCATGACAAACAGAAACCACTTGATGGTGCTCTGTTTGGCCTTGACTGCAAAGTGTACGGTCACCCAGGTTCCCAGCATATTGCCAACGGCCAGAATCAGGCCGGGCACCCAGCGAACCTGGTCGAAATACAGGAAGATCACCAGCGCGACCAGGGTGAAGGCGAGAGAACATACCATTTTCATCGCATTGGCCCGCACCAGATCGTAGCGCAGCCCACCCGCGAGGGCCGCGAGCAGAATGAAGCCAACTCCCGCTTGTACGAACCCGCCGTAGAGCCCTGCCAGAAACAGGGTCCACCAGGCTCCTTTACTCTCACGAACATCTTTGACCGGTGTGCCATCGGGCGGTGCAATAAAGCCCGGGCGCAGCAGGATGATGACCGACATGGTGAGGATGGTGCCCAGCAGGATGGGTTTCAGCGCAATAGGGGGCAGCAGTGCAGCGACCAGTGCGCCCAGTACGCCTCCGAGCAGGCTGGGTATCAGAATGGGGATAATGGCAGGGGTGTCCAGGCGGTCGTGCTTGCGGAATCCTCGGACACCGACCATGCATTGCAGTGCCACGGCAACGCGGTTGGTGCCATTGGCGACATCGGCTGGCAGGCCCAGCAGCATCAGAACCGGTAATGTGAGATTGGAACCGCCGCCGGCAATGGTATTGATGCCGCCCGCGAGAACACCCATGGCTGCGAGGACGAGGAGCAGGGTCAGATCGTATGTCATGGAGTGGTGTTCCGCCGAATGCAGGGCAAGCGTGAAAAGCGTCACAGTGTAGCAAATTGCTGTCAGCCTATCTGCTAAAGTTCTACATGGATCACATACTTGTTTTTCCGCTGTGCCTATCGTGAGCGTGCCCTTCCGGGGCTGCCCTTGCTGAGACAATGTTAATCTGCAATAGTGCCGACAGATTACCCCGGTGGGTGTAAAACGACGCTGAATGAGATAATGAATATTAATAAAATCAAGGGCTTTACTGTAATCGAGCTCATGATAATGGTGGGCATTATCGGGGTTTTGCTCGCTGTCGGATTGCCGGGTCTGCAGGATACTGTCAGTCGCATCAGTACCAACTCTCAGGCAAAGACACTGGTCTCCAGTCTGAATTTCGCCCGCAGCGAGGCAATCAAGCGCGGGGGCCTGGTATCCGTGTGTGCCAGCAGTAGCGGAAGCGACTGTGTGGCGGCGACCTGGAGCCAGGGCTGGATCGTGTTTGTGGACAATAATGGCGATGCCACGGGAGGGGCTGGTTCGGTGGATGCTGGGGATGAGGTGCTGCGGGTTTACCAGGGCCTGGGAGGGAACACTCTGAGCTTTGACGCGGCACTGCAGCAGTATGATGCCCAGGGCTTCGGAACCAATACGGCCATCCGGACATTTCTGCTGTGTCCGGAGGATGGCAATGCGGCAAACGCACAATCTGTTGAGATTTCGATGACCGGACGAGGGCGTCGCATACACGAGGGGCTGGTCTGTCCATGATGGCGGGTTTCCTCACACACAGTATGCCGCGGCAGCAGGGCGCGACCCTGATCGAGGTGCTGGTCTCGCTGCTGATTCTGGCGATTGGCCTGCTGGGTATGTCAGGTCTGCAGACCGTGAGCCTGCGCAATACCCAGAGCGCCTATCTGCGCACGCAGGCGAGCCTGAACAGCAACGATATTGTGGAGCGCATACGGGCGAATCTGCAGGGAGTGGAGGCGGGCAGTTATGACGGTGCTGCGGGTGCGGTGACGGCCTCCTGCAATACGACAGCAGGGTGTACGCCGGCGCAGTTGGCGGCAAACGACATCGCGGAATGGAAGGCCGCACTGGCTGCTGATCTGCCCTCGGGAGCGGGAACGGTATGTGCCGACTCGACCCCGGAGGATGGCACGGCTGCGGCTTCTGCCTGCGATGGCCTTGGCACTCTGTATGCCGTGAAGATCTGGTGGGACGAGGATCGCGACGGTAACGCGGAGAAACGCTTCACCCTGAGTTTTCAACCCTGATTCGGCAAGAAACGGACACCCGTCATGGCACAGGCACAACACAGAATCAGCAATCGGCAAGGAAGCAGCTCTGTGCACATGCGCGGGCTCAGCATGATCGAGCTGCTGATTGCAATGGTGCTGGGGCTGTCCCTGACGGCAGGGGTCATGCAGGTCTATGTTGGCAATACCCAGACCGATCGTGATCAGGAAGCGCGTGCCAGGATGCAGGAAAACGGTCGTTTCGCCATCAGCTATCTCGCGCATGAGTTGCGCATGGCCGGTTATCTGGGCTGCCTTGCCACCATTGAGGAAAACTCCATCAACAACACGCTGGATGGCCCTCCGGCCTCCTTCCAGCCCGATGCCGGCCTGCAGGGCTGGGAAGCAAACGGTACCGGCTTCGGAAGCATCAGCAACAGCGCCAACGATGTCGCGCCGGTCAGCACCACAGGCGGGGGCTGGAGCTCCTCGGGCGGCAATATCATGGATACCACCCAGGCCGTTCCGGCGAGCGATATTGTGCGTGTGTGGAATGCCGCCGGAACAGGTGCCACGATTAACTCGATCTCTCCCGGTGGGGCCATGACCGTCGTCAATTCCGGTATCGTGGACATTGAAGACGGAGACATTCTGCTGCTCAGCGACTGTCAGCGCGCCGACTGGGTGCAGGCCTGCAATGTGCAGGAAATCGGTGGCGGCGCAAGCATCAACTCCGTGTTGTCTTCCGGTTGCGTGCCGGGCAATGACGTGACCAAAGCCCTGGGTACGCAGGCCGGTGGCGAACTGGTCAAACTTCAGGGCACGATGTTTTATGTCGGCAAGCGGGGCAATGTGGCCAGCAATCCCCCCGCCTTGTTCCGGCGGCGTCTGAATCAGACGGCCGGAGCGGGAAATCCCGAAGAACTGGTGGAAGGTATAGAGAGTCTGCAGATTCTGTATGGTCTCAACGCGGACAACGACAACAAGAAAACGGTGGATGCCTATGTCAGTGCGCAGCAGGTGACGAACTGGGAGCGGGTTGTCAGCATTCGCATCAGCGTGCTGGTGCAATCCATTGAGAACAATATGCTGCCGGCACCCCAGCCCTATACCTTCAACGGAGTACGCTATGACGGCGCTGCCGGTAACGGTGCCCTGCCGGCAGACACGCGATTGCGCCGGGTTTTCACCTCCACTGTCACGCTGCGCAACCGGGCTGTGGGGAGTTAGTCATGAAAATAAAAATGATGCGAACGATGGCAAATGGACGACAAAAGGGAGCGGTGCTCATTTTTTGTCTGGTGTTTCTGCTGGTGCTGACCATGATGGGGGTCAGCAGCATGGAGTCTGCTGTGTTGGAAGAGCGCATGGCCGGCAATATGCAGGATTTCAATGCGGCTTTTCAGGCGGCGGAAACGTCATTGCAGAGTGCAGAGAACTGGCTGGCCGGGCAGATCACCTGGCCTGCCACCAGCGCCGATGGCTCCACCACCGTGTGGACTCGCGATGCCATGGACCCCGATACCGTTGATTCCCTGCACTGGTGGCAGGACAGCACACGCGACACCGGCAGCTGGTGGAACAGCAATGCGATTGAAGTCGGCAGCGTGGAGGGGGTGGCCTCGGAGCCTCATTACATCATTGAGGAGCTGTCCAATGTCACGACAGGGCAGTCAATCGGCATCGGCTCCGGTGTGGAGAACCGCGTTCGTGTGTTTCACCGGATTACTGCACGCGGCACGGGAGTCGGGGACAGCGCGGTCGTGCAGCTGCAGTCCACGTTTGTGAAATCCTATGAATAACGAGCGGCTTGAGTTCAGTTGCTAAAGAGGTTGAGATGACAATCAGGGAGCTCTACAGAGTCATGGGTAGCTGGCTGCTCTCGGTGCTCGGTTTGTCCTGCATGGTCAATGCACAGGCGGCTCCTTTGCAGCTTGCCAATGCGCCGCTGTTCCTGGGGGTGAGTGTTGATCCCAATGTATTCTTCATGGTGGATGATTCCGGCTCCATGGACTGGGAGATACTCACCCGCCCTCACGAGTATTACGCGAACTACTGGGCGGACAGCGGTGTTGCGAGCAACTCCGATGGCTTGTGGCTGACCTTTGCCTCGGTGGGCAGTTGTACCGGGCGCCGTTCCTATCCCTTCTTCTTTGACAACAGCGATAACGCCTACAACTCCTGCACCTATCCTGAGGCGGAGGGGCAACCGGAGACCCTCGTGCGTGATTGGCGTGTTCGCTCTTCGGATTTCAATCTTCTCTATTACGACCCCGAGCAGGATTACAAACCCTGGCCCGGCATGCCGGATGCCAGTTTCAGCAGTGCCAGAAGTGATCCTCAGCCGGGTTCGGATGGCTACAACGTGCTGCGTGATCTGAGCGGTTTTGTCTACGATGTGGCGGTGGATGATCACGGGTTTTCCGGAGCACGGCCTGCCGGGCCGAGCTCCTCCACGGACGGGGCCAACGATCGGGTGGACCTGTTTGACTCCCATGTGGAATTTACGGTCAATTCCGCCAGCCTCGAGCGCAGGGCTCTGACAACGGCAAGCGCCGCCGGTATGGACGCATTGAGCACAGACTGCACGCTGACGCATGCTCAGCTGGCAGTGCCCTATGCCGCCTGCTTTGGCACCACCGCCTCGACATCGAGCTTCAGTGGTGCCGATGTGGACGAGTATGGTCGCACGCTTGCCGAGACCAAACAGAATATTGCGAACTGGTACCAGTACGCCCGGCGGCGCTCCTTTGTGACCAAGGGGGCCATTGCCTCCGTGATTGCGGCGTCCCCGGGCTTCCGCTTCGGGCTCAGTGTTATCAACAACTATGCCTCATTATTCGTGCAGGTTCCCGGTGCGGCGGCAGTGGAATACTCCGCTCACAATGCCGCTCTGCTGGATGATCTCTACAGCTATGACTGGCCCGCTGCCGGTACACCTCTGCGCCGCGGTCTGGAACGGGTCGGGGCCTATTATGACAATGTTCTGGCCATGACCGACCCGATTATCTCTGCCTGTCAACAGAATTTTTCGGTCCTGTTTACCGACGGTTACTGGAATGGTGGCGACCCGGCAACGGCGATCGGCAATGCCGATGGTGATGGCAGTGCGCGGACACTGGCGGACGTGGCCAGGTATTACTACAACACGGACCTGAGCCCGTTGCCGGACCAGGTGCCGACCAGCCTGCTGGACAGCAACAACCGCCAGCACATGGTGACCTTTACGGTGGCCTTTGGCGTGACCGGCCTGCTGGTGGATACCGATAACGATGGTTGGCCCAATCCGCCCCTGGCCGGAAATGGCAACTGGGGAAACCCCTACAACAGCAACCCGGAAAAGATCGATGATATGTGGCACGCCGCCTACAACAGCCAGGGTGTGTTCGTGGCGGCACAGTCGCCACAGCAGGTGGTGGATTCGATTCAGGGAGCGCTGTCGAATATTGCGGACCGGGTCGGCTCTTCTGCCTCGGTTGCCACCAACTCGGGTACTCTGAGTGCGGACAGTTATCTGTTCCAGGCGCGGTTTGACAGTGCCGACTGGAGTGGCCAGCTATTGGCCTTCTCCATCAATCAGAACGGCTCGGTGGACCCGGTGCCGGATTGGGATGCCGGGAATGTGCTCGATACCCAGAACTACGATACCGGACGCGAAATCCTCACCTATAACCCCGATGCCGATGTGGTGCCGGGAGGAACTCCGGAGGGGCAGGGTATCGCGTTTCGCTGGCCTGCGAGCTACACCGCGGCGAATGCGTTGACGGATATGAGTGCCGGGCAGATTGCGGCACTGTTGAACTACGCGCCCTATCCTGCGGGAACGGCTGTTGCGGCAGAGATTGCGGCAAACCAGGCCTATGGGGCGGCTGTCAGCAATTATCTGCGTGGACAGCGCAGCAACGAGGGGCTTGGCTATAATTTTCGTACCCGCAATTCTGTGCTTGGCGATATCGTCAATTCTGACCCGCGCTATGTGGGGGCTCCCGGTTTCCGTTATCCGGAGAGTGTTGCGCCCAAATCCTATGCGGCTTTCAAAGCGGCATACGCGGCGCGTTCTCCCATGGTGTATGTCGGCGCCAACGATGGCATGTTGCATGGCTTCGCCGAAGCCGATGGCCGTGAGCGCATGGCCTATGTGCCCAATGCGGTGTTCAGTAATCTTGCTGAGCTCGCGCGACCGAGTTATGTGCACCACTACTATGCCGATGCAGGGCCCACGATTGTGGATGCCTTTCTGGCCACGATGGATGACCCTGCCAGCGCGGTTGATGGCTTGTGGCGTACCGTTCTGGCCGCGGGGCTGGGCGGTGGCGGGCAGGCGGTCTATGCCCTGGATGTGACCAATCCGGCGACGTTTGACGAGGCCAATGCCGCCGATCTGGTGCTGTGGGAATTCGATGACAGCGATGACGCAGACATGGGCTACAGCTACGGTAAACCCCAGATCGCCAAGATGGCAAACGGACGCTGGGCGGCAGTGTTCGGCAACGGTTACAACAATACCGAAGCGGACGGACATGCCAGCAGCACCGGGCGAGGGGTGCTGTATGTGGTGGATCTTGAGACAGGAAATCTGATCCGCAAGCTCGATACCGGTGTTGGCTCCACGACCACGCCCAACGGCGTGGCAACCCCAACGCTGGTGGATTTCAACGGCGATATGGTGGTGGACTTCATCTATGCAGGAGATCTGCGCGGCAATATGTGGAAGTTCGATGTCTCCAATGCCAACCCCGGACAATGGGACAGCGACTACAAATCCGGTTCCAGTGCGCGCCCGCTGTTTACGACCGAGGCGGACCAGCCCATTACCACGCAGCCACAACTGGCTTTCCATCCGGACGGACGGCCCGGTTTCATGGTGTATTTCGGTACCGGGAAGTATCTTGAAATCAATGATAACTCTGCAACGGGCCAGACCACTCAGGCGTTTTACGGCATCTGGGACAAGAACGAGAACAGTCTGACGGTATTCGACAGCAGCGATCTGGTGGAGCAGACCATCGACAATCAGTATGCCGAGGGTTTCGATACGGATGGTGATGCAGCGGACGATGCCTTCTATGTGTTGCGGGAGCTCTCCGACAACAACCTGGATTTTGCCAGTGCCATGGGCTGGAAAATCAACCTGCGTCCACAGCTTGTTGAGGGGAGTGCAAATACGGACAACTTCGGGGAGCGCCAGGTGAGCAATGCCATCGTGCGGGACGGCCGTGTCATCTTCACCACTTTGCTGCCCTCGCAGCAGCCCTGTGATTTTGGCGGCAGCAGTTTTGTCATGCAGGTTGATTATCGGGACGGTGGTGCGCTGGGCTACCCCGCCTTCGACCTCAATGGCGACCGTGTCTTCGACGAAGTGGACACCAATGCCTCGGGACGGATGTCGGATGTGGGGATCGTGCCAACGCTGAGTGTGCTGTCCGATGCGGATCGGGATGTGGCTTTTGGCAGTGGCAGCAGCGGCGATGTCGATGTCCTGGAGCTGAATACGGGCACCACCGCGACGGGTCGCCAGTCCTGGCGGCAACTGGATTGAGCGCGGGAATGGGAGAGAATATGAGGAAACTCCGCCTGATGTTTGTGCTGCCGATGCTGCTTACGGCTGCGGTGCTGGCACAGGAGGTCCAGACCGGGACGATCGAGGGGCTGGACCAGGATAATGGCTCGCTGATTATTTCCGGGCAGCGTGTGGGTTTTGCCGACAGCATCACGCAGATATTGTGGGAGGGCCTGCCGCTGGGCGCTCATCGGCTTGATCAGGGCATGGTGGTACGTTATACCCTCAACGAGGCCGGCGTACTGTTGTGGGTGGAGGTGATCGGCCCGGCAGAGAAGCTGCAGGAATTGCAACGCAACTAGGGCCATCACCGTTGGCAGGCTGTTGCAATGGCCTTTGCGCTATACTCAGTGCACATCTGGCCGCATGGGGCGGCGGGTGCGCTCAAGGCAGGGGTATTCATGTTGACTCGAGACATTAAGCAGGGGCGTGGGGCATCCGGCTTCACACTGATCGAACTGATGATCGTGGTGGCGATTCTCGGGGTGCTTGCTGCCGTGGCATTGCCTGCCTACCAGCAGAGTGTTCGCGCAGGGGCGCGTGCCGAGGCACAGAGCCTGCTGTTGCAGGTGGCCGCCAATCAGGAGCGCTTCTACTCCGACAACAATTCCTACTCCACCAATGCCAACCCGCTGGTCAGCCCGGCACTGGCAACGCTGACAACGGAGGGAGGCAATTATCAGGTATCCGTGGCGGCCTGCGGTTCGGGAACCATTGCCAATTGTTTTATTGCCACCGCAACGCCCCAGGGAGCCCAGACAGCGGACAGCTGCACGACCCTGACGCTCACCAATACCGGCCTGAAGGGTTCCACAGGAGACACAGTGGATAACTGCTGGCGCTGAGCCGCCTCAGCCACACCTCAGGGGGCGTCCCTGACTGTCCTCCACGATGCCATCGCCGTTGCTGTCCCTTGCCAGCCGCGCTCTGCCGGCGGCGTTCACCACCAATTGCCTGTGCAGTGTCGGCTCCCCGGACGGGTCGCAGTAGGTAAAATTGCCGCTCTGGTAACGTAGAAAACCTCGGGCATCGATCTGCACCGCCTGCCGGTTGCCGAAGGCACGCCAGCGCAGGGAACCTGGCGGAGCATCACCGCTGCGTACCCGCAACACTCGGTCGTCCTGGTTGAGTACCCGGTCGCCGTTGCGATCCACAAACAACAGGCTGCCCAACGACCAGTCGCCACCACAGCGTAGGCCATCACGGCTTGGGCAAAGGGTGACACTGCGGTTCAGGGCGGCGGCTTCACTGCGCGCCAGTGCCAGCTGGCTGATCAGGGTGTCCATCACAATATCCGCCTGGCGCCCTTGTTGCCATTGCCGCAGAGGAGGCAAACCCTGGTTCATCAGCAGGCCGAGGAGAAGCAGCACGATCAGCAGCTCCACCAGTGTGTAGCCGGACTTTGCAATCATTAGTCACCTCCCTGTGCTAAAGTTGCCGTCCCCTTCAGTGTAGAAGGGAGGTTGCAGATTGCGCGAGCGTTGAGTTTTGAGGATCGGGGATGAGTGATTTTCTGGTAATTGGTGGAGGCGTCCTGGGCCTGTTGACCGCCCGTGAACTGGCGGCAGAAGGAGCCACGGTCACCTTGCTGGAAAAGGGAGAGTGCGGGCGCGAGGCCTCCTGGGCCGGCGGCGGGATTGTGTCACCACTGTATCCCTGGCGTTACAGTGAGCCGGTGACGGCTCTGGCACAGGAGGCACAGCGCGCCTATCCCGCCCTGGCCGAAAGTCTGCTGAATGAAACGGGCATTGATCCGGAATGGGAACAAAGCGGCCTGCTTATGCTGGATGCCGACGATGCCGCAGAGGCCCTGGTGTGGGCGCAACGCGTTGGCGGCCGCATGGAAGCTCTGCAAGAGGAGCAGATTTATGCCCGTGAGCCAGCACTGGCTCAGGGCTTTGAACAGGGGCTGTGGATGCCCGCAATTGCCAATATCCGTAATCCCCGGCTGCTGAAGTCCCTGCTTGCCAGCCTGCGTGCCAACCCACGGGTTCGTCTCGTTGAACGGGCTTCTGTCACGGATTTCATCCTGTCGCCGGGCGGTGACACGGTGTCCGGCCTGGTGGTCGATCAACAGGGACAGTCACTGCAGTTCAGCGCACAGCGTATCATCGTCACGGCTGGGGCCTGGTCTGCCGGGCTTCTGCGTGCGCTGTCGGTGGAGCTGCCGGTGGAGCCGGTCAAGGGGCAGATGCTGCTGTACCGGCCGGAGAAACCCCTGTTGACGAGTATCGTGCTGACGGAGGGACGTTATCTGATTCCGCGCCGTGACGGTCATTTGCTGGCAGGCAGTACGCTGGAGCATAGCGGCTTCGATAAGAGTACATCGGACGAAGCGTTGAGGAGCCTGCAGGCCAGCGCACAGGCTTTGTTACCGGCACTGGCGTCGACACCCGTGCTGCGGCAATGGGCAGGTTTGCGCCCCGGAGCGCCGCAGGGGGTTCCGTTTATCGGCGCCGTGCCGGGTTTGCGTAATCTCTACATCAACGCGGGGCAGTACCGTAACGGTCTGGTTCTGGCGCCTGCATCGGTAGGGCTTATGCTGGATATTCTGTTGGCGCGTTCGCCACGGGTGGATCCCCGCCCCTATGATCCGGCGTTGCGTCAGAGGTGAGTTATTCCAACCCCAGCTTCTTCATGCGATAGCGCAGGGAACGAAAGCTCATGCCCAGCAATTGTGCAGCGGCAGTTTTGTTCCAGCGCGTTGCCTGAAGCGCCTGTTCGATGGCCTGTTTCTCAATTGTCTCCAGATGAGTTTCCAAAGAGAAGCCCTGCCCGAGGGCGAAGGCTGTCGTCTGCCTGGGCTCTGATGCAGCAGGCGGGAGGGAGGTCGCAGGGGAGGGGGCCGTGAGCTGGCTGTGTTGGTTGATATCCAGGTGTTGTGTCTGAATCTGGTGATTTTCGCTCAACGTCAACGCACGCTGCAGAATATTCTCCAGTTCCCGTACATTCCCCGGGAAGTGATAACGGCCAAGCGCTGCCAGTGCCTCTGCGTTGATGTGAGCAGGACTTGTCAGTCCGTTGTCTTGCGCAATGCGGGCAAGCAGTTGCGTGGCGATTTCCGCAATATCTTCACGGCGTTCGCGCAGGCTGGGGACTGACAGTTCAATGACGTTGATGCGGTAGTACAGATCCTGGCGGAAACGGCTCTGTTTGACCTCCTCAACCAGATTCTTATGGCTCGCACTGAGCAGGCGCACATCGGTCGGAATCTCTTCCTGGGCACCCACCGGGCGCACGGACTTTTCCTGGATGACCCGCAACAGTTTTACCTGCATATGCAGGGGCAGGTCTGCCACTTCATCCAGAAACAGGGTTCCCCCCGCGGCTGACTGGAACAGGCCGATCTTGTCCTTGTCGGCACCGGTGAAACTGCCTTTGATATGACCGAACAGTTCGCTTTCCATCAGCTCTGCCGGAATTGCACCACAGTTGACTGCGACGAAAGGGGCATCTGCGCGGGCGCTCTGCTGGTGGATGGAGCGGGCAGCGAGCTCCTTGCCACTGCCCGATTCTCCGCTGATGAAGACAGGGGCCTGGCTGCGCGCAAGACGGCTGATCTGCTGACGTAATTCCTGAATGGCCGCAGAAGAGCCGCTGATACTGATTGACCGGGTGTTGGTATTACGGGTGTATCCCCCCGCCCCTACAGGTGCTGGCAAGCGCAGGGCGGCATTGACCAGGTCCCGCAGTTTCTGCAGATCGACAGGTTTCGACACGAAATCGAACGCACCGGCCTTGAGGGCCTTAATGGCAGTTTCGGTATTGCCGTGGGCCGTAATGACGGCGACCGGCATGTGTGGATACTGACGCTGGATGTGTTCCACCAGTTTGAGACCATCCCCATCGGGAAGCCGCATATCGGTGAGGCACAGGTTGTAGTTCTGGGAGCGCAGACGTTCGAATGCTGTGCCCAGGGTCCCGGCACTTTCCGTAATGAGTGACATCCGGCCCAGTGTGATTTCGAGGAGTTCGCGGATATCGGGCTCGTCGTCAACGATCAGGACTCTGGCGGTCATCATGGCTCCGGCACAGCAGGGCTGTGCTGATCAGTCAATGTTCCGGTCGGGGTGTGCGAAATGAATGCTGAAGCAGCTCTTGCCTTGCTTCGTGCGTCTGTAGGTAAGTTGCGCCTGATTAGCTTCGCACAGTTCCTTGGAGATATAAAGTCCCAGGCCCGTGCCGGAGGGTTCCGTGGTATAGAAGGGTTCGAACAGACGCTCCTCCTGCTCCGGGTTCACGCCAGGCCCCTCATCGATCACGTGGAGTTCCGGTGTTTGAGAGCGGCTGTCCGCAGGGATGCCGCCCCGCAGCGTCAGGCTCTGCTGCCCGCTACCCTGGAGGCTGTAGCGCAGGCCGTTTTCCACCAGATTATTGAGAATCTGTTCGAACTGGCTGGTGATGATGCGTACCTCGGTGCGGCGGGGTTCAATCTCGATGCGGATGCAGTCCGGCAATTGATGAGCTTCGCAATAATTGTGCACATAGCGTGTGAGCCAGTCGTGAAGATTGATGCGTTCGGCACTTTCCTGTTTGTGCCGCGACATATGCAGCACGTCCTCAATAATCAGGTTCACCCGGGCACTGTGGTTGAGAATGATCTCCAGCAATCGTTGGTCACCCGGATTGATTTTTTCATTTTCCGCAAGCAATTGTGTGGCATGGCTGATGGCGCCGAGCGGGTTGCGGATCTCGTGCGCGATACTGGCGGTCAATCGCCCCAGTGAGGCGAGTTTCATTTGTCGCACCCGCTGAATGATCTGACTGGTGTCTTCAAGAAACACGAGGATATCGGCGCTGGACTGCGGGTTAAGATTGGTGAAATTCGCCTGTAGAAGAGGCCTGCTGTCCTGCAGGCGGAATGCTGGGGGACGCTTGTGTTTGTTTTCCTGCCATTGCTTGAGATTTTTCAGAAGAACGGGTGGGATACCGATTTTTCCTGCAGCCGGTTTGCCGTGCAGATCCAGCAGGCGGGCAGCAGCCTCATTGCAGGTAATCAGCTCGCCATGAGGGGACAATACCAGAATTCCGGTACGCATGCGGGCGATGATCAGTTGGTTCAACTGCTCCAGATTCACGATGCTGGAGGCCTGTTCCGCCGCCAGTTTTGCGCTGTGTCGCATACGCTCCGAGAGAACCTGCAGGTACAGGGAGGCGGCAAACAGCAGGGCACCAAGCAGGCCGCACTGGATGTATTGATTGGGGCTGATATTGCGGCTGAAGCTGAGGTATATCTCGCCGTACAGGGTTGCCAGCGTGGCAATGGCGGCGAGAAATGTGCCGATACGCCCAGGTATCAGAATACTGCCCGCCGCGATGGTGACCAGTTGTAGCAGGGCCAAGCCGCTGAGGATTCCGCGTGAGCTGAAGCTGAGCAGGGCGATGCAAAAGATATCGCAGATGAGCAAAGCCGTTAACAGGCGTGGTCGGGATTCGATGCTCTGTTCGGGTTTTATGACGAAGATCACCAGCAGACTGAAACCCAGCATGAACAGCAAGGTGTACAGATACAAGCCGGGAGCATGATTGCCGAACTGGGTACCGGAGGTGTCTGCCAGGAAACTGAACAGCAGTATGAACGTCAGGGTCAAGCGGTAGACGTTGTAGATTTGCAGAACGCGGACGTTCTGATCGGATTGGAAATTCGCGTCCATGTCGGGTCGTTCTTGCTGCAGGCCGGGTGATTTGCGTTTTGCTTATAACGAGGGTTTGTCGGACAATATCGCACTTGATTGACAATAGCCATACATGCGCAAGTCCCGCAAAACATGGCCTGGTTCAGCCTGTCTGTTACAGACAGGGCTGTGCCAGTTTTCCACAAGGCAGCCGTTTACGAGGAGTGTATGCCCAGGCAGTTAACGCTAGTCATGGCCCAGCTGAACCTGCTGGTAGGAGATATTCAGGGCAATACCAGCCGCATTATCGAGACGGCGATGCAAGCGCAGCGTGCGTATGCTGCCGATATCGTGGTGTTCCCCGAACTGAGCCTGACCGGCTATCCTCCCGAAGATCTGTTGCTGCGCCCCAGTCTGAAACTGCGTATCGACAAGGCCTTGCAGCGAATTGTGGATGCGCAGCTCGATGTTGCGCTGGTGCTGGGCTATCCCTTGCTGGAAGACGGGCGCTTGTACAATGCCGCCGCCATGATCCGGGGAGGGCGGGTGCTGGCCGTGTACCGCAAGCAGTGCCTGCCGAACTACCAGGTGTTTGATGAGCGTCGTTATTTTACGGCGGGCAGTGAGGCGGCAATCGTGGATTTTGACGGTGTGCGCATCGCCGTGACCATCTGTGAGGACATGTGGGAAGAAGCTCCCACCCGACAGGCGGCGCAGGCCGGTGCCCATCTGCTCATCAATATCAATGCCTCGCCCTATCACCGTGACAAACTGCTGGAGCGTATGGATTTGCTGAGCCAGCGTGCAAGGCTGGCGAATTGTCCGATCATCTATACCAATCTGGTGGGCGGGCAGGACGAGCTGGTCTTCGATGGCAGCTCCATGGCTTTTAGTGCTCAGGGGGAATGTCTGCGGCGTGCTCCAGCCTTCACGGAGGGTCTGTATCCGCTCAGTCTGCGGGAGCAGGATGGAGCCTGGCAGCTTGAGGAAGGCGAACAGGCGGCATTGGCGAGCACGGAAGAAGGTTTGTACCAGGCCCTGGTTCTCGGGGTACGCGACTATGTGCGCAAGAATGGTTTCAAGGGCGTGGTGCTGGGGCTTTCGGGCGGGATTGATTCTGCACTCACACTGGCGGTGGCCGTCGATGCTCTGGGCAAGGACAGTGTGAAGGCCGTGATGATGCCTTTCAGCTACACGTCACAACTGAGTCTCGACCTCGCTCGGGAACAGGCACAGACACTGGACGTGGACTACAGCGTCATTCCCATCAGCGATGCCTATGCGGCCTTTGAACATGCATTGGCTGACGAATTCCGGGGTTTGCCTGTCGATGTCACCGAACAGAATATTCAGGCCCGCTGTCGTGGCATATTGCTGATGGCAATCTCCAACAAAACGGGGCGTCTGGTGCTGACCACCGGCAACAAGAGCGAGGTGGCGGTGGGCTACTGTACGCTCTATGGCGATATGGCGGGTGGTTTTGATGTGCTCAAGGACGTGTCCAAAACCCTGGTGTACCGCTTGTGTGCCTATCGCAATCAGTTGCCGGATGGGCCGGTCATTCCCGAGCAGGTCATCACGCGCGCACCGACTGCAGAACTGGCACCGGGGCAGGTCGATCAGGACAATCTGCCTCCTTATGAGGTGCTGGATGCCATTCTGGAGCGTTATATCGAACAGGATGCCAGTGCGGAGCAAATCATCGGCGAAGGTTACGACGAGGCGGTGGTGCGACGTGTGCTGCGGCTGGTGGATATCAACGAATACAAGCGGCGTCAGAGCCCGGTGGGGGTTCGCCTCACCCGGCGGGGTTTCGGGCGGGATCGTCGCTACCCTATCACGTCCGGCTGGGAGATCGGGGAATGAGCAGGCAAACTGCCTCTATAGAGATGCTGAACAGGTGCTGATGTGAAAGAACATATTCTGAATACTCTCCATGACTCACGGGACTATCTCGCGCGCTTCCTCGGGAACGCGGACAATATCGATGCCATTGCTCAGGCAGCGACGGTGCTGATTGACACGCTCAAGCGCGGTGGCGCGATCTACAGTTGTGGCAATGGGGGCTCCATGAGCGATGCCATGCATTTTGCGGAAGAGCTGACGGGGCGTTACCGAAAAAACCGTCGCGCTCTGGCGGCGACTGCCATCAGCGATGCTGGACATATCTCCTGTGTGGCCAATGACTTCGGCTACGAGTACATCTTCTCGCGCTACCTGGAGGGACGTGCCCGGAAGGGAGACTGTCTGCTTGGCATCAGTACCAGCGGGCGCAGCCGCAATGTCATTCTGGCTGCAGAATATGCGCGGGAGCACGGCATTGCCGTCATCAGCCTCACGGGAGAGGCCGGCAGTGCGCTTGGACAACTGGCAACGGTGGATGTGAGTGCCGGAAAGAGTGACTTTGCCGACCGCGTGCAGGAGGTCCACATCAAGATCATTCACATCCTGATCGAGCTGATCGAACGTGAGTTCTGCCCCGAGAACTATTAGAGGCTGTTCATCAGGGCGGGCGACCCGGGCGATCAGCCCAGGAGCCCGAAGGTAAGAATATTGAGCAGGCTGCGACGCGGTTTGGGCGGCTCCTCCAACTGGGTTTCCGGTCGGAAAGGACGTGTGGTGGGGGCCAGCGGAGTATTGTCCACATTGTCGCCCAGCAGGCCGAACGTGACGGTATAGAGCATGGAGGGGTTGGTCACATCGCTGCGCACAATGAAATTGCCTTGCGGGTCGATGGACGGGTGCTGCGGGAAGTTGCTCTTGAGCAGCGCCAATGAAGTGGCCGCCAGATCGTCGAGCCCCATGCGCAGATAGCACTCCACCATGATGGCCATGCCATCGCCAACCAGCGGGCTGCCCTGGAAATTTTCCACGATGTAACGACCCCGGTTCAGTGCGGCCATATAGGCCCGGCGTTCCATGTAGTAGTCCGCCACATGAATCTCGTAGGACGCCAGGGTATTGCGCAGATAAATCATGCGGGCGCGGGCATCGGCGGCATATTCACTGTCCGGGTAGAGCGCCAGCAGCAGGGAGAATTCCGCGAAGGAGTCCCGTGCCCGGCCCGGGTCACGCTTGGAGGGGTCAGTCGGCAGGAAACGCGCCAGGAAACCCGAATCTTCGGCGAAGGACGCCATCCCCTTCATATAATAGGCATAGTCCACATTGGGATCGTCAGGGTGCAGGCGGATGAAACGGTCGGCAGCCGTGCGTGCGGCCTCCAGATCGAGATTGCGATAATAGGCGTAAATCAGATCCAGCTGGCCCTGGGCGGCAAAACGGCCGAAGGGGAAGCGGGATTCCAGTGCCTGGTAGGTGGCAATCGCAACCCGGTAGTTGCGGGCTCTCAGGGCGCGCTGGGCAGTGGTGTAGAACTGCTCCTCGGTGCTGAGGCTGGCAAATTCATCCCGCTCTTCCTTGTCGAAAATGGAGCACGACATCAGTAACAGGCTCAGAACGAGCAGAACCAGAACTCTCACGCGACTTACACCTCTTGCCCTGGTGGGCATGTTGAAAATAATCAATGTCTCATGGGACGGACGGGTATAATGGCCGTCCGGCTCCGATCGGGAGCAGGGTATTTAACCACAGCCGCCGCTTGAACCCAAAGCGCCGCTGTATGTTTCACACAGACTGCCGGGGCAGCCCCGGCGCGCCTGGCGCAGCAGACGACGAACACTATGAGTACAAGGATCACATTACAGGCAAGCGTACCCGACACCCAGAGCGGCAACCGTTTAGACCAGGTTGCGGCCTCTCTGTTCCCGGATTTTTCGCGTGGCCGCCTGCAGGCCTGGATCAAGGATGGCTGTCTGCAGGTGAACCAGCAGAATCTGAGGAGCAAGGACAAGGTCCACGAAGGGGATGTTCTGCAGCTCAATGCCGTGCTGGAGGCGGAAGACATCCATGAAGCAGAGCCGGTGGCGCTGAATATCATTTACGAGGACGAGGATGTGATCGTCCTCAACAAGGCAGCTGGTACGGTGGTACACCCGGCTGTTGGCAATCGCAGCGGGACTTTGCTCAACGGCCTGTTACATCATTGCCCTATGCTTGGCGAGATCCCGCGTGCGGGCATCGTTCACCGGCTGGACAAGGACACTACGGGGCTGATGGTGGTGGCAAAGACCCTGCAGGCACACCGGCAACTGGTCAAGCAATTGCAACGCCGGGAGGTGCAGCGGGAGTATGAGGCCGTGGTGATCGGTGTCATGACCGCAGGGGGAACGGTAGATCTGCCCTTGGGGCGGCACCCCGTGCAGCGCCAGAAGCATGCCGTGGTTGAGGATGGCAAGGAAGCGGTCACCCATTATCGGGTATTGAACCGCTACCGGGCGCATACCCATATTCTGGTGAAGCTGGAGACGGGGCGCACCCATCAGATTCGCGTGCACATGAGCCATATTCGTTACCCGTTGGTAGGGGACCCGCTGTATGGCGGGCGGCTGCAGATTCCGAAGGCCTGCAGCCCTGCGCTGGCGAAAGAGCTGAAACAGTTCCGCCGTCAGGCGCTGCATGCAAGACGCCTGGGCTTTGAACACCCCCGCACCGGGGAATATATGGAGTGGGAGGCCGATGTGCCGGAGGATATGGCGCATCTGCTCGACGTACTCCAGGACGATATGTAGAGGCTCGTGATGAGCGGTGCGCCACACAATCCGGCAGATAGACTTCCTCCGCAGTGGTTGCGTGTGCCGTGGCCGGTGGCGGAACGCGTGCTGGCATTTGTCAGCACCCGCGATGGGGGGGTAAGCCAGGCTCCCTATGACAGCCTTAATCTGGGGCTGCATGTGGGTGACCGGGTAGCGGATGTGCAAGAGAACCGCCGCCGTCTGATGCAGGTATTGCCAGCCGGGGTGTCACTGCAGTGGCTGGAGCAGGTTCACGGCTGCACAGTGGTGGATGCGGCTGCTGATGGTCGCGTGCGCACGGGTGATGCCGTCTATGTGGACCGTGTCGGCCAGGGTGGGCTTGTCATGACAGCCGATTGTCTGCCGGTGTTCTTCGCTTCCGCTGACGGTCGTCGTGGGGCGGTGGCACATGCGGGTTGGCGGGGCTTGCTGGACGGCGTGCTGGAGGCCACCCTTGCACGTTTTCCGGATGCCCCCGGCGATCTTCATGTCTGGTTCGGGCCCGCCATTGGTCCCTGCCACTTCGAGGTGGGTGAGGAGGTGCGCGAGGCGTTTGTCACGGCGGCACCGCCCAGCCTGCAGGAATCCTTGATGGCATCGTTCCGGCTCACACAGCGGCCAGGGAAATTTCTGGCCGATCTGTATCGTCTGGCGAGCCTGCGCCTGAATGCCGCGGGCGTGCCTGCGCCCAGGGGTGGCGGCCTGTGCACGGTCTGTGACCGCGAACGCTTTTTCTCCTACCGGCGGGACGGCATCAGCGGCCGTTTTGCCAGCGTGCTTGTCCTGCTTCCCTGAACGCAATTGTTGCGATCCTGCGCTTGAATTTTATCCATCTCATCGCCATTAAGCTGCTAAGGTCATAACACTGCCCATCATCCAGGGCGACAGCAGATACAAGAGGTGAAGATATGCGCATGGAACAACTGACGAGCAAGCTGCAGGCCGCGCTCTCCGATGCCCAGTCCTTGGCTCTGGGGCAGGACAACAACTTCATAGAACCCGTACACCTGATTATCGCACTGGTGGACCAGAAGGGCGGATCGGTGCGCCCGCTGCTGTCACAGACAGGTTTTAATGTGGCTGAGCTGCGCAGCAAACTGCAGCAGATTCTGGAACGCCTGCCAAAGGTGGAAGGCACGGGCGGCGATGTGGCGATGTCCAACGAAACCGGAAGGCTGCTCAATCAGGCCGACAAGCTTTCCCAGAAAAACGGTGACAAATTCATCTCCAGTGAGTCGGTTCTGCTGGCGGCCATGTCCGACAAGGGCGAGCTCGGAAAACTGCTGAACTCCTATGGCGTGAGCGAACAGGCCCTGCACAATGCGGTGCAGAATCTGCGCGGCGGTGACAAGGTCACGGACGCCGGTGCCGAGGACTCCTGGCAGGCTCTGTCACGCTACTGCGTGGATCTGACCGAGCGCGCTGCCAATGGCGAACTCGATCCGGTGATCGGGCGTGACAGCGAAATCCGCCGTACGATTCAGGTGCTGCAACGCCGTACCAAGAACAACCCCGTGCTGATTGGTGAGCCGGGTGTGGGCAAGACTGCGATTCTGGAAGGCCTGGCGCAGCGCATCGTCAATGGCGAGGTGCCGGAAGGACTGAAGGACAAGAAAATCCTGTCGCTGGACATGGGCTCCCTGATTGCCGGTGCCAAATTCCGTGGCGAATTCGAGGAGCGCTTGAAGGGGGTGCTGAATGAGCTCTCCAAGCAGGAAGGCACTGTCATTCTGTTCATTGATGAGCTGCATACCATGGTGGGGGCCGGAAAGGCGGAAGGCTCCATGGATGCCGGCAATATGCTCAAGCCGGCACTGGCGCGCGGTGAACTGCACTGCGTTGGTGCGACCACGCTGGATGAATACCGCCAGTACATCGAGAAGGATGCCGCTCTGGAAAGACGATTCCAGAAAGTGCTGGTGGACGAACCGTCGGAAGAGGACACCATCGCGATCCTGCGTGGCCTGAAGGAACGTTACGAGGTGCACCACGGCGTACAGATTGCGGATGCGGCCATCATTGCTGCCGCGCGATTGTCCCAGCGCTATATTCCCGATCGGCAGTTGCCGGACAAGGCAATTGACCTGATTGACGAGGCGGCGAGTCTGATCCGCATGGAGATCGACTCCAAGCCGGAGGAGATGGATCGTCTGGATCGACGTCTGATTCAGCTCAAGATCGAACAGGAAGCCTTGAAGAAGGAAGAAGATGAGGCTTCCCAGAAGCGCAAGGAGAAGCTGACTGACGAGATCCGCAAACTGGAGCAGGAGTACTCGGACCTCGAAGAAGTCTGGAAGGCGGAAAAGGCCTCGGTACAGGATGCCCAGAGCATCAACAGCAATCTGGAGCGGGCCCGTACGGAGCTGGAGGTGGCAAGACGTGCCGGAGACCTGGCGCGGATGTCGGAGCTGCAGTACGGCATTATTCCCAATCTGGAGAAGAGCCTGGAATCCGCCACGCAGGCGGAAATGAAAGAGATGCACCTGTTGCGCAGCCGGGTGACGGAAGAGGAGATTGCCGAGGTGGTCTCGCGCTGGACGGGGATTCCCGTGGCGAAGATGCTGCAGAGCGACCGACAGAAACTGCTGGAGATGGAGGATGCCCTGCACAAACGTGTAATCGGTCAGGACGAGGCGGTCAATGCGGTCGCCAATGCCGTGCGTCGTTCCCGTTCAGGGCTGTCGGATCCGAACCGTCCCAACGGCTCTTTCCTGTTCCTCGGCCCGACCGGGGTAGGCAAGACCGAGTTGTGCAAGGCCCTGGCGGAGTTTCTGTTCGATACCCAGGACGCCTTGGTGCGCATCGATATGTCCGAGTTCATGGAGCAGCATTCGGTGGCCCGGCTGATCGGGGCGCCGCCCGGCTATGTCGGCTACGAGGAGGGGGGGTATCTGACCGAAGCGGTTCGACGCCGTCCGTATTCCGTGCTGCTGCTGGATGAGGTGGAGAAGGCGCACCCCGATGTGTTCAATATCCTGTTGCAGGTCATGGATGACGGGCGTCTGACCGATGGCCATGGCCGCACCGTGGATTTTCGCAATACAGTGATCGTGATGACCTCCAATCTGGGCTCTGACCGCATTCAGGAGATGATGAGCGAGGGGGTGCCCGACGAGAAGGGTTACGAACGTGTCAAAAACGAGGTGCTGTCGGTGGTTGTGCGCCACTTCTCACCGGAGTTTGTGAACCGCATAGACGAAACCGTGGTCTTCCACCCGTTGCTGAAGGAGCAGATTCGTGGCATCGCGGACATTCAGATTGCCCTGTTGAACAAGCGTTTGCAGGACCATGATCTGAGCCTGGATGTCGGGGAAGCGGTACTGGATCAGCTGGGACAGTTGGGCTATGACCCGGTCTATGGCGCACGACCTTTGAAGCGTGCGATTCAGAACTGGATCGAGAACCCGCTGGCACAGCAGATGCTGCGAGGAGATTTCGCCCCCGGCGATACGATCCATGTGGATGTCGAGGGTGAGGTTTTCACCTTCTCGAAGAAGTAGGGTAAAAGTACCTGAAATGTTCAGTCTGCAGGCCTGCCAGTGCTTGACATTGGAGGAAATGCTGGGAAAATTGCCAACGTTTTAATGCAGACTGAACAGACCACCCCCCATCCGGTCTTGCTCAGTGGCGGTTCGGCAAATAATGCTGGCCGCCGTTAAGATCTTAGGTGTCATTACTACGTCCACCTTAGGCTCCGAAACGTTACCGCGTTAAGGGCTGACAAGAGTCAAACCGGGTCCGGCCAGGTATGTGGACGGATTTGTTGTTGACGCTCCCTGAATCTATTTGCAATCACACTGTTGGAGTGCCCCGGGCAGGGCTGACGTTTTGCTATTCGTCATTTGCCGGAAGCCGGCTCTCTGTAACAGGATTTGAGGTCTAGGAAAGTGGAATTATTATCAGGCGGTGAAATGCTCATTCGGGCATTGCACGACGAAGGTGTCGAGATGATTTACGGTTACCCGGGAGGGGCTGTACTTCATATTTATGACGCGATCTTCAATCAGGACAAAGTCGAGCACATTCTGGTGCGACACGAACAGGCCGCTACCCACGCTGCCGATGGTTACGCCCGGGCGACGGGGCGTCCCGGTGTCGTGCTGGTGACCTCCGGGCCGGGTGCCACCAATGCCATCACCGGCATTGCGACAGCATTCATGGACTCTATTCCCATGATCGTGATTTCCGGCCAGGTGGAGAGTTCACTGATCGGTTCCGACGGTTTCCAGGAAACGGATATGGTGGGTATTTCCCGCCCCGTGGTGAAGCACAGTTTTATGGTGCAGAACCCGGAAGACATTCCCATGGTGGTCAAGAAGGCGTTTTACATCGCTACCACCGGGCGTCCCGGGCCTGTTGTCATCGATATTCCCAAAGATGTGACGGATCCCAAGCGCAAGTTTCCCTACTCCTATCCGGAGTCGGTAAAGCTGCGCTCCTATTCCGTGCCCGCCAAGGGTCACACCGGACAGATCAAAAAGGCGGTGGAGATACTGCTGGCCGCCAAACGGCCGGTGTTGTACACCGGGGGTGGGGTGGTTCAGGGCGAGGGCAGTGCGCTGCTGACAGAGCTGGCGAGGACACTCGGCTATCCTGTGACCAATACCCTGATGGGCCTGGGCGCCTACCCGGGTTCGGACAAACAGTTCCTGGGCATGCTGGGCATGCACGGTACCTATGAGGCCAATATGGCCATGCACTACAGTGATGTGGTGCTGGGGATTGGTGCGCGCTTCGACGATCGCGTGACGAACACGATCTCCAAATTCTGTCCAGGCGCCAAGATTCTGCATGTCGATATCGATCCGGCGTCAATCTCCAAGACCGTTGCGGCGGATGTGCCCATAGTGGGCTCCGTGACCAGTGTACTGGAAGAAATGCTGGAGCTGATCCGAACGTCGGAAACCCAGGTCGATCGCCAGGCGCTTGAGCTGTGGTGGAAACAGATCGAAGGCTGGCGTGAGAAGGAGTGCCTGAAGGTAACGCCCGCGCAGAACGATGTCATCAAACCGCAACAGGTCATCCAGTGTCTGTACGACATCACGGGAGGGGATGCCTATGTCTCCTCTGATGTGGGACAGCACCAGATGTTTGCGGCGCAGTACTACCCGTTCGACAAACCACGGCGCTGGATCAATTCCGGTGGTCTTGGCACGATGGGCTTCGGCTTTCCTGCTGCCATGGGTGTGCAGTTTGCATTTCCGGATGCGGTGTCTGTCTGTGTGACGGGCGAAGGCAGTTTCCAGATGAATCTGCAGGAACTGGCAACCTGTCTGCAGTATCAGTTGCCGATCAAAATTGTCTGCCTGAACAACCAGGCTCTGGGGATGGTGAAGCAGTGGCAGGACATGCAGTACGGTGGCCGCTACTCTCACAGTACTTATTCGGAATCATTGCCGGATTTCGTCAAGCTGGTAGAGGCCTATGGTCATGTCGGCGTCAAGATCGAGAAGTTTTCCGATCTGAAGACGAAAATGGCGGAGGCTTTTGCGTTGAAAGACCGTTTGGTCTTCATTGACGTGATGGTGGATCCGATGGAACACGTCTACCCGATGTCGATCAAGGGTGGTGCGATGAAAGACATGATACTGAGCAAGACGGAGAGGACCTGAGATGCGGCACATTATTTCCATACTGCTCGAAAACGAGCCGGGAGCATTGTCACGCGTTGTGGGGTTGTTCTCCCAGCGCAATTACAATATTGAGTCTCTCACGGTTGCTCCGACGGATGATCATACGCTGTCGCGTCTGACGATCACGACCGTAGGTGATGATCGCAAGATTGAGCAGATCACCAAACATCTGAACAAGCTGGTGGACGTAGTCAAACTCGTGGACCTTACCGAAGGTGCTCACATCGAGCGTGAACTGATGCTGATCAAGGTCAAGGCGAGCGGAGCGCAGCGCGATGAGGTCAAGCGTACGGCGGATATCTTCCGTGGACAGATCGTAGACGTGACCAGCACGATCTACAGCATTCAGTTGGTGGGCACGTCTGCCAAGCTTGATGCTTTTCTGGCCGCGATCAGTGGCGTAACGATTCTGGAAGTGGCCAGAACCGGTGTGTCAGGGATATCCCGCGGTGAGAAAGTACTCAGTGTTTGAAGACTGAGAAATTTCGCGACAATAAACCGCGATAATAAAAAAGGGCCATTCGGCCCTTTTTTATTGCGTGCTATCCCGTGAATCAGATGGCTTTCTTCATCGCGGTCATATAAGAGCGCAGTTTACGGCCAACGACTTCGATGGGGTGATTGCGGATGCTCTGATTGACGGCAATCAGCTCTGCGTTGTCGACGTTGTTGTCGACCAGCTCCAGACCCTTGCCGATGACATCCACGTCGATTTTTTCCATGAAGTCTTTCAGCAGCGGTACGCAGGCGTGAGAGAACAGATAGCACCCGTACTCTGCCGTATCGGAGATTACCTTGTTCATCTCATACAGCTTCTTGCGACCGATCAGGTTGGCAATCAGCGGAGTTTCATGCAGGGATTCGTAGTAGGCAGACTCTTCGATGATGCCGGCATCGGTCATGGTTTCAAATGCCAGTTCCACCCCGGCCTTGAGCATGGCAACCATGAGAATACCGTTGTCGTAGTATTCCTGTTCGCTGATGTCCATGGTGCCTGCCGTGGATTTCTCGAATGCGGTCTCTGCCGTGTCGGCGCGCCAGCCCAGCAGCAGGGCATCGTCGTTCGCCCAGTCTTCCATCATGCCACTGGAGAAAGCGCCGGAGATGATGTCGTCCATGTGCTTCTGGAACAGCGGGGCCATGATGCTTTTCAGTTCGCTTGCCAGTGAGTTGGCAACGATTTTGGCCGGGTTGGACAGGCGATCCATCATATTGGTAATGCCGCCGTGCTTCAGACCCTCGGATACCACTTCCCAGCCATGCTGGATCAGCTTGGAGGCGTAGCCGGCATCGACACCTTTCTCGATCATCTTGTTGTAACACAGGACGGAACCGGTCTGCAGCATGCCACACAGGATGGTCTGTTCGCCCATCAGGTCGGATTTCACTTCCGCGATGAAAGACGATTGCAGAACACCTGCGCGGTGACCGCCAGTACCGGCGGCATAGGCCTTGGCGATGTCGAGACCGTCGCCATTGGGATCATTTTCGGCATGCACGGCGATCAGTGTTGGAACACCGAAACCACGCTTGTATTCTTCACGCACTTCGGTGCCCGGGCACTTTGGTGCCACCATGACAACGGTCAGGTCGGGGCGAATCTGCATGCCTTCTTCCACAATATTGAAGCCGTGGGAGTAGGCCAGGCAGGCACCCTGCTTCATCAGGGGCATGACATCGTTGACAACAGCCGTGTGCTGTTTGTCCGGTGTCAGGTTCAGGACCAGGTCTGCGCTCGGGATCAACTCTTCATAGGTGCCGACATTGAAGCCGTTCTCTGTGGCGTTTTTCCAGGACTGACGCTTCTCGGCAATTGCGGCCGCGCGCAGCGCGTAGGAGATGTCCAGCCCGCTGTCGCGCATGTTCAGACCCTGGTTCAGGCCTTGCGCACCGCAGCCGACGATGACGATTTTCTTGCCGAGCAGTTTGTTGACGCCATCGGCGAATTCATTGCGGTCCATGAAGCGGCATTTGCCCAGTTGCTGCAGTTGCAGGCGCAGGGGCAGGGTGTTGAAGTAGTTCATTGCATATCTCCAGTTTTTATGGGGTTCCCGGTCGTCGAGGTCAGTGGTGGCGACTGAGAGAGGTTTGAATCTCTTTACAGGGGCGCATCATACGGCATGAGAGGTGCTTGCGTAAAACGCTATATGTGAAACAATATGTTGCGAAAAATGAAATACTGAGGGTGTTATGGAGCTGCGTGAACTGCAATTGTTTCTTCATCTGAGTCGTAGCCTGCATTTCGGCAATACCAGTCGGGAGTTTCATATCAGCCCGTCAAGCCTGACCCGGGTGGTGCAGAAACTTGAGCACGAGACTGGAGCGCCTCTGTTCGAGCGCGATAATCGTCGCGTAGCACTGACCGCCGCTGGAGAGCATTTTCGCGGTTTTGCTGCGCAGACGATTGAACGCTGGGAGGATCTGCAGCGGGAACTACACCGACAATCGGATGTTCTGAGTGGGCGTCTGAGTATTTTTTGTTCAGTTACGGCAAGTTACAGCTTTTTGCATGAGCTTCTGGATCAGTACAGGGGGCGTTTTCCAGGGGTGGAGATTCAACTGCATACGGGGGATACGGCACTGTCCATCCAAAGGGTGCTGGATGAGCAGGAAGATATAGGAATTGCTGCGCGACCGGATAAAGTTCCGGATACGCTCGTTTTTCAGCCGATTCGTCAATCGCCTCTTATTTTCATCGCCCCGCGCGGAAGTTCTCCGATCCGCGACATTCTGGATGCATCCCGTGTTCCCGGTGAGGCGCTACCGTGGGAACGTTTGCCGATGGTGCTGTCTGAATCGGGGATTGCCCGAGACCGGGTGGAGCGCTGGTTTGCAGAGCAGGGGATTCGTCCGAATGTTTATGCCCAGGTAGGGGGGAATGAGGCGATCGTCAGTATGGTAAGCCTGGGCTTTGGTGTGGGAGTTGTGCCACAACTGGTCGTGGAGAACAGCCCCATGCAGAGCAAGATTGAGGTGCTGCAGGTATATCCGCAATTGGAACCTTTCACGATCGGCTTGTGCGTGTTGCGCCGTAAGCTGCATAACCCGCGCATTCAGGCTTTCTGGGATATGGCTCTGGAACACATCCCGGTGGAGTCGCCGGGCGGGCAATCCCAATCCTCTGGAGTCCGTGTATAATCGGCTTCTCGCGGGACAGTCGCCTGATTCTCTTACTTTGAGGTCCTGATACATTTTATGGATATCGACAACGACATCAACAACGATAACGACAACGACCAGGAAGACAGCCTGTTGCCCATAGATGAGCACGAAGAGCTCGTGTCTGAGGATGGCAAGAAAGTGCGTCGCAGGGGAATCTATCTGTTGCCGAACCTGCTGACCCTTGGCGCTCTGTTTGCAGGGTTTTACGCCATCATTGCCGGCATGAGCGGCGACTTCAACAAGGCCGGCTGGGCTATCCTGATCGCATCGGTCATGGACGGGCTCGATGGCCGGGTAGCGCGACTGACCAATACGCAAAGCGCCTTTGGTGCACAATTTGACAGCCTTTCCGATATGGTGTCATTCGGCGTGGCACCAGCGCTTATCATGTTCAGTTGGGCGCTTTCTTCTTTGGGGGAAGCGGGCTGGGCTGCCAGCTTCATCTATATGTCTTGCGCCGCACTGCGACTGGCACGGTTTAATGTTCAGCTCGGCACTGTCGATAAACGCTTTTTTGTGGGGCTGCAAAGCCCGGTGGCTGCAGGTCTGGTCACGTTCATCCCGTGGGTGGGTTTTAAATATGGGGTTGAAATCAGTTCCAGCGTGGCATTTGCCGCAGCCGTGCTCACTGCATTTACGGGGATTCTGATGATCTCCAATTATCGCTATTACAGTTTCAAGGAAATTCACTTTCGGGGAACCGTTCCCTATGTGGTGTTTCTGGCCGCGGTCGTGCTGTTGGTCGTGATAGCCCAGAATCCCCATGAGGTGCTGTTAACCATGTGTCTGGTCTATGCTTCCACCGGACCCTTGGTGTGGTTATATAAGCGAATCAAGGCAAAGCCGCGAAAACCAGTTGATCAGTCGCCAGCGTGAACACAGACAGGGGCGGCGCTAAGAGAAATTGTAACGATTCGCTCTTTGTTGCTGTCCTAGTAATAGGAAGTTGGTGCAGAACACCTGCAAGGAACAGCATCCCTTGCAGTAACGCCGTCATAAAACCAGCGTAGCTGTATGGCGATAGTCTGAAAGCGAGGAACCGACCATGTTGATCAAGTCCAAGCCCGATATTCTCCCTTCTGAAATTACTCCCGAATCCGTATTTCATGATCGGCGCAGGTTCCTTGCCAGTAGTCTCAGTGCTGCGTTTGGGGTGGCGGCAGCGGGCTTGCCCGGTCTGTCCGGGGCTGCTGCTGGAGATGGGTTGCGGGCGCGCGCTCCTGAAGATCTTGCGCGATCCGCGCCTGCTCAATGGTGGAATGCAAAGTTCGAGAATATCAGCCCTGCGGCGCACGAAGGTGGTTTCTACACGGCAGAGGCTCTCACGCCCTACCGGGACGTGATCTCCTACAATAATTTCTACGAATTTGGCATGGATAAGGGTGACCCGATTGCCAATTCAAAGCAGTTTAAAGTGGACCCGTGGTCTGTCTCCATAGAAGGAGAGGTGGAAAAACCCGGTGTTTATACGCTGGAGGATATCCTCAAGCCTCATGATCTGGAGGAGCGTATCTATCGCCTGCGCTGCGTAGAGCGTTGGTCCATGGTAATTCCCTGGGTCGGGTTTTCATTGGCCGATCTGATCAAACGTTTTCAGCCAACATCCAAAGCCAAATACGTGGAGTTTCTGACCTTGTTCGATCCCTCCAGCATGGCGGGCCAACGAGCAAGGTTTACCACTATCGATTGGCCGTACCGCGAAGCGCTGCGCATGGATGAGGCAATGAATCCACTGACACTTCTCGCTGTCGGAGTCTACGGAAACTTCCTGCCACCTCAGAACGGCGCACCAATTCGCCTGGTTGTGCCCTGGAAGTATGGTTTCAAGAGTATCAAGTCGATCGTAAAGATTCGCTTCCGAGAGCAGGAGCCGGCCACCAGCTGGAATATGCTTGCACCGCAGGAGTATGGTTTTTATGCGAACGTTAACCCTGATGTTCATCATCCGCGTTGGCGTCAGGACATGGAAACGCGTTTGCCGCAGACCTTGCTCAGCAGTTCCCGCATTCCGACTCAGCTCTTTAACGGTTATGCCGAGCAGGTCGCTTCTCTGTATAAAGGGATGGATCTGACCAAAAACTATTAGTCTCAGGGGAGTAGATTGGGGTGCGGCTTGCAACAGCGCTGAGGTGGATCATATTCGGTATGTCATTGCTGCCGTTTATTGTTCTCACGTTGGGTGCTGTCAATAACAGTCTGGGCCCCGATCCGGCTGACACGCTGATTCAGGAGACGGGGGAGTGGACGTTCCGTTTCCTGCTGCTCTCTTTATCCATCACACCATTGCGTAATCTGGGTGCGGGTCCGAGAGTATTTCCCTATCGGCGAACGTTTGGGCTGTTTGCCCTTTTTTATGCCTCGCTTCACTTTCTGATCTACCTGCTGTTCTTGTTACAGCTGCGCTGGTCAGAGATATCCGAAGATATTCTTGAGCGTCCCTATATTACAGTGGGGTTTACTGCTTACCTGATTTTGGTGCTGTTGGGAGTTACCTCTGTCAAGCGTATGATGAGGCGGCTAGGGCGGTACTGGAAACCGCTGCACAAACTGGTTTATCTCGTCAACATCCTGGCGTTGATTCATTTGAGCTGGATATTGCGAACAG
Organism: Pseudomonadales bacterium; assembly: GCA_024234365.1. Classification (GTDB taxonomy): domain Bacteria; phylum Pseudomonadota; class Gammaproteobacteria; order Pseudomonadales; family Pseudohongiellaceae; genus UBA5078. Next base: position 288,706 of record JACKOK010000003.1, read on the forward strand.
ACCTTACAGAAGCTGTAATTTATGCTAGTATCCTCCTCCCGTTATTGGCGTACCGGGTATACAAGTACTACATCGGCAAGACTTCAAGACAGTTCCATTCGTCAACATCCAGTTGAGCGATAGTCAAGCAAATTCGGGCTTGATGCGGTTTTGAAAACAAATCTGATAAATTGCTTGCAAGGCCAAAATTTGGCCCTATAATACGCCGCTCCTGACCACGAAGGGCAGGAAAAAAGTTCTTTAAAAAGCAGAGATTAAGTAATAGAGGTGGGTGCTTGCCGAGGATAATTTGCGTTGATTGCAAAGATATCAAGGTAAGCAACTGCGTTGATTTATTAAGTTAAAGACAGTAGTTGTGACTTGAGCATGAATGATGCTGCTGCGTGGAGTTTGCCGGTTTGGTAGTACGGTGAATGCTGAAGCGTAGTGGTATGCAATACTTAAACTGAAGAGTTTGATCATGGCTCAGATTGAACGCTGGCGGCAGGCTTAACACATGCAAGTCGAGCGGTAACAGGGAGCTTGCTCCCGCTGACGAGCGGCGAACGGGTGAGTAACGCGTAGGAATCTACCTAATAGAGGGATAGCCAGGGAAACTCGGATTAATACCGCATACGCCCTACGGGGAAAGCAGGGGATCTTCGGACCTTGCGCTATTAGATGAGCCTGCGTCGGATTAGCTAGTTGGTGAGGTAAAGGCTCACCAAGGCGACGATCCGTAGCTGGTCTGAGAGGATGATCAGCCACACTGGAACTGAGACACGGTCCAGACTCCTACGGGAGGCAGCAGTGGGGAATATTGGACAATGGGCGCAAGCCTGATCCAGCCATGCCGCGTGTGTGAAGAAGGCCTTCGGGTTGTAAAGCACTTTCAGTAGGGAGGAAAGCCTGGTTGCTAATATCAGCCGGGATTGACGTTACCTACAAAGCAGCACCGGCTAACTTCGTGCCAGCAGCCGCGGTAATACGAAGGGTGCAAGCGTTACTCGGAATTACTGGGCGTAAAGCGTGCGTAGGCGGTTTGATAAGTGAGATGTAAAGCCCCGGGCTCAACCTGGGAACTGCATCTCATACTGTCAGGCTAGAGTACGGTAGAGGGGGTAGAATTCACGTGTAGCGGTGAAATGCGTAGAGATGTGGAGGAATACCAGTGGCGAAGGCGGCCCCTGGATCGATACTGACGCTGAGGTGCGAAAGCGTGGGGAGCAAACAGGATTAGATACCGGTAGTCCACGCGGTAAACGATGTCAACTAGCCGTTGGGGACGTAATGTCTTTAGTGGCGCAGCTAACGCACTAAGTTGACCGCCTGGGAGTACGGTCGCAAGATTAAAACTCAAATGAATTGACGGGGCCCGCACAAGCGGTGGAGCATGTGGTTTAATTCGACGCAACGCGAAAACCTTACCTACTCTTGACATCCAGAGAACTTTCCAGAGATGGATTGGTGCCTTCGGGAACTCTGAGACAGGTGCTGCATGGCTGTCGTCAGCTCGTGTCGTGAGATGTTGGGTTAAGTCCGTAACGAGCGCAACCCTTGTCCTTATTTGCCAGCACTTCGGGTGGGCACTCTAGGAGACTGCCGGTGACAAACCGGAGGAAGGTGGGGACGACGTCAAGTCATCATGGCCCTTACGAGTAGGGCTACACGTGCTACAATGGGTCATACAAAGGGTTGCGACCCGCGAGGTGAGCTAATCCCATAAAATGCCTCGTAGTCCGGATTGCAGTCTGCAACTCGACTGCATGAAGTCGGAATCGCTAGTAATCGTGAATCAGAATGTCACGGTGAATACGTTCCCGGGCCTTGTACACACCGCCCGTCACACCATGGGAGTGGGTTGCAAAAGAAGTGGGTAGTCTAACCGCAAGGAGGACGCTCACCACTTTGTGATTCATGACTGGGGTGAAGTCGTAACAAGGTAGCCGTAGGGGAACCTGCGGCTGGATCACCTCCTTAAACGATAGCGTGAATGCTTCGGTAAGTGCCTACCTCTATTACTTAATCCATGTAATTTTTAGAACGATTTGGGGCCATAGCTCAGCTGGGAGAGCGCCTGGTTTGCATCCAGGAGGTCTGCGGTTCGATCCCGCATGGCTCCACCAAATTTTTAATTTGGAATTTTGGTTCTTTAACAATTAGGTGAATGAAGCACAGATTTTTGCTGTGTTGATGTGCGGTGTCGTTGAGATGCTGTGTGTTGATGCGGGAAAGAGATGTGTTACTCAATATACGAACGAAAGTTTGTACGAAAAAGGTTGTTGTTATGACTTTGAACGAGAGTTTGAGGTTATATGGTCAAGCATTTAAGCGTGCGTGGTGGATGCCTTGGCAGCCAGAGGCGATGAAGGACGTGGTAGGCTACGAAAAGCCTCGGGGAGCCGTCAAACAGGCTTTGATCCGGGGGTGTCCGAATGGGGAAACCCACCTGACTTGTCAGGTATCCCTTACTGAATCCATAGGTAAGGGAGGCGAACGCGGGGAACTGAAACATCTAAGTACCCGCAGGAAAAGAAATCAAACGAGATTCCCTGAGTAGCGGTGAGCGAAAGGGGATTAGCCTTAAGTTGATACAGTGTTAGTGGAACGGTCTGGAAAGTCCGGCGATAGAGGTGATAGCCCCGTACACGAAAGCGCTGTTTTGATGAAAACGAGTAGGCCGGGACACGTGTAATCCTGGCTGAAGATGGGGGACCATCCTCCAAGGCTAAATACTCTGGCTGACCGATAGTGAACAAGTACCGTGAGGAAAGGCGAAAAGAACCCCGGTGAGGGGAGTGAAATAGACCCTGAAACCGCGCACGTACAAGCAGTCGGAGCCTCCTTTGTGGGGTGACGGCGTACCTTTGTATAATGGGTCAGCGAGTTATTGTTAGTAGCAAGGTTAACCGTGTAGGGAGCCGTAGGAAACCGAGTCTTAATAGGGCGTTTAGTTGCTGGCAATAGACCCGAAACCGGGCGATCTAGCCATGGGCAGGTTGAAGGTGCCGTAACAGGCACTGGAGGACCGAACCGAATAATGTTGAAAAATTATCGGATGACCTGTGGCTCGGAGTGAAAGGCTAATCAAGCTCGGAGATAGCTGGTTCTCCTCGAAATCTATTTAGGTAGAGCCTCGTGTCATTAACTGCTGGGGGTAGAGCACTGTGTCGGCTAGGGGGTCATCCCGACTTACCAACCCGATGCAAACTCCGAATACCAGTAAGTTCTATCACGGGAGACAGACGGCGGGTGCTAACGTCCGTCGTCAAGAGAACAACCAGACCGCCAGCTAAGGTCCCAAATATCAGTTAAGTGGAAACGATGTGGGAAGGCTTAGACAGCTAGGAGGTTGGCTTAGAAGCAGCCATCCTTTAAAGAAAGCGTAATAGCTCACTAGTCGAGTCGGCCTGCGCGGAAGATATAACGGGGCTCAAACTGATAACCGAAGCTGCGGATGCGTGCTTGCACGCATGGTAGAGGAGCGTTCTGTAAGCCGTTGAAGGTGTGTCGAGAGGCATGCTGGAGGTATCAGAAGTGCGAATGCTGACATGAGTAACGACAAGGGGGGTGAAAAACCTCCCCGCCGAAAGATCAAGGTTTCCTGTCCAACGTTAATCGGGACAGGGTGAGTCGGCCCCTAAGGCGAGGCGGAAACGCGTAGTCGATGGGAAATCGGTTAAAATTCCGATACCGGCTGTTACTGCGATGGAGTGACGGAGAAGGCTAGGCCAGCACGGCGTTGGTAGTCCGTGTTTAAGCGTGTAGGGAGATCTCTTAGGTAAATCCGGGAGGTTATATTCTGAGACGTGATGACGAGTTTTTTGAGCGATCATAAGACGAAGTGGTTGATGCCCTGCTTCCAGGAAAACCTTCTAAGCATAGGTAACAGACGACCGTACTGTAAACCGACACAGGTGATCAGGTAGAGAATACCAAGGCGCTTGAGAGAACTTGGGTGAAGGAACTAGGCAAAATGGTACCGTAACTTCGGGAGAAGGTACGCTCCTTTTGGTGAAGCATTTACTGCGTAAGCTGAGGGGAGTCGAAGTAACCAGGCCCCTGCAACTGTTTATTAAAAACACAGCACTCTGCAAACTCGCAAGAGGAAGTATAGGGTGTGACGCCTGCCCGGTGCCGGAAGGTTAATTGATGGGGTTAGCTTATGCGAAGCTCTTGATCGAAGCCCCGGTAAACGGCGGCCGTAACTATAACGGTCCTAAGGTAGCGAAATTCCTTGTCGGGTAAGTTCCGACCTGCACGAATGGCGTAACGACGGCCACACTGTCTCCACCCGAGACTCAGTGAAATTGAAATCGCTGTTAAGATGCAGTGTACCCGCGGCTAGACGGAAAGACCCCGTGAACCTTTACTATAGCTTCACAGTGAACTTTGGTACTACATGTGTAGGATAGGTGGGAGACTTTGAAGCGGCAACGCCAGTTGTCGTGGAGTCGACCTTGAAATACCACCCTTGTATTATTGGAGTTCTAACCTAGACCCGTTATCCGGGTCAGGGACCCTGTGTGGTGGGTAGTTTGACTGGGGCGGTCTCCTCCCAAAGAGTAACGGAGGAGTACGAAGGTGCGCTCAACACGGTCGGACATCGTGTGATGAGTATAATGGCAAAAGCGCGCTTGACTGCGAGAGAGACATCTCAAGCAGGTACGAAAGTAGGTCATAGTGATCCGGTGGTTCTGTATGGAAGGGCCATCGCTCAACGGATAAAAGGTACTCCGGGGATAACAGGCTGATACCGCCCAAGAGTTCATATCGACGGCGGTGTTTGGCACCTCGATGTCGGCTCATCTCATCCTGGGGCTGAAGCAGGTCCCAAGGGTATGGCTGTTCGCCATTTAAAGTGGTACGCGAGCTGGGTTTAGAACGTCGTGAGACAGTTCGGTCCCTATCTGCCGTGGGCGTTGGAGATTTGAGAGGAGCTGCTCCTAGTACGAGAGGACCGGAGTGGACGAACCTCTGGTGTTCGGGTTGTCACGCCAGTGGCATTGCCCGGTAGCTATGTTCGGACAGGATAACCGCTGAAAGCATCTAAGCGGGAAGCCTCCCTCAAGACGAGATCTCCCTTGGGGCTTGACCCCACTAAAGTGCCGTTGAAGACTACGACGTTGATAGGCTGGGTGTGTAAGCACGGTGACGTGTTGAGCTAACCAGTACTAATTGCACGTGAGGCTTGACCATATAATCACAGGCTCTTGTCAGAGCGTGATAACAACCTGTACAGACAGAACGATATTGAGTCATTCACCCGATTGTGAAGAATCAGTTCCTGCGGCCGATAGCGGCAGGGACGAAAGAATTGCCTGACGACCATAGCGAGTGTGAACCACCTGATCCCATCTCGAACTCAGAAGTGAAAGTGCTCAGCGCCGATGGTAGTGTGGGGTCTCCCCATGTGAGAGTAGGACATCGTCAGGCTCTTAAACCGAAAAGCCCCGACCAGTGATGGTCGGGGCTTTTTTTATGCCTGTGCAACTGCCGAGAGAAACACCTCGCAACAAAACAATCAGCCACATCGGCCCCTTGCCACTCTTCCACGCTTTGTATGCTATAAAAGGTGTCTGAACGGCAACGGTTGGCCGCAAGCATTTATAGAGGCGTAAGTGATGACGAGAAAGCGTAGGGGAATACTTTCAGCCACGGTTTTGCTTCTGTGTGTCATTTTTTATTGGCTATTCGCGGCACCTGGTGTGGCGGATCTGTCCATTTCGTCAACGGAGCTGAGTATCGAGAGGGGTGAATATCTGGTACACGCAGGGGGGTGTATCAGTTGTCACCAGGGGGAAGGGGCGTCTGGCCTTAGTGGGGGAATGGCGCTGGTCTCTGATTTTGGTACTTTTTATGCGCCTAATATCACACCGGACGTGAGCACTGGAATTGGAGGCTGGAATTCCCGTGAATTTTTGATGGCTCTCAAGCATGGTCGTACCCCGAACGGTAGTTTTTATTATCCTGCTTTTCCTTATAGAGCTTACTCAGGCATGAGTGATCAGGATGTCATGGATATAGCAGCCTATTTGCTTGCCCAGGAACCCGTCACTCACACAGTCCCCAAACATGATCTCTCTATGTGGATGTCGCGCTGGTTTATGGCCGGATGGAATCGGTTGGCAGATTTTTCAGCAAAGCCACCGCTATTGAAGACAGAGGATCCACTAATTCTCAGGGGGGCGTACCTGGCAAGGAATCTGGGACATTGTGGAGAATGTCATACACCCAGAAATGCGTTGGGCATGTTACAGCAAAGCAGGGAGTTTGCTGGAGCCACCATGGGAGAAAGCCATGCTGATGCGATAAATCCAGACGCTCTGACAAGCTGGGGCAGGGAAGACTTTGCTTTTTTCCTGCTTTTGGGAATGAAACCGGATGGAGAGTTTATTGGTGGAGAGATGGAGTCTGTTATCGAGCACAACACCTCAATGCTGAGCGATGAGGATCGTGCGGCCCTGGCGGCATTCTTCAAGCAGGAACGTTAAAGCCATCCGCAGTCTGTAGAATAAACGGCGGATGGCTTGTTTCAACCTAAGATTCAGTCTTCTCGAAAGGTTTCATGGCAGTTGCCACATGCGCCACCGAAGGCCCTGATGCCGCCAAGGATTGCATTTCGTTCGCCACCACGGGCGGTTGCTGCGAAGGTATTGGCAGCATTCACCAGGTTGTTTGCTTTCTCGGTGAATTCATCCATCCGATCCCAGATGATAGGCAGTGCTTCCGTTTCGATGTTGTAGGCACGGGTATCGGCTGCAAACAGCTCCGGAATCATCGGTGCCAGTTCTGCGATACGGTTGGCATTGCGCTCTGCAACCGCTGCGTCGAATGCGACCGTGCCACGAGCCATTCCACTGATCATATTGAGATTGTAGCGTAACAGCTTAAACAGGGATTGCCGGGTATCGGCCGCTTGTGCTGCCAGCTCTTCTGGCGTGGGTTCCGCTTGTTGGGCTGAGACACTGATAACGCCTGACGCGCTGATGACCACCAAGCCAATACCAACTATTTGCTTTAACATTTTTATACTCCGTGCGGTTGTTTTTGTGAGGGAAAACCCTGCTGAGCTGTGTTTGATAGCAGAAATCGTATGTCAGCTCCCTGAAAGACCGGGGTAAAGTGTAATCGCTTCACTTCGGAATTGGAAAGCCCGAAAGGGCATACTGGTGGCCTCAGGATTCAAATTGAATTGACAAGGGTGCTGGTTTATCATCTGGCGCACTCGATACATCACAAAAGAAGAGTTCCGTTCATGCTATCTGCAAGCAAAGGGCGTAATCGCAGCACTAGCCGAAGAGGTGCAGAGGCAGAGAATTCCAGGGAAAGTAAATCACAGCAATCCCCTGGTATTACCCATCCCCATCTGTTGAAAGTCCCGGGCGTGTTTGTACTGGCCCTTTTTCTGCTTTCTTTCACGTCCAGAGTGCAAGGGAATCCCATACTGCTGTACTCCTTCTGGGGGGCGTGTCTATTTCTTGCTGGCTGGCAACTTCTGGTTTTGCACAAATATTCGGCACAGCCTCTAAGCAAGTCTTTTGTCATCAGCCTGAGACCTCAGCACTATATACAGACAATGGTGCATCTCTCTGTATATTTTTATTGGGGGATGAATTGGCAGCCGGTACAGGCACACGCCATCTTGTTGATTGCTCAGGTTTTATTCGCCTATGCCTTTGATATTATGCTGTCCTGGTCGAGACGCGATTCTTATCAATTTGGTTTTGGCCCCATCCCCATTATATTCAGCACAAACCTCTTTCTCTGGTTCCATGACGACTGGTTCTATCTGCAGTTTCTGATGGTCGGCATCGGATTTCTTGGCAAAGAATTTGTGCGTTGGAATCGTGACGGTCGTCTTGTTCACATTTTTAACCCATCAGCCTTTACCTTGGGGCTGTTTTCGCTTGTCCTGATTGCCACCAATACGACAGATCTTACCTGGGGCCCCCAGATTGCCAGCACGCTGAGTCTCGCGCCTGGAATTTATACTTACCTGTTTCTGGGCGGCCTGGTTGTGATGTATTTCTTTGCTATCACCCTGGTTTCCGCATCCTCTGCGATGGTGCTGTTTGGCTTGAGTGCCCTGTATTTCTCTATTACAGGCGTGCCTTATTTTCTTGATTCCGAGATTCCTACTGCGGTTTTCCTGGGTTTGCACCTGTTGGTGACAGATCCCTCTACCTCTCCGCGTACGCCAACTGGCCGGCTGGTATTCGGTATCCTCTATGGGTTGGGAGTCTTCGTTCTGTACACCTTGCTCAGCATGATCGGTGCTCCGACTTTCTATGACAAACTGCTATGCGTGCCCTTGTTGAATCTTAGCGTGCAGTGGATCGATCGTCTGGTTGCCCCTTTGCGCAATCACCCTCTGCTGGAACGCTGGGGCTTGGGGGTAACTCTGAATCGCAAAGCGAATCTGGTGCATATGGGTATATGGATATTGTTTTTTGCGTGGATGTCTGCGCTAGGCAAAACGGACACTCGGCATCTGGGGGACAGTCTTCCTTTCTGGGAAGAGGCCTGCGAACAGGGTAAACCCAATGCCTGCAACCGGCTATTGCTGCTGGAGTCGACATATTGTAACGATAATTCAGGGTGGGCCTGTAATGCCATTGGCGCCGAATATTACTTTGGCGAGCACACGGAGCGGGATGTGGATCGAGCTTTAGGTTTTTTTGCCAGATCGTGTGAACTGCGCTTTCAGGCCGGTTGCCTTAATTATCTGGACTCTACCGGTATTCGCCTGGCGGATCCGCGCCCCTTTGATTTGCGTCTGCTCTTGCGTGAAGGCGGTCAAAATCTTCTGGATATGCCTGAGCCTGAACTTTATCAACGAGCCTGTGAACACGGGTGGGCCTTCGCTTGCTCCGATACAGGCTCCCGGTAAGCATGGATTGAGGCGGAACTAGCTTATGACAGGAAATCGTCGATATCGCCATCAGCCACATTTTTGCATCCTGCTGCTGGGATGCTTGCTGGCAGCGATTCCAGGTGCAGGTTTGATTGCGCAGCCGGAGGGAACGGGTGTCCAATTTTCGGAAGCAAACCTATCGTTACCTGCCGACGAATCGCTTGGGTTTGTCAGTATTCCGGCGGGCCAATTCCCTATGGGCAGTAACCCCCTCATCGATCCGATGGCATTCGAGAATGAGCGCTGGTCTGCGTCTCAGCGCCAGGGAAGGGTCGATATGCCGCAATACTATATTGCGCGATATGAAACCACAGTTGCTCAATTTCGTGCTTTTGTTGAGGCGACAGGCTATCCGGTCGATCCACAGGCTTTGACGCAGCCAGACAACTACCCGGTCAGTTTTGTTTCCTGGACCGATGCCCTTGCCTATGCCCGATGGCTTGATGGGGCATTGCGTACAATACCGCAGTTACCTGTTGAATTGAAAAAATTCCTCGATGATGGCGCTCGTGTCACTTTGCCCAATGAGGCAGAGTGGGAGAAGGCCGCAAAAGGGGAGCAAAGTCGTATCTATCCCTGGGGAAACCAGTTCGTTTCGGGGAAGGCTAATGTGAACTCCTCAACGCCGCAGGCTGTAGGCAGTGTCCAATGTTCCGATTGTGTATACGGCCTGTCTGATATGAGTGGTAACGTCTGGGAATGGACGCGCAGCCCCTACAGAGAATACCCCTTCGATACGGATCTGACAGGTGTCGATCTTGCTGATGATGCCCTGTGGATCATGAGAGGCGGCTCTTTTTCAGACGAAAACAACAATGCTCGAACCGCTGTTCGAGGGGCCGCCGACCCAGGCGCACGCAGGGCCTTTATCGGCTTTCGGGTTGTGCTGTCCAAAGATTGATCCCTATAGCAAGCATTTTCTCCGTTTGCCAGTTGCCGAGCCCGCTGTTGTTTGTCACACTGACGCAGTAGAAGTACGCTAAATTCGACTATGATTTTCTTTAACCGTAGTTAAATAAAGGTGTATTCGTATGGCCGATGTCCAACTCGTGAGTCATTCGCAAGTTAAGCCAGAATCTGCAAAACCGATATTCTACGTCCTGGACACCAACGTCCTCATCCACGATCCCACAGCTATCAGGAATTTCGACGAGCATCACGTCATCATTCCCATTACCGTACTTGAGGAGCTCGATAAACTTAAAAGCGGTAAGGTCTCCATCGCAGCAGATTGCAGGCAGGCAATAAGGGAGATTGATGCCGTGCTGGGTAGGGCCCATCCTCAGGATGTCGAAGACGGGGTGCCCATACCCAGGGGGAAAAGATTGAAACCCTGCGGTACACTCTCCGTTCTGATGACCCCCTCTCCTGAAAACGTAGTACTTCTTCCCACCCACCTCAATGACAACAAGATTCTCAATGATGTCGCCGGATTGAAACAGCGCAATCCAGGGTGCAGAGTGGTGCTTGTCACCAAAGATATCAATATGCGCCTCAAGGCGCGTGGTTGCGGCATTGAGTCCGAGGATTATCACAGCGATCAACTGGTGAGTGACATCGCACACCTTCATAAAGGTTATATCGAGTTCAATTATAGTTTCTGGGATGAGATTGAGGATGTAAGAACGGAGCATACTCACACCGGTACACTCTATCATTTGCCCCGTAGGTACATTTCATGTGAGTTATTCCCCAATCAGTTTCTGTATGACAAAACAGGTTTTCTCGCTCGTGTGGTCAAGGTGGGTAAAGAGCGGGTAACTCTGCGCCATCTTGATCTGAATGAAATGATGGAGAAAGATACCTGGGGCCTTAAGCCTCGTGATGTATACCAGGCTATGGCTTTGAATTTGCTTCTGGATCCGGACGTGCATCTGGTAAACCTGACTGGTGCAGCAGGATCTGGAAAGACCATTCTGGCCTTGGCTGCAGCGATTGAAATGACGGTACCCAACAAGATTTACCGTCGCATCATTGCCACCCGAAGTACGCAGGGGCTGGATGAGGACATTGGCTTTCTGCCGGGAACAGAAGAGGAAAAGATGGAGCCCTGGTTGGGGGCTATTACAGATAATCTTGAGGCGCTGCATTATGAGGATGCAAATAGTACAAGCAGCATTGAATATGTGCTGGCTAAAGTGCCATTACTGTTCAAATCTCTGAATTACATCCGCGGGCGCAGTTTTCAACAGAGTCTGATTCTGATTGATGAATCGCAGAACCTGACACCGCATCAGATCAAGACGATTATCACCCGGGCGGGAAATGGCTCCAAGGTAATATGTCTGGGTAACCTGGCGCAAATTGATACGCCGTATTTAAGCCCTACCAGCTCGGGGCTAACCTATCTTAGTGAACGTTTTAAGCACTTTGAGCATGGCGGAAGCCTGCAATTGCAGGGGGTTCCCAGGTCTGTTCTCGCAGCATATGCAGAAAAATATCTGTAGCACAGTTGAGAAAGAACCACGCAAGATGTGTTGAACAGAGAGCCGTGCGGTTTAGCAGGGCCTCTGTTCAACATAAAGACTGTTGCCACGAATTTTTTTTGCCATGTGTTTGGCGTGGGTGGCCATATTGGCAACGTCATGATGTGAAATAATGCGCTTGGTGTTTGGGGTTACAACACCTATCGATAAAGTCATAAGCGGGTAGAACTGTTCTACGCCTTCGCGAGATTGGGTATAGATGCCACCCAGAGTCTGATCTTTTTCTGTATAAAACTGTGGCACCCGCTCCTCAAAGATTCGTAATATGCATTGACAACGTAGTTTCCAGTCATTGCTGGTAAATACGACGATAAAATCGTCTCCACCAACGTGGCCTATGAAATCCGTGGAGCTGTCAATATTGTCTCTCAATATTTCTGCTATCAACTTGATGAGCTTGTCTCCTTCGAAATACCCGTATACATCATTGTATGGTTTGAAGTTATCAATATCACAATATGCAATGCAGAAAGAGTTCTGGTTTTCGATTAGCTGATCAAGAAATTCATATATTGGTACGTTTCCGGGGAGTAGTGTCAATGGATTGGCATATCGAGCGTTTCTAATTTGCGATTCAGTAATTTTTTTCAGTAGATCCATTACCTTGCCAAGACCCAGATATTTCCCAGCGTTAACGATGATAAAGTCAGCTTCAATCTGTGATTGCATGTGGTTGGTGACAAGATTGCTGACCTGCTCCAGGCTGCTGCTTTTTTCGACGGTAACAAATGTCGTGTCCATGAAGTTTTCGACAGGCTTGGCTCCATGCAGTGAACGTCCATACTGACGGGAAAAAGTTGCAAGAAGGCTGTTACGCCTAATCAAACCAATCGGGCGCATGTTTTTGTCTATGACGGCAACGGTAGTGAGCAATTCATCTTCGATAAAATATTGATAAGCATTTTCGAGCAACTCATATTCCCGCAGAAAAGGGGCAGGTGTCAGGAGCTCCTGAATGTCTTCATGTGCAGGTTCGGAGGATTTTCTGAAGAAAGTGGGTTCCAGAGCTTGTGTCAGGAAATCCGGAATCGTGCAGATAGGATTCTTTTGTGGGCGACCAAAGAAATACCCCTGTCCGAATGTAATTCCCATGCCGACCAGAGCCTGACACTCTTCCTGGGTTTCAATACCTTCTGCAATAACATGGCATTGCAGCTCTTTTGCTATATCGGCGATAGAGCGGACAAACGATTGTTTGACAGAGTCTGTATGGATGTTCTGAATGAAATGACGATCTACCTTCACATAATCGGGCCTTAACTCTGCCCAGCGAGTGAGCCCGGAGTACCCCGCTCCCAAGTCGTCAATCGCTATTTCAAATCCCATAAGGCGATAATGCTCCAGCGCGTTACGCATGATGCTGAAATCTGTCATTGGATATTGTTCTGTCAGTTCAATGACAACGTTTTCAGGGGCAATCCCGACTTCGCGGAGAAATTCAAGCGTGAGACCGTTTCGATGGCCTGGTTCAAGAAGCCCTTGCGGTGTTGTGTTCAGAAAAAGTTTTCCCGCCAGTTGCTTGCTGTTGAATGCCCGAATGCCTTTCCGTTTGCAGGCAATGTCCAGCTCGGTAAGAGCGCCTTCGCGGCGCGCAATGTCAAAAAGCGTGGCAGGGCTATGCAGCGCACTGTCCGAAGGGCCGCGTATCAGGGATTCATAGCCAAGAATGGTTCGCTTCTGAAAATCGATGATGGGCTGAAAAAGTGGCGTCAGATTGTTCTTGGCAAGAATGCGAAGAAATTCCTGGCGTAGTTCAGGATCGGTGCCGGAAATTCCATCAACCAATGTGGGCTGTAGTAGTCGAACGATATTGTCGCCCATTATGAAGCTCCAATGACTTAATTGGAGGCATTATCGATGGGGAATGTGACCGACCGTTGACAGTAAACGATCAGTCGTCAATTCTCGTAGACGCTCTGGTTCATTGTGCGAGCGGGCGAATCCGAGCAGGGTTTGCCAACCTTGTGAGCAGGTACCCCGACGACAGTGGTGTGTGGCGGGACATTGTCGAGTACAACACTGCCTGCTCCCACTTTCGCACCTTCGCCGACTTCAATGTTCCCGAGTACCTTGGCTCCGGTGGAAATAAGGACACCGGAACGGATTTTGGGGTGACGGTCTCCGGTTTCGTTACCGGTTCCCCCAAGGGTAACGGACTGCATGATGGAGACATCATCCTCTATCACGGTAGTTTCACCAATGACGATGCCGGTGGCATGATCGAACATAATGCCTTTGCCCATGACACAGGCCGGGTGGATATCGACACCGAATACCTCTGAATTTCGGCTCTGAATGAACAGTGCAAGTGCTTTACGATTCTTTTTCCACAGGAAGTGTGCCAGCCGGTGCACCTGGATGGACTGATAGCCTTTCAGGAACAGGATGACCGGGACATAGGAGTTCGTTGCCGCATCGCGATCATACACGGCCTGCATATCGGAGATCGCATAATCAATCATATCCGGCGATTCGCGGTAGGCGGCATCAAACAGTTCGCGTACGGCAATTGCCGGCATTACCTCATCTGATAATTTGTTGGCGAGGATAAAACTTAACGCTGAACCCAGGTTTGCATGATTGAGAATACAGGCATACACATAACTGGCGAGAAGAGGTTCCGTCAGCACAATCTGATGTGCTTCGGTGTGCAATTGTTCCCAGATTGGATTCTGCATGCTCGTGTCCTGCGTGCAACAAAGGTGCTGCTATTGCGATGAGTGAATTTGGAGCCGTGAGATTATAGCGAAGCCCCCGCGTGAAACAACTGCTGATACAAACGCTCAGATCGCACGTTGACGCAAGCGGCTGAACCATCCCATAGGTGAATCCTGCCCATCAATCCGGGGAGCGATTTCTGTTGCTGCCGCTGCCAGGCGTACCTGTAGACCTTGTACCTGTTGCAGTTTCGCATGATAGGTGTTCACGAGGGCTTTATGGGCCAGCAGATTGATTAATCTGGGTACTCCGAGAGTTGAATTGAAGAGGGCATCGAGAGCCTCTTTCGAATACAGAGGGCTGCCGGAATATCCGGCGAGCTGCAGCCGGGTGTCGAGATAACGCGCCATTCCTTCGCGGTCGAAGGCGCACAAGGTGCGTTCCAGTGTGACTCGCTCCTGGATCCGGCGGTTCGTGGGAAGCCCCTGAACTTCCTTGTCCACCGGCATGGTGAACAGCACTACGCGCAGCAGTTGTTGAGTGCTATCGCCCAGTTCCGCCAGCTCCAGCAACAGCTCAAGAGTGTCATCGGGCATGGTTTGACCTTCGTCGATGACCATGACATTTACCCGTGACTCTTTCAGTGTTTGCTTGAGCTGACAAATCACGTCCTTGCGCAGAGAATTCAGAGTCGTTCCCGATATCCTGAGCTCCTGGGCCATGGCCAGTAGCAGCCCCTCCTCGCTGAGCCGGGGGTGAGGGATATGAATCAGTCTGTAGCGTTTTTTATGACAGTGCAGAGCATTCAGGAGCTTGCGGCAGTGCAGGGTTTTGCCTGCACCCGCATCGCCGACAATGCGGATAAATCCATTGCTTCGGTTCACCTCTTCAACCATTTCCTGAAAGAGAGGCGGGGGGCAGTCATTCTCTACATAGAAGTGGGTATCCGGGGTAGGAGAAAACGGCGCCGACTTGAGTTGAAAGTACTCCTGATACATCTAAAACACTCAGTTTATCAAATGCTTGCCATGAGATCGGGCAGGGAAAACTGTGGGCTGTCAAACGTGCGCCTTTAATGGTACTTGTTTGTACTCTGTAAAGTCATCCCGTTGGTTTTTTGAATCAGGAAAATGCCACTTCTGAGAAAATGCTGCGGGAATTCCCCGGTCCTATATTTGCAGGCTTTGCTATACCTGCCTTGATTATTGGTACATACTTCGACAACGACCGGATCTTCAAGAACGATAATAGATTGGTGTTCCTCATGATGTCGTCATCAGCCCGTATAGTTCTGGCTATTTTTCTCATGTTTGCTTCCTGCGCGGCTCTTTCCCAGTCTGGTGAGCGTTTGCGTGTATGGGAAAGCCTGAAGGTTACCGATGCCGCATTTGCCGAGAGCTCCAGAACGCTGGGAATGAGTCAGGCTTTCCTGGATGTATTCGGTGAGGGGGCGGTGATTTTTCGTGAAGGGCCGGTGGATGCCCGCAAGCTTTATGAGCAGGTCAGTCCCGAGCAGAGGCAGCTTTCAAGCCTGGAGTCGCGGGCGAATTACATAGATTTTTCACGCGCCGGGGATCTTGGGCTTACCAGTGGCCCTTATCGTTATACGGCCGGTTTCGGCGAAGAGTCGCGTCGCGTGTATGGCCACTTTGTAACCATCTGGCGGAAACTCGAAGGCCAATGGCGTATGGTGGCGGACATGGTGGTCCGCGTTCCTGGTGTGCTCAGCCTGGATGTGGAGCCGGATATCGCCGAGACGGATCAGTTGATGGCAGAGACTGCTCCTGCGGAAATGGCCGCACATAATACGCTGGAGTCGCTTCTGGAAGCCGATGAACGCTTCATCGAATCCGTCAATTTCAGGGGTGGGCGTCGTGCCATCGTCCGATACGGTGTAGAACATCTGCGCATGTTTGTACCAGGTATGGCTCCGGGAATAGGCAATGAATCGGGGGCGGCCGTATACGGTGCGTTTATGGATGAACAGATGGCCCTTTCCACCCTGAGCTATGAGCCGGCAGGCGCTTATATGGCATCCTCAGGGGATGCCGGATACACATTTGGCACCATGTCGGTGGAAGGGAATTCGGCTTTCAGCACCAACTATCTGCGCTACTGGCACTTCACCAAAACCGGTGAATGGAAAGTGGCTGTCGAAGTTTTAAGCCCATTCTAGGCACAGAGCAGCGGGTTTACGGCACCCGTATGCTGCGTGTTCCGAATTGCTGAATCTCTCCGCTTTTTCCCATAACCTCCAGGTGCAGAGTATGTCTGCCAGGGCTGAGCGCTCCTGATGGCACCGGAATACTGAAACCCAGGCCCGGGCTATTGGGATCGGAGCGTACCTGCATGGCATCTACGACATCGGGGCGTGCGCCGCCATATTTGGCGGTCCCAAACAGCTGTCCATCTATCCACAGCGTTACCTGCGCCACGCCCAAACCTTCATTGATCACCCACCCCGATACGGGCAGTTCTCCCTCCACCCTTGCGTTTTCTACAGGCTGATCAACCCAGCCCAGGCTGGGCACGGGGCAGGGCGCGGTGCTCGACTGATTTTCGGCGGCGGAGTCTGCACGGTAGAAGCTGAAGCGTTTCTCCCCCTCAAAAAGGGATAGCTGACTGACAAATACCAGGCGATCGAAATAGCCACAGGTACGTTGCAGCACATTGATCTTGTCTGGAACCGTTAATGTGCTGTCCTCTGTAATAAATAAGCCGGACGGGGCGTTCAGCGTTTTCAAGGCATTTCCGTTCAATTGCCACAGTTCGTACTGTACCGCTCGCCCATCGCGGATTGCCTTGTCTTCATCCAGATTATAGACAGGGCGCAAATCCGGTCTTGCCAGTTCAATCTGTGCTGCTGTGTAGTAATTGTCGCTTACCAGGATATCGTCTTCGGCCAGGTGCTGGCTGCTGATGACACTGCCGAGATACTGGTTGAACTCCTTCCAACCCGCCATTTTGTTGGAAAGCAGATGGGGGCTCAGCAAGGGGGATTTCCAGGTCTGTAAAACCTGTGCCCCGACTCCCGTCAGGGCGATAACGGAGCCCGCAAATCCCATTCCGATGAGAATTCCAAGTGTGCGCGCGGCAAACCTGTGGCTGAAACGAGCACTGAGCCGGGCGTAAATTTCGCGCAGGGTCTCCGGCAGAAAAACCAGTAAAGGCAGGTATCCGGACAGCGGCCAGTGAATGGAGGTACGGGTGTTGTCTGCCCAGGGGGCCAGGACCAGGTAAACCCCAAGATTGCACAGGGCAAATACAGCGAACAGCCCACGGCTTGTATCGCCGGATCGCGCTGAGCGCAGCAGATGCCATAAGGTCCACAGTAAGGCGATGTACAGCAGTGGTGTGACCAGGATCGCCTGCTTGAACAGGTGCAGAAGTCCTTCGGCCTGAAACTCCCAGGGGTGGCGCTCCAGTAGGTGGTAGTCGATACCACTGAGGCGATAGTGCAGGTTGAAGGAAACCGTGGGGTACAAACCGGTGGCAAGGATAAGGGCTGCCAGCCACAAGCCCGGAGTGCGCCAGTAGCGGCGCAGCGATGGGAATACCAGCAGACACAGAAAACCGGCCAGCAGATAAAGCGCGAAGCGATAATGCGTACTCACCCCCAGAGCGGAGGCGAGGCCGGCGGCGAGCCAGTATCGAATCTGGCCCAGACGCACAGCCCGCTCGAGGCAGCCAATAAAGAGCAGGCCAAAAAACAGCAGGGGAACATCGGGCACCGCCAGCAGCCCCAGAAATCCACACAGGGGAATGCACAGGCTGAGGCCGGCGGCCTCCAATGCCTGGCGCCGCCCTGTCAAGGGTTGGGCGAGCCAGTACACCAGCAGGGGAATGGAGGAGCCGAGCAGGAGGAACAAAGCTCGTACCGCGAAGGCACTGTTCCCCAATAGCATCGAGCCTGAGCCTGCCAGCAACGCGGCCATGAAGGGCAGGTCACTGTAGGCGATTGCCGGGTAGGTTGATGCCTGCCAGTAAAATATCTCGTCGCTGTAGAGGTCGAGAGCATAGGCGAAATAAAGCTTCAGCGCGACGATGCCAAGAAAACCGCCGATCAACAATGCCTTGAGACGGGAATGAGGCAGAGCAGGGGGAGAGGCTGTCAATGTGAGGCTCCTGGATGATATGAGAGTCCCGGCTACGCGGTGGCCTGTCGGGGCGGCAGTATCTTAGCATGAAGCCGGTGCGGCAGAGGTTTTCGGCGCAGGGCTATGATCCAAGAATACATTTGACAATCATTCTCATTTGCTTTTAATATTGCCTCATATCGGAGGAGTTCTTCATGTACGTGTGCATTTGCCGTCAGATCACGGATAAACAGATTCGTGAAGTATGCAGCCAGGGCAGCAGCCGCATCGCCGATCTGCGCGATAAACTGGGCCTTGCGTCAGAATGTGGCAAGTGCGGCCGGCATGCACTGAGTATTGTGAATGAGTTTCACAATGCCACGCCATTTGTAAATGCCCTGTCCGTATGACCCGCTCGCCATCCGCATGAAAGTGAATGCTTAATGAGTTTGTTTATCATTAATATCAAAGCGTTACGATTTCTGTTGGCTTGACATCCTGCCCGTGAAGGCCCACTCTACTTTCTCGATTTTTCAGGAAGGAAACCACCATGAAGGCCGACGCAAGCATTGTGAAACACCTCAACAAGGCTCTCGCCAACGAGCTGATTGCCATCAATCAGTATTTTCTGCACTCGCGAATGTACAAAGACTGGGGGCTCGGCAAACTCGCCGAAAAGGAATACGAAGAATCCATCGATGAAATGAAGCATGCGGACCTGCTGGTGGAACGTATTCTGTTTCTGGAGGGGCTGCCTAATCTACAGAACCTGGGCAAATTGCTGATCGGCGAGAACACCAAAGAGATGCTGGAGTGTGATCTGAAGCTGGAGATGCAGGCAATACCCGCTCTGCGTGAGGGCATGAGCTATGCCGAGAGCATTCAGGATTTTGTCAGCCGTGATCTGCTGGGAGAGATTCTGCGCAGTGAGGAAGAACATGTCGACTGGCTGGAAACACAGCTCGATCTGATTGACAGGGTAGGGCTGGAAAACTACCAGCAGTCCATGATCTGAGAGCTGCCGTGGCGGAGCAGGCAGGGCCTGCTCCGTGACAGCCTATATGACGCGGCTGTCATGCTATTGTCATGAAAAACACCGTATACTCCCGCCAGACTCCTAAAAATCTTGTCCTATCGTAACCCCTATGTATGCGTGCATTGATCTAGGCTCAAACAGTTTTCACTTGCTGATTGCCGAATGGCAGGATGAAAAAAGCCAGATCGTGGAGCGCTTCAGCCATATTGTGCAGCTTGGCGAAGGTGTTGCCCTGAGTGGTGAAATTTCTCCGGCCGCATTCGAACGAGGGCTTCAGAGCCTGCGTGAATTTCGCGATGTGATGTCCCGCTATCCCATACAGCAGTACTGGGCTTTGGGAACCAATGCCCTGCGTCTGGCCCGCAATGCTCCCCGTTTCATTGAAGCCGCTCACGATCTGGGGATTGATGTGTCGGTCATATCCGGTGTTCAGGAGGCAATACTGGTGTATCTGGGGGTTCTCAGTCATTTGCCCTGCAGCGATGACACCCGGCTGGTGGTGGACATCGGTGGGGGGAGTACGGAGATCATTATCGGCCAGCAGGAGCGGCGTTTCGTGACCGAGAGCCTGCCTATCGGCTGTGTCAGTTGGCGTGACAGATTTTTTCAGGGGCAGGCCCATGCCTCGCGTGAAGCACTTGAGGAAGCACTGGAAAATGCCACCGATGCTGCCGCGCAGGTATTTCAGAGTGTAAGGGAAAGCTTCGAACGCTTTCCCTGGGCCGCGGCCTACGCTTCGTCCGGTACAGCCAAGATGCTGGCGGTGCTCAGCCAGTACCGGGGGTATCAGGAAGGCATGATCAGCATTTTGGCGCTGGAGGCCATGCGGGAGGATGTGCTGCGATGTGCGGAGAATCCCGACATGCTGTTGCCGGGTCTGAAAGATCGCCGCAAGGAATTGCTGTTGCCCGGTTGGGCGGTGTTGGTGGGGCTGATGCGCGCCTGCAATCTGCAAACCATCAATTTCAGCCCGACAGCCCTGCGCGAGGGGATGTTGGACTTCATGATGCACAACGGTGCCGATACCTCGATTCTGGGCAGAGATACTCTGCCCGAGATCACTCAGACCACGTTGTAGCGAACGGTCGCCATTTCATGCAGCAGCTGGTTCTGTACCTGTTCCTGTGCGCAGTCTGTGCCAGGAACATTGCGCAGATAGTTGCCGTCCGGTTGCAGATCCCAGCTCTGACAGCCATCGTCAAGATACTTGTTCAAGTCTTCCAGTATCCGGTTGACGAGCTTCTTCTTCTGAATGGGGAAAGCGACCTCGATGCGATGCATGAGATTGCGTTCCATCCAGTCTGCACTTGAACAATACAGCTGTGGCGTATTGTTCTCGAAATAATACACCCGGGAATGTTCCAGAAAGCGGCCGATAATGGACACGACACGAATATTTTCTGAAACTCCGGGAATGCCGGGTTTGAGGCAGCAGATACCGCGAATGATCAGATCGATGCGAACCCCGTGGCGTGCCGCATCATACAATTCCCGAATGATGTCCGGGTCGGTAAGGGAGTTCATCTTGGCAATGATGCGGGCAGGCTTTCCCTCCTGGGCTGCCGATTTTTCCTGCTGAATGAAACGGATCAACGACTTTTTCAGGCGGAAAGGCGCGTGGATCAACATATCGGGCACGATGCGCTTGCCCATGCCGGTAATCTGCTGAAACACTTTATGCACGTCTGCGCACAACACCTCGTCGCAGGTGAGAAGCCCGTAGTCGGTATATACCAGAGAGGTTTTGCGGTGGTAATTGCCGGTGCTCAGGTGGGCATAGCGCTTCAGCCTGCCGCCTTCGCGTCTGACGATCAGCAGCATTTTTGCGTGCGTCTTGTAACCCATGACACCGTATACCACGACAGCGCCGGCTTCCTGCAGTTTGGCGGCGTACTGCAGATTTTCCTTTTCATCAAAGCGTGCGCGAAGCTCGATCACTACCGTGACTTCTTTGCCGTTTCTGGCCGCTTCTGCCAGGGCTTCCACCAGTTCGGAGGATTCGTTGGTCCGATACAGAGTCTGTTTGATGGAAAGCACCCCCGGGTCCTTTGCTGCCTGACGCAGCCAGTCGATAATCGGCATGAAAGACTGAAAAGGGTGGTGCAGCAACTGGTCTTCCTTGGTGACAGCAGCAAAGATACAGTTGCCGTCCTCCAGAGCAGCAGGGGTGCCTGGAGTGAAAGAGGGAAAGCTCAGATCCGGCCGGTTGATCATGCTGGTCAATGCCATCAGACGCTGTAGATTGACAGGGCCGTCCAGGCGGAACAGATCATCCTCGGTGAGATTGAAGCGCTGCAGCAGGAAATCGGTGAGCTCGCGCGGGCAGGCGGCGCCCACCTCCAGCTTCGCTGCCGTTCCGAAGCGACGCATATGCAACTCGCCCTGCAATGCACTGGCCACGTCCTGAATCTCGACATTGGACATTTCCAGATCGGAATTGCGGGTTACCCGGAACTGATGGCATTCCTTGACACTCATGCCCGGGAAAAACTCTTCCACATGTGCGTGAATGATCGAGGAAAGGAAAATAAAATTGTCGCCTTCCCCGATGATGCTGGCCGGCACCTTGATGAGGCGGGGAAGCGAGCGGGGGGCGGGCACAATGGCCAGACCACTGTCGCGTCCAAAGGCGTCTTTTCCCTCCAGGGACAGAATGAAGTTCAGGCTTTTGTTCACCAGGCGCGGAAACGGATGAGCCGGGTCCAGGCCAAGTGGGCTGATGACCGGAAGTACCTCGTTGCGAAAATATTCCTGGGTCCACTCCGTCAGGCGGGGGCTCCATTCGTGACGGTGAAGGAAGCGGATGTTCTGTTCTGCCAGCGAGGGGAAGAGTTCCTCGTTGAGGATGCGGTACTGTTGCTGAACCGCCTCGCGCACCTGTTGATTGATTTCATGCAGGATTTCATCCGGGTATTTGCCATCTGCCCCAGGGCGCTGACGCCCGAATTCCATCTGTTTTTTCAACCCGGATACCCGGATCTCATAGAACTCATCGAGATTGGAGCTGAAGATCAGCAGGAACATCAAGCGTTCCATCAGGGGGTGGCGAGAATTGCGTGCCTGCTCCAGAACCCTCAGGTTGAACTGGAAGTAACTCAGTTCACGGTTCAGATACAGTTCGCTGCTGCCCAGATCGATGCCGGGAAGTTCCTGGGGTTGAGCTGTTGTTTCATCGGCGCGCAGCACGGCACTGTTGGCGGCAAGATCCACATCGGTGTCCCCCGCAGGGTAGGAGGTTTGCTGTGCTGAGAGCTCTTCAGGGCGAAGAGTGGGATTGACGGGTTTGCTGCTCATGGGCTCGCCTTCGCTACACACCGATAAAGCTAGCATTCTACATGAGGCGTTGCCGGAGAAAAGTGACAGATTGATGACATTCGGGCCCGACGGGGGCAGTGATTTGCGAAGATGCGGGGAGGGTGCTGTCATTAATTTGTCATAAAACAGTCTTATAGTACGCGGCAGAAATAGGGGATACCCCTGCAACCTGAAGATTGGAGACAAAGCATGAATCTGAAAACCGCGATCAAGCCTGTGGCCCTTATCCTTGCTGGGCTGTGCAGCAGTGCCGCGCTTGCTGCCAGCGTAGACGAAGGTCTGCCGGATTACACCCGTACCAGCGGAGTGTCCGGTAACTTTTCCAGTGTTGGTTCTGATACGCTCGCCAATCTGATGACACTGTGGGCGGAGGAGTTCAAGCGCTTCTATCCCAATGTGAATATCCAGATTCAGGCGGCGGGGTCCTCCACTGCACCGCCCGCGCTGACCGAAGGCACCGCCAATATGGGGCCGATGAGCCGCGAGATGAAGGACAATGAAATTGAAGCCTTCGAGAACAAGTACGGCTACAAACCCACAGCGATCCCGGTAGCGATCGATGCCCTGGCGGTGTTCGTTCACAAGGACAATCCGCTGGAAGGTATGTCTCTGCCCCAGGTGGATGCGGTGTTCTCCTCCACCCTTAAGTGCGGTTATCCCGAAGCTATCGACAGCTGGGGTGCATTGGGTTTGAGTGGCCCCTGGCAGCGTCGTGATGTGCAGATTTTCGGTCGCAACTCCGTGTCTGGCACCTACGGCTACTTCAAGGAAACGGCGCTGTGCACCGGGGACTTCAAGAACTCGGTCAATGAACAGCCTGGTTCCGCCTCGGTGGTGCAGTCTGTCAGTACCTCGGTGAACGGCATTGGTTACTCGGGCCTGGGCTACACCACGTCCAGCGTGCGGGCTCTGCCCCTGTCCAGAGAGGAGGGGGGGGAATTCTTTGCCGCCAACGCAGAGAATGCCATATCCGGCCATTATCCTCTGGCCCGCTTCCTGTTTGTCTACGTCAACAAGGAGCCGAACAAGCCTCTGGCGCCTCTGGAGCGAGAGTTCATCAAGCTGGTGCTGTCCAAAACGGGGCAGGAAGTGGTACTCAAGGATGGCTATATTTCACTGCCGGCGCAGGTAGTGGAAACGACCATGAAGTCGCTGGGGCTGTAAGCCCGGCGATGGGGGCCACATACACCCGGCTCTGGGGGCAGTTTGCAAACCAACTGTCATGAAACTGTAATATTTGCAAACTAGACTTCAGGGCCATGAACCAACAGTCTTTATCCTCCGCCTCTCCCGTACCGGATACTCCGGCGGGAGAGGCTTTAGCCAGCTCTTCCCACGCAAGACGAAAATTCAGACATTTCAAGGACAAGCTCGCCGGAATCGGCATTGCCGTGGGCGGCCTTGGTGTGATTGCTGCCGTTTTGCTGATTTTTCTCTATCTGATTTATGAGGTGATGCCGCTTTTCCGCAGCGCCCTGATTCAGGATGTCAGCGAATTCCGATTGGAAGCCCCCCATAGTGACAATGTCCTCCATCTCGCGGTTGAGGAGCGCCTGGAAGTGGCCATGCGCCTGGGGGACGATGGGGAAGCCTTGTTTTTCAACACCTCTGATGGGGCGCTGCGCAATCGCATTCCGTTGAGAATTCCCCAAGGGCAGAGCATTGTCAGTTTCGCCCTGGACACCGATATCAGCAGAATTTTCGCCTTGGGCCTGAGCAACGGCCATGTGCTGATCGCCGAGTATGACTACGATGTCCGCTTTGGCGAGAACAACGAACGCCTGTTGACCCCGGTCATCCGCTATCCCTTCGGAGAAGACAGTTTTGCGCTGTACGACAATGAGCCGGTATCCCGGCTCAGCGTGCGCTCCAACAGCAGCGAACTTCTGCTGG
Organism: Pseudomonadales bacterium; assembly: GCA_024234365.1. GTDB lineage: Bacteria > Pseudomonadota > Gammaproteobacteria > Pseudomonadales > Pseudohongiellaceae > UBA5078. The sequence continues at coordinate 313,066 of JACKOK010000003.1, forward strand.
CCGGTACCAATCCTTCGGGGCAGGTGCGTCTGCTCAGGGCGCGGCGGGAGACCAGTCTGTTGTCCGCCTTTAGTGGCGCATCGGATGCGGACTGGAAAACAGAACTGGCCACCTTGACGGGAGAGCTGCCTGCGCTGGAGCAGTTGTATCTCGACATGGATCGTCGTTGGCTGTTTGCCATTGATGCTTCCGGGCATTTGAGTCTGGTGGATGTTCGTCCGGCGTTCAGCGGTGGCGAGACCGTGATTGCGGATGAAGTAAGCCTGGCAGCTTCCGGGGGGCATATCACGGAAGTGAATTTCCTGCTGGGAGGGATTTCCCTGTTGGTTGGAGACAGTGACGGGGCCGTGTCTCAATGGTTCCTGGTCAGGCGCGATGGGGGGGGCTTCGGCCTTGAGAAAGTGCGTGAGTTCGATGCCGGTGGGCGTGTGCTTGCACTAGCCCCGGAACAGCGGCGTAAAAACTTCATCACTGCGAATGAGCAGGGCTATGTGGGCATCTACAACACCACCGCCCATCGTCAGGTTGCCTACACCCGCCTGCTGGATAACGCCCCGAGAACACTCGCCATTTCCGCACGCGGGGACGGCCTGCTGCTGGAGCATGGTGACGGTCATTTCTCCTTCTGGCGCGTGTCCAACCGCCATCCGGAAGTGTCCTGGGAGGCCTTGTGGCAAAAGGTGTGGTACGAGAACTATCAGCAGCCCGAGTATATCTGGCAGTCCTCCGCGGCGAACAATGATTTTGAGCCGAAATACTCGCTTGCTCCGCTGGCATTCGGCACCCTCAAGGCCGCGTTTTACGCCATGTTGCTGGCGGCCCCCCTGGCTGTCTGTGGCGCCATCTTCACCGGTTATTTCATGGCGCCGAAGATGCGTCGTAACGTCAAGCCGCTGATCGAGCTGATGGAAGCATTGCCAACCGTGGTTCTTGGCTTCCTGGCCGGGCTCTGGCTGGCCCCTTTTCTGGAAACACATCTGCTGGGTATTTTCAGCCTGCTGGTGTTGACTCCAGTCAGCATTCTGCTGGCGGCATTTGTCTGGACACGTCTGCCGGAGCACATACGCTTTCGGGTGCCGGAAGGTTGGGAAGCGGCTTTGCTGATTCCGGTGATTCTCATCGTCGCTTACTTGTCTTTTCTTCTTGCCGCTCCGATTGAACTGCTCTTTTTTGATGGTGATATGCGCAGCTGGATTACGCACGATCTGGGCATTGCCTACGATCAGCGCAACGCGCTGGTAGTCGGTTTTGCCATGGGCTTTGCGGTGATTCCTACGATTTTCTCTATCGCCGAAGATGCCGTTTTCACTGTGCCAAAACAGCTGACATATGGTTCTCTGGCCCTGGGGGCAACTCCCTGGCAAACCCTCAGCCGTGTTGTGCTGCCCACCGCGAGCCCGGGTATTTTCTCCGCACTGATGATCGGTATGGGGCGCGCCGTGGGGGAAACCATGATCGTACTGATGGCCACGGGTAACACGCCCATCATGGACATCAATATCTTTGAAGGCATGCGGACGCTGGCGGCCAATATTGCGGTAGAGGTACCGGAGTCGGAAGTGGATAGCACGCACTACCGCATTCTGTTCCTGGCGGCGCTAGTGCTCTTCATGTTTACCTTTGTCGTCAACACTCTGGCGGAAATCATCAGACAGCGTCTGCGACGCAAGTACAGCACGATATGATCAATTCTGTGAAAAAATTCTTTGCCAGTGGAACGCCCTGGATCTGGGTCAATGCCGGTGCCGTTGCCATCAGTGTCATCATGACCGTGGGTCTTTTGTTGTTGTTGGCAATCAATGGTCTCAATCATTTCTGGCCGAAAGATATCATGCTGGCGCATTACACCCAGCCCTCGGATGGTGAGGAGCCGCTGCGTCGGGAAATCATCGGTGAGCGCGTTGATCGTGAACAGGTGCCGGCAGAGCGCATCATTGCCTCCGGTATTCCCGTGTCAGCCGAGAAACCATTGTATGAGCGTGAGCTGATCAAGGTCGGGAATCGGGAGCTCAATAACAGCGATTTCACCTGGTTATTGACGGACTATCTGGAGGATATCCGCTATCCGGACAATCTCACCGCGTTTGAACGTCGTGAGTGGGGTAACTTCTACGGTTATGTGCTGGAGGTTCGTGAGTCGGGCACAGCGGTGGCCAGTAGCGATCCGACAGATCCTGCGGATGCGCGCGCATGGATGGCACTGGAGGAGAGGATTGCGCGTGCTCTGGCCATCCACGAGGAAATTGACGAGCTGGAGAAGGACGATATTGGCGAGGTCAACTACGCACTCGAACGTCTGCGTCTTCAACGTCGGGCTCTGGAGTTGCGGGGGGAGGCCAGCGAGGAGGCCTTGGCTGAAATCGAGGCTGAAGTGGCTGTTTGGGAATCCAGCTACGAGCAGTTGCAAACCCGTTTGTCCGCCCTCTATGAAGAGGTGGAACGGGATTCGGTTCTCATGCTGGCCATGAATGAAGAACAGACCGAAATCAGAATCTCCGAAATTGTCAGGGCCTACCAGCCGAACCGCATGCACCTTGGCGGGAAATTGTTCGTGTACGCGCAGAAGCTGTGGGAATTTCTCTCGGATGAACCGCGTGAAGCAAATACCGAGGGGGGTATTTTTCCTGCGATTTTCGGCACCGTGACCATGGTATTGCTGATGTCCGTTTTTGTGACACCATTTGGTGTGGTGGCCGCCGTCTATCTGCGTGAGTATGCCCGTCAGGGGTTCATTACCCGCACGATCCGCATCGCTGTTAATAATCTTGCCGGCGTGCCGTCCATTGTCTATGGTGTCTTTGGTCTCGGGTTTTTCATTTACTTTCTGGGCTCAGAGATAGACCAGGCCTTTTACCCGGAGGCGTTGCCAGCCCCTACTTTTGGTACCCCGGGAATGCTGTGGGCATCGCTGACGCTGGCTCTTTTAACGGTGCCGGTAGTCATCGTCTCCACGGAGGAAGGACTTGCCCGTATTCCCCGCAGTCTGCGGGAGGGCAGCCTGGCACTGGGGGCCACGAAATTCGAGACACTGTGGCGGGTGGTGTTGCCCATGGCCAGCCCGGCCATGATGACCGGACTGATTCTGGCGGTAGCACGAGCCGCGGGTGAAGTGGCTCCTTTGATGCTTGTTGGTGTGGTCAAGCTGGCGCCCACCCTGCCAATCAACGGCAATTATCCGTATTTCCATCTGGACCAGAAGTTCATGCACCTGGGCTTTCACATCTATGATGTCGGTTTTCAGAGCCCCAATGTGGAAGCGGCCAGGCCGCTGGTGTTTGCCACCGCGTTTCTGTTGGTGGTCGTCATCGCGCTATTGAACCAGTTGGCGGTGACGATTCGTAATCGCCTGCGGGAAAAATACAAAGCCCTCGATATGTAACTGCAGTGCGCAGGCTCTCTTTGTAAGAGCAAGTGTTGCAAGACCCAAATTGATCAGGAAGACGTCAACATGACAGAGTCAAATACCGAATACGCGCCCGCTAACCGGTCCAAGTTCAAAAAGATCGACATGGGCAAGATCGGGGGGCATGAGCACAGCCCAGCAGCCGAGGACTTGCCCAGCTGTCTCACGGTCAACAATCTGAATCTGTACTACGGCAACTCCCACGCGCTCAAGGACGTGAACATGACCTTGCCGCAGCAGCGTGTGACAGCCTTTATCGGTCCCAGTGGTTGCGGAAAATCCAGCCTTTTGCGCTGTTTCAATCGCATGAATGATCTGGTGGAGGGGTGTCGTATAGAGGGCAATATTACTCTGGATGGGGCCGATATTTATCACCGCTCCGTGGATGTTGCGGATTTGCGTCGTCGCGTTGGCATGGTGTTTCAGAAGCCGAACCCGTTTCCGAAATCCATCTATGAAAACGTGGCCTATGGCCTGCGTATACAGGGTATCAACAAGAAGCGTGTGCTTGACGAAAGTGTTGAAAAATCCCTCCAAGCTGCCGCGTTGTGGGATGAGGTGAAAGACAGGCTGCACGACAGCGCCCTGGGGCTCTCGGGTGGTCAGCAGCAACGTCTGGTGATTGCGCGGACAGTGGCGGTGGAGCCGGAAGTATTGCTGTTGGACGAGCCGGCCTCGGCACTGGACCCGATTTCAACGCTGAAGATTGAAGAGCTGATCAATGAACTGAAAGATCGCTACACCATCGTCATTGTGACCCATAATATGCAACAGGCGGCCCGGGTGTCGGACTTTACTGCCTTTATGTACATGGGCAAGATGATTGAGTTTGATACGGCAGACAATATTTTCACCAATCCCGCCGAAAAACAGACAGAGGATTACATCACGGGGCGCTACGGTTGATACGCGTTCCGGTGAAACCTGACAGTCCATGTTTTCCCCATCGGGATGAGGATACTCTCATGAAGAAAGATGCCACAATTCACAGCCATCACATCTCCCAGCAGTTCAATGCGGATCTCGAAGAAATCAAGGCGAATATGCTCGAAATGGGCGGCATGGTGGAAAAACAGCTCGCCGATGCCATCGAGGCCATCATCAGTGCCGACAGCGGGTTGGCGCAACTGGTGCGCGAGGATGATGCCGCCATCAACGCCATGGAGATCAAGATCGATGAGGAGTGCAATCGTATTCTGGTACGTCGTCAACCGGCAGCCAGCGATTTGCGCCTGGTGTTGACCATTATCAAGACGGTCAATGATCTTGAACGCATCGGTGACGAATCAGCAAAAGTGGCAAAGCTTGCCATCGAGCTCACCGAGCAGGGAGAGTCCTCCAAGGGTTATATTGAAATTCGCCATATTGGAGAGCGGGTGCGCAAAATGGTGTATACCGCCCTGGACGCCTTTGCCCGCTATGACCTTGAGGCTGCCCTGCAGGTCGCTCGCGAGGACGTGAGTGTCGATGTTGAATACAGCAGTGCGATGCGTGAAATGATCACCTATATGATCGAGGATCCGCGCAGCATCACACGTGTGCTGAATGTTATATGGGCGCTCAGATCGCTTGAGCGGGTAGGCGATCATGCCAAAAACATTGCAGAACATGTGGTGTACCTGGTCAAGGGAACGGATGTCCGGCATATTGGCCTTTCCGGGCTGGAGGAAGAGGTCAAAAGTGGCCTGTAAGGGCCACTCTTGAGCCGCAGTACACTGTCACACAAAGGACATTTAATTGTCATATTGTCATGAAAATGTCATAACAAGGTAATATAGTCTCCAGCATCATCGAATACGGCCTGGTGGCCCGACATACTGGAGAAAACGGATGATTTTTAAGAAATCCCTGCCCCTGCTCATCGCAACTTCCCTGACCGCTTCCCTGAACGCGCACGCCCAGAGCTCTGATCTCATGCCGAGCCTGTATGGCAAAGCAAATGTAACAGCCGTTCTGAATGACTACGAGATTGGTGATTCCTCAGGTGAGCTGGAGAGCAATGCCTCCCGCATCGGTCTGAAGGGGGAGGTACCGCTCAGCGATGCACTTAAGGTCGTCTATCAGGCAGAATACCAGGTTAACCCCGGAGAGGAGGTCTACCATCACTTTGGCCTGAGCCAGCGCAATAGCTATATCGGTCTTGAAGGTGGTTTTGGTACCGTGGTGGTGGGGCGCAACGATACCCCCGCGAAGCTGATGCAGAACGGCATTGACCTCTTCAATGACCTGAACGGGGATATTCGTACTCTCTTCGTGAGCGAGGTTCGCCCCAACGACGAGATTCACTATACCAGCCCTACGGTCTCTGGCTTTACCCTGATGCATGCCTCGATCATCGACGGCCAGGATTCACTGCGTGAGCGTGCAAGCAAGAGTACTTCCACAGCCTTGACCTATGGTCAGGGAAATTACCTGTTCGGCATTGCCATGGACAATAATCTGACCGGGCATGACTCTTTCCGATTCATGAGTCGTTACCGTTCCGGCGGCCTGCAACTGGGTTTTATGTATGAATCCGCACAAACCAGCAAGGGTGAGAATGACGGCATCTTTGTCAGTGCCTCCTACAAAATGGACAAACTGGTGCTGAAGGCGCAGACCGGGGCGGCCGATCAGAAGAAGGCTGGCGCAGTTCAGAGCACGATAGGGGCGGATTACAATCTGGACGCAGACTCCAAGGTATTTGCCTTCGTCACCTCCACCTCTGCCGACAATCCCACCGTAGATAACCAGCAGTACGGCGTGGGGTTTGAGTACAATTTCTAACAACCTGCTAATCGCTGTCTTTGCTGTTACCAGCCCCTGTTTAGGCAGATTTGACTGCCTGAACAGGGGCTGGTAACAAGCGTTCTTTAGGGAAATGGCAGACGAAGCGACTGCCTTTTTCCGGTTTGCTGTAAATCTCCAGGCTGCCTCCATGGCGGGCCAGCACATGTTTGACGATGGCCAGCCCCAAACCGGTGCCACCGGTGTCTGTCGAACGACTCTCATCCACCCGATAAAAGCGTTCGGTGAGGCGGGGAATATGCTGTTCAGCAATACCCACCCCATTGTCGATAACTTCCACATCCAGCCCTGCGCTGTGCTGGCGCGAGGCAAGGGTAATCTCGCCGCCATTCGGCGTGTATTTGGCGGCATTGAACACCAGGTTGGACAGGGCGCTGTACAGTTCGTTGATGCTACCCTTCAGGTACAGTTCTGGCTCACTTTTCAGTTCGAACTGATGTGACTTCTGGGCAAAGGCCTGTTCAGCTTCACTCTTGATTTCCCGAAGCAGAGCGTTGAGGTCGATGCGATCCTGTTCTTTTGGCAGCGATTTAGTCTCCAGTCTCGACAGTGTCAGCAGGTCGCGAACGATATTCTCCATTCGCTGGGACTGCTGATGCATCTGCTCCAGTGGCTTCACCCAACGAGGGGCCACGGTATCCTTGTGGTCCAGCAGGGTTTCCAGATAGCCGTTGATCACCGTGATGGGGGTGCGCAGTTCGTGGGAGACATTCCCCACGAAATCCTTACGCATGGATTCAAGTTTATGCATCTGGGAGACATCGCGTACCAGCATCAGGCGTTCGCCTTCACCAAAGAGCGTGATCTGGAATTCAAGAATAAGATTCTTATGAATGGGGGAGGGGATACGCAACGGTTCGGCGTATTTGCGGCTCTCGAAGTACTCAAAGAAGCGGGGTTCACGCAACAGATTGGTGACGCCCTGATGTTTATCCTGTCCCGTACGAAAACCCAGCAGCGTCTCCGCGGCCTTGTTCCACCATTCCAGATTACCCCGGTGGTTGATCATCACCACCGCCATTTCCAGGGCCGCAGACGACTCCTGGGCCTTGTCGAGAATGCTCTTGAGGTGACTGACTGCCTGACGTTCGCGACGCTGCAGGCGATAAATGCCATCGAAGATCGAGCCCCATATACCAGAGGCTTCCGGAGGCTCGTCCTGACTTGCGTCCGGCAGGTTTTCCAGCCAGCGGTTGAGGCGATAGAGTTGAAACATCATGCGGGAAAGGTAGAACAGGGCGGCAAACAGGATAAAAAGCGTAGGTTTGCCGACGATCAGCCCCAGCAGGGACGCCCCGGCGATCAGCAGGAGCAGTCGGTTGAGTTCAGAGCGCCATTCGCGAAGCAAAACGGTTATCCTTCCAGTGACAGTGATCCCCGATGGGCCACTATAGTGAAAGCGGCGGGCGAATGATACGTCAGGAAGGCTTCACCGAGAAGCGATAACCGGCACCGCGTACGGTCTGAATCAGGCGGGCGTAATTGATGCTGGTTTTTTCAATGGAGCTGAGCGCCTTGCGCAGGCGGCGGATATGCACGTCTATGGTACGTTCTTCCAGATAGACATTGCCACCCCAGACCTGATCCTGGATATGGTCTCGGCTGAAGACCTTCTCCTGGTGAGACATGAAGAATTTCAATAGCTTGAATTCGGTCGGTCCCATATCAACGGCCTGATCCTCGATACTTACACGATGGCTGGAGGGATCCAGTTGTAGATCGAAAACCCGGATAACCTTGTCCTGCTGGGTTCCGTTGCTGCGACGCAGCACCGCCTTGATGCGGGCCACCAGTTCGCGGGGGGAGAAGGGTTTGGTGACATAATCGTCCACCCCAACGTCCAGCCCCTGGACTTTGTTGTCTTCGCTGGTTTTGGCCGTCAGCATAATGATGGGAAGCGAGGCTGTCAGCTCATCGCGTTTGAGTCGGCGCGCCAACTCGATACCGCTACCGCCGGGCAGCATCCAGTCCAGCAGGACCAGGTCTGGACGGCTGTCGACGATGGCGACATGCGCCTGATGGGCAGTCTCCGCGCTCATACTGTTAAACCCGGCCAGGTCCAGCGTAATGCCAATCATGTCCCGGATGGCAGGTTCGTCGTCCACGATCAGAATGGTTGGGTCGCTCATATTTCTCTTTACCGTTCAATGTAAGGTCTTGAATTTTCTACAAGACTAATTAGAGCAGCATTATATTACAGCGCTGTGACAGAAAGGGTCGATATTCTGTCATGCCATCTCAATATACTAGAATCGATACTCAAGTTTCAGGCTGGCCTTGCGCCCTTCCTTGTAACCGGTAGCCACTAAGCCGCCTTGAGTAATTTCCTTGCGTTCATCCAGCAGATTCTGAGCCTTGAAGTTGAATTTCCAGTGCTCGCCGAACTCTTTGCTGACGACGATATCGAGCTCGCCATGAGGTTCTTCAAGCAAATCCGGAGCGCCAAGTATCCCCACCTCGTAGATGCGTTCGCCAAAGTAGTGGTAAAGCATTGTTGCGGTGAGGCCATTGAAGTCTTCGTAGCCGACCTGAGCATTGAACAGCCAGTCGGATTGGCCTTGCAGAGGTCTGGAACTATTGGTCAGAATATTCTGTTCACTGACGCCGATAGTAACCTCGGATTCAATATAGGACGCATTGCCTGATACATAGAAGTCAGACATGCGTTCACCCAGGAAGTCCAGTCCCTTGCGAATCTCGAACTCCACGCCCTGGTTGGTAGCGGACTTGGCATTGACATAGCTGCGGGCGCTGTTGGCACCAGGCTGCACAACGGACTCGATGGGCGAGTCGAAATCCTTCATGAAATACCCGAGGGAGAGGCTGTCCGAACGGGAGAAATACCATTCCCAGCGCAGATCGTAGTTTTTGATGGACGCCACTTTCAGATTCGGGTTTCCCACGACCTCATAGCCCGTCAGCGGGTTGGTGAAGGTCGCTGGCGACAGCTCGCGGAAGTCCGGACGTGAGGTAGTCTCACTGTAACCGAGTCGGAACTGATGATTGCCGTTGATGTAGGTGGCGGTAATGCCGGGCAGCAGATCGCTGGTGGCAAGATGGCCTTCAATGGCATCATCCGGGCGGAACAGGTCGAAGGTCTGCACGTTCTGGGTGTAGTCTTCCTGCCGCAGCCCCGCCAGAAGCTGGAAACGGTCGGAGAAATTGATATCGGCCTGCAGGTAATAGGATTCCAGAGAGCGGGTTGCCGCATAGGTATCCGTGGGACGTGTGGTTTCGCGCAGCTCGAAACCGGTGGGGCCAATATTTTCCGCCGCCAGAATCTGCGCCAGGGGCTGATTCAGGAAGCCCTCCCGGTTGACCACATCGCCGAGCTCAAAGAAGGTGAAACGACGAATGCTGTAATCGCGATCGCTGTCCTGTTTGTCATAACCGGCGGACATGACAAGGGTGGAACCCAACGGGCCGTAGAAGACCATGTTGGCATCCATCGCGTAGTCATGGCTGATATCACTCAGCTCGCTGTAGCGACGTACGTTGCCGTCCGCACGAAGATTGAAGGTGGACACGCCGTCGATGTCATCGTAGCGGTATTCGCGGGTGTCCGGCGCATTGCGGTCAGCCGTCGAGCGATTTGCACGCCAGGTGATGTTGAGTTCGTGAATATCCGGGAAATAGTGGTCGCCCTGGATCTGGTTGGAGATCAGCTCCCGTTCGATGTATTCGATCTGGGTAATGGTGCTGTCGAGCCGCTCATCCCCCCAGAAACCGACTTCCTGCCCGGCAATATTGTCGGATTGGCGCAACAGAATATTCGTGGCGCTGATGCTGTGATTTTCATTGAACTCCAGATTGCTCGCAACAATGGAGCTGATATCCACATTGTTCTCTGTGCCATAGTAGGTGAACGCATCCTGTTGGACCAGTTCGTTTGCTCCGCCTACTTTATAGGAGTTACGTTCTATTTCCTGCTTGTTCCAGGAGTTCTTGTAATCCACCGCAGCCAGATAGTTGAAGCGGGTGCTGCCGATGTCGTGATAATTGCCAAGAGACACCGTGGCGCCGACATCCATCGGCACGGACTGTGTGCCGAGATCGTATTCAGGTTTCAGGCTCCTGCCGATCGCCTGCAGTTCCTCAGAGGTGTAACCTCCTGTGTTCAGGTAGGGGCTGCGACGCTGAAGGCGTTGGCCGTTTGCAGTAGCGTCCTTCAGCAGGCCCGGCATGCTGCGGGTGCCGTCATCGTAAGCGAGCCAGTCTTTTCCGCCCTCGTTTGCTTTTACACCCGTAGAAAAATTGCTGCCCTCGGTTCCTGCGATGGACGTGGCAATATTAAAGAAGAATTCGTCGCTGCTTTTCTTTGTGCGCATCTGCAACACCCCACCACCGAATTCGCTGGGGAACTGTGCGGAATAGGTTTTCTGTACAACGACACTGTCCATGATGGCGTTGGGAAAAAGGTCGAGAGGCACTACCCGGTTCAGAGGTTCCGGGCTGGGCATGCTGGAGCCGTTCAGCAGGGCAGAGGAGTAACGTTCTCCGAGGCCGCGCACATAAACGTACTTGCCTCCAACAAGACTAAGACCCGCAACGCGTTTGAGTCCTTCTGCGATATTGGTATCCCCTGAGCGTGAAAACTCTTCATTAGACAACACACTGGAAAGTGCAGAAGTGTTGCGTTTTTCGTCCGGAACATAACGGCCGATAACGGAGATTTCTTCCACTTGCGGCCTGTCGACCGAAGTGGCAGAGGTGTCTTGTGCCAGCGATTGCGTGCTGAACAAAACCATGGAAATCGCAGCAGGGAGCGCGCGTTTGATCATAATAATATGCCCGAAAAGAGAGTGTGATCCGATAAGACAGCACTATTGTATGGGTGGAAAATGACACTAATATTTCAGTTGGGTGAAAAGCGTCTGGCGGGTGAAAATATTTTTCAACAGAATAAAAAAAGGGCGCATGTGGCGCCCTTTTTCTTATCCTGCATCGTTCGACTGTATCAGTCCTGATAGACCCATCCTGCAGTCCAGTCGGAGGCAGCGTTTTTGACTGCGCCGATATAATCGGTCTGGTCAAAGAAGCTGTCTGTAAACGTTGCTGCCGGGCGGGCATTGATTGTCGGGCCGTTCACAACACCGTTCAGGTCTGCCGTGCCGGTAGCATTGCCGGTCTGGCCATCGAACCAGGAAGAAATCTTCCAGGGATCGGTGTCTGCTTCTGAAAACGCCTTGCTGCAGCCGAAGAGTGTGTTGTTCATGGTCAGCTCACCGCTCAGGGATGTGGCAGAGGAGCCCCCGTTGGTGAAGGTCGCATTGTCGTTGATGTCGATGCAGTAGCTGTCGAAGCTGGTGACAACAAAATTGGAGATGTTTGCACCGGTACCACGACGCAGCTCCATGCCGCGGCCGCTGGCGCCTTTACCGATCATGGTGAAGTTGGCCAGTGTCGGCTTGGAACGTGGTGTGGAATCGTGAGCGAATTCATTGCTGTCCGCTTCGATGCCGCGGTCACCGTTACCGGCGCGCTGTTTGATGACGGCATGCTGCACCTTACCCTTGAAACCAAAGGTCCAGTCCAGGGAGTCGTCTTCATTGCTGCTCAGGAACAGGTGCTTGACGTTGACTGTACCGCCGAAAAATTCGACACCATCGTCGGAACTGCCATGTACCTGTACATAATCCACCTTAGTGCCGCTGCCGACTGCCTGGAAGGCGATGCCGTTCAGTTCGTTGGTTTCGGTGATGTTCTGCCCTGGGTATTTCACGATGACATAGTTCAGGGTGCCGCTGCTGTCTTCGGCATTGTTGCCACCATACTTGCCGGTGGAGCCTTCCCCTTCCAGTTCGCAAAGTGCGGTACCTGCGGCACAACCGTTAACCGGAGCATTCCCGTTGATGATCAGGCCACCCCAACGCCCGGTGGTGCTGGCAGTGGCATTGGCTTCGTCATCGTAGGTGAAGATGATTGGAGCGGCTTCGCTGCCCAGGGCTTCAATTTTTGAGCCACGGTTGATGACCAGGAAATTCAGGCCCACGGGGGCAATCACCTTAGTGCCAGCGTCAATGTTCAGGGTAGCGGAGTTGGTGTTGTCGCCGCCGATGAATACGGCGCCATTGAGCAGATAAACATTGTTGGCTGTCAGGTGTGTGTCACTGGAGATGGTACCTGTCAGGACGCAGACCGGCTTGCCTTCGTAGTTGCTGCCGCTGGACGCGGTGGTATTGGTCGGACAACCTGCTGCGGGAGTCGGTTTGATTTCAAGGCTGACGGGAGAGGAGGTGTAGGCCAGCGTGTTGATGTTGCCATCCGTGTAATAGCCCATGTACACGCGGAAGTTCAGACCGGACAGATTGGACTCGGAACCGATCAGATCGTTCAGCACCTCGATCTTTTCCTGGGCTCCCAGCTTCTTGCTGGCGTAGGGTTTCAGGGTGGACACCTGACCGTCCCAGGGCAGGAAGAAGCCACCGGAAACTTTCTGGTAGATGCCCATGCCCGGGATCTCTACCACAGCGACCAGGCTGCCATTTTTGCCGACATCTGCGCTGGCAACTTTCACCGTGCCCATGATGTCCACAGCGGCGCTGCTGGCGATACTGCTGGTATAAGAGGAACCGTTGTTGATTGTTGCTCCACCTGTGATGGTGGCAGTCGTGGCAGCACCATTGGCGGTGGCAACGCTCAGGGCGGGTTCCGCTGCCTGTGCCGTGAGGGCGGTGAATCCAAGGGTCGCCACGGCGACTGCACAGAAGAGAGATTTACGGTTGAAATTCATAAGGACTCCTGAGGTGTCGTCTCAGCCAGAGACGCTCGCGTTTAAATTTTGAACAGGGCCCATGCTAGCCGCGCAATATTGCAGTTGTGCGACAAGGAATTGACATATTTATGACAGATCGGGATGCGTGAAAAATCGACAAAGGACGAGGAGAGTGGCGGGAAGAATTGCTGAATTTTCAAACATCTGTGCAAGCGGGAAGGCGAGATTGTGTCAGGATCAATCCCGTATTGATCAGTATTTTGTCATTTTGTCTTCGCATAATTCGATCTGCAGCACAAAAGCCGGAAAAACCTCCCGATCGTTGCAGGGAGGGCGTTTAACAACATGAAAGGTGCGTTATACTACCCGCGCTCGACAAACCATTGGTTACATCATAGGAGAGACCATGAACAGAACATGTAAGACTGCATTGAGCCTGTTGCTCGCCACAAGTGCGCTGACCGCAGCGTCCGGTGTTGCAGTCGCGGAGGAGGGCCAGTTCTACTTTGTGCCCAGCATTCAACGTATTGATTTTGACAGTGGTCGCGGGCAGGACCGGGAAACCGGTTTCACTCTCGGCGCGGGCTACGATTTTACAAACAAGCTCAGTGGCGAAATCAATGTCTTTGATATGGACCTCGACGGCGCTCCCGACGATGAAATCCGCCACTACCGTGCCGATCTGCTTTATTCCTTTGACAACAAGATCGGTTCGCTGACCCCCTTTATTGCAGGCGGGCTGGGCCACAGCCGTCTGTCCCAGAATGAAGAAACGGTGCTGGATGTTGCCGCCGGTCTGAAGTACCAGATCAACGACAGGGTCGAATGGCGTACTGCCGTGCGCAAGTATCTGGGCATGGATGAATCCTTCCATGACTACGCGCTGGAAACCGGCTTTGTATTCCGTCTGGGTGCTAAACCGGCTCCGGCTGCTCCGGCTCCGGAACCCGTTGCGGCGGCTCCGGTGGATTCCGATGGTGATGGTGTGCCCGACAGCCGTGATGCCTGCCCGGACACGCCCCGCACGCATCGTGTGGACAGCCGTGGTTGTTCCATCGTCCTGGAAGAGGTTGCTCGCATCGACCTGACCGTGCAGTTCGACTTTGACCGCTCCGTGGTCAAACCGGAGTACATGGCTGAGATTCGTGCGCTGGCTGATTTCATGAAAGCCAACACAGACGTTGCTGCCGTACTGGAAGGCCACACCGACTCCGTTGGTACAGAGGCCTATAACCAGGCGCTGTCCATGCGTCGTGTGAACGCGGTTCGTCAAGTGCTGATCGACCAGTTCGGAATTGCTGCTTCCCGCATCCGTGTGGAAGGCCATGGCGAAACCCGTCCGCTTGCCAGCAATGACACGGCCGAAGGTCGTGCCCGTAACCGTCGTGTGCAGAGCGTGATTTCCACTACGCTGCAGCGTTACGAACAGCGCTAATCGCTTGTCTGAGAACCCCCTGTGGAGCATTGTCTCTGCAGGGGGTTTTTATTTTCCTTGCGTCTGCGACACAGACTCGCCTTTGGCCTATAATCAGCGCCTCGAATCATTGTGCGAATTTTGACAATACATTGTCGTCAGGTGCTGCTTGCTCGTTGATCCCCGTTCATATCCCAGCCTGGATGATCGCTCTTTGCTGTGGCGACCGCAGGCCCAGGTACTGCCGCACCCGGATACCCAGGTAGCGTCCTGGCTGTTTGACCCGGACTCCCTGACCTACAGGCTGAAGCAGATGTGCCCGGGCCGCTTCAACGTACAGGTACTGCACGAGGGCTGGCAGCACAGCGGCACTCCTTCATTGCTGCAGTGCTTTCTGCCTCATGTGGCGCGGCAGCGGATGTGGTCACGCAAGGTCCTGCTGCGCTGTGGTGACACCCCTTGGGTGGCGGCTCATACCCTTATTCCGGTCAGCAGTATGGAGGGGCCGCTCAAGCGTCTGCGCACCCTGAACGATCGTCCGCTGGGCGAGTTTCTTTTTCAGGATCCCTTTCTTGTCCGCCAGCAGCTGGAAATTACCCGCTCAGGGGATTTCTGGGGGCGGCGTTCCCTGTTTTACTCCCATCATCGTCCTTTGCTGGTCGCCGAGTTTTTTCTGCCCGCACTTCTGGATGAAGACCGGCGACGCCTGTAGCCTGGGTTCCCCGTGTTGAATTGGGGCCGGGCGTGCATTACCCTCTGCGCCACTGTCTTGCCACAGAAGGTTGCATATGCAGAACAACCCTCCCTCCAGCGGAGCCCTGACGGGCACGCGGGTTCTTGATCTCTCCCGGGTACTGGGTGGGCCTTACTGTTCCCAGATACTGGCGGATCACGGGGCCGAGATCATCAAGGTCGAGCCTCCCAGGGGCGATGAAACCCGCGATTGGGGGCCGCCCTTTCACGAGGGGGATGCCGCCTATTACCTGGGTGTGAACCGCAATAAACGTTCCATTGGGCTGGATTTGGCCACGGAGGCCGGTCGTGAAGTGCTGCTGCAGCTGCTCGAGGGTGCCGATATTCTGCTGGAGAACTACAAGCCCGGTGCCATGGAGAAATGGGGGCTGGCTTACGAGGTGCTGCGTGAGCGTTTTCCCCGCCTGATTCATTGCCGCATCAGCGGGTTTGGCTCAGACGGTCCGCTGGGCGGTTACCCCGGCTATGACGCCATCGTGCAGGCAATGGCCGGCTGGTTCAGCGTCAACGGAGAGAAGGGCAGTGCGCCGACGCGTCTGGGTATTGCCATGGTGGACATGGGAACAGGCCTGTATACCGCCGTGGCCATTCTGATGGCAATGGCCGAGCGCAATCGCAGTGGGGAAGGGCAGTATATCGACATGACCCTGTACGACTGTGCCGTGGCCCTGATGCATCCCCATATTCCGAATTATCAGTATTCCGGTGAAATACCGGGCCCAACGGGGAACGCGCATCCGAATATCAGCCCCTACGATACCTTCAGAACCCGGACGGTAGATGTCTTTATTGGCGCGGGCAACAACGCGTCTTTTCACAAACTCTGTGAGCTTCTCGAATGTGTGGATCTCGTGCAGGATGCACGGTTCAACAGCAACGCGGCGCGTGTGCACAATCGCGATGCCCTGAAGGTGGAGCTGGAAACCCGTCTCGTGCGTGTGGACGGTGAAAGCCTCTGTCATCAGTTGCTGGAAGCCGGTATCCCCGCCGGGCCGATCTATAACACAGCGCAGGTTGTGGCGCATCCGCATACCGGTTTCCGTGGCCTGAATCTCGAACAGGCTTGGTACCGGGGAATTGGCACACCCATTAAATTCTCCCGCTCACAGACGACACTCAGACATCTGCCGCCGCGTTTTGGTCAGCACAGCCGTGAGATTCTTGCCGAGGCGGGTTTGCCGCAGGAGCAGATCGAGGCCCTGCTGGCGGCGGGTGTGGTACTGGACAAGCGACGCTGAAGTTCAGTTGTAATCTGGGATGCGGACGAGCAGTTGCGCATTTTCAGTGCGATGAGCATTGCCATCAATCAGGGCAGGCCGGAACTGCAGAATCTCCAGCAGCTTACGCACCTTGACCCGGTTGGGAGTGTCATCAGGTTCTATGGACACGATCTCGTGATGGCTGACCTGACCATTGCTGCGTACGGTAAAGCGGACTGTGGCGACAATTGTATTTTCGTCGTCCACGACTTCGCCCTCCAGCCCGGGGATGAATGTGGATACCAGGCTGTGCTCTCCCAGGTCAACAACGCCACTTGTAGTATCCCGTACGCAGGGGATATGGGCGTCCTGCACGCGGCTGTGAAACTGCTGGAGTGGCAGCAGTACCGGGCATTGTGTGAAGGCCGCCAGCTCTGCGGCCGGGATGTCTGCCTGGGCAAATTTCTCCAATGCTTCCCGGTAGTATGTCATGGCGGCTCCGATACTGGAGATGCCGCGTCTGACACCGGCAAAGTTCCCTTCGCGTTTCTCGAACTGCTGGCGCATCAGCACCGAATCGGCACGATACATCAGGGCCATTGCTTCCGCCTCCGTGTCTCCTGCTTCGGTATACAGTTCCTCAATCCGTTTCAGTTTGCTGATGTTGTCATCCATATTGTTCTTAAACGAACGCTCAATAACCGTGCTGGCACGAGAGCCGTATACTGCTTCGATATCTGCCGCGCTGGTCAATGGTAGATTGCTCAGCAGGCTGCCGGTGACCGGTCGCTCACGGATACCCTCGGTGAGCAGCATCAGATCCTGTGCTGTTTCACTGGTCAGCATAATGGCCAGCGCGATATACAGATCCGACAGCGCCTGATCGTAGAGGTAGGGCGTGAGCTGCGGATTGTTCTCCCCTAAGTGTGCTTCCGCCAACTCGGCGGTGAGGCGATCGAGCCTGGCAAGTTCCACCAGGTGGTGTGCCTGACGTTCACGAATATCACTGCCCAATGAACGCAGGTGCCAGGTGCCCAGTTTGTGCAGACCCTGTAGGCGGGCCTCCATTTCGAGAGAGGTGTTGCGCTGGTAGAGCCAGCTCAGATACGCGAGCGAATCGTTGAGTTTTCCCCAGTCTCCCGTTTCTCCATGAATCTGCAGCAGGGATTCCACAACGGGGATCTGTTCGGCGGAATACAGGCCGAGATTGACGCGGTGTATCTGCAACTGTTGTTCCAACAGAATGGCGGCTTCTGCAGAATTGCCGGCCTCCTGGTAAACCCGGGCCAGGTTGGCAAGCGGAGACAGCAGGCGTTCATCGTAGGGGCCATGATCACTGGTCAGCTGCGCAATGCGTGATTGCAGCGTTTCCACCTGCTCAGTGTGCTGGATGGAACGGGAGAGGGAAGAGGCATCCTGAGGAAGATCCTGCGCCACAGCGTTTTTGCCGGTCAGCAAAAGCAGCAATGCCATGGCATAGCATGCGCTGCGGTGAGTATGCACAATGGTCTTCCAGCCATTTTTCATTTTCTTGTCCTTGCCGACGAAACGGACCATGGGGCGCCGCTACGCGCCATCGTCCTGATTAGGGCGAGTCTTGACACTGACAACTAGATCACATACAGTCGCGCGCCTCAAGTCCCCCATTGTCTCGGGTATTGAAAAAAGATGAACCACGTCCGATGTGATCAGAACCAGCCTCTCATGCTGGCCATGAATGCCGTTGCAGCCGCCGCGGCCCGTCGTCGTGCGCGCGCGTTTCGCGCCGCCAGACAGGAGATGCCTGAGACTCGTTAATCCGGATTGAATCACCCGAACCGAAAAACCTCCAGGCGTCCCGAACCCTGGAGGTTTTTTTTTACCCTGAAAAAAGGAGCAGCTGCAATGAACACACTGGAAAGCGAAGACTCGTTTGGTCTGACCGTTTGTCACAAATTCCCTGTTGCCATCGAGCGCGGGCAGGGCAGTGTTGTCTGGGATGTCAATGGCAAAGCCTATCTCGACTTCACTTCTGGTTGGGGCGTCACCTCCCTCGGGCATGCACACCCCGTGGTGCTGAATGCCTTGAACGCCCAGGCCGCCAGAATCATGCAGAACCCCAATTCCGGTTTTACCTATTCTCCGGTGCGAGCCCGTTTGCTGAATCGTTTGCAGCAGGTGCTGCCGGGGGATTTGTGTCGTGTGTTCTTTGCCAATAGCGGCGCGGAGGCGAACGACGGTGCCGTGAAACTGGCGCGCAAAGTGACCGGGCGCACAACGGTCATCGCCATCTCCGGTTCTTTTCACGGGCGGACTCTGGGCACTCTGTCGCTCTCGGGTGGCCAGGAGAATGCGGCACGGTATCTGCCACAGGTGCCTGGTAATCTGTTCGCGCCGTTCGGGGATATGGCGGCGCTGGAGAGTCTGATGAGTGATCAGGTGGCAGCCGTGATTCTGGAACCGGTGCAGGGTGAGGGCGGTGTCAGGGAACAGGCCGCGGAGTACGCACAGGCGGTGGCAGCACTGTGCCAACAGTACGGTGCGCTGCTGATCGCTGATGAAGTACAGACAGGTTTCTGCCGTACGGGCAGTTTCTTTGCCGTGGATGCACTGGGCATTGCGCCGGATATTCTGACCATGGGCAAGGGCATTGCCAGTGGCTTTCCCTTTGCGGCCTTTGCGCTGACGGAGGCGGTGGCGGCGGGGGTCGCAAAAGGCGATCACGGTGGCACCTATTGCGGAAATCCTCTGGGCTGTGCGGTGGCGGATGCGGTGCTGGAGTTTCTGCTGGAGAACGATATTGCCGCCGAGGTGGCGCGCAAGGGAGGCATTCTGCACGCGGGTCTGCAGCAACTGCAGCAGGCCTATCCGGACATGGTCCGTGAGATCAGAGGTCGCGGTCTGCTGTTTGGCCTGCAGATGGCAAGTGATGAACAGGTGATGGCTTTGACCGGCATCTGCCTGGAAGCCGGGTTGATGGTGACACCTACCCGCAATGCCGTGCTGCGCCTGATTCCGGGCCTGTTGGTCAGTGAGGCGGAAATCGCGCAGGCGCTTGGTCTGTTGCACGATGCGCTGGCTCATCTGCAGGGGCAGCATCGGGACGCTGCCTGATCACAGGCAGCATGGAGACGGGACTCCGTGTGCGCTAAGGCCTGCTCACACTACTTGGATTGTCGCTGTTGTCACTGAAATTCCACCTCGCAGGAGCCTAAAACGATTTTCAGCAGTGATAATGCAAGTAGTGTGAACAGGCCTTACTATGCGCGCAGACAGGGCAGCGCTGTCCGCTGCCACCAGACAGGGAGAAATCATAGTGAAGAACACGCGAGTATTGCTGGCCAGTCGTCCCCAGGGCGAACCGGGCGATGACTGTTTCCGTATTGAAACGGTGGAAACGCCCCCGCTCAAGGAAGGGCAGGTATTGATCAAGGTGCTGTATCTGTCGCTGGATCCGTATATGCGCGGGCGCATGAACGATGTCAAATCCTATGCCAGTCCGCTGCAGATAGGTGAGGTGATGATCGGGGAGTCGGCCGGCGTGGTCATTGAGTCCAGATCACCCCGGTTTGCTGTGGGAGATTATGTGACCGCCCACATGGGTTGGCAGAGCCTGTTGGTCGCAGATGACAGCCATCCGATGCTGGCGAAGGTGGATATTGCCAATGCGCCCCTGTCCGCGCACCTGGGCGTTGTCGGAATGCCGGGGCGCACGGCTTATTTCGGGCTGACAGAGTTGGGCAGGCCGCGTGCGGGCGAGACGCTGGTGGTCTCTGCCGCCTCGGGGGCAGTGGGCTCGGTGGTTGGACAGATTGCCCGCATTCTCGGTCTGCGCGTGGTCGGCATTGCCGGTGGTGCGGAGAAGTGTGCCTATGTGCGGGATACGCTGAAGTTTGATGCCTGCATTGACTACAAGGCGGGCAATCTGGCTACCGACCTGAAGGCAGCCTGCCCGGATGGCATCGACATATATTTCGAGAATGTGGGGGGCGATGTGGCTCGGGCCGTCGCGCCTTTGCTGAACGAGGGCGCACGAGTTCCGATCTGTGGCTACGTCTCCAGCTACAACGCCGAAGACATCAGCCAGGCGGTAACGCCCATGCAGATTTTCGGCGCGTTGCCGCATCCGCCCGAGCATCGCTTCTTTGTGGTCACCGAATGGATGCCGCGCTGGCCGGAAGCCACCCGACAACTCGGACAGTGGCTGCGCGAAGGCAAGCTGCAGTATCGGGAGTCCATCGGGGACGGGCTGGAAAATGCCCCAGAACTCTTCCGGGGTTTACTGCGTGGCAAAAATTTTGGCAAGCAACTGGTGCGCGTAGCGGTGCAGTAGTGCAATGACTCAGGCTTGCGCAGGCAGCAGGTGAATGGTTTCTCCGCGCAGGCGCACCTGCAGTGTCTGTCCCAGAGCAAGAGAGAAGCGCTGGGCAAGATAGCGTGGCACGTGCATGGTGAGGCGATCCTCAGCAAAGCGCAGGGTGATGCGATAGCGTTCTCCCAGCGCGAGCATGTTCTCGATTTCCACCCTTACCGGGTTGTCCAGCATCTCATCTTCGTGCGGGCGTGCCGGCATCAGCAGGACGCCGGAGCTGGGCATGACCCACTGTATCGGGGTGCCCGGCTGGAATTGCGGATGATGGTGCACACGCAGTAGCTGGTTCTGCCACTGGATAAGCGTGTGTGTTGACTCATGTTGAATGATTCGTCCAGAAAAGAGGTTGCGCATGCCCAGCAGCCGCGCAACCTCACTACTGGCTGGTGCCGTCAATAGACCATCAGGGGTATCGGTCTGCAATATCTTGCCGTGGTGGAGAATGCTCATGCGGTCCGCCAGCAGGGTGGCCTCATCCAGATCATGAGTGACCAGTAGCACCGGCATTTTCAGTTCCTCCCGCAGCTCCGCCAATTCCTGATAAAGCACCTCTCGCGTTGCGCGATCCACGGCAGAAAAAGGTTCGTCGAGCAACAGCACACGAGGCTGTCTTGCCAGTGCGCGGGCGATTGCGACACGCTGTTGCTGCCCACCGGAGAGTTGTCGAGGCAGACGCTTCTCCATGCCATCCAGATGCACACGCTGCAGCCAGGAGTGTGCGCGTTGGTAACGTTCTTCGCGTGGAATGTCCCGCATCGCCTCCGCGATATTGTCCAGGGCATTGAGATGCGGGAAGAGAGCGAAGTTCTGAAACACCATGCCGACCCGGCGCTGGGCGGTCGCCATCCTGATGCTGTTCCTGCTGTCGAACCAGGTTTCCCCGGCACAGCGGATCTGACCGTTCCTCGGCGTGTACAACCCGGCAATGCTGCGCAGCAGCGTGGACTTGCCACTGCCGGAGGGGCCAACAAGCGCGAGCACTTCTGACGCCGCACATGCGATTTCGGCGTCCAGCGGAATGGGGCCATCCTGGCTCAGTCGCAGATGCAAACCCTCAGGCATGGTGCGGCTCCCGGTGAATGCGGGTGCCGGCAAAATAGGACAGGCTGATCGCGATGAGGGAGATCAGCAGCAGCACCGCAGACATGACGGCTGCTGCATGATTGTCGAAGGCCTGTACGCGATCATAGATGGCGATGGCGATGGTACGGGTTTCTCCCGGAATATTGCCTCCCACCATCAAGACCACGCCGAACTCCCCAAGGGTGTGTGCAAACGTCAGCACCAGGGCCGACAGAATTCCCGGCCACGCCAGGGGCAGTTCAATACGGTGCAGGATGCGCCAGGGAGACAGCCCGCAGCAGCGCGCCGCCTCCCGCACCTCCTGGGGAATGGCCTCAAAGGCCCGTTGCATCGGTTGCACGGCAAAGGGCAGGTTGAAGATCAGCGAAGCGATGAGCAGACCTGAAAACGAGAAACTGAGCTGCTGGCCAAACAGGGCTTCATAGGCCTGGCCAAGGGGAGAGCGGCTCCCGAGCGCTACCAGCAGATAGAAGCCCAGCACGGTCGGCGGCAAGACCAGGGGTAGGGTCAGCAGGGCTTCCACGATACTTTTTCCTGCGAAGTCACGCCATGCCAGCAGGCGACCGAGCCAGACACCCAGCGGGAGAAGGATGAGCATTGTCCATAGGGACAATGTCAGGGAGAGCTGTAGCGCTGACCAGTCCATTGCAAGATTCTCAGGGGGTTTGAGGCAGGTCGAAACCGAACTGGCGCATGATCTCCCGTGCCTGTGTTCCCTGTAAATAGGCATAAAACTCGTGCAGAGCAGGAGAGGCGGTTTTCAGCAGCACCATGCGCTGGCGCAGCGGTTCATGCCAGTCTTGTGGAATCAACGCGTAGCGACCCAGGCGGGATACATTCGGGGCCAGCGCCAGGGAATAAGCAATGATTCCTCCCTGGGTGCTGCCGGAGGTGGCGAATTGTGCGGCCTGCGAGACATTCTCCCCCAGCACCAGGTGTTCCTGCAGGGCTTCCCACAGGCCAGCGTGGCGCAGAGCCTCCTCTGCCCGCCGTCCGTAGGGAGCGTGTTCGGGATTGGCGATGGCAAAGCGTTGGATGAGATTGCTGTCCAACGCCTCGCGCAGGCTCTGCAGGTTTTCATCCGGTTGCAGCAGGGAGTCATGGGGAGCGATGAGAACGATGCGTCCCTGTGCGTACAGCACTCCGCCATCCTCGGTGAGCCCGGCCTCATCGAGTTGCCGGACATAGCTTTCATCGGCAGACATGAACATCTGGAAGGGAGCTCCTTCGCGAATCTGTCGATAAAAATTCCCCGATGAGCCATAGATGGCCTGCACGCTGTGCCCGGTGTCGAGACGGTACTGCTCCCGCACTGCCTCCAGGGCGAACTGCAGATCGGATGCGGCGGCAATGGTGGCGCTTTGAGCGTGTCCCATGGCCGTCTGTGCGATGCAGAGCATGGCCAGGCAGAGCGAGTAGAGCAGGCGAGCGGGGCTGGGCATAAAGGATTTCCGTGCTGGGTCCATGAGCGCTATATCATTTCATATATAGCGATTGAGAGTCCACCTTTTTACGCTTGTCGAGCCGGTCCCGGGAGCCTTGAAAAGGCTTGTTCGTTTCCCGGAAATCTTGCTAGCTTATTGGAATAAACGATTATGGAGAGGGGGTGCAGAGTGGGCCTGTTTGACCTGACAGGGAAAACGGCATTGATTACCGGCTCAAGCAGGGGCATTGGTCTGGCGATTGCCCGCCGGATGGCAGAGGCTGGCGCCCGTGTGGTGATTTCAAGCCGGAATCAGCAAGCCTGTGATGAGGTGGCTGCACAAATCAATGCCGAGGGAGGAAGTGCCATTGCGCTCGCCTGCAATATCAATGACCGGGCGCAGCTCGAAGCTCTCGTCAGGAAGGCCAGCGAACACGTTGGGGCGATTGATATTCTCGTCTGCAATGCGGCACTGAATCCGCATTACGGCCCCTCACAGGATATTCCCGACGAAGCCTTTGACAAGATCATGAACGCCAATGTCGGCAGCGCTCATCGCCTCTGCCAGCTCGTGATTCCAGGCATGGCCGAACGCGGGGGCGGTGCCGTCGTGATTGTCTCGTCCATTGCGGGCTTGAAGGGAAGCCGCATGCTGGGAACCTACGGTATCTCCAAGGCGGCAGACATGCAGTTGGCGCGCAATCTGGCCGTTGAATGGGGGCCGGACAATGTGCGCGTGAATTGCATTGCGCCCGGGCTGATACGCACGGATTTTGCCAGAGCCCTGTGGGAGAACCCCGAGACCTACGCCACGACAGTCGCCCAGTACCCCTTGCGCCGGATCGGTGAGCCGGACGAGATTGCCGGTGCCGCGATTTACCTGGCCTCTGCCGCCGGCAGTTTTACAACCGGCCAGACGTTGGTGGTCGATGGCGGTGGCACGATCGCCGGCTAGGCTCCGGGGGGGAGTCTGCCGTTTCGCTGACATCAGCAGCAGGAAGGAGGATGCGATGATGAACCTGGGTTTGTCTCCCGAGATGGAGGCGGTCCGCGAGAAGATTCGCCACTTTGTGGCCCATGATGTTGCTGCCGTGGAACAGCGTTATCAGGACGAGGTCGCCGTTGGTGATCGCTGGTCACACACGCCGGTACAGGAAGACATCATGGAGGGGCTAAAGACCCGGGCTCGGGCGCTGGGCCTGTGGAACTTCTTTCTGCCGAAGAGCCAGGGCGGCGCAGGGATCAGCAATCTGGAGTACGCCCATCTTGCCGAGGTCATGGGGCGCAGCCGTCTCGCCTCCGAAGCCTTCAACTGCAGTGCGCCGGACACCGGCAATATGGAAGTGCTGGAACGTTACGGCTCCGAGGAGCAGAAGGCGCGCTGGCTGCAACCCCTGCTGGAGGGGAAGATCCGCTCGGCCTTTGCCATGACCGAACCCGATGTCGCCTCATCCGATGCCACCAATATTGCCAGCACGGCTGTGCTGCAGGGGGACGAGTGGCGGATCAATGGGGAGAAATTCTATATTTCCGGTGCCGGTGACAAGCGTTGCCGGATCATGATCGTGATGGTCGTCACCGATCCCGATGCGCCCAAATACCAACGCCAGTCTCAAATCCTCGTGCCCATGGACACACCGGGTGTCGACATTGTCCGTCCCATGGAGGTATTCGGGCATGACGATGCGCCACATGGGCATATGCATATCCGTTTCAAGGATGTCCGGGTTCCGAAGGAGAACCTGATTCTGGGGCGAGGCCGGGGTTTTGAAATCTCCCAGGGGCGCTTGGGGCCGGGGCGGATTCATCATTGCATGCGCTCCATCGGAGCGGCCGAGAAGGCGTTGCAACTGCTGTGCGAGCGTGCCTTGAGCCGTCAGGCTTTTGGCAAGCCGCTGGCGGAGCTGGGCGGCAATTACGATGTGATTGCCGACTCCCGCATCGAAATCGACATGTGCCGCCTGCTGGTATTCAAGGCGGCCTGGCTGATGGACACGCAGGGTAACAAGGCGGCCCGGGATGCGATTTCCCAGATTAAAGTGGCGGTGCCGAACATGGCGCTGCGGGTCATTGACCGGGCGATTCAGGTCTACGGTGCGGCGGGGGTTTCCCAGGATTTTCCCTTGGCCGCTCTGTGGACCAGTCAACGAACCCTGCGTTTGGCGGACGGCCCCGATGAAGTTCACCGACGCGTGGTCGCGCGTGCCGAGTTGGCCAGATACCGGGAGTGAGAAAACCCCGGTGCCACGGGCGGGCACCGGGGGCAGGCTCAGGAGAGCCAGTCAAAGTGTTTGCTGAGGCTGGTCAGCTTGAAGCCGTGTTCGGAGTCCTTGCGTTCGATGGCCTTGGATGCATCGATGTCGGGCCCCTGGATGACCCGGGTGGTGAAACTGTCGATGTCAAACATGACCAGGCTTGCCTGCTCTGTGGGCAGAACGGCTGCCGGAGTCATGCGGGGGGCCTGGGCAAACAGCAGGGCGCGATCAATCGGTGACCACTGCAGGTTATAGAGCGTGTCGGGCGTGCTGAGTACCGCCACCGGGGAGTTGGGCAGATCCGTTGAGCCCAGCAGCAGGCTGGAGCCATCGTCGTCATAGCGGATCTGTGCGAACAGGCGCCCATCCCGGGAGATGACGGCTTGAGTGCTGTGGCGCAGATCGGCCGTGGTGGCCGGAATCTCCTCCCGGGACGACACCACTTTCTCAAGTTTTCCGCCAATCAGGGTATCGAGTTCGGCAGCGCCCTGCACCTGCAGGTCGGCCAGCTGGGGATCGAATTCCTGCTGTGGCGCTGCCGTGAATTGCAGCCCCAGTATGAACAGGGAAGCAACGGCCAGTGCGCTGGCCGCAAACTGGCGGGGGGCGCCCAGCCAGGGCATGGCATGGCGTTGCCAGAAACCTGCCGCGGCGGCGACTTCCAGCGCGGTGTTGTGTTCTTCGGCAAGGGACGGTTGAGCCTTGGCAGGTGCTGCGTCCGCTTCCACAACGCGGCAATCGCCTGCGAGGCGGTAACCGGTCTTGGGAATGGTGTCGATCAAGCGCTTGCTGCCGTTTCCGCTTTCCAGTTTCTTGCGCAGCTCCGAAACGGCCCGGGTCAGCGAATTCTCGTTGACGATGACCCGTGGCCAGATGCGGCTGATGAGGGATTCGCGGCTCTGCACCTTGCCGGGGCTGCCGGCGAGGATGCACAGCAGGAGCATCAGACGCGGTTCCAGAGAGCGGCTTTCTCCTGTGTCCAGACACTGCACCCGGTTGGCAGCAGGTTCCACGAACCAGTGCTCCAGCTGGAACGGTTCAGTCCGGACATCCTTGCTGTGCGATGCAACCCAATCATTATCAGTCATGATGCTGTCTCTTGTTGACGTTTGCTGGCCCTGTCTTGCGCCGGCTGTTGTCGTCTCTACAGTCTTTGACTATCGACATCCGCCGGGGTTCCTCATTCGTCACTTCTTCTTTACGGCCCTTTCTGGCCCTTTCCGTCGGATTCTAGTCCACTTTTTCCGTTTGACGCAGTAAAGGCCTGTTTCTTCACCTTTTCTGGATAAAAAGTTCAGGGATTCCGAAGGTATTTCCCCGTTTTGGCGCCTAGATTGGGAGCCATGAAGTCCCTGTCTGTGCTCCCGGTGCAGCGGGGTGAAAGCTGAAGTTCCTTCTTTTCATGAGGGCAGTGTATGAAAAATCTAGTCTTGAGAGTGTTACTGATTGTTTCTTTTAGTGGTCTTGTGGCAGCCAATGCCAGCGCGGCGGGCGATATCCTGCGTGCCAATGGAATTCCTTCTCTGGCGCCCATGTTGCAGAACGTGACGCCTGCGGTGGTGATTGTGTCCACCACCCAGTCGGCAAACGGGCCTGAATCCCTGCGTTTTATGGATGAGGACGATCTGCGCCGTTTCTTCAGTGATCCCTCCGCACGCCGCCAGCAGCCCAGGGGAGAGGTTCGGGGCATGGGCTCGGGCGTCATCGTGGATGCCGACCAGGGCTATATCGTGACCAATAACCATGTGATCGCCAATGCCGATCGTATCAATGTCTCTCTGCAGGATGGTCGCGAATTCAAGGCGACACTGATAGGTGCGGACCCGAGCACGGATGTCGCGCTGCTGCAGATCGAGGCGGATGAGCTGATGGAGCTGCGCTTTGCGAATATCGATCAGGTTCGAGTGGGCGATTACGTTGTCGCGGTCGGCAACCCTTTTGGGGTGGGCCAGACCGTTACCCAGGGCATTGTCAGTGCGCTGGGGCGGGGCGGGCTCAACAACGAGAACTATGAGGATTTCATCCAGACAGACGCCGCTATCAATATGGGCAACTCCGGTGGAGCCCTGGTTAACCTGGAGGGGGAGCTGATCGGAATCAATACGGCCATCATCAGCGGCAGCGGAACCAGTGCCGGGATTGCCTTCGCGGTTCCCGTCAACATGATCTCTGCGGTTATGGAGCAACTGGAGCAATACGGTGAAGTGCGTCGCGGCCAGTTAGGGGTGCAGATTCAGGACCTGACCGCCGCCATGGACAGCGCGCTGAAGACCGGGGCCGGCAAGGGAGCTCTGGTGACCAGCGTTGTGCCGGGCAGCGCCGCGGAGAAGGCCGGAATTGAAGTCTCCGATGTGATTGTCGCCGTGGACGATCAGAGCGTGGACAGTGGCCGTGATCTGCGCAATATCGTCGGACTGATGCGGGTGAACCAGGAGGTCAAGCTACAGGTCTTCCGCAACGGCAAGGCCCAGACCATCAGCGCCGTGATCGGTGGTGCCGAACCCACGCTGGCGGAAAACGAAGCCCAGCCCAATCGCAACCTGAGTGACCCCGTCTACCTGGGAGCCGAGCTGCGCAGCCTGGACAACAATGCCGTGAGCTCCCGCAGCAGCGGTCTCAATGGCGGGGTCGAGGTGCTCGCTGTGGAACAAGGCAGCCCCGCCTGGCGTGCCGGTCTGCGTCCGGGAGATGTGATCTACGAAGTGAACCGCAACGATGTTGCCAGCCTGCAGGAATTCAATGAGCTGGTGGCCGATCCGTCCCAGGTGACTGCCCTCGGGGTGGTACGGGACAACCGCAGAATGCTGGTGATCGTGTCCTGAGGGATGCGATCTCCATCGCCGGACAGAGGAGCGATCCTCGACTGACGTAAATGGAAGGAGTTGGTACTTAGCAGTTTGCTGTGCCTGACTTTGGCCGATCCTGGTGCACGCCTCGATCGGCTTTTTTTTGCTGCAACATAGTGTGTGGGGCCGCGTTGGTGGGGGAGCAGGCTGGTGTAGGAGCGGGCTGGTGTGGGAGCAGGCCCGCTCCCACACTCGCTCCACACCCATACCTGCGTTTGCAATTGCCCTGTAGCGTGTTACCTTCCTGCGCCAGCACCGCTGTCATTTTATGTTTGGAGTATTGTGTTGTTGTCCATCAGATTCCCGGCCCTGCTTGCGACAGTCCTTCTCTTTCCGGGGCCGTCTGCCGATGCGCAGGCGCCCGCTGCGGTGGTCGCTTCCGGGCAGATACAGCGCGCTGCCAGCGACCCACTCCCGGCACCGGATTTCAGCCCTTACCTCGACTGGCTCGATACCGAGATCAACACACTCGGCATCCCGGGTGTGGCGATGGGGGTGGTGCGCTCACATCAGACCCTGGTGCTGAAGACCTGGGGAGTACGCAGCCTGGAGGCGGAAGCTCCGGTGGACAGTCACACGCTCTTTCGTATTGCGTCTGTCTCCAAGACTTTTGCGGGGGCCGTTGCTGCCATGCTGGTGCACGATCAGAAGCAGAGCTGGGATACCCCGATCCTGTCGATTCTTCCGCAATATGCCATCGGCACCGAATCCAGCACCCGGCAGATGACCCTGCGCCATGTTCTCAGCCACACCACGGGGCTGATGCCGCATGCCTATTCCAATATGCTGGATTCGGGCGTGGCGTATGAAAAGATTCAGGAGAAATTCCGTGAGATCCCCACGGTATGCCCGCCCGGTCGTTGCTATGGCTATCAGAATGTCGTGTTCTCTCTGGTTTCCGATGTGGTGGAGGTGTCCGAGCACGAGAGTTACGAACAGTATGTGCAACAGAGGCTGTTCACCCCTCTGGGCATGAAGACGGCCTCCGTGGGGCTGGAGGGCTATACCGGGGCGGACAATGTCAGCACCGCGCATCAGCGCAGGGGTGAGAGCTGGCGCCCGGTGCCCACCAACCCTGCTTATTACTCCGTGGGGCCGGCGGCAGGAGTCAATGCCAGTGTCGAGGACATGATGATCTGGGCACAGGCCAATCTGGGAGCGTTTCCCCGGGTGTTGCCGCAGGAGGTGCTGGCGCAGCAGCAGACCCCCGTGGTGGAGACCCCCCGGGGCAGTTATTTCAATCGCTGGCCGCGCCTGGACAAGGCCTGGTACGGTCTGGGCTGGCGCATTTTCGACTACGCCGGAGTGCGTGTCATCCATCACGGTGGCGGGGTACGGGGCTTTCGTTCCGAACTGGTGCTGGTGCCTTCGTTGGACATCGCCATGGTCATTCTTTTTAATGGCGAAACCCCGTTGGCCAATGACGTGGTCCCCCAATTTCTGGATGCCCTGATCCCCTGAGACGGGAGCGGAGTGCCTTAAACCCGGTTTTGCACCCAAGGAGGAGTTCCCCCTGTGAATGAGATTCATCAGTTGCTGTTTGCCCATCGCAGCATCCGTAAATACACCGAACAGCCCATTGATGAGTCATTGCTGCACACGCTTGTGCGGGCGGGGCAGTCGGCGGCAAGCTCCAGTTTCCTGCAGGGGGCCACGGTGATCCGCGTGCGCGATCCTGAACGACGGGAGCGCCTTGCCGTCCTGGCAGGCAATCAGCTGCATGTGCGCAGCGCGCCGGAGTTTCTGGTGCTGTGCGCCGATCTCAAGCGCCCGGGTAACTGTTGTGAACGCTACGACAAACCCTTCGCCGGGGATTACACGGAGCAATTCATCATCGCGACGGTGGACGTAGCCCTGATGGCGCAGAACATGGTGGTGGCGGCAGAGGCCGCCGGCCTGGGCGGGTGTTACATCGGCGGAATCCGTAATAATCCCCGGGAGGTGTCTGATTTGCTGAAACTGCCCCGGGGGGTCTACCCCGTGTTTGGTTTGTGCCTCGGTTATCCGGCGCAGGATCCGGAATGCAAACCGCGCCTGCCCCTGGAGGTGGTGCTGAAAGAGGAGTGCTACAGCGAGGAGGGGGATGAGCAGCGCATTGCGGCCTACGATGATACGGTACGCGAGTATTACCGCACCCGCACAGGGGGCGGTCATGGCATCTGCTGGAGCGAGCAGGTGGCCACGTTACTGAGCGAAAAATCCCGCCCCCATATGCGCCAGTTTCTTGCCGAGCAGGGCTTTACGATGAAGTAAGCCCAGGGCCTGTTCACACGACTTGGATTATCACTGCTGGGAATCGTTTTAGGCTCCAGCGAGGCGGAAAGAGCGAGGTTTGGTTACTCCAAATAAGCGGTTGACAACGGAGCTGGGGGCTAAAACGCTCCAGCCCTTCGGGTTGTTACTGAAATTCAAGTCGTGTGAACAGGCCCTAGGCTCAGATGACCCGTGCCTCCCGCAGGGCCGCAATTTCGCTGTCGCTATAACCGAGTTCGCCCAGAATTGCGTCCGTGTGCTCGCCCAGAGTGGGGGCCCGCTGGCGGATGTCCGCCGGGGTTGCGGACAGGCGTACGGGAGGGCGCATGACCGGCGCGGGCTTTGTCAGCCCCGGGTAATCCACCCGCTGCAACAGCCCGGCCTCTGCCACATGCGGGTCGTCCAGCACCTGCTGTAGTGACATCACCGGGCCGGCGGGCAGGCGCGCGGCCTCCATCTGTTGCAGTACTTCGGCGCTTGTACGCTCGGCACACCAGCGCGCCAACCGCTCACTGATGACCTCCCCGTGGTCGCCGCGGCTGATGTCATCCTTAAAACGTGGGTCTTCCAGCCAGTGCGGCTCTCCCATCAGCGCTACCCAGCGCTCAAACAGCGGACCACCAACGCTTTGTACCAATACCCAACCGTCCCGCGTGCGGAAGGTGTCGGCGGGAGCGGAGGTCTGGGAGCGGTTCAGTGTGGCCTGCCGGTTGAGGGCAAGCGCGTCCTGCTCAATGGCGGTGCCGTTCATGAAGGTCAGTGCGGTACTGAACAAGGAGGCTTCCACGACCTGGCCGCGCCCGCTTTTCTGTCGCTCATAGAGTGCCGCCAGGGTTCCATAGGCGCTGAGACTTGCCGTGCCGAAATCCACAAAAGGCGCATAGGATTTGCAGGGCTGTTCGGGCGTGCCGGACATGGCCATGGCGCCGGACATGGCCTGCCCGAGGCCGTCGAAGCCCACGCGCTGGCTGTAGGGGCCGCCGCTGCCAAAAGCGGTGATGAGAGTAAGGATAATATCGGGACGGATGCGGCAGAGGCTCTCGTAGTCCAGCCCCATGGCCTGCAGGGTATCCGGTGGCAGATTTGCCACCACCACGTCGGCCGTGGCAACGAGTCGGCGCACCAGCTCACGCCCTTGCGGCTTCATGGGGTTCAGGGTCATGCCGCGCTTGTTGCGGCCCATCTGCATGAACAGGGCACCGTCACCCTGTGGGGTGATGGGGGACAGAAAACGGTCCTCACTGCCGCTGACTTTCTCGATGCGAATGACATCGGCCCCCAGGTCCGCCAACAGGCTGGCACAGAACGGGCCGGCGATGTAACGGCCAAAATCCAGCACCCGGATGCCTTGCAGGACCGCGTTTGTTGTCATTGTTTTTAACCCCCTCAAGCAGGAAATCACGCCGCATCAAGGCGCTGGATTCTAGCACAGCCTGCAGAGAGCGCCGTGGCTGCAGCAAAGATTGAAGAGGGTCACAGAATGCGGCGGGGCGTGTCGGGGATAGCCAATTTTGTGAGCAATTTAACACCGGTGTTCTGGCTGTCAGCTCATAATCAGCCCAAGTCAGATGAATTGCCCCCGGCAAACCGATTTGAAAACTGCATGATCCGATCAGCACAGAGTGAAAGAAGGAGCCCAGGCATGAGCGCAGACATTCAGCATATCCGCAACGTACAGGCCTACCGTGAACTGTTGGCGATTCTGCAAAAACCGTATCAGGATGTCTGCCAGGTCTGTGAAGGGACCGGGAAGCTGTCCAATGCGCATGTGTGTCTGAGCTGCAAGGGCAGCGGCAGTCGCTGGTTGAAGCTGATCTGAGGATGCTGCAGGGGGGCTGTTCTCAGGCCTCAGCCTTCCTGTCTTTCCCCTTATCCTTCCTCTACAATGCAGTGCGACGACGATCGCAATCCGCCACCTAGAGGGAGTAAGAACATGAACCCCCACCGCATTCTGCCCGGCCTTCTGCTTGCCCTGAGTTTATCCATTCCCATCGCTGAGGCGCAGGTGCCAA
Source organism: Pseudomonadales bacterium (assembly GCA_024234365.1). Lineage (GTDB taxonomy): Bacteria > Pseudomonadota > Gammaproteobacteria > Pseudomonadales > Pseudohongiellaceae > UBA5078. The sequence continues at coordinate 345,560 of JACKOK010000003.1, forward strand.
CGCCGCCCGATGGCACTTACGAATACGCTCCCCAACGCAGTACCGGGGGGATAGGCCGCTTCTATATGGGGCGTGAAATCTCCGGTGTCATGGGGCATCAGGCGGCGGACTGGCTGGAACGCCCTCAGCGTACCCACGAGGAAATGCCGGACGAGGTGGTAGCCAACCTGAATCTGAAACCCACGGACGTGGTGGCCGATATTGGCGCCGGTTCCGGGTATTTTTCCTTCCGCATGGCGAAGCTGTTACCACAGGGCAGGGTGCTGGCCGTGGATATCCAGCCTGAAATGCTGACGCTGATCGAAAACCGCAAGCGCAGCGATGGCGTCAACAATGTCGACACCATTCTTGGCGATATCAGCGATACGCGTCTGCCGGCAAACTCGGTGGACCTGATACTGCTGGTGGACGCCTATCACGAGTTCTCGCACCCCTGGGAAATGATGCAGAGCATGGTGTCTGCCATGAAGAGCGGCGGGCGGATTGTCTTGCTGGAGTATCGTGCGGAAGACCGGACGGTTCCGATCCGTCCGCTGCACAAAATGACCCAGGATCAGGTGAAGAAGGAGATGGGCGTTTTCGGCCTGCAGTTTGTCGAGACCCTGGATTTCCTGCCCTGGCAGCACATGATGGTCTTCAGCAAACCCTGAGTGGGGAAGCCGGAGGAAGTCATTGGAGCGGACAGTTCAGCCCCAATGACTTTCCCGGGTAAAGATCAGAAGGTGGTGCGGATCTTCAGGGCTACTTTCTGGCCGCCCCCGGCACTGCAGGAATCCTCGATTTCCGTCAGCTCACTGACGCCGACCAGCCCGTCGTAGCGGTAACGGTCGCGACAGAAATCACTGCGCAGGGTGTTCATGGATTCCAGACGGAAGGTCACGTTGTTGAAGGCAACCTTGGAAACGAACAACTGCAGGTTTGGCCCTGGCAGATTCTGTTCGATGGTGTTCACGTCGATTTCCTTTTGCCCGCCCGTAATTTCCGCGCTGAAATTGAAGCCGTAATTCAGGCCCAGCGCGGGAATGTCATGACGGAAACCAAGCTCCACATTGCCACGTCGGTTGAAACGGCGGTCGGCTTGCAGAATCGGGTCGTAGACACTGGAGTCAAAGACATTCAGTGCGCTGGTGATCAGAGCGTCCGGCATGCCCAGGAAGCCCAGGCGGGTGCTGGTATCGATGAAGATGCCATAACGAATGCCGGAACCGACATTGCCGGTCGTGGAAACAGGCTTGCTCGGATCGCTGGAGATGTTCACCTTGCCGATGATGTCGTCGATGTCGCGGAAGAACAGACGCGAGTTAATGACACCGCCGTCATTGGGCAGGCGGTATTGCAGGCCCAGTTCGTAGCGGATTTCTTTTTCCTGACGCAGGTCCGGGTTCCCCAGATCGGTGTCCTTGGACGTATCCGAGTTATTGGTGCTGGCGGTAAAGCTGGCAAAGCTTAATTGTGACACCGCACGCTCGATGGTGGCACGCAGTTGCAGCGACGGGTTGAGGTCGAAGCGATAATCCACTTTCGGACGCAGGAAGCCGAAGTCCCGGCTGCGGCTGGCCGCACCTGTCTGGTCGATGGTGGAGGCCTCGTACAGCAGGGTGCTTTCCAGGCTCATGCGATCGTTCAGCGTCCAGTTGTGTACCGCAAAGCCTTCGTAACGCATTTCCTGAACCGTGGAGCCGGGATTGGAGGCGCTCAGGACTGGGGGCAGATTGCCAAATTCCGGCAGCGGGGTGCCGCTTGTCGTGGCCGAACCGAGGTAGAGGGCGGTGTCCAGAATGGTCTGTGCCCGTTCCAGCCCCAGCTGCATGTCCTGACCTTCGCGCAGGTTCCAGCTGTAGGAGGCCTGGCCAATGCGCTCGCGTGTGCGCTTGTCCGAACGCAGGTACTGGTTCAGATCATGGGCATTGTTGAGGGTGGTGAAGCGTTCGCGAACGCTGTTGCGGATTGCCTCATTCGTGATGAAGAGGAACTGGAAACGACTGCCGTTATTGAAACTGTGCTCGTAGTTGCCGCCGATTTCCCAGTTGCTTTCCTCGCGATCCGTCAGTTCCTGTTCGGATTTGGTGATGACGGAGGAATCGGAACCCAGAAAGTTCTGCCGATTGACCGTATTCGGATGGCTGCCATCGGAATACAGGGCGTTGAACTGAACGCGGTCGCGCTCGAAGTCGTAACCCAGGTTCATGGTGGTCTGCACGGTTTCCTGATCGCGCAAGTTGTCTTCCTTCACCAGCTCCGTCAGCGTCAGATCCGGTGAGTAGTTGTACTCGGTGCGCATGAAGGAGTTGTAGCGCGGGTCCAGCTGCAGGCCGAAAAGATAATTCAGGTTACCCGCCTGGCCACCATAGGAGACGGAGGCACCGGGGTCGATCTTGTCGTCGTGGTGGTAGTCCATATTGACTTCCGCCGACAGGCTGGAACGACTGAGCGCTTCCTTGAGTACGACATTGACCACCTGGCTGGCACCACGAACGTCCAGATCGCCAGAGCTGCCGCGGATGATTTCAATGCGATCCACCTGGTCTGCCGCGATGCGTTGCAGCTGGTCATTGGCGGAGTTGTCCTTGCCGGCCAGACGCTTGCCATTGATCAGCAGATCGCCGCCGGAGCCGAGGCCGCGGCTATTGCCGCCCCGGTTGTTGTTGAGATTGACCCCCGGAATGCGGGAAATCATGTCATTGGCGGATACCGGGGTGTACTGGTCGAAAAACGAGGCTTCGTAGACGACAGTGGTGTCTTCCTGTGCCTGCAGATGCGTGGCGGCAAGGATGGATACGGTAAGTGCAGAAAGTCGTAAAGTGTTGCGAAATGCAGGCTGAAAAAACAACTGCCCCATTGTCATGTGATCTCCGGAATGTAACGAAAATACGCGTAAACGTCGTTAGAGGTTCCGTTCAACGCCTGACATGGCCCTGAGCGAATTCTTAAAAAAGGCCAATCTTACAACAACTTAGCGTGTGTAGGAAAGTAACAAATTGTGATCAATACCGACGAATTGCCCATAAAATATGGCAAATTTCTGGCAAATGCTCTGATTGACCATCGTGGAGCCGGCCGTCAGGGGCTGGCACTTTGCGCTTTCAGATGCATTTGCTCATAATGTGCGCCTTCATTTTACGGGGGGCAGGGGCCTATGCAGCGCGAATCGATGGAAGTGGATGTGGTAATTGTGGGAGCTGGCCCCGCCGGGCTGTCCACGGCCTGTCGCCTGTTGCAACTGGCTGCCGAGGCACAGACACAGATCAGCGTCTGTGTGCTTGAAAAAGGCTCGGAAGTGGGCGCCCATATTCTCTCCGGCGCTGTATTCGAAACCACTGCGCTCGATGAACTGTTTCCCGATTGGAAAGACCGCGGCGCGCCCCTGAATACCGCCGTAACCGGAGATGATGTCTACTACCTTTCCGGGCCGGAAAAGAGCCTGCGCTTCCCGGGGCTGCTGGTGCCGCGCCCGATGCACAACGATGGCAATTACATCATCTCTCTCGGAAATCTGTGCCGTTGGCTGGCAGAGCAGGCTGCAGAGCTGGGGGCGGAAATATTCCCGGGCTTCGCAGCGGCGGAAATTCTCTATCACGAAGACGGCAGCGTGAAGGGGGTGGCAACCGGCGACATGGGGATTGATGCCCAGGGGCAGCACAAGGACAGTTTCGAACCGGGTTTCGAGTTTCACGCGAAATACACGATTTTTGCGGAAGGTTGCCGTGGGCATCTGGGCAAGGAAATCATCAGCCGTTTCAATCTGGATGCCAGCTCTGACCCGCAGCACTATGGCATCGGTTTCAAGGAAATCTGGGAGATTCCGCCCGAGAAGCACAGAGAAGGCCTGGTGGTACACACCGCGGGCTACCCGATGGTAGGGGCGAGTTATGCCGGTTCCAGCGGGGGCTATCTCTATCACTTCGAGAACCATCAGGTTTCGCTTGGTCTCATCGTGGACCTGGCCTACAGCAACCCGCATATCAGTCCCTTTGACGAGTTCCAGAAGTTCAAACAGCATCCGGTGATCCGTCAGTACATCGAGGGTGGCAAGCGGGTGAGCTACGGGGCTCGTGCGCTCAACAAGGGCGGGCTGAATTCCCTGCCTCGCATGCATTTCCCCGGGGGGCTGCTGATCGGCTGTGATGCCGGTACGCTCAATGCGGCCAAGATCAAGGGGAGCCATACAGCCATGAAGTCCGGCATGCTGGCAGCCGAGGTGCTGTTCGAGTCACTGCAAGGCGCGGCCGATGGCACGGAGCCAAAAAAGGACCTCGACAGCTACGCGGCCCGTTTCAGGGCCTCCAGTCTTTTTGCCGAATTGTACAAAACGCGCAATTTCAGCGCCGGATTTCACAAACTGGGGTTCTGGCTGGGCAGTGCGCTGGTATTCGTGGAGCACAATATTCTGGGCGGTCGTTTCCCCATGACTTTCCGTGACCGGACTCCCGACCATGCGCAGCTGAAACCTGCCGCCCGGTGTCCGCGTATTGACTACCCGAAGCCGGATGGCCGCATCAGTTTCGACAAACTGTCCTCTGTGTTCCTGTCCAATACCAATCACGAGGAAAATCAGCCCTGTCATCTGAAACTGCTGGACCCGTCCGTTCCAATTGAAAAGAACCTGTCTTTGTACGACGAGCCTGCGCAGCGCTATTGCCCGGCCGGGGTCTACGAGGTCGTGGCCGAGGCCGATGGCAGCAAGCGTTTTCAGATCAATGCGCAGAACTGTGTGCATTGCAAAACCTGCGACATCAAGGACCCGGCGCAGAACATCCAGTGGGTCGCTCCCGAGGGCGGTGGCGGACCGAACTACCCCAATATGTAAACCCGGCGCGCTCGCGCTCGTGTGACTTGCCAATCCGATCTGCTGCGGAGTACCCTCGAAGGGTGCCAGCAGACGGAATGTTTCATCATGCGGATATTGCCGGTCTTCCTTGTCCTTGTTGCCGCCATGCAAAACCTGGCGGCACAGGAACAGTCGCTTGTCGCAGCGCCCTGGGTCACGGTGAAGACGGCGCATTTTGATTTCTATTCCCGTCTCTCCGATGAGCGGACACAGCAGCGTGCCCTGGCAATGGAACAGTGGCGGCAGGCAGCGCTCGCACTGCTTGGCCCGGCCGCTCCCCCGACTGAAGAGCCCATCAGAACGGCCATTTATCTCTTCGACGATGACGGCGAGTTTGCGCTGTTTGCCGACAACAACGATCCGGCGTATCTGTATTCCTCTCCACGCATCAATTTCATCATTGTCAAAAACAGTGACGCGGGTTTTGATCTGGCCCAACACCATTACGCCCATTTCCTTATCAACAATACTCCGGTTGGTGCACCTCGCTGGTACGAAGAGGGCATGAGCCACTATCTCGCGCGCCTGGAGGCGAGCCGGGAGGGCATTGAACTGCGTGCCACGACCCCGCAGGAGAGCCGGTTGGCCCTGGCGCTCAGTGACGAGCTCAGCATGGATGAGCTTCTGTACGACGATGCAGCGCTGGCCTCACCCCGGCAGATACAGATTGCGAACTTAAGAAGTGCATTTCTGCTTCAGTTCCTGCTGCACGGCCATGAGCATGATGGCGTTACGGACCGCCGCGAACTGCTGCGCAACTATCTGCTATTGCTGCAGCAGGGGCGTCAGGCACGCTTTGCCTATGATCAATCGTTCAAGATGTCGCTGCGTCGCCTGGGGCAGGAGCTGGATGCCTATCTGACAGCACTGCAGAGTCAGCCAGAACAGACTCGCATTCTGTTCCCGGTGGTGGATGTGGCTCTGCCTCAGGCGCGTGCGCTGCAGAAAGAGGAAGCCGCATTGGCCCTGGCGGAACTGGCGCTGTTCTCCGGCCGCTTTCCCATGGCGGAATTTCTGTTTGAGAGCCTGCAGGGAAGTGAGACGGCGGGAGGGCGTGCCTGGTCCGGTCAGGCCGATGCGATACGCATGAGTGCAGACGGGCAATTTGTGGCGGCAGAGGAAGCTCCTGTGTCCGTGAATCTGGAAGCCCTGTACAGGCAGGCCATCGAAGTTTCCCCGCAGGACCATCAGTTGTATCTGGATTTCGGGCAGTACTTTGAGGCGGCTCTTGAGGATTGCGCACGCCCGCTGAGCGCTGACGAGCAGCAAAGAATGCAGGCGGAAATGCTCGGGCAGTTCGGGAAAGCCCTGGCGCTGAAGCCGGAATCTGCCGAGGTGAATCTGGCCTATGCGCAGGTGTTCCTGCTGGAAGAGAACGATTGGCATGAGGGTCTTCTCTACCAGAACAAGGCGTTTGCTCTGCTGCCGTCCGACACCTTTGTGCAGGAGCAGCAGATTGAGTATGACATCAGGGCCAGGCAGTTCGATTCAGCTGTGGCGCTGATTGCCCGTATGGCGCGTCCCATGCATTTCATGGGGGATGCCCCATGGATTCAAGACTTGAGAGAGAGGCTGCGGGCAGCCCGGCGAGGCCGTGTTTACGATCCCTGTGCCGAGCTCGCGCCCTAAGGCCCTGGCGTCCGAGATTATCAGGAGTTCCGGCATGCGATTCCTGCTGCCAATGCTGCTTTGCGCGCTGACCTTATATGGCCCTGTTGCCCGGGCCGAAATACTGGGCCTGCAAGGTGAGGCGAGCCCGGTTCTGGCTGCTCTTGCTGATCTGCTGCACCCCCTGGGAATCGATGTTGCCCACAATCTCAATCTGCGTGAACTGGCATCACGGGAGCCTCAGCGTCCCCGCCTTGGTCTGCTTGCCGACATCCCGCCATTGACACTGCCCATGAGTGAGGAGCTGGATCTTTGGGAAAAAGCCTATGCTGACGGAGAGATCGGTGTGCTTGCTTTGCTGGTGGAGGCCGGCGGCAACTCTTCTTTCCACGACAACTGGCTCGCCGCGCCGCCGCTGGCCCGTATTCTGCTCAGCTATGAGGCGCAGGACGAAGCCGTGGTGCAGCGCATGCTTCCCGTTCTGGCTGGACGCATGCAGCTGCTGCATCTTGCCCCCGGTGAGCACGCGGAGGCGGAGCAGGGAGGGCGGCTGTACGCCGTGGCCGGGCAGCGCTGGGTGCTGGATTCGACAGCGGCCAGGGACTATCGCAGTGACATTCCCGAGTTTCTCTACCTCGGCGAAAGCCTGCGCCGCAACAGCGCCTCGGTGCTCAATCCGGACAGTCGCGCCAACCGGCGCCTGGCCTCCTCGGAACCCGCGGTATTCCTCAAGGAGAGCCTTGGCGATGAGTTCGAGGCTTCCACCATTCCCGAAATCATCGTCCCGGGGGGAATCGCCTTTGGAGAGCCGGCGGTTTTCTCTCAGGCAGGGCTGTCGCTGCTGTTCACGCAGGAGCAGCTTTGGCTGCTGGGTGAAGACGGTGCCCGTTATGTTCTGCCGTCTGCACCCTTGCCGGTATGGAAGGCCGCCTACGATTTTGCGGTGAGATCATCCCGGATCGCCTCGGATGCCATCGTGGATATTGATGAGCGCGGGCGGGTGCGTATCTCTGCGGCACTTGCCGATACTGATCTTGCTTATGAGATGGTGCATGTCGATACGCAGCCGTTTCAGTATGTGCGGCGACTGGATGTGCGCAAGAGTGTCATTATTGACAATCGGGTTCGTTTTGAGACTTCCGGGCAGGCGGCGAATTTCAGCACGGATTACGAGGTGCGGTTTCTGCAGGCAGATCGCATGCGCATTGCCCGGACCCGGGCGGCCATCGTGTATCGATATCTGTCAGACGGGGACAGTGTGGCACATATTGATTCCTGGGGGCCGGATGCCTTCAGGCTGGAGGGGCGAACGGATTTTGAGGGGCTGGGCGCCAGCACTGTCGCCGCCGCGCGTTATGCCGCGTGGATTGCCCTGTTCCGCAAGGTGCATGAAAACGGCTTGCCCTTTACTTACGGGCGTTACGAGTTTCTCAAACTGGAGAAGGCGGGCAGAACCACTCCCGCCAGAATGTGAGTATGATGCGAATTGCTATGCCGGTTGGCAGAATATTGACGACAGTTGTGCTGGGTCTGTTGCTGAGTGCCTGCAATATCATTCGCCTGGATATGAACTTTACCGACGACAGGCGCTACGAAAACCGCATTCTCAATCAGCAGCAGGACAGCTTTGCGGATGTCGACCCCATGGCTCTGAATCAGGAGATCATTGATTACATCGAGGCGCATGTGCGCAATCGTTCTTCCGCCACGCGAATCGTCGATCAGCTGCAGAGGCTGTTGTTTGACCCGGAGTTCCTGAACATCGAATACGACGAACAGGTGACGCGCACGGCGATTGCCACCTTTGAGGATCGCCGTGGAAACTGTCTGTCGGTGGTGAATCTTTATATTGCCATGGCGCGGCATTTCGGGGTGGATGCCCGTTTCCAGACAGTGAAGGTGCGCCCGAACTGGGATCGCCGAGGCGAAATGCTGGTGCTCAGCCAGCATATCAATGCCATCGGGCGCCTCAGCCAGAATACCCTGTATGTCGTGGACTTTACTCCGGAAATCACGCTGCAGCAGCTTACGGCGAGCACGATTGATGACCGGGAAGCGCGAGCCCTGTATTTCAATAATCTTGGTGTGGAGGCGCTTATCGTCAATGATTATGAAACCGCACAGGCCTATTTCAGGAATGCGCTGTATCTGGACCCGGATCTCTCGATCGCCTGGAATAATATTGCGACTTCCTTCAGCCGCATGAACGAAAAGGACATTGCCGAGTACGCCTACCGCAAGGCCTATTCTCTGGATCGCAGCAATGCTACGGCTATCAATAATCTGGTGAAGTATTACAACAATATCGGCGATATCGAGACGGCCCAGCGCTACAGCAAGGCGATCGAGCGTTTCAATAACAGCAACCCCTACTACCACTACACCCAGGGCAATATTGCCTATGCCGATGGGAATTATGAGCTGGCGCGGGACAATTATCAGCGGGCGATTGAGCGCAAGAACAGCGAACCGGATTTTTATCTGGCGCTGGGAAAAACCTATGAACAGCTTGGCAATGCAGAAGAAGCAACGAGAATGGTGGACGTGGCACGCCTCATCGTGTTGACCATGGGGGATATTTATCTGCCGAGTCGAAACAAGATGCGCGTTGTGGATGAGAAAAGCATTCTTCGCCCCACCAGTGCCGGCATCAGTATTGAAACCAAACGCTGATCACGCTGTGTGGAAAACCATCTCGACCGGCAGCGCTGTCAGCAGCTCACGGGCGGCGTTCAGCTGCTTCTCATCGTTTGCCGTGACTTGCATCAACAGCCCCTTCTGCTTGTCCTGGCATCCCGCAACCGTGGCTTTGATGCCGTGCTCCTGCAACATCTCCCTCAGCACCCGCTCAGTAATGAGCTGACGCAGGGCAGGGCGGAAGATTTTGCCGACCGCTGTCAGTGGCATGGCGTCGATGAACTCGATGCGCTTGGGAATGGCCGCACGTTCTGTCATGTGCTCTTCCGCAAAGGCCTGTAATTGTCCGGCGCTGCAGGCGTGCCCCTGTTTCAGCACGACAAAGGCCATGGGCAGCTCACCCGCATAGGCGTCAGGCATGCCGATGGCGATGCAGGCGGCCACGGCAGGGTGGGCGCTCAGGCACTCCTCGATAATGGCCGGGTCAATATTGTGTCCTCCGCGAATGATCAGGTCCTTGGCGCGCCCGGAAAGATACAGAAAACCCTGCTCGTCCAGATAACCCAGATCACCCGTATTGAACCAGTCCCCGTCCACCCAGGCGGTGGCATTGTCGGCCTCGGCCTTGTAAGCAGTGAACACCTGCGGCCCCTTTACCAGAATGACGCCGCTTTCCAGGGGCGGACATTCCCTGCTCACGTTGCCATCGCTGAGATGAACGATGCGGACACCGGAGTAGGGCAGGCGAATGCCGACACTGCCGGGGGGCTGGTAGCTGGGTGCGCGCGCAATCAAAGCGGTGGTTTCCGTCATGCCATAGCCATTGGAAACGGCAACATCAAATGTCGCTTCAAAATGCTGTTCAAAGCCGGGAGACAGGGGGGCGGCACCGGAGTTGATGCTCTTCAGTGAACGGATGTCCGCGTCTCCCACGGGTATTTGTGACAAGGCCATGAGCACGGTTGGCACCGCTGAAAAGCTGCGGACACGGAAGCGTTCGATGTGATACCAGAAGTTCTTCATGCCTTCCGTGCTACGGAAGCCCGCCGGTGTCAGCAACACAACGCGGTGGCCGATGGCAAAGGCGGCAATGCCCTGAATGATCACGCCGTAGATATGAAATAGTGGCAGGCCGCACAGGATGGTGTGGCGGGGCAGGTGAGCGGTGTACACGCGCATCAGCTGCCCGAGGAAGGCCATATTGCCATGGCTCAGTTGCGCGATTTTGGGGTGCCCCGTGGTGCCCCCCGTGTGGAAACTGGCGGCGATCTGGCTGGCGGCGAACTGCCTGCCGCTGATCAGATGCTCTGCGCTGTGCTGCGTAATGGCTTCGTTGTAGTTCAACACACGAATGTTCGGGTGTGCGGGGAGAGAGGCATCATCCTGCGTGAAAAGCGCCTGGCTCACGAACAGCACCGTGTGTATGCGTGCCAGGCGCGGCAGCATGCTTTGTACTTTCTCCCACAGATTGCTGTGGGCGGAGGGGGCAAGGCAGATCAACACCTCGGACTGCGCGGCCTCGATGATATCGGCGATGTGGTCGGCTTCCAGCAGGGGATTGATCGGATTGACGATGCCGGCGGCCTGCGTGCCCCAGATAATCGGATGGCTTTGGAGCAGGGTGGGCAGCAGCACGGAAACGGTGGTGCCCGGCCTCACACCCAGGCTGTGCAGGAGGTTGGCCGTCTGTGTGATACGCCCGGCCAGTTCGCGGAAGCTGAGGCGCTGGGTCGGTTCATCACGGTGTCCGCCAAGGAGAAATTCAATCGCGGTGTCATCGCCAAACAGTCTGGCGCTCTGCTGGAAGAGCGCGTAGGAGTTGCTGTGGGGGAACTGTTGCGCCAGGGGCTGCTGTTCAAAGGCTTCGATATCGGCCAGGCTTTCGAGAATGGGAGCCTCTGCAGATGGCTTGCACGGATCGGTCACGATGCGCTTAATCCCCCCCTACTTATCGATGGGCCTGGTGTCCAGTCTGGCAGTGGTGTGTTCCCTGTGTTTGCAGCATTGCAGCTTATATCACCTCAACCGGCGGGATGCCAGTGCGTACAGGCTGGCTATCTGACGCGCGATAACGCAGAATTAGCGCCCCAGGCATCCTGTATGCCGATGAACCAGGCAGGCCGGTATTCCGGTCCAAGATCAGGTCAAACCTGACGCTATTGATTCTTATCAGACAACCGAACGGAGTTTTATTATGAGCAAGCGTTTCATCAAGGTGCTGGGCACGGCTGCCCTGTTGGTGGGTTCCTCCCTGTTGCACGCCCAGCAAGCGGAGAAGACTGCCTCTCCCAGCGGAGCCCAGGCCTATATCGTGTCGCCCGCCAATGGTGCGACAGTAGGCAGCACCTTCACCGTAGTATTCGGCCTGAAAGGCATGGGCGTGGCTCCTGCGGGCGTGCAGGCCAACAACACCGGGCACCACCACCTGCTGGTGGATGGCGTGCAGCTGCCGGACCTGAACATTCCGCTCGGCAGCAATGTCTCCCATTTCGGCGGTGGCCAGACCGAAACTTCCCTGACCCTGACCCCCGGTCAGCATACCCTGCAACTGATCCTCGGTGATCACCTGCATATTCCTCATAACCCGGCCGTGGTATCCGAAAAGATCACCATCAACGTTCAGTAACGGTGGATGAACTAAGCCTCAGTGTGCTCGACCAGTCGCCGATTCGCAGTGGCGGAACGGCGGCGCAGGCACTGTCCGAGACAGTGGCCCTGGCCGGATACACCGAGGCGCTGGGTTACCATCGCTATTGGATTGCCGAGCATCATGGCTCGGACAGTTTTGCCGGTTGTGCGCCGGAAGTGCTGCTGGCACGTCTGGGGGCACATACCCGCCATATGCGCATCGGCTCTGGCGGGGTCATGCTGACCCACTACAGCCCCTACAAGGTCGCCGAAAATTTTCTGCTGCTACAGACCCTCTATCCGGAACGGGTAGATCTGGGCCTGGGGCGTGCGCCGGGCAGCGATGGTCTTACCGCACAGGCGCTGGCCTATGGTTCTCCTATCGGCGTGGAGTATTTCCGCAGCAAACTTGCCGATCTGATGGCCTTCGTGCGTGGCCAGCCTGCTGCCACTCCCGCTTTTCGTCAGGTGAAGGCCACCCCGCAGGTATCCGTAGCTCCCGAGCTGTGGTTGCTGGGCTCCAGCGAGCAGAGTGCCATCTGGGCCGGTGAAATGGGGCTGCGCTATTCGGTGGCTCATTTCCTGAATCCCCACCACAGCCACGACCTGGCGCAGATATACCGGGAGCATTTTGTGCCCTCGGAGCTGCTTGCCGAGCCGCAGATCAATGTCGGGGTATTTGTGCTGTGCGCACCCACCCGGGAGGAGGCTGAAGACCTGGCCCTGACCCGCGATGTCTGGCGTCTGGGGCTGGAGCGGGGCGAGCCTGGCCCGATGCCTTCCGTGGCAGAAGCCAGGGCCTACCCGCTGACAGACTCAGAGCGTGAGCTGATACAGCAGCGTCGTCGTCACGCCATCTGCGGAACCCCTGCCGAGGTGGGAGAATTGCTGCGCGCACTGGCTGCCCGGCATGGTTCACGGGAGCTGGTGGTGATTTCCAATTGCCATGACTTCAGTGTGCGCAGGCGCTCCTACGCCTTGCTGGCGCAGGAGTTCGGATTGCAGCCGAGAGGTTAGGGCCTGTTCACACTACTTGGATTGTCACTGAAATTCCACCAATTGAGGCGTGAGGAGAGAGGTTTGGTGATTCCAAATGAACGACGAACAACGAAAAGTGGTGGAATTTCAGTGACAACAGTGACAATCCAAGTAGTGTGAACAGGCCCTAGGTGTTCAGGTACTGCGCTGTACCGAGAAGCGTGCCATGTCTTCCAGCGCGCGGCGATAGGGAGTGTCTTTGAGTGAGGCGATCAGGGCCAGCGCCTTGTCTGCCTCGGCATTGGCCAGTTGCCGGGTATAGTCCAGGCTGCCACTTGCCTGAATGATGGCGATGACATCCTGCAGCATGCGCGGATCAAGCGTGCTCTTGTCATCTTTCGCGGCACTTTCGATGCAGCGTTTGATGAGCGCGGAATCTTCTGCCGAGCCGGTGCGCATGGCATGGATCAGGGGAAGAGTCGGCTTGCCTTCGGCGAGGTCGTCACCAATGTTCTTGCCCATGGCCGAGGCATCGCCCTCGTAGTCGAGCACGTCATCGATCAGCTGGAAGGCCAGGCCGATGTGCATGCCGATATCGCCCAGCATTTTTTGTTGTTCCGCAGAAGCGCCGGCCAGAATGGCGCCACAGGCTGCGGCTGCCTGGAACAGAATGGCGGTCTTGTGGCGGATGACCGCCATATAGCTTTCCTGGGTCGCGGCACTGTTGTTCTTGTTGATCAGTTGCAGTACCTCGCCCTCGGCAATGCGGTTTGTGGTGTCGGCCATGATGCGCATGATGTCCATGCTGCCGATGGAAACCAGAACCTGAAATGCGCGGGAATAGATGAAGTCGCCCACCAGTACGCTGGAGGGATTGCTCCACTGCTCGTTCGCCGTCGGGCGCCCGCGACGCATGGAGGACATGTCCACGACATCGTCGTGCAGCAGGGTAGCGGTATGAATGAATTCGATTACGGACGCCAGGTCGATGTGCTGGGAGCCTTCATAACCGCAGCTGCGGGCACTGAGCAGCACCAGAACGGGGCGCATGCGTTTGCCGCCGGCATCGATGATGTAGTGGCCAATGCTCTCGACCAGTGCAACATCAGAGTACAGTTTGTCGACAATGAACTGGTTGACGGCGTCAAAATCTGCCGCAACGACGGCGCGGATATCTTTATACATGGGTTACCGTAGACGATTTTGCTGGTTTGGACGGCTGTGTGTCATGCGCTTATGGCCTGTTTACGCTCTTGTGCCGAGGCGCGAATTCACGCTGCTGTGTGTCCGCGTCCTGCACAAAACACAGCGTACTCCCGAAAAAGCCGGGAAAAAACGACATATATCAAGATGTACAGGGCAAAGTGAGCCTGCATGCTAGGGGCGAAGACACAGACTGTCAAGACAGCGGCGCGTATACTCCGGCCCTGAGCGAAGGGTTGGAAAAGTATGAGATTTTCCAATATTCAGGCTTGCCTGCGCTGACTGCTTCCCGTAAAATGCCCGCCCCTATAGGCACTGCTGGGCAGTGCGGTAAAGAATTTGAACTTATACCCATTCGGGAGTGAGATATGTACGCGGTAATCGAAAGTGGTGGCAAGCAACACCGGGTTGTAGAGGGCGAAATCCTCAAGCTCGAAAAGCTGGAAGCTGCCACAGGTGAAGAAGTCAGTTTTGACAAGGTGCTCATGGTTGGTGAGGGCGAATCCGTCAAGATTGGTGCGCCTTATGTGGAAGGCAGCAAAGTGACTGCAGAAGTGGTATCTCAGGGCCGTGCCAAAAAGGTCACCATCCTGAAGTTCCGTCGCCGCAAGCACCACATGAAGCACCAGGGCCACAGACAGTGGTATACAGAAGTCAAGATCACAGGAATTTCAGCCTAAGCCCCGGCTTGGACTGGCAGGAGATAACACATGGCTCATAAAAAAGCAGGTGGTAGTACCAGTAACGGCCGCGAGTCGCATTCCAAGCGTCTGGGTGTCAAGCGTTTTGGTGGTGAGAATGTTCTTGCCGGCAATATCATCGTGCGTCAGCGCGGTACGCATTTCCACCCGGGTGAAAATGTCGGCCTGGGCAAGGATCACACGATCTTCGCAACAGCCAACGGTACGGTGAAGTTTGAAGTAAAAGGCCCGCAGCGCAGAAAGTACATCAGTATTGTCACTGCCTGATTCCGGTGTCCTGACTTCATTCCACAGCGGTACGCCAATGATGGAATGACAGAAGAGCCTCGTCCTGTGACGGGGCTTTTTTATATGGGAAGGTTTTCCATGGCCGAGGGGCCGAGCAGGAGCGAAACGGCCTGCCAATGGGTGGATCAGCATGAAATTCGTAGATGAAGCAGAGATTACCGTCGAGGCCGGCAGAGGCGGCAACGGCTGTATGAGCTTTCGCCGGGAAAAATTTGTTGCCAAGGGCGGGCCCAATGGCGGCGATGGCGGTGATGGCGGCAGTGTCTATCTGCTGGGTGACAGTGGTCTCAACACCCTGGTGGATTTTCGCTTCCAGCCCCGCTACCGGGCGCAGTCCGGCCAGGGCGGGATGAGCAGCAACTGCACGGGGCGCAGCGGCGAGGACCTGGTGGTCCGGGTGCCGGTGGGCACCAGCGTGGTGGACGCCGATACCGAGGAGTTCATGGCCGATATCTCTGCGCACGGCATGCAGGTGAAAGTCGCCAGGGGCGGAGTGCACGGCTTGGGCAATACCCGCTTCAAATCCAGCACTAATCGTACGCCGACCAAAACCACCAAGGGCACGCCGGGCGAGTTCCGCACACTACAGCTGACCCTGAAGGTATTGGCGGATGTCGGCTTGCTGGGCATGCCCAATGCCGGCAAGTCCACCTTGATTCGCGCCGTCTCCTCGGCCCGCCCCAAGGTAGCCGACTATCCGTTTACCACGCTGGTGCCCAATCTGGGCGTGGTGCGGGTGGGCAGCGAACGCAGCTTCGTCATGGCCGATATCCCCGGCGTGATCGAGGGGGCCTCGGAAGGGGCCGGGCTTGGTTTCCGCTTCCTGAAGCATCTGTCGCGTACACGCCTGTTGCTGCACCTGCTGGATGTGGCACCGCTGGACGGTTCCGATCCGGTGATCCACGCACGCCAGATCGTCGAGGAGCTGGAGAAATTCAGCCCCACCATGGCGAAGAAGGAGCGCTGGCTGGTGCTCAACAAATTTGATCTCGTGCCCGAAGAGGAACGGGACGCGCTGGAGGCCCGTATCCGCGAGGAACTGCCGTGGCCGGGGCGTATCTTCCGCATTACCGCCATCAACGGAGAGGGCTGTGACGTGCTGAGCCAGGAAATCATGCGCTCGGTTGAGGAGCATCGCGAACGCCTGCTGGAGGATGAAGAGTACCAGGAAGCACAGGCCGAGTTTGATCGTGAAATGGAATACGAGATTCGCAAGAGCATCGAAAGAAGCAAGGCGGCACGCCGGGCGCAGGATGAGGATTTCGATGATTTTGACGAGGATTTCGAGGACGATTACTAGCACTCTGTCGGGGCAGTGATGCCTCGGGGTGGGATGAGCGAAGATGCGCAAGAATTTGCTGAAAACACGGCGCTGGGTCATCAAGATCGGCAGCTCCCTGATTACCAATAACGGCCTGGGGCTTGATCAGGAGGCCATTGCTGCCTGGGTACAGCAGCTGGTGGCTCTGCAGCAGCAGGGCATTCAGGTGGTGCTGGTGTCCTCCGGGGCGGTCGCCGAGGGCGTTGCCCGTCTCGGCCTCAAGAAACGTCCCAAGGAGATTCATCTGCAGCAGGCTGCTGCGGCAGTGGGGCAGATGGGCTTGATTCAGACCTACGAGAGCTTCTTTACCCGTTACGGCGTGCACACCGCACAGATTCTGCTCACGCATGACGATCTTTCCAATCGCACGCGCTATCTCAATGCCCGCAGTACGCTGACGACCCTGGTGGATATGAGGGTCATTCCCGTGATCAACGAAAACGATACGGTGGCAACCGCCGAGCTGTGTTTTGGCGACAATGACACGCTGGGAGCGCTGGTGGCGAACCTGGTCAATGCGGACGCGCTCGTGATCCTGACGGATCAGAAGGGGCTGCATAGTACCGATCCGCGCAAGGATCCGACGGCACCGGTGATCAGCACCGCCATGGCGGGAGACCCCAGTCTGACGGCGATGGCTGGCAGCAGCAACAATGTGGGGCGCGGAGGCATGGTCACCAAGGTTTCCGCGGCCAAGCTCGCGGCGCGTTCAGGGGCCTGTACCTTGATTGCCAACGGTCGTGAGCCAGAAGTTCTGCTGCGTCTGGCGGCGGGGCAAGAGATTGGTACGCTGTTGCTGCCCGAAAAACAGCCCGTGGCCGCGCGCAAGCAGTGGTTGGCGGGGCAGCTCAAGCCCAAGGGGCGTCTGATACTGGATGCCGGTGCGGTGAAGGTGTTGCAGCATTCCGGGCGCAGTCTGTTACCCGTGGGGGTGATTGGCAGTGAGGGGCGTTTCGAGCGCGGTGACGTGGTGACCTGTGTGGATGAGCAGGGGCAGGAGATTGCCCGTGGTCTGGTGAACTACGACAGCCAGGAACTCAGCCGCCTGCTGCGTGTGTCGAGTGACCGCATTGAGGAACTGCTGGGCTATGCCGGTGAGGAAGAGGTCGTGCACCGCGACAATCTGGTGTTGCTGGAATAAGCTCTCAGCGCTTTTTTGCAGGCATGAAAAAACCGGCTAATGCCGGTTTTTTCGCATTCAGACGTCCTGAAGAGGGGGGATCAGGCGGCTTTCAGGGCCAGGACGGCAGCATTCAGGCGGCTCTTGTGACGGGCTGCCTTGTTCTTGTGAATGATGCCTTTGTCCGCCATTCTGTCGATGACAGGAACGGCAGCCTTGTAAGCTGTGGACGCTGCTTCGTAGTCACCTGTCTGGATTGCCGCGATGACTTTCTTCAGGTAGGTACGAACCATTGAGCGAAAGCTTGCGTTGTGACGACGACGTACTTCACCCTGACGGGCGCGCTTTCGAGCTTGTGCAGAGTTAGCCAACTGGTGCTCCTTTGTTGCAGATGCAATGCTTGTTGAATACGGTTCACGGGATGTCTGCTTCTTCTGCTATTCAGCAAGGGGGAGTCAGACCTGGCGAGGCAATGCCCCGGCAGCCGAATTTAAGACGCGGTACTATGCCGATTTAAAGTGGTGTTGTCAAGGCTGGGTTCGGCACTATAATGGCCGCCTTTCACGCAGAGTCCGCCCTGTGAATGTCGGACAAGCCACAGATTTTACTGGAGAAAGGACGTTTTATGATTATCAAGCCGAAAGTACGCGGGTTCATTTGTATCAATGCTCATCCCCAGGGCTGTGCCGCCAATGTGGCAGAGCAGATTGCGTACACGCAGGCCAAAGGGCCTGTCGCAGGTGGGCCCAAGAACGTTCTGGTTCTGGGCTGTTCCACGGGTTACGGTCTCGCCTCTCGCATTACGGCAGCCTTTGGCAGCGGTGCCAGAACCCTGGGGGTCTGCTTCGAGAAGCCGCCCACCGAGACCAAGACAGCCTCTGCCGGCTATTACAACACGGCTGCCTTCCACGCCGAGGCAGAAGCGGCCGGGCTGTACGCCCAGACCATCAACGGTGATGCCTTTTCCCAGGCCTGCAAGGAGCAGGTGGTAGAGAAGATTCGTCAGGACATGGGCAAAGTGGACCTGGTGGTCTATAGCCTGGCCGCCCCCCGCCGCACCGACCCGGTCAGCGGTGAGGTCTACTCTTCCGTGCTCAAGCCCATCGGCAATGCCTACACGGCCAAGAACCTGAACACGGACACCCTCAAGATTGCAGACATCACCATAGAGCCGGCCTCCGACGAGGAAATTGCGGCTACCGTGAAGGTCATGGGCGGAGAGGATTGGGAGCTGTGGATGCAGGCGCTGGCAGAGGCGGATGTGCTGGCCGATGCCTGCCAGACCGTGGCCTATACCTATCTGGGCGATAAACTGACCTGGCCGATTTACGGGCATGCCACCATCGGCAAGGCCAAGGAAGACCTGGACCGTGCCTCCCGTGCCATTCAGTCACAACTGAAACTGATTCAGGGCGATGCCCGTGTCGCGGTGCTGAAGGCGCTGGTGACCCAGGCCAGTTCCGCCATTCCGGTCATGCCGCTGTATCTGTCCATTCTCATTCGCGTGATGACGGAAGAGGGCAGTGAAGAGGGGTGCATCGAACAGATCCAGCGTCTGTACACCGAATGCCTGTATAACGATGAGCCGCGACTGGACGACAAGGGCCGCTTCCGTGTGGACGACCGTGAACTCAATCCGGCCGTCCAGGCGCGTGTGGAGAAGATCTGGGATCAGGTGACAGAGGAGAACCTCTTCGAACTGACCGCATTCAAGACCTACCAGTCTGAATTCCTCAAGCTGTTCGGCTTCGGCGTTGAAGGCGTGGATTACGATGCCGAGACTTCGCCGCTGGTCAACCATAACTTCTGATTTGTTCCGGGTTAAGCCCGGCTCGCCGGCAACATCCGCTGTGCCGCCTCAGGGCGTGCGCAGCCGGGTGTTCAGCCAGGGCTCGAGCGTTTCCCATTCCATCTGAAACATATGCGGGGCCATGAACACCAGCCCGGCATCCACTTCCGCCCCGGCTTTGCGCAGGGTCTGCTCCGTTTCCTCCAGGCGCGCAAACCAGCTCATCTCGTCCTGATCGCCAATGCGCAGATAGATCGGCATGCCTTTGAGGGCATCGACATTCACGTCACGGGAGACCAGTGCCGGCACGGCCATCACTCCTCGGTAGCGCTCGGGATCAGCCGAGGCAATTTCCAGTGCGGACATGCCGCCATTGGAGATGCCGGCCAGCAGGGTGCGCCCTTTGCGGATATTGTTGTCCTGCTGCAAGGCATCGATCAGCAGGGGGATGAGGGCGTTGTTGCTGCCGCGAAAGGAACGTCGATTGGGCGAGACCGGAATGGCCACGGCCCAACCACGCTGTTTCATTTCCTCTCCCAGCCAATAGTAGAGGTCGCGGGCAAGTGCTTCATCGCCCGAGCCACCCGGCATCAGGATCACGAGGTCTGCCGGTGTCGTCTCAGGCATGAGCACATAGACGCCAAGGCTCGTGCCGTTTGCAAGCGTCACCTCCCGGCGCTGTGCAAAGGCGGTGACACTCACCAGGGACAGAAACAGCACGAGTAGCGCGCGGGAAAGTGGTGACATAAAAACCCCAGTGGAACTATTGGTATTTGCGGGCCTTTCTCAAGCCCCTGACAAGCTGCCGCTACTTTACTCCGAATCGAAACGGATTGGCGAGAAAGGGCGTTCTCAAATTGTGTGGGTTTGCAAGAGTCTGCGAACAAAATATATAGTGGGGGCGCTCTCTTGACCGCCACAGGGTGCGTCACTACCATGCGCGCCGTTAGCCCCCCCACATGCTTTGCAGGTGCCGTGTTGCCTATGCGTATTTCGACCCTGTTAGTCGCGCTGCTATTCGCCGTTGTCACGTTTTTTATCTGGGCGCTGATCAATCGCCCCACTCAGGTAGTGCCCTGGCCGGAGCAGGTCAGCGGTTTTGCCTTTTCCCCCTTCCAGCGCGGTCAGGATGCCATCGTGAATATCATGCCGTCGCGGGAAGAAATCCGTGCCGATATTGCACTGCTGGCAGATAAATCCCGCGCGCTGCGCACCTACTCTAGTCTTGGCACGCTCGCAGAGATTCCCGCGTTGGCAGACGAATATGGCATGCAGGTCACTCAGGGCATCTGGCTGGGAACGGACCCCTTGGTCAACCAACAGGAGATCGAGGCAGGCATTGCGCTGGCCAATCGCTACGACAATATCACCCATGTCATGGTGGGCAATGAAACCTTTTTGCGCGGCGAATTCGGAGTTGCCGATCTTGCCGTGCTTCTGGAGCGGGTGAGGGCGCAGGTGTCCCAGCCTGTCAGTACCGCTGAGCCCTGGCATGTCTGGTTGCGTTACCCGGAGCTGGCCGAGCACGTGGATTTCATCAGCGTTCACCTGTTGCCCTACTGGGAGGGCATCGGTGTCGACGTGGCCGTGGACTATATTCTCGAGAAGATGCAGGAGCTGCAGGCGGCCTTCCCGGACAAACCCATCATGATTGGCGAGGTGGGCTGGCCCTCGGACGGACGCACCCGCGAGGCGGCGGTCGCCAGTGAGGCGAACGAGGCGCTGTTCCTGCGGCGCTTTCTCGATCGCGCTGCCCGGCTGCATTACGACTATTTCCTGATGGAGGCTTTCGATCAGCCCTGGAAGGCGCAGAACGAAGGCGGTGTCGGTGCCTACTGGGGCGTATACGATGTGGATCGCAAGCCCAAGTTTTCCTTTGCCGAACCGATCGTGCGCGTGCCGGACTGGCATGTGCTGGCCGTCATTTCGATTCTCACCTCGGTCATCATGTTGGGTATCTTCTGTCTCAACAGCAAAACCCTGAAGACCAAGGGGCATGGGCTGCTGGCACTGGTCGCCTCCGGCACGGCGACGGTGCTGGTGTGGATCATCTACGATTATTCCCAGCAATATCTCACGTTCACCTCGCTGATTGTGGGGGCCTTGCTGGTGATCGGCATGCTCGGCGTGGTGACGATTCTGCTGACCGAGGCGCATGAATGGGCCGAGGCGCACTGGTACACCGTGCGCAGGCGTCAGATGCAACCAGGGAAGCTGAACCCGGCGCATATCCCGAAGGTCTCCATTCATGTGCCGGCCTATAACGAACCGGCAGAAATGATGATTGAAACGCTCGATGCACTGGCTGCGCTCGACTATCCTGATTTCGAGGTGCTGGTGATCGACAATAACACCCGCGACGAGGCGGTGTGGCGTCCGGTGCAACAGCACTGCGAAAAACTGGGTGCCAGGTTCCGCTTTTTCCATGTGGCTCCCTTGTCCGGTTTCAAGGCGGGTGCCCTGAACTTCGCCCTGCGTCATACACACCCCGATGCCGACATCATCGCGGCCATCGACAGTGACTATCAGGTGGAACCCAACTGGTTAAGCGAGCTGGTGGGTGCCTTCGAGAACCCGCGCATGGCCATCGTGCAATCGCCACAGGATTACCGCGATCAGGATGCCAACGCCTTCAAGTCCATGTGTTTTGCCGAGTATCGCGGTTTCTTCGAGATCGGCATGGTGACGCGCAATGAACGCAACGCCATTATTCAACACGGCACCATGACACTGGTGCGCCGCCGCGTGCTCGAAGAGGTGGGTGGCTGGGGCGAATGGTGCATCACCGAGGATGCCGAACTGGGGTTGCGCATCTTCGAGGCAGGCTATGAGGCGATGTACCTGTCCTACAGTTACGGCCGTGGCCTGATGCCGGATACCTTTGTGGATTACAAGAAACAACGTTTTCGCTGGGCGTATGGGGCGATGCAGATTCTGCGTCGTCACACCGCACAGTTGTTCCGTGCCAGTCCCTCGGCACTGACCAATGGCCAGCGTTATCATTTTCTTGCAGGTTGGTTGCCGTGGATTGCGGATGGTTTCAATCTGGTGTTCAACCTCGCCGCCATTGCGTGGTCGCTGGCAATGATCGTCGCGCCCACGCAGATCGATGCGCCACTGGTGATGTTTTCGGTGCTGCCGCTGTCGCTGTTCGTGTTCAAGCTGTCGAAGATGGTCTATCTCTATCGCTCACGGGTGAAGGCGAATCTGCGTCAGACGCTGGCAGCCGCCATTGCTGGCCTGGCCTTGTCACACACGGTTGGCCTGGCCACCCTGAAAGGGCTGTTTACCGACAATATGCCCTTCCTGCGCACGCCCAAGCTGAGACAACCCTCTGCGCTTGTGCAGGCGCTGGCAGCGGTGCGGGAAGAAAGCTTGATGTTGCTCAGCCTGCTGGCGGTGGTCACGATGCTGTTGCTGGTCCCGCGCGAATACGGCAGCCCCGATCTGCGTATCTGGAGCCTGGTGTTGCTGATTCAGGCGATACCCTATGCGGCGGCGGTGTTCGTCTCCTTCGTCAGTGTGTTCCGCTGGCCGGCCTGTCTGCTGGGGCGTGGCATCAAACGCAATCTTCCCGCGCGCGTGTAAGCGGTAATTTCCTGGGTTGTAGGAGCCAGCCCTGCTGGCGATGAGATTTGATTCGGCGCGACATCAATCGCCTGCAGGGCAGGCTCCTACGGTCTGGCAGAAGCTGGACGATATTGTAGGAGCCAGCCCTGCTGGCGATGAGATTTGATTCAGCGCGATATCAATCGCCTGCAGGGCAGGCTTCTACGGTCTGGCCTTACAGGGTGCTCAGCCACCACACGATATAGCCCAGCGCAAACACCGTCAGGTAGATCAACCCCACCCAGGCCAGTGCATTCATGCCTCGGGAGATGTGGGTTTTGCGCACGAGATCGAAGTTCAGCCAGGCGAAGAACGGTGTTGTGATGAAGGCCAGTGTCATGGCAAAGCTCAACATCGGTGCCAGTGCGCTCTGGAAGAACAGGATGATCGCCATGCCCGCCAGCGCCTGTGCCACAATCCAGGCATTCAGCGTCCAGCGCCTGGGCTCTGCGTCCGTGTTGCGCAGCAGATGGAAGGAATCGTCCAGTGTGCGGGCATAGCCATCCATGACCGCCAGGGTGGTGCCGAACATGCACATGAATGCGATGGCGGCCACCAGATAGCGAGCCCAGTCGCCGATGGTCGCGGCATACATGGAGACCAATTGCTGGGCAAAGGCCGCACTGGCCAGGGCAATCTCCTGGTTCGAACCATGCTGCACCAGCGCGCCCAGCGCCAGGAAGACAACTGCCAGCAGCACCGCTACGCCGTAACCCACATTAAAATCGAACAGTGCATCCTGCAGCGTCACGGTGGTCAGGCGCTGCTTTGAACGTGTCCACAGCGAGCTGATGGCGGATATCTCAATGGGCACCGGCATCCAGCCGATCATGGCCACCAGAAAGGCCAGGGCCGAGAGTTGCCAGGGCGACGGGCTGACAAAATCCGGTGGCACCGCAGGGCCACGTTGCCAGGCGATGAGCACCGCAAAAATCGTGGTCAGGGTCAGCACCAGCATGATGACCTTGGACAGCCTGTCCAGCAGCTTGTAATGCCCGGCCAGCAGAATGAGCAGGCAGACGCCCAGCAACAGCCAGCACAGCGTTGTCAGCGACAGTTGCCAGGGAATGAAGTATTGCAGAAGGCTCGCGGTAAGAATCAGTACGCCTGCCGTGTTGACTACTGCCGCCACCACGTTCAGCGCGGTGAATCCGATCAGTGTCCAGCGCCCTTTGCGCAGATAACCGTGAATCAGGCTCTCGTTCTCACGCAGCGTGTATTGCACGCCGAAGCGGAAGAACGGGTATTTCAGCAGGTTGACCAGCAGAATCAGCCAGAGCAGTTGCCAGCCGAACAGGGCGCCGGCCTGAGTGGAGGCAACCAGATGGGAGCCACCCACTGCCGCTGAGGACATCACCAAGCCAGGGCCCATCGCCCGCCAGCGGGATTGCATCTGTGTTTTTTCCATGAGTGCCTGTTCTTCTTTTGGCGGGGCACGCACGCCCCGGGACGGAATCAGCGCGCATCATACAGGGCGGGGCGCGGCGGACTCAAGGCAGCTTGCCCGGGGGCAGCCGCTAACGGAAGGTACGCTCGCGGAACCACAGATTGCAGGCCCATTTTTCGCCCTCCAGCACCGGCATGCCTCCGTGCAGGCTGTGGGGGTGCCGCACATTGCTGCCCAGCAGACAGTTGTGGAACACCAGCAGGCTGCCTTTGCGGGCTGCAACCTCGAGTTTCAGTCTGGGGAAGATGGTTCCGCCACCGGCGGGCACATCGTTGAGATAGTAAAGACAGGTCACCAGGCGCTGCCCACCCCGCTGCATGCAGCGTTTCCCTGCTTCCGAGTCGGCGTTCCAGGCATCGAAATGGGGAGCGTATTCTTGGCTGCTGCCATAGTGAATGAGCTGCAGGGATTCCGCATTGTCCAGGGGCAGGCCCACCAGCGCGCTGGTGCGCTCGCAGACCCTGGCGATGTGCTCGTCGT
Organism: Pseudomonadales bacterium; assembly: GCA_024234365.1. Taxonomy (GTDB): domain Bacteria; phylum Pseudomonadota; class Gammaproteobacteria; order Pseudomonadales; family Pseudohongiellaceae; genus UBA5078. The sequence continues at coordinate 370,197 of JACKOK010000003.1, forward strand.
GACGATGGGGAATCCAGCAGTTGCGCCCGGTACGGCCCTTGCTGCTGATTCCTTCATCGGGGCCGGTTACCAGGGCAGGGGCCAGCAGGTGTTCTCCGGCCTGGCGGATATGGGCAATCTCCTCGTCGCTCAGGAAGCCTTCGATGAGGTAGACAACGGGGTCGGTGTGCAGGAGTACAGAGTTTTGCATGCGGGCAAGTCTATCGCCTTGGCGCTTGCTCGAACAGAGTGTTGACGGGAGGCTTGGCGCGGCGGGCCGGCTTCATTACTCTATGCGCACTGATGAGCGCAGCTGTGCTTGCGTTGCCATACCATCCTGCCTTTTGAGAGCCCTGATGCCCGCTACCCGTACTGCCTGGCTGCAGATTCACCTCTGTGTCTTCCTGTGGGGATTCACGGCGGTATTCGGCCGCCTGATTACGCTGCCTGCCTTGCCCCTGGTGATGTGGCGCATGGCGTTGGTGGCTGTGCTGCTGTTTTGCCTGCCCCAGGTCTGGCGGGGTGTGCGTGCGCTCAGCAGGCGCCATTTCTGGGCTTTTAGTGGTGTTGGCGTACTGGTGGCCCTGCACTGGCTGAGCTTTTATGGAGCCGTCAAACTGGCCAATGCTTCCGTGGCGGCAACCTGCATGGCCACGATTCCGGTGTTTTTGTGTGTGATCGAACCCCTGGTCACCGGCCGTGCCTTTTCCATTCGTGAACTGGTGTTGGGCCTGCTGGTGCTGCCGGGTATTGCACTGGTGGTGGGCGGTACCCCGCAACAGATGAACGTGGGGGTGGCAACCGGGATTGTTTCTGCCTTGATGGCTGCCTTGTTTACGGCTTACAACAAGCGCCTGATCCACCGCACCGATGCCTTGAGTGCCACGGCGCTGGAGATGGCCAGCGGTGCTGTTCTGGTGTTCGCCGTTGCCGGTGTGCTGGCCCTGGGGCCGGAACAGGGTGGCGATGGAGCCTTCCTTCCCGCCAGTACTGAGCTGTTTCTCATTCCCGCCGGGCTGGATCTGGTGTACCTGCTGTTGCTGGGGCTTGCCTGTACCCTGCTTCCCTTTGCGCTCTCCCTGCGCGCCCTGCGCCATCTTTCCGCCTATGCATCAGCCCTGGCGGTGAACCTGGAGCCCCTGTATGCCATGACGCTGGCCATCCTGTTTCTTGGCGAACAGCGCGAGCTGGGGCTTGCCTTCTATGGCGGCGCTGCCATTATTCTGGGCGTGGTGTTTATATACCCGCTGATATTCCGACCACGGGCTCCTGCGCCCCTTGTTTAGATGAGATGAAACGCTATGAGTAAAGACTCCCTGTTTGCCGACATGCTGGAAGAGGAGGCATCCGTGCTCGAAATTGCCCGCGCCATGACGCGTCAGTACCCCGAGGAAGGGGAAACGGGGATTCGTGCCTGGATTAGTGACAAGGCATTGTCAATGTCGGCGGATGGGGAGCTGGGTTTCTATCTGGATGAGTTCGGCGCCAGGGATACCCGGGAGTGTGATGGGGACGAGGCACGCGAACGGATGTCGGGGGAGGAGGTGTGGACGCTGGACAGTGACATGATGCTGCATATCTTCCCCACGGATTAGGGCGAAACCCCATTGAACACGGGCGGGGCGGGTTTGAGCTTGCAGGCATTTCGCCGTATGATCGCCACCCGCAACCCCGCAGAAACAGCAGGTAAAACAGGAAACAAGAGAGACCATGGGCGCACAGTGGAAAGCCAAGCATAAAGAGATCGCCGCCAACGTCAAAGGGCGCATCTTCACCAAACTCACCAAGGAAATCATGGTGGCCGCACGCAATGGCGCGGACCCGGACATGAACCCGCGTCTGCGTCTGGCGGTTGAGCAGGCGAAAAAGGCTTCCATGCCCCGGGAGACCCTGGAGCGGGCCATCAAAAAAGGGGCGGGCCTGCTGGATGATCCGGTCAACTTCGAGAAACTGACCTATGAAGGCTTCGCTCCTCATCAGGTGCCGGTCATCGTGGAGTGCCTGACCGACAACCCCAATCGCACCTATTCCAGCATGCGTGTGCTGTTCCGCAAGGGACAACTCGGCACCTCCGGTTCCGTGGCCTGGGATTTCGACTACCTGGGTATGATCGAGGCGGTTCCCTCAAGTGATGATGCCGACCCCGACCTGGCGGCAATTGAAGCCGGGGCTCAGGATCTGGAGCCTTCCGATGAGGGGGGAACCCTGTTCCTCACCGAGCCGACGGATCTGGATGCAGTCTGCAAGGCCCTGCCGCAGTACGGCTTCACGGTGGAATCGGCAAAACTGGGCTACCGCCCCAAGAATCCGGTGAGCCTGGATGATGCGGCACGGGAAGAGGTGGAAGCATTTCTGGATGCCATCGATGGGGATGACGATGTGCAGACAGTCTATGTTGGTCTGGATTGATACATAGACTCTATTGATAGGAAGAAAATAATCCGAATTTGAGAGTGACAGGGTGCTGTGACATACTGGCCCCGTCAACAGAGCAAGGAAAGGAGTTTATTGATGAGCACTATTGATATCGGTATCAAAGAGACGGACAGACTGAAAATCGCAGAGGGGCTCAAGCGCCTGCTGGCCGATTCCTACACGCTCTATCTGCAGACACACAATTTCCACTGGAATGTGACCGGGCCGCAGTTTCGTGAACTGCATCTGATGTTTGAGGAGCAGTACACCGAACTGTCTGTGGCGGTGGACGACATCGCCGAACGCATTCGCACGCTGGATGTGCCGGCACCTGGCACCTATAAGGAATTTGTCGCACTCAGCTCCATCAAGGAAGTGGACGGTGTCCCCGAAGGCAGAAAGATGGTTGATATCCTGACGCAGGGGCATGAGATGGTGGTGAAGACCTGCCGCGATGTGCTCAAGCTTGCACAGGATGGCGACGATGAATCCACCTCGGCACTGGTATCCGACCGCATGCGTCTGCACGAAAAAACCGCCTGGATGCTGCGCGCGCTGAACAAATAACAGCGCCAGCTTGCGTTCTTGCGCTGCCTGCCGGTGGTAGGGGGAAGGGCGCTCCCGCAATGAGCTTTGTGGTATGACGGAACAATCCCAGCAACAGAGTCAGGATCAGCACAGGCCGTCCCGTTCGCGGGGCGGCCTGCTTCGTTCCAGCCTTGTCACCGGTAGCATGACCATGGTGTCCCGCGTGCTGGGGCTGGTGCGCGATGTGGTGCTGGCACGCATGTTCGGTCCGGGCGATGGCACCGATGCCTTTTTCCTCGCCTTCAAGATTCCCAATTTCCTGCGTCGTCTCTTTGCCGAAGGCGCCTTCAACCAGGCCTTTGTGCCCGTGTTGTCGGAGTATCGCAACAAGCGCCCGCATGAGGAGGTGAAGAAGCTGGTGGACAGTGTGGCGGGCAGTCTCAGCAGTGTGCTGTTGCTGCTGACCCTTGTCGTGCTTGCCGCCGCCCCCTTGATTTCAGTTCCCATTGCTTACGGCTTTCGCGAAGACCCGGCGAAGTTTGCCCTGTTTGTGGACATGCTGCGCATCACCTTTCCCTATCTGTTCCTCATCTCGCTGACGGCTTTCGCCAGTTCGATTCTGAACAGCTACGACCGTTTTGCGATTCCGGCCCTGACGCCATCCCTGCTCAATGTGTCGTTGATTGCCTCGGCACTGTTTCTCAGCCCGTATATGGCGCAGGCGGAGGTGGCACTGGCCTGGGGAGTGTTGATTGCGGGGGTGTGCCAACTGGTGTTCCAGTTGCCCTATCTGGCACGTTTGCGTTTGTTGCCACTGCCGCGTCTGAACCCTGCACACGAGGGGGTGCAGCGGGTTATGAAGCTGATGATTCCGGCCTTGTTCGGGGTCTCCGTGAGCCAGATCAATCTGCTGCTGGATACCTTTATCGCCTCTTTGCTGGTATCAGGCAGTGTGTCCTGGCTGTATTTCTCCGACCGCCTCGTGGAGCTGCCGCTGGGGATTTTCGGCATTGCCATTGCCACGGTGGTACTGCCCAATCTGTCGCGCAAATATGCCGATGGCGCGGACGGTGGCTTTTCGGTCACGCTGGACTGGGCGCTGCGCATGATCATGTTGATCGCGGTGCCTGCCAGTCTGGCGCTGATTCTGCTCTCCCAGCCGCTGATCATCACGCTGTTTCAGGGGCAGAATTTTACGGCAACGGACGTCAGCAAGGTCACCAGCAGTCTGCAGGCCTATACACTGGGCTTGTTGGCCTTCATGGCTATCAAGGTGCTGGCTCCGGGGTATTACTCGCGTCAGGATACGTCCACGCCCGTGCGTATCGGCATCATCGCCATGGTGAGCAATATGGTGCTGAACCTGCTGCTGGTCTTTGTGTTTGACCTGGCTCATACCGGGCTCGCGCTGGCCACTTCGCTGGCGGCGATGCTGAATGCGGGCCTGTTGATGCGCGGGTTGATGAAGAAGGGCGTGTTTCGTTTTCAAGCGGGTTGGGCGGTGTTCTTCCTGCGCATGCTGGTGGGGAATCTGCTCATGTGCTTGTTCCTGTGGTGGCTGGTGGGGGATTGGCGGGAGTGGCTGGAGTGGACGACCTGGCAGCGCATTCAGCAGATGGCTGTGCTGACAGTCGGCGGCTTTCTGCTTTATTGTGTCAGCCTGTTTGCTACCGGCATGCGCTTGCGGGATATTCGGGGGCATGTCTGATCGTTTTCTGTTGTTCTGTACTTCGTAGTGCACCCCGGGTGGGAGGCATGGCAGTCAGGACACGCCAAAAGACGCACGTCCATGTGCAGGCTCGGCTCACGCCATCCCTGGCGTGAGACGGTCCTGCCTGCCATGCCTCCCACCCGGGGCTGACATCGTGCGAACGAACGGCTGCATTCTGGTAGGAGCCAGCCTGCTGGCGATTGAGAGACTCTAAAGAATGCGATCGCCGGCAGGCCGGCTCCAGAGTATCGACAAAATCGTGGGAGCGGGCTTGCCCGCGAATAGTTTCAATGTGGTACAAGTCAGTTCGCGGGCGAGCCCGCTCCCACACAGGCTGCCCCCCACTTCGCTGCGCAGTTCGCCATGCAGAGTGAAGGCAGCTTTAAAAGTTTGAGAGAAGAGCAATATACAGTTAAGAGAGAGACTGGAAGAGACTGCTATGAACCAGAAAGAGAACGACAATCTGCACATCGTGCAGCAGGAAGAACTGCCCACGCCCCGTGAGCTGAAGGAAGCCATGCCCGTCACTGGCGCTGCGCTGGAGACCGTGCTCGCCGGCCACAAGGGCGTGAAAAATATTCTTGACCACAAGGATCAGCGCCTCATTGTCGTCGTAGGTCCGTGTTCCATCCATAACGTGGAAGAGGCCATGGCTTATGCCCGCCTGCTCAAACCTCTCGCGGATGAACTCAAAGATACCCTGATGATCGTCATGCGCGTGTATTTCGAAAAGCCCCGCACCACCGTTGGCTGGGAAGGGCTTATCTACGACCCCAATCTCGACGGCACGCATCGTATCGAACACGGCCTGCGCATCGGCCGTCAGCTGATGCTCGACATCAATGCACTCGGCCTGCCCATCGCCGTGGAAGCACTCGACCTTATTTCCCCGCAGTATCTGCAGGACCTGGTCTCATGGACCGCAATCGGAGCGCGCACTACCGAGTCTCCCACACACCGCAAATTGTCCAGTGGCATTTCCTCGGCTGTGGGTTTCAAAAACAATGTCGATGGCAGCCTCACTGTGGCGGTGAATGCCATCCGTTCCGCATCCTCCGCCAACTCCTTCATCAGCATCACCGAGGATGGCAAAGTGGCGGCCTTCCGCACCGCCGGCAACCCTCACTGCCACGTTATCCTGCGCGGTGGCAAGGAACCGAATTACGATGCTGCCAGCGTGGCGCAGTGTGAGGACGATCTGCGCAAGGCCAATCTGCCGCTGAACCTGATGATCGATTGCAGCCATGGCAATTCGCAGAAACAGCACCAACGACAACTGGACGTGCTGAAAGACGTGACGCAGCAGATCGTCAACGGCAACAAGTCCATTATCGGTGTGATGCTGGAGAGCAATCTGTGTGAGGGGAATCAGCCGATTCCCGATGACCCGGAGGAAATCCGCTACGGGGTTTCGGTGACGGATGCCTGCGTCAACTGGGAACACACCGAGGCGGCCCTGCGGGAAATGGCCGCGCAGTTAAAACCGGTGCTGCCCACACGGCAGGCGTAAACAAAAACGGCAGCCTTCTGGCTGCCGTTTTGTTATAGCCTGGGAGCGTATCAGGCAATGACTTTTTTGATGCTGTTGACCAGGTAGTCAATATTGTCGTGGTTGATGCCGGCCACGTTGATGCGGCTGGAATCCACCAGATAAATACTGTAGTCCTTCACCAGCGTCTGCACTTGCGCCACGCTGATGCCGAGGAAGGAGAACATGCCTTTCTCGTGCTGAATAAAGCTGAAGTCGCGCTCCACGCCTGCGGCATGCAGGCGTTCCACCAGCAGAGTGCGCAGCCCGTTGATGCGTTCACGCATCTGCGTCAGCTCCTGCTCCCAATCGGCATGCAGAGCGCTGTCCTGCAGAATCATTTCCACCACGGTAGCACCGTGATCCGGCGGCATGGAGTAGATGCCGCGGGCAGTGGAGGCGATCAGGCTTGCGGCGGCCTTCATGGAGGCTGCGGTTTCGCAGAGCACGGTCAGTGCACCTACCCGTTCGCGGTAGAGGCCGAAGTTCTTGGAGCAGGAGCTCACGATCACCAGCTCAGGCAGGGCTTCGCCCAGCAGGCGGACGCCGTAGCAATCCTCCTCCACGCCATCTCCCAGGCCCTGATAGGCGAGGTCGATGAAGGGCGTGAAGCCGTTCTTCAGCGCGAGATCGCGCACGGCTACCCACTGCTCGTGGTTCAGATCTGCACCGCAGGGGTTGTGGCAACAGCCGTGCAGCAGCACCAGATCACCTGCCTGAGCCTTTTGCAGCGTCGCCATCATGTCGTCAAAACGAATGCTGTGAGTGCCGTAGTCGTAATAGGGGTATTTCTCGATCTGCAGGCCCGCATCCCCCAGCAGAGGAATGTGATTGGCCCAGGTCGGATCGCTCACGAAGATGCGCGCGCCAGGCTTGCTCTTGTTGATGAACTCCGCCGCCAGCCGCAGGCCACCGCAGCCACCGGGTGTCTGGAAGGTGCAGCGGCGTTCCCGGGTGCTTGCCGCCAGCGTCTTGCCCAGCACCAGTTGCGCCACTTCCTCGTTGAACAGGGCAGCACCGGCCGGCCCCACATAGGTCTTGGTCTTCTGGCTGGCGAGCAGACGGGTCTCGGCCTCTTTCACGGCACGCATGACGGGGGTGTCACCCGCCTCGTCCTTGTAGACGCCAACGCCGAGATCGATCTTGTGGGGGTTGCTGTCAGCGCGGTACGCACTCATGAGTCCCAGAATGGGGTCTGCGGCGAGGGGGCTGAGATGCTGGAACATGGGTTTACTCCGTCGTATAAGCGTCGAGTTTATTTTTGCAGTTGCATGGACTGGGCTTTCAGCGTGTTCATCAGCAGGGCCGCCCGGGTCATGGGGCCGACTCCACCGGGAACGGGCGTGATAAAGGAGCACTTGCCTTTTACCGCGTCGAAATCCACATCGCCCACCAGGCGGAAACCGGAGGGACGGGTGCTGTCTTCCACGCGGGTGATGCCCACGTCCACGACCACGGCGCCGTCCTTGACCATGGACTCATTAATGAAGTTCGGTTTGCCAATGGCCACGATCAGGATGTCTGCGCTGCGGCAGATGGCGGCCATGTCCGGCGTGCGGCTGTGCACCAGCGTGACGGTGGCATTGCCGGGATTGCTGTTGCGCGACATCAGAATGGACATCGGAGTGCCGACAATGCTGCTGCGGCCAACGACCACGCAGTGCTTGCCGGCAGTCTCGATCTTGTAGCGGGCCAGCAGCTCCATGATGCCGTGAGGGGTGGCAGAGATGAAGGTGGGCATGCCCAGCGTCATGCGGCCAACGCTGGCAGGCGAAAAACCGTCCACGTCCTTCATCGGATCGATGGCCAGTGTCACGCGTGTCTCGTCGATATGCTTGGGCAGTGGCACCTGTACGATGAAACCGTCAATGTCCTTGTCCTTGTTCAGCGCATCGATGCGGCTCAGCAGCTCGGCTTCGCTGACATCGGCATCCAGACGGATCAGGGTGGATTCAAAGCCCACCTGACGGCAGTCGAGCACCTTGTTGTTGACATAGGTCTCGCTGGCGCCGTCATTGCCAACCAGGATGGCGGCGAGATGGGGTACCTTGCCACCACTGGCCTTGATGATGTTGACCTGTTCCGCGATCTCGGCCTTGATCTGTTCCGAGGTCAGTTTTCCGTCGAGTAATTGCATGGGCTGTTTCCTGCATCAGTAAAAGAATCGGGTTTACCACTTGCCGGTGTTGGGCATGCTCTGCCAGGGCTCCTGCGGCGACAGGGGAGCCCCTTCCTGCAGCAGTTCAATGGAGATATTGTCCGGCGAGCGGATAAAGGCCATGCGCCCATCGCGCGGCGGGCGGTTGATGGTCACGCCCTTGCTCTGCAACTCGGCGCAGGTGGCATAAATGTCTTTGACACAATAGGCCAGGTGGCCAAAATTGCGCCCCTCGCCGTATTCTTCCGGGTCCCAGTTCCAGGTCAGCTCGACCTGGGCGTCTTCATCACCGGGGGCCGCCAGGAAGACCAGGGTAAAGCGGCCCTGTTCGCTTTCGCGGCGCTGCAGCTCCTGCAGGCCCAGTTTGTTGCAGTAGAAATCGAGAGACGCGTCGAGATCGCTGACACGCACCATGGTGTGCAGATATTTCATCTGTGGCTCCTTTATCCTGCGTTTCAGGGCTTGCGGATCAGTGTGATGGGGATGAACTCTCCGGCCTGGCTCCAGTCTCCGTCGATGCGCACGGGTTTGCCATCGGTGCCCAGGTCGCTGTGTATGGTGCCATAGTATTCGCCGCGGATGCGGGGGAGGGTGAAACGCACATCGCGGCCTGTCCGGGTGACGCTCTCGATGGCAATGGCCATCATGCCGGCAGCCGGGTCGTCAAAGGTTCCGCTGAGCACGCCATCGGTCACAACCAGGGTAAACGTGACCTCGCGGTCGCCATCGATGTTGATGTTGTAGCTGCCCTTCCATTCACCCACCAGATCCAGGGGCTGGGCAAAGCTTGCAGATGCCACGACCAGGCCGAGTGTCAGCAGGACGAGGCGCAGGAGTGTTGTTTGGTATAACGGATTGAATTTCATCGTTTTCTATCCTTTCGTGGCGGGCCTGTGGTGCGCAGCCACTCGGTGATGTGCAGTTGCGGCGTATTATAGGGGATGGCCCGGGTGGGGCACAGGAAAAATTCAGGAGGAAGGGCATGGAAAAATCCAATCTCTTGCAGGGATTGCCGGACGCAGGGCAGGCGGAGCAGTTCGAGCCGCTGCTGAACGCTCAGGGGGTGTTGATTGAACGCATCACCTCGCGGGGGCAGTGCAGCGCAGCTCAGGATTGGTATCAGTCACCCAGGGCGGAATGGGTGATGCTGGTATGCGGGCGTGCCCGTCTGATGTGGGAGGACGGTTCACTGCTGGAGATGGCGGCAGGCGACCACGTCACCATTCCCGCCAATGCCCGTCACCGCGTGGACTGGACCGACCCCGACCAGGACTCCGTCTGGCTGGCGGTTCATCTTCCACAGAGAGGTGTTGTAGGAGCCAGCCCTGCTGGCGATGGGGCTGCGTAAAGACGCTGAATGTTTCGCCTGCAGGGCAGGCTCCTACGGGTTGGCCCTCACAGAGAGGTGTTGTAGGAGCCAGCCCTGCTGGCGATGGATCTGCGTAAAGACTCTGAATGCTTCGCCTGCAGGGCAGGCTCCTACAGGAGCGAGACAAGGGCCAGGGATCCTCCAAAAAAAAACGGCCCCGGAGGAATCCCTCAGGGGCCGAGCTTCACTTGGGGAGCAGTGATCTAGAGTTTAGTGTACACATACTTCAGGTCGTAGGTGCTGGTGACGGTCACGCCGCTGGCTACGGTGGAGCCGGAGAACTGGATGACAAAGGAGAACTCGGCACCGGTGTTGTTCACTTCAGAGACATTGATCGTGCCGGTGAAGTTGACATCGCTCAGCGCCTTCTTGACGGCTTCGCGGATATCGTCGATATCAGTGGACTTGGGAGCATCAATCTTGTCGATGACCACGGCAGGGAATGCCGTGGAAATGCCAAAGGTGCCCACTGTCCCGGTGACGGTCAGTTTGTAATCGCCTTCCGGAATCGCAGGGACATCCACGGTGGTGCCGCTTAATTCGGACAGGATGGCCTCCAAAGACCCCTGCTTCGAGGGGGTGTCACCGAATTGACCGCCCATGACATAGACATCGCCGCCCGAGATAGCCAGATACATGCCGGTGCTGGGGTAATGGCGGTAGATATACCCATCAAGCGTCTGGTTCACCGCATTGGCACTGGCCGGGAAATACTGCGCGAAATGCTGCTGTGCCTGGGCAAACAGCTCGTCAATCTGGGCCTGGGTCGGTGTGCTGGAGCCACCGCCTGTGCCACAGCCGGCAGTGGACGTGCTCACCTTGCTGCCCTGCAGTTGCCCCCACCAGGTGCCGGACGTGGAACCCACGTTGATTTCATTGTAGCCGTTGACCAGGCTGGACAGCGCCAGCTCAATGCCGCCTGTGGTTTCCTTCCAGATGGCTTCGTGTTGATTGCCGTTGCGAAGAATGGGATTGGTCAGCGTATAGCCCCCCACGCACATGGTGTTGCCCGGCGCAATCACCAGCGTCACCGCCGTGCCATTGCTGAGCGGAGAACCTGCCTGGGCAAAGGCGTAAGTCAGCTCGTAGGTTCCCTCAAAGGAACTGGGGACGGTGGCCGGAGTTTCCTGTGCCAGGGCAGCGCTGCTGGCCACAGCGGTGGTCAACAGGGCAACACAGGTGCGGACGAGGGAGTGACGATTGGTCTTGGCGGCGTTCATGAATATTTCTCTCCGAAAGAGGACGGCTAAATGAATGAGACGACACGAACCCTTGTGAATTCGTGAGGAAAGCCTAGCGAAGAGGGGGGGCGCGACAAACCCCCCGATCAGGGGGTTGTCGCTCTGAAGCCGGGAAAACAGCGGGTTTTAGTAGAGGATGACGGAACGGATGCTCTTGCCTGCGTGCATCAGCTCGAAGGCCTTGTTGATGTCTGTGAGAGGCATGGTGTGTGTGATCAGCGGGTCGATGCTGATCTTGTTGTTCATATACCAGTCCACGATGCGCGGCACATCGGTGCGGCCTCTGGCGCCTCCGAAGGCACTGCCACGCCAGGAGCGGCCGGTCACCAGCTGGAAGGGACGGGTGGAGATTTCCTGTCCGGCACCGGCCACCCCGATGATGAAGGATTCGCCCCAGCCCTTGTGGGTGCACTCCAGCGCCTGGCGCATGGTCTTCACATTGCCGATACACTCGAAGCTGTAGTCCACGCCGCCACGGGTCATCTCGATAATATGCGCGGTGACATCGTCCACGTCCTTCGGATTGATGAAGTCGGTCATACCGAACTGCCGCGCGAGTTCCACCTTGTCCGGGTTCAGGTCCACGCCAATGATGCGGTCTGCTCCCACCATGCGTGCTCCCTGGATGACGTTCAGGCCGATACCGCCCAGGCCGAACACGGCAACGGTGCTGCCGGGTTCCACCTTGGCGTCGAAGACCACGGCGCCGATGCCGGTGGTGACGCCACAGCCGATGTAGCAGATCTTGTCGAAGGGGGCATCGCTGCGCACCTTGGCCACGGCGATCTCGGGCAGCACGGTGTAATTGGAGAAGGTGGAGCAGCCCATATAGTGCAGGATAGGCTTGCCCTCGAAGGAGAAGCGGCTGCTGCCATCGGGCATCAGGCCCTTGCCCTGGGTGGCGCGGATGGCCTGGCAGAGATTGGTCTTGGGGTGCAGGCAAAACTCGCACTCGCGGCATTCCGGGGTGTACAGCGGAATCACCGTGTCGCCCGGTTTTACCGAGGTGACACCGGGGCCGACCTCGACTACTACGCCCGCGCCCTCGTGGCCCAGAATGGCAGGGAAGGCGCCCTCGGGGTCGTCTCCGGACAGCGTGAAGGCATCGGTGTGGCACACGCCGGTGGCCTTGATCTCTACCAGCACTTCGCCCGCACGCGGGCCTTCCAGATCGACTTCAACAATTTCCAGGGGTTTGCCGGCGGCAAAGGCAACGGCGGCGCGGGATTTCATAGGCGTGTCCTTCTCATGAATTTGACGGTGTGGCCGATTGTAAACAGGGGCAGTTCCGCGAGGCAAATTGGTGATACCATCATGCGCCGCTTGTTAACCATAAAATGGTGCGCCTGACTGGAAGCGCTCCCGCAGACACGGAAGAAATACGCTCATGAGCCAGAAAGAACCCCGTCAATACGTCCTCACTGTCTCCTGCCCGGAGGCCAACGGCATTGTGCGCGCCGTGAGTGATTTCCTCTTTCAGCGCGGCGCCACCATCAGTGATGCCGCCCAGCACCGCGACCCGGTGATTGACCGTTTCTTCATGCGGGTTGAATTCGAGGAAGCGGGCCACGATCTGCCGCACCGGGAAAAGCTGGATGCGGATTTCAGTGAGCTGGCGCGCTCTTTCGACATGCAGTGGAATTTCTTTGACATGGCAAGCCGCCCGCGCATGCTGCTGGCGGTATCGAAACACGGGCATTGTCTGCACGATATTCTGCACCGCTGGAGCAGCGGCATGCTGCCTGCGGAAGTGGTGGGTGTGGTTTCCAATCACGAGGATATGCGCGGCATCACCGAGTGGTACCAGATTCCCTATCATTACCTGCCGGTGAGCCCGGACAACAAGGCGGAACAGGAAGACGCCATGCTGGAGATCATCCGCCACAACAATGTGGATGTCCTGGCACTGGCGCGCTATATGCAGATTCTGTCGCCGAAGATGTGTGAGGTCCTGGCGGGCAGGGCGATCAATATTCACCACTCCTTTCTGCCGGGTTTCAAGGGGGCCAACCCTTATCGCCAGGCCTATATGCGCGGTGTGAAGATCATCGGCGCCACGGCCCATTATGTGACGACCGATCTCGACGAGGGGCCCATCATCGAGCAGGCGGTGGAGCGCATCGACCACAACTTCGATATCGACGAGCTGGTGCAGATCGGCCGCGATGCCGAATGCGCGGCCTTCGCCCGTGCGCTGAAATGGCATTGCGAACACCGCGTCATCGTCAACGGCAACAAGACCGTGGTCTTTAAATAAAAGCGGGTTCTGGCGCTACTGCAGCAGCGGCGCCAGGAAACGCCCGGTGTGGGAGCGCTTGCGCTTTGCCACCGTTGCCGGTTTGCCCTGTGCCACCACTTCTCCGCCATCCTTGCCGCCCTCCGGCCCCATGTCCAGTACCCAGTCGGCCTCGGCGATGACATCGAGATTGTGTTCGATCACCAGCACGCTGTTGCCGGCATCTACCAGTCGATGCAGTACCCGCAGCAGTTTTTCCACATCCGCCATGTGCAGGCCGACCGTTGGTTCGTCAAGAATATACAGCGTGTGCTGGCGCGTGTTGCGGCGTAGCTGCACCGAGGGCTTCGCCTTGGCCAGCTCGGTCACCAGCTTGATGCGCTGCGCCTCGCCACCGCTCAGGGTGGGGCTCTGCTGGCCGAGGGTGAGATAGCCCAGCCCCACGTCCTGCAGCAGGCTGAGCGGGTGATGTACCAGCGGCACGGGCGAGAAGAACTCCACGGCCTCGTCCACGCTCATCGCCAGCACTTCGCCGATATGTTTGTCCTTGTAGCGCACGCTCAGGGTGTCTTCATTGAAGCGCCAGCCATGGCATTGTTCGCAGTCCACCCGTACATCGGGCAGGAAATTCATCTCGATGCGCTGCATGCCATTGCCACCACAGGTTTCACAGCGCCCCCCGGCGACATTGAAGGAGAAACGCCCCGGGCCGTAGCCGCGCAGGCGGGCATCCACTGTGTCGGCGAACAGGCGGCGGATAGTGTCCCAGATGCCGATGTAACTGGCAGGGCAGGAGCGTGGTGTTTTGCCGATGGGCGTCTGGTCCACCTGCAACAATCTGTCTATGGATTCCCAGCCCTGAATCTGTGCGCAGTCGCTGATGACGGGCAGTTTCCGGCGGGTGCCTTTGACACGGAGCAGGGCGCGCAGATTATCGTGCAGCACGCCGCGAATGAGGCTGCTCTTGCCGCTGCCGCTGACACCGCTGATGGCCACCAGTTGGCGTAGGGGAATGTCCACGCTCACGCTGCGCAGATTATGCAGGGTGGCCTCTTCGATTGTCAGATGCTCCTTGTCGAATTCGGCACGGGCAGTCTCGTCACGCAAGTCGGGTAGCGGGTGACGCAGGGGTTTTGCCAGAAACTGCCCGGTCAGCGAGCGTTTGTTTTTCCTGATCTGGGCAAGCGTGCCCTGGGCAATGATCTCGCCGCCGCGGGTGCCGGCACCGGGGCCGACATCGATGAGGTGGTCCGCCTCGCGCATGGTGGCGTCGTCGTGCTCCACCACGATCACCGTGTTGCCATGCCGCTGCAGTTCGCGCAGCGTGTCGATCAGCAGGGCATTGTCCCGTGCGTGCAGGCCGATGGTGGGTTCGTCGAGGATATAACACACGCCCTGCAGATTGGAGCCAAGCTGGGAGGCCAGGCGAATGCGTTGCGCCTCGCCGCCGCTGAGGCTGGGTGCGGCCCGGTCGAGGCTCAGATAGCCCAGGCCCACCTTGTTCAGGAAATGCAGGCGTGATTGCAGTTCGGGAATAATATCGCGAGCAATGGCATTTTCTTTTTTGCCAAAGCGCAGAGAGTCCAACGTCTTGCCGGCATCCAGCACGGTCAGCGCGGCAAAATCGGCAATGGAGTGTTTCTCCAGACGCACGGCCAGGGCGGTAGGGTTCAGGCGCCGCCCCTCGCAGGTGGGGCAGGGATGGCGCACAGGGGCCACGTCGTCCTTGTTCTCTGGCGTCTCCAGCCATTGTGCTTCCTCGCCGGTCTGTTCCTCTGCGAAGTGTTCGAGAACTTCACCGGTGCCAAAGCAACTGTGGCACCAACCGTGTTTCGAGTTGTAGGAGAACAGGCGCGGGTCGAGTTCGTCGAAGCTGTCACCGCAGGAGGGGCAGGCGCGTCGGGTGGAAAACAGGGCGTCCTGGCTGCTGTTGCCGTTGCTGTCGGCGGGGGTGAGCATCATCAGGCCATTGCCCAGTTCCAGCGCCTGGTCCAGCAGCCCGCCCAGTTCTGCTTCGTGGCGTGGGCTGACCCGCAGTGTGCCAAGATCAATCTCGATATTGTGTTCCTTGTAGCGATCCGGTGTTGTCCACGGGGCACTTGGCACCAGGTGGCCGTCCACGCGTAGTTGCGTGAAACCCCGCGCCGCTGCCCAGGCCGCCAGTTCTTTATAGATGCCCTTGCGGCCCACCACCATGGGAGCCAGCACGTGGATATCCCGGCCTCGCCAGTCTTTCAGAATGCGTGCCAGAATCATGTCGCGGCTTTGCGGGGCAATGGCCTCATCGCAGCGCGGGCAATACTGGGTGCCGAGTTTTACGAAGAGCAGGCGCAAAAAGTGATAAATCTCCGTCAGGGTAGCGACGGTGCTCTTGCGGCCACCACGGCTGGTGCGCTGCTCGATGGCCACGGTGGGAGGGATGCCGTGAATCGCATCCACCTCCGGGCGCGTGGCCGGCTGCACAAACTGGCGTGCGTAGGCGTTGAGGGATTCGAGATAGCGCCGCTGGCCTTCGCCGAACACGATGTCGAAGGCCAGG
>JACKOK010000004.1 GCA_024234365.1 Pseudomonadales bacterium
GGAAGCGGGTCCTCTGGCCGGCATTCTTGCCGCGATGGAGTATTGTCAGGAACAGGGTTGTGCCGATGTACTGGCCTGCTTCCCGGGGGATGTTCCCTGGTTCCCGCAGGATCTGGTAAAGCAATTGGAAGGGCTGCGTGTCAAGGAGGACACACAGGTCTGTTACGCGCGCACGGCAGGACAGTGGCAACCCCTGTTTTCCGTCTGGTCGCTGACGCTTCTGCCGGTTCTGCGCCAGGCCCTGGCTGATCAGCTATACAGCCCCATGATGCTGATACGTTCCCTGCCTCACAGCATGCTTGATCTGGAGCATCCTGCCCCTGGACATTTTGCCAACCTCAATACCCCCGAGGATCTGGTGCAGGCACAGTCCCGTTTGCAGTCGTTGTGAGCCCGTTTTGACGCATACTGCGGTTAAAAAATATTTTTTCCCGAACCTACCATGCAAGCCCTTCATTTACTGGAACAAAAAGTACAGCACAAGACGCTAAGTGTGCATATCCAAGGCCTTGGACATGATTTGCATCAATCTTCAGGAGAATTTTCTAACACGCTGATTCAATGGGTGTTTTTTAAACAATGCGGGGTTTGAAAATCCCTGTATCCTTTTGTTTTATCAGAGTTTTAAAGAAATTCGCGTCAAAGCTCATTGGTCGCAATATGTTCAGGGGTGGCACACATTTTGCGCTCTTCTCCATGCAGGAAAGCCGGTTTACCTTGCCTTGACTCGTCAGCTCAGGTTTGTCACTCAGCAAGTCTGGGACCGGGAGAAACCCCGGGGCAATCCTGAGCTGACGGAGACAAAAAGAGGACTATAAAAATGAGCAGTCTCCGAAAGCAAGATCGTTCAGGCACTATGGTTTTCGAGCGTACAGAGCGTATTTTTGACGATGGCGGGCTGTGGTATTTCCGTACTCGGGAGGCTGGCATTATCGGCCCCTTCCGCTACGAATCAGAGGCCAGGCAAATGCTCGATCACTTTCTCAGCGAGCTGCAGGCAACAGCGAAAGCTGTCGCATACGCTGAAAAGCTCCATCTGCGTCGCAGTGCCATTGCCTCCATTGCGGGGCAGGTCATGACGCCCCTAGGCGTCAGTCACTAGCAGGCTGTTGAAAAACGTTTTCGAGGCAGTCAGTGCAAGGCAAAAACGAGCGAAAAAGCGCAGTTTATAGCGGATAAATGAGCATTTTGAGTTCGTTTTTAACGACGCAATGGCAACGTAGATAGTTTTTCAACAGCCTGCAAGGCCAACCTGCTCCCTGTTGCGCCACAACGGCGACGCAGGGGCTTCCCTTTCCCCTCCCGTTATCCTCTTGCCCAAGATGTCGCCAGAGACATCGCACTGAGTTACACTTGTGCGCAGAGCTTCTCTTCCTACTTGGCACTGTTTACTGGATGACTATCACGTGTGCCCACCTCACGCAGCCGCCCCATCTGTACGCTCCAAGCCTGGCAAACTGAACCTGTTCTATGGAAGCAGCCTGGGTGAGTCCCCCCTATGGGAGCAAATGAACAGCCGTGTGGTTCGGGCAATCCCCATTCGCAGCACAGACGATATGGGGCCACACTCCCCCGCCATTGTCGTGCTCGATTATCCGTTGCTGACAGACATCCCTCTGGCACGATGGCAGGCGCTCTATCCGGACACCGTCTTTCTGGCGGAGAACCGGCTGGGGATTGATGCCGACCTGATACTCTCGGATAACATGCCCTTACAACAATCCCGCAAGATGTTGAAAATGGCGTGTGAATTGTGGCTCTCGCGCAAACGGGAACGGGATAGCGATGAGGCCGCTGAATCGTTGGCTAGCAATCTGAACAAATTGGCCAGCGTAGGCATTGCCCTGAGCTCGGAGAACGACCTGGAGACTCTGCTGCGCAAGATTCTGACAGAGGGGCAGAACTTTTCGCAGTGTGATGCCGCCTCTCTGTTTCTGGTGGACTCCGATGCTGGGCAGATGACGTTCAAGTTAACCCAGAATGATTCCATCGATTTTCCGTTTGAGGAGAGCCGCTTCGAATTGAATGCAGAGTCTATTGCAGGATATGTTGCACTCAATACCCAGCCACTGAACTTGGCTGACGCCCATGATATTCCCGCCGATGCCGTGTACCACTTCAATAACAGTTTCGATACCCGCACAGGCTACCGAACCGTCAGCATGCTGACGCTACCGGCGTTGAACAAGAAAAAGCAGGTCATTGCAGTGCTGCAGTTCATCAACCGTAAGCGCGATCGCAAGACACAACTGACCTCCCTGACCGATATGAAAGAAGAAGTGCTTCCTTTCGACGAGGAGACCCAGATATTACTGCAAGCCCTGGCTGGCCAGGCAGGGGTCGCCATTGAGAATGCCATTCTTCACCACAATATCCAGCGACTGTTCGAGGGGTTTGTCAAAGCCTCTGTCATGGCCATTGAGCAGCGCGATCCAACCACCAGCGGTCACTCCTTTCGGGTGGCGGATCTGTGCGTTGCACTGGCCCAAGCCGTCAACGCCAGCCCTCACGAAGCGCATCGATCCTGCCCCCAGAGTGATACCCATATTCGTGAACTGCGCTATGCCGCCCTGCTGCACGATTTCGGCAAAGTCGGCGTGCGCGAATCCGTGCTGGTCAAAGCAAAGAAACTCAGTGACGAGAATGTCGAAAGCATCCGGTACAGAATTCTGCTGGCAAAAGAAAAACTTCGGAACAAGGCTCTGCGTCAGCAATTACAGATGTATCGCAGCAACAATTTCGATACCCAACGCAATCAGCGTATCGAGATCAATCTGCAACAGGAGCTGGAACAACTTGATCATTTCTTTGATGTGATTCTGGAATCCAATGAGCCCATGCTGCTGGAATCCGCAGTGAAAACGGATTTGAAGCGCATTGCCGCCTACTGCAGCCCCTTTGAACGCTCCCATGGTTTTTCCATCGTGACGCCGGAAGAGTTTTCCATGCTGGCAATCCCGAAAGGCAGCCTCTCAACCCGTGAACGCCTTGAAATCGAATCCCATGTCACCCATACGCGTAATTTTTTGCAATTGATTCCATGGACCGATGAGTTTCGACAGATTCCGGCGATTGCCGGGGCTCACCATGAAAAGCTCGATGGCAGTGGATATCCGGACGGACTCGGTGCGAATGAAATCCCCTTTGCCGCAAAGATCATGACAATTTGCGACATCTACGATGCCTTGACTGCCTCTGATCGCCCCTACAAGGCGGCAGTTCCGTCCGAACTTGCTCTCGATATTCTGAAACGTGAGGCAGAGGCAGGTCTGGTGGATTCCCAGCTCATCGACGTGTTTATAGACAGTGGCGCCTATAAGGTTATTGAGAGCAGCGATTATGCGGAGCAAGTGAAGGGAGAGCAGCGTTTTCGGCACCACGTCTGCGATTTCGATTTACACGAACCTCACTAGGGCCGTTCACGCTACTTGGATTATCAATGCTGGAAATCGGTTTAGGCCCTAGCAGGCTTCCGCTCGTTTTTGCCTTGCACTGACACCCTCGAAAACGTTTTTCAACAGCCTGCTAGCGTGTGGCGACCCGTGCCGTCTGTTCGTGTGCACTCTGAGCAAAAGCAAAATGCGCCTCGTGGACAACACGGTGAAGTGCGCGGCCCAGCTGCTGATTGGCGCTGGTGAAAATATCATCAGCATGGCGCATATAAAAGTAGCGCCCTCGATTCAGCAACTGGTGAACCGTGCCATGTGGCAATTGACTCACCAGGTGTTCGGTACGCTGGCGGACGCTGGCGTCCTCAGCACTGCCAAGCCAGAAATGACAAGGCAGGGACAGACGTGACAGCTCCAGCGACAAGGGCATGAACTGCTGCGCTGTATCCAGAGCAACCCCGCTCGCCCCCTGACGCAATGCCTCTGTCACATCCGCCGCCAACAATTGCAGCATGGCTGGATTGGCAAACATGCGACGATCCGCATAGGAAAACGAGTCGATCAAGCGCTGCAGACGGGTCTCCAGAGAACTCGATGCCTGCCAGTGTCGCAACATTATCGTTGCGCGCAGCAGGTGTTTGGCGACAAGGCGCAGAGCTGTCTGCGAGCAGTTGCTACGGGTATTTGTACAGGGCACAGCACAGGAAAGGCCTGACAACAAGGTTGCGCGAGCTCCGGAGAGATCGGCAAAGGCAAGTGCGCTGGCAAGACCACCGCCACAGGCAATCAGCCCGTAACGCTGACAACCCAGCTTCTGGGCGAGTACAAGCATATCCTGGGCGAAGCTCGCGGCATCGCTTCCACGATGCGGATCGGAGAGCCCTACCCCCGGCCGATCGACAGCAATCAGGCGAAAACCGGCGCGCTTGGCCGCTTTATGCAGGCTCGCGGCCTCCAGGCGGCTGCTACCGTGGCTGTGAAAATGAAACAGCGGATAGGCCTGGCGCTCGCCGAACTCGGCGTAGGCCAGACGACGACCATCCTCCAGGCGGATGAAATGAACACTTTCGTTGTGGGAGTCGGTGACACGCTGTGGCAGCGACAGAGGCGGTGTGTTCATGGCGCGTGAATGCATTGCTGATTCCATCTCAGGCCAGGTTCAGGTCACAAAGCGCAAAGCCCTGGGCCTGCGCTGAGTTCGTGCAGGAATAGTAGGTGGGAATTATTCCCACGTCAACGGGAAAATTACCGGGACGTGACTGGAGTCACTTCCTGATTCCTCAAGGCCTGGAAGACTGCCACATAAAGATGTGGGAACTATTCCCACCTATACGCTATACTCGACCGCATGAGTCCTCATGGTGACGATATTCACAACCCCGCCCAGCCGCCCGCCGCGCTGGTGGCAGCCATTCGCAAACTGCTGCGACCGTTGGTGCGCCTTATGCTGAATTTCCAGATCACCTACCCTTTTCTGATCAATCTGCTCAAATCCCTGTATGTGGAAGTGGCCGACCAGGAGTTCTCGGTTGACGGCAAGCGTCAGACGGACAGCCGCATCAATCTGCTGACCGGTGTTCACCGCAAAGACGTCAAACGCCTGCGCACGGAAGAAAACGAATCACTGCACACACCAAGAACCATTTCGATTGGTGCCCAGCTCATCGCCTACTGGCTGGGTTCCGAGCGCTTCTGGGATGCTCAGGGCAAGCCCCTCCCCCTGCCACTACGAACAGCCGGTGATACCCGGGAGGGCAAAACCTTCGATGAGCTGGTGGAGCTGGTCTGCAAGCAGGACATCCGCCCCCGTGTGATTCTCGATGAATGGCTGCATCTGGGCATTGCCACACTGGATGCCGAGGGGCGCGTATGCCTGAACACAGGCACATTTACCCCTGAGAAGGGCTTCGACGAGAAGGTCTTCTTCTTCGGCAAGAACCTGCATGACCATATCTGTGCCAGTGCACACAACCTGGCTGGGAATACGCCTTCCTATTTCGACAGAAGCGTTTATTATGACAAGCTGTCGCAGGCCTCCGTGGAAGCACTGGCCAAACTTGCCAACGAAGCCGGCATGGAGGCGCTGACCCGCATGAACAAGGCTGCCCTGGCCCTGCAACAGAGCGACGAGTCAGGGGCTGACAGGAATTACCGCATGAACTTCGGTGTCTTCAATTACAACGCTGAGCTGGCGCCAGAGAAGGATGGGGACGATCATGCCTAAGGCAATTCTGGCAATCCGCAGCTACCCCGCCACCCTGGCTCTGGCGCTGTTGTTATTTGTCTTGACCCTGATCATTACCACCGGCTCTCTCGGTAAAGTCCGCAGTGGCGGTGATGGTGGAGACGGTGGCAGTGGCATGGGCGGCACAGGAAAATCCGGCGAGTTCGGCGGCAGTGGTTTCGGCGGAACGGGTGGCCCTTCTCCCTTCTTTACGGTCACGGACCCTGTTGTCGAGAAAGAGCAGCGCCCGGAACACACCCTGTCGGCTCCGGCCACCGTTGTGGAGCAGCCTTCCACCCTACTGGCCCAGGACCCGATGGAACCCGCATCACCTGCCGAAGACACACCATTGCTGGAAGCCATCGAGCATCATCCCCTGGTTGAGGAAACCCGTCAGGAAATCGCCCAGGAGACACCCGAGGCAGCAGAAGTGTTGGCAAAACAACCCGAACCGGTACAGATGGTAGAGGCCACGCCACCGCTTCAGCGCCCGGAACAGAGCGTAGTTCCCGCAAACGATGTTCAGCCGCTTGTCCAGGAACCAACACCTGCCGTCCAGTTTGCTTCGGTGCCAGAAACCCCGTCAGACGCCGTAGAACAGGCTGCACAGCAACACAATACAGCACCACAATCCGACCAGTCCGCAGAGGTGCAGCAGCTTGCTGAAACCATGACGGTGAAACTGGATACAGCCCCGGAAGGTGTCGAGCCGGATCGGGAACGGCCGGAGCGTGTTCAGCGCCCGGACCTGCCTCCCTTCCAGCGCATTACACCGGTCGAACGCCCGACTCTGTTCCCGCCCCGGGTACAGCCGATGAGAATCTGATTGCCGCTGTTTGCCAGTTACCAGCGGTAATTGACCTGCAAGCCGGCCGCCCGGTCGGCGCTGTCCTGCGTAAACCCTTTGACGGCATAGCCCATGAGCGTCCACTGCGAAGACAAAGCCCAGGAGACATAGGGCAGTAATTCATGGGTTTCTCCGGAGTTGCTGGAGGCCGCCTCACGGAAATCGTAGATCAACCCCCCACTCCAGCGCTGTGCCAAAGGCCGCGTGAACCCCAGCGACACAAAGGTCGAGTCTTCCATGTCCTTGAACAAAGCGGAGGTTCCACGGAAGCGATGCCCCAGGGTCGCAAACAGTGTGGTTTTGCCCCACTGCTGGTACAGATCCATTTGCAGGCCGTAATCATAGGCCCCGGTACCCAGCCCCTTGTTTTCATCGGCGGTCGGCAGCTTGACCTCGAAACCGAGATCGATAAAAGGGGCTTTCTCCGACAATGCAGGCATCTGATAGGTGGCGCTGATCAGGGTATCCCCCATCCCCCGCTGTGTCTGTGATACACCTTCATCCAGCACGCCAAAGTCATCGCGTCCCAGCCCGCCAACGTTCACCAACACGTTGCCGGCACCGGAGATTTCCAGCCGAGGCACGCTGAGCTGCAGGTTCCAGTGTCCAAGGCTACGGCTATAGGAAAGTGGAAAATACAAAATCGAGGTATCTGCGCCCTGACCGTAATCCCCCTTGCTGTAATAGCCCCCGAAAGACAGCTCATTAACAGCGGCGCGGGACTCTTCGGCATACGCAGAAAGGGAAAAAGTAGCGAGTGCGCAGGCAAACGCAGGAGCAGCAGATTGGGAATAGTGACGCACACAAGCCTCCGATTGCCCGGCAAAGTACCTTCTCTGCCACGCGGATGTCAAAGATTTGTGGAAACTGTCCGATAGCCACTCATAACGAGCTATTCGTGGCAGCAGAAATAGAGATCAGTCACAAATTGGGTGGAATTTAAGCGAATAGATTGAAAAGTCATTTTAACAATGTAACAGTCTGCCTCTTGGGGCCCGTTCAGGGGATGGTGTGAGCCTTGCAATCCCACAATAATTCGCAAAACACTTGAGGCACAAAATACCGGACGCTCTATGAGAACCTGTCGCACAGCGCTGTTAAGGGCAATTTCACTGGGCCTGATGTCAAGCCTGGCTCTCGGTCAGACACCCGTTCCACCTGTTCAGGAATTGAACACTCTGATAGAGGCAGAACGTTACCAGGATGCCTATGAGCTGGCCAACAGCAACCTGGAACTCTGGGAGGGCGATACTGAATTCGACTTTCTATACGGCATTGCCGCCATCGAAAGCGGCTATGCCAATGAGTCTGTTTATGCCTTTGAGCGGGTGGCCAACACCGCCGAGCGTAATGTCACACGTCAGCGTGCCCGTCTTGAGCTTGCCCGGGCACATCTGCTGACCAATAATCTTGCCGCCTCGGAAACCCTGTTCAAGGAGGTGCTTGCCACCAACCCTCCCGAGAACGTCCGGGAGAACATTCAGGCATTCCTGACCCTGATCAATGAGCGCAAGAGCAATCGCCAGGCCGGTTTTGAATTCTCCATTGCCCCGGCCATCGGTCATGACGACAACGTCAACAGCGCCACCAGTAATGGCCTGATCGATACCCCGTTGATCGGTGAAATCGAGTTGAATGCCGACGGCCTCAAGACACCGGATGATTTCACCGACCTGGCCCTGAACCTGGCCTACAAAAAGCCCTTTTCCCGCGACCGCTCTCTGGATGTTGCCGTTATCGCCAACCGGCATGACAACCGCAGTTCGGACCAGTTCGATATTGACTATGTGCTAGGTGATGTTTCCTACGGTTATGGCAATCAGACCCACCGCTTCCGCCACAGCCTGCAGGTGCAGCAGGTGTATCTCGACAGAGCCAGTTTTCTGCATACCTATCGCTTCAATAATTCCTGGCAACGTGCTGGAAACAATGGCTGGTACCAGGGGCTTGCGCTGGCTGTTTCCACAACGCGCAATGTGAACACCACGGCGGCCCCCAATAATGATCTCAAGGACACGAATCAGTCCTTGCTGTCCGCCTCGCTGACTAAACTGAGTGCAAATTTCACCAATACCCTGACCCTGTTTTACGCCGATGAGCGCGCACTTCACACCCGTGGGAAACACAATGGCAGGCAGTATTACGGGCTTGCCCACAGCGTACTGTGGCGCCTGAACAATACCCATACCCCCTACGCACGGGTATCCCTGCAAAGTACCGATTACGACAGTAAGCATCCCGTGTTTTTCAATGACATTCGCGAGGACAATAACCTGTCCGCCACGCTGGGCTGGACCTGGCAGTATTCCAGCCGTTTTTCCGTTAACGGCGAGATGAGCTACAACGAGGCAGACAGCAATATCACCCTCTTTGAATACACCCGTTTCAAGTATCAACTGGGCCTGCAGTTCCAGTTGTAACCATAAATTTACGGCCATGATCTCGATGCCAGAAATTCGTCACGAGTACTTATCATGAATGATTCACGACAACGCATTTCCCGACTCATCAATGCCTGCTTCTTTACGCTGTGCCTGTCCCTTTACAACCCGGCCCTGTACGCAGCTGAAGAAGAAATTGCGGGCCAGGTCATTCGCGTCAGCGGTGTTGTCAGCGCGGTCTCCGCAACAGGAACCCGTCCACTGGTACGAGGGGACGAATTTTTTGTCGGGGAAACCATCACTACCGGTCCCAACGGATTTGCGCAACTGCGTTTCGTCGATTCTGCCATCGTAGGCCTTAAGGCTGACACCGCCTTCGAAATCACGCAGTACAGCTACCAGTCCTCCAATGGTCAGGAAGATTCGGCGGCCATGACGCTTTTGCAAGGAGGGTTTCGGACCATCACGGGGCGCATTGGCGATGTCAACAAGGAGGCCTATCGCGTTGAAACCCCCTATGCCACCATCGGCATTCGGGGAACAGACCACGAAGGGATCATCACCCCTGAAGGGCTCTACGTCGGGGTCTATCAGGGGGGCACGTTGCTGGAAAATGGTTCTGGCGTCCTCTTCCTCGGAGTGGGGGCAAATTTTGACTACGGTTTCGTGCCGGATCCGCAGACCCCTCCCGTCGGCTTGCTACTGCAGCCTCCCTCCATGGGGCTTATTGTTATCGATCCCAATGACGATGGCAGCACAGAGGACGAAGACTCCGGCAACACGGGAGCAACGTCAGGCGGCACCAACACCAATCCGCAAAACCGCGGCCTGTCCCCCGCCAGCACGGCCGCCACCGTGCGCGATGAACGCATCGTCAACGGCATCGTGCCCGGCAGTGGTGCCGCGTTTCTCAATAGCCGCAGCAACAATCCCACAGGCCAGGGCCTGAGCGAAAATATCGTGATCAACCCGAATGCGAGCGGTGATGGTCAGATTGTCACAGCCCCGGTTCCCGAGCCGGAACCCGCTCCTGAGCCGGAACCGGAACCCGTGCCAGCACCGGAGCCTGCACCCGAACCGGAACCTGCACCCGAACCGGAACCTGCACCCGAACCGGAGCCTGCACCCGAACCGGAGCCTGCACCCGAACCGGAGCCTGCACCCGAACCGGAGCCTGCACCCGAACCGGAGCCTGCACCCGAACCGGAGCCTGCCCCCGATCCGACACCGGCCATCAACTCGACCGAGTTGAGCGCACTGTCATCCTCCTCCCGCTCCGGGCTGGCATTGGCTCACACCCTGTCCGCCCAGAGTGGCAGCGCAAGTGATTTCAGTGGCACTCCCCTGTTCGGCAACCAGTCCAGCGATATCGCTATTCGCATCGGCAACGCCAGCGCCTCCGGGTTCTCCACCAGCGTGGAGGGGCTCAGCGTGCAGTGGGGCAAGTGGACCAGCGACAGCAATAATCCTTCTTACTGGCAGAACTACGCCGGTACCAGCGATGGTGCGCTTGGCACTTTCATTCTGGCATCTGCGCCGGTGACGGACAGTGCAACGCTTGGCAAAATCAACGGTGAGCTTAATTTCAGCAACACAAACAGTTACCTCGTGGACAGGAAGAGCGGTAGTCTCACTCAGGTGGACCATGTTTACGGCACCCTGACGGTCGATCTGCTTAATGCCACTGTGTCCAACGGCGAATTCAATATCTGTTTCGGTTCCGGAGCATGCAATAGCGGCAATAGTACTCCATGGGAAAAATGGGAGAGCACATTCTCCGGCGCTTTGAACAACGGGCAATTCTCCAGCACCCTGAGCGGACAAATCGTCGAGGGCGGCACCTCCGTGGCGGCCATTGGTGGCCAGGTTCTGGCGGTCGGTACATCCCGTACGCTGACAGGCAACGTGGTCGGCAATATTACCGGCACCTCGGCCGAAGGTTTCCTCCTCGGTTTCAAGATGGAAGAAAGCGGCAACAGCAGCAACACGTTGATCGGCGCCAGCGTGCTGAAGGTGCCACAGGCCATCTCTTCCAGCGAAAGCAGCGCCCTGCCCTACAAAGGCTTTGCCATTATTGGCCCGCACGTCAATGGCAGCAACCAGGGCATCAGCCTGGGCAGCTCACCGAATCTCGGTTCCCACTCCGATATACTGGTTTACAGCCAGAACCCGGGCTTTATTCTGCGCACTGCAGGCATAACAGAGGACAGCGGAAGCCTCAACAGCTCCGTGGGCAGCCTCAATGCAGGCTGGGCCATCTGGTCAGGCAGCTCCAGTGAAGCGCTCAAGTATCAGTACCAGCTCAGCAATGGTGCCCTCTATAACGCCATCGCCGGGAAAGTCATCGTCGGGTCCGCAGAAGCCGCCCCCGGCAATACGTTGACGGGAAGCAAATACTTTGAATCCACCAGTTCCAGCCAGCTGATCAGTGCAGGCACCGCCGCCGCTTCCTGGGTGAAAGGAAAGTTCAATATCGATTTTTCCAGCGGCTCCTTGAGCAAAGGGCAATTTGATGTGCGTACCGGCACCCAGAACTGGGTAAGCAATGTTTTCACCGGCTCGGTGAGCAATGGAACGCTTGATGTTACCTCCGTCAGCGGCAAGCTCAAGACGGATGGCAGCAGCACGGAATACGATTTCAACGGCAATGTGGCGGGTTATTTCACAGGCAGCAGTGGACAGAGTTTCCTCGCCGCCTTCCATTTCACCAAGGACGACTCCAATCAACACAGCTTCGGCTCGGTACTGCTGAGTGAAACGTCCCTGACGCCCGCCTACACGGCAGCGGAATATGCGGAATTCCCGACGACAAGCCGCTATGGCTTCGTGCTGGGGGAAAGCGTTGGGGGCACGAGCAACAAACGGCTCGCAGTCTATGGCAACTCCA
Organism: Pseudomonadales bacterium; assembly: GCA_024234365.1. Taxonomy (GTDB): domain Bacteria; phylum Pseudomonadota; class Gammaproteobacteria; order Pseudomonadales; family Pseudohongiellaceae; genus UBA5078. Next base: position 11,729 of record JACKOK010000004.1, read on the forward strand.
GAGTCAATGACGGCACTAGCGTTTCCTCAGAGTCCGGCGTTACCGAAAAACTGGTCAGTGCCGATCTCAACAATCTGTTCACTGTCGATACCACGCCCGACTATATCGTCGAAAGAAACGGCGGCGATGTCGCCAATGTGTCGAAGTCCGTCAACGGCAGCACCATCAACTGGGGCGAATGGGATCCGGACAACTCAAGAGTCTTTACGGATTATCAGGACAATCGTCAGATCAAGATGCTGACCGAGACCGTCCTGTTTGCCAACTTCGTGCTGACGACCCCCACGGAATTCAGCACTATCGGCAATATCAGTCGCAGCTACACGGGCACCAGTTCCTCCGAGTTTGGCGTGGTGGACACCTACCTCCCTAACGCCTATATGTCGGTCTCCCGCTTCCAGTCGGTATTTGACGTCAACTTCGGCACAGGGGCCGTCACCAATGGCCTGATCAGCCTGTGCCTCTACGCCACCTGCGGCGAAAGCGGCAGCGAAGCCTGGGAAATCGGCTACAGCGGCACAATCAGCCACGGCATCCTCGTCAATCCGGTCACCCAGAGCGCGAAGATCAACAGCAATCCCGTGGAAGTTGTGGGCACCGTAATGGGCGGTTTTACCGGTTCCGATGCATCGCATTATATCGGCGGTTTCAACTACGCCCTGGCCAGCAACGCCGGACACTATGTCAGCGGCACCTATTTGCTGAACCCTACCGACTATCTGAGCGGCCTGGAAGTAGCAGGCCTCAACGAACACTATTATGGAATGCTGAGTACCTCAGGCATCCAAAATGGTGTCTTCGGCGGGCGTTCACAACAGCAGGGCAATTCCAATAACTATCTGCTGGCCGACAACTCCCTGATAAACAGTAACTGGAGCAGCTCCACGATTTTCCACAAGGACATCCCCAGCGAGATATTCCGCCGCGGCACCGCAGCCCAGGACGTCACGAACAATGTAGCCAGCCTGAACAACACACTCACCTGGGGCAAGTGGTCGGGAACTTCCGGAGCTCCGATTCGCAGAGTCGCCTTCAATTCAACAGGAGACACCTTGGATCAGGATGCCTACTGGTTCATCGCCAAGCCCGATGGCCCCGCGGCCAACTCAGGCAAATATGCCAGCTATTCCAAAGTGCTTGCGGTTCAGGGCGGCGGCAATACCGGCACGTTTACCAGCGCGGACGCCTCCTTTGGCTTCCTGCTGGACCTCGGCACAGGGGCGATCAGTGGCGGCAAGCTGAAGATCAACACCCCCGATGACTACGCCTGGAATGTCGAATTCACCGGCCAGGCCAAATCCTCGATCAATACCTTTGGCCCGTTGGCCGTGTTCACCATTGTCAGCGGTGCCACCAGCGGCACCGTCAGCAACTTCACCTTCAACGGCAATATGGCCGGCATGTTTATCGACAGCGGCAAGGAGGTGGTCACCGCCTTTTCCTTCAACAACAGCAACGTCGCAGGGAGCGGTGAGCACATCTCCGGTAACCTTGTTGCACAGCAGGAGGATCTGGACGTGGACTGGGGAGACTGGAACCAGCCGGTCATCAACAACTGGGATTCGCAACTGAAGACCGATGTGCAAACCCTGTTCTCTGCCCTGCAGCTCACGCCGGATTTTGTCATCAAGCAAATGACTGGACATTATCAGTACGACAATGCCAGCGGTGGTTTTGGCGAAGGCTATGGCAGTGCTGCCGGTGCGCTCAGTAGTGTCACGGCCAACATGAAGGTGAATTTCGATGCCCCAGTAAACCAGATATACGATGGCCATGTGACAGCTGTTACCAATACCGACCATTCCTGGCACGCCCAATTTAACGGCAGCTTCACGGGCAATAATGTTACCCTCAGCCCCGAAGCAAACACCTTCACTATCGGCACCACCCCTGTTAACGGCATCAGCAACAGCGGCACCACCCACTTCGGCGGCGCGTTTACCGGCGTCACCGGCAGTGAGTTTGTCGGTGCCTTTGAGATGCTGGATGCGGCAGACCCGGCCAATTATGTGCAGGGAGTGTTCAAGCTGGGCAAGGGCGCATCCCTCAGTGAGGATTAAACGTCTTCATCGAGCTGCAGGGACGCAGAGTTGATGCAGTAGCGCAGCCCCGTGGGTTGAGGCCCATCCGGAAACACATGGCCGAGATGGGCCTTGCAGAAGGCGCACAGCACTTCTGTGCGAATCATGCCGTGGCTGAGATCCCGCTCCTCCAACACCTGTTCCGCCCCCACCGGCTGCCAGTAGCTGGGCCAGCCGCTGCCGGAATCGTATTTGCTTGCCGAGGAAAACAGCGGATTCGAGCACACCGAACAGCGGTACAGCCCGGTGCGTTTTTCATTCCAGTATTTCCCTGTAAATGCGCGTTCGGTGCCCTTCTCGCGCACGATGTGATAGCCCTCCTCGCCCAGTTCCTCGCGCAATTCCTCATCACTCTTGATGCGTGGAGGCTGATCTGCTTGTGATTGCGGCCTGTCCATTCCCTGTCCCCTGTACTGTAGAAAGCGTCAAGTGTTGACCCGGTGTCATTTACCCGGCATCGGTTTACAATAGCCGCCCCGGGCGTCGGCTTCAAGGCACAGACAATGGCCAGCCCATCAAGCAGAGAAACAGGGAAATGAAGAGAATCAAGCAGTCCGACAAGCTTCAGCAGGTGTGTTATGACATCCGTGGCCCCGTGTTGGAGGAGGCCAAACGCCTGGAAGAAGACGGCCACCGCATCCTCAAGCTCAATATCGGCAACCCTGCCCCCTTTGGTTTTGAGGCCCCGGACGAAATCATTCAGGACGTCATCCGCAACCTGGCCAATGCCCAGGGCTACAGTGATTCGAAAGGTCTGTTCTCCGCACGCAAGGCCATCATGCAGGAATGCCAGCAATTGGGCATTCGCGGGGTGGACATCGACGACATCTACCTCGGCAACGGTGTCAGCGAGCTGATCGTCATGGCCATGCAGGCCCTGCTCAACAACGGTGATGAGGTGTTGATCCCCGCGCCGGACTATCCGCTGTGGACGGCTGCCGTCAGCCTTGGGGGCGGCACCCCGGTGCATTACGTCTGTGATGAGGCATCGGACTGGTTTCCGGACATCAAGGACATCGAAGCGAAGATCAGCAGCAATACCAAGGCGATTGTCATCATCAATCCGAACAACCCGACGGGCTCGGTCTACAGTAAGGACGTGCTCGAAGAAATTGTCCGCGTGGCGCGCAAGCACCAGTTGCTGATTTTCTCCGATGAGATCTACAGCAAGATTCTCTACGACGATGCCGTGCACGTTCCCATCGCCTCTCTGTGCGATGATCTTCTGGTTGCCACCTTCAACGGCCTGTCCAAGTCTTACCGTCTGGCCGGTTTCCGTTCGGGCTGGATGATTCTCAGCGGTGCCAAGGAGCGTGCTTCGGATTACATAGAAGGGCTGGAGATTCTTTCCAATATGCGTCTGTGTGCCAACGTTCCTGCCCAATTTGCTGTGCAGACCGCGCTGGGTGGTTACCAAAGCATCAACGAACTGATTCTTCCCGGTGGCCGCCTGCGCGAACAGCGCGATGTGGCCTGGGAGATGATTACCCAGATCCCCGGCGTCACCTGCGTCAAACCACGCGGGGCAATCTATATGTTCCCGAAGCTGGACCCCGCCATGTATCACATCAAGGACGATGTTCGTTTTGTGCTGGATTTGCTGGAGCGGGAGAAGATTCTGCTGGTACAGGGCAGCGCCTTCAATATTGAAGACAAACAGCATTTCCGTCTGGTCTTTCTTCCAACCGTGGATGTCCTGCAGCAGGCCATCGGCAAGATCGAACACTTTCTGCGCCGCGGAGGGTTCTAACAGCCTTTCTCTGTGTGCCCTGGAGTGACAGCAAAACCCAGGGCATGCAGCCATGTCAGCAATTGCGGGGAGCGCTGCTGCTCCGTCCAGTGATCCAGAACCAGTGTGTAGGCACTGAATTCCTGCCGGCTGCCCAGCTCACGACGGATGCGGTCAAACAGCGCCGCGTTCGCGCCCTCCCCGCTCCCGCGTAAACGCGCGTCTATGTCCGCGACATAAAAGACCTGTTGCAGAATCTGCATCAACAGGCGCCAGGGGTCCGTCTCTGTCGTGGCCACCATGTCCCGGCACAAGTCTGAACTTCCGCCATGCGTTTGCTGTCGAGCATCCTGCAGGTGGAAAAATTCGAGAAAGTCCCGGTAATTGCTCTGGCTCGCGGCCCGTTTTGCCTGCTGACTGTAACCAGCGATATGAGGTGTGCCAAGGCTCACCAGATTGAGCAGGGAGATATCAATCTGCGGTTCCCCTTCCCAGCAATCCAGTACGACATGCACATCGCGGCGCTCGCGCAAAAAACTGCTGAGAACATCCGTGGCAAGCAGTTCTCCCCGCGCCGCATTGATGAGAACGGCATTGCGCGGCAGGCGTGACAGCATCGCGGCATTCAGCATGTGAAAAGTGGGATGAGAACCCTCCCGTGTCAGCGGCGTATGCAGGCTGACAACGGGGCAAGCCATGACTTCCTCCAGCTTGGTGAAGGCGAGCTGTGGAAAGTCATTTTCCATAAACGGGTCACACAGGCAGCAGGAAATGCCCAGGGCGCTTAATTTCCGGTACAAAGCCTGCCCCACATGCCCGAAGCCGACAATGCCAACCGGCCCCTTGCCAAGATCAAGGGCTGCATTGCGCACGCTCAGCTGCGCCAGTACGCACAGCACATATTCCGCCACGGCGTTGGCATTGCTGCCCGCAGCATCGCAGACCTGAATACCGCGCGAGCGCAGATACGCCAGGTCCAGATGATCGGTACCACTGGTGGCCGTGGCGACGAAGCGTAGTGGTGAATCCTTCAGCAGTTCAGCGTTCACCCGGGTAATGGAGCGCACCAGCAGCGCATCGGCATCGGCGACATCGCGGGCACAGATCTCGCGCCCATTCAGCAGGCGCAACTCACCGTGCTGCCGGTAGGTGTCGGTCACATCAACAATATTGGCATCGGCAACAATGATCATGAGCGGGCACCCTCGCTACTGTGCTGCGGATGCAGGGAGTCGAGCAGCGTCAGATAGCGCTGCAGGGAAATGCTGTCGAGTTGCAGGCCGCTCAGCACGGCTTCCACCTGTGTGGGCTGCGGCAGCTGCCAGCGTAAATCCTGCACGGGGCAGCAGGTGAATGTTTCCTCGGGATGCACCTTATCGACTACGATGGTCGCCAGTTCCCGGCTGAGCATGGCCTGTTCCTGGTGTTCGCGCAGCAAGCCCGCCGCCCTGCGCGCCCCCCGAAACTGCAGTTGCTCCACCTCATCGAGGTTCTCATATAACAGCGGTAAAGTCCGGAAGTGCTGCAACAGCGCACAGGCAGCGACCGGACCGATGCCCGGAACGCCCGGAATACAATCGACCGCGTCTCCCACCAGGCCCAGATAGTCCGGGAACTGCTCGGGGCGGATGCCATACTGGCTCACGATATCCGGGGCATAACGACGGCGGCTGGCTTGAAAATCCCACACATGGTCCAGCTCATGACGCAGCAGCTGGGCCAGATCCTTGTCGCGGCTGACAATGCACACGGAGGAACCCGCAGGAGCCTGTGCGCGGTAGCGAAATGCCAGGGTGCCGATAATATCATCGGCTTCATACATCCGGCTGCCAAAACCCGCAACCCCCATGGCCTGGGTGAGCTGTGCACAGGCCTGTAACTGACGTTCCAGATCCGGCTCCGGCAGAACACGATTGGATTTGTAATCGGGGTAGAGTGTGTGGCGGAAGCCACAGAACAGGCTCTCGTCGAAGGCTACCGCAATATGCTCCGGCTGTGCCTGACGCAGCAGGCGCTGCAGAAACTGGGCATAGCCCATCAAGGCACTCAGATCACGCCCGTCCTCTCCCCTGACCTGCATATAAGGGGAGAAATAGGCCTGAAAGATGTAAATCGAGGCATCGATCAGATACAGAGGTTTTGCCATCTCAACTCTTCGCGGCTCAGCCTAGGCTTTACGGATCAGGTAGCGGTAATGGCCGTCCTGTTCGGACTGCTCCAGTAATTCATGCCCCAGGAAAAGACAGAACTTGGGCACGTCCCGTGTGGTGGAAGGGTCTGTCGCCAGCATTTCCAGCACCTCCCCTGTTGCAATATCACGGATTTTATTGTGCAGCATCATCACCGGCTCAGGGCAGAACAGGCCACAGGCATCCAGTTGCGTCACGACTATTTCTTTGTTCTGACTCATGCCTGCCCCTCCATGGCGAGATATTCCCGCTTGTTGACCAGTGAACAACTCTCCGTCTGGGTATCGAAACTGATGGCGATCTCGCCACGCTCCAGTTGACGACGCAGCATGGCTACCTTCTGCTCCAGCGTGTACAGCTGTTCGCCATAATCCGTCCCCTCACGCGTGGCAAACTCCTCCAGGATGGCGGTCACGGCCTGCGGGCTTAACTGATCGTGCGGCACCAGCATATTTATTCCAGCCCGACATTCACAAATTCGATGCGCGGGGCTTCATGTTTCAAGGCCTTGAGTTGGCTGAACGGGTAAAGACCGGTATCGGCCAGCTGCGATGGAGCCACATGGCAAATGCTGCGGAAAATACTCTCGACGCGACCGGGGTATTCACGATCCCACTGTTTCAGCATTTCCTTGATGTTGCGCCGCTGCATATTCTCCTGGGAACCGCACAGATTACAGGGAATGATGGGGAATTCGCGCAGCTTCGCATAACGGCTGATCTCCTGCTCACTGCAGTATGCCATGGGGCGGATCAACACATTCTGCTTGTCGTCACTGAGCAGTTTCGGTGGCATGGCCTTGAGCGTGCCCCCGAAAAACATATTCAGAAACAGCGTTTCAACGATGTCTTCACGGTGATGCCCCAGCGCGATCTTGCTGGCACCGATTTCCCGTGCGTAGGTGTAGAGGCTGCCACGGCGCAGGCGCGAACACAGCCCGCAGGTGGTCTTGCCCTCCGGCACCTTTTCCTTCACCACGGAATAGGTATCCTGTTCCAGAATGTGATAATCCACACCCAGCTCGCTCAGATAGGTGGGCAGCACATGTTCCGGAAAGCCGGGTTGTTTCTGGTCGAGATTGACGGCCTTGATACGAAAATCAATCGGTGCGTGCTTCTGCAGGCTCAGCAGAATGTCCAGCATGGTGTAGGAATCCTTGCCTCCCGACAGGCACACCATGACCAGATCGCCCTCCTCGATCATGTTGTAATCGGCAATGGCCTTGCCAACATCGCGCCGCAGATTCTTGTGGCTGCGATTGAGCAGGCGCTGCCGCCGCTGTTCGGGGGTTTCGTCTTTCGCTGTCACGCGTACCACTCCTCAGGTTCAAAAATCGTACTTGCCCACTCAGGCATAAAACCGTTCCTGACGCCCGGCCATGGCCAGCAGAAGAGCCGGCGGGCTATACAGCGGCCCGAGCTCACGGTAGGACTGAGCCAGCGTGCAGAATTCTTCGGTCCCCATATGATCGATGTAGCGCAGCGCGCCGCCACGGAACTTCGGGAAACCGAGCCCCAGGATCAGCCCCATATCCGCTTCGATTGCCGTATCCACAATGCCGTCTTCCAGGCAGCGTACTGTCTCCAGACACAGGGCCAGCATCATCCGTTCAAGAATTTCTCTGTCAGTGAAATTTCGCCGGGCCGGATGCAGTTCGCGGATGCGTGCAATCACGGCATCGTCGCGCTGCTTCTGCAGGCGCCCGTCACTGCCGGCCGCATAGCGGTAAAAACCGCTGCCCGTTTTCTGGCCCAGCTCACCCGCCTCTGCCAGCATGTCCATGGCGCTGGTGAAGCCGTAACGCATGCGCTCGGGGAAGCCTTCGGCCATCACGGCCTGGGCGTGAACGGCGGTGTCGATGCCTACCACATCGAGCAGATACGCCGGCCCCATGGGCCAGCCAAATGCCTCCATGACGGCATCGATCTGCAGAAAATCCGCCCCATCGTGCAGCAGGCGCGCAAATGCCCCGAAATACGGAAACAGGATGCGGTTGACCAGAAAACCGGGGCAATCGTTGACCACGATGGGGGTTTTACCCAGGCGCTGGGCAAACTGCACCGTGCTCGCAATGGCTTGCTCACTGCTTTGTTCGCCCCGGATCACCTCGACCAGCGGCATCAGTGGCACGGGATTGAAGAAGTGCATGCCACAGAAGCGTTCGGGATGCTGCAGGGCCTTGCCCAGCCGGGTAATCGAAATCGTCGAAGTATTGGAGCACAGCACCGCATCATCACGCAGCTGAGTCTCTGCCTCAGCCAACACCTTTTCCTTGACGGCCGCATTCTCCACCACGGCCTCGACCAACAGGTCCACTTCGTCGTAGGCCGCATATTCCAATGAGGGCGTGATACGGGCAAGCGCGTTGCGGGCCTCCTGCTCGCTCAGACGCCCCTTGCCGAGCAGTTTCTGCAGCTGCTTTTGCGCCTCGTTCATGCCGGCATCCAAGCCGCTCTGGGCAATATCCTTCATGCGCACGGCAATGCCTTTGAGGGCACACTGATAGGCAATACCGCCGCCCATGATGCCGGCACCGAGAACGGCAGCCTGCTTCACTTCCCGCGCCTGAGCGACAAGGCTGCGATTCTTGTGGCGCAGATACTGTTCATTGCTAAACAGGCCAATCAGGTTCTGCGCCACCTCACTGCGGGCCAGGCTGACGAACAGGGCCTGCTCCCCTGCCAACGCCTCCTCGCGTGGCTGGGCCAGGCTTTGGCCAAGAAGCTCCAGCACACGCAGCGGCGCGGGATTGTGACGCCCGGCCCCCTGTGCAAGTTTGTGCTGCAAGGGCGACACCAGAGCCATCGCCGTATTCCTGTCCATCACGGCAGACCGCTTGTGTGCGCGCAAGGCCTGCCAGTCATCCGCTTCATCCAATGCCTGTGCGATTTGCTCCCTTGCGGCGTCCAGCAGAAGATCGGCATCCACCAGAGCGTCCACCAGGCCGCTTGTCAGGGCTTCGACAGCGCTGCAGGAGGCACCGGAGCTGAGCATGTCCAGCGCACTGTCCGGGTCCATGACGCGTGGTGCGCGCACCGTGCCACCGAAACCGGGGCAAATGCCAAGACCGACTTCGGGAAAGCCAAAACTGGCATTTGGCGCAGCAATGCGAAAATCCGTGGCCAAGGCAAATTCAAGACCGCCTCCCAGGGCGTGCCCGGCGATGAGGCTGAGGGTGGGAAACGGCAGTTCTTCCAGCGCCGTAAACAGGGCATTGCTCTCACGACACCAGTCTTCCAGCGCCTGCTGCGGCCCCTGGAACAGTTCACTGAACTGGCTGATGTCCGCACCCGCAATAAACCCGGCCTTGGCACTGCTGCAGATCAGGCCGCGCAGATTGCTGTTTTGCAGCAGGGGCAGCACTGCCCCCAGTTCCTGCAGCACGGCACGATTGAGCGTGTTGACCTTGCTGCCTGGCTGATCGAGGCGAAGATGCGCGATGTCGTCGTCGAGTCGCACAAGATAAATGGCGTCGCCGTGATACATCCTTTAAGCCCCTTTGGCTGTGTCATAGAGGCCGGCATTATAGTCAAACTCGTCCCTGATAGACAGGCGCCGCGCTGCCTTGCCGCCCCGTCGCCCATGCTGCAAAATAGCGCGACTTCGCGGCCTGACCGCCACCTGCAACCGACACAAGGAATCGACATGCGCCTGCCCCGCCCCGTGCTCCGTGCGATATTTACCGCTACCCTGCTCACGGGGGGCCACACCCTGCAGGCGGCGGAGCATGCCACTGTCGTGCTCTACCACCATGTGGCGGAGGACACCCCGGCCTCCACCAGTATTGCCCCGGCCGTGTTTCGCCAGCATATGGACCTGCTGCGGGACGAGGGTTTCCACGTCATGGCACTGCCGGAACTGCTGGATGCGCTGCGCCAGCGGCGCGAGGTGCCGGACAAGACCGTCGCCATCACCTTCGATGATGGCTATATCTCGATTTACGACACCGCCTTTCCCATTCTTCAGGAATACGGGTTTCCCTTCACGGTGTTCATCAACACCCAGCCGCTGAATGACCGCATGGCCGGCTATATGAGCTGGGACGAGGTCAGGGTCATGTCTGCCGCTGGCGTCACCATTGCCAATCACATGGAAAACCACCCCCATATGGTGGACGCCCTGCCGGGAGAGAGCCCGGATGCCCGCGATAGCCGTCTGCGCGAAGAGTTGCTGCGGGCTCAGGAGCGCATCAAGACCGAAACAGGCCAGGATCACCGTTTCATCGCCTATCCCTACGGGGAATATGACCTGGCCAACAAGGCCATGCTGCGGGATATGGGTTTCATGGGGCTGGGTCAGCAGTCCGGTGCGCTGGGTTTCGATGCCGATTTTCTGGCCCTGCCGCGCTTCCCCTTTGGCGGCAGTTACACCGACCTGGCGGATTTCCGTCAGAAGGTCCAGACACTTTCCTTCCATTTGCTGAAAGTGGACCCGGAAAGCCCGATGACGGATGAGCGTAACCCTTCCGTGACACTGCAGTTTGCGCCGGGAGATTTCAATTTCCGCCAGATCGGCTGTTATGCCAGTGGCCAGCCCATGGCCATGGAATGGCTGGATCAGGAGCAGGGTCTGGTCCGTATCAGTACCGAGCAAACCTATAATATGCGGCGTTACCGTTATCTGTGCACGGCACCGATGCGTGGCAGCAACCGTTATTTCTGGTATTCCAAAGACTGGACGCGTTCGCTGCCGGGCAATCAGGATTAAACCCTGCTCCCCTCTATGCGTAGGAGCCAACCCTGCTGGCGTAGGGGTGGGGATCATCTGAATCGCCTGCAGGGCAGGCTCCTACGGCGCAGAAAAACCTTCCTGTAGGAGCCAGCCCTGCTGGCGATAGAAGAAAAATCAGGGGAATAAAGAGAAAAACTCAGCTGTTCTGCCCATCCAGGGCCAACAGATCGTTCACCCGGATGATGTCGTGCAGTTCACTGATATAGACATGGCCACGCTCGGAATAGCGCAGCAGGCCCTGTGCCAGCGCCCGTGAATCCAGCGGCTTGCCCTTCATGCGCATTTGCGCACGCAGCTCACGCAGGTATTCGTAGGTCGGGTTGGTATTGAGATTGCGGAAATAGGCCCGCACAGAGGCCTCGACGCTGGCAAAGGCACGCACTTCGTGGCTCGCATCCTGCGCGCGCTGCCCCGGGACCAGGCCGCAGCCCTCGTCGAAACACCATTGCCCGAAGATATTGTTGCCTTCCCGCGCAAACCGCGAGGTACCCCAGGCGGACTCGTTGGCAGCCTGTGCCAGGGCCAGCGATACCGGAATGACATCGACGCGCACCAGCAGCTCATCCAGCAGCTCCGGCAGCGGTAGCTCACTGTCCTGCATGCGGTACTGCGCCTTGATTTCGTTGAGCGTTGCCATCTCCAGATCGCTCAGATCGCCACCGTCCGCCAGAATATCGGAGAAGTTCAGCAGGCTATCGCGCCGAAGCAGAATGCGGGCATTTTCCGCTTCAATATAGTGCTGGAAGAAAGCGAAGAAGGTTTCTTTTTTGCGGTCGATGTCGGTAATGGCATCGAAATCGGGCAAGGGGCTCGACTCGCTGACCTGGACCGGTGCGGGAACTTCGGGCTCTACGGGAGCCTGAGCGTTCTTGCGTGCCTTGACCACCAGAGCCAGCGGCAGGGATGCGAGAATCACGATCAGGCAGACGCGTACAAGAGTCGAAGCTCTTGGGTAAGCTAACAGTCTGAACATTCAGTACTCTTTGAATCCCGTTAAGAAAATTGGCGGCACCCTACCGGAAAACCTCTTGAAAAGCAAGAAGTAAGCTCTAGTGCCCGCCACCCATACAATCTGGCGATGCGGGTGCCACACCCTGCCTGAGCGCCCACTCTTGCGGCGTATAGGTGTGCAGCGCCAGGGCATGCACCCCGTCCTGCAGTTGCTGAGACAACAGGGCATACAGCTGCTGATGGCGCTTGACCTGCCCCATACCGGCAAAGACCGGGGAAACCGCCGTCACCTTGAAATGTGTCTGGGTGCCCGGCCGGGCGTGATTGTGGCTCTCGTTCACCACTTCCAGCCATTCCAGCGGCATGGCGCCCCGAAGCGTCTCTTCTATACTGGCCTGCATAGTCATTAACGGTTTTTCCTGTCCTGGGTTGTCACGAACAGCTCTCATTTTATGCCTGCATACGCCCAGCGCAAGCGCAAACGGCAGTGCGGGTGACTGGAATCACAGGCCACAAGCGTGAATTGCGGCCCCGATCCAGATAGAATTCGCCCTCTTTCGGCTGACAAGACACTGATTCATCATGACAATCTCCTGGTATCCAGGCCATATGCACAAGGCCAACAAGGAAATGGCCGCCTTGATCAAGCAAATCGACGTGGTGATCGAGGTGCTGGACGCCCGCATGCCGCAGGCAAGCTCCAACCCGCTGCTCAAGTCCATGCGCGAGGGCAAGCCCTGCCTGCATATTCTGAACAAGGCTGACCTGGCCGACCCGCGCATTACCCGCCAGTGGCTGGACTATTTCAGGGCCCAGCCTCTGGCGCATGCGGCTGCCAGCGGCAAGGACAAGCGCATCGAAACCGCCGATGTGCTGCACCTGTGCCGGGTGTTGCTGCGCAAGGTCGACGAGGCCCGGCCAAAACGGGCAGAACCGAAACCTGAGCAGGATGACAACCCGGATCTTGCCGCCCTGCGAGCCTGGAAAAAAGAGAACAAGAAGCACCAGATTCTCATTGTGGGCATTCCCAATGTCGGCAAATCCTCCATCATGAATCAGCTGCTGGGGCGCAAGATCGCCCGTACCGGCAATGAACCCGCCATCACCAAGGGGCAGCAACGGGTACGCCTGAAGGACAACTGGTTCCTGGTGGATACGCCGGGGGTCTTGTGGCCGAAACTGGAAGACCAGGCGGCCGCCTATCGCCTGGCCATGTCGGGGGCCATCCGCAACACCGCGATCGAGTTCCTGGACGTGGCCCAGTTTGCCGCCAAAACCCTGCTGGAGGAGTTCCCCGAACGTCTGCAGCAGCGCTACGGGCTCCAGACACTACCGGCCGATGGCGAGGGTTTCCTGCGCGAGCTGGCACTGGCGCGTGGTTGCGTGCGCAAAGACCAGGACATCGACTGGAACCGCGTTGCGGAACTGTTGATCAACGACTACCGCGCCGGGCGTTTCGGGCCCATGAGCCTGGAGCGGCCGCCCGTGGAGGAAATCTCTGCGCAGGCCTGATTCGCCTTTCGCATGCCGGGGGCGATTCGGCTAGAATACCGCCCTTGTTCAATCCTCAGGAAAGCCCCCGGTTTTATGCAATCACCCCTATTCGCCCTTGGGCAGCGCTGGCTCAGCGAAACCGAACCCGAACTCGGGCTCGGCATCGTGGCCGATCTGGATCACCGTACCGTCACCCTGGCGTTCCGCTCCTGCGAACAGCAGCGCCGCTATGCCCGTCAGCAGGCTCCGCTCAGCCGCATCCTGTTCTCGGCCGGCGACAGCATCACCACATTGCACGGCGACGAGCTGATTGTCATCGAGGTGCTCGCAGTCGGTGACACCGTGGTCTATCACGCCCATCTGGCAGAGGATGTGACGGAAACCATCAAGCTGCCGGAATCCCTGATCAGTGACACCCTGGCCTTGAACAAGCCCCTGGAACGCCTGCTTTCCGGGCAAATCGATGCCGCCCAGTGGTTTTACCTGCGCTGCCACACCCTGTCCCGCCTCGGGGACATCGAAAAGACTCCCGTACTGGGCCTGTGCAGCGGGCGTACGGATCTCATTCCCCACCAGCTGTATATCGCCTCGGAGGTCGCCTCACGCCATGCCCCGCGCGTCATGCTGGCCGATGAGGTCGGGCTGGGCAAGACCATTGAAGCCGGCCTGATCCTGCAGCAGCAGCTGGTCAGTGGCCTGGCCAGCCGGGTGCTGATTATTGTGCCCGATGCGCTGCTCAACCAATGGCTGGTGGAAATGCTGCGGCGTTTCAGCCTGCATTTCAGCATCTATGACGAAGAACGTTGCGGCGAGATTCTGGAAGCCATGGCCGAAGACCCGGACAGTGGCCGCAACCCCTTCCTGGAAGACCAACTGGTGCTGACCAGTGTGGACCTGTTCCACCGCCTGCCCGCCTGGTATGAGTTCGCCATTCAGGGCGAGTGGGACCTGTGCATTGTGGACGAGGCCCACCATCTGCGAGATGAACCCGCCCCCAGCCCGGTGCGGGGCCGGGCGCGCACGGACTACTCCATGGTCAAGCGCATTGCCGAATCCAGTCGCGGCATCCTGCTGCTCACTGCCACACCGGAACAAATGGGCCTGGACAACCACTTTGCCCTGCTGCAACTGCTCGACCCCAACCGTTTCAGCGATTACGAGAGCTATCGCCAGGAACAGAGCGAATATCATGAACTGGCCAGCACCATCAATACGGTGCTCAGTGATGCGGACCTGAGCGAGGCCCAGATTTGCTCCCTGGAGGCCGTGCTTGGCCGCCATCACGATGCCAAGGCAAGCGCACAGCTGCTCGCCCCCCTACAGAGCAGTGGCAGCGCACGCCGCGAGGGACGTGAGCGTCTCGTAAGAACACTGCTCGACCAGCACGGTACCGGCCGCATCCTGTTCCGCAACACCCGCAAATCCCTCACCGGCTTTCCAAAACGGGAGGTATACCCCTACCCTCTGCCGCTGCCGGAGGCCTATGAAGCCCTGCGGGCAGAACGACCCAATGCCCTGGAAACCCATCTGAAGCCCGAGATGGCCTATCTCAGCGCCAGTGCCCTGCTGGATGAGGAAGAACTCGAACAGCGCCTGCCCTGGACCTCGGTAGACCCGCGTGTGCGCTGGCTGGTGGATTTCCTGCAGAGCAAACGTGGCGAAAAAGTCCTGCTGATCTGTGCACAGGACGCCACTGCCGTCAGCCTGGAGAAATACCTGCGTGTCAGCGTTGGCATTCGCAGCAGCGTTTTTCATCGCAATATGGATCTGCTGGATCGCGACCGTGCGGCGGCCTATTTCGCCGGCAGTGAGAGCAGCGCGCAGATTCTGGTGTGCTCGGAAATTGGCAGCGAGGGGCGCAATTTCCAGTTCTGTCGCCATCTGGTGTTGTTTGACCTGCCCCTGAACCCGGACCTGCTCGAACAGCGCATAGGCCGACTGGATCGCATCGGCCAGCAACACACCATTCAGATTCACACACCGATCTTCAGTGGCAGTGCGCAGGAAGGCCTGTTCCTGTGGTATCAACAGGCGTTGAATGCCTTCGAGGCCGTGGCCCCGGCCGCCTATCGGGTGTATCGCCAGCATGAGAACACCCTGCAGGCGCAGTTGCTGAACCCGGTATTTGACGACCCCGCCTTTACCGCCTTCCTTGAGGACGCCCACGCACTTAACGAAGCACTGAACCGGGAGCTGGAACAGGGTCGGGACCGTTTACTGGAGGTCAACTCCTTCAACAAGACGCGGGCTGCACAATTGCTGGCGGAAATTGAGGAATTTGAAGCCGAATGCACACCGGAAGCGTTCATGAAAGAGGTGTTCGACGTGTTCGGCATCCATTACGAACACAATTCCGACACCAGCTACACCATTCAGCCGACCGAAGAGATGATCGTGTCCGCCTTCCCCGGGTTGCCCGACGAGGGGCTGACGGCAACGTTTGCCCGCCAGTTGAGCCTGCACCGCGAGGATGTGCACTTTCTGACCTGGCAGCACCCCATGGTGCGCGGGGCCATCGACCTGGTGCTGGACTCTCCCCAGGGCGGCGCTGCCGTCAGCCTGCTGAGCCGTGTGGATGCGGCGAACGCAGGGCTGGAGGACGAAGACTTTGTCATTGAGGCCACTTACCGCATTCTGGCCCCTGCGCCACGGCATTTGCAGATGTCCCGCTATTTGCCGGCCACCAGCCTGCGTTACACCCTGGTGCCTGAAAATCACGAAAGCAGCCGCCGCTCCGTGTCCCTGGACCCGTTGCGCCAGCGCCTGCGCTTCATCGACAAACACGATGCCGCCGGTCTGGTTGCGGAGCACCAGGCCCGCATTGTCGACCTGCTGCGCAAGGGAGAAGCCCGCGCGCAGGCAGAGATGGCCTTGAAAGTCAGCGAGGCCAGCAACATCATGTTGAAAACACAGACAGCAGAAATCAAACGCCTGGTGGCCCTGAAGCAGGTGAACCCCAATGTGCGCGAATCCGAACTGGAGTTTCTCAAGGAGCAGACACTGCAGTTGCATCAGGCCATGAATCAGGCAAGTATCGAACTTCTCGCCGTCCACGTCATATTCAGAGAATGAAAAAGGCAGCGCTTACACAACAGGAGCAAGTAGTCATGCACACGTCCCGTACACAAGGCACCGGAGCCACCTCAACCCCTCCCCTGCCACTGGTGCACCCTGCGTTTGAGCTGTTGCGTCAGCAGCATATTCCAACGCTCAACGTCGTGCTGGAGGAGTACCGGCACAAGGTCACCGGCGCCCAGTATTTCCATCTCGCGAGCGATGATACGGAGAATGTGTTTCTCGTGGCACTGCGTACCGTGCCCATGGATTCCACCGGCGTCGCCCATATCCTGGAGCACACGGTGCTGTGCGGCAGCGAACGCTATCCCGTGCGCGACCCCTTTTTCATGATGATTCGCCGCTCACTCAATACCTTTATGAATGCCTTTACCAGCAGCGACTGGACGGCCTACCCCTTCGCCAGCAAGAACCGCAAGGACTTCAACAATCTGTTACAGGTATACCTCGACGCGGTGTTCTTCTCGCGCCTGCACGAGCTGGACTTCGCCCAGGAGGGCCACCGACTGGAATTTACGGAGGCAGACAACCCGGACAGCCCGCTGCAATACAAGGGCGTGGTGTTCAATGAAATGAAAGGGGCCATGAGTTCCACTAACTCGCTACTGTGGCAGACCGTCAGCAAATACCTCTACCCGACTACCACCTATCATTACAACAGCGGCGGCGAGCCCGATCATATTCCCGACCTCAGTTATGCCGAACTGAAAGATTTCTACGCATCGCATTACCACCCCAGCAATGCGGTGTTCATGACCTATGGGGATATTCCCGCCTATGAACACCAGCAGAATTTCCACGAGCTGGCACTGGCGCGATTCGAGCGGCTCGACTCTCATATTCATGTGCGTGACGAGAAACGTTATTTCGCCCCCCTGCGCGTTGAGGAAAGCTACCCGCTGCGCGAGGAAGAGGAACAGGACGACAGCCAGAACAAAACCCATGTCGTGTTGGCCTGGCTGCTGGGCAAGAGCACGGATCTGGACGATATGTTCCAGGCGCAATTGCTCTCCAGCGTGTTGCTGGACAACAGCGCCAGCCCGCTCATGCAGGTGCTCGAAACCTGTGGCCTGGGCAGTTCTCCCTCCCCCATGTGCGGGCTGGAGGACAGCAACCGTGAGATGGGTTTCATGTGCGGGCTGGAGGGCTGTGCCCGTGATGCCGCACCGCAGGTGGAGGCACTGATCCGCAAGACGCTGGAGCAACTGGCAACTGAAGGCGTGCCGGAGGAACAGGTACACGCAGCCCTGCATCAACTGGAACTGCATCAGCGCGAGATTACCGGCGACAGTCATCCCTATGGCCTGCAACTGATCCTGGCCGGCCTCTCCAGCGCCGTGCACGGGGGCGACCCGCTGCAGGTACTGGACATCGACCCGGCGCTGGCTCGCCTGCGTGAGCAGACACAGGACCCTGCCTTCATCGGCCAGTTGATCCGCAAACTCCTGCTCGACAACCCACACCAGATCGTGCTGACCCTGCAGCCTGACACCCACCTCGCCGGGCGTCAGGTCGAGGCAGAGATGCAAAGGCTGCAGCGCATCAAGGCCGCACTGAGCCCGGAGGAAACGGCTCATATTGTCGATCAGGCCGCCCGGCTTGCCGAGAGACAGGAGGCGCAGGATGATCCCGCCATGCTTCCCAAGGTCGGCCTGGACGATGTGCCCGCACAATTGCCCAGTGTCACGCATATCGATCAGACGCTGAAAAAGGCAGACACTCCCGTTCGTTTTTATCCCCAGGGCACCAATGGCATCTGTTATGAGCAACTGGTCATCGAGCTGCCGTCCCTGGACGATGAATTGCTGGCGATCCTGCCCTATTACACCGCCTGCCTGCCGGAATTCGGGGTGGGAAGTCGCAGCTATGCCGAGGTGCAGACCTGGCAGTCCCGCATCAGTGGTGGCGTCAGCTGTTATGCCAATATCCGCAGCCAGATGGACGATGAGCAACAGAGCAAAGCCATCATGGTGCTCTCCAGCAAGGCGCTGGTATCCAATCATGTCGCACTGGATGAATTGCTCTACGAGACTCTCACGCAAGTCCGTTTTGATGAGGTGCAGCGTCTGCGGGAAATCATGGACCAGATCAGTGCCCGCCGGGAAAGCAGCATCACCGCTCAGGGCCATGTGCTGGCCATGGCACTGGCCTGCAGCGGCATGAGTCCGAGCTCCCGGCTGAGCCATCGTTTCACGGGCCTGGCAGGCATCACGACCTTGCGCGGCCTGAGCAAACAGCTCAAGCAGGATGAGCAGGCCAGAGGCTTGCTGGACAAATTCAAGGCCCTGCACGAACACATCAAGGCGGCACCCCGACAGATACTGCTGGTAGGTGAGGAAGCGGTGCAGGACAGCCTGATCGGCAATCTCGAGCAGCACTGGCAGCACAAGCCGCAACCTGCCACTGCCGCCTCCATGAGCCTGCCCGCCTGCCGGGAAGCCGTGCGACAGGCCTGGGCAACGAATACCCAGGTAAACTTCTGTGCCAAGGCCTTCCCGACAGTTCCCGGCGGCCATGCCGACCACGCGCCGCTGAGCGTGCTGGCCGGTTTCCTGCGCAACGGTTTCCTCCATCGCGCCATCCGTGAACAGGGTGGTGCCTATGGCGGCGGTGCAGATCAGGACGCCAATTCCGCAGCATTCCGCTTCTTCTCCTACCGTGACCCGCGCCTGACGGAGACGCTGCAGGATTACGATCGCGCCATAGAATGGGTGCTAAGTTCGGACCACGAAGAACGTCTGGTGGAAGAAGCCATCCTGGGTGTCATCAGCGGCATGGACAAATCCACCTCGCCTGCCGGAGAGGCGAAACAGGCTTTCTATAACGATCTGTTCGGGCGTAGCCGCGAACGCCGTCAGCGCTACCGTGAACAGGTGCTGAACACGGGCCTGCGGGATCTACAGCGGGTGGCGGAACGCTATCTGGCCAACCCTGCCGATGCCAGTATTGGTATCATCAGTCACGCCGGGCAGATGCCTCAGGCAGAATCCCTGGGCCTGGAAGCACATCGCATCTGATAATTTATTGCTTAAATATCAATTGCTTAAATGAGTTTATTGCGCGAGGAGTGAAGCAAAATACAAAAAAGGATAAAAAAATTAAAAATATTTTGTTTTTCCCGGAACTCTATGGGGAACGCACAGTCTGATTAGGTGTAGGTGAATTGCAGACAAAATTGTGGGTTTTGTTTCATTTTATCTCTCCCTTGATAGTAGTAATTTAAACCCGGCCCCCTGGCCGGGTTTTTTTATGCCGTCCCGAAATGATCGTCTGCCTGGTAGGAGCCAGCCCTGCTGGCGATTTGAATTCCAAACCCGCGCATTGTCACAATCGCCTGCAGGGCAGGCTCCTACGGGAATCTACACCTCCATCCTTGGCGGAAACCTGTGAGCCATCATGGCAATAGCAGGAGCCAGCCCTGCTGGCGATTGAATTCCAAACCCGCACATTGTCACGATCGCCTGCAGGGCAGGCTCCTACAGAAATCTGCGCTCTTACGGGGCGGTTTTTTGGGTCATTCGCCCCGGTGGCTCATGATCGTCTCGTAGGCGGATTTGATTTCCTGGGTCTTTTTCTTCGCCAGTTCCATCATCTCTTCCGGCAAGCCCTTGGAGACCAGCTTATCGGGGTGATGCTGACTCATCAGCTTGCGGTAGGCCCGTTTGATCTGTGCGCTGTCGGCACTGCTGTCCACCCCCAACACCTTGTAGGCATCGCGCAGACGGTCGGCGGGCCGGACATCGTCCTGAAAACGGAACTGGGCGTGCAGACGATTGAGCAGTTCTGTATAAGCGGCTGCCGGGTAGCCCAGCGCGGCGGCCATCGATTCCAGCACCCGGCGTTCACTGGCCTCCATTTTTCCGTCCGCCAGTGCGGTGGCGGTCAGGATCTCCAGGAACATCTGAATCAGATTGCGGCGGCGCTGACACTCGCGACGAAACTGCTCCAGGACCTGCTCGTAGGGAAAGTCTTCCTGCTTGCCCTGTTCGAACAGTTTGATGGCCAGTTTGCGCTGCTCGGGGCGCAGCTGCATCTGCCCCATCACCTGTTCTGCCAGAGAGATTTCGTCGCGGCTCACACGGCCATCAATCTTGGCGATATAGCCCATGAGCGAGAAAACGGCGGTGAAGAACGCTGTCTGCACGCGTTCATTACCCTGCCCTGTTCCAACTCCTTCAGGTCCAATGCCATCCAGCCCCTGATCGAAGTAATTACCCAAGGCGGCCCCGAGCACTGCCCCCAGCGGCCCTCCCATGGCAAAGCCGAAGGCTCCGCCGATGACTTTTCCCCACCAACTCATCCTGTGTACTGCTCCTCATTCGATGTTCGGTTGATAACGATTAAAACAACAGACGCTGCCACCAGTTTTTGCCGAGCTCATCGGCACAGCGATCGATCTGTGCCTGATAGCGCTCTGCATTGCTCTGCACCCTGGCTGCCGTGTCCAGCAGCCAGGGTTTGTCTGCGTAAGTGGCGCGGGCAAAACCGGTATTGCCTTCGTGATAGGCCAGATACAGATTGCGCGCATCATGCAGCGCGATATTGTTGCGACGATAGGAGTTGGCGTTATACCAGCCGATAAAATCCACCGCATCGGCAAAATCGCTGCGCTTTGCCCGACGATTGCCGGTGACCTCCCGGTATTCATTCCAGGTGCTCTCCAAGGCCTGGGCATAACCATAGGCATTGGAGGGGCGCGGCCCGGGAATCACCCACAAAATACGGGTTCGAGCCGGTTTCGCGCGGGAACGGAAGGCGGATTCCTGATAGATGAAGGCCATGGAAACGGATATGGGGACGCCCCAGCGTTTTTCCGCATCGGCAGCGGCCCTGAACCAGGCACGGCGATCCTCGAAAATTTCGCAGGCATTGCCAGGGTTACGCGGCGCGGAGCTGAGGCAGGCGCTAAGGCTGAGGAGAGTCACCAGCAACAGCAGAATTCTGTACATATCGCCTCCTGTGCGTCGGGTTCTCAATAATCGCCTGCAGGGCAGGCTCCTACGGGTTCTGTAATCCTTCCGTTTTGGAGCCAGCCTTGCTGGCGATCCGAAGCCCGAACCTTGCGCATTTCATCATCGCCTGCAGGGCAGGCTCCCACAAAACCACTCCGTAGGAGCCAGCCCTGCTGGCGATGGAAATTTCCCATGCCCCCGAATCCGGTCTACTTCTGTTCGCCTGCAGGGCAGGCTCCTACGAGGTCTGCAGGAACGTCAGGAACTGTGCTTCATCCATCACGGGGATATTCAACTCCACCGCCTTGTCCAGCTTGGAACCGGCACCCGGCCCGGCCACCACCCAGGTGGTTTTCTTCGACACACTGCCTGCCACCTTGGCGCCCAGCGCCTGCAAGCGGGCCTTGGCTTCGTCGCGGGTCATGAGTTCCAGCGTGCCGGTGAGGACAAAGGTCTGCCCCTCCAGCACCTGGGACTGCTGTGCAAGCTCCACGTCCGGCCAGTGCACACCCGCTGCCTGCAAACGGCGAATCACTTCCCTGTTGTCCGCGTTGGAGAAGAAGTGAACGATATGGGCCGCAACGATGGGCCCCACGTCCTCTACCGCCTCCAGCGCAGCCTGGTCTGCGCTCTGCAGAGCCTCCAGATTGCCAAAATGCTGTGCCAGCACCAGGGCCGTCGCCTCCCCCACCTCGGGAATGCCCAGGCCGAAGAGAAAACGCGGCAGCGTGGTACTACGGGCTTTGTCGATAGCCGCGAGCAAATTGTTTGCCGACTTCTCGGCCATGCGCTCCAGGCCGGCAAGCTCCTCGCCGCTCAAATGGAAAATATCGGCCACATCCCGCAGCATGTCCCTGTCCACGAGCTGCTCGATCAGTTTCTCTCCCAGCCCTTCAATATCCAGCGCGCCACGGGCACAGAAATGGCGAATGGCCTCCTTGCGCTGGGCCGGGCACACCAGGCCGCCGCTGCAGCGGAACAACACCTCTCCCGCCGGTTCTATCTCTGACCCGCAGGCAGGACAATGTGTGGGCATCTGCACGGGGATACGGGGAGTCTTGCTGTCCTGCGGGGTAATCACCTGCACGATCTTGGGAATCACATCGCCTGCCCGGCGTACGATCACCGTGTCCCCGATCTGCAGGCCCAGACGGGCGATTTCCGCCATATTGTGCAGGGTGGCATTGCTGACCGTCACCCCCCCGACAAACACCGGCTCCAAACGGGCCACCGGGGTAATCGTGCCCGTGCGCCCCACCTGGAACTCCACATCACGCACCTGGGTGGAGACCTCCTCCGCCGGGAATTTATAGGCCATGGCCCAGCGTGGCGTGCGGGCATTGAAGCCGAGTTCATCCTGCAGTTTCAGGCGGTCCACCTTGATGACGGCACCATCGATTTCATAATCGAGGGATGCGCGGCGCTGCAGCAGTCTGTCGGCATACGCAAGACAGGCATCGGCACCGGTGACCACGGCACGCTCCGGGTTGACCCGCAGCCCCCAGCTCTGCAACAGCGTAAAGCTTTCACTCAAGGTGGGCGGCAGACCCGCGCCCTCAAAAATACCGACGCTGTAACAGAACATATGCAGCGGACGCGCCGCCGCGATGGCCGGGTCAAGCTGGCGCAGCGTGCCCGCTGCCGCATTGCGCGGATTGACGAAGGTCCTGGCCCCCGTTTTCATTGCCTCTGCGTTCATGGCCTCGAAACCGGCCCGGCTCATATAGATTTCACCACGCACCTCCAGCCGGGCTGGAAACGGCGTATCGGCATTTTGCTGTAGGCGCAGCGGCACATCGCGGATGGTGCGCACATTATGGGTGATGTCCTCCCCCGTGACGCCATCGCCACGGGTGGCGGCCCGCTGCAGGCGCCCGTTCTCATACAGCAGGCTGACGGCAACGCCGTCAATCTTCGGTTCACAGCTGTACTCGATGTCCGCGTCCGAATCGAGACGTTTGCGGATGCGCACCTCAAAATCCTGCAGGTCTTCGCCATTGAACACCTTGGCCAGCGACATCATGGGAATGTCGTGAGTAACCTGCACAAAACCGCCCAAGGGCTGCGAGCCCACACGCTGTGTTGGCGAATCGGAGGTAATCAGTTCGGGGTGGGCCCGTTCCAGTGCCTCAAGCTGCAGGAACAGGCGATCGTACTCCACGTCCGGAATTTCGGGCGCATCCAGCGTGTGGTAGCGGTAATCGTGGTGATGAATGAGCGCGCGCAGACGCTCAAGCTCCGCCTGCACACGCTGTGGGGAAACCGGGTGTTCGCTCATTTGTGCTGACGCAGTTGCCGCAGGTCAAAATCGCGCACGCGCTGGCGATAGTGTTCGATGGTCTGGGCCGTCATGACACTGCGGATGTCGTCTTTCAGTTCGCCATCCAGTGACATACGCAGCTGCTGGGCTGCATCCAGCATCCGTTCGAAGGCCTGCATGCTGTTGGCGACATTGGGCAGCGTCATGAAGAAACACACGCCACGGGTGGCGAAATCGTTGATCATGTTCAGGTCGAAAGTGCCCGGGTTCACCATGTTCGC
This sequence comes from Pseudomonadales bacterium, assembly GCA_024234365.1. GTDB lineage: Bacteria > Pseudomonadota > Gammaproteobacteria > Pseudomonadales > Pseudohongiellaceae > UBA5078. The sequence goes on from JACKOK010000004.1 coordinate 35,472, forward strand.
CACGCTGAACAGCACCGGGCTGTCCGCCTTCTGGTCCACATGGCGATGGAAAATATTCATGTCGCCGAAACGCAGCCCCAGCCCCAACAGGGCGGGCAGCAGATCAACGCCGGCAAACTCCCGCTCTGGCTTTGCCATGACATTGATCACCAGCACCTCGCTGTATTCCTGGCCGGATGCGCCCTTTACCGTGGTCTCCTCCGGCTCCTGGCTGCGGCCCTTGTGACGCGCCAGGGGTTCCCTTGCCGCAGGTTTTTCCTGGGCCTGAGCGACGGGCTCTGCTGCAATCTCATCCTGCGCATCGTGTTCGTCATCGAACAGCCTGGCCTGACGCGAGCGGTCCAGCGGCTCGCGTGAGCGGCGCGCCGATTCTGCTGCCCTGACGGCCGGTTTCGGCTTGCGGGCCGGCGCTGGCGCTGGCTCGCTTTCCTCGTCCAGCGCATCCAGGCTGATCTGCGGCTCTGAGCGCTCATGGCTGTGGAATTCACGCTCACGCACGGGTTCTTCATGGCTCGCGCTCATGCCGGAGAGCTTTTCCCCCGCCCACTTCAGCCAGCGACGCGGCGCGCTGACGGGCTGCTGCTCTGGTTCCGCTTCATCATCCCAGGCGTCATCCGGGTCATCATAGCTGTCCAGCAGCGCATCTCTTTCCCCGGCAGGAACATCATCATCGTCGTCTGTACCCTGATCGCCGTAGACATCGTCGAACTCTTCCGCAATCTCTTCGTAATCGGGCTCTTCATCCTCGGCATCGTTTTCGTCTTCCCAGCTGTCGAGGTCCTCGTCATCCGACCACGCTTCGTCGTCCGGTTCGTCGGCGTAGGGTTCTGGCTCGTCCTCGTACTCTTCGTCATCGTCGTCGAAATCGTCGGGGTCTACATAGTCCTGGGCGTGCACATCGTCGGCGGGCTCATTGAAGTCTTCATCCAGAGCTTCGTCGTCTTCGAAGTCCTCATCATCGTCGAAGTCTTCCTCGTCCTCGTAGCCGGAATCGTCGAAATCGTCGGAGTCATCGAAATCCTCCGCCTCGTCTTCCACGAGCTCGTCGTCATCGTCCTCATAATCCTGCTCTTCCGGCTCTTCCAGGGGATCGTTGTCCACGGACAGCGGAGAGGCATCCAGCGGGTCTTCATAGAAATCGTGGTAATCCTCTGCCGGTTCCTGCTCTTCGTCCGGTTCGGGTCTGGCGGCATGGGCTGCCAGGTGGTCGATCGGTCGCTGAGCCTGAGCCTGCAGATGCTTTTGCCGGGCAGCCTCGCGCGCACTGGCCACACTGGACTGACGGGGCACGGAGACTTCCTCCTCTTCGTGCGTATCGTCTTCCTCGTCTACTGTGTCCATCAATACCGGAATGGCGGAATCTCCCTTGTTTTTGCTGTAGCGCACGCGATCCCGCGCGGACAGTTCGGAATTCTGTTTCACCACGGCCGCGAAGGAGCGCTCCACCAACCGGGCACCGCCATTGGGCAGTTCGGACATCAGCAACTCATCGGGGTCGTATTGCGGGATATTCTTCTCCAGCTGTATACGCAACTGCCCGCGCCGCGCCTTCAGGGCCACGTACAGACCGCGCAGGCTGACGGCGACGATGGCGAGGATGAGGATGAGGATGAGGAGTTCGCGAAGGCCCATATTACTGTTCTGTCTCCTGGATTGCCGTTGGCATGTTGTTCTGTTCGCCTGCAGGGCAGGCTCCTACGATCTTGCCCTGGCATGTTGTTCTGTTCGCCTGCAGGGCAGGCTCCTACGACCCTGTCCTGGCATGTTGTTCTGTTCGCCTGCAGGGCAGGCTCCTACAACCCTGTCCTGGCATGTTGTTCTGTTCGCCTGCAGGGCAGGCTCCTACGACCCTGTCCTGACATGTTGTTCTGTTCGCCTGCAGGGCAGGCTCCTACATGTGTTGTGGGAGCCTGCCCTGCAGGCGATCGACCTTACATCGCCGCCAGCTCTGCGGCCTCTGCAATATCCACCGCCACAATGCGTGATACGCCGGGTTCGTGCATGGTAACACCGAGAAGCTGATTTGCCATTTCCATGGTCAGCTTGTTGTGGGTGATGAACACAAACTGCACGGCACTGGACATCTCCCGCACCAGGTTGGCATAACGCCCCACGTTGGCATCGTCCAGCGGCGCGTCCACCTCGTCCAACATACAGAAGGGCGAGGGGTTGAGCTGGAAGATGGAGAACACCAGCGCAATCGCGGTCATGGCCTTCTCACCACCGGAAAGCAGATGGATGGTGCTGTTGCGCTTGCCCGGCGGGCGCGCCATGATCGCCACCCCGGTATCCAGCAGGTCTTCGCCCGTCATGTCCAGATAGGCGTGGCCGCCGCCAAACACTTTGGGGAACAGGTCCTGCAGCCCGGCATTGATCTTGTCGAAGGTTTCCTTGAAACGGGTACGGGTTTCCTTGTCGATCTTGCGGATGGCATTTTCCAGCGTGACCAGTGCCCGTTCCAGATCCTCGTTCTGCGAATCCAGATACACCTTGCGTTCGGATTGCTGCTTGTACTCGTCGATGGCCGCCAGGTTGATGGCGCCCAGGCGCTGAATGCGGTTGGCGATCAGCTCCAGCTCGCGCTCGCAGGCGGCCTGATCCAGCTCTTCCGGCAGGTTCGCCAGCACGGTCTGCAGGTCGTAGCGGGCCTCGCGCAGCTGTTCCTCCAAGGCCTCACGCTTGACCATATCCCCTTCGCTGCGCAGGCGGTGCTCCATCATCTGCTCGCGCAGGGCCCCGGCGGTGCGCTCGAAATGAGAGCGCTGCTGCTCCAGCTGACGCAGCGTGTGCTCATTGCTGTCGGCCCTGGCCTTGGCGATATTGAGCTGCTCCTCCACTTCCAGACGCTTCTGCAACTGGGTTTCCAGTTCTGCGCGCTTCATCTCCAGCGGCTCATCGGACTCGGCAAGCTGCCGGCTCAGGGATTCGATACGCTCTTTCGCCCGCTGCACCTGTGAGGCCATGCGGTCCATGGTGTCGCGCACGGAGCGCAACTGGGATTGCAGCGACTGCTGCTGCAGGGCCAACTGGTGGCTGGTGTCCTTGTCGTGGCGCGCCTTCTGGCGGATCTGGTCCAGCGCCTCGCGCCGTTCATCGCGTTGTTGCAGCAAGTGTTCCTTGCGCTCGGTGTCCAGCTCCATCGCATCCAGTGCGGATTGCAGATTGGAGCGTGCCAGCGCGGTGTTTTCCTGCTCCACGGACAACTGACGCAGCAGTTCATCCAGCTCATGTTGCAGGCGTTCGCGGCGCAGCGTGGTCTGCTCCACCTTCATTAAGCGGGCACCCAGTTGGGACTTCTGCTCGCTGTACTGACGCGCCGTCTGCGCGATCAGGCGCTGCACATCCTCGCGGCGGGATTCCAGGTCGCGCAGCGCCTGACGGGACTCGCCCTGCGCCTCCAACACCTCATCCACACGGGCCTGCTGCAGCGTGATCTGTTCTTCCAGGCGGGAAATCTCGCCCTTGCGCTCCAGCAGCCCGGCTTTCTCGTCGGCGGCCTTGCGCACCCGGATCCAGGCCTTGCCCAGCCACACGCCCTGACGCGTGACCACGGATTCATTGGCCGCCAGTTTGCCGCGCAGCGCAAGCGCTGCCGCCATATCCTCTGCCACATAGATGCCGGCCAGCAGTGCGGCGCTGTCCCAGTCCGACTGAATCTTGCTGGCCAGTGCTACACGCGAGGCATCTGCCGCCGGTTTGTCACTGACCACGCCGGTCTCCACCAATGACAGCAGGCCGGCAGGCAGTTCGGACAACAGGGATTCCACGTTGTCGATCTGCTCCACGCATACGCTCTGCAGATAATCCCCCAGCACGGCCTCGACAGCGCCCTCATAGCCTGCGGCCACGCGGATGCTCTCGCCCAGGCGCTTGCTCTCGTTCAGGCGGTGGCTCTGCAGCCAGCGGTTCATGCCTTCGTTATTGCGCCCCAGCGCGGCTTTTTGCAGCGCTTCCAGCGAGGCGGCACGCCCTTTCAGGCTCTGCAGTTCGCTGCGTGCGCGGTCCAGATCGCTGGAGATGGTCTGCCCGTTGCTGCGCTCCTGCTCGATCTGTTCGGCCAGCTCGCTGTTGCTGTTCTGGTGGGCCTCAAGCTGCTCCTCCAGGCGGGAGACCTCGATGGAGAGCTCGTCGATGACGTCCTGCTCCGGGTTTTCCCCCAGGGATTTCATCTCTTCCTGCAGGCGTGCCTTGCGGTCAACGCCACGCTCCACGATTTTTTCCAGCTGCTGAATGCGGGACTGCTCCACCTCCGCGATCTGCCGCGGCTCCTCTGCACGCTGGTTGAATTCGTCCCACTCCTGTTGCCATTGCTGCATGCGGGATTCGGCCTCCTCCAGCGCGAAGGCGGATTCTTCCTCCACGGCCTGCGCCTCTTCCAGCTTTGGCGAGACGATCTCCAGCTCTTCCTCAAAGCTCTTGAGGCGGCTGACATCGCTCTCCAGCTCGCTCTGGGTCAGGCCATAGCCTTCCTGGGTTTCCAGCAGGTCACGTTTAAGTTGGGCGGTACGCTCGATGTGGTGTTCGATGGACTGTTCGATACGGGCAATATCGTTACCCAGGCTGTAATAGCGCCCCTGAATCTCGCTGAGCTGCTCGTTGAAATCGGCGTTGTCCACCAGGTGTTTTTCGATCTGCGCGTCCACCGCACGCTGGTCGGCAACCGCCGCCTCGATCTTGATTTCCAGCTCACGGATAACGGCCTGTTTGGCCTCCAGCTCGGTGTTCAGGGCCTGCCAGCGCAGCGCATTGTGCTGCGCCGTCAGCTCACGCTCCTGCTGCTTGAACTCGCCGTATTTCTCTGCCGCCTGGGCCTGACGGTGCAGGTGCTGCAACTGGCGCCCCAGTTCTTCGCGCAGGTCGGTCAGGCGTTCCAGGTTCTCGCGGGTGCGCTTGATACGGTTCTCGGTGTCGCGGCGGCGCTCCTTGTATTTGGAGATGCCGGCGGCCTCCTCGATGAAGATGCGCAGCTCCTCCGGCTTGGATTCGATGAGACGGGATACCATGCCCTGCTCGATAATGGAGTAGCTGCGCGCGCCAAGCCCGGTGCCCAGGAAGATGTCGGTAATATCCCGGCGGCGGCACTTGGCACCGTTGAGCATATAGCCGGAGCTGCCATCCCGGGACACCTTGCGCTTGATGGAAATCTCGTTGTACTGGGCGTACTCGCCCTTGATGCGGTGGTCGCTGTTGTCGAACACCAGCTCGATACTGGCCTGCCCTACCGGTTTGCGCCCGCCGGAACCGTTGAAGATAACGTCCGTCATGTTCTCGCCGCGCAGGTTCTTGGCCGAGCTTTCCCCCATCACCCAGCGCACGGCGTCGATGATATTGGATTTGCCACAGCCATTGGGGCCGACGACAGCACACAGATTGCTGGGGAAATTAACGGTGGTGGGATCCACGAAAGACTTGAAACCGGCTAATTTAATACATTTCAAACGCATGGGTGACTCTGATCCGTAATGCCTGCAAAAACAGCAAGTTAGTGAGCGTTTTACAGGCAGATTCTGAAGGCGCTCTCAGGAGCACTCTTGAATGATAAAAAACGCCGACAAGTGTAGCTGATCTGATCGGCAATGACACAAAAAATTCATCATTTGCGCAGCAGGGCCACCGCCTGCCTCAGGACACCGCAACAACACTCGCAATGCCCTTCATTTATAAGGGTTTGTGCCGATGCCTCGGGCTGGACTTTACACAATGTACTAAGTAAGCTTCGGGGCTTTCCGGCGGCACGGCTGCATAGGCGCAGTGCCCGGTATTCCCACTGCCAATAGCGGAAGCCTGCTGCATGAATCACGCAAAAAAAATCGCCTGTCTGCTCTGCTCCCTGTGCGCCACACAAACCGCTTTGGCCGACACGCCGCTGGGCTGGATCAACGCTGAAAACCCCAGCGCCTACACACTGGATGCCCGCCGTGTCGAACTCAGCCTGGGCAAGCTGGCGGTCAACGACACCATCGATTTCCTGGATATCCGCAACGACCTGCTGGCCGGCACCCGCAAACTGGTGGGCGACAGCGGAGACCTGGACGGGCAGCGCGCGGAATTGCACCTGGGGCTGAGCTCTTCGCTGAGCGTGTTCTATCGCCGCCAGGAGCAGGACCTGAAAATCGAGCTGGGCGACATCGCCTCCGTCCACATCACCGACATCGACGATGGCCTCAGCACCACCGCCACCGCTTACGGCTTCAAGTGGAATTTCTTCGAAGCCGGGTATTTCGACAACAGCGGCCCCTGGCACGCCGCCGCGCTGGAAGTGACGCGCACCCGCAATACCACCGATGATTACGAAGGCCACTTCGACCGCGTGACGGTCACATCGGACTTCATCGTCACCTTTACCGATCCGCAGACCTTTCGCCTGAACTCCCTCGAGGACGAGGGCTGGCAGGCCCGCTTGCTGTATTCCCTGCCCCTGGGCAGCACCGTATCGAGCACGGTATGGGCGGGTTACGGCGAAACCACTGCCAGTGCCGGCACCAGCGCAGACATCGTCATTGAGGCCCTGATGGATGATTTCTATCAGCAGTTCGATATTGAGGACCGCCACTTCATGCTCGGCGCCGGCGTGCACTGGCAGATCACCCCACGCATCCCCCTGCAACTGAGCTATGAATTCCTGCGCGTCAACAATATCAACACGGACATCGTGGCACCGCCCTCAAACAGCCTGCTGCCCTCTTTTCTCAGGGGCGACAATCTGGCCGCCGTGAGCGAACACAGCAACCATACCCTGCGCGGCAGCCTCTCTTACTGGGTCACGCCCGATGTGCACGTGAGCTTCACCGGCAAACTGTTCAGCAACCAGTTCCTGGGGCGCATTCCGCACTACAACAACCCCCTGAGCGGCTCCTTTGCCGACAACCCCTACGGCTATATTGGCCTGCAATTGGGTGTTCAACTGTAGAACATGCAAATCGGGCCTCTTTAGTGCCATAAACCCGTAGTAATTGCGCCTTACACTATGTTTAAATCGCCATTTGGTGATCATCCCCCGATACAGACGGCATTCACGGGCGTGATCCAGGCAGCGGGATATAAAAACCTAAACAGACAACAGACGAAGAAGGGATCAAGCATGAGGGACTTCAAGCGACGCAAACTCACTTACCTGAGCCAGGCGATTGCGGCTATCGTGTTCACCACCGCAGGCTCCAGCGTATTAGCCCAGCAGGTGACCCTGCAGAACAATCAGCTGAGCATTTCCGGTGGCAGCGGCACGACCTTCTCCAGCCAGAGCCCCACGATTTCCTCCCTGGGGGTGGTGCAGACCATCATCGACGTACCCACCACCAACGGCGTGGGCATTCCCAGCTTCAGTTTCACCATGGTGCCCAATGGCATTCCCGATGGCGTGTACTCCTACCGCGTGGGCGTGACCTTTGACGATACCGCCAATGACCGCCGCCTGGAGGCCGAGATCGGCACCCTGCAACTGACCGTCAGCGGCGGCGCCATCGTCAGCGGCACCATCCCCGGCAGCCAGAACCTGCGCGTGCTCGGCCGCAACGGCGGCGGCACCCTGCAGGTGCAGATCAATGTCAGCAACAGCTCCACCAATGGGCCGATCACACTCAACGGCGGCTCGGTGTCCTTCAATGCCAGCAACCTGATCTCCCGCATTCGCAACTCTCACTCCCAGTTTGACTCGGTCATCCTGGCCGAGTTCGACCAGCCCGCGACCTACGACTACCGCATTGCGGTACAGCAAACCGGCACCACGGCCGCTGGCAGCCCCACGCTGGCTTTCGGTACCGGCACCACCTTTACCGCCTTCCCGCAGGTACAGGCTCCGGGTTGCGGCGCGGCCAACTGCGTGGGCAACACCACAGCATTCCTGCTGAACACCAATGAGCTGGCTTCCGACTACACTGCCGCTTATACCGTCACCGGGCGTTTCAATGTCACCACGGTTTCCTCCGGTGGCAGCAGCGGCGGCAGCTCGGGTGGCAGCACTGGCGGCACAACCGTGACCGGCGATGTCTTCCAGGACACCAACAACCTGGGCAGTACCGTGGACAACATCACCGTGACTACCGGGGAAACCCCCAGCACGGAAACCGTCACCCAGATCAACAACACCGTAAGCACCAGTAACTCCCTGCTGAGCAACACCAGCACACAGCTGGCCAGCGGCACCCTCAGCACCGCCCAGGCACTGACAACGCTCACCACGGTTAACAAGGCACTGGACTTGGCCGGTACCGCCACCCAGAACGGCGGCACGGTGGACACCAGCACCACCACCACGACCATCAACAACGTGGCAAACCTGCTCGGCACACTGGCCACCAAGACCCTGACAACGGAACAGAAAACCGAGATTTCCAACATTGCCACCAGCACCGTGACCAGTGCCACCAAGCTGATTACCAGCGAAACCCCTCGCGCGACCATTCTCAGCATGGTGGATGCCACCTCCAAGCTGCTGCAGAACTCGCAGGATGCTACTGGCGAGGTGACGGCAGCACTGGCCACGCAGTTGCGTGCGCTTTCCACTACCGCGACTAAAACCATTCTGCCAAGCCTGCCTGAAAGCATTCGCGGCACAACGGATTTGAGCTCCGTCGACTCCATCCGTACCCTGGCCAATGCCAAGGCCACGGTGGCCGAGACGGTGCAAAAAACAGCGCCGGTTGCCTGTGATGCCAGTCTCTTCCTTACTGAAGTTCGCTATCACCTTTTCGGCTTCGGCGCGAATGCGACCGGTATACCCGTCAACTACACGCCAATCACGGGATCTATAAGCGAGGCGCGACAGTACATACTTCGCTGTGTCAGTGGCGGCACTACTGCCAGCGCTCTCACAGATGATGGATCTGGCGCCTCCGTGCTCGCAGCCACGCTGGAGCAGCCAAGCTTTGCCGTGGACGGCTCTGCAGTGGTGGAATATGCTGGCCAGAAATACGCAGCGGGCGCATCCTCTATTCGCATCATGCCGGACCTGCTGAGCGATGGACTGCACACTCTGCCGGACGGACGCATCCTCTATGTCAGCAACGGAAGAGGCACGGATTACAGTGGCGCAGCACTGAACAGCGTCAGCTTCAACGCCGCCATTACCCAGGCGAATTACACACTGAGCTCGCAGACCAATGGCAGCTTCCGCATTGATCTTGGCAACAGCGAACGCTTTGCTGGCGCTTTTGCCCTGGGCGAAATCGGTTCTGCCGGCACTGCCTGTGACTCCGTGAACTTCACCTCCCCCACCGGCAACCCGGCAAGCACGGACTATGTGTTCACCATGACCTGCAGCGATGGTGCCGTGCAGCGCATCACCCCCTTCCCCGACAGCAGTGTGTTCTTCGACACGGTGACCAATGCCGGTTTCGATGTGCGCACCGACCGCAACACGGGCGTGATCAGCATCGAGGGTGTGGGCAATGTGCGCCCCAGCTTCTTCGTCACGCCGCTGACGATCAACGACACCGCCTATCTGAACGCCAACAAGACCGCTGAAGGCATTGCCATTCGCAGCACCGATGCCAATGGTGATGGCAAAGCGGACTATGAAGTTCTCAGCGAGAACGGCGTACAGTTGATGTACGGCTTGTAAGCCCCCTCACGCGGCAGGTGTGCACCATTAGGGTTCACACCTGCCGCTGCTTGCCCTCTCTTGCCACCCGTTCGGGTCTTGTCGTCGCAAAAATCCCCTATTTCTTCCCCATCCTGTATGGCGAACTGTCATATAAGTGTGCTTAAATCCCCGCCATGTTGTGGGTTTGTTAAAAAAGCGTTAAACAACTTGCTGGCATGGGATTTGCGAGCTATTTTAAGCAGCACATCCCCCGCCATTGATCCCTGTCGCATTCTTAGTGTCGGGTCGTTGTCTGCCCTTTTTCCATTTATTTAGCTGCAAGTTCGTGTGCAATTCGAGGAGCCTGGAATGACCAAGAAGAATAATCGCAACAAGTTATATCGCCAGATGATGCTGGCCGGCCTTGTCAGCGCGTTCACCTCCCATGCCCTGGCCCAGCAGGTCACCCTGCAGAACAACCAGTTGCAGATCAGCGGTGGCAGCGGCACGACCTTCTCCAGCCAAAGCCCCACGATTTCCTCCCTGGGGGTGGTGCAGACCATCATCGATGTCCCCACCACCAACGGCGTTGGCATTCCCAGCTTCAGCTTCACCATGCTGCCCAACTCGGTACCCGATGGCGTGTACTCCTACCGCGTGGGCGTGACCTTTGACGATGCTGCCAATGACCGCCGCCTGGAGGCCGAGATCGGCACCCTGCAACTGACCGTCAGCGGCGGCGCCATCGTCAGCGGCACCATCCCCGGCAGCCAGAACCTGCGTGTGCTCGGCCGCAACGGCGGCGGCACCCTGCAGGTGCAGATCAATGTCAGCAACAGCTCCACCAATGGGCCGATCACACTCAACGGCGGCTCGGTGTCCTTCAATGCCAGCAACCTGATCTCCCGCATTCGCAGCTCCCACAGCCAGTTTGATTCCGTCATTCTGGCCGAGTTTGATCAACCTGCTACTTATGACTACCGCATTGCGGTACAGCAAACCGGCACCACGGCCGCCGGCAGCCCCACGCTGGCTTTTGGTACCGGCACCACCTTTACCGCCTTCCCGCAGGTACAGGCGCCGGGTTGCGGCGCGGCCAACTGCGTGGGCAACACCACAGCCTTCCTGCTGAACACCAATGAGTTGGCCTCGGACTACACGGCCGCTTACACCGTCACCGGGCGTTTCAATGTCACCACGGTTTCCTCTGGCGGCAGCTCGGGGGGCAGCACTGGCGGCACAACTGTGACCGGCGATGTCTTCCAGGACACCAACAACCTGGGCAGTACCGTGGACAACATCACCGTCACCACCGGGGAAACCCCCAGCACGGAAACCATCACCCAGATCAATGACGCGGTGAGCACCACCAACTCGCTTTTGACAAACACAAGCTCACAACTGAGCAGTGGCACCGTCAGCACTGCCCAGGCCCTGGAGACCTTGACTACCGTCAACAAGGCACTGGAGCTGGCTGGCACCGCCACACAAAGCGGTGGCACAGTAGACACCACGTCCACCACCACGGCCATCACCAATGTGGCCAATGTTCTGGGCGCACTGGCCACCAAGACCCTGAGCACGGAACAGAAAACCGAGATTTCCAACATCGCCACCAACACCGTGACCAGCACAACCAAGCTGATTACCAGCGAGACCCCGCGCGCCACTATTCTGGCCCTGGTGGAAGCGACTGCCTCCCTGTTGCAGAAATCCAATGACGCAACCGGTTCATTGGCAGCGGCTCTTGTTACCCAGATTCAGGCATTGTCCACCAGCGCCACACAAAAAATTCTGCCTACCCTGCCCGAAAGCATTCGTGGCAATGTGGACCTGAACTCGATTGATGCCATACGCGCCCTGACAAGCGCCAAGGCAAGCGTGGCCGCTGTTGTTCTGAAAAGCAGCCCGGAAGCGTGCGACAGAAGCGCCTACAGAACTGCCAAAGAAGCTCATACAATTGCCTATGAGGCAGATCGTTTCTCACAGGCACATCTAGACGCCCATATCGCCCGCAGGGACGCGAAAAGGGAATATAACGACTGTCTCAGGGCCGTTCGAGATCGCAATAGCAGCTCTCCAATACAATCTGCGCAAGGGCAGCTTCTGGCCGCGACTGCCGCAGAGCCCAGCTTTTCCCAGACCGACAACGGCGCAACCCTAGTGAGTTATGAGGGGCAGAATTACATCGCCAGCATCGGCAGCGGTCGCATCGTCCCCAGTGTACTGAGCGATGGTATTACTGTTTTGCCCGATGGCAGCCTGCTCTATGTGACTGCCGGCACGTCAACCGAGTTGAGCGCGGCGCCTGTCAACGACGAAGCACTGAGCAACGCCATCATTGCGGCCGGTTACTCTGAAATCACCCGTAACAACGGCGTGATCAATATTGGGTTGGGGAATAACGAACGCTTCGCGGGCGTCCTGGCTTATGAGAACATCGGTTCCAATGTTGCGGGCTGCAGTTCCGTTTCCTTCAATGCCCCTACGGGCAACCCCGCCAGCACGGACTATGTGTTCACCATGAGCTGCGATGATGGCGCTGTTCAACACATCACCCCCTTCCCCGACAGCAGCGTGTTCTTCGACACGGTGACCAATGCCGGCTTCGATGTGCGCACCGACCGCAACACCGGGGTAATCAGCATCGAAGGCGTGGGTAATGTACGCCCCAGCTTCTTCGTCACCCCGTTGACGGACAACGACACCACCTATCTCAATGCCAACAAGACCGCAGAAGGCATTGCCATTCGCAGCACCGATGCCAATGGCGATGGCAAAGCAGACTATGAGGTTATCAGCGAGAACGGTGTGCAGTTGATGTACGGCTTGTAAGAGATTTGGGGGAGTGCTTAACACTCCCCCGGTTTCCTACTGGTTTTCATGTGTCGAAGTGTCCAGCACGGTGTAATCATGAGCTTCATCAATCTGTTCAGTGCCTTCATCATCACGTCCATTTCCCTGTTCGTGCTCAAGCCCGTTGCCGGGCGCCTGGGGCTGATCGACATTCCCGGGGGGCGCAAGACCCATCTTGCCCCCACCCCGCTTGTCGGTGGCCTGGGCATTTATCTGGGCACCCTGAGCATGAGCCTGTTCACCCCCCATGTGCTGTTGCACTACAGCGCCATGCTGGCCATTTCCAGCCTGGTGCTGTTCATCGGCATTTTTGACGATGCCCGTGAACTGCGGGTTTCGGTACGCATGGGGGTGCATGCCTTTGCCGCCTGGCTGATGGCCGCTGTGGCCGGCAATCAGTTACTGAGCCTGGGCAATATCATGGGCTTCGGCATTGTGGAGCTGGGCGTGCTGGCCGTGCCATTAACGGTTTTTGCCACCGTAGGCGTGATCAATGCCATCAACATGACCGATGGCATCGACGGCTTATCCGGGGGGCTGGTACTTATCGCCCTGTGCTTCCTCAGCATTGTCGCATTCATGGCAGGCGGTTCCGCCATGCTGCATTTCTGCACTCTGCTGGCCTGCTCCCTGCTCGCCTTCCTGATGCTGAACTTCCGCCTGCCCTGGAAGCAATCGGCGCTGGTGTACCTGGGAGATGCGGGCAGCACCCTGCTGGGCTTTATTCTGACCTGGTTGATCATTGAGGCCACGCAGGGAGAGAACGCCATCATGGCGCCCGTGTATGCGCTGTGGTTCATGGCTATTCCGTTGATCGACACTGTATCACTGCTCATCAAACGCCCCATGCGTGGCGCCAACCCTTTCAGCGCGGGCACCGATCATTTGCACCACCGCCTGATACGAGCCGGTTATACCCACGAGCAGACGGTGCTGGGCCTCTACATGGCCGCGCTGATCTTCGGCAGCATCGGTTTGTTGGGTCTGTATTACCAGGCCAGCGAAGCGCTTATGTTCCTGGGCTTTATGGTGCTGTTTACTGCCTATATGAGCTGGGGAAGCCTGTCCCGGGTGTTGACTCAAGGGACAAGCAGCGCCCGCATCTAACTCCTTTCCGGCAGGACAATGTGCATTGTTCTGCCGTACTCCTTTGCCAATGCCTTCAGGGCACGTTTCAGCGCCTTCCTTGCCTCCTCATTGCCATGCACCACGCGAACCTCACCTGGCCAGCGCCGCATGCCACGCACAAAGCTCAGCAGGTTCTGTTGATCCGCATGGGCGGAATAGCCACCGACGTAATCCACACCTGCGCGAATATCAAACCGTTCCCCGTCCAGATCGACAGATGGCAATCCATGATGATGGAGCCTGCCTCGTAGGAGCCTGCCCTGCAGGCGATGGGAGCCTGAATTCACCTCTGCATTCTGATCGCCAGCAGGGCTGGCTCCTACAGAATTGGGGTTTAGATCGGGGTTTGGATTGGAGTTTGGATTGGAGTTTGGATTGGGGTTACCCCGCTCCGCCGCCTTCATGATTTCATGCCCCGGCGTGCCCGGTACCTGGTAGCCCACAAACAGCACATTGTGGCGAGGGTCTTCCAGCATCGCCTTTAGATAATTGACGATGCGCCCACCCGCTGCCATGCCGCTGGCGGCAATCACAATGGCGGGGCGACGGGTTTCGGCCAGGTAGCGCACCAGGCGCAGATGATCCTCGTGAGAGTCCACCGTCAACAGTGAATCAAAGTCCAACGGATGTCGCCCGCTGCGCACGCGTTTCATGGCCTCTTCGTCCCAATAGGGCTTCAGAGCGCGATAGACCTCGGTAAACTTTGCCGCCAGCGGCGAATCCACCACGATGGTGATGTCGCGCCAGGTATTATCCCCGCCTCCCGTAGGAGCCTGCCTTGCAGGCGATTTTTTTGAATTTGAATCGCCTGCAGGGCAGGCTCCTACGGAGGATTGGGGCTCTGCATCGCCAGCAGGGCTGGCTCCTACAGGTTTGAGCTTCATGTCATGCAGAATACCCTCGAACTCATACAACAACTCCTGCGTACGCCCAATACTGAACGCCGGAATCAACACCGTGCCACCATCGGCCAGTGCTTTTTCCACCAAGGCCTTCAGGCGTTGCCGCCGGGTAGCACGGTTTTCATGCACACGATTGCCGTAAGTACTCTCGATTATCAGCGTATCCGCCCGCTGTGGTGATTTCGGCGCGGGCAAAAGAGGGGCATGGGGCGCTCCCAGGTCGCCCGAGAGCACCGTGCGGTGCGAACGCCAGGCATCGGCCTCGGATTCACGCCAACGCAGATCGAGCTCAACATAGGCCGAGCCCAGAATATGCCCCGCGCGCTGCAAGCGCAGTTTAAGCTCGAACGTTGGTGTCTGCCGCAAGGGATACCAGGTGGCATAAGCCAAGGGCAGCAGATGCTCGTTTACCTCGGCCAGAAATCGCTCAATGGTTTTTCTGTCACGCGTGAAGCCCATCTTCAGCGCGTCTTCAATGACAAGCGGGAGCAATTTGGCCGAGGGCGCCGAACACAGAATCGGCCCCTTGAAACCCGCCGCCATCAGGTAAGGTAGCCGCCCGATATGGTCGATATGCACATGTGTCACTACCAAAGCCCTGACACATTCGAGACTGAAATCAATTTCCTGCCCTGCTGGCCCGGAATTTCTCGCCTCCTGGCCCTGAAACAGCCCGCAGTCCACCAACAAATGAAACGCCTCACTGGCGATGTAGCGATGACAACTGCCCGTGACACCATCCGCCGCGCCGTGGTGCATGAATTGAGGAAATGTGTGCGGCATGTGGACCTCCCTGGGAATTGCTTTCGTAGGAGCCTGCCCTGCAGGCGAATGGTTTTGCACCGTGGTTTGTCATTCCTATCGCCAGCAGGGCTGGCTCCTACGGGGTCGGTTTCCCCTGACGAGGGGGAGTTCAAACCCTGCGCGCCGCCAGACCGAAGAAAACGGCGGCATTGATCAGGGCATCGTCTTCACTGACCAGGCAGGCCTGATGCACTTCAGCGCAAGCCAGATGCAGTGCATCCAGTGTTCTCAAACTCGTTCTGCGCATACCAATCCAATGACTTGCTCGCTGGAAGCAGGCAAGCTGTATCGGGCAGCGTATGTATCTGCCCTGATGGATGTCCTGCTGGAAGGCGTTGTCGATCCGGTTGGCCTGTGCTTCTGTCAGCTCTCCCATGCGCACCCACCGCGCCAAAGCGCTGGCGACTTCGACCTCGGTCAAGTGACTGATCAACACCGGTTGGGTTTGCGCACTGAGCAAAGTTTGCACCCTGTCACTTGCCGCCTCCTGACGATAATAGGGCAAGAGTGCACTGGTATCGAAATACAGCATCAATAGCGCTGTTCGTCACGCAGTTTGCTGACCAGCGCAGCAGCACTGCCATGGCACGCAGGCAACGAGGCTCGAAGGTCCGCGCGATCTGTAAAATGGATCGTCGCGGCCCTTGGTGGTATCAGGTGCGCAGCAGGTTTGCCATGTCGAAGAATAACAACTTCCTCCCCGGCCGCCACAGTATCCAGGAGGCTGGAAAGGTTCTCTCTGGTTTCACGAACACTGATTTCTTTCACGCTTCTCGCCCCTCAATTTAAGTACACAAAAAGTGTACATATCGAGGCTGCAAGTTGCAATCAAGCTGTCACCCTTGGTGTTTTCTCCTGTAGGAGCCTGCCCTGCAGGCGAATGGTTCTGCACCGTGGTTTGTCATTCCTATCGCCAGCTGGGCTGGCTCCTACGACTAAATACAGCCCACCATCTTGCTTCTGTCAAATCCACGGGAGTCAGATGGACATGAGAACTGGAAGAAATATGTGCGATCGCGCATATTCTGTTGACTTCCCGATTGAAGAGGTGGAATATGCGCGTTCGCGCATAATACATAGCAGGCATCCATATGGACACCCACACCATCGGCAAATTGATCCGCGAGACTCGCCAGGGCCTGGGCATGCGTCAGGATGAATTGGCCAGCGTTGCCAACATCAGCATCCGAGCTCTCAGCAATATCGAGAACGGCAAGCACACCGCCCATATCGGCCTGGTACTCAATACACTGGCTGCTCTGGGCATTGAGATGTGCCTGACACCGCCATCCGGCAGCCAGGTGAGTGAAGTGAAGGGCCCGTCATGAAACTGCGCATCCTCTTTCATGAACAAGCCTGCGGCTGGCTGCAGATCGACAACGAACGCATGCAGTTTCAGTACGATGGCAGCTATGTGGATGCACAACAGGCACCAATCTCCGTGACCATGCCATTGCGAAAGGAAGCGTGGCCGGATGCCAAGACCTTCCCCTTCTTCGAGAACCTTCTGCCGGAAGGGCAGGTTCGCCATTTGCTCGCCGAAGCCTTGCAGACAGCGGACAACAATTTCGAACGCCTGCTGCTGGAAACAGGCGGTGATGTGGCCGGCGCCATCAGCATTCTGCCAGCCGAACAAAGTACACACGCGGCAACTGAACCCGTCCCCCTGCCCCCGGCATTATCCGAGCTCGAACTCGGCCAGTGTCTGAAACAGATCGAAACCCGCCCCTTCCTGCCACAACAAACCCAAGGTATGCGCCTGAGTCTGGCCGGTGCACAAAACAAGCTGCCCGTGGTGCTGGATGCACAGGGCGGTGTTCACCTGCCGGGCCAACACGCCTCCACCCACATCATCAAACCACCCAATGCGCGCTTCGCCGACCTGGTGGAAAACGAATATCTGTGCATGCGTGCCGCAGCGAGGGCAGGCTTGCAGGTGCCTGCCGTGCAATTGCGCAACTTCGTCACAGGCAGTGGTGAGCAGCACGATTGCTATGTCATCACGCGCTACGACCGGGAAGAACGAGACGGGTACACCAGGCGCCTGCATCAGGAAGACATGTGCCAGATACTGGGCCTGCCCTCTGCCCGCAAATATGTGCAGGATGGGGGCCCCGGTTTTCGGGAACTCTTCGAGGTACTGCGCCAACATACCCGCCCGGCAGCTGTTCAGCAGCAAGAGCTGATACATCGGATTCTCTTCAACCTGCTGATCGGCAACCAGGACGCACATGGCAAGAACTTCGCCCTGCTGCATCGACACACCAGCATCGTACTCACCCCGGCCTATGATCTGGTGAGCACTCTGGTTTACCCCGAGCTTAGCCGGGAATTCGCAATGCCGATAGGCCGTGCACGAACCGTGGAAGAGTTGGATGCAGAGGCACTGAAGGCGTTTCAGGAGATGGCAGGCGTAAATCTGAAAAGACAAGCAGGCAGGCTGCAACAGTTTCTGACACGGGCACTGCACGCACTGGAAGACGAGGCAGCGGCTGTGCGGGAAGAAGTATGGCCAGGAAGTGAAGCAACGCTACAGGAAATCGTGAGGCGGGCAAGCCACCATACCGAACTCCTGAAGCGGTGGCTGGACTGATTACTGTAGAAGCCAGCCCTGCAGGATTACGCTATCTCCCCTCTTACCGTAGGAGCCTGCCCTGCAGGCGAATGGTTCTGCACCGTGGTTTGTCATTCCCATCGCCAGCAGGGCTGGCTCCTACAAGAGCGCCGGGGTTCTGCCAAACCGTAGGAGCCTGCCCTGCAGGCGAATGGTTCTGCGCCATGATTTGATGTCCCCATCGCCAGCAGGGCTGGCTCCTACGGGGATAACGGTTATTCCAGCGTTTAGGCTTGAGCCTCTTCATGTGGACACATATACTACGCGCAACTGGTATAAGTGATTAGAAACCTCATGGATCAAGGCACCGCCATTCACAGGCTCAACCAACTCGATCTGCAGGGTCGTTACGTCTTCAGCCATCGAGATCTCGAGAAAATCTTTCCGGAAGACCAGCCCAAAGCCTTCCATGCCGGGTTGAACAGACTGGTACGGCAGAACATCCTGGAACGCGTGGCGCGCGGGGTGTATCTGAACAAGCTGTCGCACCGCAGACAGGGGCCACAGACGCTGGAGTTGATTGCCAGAACCCTGCGGCGAGGACATTACAACTATGTCAGCCTGGAGTCTGCCCTTTCCGAATACGGTGCCATTTCCCAGATTCCCATGGACCGTATGACGGTGATGAGCACAGGCAGGAAAGGCGAATACAAAACCCCCTACGGCACCATTGAGTTCACCCACACCCAGAGGGCTGTCGCCGATATTCTGCAAAACACCCGCGATCTTGATCGCCCCCTGAGAATGGCAACGAAACAGGCCGCCTATCGTGACCTGAGGCGTGTCGGCAGGAATACCCATCTCGTGGAAACGGAGCTCCTCCATGAAGATTGACGAAGCAGATTTTCAACAACTCGTGGAACGCGCCATGCGAAGTGGCGACACGCCATCCAACAGGCCTGTGATCGAAAAGGAACTGTTGCATTACGACATTCTCTATTGCCTTGACCAGGCGGGTTTGCTGAATGAACTGGTGTTCCAGGGCGGCACCTGTTTGCGCCTGTGTTATGGCGCCAATCGTTTCAGTGAAGACCTCGACTTTGCGGGCGGTGCCAACTATTCCACAGCACATTTGATGGAGATGAAAGCTTGCATCGAAAACTATATTGGCAAACGCTATGGGCTTGAGGTGCACGTCAAGGAGCCTTCAGCCCTGAAGCAAGAAACTCCATACCAAGAGATCAAGGTGGATAAATGGCAGATCACCATCATTACTGCTCCAGAGCGAAAAGACATTGCCCGCCAGCGTATCAAAATTGAAGTGGCGAATATTCCGGCCTATACCCGCATTCCCCTGCCTTTAAAGAAGAATTATGACTTTCTGCCGGACGGCTACGAAGACACATTGATTCTGACGGAAACCCTGGACGAAATCATGGCCGACAAACTGGTGTCCCTGCCCGCTACTCAACGATACGTTCGTCACCGGGACCTCTGGGATCTGCTCTGGCTACAGCAACAAGGCGCAAAAGTGGATGCCAGCCTGGTCGGCATGAAAATCGAAGACTACCGGATTGAGGGCTTTAAACAAAAACTGCAGGAGCGCAGAGATTCACTCAACACCGTCATCGCAGGCAAAGCCTTCTTCGACGAAATGAAGCGCTTTCTCCCCACCCCGGTGTTCGACAGAACTCTGGCTCAGGAGAAGTTCAAGGCTTACCAGCTACACGAGCTCGAAGCCATGCTGGCAAAACTTTCGCATGCCCTATACACCCGCAGCGATGCAACCCCGCCCTTCCAACTGTAGGAGCCTGCCCTGCAGGCGATCAAACCCTCCCCTGCACAATATCAATCGCCAGCAGGGCTGGCTCCTACGACTAAATACCGCCCACAATCTTGCTCCTGTCAAACTCCACGGCCATAATCCCTGCAACATACGCTCAGCCAAGAGAAAACACATGCGCCACTGGGTCAACGAAGCCGTTCGCAAAATCGAGGCAGACTTTCAACGCTCTGCCGACACCCACCTCATCAAGCTGCCCCTGCCCTGCTACCCGAACGTGGACGTATACCTGAAGGACGAGAGCACCCACCCCACCGGCAGCCTCAAACACCGCCTGGCGCGCTCCCTGTTCCTCTACGGCCTGTGCAACGGCCACATCACCCAGGACACGCCCATCATCGAAGCCTCCTCCGGCTCTACCGCCGTATCCGAGGCTTATTTCGCCCGCCTGCTCGGCCTGCCCTTTATCGCCGTGATGCCGGCCAGCACCGCCAAAGAGAAGATCAAACTGGTGGAGTTCTACGGCGGGCGCTGCCACTTCGTGGAGCGCGGAGACCAGATTTACGCAGAAGCCGAGCGCCTGGCAAAAGAGATGAACGGCCACTACATGGACCAGTTCACCTACGCCGAGCGCGCCACCGACTGGCGCGGCAACAACAATATCGCCGACAGCATCTTCAAGCAGATGGAACAGGAGCGCTTTCCCCTGCCCCGCTACATTGTCATGAGCGCCGGCACCGGCGGCACCTCCGCCACCCTGGGCCGCTACATCCGCTACCGCCGCTTCACCACCGAACTGGTGATCGTGGACCCGGACAATTCCGTGTTCTACGAGAGTTACACCACAGGAAGACGGGACATCACCGCGCAATGCGGCAGCCGTATCGAGGGCATCGGTAGACCCAGAGTCGAACCCTCATTCCTGCCGGGCGTGATCGACCGCATGATTCAAGTGCCCGATGGCGCCTCTATTGCGGCACTGCGCTGGTTGGAGAAAGTGATCGGGAGAAAGGCGGGAGGATCAACGGGGACGAATCTGTGGGGGGCTTTACAGCTCGCCAAGGAGATGCACGAGCATGAGGATCCGGGGTCTATTGTGACGGTGCTGTGCGATACTGGGGAGCGGTATCTACATACTTATCATGACGATCTTTGGGTGCGGGAGAAGTTGGGGGATATTGGAGAGTGGATGGGGCAACTTCCTTCAACCTGAACGGGGCTCTATCTGTAGGAGCCTGCCCAGCAGGCGATTTTAGATAGAAATGGCAGACCTTGAGAAGCTGCCTCCTACACAGTGTTAAACCTATTTTTTAGAAACATGGTAAAAAACCAGACAAGGTGAGCAGCACCCACCCCAAGAACATCAGCCATCCAATCTTGCCAATCACCAAATCGCCAACCGGTTGCCGCTTGAGCCAATTCTATTCCGACGCCATAGACCAGCAAACCTGAAGAAACGCGAAAAATTGCGGAAGGAAATGTTGAGAATCCAACAACGCTTATGGCAAAAAAGGCAATTGCATGTTGAGCTTTGTCCCAAAAATTGAAAATCTGCGGTATCTGTTCTGATGGTAACAACGATGATATGGCTAGCACGGTACAAGTGAGCCAGAACACACTGCGCATGAACATTTTCACACGTCCTTTACAGGATAATTTAATGCTTCCTTCAACTCATCTGGCGGCACTGGCAAACCTTTAAATACTCTCCATACAATTTGAGACGAGGGAAATAAAACAACCCAAACGGTAACGAGAATAACTGTGAAATATGTGAGCATAGACTGGTGATCGACATACCAGGCTTCAACTTGCCCCTTATAAGGAGCGATAACATTGTCATAGAATTTTACCGAACCCGCTTGATCAGCAAGAATTTCCTCCTCTCCACGAAAAATAATCGGGCCAATACCTGACAAGCCGGGCTTAACTTTAACGATCACTTCTTGTAAATCCAATGGAAACGCATCGAAGCATCGTTGCGTTTGAGGTCGCGGGCCAACTAAACTCATGTCGCCAAGGAAGATATTCAAAAGCTGCGGCAACTCATTGATTTTGGTTTTTCGAAGAAATTTTCCCATTGGCAGCACGCGTGGATCATTCTTCAGTGTGACTGTTCCGGTTCCAATATTCGGACTATTCTTCAGCATAGTAGCAAACTTAAACAGCTTGAACGGTTTTCCCTCTTTGCCTATGCGTTCCTGCTGAAAGAATACCTCCCCCTCGCCTGACAGGCGAAGCAGTAGAGCAATCGGAAGCAGTAACGGCGAAAGAAACAGTAGAGCTAGGCCAGAGATAAGTATATCTAGTATACGCTGCATTCTCACATCCTTTGGTCTAGATATTTACCTGTCTCAAGGTGAGCGAATTCCGGCAACATGTCGAAAAACAAATCGATTAACTGAGCCTTTGTCCAGCGCCCACCCTCTCGAATCGAAGACACACCTTGCTCAAAACGCTTCAACTGCTCTTCATCAAAGCAGCTGTTGTTTCGAATAACGCCCACACTGGTGAAACGCGACATGTCCAAGTCTTCCTTGTCAGTAAAAAACTCTTCAAAGTCTTTTTCGCCAGTAGTATCACTACTAAAAAAGTAGCAGGGCCACTTGCGCTGCTCGATCAGTTCTTCAGCACGGCTACGGGCCTCATCCTCCGATTCACATTCATAAGGGTCGTAACCTAGGCGGTGCAAATACCTCTGCGCAATCTCCGAAAAGGTGACCAGATGAAGTTTCTCACTGAGTTTTGGGAAGAAGATGTCTCGATTTTCACCCAACATTGCCGACAGCAGACAGAGCTCACCTGATTCTTGTTGTGTTACAAAATATCGTCGTACATCGTTAGGGGCAGAAATAGGTTGACGCTTGGAAAAACGCTGGTTGAATCCATGCAGTAGCGAGCCGTCTGAGAAGGCCACATTGGCAAAGCGGGCCATGGAGATTGATTGAGTATGGCTTTCGCGCATAAGAAACAGTTCCATAATGCGCTTACTGGCTCCCATCATGTTTACAGGGTTGGCAGCCTTATCGGTTGAGACACAGAAATACTTCTTGGCACCACCAGCTTTTGCCATTCTTAGTGTACTTACGGTATTGAAAACATTCACTTGAATCATACGCATCAGTGTAAATGGATCTTTCTCACTACGCACATGCTTCAGGGCAGAGAGATTAAATACATAATCATATGGTCCTTCTGCATGAACCAAGGCAGTAAACTCAGGTGATCCGCAATCTATCGCAAACGTACGAAAGTCTCCATCACCGTATCCAATAGTGCTACGAATATCCCGCACCAACTCAACCATGTTGTTCTCACTGACATCCACCACGTGAAGAGCAGCAGGATCGCGCTTGAATAGCTCGCGGGTTACCGCTTGTCCGATAGTCCCCGCGCCGCCTATCACCAGGCAGCGAGCGTTTTTCAGCATCCCAAGAAGAGCAGATTCATGATCTGCTATATCATCCGCAAAGAGAGGCTCTTGTCGCCCCAAAAGATTCAATGTGCTCAACACAGGCTCCGCCTCATGATTCAAGTAATTGGGAAAGCGTGGCGGGAGGTGCTGGCACGCGACGCAACAAACTTTGGCGCCACCCGGATGACGGCAACGCGACTACCAGAACAGTCATGATAATTAGTTCAATGTATAAGCTGACCGATTGATTGACTGCAAACCAATGTTCCACCTGGCCCTTGTATGGAGTAATCACCTTGTCATCGAAATCGATGGGGTCTGGCACCCTGGACAATAGAGATTCCTCATCACGAAAAAGAATGGAGCCTACTCCTGACAAACCCGGACGGATCATCTCGATCCAGACACGGTCTTCGGCGCGGTAGAAACTATAATAACGATGGGTTTGTGGTCTGGGACCAATCAGGCTAAGGTCACCTACTATAATATTCCATAACTGGGGTAGTTCATTCAGTTTTGTCTTCCTTAACAAGCGGCCCAGAGGAAGTACCCGTGGGTCCTTAGGGAGTGTAAGCTCTCTTGAACCTATGGAGGGGCTATTCTTCATCATCGTGGTAAATTTCAACAGCTTGAAATCTTTTCCTCTCTTCCCAATACGAACTTGTCGATACAAAACCTCCCCTTCCCCAGAAAATCGTAGAGCGATAGCAATCAATATGAGGAGTGGGGAAAGAACTACCAAAGCCGCAAGCGAAAAAACAAGATCCAAACCACGAATGATCAGTAATGTAAGGGAAGAGGCACCGTGTTCCGGCTTCATTCTTGTCTATCCCTTATTTGTCTTACCACTTGGTTTACCTCATCAATCACCCGCAGCCGATTACGTTCGAAGAATGCTTCGTCAGCCAGCGCTAACCATTGCTCCTGACGACGAATCCGGGCAACTTCTTCCGTGAACAAAATCTCGAATACCCGTGCATCAGTGGCCTGTGAGGGATGGCAGAAACTGCGCGACAAAATTACTCCGCTGGAACCTACTCGGAAGTGCTCAGCCAGGATACGCTCAGCGGGTGGCAACAGACTGCCGATACGGGCCATGCCACCAAAACCAAATGTAATACCGGCCCCACGCAACTTACTTGATACCCGGTCGATTCCACCATCAGATAAAAATTCGAACATGAAGTTTGTTCCACGCTCAATGTGCAAATCGTTAAGACCAATGTGCACATAATCAATGCCAGGGACAGCCAGAATATCGTCCAAAATCTCAATACTCGCCATCGTCTCTAGCAGCAGACAAGTCTTAGCTTGCCCTGCAACCTCAGCAATAAAAGCAGTCACTTCTGCCGTGGTCGTGAAGAAAGGCAGCATGATGATGTCAGCGCCAGCCTGCACGACCCCCTCAATTTCTGCCTTGCTCCATTTGCCCCAAGGGTTGATTCGCACCATAAGTTGCGAAGTATTAATGGCCTGCCTGATCGACCGGACATCCTTCAGAGTATGCGCAGAGATTACCGTATCTCGGCTGGCCTGACGCTCAGACTTGCCCCGATATTCCATGTCGACAAAAATCCAGTCGACGCCCGCACACTGAGCGACTTGAGCGACCACTGGGTCTTTCGTGATGTACAGAAGTCTCATGTTCATGAGAATGTATAAGTGCTGAAAATATCGTCAAAGGTCTCTCTACGTTTGATGAGCTTATAGTGCCTCCCATCAGCGTGAGGTTCTACGATAGCCACGTTTGGCAGAATAAACGGTGGCTTCATGACCACGGAATAGGAACCCACATCGTCAAAGACGACAAAATCACCAACAGCAAGGTTGCCGTTAAAGCCTTTATAAAGGTAGTCACCCTCGATACAGGTGTAGCCACCCAGATAAGCGTCTTGAAGCTCGGCCCGTCTCTGAGCACCTGGCGCGGGAAAACATTCGATAGGGACATTCTTACGGTTCGGATTCGGGTTGATATTGTATGAACTACCTGTTAATGACACTACAGTGCGCTCTCGCACCTGCTTTATACTGTTTACTTGGCAGACATACTTCAACGCATCCGCTACCAGTGCAGTGCCGGGCTCGATGATCAGAGTCGGTCGATGGAGGACCGCTGCTTTTTCAAAGTAGCGAAAAAAGGGTAGAGCTGCAGTTAACGCGTAGTCTTCAAATTCAGGGATCATGACAGGAAACTGGGCCTTCAAGTCATCAGGCATGTGTCCGTATATGCCACCACCCAGGCTCACATGCGTAAGATCGTTCAGCCGGTGGTGAAAATACCTATCAATCACGGCAATCATACCTTCGGTGCGATGCTTCCAACAGTCCAGGCTTCGCGTGGCGAAATGACAATGGAGCCCAGTTAGGCTGAGTTTGGGGTGGGCATCAATCAGCGCAATGGCATCTGGAAACGACTGACTATCGACGTCGAAGCCGAAACGCGACAAAACGCTATCATAAACTTCAAAGTTACAACGCAGACCAATCTTAAAGGGTTCCCCGCCATGAGTATCGGCCGAAGCCACTATACGCTGCAGCTCCTCCCAGGAATCAACATTTACCGTGCCCCCGACCTCCAGTAGGGTTTGTACATGTTCATGCTCCTTGTAGGGGCCGTTAAAAAATATCTTGGTAGCTGGAACACCAAGCTTCAGTGCAAGCATCATCTCCATACTGGAGACAACTTCCGCAAACCCTCCAAGCTGAGACACAAGCTCACAATAGCGTGGTACATAATTCGTTTTGTAAGAGTAAGCAATGCTTGTTTGCGGGTAATAACGTCGGAAAGCGGCAGTAAGACGGTTAAAATTGTCCTGGAACCGTTGGGCATCCAGAAGATAGAAACTGGGTCCATGCTCTGTTGATACGTGGTCGAGAAAAGTACGCGAAAGTTGCATAGAGTTGACAAGTCTTTTTTGTAAGTTTTTATTTATTACTCTAATTATGTGCGACGATGCACAACTGTTCGCCATTCAGAATATGCAGGATTCTCTCCTGAAGTAATGGCCAGGTAACTTTTCAGAAGCGAGATTGTCGTGTTACCCGGCTGCCCATTTCCAAGCTCATAGCCGTCAACAGAAACTATTGGGGAGATTTCAGCCGCGCTACCGCATAGAAACACCTCGTCAGAGAGATATAACTCTGTACGATCGATGGAGCGTTCCACGACAGTCATTCCTGCATCTTTGGCCAATACTATGATGGTATTACGCGTAATACTCTCGAGCACTGAGGAGTTTACTGGTGGCGTTACCAGTTGGCCGTTACGCAACATAAATAGGCACGCTCCCGCGCCTTCAGCGACCTTCCCGTCCTGCCCCAAGAAGACAGGCAAATCGTATCCATCATAACGGGCTTGTAAATGTGCATATCGGCCATTTATATAATTGGCACCAACCTTCGCTCGGGGAGGCAGAGAATTGTCGTTGATGCGCTCCCAGGACGAAATGCACGCCTTAAGAGCAGGCAATTTATCCAAATTTGTGCGTTGTTTAGCCATAGGCGCAATAAACAGAGAAACTGACTCACAGGTATGCCATGTACCCTGACCGTCACCAAACAGCGTCATCCGCACGGCTATGTCCGTTTGAAAATCATTAGCTTGAACTACATCCTTCATGAAGGATTCGAGTTGCTTCGGAATGTAAGGCGATGGCAAACGCAAAAGGCGGCTGGACAGCATCAACCGATTCAGGTGATCCTTCAAACGGAAAGCATAAAGCTCCCCATTTTCTTCGTTCCAATAACAACGTATACCTTCAAATACGTTCAGTCCGAACTGGGCAGTGGGTGAAAGCAAATTTACGAATGCAGTGCTTTGGCGAACAAGCTGCCCCCTAAGCCAAATAAGATTGTCTACCATCTCAATGCCCTTATCCAATCGCATATTTAATTTATTATAGAGTTGCAAGAAATCAATGAGTAAAACACTTTTTCCTAGTGAAACCTTTTAAAATGACCTCATTGCGAATCATTTCAAGAAGTATTCAGTCATGAGATATCCATAGTAGTAGATTACTTGGAAATCTCATCGAGATCATGGCTCTAAATTCGAGGGAAAGGTCAACCTCTCCACCTTACTAATTGACGCAAGTCGTATTACTCTTTCAGCAAGGCCCCCATATACCTTTTCATATGAATAACGAGCGTCGTGGATCGTTCCAATATGGTCGACAATCTCATCAAAGAAGTCCTGATTGTCCAACAGTTGGAGCGCATAGTTTGAAAACTCAAGTTCAGAATCTGTGCTTAACCCTATATTGTTGCTCATCAATAGTTCTTCGACCACACCTTTCAGCGTGGTTATCACAGGCAAATTACTTGCAAAACTATCCATTATTTTGTTGGGTATGCTTCTCATAAAGGCGTCATTATTTATATATGGCGCCATCATTGCGATGGAGCTACTTGTTAGTACCGATATTCTAGGCGCATCAATCCAACCTGGCATGACTACATTACTCAAGCCAGCCATCAATTGGCGAATTTTTCCGGATTCACTTCCTTCGCCACAAATGACAAATTGACAATCGATATCTTCATCAAGATATTTTTGAGCGACTCTACGAACAATTTCAAAATTAAAAGCAGGAGATAAACTACCGACGAAACTAATACGGCGCCTATTTTCAGTATCAACACCGTGTAATGCCCACCATTTTCTTACTTCAAAAAGTTCGTCATCGCGAAATTTCTCTTTAGGTGCCGCCAAAGGCGCAGGTAAATCTGCAGCTGTCAATGGTCTCCCAGAGACGTCACCCATCCATGTGACAAATTCACTTGTCATTGCACAAAACTCTAAAGCATCATTCATCGCTCTTTTTGTGAGGAAAGAGTAAGGACAAAGTGCTAATTTAGCCAAAGGGTGTAATATTTTTGGAACAGGTTCCAGAAAGATATCGGGCCATTGATCTTTTGCATCAATTATTGCCGGGACATTTTTATTTCTTAGCCAACGAATCATTACAGCAGCTATCTCAATTGGAGGAAATCCCACAAACGCAGAATCAGGAGGGTCATATTTTCCGCTGGAAAGCAATCTCCCAAGGTTAATTGCGAGTTGCGCATGATCAATCAGACGTCTTATTCCAATATTCCTAGTATATCCCATAGATGGAATGAGATTTATAGTTAGTTGATTTGAAAATTCAATAGATTGAAACTCAAAAGAGCGATGAATTTTCTCCTGATGAAAAAATGCAGAACTCCAAATAACCACATGATGCCCTCGTTCAATCAAGGCATTTGCAAGATTCATTGCCCTCATCGGGCGCGGGGACCCTTTATCACTATGCAAAGGCTCACCGGTTTGCAAAATCCAAACTATCACCAACTTACCTACTTAAAGCTCTGACAATTTTTTGGGCAGCGTTACCATCGCCATACGGTTGAATTTTCTCTCCTTTCGCACCAAGAGCAGAGAGAATCGCATCATGAATGCTATATGAAGAAACAGGGGGGACCAGCCGATTCCAACCAGAGGTAAGAAGTTCTATCCATTCCGTTTCATCTCGCAATGTAACGCAAGGAACTTGATAAAAGAACGCTTCTTTTTGCACCCCCCCAGAATCAGTGGCAATCACTGCCGCATACTTTTCCAGTTGTACCATATCCAGGTAGCCGACCGGATCAATGACACATACTTTCCGCGACAATTCGCTCAATCTTCCCATTTTCTGTAACACAGTGCGCGTCCTAGGATGAAGCGCCCACACCACAGGAATGCTCTGAGCAACCATTTCCAGCCCATCCACAATAGCCAGCAATCGATGAAGTTGGTTTGTGTTTTCTGCTCGGTGCACAGTAGCTAAAACATACGATCTAGGGTTTAGATTTAGCTTCTCCAGTACTTGACCAGACGCATTCACCTTTCTGCCATAATGTAGAGCAACGTCGTACATCACGTCGCCCACTTCCTCAATATGAGAATTGGCCAATCCTTCACGTAGCAAGTGAGCGTTGGACGCCGCTGTCGGTGCGAACAACCAAGACGAGATACGATCGGTCAGGATACGATTAATTTCCTCTGGCATATTCATGTTGAAGCTGCGTAATCCAGCCTCCACATGTGCTACTGGGATGTTTAATTTTACTGCCGCCAACGCTCCAGCAAGAGTCGAGTTTGTATCACCGTACACCATTACCAAATCTGGCCCTTCGGTTAGAAGAACCTCTTCAACCTTCGCCAACATACGTCCGGTCATTTCTCCGTGCCCTCCACCGTGTATGTTTAACCAGTGATCAGGCTTAGGAATACCCAACTCCTCAAAAAAAACCTCCGACATATTATTGTCAAAGTGTTGACCGGTATGCACTAAAGTCTCTTTTAATTGATCCGACATTCGCAAAGCATGGGATACTACACTTGCCTTAATGAACTGTGGGCGCGCGCCCAGAACTGTAACTATTCTCTTCATCTCATACCTGTAAAATACACTTATAAAATTCGACTAATTTAGCTTCTTCGCTCGACCAATTGTATTTTTTCAGCACTGCACTTCGCCCATTCCCCCCCATCCGTAGCGCCTTATCGGGATTTTGTACAAGATAGTCAATAGCGTTGGCAATGGCTTGTGGATTCATCGGATCTACACACAAACCACACTGGTTACCCATCACGATCTCACGCCACAAAGGAAAATCAGACGCTATTACCGGCACCCCAGCCGACATGTATTCGAACATTTTATTTGGTTGAGCATCGACATGGTTGGGAAGTGGGTGAAATGTAACCAGCCCAGCCACTGATCTACTACAAATCTGACGCACACCAGCACGATCCACAAAACCATGACTATCAACTCTCTCCCACCCCTTAATGGTTTTGCAAGTTGCTTCAAGCTTTGGCTCTACAAAACAACCACACAAATTCAGCCGAACATCATTTTCTACCAAACTTAAGGCCAAGAGGATCTCGTGAATCCCTCTGACATCCTCAATACCACCGACATAGCACACTTCGCTTAACTTCTCTGCCCAAGGTATTTCCGCATCCAGCTCACCAAGTAACGGATAATTATTGATGTCAATGCTATGAATATTCATAGACTCAAATTTATCTCGAATAGATGGAGTGGCAGCTATAACAGCATCTAATTTTCTGCAAGCCCAGTATTCATATGCAGAAAATACTTTGGCAATGACCCAAAGCAAGGGTTTATTAAGGTAGGGTTTACTAAGCATTTGTTTTGGCACATCTTCGTGTGAATCGAAAATTACACGCCGACCTAAACGCTTTAACTTAAGCCCAATTGGTATGAGCTCTGGATCATGTAGATGGTAAATATCTGCATCCGGCAATATAGATAGTATACGTTTAGGTGCTCTAAATATCCGGTCAAAACGTCCATGCGATGCACCAGCATCAAGAATGTGAACACCATCTTTAAGATCATCTCCTCGCCCGTCAGCAACAACTAACGTTACTGTGCCGAAGTACTTAAATAGGGAGGAACACATTTTTATGAAAATGCGCGTATCATATCTAGGGTGTGCCGATGTTATATGAACGATATGCATAATATTAATTGAGTTCAAACTAGTTGTATTGACTCCAGATAATTGACCACCTGAGCATTTATGTTGCCAAACCTAGATTGGTTGCGAGTTGGCTTCAGTGAACTCTGAGATTATACAACCCGAGAGAAGTCGAATATCATGTTTATCAGCCTCCCTAGAAACTGAAGCGCTCCGGCTACTAATTGCTTCTTACTGCACTTGTCTAACGTCAGACCAGATAACGATAATCTTCAATCAAAAGGAATCAGTGCGCTATCTAACACTCATTCCAGATACTTTCATTGAAAAATCAGATGAATAGATTACCAGTTGGTTTTCCATGCCCAGGAAAATCAAGGATAACCTTATTCTCCTGCGCCCACTTTCTCGCACCTAGATACAAATTCGATTCTACTGCCCACCAAAATCTGATCGAGACGTTAGCCATGCACTCTCCAGCTTGCGGGAACGAAATTATCAGCACTCAATTTCTTAGAACCTATACTTTGTTGATTAATAGGAAACTCTTATATTCTTTCCAGTGAATCTTAAGATCATTTTCTTAATATTTCGGATGAGTTGATAACGACCATCCCAATTAGGAAAGTCAGAATACTCATGCAACTCGGCACTTATAAATTCATCAAATTCCTGGCGTGATATTCTTAATTTCTTACAGAGATAACTAATATCAACTTCCAGCTCAATAGGGTCATACAATGGCTCCTCTAACTTATGTAGCGCTTCTTCACGCGTCATTTGCCCTGAAACAATAAGACTTGATAAATGCGGCAAACGTTTATCTATATTAAACTTTTCAGGAAGATAGTAATTCTGAAACCATTTGGTAAAAATCGATTCGCCATGTTTTCTCGGATAAGGCTTATAGCCTATCGTACGCTCCAATTCAGCCAACGCGCCCGCTTTGTTATAGTCCATGAAATTCAATGGACGAAGAACCCTCATTTTCTTCACAATTGGATACCAGAAATAATATTCAAAAAAACTAATTGTCTGATAATTTCTGAATTTCCTATCACCATATTTTTTGTGAATAGCTTTCAAGTTAATTGCATCCATTGCGGTTCCATGCCATGATGCTGGAAAGATACTCTCTGTTGCAAGATTACCACCAGAAAGCACGTAGCGAATGTTGTTTCTAGTAGCAAAATGATATAAACCAGCAAAAAATGCATGATCTTGTGGAACATCCTGATTTGACACAGCAGCTCGTAGATAAGCCAGCTGCAGATCACGCATATCCTCCCAGTCCACCACAAAAGTATGTAGGTCGTAGTTGCAGTATTTGATAATTGCTTCAATATTTGCGACCGCCAGCTCACTATTCCAGCCGGCATCCACATGCATTACTAGTGGACGAAGCCCCCATGTATGAGCCTTTATTGCCAAATACGAACTGTCAACACCACCACTCAACCCAATGATGCAATCGTACTCTTGCCCTTTGCCTGCGGCTTTTATTTCTTCCAAATGTGTTACCCAGGATTGCTCACTTTCACCGCTTTTATATAAATGCTTCCGAGTAACCTCTTCAAATTTCTGACAATGACTACAGATACCATACGCATCAAAGGTAATTTCAGGATCTGTGGTATCCATTACGCAGCGCGTACATCGCTTATAGAACATTTCGTTCACCTTTGGAAAAATTCGTCCCAATCCCCTACTTTAGGGTAGTTAATCAACACGGCGCGATGCTTACCATGGAATACAAACATGCTACCTGCAGCCACTGCTGAAGCGCCACTATCAAGAGCCTCTCGTAGATGCATAAGTGTTCCAGCCCCACCGCAAATCACCAGTGGTACCGGGATTTGTGCCAAACTACGAACAAGCGCCATGTCGTAGCCTGCCATTACCCCATCTCGGCCTACATCGTTGACAAACAACTCTCCTATTCCGGCGTCAATTAAGTTCTGGACATGCTGATGAAAACTCAGACTGGTTTCGACTGTAGCTGATTTAGCCATGACCGTATAACCACCAAATAATTTACGCTTTACATCAATTCCACCAACTATGGCTTGACTACCAAAGACATCGACTGCTGCTCGTATAATGTCTGTAGATTCAGTGGCTAAACTATTAATAACTACCTTTTCCACACCTGATCGAATCAAGCGACGGATTTGTTCCAGGGTACGCACACCTCCTCCATAGGCAACAGGCATGAAGGCTTCGCCGGCCATCTCTGCGACTAATTCGTATTGGGGCTCCCGCTGAAAAATCGAAGCTTCGATATCCAGTATTACAATTTCGTCTGCTTCCTTATCACTGAAGATGCGTACGGCATTTACGGGATCACCCACATACACAGCATCTTTAAATTTCTTAGTCTTATATAGCCCATTACCTCTTAGCAGTAGACAAGGAATCACACGTGCTTGAATCATGGGGCCCACCTTGAGAATGACTTCAGTAATTGCTTGCCGAAACGATGGCTTTTTTCGGGATGAAATTGCACTCCTGCAATGTTGTCACGCACAACGCCGGCTGCAAAACTCAATCCATACTCTGCTTGAAAAAGCAACTCATCTGAATCTTTTGGAACCATGTAATAACTGTGAACAAAATAAAACCGAGAATCTTGCGTTATCCCTTCAGATAACGGATGTTCCGGCAACGTTGCTTTAACCTGGTTCCAGCCCATGTGAGGCACTCTCAAATTTGGTAGCATAGGAAACCTATGTACTTCCATGTCAATCCAACCCAGTCCTAACTCTTTCCCTTCTGCACTGCCATTACCTAACATTTGGGCACCTACACATATACCCAATACAGGCACTCTATGTAGCAATACTCTTTGCTCCAGCACAGACACCAAACCACTCGAACGTAAATTTCTCATACAGGCGTCAAATGCACCATTACCTGGTAAAATAATTCGGTCGGCCTGCTCAACAACCTGAGACGAAGTTGTAATCTGACATTTCAATCCCAAGCGTTGTAACATGCTAACCACTGCATTTATATTGCCTATATCGAAGTCAATGACTGCGATCATGGTAAATATTCCTGATCATTCGGTTAGATAAATAAGTTAGCATAAGCTCGTAGCATTGCAGCCTCTTGCACTTCCCAAGCGTGCTTGACTCCAGTCTTATGGGCATTAACATGTAAAACTTCTATATCTTGAGCAAGAAGCAAATCGATCGCATGATTGATTGCTTCTGGAGAGAATTCTTTGATGACCGACCCCATACTATTACCCTCAACAAATGCCGCCATTTCCTTCATATCTGAAACCAGCACAGGCAGACCCGCCATAGCATATTCAAACAACTTATTTGGCATGCAGTAAAAGTGATTGAGGCATGTATTTTGAATCAAGTGAATACCCATATCAGCCGATGACGTATATTCCAAAACCGAGCTTGGAGAAACAGCAGGATAAAAGAACACATTTGATCTCTTTTTTGAAAACTCTTCGATGTCGCTCTGCATCGAGCCGTAGCCCATGAACACGGCGACAACATTGTTGTCCTTTCGAACTCTAAAAGCTTCCAAGATCAAGGAAACACCACGCCCATGCACTAGTCCACCTTGGTAAAGTAGTATTTTCTGTTCTTCTTTTATCCCCAACCGTAGTCTAAAATGATTTTTCTTCATTAATTTTCTTTGGTGACATGCATTCAAGACAACGACAGGACGAGGGATGCGATATGCATTGGTATACCAATCAGCAATACTTTCGCTAACAACAATAGTCAGATCAACCTGATCGATCAGTGCTCTTTCTACCCATTTGCTGAGCTTTTTTCGAACACCATATAGCCCGCTCGTTTCAGTTTCTAGCTCATGCGTATCGTAAACCAGTTTTGCGCCCCAGATCCTCTTAAGAATCACTCCTAAAGGAAGCAGGCTTAAGGTATGGACATTTATTACGCGTATATGCTTATCTTTATAGCCAGCATACACTCGAAACGAAAATTCCAAGTATTTAAGAGTTTGAAAAAACAAATTTTTGGAGTACTTACGCGTTCTCAAGGCAAACCGACGAGCTCGAATATTCTCTCCGAATTTTTCGTCTCGTAGAAGACCATCAGCATGCAATGCCGCAATATACAATTTGTCAACTAAATTTGATCTGATCAAAGACTCTGCTTCTTTAAGAAGCCGACTTTGATTCTTTAATTCAGTTAGAGTGATGTGGAGCGAAGACATTTTCTTATAGGAATTCTTTTCCCAAAACTCAACAACAGGGCAACTAAAATCAACATCAAAATTAATGAAAAATTAAACACATACGAGCTAAAACCCGCTTCTGAAATCGCTCTAATATCTAGTACCATCCATACATAGAATCCAACAACTACAACATTGGACTTTATTATAAGAACATAAGAGTTCAATTTGGAGATTAGATACCCCATAAAAAATGCAATAATTGGCACACCGATTGGCCCAAAGTTTGCGTACGACTCTCCCCAGAAAACAGTGGGCATTGACCCCACTATTCCTCTTGATGCCAAGGACGGAATTACCCAGTTTGCAATATCCACGGTATAGCGAACAGGTGTAAATGGAAGCAGCCCCCCCGGATTAGGGAAAGTAGCTCCATGCAAGTAGTCCTCAACAGCTGGGAAATACTCTAGATAAAAATATGCAGGCTCGATACTTCCAGCAAATGCTCTAGAAATAAATCTACTGAATGCATCAACAACATTTTCAGCCCCCATAAAATATTGATACATCAAGATCATTACTACAGTCAGTATGAGAAGCAGAGGGACAATTTTTCTTAATTCAAGAATCCCATTCTTAGCAACAATCGCATATGTCAGATACACTCCTACCAGTATCCAAACCAAGGGCGCTTTCTCGATCGCCGAAATCGCAACAAATGCAGAAAAAATAAATACAAGCAAAAAGACAATAAAGTTCAAAACACCTCTTTTCTGAATCCAATTTGCAAACAACACATAAGTAGCCAATTGACTTACACTGTACATAAAAAATCTATACCAGTGATATTTTCCTGAGAAATCATTACCCATCTCACTTCTTGTCACTGAAGCTTCATTCGCGCCAACTAAAATTGCTTTTAGAATTGCAAGCTCGTTGATCTTGGAAAGGTAATCAAGAAACATGGAGAAACTTATAACTAGCGCAATGAACAAGACTATGTACTGCATCCTTGATAGAGGAGATAGCCCAAAAATTGAGTCGAAGGGTAATAGTCCATTTGACGAAATTTTTTTCTCAATTATTACTCCAACAAGAAAAAACTGAATATTTATAGAGGAAAAAATTAACACATTAAGAACAATCGCCGGGTTAGTGACACCAAAGTTAACTCTCGTATCATCCCATTGATAAAATAACGGCAAGGTTCCAACTACAGAGAAAACATAAAGAGACAAGACTGTGAAACTGATTATGCTGATTTTAAACAGTCTTTCATTTGCAACCCTCAGCATGAAGGTAATTAATAACGGGGTGGATATATAAATTATCCAAAAATAACTTTCTATCATTTACCGCCGATACCACATTGTCGAATTCGACAGAATTTTTCTAGACATGGACGATTACACACCTCTGAGTTTCCCCTTTGAGCTCTGATAGGACATATACAGGTATATCGAATAAAGAAAACTGTAGGATGCCGAATAAGCAGTTAACGCGGCCTTAACATCCTTTGTCGTGAGAAAAATATATAAAGTCACTAAAATTACAACAATCTGCCAAATTAAGTCTTGCAATTGCTTGTTTGCTATGTATAAAACATAACTCAAAGGGCTGCTCAAAAATTGGAAAAAGAACATTGGAACCAATATGGAGCCGTATTCACCAGCAACTCGCCACTGAGCTCCAAAAAGCAATTCAAATATTGAATCCACAAAGAAAAATAAAACTGTAAATGGTAACACTCCAATCAGCAGTAAAGATTTAAATGTCTTCTTGAAGATATCATCGCACCGCCCAGTTTCTCGATATTCTCGCGCAGCTTCTTCTTTGAAGACCGAAAGCACAGAACCCGCTAATAACCTCATTGGTGCCGCAAGTGCTTTGTTTGTTAGGGATATTTGACCTGCCGATTCGGCACCAAATCGACTTCCCGTCAAGAAGACCGGAAGCTGTCCGGAGACTGAAGACACAAAATCGGCTGGCATAGAAAAAACCGGAAAACGCCAATGCTGTCGAAATGTATTCCTCAAGGAGGACACATTAATGGTAGGAAAGTTAATTTTGTACTTTCCCATTAGATCAATGATATTCCATAACACAATCATTAAAGTTACTAACGTCTGACATATGATCATCCCTTTTACACCCCAACCGACCAATACTGCGGCGATTTGAGCTATGGCAACACTTGCAGCCTGGATCACTCTTACCATGGCTTGTCGCTTAAAGTAGGCACCATAAATATATGCGTTCTGCACCACCATATTCACAGACCAGATGCTTGCTAACATTAATGCCTCTACACGCCACTCATTGATCATCCATTGATCTGCGAGATCCGGAAAATAAATACTGAACACATCGATACCAAAGTAAGTGACACAAGCCAGAGCACTCGCGCAAAAAATTGATGTTTGTATCAGCTCACACAGTTCATATGTTGTTTTCGTATTGAATATTGCTATATCTAGACGTAATGAAAATATAATTGATAAAACGGATACTGCCGCAATCCAAATAAAATACGGTCCCAACTCGGCAGGTGGCAACAATCGTGTGATAACCGGTAAAGCCGCTATCGGAATAATTTGCGAAAGCCCTGAACCTGTCAGGACTACCAAAAACCTCCTCCAAAAGATGGGTAGTGACTGCAGCATATGAGCTTCTACTAATTTGGTTGGGGACAGCTAACAAGTTATTCTAACTATGAATTTATTGGCACTCATTCTATTTGTTCGGTTGCAATTAAAAAAAGTACAATTGAATCCAATGTATAAGTAATGTAAGAAAAATGTTCAAACCATAATTATTTGTGAGATACACAGAGATGATGCGCTATATGTAACTTCAGACTAGATATCTAAGTGCCACATTCATTACATGCATCAGCAGAATTGATAATTGGCATTACTGAAAAATAGCCAAAGAAAATTACTGAATAGTATTGTTAATTTCTGGCGTTAATTTTCAGGCAATCTCGGTTCTCGAACTCTTAGAACATTCACACGTTGCATCAAGTACGCATTAATACGCTGCCCCACATGAAATTCAAAATGTAGAAGCATATTGCACAACATCTACGTGCTGGAGATGATCTATCCCAAGCACATCAACCCGTATCCTGATCACTAACAGTCTTGCTTTCCTTGCGGACGGCGAGTGCCATGTTGATACTGAACGCTGAGTGCTTCTCTGAATTTGGCAGAGCACTATACCAAATATTAGGTTTGCTTAGCGCTTCCTCAGGAGTTGATTGAACCTCCACTGGGCAGCAAGGCATTAACAATATACAACTGATCATCAGCGCTTAAATCTGGGCCCATTGGCAAGCTAATTACGGTCTGAGAAATTTTCCTGGCAATCGGTGTGCAATCTGAGCAACAGAGGTGCTTATAGGCTGGCTGTTCGTTGAGCGGCACCGGATAGTGCACGGCACTAGGGATTCCCAGCTCCGCAAGACGCAATTGCAATGCTTTTCTTTGATCAAAAAAGAATGTGTACTGGGCAAAGACACTATTTCTGTCCGGCCGTTGCTGCACGCGCACGATGCCGAGCTCGTCAAGTAATGTGTTGTATCTTTGCCCGATTGCAATACGCTGCTCGACCTCCCATGCAAAACGCTCCAATTTAGCCAAGATGATCGCACACTGCATAGTATCCATTCGGCCACCCACGCCAATGCGGGTATGGACATATCGTTGACTCTGACCATGTACACGGATCTCGCGACAAGCTTCGGCAATAGAATCATCATTCGTGAAGATAGCACCACCATCACCGTAACAGCCGAGAGGTTTGCTCGGAAAAAAACTAGTACAACCGATAGTGCTGAGATTACAGCTCTTGTTTCCCTTATACGTTGCGCCAAAACTTTGCGCGCCGTCCTCTATGACAGAAATGCCACCATGACGTGCAGCAATCGCATTGATCTCATCCATATCTGGCGGCTGACCATAAAGACCTACAGGGATAATAGCTCTGGTTCTTTCCGTTATCTTGGCCTCAATTAAGCTCACATCGATATTGCAGGTATCAGGTTCAATATCAACAAAAACTGGGATTGCACCCAACAATACAATGACTTCGACAGTTGCAACAAAAGTAAAAGGAGTGGTGATAACTTCGTCACCTTGTTGAATATTCAACGCCATCAAACTGATCAGCAACGCTTCGGTACCGCTTGCCACAGTAATGCAATATTTAGAGCGAGTGTAGTCAGCAAGCGCAACCTCCAGTTCTTTAACCTCGGGACCCATAATATATTGCCCATGCTCCAATACTGCGTTAATGCGGATTTGAATCTGCGACTGAAGTGCTTGATATTGTTGCTTAAGGTCAATGAATGGGATATTCATGTGCTGACTCGCTCTAGTCTGTCTTTATGTAAGAAATACTGTTGTCCGGTATGAGGACAGGTGTATTGCCCTACGCCAGTCAATGGCAATGGGATTTTCTCACCGAACTCACTCATCCATCCAATCTGCCGGGCTGGCACGCCAACTATCAACGCGTAAGGCTTAACGTCTTTGTTAACTAGGGAGCCTGCGCCTACGAAGGCGAATTCACCAACGACAATGCCGCACACAATGGTGCAGTTGGCACCCAGAGTAGCCCCCTTTTTAACGAGCGTGTTGCGGTACTCGCTCTTACGCTCAAAGAGCGATCGGGGATTATACACATTGGTAAAAACCATACTGGGGCCGCAAAAAACCCCTTCTTCAAGCGTAACGTTATCGTAAATGCTAACGTTATTTTGCACCTTACAACGATCGCCAATTATCGCGTTATTGCCGATAAAAACGTTTTGACCAAGCGAAACATTGTCGCCGACCCTCGCTCCAGCACAAACGTGAACCCAATGCCAAACTCGGCTGCCTGAGCCTATCTGGGCTCCCTCGTCAACGATAGCTGTGGGATGAATGGAGATATTAGTCATGATTCCTCTGTGAATGGCTGTCGCTGCATCGACAGTAAAAACAATGCTGTTCGCTTGAATAATTTTGCACAAAAAATATCCTGAAAATAATCCTACTTAAGTCGATCAATACTCCAGTGGAAGTGAAATCGTTTTACCATCTCGTGCAGCTAAATACGCCGCGATTAGGATTTCAAGAGACTTCAATCCCTCTCGGCCGTCTGTTTCCGGCTCGTCATCGCCACGCAAAACATCAATCACATTCTTATAATATAAAGGATGACCGAAACCATAGACTGAGGTGGTTTCATAGTTGACGGTCTGGATTTGCTGATCGTAGTACTTAGGCTCTTCAAACTGCCAAATTTGGATGTCGTTAACCGCCACTCCCCCCACTCTCACAGTACCTTTTTCTCCTAGGATAGTGATGCTACCTTCGAGATTTTTGGGGTAAGTAAGCATAGTAACGCTCATAGAACCCAGTGTGCCGTTGCGCCACTTCACATTGAGCACTCCTGTATCTTCGACTTCAATATCACGGGTAGTGCTCATCATTGCTTGGAGCTTTTCGACCGGACCGATCAACCAGTCGAGCAGATCAACATAATGACTGGCTTGGTTCATGAACGCGCCGCCATCAAATTCCCAAGTGCCACGCCAGCCGTGGCCTTGATCGTAATACGATTGCGGTCGAGTCCAAAACACATTTAGATGTACCATATGAATCTTGCCGAAGCGTTTTTCCATCATGGCGCGCTTGAGTAACTGCAATGTAGAGTTACGGCGATTCTGTTTTACTACAAAAAGACGCACTCCAGCTCTATCACAAGCTTTAACCATGCGAACTCCGTCGCTCCAGCGGGTCGCCATAGGCTTTTCGGTTATGATATGGACATTGTACTTTGCCGCCAAAACAGCCTGATCAGAATGCACGCCACTTGGAGTACACAGGGCAACTACATCAATCCGCTCATTCTCGAGCATCTCCTTCATATCTCTATATGCTGGAACCTTGTATTTTTCAAAATGCTCATCTAACACAGCAGAATCGATATCGCAAATAGCTACGAGTTCAATCTCATCCTTATATTGTTCGATGGAACCAAAGTGATTTTTGGAAATTCGACCACAACCAACGACAGCAATCTTAATTTTTCGACCAGTAATGGATGTGAAGTGCGGCATAAATACCTCTTAATTGTGAAATATGTCGGGTCAAAAACGGAAAACCGTAAACCCTACATTGGTAGCTTCATGCCGATCGTAAAGGGCTTTCACGTCCGCAAGAACGGGCTTTTCTGTCTTACACAAGCTTATGAGATGCTTCGGAGTCATTGCACGAAATTCGTTATGGCCTACCGCCACAACGAGAGAATCTACCTTGTGCGATCTATCTATCATTCCAAGATGGAAACCGTATTCACGGGCTACTTCCTCAGCGCAGGCCCACGGGTCGGCAATTACCACATCTACTCCCCAGTTTTTGAGTTCCTTTATCAGGTCTACAACCTTGCTATTACGGATGTCTGGGCAGTTCTCTTTGAAAGTAATCCCCATGATTCCAACAGTACTGCGAGCCACATCAATTCCGTTCTTTAACATCAAGCGAATAACATTGCGTGCAGCATAACGGGCCATATTATCGTTTATGCGTCGACCAGCTAGAATCACTTGAGGATGGTAACCAGCTTCCTCAGCCTTGTGCGTCAGGTAATAAGGGTCTACACCTATGCAATGTCCACCGACCATGCCTGGTCTGAAGGGAAGAAAATTCCATTTGCTTCCGGCTGCTTCAAGTACCTCAATTGTGTCAATACCCAATCTGTCAAAGATAACTGAAAGCTCGTTGACAAAGGCAATGTTAAGATCACGTTGACTATTCTCGATGACTTTAGCGGCTTCAGCGACCTTGAGACTACTCGCTTTCCAGGTGCCCGCCTTAATAATACATTTGTACAAAACGTCAATGAACTCTGCCGCTTCAGGTGTACTGCCGCTGGTAATCTTCTTTATGGTGGTCAAGGTATTAATCTTGTCACCAGGGTTGATACGCTCAGGGCTATATCCGCAAAAAAAATCCTTGTTATATTTGAGACCAGACTCACGTTCCAAGATCGGAACGCAAATTTCTTCGGTACATCCTGGGTAGACTGTCGATTCGAAGATGACAACAGCGCCAGACCGCATCGCTTTACCGACGGTCTCGCTGGCTTTGATAATATAACTCAGGTCAGGTCTATTAACTGCATCAATAGGGGTCGGCACGGTTATAATAAATATACCGTACTCCTCAAGTTTTCTTTGGTTACTGCTGTATTCTAGGTGTGTGGCAGCAGCCAAATCTTCAGATTTAACCTCTAGCGTACTGTCCTTACCCAAATTCAATTCAGCGATACGGGCCTCATTGATATCAAAACCTAGTACAGGACGTATTTTGCCAAACTCTACAGCTAAAGGGAGGCCCACATAACCTAAACCAATTAAAGCAATTTTTTGATTTTCAATATTCATTATCTAGTAACTCAAGCTGGAAAGTATCCAAAATTCAATAAACTGCTTTAGGGAATTGGGCAAACTTATTAAAACCATTGTGCCAGCCACCTAAAACACTGTTAGAAAATCTTAAAATAATACAATCTATTAATAGCAATTTTAAAACTCTCTCCTTTTTTAAATATTTTAAGAGTGATTCCATACCACTTTCTCATTGCATTTTACTGCGATCTGGAAAAGCTACCTCGTTACGTTTTAGATACTTTCTGTAACTGGCAGATTGCTCACCACGGTCATCATATGCAGTCGACTTATTCTCTTCCTAAGCCCTCCGTAGCGCCTCCTGGATAGCGTTTTTCCGGTCTCATTTCGAATTTCAGCTGCCAAACCAACTCGTTCATCCTGAGTAGAGGATTCTATTCTATTGAGCACATACACTGACTCGGTGAGAGATAACCAGCTAATGAAAATCTATTATGGAATTGATAAAACAGTACGCCAATTTACAGGGAAGTTACTCGAAACATCTTTAGATCCTTTCTCTTCTATAAATATGTAGGGCAAACACAACCACCAGCGA
The DNA here is from genome assembly GCA_024234365.1 of Pseudomonadales bacterium. Taxonomy (GTDB): domain Bacteria; phylum Pseudomonadota; class Gammaproteobacteria; order Pseudomonadales; family Pseudohongiellaceae; genus UBA5078. The sequence continues at coordinate 78,071 of JACKOK010000004.1, forward strand.
CATCATCCCGCCTAACATAGTTCCAAGAATGCAAATCAAGGCACGGCGAGGCTCTGATTTTCGATCCGGAACTACAGCAGGATCAATTACTCGAAATACATACTCATCCCGGACATCCGCCAACATCGTGATGCGAGTCTGGGATTCAATCAACTGATAAAATACCCTCTGCATGTCCACCAACTGTGTGTTCTCCAATTGGTTTCTCAAGAAAGCAATGGCATCGTTCGCTTCTTGTACATCACGAGCACGAATATCCTGATTCAAATCTTGCACAAGTGCATTAACCCACTGAGCGGCTTCCTGCGGGTTATGCCAATTAATTGCCACCGTCACAATGCCTGTGTTTCGATCAGGACCGGAAACTGAAAGAATTTTTATAAACTCTCGATAAGCTTCAAGACTTGAGGGTACGCCGTCATCACGCAACCAATCGCCAGTGCTTGCTTCATATATGGAGTTATCTATTTCGGCTATCTTTTCTCGTTTATTCCATTTAGCAGCGAACAACGGAACCAACAAATCGTTCTGCTCAATAAACCGGGATATGAACTGGTGGGAGCGCAGAGTAGCAATGGCGGTGCTGACCCCATCACCGTTATTGCTACCCACACTCACTCCCAATAATGCAGCAGCCCCGCCAAGTTGCGCCATCATGCTGTTGTTCTGGTCGGTGTCTGCCGCCGCTAATACGGTTTCGGCGTGATATATCTCTGTCATCAGTAGGGAAACAACTACCGAGATCACTGCTGCAACTGAGGTAATGCCAATGATCAACCACTTATCTGCCCACAAAATTCCAAACAACTCTCGCAGGTCAATTTCGTCATCGGGGTACATAACAGGCTGGGCGACTTGTTGCTCATTCATATCACTGCCCTACCCTGTCGATTGCCAACAATGTGGTGGAGAGATTGAACAGAATCTGCGTAATGCTGGTCCAGCTTTGGATGTAGTTGGGCTGATAGGTGTCGAACGGCACGATGATACTGTCGCCCGCACTCAGATTTGCTCGCTCCTGGAAGAACCAGCGTGAACCAATTGAGGACACCACTTCCCCATTGGCTTTGATCACATAAATTGCCTTACGGTCTGCATCTTCTGTCATGCCGCCGCTGCGGTTGATGTAATCCGCCACGCTCAGGCGCCTGTCATATAAGTGCGAGGTAGGCCTGTGTACTTCACCCAGTACACTCACCTCTTGCTGCGTGCGCGGAATCAGCAACCTGTCACCATCGCGCAGAATGGGCACTTCTTCCGGACGCAACTCCGCCGCCAGAATTTTGGGCAAATTGATGACTAAGCGCCCGCTTGCCCGCACTTCACTGATTCGATCAAGAAGATCCGTCATGCCTGCGGTTTGTGCTGCAGCAATATTGGGATCGTTGGTTCGGGAACTGGTTTGCCCCTGCAGCCTTTGGGTGATTACATCCCGCTCCAGTTGATCTCTAAACTCTTCCAGCATCCGCTGTTCGTTTTGACGCAAGTCTTCTCGCAGAAAGATGGCTGCCCTTGGGTCTGCATGGGATGTCATGCCACCTGCCCGCTCAATCAAACTGGTGAGAGGTTCATCCTTGCTGATGGTATAGGTGCCAGGGGAGTTGACTTCGCCCTCTATCGTCACTGTTTCATAGTCGGTCCAGTTTGGCATTTGGCGAATGACCAGTTGATCAAACGGCGCCAGATCAAACCCAAGCCCGGCGTTGCCACCATCCATCAGGTTGATGTTGACGTGGCCAATCTCCCGCCCCGTTGCCGGCTCGGCATCGTAGCGTGTTACTTCTGCATTGCGCGTTTCTGCACTCTCTGTCAATCCGCCGGCAATTTCGATTAAACGGTTGACATCCAAGCCAGGTGTTAAGGGATAGTTGCCTGGGTGCCTTACCCTGCCGGTAACGCTCACAATACGGGTAGGTTCACTGGTGCTGGACTGTTCGCGCAAGCGCTGCAGTGTGGGTTCCAGCAGGTCCTGACGCGATTCCCCTACGTTGAACACCATGACTCTGTCCAGCTCCTGCAGTGCTACAGGAGTCTGAGTTTGCAAAGTTTGGGGGTTCAGAGCAGTAGAAAGCACTTCAATGCTTCCTTGGCGATCCATACGGCGCTCCAGCAAGAGGTAATCCAGGTCGCTGTTGGTTCCGAGGCCACCTGCAAAGCGGATCACATCGTCTAGCGTCATGTCTCTGAACAGTGGGTACTCGCCGGGGAAACGGACATTGCCCTCCACCGTGACAATCAGTGGCGGGTTTTCGAAACTGGCCTGGCTGCGTAATCGGTCAATCAAATCTGCCACCTGGCTCTGCCGGTTCTGGCTGGCGCCAAAGGTGTAGAGGCGATCACGGGCTTCCAGCGAGAGGTCTTGTGCGCCGCTGGGATTGTTGATGGCCGCCCCCAGGTTCACATACACCAGTTCAATTCGCCGGGTGGGCTGCGTTTCTCGTGCAATCAATGCGTATTCCAGGTCGGGGTTCGGCAACAATGCCGCCACGCTGGGGATCACATCGCTCACGCGCAGACCACTGCGCCATTGGAACGCGCCAGGGCGCTGCACATGGCCTTCCAGCATCACCACGCTCTCCACCTGGTCGAGCACGGAGTAGACCTGAATCACATCGCCATCAGACAGTAGTGGGTTGCTGGCGGCCCCTTGGCTGAGGTCTACATCCACAATGGTGCGTTCGCCCAACTCGTTGATGCGTTCGATGCGAGAGGCGCGCGGATATGCTGTAGGGTTCAGCCCGCCGGCAAGGCTCAAGATGTCTGTTGGGCTGGTTTCGTCGCTGATCTCGTAAATAGCAGGCCGGCGCACTTCACCGGCAATGCCCACGGTTTTGCCAATGGGCGGAATGAAGATCACGTCACCCGGCAGCAGGCGCGCATCGCCGCTGGTGTCACCACGAAGCAGCAGATCGTACAAATCCAGGCTGGTAATTAATTCGCCATTGCGCATGAGGCGGATATCGCGCAGAGAACCAACTCGTGTCACACCACCGCTCGCGAACAAGGCATTCGTCATTGTGCTTAGCGAGCTTACCGTATAAGAGCCAGGTTGTACGGCTTCTCCAAGAACGAAAACGTTGATGGAGCGCAGCGCGCCAAGCGTCACGGAAACGTTCTGACCAATGAGCTGGTTGGCGACAATGCTCTGCAGCTGATCTCTTAATTCTTGAAAGGTGAGACCGGCCACGCTCACTGGGCCGATCTCGGGGAACATCAGCATGCCTTCACGCGTGATCACCAGTTCGTGGGTGAGGTTACGCTGGCCATAAAGTTGCAGGATGACGGTGTCACCTGGCCCCATGACGTAATTTGCAGGCACGGGAATGTTGGTGGCCGGGGCGAAGGTGGTGGGGGCACCGGCGAAGAGTTCGTAGCCGTATTGGGTTAGTGGCTGCGCGGTGCTTTGTTGCTGCTGGTCAGACTCGATGCGGTCTTGTTGCTGCCGCGCCTGGGCATCCTGCTGAATGGCCAGCTCTGCCTGGCTTGGTGCGGTGTCTGCCGCCTGTTGCAGATTCACTTCTTCGGGGATTTGCTGCTGGCGTTCGCCCACCTGCCCGCCGGCCTGGGCGAGTAATGCCTGGCGCTCCTCTTCACTGAGGTTTTGCAGTTGCTGAATTTGAGCGGGCGTGAGGTTGATGCCCTGGGCGTGGCTTTGGGGCATATAAAGAGTGGCGGCGCCCACCAGGAGGAAGGCGGCCAGGCCGATGGCTCTGGAGGTGAGGGTTCTCAGTGTCATGGGTCTTCTCGGATGAATCCTTGTTGTTTTTGGCCCGCATGCATGGCGGGTGATGTTCAGGCACGCTACCGCCCTACCTGGGCGTTTTGCGGCATCTTTGGGTTGGGTTGTCGCCTGCAAGCAGGCTCCCACAATCAGGTGTTTCTTTTTCGCCTGCAGGGCAGGCTCCTACATTGGTGCTGTGGTCTTTGTTCGCCTGCAGGGCAGGCTCCTACGAGCAACAAATTATTTTCTTTCGCCTGCAAGCAGGCTCCTACAAATCGGTTCCTGCGCGCTTAACCTGCTCTGGCGAGTTGGGCCGGGGACATTTCCACGGCCTGCTCGGTTTGCAGGATGCGCATTAATACTATGATCCGCTCGTCGGCGGATTCGCCCTGCACGATGGCTTCCACATGCTTGAAGCAGCCTTCGGTAATCACCACTCTCTCCCCTGCCCGGAACAACGGTGCCGGCGCTTGCGGCGTGGCCAAGCGCTGCTGCAGCGCGGCAATCAGCTCATCGGGCACCGGGTGAGGGGCGCCATTAAAACTCACAATGCGGCTTACCCCTCTGGTGGCACGCAGGGCACGCCAGTTGCTCTCCTCGTTCAGGCGGATGAAGACATAACCGGGAAACAGGGCATCCGTGCGCAGTGTTACCTTGCCACGGGCAAGATGTTTCACCTGGTGCTGGGGGGTGTAGGTGTCAAAGCCCTGCTGGGCAAGGTGCCATTCGGCACGGCTTTGTTGCTGGGGCTTGCATTGCAGCAGATACCAGTGGGGAGTGTTCATTTGCTCGCCCCCTGCTCTGCGTTGGAAAGGTCCTGTTGCAGCGCCTCGATTTCCCGGGAGAGGGTTTCGTACTCGACCATCTTGCGCTTCAGAAAACGATGGGTAATGGCAGCCTTGTTCTCCAGGCCTGCGGGGGTGAGCATGTACAGGTAGCCTTTCTTGTTCGGGTTGTTGCTGAAGTTGCGGGCCTTGACCATGCCCTTTTCGATGAGCGCCTGCAGGCAGTAGTTCACCTTACCCAGGCTGATGCCAAGCTCCTGCGCCAGCTCACGCTGGGTGATCTGGGGCTGCGCTTCGAGTTTACGCAGAATGTAGTAATCGGCGTCTTCGCTGAGCATCGTGTGTTTTTAACATTGTTCATCTGACGAACGGATTTATAGCACAGCAATGTGACGGGAATATAGACCGAAAAGGGGGTTTTGTTAAAAAAATGTATGGATTTGATCGAGGCGCTTTTGCGGGTGATTAATTTGTCGCCAGCAGGGCTGGCTCCCACAGAAGATTTGTAGGAGCCTGCCTTGCAGGCGATTGGATCTGAGGTGATCTTTCCTTCTTATCGCCAGCAGGGCTGGCTCCTACCGAGGCAGCACATGTAGGAGCCTGCCCTGCAGGCGATTGAATTTTCCCACGGAGTATCAACCCACCAGCGCCTTCATGTATTGGCCATAGCCATTCTTGGCCAGGAGTTCGGCGCGCTGCAGCAGCTCGCTGTCGCTGAGCCAGCCCTTGCGCCAGGCAATTTCTTCGAGGCAAGCAATCTTGAAGCCCTGACGGTGCTCCACGGTCTGCACAAACATGCTGGCCTCCAGCAGGCTTTCGTGGGTGCCGGTATCCAGCCAGGCAAAGCCGCGCCCGAGCACTTCCACGTTAAGATCGCCCCGCTCCAGATAGGCCTGGTTCACGCTGGTGATTTCCAGCTCGCCCCTGGCAGAGGGTTTAACCTGTTTGGCGATGTCGATTACATCGTTGTCGTAGAAATACAGGCCGGTGACGGCGTAATTGGACTTGGGCTGGGCAGGTTTTTCCTCGATGGAAACCGCGCGGCGATGCTCGTCGAAGGCCACCACGCCGAAGCGTTCCGGGTCTTTTACCTGATAGCCAAACACGGTGGCGCCACTGTCGCGCGCGGCGGCCTCCATCAGCTTGCCGGTGAAGCCTTGCCCATAGAAGATGTTGTCGCCCAACACCAGGCACACGCTGTCTTTGCCAATGAATTCTTCGCCAATCAGGAACGCTTGAGCCAGGCCGTCGGGGCTGGGCTGAATGGCATAGGTAAGCGCAATGCCATACTGGCTGCCATCGCCCAGCAGGCGCTGATAAGCAGCCAGGTCTTCGGGGGTGGTGATGATCAGAATGTCGCGGATACCGGCCAACATGAGCACGGACATGGGGTAATAGATCATGGGTTTGTCATACACGGGCAGCAATTGTTTGGAGATGCCCTTGGTGATGGGGTACAGGCGCGTGCCGCTGCCGCCTGCCAATACAATGCCCTTGTAGGCTGCGTGTGTTGTGCTCATAAACCCTGGCTTCTTGTTGTGGCGCTTGCTGCGCGTATGGCTTCAGCCGCTGATACAACGGCTTTCGTGGGCAGGGATAATACAAGCTCGGCATGTGCGGTGCCACCACCTGTTTGGTGGATTTCGGAGGCAGGGTCATGTGGGAGCCTGCTCGCAGGCGATTGGACCTGAGGCAATTTTCTTTTCTTATCGCCAGCAGGGCTGGCTCCTACGGTAACAATCCCATCCGCGCAGACCAAAATCCCGTAGGAGCCTGCCCTGCAGGCGATTGGTTCTGAGGCAATATCCCTTTCTTTATCGCCAGCAGGGCTGGCTCCTACGGATGCAGCTCCCACAGGGAGTTTCGTCACTGAAATGTCACGGCGGCGTCATCGCCCGGCAACATCGCTGCAATAGGCTGGCAGCCCCAGATGAACTGAGAAACTCTGGGGTGATGAATGAAACTTGCGTGTTTTGGTGCCGGCTATGTTGGCCTGGTCAGCAGTGCGTGTTTTGCCAATGCCGGGCATCAGGTGATGTGCGTGGATACCAATGCCGACAAAATCCGGCAGCTAAAGGATGGCGTGTTGCCCATCTATGAACCCGGCCTCGACACTCTTGTGGAGAGCACCACAAAAACGGGCAATCTGCAGTTCACGGCCAAGCCTGCAGAGGCTATTGAGTATGCCGACCTCCTCTTTATTGCCGTGGGCACCCCGCCGGATGAGGACGGTTCTGCTGACCTGCAATATGTGCTGGCCGTTGCCGCGCAAATCGGTCAATTGATGAACCGGCCGAAGGTGATTGTCACCAAGTCCACGGTGCCCGCGGGCAGCGCTGACAGAATCCGGCTCACAGTTCAGGAGGAGCTGGATAAGCGTCATTGCGATCTTCACTTCGAGGTAGCCTCCAACCCGGAGTTTCTGAAAGAGGGCTCGGCGGTAGCCGACTTCATGAAGCCCGACCGCTTCATCGTGGGCTCGAATTCTGAAGAGGTCCGCAGCCGGATGCAGGAGTTGTACGAGCCCTTCAACTGGAAATCCGACCGCATGATTTTCATGGACATCCGCGCGGCGGAACTGAGCAAATACGCGGCCAATGCGATGCTGGCCACCAAAATCAGTTTCATGAACGAGATTGCGAACCTGGCCGAGGAGCTGGGAGCGGATATCGAGCAGGTGCGCCAAGGCATCGGCTCGGACTCGCGCATCGGTTATCACTTCATTTACCCCGGCATTGGCTATGGCGGCTCCTGCTTTCCAAAAGATGTGCAGGCTCTGAGCAAAACTGCATCGCAGCTGGGGCGGCAGATGCGTATCCTCAATGCTGTGGAGGCAGTGAACCAGGCGCAGAAGTCGCGCCTGGTGGAATTGATTATCCAGCACTACGGCACTCTATCGCCTGCAGGGCAGGCTCCTACGAGAGGCACATCCGCCCTGAATGGCAAAACCTTCGCGCTGTGGGGCCTTTCCTTCAAACCGAAAACAGACGACATGCGCGAGGCGCCCAGCCGTGTGGTGATGGAGGCCTTGTGGGAGGCCGGTGCGCTCGTGCAGGCCTACGACCCGGAAGCCATGGACGAGGTGGAACGCATCTATGGCCACCGCGAGGATCTGCGCCTGGTGGGCACGCGGGATGCGGCGCTGTTGGGGGCGGATGCGCTGATTATCTGCACGGAGTGGCAACACTTTCGTGCAGCAGATTTCGACAACCTGGTGCAGCAGCTGGCAGACAAGGTGATTTTTGATGGCCGCAATCTGTATGAACCCGCGCGGGTGAAGGCAAAGGGGCTGACGTATTACGGAATTGGGCGGGGGGAATCGGTGAGGCAAGTGGGCTGATCGCCTGCAAGCAGGCTCCCACAGGTGTACTCCGGAGCCCATCTTGCAGGCGATTGAGCCTGGGGTAATCCTCCCTTCTTAATCGCCAGCAGGGCTGGCTCCTACAACGGCAACAGTCCCATCCGTGCAAATCCAAATCCCGTAGGAGCCCCACCCGTACAAACCCAAATCCCGTAGGAGCCCCATCCGTACAAACCCAAATCCCGTAGGAGCCCCATCCGTACAAACCCAAATCCCGTAGGAGCCTGCCCTGCAGGCGATCGGTTTCATTGCCCCTCTTCCCACACCTTGGGTTCTACCAGCTGAATTTACAATTCCTGCACGATGTTTTACCTTGCTGACAGCTATTCCTGCCTGCCCACGAGGTTATTCATGACGATCAAACCCAGCGCCGGCGCGCGCTTTCACCAGGCTCTTCAGGCCAACTCCCCTCTGCAGATTGTCGGCGCCATCAATGCCTATTCCGCCATGCTGGCACAGCGGGCGGGCCATCAGGCACTGTATCTCTCGGGTGCTGGCGTGGCCAATGCCTCTTACGGTCTGCCGGACCTGGGCATGACGAGCCTGAACGATGTCATTACCGATGTAGACCGCATCACCAGCGCCTGTGATCTGCCCCTGCTGGTGGACATCGATACCGGCTGGGGCGGCGCCTTTAATATTGCCCGCACCATCAAAGCCATGGAGAAAGCCGGTGCCGCAGCGGTGCATCTTGAGGATCAGGTAGCGCAGAAACGATGCGGGCACCGCCCCAACAAGGCCATCGTGCCCAAAGAGGAGATGGTGGATCGCATCAAGGCCGCAGTGGACGCCAAGGTGGACCATGATTTCGTCATCATGGCACGCACGGACGCCATTGCCGTGGAGGGCATCGACGCCGCCATTGAGCGCGCCATCGCCTGCGTGGAGGCTGGGGCCGATGCCCTGTTCCCGGAGGCCATCACCGATCTGGCGCAGTATCGCCGCTTCGCCGATGCCGTGCATGTGCCCATTCTGGCCAATATCACGGAATTTGGCGCAACACCGCTGTACAACAAAACCGATCTGGCTGCGGCGGGGGTCTCCATGGTGCTCTACCCCCTCAGCGCCTTCCGGGCCATGAGCAAGGCGGCCGAGACGGTGTATGACAGCATTCTGCGCGAGGGGGACCAGGGCTCGGTGGTCAAACTGATGCAGACCCGGGCGCAGCTGTATGAGGTGCTGGGCTACCATGCCTATGAGGAGAAGCTGGATCAGCTGTTCAGCAAGCACCCGGGTTGACACCAATCACCTGTAGGAGCCTGCCCTGCTGGCGAGATTGGTTTTCCTAGGGTTTGAATGATTCGCCTGCAGGGCAGGCTCCTACGGCATTTGAGGTCTCTGCTGCTCAGGATAAGGGGGTATCTATGGCAACTGGCAAATCTCTTACAGGGGCCGGACTACGCGGACAGGTGGCGGGCGAAACCGCCCTGTGTACCGTTGGCAAAACGGGCTCCGGGCTCACCTATCGGGGCTATGACATCCGCGTGCTGGCAGAAAAGGCGCGTTTCGAGGAGGTTGCCTTCCTGCTGCTGCGCGGCCATCTACCCAAGCGGCAAGAGCTTGGCAATTATATCAATAAAATCAAATCATTAAGAAAACTTCCTGAAGCATTGAGGGAGGTTCTCGAACGCATCCCTGCCAGCGCCCATCCCATGGATGTCATGCGTACTGGCTGCTCCATGCTGGGCAATCTGGAAACCGAGCAGGACTTCAGCCAACAGGACGATGCCATTGACCGCCTGCTGGCACTGCTGCCCGCCATCATCTGCTACTGGTATCGCTTCTCCCATGACGGAGTCCGCATTGACACCGCACTGGACGATGATTCGATCGGCGCGCACTTCCTGCACATGCTCCATGACAAGGAACCCGGCGAGCTGTTTGCCCAGGTCATGAACGCGTCACTGATTCTTTATGCCGAGCACGAATTCAATGCCTCCACGTTCACGGCTCGGGTGTGCGCCTCAACGCTTTCCGATATGCACTCCTGCATCACGGCTGCCATCGGCACCCTGCGCGGCCCCCTGCACGGCGGTGCCAATGAGGCAGCCATGAACATGATCGAGGCCTGGCAAAGCCCTGAGGAGGCGGAACGCGAGATTCTTGCCATGCTGGCCCGCAAGGAAAAAATCATGGGCTTCGGGCATGCCATTTACGCCGAATCCGACCCGCGTAACGCCATTATCAAACAGTGGTCACAGCGCCTGGCCAGCGAGGTGGGCGACACGGTGCTCTACCCGGTGTCCGTGCGCTGCGAAGAGGTGATGTGGCGCGAGAAGAGGCTGTTCTGCAATGCGGATTTCTTCCATGCCTCCGCCTACCATTTCATGGGCATTCCCACCAAGCTGTTCACGCCAATTTTCGTGATGTCACGCGTGTGCGGATGGGCCGCACATGTCAAGGAGCAGCGCGCCAATAACCGCATCATCCGCCCCAGCGCCGATTACATCGGGCCATTGCAGGCCGAGTGGGTCGATATCGACCAGCGCTAGGCGCATACCCCGCGTAGGAGCCAGCCCTGCTGGCGATTTTGCTTCTGCCGTCTCATCACGGTTTGTTCGCCTGCAGGGCAGGCTCCTACAACGCGTATCCCCAATGCATACCGTAGGAGCCAGCCCTGCTGGCGATTCTGGTTCTGTCTGCCTCCTCGTGGCTTGTTCGCCTGCAGGGCAGGCTCCTACAACGCGTATCCCCAATGCATATCGTAGGAGCCAGCCCTGCTGGCGATTCTGGTTCTGTCTGCCTCCTCGTGGCTTGTTCGCCTGCAGGGCAGGCTCCTACAACGCGTATCCCCAATGCATACCGTAGGAGCCAGCCCTGCTGGCGATTCTGGTTCTGTCTGCCTCCTCGTGGCTTGTTCGCCTGCAGGGCAGGCTCCTACAACGCGTATCCCCAATGCATATCGTAGGAGCCAGCCCTGCTGGCGATTCTGGTTCTGTCTGCCTCCTCGTGGCTTGTTCGCCTGCAGGGCAGGCTCCTACGAGGGAATTTTGAATGTTCTGTTCGCCTGCAGGGCAGGCTCCTACGAAAGAATTTGTACGAGAGAATTTACAGCAGGTTTGTAAGGTCCGGGGGCAGCACTGCTGCCCCCGGGGAGCGGCCTCAGCCCCCGGAAGCACCCGGGTTTTACGAGGCCTTCCAGACATCCTGTCCGGCATTGACAACACATTCCTTGTGTTCACTTTCACCTTAGTTCAGCTTTCCAGATACCGCCAATAATGCGGGCAAATACTTTTATTCGGGCAATTCAGCTACCATAGCGCCTCCCCAACGCAAGCCAGGAGAGCCGCTATGTCCTCCACTGCCGAATTCAACGAACGCCCTGCCCCAGACCAGGAACTGGTCGACATTGCCCGCTATGTCACCGACTACCAGGTGCAATCGGCTGAGGCCTATGACACGGCCCGCAACTGCCTGATGGATACGCTAGGCTGTGGCCTGTTGGCGCTGCGCTTTCCGGAATGCACCAAGCTGCTCGGCCCGCTTGTTGAAGGCACTGTCGTTCCCCATGGCGCGCGCGTGCCGGGCACCCAGTTCCGCCTCGACCCGGTCAAGGCAGCCTGGGATATTGGTTGCATCATTCGCTGGCTGGACTACAACGATACCTGGCTGGCGGCGGAATGGGGCCACCCTTCCGATAATCTCGGCGGCATTCTGGCGGTGGCGGATTATCTTTCCCAACGCAATATCGCGGCGGGCAAGGCACCGTTGCTGATGCGGGACGTGCTTACCGCCATGATCAAGGCGCATGAAATTCAGGGCGTGCTGGCGCTGGAAAACAGTTTCAACCGTGTTGGCCTGTGCCATGTGCTGCTCGTTCGCGTTGCCTCCACGGCTGTGGTCACTCATATGCTGGGCGGCACGCAGGCGCAGATTATCGACGCACTGTCACAGGCCTGGCTGGATGGCTCCAGCCTGCGCACCTATCGGCATTCGCCCAATGCCGGCCCGCGCAAGTCCTGGGCTGCCGGCGATGCCACCTCGCGTGCCGTGCGGCTTGCCGACCTGACCCTGCGCGGCGAGATCGGTTATCCGAGTGTGCTCAGCGTGCCCAAATGGGGCTTCTATGACGTCCACTTCAAGGGAAATAAATTCAGGTTTTCAAGAGATTACGGCACTTATGTGATGGAGAATATTTTGTTCAAAATCTCCTTCCCGGCCGAGTTCCACTCCCAGACTGCCGCTGAGGCCGCGGTGCGTCTGCACCCGCTGGTACGTGATCGCCTGGATCAGATTGAGCGTATTGTGATTCACACCCATGAATCCGCCATTCGCATCATCAGCAAGAGTGGCCCGCTGAACAATCCGGCAGACCGCGACCATTGCCTGCAGTACATGACGGCCGTCCCCCTCGCCTTTGGCAATCTGGTGGCCGAACACTATGAGAACGAATTTCACCAGGCACACCCGGTCATCGATCAGCTGCGCGACAAAATGGAGGTAATCGAGGAGCCCCGCTACACCCGCGAATATCTGGAAGCCGACAAACGCTCCATCGCCAATGCCCTGCAGGTGTTCTTCAGGGACGGGACCGCTACGGAAAAAGTGGAAGTGGAATATCCCGTAGGCCATCGTCGTCGCCGCGCAGAGGGCATTCCCCTGTTAGAAGAGAAATTCCGCCAGAACCTCGCCACACGCTTCCCGGCCGTCCGCGCAGCGAAAATCTTCGCGCTGTGCAAGGATCAGCAGACGCTGGAGGCAACCCCCGTCAACGAGTTCATGGATATGCTGGTGATCTGAAGCCGGCAATCCTGGGCTTGGCTGCCTCATCGGGGTCTGTTCGCCTGCAGGGCAGGCTCCTACGATATGCTTTGCTGGAGGTTCTGGATCTTTCTGCCACCCCATGGTTTATTCGCCTGCAGGGCAGGCTCCTACGAGAGAAATTTGGGTGTACGCCGTAGGAGCCAGCCCTGCTGGCGATTGCTTGTCTATAACCACTTGGCATCCCACAAGGGATATTCCCTCAAACTTCTGACAAGCCCCGCCCGCAAGGGGTTAGCAATGACATATCGAGCCACCTGGCGAACGTCCTCCTCTCGTCTTAGCGCCCTGTCGTGAAAACCTTTCTGCCAGATCTGTTCACCAGGAAAAGCAGATGTATGAAGAGATTTCGTGCTGAGGGATTTCATCTGCTGTACAAGCTTCTGCAAGCTCTTGCTCACGCCTAATGCCAAAAGCCAGTGGATGTGGTCGGGCATGATCACATAGCAGAGTGTTTCGGCGTCACCGGACAGTGCTTTCATGATGTGAACAGGGATACGTCCCGTTTTCGGATCGACAAAGAATCGTCTTCGATGGGCGCAGACCACGGTGACCAGATAGATTCGCTCAGGTTCGCTGTAACGGCCGATTCGCAATTTCTGTGACATGGCAGCATCCAAGGTCCTTGTTTCAGTACATCTTAAGCATAGACCTTGATCGCCTAACGCGTCTCTCCAATGCATATCGTAGGAGCCAGCCCTGCTGGCGATTCTGGTTCTGTCTGCCTCCTCGTGGCTTGTTCGCCTGCAGGGCAGGCTCCAACGTCAGGCGGCTGTCTTTGGCCTTGAAAAAGAAAACGGTGCCCCTACTTATATTTCGTAGCAGACGCTCATTGGAGGTTTGCTTCCCGGGTTCGATCTGCGGATGAACCGTTTATCTTTCACCATATTGCTTTCGAGGATATGCATCATGAGAAATTTTGATTTTGCACCGCTGTACCGTTCCACCATTGGTTTTGACCACCTGACTTCCCTGCTCGACTCTGTGACCCAGCGTGAACAGAGCCAGCCCAGTTACCCCCCTTACAACATTGAACTGCTTGGCAAGGACCAGTACCGCATTACGATGGCGGTGGCCGGTTTTGTTGATGAAGAACTGCAAATACATTCCGAGCGGCAGACACTGACCGTGCGCGGCAAAAAGGCCGAGGACAGCAAGGCACGCAACTATCTGCACCAGGGCATTGCCGGCCGTAATTTTGAGCGCGTGTTCCAGCTGGCCGACCATGTCAAAGTGACCGGCGCCACGCTGGAGAACGGGCTGCTCAATATAGATCTGGTGCGGGAGATTCCCGAAGCCATGAAACCCCGGCAGATTGCAATCAATGGCAAGGCGCCGGAGTTGATTGAAACCCAGCAGAGCTGATCCGTTCGGGAGGAGTGATCGTGATCGCCTGCAGGGCAGGCTCCTACGGTGTGTCCTGCATGGTTCTTTCGCCAGCAGGGCAGGCTCCTACGGTGTGTCCTGCATGGTTCTTTCGCCAGCAGGGCAGGCTCCTACGGGGGGAAATCCAAAATTCCGTAGGAGCCAGCCCTGCTGGCGATCGGTTTTCAGTTTCTGTAATCTGAATTTTCACTATCCATCGAAAGTTTCAGATTGCGTCACTTCTTTTTTCACTTTGAGGCAGACGTCTTCGGCCCGGCAGGCTAGTTTAGTCTCGCCGGTCAACGCCCATACACCGGGAACAACAACAATAACCACGCAAGGGAGCAAGCATCTCTCCCGATTGCGTACTGCCGGAGGCCTGTCACCATGCACTCACGTCTACCGAACTTCATTCGCTTGCGCAGCCTGTGCTGCCTTTTTCTCGCACTACTTCTCAGCTCCCCTACCCTTGCCCAGAGCTATCGTAAAGGCCAGTTCATCGAGCCTGCCTACGAGGGTTGGTGGGAAAACGAGGACGGCACTTTCAGCTTCGTCTTTGGCTACCACAATGAAAACTGGGAGGAAGAACTCGACGTTCCCATCGGGGACAACAATTATTTCGAACCCGGTGCCGCCGATCGCGGGCAGCCCACCCACTTTCTGCCCCGCCGCAACCGCTTCACCTTTGAGGTAGTGGTTCCGGCAGACTGGGGCGACAAGGAGCTGGCCTGGACGGTCACCAGCAACGGTGTCACCCGCATCGCCTACGCCACACTTGCCCGTGACTATGTGATTGACAATGTGGTCATTGCATCGGAAACCGGTTCGCTGGGTGCTGGCACCAGCAGCCCCGAATCCCGCGCCAATATTGCCCCGACACTGACCGTCATGGGGGATCGCACCGGCGGCGAAGTCATCCGGCGCGTCCGCGTGGGTGAGCCTCTGCGCATTGAAACAAAGGTGGAAGACGATGGCCTGCCCAAGCCCCGCGCCGCCTCGCGCAGCGTTGAGGGTTTGAACGCTCACGAAAGAATGATGACACCGCCAAGACGCACAACCGTGGGCAAGACCAACGGCCTGTTCCTGTCCTGGAATGTGTATCGCGGCGCCGGAGAGGTGCACTTCGACCCTCCCCAGGTGAAACCCTGGGAAGACACCCGCGCCTCCGCCAATTCCCCTTGGGGGGCCTTATGGACGCCGCCCCCGATTCCCGAAGACGGGATGTATAACACGGAGGTTGTGTTCTCGGAACCCGGAACGTATGTCCTGTGGGGTCGGGCCGATGACGGCGGTCTTTACCACGACGGGTACATCACCGTCATCGTGACCGAATAGGGGAAACACCGCGTTAATCCTGGCGCTGTGGGATGTGTACCCGGCACTGGCTCAGGGAATGAGCCAGGTGCCGGGTTTTTTCATCTTGCATCTTTGACCGACTCGTGGCTATATAAGCGCCAATGATGATAATTAAAAACGAGGTGTGTCATGCTCGGATTGAGTCTGAATACCCTGGGCGCGCTGGCTATATCCCAACTGGCCTTTACCGGCGTCTTCTTCTTCGTTTACCACCGACAACAAGTCATCGGGCGCCTGCTCGCGCTGTACAGCATCAGTTTCTCCGCCTATGTACTGGCCCAGATGGTTGGCCCCGACAGCCCCGTCCTGTATTACCTGCTTAACCGCATCTCCACGATTGCCCCCGCAGCACTGTGGCTGCTGGCACTGTATCTGTTTGTCGACAATCCACGGGTTTCACGCCCTATCTGGGCACTCATGGGCTCTTATGTCCTGATGCGCGCCCTTGGTGCCTATTTCGGTACCGGCGATACCCTCTTTCTCCAAGGCCTGTATGTGGTCGGCTATGTGATTCCGCAATTTGTCATGCTCGCCTTCTGTACTCACGCCATCTATCTCGCAATGCAGGATTTGCGCAATGATCTGGTGGAATCCCGCCACCGCGTGCGCGTTCCCTTTGTCATCGCCATGGGGCTTCTGGTGACGATGGTATTGATGCGCGGCTTTGCGACCGCTCTCGAATACTATTCACTGCCCGCCATGATTCCCCAGGTTCCACTGCCCTATCTATTTTTCTATATCGCGCTGATTGCGTTTGCCTTCAATATTTGCAGCACACGCCTGCGTAACGAGGCTATTCAGGTAATCGTTCTTCAAGGGGAACAACAGAAACGTCACCTGAGTGCCGTACCGTCCACCACGATCAACGTGGACAACCCGGCGCTGGTGAACAAAATCTTCGAGGCACTGGACAAGGACAAGCTCTATACCCGCCCAGGCCTCACCATCGGAGAACTTGCCGAGCGTCTCTCGGTGCAGGAATATCGTCTGCGACGGGTGATCAACAAACAGCTCGGTTATCGCAATTTCAACCAGTTCCTCAATGAGTTCCGCATCAAGGAAGCCTGCCGTCGCCTGATCAGCACGGAGGACCATCGTGAACAGATAGCCAACATCGCCTACGATGTGGGCTACTCCGCCCTGTCATCCTTCAACAAGGCGTTCAAGGACATTCACAATCTGACACCGACCCAGTACCGGGACGCCGCTCTGCAGGAAGTTGCCGGCTACGGCCTGAGAGGTCAATTGCAGTAGCTGTCAGTCCAGCACATGCACGAACAGGCCGCTCTTGAGCTTGGGTTCAAACCAGGTGGATTTGGGTGGCATGACCTCGCCCGCATCGGCCACGGCCATCAGGCTTTGTATGGATGTCGGGTAGAGCGCGATAGCCAGCTGCCACTGCCCTGAGTCCACACGCTTTTCCAGCGCCTGCAGGCCGCGAATCCCCCCCACAAAATCAATCCGTTTATCCCGGCGTTGATCCGCTATGCCCAACACCGGCAACAGCAGGTTCTGCTGCAGGATGGCCACGTCCAGGCTGGCGACAGGATCATCCGGGTTCCACAGCCCTTCTATCACGTCGAGCACATACCATCGACCGCCCAGGTAGAGCGTGAACTGGTGGGCGTGGGCCGGTTTGATCGCTCCTGCCTTGCTCTCACGAACATTGAAACAGGCCTGAATCTTTTGCAGGAATTCCTGCTCACTCAAGCCATTGAGATCCTTCAGCACCCGGTTGTAATCGAGAATCTGCATCTGATTATGGGGAAATATAACGCTGGAAAACCAGTTGTAGGCTTCCTCGCCCGTATGGGCCGGGTTGGCCGCCTTACGCAGCTCTTTGACACGCTGCGCGGCGGCGGAACGGTGATGGCCATCCGCCACATACAGGCAGTCAACGCTGTCAAAGGCGCGCTGAATGCTGTCTATCATGCCGGTATCGGAAACCACCCAGAAGACATGCCGGTTACCATCCTGCGCAACAAAATCATACACCGGCGCCTGTGCCTGCACCTGGGCCATCAGCGCATCGATTTCCGGACGCGCCCGATAGGTCAGAAACACCGGGCCAACCTGGGCACTGAGCGTGTTGATGTGATTGACGCGGTCGTCTTCCTTGTCCGGACGCGTGAACTCATGCTTTTTGATCAGATCCTGCTCATAGGCCGCCACCGATGCCACGGCTACCAAACCCACCTGACTATGAGCCCCCATCACCTGCCTGTAGACATAGAAACAGGGCGTGTCGTCCCGCTGCAATATTCCCTGTTCGATAAAGCGCTGCAGGTTCTGTGCACCGCGCTGGTAAACGCGTGGGTCATAGGCATCGATATCCGGGGCCACATCGATCTCGGGTTTATTGACGCGCAGAAAACTGAACTCGTTGCCGCTGGCCATCTCCAGCGCCTCTTCCCGGTTCAGCACATCGTAGGGCGGTGCGGCAACGCGAGCAGCCAGCTCCGGACGCGGGCGCAGGGCATTGAATGGTCGGATCAGTTTCATAGGGTTTCCTTCACGAAGCGTCAGTGCATGGCTACGTTTACTTGCGATCAAAGATGAAAACGGCATCCCAGTCCTGCGGTAATTCCCGTTCCGGTAAATATTCCATCCGTTCCAGATAAACGGCATACAGGCTTGTTTCCCGCTTTTGCTCTGGCAAGGCATTGTTCAGCGCGGTGAAGCCTTCGATGGCATCACTCCAACGTTGCGCACGATAGGCGGCGAGCGCCTCGGCAAATGCCGTGAGTTCATTTCTTTGCGCATCACTGATGCGGCTTGCCTCACCCACGAGCTCGTAGATTCTAACAGGCTCGCTCTTGCCCGCAACCCGCACCAGGTCCAGCTCTTTGTAGACAAACGAAGGGGCCAGAGCACGGCAGGCATCGCTGACAATATTCGGTGTATTGTACTTGCGGGTCAGCCCCTCCAGGCGAGCGGCAAGATTCACGGAATCGCCAATCACGGTGTAGTTCAGGCGATTATGCGAACCCAGATTTCCGGCCACCACCAGGCCGGTGTGAACACCAATGCCCACTTCCATCAGGGCCATGCCTTCGGTGCGATTAATCGTGTTCAAGGCCACCATGGATTCCTGAATCGCCAGCACAGCGGCCAGCGCATTCTCTGCATCATTTTCGCGGCTCAGGGGCGCTCCGAACAGCGCCATGACGGAATCGCCCGTGTATTTATCCACCACGCCATGGCAGCTCTCAATAACCCTCGTGATCTCACTGAGATAGCGATTGAGCATCGTTAAAACGGCTTCAGGCGATGAGGCCTCGCACAATGCAGTAAAGCCCTTGATATCGACAAACAGCACGGTGACGACTTTTTCTTCACCGCCCAGCTCGATTGATTTGCTCAACAGCTCCTCGGCAATTTCGTGAGAGACCACCTTACCGAGCAGGTCCCGCACCCGCTCTTTCTCCGCCAGGCCCGCCGCCATATTGTTGACGGAGGTGGCGAGCTGGCTGAGTTCATCCCGCCCTGCCACCTCCATGGCCTGGCCGTAGTCGCCATCTTCTATGCGCCTCACACGAGCCGCGAGGTCCAGCACCGGGCGGGTGAAAGAGCGTGCCAGCCAGACCGCCGCCAGGAGGCTGGCGAGTAATACGGCGATATAGAATTGCAGCAGCACGCGCTGAAACGCCTGCAGGTTTTCAATATTCTCGTTGTAGGATTTTTGAATGACCGCCTTGATCTGCAGTGGGTCTGCACTGCGCCCATACAAGGGGCGCAACAAGGTGCCATATTCGCCATCCGCAAGGCGTATGCGCTGCGTCTGCTCATGCTCAAACTGCAGTTGAGTGAGCAACTCCAGCTGATCCTGCTCACTCAACGTGGAGGCAATGACGCTAAGAGCAGGCACTCCCTGTGCCGACTGTTGATACTCCACGATGGAGACATCCGACACAATGCTTTGCTTCACCGTCGCCGTGAATTCATTGTCCAGCGGGAAGCCGCCAAAAATCCAGGCCACCGGGGTGGGCAGGTACAGGGGTATCACGGTGATCTGGTAGGGAATGCCCTGCACATTGATGATGGCATCGGCAATGCCGTCATCGTTGTTAGCTGCCTCGTTCATCAAGGCCAGCCACTCGCCTTGCAAGCGTTCAAAACCCTGGGTTCTGGTGTCGATGATGACCTCACCGTCCAGGGCTGCAATCAGCATCATGTCGGCGGCGCCGAGTGAACGCAGCAGAATATTGTCGGCGGCATCGATGATGGTATACGGGTCACCGGTACCAAAGGCATTCCGGAAACCCCAGTCCCGCGTCATGGTGCTGGTGATGGTCAGCAGTGTGTTCTTGTGCTCCTCGCGGGTGAAATCGAACACATCGGCACCGAGCTCCAGATAGCTGTTGATCGTGTCGGTGGTGTACTCGTTGTTTTCGCGGTTGACAAAGAAGTAGATGCCCAGCAGCACGGGCAGCATCAGCGCCAGCAGAAACACCAGCAGGCGGGTACGAAAACTGTGAAAAGAGAACCTGGCCATCACGGCGTTGCGATCCTCATCGATAACGGGTGCGTGAAACCTTCGGGGACCTGCGCAAACGGTTGTCACGCTCCAGCGTGAGCGCCAGACGCAGATTGCCGGATTCACTATTGCGGAACACCAGCTTTTGCTCCATCACATTGCCTTCGCTTGCCGCACGGGGATGCCAGACACGCACGGTATATTCACCCTCCGGCACATCGACAAGCTGTGCCCGCCCCTGCTCATCGGTAGCCACTGCGAGCCGGGTCTGGGCCACATAGATATAAGCCAGCATCCAGTCGTGGATATTGCAGCCCAACTCCACCACTCCCGCTTGCTCGAAGGTTTCAAAATAATCCAGGTTCTGCCCCTGACCGTAGAGGGGCAATTCAAAAACCTTGGCGGGAGAGAAGGAATAGACGTGATGCAGAATTGCATCACTATTGGGGAAGTTCACGCGGCTGCCAACGCCGATAACCGTCACGTTGGGCACAAACTCTTTGTCCACCTGATCGACACTGACGGTAGTACTCAGGGCATAAGCAGCCTGCTGTGCCGCAGGCAACAGCACCTCCACCACGGCCCCCTGCACCCCCGCACCGCTGTCCGCGTCCTGCAGGGCGATGCGCAGTTCTGCTGCCTGCACAGAAAATACCGTCATGCCACCGAACAGCAACAGGGCAAAGCGCGCCCCCATCCTGTGGAATATTCCTGGAAATCCATATACCAAGCGCATTCTTGAGAGCCCTCGCCGCCGTGGAGTCCGTGTGCGAAACCGGCCCAAACGCTCTTCTGGCCGGTATTGAGGCAGGATTATAACTCAGTATCTGAGCGCAGGGCGCGACTTATCTGCGCACTGGAAAAACCACGGGAAAGGCAAAAACGGAAGAGCTTCTGGCGGGCACGGGCATCCAGTGTGTTCAGCTCCACACCCCGTGCCTTGCGGGCGATGACCGTGTGCAGACTCTCCTGCCACTGATGATCCGCTTCATCCACCCAGGCCGAGATCAGGGCAGAAGCAACGCCCTTGCCTGCCAGCTCCTGGCGGATCAGCAAAGGCCCTACTCCACGGTTACGGCGATAACGGGTATAGGCCTCTGTAAAACGCTCGTCGCTGAGCAGCGCATCACCTTCCAGTTGATCGAGCACCGAAGGGATATGCGCTTCCAGCTCCGGGTACTTGCGTGCCAGCTTCTGGCTCAGCTCAGCACGGGAGTGTTCGCGGCGTGCCAGCGTATCCATCGCCGCACGCCGCAAGGTAACACGCAGAACATCATCAGAGCCCTCAGCCATGACAGTGCTCTCCAGCGGCTTCAGTCGAACTGCTCTGCGTCTTCCATCTCGCTTTCATCACCGCTGGCCAGCATCGCACCACCCAACAGCTGGGCGCGGATCTTGTCTTCCACTTCCTTGGCAATTTCGGGGTTCTCTTCCAGATAGGTCGCGGCGTTTTTCTTGCCCTGGCCGATCTTCTCCCCGTTATAGGCATACCAGGCACCGGATTTATCGAGCAGATTGAGTTTCACGCCCAGGTCGATCACCTCGCCCATGCGGTAAATTCCCTGCCCGTACATGATCTGGAACTCTGTCTGGCGGAAAGGCGGCGCCACCTTGTTTTTGACCACCTTGACGCGGGTTTCGCTGCCCACCACTTCATCGCCTTCCTTGATGGAACCGATGCGGCGGATATCCAGCCGCACGGAGGCATAGAACTTGAGCGCATTGCCCCCGGTGGTGGTTTCGGGGGAACCGAACATCACACCAATCTTCATGCGGATCTGGTTGATGAAGATCACCAGGGTGTTGGAGTTCTTGATATTGCCGGTCATCTTGCGCAGTGCCTGGGACATCAGGCGTGCCTGCAGCCCCATGTGGCTGTCGCCCATATCGCCCTCGATTTCCGCCTTCGGCGTCAGGGCGGCCACGGAGTCGATGACCACCACATCCACGGCGCCTGAGCGCACGATCATGTCGCAGATTTCCAGTGCCTGTTCTCCGGTGTCCGGTTGGCTGACCAGCAGGTTTTCCACGTCCACCCCCAGGTTACCGGCATAGATCGGGTCCAGGGCATGCTCGGCATCGATGAAGGCACAGGTGCCGCCCTGACGCTGGCACTCCGCAATCACCTGCAGGGTAAGCGTTGTTTTGCCCGAGGATTCCGGCCCGTAGATTTCCACGATACGCCCCCGGGGCAGCCCCCCAATCCCCAGGGCGATATCCAGCCCCAGAGAACCGGTGGAGATAGCGGGAATCGCCTCCCTCCCCTTGTCGCCCAGGCGCATCATGGAGCCCTTGCCGAACTGGCGTTCAATCTGGGAAAGGGCGGCACTCAGTGCTTTTTCACGGTTGCTGTCTTTCATCGCATCGCTTGCCATAGTGATGGTTCCTTGTGGACTTCTCGTCTCGTTCGCTGTTCCAAGTCAGGACGACTGGTTTTCATTTGCCGGGTATTAAAACAGAGCTTACCTGTATATTCAACCAGTAGTCGGAAAAATTACTCACGCCGGGATCTGCGCCTCAATCCGCTCCAGCAGCCCCGCCAGTGCGGCCCGCACGGCCTGCCGGCGTACCGCCTCACGCTCGCCGGAGAAATGCTCCAGCTGTGCATTCACCGTTACCGGAACCCCCGCCTCCAGGCGCCACGCCCAGGCGATCCACACCGTGCCGACCGGCTTGCTCTCGCTGCCGCCCCCCGGCCCCGCGATACCACTGGTGGCCACCGCAAACTGGGCGCCCGATGCCTGCAAGGCCCCCTCGGCCATGGCAGTCACGGTTTCACGGCTCACGGCGCCTGGAGCACCGGGCGCGAAATAGCTGCCGGGAACCCCGAGCATGCGCTGCTTGGCTTCATTGGAGTACGTGACATAGCCACTGCCGAACCAGTCGGAGCTGCCGGGAATATCCGTGATGGACTGGGCAATCCAGCCACCCGTGCAGGACTCGGCGGTAGTCACCTGCCAGCGCTGGCCGAGCAGTGTCTCGCCGAGCCTGCGGCTGAGTAAAACAAGGGAATCGTCCATGGGAGGGCTCTTGAAATTGTCGGTATCAAAAGCATAGCAAAGATTGCCGGATTCGGCGTCAGGACGACGCCTGCCCTCCCTGAATGGGCGCAGCACGCCCCAGAGACTTGAACACACCGACCAGATTCAGTGCCAGTTGCATCTCGCTCTCGGCAATCTCCCGGCGAACCATGGCCTCGCGCTGCTGCGCAGCAAGCACCTGGCGGTAATCGATGAGGCCATTGCGGTAACTGGCCAGCACAAGTTCATAGGCTTGTCCTTCCCGCTGCAGTTTATCCTGCAGCGCAGCATCGCGCTGGCGCTGGGCCGTGTAGCGGTTGAGCGCCGAATCCACCTCTCGCCAGGCACCCAGCACCACGCGCTGATAGTCGATGGCGGCTTCCTGCTGTTGCAGCTCGCGCAGGGTAATCGCCGCCTTGCGCCTGCCCTGGTCGAACAGAGGCAGGCTGAAACGAGGGCCGATGGACCACTGGTGGCTGCCCCAGTCGGCAAACTCACCGCTTTCCAGTGACTCCAGGCCCAGCCCGGCCCCCAGCATCACACGCGGGTAGAGTTCGGCTTGTGCAATACCCAGCCGGGCCGTGGCCTGGCGCAGACGTGCCTCGCTGGCGCGGATATCGGGGCGTGAAGCGACCACGTCCGAGGGCAGCCCCAGCGCGAGGTCCGGCATCGCGGCCAGCGACCACTGCACATTGTCCGACAACAGGGACTGCACGCTCCCGGGCTCCTCCCCCAGCAGATAACTCAGTGCATTCAGCGCCGTTGCCTCCTGTTCCCGCAGCGCGGGCTCACGCGCTGTCAATTCGCTGAGCACGATCTGCTGGCTGATCAGTTCACTCTCGTTGCCAAGGCCACCCTCATAACGCAGCCGTGCCAGGGTGATCAGCTCCTCTACTCTGGCGATATCCTGGCGCAGCAATTCCTGCTGGGTCTGCACGCCTCGCAGCTGAAAATAAGTGCGGGCCACTTCGGACAGCAGCCCGAGCTGAACCTGGGCCAGACCGGCATCCGCCTCCTCCATCTGAGCATCGGCTGCCTCCAGGCTGCGTCTTACCCTGCCCCACAAATCCGGCTCCCAGGAAGCATCAAAACCTGCCTGATAGAGGGCAAACGGGTCGCTGATGAAATCGATCAGGCTTTGCGTCTGGCTGGCCGGCGACAGAGCCGTCAGCAGGCGTGTGGCACTGCCGGTCTCGCTCTGGCGTTGTCGGCTGGCGCCACCGGCGGCAACCAGCGTTGGCTGATCGCCAGCGGCCACCATGCCTCGCTGTACCCGGCTTTGCGCGAAACGCAGCAGGGCCATGCGCAGATCGGCGTTGTTCTCCAGCGCACGGGTTTGCAGGGCCTGCAGATCGGCATCCGCAAACAGGGCAAAACCCTCCAGCATGGACACAGGTTCTTCACTGCGACTGCGCTGCACATCGGCCAGGCTGGGGTCGCCACCATGAAGCGGTGCCCAGTTCGGGGCAATGGCAATGTCGGGCGCCTGATAATCCGGCCCGACACTCGTGCAGGATGCCAGCAGCAAGGGCAGCAGCATCAGGCCGGCCCGGGGCACAGGAAACAATTGTCGCTTTCTCATACGCGAGTCTCCGTTTATATCAATCGATGACGAAACAGCCAGGCCGCCCAGGGCAATGTCAGTACCGCAATGACCATCAGGGGCAGCAGGTCATACCAGACCGAGAACAGGCTGACCCCCTCCAGATACACCCGCTGAATGAGGTCTATCGCGAAACGCAGGGGGTTGGCATAGGTCAGAATCTGGATCGGTTCCGGCATATTGCGCACGGGTGTCGCCAGGCCGGACAGCAGCATCAGCGGCATCATGAGCATGAAGGAATACAGCATGGCCTGCTGCATATTCGCCGACAGGGCAGACAGCACCAGGCCGACACCCACGCTGGAAATCATGAAGAACACCAGACCAAGATAAAGCGTGAGCAAAGACCCCGCCATCGGCACTTTGAACCAGAACAGGGTGACCAGCATCACGATGGTGGACTGCACGAGCCCGATCATGATCGGCGGCACGGCCTTTCCCACCATGATCTCACTGGGCGACATGGGCGTGACCAGCAACTGATCGAAGGTGCCCTGCTCCCGCTCCCGGGCCACGGACAAGGCCGTCAGCATCACCGTTTGCAGGAAGGCAAGCGAGGCGATCATGCTCGGCATGATAAACCAGCGGGTCTCCAGGTTCGGGTTGTACCAGGCGCGGGATTCCACGGTGAGTGCCGGCGCACTGCCGCCGTGTGACTGCCGCCACTGTTGATTGAAGCCCGCCACGATGGCGCCGATATCGGCGGCAGCAGAACCGGCGCTGTTGGAGTTGCGCGCATCCAGAATCACCTGCAGGGAAGCCGTCTGCCCCGCGTACAGATTGCGCTCGAAGTCCGCCCCGAACTGCAGCACCAGCAAGGCCTCTCCCTTGTCGATAATCTCCTCGATCTGCTGCTCACTCTCCAGCGTGGCCACCCGATGGAACACCCCCGTGCCGTCCAGGCTGGCAAGCAATTCCGCAGAGGCTGCAGAACGGCTCTGATCCAGCACGGCATAAGGGGCATTCGTCAGGTCATAGGTGGCCGCATAGCCAAACAGCATGCTCTGCAGAATCACCGGCATGATCAGCACGATGCGGCTGGAGGGGTCCTTGAGAATGGCCAGCATTTCCTTGCGGCACAGGCTCAGAACGCGATGAAGTGTGTTCAACATGTTTTTATATCCTCAATCCAACCGCTTGCGCGTTACCAGACGCGCAAGCCCGATAAACAGCACGGCATAGCCCGCCAGAATGCTGCCTTCCAGAATAATGATGGGCCAGATATTGCCCGCCAGCATCAGGGTTTTGATCAGGGTCATGAAGTGTGTGGCCGGGAACAGGTGCCCGATGACATTGATCATCACGGGCACATTGCGCAGATCGAACATGAAGCCGGACAGCATGAATACCGGCAGCAGGGAAATCAGCAAACTGACCTGGCTGGCCATGAACTGATTGCGCGTGACCGAAGAAATCAGCAAACCGATCCCCAGCGCCACAAACAGGTAAAGCACGGAGGACAGCAGCAACAGAGGCAGGGAACCTTCCATTGGCACCCCGAACAGAAAGCGTGCCGTCACCAGACACATGGCCAGGCCAATGATGCCCACGACGAAATAGGGGATGATCTTTGCCAGCAGAATCTCTACCGGTTTGACCGGCGACACAAACAGCGCCTCGAAGGTGCCTCTTTCCCATTCCCGTGCCATGACGAGCGCCGTCAAAAATGCCCCTGTCAAGGTCATGATCAGAACAATGAGACCCGGCACCAGATACCAGGTGCTGGTATTGGCAGCATTGAACCACAGGCGCGACTCCACCTGTACCTGACCGATGCCATCGCTTGCCGCCCCTGCGCTGCGGTCCTGCAGCCTTGCCCCCTGCTGCGCAAGTGCCGAGGTGGCGTAATTGAGAATGATCGTCGCACGACTGGCCTCGGCCCCGTGCACGATGACCTGCAGCTTGCCCTGCCCGGCATTGAGCGCGCTGGCGAAATCCGGCGGTACCCGCACGATGGCATCCACCTCCCGCGTCAGCATTTTTTCCTCGGCTTCATGCATCGAACGCATCAGCAAGGGAGAAAAATAGGGGCTGAGCTGCAAACCGCTGATGGCATCCATGGCCGTGGGCGAGGCATCCTCCAGCACCACGGCAATGGGGGCATTGCGTACATCCAGAGACAGCCCGTAACCAAAAATCAGCATCAGAATCACCGGCAGCAGCAGGCCGATGGAGAGGTTACTCTTGTCCCGCAGTAGCTGCCGGACCTCCTTGCGCGTCAGGGCATACAGCCTGCGTAGAAAAGCTGCCAGATTGCGGGGAGCAACACCGTCCTGATAGGTCTCAGGCATGGACCACCTCGCTGCCAGCGAGCTCACTCGCCGCCTGTGCAGACGGCTGACGCCCCTGATTCACAATGTCGATAAAGGCTCGTTCCATATTCAGGAAAGAGTCTGCCCGATGGCCGGCCTGCACCCAGACCTCACGCGGCGTACCCAATGCCTTCAGTTCCCCCGCGTCCTGAATCACGATGCGATCGCAGTACTCCGCCTCATCCAGAAAGTGAGTGGTGATGATGATGGTCACTCCGGTCTCGGCCAGGGCCGTAATGCGACGCCAGAACTCACGGCGTGCGAGCGGGTCCGTGCCACTGGTCGGTTCGTCGAGAAACAGAATATCGGGTTCGTGCAACAGGCCCACGGCCATGGCCAGGCGCTGCTTGAATCCTCCTGGCAAATGCCCCGATGGTGTGCGTTCCAGCCCCTCCAGTTCAAACTGTTCCAGCACCGTGGCGATGCGCTGGCGCAGGCGCTTTCCCCGCAGGCCGTAGGCACCGCCAAAAAATTCCAGGTTTTCCATGACAGAAAGATTGCCGTAGAGAGAGAACTTCTGTGACACATAGCCTATACGGCGGCGGGCATCGGCACGGGCCGTGCGCAGGTTCACCCCCGCGACCTGCAAGAAACCGCTGCTGGCGGGCAACAAGCCGCACAGCATGCGGAAGGTGGTGGTCTTGCCGGCTCCGTTGGGTCCGAGAAGGCCGAATATTTCGCCGCGCGCCACCGCAAAGGAGGTGGAATTCACTGCAATAAAATCACCGAAGCGGCGTACCAGATCGCGCACCTCGATCATCGTTTCATGCTCGCCTGTGCCGGAGGCTAGCTCCCCGGTACTCGCCGACACCCGCGTGGCGGCGGCAAGGCTCGCCTCATGAGAATGCCCCATATGCTGCAGACGCTGGCGCATCAGCACCATGAAACCGTCTTCCAGGCGCGGTGTCATGGCCTGAATGTCCGCCGTGCCCAGAATGGATTGCAGGCGAGGTTCATCCCGGTAGTGAGGCTCCCCCAGAATGAAGCGGACATGCCCACCCTGGGGCACCGCATCCACGACCAGATCCGTGGTGTCCAGCAGGCGGGACTGCAGGGCGCGCGCCGGTTCTTTCTCGTGACTCACCGCCATGAAACAGCGCCCCTGCGCGTGGGCACTCAGGGCATCCGGCGCGCCCTGGGCCAGAATCTCCCCCTCGTGCATGACATAGACACGGGAGCAACGTTCGGCCTCGTCCAGGTAGGCCGTGCTGATGATCACCGTCAGCTGCTCATCCCGGCGCAACTGTTCCACAATCTCCCACAGCTCCACCCGCGACAGGGGGTCCACCCCGACCGTGGGTTCATCAAGCAATAACAGCTGTGGCGAACGCACAAGCGTACAGGCAAGGCCCAGTTTCTGTTTCATGCCTCCCGAGAGTTTTCCCGCCGGGCGCTCGGTGAAACGGGCAAGGCCAGTCATCTCCATCAGACGACGATAGCGCTCCTCCCGGGCCTGCGCGGGGACCCCGTGAAGATCGGCGTACAGGTCCAGGTTTTCCTGCACGCTGAGGTCCTCGTAAAGGCCAAAACGCTGAGGCATATAACTGATGCGGTCCTGAATCTGCTGGGGGTGTTGCGCCACATCGAGACCCAGCACCTGCAGGCTTCCTTCCTCGCAACGCAACAGACCCGCCATCATGCGAATAAGCGTGGTCTTGCCCGCCCCGTCCGGCCCGACAAAGGCTGTGATGGAGCCGACCGGAATCTCCAGGTTGATCTCTTTCAACGCATGAATCGTCCGCCCGGACTCCTTGTCCAGGAAGCGCTTATGCAAATGCTGCCCGACAACCGCATGGGCATCGCTCATCAGCGGGCTCCGTTGTCGTCAGTATCCAGATTTACGGTAGCGGGCATGCCCAGACGCAGACGATTGTCCGGGTCTTCCACCCGCACCCGTATTTCGTATACCAGGCTGCTGCGCAGATCCTCCGTCTGCACGGCACGCGGCGTGAACTCGGCTACCGAGGCGATATAACCCACGCGAGCACTGAAGGCTTCATCGGGGAAACTGTCAATATAGACTCGGGCAGACAGCCCCTCGCGCACCCGCCCAAGATCGGTCTCGCTTACATAGGCGCGCACCCATTTTGGTTCGACGATTGCCAGCGTATAGGCCGGGCGCTGCGGCGAGGCCATGTCGCCAGGTTCCAGTAGCCGGGAGCGCACCACCGCCTCCATAGGCGCCGTCAGTGCGGCATTGCTGAGCTGTTGCTGCAAGACAGCATGTTCTGCCTGTGCCGCCTCCAGCTGTGCCTGTGCGCGGGCAATGTCTTCCACGGCGGGCCCGGCCATCACCAGGCTTTGCGCCTCGCGGGCACGGCGTACCGTTGCCTCCAGCACGGCCACGCGGGCCTCGGCTGCCTCGATATCCGCCTCGGCAACCGCCTTACCATCGCTATCACGCTGAATGCCCTGCAGCCTTTCCAGCTGCTGGCGAGCCTGGGTTCGCTCTGCCTCTGCCACGGCTGTCTGCGCCTGTGCCTGCGCAATTTCCTGCGGACGACTGCCGGAGCGTAAACGATTCAGAGCTTCCTGCTGGACCCGCACCTGCGCCTCCACCTGGGCAATGCGCAGTTGCAACAGATCGGTGTCCAGTGTGGCCAGCACCTGCCCGGCACTGACCCTGTCCCCCTCTTCCACCCGCATCTCGGCCACTCGTTCAACACTGCTGAAGGCCAGAGCCACCTGGCGCAGATCCACATTGCCGTAGAGAACAATCCCCTGACGTCCGCCCTCACCCCCTGCAGATCGCCAGTAGAGGGTGCCACCGATGGCAGCAATCACAAGGATGAGCACTAGCACTTTCCTGATATTCATATAAATCGCCCGTTTTGCTGATTCTTGATGAATGTCGAGATACTAGCTGCTATGATGCGCACAAATCAAATACAAATTTGAATTTAAATTAAATCCGGAAAGAGACAGACACCATGGCATCACGAAGTTCACAGAAACCGCGGCCAGGCAGCCGCGCTGACGGGGACGCCACAAGGCAGCAAATACTGGAGACTGCAGGGCGTCTGTTCGCTGAATTGGGCTACGATGCCACCACCAGCAAGAAAATCTGCGAGTGCAGCCACTGCAATGTGGCAGCGGTCAATTATCACTTTGGCAGCCGGGCCGAGCTGTACACCACCGTGCTGATCGAATCCCATCGCCGCCTCATCAGCCTGGACACCATCCGCGATATTACGAACAGTGATCTGGATGCCCGGGAGAAACTCGCCCGCGTGCTGGATAATCTGCTGGATGGGATCGACGCCAGTCAGTGGCACTCACGCCTGTTCTTCCGCGAGCTCATCACGCCCTCCCCTCACCTGGACACCCTGATCGCTCAGGAAGCGCTGCCCAAATTTACGCTGGTCAGAGCCCTGCTGGGTGACATCACGGGCCTGCCGCCGGAAGACCCGCGACTCACCCGCTGCCTGCTCAGCACCATCGCACCCAATCTGTTTCTGCTGATCGCCAACCGCACCACCCTGTGCAAGGTGTTCGGCAATCTGTGGGAAGACAAACAGGCACTGAAACAGCACCTGAAGACTTTTCTGTTCGCAGGATTGGATGCGATTGCGGAAGAAAAATAACGCTCACCTCAGAACTGCATCAACACCCGCGCATACAGGCGACGACCACGGCCATCGAAGACGCTGGCATCGTAGTTGGCCACAATGCTGGAGTCATACAGGGTGGAACCGCTCTCGCGATAACTCAGCTGCGCATTGAAGGCATCCAGCACACCAACCGTGAACACGGAGTGCGGCAGTTTTCTGTTTGCCCAATCCATGGCATAGCTGTACTGGAAATCCCAGCTCTGATAGGTGTCGATCTTCTTGCTCATTCGCGCACGCACACCGTCGTTGCCGCTGGCATAGATGCTGTCATAGGACAGATCACGATAAGAGCCCACCACGCGGGTGATGGCCGTGGCGGAATGTGGGCCTCGCATCCAGTTCAGATGCACATTGCCACGGTTGTCGGGCAATGAGCGCACCAGATTGCCGTCACCGCTTGTACCGGCGGCATCGAACACGCCCGTTTCCAGCAGGCCCAGTTCCAGGCCTGGCACGTCTATCAGCTTGTACTGGCGCACATGGGTGTAATCCAGCCCCAGCTGGAAACGCCCCAGATCGTTCTCCCAGCCATAGCCCAGCTTGAGATCGACCCCATCGGAAATGATGGTGCCGGCATTGATGGTGCTCAACACCGTTGTGCTCAGCTCCGCGATGGTGGAGCCAAAGGTACGCACCACGCCCGGCACCACATAGCTGCGAGGATCGACCACGCAATTGAGCCGCTCGGCGGAATCGCGGCCGTACTGCGCTTCCAGCGCATTGGGGTCACATGCCTCAAACGCCACGGCGGCATTTGCCGACAGAGAGCTGTTGAGAATGTAGTTGGAGGGATCTGCCGCTGCGCGACTGAATGCCTCAAGCTCGCCGGCAATGGCGGAAATTCCCGGTTGCGGGAGCACCTTGTCCTTCAGCTCGAAGCGCCAGAAATCTGCATTGACCGACAGTCCGTCCAGCAAACCACCCGCAGGTGTCCAGATAAACCCGAGATTAAAGGTATCCGCATGCTCATTCCCCAGAGAAGGTTCGGGAACACCGACCGTGTAGGTAAAGTTCGGCAGCGCATTCTCGTTGGTCGGGGGCAACAGGCCTGCACGCACGGCCTGATTACGCAGCGGATCGCGGAAAATATTGAACGAGGCTTCCAGTCCTTCCTTCACGATACCAATATTGGGGGCACGGAAAGACTGAGAGAAGGAGCCGCGCAGCAGCAGTTCATCCACCGGTCTCCAGCTAGCGGCAATCTTGGGCGTTACCTCACTGCCGATATTGCCGCCGTAGTCTTCCCAGCGCAGGGCAAACTGCGACTCAACATTGCTGGCAAACGGCAGGGACAGCTCGGTGAATACCGCTTTGACATTGCGATCATGGTCGTAATTGAAAATACAACCGGCACACTCGAAGTTGTTGCTGACGTAGTGGAAATCATTGGGCACGCCATTGGCATCGTAGCCGAGAATGGCATTGGCAAGCCCCGGAAAATTAAGTGCGGGAGCACGGGAGCTGTTGCTCTGCATGCGGTATTGTGCACCCGCCGCCACTTGCGCCATCCCGCCTGACATGGGCATCAGCTCGCCTGTGAGCACCAGGTCCACCACCGCCAGTTTGTTCCGCTTGTCCGCTCGCAATACGGTAGGCGTCATCCAGTCCACCAGTTCCTGGGAATTGGCTAACTGCGGGTTGGTGATCGAGGTCAGGAAGGGGTTGTAGAACTGGCAGCCGCCCTGACCATGGTTGTTACTGGTCAGCGCCAGGGACAGACTCTCCCGGGTTGAGAACACAAAACCGGGGAAGAACACCTGGGTCAACGCATCACCGAGAGCGCCATTGGAAACATTCCAGAAGGTGGGCAGAAGCCCGCCCAGCGGACCTGGCGCATGGCGAAAATCAAAATTCGGCGTGCCATTGGGCGTGCAGTTAGGCCCACCCAGGCCATTGGCCGCCAGTTCGGCACGATCGCGTTGCAGTGTGCGGTAGCTTTGCTCAAAACTGGTTCCGCTCCACGAATAACTCAGGTCGTAAGTGAAACGGCGATCATTGAAGGCAAGTGCCTCACCCTTGATGCCCGCCTGTACCCCGAGGGTTTCGGTATTGGTGATATTGCTGTCTCCGCCGCTGCGCGGGGTGTTGACGCGAATGGTGCTCCAGAACGGTGAATTCATGCCGCCGTTGGCAAGCGCATTGGGCGCATTGGCAATCTCGCCCGGGCGTGCAAGACCGATTGCCGGTGCGTAGAAACCCAGCTCGGCCGTCTGACCGATGGCATAGCCACCCCAGGCGGGGTTGCCGATATGCGAACCGGGCGCCGCCAGAAAAACGGCCGGACCACGGGATGACACAGCCCCGTTGTCGGTACGCTCAATACGGGTATCGGACCACTGCCAGAAGGAGTAAAACTGCGCCTTGTCATTGATGCGCTGATCGAAGACCAGCGCGAGTGAATTGCGCTCCATGCCCTGGCTCATGTAATGCCAGTCATAGACCTCTTCACGACAGTCCCCGGAATTGTCTCCCCGCTCGTCTGCCGGGTGACCGACAAAAAACGGGTTTCCGTTTGCGCCGCTCAGGCTCGTACACAACGGGTCGGTATAGATCGGCAGGTCGGCGCCACCTTCCGCGACATTGCGCGCCACCACGGCCGGGTTGTAATACGCCATATTGAAGTTGGCGCCAAACATCGGGCTGTTGAAGACTTCCTCTGCACCATCCGGCACGCCACCGACGATGTCACTGAAACGGGAATTATCGTCAAAATAGCTGGCGTATTTAACAGGTACCGGGTCTCGCTCAAAGCGCTCACCCGCCAGCACAAGATGCGTGCCGGAGTTCTCATCCGACCAGCCCCAGATGGCATTGGCGGTGCTGTCATACAAGCCGCTTGCCGCTTCGATATTCTGCAGGTCCCCGTATAATTCGAAACCTTCGAAGTCAGTGCGCATGATGAAGTTCACTGCACCGGCCACCGCATCGGAACCATAGATCGCCGAGCCGCCATCCGTCAGCACTTCCACCCGATCCAGCATGACCATAGGAATGGTGTTTATATCCACCATCTCCCCACCACTGCGCGTGGTGGTTGCAGCAGCGACCTGGCGTTTGCCATTGATCAGCGTCAGTGTGGAGTTT
This sequence comes from Pseudomonadales bacterium, assembly GCA_024234365.1. GTDB lineage: Bacteria > Pseudomonadota > Gammaproteobacteria > Pseudomonadales > Pseudohongiellaceae > UBA5078. The sequence continues at coordinate 111,527 of JACKOK010000004.1, forward strand.
TCACCGAGATTGCGCAGGTTGATATTGGCAATGCCTTCCGTCTGCGAATTCTCCCCGGAGCCCTGATTGGAGATCGAACCGGAATTGCTTTCCAGATTCTTGATGATGTCCCAGACCTGCGCCGCCCCCTGATATTCAATGGCATTGCGATCGATCACCTGCACCGGAGACGGCCCGTCAATCGGGCTGCCACGCAGATAGGACCCGGTGACCAGCACCTCTTCTACAGTGGGTTCCCCACCCTCCTGCGCCTGCGCCTGCGCCACCAGAGTGCTGCAACTCAAACCGGACACGACTGCTTGCAAGATAAGCGAGCGCTCAAGAAACGAGGCCTTACGGCGAAAACGATGAGGCATGGAGAAATTCCTGCGTGAAGAGAATGGTCATTAGGCCGCGACAAACCTTCGCGGAGTGCAGCGAGAATGCGCTGCATAACAAGGAGTTAAACCGAACTTTAACGAATCGTTCGAGGCGAGGCAAGCGGGCATAAAGCACAGCGTGACACGTTTCTCGCACGCTGAAAAAAATGCCCTCACAAACCTCTTTCAGATGACGGGAAATCCGAACATGCGTTCGGCGCCAGCTCCTTCTGTTCGGGCATGATTTTGCATTGTTCTTGTGACAGCAGGTTTGCTAATCTGCCCGGCTATGGACAGCAAAACCGAATTCAGCAATCACACCCCCATGATGCAGCAGTATCTGCGTCTGAAGGCGCAGCATCCCCACGAGCTGCTCTTCTATCGCATGGGGGATTTCTACGAACTGTTTTATGACGATGCCCGCAAGGCATCCTCGCTTCTGGACATCACCCTGACCGCCCGTGGCAAGAGCGATGGCAAGGACATCCCCATGTGCGGCATTCCCTTCCACGCGGCCGATCGCTATCTTGCCCGCCTGGTGGAGGCCGGGGTCTCTGTCGCGGTGTGCGAACAGATCGGAGACCCTGCCACGAGCAAGGGGCCGGTCGAGCGCCAGGTCGTGCGCATCATTACCCCCGGCACACTCAGCGATGAGGCTCTGTTGAGTGATCGCCGCGACAGTCTTCTTATGGCCGTAACCGGGACGGAAGCAAACGCTTCAGACAGGGTTCATTTCGGCCTTGCCTGGCTCGATATCAGCGGCGGGCGTTTCTTCCTGAGCGAGGTGCACTCCCTGGAAGGATTGCTCACCGAGATCGAAAGAATCCGCCCGGCAGAGTTGCTCTGGAACGAGGAAGTCACCTCCCTGGTACGCTTTGAATCCCGTCAGGGGGCCCGACGCCGGCCCGTCTGGGAGTTCGATCGGGAAAGCAGCTATCGTGCGCTGACCCAGCATTTCGGCACCCGTGACCTCAAGGGCTTTGGCTGTGATGAGCTGCATCTGTCCATTGAGGCGGCCGGTTGTCTGCTGGCCTATGCGCGGGAAACCCAACGCTCGCAGTTGCCGCATGTACAGACCCTGCAACTGGAACAACCTGGCGATGCCCTGATTCTGGATGCGGCCAGCCGGCGCAACCTGGAGCTTGACCGCAATCTTTCAGGAGGGACGGACAATACCCTGATGTCCGTGCTCGACAATACCGCCACAGCCATGGGCGGACGCCTGCTGGGACGCTGGTTGCATCGTCCCCTGCGGGATATTGCCACGCTGCGTCTGCGCCAACAGGTGGTGGCCTGCCTGACGGAGCAATACCGCTTCGAACAACTGCACCCGCTTTTGCAGGAGATTGGCGATATTGAACGCATTCTGGCTCGCGTTGGCCTGCGCTCTGCCCGCCCAAGGGATCTGGCCCGCCTGCGCGATGCCCTGCTGACCCTGCCCCGCCTGCAGGAAGCGCTTGCCCGCATTGTGCAGGAAAGCGATACAGCCCATCTGCAGGCCCTGCAGCTAGCCATTGCCGATTTTCCCGATCTGGCCGCCCTGCTGCGGGGAGCCATCATCGACAATCCTCCCGTGGTCATCCGCGAGGGCGGTGTCATCGCCGAAGGCTATGACGCGGAACTGGACGAGCTGCGCAATCTCAGCAGCAATGCCGGCCAGTACCTGGTAGACCTGGAGGTGAAGGAGAAGGCCCGCACGGGCTTGAGCACCCTGAAAGTGGGCTATAACCGTGTCCATGGTTACTATATCGAGGTCAGTAAGATCCAGGCAGATGCGATGCCTGCCGACTATATCCGTCGCCAGACGCTGAAAAATGCCGAACGCTTCATCACGCCGGAACTGAAGGAGTTCGAGGACAAGGTGCTCAGCGCCAACAGCAAGGCGCTCAGTCGTGAGAAAGCCTTGTACGATGCCTTGCTGGACACCATCGCCGAGGACCTGCAGCCTCTGCTTGCCAGTGCGGCGGCGCTGGCCGAGCTTGATCTGCTCAATAATTTTGCCGAGCGCGCGCGTACGCTGGATTTCTGTCAGCCGCAACTGAGCGAAGCGCCGGGGATCGAGATCGAGCAAGGGCGACACCCCGTGGTGGAGCAGGTCAGCGACAATGTTTTTGTGGCCAATGATGTGTGCCTGGACAGCGAACGGCAGATGCTCATCATCACCGGCCCGAACATGGGGGGTAAATCCACCTATATGCGGCAGACCGCACTCATTGTTCTGCTGGCCTTCACCGGCAGTTTTGTCCCCGCCCGCAGCGCCCGCATCGGCCCGATTGACCGCATCTTCACCCGCATCGGCTCCTCCGACGATCTCGCCGGAGGGCGTTCCACCTTCATGGTGGAAATGACGGAAACCGCCAATATCCTGCACAACGCCACTGCCAACAGCCTGGTGCTGATGGACGAGGTGGGTCGCGGCACCAGCACCTTCGACGGTCTGTCCCTGGCCTGGGCCAGCGCGGTGTATATTGCCGAACGCCTGCACGCCTGGACGCTGTTCGCGACCCATTATTTCGAGCTGACAGCACTGCAGGAGGCCTATCCCAACGTGGCCAATGTGCACCTGGATGCCTCGGAACATCAGGATGGCATCGTCTTTCTGCACGCCGTGAAACCCGGCCCGGCCAACCAGAGTTACGGTCTGCAGGTGGCACAACTGGCCGGGGTGCCACTGCCGGTCATCCGGCAGGCCAGGGAAAAGCTGCAGGCGCTGGAGCGCGAGAGCCTGCAACAGGCTCCGGCAAAAAATGACGGCCGCCCGGCACCCGTGCAGGCAGAACTGTTCGCGGAGCCCGAACACCCCGTCATCACGCGTCTGAAGGAGCTGGAGCCCGACGAATTGAGTGCACGGGCCGCCCTTGAACTGCTCTATGAGCTCAAGGGAAAGCTGTGAACGGGGAATTCACTAAGGGATATCGGAAAAAGCATTTTCCATGTTCGGCGCAACCTATTTATAATGTCGCACTTCAAACGAGCGCTGATTGCCCGAACCCTTCGAAAATGGAGAAATCATGACATTTGTTGTTGGCGAAAACTGCATTCTCTGCAAGCACACCGATTGCGTGGAAGTGTGCCCGGTGGACTGTTTCTACGAAGGCCCCAATTTTCTGGTGATTCACCCGGACGAGTGCATCGACTGCGCCCTGTGTGAGCCGGAGTGCCCGGTAGACGCCATCTATGCCGAGGACGAGTTGCCGGAAGACCAGCAGCAGTTCCTGGCCCTGAACGCCGAGCTGGCGGAAAAATGGCCGAACATCACGGAAATGAAGCCCGCCATGGAAGAAGCCGCGAAGTGGAAAGACGTTCCCGGCAAAATCCAGTACCTGATCAAGGACGCTGACTGATATCAGCGCCTCCTCTGTGCTTCGGGACTCTGCCAGGCAGAGTCCCGCACGCCCCGGCAGAACTCCTGTTACCAGTTTTCTGCATCGACTCCCGCTTCCGCTGCCAGTTCACGCAATCGTTCCATGGCCTCAATCTGAATCTGCCTTACCCGTTCCCGGGTCAGACCAATCTCACGCCCGACCTGCTCCAGCGTGCCGGCTTCATGTCCATGGAAGCCGAAGCGCCGCACGATCACCTCGCACTGGCGCGTGTTCAGCATGTCCAGCCAGTTCTGCACAGACTCCTGAATATACTGCTGTTCATAGCTAAAACCGGGAGTAGACTCGGCAGCTCCCGCCACCGTTTCCAGTAAAGTCTGATCCTGCCCTGGCACCAGGGGTGAATCACTGGAAATAACGCTCTCGTTATAGGCCAGCACTCGCTCCACATCTTTGAGAGGTTTATTGAGCACCCGTGCGATTGTCTCGGGCAACACTTCCTGATCCCCGCCCTGCAACATTTCCCGCGACACGCGCATATAGGCGTTCAGTTCCTTGACGACATGAATCGGAAGACGAATGGTGCGCGTCTGGTTCATCAAGGCCCGCTCGATGGTTTGACGAATCCACCAGGTGGCATAGGTGGAGAAACGAAAACCACGTTCAGGGTCGAATTTTTCCACCGCCCGGAGCAGGCCCAGATTGCCTTCCTGCACCAGGTCCAGCAGCGGTAAACCCCGATTCAGGTAACGCCGGGAAATCCGGACCACCAGGCGCAGATTACTGACGATCATACGATGCCGTCCCTGGGCATCGCCCCGTTTTGCCAGACGCCCGAAATGCACCTCCTGCGCTGCCGACAGAAGACTTGCCGCACCGATTTCATTCAGATACAAACGCGTAACATCCGGCTCTCCACGAACCGCAGATGCGGCAACATCTATATCAAACTCGGCGGCACACTCTCCAACACCTGTCCGCCTCTCCTCCTTTTTGTTTTCTACAACAATATTCGCGGGATCATTCTTGTTGTTTCTACTGCGCATGACATTCTCCTTGTCATTCACGAATCGTTGCTACACTGAGTTAGCAACTCGCGACATTCCTCCCCGGGATGACGATGATTGACAGAAAAACCCACAACTGTGACGGGAATCTATCATGAGACAAGGAGAGCCAACAAGAGCAAGGCATGGTAATACGCGGAAAAAATGCCGTTTTGCTTGATTCTTGACCGATCTGACTACTATTTAAACAAAGGCATACAAGAGGATGTGCTTGCTTAACGCGGTGGGAGAAACTGCGCCGGGTCTGCCGGCTTGCCGTCAACACGCACTTCGAAATGAATCAGCTCGGAGCCGCGGGTATCAACACCGACTTCGGAAATTTTGTCGCCAGCGCGAATCCGGGAACCTTCCGTCACCAGCATATTGCTGTTGTAGGAATAGGCACTGAGGTGGCGCGCGCTGTGCCGGATGATGATCAGGTCCCCCTGCCCCTGAATGCCACGCCCGGCATAGACTACATCGCCATCGGCCGCAGCATATACCGGGTCGCCCCGACGCGCTCCAATATCGATACCACGGCTGGTCGTAGACGCCGAGGCTGAGTAGCCACGCAGCACTCTGCCATCCAGGGGCCACTGCCAGGCAATGCCTTCGATCACCCGGCTGGGCGTATTGCCCGTGCGCCGCTGCGCCACCGATTGCGCTGGACGCTCCCCCACGCTGCCGGCAATATCGCCAGCCGCGGAGGCTGGAATGCTTGGCACGCTGTCCAGGGCGCTATTGCTTACCCCGGAGATATTCAGGTTGAGTACCTGATTGGGGTAAATGGTATAGGGCGCAGCAAGATTATTGGCCAATGCCAGCGCCCGGTAGTCCAGTGAGTAACGATAGGCGATGGAGTACAGCGTGTCCCCCTGTGCCACAACATGGGTCTGTGCGGCAACTGTTGGCGTACTGGCCACCGAAGCGGCAGGTTCTGCCGGAATACCTGCGCTGATGGGGCTACCACTGCCGCTCACCGGCTCACGGGAAATTGCTCCTCTGCGGATACTTCCCGGTTCATTGGCCACGTTGACACTGACACCCGGTGCGGGCTGTACACGAACCCCGGCAGCAATCGTGCGAGCACCACTACTGCCGGCCGTGTTTTGTACGGGTGCCGGAACCGGTGCAGACACACCGCTGCCTGTCGAATAAATCGGTGGTGTTTCACGGGCAAGTACCTGGCTCTGGTCATCCAGTGGGGCCTGGTAACGGCCACCACAGGCCTGCAACATCAAGGCAAGCGCCATGCACAGGGCGTAGGAAACCCTGCGCGGGAACAACTCGGAATCTGGGCTCGTTCGGGTGTCCATTAAAAATCTTGTCTCATTTCACATCGTTCGCGGGGTCAGGCTGGCTGCGGCTGATTCTTTCAAAAATCAGCACCAATGCAAAGCCCAGAATGAACAGCAAGGCAGTCAGGGGAATATCCGCAGGCGCAGTGCCTGCCACTTCATAGGCCCGGGGTGACAGATACTGCACCTGCCCTGCCGCATCCTCGGGCTGCAGCTTCCAGGGCCACAGGACCACGACAGAGGCCAGCAGCATGCCCGTCAGAAAGGCATAGGTATGCTCGCGGTGGTAACGGAAAGTCCATGACAGCAGATGAGAGAAGCTGAGCAGGCCACTGGCGCAACCGGCAGCAAACACCACAATGGTGAGGATCTCAAGACTACGCAGAGCGTTCAGCACCTGGTCATACACACCCAGCAGAATAAGGATAAAGGCGCCGGATATCCCCGGCAGAATCATGGCACATATCGCCAGCGCCCCACAGAAAAACAGATAGGGATAACTTCCTTCCCCACTGATGGGGTTCAACACAGCGGTGACCAGTGTCACGCCAACCCCAAGCAATAGCAGCACGATGTGTGTGAACTGCCAGCGTTCAATCTGACGTCGCAAAAACCAGGTGGAAGCAAACACAAGACCACAGAAAAAAGCCATGAGCTGCGGATAATGGGTATCCAGCAGATAAAGCACCGTGCTGGCACTCAGATACAGGCTGCTCACAATTCCAAGCAGAAGCACCAGCAGAAAACTGCCATTGATGGCTAGCCAGAACCCGGCCGGCCCCCGGCGGCAGTAGCCCGGGAGATTGCGCGGGTCAAGATTGCGCAGCGAATGTACGAGCTCCTCGTAAATGCCTGCCATGACGGCAATCGTGCCACCAGAGACACCTGGCACCGAATCCGCCACGCCCATGGCCATGCCCTTGAAAAACAGGACAGGCCCGGGTTTTGTGCGCGTAAATTCCTGTGTCATGCCAACACTCAATGTTGTAAGGAACCGATGAACAAGGGCACAAACCGCACCGTCTCCACCAGTTGCCGGTCAAATGAATCACCGTGACGGGTGATCAGGCACAGTTCCTGGCTGTCTTCCCCGCCTACCGGAATAATCAGCCGCCCGCCATCGGCAAGCTGCATCATGAGCTCCTGGGGAACTTCCTGCGGTGCTGCCGCAGCAATGATCGCGTCGAACGGGCCTTTCTCCTTCCAGCCAAGGCTGCCATCATCATGCTTGCACTGAACATGATGCAGCCCCAGCAGACGCAGATTGCGCCGGGCTTTCTCCATCAACGGACGAATGCGCTCCACGGAATAAACCTTGTGCGCAAACTGCGCGATGACAGCCGCCTGATAACCACACCCCGTTCCGACTTCCAGCACCTTGGCCAGTTTACCGTTGTCCAGATTAGGGTGGCCCTCCAGCACTCTTTCCGTCATGCGCGCCACGATATAGGGCTGGGAGATCGTCTGGTTATAGCCGATAGGCAGGGCAACATCCTCATAGGCACGATGGGCCAGTGCCTCATCGAGGAAAATATGCCGCGGCGTGCTGCGAATGACATCCAGCACCCCCCAATGTTTAATGCCCTGTTCCAGCAGGCGCCCTACCAGCCGCTCGCGCGTGCGCTGGGACGTCATGCCGATACCCGCCAGATTCACCGTACTGCTCACCGTACTTCCTCGCCATCTGCTTCTTTCACACAACAAATTTCCCGCAACACCGTGGTGGCATAGCTCCCCGGAGGCAAGGCAAAACCCAGCTCCAGCGTCTTGCCGTCCAGAAACTGCCACTGCAGCTCCCGAACGGGCAAACGCAGGCTTCTTCTCTCCTGACGCAGCCCCATATTCTCCAGCCCCTGGCACAGATCCGGGTGCTGTTGCGCAATGTCGCGCTCCAGCGCTCCAGCCTCGGCATGCGTTGGCAGTTCGCCCCGCCCCCACAATGCCCCCGTGGGGTGAATATCGAATTCCCGCAAACGTTCCTGCAAGGTGGCATCCCATTCCGCGGGAGTAAAGACACTGCCACTGCCATCGAGATTCATGACGTCGCCGTCAAGATAAGCGTTCCAGTTCCCTTCAAGCACGCGACGACTCAGTATCTGATTGAAAACAAACGAGCGCGCGGAAGAGATCAGCATGCCGCGCCGGTAGCCTTTGCGCAGCCGCAAGGCTCCGCTGAACAAACGCCGCGCCTCATCCACGTTGCGATTTTCGAGACCAAAACGCTGTTCGCCAAAATAATTCGGCACGCCCATCGCAGCGACCGTGTGCAATGCCTGCTCCAGGGCCTGCGGGGTAGTGCCCGCAAGCTCCCGCAGCACAATTCTGAAACCGTTACTGCGATGACTGCCACGGCGCAGTTTGCGGCTGTTGCGCGTCAGGGTAACTACCTCGATGCCTGGCGCCGACAACGTATCTGCCTCAAGGCTGCGCCCCGGCATATAGACGCTGAACCATTGCGTACACAAGCCTTGCCTGTCCTTGAGACCGGCATAGCCAACATCGTGCTCGCGCACACCCGCGAGCCGGCTCAGATGCCGCACCACCTCCTGCGTGCTGAGCCCGCGTTTGCACACCTGCACACAGCAGTGTTCGCCGTCTCCCGTCAACTCGAAGCCCAGGTCCTCAGTTACCTGAAAATCCTCCGGGCTGTGTTTGAAAACGGCGGAACAGGCCGGCCTTCCCGATGCGTAGGCCAGGCTGTGCTGAGCCTCTCTGGCTGCGCTCATGCAGGCTCTTCGTCCCGATAAATCAGCACAACGGCATAGGTCTCGATACCCTCACGCCGCCCTACAAAACCCATCCCTTCCGTGGTGGATGCCTTGACGTTTACCTGTTCCGGAGTAATGCCCATGCCTTTGGCGAGCCGGGCACACATCGCAGGAATATGCGGTGCCATCTTCGGAGCCTGCGCGAGAATCGTGAGATCGACATTGCCGATTTTCCACTGCGCTTCACGCAGGAATGCGCAAACCTGTGTCAGCAGTTCCATGCTGTCGATATTGCTGAATGCAGCATCGGTGTCCGGAAAATGCCGCCCGATATCACCCCGGGCAAGCGCTCCCAGCAAGGCATCGCACAAGGCGTGCACGAGCGCATCGCCATCCGAATGTGCCAGCAGACTGCGCTCATAAGGAATCGTCACACCGCCCAGCACCAAGGGTTTACCCGGCAACAGGGTGTCTGCAAAACGGTGGGCATCGTAACCGTGCCCGGTGCGTATACGGTTCCACATAATCAGTATCCGTCCGCCATCGTGGCGTTCTCCAGTTCCTCTGCCTGCGCCCGCAGGATCATCGCCGCCATGGCCAGATCCTCCGGATAGGTAATCTTGATATTATCCGCGCCGCCGCGCACCAGGCGTGGCGAATACCCGGCAAGCTCCATGGCCGCCGCCTCATCCGTGACCAGCTCTCCGCGGGCAAGAGACTGTTCCAATACCTCGCGCAGCAAGGCATAACGAAAAACCTGTGGCGTCGAGGCCTGCCACATATCATCGCGGGGCAGCGTTGCCACCACATCGCGATTGGCATTGGCAAGTTTCAGCGTGCTGCTGACCGGAACGCCCAGCAACCCCCCTACCGGGTGTGTGGCCACCTCCTCCAGCAGCGCTTCAATATCGCTGACCCGCACGCAGGGGCGCACGGCATCGTGCACCAGCACCCAGTCGTCGTCCTGTGCCAGGCCCGCCAGGGCATGCAGCCCGTTCAGCACGGACAGAACGCGCTCTTTGCCGCCGCTGCAGATCATCAACCCCTCTCTCGGCTGCGCACCGCGTTGCGCCCAATGACGATCCTGTGGATGCAGAACAAGCACGGTCGCTGCCAGGGAGGGTAATTGGCCAAGTCGATTGAGCGTATGCACAATGACGCTTACCCCTTGCAGCTCGAGATACTGCTTCGGCAACTCACTGTTCATTCTCGCCCCGATACCGGCGGCGGGGACTATTGCCCAGACTGCCATACACGCTCCGTCCCAGCCTTTGCAGCTGCAGTTTCCGAGAGTCAGAAAGCAGGATGCCGGCTTACACCGGCATCCTTCACCTTCCCGCAGCTCTGTTACTCTTCCACGATGATGTAGAGCGTTTCGCCGTCCTTCACCATGTTGAATTCGCTGCGGGCACGTTCCTCAATGGCGTCCTGCCCTTCCTTGAGGTCCAGCACTTCCCCCTCAAGCTCCTGATTGCGTTCCGCCAGCGTGAGGTTTTCCTGCTTTTGTTCCTCTACCTGGGCACCGAGCTGCTGTAATTGGGAATAGCTGCCCTCGCCCACCCACAGATTGAACTGCAGGACCAGGAACAACACCACGAGTACGCTCAACAGAACTTTCATCGTGCCCCCAGCTGACCGGTACCCCGGCAGTGACGCCTCCTTAACCGGCGATATGGCTGAACTCCTCAATGCCACGGTAAATGGCACGGCTGCCCAATTCTTCCTCGATGCGCAGCAGACGGTTGTACTTGGCTACACGGTCGGAACGGCACAAGGAACCGGTCTTGATCTGCCCGGCACCCGTAGCAACGGCCAGGTCTGCAATGGTGGTATCTTCCGTTTCACCGGAACGGTGGGAAATCACTGCGGTATACCCTGCTTCCTTCGCCATGCGGATCGCCGCCAGCGTCTCAGTCAGTGTGCCGATCTGGTTGAACTTGATCAGAATCGAATTGGCGATGCCCTGCTCGATTCCGCGACTCAATATGGACGTATTGGTCACAAACAGATCATCACCCACCAGCTGCACACGATTGCCGATCTTGCGGGTCAGCTTCGCCCAGCCATCCCAATCGCTTTCGTCCATGCCGTCTTCGATAGACAGAATATTGTAGTCGGCAGACAGTTTCGCCAGGTAATCCACAAAACCGGCAGAGTCATACACGGAGTTCTCCCCGCGCAGTACGTATTTGCCGTCCTTGTAGAATTCAGACGCGGCGCAGTCAAGCGCGAGACGAATATCACTGCCCATTTTTAACCCGGCGTTCTCAACAGCCTGCAGAATGGCATCCAGCGCTGCGGCATTGGAGGGCAGATTGGGCGCAAAACCCCCTTCATCCCCTACCGCTGTGCTCAGCCCCATTTTGTGCAGGACAGACTTCAGGCTGTGAAAGACTTCAGCGCCATAACGCAGTGCTTCAGAAAAGCTGGCTGCACCCACCGGCTGCACCATGAACTCCTGAATGTCCACATTGTTGTCGGCGTGTTCACCGCCATTGATGATGTTCATCATGGGCACCGGCAGACTCATCACGCCATTGCTGCCATTGAGATTAGCGATATGCGCATACAGGGGCAGCTTGTTCTCGATGGCGGCCGCTTTTGCGGCTGCCAGAGATACTGCCAGTATGGCATTGGCACCGAGTTTGGATTTGTTGTCCGTGCCATCGAGCTCGATCATGGCCTTGTCGAGCCCTTCCTGATCATTGGCGTCTGCCCCCAGCAGACGTTCGCGGATGCTGGTGTTGACATGGTTGACGGCGGTCAGCACGCCCTTGCCCAGGTAGCGCTTGGGGTCCTTGTCGCGCAGTTCCAGCGCTTCGCGTGAACCGGTTGAGGCCCCGGAAGGCGCACAAGCGGTGCCGACAACGCCGGAGGCCAGCACCACGTCGGCCTCAACGGTCGGATTACCGCGGGAATCGAGCACTTCGCGTGCCTTGATGTGTTTAATGTCTGCCATAGTGTTTCCCTTACTCTCCAAATCAAAAATCAGAATCTTGTCATCGCTCAGGCGGTTTCAATCTCGGGCAATTGTTTGATGAGATCGTCGATCGCCTTCATCTGGCGCAGGAATTCCCCGAGCTTGTCCAGTGGCAAGGCGCACGGGCCATCACAACGTGCCTTTTGCGGATCGGGATGCGCCTCCAGAAACAGCCCTGCAATGCCCTGGCTCATGCCGGCACGCGCAAGTGCCGTGACATCGGCACGCCTGCCATCAGCGCTGCTGGACAGCCCACCGGGTTTTTGCAGCGCGTGGGTCACATCGAAAACCAGTGGGTAGGCGAACTTCTTCATGACGGAGAAGCCCAACATGTCCACCACCAGATTGTTGTAGCCAAAACTGCTGCCCCGCTCGCACAGCATCAGGCGCTCATTGCCTGCTTCCTCAAACTTGGTGAGGATATGCTTCATTTCCTGCGGGGCCAGGAACTGGGCCTTTTTGATATTGATCGCCGCACCGGTCTTCGCCATGGCCACGACCAGGTCCGTCTGCCGCGACAGAAACGCAGGCAGCTGAATGATATCCGCCACCTCGCTGACCGCTTGCGCCTGCCAGGGTTCGTGTACATCCGTAATCACTGGCACGGCAAAACGGGATTTGACCGCAGCGAGAATCGCAAGACCTTTTTCGAGGCCTGGGCCACGGAAGGAATGCACGGAGGAACGGTTGGCCTTGTCGAAAGAGGCCTTGAACACATAGGGAATTCCCAGATGACGGGTAATCTCCACAAAATGCTCTGCCACTTCCATGGCCAGGTCCTCGGACTCAAGCACATTCATGCCGCCCAGCAGCACAAAGGGGCGCGTATTGGAAAACGCGAGGTTCCCCACTTCAATGGTCTTGTAAAGCGTCTGCACCACTGCCTGCCCTCTTATTGCGCCAGCGCCGCCTGTTCCTGGGCGCTCTGCTCCTGGTGGGCCAGAGCTGCCTTGATGAAACCGGTAAACAGCGGGTGTCCATCACGCGGCGTGGACGTGAATTCGGGATGGAACTGGCAGCTCACAAACCAGGGATGGTCCGGCACTTCCACCACTTCCACCAGGGTGCCATCCATGGATCGCCCAGCCACTTTCAGCCCGGCGTTCTGCAACAGATCGAGATAGGTGTTGTTGACCTCATAACGATGGCGGTGGCGCTCGACGATCACCTCCTTGCCGTAGCAGGCAAAGGTTTGGGAATCGGTCTCCAGGCGGCACTGCTGCCCCCCCAGACGCATGGTTCCCCCCAGGTCGGAGTTTTCATCGCGCACTTCACGGCTGCCATCCGCCGTGGTCCATTCGCTGATCAGGGCGATCACCGGGTCCTTGCAGTCTGCCTTGAATTCGGTGCTGTTCGCTTCGGGCAGGCCCGCCACATTGCGTGCGTATTCAATCACTGCCACCTGCATACCCAGGCAGATACCAAGATAGGGAATCTTGTTCTCGCGTGCGTACTGCACGGTGCGGATCTTGCCCTCAACTCCCCGGATACCGAAGCCGCCCGGGACCAGAATGGCATGCACACCCTCCAGAATACCGGTGCCCTGCACCTTCACGTCGGAGGAATCGATGTATTTGATATTGACCCGTGTGCGGGTCTGGATACCGGCATGGGAAATTGCCTCGATCAGCGATTTGTAGGCATCCAGCAACTCCATGTATTTGCCGACAATCGCAATGGTGACTTCCTGATCGGGGTTGAGCTTGGCATCCACGACCCGATCCCATTCAGTAAAGTCTGCCGGCGGACATTCGAGATTGAATTTACGCACGATGATGTCGTCCAGCCCCGTGGCGCGCAGAACGGCAGGAACGCGGTAGATCGTGTCCGAATCCGGCAGCGACACCACCGCCGGCAGGTCCACGTTGGTGAACAGGGCAATCTTGCGGCGGGAGGATTCGGGAATCTCGTGATCGGAGCGGCAAATCAGAATATCCGGCTGAATGCCGATGGAGCGCAGCTCCTTGACCGAGTGCTGAGTCGGCTTGGTCTTGGTTTCACCTGCCGTTTCAATATAGGGCACGAGGGTGAGGTGCATGAACAGGGCACGGTCGGAACCCAGCTCCACACGCATCTGGCGCACAGCTTCCAGAAAGGGCTGGGACTCGATATCGCCCACCGTGCCGCCGATTTCGACAAGCGCGACATCGGCGCCATTGGCACCGTCCACCACGCGGCGCTTGATCTCGTCGGTGATATGCGGAATGACCTGAATGGTCGCCCCAAGATAATCACCACGACGCTCTTTCTTCAGCACTTCTTCATACACACGTCCTGTGGTGAAGTTGTTCTTGCGCGTCATGGTGGTGCGAATGTATCGCTCGTAGTGACCGAGGTCGAGATCGGTTTCCGCGCCGTCCTCGGTAACAAAAACCTCGCCATGCTGAAACGGACTCATCGTGCCGGGATCGACATTGATGTAAGGGTCCAGCTTGAGCATGGTGACATTGAGACCGCGGGCTTCGAGAATTGCCGCCAGAGATGCCGAGGTGATGCCTTTACCGAGGGACGACACAACACCACCGGTAATAAAGATATATCGCGTCATTAACGCCCCATCCAGAGTATTCAAAGATCAGTCAGAGTGAAGTGTGTGCCCGCCCATTCCATGAACGCACAACCGGCCCCGAGGGGAGCTGGAGGCTGGAACTTACCAGGGAAAACAGGCACCTACAGATGGGATTACAGACTACCAGAAGAGGCGCTTTACCACAACGCAAAATTGCTTGTTCAGCGCGTAACAGAGACATCCGGAGGCACCCACTGAACACGCCAACCCGCTTCCTTCGGCCCGGCCTGCCAGCCCTCCGCCACCCCCACACCGGGAATGCAGACCAGCTCATCCGCGACATAGACAAGGGGGAGGCGATCGCGCAGCCAGGGCTCGATCGCGCTGTCCTGCAGAATCTTCTTGAGCGCACGTGTCCGGCGCCCCTGCAATCGGCAGAACTCTCCTCCCTGGCGATAACGCAGGTTCAGCTCACCCGGGTTCACCAGACGCAGCCCCTCGCCTGTGACGGCAAGCGCATAGATCAAACCATTGCCGGGCAAATGCAGTGACTGTTCTACCTGCCAGGCGATCGGGGTGACATCCTCGAGCGTATCGAGCTGTTTCTTCAGGTAGAGGTGCTGGCGATAGCGACGCACCACCACGCTGGCCGTCTCGGTACGCCAGCGAATTTCCGGATGCGCGCTCGCAGCGGCGGGAATAATCTCGTTCACGATGTGCATGAGCACGTTCCAGCCCGGGTCCGGCGCCCCCGTCAGGGACAGCCAGTAACGCAATACATTGCGCTGCCGAGGGATGCTGAGAGCGCTCAAGGCCCTGGCATCGATAACGGACTCCATGGGAGATTTCACCTGCGCATAGTCGATGCCGGCGAGCTCATCCAGCAGCAGGTCGGCCTCCGCGCACAATTGCGCACTGCGCCGCCAACTGTCGCGATAGGCCGGCCAGCGGGTCTCGATCGTGGGCAGGATACGGTGACGACAATAATTGCGATCGAACATCAGGCTCTCATTGCTCTCATCGTCCACCCAGGCCAAAGCCTTGGTTTGCGCGTAGGCGTGCAGCGATGAGCGCGGCAGGCTCAGCAATGGCCTGAACACCTCACCACGCCCGAGAGGACGTCGCTGCGGAATGGCGGACAAACCACGGGGGGCGGCACCACGCAGGGTGCGCAGCAAAAAGGTTTCCGCCTGGTCGTCCAGATGATGTGCCATCAGCAGGCATTCCCCCGCCGCCAGCTGCCGCTCGAATACCGCGTAACGCTTCTCCCGTGCGAGGGCTTCCAGGCTCGCTCCCTCATCAGGATCGATATGGACACGTTCAACGTGCAGCGGCACGCCAAGATGCGCGCAGGTCTGCTCACACAGCAGCTGCCATTGGTCCGCGCGCGGGCTCAGCCCGTGATTGACGTGGATAGCGCGCAGAAACCAGACAGGGGCCCCGCCACTGCGGGCCTGGGCCAGGGAAAGGGTGTGCTGCATGGCATGCAGCAGCACCGTGGAATCAAGCCCTCCGCTGTAGGCCACCGCGAACCGGCTGCCGGCCGGGAAGGCCTGCAGCTGTTCGAGCAATGTCTCGGCGGAAAAGTGCATGTCAGTGGGAAATACCGTACCCCATCAGGCGCTTGTAGCGGCGCTCCAACAGCTGATCCATGTCCATGCCGTTGAGGCGGTCAACCTGTTCAATCAGGGCGGCTTTGATGCTGGCAGACATGGCCGCCACATCCCGATGTGCCCCACCAAGCGGCTCCTCAATGGTGCTGTCCACGATACCAAGCTCTTCCAGCCTGCTCGAGGTCACCCCCATGGCTTCGGCGGCAGCGGAGGCGTATTCCGCAGACTTCCACAGAATCGTTGCACAGCCTTCGGGCGTAATGACGGTATAGGTGGAATAGGCCAGCATGTTCAGGTGGTCGGCAATGCCGATGGCGATGGCGCCGCCGGAATTGGCCTCGCCCGTTACCGTTGCAATCAAGGGCGTACGCACCGTGGACATCATGGCCATATTCTCGGCAATGGCCTCGTTGATGCCGCGCTCCTCCGAGTCGATCCCGGGGTAGGCACCCGGCGTATCGATAAAGCTGAGCACCGGCAGTTTGAAGCGTTCCGCCATGGCAATCAGGCGACGCGCCTTGCGATAGCCTTCCGGCCGGGGCATGCCGAAATTATGGCGTACCTTTTCCTTGGTACCGCGCCCTTTCTGATGACCAATGACCATAACAGGACGTCCATCCAGGCGGGCAACGCCGCCGATCAGGGCGAGATCGTCGGCAAACAGGCGATCTCCATGCAGTTCGTCGAAATCGGTGAAGATATGGGAAATATAGTCCAGCGTATAGGGACGCAAGGGATGGCGTGCCACCTGGGATATCTGCCAGGGACTGAGAGAAGAATAGATTTTCTCTGTCAGTTTGCGGTTTTTTTCCTGCAGCTTCTGAATCTCGTCAGTGATATTGAGCTTGTTGTCGGTACCGACCAGTCGCAGCTCATTGATCTTGACTTCCAGATCGGCGATGGGTTGTTCAAAGTCGAGGTAATTCGGATTCATAGATTCATCATATCCCGCTAGTGTCGATGCTCCGCGCATGATAGCAAAAGGCAGGCTTGCTCCGCGACTGGCGCAGCACCTGCGTTTGCGCAGGCTCAATGTTGATAGTTGAGTTTTACCCTGCCGCGACCAAATTCCTCCTGCAGACGGTGCAGAAGCTCCTGTGAGGGCCGTATATGCCAATCCTCCCCCAGTTCCAGACAACCACGGCTGTCTCTGCGCTCATAGTGAATGCGCACAGGACAGGCCGTCTGGGTACGCGCCAGAGAGGAAGGCGGACGCCCCTTGCCCTCCTGCTGCTCGTCCTGCGCCGGTTGAGTTGCTGCCTCACGCTCCTGCGCGGTGCAACGATGCGCCTCCAGAATACCGGTCAGCTCCTTCGTAAAATCCGGCAACAGAATATCCTGATGGAGATGCAGTTCCAGGGAGGCGGCGAACAGCGCCCGTGCCTGGTCAAGATTGACAATATGGCGGGCTCTGCCGCGCAGGGCACCGCTGAAATCATCCACACTCACATTGCAATCGATCACCAGAATACTGTCTTTTTGCAGCAGATCGCGGAACTGCTCGTATTCGCGCCCGAAAACAGAGACTTCCAGACGCGCGCTGCGATCATCCAGCACAACAAAGGCAATGGTATCGCCCCGTTTGCTCTTCATGGTGCGCGTGGACACCACCAGCCCGGCGACAAGCTGGCTTTCACGCTCCGGCTTGAGGTTGGCGAGCCGGTCCCGGGTCATACGGCCCAGCTCCGGCAGAAATTCATCAATGGGGTGGCCGCTGAGATAAAGACCGAGGGTTTCACGCTCGGAAGCCAGACGGAATTGTTCGCTCCACGGCCGCACGCGCGCACGCGCGGCATTGTCCAGCGATGCCGGAGCGCTGACCGGGCTGATCTCCCCGAACAGATCCTGCACCCCCAAAGCCTCGTTGCGACTGCTTTGTTCCGCCGCCTTGGTGGTCTCGGCAATATCCGCCCAGAGAGTGGCCCGCGCCTGGTCCTTGCTGCCGGCCTGCAGGCTGTCCAGAGCACCCGCCTTGATCAAGGCTTCCAGTGCTCGTTTGTTGACGCTTCGCGCGTCCACCCGCTGGCAGAAATCGAGGAAGGAGCGGAACGGACCACCCGCATTGCGGGCGGCGATGATACTGGCAACCGGCCCCTCGCCCAGCCCCTTGATGGCTCCCAGGCCGTAAACGATTTCGCGCCGTGCGTTGACGGTAAAATTGAATTCGCCAACATTCACATCGGGCACCACCAGCGGCAACTTCATCTGTCGACACTCTTCGATCAGTGTCACCACCTTGTCCGTGTTCTGCATATCCGCCGACAACACAGCTGCCATGAAATAGGCCGGGTAATGCTCCTTGAGCCACGCCGTCTGATAAGAGACCAGCGCATAGGCGGCAGAGTGGGATTTGTTGAAACCGTAACCCGCAAACTTCTCCATCAGGTCGAAAATCGAGCCCGCGAGCACCGGGTCAATATCGCGCTTCTGTGCGCCTTCCATAAACAGGCCACGCTGCTTGGCCATCTCTTCCGGTTTTTTCTTGCCCATGGCACGTCGCAGCATGTCGGCACCGCCGAGGCTGTAATTCGCCAATACCTGAGCGATCTGCATCACCTGCTCCTGATACAGGATGACACCGTAGGTATTGGACAGGACCGGCTCCAGATCGGGGTGCGGATAATCCACATCGGCACGACCGTGCTTACGATTAATGAAGTCATCCACCATGCCGGACTGCAAGGGCCCCGGACGAAACAGGGCCACCAGCGCGATGATGTCTTCGAAGCGGCTGGGCAGCAGGCGCTTGATGAGATCCTTCATGCCACGGGATTCTAGCTGGAACACAGCCGTGGTTTCCCCTCGCTGCAGAAGCTCATATACCTTGACATCGTCCAGCGCAATCGCCGTGATATCGAGCCTGCCCTGCCCTTGTGCAAACTCCTGGGCATTAATCATTTTTACTGCCCAGTCAATAATGGTCAGCGTACGCAGACCCAGGAAGTCAAACTTGACGAGGCCGGCAGTTTCCACATCGTTTTTATCAAACTGCGTGACCAGCCCCTCACCGTTCTCATCGCAATACAGCGGTGAGAAATCGGTCAGCTTGGTCGGTGCGATCACCACACCCCCCGCATGTTTACCCACGTTCCGGGTCAGACCTTCCAGCTTGTAGGCCATCTCCATGATTTCCTGGGCGTCCTCATCCCCGTCAATAAACTCCTGCAACTGGGGTTCCTGCTCCAGCGCCTTGTTCAGTGTCATGCCGGGTTCGAAGGGAATCAGTTTGGAGAGTTTGTCCGCCAGGGCATAGGATTTTCCCTGCACCCGCGCCACGTCACGCACCACCGCTTTAGCGGCCATGGTGCCAAAGGTAATAATCTGGGACACCGCCTCCTTGCCGTACATATCCGCTACATGGTGGATCACGCGGTCGCGTCCATCCATGCAGAAATCGACGTCAAAGTCCGGCATCGAAACACGTTCCGGATTGAGGAAGCGCTCAAACAGCAGGTCATACTTCAACGGGTCCAGATCGGTGATACCCAACGCGTATGCCACGATCGAACCGGCCCCCGAACCCCGCCCGGGGCCTACCGGAATATCGTTATCCTTTGCCCACTGAATGAATTCCATCACGATGAGGAAATAGCCGGGGAAACCCATCTGATTGATCACGTCCAGCTCAAAATCCAGGCGATCGTAGTAGCGCTGCTGCACAGCGGCATAATCCATCTTGTCACGCGTGGCCTCGGGGTACAGGACACTCAGGCGCGCATCCAGCCCCTTGCGGCTCAGTTCACGGAAGAATGCCTCCATGGTGTAGTTTTCGGGAATGGGATAATTCGGCAGATAGGGCTTGCCCAGCTCCAGCTCGAGATTGCAACAGGTGGCAATGATGCGTGTATTGGCGATTGCCTCAGGAATGTCGCTGAACAGCGCCTCCATTTCAGCAGCACTGCGGAAATACTGCTGCTCCGTATAGTTGCGGGAACGCCGCGGGTCATCCAGTGTGCGCCGTTCGTTGATGCAGACTCTCGCCTCATGCGCCTCGAAATCTTCCGCATCGATGAAACGCACATCATTGGTGGCAACGACAGGACATTGCACGGCAGCCGCCAGGTTGACCGCCGCATCGACATAACGCTCTTCCCCCTCACGGCCACAGCGGTGCAGTTCCAGGAAAAAATTGCCGGGAAAGCACTGCATCCAGTAGCGCAGCGCCTGAGCTGCCTTGTCATTGTCCTCATCCAGCAGATAGCGCCCGATCTCTCCATCGCGCCCACCGGACAGGGCGATGAGGCCCCCGGCATGCTGCGCCACCCACTCCCGCTGCACGATGACCTGCCCGTGGCCGGCCTTGTCGGTATAAGCGCGTGAAATCAACTCCGTCAGATTGCGATAACCCTCACGATTGCGCACCAGCAATACCAGGGGAAAGGGGCGTTGGGGATTGTCTTCGTTGGCCACCAGCACATCACAGCCGCAAAGAGGTTTGATCCCCGCGCGCATGGCGCTGCTGTAGAATTTGATCAAAGCAAACAGATTGTTGTGGTCCGTGATGGCCACTGCCGGCATGCCGAGTGCAGCGCTCTTGCTCACCAGTTCGCTGATGCGCACCAAACCGTCCACGATGGAGTATTCGGTGTGCACGCGCAGATGTACAAATTGTTCAGCCATGATCTTCCATAATGTTCTGAGCTCCTTCCGCCATCGCCAGTTGTACCGGCCTGTAGGAACGTCGATGAATGGCACACGGCCCCAAGCGCCTCAATGCCGCCAGATGGACGGCAGTCGGATAGCCCTTGTGTTGGGAAAAGCCGTAGCCCGGATACACACTCTCCAGTGCTTCCATTTCCCTGTCGCGGGTAACCTTGGCAATAATGGACGCGGCCGCAATACAGTCCACCCTCGCATCGCCCTTCACCACGGCCGTGCTGGCATAGTCCCAGCGCGGACAATGGAGGCCGTCAACATACACAAAGCCTGGCTGCACCGCGAGACCGGCAACGGCCCGGGACATGGCCAGCAGACTTGCCTGCAGAATATTGAGCTCATCAATTTCCTGCGCAGTCGCACGCCCCAAAGCATAACACAGGGCCTGCTCCACGATGCGCTCATACAGACGCTCGCGCTGTGCCGCCGACAGCTTCTTGGAGTCGCGCAGCCCAGGTACCGGACGCTGAGGGTCCAGGATGACTGCCGCTGCCACCACCTCTCCGGCAAGGGGGCCACGCCCTACCTCGTCGACTCCTGCGACCTGCGCATGATCAGTCTCGGGATACGGAAAGCTCAGCTGCACGAATCAGGCTCCACGGGTACCAGCATGCCGCTTCGCCAACCCCAGTACCGCCTGTGCCGCCTGATGATTCGCCGAACAGCGAATCTCGCGATGAATGCGGCTGAAGCCCTGCGTCAAAGCCTGCTCCGCCTGCGGGTCGGTCAACAGGCGCTCCAGTGCCTTGTACAGATTGGCCGGCGTCACCTCATATTGCAAAAACTCAGGCACCAGGCGCTCCCCTGCCAGCAGATTGGGCAGAGAAACATAGGGAACCTTGAGCATCCGCGAGGCCAGCGCATAGGTCAAAGGGGAAAGAGAATAGGCCACTACCATGGGACGTTTGAGCAGCATCGCCTCCAGGGTCGCGGTGCCGGATGCCTGCAGAACAATATCGGCTGCCCGCATGGCATCGTGGGAGTGGCCATGGTAAACGTGGAAACTCAGCGCTCCACCGATCTCCCGCAGCAAGGCGGAGACCTGCTCCAGGCGCTCGGCATTGGCACAGGGAATGACAAACTGCAGATCGGGAAACTTCTTGCGCAGCTCCATGGCCGTGCGCAGGAAAACCGGCCCCAGGCGACTGATCTCGTTACGACGACTGCCCGGCATCAGAGCGATGCAGGGGCGCTCCTCGGCAAGCCCCAGACGCGCACGCGCGTTGGCCTTTTCCTGCGTTCCTCCACCGTCCAGGGAAATGGCATCTGCCAGGGGGTGGCCGACGAACTTCACGGGCACCTGATGCTGTTTATAAAATTCCGTCTCGAACGGGAACAGGGCCAGCACAAGGTCTGTCGCCGCGGCAATCTTGTGAATGCGTTTCTGCCCCCAGGCCCAGACACTGGGGCTGACATAGTGCACCGTGGGAATGCCATGATCATGCAGCACCTTCTCCACCCGCAGATTAAACCCGGGGGAGTCGATACCCACGAAGACATCGGGAGGGTTGTGGATAAAACGATGCTCCAGATCGCGTTTGATACGCAGCAACTCCGGCAGGCGTGACAGCGGCTCGACAAAGCCCATCACCGACAAGCGCTCCATCGGGGCATAGGTCTCGAAGCCCTCGGCAATCATCTTCGGACCGCCAATACCTTCGAAACATGCCTCTGGGCAATGCTGGCGAATGGCACGAATCAACCCTTCACCGAGCGTATCGCCCGAGGCCTCTCCAGCAATCATGCCAATACGCACGTCCCGCTCCGTTTGCGCCAGTCAGTGGCAAAGGGCAAACCCTTTGCAATTAACGTTGAATGCCCCGTGTCGAAGCCAGAATGGAGTCCACAAAGAGCTGCACCTGGGGACACTCCTGCGCCAGCGGCTGCAACTCCTCCAGGGCCTCCTTCAGGGTAAAGCCTTTCAGATACACGATCTTGTAGGCCTTGCGAATAAGCTTTACTACATTCTTGTCAAAACCGCGCCGCTCCAGGCCAATGGCATTGATGCTGCGCGCCTGTGGAGGCGTCCCGCTTACGATGACATAGGCAGGCACATCGTTGCTGATATGGGTCATGCCACCGATCATGGCGTGTGCTCCGATCTTGAGGAACTGATTTACACCGGCATAGCCCCCCAGCACGGCCCAGTCGCCTACTTCCACATGCCCGGACAGGCCGACATTATTGGCAAAGATACCGTGATCCCCCACGATGCAGTCATGGGCAACATGAACATAGGGCATCAGCAGATTATGACTGCCAATGCGGGTAATCCCGCCCCCAAATCCCGTGCCGCGGTGCAGGGTTGCCCCTTCCCGGATGATATTGTGGGAACCGATTTCCAGCCAGGTCTCTTCGCCGGCAAACTTCTTGTCCGCCGGGTCTTCACCAATGGAAGCAAACTGGTAAATCTTGTTGTGTTTGCCAATGCGGGTATGCGAGCGAATCACCACATGGGAGCCGATCTCGGTTCCCTCGTCAATCTCGACACCGGGCCCGATAATGCTCCAGGGCCCAACCTTGACGTTATCCGCCAGAGTAGCGCCAGGATCAATAATGGCTCGTGGATCAATCAATTTCATTTTTCCTTTCAGCACACATGATAATGGCAGAGCCTACCAGTTCATTGCCAACCGAGGCTGTGCACTGAAACTTGTAGATGCCCCGTTTGCTGGTAACAATTGTGGCCTGCAGAATCAGCTGGTCACCGGGAACGACAGGACGCTTCAGGCGCACCTCATCGGCTCCAACAAAATAGTACAGATAGCCATCTTTCGGCTTTTTTTCCTGGCTCTTGAAACCCAGCACGCCGGCAGCCTGCGCCAAGGCCTCAATGATCAAAACGCCCGGCATGATCGGTTGTTCCGGAAAATGCCCCTCGAAGAACTGCTCGTTCACACTCACATTCTTGTAGGCAGTAATGGATTTACCCAGCTCTATCTCCACCACTCTGTCCACCAGCAAGAACGGGTAACGCTGTGGCAGATATTCCTTAATTTCTTCGATGTTCATCATCATATTTTCCTGACTCTGGTGCCCATGATTATTCTATGCACTGCTGTCACACCGGGACTGGACTATTTTCCCAGCGTGATTTTCTCCAGTTCCCGCAGACGCTTGGCCATATCATCAAGCTGACGAAAGCGGACAATATTGCGCTTCCACTCCTTGGACTCCAGCAATCCTGTGCCCGAAGAATACACTCCGGACTCGGCAATCGACTGACTCACCAATGACATGGCACTGATCATCACCTTATCCGTGATGTTCAAATGGCCGATAATTCCAACGCCGCCACCAATGGTGCAATAGCGCCCGATCGTGGTGCTTCCCGCTATGGCACTGCAACCGCATATGATCGTGTGCTCACGTATCACACAGTTGTGAGCGATCTGCACATGATTATCGATTTTAACCCCATGTTCTATAATCGTATCATCCAGCGCACCCCTGTCCACCGTTGAACCGGCGCCGATCTCTACGTCATCACCAATGCGCACGCCACCCAACTGGGCGATCTTGATTGACTGACGTCCATCGAAGGCAAAACCGAAACCATCCGCACCCAGCACGACGGACGCATGCAGGACCACACGATTGCCGATATGAACATCGTGGTAAAGCGTGACATTGGCAAACAGCCTGCAGTTCTCCCCCAACGTGCTGCCTGCGCCGATGCTGCACCCGGCTCCGAGCACACTGCCAGCCCCTATCGTCACGCCCTCCTCCACCACGGCATGAGGACCGATGCTCACCCCTTCCCCAATAATAACGGAGGGATGAACACAGGCGGAGGGATGAACGCCCGCTGACGAAGAGAGCCTTGGCGCAAACAGTTGCGAGGCTCTGGCATAGGTCACATAGGGAGCAGATGAAATCAACTGTGCGCAGGGACTGCTCACGGCGAGCGCAGGCTCCACGATCACCGCAGACGCCCGGGTAGAGGCCAGTTGAGAGACATAGCGGGGATTGCTCAGAAAGCTCAGCTTTCCTGGTCCGGCATGTTTCAGGCTCGCAAGGCCGTCAATGCGCAGCGACGGATCGCCACGCAATTCGACGTCCAGCAAGGCTGCCAAGTCACCAAGCGTATAGTTCATCTGCCTGCTCCCCTGGTAAGACCCGGGCACGGAGGCAGGATTACTGACTCAGCTCGTTGATTTTGGCAGTTACTTTTCCCGTAATGTCATAGACATTATCAAAGAAGGCCACGGTGTCGGCATTCAACACGATGGTATATCCGCCCTCTTCCACAACCGCCTGAATTGCAGCACCCAGATTCTGGCGCATGCTGTCGATGAAAGCCTGGTTGCGCTCCTGCAGAGCACCTTGCACGCGCTCGGAAATCATCTGCAGCTGAACCTGCTTCTCCTGGGCATCCGAATTGATTTTGCGCTTTTCGGAATCGCTCATGATGGACTCATCACGCTGGGCACGTTCCACCAGTTCGCGCAGCTCGGTATTCAGGCGTTCGGCACGCTGCTGGTCATCACGAAACTCTTCCTGAATCTGTGCCTGCAGCTCCTGGGCAGCCTGAGAGTTGAACAGCGCCTGCTCGAGGTTGACGACCCCGATGACCGGTTGCTGGGCAAGTGCCGCGCCCGATGCCAGAACCAAACCCGCCACTGCCAGTACTTTCGCTATCATTTTCACAATGCATTCTCCGCATGACTGTTAAAAACGGTGTAAACACACCGCGTTATTCTTATTGCCCGCGCCCGTAGGAAACGGCCGGCAGGATACATATTCCACTCTTGGCTAGAAACCTGCCCCGATGGTGAAGTCGAAGCTCTTCTCTCTGTCATTGACATCCCTCGTGAAGGGCTTCGCTGCATAGAAAGTCAACGGCCCGAAGGGGGATAGATACGTGACGCTCACCCCCATGGAATATCGGAACTCACCCAAATCGAAATCGCTGCAGTTATTGTGCAGACTCTGCCGGGCGGTACAGTTCGAGGAGAACACATTCCCTGCATCCACGAACAGGGAGGAACGCACACGGCTTCTGTCAGTGACAAAGGGCAGCGGGAAGAGCAATTCTACACTACCGGTGGTCAAGATATTACCCCCAAAGGCATCCAAACGCTGATTTAGGGCGATGTTGTCCACCTGCAACTGCACGCGTGGATTGCCGTTGGCGTCATAGACCTGATTACCGGCATCATCAAGAACCGGCGTGGTCAGATAACCCAGTTTGGCAGGGTCAAGCGTGGCGTAGCCCGCCTCATTGCGGATGATATTGCCATTGTCATCCCGTAGCAGGCCCGCGTAACCGGTCGAATAGGTTTGTGGATCGGTACTGCGCGGCCCCAGGCTGTTTTCCTTGAAACCCCGCACAACCCCCGCCGAGGACAAGCCACCGGCAAAGAAGTTCTGGAAAAATGGCAAGCCATCGGTACTGCCATAGCCCCCGCCATAACCGAGGTTGGCACGCAAAGCCAGCACAAAGCCATTGATAATGGGCTGGTAGTACTGGGCGGAATAACTCAGCTTGTAGTACTCCAGATCGCTGCCGGGAGTGGTCACCTCCAGCGACAGGTGCTGGAAGGTCCCGTCGGTAGGCAGCTGCCCCCGGTTCAGGGTGTTACGAATCCAGTTGGCCGAGAAGGTAAAATTGTCGAACTCGGTTCCCTCCCGATCAATGAAACCCGGGTCGGGGTTCTGATTGAGAAACTCTGTTGGCAGATCCACCAGAAAGCCGCCGGTCGCGTCCATCACCGGGCCGTCGAAGGGGTTTTCATTCGCCTCATCGATAATATAGTAGTCCACTCCCTCGTCCAGCTGCGGGCTGGATTCGATCTCCTGTACGGTATAGCCGCCGGAGCTCAATTCGGTGTGCGAGAAACCCAGATTGAAACCAATCTGCTGAATCTCGTTGATCGGATAGGCGAAGTTGAAGGAACCGCCATAGGACCGTGTCGAGAAACTCGCAATATTGAACGGAGAGTCCTGCTCCTGCAGGAACACATTAAAACCACGGCTCACACCGTCCGCCGTAAAATACGGATCGAGGTAATTGAAGTTCAGACTAGTCTGAAAGGTGCTCTTGTTGACGCCGATACCGACCGTGCGTCCCGTCCCGAGGAAGTTCTGTGCCTCCAGCGCTGAGCTGATGAAGAAATTACCGCCACCACCCGAGCCGACACTGAAGGAAATATTGCTGAAGTTCTGCTCTTCAACGGTGTACTCAACGTCTATCTGGTCGCTGGTACCGGACACCTCATTGGTTTCAACCTCCACTGTGGAGAAATAACCCAATCGTTCCAGACGCACCTTGCCAAGCTCAATCTGCTGACTGGATGCCGGCGCGCTCTCCAGCTGACGCATCTCGCGGCGCAGCACATCGTCTGCGGTTGCCGTGTTGCCAATAAAGTTCACCCGATTCACATAGGTACGGTTTCCCGGCTCAACGAAGAAAGTCACGTTGACCGTCTGGTCTTCCTCGTTGATCTCCGGCACGCCGTTGACTTCCGCAAAGGCATAGCCGAAATTCCCCAGAATCTGCGTCATGTATTCTTCTGTCGCCGTTACCAGCGCCTGGGAAAAAGTCTGCCCTGGCGCCACCACGGTATACGCTCGCAGAATGGCCTCGGTATTGACCAGATCACCCGCCAGGTTGACCTCATCCACCACATACTTGTCCCCTTCCGTGACATTGATGGTGATGTAGATCTGTTCGTTGTCCGGCGTGATCGAGATCGGTGTGGAATCGATATTGAAGCGCACATAACCGTTATCCATGTAATGCGAAGTCAGCTTTTCCAGATCACCGGTGAGCTGCTCACGCGAATACTTGTTACGCCCGCTGAAAGGGTTGTACCAGGGTTTGAGCCCCAGATCGAAAAGATCCAGCAGCTCATCATCCTCGAAGGCATTGTTGCCCACGATATTGATGTACTGAATACGGCTCTCCTTGCCCTCGTTGATCGTCATATTGATGGCAACGCGGTTACGCGGCTGCTCTTCAATATCGATATCCACCGTGGTGCCATAACGCCCACGACCGGAATACACTTCCTGAATACCCTGACGAATGGCCTCCAGAGTCGCCCGGGTGAAAATCCCGCCCTCGCTGATATCGGCCGTTGCCATGTTCTCCAGGATATCTTCTGTCTTCAGCACCTTGTTGCCGGTGATATTGATCTCACTCACAGAGGGCCGTTCAAGAAGGGAGATATAAAGCACGTTGCCATCGCGGGCTACTTCCACATCCTCGAAATACTCGGATGCCGTAATCGCACGAATGATCTGGGCAGGCACGTCTTCACTGACGACATCGCCAATCCCGACGGGAAGCAGGCCGAAGACAATACCGGAGGAAATACGCTGAAGGCCATCAATCTGGATGTCTTCAATGACGAAGTTCTGAGCGTACGCCGCCGTGGATGCCACTGACGACATGATAAGTGTGCTTAATAAGGATCTAGTCATGAATGTACTTCAAGCCTGAGTCGCTAGCTTTTATCGAATGGAATAAGAATTACGCAGAAGATCCCCAGGGTCACAATAGCCGACTGACATCGTTGTATACCGCCAAAACCATGACCCCTGAGATAAGAAGTAAACCCAACTGCAGACCCATCGCCTGAATGCGCTCCGGGACCGGACGCCGGATGATCGCCTCCACGCTGTAGTAGAGCAGATGCCCACCGTCCAGCACCGGTATCGGAAGCAGATTGAGCACCCCGAGACTGATACTGAGAATGGCCAGGAAACCGAGATAGACCTCCAGACCGTAACTGGCCGTTTCGCCGGCCACCTGGGCAATCGTAATCGGACCATTGATGTTCTTGACCGAAATCAGCCCGATCAACATCTTCTTGATGGAATCGAGCACGAACACCGACTTTTCCCAGGTTTCCTGCACCGCCGGCACAATGGCCGTCAGCACGTTGTAATGCACCTCGCGCAGTCTTTCCGGCGGCAGGCTTGCCATCAGGTCAAAGTCCTGCACATAGGCACCGATCACCCCGATGCGGCTGCCATCCTCGGCGCTGCTTGCCTGCGGCGTGACGACCAGCGGCACATTGTCCGCCCCTCGTTGGACAACAAGCTGTAACGGCAGTTCCGCACTGGCCCGGACAAGATTGACCCATTGCAGCCAGCCGCTGACCGCTTCGGAATTCACCGACAGAATACGATCCCCTGCCTGCAGCCCCGCTACCTCGGCAGCACCGCCAGGAACCAGCCCGGCAATCACCGGTGGTATTTCATACTGCACCAGCCCCAGCGAGCCAAGAGGGTTGGGCTCAGAGGTATCCGACTGCCAGCTCTCCAGCGCGATACGATAGTCCCGCGGACTGCTCTCCCCGGACGGAATGGCGCGGATCATCAGATCACCAGTCTCTCCCAACCGCGCAAGAAGAAGCATGGTCACCTGCTGCCAGATTTCGGCATTTTCACCATCAACGGCAACGATCTCGTCCCCCGGACGCAAGCCTGCGGTGTAGGCTGGAGAATCCTTGAGCACATTGGCCAATACGGGCGAGGTGCCACTGAGCCCGTAGCTGACATTGATCAGCCAGAAAACAAAGATGGCAAGCAGGAAATTGGCAAAGGGGCCGGCGGCCACGATGGCCATGCGCTGCCACAGGGGTTTGCTGGCAAAGGAGAGATGCTGCTGGTTTTCGGGAATACGGGCTTCACCCTCCACCCGGGTGTCATCCTGACCCAGCATCTTCACATAACCGCCGAGGGGGATCGGAGCGATCACATACTCGGTACCGTCCCTGCCAGTCCAGGACTTGATGGCCTTGCCAAAGCCAATGGAGAAGCGCAGCACTTTCACACCACAGCGGCGGGCCACCCAGAAATGGCCAAACTCATGCACCGTCACCAGAATACCGAGCGTGACGATGAGGGCAAATATATTCGTAAGCAGTTGTAAAACCATAATATTTTTACATCACCCGGGCGTATCCCCTACAGTATCGGGACGCATCAAAAGCTGCGCTTCACCGCCAGTGTATACGGTCCAGGACCTTAATTTCTGTCGCAAAACCCGCGCGCCAGTTCCCGCGCCTGGGCGTCCGCCTGTTGAATAATATCGAGTGAATCTGCGCGGCGACAAGTCATTTGTGCCATCACGCCGGCAATGATAGCAGGTATGTCTGTGAAGCGGCTCCTGCCTGCCAAAAAAGACGCAACAGCCACTTCATTGGCGGCATTGAGGATCGTGGGAGCCGTGCCGCCGGCACTGGCAGCCTCCATCCCCAGCCTCAGACAGGGGAAACGATCGAGATCAGGTTCGCGGAACTCCAGCGCGCCGGCCCGTGTCAGGTCGAGAAAGGGAGCCCCGGAGTGCATGCGCTCAGGCCAGGCCAGCGCGTGAGCGATGGGCACCCGCATGTCGGGGCTGCCCATCTGGGCAATGACAGAGCCATCCACGTATTCGACCATGGAGTGCACAATGCTTTGCGGGTGTATCAGCACGTCCACCACCCCGGGCCCCACACCGAACAGGAAACAGGCCTCTATCAGCTCAAGCCCCTTGTTCATCATGGTGGCGGAATCCACCGATATCTTGCGCCCCATACTCCAGTTGGGATGTTTGCAGGCCTGCTCGGGCGTCACCGTGGCCAGAGTTTCCAGGGGAGTATCACGGAAAGGCCCGCCGGATGCGGTCAGCACGATACGGCGCACTCCCGGGTGCGCGTCTGCAGAGCCGGCCAGGCGACTTTCATGCGGCAGACACTGAAAAATGGCATTGTGTTCACTGTCGATTGGCAACAGCATTGCCTTGCTGCGCGCCAGCGCCGCCATGAACAGCTCCCCGGCCATAACCAGGGCTTCCTTATTAGCGAGCAGGACCTTCTTGGAGTGCTCCACCGCTGCCAGTGTGGGCGCCAAGCCGGCGGCCCCCACAATCGCCGCCATCACGGTGTCCACATCCGGGTGTGTCGCCACCTCCACCAAAGCCTGTTGCCCGGCGAGCACCTCCACCGCAAGCCCCTCTTCCCGGCAGGCTGCCTCCAGCCGCTGGGCTGCCCGCTCATTCACCATGACGGCATAGCGCGGACTGAATTGCCTGCACTGAGCGAGCATGACATCCACGCTGTCGTTGGCGGTCAACGCAAACAGCTGATAGCGGGGGTGGCGGGCAATCACATCGAGCGTACTGGTCCCGATCGAGCCGGTGGAACCCAGTAGTGTCACACGCTGGGGACGCTCTTGTGTGGCGCCGGAATCAAGGGAAGCGGTCATGGCCATGAAACATCCGCAAAGAGCAGCATAAAAAAGAAGAGAAACACCGGGGCCGCTGCCGTCAGACTGTCGATACGGTCCAGCACCCCGCCATGCCCAGGCAGAATGCGACCGCTGTCCTTCAGGCCCTGGCTGCGCTTGAGCATGCTTTCGAACAGATCACCCAGCACGCTGAATACCGCCACCACCATCGCCGCGAGCAGCGCCGCAAGCCCCTGCCCCAGGCTCAACGGACCGACGAAGTGATGCAAGGGATAAAGCAGCAGGAGCGCGAGGAAGAAACAGCAGACCATGCCCCCCCAGAAACCCGCCCAGGATTTACCGGGACTGAGTTTGGGGGCCAGCTTGGCACGCCCCCAGGCACGCCCACTGAAATAGGCGCCAATATCGGCAATACTGACCAGGGCGATCAGGGCAAATACCAGCGCACCATGGGTTTCCAGGTATTTCAGCTGAATCAGCGCCAGCCAGGTCGGCAATAACACCAGCAGGCCCATCAGCCCGGTTCTGGGCCAGACAGCCCAGCGGGGCTCATTGTCGGGATAGTGACGAATCAGCACAAAGGCAAACAACCAGAACAGCACCCCCAGAGCACTGCTGAGCAGTACCGGCGTGCGCGCCAGTTCGGTACTGCCTGCCTGCAGATGCGCGATGCGGGCGATTCCCACCATGGCAAGCAGGAAAATCAGCAGGTAAACCACACGGGCTGCGGGGTGACGCAAACCCATGAGCCCCGTCCATTCATAAACGCCAACAAGCAATACCGCACTGATGAACAGGGCAAACTGCAGTGGCGTGCTCCACACAGTCGCGACATAGAGCACCAACAGCATGACCAGCGCTGTCAGCACCCGCGTCTTAAGCACTGTGGGCGCTCCTGTCACGCGGCAACTCGTCGCTGGGAGCCTGATTGTCCAGATGCCCATAACGACGCTGGCGTTTACTGTAATCTTTCATGGCCAGCTCAAACTCGGCGTCATCGAAGTCTGGCCAATAGCAATCAGTGAAATACAGTTCGGTGTAGGCAAATTGCCACAGCAGGAAATTGCTGATGCGGCTCTCGCCGCCGGTACGGACACACAGGTCGGGTGCCGGATCCTGCCCGAGAGAGATATGCCGCTGCACCTGTGCCACGTCCACATCCTCTGCGGCCAGCTGCCCCGCGGCAACCTCACGGGCAATCTCACGCGCGGCATTGGCAATATCCCACTGCCCGCCATAATCTGCCGCCACCGTTACCACCGTGCCGGTATTTGCAGCGGTCAACTCTTCGACCTCACGCATATGCCGCTGCAATACCGGTGAAAAACCCTCGCGATTGCCGATAAAGCGCAGCACCACATTGTTGTTGTGCAGCTGGGTAATTTCCTTGCGCTTGAGCACGGCCAGGAACAGGGCCATCAGGCCTTTGACTTCCTTGTTGGGACGCAGCCAGTTCTCGCTGCTGAAGGCAAACAGGGTGAGATATTTGATATTGCGCCGGATGCAGGAGTACACCACCTCACGGGCCGCCTCCGCACCAGCACGATGCCCCGCGGAACCGGACAGCCCATTGCTGCGAGCCCAGCGGTTATTGCCATCCATGATGATGGCAACGTGACAGGGCAGTTGCATGGCGTCGGCTTGCGGCGAAGATTCTTTCTGCATCAGACTTTATGGCTCTTATTTATCGATCGACCGCCCCTGCCAAAGGGGCTGCACACCTCAGGCGAGGCCAGCTGTCACCTAGATGGACAGCAGGTCGGTTTCCTTTGCACCGTAGTGCGCATCCACAGAGGCAATATATTTGTCCGTAATCTTTTGAATACGTTCCTCTGCACGCCGCTGGTCGTCCTCGCTGATTTCCTTTTCCTTGAGCAGATCCTTGATGCTGCCATTGGCATCACGACGGATATTGCGAATCGCCACGCGGGCATTCTCCGCTTCAGCCTTCGCCTGTCGCGTGTATTCACGACGGGTTTCCTCTGTCAGTGCCGGCATCGGCACCCGGATGGTTTCCCCGTTATTGGACGGATTCAGACCCAGATCAGACTTCATGATGGCCTTTTCGACCTCACCGATCAGCGGCTTTTCCCAAGGCACCACCACCAGGCAGCGGGCATCCTCCACCGTGATATTGGCCAGCTGGTTGAGCGGTGTGTCGGCACCGTAGTAACTCACCATCACCGTGTCCAGCAGACTGGGGTGTGCACGTCCCGTGCGGATCTTGTTGAAAGCAGCCTCCAGCGACACGATGCTTTTGGCCATGCGTTGTTCAGCGTCCTTGATAAAATCTTCGATCATAATGCTTACCCCATAAAAGTGGGTGAATTCGGTTCACTGTGCCGACGGATTTTCGATAATGGTGCCATCGGCATTGCCCATGACATTGTTCAGCAGAGCGCCCGGTTTGTTCATATTGAAGACCCGTACCGGAATATCGTGCTCCCGAATGAGCGCAATGGCGGTAAGATCCATGACCCCCAGCTTGCGATCCAGCACCTCATCGAAGGTCAAACGGTCATATTTCACGGCATCGGGCACCAGATTCGGATCCGCCGAATACACACCGTCGACCTTGGTCGCCTTGAGCACCAGCTCGGCATCGATCTCAATGCCACGCAAACAGGCGGCCGAATCCGTTGTGAAAAAGGGATTGCCGGTACCGGCAGCGAAAATGACGACATCGCCCGCCCTCAAATGGCGGATTGCCGTACGTCGATCGTAGTGTTCCACCACCCCGCTCATCGGGATCGCGGACATGACACGCGTGGCAATGCTGGCCCGCTCGAGCGCATCGCGCATCGCCAGGGCATTCATCACCGTGGCCAGCATGCCCATGTGATCGCCGGTTACCCGCTCCATGCCCGCCGCGCTGAGCGCCGTGCCACGAAACAGATTGCCGCCGCCAATCACCATGCCGATCTGCACGCCGAGGCCGACCAGCTGGCCGACCTCGACTGCCATGCGGTCAAGCACTTTGGGGTCTATGCCGAAATCGGCATCCCCCATCAGTGCCTCACCACTCAACTTCAGGAGAATGCGCTTGTATTTTCTGTCTGGCTTTACCATGAGCACACCACCTCGGAGTCAGGAATAAAAAAATCAGAGCTTGGCTGCCGCTGCCACTTCTGCAGCGAAATCCACCTCTTCCTTCTCGATGCCTTCGCCCACTTCGTAGCGGATGAAGCTGAGCACATCAGCTCCTGCCTTCTTCAGCAGGGCACCGACTGTTACTTCGCCGTCTTTCACGAAGGGCTGGTCAAGCAGACTAACCTCCGCCACATATTTGCGCAAACGTCCCTGAATCATTTTCTCGATGATTTCTTCGGGCTTGCCGCTCTCTCTGGCCTGAGCGGAGTAGATTTCAGACTCTTTGGCCAGCAGTTCCTTGGGCACATCTTCTGCACGCACCACAATCGGGTTCACCGCTGCGACATGCATGGCGATATCCTTGGCCAGGGAGGCATCGCCACCCTTGATCGCAACCAGCACGGCAATACGGTTATTGCTGTGAATATAGGTTTCCACAATGCCGTCGTTGACGTTTTCAAACCCGATCTGGGCCACACGACGCACGGAGATGTTTTCACCAATCTTCTGTACCAGCGCCTCACGGGCGTTCTCCAGATCGCCTGCCATCAGAGCTTCCACGTCAATTTCACGGGTATCGAATGCTTTCTCCAATACCTTGTTGGCAAAGTTGAGGAAGTTCTCGTCGCGTGCCACGAAATCGGTTTCGCTGTTCACTTCCAGAATCACGCCGAAGTTGCCGTCCTCAGAGATCTTGGTCAGCACCGTGCCATCGGCGGCAACACGCCCGGCTTTCTTGGCAGCTTTCAGGCCACTTGCCTTGCGCAGATCATCGATCGCCTTTTCCATGTCACCATCGGCCTCGACCAGGGCCTTTTTGCAATCCATCATGCCCAGGCCTGTGCGCTCACGCAGTTCCTTAACCATACCCGCTGTAATATTCGCCATTTTCATGCCCCTATCGGTATCTTCAATTCAGTGATTCAAAACGTAAATAAAAAAAAAGGGCAACGCCCTTCTTGATGTGCATCGAAGGCCTGCACAGGCCGGATTCTGCTTGCCTGCCTTGTCATATCGGAGCCCGGGCATCCCCGGGCTCCGATACAAGATTTGCGTCCTTACTCCGCAGCGGCGGCGCTGGCAGCTTCTTCCGCAGCCGGTGCAGCCTCATCCACTTCGATAAACTCGCTGTCGCCACCCACGGCATTCAGGTCACCGCGACCGGCCAGGCAAGCATCCGCAACCGCAGTTGCATACAGTTCGATTGCACGAATGGCGTCATCGTTCCCGGGAATCGCGAAATCGATGCCATCGGGGTTGCTGTTGGTATCCACGACACCGATAACCGGAATGCTGAGGTTATTGGCTTCGGTGACCGCAATGCGCTCGTGGTCCACGTCAATCACGAACAGGGCATCCGGCAGACCGCCCATTTCCTTGATCCCGCCGATGCTGCGCTCCAGCTTCTCTTTCATGCGGCGACGAACCAGCGCTTCCTTCTTGGTCAGACGGTCGAAAGTGCCATCGGTTTCCTGGGCTTCCAGGTCACGCAGCTTCTTGATGGAACCACGAATGGTCTTGTAGTTGGTCAGCATGCCACCCAACCAGCGATGATCAACATAGGGCATACCGGCACGTTCTGCCTGCTCGCGGATGATTTTGCCCGCGGCACGCTTGGTTCCCACGAAGAGCACTTTCTTCTTGCGGGCTGCCAGGCTGTGCACCTGTTCCAGAGCGGCGTTGAGGGCCGGAACGGTGTGCTCCAGGTTGATGATGTGAATCTTGTTGCGGGCACCGAAGATGAACTGCTTCATCTTGGGGTTCCAGTAGCGGCACTGATGGCCGAAGTGCACGCCCGCCTTGAGCATGTCTTTCATTGACACAGTAGTCATAAGGTTTCCTTTTCTGGGTTAAGCCTCCACACACCCCATGGTTCAACCCTTGGGCCTTTCGGCCGTGGGCACCCAAAACACATGTGACGGTGTATGTGCGACGTTGATAATGATGGTTTTGCCTCTTTTTGGTGCAGCCCCGGTATCAGATCCGGGGGTGTCCCGCAAAGCGCGCAGCTTTATACCACAAAGCACCGAAGACATAAAGCGCTGCATGGCTTTACACAGACCCGCCCGCCTGCCTGTGAGCGGCCTGCACGCCTGTCATTCCCTGCCCTGCTGCTTTACAATACCGCCTCTTTTATTTATTCCATCTACAGCAAGCGCAAGCAGGGAAACAGACAC
Source organism: Pseudomonadales bacterium (assembly GCA_024234365.1). Classification (GTDB taxonomy): domain Bacteria; phylum Pseudomonadota; class Gammaproteobacteria; order Pseudomonadales; family Pseudohongiellaceae; genus UBA5078. The sequence goes on from JACKOK010000004.1 coordinate 147,468, forward strand.
TTCCATGGCCATCACCCTCAAAACACCCGAAGAAATTGTCAAAATGCGTGTCGCGGGACGCCTGGCCGCCGAAGTCCTGGAGATGATCGGCCCTTATGTCAAAGCCGGCGTCAGCACGGGCGAACTGGACCGCATCTGCCACGATTATATTGTCAATGTTCAGCAGGCCATCCCTGCCCCGCTCAATTACAACGGTTTTCCCAAATCCATCTGTACCTCCGTGAACCACGTGGTCTGCCACGGCATCCCCAATGACAGCAAGATCCTGAAAAAGGGCGACATCATCAATATTGATATCACGGTCATCAAGGATGGTTTCCACGGCGATACCAGCAAGATGTTCATTATTGACGAGGCGCCCGCTCACGTCCTGCGTCTGGTGGAGGTGACCCAACAGTGCCTGTACAAGGCCATTGCGATTGTCCGCCCCGGCGTACGACTCGGAGACATCGGGCACATCATCCAGACGCACGCCGAGTCCAATCACTACTCCGTGGTGCGCGAGTACTGTGGGCATGGTATCGGCCGCATCTTCCACGAAGAGCCCCAGGTGCTGCACTTCGGCAAACCCGGCACGGGTATTGCTTTGCAGGAGGGCATGACCTTCACCATCGAACCCATGCTCAACGCAGGAAGCCACCACACCAAACTGTCCCGTGCAGACGGCTGGACCGTGACGACGCGTGACCGACGCCTCTCCGCCCAGTGGGAGCACACCCTGGCAGTTACCGCCGATGGCTGCGAAGTACTGACCAAGCGCACAGAAGAGCAGTTCTGATCTCCAGCATGGCGCCCGCGCCTCTCAAGCCGGCTTCGACACTATGATTGAATATCTGAATGGCCTGAACGCACATTTCGATAATGCCCTGTTTGACGAGGAGGCCTTTTGCGCCCGTCTGCAACAGAGCCAACACCCAGTCACCGTCTTTCGTGAAACGCTCAACAATGCCCGTCAACTGCTCGACAGGCGCTATCACGAAAAAGACGATATTGCAGCCCTGGTCTGTGGCAGGGCCTGGCTCATGGACCAGCTGCTGCGCTGTGCCTGGCAACAGTATCAATGGCAATCGCCCGAGGACATCGCGCTCATTGCCGTTGGCGGCTATGGCCGGGGCGAGTTGCAGCCGCATTCGGACATCGACCTGCTGATTCTTACCCGTCATGACAATCACGAAATCTACAAGCAGAACCTCACCGGTTTCTTCACGCTGTTATGGGACCTGAATCTGGAAATCGGGCAGTCCGTACGCTCTGTTGCGCAGTGCCGTCAGGAAGCCCTGAAAGACATCACCGTGGCCACCAGCCTGATGGAATCGCGCACCATTGTCGGCCCGGATGCCTTGCGCGATGACATGATTGCACTGACTCAAAGCAGCGATGTGTGGCCCGCCAAGTCCTTCTTTGAGGCCAAGCGCGACGAGCAGGTGGCGAGACACAACAAATACTACGACATCGACTATGCGCTGGAACCGAACGTCAAGACCTCCCCCGGTGGGCTGCGCGACATTCAGACCATCGCGTGGATCGCCAAGCGTTACTACAAAACCAATACCCTGGCAGGGCTGGTCAAACTCGGTTTCCTCACCACCAGTGAATACGAACAGCTCGTCGCCGGAGAACATCTGTTATGGCGCCTGCGTTACGGCCTGCATCTGCTCGCGGGGCGCAAGGAGGACCGCCTGCTGTTCGACAGGCAGAAGGATCTTGCCACCCTGTTCAATTATGAAGACGACGACAAGAGCCTCGCCGTCGAAAAGCTCATGCAGGAATACTATCGCAATGTGGCAACACTGCGGGTGTTGAACGATGTGCTGTTGCAACATTTTGACGAGGCCATTCTGCGCGCGGATGAAAAGGAGGAAATTGTTCTCATCAACAAGCGTTTCCGCATCCGCAACGATTACATCGAAATCTGCCACTCCAATGTTTTCAAGCGCTTTCCCTTTGCGCTGCTGGAAGTTTTTGTCTTGTTGGCGCAGAACCCGCAGATCAAAGGCATTCGCGCCAGCACCATTCGCTCCATCCGCGAACATACCTGGCTGATCGATGAAAAATTCCGTGCCGATCTGCGCAACATCACCCTGTTCATGGAACTGCTGCGCTCCCCTCATGAACTGACCACACAGCTGCGCCGCATGTCACGCTATGGGGTACTCGGGCGCTACCTGCCCGAATTCGGTGCCATTACCGGCAAGATGCAGCACGACCTGTTTCACATCTACACGGTGGACGCCCATACACTGCAGGTGGTGGAAAACATGCGTCGCTTCCGCTTTCCGGGAGCGGAAGAGAACTTCCCGATTGCCGCCCATATTGTGCGCCGCCTGCCGAAAGTGGAGCTGCTGTATATTGCCGGCCTGTATCATGACATCGCCAAGGGGCGTGGCGGTGACCACTCCTCTCTCGGCATGGTCGATGGCGCCGAGTTCTGCCGTGTGCATCGCCTGAGCGCCTGGGATACCAAACTGGTGTCCTGGCTGATCAGCAAACACCTGTTGATGTCCATGACGGCGCAACGCATGGATATTGCCGACCCGGAAGTCATTCACAATTTTGCCCTCCAGGTCGGCGACAAACTGCACCTCGATTATCTGTATGCCCTGACGGTCGCCGATATCAATGCAACCAATCCCACCCTGTGGAATACCTGGCGTGCTGCCCTGCTGCGACAACTGTATCTGAGCACCAAACGCGCCCTGCGCCGCGGACTGGAAAACCCCATCGATCGTGCAGACCGTATCAAGGACAAACAGGAAAGCGCGCAGCAAAAACTGAGCGAGCGCGGCATCAGCACCGAGCAGATTGCACAGATCTGGGCGAACATCGACGATGAATATTTCGTGCGCGAATCCACGCCCAATATCATCTGGCACACAGAGGCCATTGCCCGCAGCGAACATCAGGAAACACTGATTCTGATCGAAGACCCCACGGACGGCATCACCGAGGGGGGCACGCAGATCTTCATCTATACGCTGAACCGGAACCATCTGTTTGCCAGCAGTGCTGCCGCCATCGAAAAACTGGGGCTCAATATTCAGGACGCACGCATCTTTACCTCCAGCAAAAATACCTGCATGAATACCTATACGGTACTGGAGCATGACGGCACACCGGTGTCGGCCAACAGGGCACGACGCGAGCAGATCATCAGCCTGCTGCAGGAATATCTGCACGAGCCGACCAAGCACCTGAAGGTGTCCGACAAGCGTATTGCCCGCAAGCTCAAACACTTCAGTCGTCATGTGGAAACCGAACTGCTCAATTACGAGGACAAGCCCTACTCCACGGTGGAAATCAACTGCCCCGACCAACCCGGCATTCTGGCATCCATCGGCAAGATTTTCGCCGAGCACAATATCCAGTTGCTCAATGCCCGCATCGCCACCCTGGGCGAGCGCGTGGAGGACATGTTCTTCATCGTGGATGCCCAGAACCGGAAAATTACCGATCCGCAAGAGATCGAGCGCCTGCAGAACGACATTCGTCAGGAACTGGGCAACTGAGAAAACAGGAGACTTCATGCCAAGCAATACCCTGTGCCTGTATGGCATCAGCAACTGCGACACCATGAAAAAAACCCGTCGCTGGCTCGATGAGCATGCCGTTCATTACCAGTTTCACGACTACAAGAAAGCCGGCCTGTCGCCGGAACTGGCGCAGACAATGGTCGCGGCATTGCCGCTGGAAACGCTGCTCAACAAGCGCGGCAGCACATGGCGTAAACTCAGCCCGCAGGAACAGGCCAGTGTTGAACATGGCGGCACTGCCGCTTTGATCAGCACCTACCCCTCCGTGGTGCGCCGCCCGCTTCTGCAGCACCCGGTCCTGGGCTGGATGGCCGGTTATGATGAATCCCGCTGGCAGGCGCTACTGGCCTGACAACACAGATAAAGACACTGAAAACGCAAGGAATCCGATATGACAACTTTTTCATTTCACAGCATTGGCATTGGCATCGCCACGCGCAACGGACGCGACGAGATCATCGAGGTGTTCTACCCGATCGTGCTGCGCGCCCCCGATGCCGCACTGGCCCAGGCCCTGGCAGGGACGGTGCAGTACAGCGGCGGCAACACCCACTGCGTGTTGGGGCAGACTCAGCTCGTTCAGTTGCTCGAACAATCCATCATTGCCGAGGACGCACAACTGCATGCCACCCTGCGCCAGCTGGACAGCAGTCAACACGACATCGTTGTGATGCTGATTGCCGAGGACGCCGCGCCCGCGTCCGTGCCCGAGGTTTACCTGAAGCTGCATCTGCTTTCTCACCGTCTGTGCAAGCCCCACTCACTGAACCTCAACGGCGCATTTGGCATCCTGCACAATCTCGCCTGGACCAGTCAGGGGGCTATCGATCTCGACGACCTGCCCGAGCGCCAACTCCAGGCCCGCCTCAAGGGAGAGGTGCTGGAAGTGATGTCCGTGGACAAGTTTCCGAAGATGAGCAATTACGTTGTGCCCAAGGGCGTGCGTATTGCCCATACCGCGCGTGTACGTCTGGGCGCCTATATCGGTGAAGGCACCACCATCATGCACGAAGGCTTCGTCAACTTTAATGCCGGTACCGAAGGCCCGGCGATGATCGAAGGCCGCATCTCCGCCGGCGTCATGATCGGGGCTGGCAGCGACCTGGGGGGCGGTTGCAGCACCATGGGCACTCTGTCAGGCGGCGGCACCGAAATCATCTCCCTTGGCAAAGACTGCCTGATCGGTGCCAATGCCGGGCTCGGCATTCCCCTGGGGGATCGCTGCATTGTGGAGGCCGGCCTCTATATCACGGCAGGCACCAAAGTATTGTTGCTGGACAGCGACAAGCAGGTTGTCAGCACGCTCAAGGCACGGGAGCTCGCCGGCAAATCGGATTTGCTCTTCCGCCGCAATTCCCTGACCGGGGCTGTGGAATGCCAGGCCAACAAGACCGCTGTCGCCCTGAATGCAGAGCTGCACACCCACAACTGATCACAGCTTACGCGCGGAGAGCATTATGACGCCCACTCTTTCCCTTGCCATGGCCCTGATGGAAAAGCCCTCCGTCACGCCCGATGATGCCGGCTGCCAGCCACTGCTGGCCCAGCGTCTGCAGGCACTGGGCTTTGTGATCGAGCCCATGCCTTTTGGCGATGTCAGCAACCTCTGGGCCCGCCTGGGGAACGAAGAGCCTGTATTTGTCTTCGCTGGCCATACCGATGTCGTCCCTCCCGGACAAGCACAGGACTGGCTCAGCGAGCCCTTTGCTCCAGTGGTTCGGGACGGCATGCTTTATGGGCGTGGCGCCGCCGACATGAAGGGCAGTATCGCCGCGATGGTGGTGGCCTGCGAACGCTTCCTGGCCAGCGGCGAGCCCTTCCAGGGCTCCATCGCATTTCTTATCACCAGCGATGAGGAAGGCGTTGCGGCGGATGGTACACGTCGCGTCATGGAGGTGCTGGAATCCCGGGGTGAGAAAATCCATTACTGCATCGTGGGAGAGCCGTCCAGCAGCGACACGCTGGGGGATGTCATCAAGATCGGACGGCGGGGTTCCCTGCATGGTCTGCTGACCGTACACGGTGTGCAGGGGCATGTCGCCTATCCGCATCTGGCCAGCAACCCCATTCACAAAGCCATGGCCCCTCTGCACGCACTGGCCAGCGAGACATGGGACGAGGGCAATGAGGCCTTCCCGCCCACCAGCTTCCAGATTTCGAACATCAGCAGCGGCACCGGCGCAGACAATGTGATCCCGGGCACTTTGCACGCCCGTTTCAATTTCCGTTTCTCCACCGAACTGACACAGGAGGAAATTCAACAGCGCACACAGGCCATTCTGGACGATTTCGAGCTGGAGTATTCCCTGGAATGGCAACTGTCTGGCAATCCCTTCCTGACCCGCTCCGGTACGCTGATTGACGCAGTCAAGCAGAGCATCCGGCACATCTGTGGCGTGGAAACCGAATGCTCTACCAGTGGAGGCACATCAGACGGCCGTTTCATCGCCCCCAGCGGTGCACAGCTGCTGGAGCTCGGCCCCTGCAATGCCACGATTCACAAGGTAAATGAGCACGTCAGCATCGACGATCTGGAGACCCTGACCCGCCTTTACGAAGACGTGATGACACGCCTGCTACGCGCGTAAATCGCGTGCCGGGTGCAAGCCCGTATAGACGTCGAAACGCGAGGATTTCCCTTCCAGAGAGTGGGAGGGCTTGCGTCCGGCAAGCGGGCTCGCCAGACGTGGGCGTTTGACCACCACCCGCCGCGTGGCACAGGCCAGGGCAGTGGCCAGCAGTTGTTCTTCCGCCTCGCCCTGCTGCCCATGCAGCAACTGCTGCAACAACAGCATGTGCTTCTTTACCTTGGCCGTTTTGCGCCGCTGCGGAAACATCGGATCCAGATACACCAGATCAGGACGAGGACTCAGGGCAGGCATGCCGGCAATACTGTCACCGAGCTGCAGATGCATGCGCGAGGCCACCTCGCGTACCCGCGCCTCCTCACTGTCAGCGGCACGGCGCAGGCCATCATTGAGCAGTGCGTGTAGAATCGGTGAGCGTTCAAACAAGGTCACCTGGCAACCTGCCGATGCCAGTAGAAAAGCATCCAGCCCCAGACCTGCCGTGGCATCCACCACGGGTATACCCTGTTCCTGTTTCAGGCCCGCCGCCTTGAGTAGCGCCTCAGGCTGTGTCTGTCTGCGTTGACGGTAATACAGGGCCTCATCCTCGAAATCCACCCGAATGGCGCCTACCGCAGGTTCCGACATCTGTCGTATCCACAAACTGCCATTGTGGTAGAACAGCAGAAACTCACAGGGCTCATCGGCCTGATGCAGCGGGATGCCTGTAGCGGATGAAAGCTCCGGCAATGGAAAGGGTGCGGAGCCGTCGAGATCGGCGAGGCGGACAAGCGCAGAACTGGACATTGAGGAATCAGGCTCCCGAAAAAATCAGGGCATACGCAGGAAATACACCGCCAGAAGAACCAGGCCCATCAGGACGCGGTACACAATAAACGGCATGAATCCGATGCGCTCAATCAGGCGCAGAAAATAATGAATACACAGCCAGGATACCAGGGCGGACAACACCAGTCCGTACAGCACCATCCCCCACTGAGCGGCATATTCCGATTGCGCCAGCTCTACACCTTCCAGCAAGCCTCCGGCGGCGATGATCGGAATCGCCAGCAGAAAAGAGAATCTGGCAGCGGAGCGGCGATCAAGCCCGCAAAACAGCCCTGCCGTCATGGTCACGCCGGAGCGTGAAGTGCCAGGCAGCAGTGCCATCACCTGAAACAGACCCACCAATAGTGCAGAACGCAGGTTCATTTCCCCCAGCGTGGCATTTTGTCGACCGCTTCGGTCCGCGACAAAAAGCAGGCCTGCAAAAAAAATGGAGGTAAAGGCAATCAGCAACATGGAACGGGAATACTGCTCCACATAATCCTTCAGCAAAAAGCCGGTGAGGCCTGCCGGGATTGTCGCCAGCACCACATACCAGGCGAGCCTGGAATCCTCGCTGTGTCTGCCACGAAAACAGGACGCCAGCCAGGCTGACAGCAGCACCATGATGTCACGGCGAAAATACACCACCACGGCCAACAGACTGCCAACGTGAAGGGCTACATCGTAAATCAGCCCCTGATCGGCCCAACCCAGTAGCTCCTTGGGCAGGATGATATGCGCAGAACTGGAAATCGGCAGAAACTCCGTCAGCCCCTGAAGAACGGCAAGAAAGCTCGCCCTGAAGAAATCCAGATCCATACTATTCCCGATAATCCATTTGATCCTTCACATAGACAGGCTGCGCCTGCTGGGGTTCCACCGCCATGCCCTGTGCAAAACGCACAAGCGCCAGCTGGCTCAACGCGACAGCATCGCTGGGGCAACCCGGCACCCCTGCCATTTGTGACAGTGCAAACCCGGCCTGCTCTGCCGTATCCTGAATCAAGGCCACATCTCCCACAAGGCAGGTGCCTGCTGCCTGCGCCTGCAAGCGAGGAAGAAATGCAGACACCGGGCCCACACTTTCCTCTCCCTCCAGTTGAACATTTGAGCCTTCGCGCCGGTACAAGGCCGCGTAAATCTCTCCTTCACGCGCCAACAAACCGACGAATGCCCGTTCAGCGGCAGAACCCTGCAGAGCTTTTGCCGCCATGACGGCAAGTGATGATACCGGCAGCACCGGTAATCCGGCAGCAAATGCCAGGCCCTGAGCAACGCCCGCGCCAATGCGCAGGCCCGTGAAAGAGCCTGGCCCGCTGACAAACGCGACAGCGTCCAGATCAGCAATGCTCAAGGCTTGCTCCGTCAGCAGTTCCTGGATCATCGGCAGCAACTGAGCGGCATGTTGGCGCACCTCGGAACTGCGGCGTGCAGCAATTTTTCCACGACAGTTAAGCGCAGCGGAACAATAGGCGTTGGAGGTATCAATGGCGAGAATCATGGGCATGGCGGGATTATACGGAAAGAAATAAAAAAATCCCCCAGGGTTTTAGCTCCCTGGGGGATTTATTTTTACTTCGGCATCACCGGCACAGACCGGTAAGCGATCAGCTTGCCGCTGCAGCCTTGGCAGGCGCTTTACGGGTGCGCTTTTTTGCCGCTGCAGGTTTCTTGGCTGCCGCTTTTTTGGCTGCAGGCTTCTTGGCTGCTGCTTTTTTGGCTACCGGCTTTTTGGCAACTGCTTTTTTTGCCGCCGGTTTCTTGGCTGCGACTTTTTTCGCGGCCGGCTTCTTGGCTGCCGCCTTTTTCGCTGCCGGTTTCTTGGCTGCTGCAGGCTTTTTCGCTACCGCTTTTTTCGCCGCTGGCTTTTTCGCTGCCGGTTTGGCTACCGCTTTTTTCACGGCCTTCACGGCTTTCTTGGCTACCGCCTTGGCTTTTGCCGCGGCCTTTTTGGCCGCTGCTTTTTCACGCAGAGCCAGACGCTTGGCGGCTGCCTTTGCCTTTGTTGCCGCGCGGCGTGCTGCTACCTTTTCGCGCTCCAGACGCTTCTTGGCCGCTGCTTTGGCTTTTACCGCAGCTTTCTGGGCTGCTGCTTTCGCTTTCACGGCGGCTTTCTTGGCAGCAATCTTCTGCTTCAGCTTCTCTTTCTTGGCACGAGCCGCTTCTTTTGCAGCATCAGCCTTGGCACGCTTCTTCTTCCACTGAGCGGAGAAGGCTTTTACAGCTTTGGCAAGATCAGCCTCTGCCTTGGCTGCAATAGCAGCCTTGCGAGATTCTGCTGCTTTCTTGCGGGCTTCCTCGGCAGCTTTGGCTTTTGCGGCAGCCTGCGCTGCTTTCACATTGTTTTCAGTAGATTTGAGTTTAGCGTTAGTTTCGCGGACTTTGGCTGCCAGTTTGCTTGCAGCAGCTTTGGCAGTAGCCGCCGCTTTTTTGCTTGCTGCTGTTTTGCTTTGCGCCGCTTTGGCTTTTGCAGCGTCAGCTTTGTTCTGTGCTGCAGCAAGTTTTTTGGCAGCGGCAGCTGCTTCTTTTTGCAGTTTAGCTAAAGCTGCTTGTGCTTTTGCAAGAGCAGCATCACCGGTTTTTTTAACCGCCGATTTAGCAGGCGCCTTCTTTGTCGCTTTCACTTTGGCCATACTGTTATCTCTCCTAGAATGTGGAACAAAACCACCTTAATTTCTTCAACACGGGTCGCCCCACGTTTGAGCGGCACCTTAGCACAAAAAATATCGGCTATACAGCGGTGCATTCCAAATTTGTTGAAAAAAATCAACTTAATTCCGCAAATAATTCATAAAATTCACCGAACGGTGACAATGGAAAAGCACAAAGAGAAAAAGCACGGGAATTCTTTTCTCAAACCGGCAATAAAAAAAGGATGCACAAGGCATCCTTTTCCAGAGAACCCGGTCCCCTAACGTTCAATTCGGGGGCCGTGCAAAAACAAGATCCGTATCAGATTTGTTTCAAAGCGCAGACAACAGGGAAGCAATCTGCTCACGAACGGCGGCGACATTATCCTGACCGTTCAGGCGCAGCACTTTCACTCCCTTCGCGTCACTTTCCTGTTTCTTGTAAAAATCAACCAGTGGTTTGGTCTGTTGGTGATAAACCTGCAGACGCTTGCGTACCGTTTCTTCCTTGTCGTCCTCACGCTGAATCAGTGCCTCACCGGTGACATCGTCAAGCCCTTCCTGGCGCGGCGGATTGTTGGTGACATGATAGACACGCCCGGAATCGGGGTGTACACGTCGGCCACTGAGTCGATTGACGATTTCCTCGTCCTCTACATGAATTTCAATCACGACATCGATATTGATGCCGGCCTCTTCCATGGCTTGCGCCTGTGGAATCGTGCGTGGAAAACCGTCCAGCAGGAAGCCCTTGGCACAATCGTCCTGTGCAATACGTTCTTTCACCAGGGAAATGATGATCTCATCCGTCACCAGGCCGCCGGATGCCATCACTTCCTTCACCTGCAATCCCAGCGGGGTGCCGGCCTTCACGGCAGCGCGGAGCATGTCACCTGTCGAGATCTGCGGAATGCCGTATTCCGATGTGATGAACTGTGCCTGAGTCCCTTTCCCTGCGCCTGGCGCCCCCAATAAAATTACTCGCATAGATTACTCCTAGTGTTGCCTGAAACGGTTCAGGCGCTCTTCAATTGTAGTGCTGAAATTCTGTATTCAGGCCATCGGCTGGTGCTGGGCCTGACGCGCGGCGGCGCATATTCCTGTTTCTCGCCGGCGATGCAAAGGCATCGACCATACACCAAAGCCCCGCGCCGAAACAAGAACACCGTATCCCGCTATTTTCCACCCTGTTTGACGGAACAGACTGATTTCGCCCGCTGCCACCGTGTTTCAAGCTCGCTTTCGTTCATCGCATTCAAGACGAGCCCCTCCTCCGCTGCGATGGATTCCATGGCCCGGAAACGCTGTTCAAACTTACGATTGGCTGCGCGCAGGGCCGTCTCCGGATCCACCTGCAGATGCCTGGCGAGATTGACACAGGAGAACATCAAATCACCGAACTCCTCGACAACCCGCTTGCTTGCGCCTGCCAGCATCTCCACTTCCAGCTCGTCTATTTCCTCGCGCAGTTTCTGCAGCACCGGCATCGCCTGCTGCCAGTCGAAACCAACCGTGGCCGCCCGTTTCTGTAACTTGCGGGCACGATCGAGTGCAGGCAGGGAGGCGGGAATATCCTCCAGAACACTCGGCGGCTGCGCCGCGGCAGAGCGCGCCGCCTTGCGGGCACGCTCTTCGTTCTTGATCAGCTCCCAGCGGGCAGCAACCTCTTGTGCATCAATTCCCTGCAGAGCAGGGTCGCCGAAACTTTCGAGCGTGCCATCGGGAAAGACGTGAGGATGGCGGCGCAGAAGTTTTTCGGTCACGGCCGTGACGATGGCATTGAAATCGAAACGGCCTTCCTCGCGGGCAATTTGCGTATAGAACACGATCTGAAACAGCAGATCTCCAAGCTCGTCCTGAAGCTGCGCATCATCTCCCGTTTCCACCGCATCGATGACCTCATAGACCTCTTCCAGCGTGTACGCCGTCAACGAGGCAAGTGTCTGTTTCTTGTCCCAGTTACAACCCTGTTCAGGGTCACGCAGCTTTTCCATCAGTGTGAGCAGATCGTCGATTCGGTAAGTCTGAGACATTCCGGGCTCCTTTTGCGATTTCATCATGCCTGCATCTTCATTCGGCTGCGTATTTGTCACCGTTGATACGCCGGACTTCGATGACATTATTCAGGCGGCTGATCTTATCCAGCACACGCGAAAGCGCATGAAAGGATTCCACCTCCACCTGCAGATTCATGCGGGCCGTGCCCGCCTGTTTGTCCGAACGGGTGTTGACCTGCATGACCTCTATTTTTGCGTCCGCGAGAATGGTGGAGATATCCCTCAGCAAACCGGCACGATCATAGGCAAGCACAAACAGCTCTGCCAGCATACTGACCCGCCGTCCCTCGCTCCATTGCACCTCGATGAAGTTCTCATGCCCGGCCTGTCGATACTGTAGCGCGACCGGACAGTCACTGCGGTGAATCACCACCTGATTGTCATGGTTGAGACAGCCCACGATGGCATCTCCCTGCACGGGATGACAGCAGCCGGCAAATTGTGTGGCCAGACGGCCCGCGCCATAAATCTGCGCATCCATCTTCGGGTTGCCGGCTTCCCTTACCGCATCGTCATCAAGCCGGCAGAGCAGCTGTGAAAGCTCCTGTGCTGCGGCAATGACTTCCTCTACCGTGATGGCGCCTACCCCGACTGCGGCAAACAGCGCGTCTGCGTTCCGGCAACCCAGGCGACGTGCCAGCTCCCTGAAATTGGGAGCGGAGACCGCGAGCCTTTCAAACTCTTCGTCAAGCAGGGACTTGCCCAGCGCAATATTCTGTTCCCGCCCCTGTGTCTTGAACCACTGAATCAGTTTGGCCTGGGCCCGTGGAGTGTTGGCGAAACCCAGTGAGGGTTTCAGCCAATCCCGGCTTGGCGTGCTGCTATCATCGGCCAGCACTTCCACCCGGTCTCCTGTCTGCAAGCGGTAATTCAGCGGCACCGTCTGTCCGTTGACGCGGGCACCGCAGCATTTGTTGCCGATTTCCGTGTGGACATAGTAGGCAAAGTCCAGGGGCGTTGCCCCTTTCATCATGTCCACCACATGCCCTTCTGGCGTGAACACATACACGCGATCCGGTGTTGTTGAATCACTGCGCAACTGTTCCGCCAGACCGCCGGCCATGCCCATTTCGTCATGCCAGGCCAGCAACTGACGCAACCAGGCAATCTTGTCCTCAAAACTGTCCTTGTAATTGGGGTCGGCGATACCTTCCTTGTAGCGCCAGTGGGCACAAACCCCAAGCTCGGCATCCTCGTCCATGGCGAAGGTACGTATCTGAATCTCGAACACCTTGCTGTCGGGGCCGATCACCGCCGTGTGCAGGGACTGGTAGCCGTTCTCCTTGGGGGTGGCGATATAATCGTCAAATTCATTGGGAATCACGCGCCAGAGATTGTGCACAATGCCAAGCGTGGCATAACAGTCGCGCACCTCGGGCACCAGAATGCGCACTGCGCGGATGTCGAAAATCTGCGAAAAATCCAGTTTCTTGTTCTGCATCTTGCGCCAGATGCTGTAGATATTTTTGGCACGGCCGGTCACTTCCGCGTCGATATTGGCCCGCTCCAGTTGACGCCGCAACTGCTGGGTCACTTCCGCTATAAAGCGCTCGCGATCCACCCGCCGTTCATCCAGCAGTGTTGCAATCCGTTTGTAGTTCTCTTCCTGCAGATAGCGAAAGGACAGATCCTCCAACTCCCATTTCAATTGCCCGATACCCAGACGATGGGCCAGAGGAACATAGATCTCGAAGACTTCACGGGCTACCCGCAGGCGTTTCTCTACAGGAGAATTCTTCACCGCACGAATGGCACAGGTGCGCTCGGCCAGTTTCAGCAGCGCTACCCGTACATCGTCGATGAGCGCAAGCAACATCTTGCGGACGTTCTCCACCTGATCATCGCTTTGTCCCAGCACACGTTTGCGGCTGGTGTCGGTCTCGTTGATCGCGGCCATGCGCAACACGCCTTCTACCAGCTTGGCCACGCCAGCGCCAAACTGGCGTTCCAGCTCCTCCATATCGAGGCGGGATTCACGCACACTGCGGTAAAGGATGGCGGCAACAACCGCCTCACTGTCCAGATGCAGCTCGACAAGAATCTCGGCCATATCCAGCCCGGTGATATAGCTGCTGCTCTTTTCAAACCAGGGGTGAGCAGGAGCCTCCGAGGCCTGATGCACCTGCCAGCTGACATCGCAGGCCCGTTGCACCATATCCCTGTCCAGCGGCACCCCATTGCCCTGCAGGGCCTCAAACCAATCGTCAAAACGAATGCTGCCATCGGGATTGAAGGGATGTGATGCTCGGATATGAACCATACTGAAGCCTGTCAGGGGAGCTGCGATACACCGCTACTAGCGTGTTTTCAATACAAATTCCGCAATGGATTCCACATGTCCGGTATGCGGGAACATGTCCATGATTCCCGCCTGGGTCATGACATAGCCCTGCCGGACCAGTTCGCCCGCATCACGGGCCAGCGTGGCCGGGTTACAGGAAATATAGACGATTTTCTGCGCCCGGAATGCCGCCAGCCGGGGGATGATTTCGATGGCGCCGGAGCGTGGTGGATCAAGCAGTATCTTGTTGTACACCGGCTGCGCCCAGGTGCTCTCATCAAAATCGACCGTCAGATCGGCGCTGTAGAAACTGACGTTGTTGAGCCCGTTGGCCACCGCATTTTCACCCCCGCGTTCCACCATCTCCTGGCTGCCTTCCACACCGACAACGCGTGCGGCACGGCGGGCAATCGGCAGTGTGAAATTACCCAGCCCGCAAAACAGATCGAGTATCGTGTCCCCGGCCTGAGGATCCAGCAAGGCCATCGCCCGGGCAATCATGGCGCGGTTCAGTTCACCATTTACCTGGGTGAAATCGGCCGGGTGAAACGCCAGGCGCAAATCATCATCGGGCAGGTAGTAGTACAGGCGTGGATTATCGTCCTGAGGCCATACCTTGTGCACGGAGTCCGGCCCCTTGGGCTGCAGATACAACTCGATGCCGTGTTGCTGGGCAAAGGCCAGCAGCGCCTGCATATCGCCATCGCTGAGGGGTTCCAGATGGCGCACGATGAATGCGACACAGTCGGGCGCGTGCACACCATTGGCATCCGCCTGAGCGTTTTCCCCGACAGCCACTTCAATCTGGGGAAGTGCCAGACGCCCCTCAAACCCGTAAAGTAATTCACGCAGCGGAGCAATCAGATCCGATACCGAGCGGTTGAGCACGGCGCAACGGGACATATCGGCGATAAAACTGCTGTTCTTCTCACGAAACCCCACCAGCATGGCTTCTTTTTTGTGCACATAACGAATCGCCAGGCGTGCCTTGCGCCGGTAGCCCTCGGTCTGGCTCAGCAGCGGAGGAATGGGCGTAAAATTTTCGATCCCCCCGATATGCTGCAACTGCTCGTGCAAAACGCCCTGCTTGAGGGCAATCTGGGCCGCAGGCGCAATATGCTGCATGGAGCAGCCGCCACAGATACCCGCAAACTCACAGGGGGGTGTCACCCGATCCGCCGAGGGCGAAAGAATTTCCACCGCGCGCAGCTCATCATACTGACGACGGCGGGAGGTGAACTGCGCCCGCACCGTCTCACCCGCGATGGCTCCTTCGACAAAGGCTATCTTGCCTTCAATACTGGCAATACCACGGCCATCATGGCCAAGGCGTTGAATTTGCAGCTCTACTGCCTCTTCAGGCAATTTCTGACGCTTGCGTCTGGAATGTCTCATATCTGGTTCAACTTGAAAATTCAGCAGGAAATGCGCAGTGCGCGATGGAAGCCGTCCCCGACAACGTCGGGCTCAGGCAAAAACTCCGGTGGACAGGTAGCGATCACCACGATCACAGACAATGGCGACGATGACGGCATTTTCGAGCTGCCGGCTCAGAGCCAGTGCGGCATGCACGGAACCGCCCGAGGAGACACCGCAGAAAATACCCTCCTCCCGGGCCAGGGCCCGCATGGTGGCCTCGGCATCGTTCTGATCCACATCCATGACCACATCCACCCGCGTGGCATCGAAGATGGCCGGCAGGTATTCCTGTGGCCAGCGACGGATACCCGGAATACGGGAACCTTCACGAGGTTGCAGGCCCACGATACTGATGTTGGGGTTCTGTTCCTTGAGATAGCGGGAAACCCCCATGATGGTGCCGGTGGTGCCCATGGAGCTCACGAAGTGCGTCACCGTTCCCTGGGTATCACGCCAGATTTCCGGCCCGGTATGCAGATAATGGGCATCGGGATTGTCCGGGTTGGCGAACTGGTCCAGTACCTTGCCCCGCCCCTCTTGCGCCATCTGTTGCGCCAGATCCCGTGCGCCCTCCATGCCCTGCTCTTCCGTCACCAACACCAGCTCTGCACCATAGGCTGTCATGGCGGCCTTGCGCTCCTCGGACATATTGTCCGGCATGATCAGAATCATCCGGTAGCCTTTCACGGCACTGACCATGGCCAGGGCGATGCCGGTGTTACCGCTGGTTGCTTCAATCAGGGTATCCCCAGGCTGAATATCACCCCGCAGCTCAGCCTGCAGAATCATATTGTAGGCCGGCCTGTCCTTTACGGAGCCGGCAGGGTTGTTGCCCTCAAGCTTTACCAGAACCGTGTTGCTGGTCTTGCCTGGCAGACGCGCAAGGCGCACCAGTGGAGTATTGCCGATCTGGGATTCCAGCAGAGGGTAATCGATGGACATGACAGCATCCCGTGAGAAAATTTGCGCGATTTTACCCTGTATCACGGCACACGGAAACACGGATACGGGGCACACGGGCCTTCATTTGTCTTGTGACGGACGTGTAAACAGGCTGCGACTGGCCAGGGGCTTGTCGCCCAGATGCACCTGCAAGGCCATCCGGGTCAATCGCAATGCTGCCTGACTCACAGCTTTGTCAGCCAGATCCCCCCGATGCAGAGCCAACAGTTCATGGCCGCAGAATACGGCAGGATTGGTCTGCGTTGACACCGGAGGCGGCACGCGCTCAAACCCGATATCGGGGTGAAAAAGATAGTGCGCATCCGCGTCAAGCGCCTCTGCGCTGTAGCAGTCATGCTGAAGGTCCACGCCATAGCCGAGCGCCTCCAACAGGCTGAGCTCAAAACGACGCAGAACAGGTGCTAGCTCAGCTTCCCCGCACAGGGCAATGATCGCCTGCTGATAACTGCGATAGAGCTCGGGAATGCCTTCCTGGGGCATCAGCAGGCGTACCAGCAGTTCATTGATATACAGACCGCTGAACAGACGCACACCCTGCAGAGTGAGGCCGCTGACACTGCCCTCCACCGCGAGAAGATTTTTAAGATCGGAACGACCGCTGAGGCTGATCAACAGCGGTTGAAAGGGCTGAAGAAACGAACGGCTGCGGGAACCGGCACGCCGGGCTCCCTTGGCCACGGCGCGAACCCGTCCGTAGTCCACACAGAAAAAATCCACCAGCAGACTGGTGTTCTGGTAAGCCTGCGTATGCAGGACATAGGCCGGTTGCAGATCCACACGGTTGCGCATGTCGCTCTCCAAAGCCGGTGTTGTCAGTCCTCGTGATACCCGAGACTCTGCAGCGCGCGTTCGTCATCCGCCCAGCCGGATTTCACTTTCACCCACAGGTTCAGCATGACCTTGGTATCGAAAGCCTTTTCCATATCCACACGCGCTGCACTGCCTATCGTTTTCAGGCGCTCTCCCCGCTTGCCGATGATGATTTGCTTCTGGCTTTCCTTGTCCACCAGAATCAGCGCATGAATATGCACAACCCCATCCACGATGGAGTATTTCTCGATTTCCACGGTGACTTCATAGGGCAGCTCATCTCCAAGCTGTCGCATGATTTTTTCACGCACGATCTCCGCCGCCATAAAACGGGAACTGCGATCTGTCACCTGATCTTCCGGATACAGAAACGGGCCGGCGGGCAACAAATTACGCACACAGCGCTCCACCGCCTCCAGGTTATGAGAACCCAGCACGGACAAGGGAATGATTTCTGCAAATTCGCGCAAGCGGGACAAACGATCGATATGCGGCAGGAGGCGTTCGCGGGACTCCAGCAGATCGCACTTATTGATCAGCAGCAGCACGGGCACCTTGACCTTGCGCAAGGCTTCGAGAACGATCTGATCCTCTTCATTAAAAACCAGGCGTTCCACCACAAACAATACGATATCCACCCCATCCAGGGCGCTGTTTGCCGCCTGATTCATCACGCGGTTGATCGCCTTGCGCTCTGTCTTGTGCATGCCGGGCGTGTCAACGTAGACAAACTGGTCATTTCCGTCTGTCTTGATACCCAGAATGCGATGACGCGTGGTCTGCGGCTTGCGTGAGGTAATACTGATTTTCTGTTCCAGCAGATGATTGAGCAGCGTGGACTTGCCCACATTGGGGCGACCCACTATGGCGATAAAACCACAACGGGTGGCAGGCGGGGTGGTCTGGTCGTCGAGTACGAGTTCTGTCATGTGATATCCGGATAATCTGGCTTCAGGGCATTCAGGGCCTTCTCGGCAGCCTGCTGTTCGGCAAGCTTGCGGCTACGCCCGCTGCCTTCGGTACTGTGTTGCAACAGCGGGACCTGACAGGAGACATGGAATGTCTGCTGGTGATCCTCCCCTTCTATGGACAGGACCTCATAGACCGGCAGAGGTTTCCCTCTGGCCTGCAACAACTCCTGCAGACGGGTCTTCGAATCCTTGCGTCGCTCCACCTGCGCACCGCCGCTGAGCATATCCCCGTATACGGCAAGAATAACCTGCCTCGCGGCATCCAGGCCTCCATCCAGGCTGATTGCGCCGAATACGGCCTCCAGCGCATCAGACAGGATGGAAGCACGAGCACTCCCGCCCCCCTTGCGCTCACCTGGCCCCAGGGTCAACAAGCTCCCCAGTTGCAGCCTGCGGGCAATCTCCGCGAGGCTGTGCTGGTTTACCAGGGCGGCACGCATGCGGCTGAGTTCTCCTTCGGAGGCCTCGGGGTGGCGGCGATACAACTCGGCCGCAATCACAAGACCCAGTACGGCATCCCCCAGAAACTCCAGGCGTTCATTATTGCTGGCACCGGCGCTGCTATGGGTCAGGGCCAGCAAAGCCAGCGACGGATCGGAAAAGGCGTAGGAAATGGTTTTTTCTAATTGGGCGACGGTCACAGACATCTACTGAATCTGGTCATCAAAGCTGATAACAACATCGATATTGGCTACCAGCGCAATGCGACGCTCATAATCAATACTGATGACATTGCTGCCATTGGCACGGCTAAGGGTAATGCTGTTCAGGTCAAAATCACGCACATTGTTGACACGCATACTGGCCGCGATCTCTTCCCTCAGCTCTGCCTGTGTCATTGAATTCACGCGCCCGCTCTCCACCAGTTCATCCGCTACGCCGTGTACAAAATTATGGTCGATATACACCGGCAATACCTTCAGGCCGAAAGTCAGCCCCGCCACCAGAACAACCAGCATGCCCAACAGGCCCAGTTTGGAGAAGCCGCCCTGCCGCATTGCGGGGGTATTATGTAATGTGTTCATGTCATCACCTGCAGTCTACGCTTCATGAAACCTGCCATGCCGCTCATGGCATCGTCTGCATTATAGCGCTCGCCATCATCGGCACCGCGATCTGCTCCTCGTTTCAGAAAATCAGACCGTTGCGGGAAAATCCGGGCAGATGCAGGCCGGGCTCCTTGTGCATCCAGACTGCAAACGCCTTGCCGACAATATTCTTCTCCGGAACCGCACCCCAGACGCGACTGTCGGCACTGTTGTCACGGTTGTCTCCCATCATGAAGTAGTGCCCCTCCGGCACCACCCACACGGTACGATCTCCGTCACGCGAGGGAGCGTTGATAATCTGTGTCAGGTGTTCCACCCCGCCCAGCGTCTCGTTGTAGAGTGTGCCGGTACGCTCGAACCCGTTTGGCATCTCGACCTGCACATCTCCCACCGGCTCCGCCATGACCTGCTCGCCGTTGACGTACAACACCTTGTCTTCGTAACGGATGGTGTCACCCGGCAGCCCGACGACACGTTTGATGAAATAGCGTTTGTCGTGCGGTGGAATAAACACCATGACCTCCCCCCGCTTGGGTTCGTTCATGGGCACGATCTTGGTTCCCACCACCGGCAAACGCAGGCCATAGGTATATTTATTCACCAGAATGAAATCACCGACTTCCAGTGTCGGGATCATGGAGCCGGAGGGAATCTGAAACGGCTCCACCAAAAAGGAGCGCAGCACCAGCACGATCAGCAGAACCGGAAAAAAAGACTTGGCGTATTCGACGACCACCGGCTCGCGCTCCGCCTCCGCAATGGCCATCAGCAGTGCCTCGGAGTGCGGCTGTTGGGCCGCGCGCAGTTTGTCTGCTGCGGCTTTGCGGTCTTTCTCCCTCAGCATGCGATCGGCCAGGGAAATGACGCCGGACACCAGCACAAGAACCAGCAGGACGAGCGAAAAATCAATATCCATCAGCTATCCACCTTCAATACTGCAAGGAATGCCTCCTGAGGCACCTCAATATTGCCAACCTGTTTCATGCGCTTTTTACCCGCTTTCTGTTTTTCCAACAGCTTCTTCTTGCGCGTGACATCGCCACCATAACATTTTGCCGTCACGTTCTTACGCAAAGCCTTGACGGTCTGGCGAGCGATGATCTGGCCGCCGATTGCCGCCTGAATGGCGACATCATACATTTGCCGGGGAATGAGTTCCTTCATTTTTTCCACCAGAATACGTCCCTTGTGATGGGCCTGATCACGGTGCACGATCAGGGCCAGCGCATCCACGCGATCACCGTTGATCAGCACATCCAGGCGCACCAGGCGCGCCTCCTGAAAGCGAATGAAGTGATAATCCAGCGAGGCGTAGCCACGGCTGGCAGATTTGAGTTTGTCAAAAAAGTCCAGCACCACCTCGTTCATGGGCAACTCATAGCGCAGGGAAACCTGCCGTCCGATGAACTGCATATCGCGCTGAACACCGCGGCGGCTGATGCACAGATTGATGATATTGCCGACATATTCATTCGGCACCAGAATGCTGGCGAGCACTATCGGCTCACGCATTTCATCAATCGAGGTCACCGCAGGCAGGGCCGAAGGGCTGTCCACGCGTACGGTCTCGCCGTTGGTCAACAGCACCTCGTACACGACCGTAGGCGCCGTGGTAATCAGATTGAGATCGTATTCACGCTCCAGACGCTCCTGGATGATCTCCATGTGCAGCATGCCCAGGAAACCACAACGGAAACCGAAACCCAGCGCATCGGAACTTTCCGGTTCGTAATACAGGGAGGCATCGTTGAGTGTCAGCTTTTCCAGGGCTTCACGGAAATCCTCAAAATCATCGGAGGACACCGGAAACAGCCCCGCGTAGACCTGCGGCTGAATTTTCTTGAAGCCCGCCAGCGCAGGCACAGCGGCAGTTGCTGCATGAGTCAGGGTATCCCCCACCGGAGCCCCTTTGATCTCCTTGATACCGGCGACGATCCAGCCCACTTCACCAGCCCGCAGTACATCCGTTTCCTTACGCTTCGGCGTAAACACCCCGACACCGTCCACCAGATGCGCCTTGCCAATGGATTTGGCAATGATCTTGTCGCCCTTGCGCAGCGTGCCTTGTTTGACGCGCACCAGAGAGACGACCCCCAGATAATTATCGAACCAGGAATCGATGATCAGGGCCTGCAGGGGGGCATCGACATCGCCCGTGGGGGGAGGCACCAGGCGCACCAGTTCTTCGAGGATATCGATGATACCCATCCCGGTCTTGGCACTTGCGGCAACGGCGGCGGAGGCGTCGATGCCAATGATTTCTTCGATTTCCTGGCGCACCTTCTCCGGCTCGGCCTGCGGCAGATCCATTTTGTTGAGCACCGGAATCACCTCCAGGCCCTGTTCAATGGCGGTATAACAGGTCGCCACGGACTGCGCTTCAACTCCCTGCCCGGCATCCACGACCAGCAGTGCGCCCTCACAGGCCGCCAGGGAGCGTGACACCTCATAGGTGAAATCCACATGTCCGGGGGTGTCGATGAAATTCAGCTGATAGCGCTTGCCGTCTTTGGCGGTGTAGTACAGGGTGACGCTCTGCGCCTTGATGGTGATGCCCCGCTCGCGCTCGATATCCAGCGAATCCAGAACCTGTTGATCCATCTCCCGGTCCTCCAGCCCTCCGCAGGTCTGAATGAAACGGTCGGCCAGGGTGGATTTACCGTGGTCGATATGGGCAATAATCGAGAAATTACGGATATGACTGAGGTCGCTCACTTGATAGGGTCACAGCTCTGGAGTTAATGGGCCTGAGAGCGCAGGACAGTCCTCGCACCCCCGGAAAATCAAGGCGCAAGTCTACAGCATAAGGGCATCACTGTCAGTGGGATTTGCAGCGTGGCCGCCGGGCTGCAGCCGTCCTGATGGACGCCACCGCAGCCCTGCAGGGAGAGGCCGCTATTTGAGCTCCAGCACCAGGGTGGTGCCACGCCCTTCACGCCAGATGCGCACGGGAATGAAACCGGTTTCCGGCAGGGATTCCAGCACAGAACCAAATGCCTGCATATCCGGCACGGGAACCCGGTTGAGCTCCACGATCACATCGCCATCGAGCAGACCCGCCAAAGCAGCCGGCCCTTCATCGATTTCACTGATACGCACCCCGGCAATACCGGCCACTTCCCTTGCTTCCTGGCTCAGCTCTTCAACGCTCAGGCCCAATGTATTGGCGCGTGGCGCCTCCTGCTGGGGATTGGCCGAGGCAATGCCACTGCCTGGAAGACTGCCGACGATTACCGGCAACTCAATCTGTTCACCGTTACGGATAATGCTCAGACGCGCCGTACTGCCCGGCCGCACCTGCCCTACATAGAAGGGCAATTGTGAGGAACTTTCGATATCGCTCCCGTTGAAGGCAATGATGATGTCGTCGTTGTGCACACCACCGCGTTCGGCCGGGCTATCCGGCTGCACCTCATCCACGAAGGCTCCACGAGGACGGGGCATCTGAAAGGCTTCTGCCAAGGCGTAGTCCACGTCCTTGATCAGCACCCCCAGCAGGCCGCGGCTGACCATGCCGGTTTCCCGCAGCTGTTCCACCACGTTCAACGCCACATTGCTCGGAATTGCGAAGGAGACGCCGTTGGAGCCCCCCGAGCTGCTGAGAATCTGCGAGTTAATGCCAATCACCTCTCCATCCAGATTGAACAGCGGCCCCCCGGAGTTGCCCTGGTTGATGGCGACATCTGTCTGGATAAAGGAGACATAATTGGTCTGATTACCCGGCACCGCACGTCCCTTCGCACTGACAATGCCGGCTGCCGCGGAAAACTCGAGGCCAAACGGAGAGCCTATCGCCAGCACCCATTCACCGACTCTCACCTGCTCGGAATCCCCGAAGGCAACCGCCGGCAGCCCGCGCGCATCGATCTTGATCAGGGCTACATCGGATAATTCATCCGTGCCGATGACAGAAGCCTCATAGACCCGTCGGTCATTGAGGGTCACGGTGATCTTGTCGGCACCATTGACAACATGATGATTGGTAATGATGTAGCCATCATCGGAAATCAGGAAACCGGAGCCAACACCGCCGCGGGGACGTGATGAACGCTCTTCCAGGTCAGGAGGCAACTGATCATCGGGTGACAGGCGGCGCAGCAGCTCTTCGATATCACTGCCCCGCCCCTCGCGGCCACGCATTGTCTGTACGGTGGCGATATTCACAATGGCGGGAGCATTGTGTTCCACCAGATCGGCAAAATCCGGCAAGGCCGAGGCGGCCCCAGCACCAACAGGAATAGACGAAAGAGCAAGCGCGAACACCAGGGCTCGCATCTTCAGCAAGGCCTCTGAGCTAAAACATTTCATACCAGGACTCCCAAATTGCGTGACGGAACACAAACCGCCGTATCGGCCAACTGTCGAAGTCGTAAAGTACAGCGCAAGGACGGGCCGGGCAAGCCCTGAGGGGGTGAGAATGTCTGAGGAAACGCACAGACGCAGGCAAACCTGTGAAACCCCTGCCGGGCATCACAGGCTTGTCGGTTGCTGCTCAGGGTTCGATCTGATTGACCTGACGGATCAGCTGGGAATCCTCCAGGATATTGAACTGGGGACGATCAGAAGCCTGATCATTGAACTGGATGGAGGCGCTGCGGATATACTCGTTGAGACGTTGCTGGGCCTGGGCATCAAACTGCAGCGGCGCATCGCTGGCTACTGCATCAGCAAGCTGCACGACAGGCGCCTGTTCCGCGTCACGGGACGCCATGGCTCCGGTGGCCACGGGCTCCACCAGGGTACTCTGCAGCACGACGTAGGCAGCCATTGCCACCGACGCGGCAATGGCCATGCGACCCATCCCCTGCCACAGGGTTCTGCCCGGATTTTTCACCGCAGCGGGTTTCTCCGGCGCATAGGCTTCCTCGGCCTCCAGCGCGACAAACAGGCGTTGTGTGGCGTCTGTGGAAACGGCGGCAAGCTCTTCGTGTTGCAACACGGAGCGCACCAGATTAAAGCGGCGCCAGGTTTCTTCCAGCTCGGCATCGCCGGGCGCGGATTTGAGTAAACGGCGCAACTCCAGCTCATCCGCCTCATTGTCCATGAGGGCGGAAAGGGATTCCTTCAGCGGGTGACCATGACTGTTTTCCAAACTCATTCAATACCTCTGCATGCTGCCCCACGGGACAGCCGGGTTTAGGGGTAAAACGTTCAGATTCGGTCCTGCAATATTGCGCTCTGTCGCGGTTCTGAAATATGGCATAAATCTGGCAATCTTACGAGTAAGACAGCGGCTGTTGCTTCAGGTTCCATCTGTTTACATAAATTCACGAATTTTTTTATCGATGGCTTCCCGCGCCCGGAAAATACGCGAGCGCACCGTTCCCACGGGGCAGTCCATGATCGCCGTGATGTCCTCATAGCTCAGGCCGGAGAACTCCCGCAGCCGGAACGCCGTGCGCAGATCTTCCGGCAGGTCCTCTATCGCCTGATTGATCACGGCCTCAAGCTTGTCCCGCTGCAACTGCCCTTCCGGGGTCTCGCTCTCACGCAGGGCCGCAGTATCCTCCACCAGTTCGGCCTCATCCAGGTCGAAATCCGTTGAGGGCGGCCGCCGCCCCCGTGATACCAGATAATTCTTGGCTGTGTTGACGGCGATACGATACAGCCAGGTGTAAAAGGCACTGTCACCACGAAACAGCTTCAGCGCACGATAGGCCTTGATGAAGGCCTCCTGGGAAACATCCTCCACCTCGTGGGGATCCTTGATAAACCGGGAAATCAACGCAGCCACCTTGTGCTGATAACGCAGTACCAGGAAGTTGAAAGCCGTCTTGTCCCCCGCCATGACACGGTCTACCAGTTGCTGGTCGGTTTCCTGCTTCATCTCGAACAGCTCTCGGGCAGGAAGTCACTCATAAGGCAAAGAGGTCTCGTCATACGTTTCATCAGGGGGATAGACCACGGGAACGGATGTAAGTTCAGGCACAGATATCCTTTGCGCACCGACTACAGGTGATATTGGCACTTTTAGGCAGCCTGCCTGTAAAATAAGCGGCTTCCCGGATTGCCCACTTCGGGCCACCCACACAGCCATCAGGTCACGGCACAACAATGAGCGTCAACGATACCACATCTGTTCACGACTACGACATATTGATCATCGGCAGCGGTGCTGCGGGTTTGACACTGGCATTGAAGAGCGCCGACTTCGCCAGGGTCGCCGTTATCAGCAAGGGCGAGCTGAGCCAGGGTGCCACCTTCTGGGCCCAGGGTGGTATCGCCGCCGTCCTCGATGACGAAGACAGCATCGAGGCCCACATCGCCGATACGCTGGATGCCGGTGCGGGGCTGTGCCACCGCGATATGGTCAGCCATGTGGTGGAGAACAGCGGCGCCTGTGTCAAATGGCTGGTGGAACAGGGAGTCCCGTTCACCACCATTGCTCCCGAAGACGCGCGCGATGGCGCAGAACGCGCCCCCCTGCAACCCGATAATCTGGCCCCGCTGCACCTCACCCAGGAGGGGGGGCATAGCCATCGCCGCATCATTCACGCCACTGACGCCACGGGCCGGGCAGTGTTTGAGACCCTGGCCAGGCGGGCACGGCAGAATCCCAATATCGATCTGTTCGAGAATCGCATCGCCATCGATCTGATTACCCGCAAAAAACTGGGGCTGGAGGGCGAACAGTGTGTGGGAGCCTATATTTTTTCTCCGGAGACCAGCAGCATCGAGGTCTTTAAGGCCCGTTTCGTGATACTGGCCACGGGCGGTGCTAGCAAGGCCTATCTGTTCACCACCAATCCCGACGGTGCCACCGGAGATGGCATTGCCATGGCCTGGCGCGCCGGATGCCGCATTGCCGACATGGAATTCAATCAGTTCCATCCCACCTGCCTGTATCACCCTCACGCCAAATCCTTTCTCATCACGGAGGCCCTGCGCGGTGAAGGCGCCTGGCTGGAACTGCCGGATGGCACACGTTTCATGCCGCAATTCGACTCACGGGCCGAGCTGGCGCCACGGGACATCGTCGCCCGGGCAATCGACCATGAGATGAAGCGCCTGGGTTG
The DNA here is from genome assembly GCA_024234365.1 of Pseudomonadales bacterium. GTDB lineage: Bacteria > Pseudomonadota > Gammaproteobacteria > Pseudomonadales > Pseudohongiellaceae > UBA5078. The sequence continues at coordinate 173,589 of JACKOK010000004.1, forward strand.
CGACTGCGTCTATCTGAACATCACCCATAAACCGGCGGCATTTATCCAGGAGCATTTCCCTACCATTTATGCCCGCTGCCTGAAATTCGGTATCGACATCACCCGTGACCGTATCCCAGTGGTACCGGCAGCCCATTACACCTGCGGCGGGGTGGTCGTAGACAAGAGCGGGCGTACCGATCTGCCCAATCTCTACGCCATTGGCGAAACCAGCTTCACTGGTTTGCACGGCGCCAATCGCATGGCAAGCAACTCGCTGCTGGAGTGTTTTGTCCTCGCCTTCAGTGCCAGCGAGGATATTCGCGACAAGATCGCCAGTACCCCGCTCGTGAGCGAAATTCCTCCCTGGGATGAAAGCCTGGTAACCCGGTCAAACGAAGAGATCGTCGTCGCCCACAACTGGGACGAGTTGCGCCGCTTCATGTGGGCCTATGTAGGAATCGTCCGCAAGGACGAACGCCTGCAGCGGGCTAAACGGCGTATCCAGCTGCTTGAACAGGAGACTGAGGATTACTACAAGCACTATGTCGTCACCCGCGACCTGCTTGAGCTGCGCAACCTCGTGCTGGTGGCACGCCTGATCGTGGAATGCGCCATCGCGCGCAAGGAAAGCCGGGGGCTTCATTACACGCTCGACCACCCCGAGCTGCTGCCAGAGGCAGTGGACACCGTCCTGACACCCCCCAACAGCCTGGCGCACTGAGCCTAAGGCCCTAGCAGGCTGTTGAAAAACGTTTTCAAGGCAGCCAGTGCAAGGCAAAAACGAGCGACAAAGCGCAGTTTATAACGGATAAATGAGCATTTTGAGCTCGTTTTTAACGCCGCAATGGCAACGTAGATAGTTTTTCAACAGCCTGCTAGAATTTTTGCCAGCGCAGGGCCATACGCAACGCGCGCAAGGACTCCGCAGACGCCGAGTCCGGCAACAGCACCAGGGCTGCCGGCAGTTGCACGGGGGGAGGCAGCCCCTCGGCTACAGGCAGCGCCTCAAAGCGCAGAACAATCAGCGCGGGATGACAATAACATTCCGGCCGCAGGCATACCGGCACCATCCCCTGCCCCATATCCAGGCTCATCTGCCCCTGCACAAGCGACAAGACCTGTGGCCGGGCTCGCCGCCTGAACAAATAGCACAGCAGGATAAGCATGCCAGCCAAGCGAAGTACGAGTGGCAACTGGGCCAGACATAAGGCCAGCAACGCCAGCCCCCACTGCAAGGCACAGACGGCGCGCAGAAGGCGTGATTCGGACAATTCAATTCGGATTTGCATGCACGGATCCCTGTGCCCTGCCAAGGTCTTGCCTGCTCAGCCCGCTCCCCTGACCCGCTCGATGATAGCGACCAGTTCCGGGTGTGGCACCGGTTCCCGCATGACCAGCCAGTTATAGAGATCCTGGTCTTCCTCCATCAGCAGGCGACGGTACTGGGCCCGTTCATCCTCGCTCAGCTGCGGCAAACATTTTTCGACAAAGGGCAACAGCAACAGATCCAGTTCGCGCATACCGCGACGGCTGTGCCAGGCCAGTTTCTTGTATTCAATATCTGATAACATGTGGCAACCTGAATGGGACAATAGCCCGTTCATCATAACCCAAAACCTTGATTTTATCCGGGCACTCTTCATGGCAAGCACTGTCACCGACCTGAACAATTTCGACCTGCTTGGCATCTGCGGCGAGGATGCCGGGCAGTTTCTGCAAGGCCAGTTAAGCGGCAACCTGGACAAACTCAGCTCCACCCACAGCCTCAGGGCGGCCTATTGCGATCTGAAGGGCCGGGTCATCAGCGACATGCAGGTACTGCAGGGGTCTCACTGCATCTATCTGCTGTGCCTGTCTGGCATGGGCGCCACCTTGCGCCGCATCCTCGACAAATACATTGTCTTTTCCAAGGCCAGCACACAGTTACTGAGCCAGGACTTTGAGCACTACGGCATTCATGGTGAGGGCGCCAGGCAAACCCTTGTGGAACTTTTCGGGCAGGCTCCCGAAAACCCGGGCGATGTCGTCCAGCAGGAAGATGCCCTGGCCTTTCGCCTGACAGACGCCGAGCCCCGCTACGAAGTTCTGTTGCCACGGAGCGGGCACAACATGCTGGAACGCATGCAGTCACTGGGAATAACCGACGACACGGAATCATGGGACCTGTGCGATATTCGTCAGGGCATCATCCATATACATCCGGATATCCAGGAAACCTATACCCCCCAATTGCTCAATTACGATATCAATGGGGTCATCGATTTCAGAAAGGGCTGCTATACAGGCCAGGAAATTGTCGCCCGCATGCATTATCGGGGCACAGCCAAGAAACGCCTGTACCTGGGCAAAAGTCGGGAGCACGTCAGTGTGCAGACACAGCTCATGCACGGGACTGAACCCGTAGGCGAGATCCTGAGCGTGTCCCGTAATGAAACAGGGGGCTACGAGTTTCTGGTGATTCTGCCCTGCGAACTGGCCGCTAACGATGCAAACCTGCTGCTGCAAAATGAAGGGGAAGCGTCTTCGGGCAAGGGTTCCGCCCCCGTTGAACTTCTGTCCATTCCGGATTTGCAAACACATTGAGCAGCCGGCTCTGCTCCTGGAGCCCGCCTCAGGAACTGCAGGAAAGCATGGAGGCCCCCGCGCGATGCCGCGCCCACTCCGGACGCTTGCGATGAAAACCCGGCGCATTGTGGTGTTCTATATAGGGTTCCTGTAGCGCCGCATGCAGTTGATGTACGCGACTGAAATCCCCTTCGTCGGCGAGATCCAGGGCTTCCTGAACGAGATAGTTACGAAGAACAAACCACGGGTTCACGCGGTTCATCTGAGTGCGTCGCACACACACATCCTGTGCATCCCGATGTACCCGCGCTGCATAGTGCTGCAGCCAGCGGGAAAGACGGATGAGATGCTCTCCGGAAGCTTCCCCCTCCCCGTAGAAGGCATGCGCCAACACGCCGACATCCTCGCGCACCTCCCCGCCAAGAGGCGCCTGCGCCAGCGCACGGAAGAACAGACTCATATCCGTCTCCCGCAACTGCAACACCGCAAGCAGTTCAGACAGAAGTGCCTTATCTTCCTTAGTTCCAAAATTCTGCACACCAAGCTTACGCCCCATAATTTCCAACCAGGCGTTCTCGTATAAGAGTGGGTAAGATTTCAGAATCGCTTCCACTTCAGGGACATCCTGCAATACCGGAAGCACCGCATTGGCCAACTGATAGAGGTTCCACAAGGCAATCTCGGGCTGCGCCTCGTAGCGGTAACGACGATTTACGGCATCTGTCGTATTGGGAGTCCATTGCGGGTCGTAATGATCGAGCCATCCGTAGGGGCCATAATCAATACTCAGCCCCAGCACGGACATATTGTCGGTATTCATCACGCCGTGAACAAAACCCAGGCTCATCCAGTGTGCCACCATGATGGCGGTACGCTCACACACCTCCCCGAACCAGCGCAGCATGATGTCCTGAGACACATGCTCCCCACTTGTCAGCGAAGGCGCTGCAAGGTGTGGAAAATCATCGTGAATACATTGGTGAAGCAAACGACGCAACAACGCTTCCTCGCCCCGGTATGCGCACAACTGAAAATGGCCAAAACGCGTGAACGAGGGAGCGACCCGACAGACAATTGCACCCGGCTCATACTGTGGGTTGCCATCGTAAAACATGTCTCTCACCACTTCGTCACCGCTGAGCACGAGACTGAGCGCACGCGTGGTCGGCACGCCGAGAAAATGCATGGCTTCACTGCAGAGAAATTCGCGCAGGGAAGAACGCAATACGGCGCGTCCGTCAGCACCACGAGAATAAGGGGTCGGCCCGGCACCTTTGAGTTGCAGATTCAGCAATTGGCCATCACGGGTCGCCAATTCTCCCAGATTGATGGCCCGTCCATCGCCCAGTTGCCCGGCCCAGTTTCCGAACTGATGCCCACCATAACGTGTTGCAAAGGGAGAGACTCCGGGAAAGCGTTCATTTCCGGACATCAGCTGCGCAAAGCGCTCACTGTGGCAGAAATCCGTATCGAAGCCAAAGTCTTCACACAGCGAAGGCGAGCACAGCAACAGACGCGGTGCACGCACCGGGCTTGGCAACACCGTGGAGTACAGTGCTTCACTCACCTGTCTTGGCTGATTTCCGCTTTGTGTATCGCCAGGTAATGCAGCGACAAAACGGGAGCTCAACTCAGGAAGTGTGTCAGTGCTCATGCAAACACCCAGGGCAACAGGGTCAAAAATTTACCGGTGCCAAACCCACAGGAAAATTCACAAGACCAAAAGAGATTGTGTAAGAGACGCTCAGGGGACATTCAAACTTGCGGATTGCGGGCATCCAGCACCGCCGCCAGCTCACTTTCAGGCATGGGGCGGGCAAAGTAATACCCCTGAGCATTATCGCAGTCGAGCTGGCTGAGCAGGGTGACTTCCTCAGCCTCTTCCACCCCTTCGGCAACAATGTCGATACCCATGTTCTCACGCAGGGTCAGAATGGATTTAATCAGGCCAAACACCGTTTTGTCGCTACGCATTTCGTGCACAAAGCTGCGGTCGATTTTCAGGGTATCAATGGGGTACTGGTGCAAATAACTCAGGGAGGAATAGCCGGTACCGAAATCGTCGATTACCACCTTCATTCCCAGCCTGCGACAACGCTCAAGAGAATTTTTGACATTTTTCGGCTGCTGCAGCAGCAAACGTTCGGTAATCTCGATGTGGAAGCGGTTTGCCTGTGTCTGGTTTTCCTGCAGAATGCGGCAGAAATTATCCAGGAATGTTTCTTCCTCGAAATCGGTTGCCGAGAGATTCACACTGACATACAGATCCTCCAGATCCGGGCGGCGCACACTGAGCCGGTTCAGCATCTGGCACACTTCCGCTATTGCCCAGCGGCTGGCTTCGATGATCAGCCCACTGCCCTCTGCCATCGGAATGAACTCGTCCGGTGGCACAATGCCACGCTCGGGGTGTCGCCAGCGCATCAGCGCCTCCAGCCCTAACACACGCCCACTGCTGATGGAGATGATGGGCTGGTAGTGTAAAAACAACTGTCCGCTGACAATGGCAACCTTGAACTCATTGGCAAGCTTGATGGACTCGACGACATTGGTCTGTTCGGCATAAGCACGTTCCGACTCTTCCGGAGAGGGCGTTTCCGGGCTCTCGGTCAATAAGGTCTGGGAACGGCGCAGGATATCGCGATAGCGCATCAGGATGACCTGGGAGATCAGGCGTACGATCGGATTGGCGCCGCGCACACTGCGAGCAAAATCTTCCTTGGTAATTTCAAGCAAAGTGCAACGCTCGAGGGATTTTACCGTGGCACTGCGCGGCTGATTATCCACAATCGCCATTTCGCCGATAATGCTGCCGGGGCCACGAGTGCCCATATCCAGAATCGTGCCATCGCCCTTCTCTACCAGAATTCTGACGCGCCCTTCCTGAATAAAATAGGCGCAGGCTCCCATCTCGCCTTGCGACATGATTGTCTCACCGGCGCGAAACACCTTCTCCGCCTTGGGAGTGGAGATACTCTGCTTGACCTGATTTACCGTGGCTGACTCCGGCATGACGCCTCTTTGCCTCCGCAAAAACTGCCCACATCATAAAGGAAAGGTTTTATGAAAGATACCAATGGCATTCCTCGCAACTTCAGCAAGAAAACCGCGCAAAAGCCTCAATAATTCTCGATATATCCGCCTCATCGATATTCAGATGCGTGACCAGCCGCAGGCGGGGAGACACACTGATGCGGATATGCTGCTGAAGCAGATAGTCGCGCAGGGCCGATGGATCAACAGCCCCGCAGTGCACAAAAACCATATTGGTATGCACAGGCTCCACCATAAACCCCTGAGCGCTCAAGCCTGCCGCCAGGCGCGCGGCATTATCATGGTCACGAACAAGCCTTTGCACATTGTTCTCAAGCGCATAAATACCGGCTGCCGCCAACACGCCTGCCTGACGCATACCGCCCCCGCAAACCTTGCGCCAGCGTCTGGCCTCCTCGATAAAAGAAGCAGAGCCAAGCAACACAGAACCCACCGGAGCTCCCAGGCCCTTCGACAAGCAGATCGAGACCGAATCGAAACCGGATACCAGCGCATTAATCTCTTGCCCCGTTGCCACGGCAGCATTGAACAGACGTGCGCCATCCAAATGCAGCTTCAAACCGTGACGCCTGGCAAAGGCGACCGCATCGCGCAAATAGGGAGGCGGCAGCACACGGCCCTGCATGGTGTTTTCCAGACACAGCAAACGGGTTTTGGCAAAGTGATGATCTGCAGGCTTGATGGCAGCCTCGACCTGTTCGAAATCCAGGCCTCCAGACGGGGTGAACTCCAGGGGCTGCGGCTGGATACCGCCAAGGGCTGCAGCACCACCGCCCTCGTATTTATAGGTATGTGCCTGCTGACCCACAATATATTCGTCGCCCCGTCCACAATGCGTCAGCAGTGCCACCAGGTTCGATTGCGTCCCCGATGGCATGAATAAACCACACTCCATGCCGGCCCTCGCCGCCAACATTGCTTCCAGCGCGTTGACCGTAGGGTCCTCGCCGTACACGTCATCACCAAGCCGAGCGGCACTCATCGCGGCGCGCATGGCCGTACAGGGTTCGGTGACCGTATCACTGCGCAGATCAATCATTCCTTGCTCGTTCATATCCCGCCTCCGTTTTCCACCGGCTCCGTTTCCTGCCACGCTCCCGCTGTCTGGCACACAGCGGATGTCAGCGCTCCCTGATAGAGATACACCCAGGCAGGCCCGTAACGGGTCGGCAACTGCACACGGGTATACAAACCCGTTCCGGGATCCTCCGCGCAGTATTCTTCCAGGTCGTCGACCCGTGCCAATTGACTGGCATTGACCCGGAACACCTCCACCTCGATGCCTTCAGAAGGCGCAAGCAGCGCGCCAGGAAAGGGCCCCAGATCATACAGGAGAATCTGCACAAGACGATCCAGGCCAAGATAGCGCGCCCCACCCATGACATGATGATTGGAAAACCCCCGCTTGAGAGTGCCGTACACAGCCAGCAGGGTTTCCCCGGGCTCCTGCCCATCATTCGTATTCGTTGTATTTTCTGGCACTGCCCCGCACCTTGTCTGTAGGATATTTGCTCTCGTTTTCCTGCATTTTGCGCGTCACAGCCGCCAGAATATCGATACCAAGACGATCCGCCAGGCGTACCAGATACACCTGCACATCCGCCAGCTCCCTGGCGACCTGTTCGTGTTTGTCTGCAGGCAGCTCGGCGGACTGGGCCTCTGTCAGCCACTGGAAATGCTCCATCAGCTCTCCGACCTCCACACTCAGAGCCATCACGAGGTTCTTGGGTGAATGAAACTGCTCCCAATCCCTGACACGGGCGAAATCGGCCACCCGTTGCCGCACCGCTTCCAGATCCTTCATGTCTTCACGCTCCTGATCCGCCTGGCCCGCCTTTGCCCGAGAGCAACGGGCTTGCTGGCTTAAAAAATAGTCAATTTATCATGTTGCTGAAAGAAAGCGTGCGGAAAAACCGCCTTATCTCATGCAGCCTGTCTTTCCATTGAATTAGCCATACAGGTGCTTTATTCTGTTCGTCCATTTTAGTCATCCAAGGGAGAGTTCTCCGCCGTGTCAAACTACAATAAAACGATGAAATCAGCCTTTATCGGCCTCACAGCAGCAGTCGCAGTATTCCCTTTAATGAGTTTCGCACAGCCTGATATGGCGCCGGTGAACAATCTGCCCAACCCCTATCAGACTATCGAAGGCTACGCCAAGATGCCCGCCGGGCGTCCCTGGGGCTCCACCAGTGCTGTCGACATTGATCCTGACGGCGTCAGCATCTGGGTTGCCGAGCGCTGCGGTGGCAACGTCGGTGCCTGCGTGACCAACTCCGTGAACCCCGTCATGAAGTTCGATGCCAATGGCAACATGGTGACAAGCTTCGGTGCCGGCCTGGTCATGTGGCCACACGGTATCCACGTGGACTATGAAGGCAATGTCTGGGTTGCAGACGGTCGTGACAACCTCGATCGCGATGGCAACCCGGTTGGTGGCGAGCTCAAGGGCCACCAGGTGCTCAAGTTCAGCCCGGAGGGCGAGCTGCTGATGACCATTGGTCAGCCTGGCGGCGGGAGAGAGCCCAGCTATCTGTTCCAGCCAAACGATGTGTATGTATCCCCCACTACCGGTGATATTTTCATCGGCGAAGGTCATGGCAATTCCGTGGGCACGCCTGCCCGCGTCCTCAAGTTCAGCAAGAACGGCACTTTCATCAAGTCCTGGGGTACCCTGGGCAATGGCCCCGATCAATTCATGCAGCCGCACTCACTGGCCATGGATTCCCGTGGACGCCTGTTCGTTGCTGATCGCAGCAACAACCGTATCGTGATTTTCGATCAGGAAGGCAACCGCCTCGATACCTGGTACCAGTTCAGCCGTAACAGCGGAATCTACATCGACAAGAATGACATCCTGTACGCTGCAGACTCCGAATCCGGCTCTGTGAACCCCGAGCACGGCAACTGGCTGCGCGGCATTCGCGTGGGCAGCGCCGTCACTGGCGAAGTCACTGCGTTCATCCCCGATCCGCAGCCTGACTGCCGAGGCACCTGCACCGCTGAAGGCGTGGTCGCGGATCGCAATGGTGTGATCTACGGCGCAGAAGTTGGCCCCGTGGGTGGCATCAAGCGCTATGTGAAGAACTAAGCTTGCACTCCAGAAAAAAGGCGCCCTTGAGGCGCCTTTTTTTTGCCCGCATGATGACCGTAGGAGCCTGCCCTGCAGGCGATTCAGATATTACAAAACGATCGCCTGCAGGGCAGGCTCCGAGCATGAAGCGAGAGGAACAGAAGGCGAAAAAAAAGGGCATCCTCTCGGATACCCTTTTTCGTTTGGTCGGGACAGCAGGATTTGAACCTACGACCCCCACACCCCCAGTGTGGTGCGCTACCAGGCTGCGCTATGCCCCGAATTCGCGTGATATATAAAGAGTTGTTCTGAAGTGGATCGGAAGCAAATCTAAATATCGGAATCTTTCTTTGGTGACCGGGTGCTGATTTTCAGCATCATCCCCAACCCCTGGTGTGCCCCTCTTTGTGAGCGGCGGCAATTCTACCGCATTTTTACAATTGTGCGATGACTTCTTCGAGTTCTTTTATCAAATCTTTGAAAATTTTGTCATCAACGCCCATCTTGGCAGGTTCTTCCGCGCCACTCATGCGTTGGCGGGCCCCACCAATGGTAAAACCCTGATCATAGAGCAAAGACTTGATCTGACGAATCAGAATCACATCCTGCCTCTGATAGTAGCGACGATTACCACGGCGTTTCACAGGCTTGAGCTGAGGGAACTCCTGCTCCCAATAGCGCAGGACGTGTGGCTTGACCGCACACAGCTCACCCACCTCGCCAATGGTGAAATAACGCTTTGGCGGAATCGGGGGCAATTCATCGTTATTGCTTGGTTCCAGCATAGCCTTCCACTCTTGCCTTCAGCTTTTGGCCCGGTCGGAAGGTCACCACACGCCGTGCCTTGATCGGGATCTCTTCGCCCGTTTTGGGATTGCGCCCGGGTCTTTGTTTTTTGTCTCGCAGATCGAAGTTGCCAAAGCCGGAAATCTTCACCTGTTCATTCGATTCAAGCGACAAACGAACCTCTTCAAAGAACTGTTCAACCAGCTCCTTGGCTTCCCTTTTGTTCAGGCCGAGCTCCTCAAACAGACGCTCTGCCATCTCAGCCTTGGTAAGTGCCCCTTCTGCCATAGTTAATTCCTTAACTTTGCATTAAATTGTTTCTGTAGTTCGTTGACACAGCTATCAATTATTGCATTTATGTCTTCGTCGCCTAGAGTGCGCGAAGGATGCTGCAAGGTCAAGCCCAAAGCGATGCTTTTTTTACTTTTTTCAACCGCATCGCCTTGATATACATCGAATATTCTCAGATTCACCAGGTATTCGCCCGCAGATTCACGCACCAGTTCCTGAATCTGCGCGGCAGACACGCTTTCATCAATGACAAAAGCCAGATCGCGGCTCACTTCAGGGAAGCGTGAAAGTTCACGGATGCCTGGAATTTGCGCCTTTTGCAGGGATTCGAGATCAATTTCAAAGAGATAGACCCGGTTATTGATATCGAGCTTGCGTTGCAGGACGGGGTTGAGCGCCCCCACCAAACCGATCTGCTGCTCTTCCAGCATCAGGGCAGCGCTTTGTCCCGGATGCAGTGCTGCATGTTCAGCACGGACAAAACGGAAAGCCAGACTATCCCGCCCCAAATCCAGAAGAGATTCAATATCTCCTTTAATATCAAAGAAATCGACTGCTTTTTTCGTGCTATTCCATAGCTGAGGAGATAGGGCTCCACAGGCCACCCCACCCAAACGGGATGGCTGTGTCAGAGCGCCATTTTCACGCACAAATACCTGCCCTGTTTCGAACAGACGGACACGTTCCTGCTGGCGGTTGACGTTGTAGCGCAGCGTGGAAATGAGACCGGGCCACAGGCTGGTGCGCATCACGGACATATCGGCTGAAATCGGATTTTGCAGCGCTGTCGCTTCCACACCTGGATTGATCAGCTCCTGCAAGCCTGGCTCAACAAAACTGTAGGTAATGACTTCCTGATAGCCCAGTGCCACAAGACGTTCCTTGAAGCGGGAGCTTTCCACGCGGGTTTCGGTGCAACTTCCCAACCCGGAACGATTCAGGGTACGGGTCTTGGGCAGGCGGTTATAGCCGTAGACACGGGCAATTTCTTCAATCAGATCCACATCCAGCGCCATGTCAAAGCGATAGCTCGGCGCCTTCACGGTGATGGCGGCAGCATCCTGATCCAACACCTTCATACCCAGGCGTTCAAGGATGTCACGAACCTCCGTGTCTGCAATCTCAAGCCCCAGGACGCGGGCCAGTTTATCAAAGCGCAGGGATATCTGCGGACACTGTGGCAGTGCACCCAGTGTTTCCACCACCGGCCCCGCTGCACCTCCGGAAATTTCCATCAACAGGGCCGTCGCACGCTCCATGGCCAGGGACTGCAATTCGAAATCCACTCCCCGCTCATAGCGATGGGAGGCATCCGTGTGCAGACCATAGCGGCGCGCACGCCCCGCCACCGCCAGAGGAGAGAAGAAAGCGCACTCCAGGAACACATCACGCGTGTCCGCACTGACGCCGGAATCTTCTCCGCCCATGATACCGGCCATCGCCCTTGGGCCACTGTCGTCACTGATCACCAGCACATCGGGGGTCAGCACCACTTCCTTGCCGTCCAGCAGCGTAAGGGATTCGCCCTGTCGCGCCAGGCGCACATCGATCCTGCCTTGCAAAGTGGCCAGATCGAAGGCGTGCATGGGTTGCCCCAGCTCCAGCAGCACATAGTTGGTGACATCCACTACCGGATCGATACTGCGCAAGCCACTTCGGCGCAGCCGTTCCGTCATCCACAGGGGCGTTGCGGCAGCAACATTCACTCCCCGAACCACGCGCCCCAGATAACGGGGGCACTGCTCAGGGGCTGAAATCTGCACAGGAAAGGTATCGTCAATCGTGGCGACGACCGCAGGCATCGCCGGAGGAATCGAGGGGATGCCATTCAGCACACCGATTTCCCGCGCTACGCCTATCACGCCCAGGCAGTCGCCGCGGTTGGGGGTGAGATCCAGCTCAAAACTGTGATCATTCAGTGCGAGGTATTCGCGAATATCCGCCCCTACCGGGGCATCTGCAGACAATTCCAACAGCCCGTCGGAGCTCTCCGCCAGGCCTAATTCCTCGGCAGAGCACAGCATGCCATTGGATTCCACACCACGCAGCTTGGCCTGGCGAATCTTGAAGGGCTTGCCATCGCTCCCTGTCAGCCGGGAGCCCACCTGAGCATAGGGGACCTTCAGGCCGGCACGCACATTGGGCGCACCACAGACAACCTGCAGCACAGACTTGCCATCGCTTACCTCACAGACACGCAGTTTGTCGGCATCCGGATGCGGCTCCACGCGCAGCACTTCAGCCACAATGACGCCGGAAAAATCGCTGGCAACCGCCGTCAGGCCGTCCACCTCGAGGCCGGCCATGGTCAATTGCTCCACGAGCGTCTGCGTATCGACGGAGGGATTGACCCACTCACGAATCCACTGTTCGCTGAAAATCATGCTGTGTACTCTGTCCGTTGACTGGTATTGCGGATAAGTCGATCAGGCCCGAAGCCCCGTCGGCTAGTTAAACTGTTTCAGAAAGCGCAGGTCGTTCTCAAAGAACAGACGCAGATCGTTCACGCCATAACGCAACATGGCCAGACGCTCTACGCCCATGCCGAACGCAAAACCGGTGAATTGCTCGGCATCGATGCCGGAACTGCTCAGCACATTCGGGTGCACCATGCCACAGCCCATCACCTCCAGCCATCCGGTATGGCTGCAGACCCGACAGCCCTTCCCTTCGCACATGACACAGGCCATGTCCACCTCGGCGGATGGCTCTGTAAACGGGAAATAGGAGGGGCGGAAACGAACGGCAAGATCTTTTTCGAAAAAGGCCTGCAAAAACTCCTCCACCGTGCCACGCAGATCGGCAAAGCTGACATCGGTATCGATCAGCAGGCCTTCCACCTGGTGGAACATGGGAGTATGGGTAATATCGGAATCACAGCGGTAGACCCGCCCCGGACAAATCATCCGGTACGGAGGCTTGGAAGCCTCCATGACCCGTACCTGCACCGGAGAGGTGTGTGTGCGCAGCACCGTGGCAGGATCAATATAGAAGGTGTCGTGCATGGCACGCGCGGGATGGTGTTCCGGAATATTCAGCGCACCGAAATTATGATAATCGTCTTCAATTTCGGGGCCGATCGCGACGGTATAAGCTGCCGCTTCGAAAATACTCTGAATTCTTTCAATCGTGCGGGAAACGGGATGCAAGCCCCCGCCACTCTGGCGGCGCCCCGGCAATGTCACGTCCACTGCCTCACTGCGCAGCTGGCGATTCAGGGCCGCTTCCACCAGATCTTTCTTGCGGGATTCCAGGGCATCCTGCACCTGCCGTTTGGCCTGGTTGATGCGCTCACCCGCCTGCGGGCGCTCCTCCGGGCTGAGTTTCCCCAGCCCTTTGAGAAGCTCCGTCAGACTGCCTTTTTTACCCAGGTAATCGACGCGCAACTGCTCCAGCGCACGTTCGTCGCTGGTTTGCTCAATTGCGCGTAATGCCGACTCAACCAGGGAATTGGTGTCTAGCATAAGAAAGCACTCTTCTCTCAGGCAGCAAGGCTGGCTTTTGCCTGATTGACCAGCGCCGCAAATGCAGCCTTGTCATGCACAGCCAGGTCAGCCATGACGCGACGGTCCACCTGAATATTGGCCTTCTTCAGGCCCGCAATCAGTTGGCTGTAAGTCATGCCATTGGCACGGGATTGTGCATTGATACGGGTGATCCACAGGGCACGGAACATACGCTTTTTCGTCTTACGGTCACGATACGCGTATTGACCTGCCTTAATGACTGCCTGCTTGGCAACGCGGAACACGCGGCTGCGTGCACCATAGTAGCCTTTGGCAAGCTTGAGAATTTTCTTGTGACGACGACGTGCTATGACGCCTCTTTTAACTCGGGCCATCGATTTATCCTCGCAAAATTAAGATGTTAGAACTGCTTACCCAGCATACGGTCGATCAGAACCTTGTCAGAGGAGTGAACCAGTGACGTGCCCCGAAGTTGACGCTTACGCTTTGTCGTCATTTTGGTGAGGATGTGGGTTTTGTTGGCGCTTTTGCGCTTCCAGCCGCCAGCGGTCAGTTTGAACCGTTTTGCAGCACCACGATGGGTCTTGATTTTGTTGCTCATTGCATACTCCGCATTTGTCGTTTTCTGCAACCCTAATGGCAGAAAACAGTCTGGTTTATGTGATGAATCGGCAGGGTACAAAAAATCCATTGCCTGCCTTGAATACAGCGCACCGCGAACGGTGTGGCAGAAGCAATGGACTCGTCTCGTACGACTACTTCTTTTTTTTCCGGGCGACAGGACCATTACGATCTGTCGGCCTTCCATCTTGGGTTCCTGTTCCACTGTGCCGTACTCCTCCAGATCCTTTGCGATCCGGCGTACCAGCTCCAGCCCAAGATGTTGATGGGCAAGTTCGCGGCCGCGGAATCGCAATGACACCTTGGCCTTGTCCCCATCGGTCAGGAAACGCATCAGGTTGCGTAGTTTTACCTGATAGTCTCCTTCCTCCGTCCCTGGACGAAACTTGATTTCTTTAACAGTCGTCTTGCGCTGTTTCTTTTTGTTGGCAACTTTTTGTTTTTTCAGATCAAAAACATGTTTGCCATAATCCATGATCTTGCAGACCGGCGGCTCGGCCTCCGGGGCAATCAACACCAGATCCAGTTTCGCCTCGCTGGCAGCAGCTCTTGCTTCGTCAATAGACACGATGCCGGCTTGCTCTCCAGTGGCCAACACCAGGCGAACCTCGCTGGCGTCTATATGCTCGTTGATGACGGGCTTCTTAGAACTACTCCTCATAGGCGCTTGTCTAAACTCTCCAAAGATGATGATTGAAACCAGCCTTCCTTCGGCCGGCGAAAACGTCTCGATTAATTCGCCTCTGTGCGTCCCATACGGGCCACAGCATCACTCAGATGCTGCGCAAACGCCTCAAGGCTCATGCTGCCCAGGTCTTCCCCGGAGCGCGTACGCACGGAAACGGAGCCCGTTTCCACCTCGCGACCCCCTGCCACCAGCAGGAATGGGGTCTTCTGCAGCGTGTGCTCGCGGATTTTAAAGCCGATCTTCTCGTTTCTCAAGTCCGCAGAGACCCGAAAGCCTTTGTCTGACAAGGATTTTTGCACACTCTCGCAGTAGGCAGCCTGTTTGTCCGTGATGTTCAGCACCACAACCTGTTCCGGCGCAAGCCAAACGGGCAGCGCCCCGGCGTAATGCTCGATCAATACACCAATGAAGCGCTCGAAAGAGCCCAGAATAGCCCGGTGCAGCATGACCGGCACCTGTCGGCTGCCGTCCTCGGCAACGAACTGTGCGCCCAGGCGATCCGGCATGGAGAAATCCACCTGAATCGTGCCGCATTGCTGCACACGCCCCATGCAATCCTTGAGAGAAAATTCGATTTTCGGACCGTAGAACGCGCCCTCGCCTGGCAACAACTCCCAGGGCAGGCCGCTGTTGTTGAGCGCCTGCTTCAGGGCCAACTCGGATTTATCCCACAGCTCATCGCTGCCGACACGTTTCTCCGGACGGGTCGAGAGCCGCAGAATGATCTCGTCGAAACCGAAATCCTTGTACACCCCGAACAGCAGCTTCATGAAAATCGCCACTTCATCCTGGATGCTGCTCTCGGGACAGAAAATATGCCCATCGTCCTGCGTGAAGCTGCGCACACGCATCAGGCCGTGCATGCTGCCAGAGGGTTCATAACGATGACAGGAACCAAATTCCGCGAGACGCAGCGGCAGATCACGATAGCTGCGCAGCCCCTGGTTGAACACCTGCACATGGCAGGGGCAGTTCATGGGCTTGATGGCGTACAAGCGACTATCGGATTCCACACTGAACATCTGTTCAGCGAATTTGTCGGCATGTCCGGAACGCTCCCAGAGGGAATAATCCACCAGCTGGGGGGTACGGATTTCCTGATAGCCATTGGCACGCTGCAGTGTCTGCATGTATTGCTGAATGACCTGATAGATCGCCCAGCCCCTGGGATGCCAGAACACCATGCCAGGCGCTTCTTCCTGGAAGTGGAACAATGACAACTTCTTGCCAATTTTGCGGTGGTCACGTTTTTCCGCTTCTTCCAGACGCTGCAGATACTGTTCGAGCGCTTTCTTGTCGCCCCAGGCAGTGCCGTGGATGCGCTGCAGCATTTCATTGCTGGCATCGCCACGCCAATAGGCACCGGCCACATTGGTCAGCTTGAATGCCTTGAACTTGCCGGTTTCGGGCACATGAGGCCCGCGGCACAGGTCGATGAATTCACCCTGGCGGTAGAAGGACAGATCCTCCTCCCCCGGGATGCTCTTGATAATTTCAACCTTGTACTTTTCGCCCATGCCTTCAAACATGGCGATGGCGTCTTCACGCGACATCACGGAGCGTTCCACCGGCAGATTCTCTGCCACGATTTCACGCATCTTCGCTTCAATCTTTTCCAGATCTTCCGGCGTAAAGGGACGCTCGTAGGCAAAGTCGTAGAAGAACCCATCCTCTACGACCGGGCCGATCGTCACCTGAGCTTCGGGGAACAGACGCTGTACTGCCTGTGCCATCAGGTGGGCACAGGAGTGCCTCAGCACTTCCAGACCGTCGTTATCACGTTCGGTAATGATGGCCAGCTCGCAGTCGTGATCCACCGTGTAGGAGGTATCGACCAGATTTCCATCGACACGACCGGCCAGTGCCGCCCGAGCGAGCCCCGCACCAATGGATGCGGCAATATCCGCAACACTGATGGGGCCGTCGAAGCTGCGTGAGCTACCATCTGGCAATACGACTGTGGGCATAACATTCCTGCTAGCAATAAAAATACGAGCCGAAACGAAGGCTTCCGACTCGTGATTTGTGGCATCAAGATTTGATCTTCGCTTTCGAAAACTGCGTTTTCACACCGGGTTTCCGAAATGGCGGCGGGAGTCATTCTGGTAGGCACGACCAGATTCGAACTGGTGACCTCTACCATGTCAAGGTAGCGCTCTAACCAACTGAGCTACGCGCCTGAATGGTCTTCCGCAAAAGAACGGCGATTATAGGGGCATGAATTGAAAACTACAATACAATCACACTGTTGCCCGATGAAAATAAAGCCTGCATGAACAAGTTAGGCTCAAGCCTTGAGCAAACGCTCCTTCAACACATTCAACTGGTCCCGGGTCGCCGCCGCCTCCTCAAAATCCAGATTGCGCGCCAATTCGTACATACGCGCCTCCAGTCGGGAAATCTCGCGGGTCAAGGCTTTCGGATCCAATAGCTCAGTGGAAACCTCTGCAGCACTACGACCCGGCGCCGCACCACGCCCACGCTTGCTCGCACGGCCTTCCCCGGGTGCCGCGTACGCCCCTTCCATCACATCACGGATCTTCTTGCTGACGCCCACAGGCTGGATACCGTGCTTCTCATTGAAAGCCAACTGCGTGGAACGGCGGCGTTCGGATTCCGCCATTGCCCGCTCCATGGAGCCGGTCATGCGATCGGCATAGAGAATCGCCTTGCCACGCAGATTTCGGGCTGCGCGCCCAATTGTCTGGATCAATGAACGTTCCGAGCGCAGAAACCCCTCCTTGTCCGCATCCAGTATGGCGACGAGCGAGACCTCGGGAATATCCAGACCTTCGCGCAGCAGGTTGATGCCGACCAGCACATCGAAATGCCCCAGGCGCAGATCACGAATGATCTCTGAACGCTCCACCGTATCAATATCCGAATGCAGATAACGCACCCGCACATCGTGTTCAGCAAGATAATCGGTCAGATCCTCTGCCATGCGCTTGGTCAGCACCGTCACCAGCACACGCTCCTCACGCGCAATCACCTGGCGTATTTGCGACAGCAGATCATCCACCTGCGTGCTGGCAGGACGCACCTCCAGCTCCGGATCCACCAGCCCCGTAGGGCGCACCACCTGCCGCACCACCTGACCGGAATGTTCCTCCTCATAAGGCCCAGGCGTGGCAGACACATAAATAATCTGCGGCGCCATGGCCTCCCATTCCTCAAAACGCAGGGGTCGGTTGTCCAGCGCCGACGGCAGACGAAAACCGTACTGCACCAGAGTCTCCTTGCGCGAGCGATCCCCCTTGTACATCGCCCCCAGTTGCGGGATGGAAACATGGGACTCATCCGCAATCACCAGCGCATTGGCAGGCAAATAATCGTAAAGTGTGGGCGGTGGCTCACCCGCCTTGCGCCCCGACAGGAAGCGGGAATAATTTTCGATACCGGTGCAATACCCCAGCTCCGCAATCATCTCCAGATCAAAGCGCGTCCGCTGCGCCAGACGCTGTGCTTCCACCAGCTGATGACTCCCCTCCAGTTGCTGCAGGCGCTCGTTCAACTCCTGTTTGATCTCCTCCATTGCATCCATCATCGTCTGTCGCGGCGTCACATAATGGGATTTCGGAAAAACAGTCAGTCGCGGCACCTTTTTGATAAGCGCTCCTGTCAACGGATCGAAATACGACAACGATTCAATCTCGTCATCAAACAGCTCGATACGTATCGCGTGTTTGTCGGATTCGGCTGGGTACACATCGATGACATCCCCTCGCACGCGATACGTTGCCCGTTGCAGCTCCATGTCGTTACGGGTGTACTGCAGTTCCGCCAGGCGGCGCAGAATGCTGCGCTGGTCCACTTTATCGCCACGATCCAGATGCAACACCATCTGCAGATAGGAACGTGGATCCCCCAGACCATAAATGGCTGACACCGTTGCCACGACAATCACATCCGGCCGCTCCAGCAGCGCCTTGGTGGCAGAAAGGCGCATCTGCTCGATGTGCTCGTTGACCGATGAATCCTTCTCTATATACAGATCCGATGAGGGGACATAGGCTTCGGGTTGGTAGTAGTCGTAATAAGAGACGAAATACTCCACCGCATTATCGGGAAAGAACTCCTTGAACTCGCCATAGAGCTGCGCTGCCAGGGTCTTGTTAGGCGCCATGATCAGCGCCGGGCGCTGGGTTTGCTCTATCACATTGGCAATCGTGAAGGTCTTGCCGGAACCGGTCACCCCCAGCAGGGTCTGGCCTGCGAGCCCGCTCTCCAGACCATCCACCAGCGCCGCAATGGCAGCAGGCTGATCCCCTGCGGGGTGAAAACGGGAGTGGATCTTGAAAGCTGTGGCCATGGCAGTATCCAGGGGTCAATGAGGCAGGCAAACGCGCAGCCGATGCGGCCCGGAATTATAACAGCAAAGAATTACGCCTGACTCATCACCATAAGGGTTGACCACTTCGAAGATTGTGATTAGTATACGCACGCTTTGAAGACATCCGATCGTTTTCAAATCACTGCCCAATAGCTCAATGGTAGAGTAGGTGACTGTTAATCACTTGGTTCCTGGTTCGAGCCCAGGTTGGGCAGCCAAATTCCCCACCGCATTATTCGCAATCTCTTTTTCCTGATCCCGTTTCCCGAATACACCGTTCATCCGGTGTTCAGCCACCGGCTGCAACACTTATGCCCTGCGACACAATCGGGTATAGTGACGCACTCTCAACCCTATCAGCAACCCACTTCAGGAGACTGAAACGCATGCGCACATTATTTCTCGCCCTCCTCCTCAGCCTGAGCAGTTTCGCCACTGCGGCGGAGAATGCGAATCCCGTCGTCATCATGGAAACCAACAAGGGCACGGTAAAAATTGAACTGTGGGAATCCAAGGCCCCTATTACAGTTGCCAATTTTCTGCGTTATGTCGATGCCGGTTTCTACAATGGCGTGATTTTCCATCGCGTCATCCCCGGCTTCATGGTGCAGGGCGGCGGCTTCACTCCCGACATGATCCAGAAGCCGACTTTCGAGCAGATCAAGAATGAAGCCTCGGCGGAATTGCCCAATCTGCGCGGCACCCTGTCCATGGCCCGCACCCAGGTGGTTGACAGCGCAACCGCACAGTTCTTTATCAACCTGGTGGACAATAATTTCCTGAACCACACTGACGAAACCCCGCGTGGCTTCGGTTATGCAGTCTTCGGTGAAGTAGTCGAGGGAATGGATATCGTTGACGCAATTGCCGGAGTGCAAACCGGCAACCAGGGGATGTATCAGGACGTGCCCACCGAGGCCATCATCATCACCTCCATGACACGCGAATAACTCATGCACCAGCGAAGGGCCTGCAGCACGCGGGCTCTTCGCCGTTTTTAGCGCTCATTTGTACAGCGTGGTGACCTTGCCGTCACTCGGGCCTTCCTTGCCAGAGGCTGCAGCCTCACTATCCGTTACTGCCTCCCACAGCGGATCACTTGCCCCCTCTTTGGGCTCAAAACCATCCACGGCAGTCATCAGGACTTCGCGAATCTGGTGCAGGTCCAGACGCTTGCAGGCCACCTGCAGGCGCCCCAGCAGTACCTCCAACTCAGCCCAACTCAAGGCATCTTCTTCTGCACGCATGATCTTGGGATGCTGCGTGCCGGTCACGGATTCCCCGATCAGCAGCTCCTCAAACAGTTTTTCACCGGGCCGCAGACCGCTGTACTCGATGGCAATATCTCCCTTATAGGAGTTCTCATCCTTTACGTCATAGCCCATCAGGTGAATCATTTTCTTGGCCAGATCCACGATGCGGATAGGTTCGTGCATGTCCAGCACAAACACCTCCCCCCCCGTCGCCATGGAGCCTGCCTGGATTACCAATTGCGCGGCCTCCTGCACGGTCATGAAATAGCGGGTGACCTCCGGATGGGTGACAGTCACCGGCCCCCCCTGACTGATCTGCCGACGAAACAGCGGCACCACGGAACCGGAGGAACCCAGCACATTGCCGAAACGCACCATACTGAAACGGGTGCGGCTTCTGTTCTGCGACATGGCCTGCAGCAACTGTTCGGCAAAACGCTTGGTCGCCCCCATGAAATTGGTTGGCCGCACGGCCTTGTCGGTGGAGATGAACACAAAATGATTGACCCCGGCCTTCTCCGCCGCCTGAGCGGACACCAGGGTGCCAAAGATATTGTTCTGCACCCCTTCAATGATATTGCTCTCCACCATGGGAACCTGCTTGTAGGCGGCCACGTGGTACACCGTTTCAACCCCAAACCGCTTCATGACGTGTTCCATCAGCTGCGGGTTGCAGACATTGCCCAGCATGGCGACCAATTCGGTCTGCCCTCCCTCCTCCACAGCTTTACGCTCCAGCAGCTCGTTCTCCACGGTATAAAGCCCGTACTCGAAGCTGTCGAGCAACACCAGTCGGCGAGGCTTGAGGGATAGAATCTGGCGGCATAACTCGGAACCGATGGAGCCTGCCGCCCCTGTCACCAGCACTGAGCAACCGGTGATGCAGGCGCCCAGCAGTTTGGGGTTCGGAGGCACTATGTCGCGACCCAACAGATCCTCGATATCGATGTCACGCACTTCGTCCACGCCGACCTTGCCGGACGTCATGTCAAAAAGGTCGGGAACCGTCTTCACATGGACGGGAAGGTGTTCGAGACGGTTGAGAATCTCCTTGCGCTCCGCGTGGGTGGCCGAGGGGATTGCCAGCAGAATCTGGCGAACCGAAAAGTTTTCAATGAGATCAAACAGCGCCCCGGGACTATAGACGCGAATGCCATGCACGGTGCTGCCGATGAGGCTGCGGCTGTCATCCACAAAAGCTACGGGCAGATACTGATCCCCATTCTGAAGGGCGGCAACCAGCTGCATGCCGGAACTGCCCGCACCGTAAATAATCACCGGCTCTTTAGGGCGAAAGTTCTGAATCAGGTTCAGCAGTGCCACCTTTGCCACAAACCGGCTCCCCCCGATGAACAGCAGCGCAATCATCCAGTAAATGGGGAACACAGCGTTTTCGTAGCGCGCCTCCGGAACGAAAAAATACGCGGTGGCGGCCAGCAGCCCTGTGGAAATGGTGACGCCCTGAAGAACGATGAAGCCGGACTGCAGCCCCATATAAAGCAGAATGGCGCGATACAGGCCAATACGGAAAAACACCAGCACACTGGCGATATTGGCAAGGATGAAATAGACCGAAACACCCTGGCTGATGCTGAAGAATTCGGCCCCGAGAAGCGCAAAGGACAACCACAGCGCCAGGCCCAGCATCACACTGTCCGCCAGCATCATCAGCATCTGCTTGACGGCCCGGGACAGGGGGATCGTGTATAGGTTCATAAGTTTTCCTTGGAGCCCACGTGCATCCCGGGGCTGTCTTCGCTCCTTCGAGGAGTGCCCGCTTCACTGCCGGCACCACAATACAGAGCTAACAACACCAAGGGTATAACGCCGAGGATGCCGAAATATACCCCATATACGGGGTATTTTCCTGCGGCAATGGCCAATGGCAGCAAATAGAGAAGGTTTAACCCTAGCACGGCCAATGAGACAGTTTTATGACCGCTGGCTCCCCGCGCCATATGTTGATAGGCATGCTGGCGATGCGCCTGATTCCACCGCTCTCCCCGCATGACCCGTCTCAACAGGGTAAGCGTGGCATCCACCACAAAGACCGCCAGCAGCACAAACCAGCTCCACAGACTCATGGAGCCATGAAAATGGCTGAGCAGAGCAATCAGCCCCAAACTCATACCGGCAAATCCGCTACCGACATCCCCCATAAATATGCGGGCCCTGGGCCAGTTCCACACCAGAAACCCCATGCTGCCAGCAAACAGGAACAGGCAGGGCACGGCAAGGGCCGTATCCCCCGCATTCATCAGCATACCGGCCGCCACCAGGCTGACAAAAGCGGTTTCACTGCCCGCCAGGCCATCAATGCCATCCATGAAATTGTACAGATTGGTGAGCCAGAGCAGCGACAGTGGTGCAAGCAGGCCCGTCAGCATGATGCTGCCTATCGCGACCGGCCCCAATGCCAGAGGGGGGACAGGCCCAAGCAGCAGCAAGGCCAACAGCACAGCCCCGGCCTGCACTGCCAGACGCAGGCGATAACCGAGATCCCGCCGGTCATCAACAAGACCGATAATCGCCACCGGCAGGCTGCAGGCAAGTGCCCATAGCTCCTGCACCGGCATGCGCGTCTGCCACAGCAATAAAGACAATGCCGCCGCATAGGCCAACACCATCGCCAGACCACCCCCGAGCGGAGTCGCCTGGCTATGGGAACTGCGCGCATTCGGCACAGCCATCATCCGGGTGCGCAGGGCGAGCGCCCGCACCCCTCCCGTCACGGCAACGGACAGAAGAAATACGGGCAATATCAACAAGGCATCAGACATGCTTTTGGCGGCTCAGTAAAATACCGGGGCGTTTACACAACGCCCTATTCTACCTTATGCCGAGACTTACTCCTTGGGTGAGATCAGAATTCTGTCCCGATTGCGTGCAATCGTCGCCGGACCGATACCGCGCACCTGCTCCAGATCCTCCAGGGATTTGAACCCTCCGATCTTGTCGCGGTGAGCAATAATATCCTGTGCTTTCGCCATGCCCACACCGTCCAGAGCCAGAGCCAGGGTTGCCGCATCGGCTTTGTTGATATCCACCTGGGTCTTGGCGGCAATTGGCGGTTCAGCGTCCTGGTTCTGAGGGGCCTGGGCGGCAAACGCCAGCGGGGACAGACAGGACAAGATCAAAGCAACACAACAGAAAATCCTTTTCATGATGGTTTCCTTCCCAATACAAGCTTGGGTTCCAAGAGTTACAGCAATATCGCTGCACCCTTCAATCTAGCAGAGATCGGAAAATCTGCCATGCAGACGGGAAGCAATCTCGGCAAGTTTGCGTCCGGGGTCTTCCGCCTGGGTGATGGGACGACCGATGACCAGGTAATGACTGCCCTGCGCAATGGCATCCTCCGGCGTCACAATGCGCTTCTGGTCGTCAGCCACATCGCCGGCTGGGCGAATACCGGGCGTCACCAGGGCAAAATCATCCCCCAGCAACTGACGCAGCATCGCGCTCTCCTGAGCGGAGCAGACAACGCCGTCCATGCCGCAACGTTTTGCCAATGTCGCAAGCCGCCGCACCTGCTCCATCGGCGAGGCATCCACGCCGATCTCCTGCAGGTCGTCTGCGCCCATGCTGGTCAGCACAGTCACCGCAATCAACAACGGCCTGTGAGAGGTGGTGTTAATGGCCTCCACGGCCGCAGCCATCATCTCGCTCCCGCCGCTGGCATGTACGTTCACCATCCATACACCAAGTTCTGCGGCAGCCGTCACAGCCTTCGCAACCGTATGAGGAATGTCATGATATTTGAGATCAAGGAAGACATCGAAGCCTTGCTCAATCACCTCCCGCACAAACGCGGGACCGCAGCGGGTAAACAGCTCCTTGCCGATCTTCACCCGGCACAGCCGGTGATCGAGTTGGCGCAGAAGTGCCCGCGCGGGTTCCGCATCGGCAAAATCAAGTGCCACAACAATCCGCCGGGCGTCAAATGTCCTTGCTGTCATCCCTTGCTACCTCACTGCTATGATTCAATTCTGTGTGAAATCCTGTTGCGCCCTGAGCGCCGCAAGCGCCTGTTCCGATTTTTCCAGCTGCGTGCGCAGCCTGCGTATCTCCAGTCGCGCGCGCAAACCGCGCATGAAACCCGCCCCCAATACCAGACCACACACGCCTCCGATGACAAAGGCCGCGATCACCCACACGGCGAGCGGTTGTGCGGGAAAGCTAAAAAAGCCGAAAGACAGCTCGACAGGTTCAGGGTTGGCGTAGGAAAAGACAATGCTGGCGATGAACACGAGAAACAGAAAAGTCCAGCCGATAATGCGCATCAGTGTGTTCATGAATAAGACTCCCCCCGGGTACTACAGGTTTTGGCTCGTGAAGGCATTATACGCCTTCAGGCATAAAAAAAACGGCGAACCCACAGGGCTCGCCGTTTTTTGATTCACTGCTGCAAGAAGCCGCAGTTTAACCGGGGTAGCTTTCCAGACTGAGATTTACACGATCGCGCAGCTCTTTACCTGGTTTGAAATGCGGAACGTATTTACCTGAAAGCGACACCGGGGTGCCGGTTTTCGGGTTACGCCCGATACGGGGAATCCGATAGTGCAATGAAAAACTACCGAAGCCCCGAATTTCAATGCGGCCACCTTCCGCCAATACCTGAGACATATATTCAATGATTGCCTTCACAGACAGCTCGACATCCTTGGATGAGAGCTGCGTTTGTTTCCCTGCAATTCGATCAATAAGTTCAGACTTGGTCATGGCCTATTCCTTGTAAATTACCTTGCGATCTATGACAACACTGCAATCCGAAACAAGCACTCGCAGAATTACTTCTTGTCCATTTCTGCTTTGATCAGATCACCAATGGTAGTCGGTGCAGCCAGACCTGGCTCCTGATTCTTGTGCTCCTGAATGGCAGACTTCTCATCATCAATCTCGATCGCCTTGATAGACAGGCCAAGCACCCGGCTCTTGCGATCCACACTGATGACTTTCGCCTCCACTTCATCGCCTTCCTTCAGCACATTGCGAGCATCTTCAGTCTTGTCGCGGCTGATTTCGGACGCACGCAGTACACCTTCCACGCCATCCTTCAGCGCAATGGTGGCTGCCTTGGCATCCACGGAAGAGACCACGCCCTTCACGATGCTGCCCTTCTCGAACTCACCAACATAGCTGACGAATGGGTCGTCAGAGAGTTGCTTGATGCCCAGAGAAATGCGCTCACGCTCGGAATCGATGGACAGGATGACTGTCTCGATCTCGTCGCCTTTCTTGAAGGCGCGCACAGCTTCTTCACCCGGCTCATCCCTGGGAGATGTCGGACAGGTGTACCAGGCCATCGATATTGCCTTCCAGACCGATGAAGATCCCGAAGTCAGTGATGGACTTGATGCTGCCGCTGATCTTGTCACCTTTCTTGTAGGTCTCAGCGAAACGATCCCAGGGGTTCTGGTAGCACTGCTTGATGCCCAGGGAAATACGACGACGTTCTTCGTCGATATCCAGGATCATCACGTCAACCACATCGCCCAGTTGTACCACTTTGGACGGATGCACGTTTTTGTTCGTCCAGTCCATTTCGGACACGTGTACCAGACCTTCAACGCCCTGTTCCAGCTCTGCAAAACAACCGTAGTCGGTCAGGTTGGTAACAGTAGCCTTGACGATGGCCTTCTCGGGGTAACGAGACTTGATGGCTACCCACGGATCTTCGCCCAGTTGCTTCAGGCCGAGAGAAACGCGGTTGCGTTCGCGGTCGTACTTCAGAATCTTGACCTGAATCTCATCGCCCACATTGACGATTTCGCTCGGGTGCTTGATACGCTTCCAGGACATGTCAGTGATGTGCAGCAGACCATCAACACCGCCCAGATCAACGAAGGCACCGTAGTCGGTCAGGTTCTTCACGATACCCTTGACGGACATGCCTTCCTGCAGCGCGGCCAGCAGTTCATCACGCTCTTCGGTGCTCACGGCTTCCGGGACCGCACGACGTGATACCACCACGTTGTTGCGCTTCTGATCCAGCTTGATCAGCTTGAATTCCAGTTCCTGGCCTTCCAGATGAGTAGTGTCGCGAACCGGGCGGACATCCACCAGAGAGCCTGGCAGGAACGCACGAATATTGTTCAGGTCGACTGTGAAGCCACCTTTTACCTTGCCATTGATCACGCCCTTGACCACTTCGTTCTTCTCGAACGCGGCTTCCAGATCCATCCAGGATTCGGCGCGCTTGGCCTTCTCGCGGGACAGACGGGTTTCACCGAAACCGTCTTCAACCGTTTCCAGTGCCACTTTTACGGAATCGCCTACGGCGAGGGAGAAAGAGCCATCTTCGTTGATAAACTGGCTGCGAGGAATCACACCCTCGGACTTCAGACCTGCATGGACTGTCACCCAGTCCGGATCAATCGCCATGACTACACCGGTTACGATGGCGCCAGGTGTCATGTCGATGTCATTTAAACTCTTTTCAAATAATTCAGCGAAACTTTCACTCATTGCTTATCCTGTGATTCTCATGATGAACCGTACTCCAGCATGCACGGGGGTTATTACTAAAAACGCTCTCTCCGACTCAGGCTGGTCAACGAAGAAAGCGTCGCGAAACAATCAATCAGATTTCCTGCGTCAGGCCTGCCTCACGCACCATTTCCAGAACTTTGTCCACCACCTGATCAATGCTCAGCTCGGTGGTATCCACCACGATGGCATCCTCAGCCGGTTTCAGAGGAGAGACTGCCCGGTTACTGTCCCGTTCATCCCGCGCCCTGATATCCAGAAAAAGGGCGGAGAGATTAACATCAATCCCCTTAGCAATCAACTGCTTATAACGCCGTTTTGCACGCTCCTCGGGGGTGGCGGTCAGATAGACCTTGACCGGCGCATCCGGGAACACCACCGTTCCCATATCGCGACCATCCGCCACCAGCCCTGGTGCCTGGCGGAAGTCATGCTGGCGAGCCAGCAATGCCTCTCGCACCTGTGGAATCACCGCGACCTCGGAGGCCAGCGCCCCGGCAGACTCCTGACGCAGTTCATCCGACACTTCCTCACCATTGAGCCACACACTGCCATCCGAGCTGGAAAAACGAATATCCAGCGTCAATAGCAGGGTCAGCAGGCCTTCGGCATCCCCCGTGGACACACCGGCAGCTTGTGCGGCCAGACCCAACAGGCGATACAGCGCACCACTGTCCAGATAATGCCAGCCCAGCGCTTGTGCCACCCGGGCACTGATGGTGCCTTTACCGGAACCGCCAGGGCCATCGATAGTCAGAACAGGAACGGGGGCTTTTCGGCTGTAATGCTGCTCAATAAAGCGATTCCGTGCTGATTGCGCCTGACGGAAGGCCTGCTCCAGACACTCGCCATCGCCTCGTTGCACCGCTTGACGCATCTGCGCCAGCTCTGCGGTATAGGCATCCAGCATCGCCACCGTCGCCTCAGCATTGGCAAGGAAAATGTCGCGCCACATCACCGGATCACTGCCGGCAATCCGCGTAAACCCGGCAAAGCCCCCGGCGGCATAACGGAAAATATCATCGACCCGCGTCTGCGCGCTGAGTGTGTTCACCAGTGAAAAAGCCAGCAGATGCGGCAAATGACTGGTGGCCGCGAGCACGGCATCGTGATCCTCGACACTCATCAGGCTCACCTCGGCACCCAGACCCTGCCAAAGCGCACAAACCAGTGCCAGCGCCGCCTCATCCCCGCCCTGCGCGGGCGTCAGAATGACCTTGCGCTGACAGTACAGATCAGCCACGGAGGCGTCATAGCCACTGCGTTCGGAGCCGGCAATGGGATGCCCCGGCACAAACCGGGCGGGCAGCTCACCGTAAACGGCACGCACATCCGCAACGACACTGCCCTTGACGCTCGCCGCATCGGTAATCACGCAGCCCGGGGTGCAATGGGCACGCAGGATCTGCAGAAGTGGACGCATGCTCAGGGTGGGAACGGCAATCAGCACCAGATCCGCCTCCGGCGCTATCCGGCTGAGGTCCGTAGACCAGGCATCAATCACCCCTTCCGACCTGGCCCGTTCCAAGGGCACGCTGTCACGCCCGCAGGCCAGAATACGGCGGCACAATCCGCGCTCCCGCAGTCCTCGCGCCACGGAGCCGCCGATCAGGCCCAGCCCGATGATCAATACACTCTTGTCTGCGAGCGGGTTCACGGGTTCACCTGTGCCATGGGGTAGGAGCCGAGCTGCTTGATGCGCACCGTGCAGCTCTTGAGCTGCTCCAACACCTTGCGCACCGGCGCATCCTGCACATGCCCCTCGAAATCAATAAAGAAGACATAGGCCCAGGCGATATCGCGCGCCGGGCGGGTTTCAATCTTGGTCAGGCTCACTTGATGGGTGTTGAAAGGCTCCAGCACCCGGAACAGCGCACCGGGTTTGTTCTCGGTGTAAACCAGAATCGAGGTCTTGTCCCGCCCTGTAGGTTGCGTATCCTCATTGGCGAGCACCAGAAAACGGGTGCAGTTGTTCTGTTGATCCTGGATGCGCGCATTCACAACGACAAGATCATAGAGTTTGGCGGCACGTTCGCCGGCAATGGCAGCAGTATAAGGGTCTTCAGAGGCCAGCCGGGCGGCCTCGGCATTGCTCGAGACTTCCTGTTTTTCCACCTCTGGCCAGTGGGCGGACAACCAATGGCGGCACTGCCCGAGCGATTGCCGATGGGAAACAATACGACGGATACGGGCGGGGTCGGCATCCCGGCGCAACAGGAAATTCTGCTCCACAGGCACAATGAGCTCTCCGATGATACGGGCATCGGTATCCATCAGGCAGTCCTGGGTGGTATTGACGGCGCCTTCCGTGGAGTTTTCGACAGGCACCACGCCATAGCGCGCCGCTCCCGCCTGCACCTGCGCAAAGACCTCATCGATGGTGGCAACGCTGTGTTTGCGCGCATCCGGGCCGAAATAACGATCCACGGCCGCATGCGTAAAGGTGCCCAGCGGCCCGAGAAAAGCGATCACCGCATCCTGCGGAAGGTTTGACAGCACAGGCTCAGTCACAGCAGTTTCCCGCACGGCTTCCGCACAGCAGCAGACTGGAGCTCATTCCTCACTGCCCGCCTCGTCCGCAAGATCACTCTCGCCATCGTCCTCCGGCTCTTCAACGCGCTCCAGACCCACCAGCTTCTCATCGCTCTTGAGCTTGATCAGGCGCACGCCCTGAGTGTTGCGCCCCAGCACGGATACTTCCTCCACGCGAGTGCGCACCAGAGTGCCACGATCGGAGATCAGCATGATCTCGTCGCCATCGCCCACCTGGGTTGCCCCCACGAGGCGCCCGTTACGCTCACTGGTCTGCATGCCGATAACGCCCTGCCCACCACGACCATAGACCGGGAAGTCTTCCGTGGCGGTGCGCTTGCCATAGCCGTTCTCACTGACGGTCAGCACCTGACAAGCGGCCTGGGGAATAATCAGGGAGATCATCTCGTGACCTTCTGCCAGACGGATACCTCGCACACCGCGCGCGGTACGCCCCATTTCACGCACATCGCTTTCCTTGAAGCGGATGACCTTGCCGCTGCTGCTGAACAGCATGATGTCGCGCTCGCCATCGGTGACAGCGGTGCCGATCAGGCGATCGCCCTCGTCCAGCTCGATGGCGCGCAGGCCCACGCTGCGCTGACGGGAGAAATTGACCAGCGCCGTTTTCTTCACCGTGCCCATTGCCGTTGCCATGAAGACATGATGCCCCTCGGTGTACTCCTTGATGGGCAGCATGCTGGTGATGTGCTCCCCCTCTTCCAGGGGCAGGATGTTCACAATCGGCTTGCCACGGGAGGTACGGCTGGCCAGCGGAATATTAAACACCCGCAACCAGTAGACCTTGCCGGTGCTGGTGAAACACAGCAGCGTGTCATGGGAATTGGCCACCAGCAGATGCTCCACGCCATCCTCATCCTTCACCGAGGCCGCCGCGCGGCCCATGCCGCCACGGCGCTGAGCCTGATAGTCGGCCAGAGGCTGGGATTTGGCATAACCGCCACGGGAGATCGTCACTACGCGGTCTTCCTCGGAGATCAGGTCTTCCATGGACAGATCGAGCTGGGACGTGGTGATTTCCGTGCGACGATCATCGCCGTAAGTCTCGCGCACCAGCGCCAGCTCTTCGCGCACCACCTGGAACAGACGGGCTTCGCTGGCGAGAATATCCAGATAATCCGCGATCTGGCGCAGCAGTTCCTGGTAGTCATTGATGAGCTTTTCCTGCTCCAGCCCGGTCAGGCGGTGCAGTCGCAAATCCAGAATCGCCTGAGCCTGGGCGGCAGACAGATAATACTGATTGTCCCGCAGCCCGAATTCTGCCGGCAGCTCCTCCGGGCGGCAGGCATCCGCCCCGGAATCGCCCAGCAACTGCAGCACACCGCTGGCATTCCAGGAGCGTGCCATCAGCTTTTCCTTGGCTTCCGCGCTGCTGGGGGATTCCTTGATCAGCGCAATCACGGCATCGATATCGGCCAGCGCTACCGCCAGACCTTCCAGAATATGCCCGCGCTCACGCGCCTTGCGCAGCAGGTAGACGGTACGGCGTGTCACCACTTCGCGGCGGTGACGGATAAAGCATTCGATGATCTCTTTCAGGTTCAGCAGCCTGGGCTGACCATCCACCAGAGCCACCATATTGATGCCGAACACCGATTGCATCTGGGTCTGGGCGTAGAGATTATTGAGCACCACTTCGCCTACTTCACCTCGACGCAGCTCGATGACGATGCGCATGCCGTCCTTGTCGGACTCGTCGCGCAGCTCGCTGATGCCCTCAATTTTCTTTTCCTTGACCAGTTCGGCAATGCGCTCGATCAGGCGCGCCTTGTTCAGCTGATAGGGAATCTCGGTCACGATGATGGACTGGCGCGAGCTCTTCTCGTCCTCGATCACCTCGGCGCGGGCGCGCATATAAATACGGCCACGGCCTGTCTTGTAGGCCTCCACAATGCCGGCACGGCCATTGATGATGCCCGCCGTCGGGAAATCCGGCCCCTGGATATGCTCCATCAGCTCATCGATGGAAATGTCCTCGTTGTCCAGCAGGGCCACGCAGGCGTCGATGACCTCGCGCAGATTGTGTGGCGGGATATTGGTCGCCATGCCCACCGCAATGCCGGAGGAACCGTTGATCAGCAGGTTGGGCACCTGGGTCGGGAACACATCGGGAATCTGTTCGGTGCCGTCGTAGTTGTCGGAGAAATCGACCGTTTCCTTGTCCAGGTCGGCCATCAGGTCATGCGCAATGCGCGCCATGCGGATTTCGGTGTATCGCATGGCCGCCGCCGCATCACCGTCCACCGAACCGAAGTTACCCTGACCGTCCACCAGCGTGTAGCGCAGGGAGAAATCCTGGGCCATGCGCACAATGGTGTCATACACCGCGCTGTCTCCGTGCGGGTGGTATTTACCGATCACATCCCCGACCACCCTGGCAGACTTCTTGTAGGGTTTGTTCCAGTCATTGGAGAGCACATTCATCGCAAACAGCACCCGTCGGTGCACGGGTTTCAGACCATCGCGCACATCGGGCAGTGCCCGGCCCACGATGACACTCATCGCATAGGCCAGATACGATTCGCGCATCTCTCTTTCGAGCGATACCGGCGATACCTGTTTTGCAAATTCAGACATAAAAAACACATCCCTCAATGGCACACTGACAGCCAGCACCATTGGTCAAATGGCTAAGCGGCCTGCCCGGACAAACGCCGTGCCCCCGCCCCAATTGCGGGGAAAAACTGCACGCTTTTCCCCTCCTTGTAAAAGAGCGCGATGATAGCACAAACGAATGCGTAACTGACACCGATTCAGACACTTAAACGCGGCCGGCAGCCGTCTCAACACCTGTCGCACAGGCCACGAAAAAGCGAGCAGCAAATGCAGCAACAGCGCGGCGGCAGGTGTTCGCGTAGTTATTCGCCGTTTCCTTGGCTATAATCGGCCGCTTTCACTTATGCCGAGGAGCATTGCGGTGACAGCCATCCCCCCCGAGACGGTCGAGACCCTGTTGCACGCCCGCTGGGTTCTGGGAACAGACGACGAGCAGCCGCTGCTGGAAGACCACTGCCTGGTGCTCGACAAGGGCCGCATCGTGGACCTTCTGCCCAGCAATGAGGCCGGCTTGCGCTATGAGGCAAAAGAAAACCTGAGACTGGGCGAGCACATCCTGATGCCGGGTCTGATCAACACCCACGGCCACGCTGCCATGAGCCTGCTGCGCGGTGCCGCAGACGACCTGCCGCTGCACACCTGGCTGCAGGACTATATCTGGCCTATGGAAGGACGCTGGGTCAGCGAGGATTTCGTCTACGATGGCACCCAACTGGCCATCGCGGAGATGCTGCGCAGCGGCACCACCTGTTTTGCCGATATGTATTTTTTCCCCGATCAGGCCGCCCGGGCTGCCAGTGAGGCGGGCATGCGCGCACAATTTGCCAGCCCGGTATTCGACTTCCCGTCGGCCTGGGGCCAGGGCGCGAGCGAGTATATCCACAAGACCACCGCACTGAACGATCAATACGCCAATCACCCGCTGATCAGTTTTGCCTTCGGCCCCCACGCACCGTACACCATCTCCAACGAGCCGCTGGAAAAGATCGTCGTATTGGCCGAAGAGATGGACATTCCCATCCACATGCACGTTCACGAAACCACCCAGGAAATTCTCGATGCGCTGAAAACCGAGGGGCGGCGCCCACTGCAGCGCCTGAACGAGATCGGTCTGGTCTCGCCACGCCTGATCTGCGTACACGCCACACAACTGCTGGACGAAGAGATCGCCCTGCTCGCCGAAAACGGTGCAAGCATTGCTCACTGCCCGGAATCCAATCTGAAGCTGGCCAGTGGTTTCTGCCCCGTGGCCAAACTGCAGCAGGCGGGCGTCAACGTAGCCCTGGGTACCGACGGAGCCGCCAGCAACAACGATCTGGACATGTTCGGGGAAATGCGCACGGCCGCCCTGCTGGCCAAGGCAGTGGCCGGTGATGCCAGCGCCCTGCCAGCCCTTCAGGCCCTGCGCATGGCCACTCTCAATGGCGCAAAAGCCATGGGGCTTGACGGGGAAACCGGCTCGCTGGAAACCGGCAAGAGCGCCGATGTCATTGCCGTGCGCCTGGACAGCCTCAACGCAATACCCTGCTACCATCCCCTGTCGCAGCTCGTCTACAGCAGCGGCTCCAGCCAGGTCAGCCACGTCTGGATCGCAGGCAGACTGCTGCTCGACGACGGCGAACTGACCAGCATTGATATTGAGCGTCTGCGCAGCAAAGTCATGCACTGGCAGCAACGCATAGCACCCGATACCCGTCACTGAGGCATCGCCATGAACAGCACCGCACAAAACACGGATTTCAACAACTGTGACGACAGCGAGATTCGCAAATTCTCCGCGCTGGCCTCACGCTGGTGGGACCCGAACAGCGAATTCAAACCCCTGCACGAGATCAACCCGCTGCGCATGGGCTTTATCAGCAGCAAGGTAACGCTGGCAGGCAAACGGGTACTCGATATCGGCTGCGGCGGCGGCATTCTCAGCGAAGCCATGACCCAGCAGGGCGCCGAGGTCACCGCCATCGATCTGGCAGACGCCTCACTGGCTGTGGCCCGATTGCACCAGCTGGAGAGTGGCCTGCAGATCCGTTACGAGAAGATCGCGGCAGAAGCCATGGCCGTGCGTGAGCCCGGAGCCTATGACGTTGTCACCTGCCTTGAAATGCTGGAGCACGTCCCCGACCCGGCGGCAATCGTGCAAGCCTGCGCCACCTTGGTCAAACCCGGCGGACATGTCTTCTTTTCCACCATCAATCGCAATCCCAAGGCCTATGTCTTCGCCATTTTGGGCGCGGAGTACCTGCTCAATCTTCTGCCCCGCGGCACCCACGACTACGCCCGCTTCATCAAGCCATCGGAGCTGCTGAGCTGGACCCGACAGGTCGATCTGGAGGCCGATGAGCTCACCGGCATGGCCTATAACCCCCTGAGCAAGCGCTATTCCCTGGACAACAACGTGGACGTGAATTACCTCGGCCACTTCCTGCGCACCGACTGCACTCAGGATCAACAGCCTTCATGAGCCAAACACTGCCCCGCCCCATTCAGGCCGTGCTCTTCGATCTCGATGGCACCCTGGTGGACACGGCACCGGACTTCCGGCGCGTACTGTTGCAGATGAGCCGGGATGCCGATATTGCCGCCCCCTCCGACGAGGCCATCCAGCACACGGTTTCCAACGGCGCCCGCGCCCTGGTGCAACTGGCCTTTGCCATAGACGAGAAACACCCCGCTTTTGACGAGCGCCTTGCCACCCTGCTGTCGCTCTACCTCGCCAGCATCGGGCAGACACAGTCCGCGCTCTACCCTGGCATGGACATCCTGCTGCGCAAGCTGGAAGCCGCCCGCATCCCCTGGGGCGTCGTGACCAACAAACCCTCGCGGTACAGTCACCCCCTGCTGCAGGCTCTGGGATTGCAGGAGCGCTGTTCCGTTCTCATCTGCCCCGATGATGTCACCCGCAGCAAGCCGGACCCGGAGCCGCTGCTGCTTGCCTGCACGCGCCTGGGCGTCGAGACCCGCCACACGCTCTATGTGGGCGACCACCCAAGGGACATCGAAGCCGGTCGTGCGGCAGGCATGTTTACCATCGCCGCCGCCTATGGCTATGTTCCTGCAGCTTCCGATATCCATGCATGGGGCGCGGATCTGATCGTGGACCAGGCCGAGACCCTCGACAGCCTGCTGATCCCCATTGCAACAAAGCCATGACAAAAGAGTGAATTCACATGCAAAACAATCCGCAACATTTTGTTCCTGAAGGAAATTTTCTTAAAGGAAAAACCATTTTAGTTACCGGAGCCGGTGACGGTCTCGGCAAAGCCGCCGCACTCGCCTATGCCCGGCACGGCGCCACGATCATCCTGCTCGGCCGCACCACTGCCAAGCTGGAGGCCGTCTACGATGCGATTGTGGCCGCTGGCGGTGCCGAGCCCATCATCCACCCGATGGACCTGGCCAGCGCCAGCGAAGAGGACTACCGCGTACTCGGACAGAATGTGGAAGAACAATGCGGCCACCTGGACGGACTGGTGCACTGCGCCGCCGTTCTTGGCCCGCGCGCCCCTATCCAGTTCTTCCCCCATGAGTCCTGGCTGAAGGTGATGCAGGTCAATGTCAATGCCGCCTTCGCCCTGAGCAAGGCCCTGCTGCCTGCCTTGCAGGCCGCCCCGAGTGCCAGCGTGATCTTTACCTCCTCCAGTGTCGGCCGCAAAGGCCGTGCCTACTGGGGAGCCTATTCCGTCAGCAAGTTCGCCACCGAGGGACTGATGCAGGTTCTCGCCGACGAGCTTCGCCAGACAAGCCGCATTCGTGTCAACAGCATCGACCCCGGCGGCACGCGCACCAATATGCGCAAGGAAGCCTACCCGGCCGAAGACCCGCTGCAATTGCCCACGCCGGAAGATCGCATGCCGCTCTATCTTTATCTGATGAGCGAGGCCTCCGCTGACGTGACCGGCGAAGCCCTGAAGGCCTGATTCCGGCACAATCCTGCCGGATGGACGACTTCAGCCATCACGTTTGGCGTCAAGAAACCGTCTTTTCCCTCATCAATCCGGCCCCAAAGGCCAAAGTTTGCCGCCTCCCACAGGGGAGCGGCAAAGCCTGCGGCAGAATCCCGCCTCGACATCGCCTTCAAAAACCACCACATCCATCTGTTTTAAAAGACTTTATTTAAAATTTAAACATTGTTGGCATGATACTGGCTTAGTCTGCCAGGCAGGCATCCCCCGATGCCGTGCACAGCCCACCGCCCACGGTGGAAATTGGATTGAGGGAGCGCAGACCGATCATGGCGACGCCACTGCAAACATCGAACACCATTGATTTCAACAGCGCACGACTGAGCCTGAGCAAGACCCAGCCAAGCCTGAGCGACAGCATTCGCGAAGACTACAGCGAGCGCCGCTACCGCATGACGACAAGCCTGCAGTCCACCCTCGATATCGAACAGCTGCTGCAACTCTTTCTGGGCGAACTGAAATCCAGCGTGGAACTGGATGGACTGCAATACGTCAACGAACACCAGAAGCTGCAGCTCCTCAGCGGCCACAAGGCCTCACACAGCTGCGGCTACCGCCTGATTACCGCCAACGACCACCTTGGCGAAATCGTCTTCTACCGCAACACCCGCTTCTCCGACCAACATCTGCAGGCCATCGAGGTCATGCTGAGCGCGCTGATCTGCCCGCTGCGCAATGCCCTGACCTACCGAGATGCGCTCATGGCCTCCCTGACCGACCCCTTGACCGGGGCCGGCAATCGTATCGCCATGAACAACGCGCTGGAGCGTGAGATCAATCTTGCACGGCGTTTCGGACAAGCCCTGTCCCTGCTGGTCATGGACATCGACAAATTCAAGCAGATCAACGACCAATACGGCCACGGGGCGGGCGATGCCCTGCTGAAAAACCTTGTAACCACCATCGTCAAGATTAACCGCAATACGGATCTGACCTTCCGCTACGGCGGCGACGAGCTGGTGATTCTGCTCAATCGCACCAATGCCGATGGTGCCCTGGTCATTGCGGAGCGCCTGCGCAAGGCCGTGCAGACGCTAGCGATTCCCTTCGGGGAAGAAATGCTGGGCACCACCATCAGCATTGGGGTCACCAGTTTCAGTGAGCAGGATACCGCCGAATCGATGTTCAACCGGGCGGACAAGGCGCTGTACCTGATCAAGAGCGAAGGCGGCAATCAGGTCATCGGCCTTTAGCAGAAACGAACTAACTATAGCGACACTATCAAGGGGTAAATCATGGTCGTCTCCGTACAGGCGAATTCGCAGTCAGAGGCCAATGCCGAAAAGAGCAGACAGATTCTGCAGGCAGACGCCTACGCGGGTGACAAGCGCGATCTGAAAATGCAATTGACCGAGGCGCTGCAGTCCTCACTGGAGATCCACACACTGCTGGGCCTGTTCCTGGAGCGGGTCAGCACCGTTGTGCGCCTTGACGGCATTGCCTACATCAACGAAGACGCCAATATTCGTGCCAGCATTGCCAAACAGGCCACGCACAGCTGCGGCTATCGCCTGATTACCAACGAGGACAATCTCGGCGAAATCATCTTCAAACGCGGCAGGAAATTCACCGAGAAGGAGCTGAGCATTCTGGAAACCCTGCTCGCCCCGCTGATCCACCCGCTGCGCAATGCCCTGCGATACCACGCCGCCGTGCGCGCCGCGTTCGTGGACCCGATGACCGGGCTCGGCAACAGTCAGCATATGCGGGACAATCTGGAGCGGGAAATCAACCTGGCCAAGCGTCACAATCAGCCATTGGCGATATTGATGATTGAAGTAGACAGCCTGGGCAAGAACGCCAGCCACGCACTGCTCAAGCAATCGCGCCTGGCCCTGACCGATCTGGCGCAACGCATCGTGGCCCTGTCACGCAGAACCGATGCCATTTATCACTACGAATCCGGCCTGTTCCTGGCCATCCTGAGCAATACCGATCGCACCGGCGCCCATGTCATCGCCAAACGTATTTCGCAAAGCGCACACGATCTGGTGCTGATGGACGACGATCAGGCCATGCAGAAACTGACACTGAGCGTGGGCATGGCCGTCATGACCGGTACAGACTCCGGCAGCAGCTTGCTCGATCGCGCCAGCAAGGCGCTGGGCGGCGCCAGGAAGCGCGGCGGCAACCTGATTCACAGCTGAGCGGCTGTCAGCGCCGGGTGGGCACGATCTTGCGGGGTTTTGTGTTCAGCGGCAGATCCACCGCCTTGTACAGCAGGGCCATTTCATCGCGGGGCAGTTCGTAGAACTCGCCCCGTTTGATTTTGCTGGGAATGAAAATCGGGCCGTAGCGCACGCGCTTCAGACGGCTGACACGAATACCCTGAGACTCCCAGAGTTTGCGCACCTCGCGATTGCGCCCCTCCATCAGCACCACATGGTACCAGCGGTTGGCTCCCTCGCCCGCGTAATACTGCACGTCCGTGAAACGGCACAGATGACCGTCGATCTCCACGCCCTTGAGAAGGTTTTTCAAGACCTCCTCGCTCACCTCTCCCATCACCCGCACCGCATATTCGCGGTCAATATTCGAGGAAGGGTGCATCAGACGGTTGGCCAGCTCGCCGTCCGTGGTGAACAGCAGCAAGCCGCTGGTATTGATATCCAGACGCCCGATGGCAACCCAGCGACCGTGGGTAATGCGGGGAAGCCTGTCGTAAACGGAAGGACGCCCTTCCGGGTCCTTGCGGGAGCAGATTTCATCTTCCGGCTTGTTGTAGAGCAGCACGCGCTGCATCTGCACCGTGGCGCTGTTCGGGTTGACTTTT
This sequence comes from Pseudomonadales bacterium, assembly GCA_024234365.1. Lineage (GTDB taxonomy): Bacteria > Pseudomonadota > Gammaproteobacteria > Pseudomonadales > Pseudohongiellaceae > UBA5078. The sequence goes on from JACKOK010000004.1 coordinate 212,035, forward strand.
TTACCATCCACCAGCAGGGCGTCTGCCGTGCCAACGCGATCCCCGATCGTCGCCACATTGCCGTTGATCTTCACGCGCCCCTGGCGGATCCATTCCTCCATCTCGCGGCGTGAACCAAAACCGGCACGGGCCAACACTTTCTGTATTTTTTCGTCCATCTGATGCTGTCTCCCGACATGAAAGGCGAGCGGCATGCCCGCCACAAATTCGTCTTATGCAGGCTCGGATTCGTCGTCCGTATCCGCGTCGTCTTCTTCCTGTTCCCCGGCCTCATCCTCGCGGCGTTCGAACTGACCGACCCCCAGAATCTCATCCAGAGGACGCTTGGCCAGTGCAATGGCCTCTTCCTCATCGATCAGCTCATCTTCCGACAGCTCATCGCCCTGAGCACCTTCCAGGGCCTCATCCGCTTCATCATCCGGCAACTCCAGCACACGCCCGGGAATCTCCTCCCCTTCCAGCGCGAGTTCCGGATTCAGTTTGTCCAGATCACGAATTTCCGACAAGGGCGGCAGATCCTGCAGGCTCTTCAGATTGAAATAGTCGAGAAACTGGCGGGTGGTGGCAAACATGGCCGGACGCCCGGGCACATCACGATGGCCCACCACGCGAATCCACTCGCGATCCAGCAGTGTGCGGATAATGGTGGAGCTGACGCTGACACCACGGATTTCCTCAATATCTCCCCGTGTAATGGGCTGACGATAGGCCACCAGCGCGAGGGTCTCGAGCAGGGCACGGGTATAGCGCTGGGGCTTCTCCTCCCACAGGCGCGAAATCCACTCGCTCAGTTCCTGGCGCACCTGGAAACGGAAACCCGAGGCGACTTCCCGCAGCTCGAAGCCACGCCCCTGGCAATCCTCCGCAATCTGCGCCAATGCCGCACGCAACTCCTCATCGCCAGGGCGCTCCTCTTCGTTGAACACCTCGGCAATCGCGTTAAGGGACAGAGGTTTGCCGGCTGCCAGCAACAGACCTTCGATGATCTGCTTGAGTTTGTTACTGTTTTCGCTCATTCAGACTTTGCCTTCAAATGGATGGGGCCAAACGCTTCGGTCTGGACAATCTCGACCAGGGAGTCCTTGATAAGCTCCATGACCGCCAGGAACGTCACCACCACGCCCAGCCGCCCCTCTTCCCGCATCAGCAGAGACACCAGCGGAACAAAGCGCTGACTGGACAGACGCACCAGAATTTCGGACATCTTCTCGCGGGTGGACAGTGTCTCACGCTGCACATGATGCCGTTCGAACATATCTGCCCGGCGCAGCACCAGCGCCAGACACACCAGAATCTCACGCAGGTCCACCTCCGGCTCCGGAGCATTGCGTTCCAGCTGGGGGGTTCCCGCCTCGGCCACGAAGATGTCCCGCTCCAGGCGCGGAATCTCGTCAAGATCTTCCGCCGCCTGTTTATAACGCTCGTATTCCTGCAAACGCCGGATCAGTTGTGCCCGCGGGTCTTCCTCATCCTCGTCCTCACTGGCGCTGCGCGGCAGCAGCATGCGGGATTTGATTTCCGCCAGCATGGCGGCCATCACCAGATATTCTGCGGCCAGCTCGAACTGGCTGGCTTCCATCAGGTCCACATAGGCCATGTACTGATCGGTAATCTCGGCCACGTTGATGTCGAGAATATCGATGTTCTGCCGCTTGATCAGATAAAGCAGCAGATCGAGCGGCCCCTCAAAGGCCTCCAGAAACACTTCCAGAGCATCGGGCGGAATATACAGATCCAGCGGCAGTTCCGTGACCGCCTTGCCATCGACATAGGCAAAGGGCATTTCCTGCTGAGCCACGTCGGGGTCCGCATCGCTGGCACGCAGGGAACGGCGCTCAGCCGCATCCGGCAAAGGCGCGGCCTCCCCCTGCGGTGTCTCCGTCTCCACGGCTGTTGTCTGCGTATTATCGTCCTGCATCACTGCGCCTTATCGGTAATTCAACCCCATAGCCGCCCGCACATCCTGCATGGTAGCGGACGCCGTTTCCCGGGCTTTCTCGGCCCCGGCTGCCAGCACTGCGCGCACGGCATCGGGGTTTTTCTCATATTCGCTCGCACGCACCTGGATCGGTTGCAGCTCGGCAACCACCGCATCGATCACAGGCTTTTTGCATTCCAGACAACCGATGCCGGCACTGCGGCAGCCCTGCTGCACCCAATCCCGGGTGCCGGCATCCGAATACACTTCATGCAGCTGCCACACCGGGCATTTTTCCGGGTTACCCGGATCGTTGCGACGCACCCGGGCAGGGTCGGTCGGCATGGTGGAGATCTTCTTGCTGACCTGATCCACCGGTTCACGCAGGGCAATGGTGTTGTTGTAGGACTTGGACATCTTCTGCCCGTCCAGCCCCGGCATCTTGGCCGCCGGAGTCAGCAAGGACTGGGGCTCCACCAGAATGCTTTTGCCGCTGCCTTCCAGGAAGCCCTGCAGGCGTTCACGATCGGCCGCAGAGAGGTTCTGCTGCCCTGCCAGCAGCGCCCTGCCACTGGCCAGTGCCTCCTGCTGCCCCTGCTCCTGATAGGCCGTACACAGCGCCTTGTACTCGCGCCCGGCCTGCTTGCTCATCTTGCGGATGACAGCCTGCGCACGTTCGACGAAATCCGGCTCACGTCCGTACATATGGTTGAAACGGCGGGCTACCTCACGGGTGAGTTCGACATGCGCCACCTGGTCAGCACCCACCGGCACATGCCCCGCCTTGTAAATCAGGATGTCCGCGCTCTGCAGCAGCGGATAGCCCAGAAAGCCGTAGGTTTCCAGATCCCTGTCCTTGAGCTTCTCCTGCTGATCCTTGTAACTCGGCACACGCTCAAGCCAGCCCAACGGGGTGATCATGGACAACAGCAGATGCAACTCGGCGTGTTCCGGCACCTGGGACTGCACGAAGACAGACGCCGCGGCCGGGTCCACCCCCACGGCCAACCAGTCGATGACCATGTCGACAACATGTTCTTCGAGGATGGAGGGATCGTTATAGTGCGTCGTCAATGCGTGCCAGTCGGCCACAAAGAAGTAGCAGTCATAGGTATGCTGCAGGTGAAGCCAGTTCTTCAGAACGCCATGTAGATGACCAAGATGCAGGCGCCCCGTGGGACGCATCCCCGACAACACACGCTGCCGCAACTCCGTGCTGGACAATTCTTTTCCCCTTAAATCCGGCTGTTTTCAAGTGCGGCATTATCGCAGATGGGCTGCGCGAATACGATGATTTTATGCCCGCACGGCCCTGGTGCAATGTCACAAAAACGGGCTGGGGTCGCCCTTGCCGGCACGCACAACGCTGGCTCCGCCATCGACCAGATCCACCACCGTGGTGGCCTCAACACCGCAGGCGCCACTGTCGATAATCAGATCCACCGCATGCCCCACACGATCCTCTATCTCGTAGATATCGCTCAGGGGAAACTCCTCTCCGGGCAGGATCAGACTGGTGCTCATGATCGGCTCGCCCAGCTGCGCCAGCAATGCCTGCGCCACGATGCTGTCCGGCACGCGCAGGCCAATGGTCTTACGCTTGGGATGCATCAGGCGCCGCGGCACCTCCTGGGTTGCACTGAGAATAAACGTATAGGGGCCGGGGGTGTGGGCCTTGAGCAGACGGTAAGCACTATTGGGCACCTTGGCATAGGTGGCAATGGCCGACAGGTCGGCGCACACCAGGGTGAAATTATGCCGGTCGTCGAGCTGACGCAGGCGGCGTATCCGCTCCAGCGCCGATTTGTCGCCGATATGACAGCCCAGCGCATAGGTGGAATCGGTGGGGTACACGATGACGCCACCATCGAGCAACACCCTGACGGCCTGTGCAATGAGCCTGGGTTCCGGGTTCTGGGGATGTATTGTGAGAGTCTGCGCCATACTGCCCTGCCTTGTACGATTTCGCTGTCGCCCCTCCGGGGGAATAGGAACGGGGCGAACAATAACAGACTGAGACAGGCAAATCGATTACCATACCGGCTCGTCTATCATCAGCAAGGATCGAGTTTTATGCTTTACGCCATTCTCTGCGAAGACAAGCCCAACAGCCTGCCCCTGCGCCAGCAGGCCCGTCCCGCGCATCTTGAACGCCTGCAGGATATGGTCGCCGCCGGGCGCATTGCCATTGCCGGCCCGCACCCCGCCATCGACAGCGCCGACCCGGGCGAGGCCGGTTTTACCGGCAGCCTGATCGTGGCGGAATTCGATTCATTGGAAGAGGCGCAGGCCTGGGCAAATGCCGACCCTTATGTGGCTGCCGGAGTGTTCAGCAAGGTCAGCGTCAAACCTTTCAAAAAAGTACTGCCCTGAACAAAACCCATGATCGCCAGCAGGGCTGGCTCCTACGGGGGCAGGTGCTGCGAAGCCTGCCTGCAGGCGAGAAGATGAATCAGGGCTGCGCGGGACGCAGATCGGGAAACTCCCGGTCCAGGATGGCGTTCCATCTGTCCAGATCCGCCTTCTTGCGCGCCTTCAAGGCCGCAGTATCGCCATGAATGGTGATGCTGCGGATGACGTCACTGCGATTGATCTTGTAGATCGTCTGCAAACCGGATGTGATGCGCCCGAATACCGAGTGCTTGCCATCCAGATGGGGCGTTGGCACCAGGGTCAGAAAAAACTGACTGCCATCGGTACCGACACCGCTGTTCGCCATGGACAGGGTGCCGGGCCGCGTATGCTTGAGCAGCACCTCTCCCGTGAACTGATAACCCGGCCCTCCGGTTCCATTGCCGCGGGGATCACCGCCCTGAATAACGAAATTGCGCTCCACGCGATGGAAGGTCAGCCCGTCATAAAACCCCCGCTGCGCCAGGTTGACGAAATTGGCAACCGTGGTGGGGGCTGCCCGCTCATTCAGCTCAAGCTCGATCACGCCCTTGTCCGTGACCAGGGTTGCCGTGAGCGCTTGTGCAAAAGCATTCTGCCCACCGATGAGCAGCAGCGCCGCAATCGACAGCACCTGCAACAAGTGATTTTGTTTCCTATTTTTCATAATTCCAGTCCATATTGCAGTGTCACCGGAGCATGGTCCGAAAATACCTGCCCGGTGTAAATATCTGCGGCCTCCACCTTGCCCTGCAGTGACGGCGAAATCACATGATAGTCCAGCCGCCACCCCACGTTCTTGGCCCTGGCCTGTCCGCGGGCGGACCACCAGCTGTACTGCTCCGCCTCCTTGTTCACCAAGCGAAAGGCATCCACATACCCCAGCTCGCCGTACAGTCTGTCTAGCCACTGCCGCTCCTGGGGCAGAAAGCCGGAATTCTTCTGGTTGGCTTTCCAGTTCTTCAGGTCTATTTCCTTGTGACAGATATTCCAGTCGCCGCAGACAATATACTCACGACCGTTACCGCGCAGACGGTCCATATGCGCCAGAAAGGCATCCATGAACTCAAATTTGCGCTGCTGCCGCTCCTCGCCGCTGGAGCCCGAGGGCAGGTACAGGGAAGCAATGCTGAGACTGCCGAAATCCGCCTGTATGAATCGCCCCTCATCGTCCGCCAGCGCAAAACCCAGGCCCGCACTGACGCGATCGGGTTCTACCCGCGAGAACAAGGCCACGCCGGAATAGCCCTTTTTCTGCGCATCAAAATAATAGCAATGAAAGCCATCGGGCCTGAACACCGGGTCTGTAAGCTGTTCTTCCTGCGCCTTGGTTTCCTGCAGACACACCACGTCCACATCCGCGTCCCGCAGCCAGTCAAAAAAGCCTTTGCGGGCGGCCGAGCGAATGCCATTACAGTTCAGGGTCATGACTTTCATACTTGTAACTCTACTCCTCGATTGCGTTCCTGCGTACGCCGTGACCGGCGTGTTCCACCATGCCCGCGCGGGCAAGCCTCAGCAATTCGGTCACCATGGGTTTCATAAAAAACAGGGATTGCGGCACCACGGCAACACGCACACCCGCATCCTGCAACTGCTTCGCCACCACCGGCCCCACCGCTGCCACCTGCACCTTTGCCAGCCCCTGCGCCAGACGGGTTTCAAGCCCGTGCGCACGGGCCACGCTGAGCAGGCGGGCATACTGTGGCTGACTGGTGAAGGTCATCATGGTGAGCTCAGCGTTCGCCAGCGCCTCGATCAGAGCCAGCACACGCGCCTCATCCGCCTTGGGCGCGTAAATGTAGGGCGCCACCGGCAGCACCTGTGCCTGGCGCTGCCGCAGATAATCCATCAGCGGCAGATTGGGGTCTTCCCCGTAAAGCTGCACCGCTACACGACGGTTCTCGATAGGCAAGCCCCTCAGCGTCTCGATAATGCCTGCCGTCGTCGGCATCGTCCCGAGCAGATCCGGCTTGAGATCGATCTCCTTCAGTGCCCGCCCCGGCTTGGGACCACGACATATCCGGCAGACGCCGGCAAGCGCCGCACAAAAGGCATCGGCGATTCCCTCCCGCTGGGCAAAACCCAGCAGACGCCGCAGGCCTTCCCCGGTAAGGATAATGAAATAGTCCGGCGGGCTGGCGATGAACTCCCGCAGCCAGCGCAGCACCGTATCGGTATCCGGCGTATCCAGAATGGAGATCAAGGGAATCCGCACCACCTCAGCACCGCGCTTGCGCAGCAGATCCTCCAGCACATCAAGCTGCCGGCTCTCCGGCACGGCGACCACCTGCCCCTGAAGCCCCCCGCCGCTGTGCAGCGGCCCCTCATTCTGCATGTCCATGCCCTCTGCCAGACCTGAAAACGCGCACTGCGACGAAATGCACATTTGTTACGCCAAAACACAGAAACATAATACTGTTACTTTGATTCCCAAATGTGTTACCATACGCCCCGTTCTTGCAGCACAGCAAGGTAACACTTAACCATCAACACAGGAGTTAAACCCAATGAGTGAAGTCTTTATCAGTGCACGCGCCGTTCTCATCTCTGTTGCCGTCGTGGCTGCCTCTGTCGCGGTGCCCGTTCTGACAATGCTGGCAACGGCCTAATCCCTGAGCCGTCTTGCGGCAATCAATCCACAAATAATCAGGGTGTGCCTATGAGAGCAATTCAAAGCAGTCATCCCCGCAGTATTCGTTCCGTCGCTCGCGTCTGACCTTCTGGTCAAACCGGCGACGGGCGCGTTTCCTTCCCTTCGCAGCACATCAGCGCCAAACCCGGCCTTCTTCGTTTACTCCCCTGCAGACTTCTTGAGCTTGTCCACAAAATTACAGGGCTTGTGCCGGCTGTCGAGTTGCTGGGCAATAATCCCCTCCCACCCCGTTCGGCAGGCACCAGGAGAACCCGGCAGGCAGAATACCGCCGTCCCGTTGGCCAGGCCGGCAAATGCCCGCGACTGAATGGTCGAACAGCCAATCTCGGCATGTGACAGCGCCCGGAACAACTCGCCGAAACCTTCGATGTGCATGTCCAGCAAAGGAGTAATGGCCGTCACCGTGTTATCACGAAAGGTAAACCCCGTACCCCCCGTCAGCAGGACCACCTGCACCGCATCATCGGCAATATGGGTCGCCACCACGGCGCGCAGCTTGTAGGTATCATCCTTGACGATGCGCTTGTCCACCAGAATATGTCCCGCGCCGTTCACGCATTCCACAAGATAGTTGCCAGACTTGTCCGTCTCTTGTGTACGGGTATCGGAGACGGTGACGACGGCGATGCGCAAGGGGGTAAAGGTCGCGTGCTTGTCTGGGTGTGACATGATGATTGTGTTCTCGTGCTGATGAAAGAATGACACCGGCACATGCACGCGTGCATGCGCCAGATACCGGTTTGAGAAAATTGTAGCGGGAATCAGCCGCCAGTCATATTCATGAGACGGACTGGCTGCACATGGTCCTTGTCATAGAAGTAATGACGCTCGGGCTTGAGGGACATCGCGGCAACAATCGCCTGTTTGAGCGCCTCCACACCGCCCCCCTGCTCGCGCAGCACGGCACGCAGATCCACGGAGTGCTCATTGCCCAGACACAGCAGCAGACGCCCTTCCACGGTTACCCGCACACGATTGCAGTCCGCACAGAAATTGTGGCTGACCGGAGAGATGAAGCCGATGCGACTGCCTCGCCCCGCCACCTGATAATAACGGGATGGCCCGGCCGTCTTGGCAGCGCTGGCGATCAACTCGTAATGCTGCTCAAGCTGTTCACGTACCCAGTCATTGCTGCAAACCGTGCTCTCACGATCGTGGTCGGAGGCATTGCCCAGGGGCATCTCCTCGATAAAGGCAATATCAAGCTCGCGGCTCAGGGCGTAGTCCGTGAGAGCCAGCACCTCGTCCTCGTTATAGGACTTCATGATGACGGCGTTGAGGCGTATGCGATCAAAACCCTGGGCCCGCGCGGCCTCAATACCCGCCAGCACCCTGTCCAGACGACCGACACGGGAGATGCGCTGGAAGCGTTCCGCGTTCAGGCTGTCGATGCTGATATTGATCCGGTTGACCCCGGCCTTGTGCAGAGGAGCGGCGTATTTTTCCAGTTGCGCCCCATTGGTGGTGAGCAGCAATTCCCTGAGGCCATCGAGGCGGCCGAGCCGTTCAATCAGGGACATCACATTATTGCGTACCAGAGGCTCCCCGCCGGTCAGGCGAATCTTGTTGACGCCCAGTTCGGTAAAGGCCTGAGCCACCAGATAGAGCTCCTCCAGCGACAGAACCTCGGAACGCGGCAGAAACTCCATCTCCTCGGTCATGCAATAGACACAGCGAAAATCACAACGATCCGTCACGGACAGGCGGATGTAATCCACCCGTCGCCCGAAGGAATCGATCAGGGTCGCTGGCAGGGACTGTGTTGTGTCAGTTGTCATGGATCACTCGGCAGCACTCAGGGTTCACCCGGCGGCAAGATAATGCTGTTCGTAACGCGCCCGGATTTCGGTCTTCAGCAATTTGCCCGTTGCAGTATGCGGAAGCGCGTCGACGAAGACAACATCATCCGGCAGCCACCACTTGGCCACCTTGTCGCTCAGGTAGTCGATTATAGCCTCTTTGGAGCTCGATGCGCCCTCCTTGCAGACAAGCAACAGCAAGGGCCGCTCATCCCACTTCGGATGGGCAATCCCCACCACACAGGCCTCCGCCACTGCCGGGTGTCCCACGGCATAATTCTCCAGTTCGATGGAGCTGATCCACTCGCCGCCCGATTTGATGACATCCTTGCTGCGATCGACGATCTGCATATAGCCTTCGGGATCAAGGGTGGAGACATCGCCGGTATCGAACCAGCCATCGTGGAAGGCCGCATTCTCGTCGCTGCGATAATAACCGCTGGCAATCCACGGCCCGCGCACCAGCAGCCGACCGAAGGTTTTGCCATCATGAGGCAGAGGCTTGCCCTCATCGTCCACAATGCGCATCTCCACCCCATAGACCGGCCGCCCCTGTTTGGACTGAATACGCAGGCGCGCCTCGCGATCGGCATCGCGCAGATAGGGCGTCATGGCGCAGAGACTGCCCATGGGGCTCATCTCGGTCATTCCCCAGGCATGAATCGGGAACACGCCGTATTGATCCTGAAACTTTTCCAGCATGGAGCGTGGCGCGGCAGAACCGCCTATTACCACCGATTCCACGCTGTCCAGATGCCCGCCAACGGACTCGACATAATTGAGCAGCCCCAGCCACACGGTGGGGACCCCCAATAATGCCGTCGCTTTTTCGTCGTCAATCAGGCCATGCAGGGAAGCGCCGTCCATGCCTGCCCCCGGAAACAGAATGCTGGCACCGGCAATGGGTGCGGCATAGGGAATGCCCCAGGCACAGACATGGAACATGGGCACCACCGGCAGGACGCGGGACATCGGCCCCAGGTTCAGTGCCGATGCCCGACAGGAGGCGATCGCATGCAGCACCGTCGAGCGATGGCTGTACAGCACCCCCTTGGGGTTCCCGGTGGTGCCGGAGGTATAGCACAGGCCAGCCGCGCTTTTTTCATCCAGTTCGGGCCAGGCAAATTCCGTAGACTGCTCCTTCAGCAGATCTTCATAACATAAAAGACCTGGCAGCGAGGATTGCGGCATGTGTTCGGCATCCGTCATCACCACGATATGCCGCACACCGCGAATGTGCGCGGCGACTGCCTCGAGCAGCGGCACAAAGGTGAGATCGACAAAGACGATGCCATCCTCTGCGTGATTGATGATATAGATGATCTGTTCGGGAAAGAGACGGGGGTTGATGGTATGCACCACCGCACCCATACCGGAGACGGCGTAATAGAGCTCGAAGTGTCGATGGGTATTCCAGGCCAGCGTAGCAACGCGATCGCCGTTTTCAACTCCGAGGCTGCGCAGGGCATTTGCCAGCTGTTTACTGCGCACAAGAGCATCGGCATAGGAATAACGATGAATGCCCCCCTCCACCAGACGGGTCACGATCTCCGCATCCCGGTTATATAAGGCCGCATACTCCAGGACATCCGCAATATTCAATTGCTTGTCCATCATAAGTCCCAGCATCTTCTTGCCCCTCTTCGTTGTTATTTTTAATTTGCAGTGTCTGGCAATTCTTTGACTTCGTAGTTCGCTATGAGAGGGCTTGGCTCATTCAGGACACGCCAAAAAGCGCACGTCCGTGTGCAGGCTCGGCTCGCGCCGTCCATGGCGCGAGACGGTCCTGCCTGAGCCAAGCCCTCTCATAGCTCGCAAAACGCCAGCGATTGATCCATTCAAAACAATAGAACGGAGACGATAGGTGCAAATCCGCACCCGCCAAGAGCCGCGCAGCGGAGTAAGGGTTGCGGAGCGTCGGGCGCCATGGACGGCGCCCGCCGAGCCTGTACAGGGATGTACGCTTTTTGGCGTCTCCGACACCCTTACTCCGCTGCGTGGCTCGTCATACAGAGTGAAGCATTCAAATTCAGCAGCTTCCAACTCCTGCTGCAATGCTCACAATACGCAGTGAGGAGTCGCAACTAGACAGGCTACTGAACCTGATCCGCTATCTGTAACTGGAGAATGGCGTTCTCACCATTGTGGGCAAAGCCCTCGCTGCGTACCTGGTAGTCGCCGGACTGCACATTAGCGCTGCCGCTTCGGGAAACCGTTGCCACCACCGTAATCATCTCGGCAGACGAAATATTGAAAGGCCCGACCGCATCCGCATCCGACAACGTTACCGTCGTCGGCAGCTCCGATACCGTCAGCACTTTCGCCGCCAGAGGTTGAGGCCGCCCGTTATACTCCAGTGCCGATACAAACACCCGCATATCACCGGGCAAATCCAGACCGGGAGCGAGAGACAGCTCCACATCGACGCGGGGTCCGATCACCGCCTCACCCTGCCCGGAGGCATTCAGTTGCTGTAGTGCGTTGGCGATCATGCCCTGCAACAGATTGCTTTCCTCACCCGGCGGGGTCAGCTGCAACATTCGTCGCCAGTAAGTGATAGCCGACTGATAATCCTGACGCTTTTCTGCGTCCATGCCCAGAATCTGCAGAATCAGTACCTGGTTGGGATCAATGCGTTGCGTCTGATCCACGATACCCTGCACCTTATCGGTCAGTTCCTGTTCGGCCAGCATGTATTCCAGAAACGCATACTGGCTGAGCACTATCGCCTTGTCCTGGGGGTCTTCGATATATTCGCTGGCACGCTGCAACGCCATGGAGGCTTCCGGGAACTGCGCTATGCTGACCAGGTTCTGCGCCAGGAAATACCAGGCCCAGCCATTCTCCCGATTATCTTCAATGACCTCGCCAATCTCGAAAATCAGGTCACGAATCTCTTCCGGTTTATCCACACTGGCCTGGGTGCGCTCGTAAATATCCTTCAGCTTGAGCTCGTCCTGAAAACCCCATTCGTAATAAAGAAAGAGACTCGTTGGAATGACAGCCAGCATCATCAGCAATGGCACAAGCCGGGACGCCGAAAACCAACCACCTTTCTCGGCAGCACGTTCAACGGGAGACGCCTCGGCCACCGCCTGTACATCCGTCAGCAGGCTGCGTTCGAGCTCGCTCTTCAGCGCCGTAAAATTTTCCTCGTCCAGTGTCCCTGCGGCGAGCTCCGCCTCCAGTTCCGCCACACGTTCGGTAAAGATCAGCAGATTGGTGCGCTCCCGGCGGGAACGGGTAGCATCACTGCTGCGATGGAATTTCCACACCGGCAGCACAATGAATAAGGCTGCCAGAACCAGCAGCGCTGCAGCATAAAACCAGAACAATGGACCCCCTGTGTCACCCGTTCGGCATGTTTTCTCTGCCGCCGGATTTTCTGTCAATAAAGTAAAGCGTGAATGTCGCCGGCCAGCAGGCTCAGTCGCTATCCTTCACGGTATCGAGCAACTTGCGCAGTCGCGCCTGTTCCTCTTCATTCAAAACCACCTGTTCCTGAACCTTGTTCTGCTGTGCGCGGCGCACAATCCCGACAATGATCCAGCCACCCAGCAAAAGGAACAGCAAAGGGCCAAACCACAGCAACAGGGTCTGCCACATCAGGCGCGGGCGATAGAACACAAAATCCCCGTAGCGCTCGAACATGAACTGCTCGATTTCCTCGTCGGTCTTTCCATCCATGATCATGAGGTAGATTTCACGGCGCAAATCTTCCGCCACCCCGCCATTGGAACCCGTGAGACTGGTGTTCTGACACATCGGGCAACGAAACTCATCCGACATGCGACGGAAACGCCGCTGTTGTTCGTCGGTCTCGAACTCGAAGGTATCGACCGCCGCATACGCCGCGCCGGAGCCTGTGCCTTCCGGCATCAGTGCCGGAGCAGACCATAACACCAGTGCCAGAAACAACGCGCCTGTTTTCCACATCCCTGACATCATTGCCCCGCTTCTGCCCTGACTTGTTCAACCGCCGGCATGATCTCTTCATCCCAGGCCTTGTAGTCAATCACGCCGATATGCTTGTAGCGAATCACTCCCTGACCATCCACCACAAAGGTTTCCGGTGCCCCATAAACGCCGAGATCAATACCCAGGCGACCGTTTTCATCCAGGATGCTGAACTCAAATGGACTGCCGTTATCGTCCAGCCAAGCCTGGGCCAGGTTCAGTTTGTCTTTGTAATTCACGCCTACGATAGGCACTACGTTCTTTTCCGCCGCCGCCATCAGGATCGGGTTCTCCTGCAGACAGGGCAGGCAGTAACTGCCCCAGACATTGAGCAGGAAGGGTTCATCCGGCAGGTCTGCCTTGCCCATGACCCGGTCTCCCAGCTCCACCGTTGGCAGCGCAAACTCCGGCAGGGGCTTGTCGATCAGTACCGAGGGCAGCGTGCGCGGATCCAGATAAAGACCACGCCACAGCATCACCGCCATGGCCAGAAACACAAAAACCGGAATAAACAGCTTCAGTCTCGACATCACTGCGTCCTCTTGCTCAGGAGGCCGACGGCTGATAGCCGTCTGCCGTGTCTGTTTCTCTGGCCATAGCCTTCACCTTCAGACGGCGGTAGCGCTTGTCCGTCACCGCCACAACCCCACCCAGGGCCATCAGGATGGCACCAAGCCACACCCAGCGAACAAAGGGCTTGATATACAGCGACATGGACCAGGCCCCGGATTCACGCTCATCGCCCAGGGTGATGAACAGGTCACGGGTAAAGCCGGCATCAATCGCCATTTCCGTGGAGGGCGTGCGGCTGGCCACATACACCCGTTTCTCGGGGTGCAGCTCACGCACGAAACTGCCTTCACGCAGCACCTGGAAGGTAGCCCGTTCGGCCTCGTAATTCGGGCCGGAAAGATGCTCAGTGCCCTCGAAATGGAACTCGTAATGCCCCAGCTCCACGCTCTGCCCCGGCGCCAGCAGCACGCTCTTTTCAACGCTGTAGATGCTGGTCAGGCCAGCGCCCAGCAGAATCACCGCAAAACCGAAGTGGGCGATCTGCATGCCGAGATAGGCAAGCGCCAGGGATTTAAGCCCCTCCAGCCGCGTCGGCTTGTTGGCTGTCTTGACGCGGATGTCCTGCACAATACCCAGCACGATCCACAGCCCCAGGGCTGTCGCCAGGCTCGCGCCAACGGAAAATTCCAGTGTCAGTGCCAGTGGCAGGACAAGGCCCAGCAGCACGGAAGCAATCGCCACCCAGGTAAGCTGCTGCCGCAGATAGGCCACCGAGGTTTTCTTCCAGCGACTGACCGCGCCCAGGCCGAGAAACACCACCAGCAGGGACATCAGCGGCACGAAGATGACATTGAAATAAGGCGGACCAACGGAAATCAGGTCCCCGCCGGAAACGGCCTGATACACCATGGGGTACAGGGTGCCCAGCAGAATGGCGGCACTGGCCACCACGAGGATGATGTTGTTGGCAAGTAGGAAAACCTCGCGGGAAACGGCAGCAAAACCGAATTCACTCTTCATCAGCGGGGCGCGCAGCGCAAACAGCAACAGCGAACCGCCAATGGCCAGCCCCAGGAAGCCCAGAATATAGATACCGCGTGTCGGGTCCGCCGCAAACGCATGTACCGAGGTCAACAGGCCCGAGCGGGTGATGAAGGTGCCCAGCAGGCTGGCCGCAAAGGCGAGAATCGCCAACAGCACAGTCCAGCTCTTGAAGACGCCACGCTTCTCGGTCACCGCCAGCGAATGAATCAATGCGGTTCCCAGCAGCCAGTTGATCATGGGTGGGTTTTCCACCGGGTCCCAGGCCCACCAGCCGCCCCAGCCCAGTTCGTAATACGCCCACCAGGAGCCCAGCGCGATACCGATGGTCAGAATGGCCCAGGCGGCATTTGCCCAGGGGCGGGACCAGCGCGCCCAGGCGGAATCCAGCCGTCCGCTCAGAAGCGCCGCGATGGCAAAGGCAAACACCACCGAGAACCCCACATAGCCCATATACAGTGAGGGCGGATGAACGATGAAACCGATGTCCTGCAGGGCCGAGTTCAGATCCGCACCATCCGCAGGTGCCAGCGGCAGCACGCGATCGAAGGGGTTGGAGGTGGCAATCATGAACATGGTGTAGCCGGCGCCGATAACCCCCATGATGCCCAGCACCCGTGCGACGAAATCATCCGGCATGGCCTTGCTGAAAATCGCCACGGACAGCATCCAGCCCGACAGCATCCAGGTCCAGAACAGGAAGGAACCTTCGTGCCCACCCCAGATCGCCGTCAGTTTGTACTGAATGGGCAGCAGGCTGTTGGAATGCTGTGCCACAAACATTACGGTGAAATCATCCGTGACGAAGCTGTAGCCCAGAATCAGCATGCACAGGGACAGGAAGACGAATACCCCAGCCGTCAGCGGGCGGGCCAGGCCGATCCACAGCCGGTTTCCGGTTGCTGCCCCGGCCAGAGGCAAGGTGCCCAGAACGGCACACAGACAAAAGGCAAGAATCAGGGCAAACTGGCCAAGTTCAGGTACCACTGGCGCCTCCTTCCGTTGCCACTCCCGGCAGCGTGCGTTCGCGTTCCGCGGCATCCAGCGCGGCTTTCACTTCAACAGACATGTAATTCTCATCGTGCTTGGCCAGCACCCGGCTCGCCTCGAAGACACCGTTTGTCACCGCGCCCTCCACCACCACGCCCTGACCTTCCCGGAACAGGTCGGGCAGAATGCCGTCGTAGCGTACCTGCAGGTCATGGCTGTAGTCGGTCGCAATGAATTCCACGTGCAGGGAATCCTGGCTTTGCTCAACCGAGCCTTCCTTCACCATGCCGCCAATGCGGATGCGCTGGCCATCGGCCACTTCTCCCGCCGCGACCTGCGAGGGCGTGAAAAACAGATCAATGGTATTGCTCAAAGCATACAGAGACAGGCCAATGGCCACAGCGAGGCCTGTGGCAATAAAGCCGATAATGGTCAGTTTCTTGCGGCGATGCGGTTTCATTCGCCCTCCCCCTGAGCGCGGCTGCGCTCCTCATTCACTGCCGTGTTTTGTGCCAGTTGCACATCCCGCAGCGCTCTTTGGCGTTGTTCGCGGATGAATTGTCGGCGCTGAACCCGCGGCAGAAACAGGTTCACAAAAACGAATAAGGCAAATAGCCCGTATACAGACCAGACATGGAAGGTATACTTTCCCATCTGGAAAAATTCACTGACACTGCTGAACTGAATATTGTCGAGCACCCTACTCTCCTTAGACCTTTTCACCCGCCACGATATCCTGTACCCACTGGGCACGCCGCTCGCGTCGCAGAATTTCATTGCGGGTAGACAGAATCAGGCTGATCACGAAAAAGCAGTACACCGCAAAGATCATGATGACCAGCGGCACCCAGATTTCGGGGCCGAAGGCACTTTCGTTGTCCATGGAGAAATTGCTGGCGGGCTGGTGCAGGGTATTCCACCACTCCACGGAATACTTGATGATGGGAACGTTAATGGCCCCAACGATGGCCAGCAGCGCGCTGGCACGGGCGGAATCGTCCGGGCTCTCAATCGCAGAGCGCAGCGCAATCACGCCGATCAGCAGGAAAAACTGGATAAGCATGGAGGTCAGGCGCGCATCCCAGGCCCACCAGGTGCCCCAGATCGGCTGCCCCCAGATGGCCCCGGTCGCCAGCGCCACGGCAGTAAACCACGCCCCGATGGGGGCGGCACATTTGGCCACCATATCGGCGAGCTTCATCTTCCACACCAGGGTGATCACACCCGCCACCGCCATCAGCGGAAAACAGGCCAGGGAAATGCTGGCAACGGGCACATGTACATACATGATGCGGATGGTGTTGCCCTGCTGATAATCCTGCGGCACAAACAACAGTGCCCAGACGATGCCAACGCTCATCAGCACGGTCATCAGCACATAGAGCCAGGGCAGCCATTTGCCCGACATCTCGTAAAACCATTTGGGCGAACCCATTCTGTAAAACCATTGCCACATGTGACATACACTCCAGTGCAAGCGGCTGCGGGAAATCTGTGCTTCCCGGCCTGTATTCCGCGGTGCGGCCCGACTATAGCACGCTGATTTACGCCGTCGATGTTACGTTTTGTAACTCTCGAGGCGCTCAGTTCGTGCTCAATTCACGCTGATTTTCAGGGCGGCCGCCGAGGCCAGTGGTGCCAGGCTCAGCGACAGTGCCAGCAGGGCCCCCAGCAGCGAATAATGCATGGCCAGGGGCAGCCCGAGACTGACGTCCGCCACCGCTTTGGCGCCAATTATAAGCACCGGCACAGTAAGGGGTAAAACGATAACGGCAAGAATCAGGCCGCGGCTGCCCAGGCCCACGGTCAGGGCCACACCAATGGAACCGAAGAGGCTGAGCACCGGGGTTCCCAGCAACAGGGTAAACACCAGCGTCCAGTAGGCATCGGCGGGCAGATAGAGCATATAGGCCAGCAGCGGTGACAGCAGCACCACCGGCAGCCCGCTGACCAGCCAGTGCCCGATATTCTTGGCCAGTACGAGGAAATACAGAGGCTGGGGCGAGAGCAGCAACTGCTCCAGGGAACCGTCCTCATAGTCCGCACGGTAAAGATTGTCCAGCGACAGCATGGAGGCCAGCAGCGCAGAGACCCAGACGGTTCCCGCCGCGATCCGGGTCAGTTCCTGCGGGTCGGAGGACACGCCCAATGGAAACAGTGACACCACGATCAGGAAGAACATCAAAGGATTGAGCAGATCATTACGCCGCTTGAGGGCAATCAGCAGATCACGGCGCAGCGTCGCCCTGAAGGCGGTAAAAGTGCTGACCGGCGTGGCGTGTCCGTCAGGAAGCGAATCCAGAGTTTGTTGTTTCATGCATTCCCGGCGCCAGCGCGCGCACCCCCACTATCCAGATTCAGACGTCGCAGCTCGCAGGGTACCGCAAGCGCATGATGGGTGGTCACCAGCACCGCCCCGCCGCGAGCGGCATGCTCGGCCAGCAACTGTTCCAGTGCCTTCACCCCACGAACATCCAGTGTCGTAAAGGGCTCATCCAGCACCCACAGCCGTGCCGGGCTGATAAGCAGGCGCGCCAGCGAGACCCGCTGCTGTTGCCCCGCCGACATATTGCGACAGGCAATATCGGCATAACCCGCCAGACCCAGCGTGGCCAGTGCGTCCTCAATCGCCCGATCGCTGACCGGGCCATGCAGGGCGCAGCTCCAGCGCAGGTTTTCGCGGGCGGTCAGAATCTTGTTCACCCCGACCCGGTGGCCCAGGTAGAGCAGCGAGGCCAGAAAGGATTCCCGATCCTCGTCAATCGGGGTTCCCTGCCAGAACAGTTCGCCCTCGTAATTGCTGTTCAGGCCGCAGAGGATGCGCAGCAGCGTAGTCTTGCCACTGCCGTTGCTGCCCTGGATCTGCATCAGCTCACCGCCGTGCAGGCTGAAATTCAGGCCACTGAACAACACCCGATCGTCCCGCTCACAGAAGAGCGAGCGCCCTTCGAGCAGGGGCGACGCGGTGGCGGCTGTCCCGACACTGGCTTGTGGACTTGCAGACATAGTCGATTCTGGCGAAGGCCCGCCCGGGAGCGGACATGCGTGGGTTCGAAATTATCGCGGGAGTATAACCGAGTCTTGCGGGGATTGCCTTATCTGCCCGGTTTCAGGCTGCGTGACGTCCATCAGCCTTACGGCGGGCGGCCATCAGGGAAAGCAGGCTCGCCTCGGCCCGGGACAGGCCACAGGTGCTGACCAGCTCATCGGCGGGTGCCCCCATGAGGGCGAGTTTGCTTGCATGGACCATGGCGACATCGCCCATGTCCTTGTTCTCCAGGTCTTCCTGGCGACGGCGGGTATTCTCCAGACTCTCCTTGACCTGAGTGAGGCGCTTGCCAAGCCCGACGGCACCCCGCCCAACCGCGGTAATCTCACCCCGCAGCGCGCGCATATCGCTGTCGAGCCTGTCCTGCAGGGCCTGTACCTTGCGCAGCGTATACACACACATGGCAAACACGCAGCCACAAAGCATGACAAGAAAGCTCACGCTGATGATCAGTGCAGGGGTCATGGCATTCCAGTCCTTACGGCTCCTGGCCGTGTTCAGTCCCAGCCCGTCAGGCGGGCACGCAGGCGCATGGCCGCCTGGGTGTGAATCTGACTGACCCGGGATTCGCTGACACCCAGCACCTGGCCAATCTCTTTCAGGTTCAGTTCTTCGTCGTAATACAGTGACAACACCAGTTGCTCCCGTTCCGGCAGGGTGGCGATTGCCTCCGCCAGATGGGTGCGAAAACTGCTGTCCTGCAAGCCATCCAGTGGATTGGGCATCTCGCCCGCCACTTTCTCGATGGCCGAATCCTCGCCATCGAGCAGATCATCAAAGCTGAACAGGCGGCTACCCGAGGCATCCTGCAGAATGCTGTGATACTCATCCAGGGAGATGCCGAGCTCTTGCGCCACATCCTGATCCCTGGCATCGGTGCCAGTACGCCCCTCGATGGCTTTGATCGCGTCAGCAATCTGCCGCGACTTGCGGTGCACCGAACGCGGTGCCCAGTCGCCTTTGCGGATCTCGTCCAGCATGGCGCCGCGAATACGGATGCCGGCATAGGTCTCGAAACTCGCCCCCTTGCTCAGGTCGTATTTCCTCGCGGCCTCCAGCAGACCGATCATGCCGGACTGCACCAGATCATCGATCTGCACACTCGAGGGCATCCGCAACAGCAGATGATGGGCGATGCGCTTCACGAGCGGGGCATACTGCAACACAACATCGTTCATGCTGTCAGTCTGCACTTCGCTGTACATCAAGGCACCACTCGTGGATGTCACCATGGTTTCAGTCCGCGGAATCACTCATTAACAGACGTTCTACGAAAAACTCCAGGCGGCCACTGGCCTGGCGATTGAGAGGCCAATCCAGAACCTCCTGGGCAAGACGCCGATAGGCAATGGCCGCCTTGCTGGAGGGATAGAGCTCCAGTGTCGCCTTCTGCCGCTGCGCAGATTTGCGCACCGCGTCGTCCCAGGGGATATCGCCCGCATACTGCAGGGTGACATCCAGAAAACGCTCCGCCACCCGCACAAATTTGTTGAACAGGTTGCGCCCCTCTTCCGCACCGCGCGTCATATTGGCCAGCACGCGGAAACGCTGCATGCCGTAGTCGCGGTGCAGCAGCTTGACCAGCGCATAGGCATCGGTAATGGATGAGGGTTCATCGCACACCACCACCAGCACTTCCTGGGAGGCGCGCACAAAACTGATGACGCTTTCCGAAATCCCCGCCGCCGTGTCGATCAGCAGCACATCAAGCTGCTCATCCAGCTCACTGAACGCACGAATCAGGCCCGCATGCTCTGCCGGGCCCAGCTGCGTCAGGGACTGCACACCGGAGGCCGCAGGTATCACTTTCAGCCCGCCCGGGGTCGTAATCAACACATCACGCAGGGAGCACTCACCATTCATCACCTCGGCGAGGGTCTTTTCCGCCTTGATGCCCAACTGAATATCCACATTCGCCAGGCCAAGATCGGCATCCATCAGGATCACCCGCTTGCCGGCCTCCGCCAGCGCCAGCCCCAGGTTAACGGACACATTGGTCTTGCCAACGCCGCCCTTGCCGCCGGTGATTGCCAGCACCTGTACCGGCTTCATCGCGTAGCCCCCCGGGCAATGCCGGAATGGCCCATCTGGGTTTCCTGAGGTGTCAGGTCATTTCCGTATGCGTTTCCAAATTCCATCATCAGTCTCTCGCTCTCCTCATCACTGTGTACGGACAAGGCCACCGCCTTGCTGACGAGATTATGAGCTTGCGCAACTTTGATGTCATTGGGGATATTCTGCCCATGGGTCTCGTATACCACCGGCAGGGAGTTTTCGATCACCAGGGACAGGGCCTCACCAATAGTACCGGCCTCATCCAGCTTGCTGAGCACACAAGCACTGAGCCCCGCCGGAGCGTAGGTGCGGTAGGCGGTGGCCAGTACGCTGGCCTGGCTGGTGCAGGCCATGACCAGAATATTCTGAACCTCGGGACAGTTGCGCAGGGTCTGCAACTGAAATTGCAGGCTGGGGTCCTTCGCGTTGAGCCCAGCCGTGTCGATCAGCACCAAGGACTTGTGCCGCAGGGATGCCAGAATCTCCGGCAGACTGTGGGTCTCATCGACCACACGCACAGTCACCCCCAGAATGCGTCCGAAGGTACGCAGCTGTTCATGGGCGGCCACGCGGAAACTGTCAGTTGTCACCAGCGCGACAGCCTCGGGGCCATGTTCCAGCACATAGCGCGTCGCCAGTTTGCCGATCGTTGTGGTCTTGCCCACGCCGGTCGGACCAAGGAAGGCAAAAATCCCCCCCCTGGCGGCAATATCTGTCCCCAGTACCGGCACCTGTCGTGCCAGAGCGGCAATTGCAAACCGCCAGGCTTCGGCGGTATTCATCTCGGGGCGCAGGGTTTCCAGCAGAGACTTGCTCAGGCCAGCGGGCACGCCCATGGCATTGAGGCGCTCCCATACCCCGGCCTGTACGGGCGTGCGGCGGGAGAACTGCTCCCAGGCCATGCCACTGAGGCGCTGTTCCAGCAGGCGGCGGATACCGTTGAGTTCAGAGCGCATGCGGTGCATCTCACGCCCCTCCTGAGCCACACGCTCTCGCTCCTGACGCAGGGCCTGCGCCTGTTCATTTGCCTGCTGTTCGGCCAGCGCCTGGGCGGCACTGGGCGGTACCGGTTTGCTTGTGCCCCGTGGGGTTGCCACGGGCTTTTCTGCCTGAGCGCTCGCTGAAGCAGCCTTGGCCGTTGCGTTCCCGGGGCGAGTACTGCGTGCCGCAGACCCGGATCCCAGGCTGCCGCTGGAGGAGAAGGAGATATCGCCCGGAAGGGATGCCGCCACCACTTCCACCCCGCCCTCCAGTGAGCGGTTGGACAGCATGACCGCGTCCTCGCCCATCTCCTCACGGATCTGGGCCAGGGCACGTCGCATGTCAGGTGCCAGGTATCGTTTCACTTTCATCTCAACTTCCTCTTGGCCGAATACGGTCGGGCCTCAGCAGCAACGCCTTTGATTCATGAATTGCCAATGGTCGCCACAATGGTGATCTGTTTGTTGTCCGGTATCTCCTGGTAGGAGAGCACCTTGAGCCCGCTGATGGTGAAGCGGACAAAGCGGCTCAGTACCGGACGCAGCGGTGCGGGCACCAACAGCACCGCCGGTTTGCCGGCCGCCTCCTGGGTTCTCGCCGCCTTGAGCAGCGATGCTTGCAGACGTTCCGCCATCGCCGGCTCTATCACCATGCCATCGTCACTGCCGCCATTGGCTCCGGATTGTTGCGACTGTTGTACAGACTTAAGCAATATCTGTTCCAGCGCTGGCTCTATTGTCATGACAGGCAGCTCTGACGCACTTCCGTAGATGTTCTGCACGATGACGCGGGACAGAGCCACGCGCGCTGCGGCAGTCAAAGTGCCGGAATCTTGACTCTTCACCGAGGCCGCCGCCAACGCTTCGGCGATACTGCGCATATCGCGGATCGGCACATCCTCAATCAACAGATTCTGCAGCACCTGCAGCAGCGCATTGGTGTTGACCATGGAGGGCAGCTCTTCGGCCAGCTTCTTGGACGTCTTGCCCAGCATGCTCAGCAGCTCGTGCACCTCCTCATGCCCCAGCAGCTCATGGGCGTGTTTGTGCAGGATCGTATTCAGATGCGTGGCGATGACCGTGCTGCTGTCCACCACCGTATAGCCCAGCGTCTGCGCCTGGTCCTTCTGGGCAGGTTCAATCCACAAGGCATCCAGCCCAAAGGCCGGGTCCTTCGTCTCAATACCATTGGGTTTGCCGAAAACCTGCCCGGGGTTGATCGCCATATCCCGCTCCGGCAGGATCTCCGCCCCCGCCACGTTCACCCCCATGAGGGTAATGCGGTACTCGTTCGGTCCCAGGTCGAGGTTGTCGCGGATATGCACCGAGGGCACCAGAAAACCCAGTTCCTGAGACAACTTCTTGCGAATGCCCTTGATACGATTGAGCAACTGCCCACCCTGGGACTTGTCCACCATGGGGATCAGGCGATACCCCACCTCAAGTCCGATCACATCCACTGGAAGCACGTCACTCCAACCCAGTTCCTGAGGCTCTTCCTCTTTTTCCTCCTGAGCCTTTTTCTCGGCCCTGGCAGCGTCCTGCGGCGAGACTTCATTTTTTGTCTGACGCCGGTAAATAAGTAAAGCCCCGGCACCGGCCAAAACGGCCAATGCCAGAAAAGCAAAATGCGGCATACCTGGCACGCTACCCATGATGAACAACACCACGGCGCTGATGCCGAGTGCCCGGGGCGTGGCAAACATCTGGCCGGATACCTGAGCCCCCATCATCTCGGAACTGTTATTGCGGGTCACCATGATCGCCGCCGCAGTGGACAGCACCAGCGCCGGAATCTGCGCTACCAGGCCGTCACCGATGGTAAGCAGGGCGTAGCGCTGCATGGCCATCGTGAAGTCCAGGTCATGCTGCAGCATGCCCACGGCAACCCCACCGAGAATATTGATCAGCAGAATCAGAATGCCGGCCACGGCATCGCCCTTCACGAACTTGCTGGCACCGTCCATGGAACCGTAGAAATCGGCCTCCTCAGTAATCTCCCGACGTCGGGTACGGGCCTGTTCCTGGTCGATCAGCCCGGCATTGAGATCGGCATCCACCGCCATCTGTTTTCCCGGCATGGCATCCAGGGTGAATCGGGCGCTCACCTCGGCGATACGCCCGGCACCCTTGGTAACCACCACGAAGTTGATGATGATCAGGATAATGAAAACGATCAGACCGACAGCATAGTTACCGCCAATCACCACCTCGCCAAAGGACTCGATCACCCGCCCCGCCGCCGCGCCGCCCTGATGGCCTTCGAGCAGTACCACCCGGGTCGAGGCCACGTTGAGTGCGAGGCGCAACAGGGTGGCAATGAGCAGGATGGTGGGGAAAACGGCAAAATCGAGTGGCCGCATGGCATAGACGGCAACGCAGAGCACCACCAGGGCAATGGTGATGTTGAAGGTAAACAGCACATCGAGCAGGAACGGCGGCAGGGGCAAGGTCATCATGGCCAGCATGACGAGCAGCAGCACGGGAATGCCGAGATTGCCGTTAGCGAGGGTACGGGCGTTGTCGATCAGGGAATTACGTTGAATGCTGGCGCTGTCACTCATGTGCTGCTGTCTGCCTTTCCTGCGCGTTGTGTGTCATAAACCAAAAGCGTCAATTTCCCGGACCTTGAGCTCAGCGTGATATCAAACGATTCAATTTCTTGACGCTCAGTGGACGAAAACACCGGGCTTTCGCGTGCCTACTTCCGGTTCTCGGGAAATCCACAGTACTCATTGCAAGAAGTCGGCCTACTTTTGCGGGCGTTTGCTTTTACAGGTTGATGTGAGCTTCGTAGGACGCTCCGGGCGGGCGAAGAAAACAGTCAGGACACGCCAAAAAGCGCACATCCATGTGCAGGCTCGGCGCACGCCATCCGACCGCCAGGGATGGCGGGAGTGCCGAGACTGCAGGAGCAAGTCTTCGGTCCGGGCGCTCTACGGTCCTGCCTGTTTTCTTCGCCCGCCCGGCGCTGACATCACGCCAGCGAATGCGCACGTTCGCGTAGGAGCCAGCCTGCTGGCGATTGAGAGACAAGAACTGTGCTGCATTCATCGCCGGCAAGCCGGCTCCCACAGACACATCATCCGAGCCAGGAACGAAGAACGAAACACCAAATCAACGTTGAACAAGAGCCGTGTGGTGGACTTCAGGTGACAGAGCGTCGGACGCCAGGGATGGCGTCCGCCGAGCCTTCACAAGGATGTGAGCCTTTTGGCGTCTCTGACACCTGAAGTCCACCATGCGGCTCGGCTATCAAAGTGAATCCATTCAATCCATCACGCGAATTTTCTAATAAAGTGAAATATCCGGACCAATCACGAACGACTCTTTCTGGCAGAAATATTTCACCAATCGCCGGCAGGCCGGCTCCGGAATTAATCGTGACGCAGCTCTTCGGGGATGGCGGGATTGGGATCGAGGACCGGGCGTTTCTTCAGGCGGCCCGCCGTGAACTGTTTGAGTTGATGCAGATAGGCAAGGATCTGCGCCACCGCCACATAGAGACCGCTGGGAATTTCCTCACCCACCTTCGTATTGAAGTAGATCGCACGCGCCAGGGCCGGCGACGACACCACCGCAATGCGGTGTTCATTCGCAATTTCCCGGATCTTCTGCGCCGCAAAGTCCACGCCCTTCGCCAGCATCACCGGCGCCGCCTCCTTGCTCTGGTCATACCGCAGCGCCACCGCGTAATGCTCCGGGTTGGTGATAATCACATCGGCCTGCGGCACATCCGCCATCATCTGGTTCTGCGCCATCTGGTACTGCAACTGACGGATGCGCTGCTTCACTTCCGGGCGCCCTTCCGAGTCTTTCATCTCGTCCTTGACCTGCTGCAGCGTCATACGCAGCTTCTGGCTGTGCTGATAAATCTGAAAGGGAATGTCCACCGCCGAGATCAGAATCATCGCGCAGGACATCCATAAGACCGACCACGCAATCAACTCTACCGAATCGGCAATGGCGGGCAACACAGCCTCATGCTGTGTATTCAGGATATCCTCGGTGTTCATGGCCAGAATCAGCAGTGCAATCGACGCCACCACCAGCACCTTGGCGACCGCCTTCAGCAACTCCACCACCGCATTGCCACCGAACATGCGGCTCAGGCCCGACAGCGGATTCAGACGACTGGCCTGGGGCGCCACCGATTTGAGGCTGAAATTCCAGCCACCCAACCCAATGGGCGCCAGGAAGGCCAGCACCAGCAACATGATAAACACCGGTAACAGGCTGAGCAGCCCCGTGTAAATCGAATCGCCCAGTTGTCGCAGCATGGCCGCCGTATCGAAGAACGCTGCCCGTTCCAGCGCAAAATTGTGTTGCATGATGCCACTGAGCCCGCGTGCAACGGCACCGCCGAACATGATCATCGCCGCCGTTCCTCCCAGCAGGATAGCCGTCGTGTTCAATTCACGGGAACGTGCGATATTGCCCTGTTCACGGGCCTCATCCAGGCGTTTCTGGGTAGGTTCCTGACTCTTCTCCGCCGAGGAGTCTCTGTCTTGTGCCATCTCACACTCTCTTTATGGCCGTGCCTGCAGGAATAAGCATGCGCCGCCAGCCATCCGATACCGTTTTCCTCAAAGAAGCTCTCTTGCCGTGACAAAGAACTGTGCAAACAGATTCTGCGCCGAATCCAGAATCGTGCCGAAACTGATCCAGATGATGAGCAGCCCGAACATCAGGGAAACCGGAAAACCCAGCGCAAAAATATTCAGTTGCGGTGCGGCCCGCGTCATGATGCCGAACGCAAAATTGGTGATCAGCAGCGCCGTCAGGGCTGGCAGTGCCAACAAAAGCCCGCTCGAAAACACCCAGCTGAACGTACTTACCAGGCGCAACATCACATCGGCATCCAACCCGAAGGACACAATCGGCAGAACGCGAAAGCTGTCCAGCAGAATCTCCAGCATTACCAGATGCCCGTCAAAGGTGACGAACAACAGCATCACCAGCATCATGTAGACGGTACTCATGATGGCCACATTGACCCCATTGGACGGGTCCACCATGGACGCAAAACCCAGGCCCATCTGCATGGCAATCAACTGCCCTGCCATGACAAATACCTGAAACAGGAACTGCATGAAAAAACCGAGTGCGGCGCCAATCAGCAATTGCTGCATCACGATCAGAAGCGCCCCCACAGACACCCCATCCACCTGCGGCACTGCCGGCAACAGGGGCACCAGCAGCACCGTGATGGCCAAGGCCAGCACGATGCGGATGCGTGTCGGAACCAGTTGTGTGCCAAACAGCGGTGCGGCGAGAAAAAACCCCATGATGCGGAACATCGGCCACAGAAAACTGCCGAGATAGGCTCCAAGTTCCTGTGCACTGAAGTTCAGGACGTCCACTTCACCCTCTCATCCCAGCAGAAAAGGAATACTGGTGATCAATTGCGAAGTGAAATCCAGCACCCGATTCAACAACCAGGGCCCTGCCAGAATAACCGACAGCAGCGTGGTCAGCAGACGCGGCAGAAAACTCAATGTCTGCTCATTGATCTGGGTCGCCGCCTGAAAAGTGCTGACGGCAAGACCAACGAGCAGGCTCGGCAGCACAATCACCGAGACCATGATCACGATCAGAAACATGGCTTCACGCCACAGGCCCACAACGGTATCAGGCGTCATTGTCAGCTCCCAAAACTGGCGGCCAGGGTGCCGATCACCATGGCCCAGCCATCCACGAGTACAAACAGCATGATCTTGAACGGCAATGAAATAATGATGGGGGACAGCATCATCATCCCCATCGCCATCAGCACGCTGGCCACCACAAGGTCGATGACCAGAAAGGGAATAAACAGCATGAAACCGATCTGGAAGGCCGTCTTCAGTTCACTGGTCACGAAGGCCGGCACCAGCACGGTGAAAGGCACCTCCTGCTGGGTAGCCACCGGCTCGGCCTCCGACAGCTCCATGAACAGCGCCAGGTCGGATTCGCGTGTCTGCCCCATCATGAATTCACGCACCGGCACCTCTGCCAGTGCCAGGGCATCCCCGGCGGAGATTTGCTCGCTCAGATAGGGCTGCAAGGCGTTGGCATTGATCTGCTGCAATACCGGGGACATGATGAAAAACGACAGAAACAGGGCCAGCCCCAGCAGAATCTGGTTCGAAGGCGTCTGCTGCAGACCCAGCGCCTGGCGCAGAATGGCAAACACCACGAGAATGCGGGTAAAGGAGCTCATCATCATCAGCAATGCCGGCAGCAGCGTCAGCACCGTCATCAGCAGCAGTATCTGAATGCTGACGGAATAGTTCTGCACACCATTCTCGTCCGTGGTGACGTTCAGTGCGGGCACTCCCAGCGTGGTGTTGGAGGTCAACATATCGAAGGCGCGTTGCGGGCTCAGGTCCGTGGTGGAAGTCGTGGTCACACGGCTGCCATCGGCGGCTGTCTGGGCATGGACAGGCAGCGCCATCATGAACAGGGATGCCACGATGAGCAGCGCGGTAGCAAACTGCAGGGTACTCAGTCTCACGAATTCACATCCTTGTTGAGCAGGCTTTGCAGTTTGCTGGCAAACGCCCCCGGCTCGCCCTCGCCCTGTGCTGGCAGCACGGGTTCGTCAAACACATGCAGTGTATTGATCTGGCCGGGGCAGACACCGACCAGCAACTGTTTGTCACCCACCTCAATCAGCGCAATGCGTTCGCGGTTACCCACGGAGATCACACTGCGTACCCGAATCGCACCCGACACTGACAGCATGCCACCGCTGAGGCGTCGATAGGCCCAGGCGCAAACCAGAATAAAGGCGACCACCACGGCCAGCCACAGCAGCATTTCCACCAGGGCTCCCGCGCTCAATGCCGAGGCCCCCTGGGCTCCTGCACTGGTGCTGGCAACGGCGCTTACAAGACTGTTCACATCAACTCCAGGGCGAGTGCGGCCCGCACTCGATTCCATGCTTGTTTGAAAAACGGATTGACCGAGGAAACCTCTGAATATCAGCGCAGCTTCTTGATGCGCTCTGAGGGGCTGATGACATCCGTCATGCGGATGCCGAATTTGTCATTGACCACCACCACTTCCCCGTGGGCGATCAGGGTCCCGTTTACCAGAACATCCAGCGGTTCCCCCGCCAGGCGGTCGAGCTCGATCACCGAGCCTTGATTAAGTTGCAAAAGATTGCGGATGGTAATGGAGGCATTGCCCACCTCCATGGAAATCTGCACCGGAATATCCAGAATGACATCCAGATCGGGGCTGCCCCCATCGGCCTTTTTCTCGGGAGACGGCATGCCGCTGCCATCCTTTGCGATACCTTCGACAAATTTGTCGCCACCCGCCGGGTTCTGCTTGTTCTGGTTCTGCGTTTGCTCTTCCATCTTACTTCCCCTTGCTGTTTCCACGGCCCTTGGCGGCGATGAAACTGTCGATTTTCAGTGCCAGATTGCCGTTGGACACGCCAATCCGCGTATTGAACATGGGCACTCCGTTCGCCTTCAGCACCACGGTCTCCGGCATATCCACCGGAATCACATCGCCCGCTTCCAGATCCACCACATCCCGCAGGGTGATCTGCTGCTCGAACATCTGACAACTGAACTCCACGCCCGCATCCATGATGTCCTCACGTATGGAGCTGCCCCAACTCTCGTCCACATCGTCCGGGTCCACCCGTAGGCCGACTTCCAGTAGCTCGCGGATCGGTTCAATCATCTTGTAGGGCAGCGCCAACTGAATCTCGCCGCCCCCACCCCCCTCGAATTTAACCGAGAAGTCAGTAATCAGGATCAATTCCCCGGGCGAGAGAATATTGACCATTTCAGGATTCGATTCACTGCGCTGTGCTTCCAGCTCCACCTGGTAAACGCTCTGCCAGGCCGCCTCCAGATCCTTGTAGGCCTGGTCCAGCAACATCTGCACCACGCGCTGCTCAGTCGGTGTAAAACTGCGGCTCTCGATTTTCACCTCGCGCCCATTGCCACCGAAAAAATTATCCACAATGCGGAACACCAATGCGGCATCCAGCCCCAGCACCGCCGTACCGCGCAGCGGGCGCAATTTGAACAGATTCAGGCTGGTGGGCAGATAGAGGGCGTTCTTGTATTCGCTGAACTTGCCAATCCGGCTACCGTTCACCGCAACCTCGGCACTGCGCCGCAGCAGGTTGAACAGATTGTTGTGGAACGCACGCGCGAAGGTGTCATGGATCATGTCCAGGGTCGGCATACGCTGCCGTACCACATGCTCCTGGCTGGTCAGATCGTAAGGGCGCACATTGGGCGCGCTACCTTCGGCACGGGTATCGACCTCGCCCTCGTCCACGCCATGCAACAGCGCATTGATCTCGTCTTGTGATAATAGGTCTTGCATCAATCCTGAGTCCGTGATGATCGCGCCTGCAACTGGCGCCGGCCCTTACTGGGTGACAAATGCCGTAAAGATGACTTCCTCTATACCGTCGCGGCCAATTTCTTCGTGAAGAATGGCCTTCACCTCCTCCGTGGCGAGTTGACGCAGCTCTTCGATGCCGGATGAGGGGGTCTCGGCCACATTGAGCATCTGCGCACTGAACAGGTTCAGCAGGTTGTGGCGAACGATGGGCATATTGGCAACTACCGCGTCCAGCGCCGCCTGATCACGGGACATGACGGACAGGGAGGCCTGCAGATAACGTTGTCTCCCCTGGAAGGGATAACTGACGATGAAGGCGGGTGACATGTCCAGATATAACATCTGTCCTGTGGGGGCTGCATGCTCTTCTGTCGCCGTCTCATCACCGGAGGGGCTAAGCAAAAAGAAATAGGCCCCGGCACCACCACCCAACAGCAATACCACTGCTGCAATAATAATGATCAGGGTCTTCTTGCTCTTGGTTTCGGGAGCGGCACCATCCGCGCCAACATTGTTCTCTGCCATAGCATCACCGTCAAAAACTTCAAATGTCTGAGGATTGTAGCAAAGGCTGTGCCAGCGAAACGCATCTATCACACAGAAAAAAAGAACAATGTAATTCTTTGATTTACAAGCTAATTCTGAAAAACCGAAAAATCCTCATCCGATGAGCTGGGGGTTATGACAAGAGGATGACGCCATGCTTTGCACCCGGCGACAAAATCCTGACGCCTGCGCAAGTTCACGCGTAGAAATCGATCAATCCACTGACAAGTTGTACGGAGCGGCTCTGCATATTGTCCAGTATTTCGTCCTGATCAGGCGGAGCAGCAGAGCCGGAAGCTGCATTACCGGACTGCCCAAAGCCCCCATGGCCGGAGGGCTGGCGATCCGACACCTGGGCATCCACCAATTGCAGCCCCTGCTGATTCAGCATTTCCTGCAAACGCGGAAAGCTCTGTTCCAGCGCATCCCTCACCACAGCATGTGCGCTATGGAAACTCACGCTGGCCTGATCGCCGTGCAACGACACCTTGATGTTCATCGCCCCCAGCTCCGGAGGATCCAGCTGAATATGGGCGGAGCTGATTTTCTGGCCCAACATCAGCGCAACGCGTTGCGACACACGCTCACCCCAGGCATGATCACCAACCCTCTCTCCCAGGGCTTGCCCGGACATTTCGCCCTGCAGCACCTGGCTGAAGCTGCCCATCGTCAAGGTGCCTCGCACAGAGCCGGCGGACGTGGCCCCCGCCGTATCAGCCCGCCAGGACGTGAGCTCTGCCGTACCGCTTGGCGCATGATGGGAGGAAGACGTGCCACGCTCACTGGCAGCACTCACGGCGGCCAATTCCTGATTCATGCCCTGGCGCAGGGAATCGGCAAACTGTTGCAACTGACCACCATTGGCCAGCGGCACGACCTGTACCACACTGCCATCAGCGCGCACCGTGCCCGTCCACTCCCCCTGAGGGTTCAGACTGAGCCCGCGCCAGTCGCGCACCCGCTGTGCTGCATCCTGCTGCACGAGTGCCTCCACGTCCTTTCCTGTCAATGCCTGCGCGTTCGCAAGCGTCTGCACAGGCGTTTCGACATCCGCCGCCGGCAACACCGCCACCTGCGCAGGCGTTTCAACATCCGCCACCGGCAACACCACCGCCTGCACAGGCGTTTCAACATCCGCCATCGGCAACACCACCGCCTGCACAGGCGTCTCCTCAGCAGAGAGCTTATTCGCTTCATTCACAGCGGGCTCGGCCGTGGGCTGTGACCCGGTAGCCGCGAGGGTATTCTGTGCCGCAGGGACTTCCACCCGTGTCGGGGCAGCGATCTCGCCCTGCCCGCTCATGACAAAAATGGCCGGAGCCTGCTGAGGCTGACCGTTGCTGTCTTCCTGTGGCAAACCGTCATTCCGGACCTCCACGGGGGCAACGACGACCTGCTCGGGCGGCAAAGCCTCTCCCTGCAGCGGCAGTACCATTCCGCCAGCATTGCCGCCAACCGGGATGGCATCGTCAATTTCAGATGGGAGATGGAAGGCAGGAGCAGCAGGTTCCGCTGTCTGCAGGCGTTCATCCAGTACGCGGGCAAATGCGTTGCCCTGTTCTTCCCTGTCGTCCGGGGCTTTCTTCTGCGGCCCTTGTTCCACGGGCTTTACAGCGCTTTCCTTGCTCACAGGCTCTGCACGCGGGCTTGACCTTACACTCCCTTCTTTGGGCGAGAGTGACGCAGACGCGATGGGTAACAGGGCTTCAAGAACTGACATACTGGCTCCTCAACGCTCGTGGCCTGTTGCGGTCACGAGAAATCTCTTACAGGAGACAGAGCAATAAGTTTGCCAATCCCGGCAAACCCGCTACATGCCCGGGGGACGCAGGTGCCAGCGGCCTGCCATTTCATCCAGTTCCTTCTGTTCCTGACGACGGCTCAGCAGATTTTCCGCCTGCCGGGCATTGTCCTGCAGCTTGAGCAGCCCCTGGTGCTTCGCATCCAGCATCTGCCAGTGACGTCGAACCTGTTCAACCTGCCGACGAACCGTGCTGACCTGCTGCGTCTGCGCGGCAATCGCCTTGCTCACGTTGTCACTGAAATCCTTGTAGCGCCGGAACACCGCCACTGTCAGCCCCTTGCTTCCTTCCTGAGCGACCGTGTCGCGATACTCGGCAAGATATTGCTGCAGTTGCTCAAGCTTGTTCTGTTCATCCTGCAGGCGCTGCTGCACGAAGGCCAGGGCCTGGGCTGCTTCCTGTGCACGGTTTTGCGCCAGCTGCACCACAGATTCAAGTCGTTGTGAACGCTTCATTTACTAGCCCCTGCTCGCCGCACTTGCCGCCTGCGCTGTGCCGTGCTGGAGAGTACGCGACTGCAGAGGGGTCACATTGCTGCCGCTGTGGGCGCCCGGACGTGGCGCCGGTACTACGATCTTGCCCAGGCGTTGCAGGGCCTCCTCGAAGCTCACTTTCTCCTTCAGCCCCTGCTGCATGAACTGACGCAGATGGGGCATGCGCTCGATGGCAAAATCGATGTCCTTGTCGCTGCCGGGCACATAGGCCCCCACACTGATCAGGTCACGGTTTTGCTGATAGCGCGCATAGATACGGCGGAACAGCTGCATCCTGGCAAAATGCTCGGCACTCACCACCGAAGGCATGACACGGCTGATGGAGGCCTCGATGTCGATGGCGGGATAATGCCCCTCCTCTGCCAGCGTGCGGGAGAGCACGATATGGCCGTCCAGAATGGCCCGGGCGGCATCCGCCACCGGGTCCTGCTGATCATCCCCCTCGGTGAGCACGGTGTAGAAAGCGGTAATGGAGCCCTGCCCGTGGTCAGCATTGCCCGCCCGCTCCACCAGTTGCGGCAGTTTGGCGAATACCGAGGGCGGATAGCCCTTGGTGGCAGGAGGTTCACCGATGGACAGGGCAATTTCCCGCTGCGCCATCGCATAGCGGGTCAGCGAATCCATCAGCATCAGCACATTCTTGCCCTGCTCACGAAAGCCTTCGGCGATGCGGGTGGTCAACACGGCAGCGCGCATGCGCAGCAAGGGGGAATCGTCCGCAGGCGAGGCCACCACCACGGCCCGCGTCAGACCGGCCTCGCCCAGAATCTCGTCGATGAACTCCTTCACCTCCCGACCCCGTTCCCCGATCAGCCCCACGACAATCACGTCCGCCGTTGTGAACTGCGTCATCATGCCCAGCAGCACACTCTTTCCCACGCCGCTACCGGCAAACAGACCAAGACGCTGCCCGCGCCCGACACTGAGCAGGGCATTGATGGTGGCGATACCGACATCCAGGGGTTCACGGATGGGCTGGCGTTGCAGGGGATTGATCGTTTTCTGCACCAGCGGGCCGTGCTCCTTGACATCGTGCAGGGGCAGCTCGCCCTTGCCGTCGATAGGTTCACCCAGGCCGTTGAGAACGCGACCAAGCAGTGCGGGCCCCACAGCGAGATGATCGCTCCGGCTCATCGGCAGCACACGGGCACCCGGCTGCAGGCCCTCGATACTGGTCAGAGGCATCAGATAAATACGGGGGCCGTCAAAACCGACCACCTCTGTCTCGATATCACGACCATGTCCATCACTGACACTGCAGCGCCCACCAAGCGATACGTTGCAGCCCACTGCCTCCAACGTCATACCAACCACCCGGGTCAGACGCCCCTCTACCGGTGGCAACAGATCGGCTTCACGCTGCGGCTGATACTGACGCAGCCGCTGGGCAAGACTCTGACGCATACTCAGATTCCCGATCTCAACAAGGGCGCAGGCGGCACACTCACGCCCTGACGCAGGTATTCCACCTGTTCCAGCAGGCCGGGTTCCTCATCCGCGGAAAACTCTTCCTCTACCGGCGCCTGTGCAACTGACGCCGTGCGTGGATTGATCGGTTTGACCACGGGTTCGGGAGCCGCCTCAAAACTCTCCTGTTTCTCATTGCCCAGTTCACCGGTCAGCATCTGCTCCACCATAGCGGCGAAACGATGTTCCACGGTGTAATCCACCAGGCTCTGTTCGGTCTCCACCCGGCACCCGCCCTTTGCCACGCTGTCATCAGGCAACACGCGCCAGGCATCTCCCGCACGCTCCTGCGCTTCACGCAGCAGAGCCACATCGGCGGGGTGCACAAAAATGCGGACATTGTCACGACTGGGTGGCAGTGCCGCCAGTGCCTTGCGCACCACATACAATATATGGCTGGTGTCGATCTGCAGCTCTCGATCCACAACGGTACGCGCTACTGCAACAACCAGGTTCAACAGAGCCTGCTCCAGCATATAGTCCTGATCATTCATGGCGTGCGTCAGGCTTTTCAGCACTTCGTCCACTTCCGCCATCCTGGCATCGACCTGTTTCTGGGCCTGTTGCAACCCCTGTTGCAGTCCTTGTTGCATGCCCTTTTCATGCCCTTCCTGCTGCCCCTGCTGCAGGCCTTCCCGGCGCCCCTCGGCAACGCCTTCGAGACGGCCCTTGGCCAGCCCTTCTTCAAAACCGGCTGCCAGTTGCTGTTCCTGCGTACGCGGCGCGGCAGGACGGCGCTCTTCTCGCGCCTGCGCCTGTACCAGGTGCCCCGCCTTATCAATCAAAGGCGGCAACCATGCGTGCACAGTCGCCGCTTCCAGCTCTGCGCTGCTCACACGGCCTGCGCCGTCAAACGGATGTCGTTCCACTGCCTGTTACCCCTCGTTATCGGGCCATGCCCTTGTGTTCAGTTCGCCGTCACAACGCGACAGATCAGATCATGTCGTCGCCGCCGCCCCCCAGTTGAATTTCGCCGGCATCGGACATGCGCCGTGCGATCACCAGAATCTCTTTCTGTGCCGACTCCACTTCGCTGACGCGCACCGGACCCTTGGCCTCGAGATCGTCGCGCAGCAGCTCCGCCGCACGCTTGGACATATTGGAAAAGATCTTTTCCTTGAGGTAATCGTCGGCGCCCTTGAGGGCCAGAATGAGTACCTCGGAGGAGACCTCCCGCAACAAAGCCTGAATACCGCGATCATCCACCTCGCGCAGATTGTCGAAAACAAACATCAGGTCCTGAATGCGAACTCCGAGCTCCTCGTCCGTTGCCTTGATGGCTTCCATCAACTCTGCCTCGATTGTCTTGTCCAGGCTGTTCATGATGTCGGCGGCAAGCTTGGTACCGGCAATCGAGGTGGTCGGTTTGCTGGTTTTACCGGAGAACTGTTTCTCCAGTACCACATTGAGTTCCTTCAGCGCGTCGGGTTGCACACTTTCCAGCGTGGCGAGACGCATCACCACGTCCACCCGCTCCGTATCAGGAAACTGCGCCAGAATGCTGGCGGCCTGGTCCGGTTCGAGATGGCTGAGCACCACGGCCTGAATCTGCGGGTGTTCGTTGCGGATGGCATCGGCAACGGAGCGCGCATCCATCCACTTCAGGCTGTGAATGCCGCTGGCACTGTCTGCCGTCAGAATGCGGTCCATGAGCCCCCGTGCACGGGTTTCCCCCAGGGCTTCCGTGAGCATATTGCGAATGAAATTGTCCGAGCCCGTGCCCAGGCTGGATTGGCCACTGCAGTCCGCAATGAACTGGGACAGTACCTGTTCAACGCTCTCCTGGCTGATCTGTCGCAGGCCGGACATCGCGCTGCCCACCTTCTGTACTTCCTTGGGCCCCATCTGCTTGAGAATCTCGGCCGCATCCTTTTCCCCCATGCTCATGAGCAGAATGGCGGCGCGGTCCACGGCTGAAAATGTCCGGTTGCTACCGGGAGAAGGCAAAGCATTATCGTCAGGCATCATCACTTATCCATTGTTTTACGACTTGGGCGACCCGGGCAGGGTCCTCGGCAATCAGCCCCTTGATGGCATTGAGCTGACGCTCATAACCATCGGTGGGGCCGGGCAACACCAGATCATCACCACCGGAGAGCGTGACCTTGTCGCCCTTGATATCGAGATCGGCATAATCCCCCTGCGCCGCAGCACCAGCCAGATCTTTGCCGGCACCGGCGCTTGCGCTGAGGTTGCGTAGCGCCGGGCGCAGCACGGCAAAGACAAGCAACAGCACCAGACCGAGCGCCGCCGTTTGTTTCAGGCCACTGAGCAGCCAGCTTTGCTGCCAGAAGGGCTGTGAATCCACTTCCTCGAAACTCACGGGAGCAAAACGGTTGTTGATCACTGTCACGCTGTCTCCACGGGCCTCGTTGTAACCGACCACATCACGCACCAGCGCGGTGATGCGGGTAATTTCATCTTCTGTCCACGGTTCCGAGGTGGCGCTGCCATCCACGGCAGCGCTGGCCAGTGGCTTGTCATCCAGCACCACGGCCACACTCAGACGCCGGACACTCACCGGATCACCTGCGGTATAGCTCACGGTACGATCCAGCTCGAAATTGCGTGTGGATTGCTGACGGGAATTGCCATTGCTCGCGACTGCCGCTGCATCGCCCGTCTGTGCCGCCACGCTCTGCAGCGTGCCATCCACCGGAGGCTGATTACTGAGGGCACCCGGCACCCCTCCAGCGCTGCCATCGCTGCCCTCAGCGCGATTCTCCGCCAGGGACTGCTCGCTGCGCAGAACCCCCTCCGGGCTGAAAATCTCGGCGGCCTGATCGGTGCGGGTGAAATCGATGTCCGCACTGATCTCGGCACTGAAACGGCCCGCACCGACAATCGGCTGCAGCATACGATTGAGGCGTTCCACCAGGGTGTCTTCGTAACGGCGGGCGTAGTCAAACTGTTGCCCGGCAACGGCGAGACTACTGGTATTGTCCTTGCGCGAGAGCAGATTGCCACGCTGATCCACGATGGTGACGCGATCCGGCGTCAGCTCCGGCACGCTGGAGGCAACCAGATTGGCAATGGCGTCCACCTGGGTGTCCGTCAGTTCACTGCCCGCCTGCAGCGTTAAAAATACCGAGGCACTCGGGTTGCGGGCATTGCGTACAAAGACCGAACGTTCCGGTGTTGCCAGATGCACGCGGGCAGACTGCACATTACGAAACCCCATGATGGTGCGCTGCAGTTCGCCTTCCTGGCTGCGGCGGTAACGATTGGCCTCCATGAACTGGCTGGTACCCAGCCCCTGATCCACGTCCAGGGATTCGTAGCCATATCCGGTCTCGCGACTGATACCAGCGGCGGCCACCTGCAGACGCAGTTCCGCCACCTGCTCTGAAGGCACCAGAATCACACCTGTCGAGGGTTCGATACGAAAATTCAGATTGTGCTGTTCCAGCACCTCTACCAGCGCGGACATATCGTAGCCGTTCATATCGGCATACAGCGGCTGATAATTCTCCCCACGCGACCACAGCACTACCGCAAAGCCCACGGCAACACTGGCCGCGAGCCCTGTCATCAAACCCAGTTGCCGCAGAAAATCCAGCCGCATGAATCCTGCGAGGAAATTGCTGCTTCGGCTAGCGACCCCGTCACCGCCTGCAGCAGGGAGATTGTTTGCTGTTGCTTCCGCCATGATGAACCTGTCTGTTCAGTTGTCTGGTGTTCACGCCCGTTTACAGGGGCATATTCATAATGTCCTGATAGGCGCTGACCAGGCGGTTGCGCACCTGGGTCATGGCTTCGAAGGACACACTGGCTTTCTGCATCTGTATCATCACCTGGGTAATATCCACACCGGGCTCCCCCATCTCATAGGCCGTTTGCAGGGCTGCCGATTTTTCCTGGGTCTCGTTGACTGAATCCACCGCCTGCTGGAGCAGATCGGCAAAACTGCTCTTGTCCGTGGCCGTGCCTGCGTTGACCAGATCGGCGCGTGCTGCATCGCTCAAACCACTTAGCGGATCGACCATGCCCTGGGCAGCCTGCAAGCCTGGAGCCTGTACCTGTTCACGCAGCTCACGCATCTGCATGAGCACCCGGTTGATGTCTACCCGATTACTGATATCACTCACCCGACACCTCCTAGGACACTTTCAGCATCGAATCGATGTTGATACCGCTGTCACGCATTCTGGCCATTTTGTAGCGCAGGGTGCGTGCGCTCACGCCGAGCACTTCCGCAGTTTCCTTGCGACGCCCTCCCTGCTGGCGCAGGGTCTTCAGAATGATTTCAAATTCGCGCTGCTTGAGGTCATTGCCCAGCACGCCCTCCTCGGCATCGAGCTGCATGGCATCCTCGGCAGCCGTTTCCACCGCCACGGGCCTGGGCAGCTCCGCAGGCATTCCCGCAGGGGTCGCGGGCAGCGAAGCCCCGAGCGTCAACCCGGCCTGCATGTCCAGGGCCAGACTGCCGGCAGCAATGACATTGCCATCCTGAATGATGAGCGCACGCTGAATCACGTTATCGAGTTCACGCACATTGCCCGGCCAGGGATAGGACTCCAGCATCTGCTGCGCCGCGTGGTCGAAACTGAGATGACCACGGGCCATCTTTTTGCCGTGGCGCTGCAGCAGACGGTTGGCAAGCGGCAGAATATCCCGGCGGCGTTGACGCAGCGGCAACCACTGCAGAGGGAATACACTGAGCCGGTAGTAGAGGTCTTCGCGGAAGGTGCCATCCAGCACACACTGACGCAGATCACGATTGGTGGTGGCGATCACGCGCACGTCCAGGGAAATAGTGCGACGTCCACCGACTCGTTCCACTTCCCGTTCCTGCAATACGCGCAGAATCTTGGCCTGCAGCCCGATATCCATTTCGGAAATTTCATCCAGCAGGATGGTACCGCCATCGGCCTGCTCAAACTTGCCCTCGGCACTGTTATAGGCACCGGTAAAAGCGCCCTTCTCATGGCCGAACAGGGTCGCCTCCAGCATGTTTTCGGGAATCGCGGCACAGTTGATGGCTACAAAGGGTCTGTCGGCTCGCGGAGATCTGCGATGGATATAGCGGGCCAGCACCTCCTTGCCCGTACCACTCTCGCCAGAGATCAACACGGTGGCATCACAGCCGGCCACCTTGCGGGCCATGGACAACACCTGCTGACTTGAGGGCTCCTCGGCCACCGGATCGTCCTCGTTGATGCGCGTGGGGGCGCTAACATATTGACGCACGGCAGCCACCAAGGTCTGCGGATCAAAGGGTTTCACAAGATAGTCCACGGCACCGTTGCGCATGGCCTCAACGGATTTGCTGATACTGCCATAGGCGGTAATCAGCAATACCGGCAAGGTCGGCATCTGCACGCGCAGACGCTGCAGAAGCTCGTAGCCGTCGATTTCGCCCATATTCACATCGGACACCAGCATGTCCACCGGTTTGTCCGCCAGCAGCAGCAAAACCTCTTCGGCCGAACAGGCAGGCACAACCCGGAAACCGGCAAGCTCCAGCGTGTCACACAATGCCTCACGCAGATCCCAGTCATCTTCCGCTACCATGATAGTGGCCTTGCTCATATCAACCTCGTCTGTTTGTCTGCAATTCGATTCATGGAGACTGCATCAGATGCAACAGGCAGCACAAAGCCGGCTCGTGTGCCCGTCTGCCCCGGATGTTCGCAATCCGATTCAATAAAGAAGCGCCCCTTGTGCGCCTTGGCCACCACCTGCGCCACGGAAAGGCCAAGCCCGGTACCCTGGGCACGGGTGGTAAAGAATGCTTCGGTAATCTGTTCGCGCAGCGATTCGGGAATGCCGGGGCCGTTGTCCTGCACCCAGATCATGACATCGCCCGCATCATCGACGTGGGCATGAATCTGCAGGCTCGCGTGCTCGCCCGCCGCCTGCAAGGCGTTTTCAATCAGGTTCAGCATGGCACCGATGAGGGATTCGCGGTTGCAGCGAATCTGTGCCTGCGGGCAGTCGGTATGCCACTGGCAATCGAAACCACTGCGGGTCAGCATCTCCGAGGCAATCTGCAGCTCATCGAACAGGGCGTCTATGGTGATGGTTTCGTCGAGCACGGCATCCCCACGGGCAAAAATCAGCATGTCTTTTACCTGCCGTTCCATATTGTGCAGGCGCGACATGAGCCGGTCGGTGAAACGGTTGCTCTGCTCCTGCGTCAGTTGCGGGTTGCGCAGTTGACCGGCGTAGAGCATGGCGGCGGAGAGCGGTGTACGAATCTGGTGAGCCAGGGAAGACACCATTTTGCCCATGGCGGACAGCCGCTGATGACGACTCAAATCCTGCTGCAGTTGACGGGTTTCGGTCTGGTCGGTGAGCAGAATGATCTGCCCCGGTTCATCCTGAAGAGAGCGGGTGGCAAGACTGACGCGTTTGCCGTTGCGCAGGGAGATTTCATGGCCGTCATCCAGTCGCGGGGCAAAACGCTCCGCGATGATGTCGCGCCAGTACAAACCCTTGAGCGGTTCTCCCAGCAGCTCGATGGCCGCGGCATTGCAGTCGCTCACCTGCCCGCTGCTGTTGAGCACGATCACGCCGCCGGGCAGTAATTGCAGCAGGTTTTCCAGACGGCTGGCGATACGCTCCTTCTCGGAGATTTCCTGCAGACGCTGCACATTGGCCAGCTCCACCTCACGGGTCAGCTCGCCAACCCGCGCCTGCAGCAGCTCATAGGCTGCGCTCAGCTCGCTGGAAAGCTCATTGAAGGCTCGAAAGGCCAGGTTAAGCGCCTCGGGGCTGTTAAGCTCCAGGGGAACTTCCTGCAATGGCCGGAAGGGCCGGACGTTCTCATCCTGCTGTGTCCTGATACTGTTTGCGACTGCCGCCATGATGTACCCGTCTGTCCATATAAGCGTCGTTCTGACGCGGGTGGTGACAGACTGATTGCAATCTCTATGCCATCAGCACAAGAGTCGGGAATTCAGTAGCTTAGAAAATCACGGAGAGCACAGGGTCAATATTTTGACCTTTTTGAACGGGGAGAAGACAGGGGCTTGACGGCGGGCGGCGTCAAATTTCCGCCCTGCCGTCCAGGGGTGGGGCGATCAGGCCTTGGGCGGCGTGACTCCCGTTTGCCCCATATACTTGCCACCGCGCTGGGCGTAGGTGACATCACACTGTTCATCGGACTGATAGAACAGCATCTGGGCCACCCCCTCGTTGGCATAGATTTTCGCCGGCAGCGGCGTGGTGTTGGAGAATTCCAGGGTCACATGCCCTTCCCACTCCGGCTCCAGCGGCGTCACGTTCACGATCACGCCGCAGCGTGCATAGGTAGACTTGCCGAGACAGACCACCAGCACATCGCTGGGAATGCGGAAATACTCGACTGTGCGGGCCAGCGCAAAAGAGTTCGGCGGAATGATGCAGTAATCTTCCTCGATGCTGACGAAGCTGCTTTCACTGAAGTTCTTGGGGTCCACCACACTGGAGGTGTGGACATTGGTGAATATCTTGAACTCGCGGGCACAGCGCACATCGTAACCATAGCTGGACGTGCCATAGGAGATGACTTTCTGGCCATCGACATAACGTACCTGATTGGGTTCAAAGGGTTCGATCATGCCGTGGCGGGACGCCATCTCTTTGATCCAGCGGTCTGACTTGATGCTCATTGCTTGTTTCCTGTGCTGTGATTGCGGGCCACCCCGGCAAGGGTTTGCCGCCCGGGCGGTGCACGCCGGGGGCAGATGATACGAGACTTGTGCCAGGGCTGCCAGTGGCTGAGGCCTGGGGAAGCTCAGTCGTCGAAAAGCCCCTCGGAATGAATGGAGGGAATGCGGTACTGCGTCAGAATCGCCTCCTCGCTTGCCCGCGCCTGGCGATCATCCACCACCACCTGATAGCCCGCTTCATTGCGGAACACCACATGTTCGGCCTTGTTGTCGCGCAGCAGATGCGTGAACTGGCGGAAATCCTGAATCGGCTCGCCGTTGACCGTGTCCACAATCCAGTTACGCAAATCGTGATAGCCCAGGTTGACGTCTGCGGCCAGCACCTGCAGGGCCACGACCAGTTCGCGTTTCTCGGGGGAGCTCCACTCGCTGCGCGCCTGCAGCAGATTGACCGGCGCGGTCCGGTTCCAGTCCGGCCCCCAGCGCTTGATCAGGTTCATGTTCAAGGGCACAAACAGCACGCCGCCGTAGATGTAGTATTCGGGCACTTCGTCAAAGGCCTCGGGCTTGACCAGGCTGTAGCTCTGTTGGCGCTTCTGGGTCATCAGCTGCTGGCGCATCTGCTTGCCATTGCGGGAAAACTCGATCTCGATGGGCTCGCCGATCTGGCGCAGATCAATGGCGTATTTGTAATTGGTCTGCAGCTCCGGGTTAACGGTAATGGTGCTGTCCCCCGCCACCGGAAAACCGGCAATGCGGGTAATCACGTCATTCTCCTGCAGCACACTGACCGCCGGAGAGTCCTCAAACACCTTGATGACCAGCACACCGTTCTGCTGCGGGCTCAGGCCATAGGCATTC
Organism: Pseudomonadales bacterium; assembly: GCA_024234365.1. Lineage (GTDB taxonomy): Bacteria > Pseudomonadota > Gammaproteobacteria > Pseudomonadales > Pseudohongiellaceae > UBA5078. The sequence goes on from JACKOK010000004.1 coordinate 254,507, forward strand.
TTGGCCGCCGGGCTCTCCAGGTCCTGGGTGCGAAAGCCCAGATCCGGGAAACCATCGTTGATACCGTCCTCGGCATCGGTCAGCACATGCTGAATCACATCGGGGGGCACGAAATAGCCCAGATTCTCCGCACGGCCGCCCGAGCTCGCCTGCATCACCACGCCGACAATCTGCCGATCGACGATGACCGGGCCTCCGCTGTTGCCCGGATTGATGGCCGCATCGATCTGCCCAGCCAGCAGAAAATCGCCGGAATGGGCATAGATCTGCTGCTCCACCCGCGACAGAATGCCCTTGGTGATGCTGAGGGTACGCCCGCCCATCGGGTAGCCGAAGACATGGACCTCCTCCTGCAATTGCGGCAGGGAGCCGATTTCAAGCGCCTCCAGGTCGGCAAAGAAAGTCGGATCATCCACCTCCACCAGCGCCAGGTCGGCGGAATGGGAGACAAACACCACCCGGGCGGTGTAGCGATTGGCGTCATTGTGCTTCTGCACCTGCACATAACTGGCATCGGCAATGACATGGGCATTGGTGAGAATGCGGTTCCCACGGATCACGGAGCCGGAGCCGCTGCTCTGGCTCGGGGTCAGCAGACGCCAGGGCGTAAAATAATCCGGCGCCGCCTGGGTGGCGTAGATCTTGATGATGGAGTTCTCAACGGCACGGATGTCCTCACCACTCTGGGCGAATGTACTCAGCGGGAGAAAACAGGCAAACAGACAGAACAGTACAGCATGGCTGCATCGGGCAAGGGTCATGGGCAGTCCTTCAGCTATAAGCGCGCATCGGCTTCTTGGAATTGTCGCGTGACCGTCTTTATGTCACAGGTATTGCAAACAAGGCAAGCGCCATGAGCCTGCCAGGCAGCATCGACTGAAAACGGGATCAACCCCCGATGGCCAGCCCCCGCATGCGCTCAGTAAACGGTAACAGCAGGGCAACAAGAATCGCCGCGAGCACGGACTTGACGAGCGAACCGAGGTAGAACGGTGCCACGCCATTGGCATAGGCGGCCTCCCCTCCATACAGATGACTCATCCACAGCCACCCGCAGGCCAGAATGAGGGTATGGCCCAACAACATGCCCAACACCGCCCCCACAAAACCGCGCCCCCGATTCTGACGGCTCCACCAGCCAAGACAGCCCGCCCCCAGAAGGAACCCCACGAGATACCCCCCACTCGCTCCTCCCAGCACCGCTGGACCGGAAGCGCCTTCGCTGAAAATGGGCAGGCCCGCCACTCCCAGGCCAATATAAAGCAGGACCACGCTCATCCCCTGCCGCGCCCCCAGCAGGGCTCCCGCACATAGTACGGCAATGGTCTGCCCGGTCTGCATGATGGTAGTGCCGGGAATGGGGAACTCGAACACGGTGCCCAGATAAACAAGAAAGGTAAACAGGGGTATGGACATGAAGGGGGCAACAGACACAAAAACTCTCCTCGTCGCTCACGGCGACAGACGCTGAAAATCACGCAGGCGAAAACGCGCCGTTACCGAGTCCTCCAGCACAAAATTTACCCGGAACACCTGTTCGCCGAATTGCAGGATATCGCTGTACACCCCCGTGAAAAAATCGAAACGGCCACTGCAATCCGGAAGACGCTCATCCTGAGCCAACACATGGCTGCCGTTGAAGGGGCGAGTCTGTCGAACAACGATGACGCCGTTGGCAACATCGTTCACCGTGAAATCTATATCAAACTGCAAAATTCCGTTGATTGCCCTCGGGGCAGCATTCAAACGCATGTCCACGCAGCTGGCGATACGCGTTGCCTCCTTGTTCATCTGACCGATGTTGTTCAGCCCGAGACTCAAGGAAGCATCCGGTGCCACGCCGTTGTAAGGCAATGGCCAATCGGCACTGGGCTGGTATTCCTGAAGCAGAGCCGCCAGATGCTGATTGTTATCGTTGTTGAGCAACAGCGAGGAAGACACCACGGAAACAGAGTCAGAGCCACTCAGTGGCAGCGTCACCGTAACCCTGAGCAGGGTGCGGTATCCTGGCCCCGCAGCCTTGCCGCTATCAGTACCGGCATAGCGTTCGGCATCGTCATTGACCTCGATAAATAACGTGTGCTGGCCAGGGCGAAGAAAATCGATTTCCTCCCAGGGGGAATTCTCCCCGTTGCCCAGGGGACTTTCGTAATACAGGTTTGCGCCCCCGTCACCGGCAATCCGTCCGGTGGTATACCAGCGGGCATGGATAGTGTCCTGCTCACGATCGAAGACCTGCAGGCGGATACGCGCCTTGTTGTCACTAGCGCCCGGCGCAAACAACACCTGCGCCGTAGGCGCCGAATTGACGGAGAGGGTATCGGCGACAACAAAGCTGGTGGAATACAGCAACCTGGCCTCGGTTTCCAGGTTCGCGATCAGCTTCAACGTCCAGGTGCCAGGCGTATTACGAAATACCTTTACGGCATCGGCATAAAACCCGGTCACACAGGCGTGCCGGGCCGCACACTCCAGACGCGTGGAATAAATGGCATCCGCGTAACCACCCGGGTCGAGAAGAACCATGGAGACGGGAAGATCGATAATGTCTGCATTATCAAAATCGCCAATCGGCATCAGCAGGCCCAGACTGGCATCGGCAGGGCTGCTGGCATCTATCGTGCGGACCTGCTTGAACGGGTCGGCTGACAGCATCACGATGGGACCATCGGGGCTGGCGCTGTGCTGATTCTTCTTCAGCAGATAGCGTGTCAGCGTTTCACTCGCCGCAGGAATCACCGGAAACTGCCATTCCGGCAAAGGGCGCGCCGCATTGACGGCCTGTGCGGGAGGGCCATACAACACCTGTGCGATACGGATATCATCCTCCGCAGGCAAGCCACGCCGGTTATACGGGTTGGCATACATCAGCGACTGGGGAATATCGGAGTGCCCGAGGCCGATAAGATGACCGATCTCATGGGTCAAGGTACTCAAGGGGCCCCAGTTGAGCTCCAGGCGTTTGGCAAACTCAACGCGGTTCAGCGCGATATAGCCATCCGTATAGGGGTAGTAGCCGAGCGAGGAATCGAAGGCGCCAAAACTGACACGGGTACTTCCGGCGAAGTTTCCGCTATCCCCCACCCAGGCAATCTGCACAATACCGTCTTTGGTGACGCTCGCATTGTCATCGGGATAGTCCGCTGCTGGCAGCACCTCGAAACGGATGCCGCTGATGTGCTCCCATCGCTCTGCCGCCTCGCGCAGCAGTGCCCGCATGTCTTCCGGGTTGGCAAATTCAGCCGGGGCATTCGCTGGGTTGTAACCCAACCGGATGACACTATTCCAACGTCCGAATGTTTGCGTCATGCCCAGGGCTGGCTGCAGCTCCCCCCCTTGCGAGTAATCGGCAGAACCCGCCGCCTGCGCGCCCAGCGACACAGACCCAACGCATAAAAAAACAAGACACAACAGCGGCAGACGAAGACTCATGCATTCACCTGTTCCATGAACGTTGCTGTGTCAGATCACGCGCATGCCCGGCTGCGCCCCGGCATCGGGTTGCAGCAGGAAAATATCCGCGCCGCCCGGGCCCGCCGCCAGCACCATGCCTTCGGACATGCCGAACTTCATCTTGCGCGGAGCCAGATTGGCCACCATCACGGTGAGGCGCCCGATCAGCTCTTCCGGCTTGTAGGCAGACTTGATGCCAGAGAAGACGTTGCGGGTCACTGCTGTTCCATCGGCACCCAACCCAAGATCGAGTGTGAGGCGCAGGAGTTTGTCTGCCCCCTCCACATGCTCGGCATTGACGATGCGGGCAATGCGCAGATCCACTTTCGCGAAATCGGGGAACTGGATTTCTTCGCAGAGGGGTTCTGTCGTAAGTGGGGAGTTGTTCGCGGGCGAGCCCGCTCCCACAGAACCCGCTCCCACAGAACCCGCTCCCACAGAACCCGCTCCCACAGAGTCCGCTCCCACAGGGCTCTTCCCCGCAGAATCGGCTCCCACCGCGCTGGATTGGGCGGCAGTGACCGCGTCCATCATGGCCGTGATCTTTGCCGGATCCACGCGGGCGATCAGCGGGGTGAACTCGCCAATGCGGTGATTCAGCAACAGCGTGTCCACGTCATCCCAGCGCAGCGCTTCAATGGCGAGGAAGCTTTCAACTTTCTCCGCCATGGCAGGCAACACCGGCTTGAGATAAATCATCAGGATGCGGAACAGATTCAACCCGGTGCTGCACACCGCCTGCACCTCGGGAGAGTGCTTGTCTGTCTTGGCAATCGTCCACGGGGCCTTGTCGGCAATGTACTGATTGGCTTTGTCGGCAAGCGCCATGATCACGCGCATGGCCTTGCTGTACTCGCGGCCCTCGTAAAGCTGTGCCAGCTCGTCTTTGGCCGCCTGAAATTCCGCCAGCAGTGCCGGCTCGCTGCATTGCCCAGCTAATACACCATCAAAGCCCCTGACGATGAAACCCGCGCAGCGGCTGGCGATATTGACCACCTTGCCCACCACATCCGCGTTCACCCGGGCCACGAAATCGTCCAGGTTGAGATCGAGGTCGTCCACGGCATTGCTGAGTTTGGCGGCAAAATAATAGCGCAGATATTCCGGGTCCAGATGCTGCAGATAATCCCCGGCATTGATGAAGGTGCCACGAGACTTTGACATCTTCTGACCGTTGATGGTGACAAAGCCGTGCACAAACACACCGTTGGGCGTGCGGAACCCGGCGCTGGTCAGAATCGCCGGCCAGAACAGGGTGTGGAAATTAACAATATCCTTGCCAATGAAGTGATACAGCTCGGTGTCTTTGCCTGGGCGCCAGTAGTCATCAAACACATAATCCGACTGCTCACACAAGGCGTGGAAACTGGCCATATAACCAATGGGCGCATCCAGCCAGACATAGAAGTACTTGCCCGGCGCATCCGGAATCTCGAAGCCAAAGTACGGCGCATCACGGCTGATGTCCCACTCCTGCAGGCCACTGTCCAGCCATTCGCTGAGCTTGTTGGCCACCTGCTCCTGCAGGGTGCCGCTGCGTGTCCAGGTCTTCAGCATGTCGGTGAATTCCGGCAGGCGGAAGAAATAGTGTTCGGACTCCTTCTCCACCGGGGTGGCACCGGACAAGGTGGAGCGCGGGTCGATCAGGTCAAAGGCGTTGTAGGTGGCATTGCAGTTCTCGCAGTTGTCACCGTACTGATCCGGAGCCTTGCACTTCGGGCAGGTGCCCTTGATAAAGCGGTCGGCGAGAAACAGTTGCTTTTCCGGGTCGAACAACTGGCGAATGGTCCGCTGGCTGATATGCCCGTTAGCCCGTGCGGCACGATAGATGGTTTCCGCGTAGTGGCGGTTTTCGGGCGAATGCGTGCTGTGGTAATGAGAAAAACCGATATTGAACCCGGCATAGTCACGCTCGTGCTCTTCCTGCACCCGGGCAATCAGCGCTTCCGGGCTAATGCCCTCGTTCTCGGCACGCAGCATGATGGCGGTGCCATGGGTGTCATCGGCACAGACATAGACGCAGTCCTCCCCACGCAGGCGCTGATAGCGCACCCAGATGTCGGTCTGCACCGCCTCCAGAATATGTCCGAGATGGATCGGCCCATTGGCATAGGGCAATGCCATGGTCACGAGAATATGCCGTTGTTTGCTGTTCTGTTGCACGGGTTCCGGTTCCTTTACTGATTGCGCTTATGCCACTTCCACCATTTCGAAATCTTCCTTGCCAACCCCGCACTCCGGGCAGCACCAGTCCTCGGGAACGTCCTCCCAACGGGTGCCGGGCGGGATGCCCTCATCCGGCAGGCCCAGGGCCTCGTCGTAGACGAACTCACACACGATGCATTGCCATTTCTTCACGTCGTTTACCTATTCATTGCACAGAGGCCTTGCGGCACAGGGTTTCAAGGCGGCAGATGATACTCCATGAGGCGCTTCAATTCAGCCCCGCAGGCTGCTGCAATATCCGGGTGACAAAGCCATTATCGCTATATACAATGCGATACAACGAATTGCCAGGCCGGTAGCTTAAGCACGATGCCTGTTCCCTGCCCCGCCCTCATGCGGGGTTTTTCTTGCTCTTCGTTATATACAAATGAATATATCGATACACTGTATGAACACATTCTGCGAGGAACGCGATGAAGACAATTGGAAAAGGGCTTGCCCTGCTGATGCTGGGCAACGCAACAAGCGCCCTGGCCGCTGATGACCCGGCTTTCACTCTTGGGGAAGTACTGGTGATGGGAAGCACGGAAACACAACAGGCCGACACCGTCTCTATCGACCTCGATGCCCTGCGTTTGCACGACCGCGAAACTGTTGGCGCGGCGCTGAATATGGCTCCGGGTGTCAGCCTCAGCCATATCGGCGCACGCAACGAACAGATGGTGTATGTACGCGGTTTCGACCTGCGCCAGGTCCCGGTGTTCATCGACGGCATTCCCGTCTATGTGCCCTATGACGGCTATGTGGACCTGGGGAGGTTCAACACGTTTGACCTTGCCCGCATCGACGTTGCCAAGGGTTTCAGCTCCCTGATGTACGGCCCCAATGCCCTCGGCGGCGCCATCAACCTCGTCAGCCGACGCGCTGCACAGGGTTTCTCTGGCGATTTCGGCGGTGGCAGCAGCCTGGACGATGACGGCAGCAGCTCCGGTTCTCGCAGCTATGGCAATCTGGCCTATGGCACCAACGCATGGTATGTGCAGGCCAGCGCTTCCCTGCTGGAGAGTGATGGCTTTCCGCTGTCCGACGATCTCACGCCTAACGCAGTCGAGGACGGCGGGCTGCGCGACGGCAGCGATGCCCGCGACCAGAAATTCAGCCTGAAGTTCGCTCTGACCCCCAACGACTCCGACGAATACGCCCTGCGCTATGTGCGCCAGGATGGCGAAAAGGGCAACCCGAGTTATGCCGGCACTGTGCCCGGCATCCGTGCCCGCTACTGGGACTGGCCGTATTGGAACAAGGAAAGCCTGTATTTTCTCTCCACCACCACCCTGGGCATGCACACCCTGAAGACCCGCGTCTATGCAGACACCTACGGCAACGGGCTGTATTCCTGGGACGACGCCAGCCACGCCAGCATGAACCGTCCCTATGCCTTCCGCAGCTTCTACGACGATGACACCCAGGGTGCAAGCCTGGAACTGGCGTCCCGCTTCAGTGACGACAATCTGCTCAGAACCACGCTCCAGTGGAAGCAGGATACTCACCGGGAACACGATGTCGGCGACCCCTGGCAGAAATACGAAGACAACACGGCGTCCATTGCCGTCGAAAACACGCGCAGACTGCGGGACGATTTGACCCTGGTGGCGGGGCTGGGCTGGAACAAACGCGAAGGCAAGGCGGCAGAGGACTACAACCCGGCCACCGGCATCACCACGGAGTTCCAGCACGCCAGCAACGACGGTCTGAGCGCGCAGGCCGGCCTGTTCTGGAGCGCCTCGGAGAGCACGCGCGTGCACGCCTCGATCGCCCGCAAGAACCGCTTTGCCACGGTGAAGGATCGCTATTCCTATCGCATGGGCACCGCCATTCCCAACCCCGGCCTGAAAACCGAGCAGGCGCTACACTATGAGCTGGGTCTCAGCCACGATCTCGGCACACACTGGCAGCTCACCACTGCGGTGTTCTACAGCGACATCGAGGATCTGATCCAGTCCGTCACCATTGCCCCCACTGCCTGCACCTCATCCCCCTGTTCGCAACTGCAGAATGTGGGTGAAGCCCGCTCCCAGGGCATGGAGTTCGGCATTGAGGGCAGTCTGGAACAACTGAGTCTGGGAGCCAACTACACCTGGCTGGACCGCGACAATCTGTCCAATCCCGGCGTGCGTCTGACCGACACCCCGGATCACACCGCCTTCGCGTGGAGCAGCTGGCAGTTCACGCCGCAATTCGGGCTGACACTTAGTGCAGAAGGCGCTTCGTCGCGGATCAACTCCACCGATGGCGCTCAACGCAGTGCCGGTTACGCCACCGTAAATCTGAAAGCCGTCTACGCCTTTGCCAGCGGGCTGAGCGTGGAGGCCGGTATCCACAATCTGGCAGACCGCAACTACCAGATATCCGAAGGTTTCCCCGAGGCCGGACGCTCTGCGCTTGTCCAGTTTCATTACCCGTTTGGCCGCTAAGGAGAGTGCCATGACAGCAATACACCGCCTTGTTCCTGCTGCTGTGCGCAAGTCCTCGCGCGGCGTTGACGGCAGGCGCGTTGTTCGCACTTGGCTTCACCCCCAGCGGCCTTTTTGCCCAAGCAAAGCAGGTAGTCGTCATGACCAGCTACCCCGAGCCTGTGAGCGCACGCATGGAAGAGGCCTTCGTGTGGCATGACGGGGAAGCGCGTGCAGCGCGTGATCGTTACGCGGCGCTCAGCGCAGAGGATCGCGCAGCACTGCAGGCCTTTCTGCAATCACTCTGAGCCCGACGAGGATTCAGGAGGAACCGGTGTGAGTGGGCTGCTTCCGAGCAGGGAAGCAAGATAGCGCTCCGCGATCTCATCGATTTCCCGCATCATGGCGGTGTAGCCCTCCAGCACCTTCTCGCCTTCGGGGGTCAGGTGGGCGCCGCCGCCAGCGCGCCCGCCTGTAGCCGTCACCACCAGAGGGTGCTGGAAACAGCTGTTCATGGTCTCCACCAGCAGCCAGGCGCGGCGGTAGCTCATTTGCATGCGCCGTGCCGCGCCGGAGATGGAGCCGACATCACGGATGGCCGCCAGCAGCTCCATCTTGCCGGGACCAACGGCAATATCTTCGCCGCGCGTTACGCGCACCCGGCACTGCACTTTGGGGTTCACATCAGTCACGGCAGGCCCCTACTGGTCCAGACGCGAATCGCGCGCCGGCATCGATTTGATGTGCAGATCCCGCTGCGGATAGGGAATCGTGATTCCCGCCGCCTTGAAAGCGCGCCAGATCGCCAGATTGATGTCGGAGCGCACATTGGCAAAACCGTTCTCGGGATCGCCGATCCACACCCGCACCTCCAGGTTGATGCCGCTATCGGCAAAGGCCATGAGACGCGCGGCCGGGGCGGGGTCGTGCAATACACGAGGAGAGGCATAGGCGCAGTCCAGTATCAGTTCCAGCGCCTTCTCCGGGTCGTCCTCATAGCTGATCTGCACCGGAATCGTGACCCTGACATTACGATCCATATAACTCCAGTTGATCACCTCCGAGGTAATGAGGTTCTCGTTGGGAATCAGGGTGTCCACCCCCTCACGATTGCGCACCACCACATAGCGGGCATTCAACTCGTGCACCCAGCCGAACTTGTCCCCTATCGTGATGACATCGCCCGGCTTGATGGAACGGTCAAACACCAGAATGAAACCGCTGATGAAGTTCGAGGCGATACGCTGCAGACCGAAACCCAGGCCGACACCCAGCGCACCACCGAAGATAGCCAGCGAGCTCAGATCAATACCCACCGCATTCAGCGCCATGAGAAACGCCAGCGTAATCAGCAGAAAACGGCTGAACTTGCTGATGCCCACCTGCATGCTGGGAGAAATATGCGTGGAGCGGTGCAGATAGCGGTTGATCGCCTCGGACACCCAGATGGCCAACGTGAAGGCAATGCCCACAATCAACAGCAGTTTGATGACGGAGAGAACGGAAACCCGCGTCTCGCCCAGCTCCAGGGCCATGCTGTCCAGCACATTGAGAATGCCGGGCAGCCAGCCCAGCAGATTGAGAATCACCACGCACCATACCACCATGGCCAGCGCATTCTCGGAAGACTTGAGCACCGGATTAACGGTGAAGGCCTTGCGCAGCACATACACACACAGGCGCACAATGGCCAGCGCCACCACGATGGAGACCGCGATGCTCAGCACCGGAACCGGCACTTGATAAAGATCAAGAATGGCGCGCCCGCAGACCAGTACCACCAGCATGGAGACGGGAAAGAGCAGACGCTGCGCGCTGCGGATGGCGAGGTGTTTCAGGCCCGTGCCCGAACTCGAACTGCGCGCCTCCAGCAACGTCTGCACGCGCCGATTGATCAGGTAGGCGACGCCCATGGCCAGCAGAATGACGGCAAACTGCCACCAGAACGTGCTTGTCATGGCCTGTGCCAGCAGAGCCTCCAGACGGGCTCTTAAGTCTTCACTCATACACACACTCTCGAGCGGGGTTTCGTTTAGGGAACCTCTGATTAATTATGCAAACGTTCAGGCCTTGCCAGGATTGGTTTGTCAAGGCGCGCTTGCGCCGCCATACATCGGTCTGGCCAGCGAGGGCAACGCAGAGAAACCAATCCTGGCAAGGCCCCGTAGGGCGGGGCCTGCAGCGCACTGCCACTGCGTTGTGCTGTTTGCCAAGGGCCGGGCCATTGCCTGCTCAGCACGCCTTGTTGCAGTGCACTGCAGACTCCCGCTGAAGGCTTGCATAATTAATCAGAGGTTCCTTAGAGCATACTGTATTCACGCTGCCCGGCCCAGCCCGGCGATACAATCCCTCCTCCTGCGACAACTTGTCGCATTGGATAACGGACAGAAAAGCACCAATACTGCGTATCAAGGGTAAAGAGAAAGCAAATGCCTGCCAAGGCAGCACAAATCGCCCCGGACGCATGTAGCAACAAAGGAGAGACTATGAAACACATCAGCACAAGCCAGACACTCGCCGGTTTGATCAGCGCCCTGCTGTTCGCCACCAGTGCCCAGGCCGGCGAGCCGGTGGATGCGGACTACCAGGCCTTCCTGAACGCCCGTGGTGAAGCCCCATGGATCAATGCCAACGCGGATCACCCCCGGGCGAATGAGGCCTACCGGCCGATTCCCTCCCTGGCCAGCTTCCCGGCAGAGCCCGCCAAACGGGATCTGGGTTTTGCCCTGTTTCACGATGCCTCCCTGTCGCGTGACGGCACGGTAGGCTGCAACACCTGTCATATGGGCATGATGGGCGGCACGGATGGCCTCAGCCTGGCGCGCGGTATCGATGGCGCACTGGGCACCCGCAATACGCCAACCGTCTTCAATGCGGCGTTCAATTTCCGTCAGTTCTGGGACGGCCGCTCCTTTGACCTGGACGCGCAGTCTGTCGAACCCATCCGCAATCCCGTGGAGATGGGGCATGACCTGAACCAGGTCGTGGCCTCCCTGCAGGCCAATGAATACTACTCTTCCCTGTTTGCCGAGGTTTATGCCGATGGCGTGACTGTCGCCAACCTGGGTAACGCCCTGTCCCAGCACACCAAGGACATGACGCGCACCGATTCGCCCTTCAACGCCTATCTCAATGAAGAGAGCGGCCTGAGCGAACAGGCCCTGCGTGGCCAGGCGCGTTTCAATGCCCTGGGCTGTGTGTCCTGCCACAACGGCATCAACCTGGGCGGCAACTCCTACCAGCCTGTCGCCGCCAACTTCAACACGGCCCTGCAATATGCCATGGCCGGTGAAGAGGGCCTGTATGCCCGCAGCGGACGCGAGCAGGACCGCCTGGTGTTCAAGGTGCCACAGCTGCACAACATCAGCATGACCGCGCCCTACTACCACGATGGCAGCGTCACCAATCTACCGGATGCCATCCGCCGCATGGGCGCGCAGCAGGCCGGACGCACGCTGAGCGACGAGGACGTGGACGACATCGCGACGTTCCTGGCCAGCCTGAACAGCGGCTTCTTCAGCTCCATGAATCACAATATGAGCAGCAATGAACTGCAGGACACCATGCGCAACCAGATGCCCGACCGCATGGGTGGCGACATGCATCAGCAGCACATGCAGCAGATGCAGGGGAACGAAGGCGACATGCACCAGCAGCATATGCGCCAGATGCAGATGCAGAACCAGACGCACGAACATGCAGGTGGCGCGGCAGCCAGCGAGCCCGCAGCCCATCAGCATACACACTGAAAAGGAGCATCCCATGAACATCAGGAATGATTTCTCGCGCAAGAGTACACAGACACTGGCCAGCCTGGCTCTGGTCGTCGCAGCCTGGCCCTCTTTGGTGCTGGCCGAGCGCAATACGGAACACGAACAAGCCTATCGCAGCGCTCTGGAAACGGTGCAGCAGGCACCCGCACGCATCGCCGACGCCATGGCTCAGGTGCAGTCGGGCGAAGTTGCCCACTACGACTTCCTGCAGTTTGAGCACATCGAACTGGTGCGCCATGCCCAGGCACTGGCCTGGCCTCCCGGCGATTTTGCGGCGGCCGACAAACAGGCATTGAAGCAGGAGGCAGGCGCCCTGCTGGATTCCGCCAATGAACTGGAATGGATCATTTCCGACTTCCTGCGCGCCATGGCCCAGGCCCGCAGCGCAAGCAGCAACACACTGGATATTGCCGCGCAGCAGGAAAGCAACGCCGCCTGGCAGGCCCTGGAAATACAAAGCCTGCTCTTCATGAGTGACGCCTATCAGGGTGACTGGTCAGCACTGGCCGCTGCCTATGACACGGTGCTCGGTGGCGATCTGTCCGAACAGACCCGCCGAGAGCTGAGCTTCCAGAAAGAGCAGCTGGCGCGTGCCGTTCCGCAACTGCAGCAGCAACGCGATGCCCTGGCGGCCTCCGATGTGGCGGCGCATGCCGACACGCTCGACAAGTTGTACCAGGCCTCCCTCTGACCCCACCACCGGGTACAGCCAGCGCGGATGAACATGCTAGAATCCGCGCTGGTTCTATCCCGGAGTAGTCCCCACCTTGAACAGCGCCATGATTCCCCTCATCGACGCCCTGTTGCCCCAGACCCAGTGCGGCAAATGCGGGCATGAGGGCTGCCTGCCCTACGCACGCGAAATCAGCGAGGGGGGCGCCATCAACAAATGCCCTCCTGGGGGCAGCCGCACCATCACGCAACTTGCGGCCCTGCTGCAACGGGAAGTGCTGCCACTGGATCCGGTACACGGCGCCGAGGGCGTCCGTCTGCTCGCCAGCATCCGCGAGGACGAGTGCATCGGCTGCACCAAGTGCATTCAGGCCTGCCCGGTGGATGCCATTCTCGGTGCCTCCAAACGCATGCACACCGTTATCGTGGACGAATGTACCGGTTGTGATCTGTGTGTGGCACCCTGCCCGGTGGACTGCATCGACATGCTGCCGGTATCTGCCGACACCGCGGCCCGTGATGAAGATGACACATTGCGCCGTCAACTCAGCACCCACTGGCGCCAGCGTTTCGAGGCGCGCAACCGCCGCCTGGAGAAACAGCGCAGTGCACTGCTCGAACGCCGCAGGCTTGCCACCGAAACGGCTCGCCGTCTGCTGCAGGAAGAGCCCAGCCACCCGGTAGAGGTCGGCACCTGGGTTCCGCCGCAGGAGCGCAGCAATGTGCTCAGCCCCGAGCAGGCCAAGGCCGATATTGCCGCCGCTCTCGCCCGCGTCCGGGCGCGCAAGATGTCACAACACAAGGACGAAGCATGAACAAACTCACGCGCGCCGAGATGTTCCGCCGCCTGCAGGCTGAGAACCCGGCCCCTACTACCGAACTGGAATACCATTCCACCTTCGAGCTGCTGATCGCCGTAATTTTGTCTGCCCAGGCAACCGATGTCAGCGTGAACAAAGCCACCCGCCCCCTCTTTGCCGTGGCAAACACGCCGGAGAAAATTCTGGCCTTGGGCGTGGACGGTCTCAAAGCCTATATCAAAACGATCGGTCTTTTTAACACCAAGGCCGAGAATGTCATCAAGACCTGTGCCGCACTGATCGATCGCCACGGCGGTGAAGTGCCTGACGAGCGGGCCGCTCTGGAAGCATTGCCGGGGGTGGGGCGCAAGACCGCCAATGTCGTGCTCAATACCGCGTTTCGGCAAACCGCCATGGCGGTGGACACGCACATCTTCCGCGTGTCCAACCGCACCGGGCTGGCACCGGGCAAGACCGTGCTGGAGGTGGAGAAAAAACTGCTGAAGAATGTGCCCAAGGAATATCTGCTGGATGCTCACCACTGGCTGATTCTGCACGGCCGCTATGTCTGCGTGGCACGCAAACCCAAATGCGGCTCCTGCCTCATCGAGGATTTGTGCGATTACAAATCCAAGACCGAAGATTAAATCGCCTGCAGGGCAGGCTCCTACGCCGAAGCGCCCACCAATGAATTCTGCAGATCCCACCCGACCCCGTAGGAGCCAGCCCTGCTGGCGATTCCTCAAAAGACCTCATCCGTAGGAGCCTGCCCTGCAGGCGATCTCCCTCCCAAAAAAAATCGCCCGCAAATTGCTCTGCGGGCGATTTCCTGTCAGGCAGCTCTCAGGGCTTATTTGAACTTGCGGCCCTTGCCTGCCGCAATGCGCATGCGCAGGGCGTTGAGTTTGATGAAGCCTGCGGCATCGGCCTGATCATAGGCGCCCGCATCGTCTTCAAAAGTGGCAATTTTCATGTCGAAAAGAGAATCCGCTGACTCACGTCCAGCAATGATCACATTGCCCTTGTAGAGCTTCAGGCGAACCTTGCCGTTCACATGAATCTGGGAGTAGTCGATCAGTTGCTGCAGCGCCAGACGCTCCGGCGACCACCAGTAACCGTTGTAAACCAACGAGGCATAACGCGGCATCAGCTCGTCCTTCAGGTGGGCCAGTTCACGGTCCAGCGTCAGGGACTCGATTGCGCGGTGCGCCTTCAGCATGACGGTGCCGCCGGGGGTTTCATAGCAGCCACGGGACTTCATGCCGACATAGCGGTTTTCCACGATATCGGAACGACCGATCCCGTTGGCACCGGCGATCTTGTTCAGTGTCGCCAACACGGTGGCAGGCGTCATCTTTTCGCCGTTGATGGCGACGATGTCACCCTTGACGTATTCCAGCTCGATATAGGTCGGGGTGTCCGGCGCATTCTCGGGTGACACCGTCCACAGCCACATGCTTTCTTCCGGCTCGGCACCCGGGTCCTCCAGCAGATCTCCCTCGTAAGAGATATGCAGCAGGTTGGCATCCATGGAGTAGGGGCTCTTGGTGCCGCGCTTTTTCTCCACCGCGATGTTGTGCGTTTCGCAATAATCCATCAACTTGTCGCGGGAGTTCAGATCCCACTCACGCCAGGGAGCAATCACCTTGACGCCCGGTTTGAGCGCATAGGCCCCCAGCTCGAAACGCACCTGATCGTTGCCCTTGCCGGTAGCACCGTGGGAAATGGCATCGGCACCGGTCGCATCGGCAATCTCCACCAGACGTTTGGCAATCAGCGGACGCGCAATGGAAGTGCCCAGCAGGTACTCGCCCTCATAGAGCGTGTTGGCGCGGAACATCGGGTACACGAAGTCGCGCACAAATTCTTCGCGCAGGTCTTCGATGAAGATTTCCTTGATGCCCATGGCCTGTGCCTTGGCGCGTGCAGGCTCCACTTCACCACCCTGCCCCAGGTCGGCCGTAAAGGTCACCACCTCACACTGATAGGTTTCACTCAGCCATTTGGCAATGACCGAGGTGTCCAGTCCGCCGGAATAGGCCAGCACGACTTTCTTGATGCCAGACATCGTTGACTCCTTGCACTTGCAGCACATAGAAAAACGGGGAAAGAAAAGAGCGGGCATTGTACAGGGATCGGCGCGGAAATTCGACGGGCAGCTTGCAGGATGACGCTCCGGAGGACGGGCAGGAGAACAATCAGCGCCGCTGCAGCATCAGGGTCACGCGGCGGTTGCGGTCACGATCGCTTGCCGTACGCTCATTGCGCACGATCAGATACTCCGTCGTCTCGCCGAAATAGCGGGTTTCCAGCATTGCCTCATCCACCCCGTGATCCACCAGATACTGGTGCACGGTGAAGGCACGCAGCCGCGAGTTCTCCAGGTTGTCACGGCTGCTGCCGGCCGTATCCGTAAAACCGTTGATCTGCACGGAGTACACACTGGGGTCCGCCTTGATATAGAGAATGATATTGTCCAGCAGCTCCCGCGACACCTCATCCAGCGCCACCTGCCCGGCCTGCCAGAACACGGTGGAGCGTTCGATCTGACCAAAATTCACCGGCAGCAGATCGGCCTGGCACGACTGAAACTCGCGATAGGCGTGCTGGAAATTAACCGGTGACACGGCCACCTGCACCGAATCCAGCTCGTTGTACCAGGTGCGGCGGGTCAAGGTCGGCATCATGCCCTTGAAAAGCTCCGCCAGCACCTGACGGGTGCTGGTCTCGTCCAGCACCACCGGGCGCGTACTGCGGGCAACGTCCACATACCCCAGGTCCTGCTGCGGCAACTCATGCCGCCATACCGGAGGCGAGGACGTCAGCAATGCCCGGCCCTCGGCCATGCCGCTGTCCAGGGAATGCAGGGAAAACAGCATGGCCTCCCCGGCCTGTCGGTAGAAAACCGCCTCACCGAAACGGGGAATGGTGTGGGTTAGCGTGCAGCCAAAGACCGAGCCTTCAACACTCCACAGGGAAGTGTCGAAATCCGCGTGATAGACGAGATTGCCCGTCTGCACACTGGTGGCAGAGAGCAAACTCATCAAAGATAAGGTAAACTTCAGGCTGTTTTTCATTCGCCGCGTCTGGTCATTAGGGTTTCCTGCTTGCGGACAAACCATAGCGGTGCCCACATTAGACAGTGCCTCAGTAGACAAGCATCGGCAGGCCCGCTGAAAACTTTACCCGATCACCCGAAGAATTTGCTGAACAAGGTCCTCATGCAAGCATGAAACAAATCACTCTGCTCCAACCCGACGACTGGCATGTGCATCTGCGCGATGCACAGGCCCTGGAACACACCGTTGCCGCCACCGCCCGCTACTTTGCCCGCGCCATCGTGATGCCGAATCTCAAGCCTGCCGTGGTGACAACCGCCAGCGCACGCGCCTATCGTGAACGCATCCTGGCACAGGTCCCCGCCGGGCTGGACTTTGAACCCCTGATGACCCTGTATCTGACCGATACCACGCCCGTGGCCGAGATTGCCAAGGCCAAGCAGAGCGGTTTCGTCCACGCACTGAAATACTACCCGGCCGGAGCCACCACCAATTCCGAGAACGGTGTCACCCATATCGACCGCGTGAGTGAGGCGCTGGAGGCCATGGCCGAGCACGGCATGCCTCTGTTGATTCACGGTGAAGTCACCGATGCCGGTGTCGATATCTTCGATCGCGAGAAAGTATTCATCGATACCGTTCTCGCGCCTCTGACACGCCGCTTCCCGAGCCTGAAAATCGTGCTGGAACACATCACCACCGCCCATGCCGTGGACTTCGTGCAGGCCTGCGAGGGTCAGGTGGGAGCCACCATCACCGCCCACCACCTGCTGTATAACCGCACGGACATGCTGGCCGGGGGGGTACGCCCGCATATGTATTGCCTGCCCATTCTCAAGCGCGATGTGCATCAGCAGGCACTGATCCGCGCCGCCACCAGCGGCAACCCGCGCTTCTTTCTCGGCACGGATTCTGCCCCCCATATTCGTCACCTGAAGGAAAATGCCTGCGGATGTGCCGGCAGCTACACCGCCTATGCCGCGCTGGAACTGTATGCCGAAGTGTTCGAAAAGGCCGGCGCCCTGGACAAACTGGAAGGCTTTGCCAGCCTTCACGGCCCGGATTTCTATGGCTTGCCGCGCAATACCCGGCGCATCCGCCTGGAGAAATCCCCCTGGAACGTGCCCGCCGACTACGCTTTCGGTGAGGATCGCGTGGTGCCCCTACGTGCCGGGGAACAACTGCAATGGCGCGTAGCGGAGGTATCCGCATGAGCCTGGGCAGAGACGAAGACATCGCCGACACCCCGATGGCGCGACGCTTCCGGGGCTATATGCCGGTCGTAGTGGACATCGAATGCGGCGGTTTCAATGCGAAAACGGACGCCATTCTGGAAATCGCCGCCGTGATTCCGGGTTTTGACGACAAGGGCAATCTGGGCATCGAGCAGACTTTCTTCCAGCGCGTGGTCCCCTTTGCCGGAGCCAATATTGAAGAGGCCGCCCTGAAGTTCACCGGCATCGACCCCTACCACCCGCTGCGCATCGCCAAACCGGAGAAGGACACCTTCGACGAGATGTTTCGCATTATCCGCAGCGCCATCAAGAGCAATGGCTGCAAACGCGCGGTACTGGTGGCACACAATGCGCACTTCGATCACGGTTTCATCAACGCAGCCACCGATCGTCACGGCCTGAAGCGCAATCCCTTCCACCCTTTTTCCAGTTTCGATACGGCCACGCTGAGCGGTCTGGCCTATGGGCAGACGGTGCTGGCGCGCGCCTGCGAAGCCGCGGGCATCGAATTCAGCAACACCGAAGCACACTCGGCAAAATATGATGCGCACAAAACGGCACAGCTGTTCTGCGGTATCGTCAATAAATGGAAGGATCTGGGAGGGTGGCCGCTGTAAAGCTGGCCCCGGAAGGGAGTCGGGCCGTGCTCGGCAGCACAGCCCGGTGCGGGTTCAGCCCTGGAGCTCCACGCTGTCGATCAGCGTCTGCAGCTCACCGCTGTCGAACATATCGGTCACGATGTCGCAGCCCCCTACCAGCTCCCCGTTGACATAGAGCTGCGGGAATGTCGGCCAGTTGGCAATGGTAGGCAGTGTGGCGCGAATCTCCGGGTTGGCAAGAATGTCCACATAGGCAAAGCGCTTGCCACAGGACATCAGGCAACGCACGGCCTGGGCGGAGAAACCACACTGGGGCTGGTCCGGGCTGCCCTTCATGTACAGCAGAATGGGGTTGGAACTGATCTGTTCTCGGATGGTGTTTTCAATGCTCATAATGAATCCGCTTCGCCTGGCAGGCATGGACGGAATGCGACACTGCCTGCCAGCGTGTTCGCTCCGGTGAACGGCTCTGCTCTCACGGGAGCAGACACCTCAATGCCGGCATTCTACCCGAACACACGGCAGATTTTTACCAGAACTTGCGCCCAGGGCAGGCCACATTGCCTCTGCCTTGCAAAGTAATATAAGATAGCCGCTTGCTAAGAAACCGGCGTACAAACAGCCTGTTAGGTCTCACACGGGACAGAAACCATGGCCTTTTGCACGCCGATACACTCGGTCACCCCGTGCCCGCGACGCAAATTGCGTACTCCCGTGACTCCTTCCGCGCTGCAGAACCTGACAGGCCCGGCCTGGTGGGGGCGTTTTGAATTGAGCAACCGGGGTACAGAACCAACGCCAAAGGACAACACCAGACCTTATTGCCATGAGCACTCGACATTTTCTGACACTGATGGATCTGAGCCGGGATGAGCTGCACGCCATTATCCAGCGCGCCATCGCACTCAAGAACAGCCCGATGCTGCACAACGATTCCCTGCAGCACAAAACCCTGGCCATGATTTTCGAGAAGTCCTCCACGCGCACCCGCGTGGCCTTCGAGGTCGCCATGGCGCAACTGGGCGGCAGCAGCCTCTTCCTGTCCAACAACGACACGCAACTGGGTCGCGGAGAGCCGCTGGAAGACACCGCCCGTGTGATCTCCCGCATGGTGGACTTCGTCACCATCCGCACCTTCGAACACAGCAAGCTGGAACTGTTTGCACAGCACTCCAGGGTGCCGGTCATCAATGCCCTGAGCGATGATTTCCACCCCTGCCAGTTGCTGGCAGACATGCAGACCTATTTCGAGCACCGTGGCGACATCCAGGGCAAACGCGTCACCTGGGTGGGCGATGGCCATAATATGTGCCAGTCTTACATGAACGCCGCCGAACAGTTCGATTTCGAACTGACCATCGCCTGCCCGGAAGGTTTTGATCCGGACCCGGCCTTGATGCAGGCCCGCAGCCAGCGAGTACGCCTGGTACGCAACCCGCACGAGGCGGTACGCGATGCCGATCTGGTGGCCACCGATGTCTGGTCCTCCATGGGCCAGGAAGAAGAGCGCCTGAAACGTCTGCAGGTGTTTGCCGATTATCAGGTGGACGAGGAAATGATGGCTTTGGCAAAATCAGATGCCTTGTTCTTCCACTGCCTGCCCGCGCATCGCGGCGAGGAAGTGTCCGCAGGCGTCCTCGATGCCCCCGATTCGGTGGTGTGGGATGAAGCGGAAAACCGCCTGCATACCAAAAAGGCCCTGCTGGAGTTTTTGTGCAAGCCCTGATGACACCGCAACACCCCCCGACCCCGCTCCCCGGAGCGGGGCAATAAACCCGGCGCTCTGGCGGCGAAGCCGCCACGCACTAGGACCACCCTATGAACACACCAAAGCGCATCAGAACAGATAGAAAAGCAACTCTCGTTCTGTCCGCCTTGGTACTGATTGCCGCCATTGCGGCGGTCGCCATCAACACCTGGTTCTCCTATCGCGGCGTTGTCGAGCAAAACGCCAATCTCAGCCTGATGTCGGACATGCTCAGCAGCGCCCTGATGCTGGTGACCGTGGCACTGAGCGCCTATATGCTGTTCCGGCAGCGCCGTGCACTCGACGAACGGCGTTTCCAGGCCATCACCGACAACGCCCGGCAGATCACCGTGATCTTCAATCCGGATGGTACCCACCGCTATGCCAGCCGCGCGCTCAAACTGCTGCTGAATGTCGACAGCCGCCCCGACATCAAACCCGCAGACTATCTGCACCCGGACGACCTGCCCCTGGTACTTGAAACCATCGGGGAAGTGTCCGGTTCGCACAGCCACCTGTCGCTGGACTCCGTACGCTGTCTGCGCCATGACGGCAGCTGGCGGATCATGCAGGCGGAGTTCATCGACATGACGGAAGTGGCGGGCGTCAACGGTATTGTCGCCAGCCTGCGCGATGTCACGGAACAGCGTGAGGCCGAAGAGTCCATGCGCATCCTGTCCAGCGCCGTGGAACAAAGCCACGGCGCCGTCATGATTACAAACGATCTCGGCATCGTTCAGTATGTGAACCCGCGCTACACCCAGATCACCGGCTACAGCCGCGAGGAGCTGGTGGGCACCGTGGCGCGCATGCTGGAATACTCTGACGCAGTGGACGAGCAGCAGCGCGGCATGCGTGAGTGCATCCGCACCGGGCAGAGCTGGACCGTGTCCATGCGCAGCACCCGCAAAAATGGCGAGCTGTTCTGGCAGGCCCTCTCGGCCTCCCCGGTGCTGGACGAACACCAGAAACTCACCCATATCGTGATCAGTATTGAGGACACCAGCCAGCAGCGCGCCATTCATGCTCAGATGGAACAACTGGCCTTCTACGACCCGCTGACCGGCCTGGAGAACCGCCGCCTGTTCAAGGACCGCCTGGAGCACAGCATCAAGCAGGTGCGGCGCAGCAAGCGAATCATGGCGCTGCTGTTCATCGACCTGGACGGCTTCAAGAACGTCAATGACACCCTGGGCCACGAAGCCGGCGACGAACTGCTGGTCGTCGTGGCCGGCCGGCTCAAGGAGTGCGTGCGTGAGGAAGACATCGTCGCGCGCCTGGGCGGCGACGAGTTCACCATTATCCTGTCCAATCTGCGCGACAACGAGGCCGCCGGCACCGTGGCCGCCAAGATCATCAAGGCCCTGCAGGTGCCCATTCCCCTGGCAGGCCAGGAGGTCACCATCAGCGGCAGTATCGGCATCAGCGTGGCTCCCGAGGACACCATGGACGCCACGGAAATGATGCGCAACGCCGACATGGCCATGTACCGCGCCAAGACGCTCGGGCGCAACAATTCCCAGTTCTATACCGAAGACATGAACGCCGCCAACCAGGCCCGCAACAGCCTGGAGAACTCCCTGCGTGCTGCCGTGGAGGAAAAGAGCTTTGTCGTCTACTTCCAGCCCCAGGTGGACATCAGCGCCCATCGCATCAGCGGTTTCGAGGCACTGGTACGCTGGCAACAGCCCGAGGGAGACCTGTTGCCCGAGCGCTTCATCAGCGTGGCCGAAGAGAGCGGGCTGATCGTGGAGATCGGCGAGATCGTCCTGCGCAAAGCCTGTGAGCAGATGCAGGTGCTGCGCGAGGCCGGCTTCACCGAACAAAAGGTCTCCGTCAATCTGTCCGAGCGCCAGTTCCGTGACCCCAGACTGGTGTCCCGGGTAAAGGCCATTCTGGATGAAACCGGCTTCGACGCCAGCGGCCTGCAGTTCGAGATTACCGAAGGCATGCTGATGACCCAGGTCGACAAATCCATTGCCACCATGTGCAGCCTGAAGGAGCTGGGGGTGAGCATCGCCATCGACAATTTCGGCACCGGCTTCTCCTCCCTGACCAATCTGGCACGCCTGCCTGTCGACACGCTCAAGGTCGATCGTAGCTTCATCAATCGTCTTTCCTCTCACGATGACGCCGGCATTACCTCCGCCGTCATTGCCCTGGCCCAGCACATGAACCTCACCGTGGCCGCCGAGGGCGTTGAGAACGCCGAGCAGGAGGCCTTCCTGCGCGACCACCACTGCGCCCTGCAGCAGGGCTTTCTGTTCTGTGCCCCCGTGGCGGTGGCAGACCTCATTCCGCAACTCGATGCCCTGCAGAAACAGTTACAGGAACTGTCGCAGGGGCAAGCCCTCTCCTCTTCCCGCAAGCCCGTGAGCCACTGAGCTCACCGCCCCAGGCAGACGAGATACCCATCGACTAAACCGTTTTCGCTCCTCCTTCGTCTCAGTGTGGTACCGAATACGCAGAGCGCTCATGTCCGAGGAAGAACTACAACACCTGATCCGCGCCTCGCAGAAGGGCGATCTTCAGTCCTTCCGTGCGCTCCATGCCCGGTTTGTGGGGCGCACCTATGGGGTCTGCCTGCGTCTGCTGGCCGATGCCCAGAAAGCGGAGGATGCCTGCCAGGAAACCTTCATCAAGGTGTGGCAGCAACTGCATCGCTTCCGGGGTGACAGCAGCTTCAGCACCTGGCTGCACAGCATCGCAACACGCACCGCCATCGATCTGCTGCGCAAGGAGCGCAAACTGCATCTGGTGGACGCGGGCGAAGCGGACGACTACCCGGACAGCCCGGCCCCTGAACCCTGCGAGGACCTGGAAAAGGCCATTGCCAGCCTGCCCGCACGGGCGCGGGCCGTGTTCGTGCTGTTTGCACTGGAGGGCTATACCCACCCGGAGATCAGCAAACTGCTGGGCATGGCGGAAGGTTCCTCAAAGGCCCATTACCACCGGGCGCGACAACTGTTACAGGAGAGGTTTCGTGAGTGATACACAAGAACACCGGGACGAGGCACTGACGCGTGCAATCGCCGCCCTGCCCCGCGAACGCCAGCCCGAGCATGATCTGTGGCCCGCGCTGGAGGCCCGCCTGACGCCACGCCAGCGCCCCTGGCAGGGCTTTGCCCCCTGGGCGGCTGCCGCTGCCATCGTTCTCGCGGCGGCGGGTCTTTGGTTCCAGAGCCTGCCAGCGCTACCCGTGGCGCAGCACTCCACCCCATCGACAATGCTGAACGGAGGCAACCCCATGGCCGAGCTGCTCAGCACCTATGAACGCGAAAAAGGCGCACAACTGGCGGCCCTGTCTGTCAGCACTCCCTCCATTGCACGCCAACTGGCCGTTTGGGACGGCGCCGTTGACCAGGTGCGTCTGGCCCTGCAGTACGCCCCTGCACAACCGCATCTGTTGACCCAGCTCGACAGGCTCTACCGCCAGCAACTGCAGTATCTCGAACACCTGGCCACGATTGATCCGGAACTGATTGCCTATTATTGAGGAGACTTCCCATGAAACCCATGCCCCTGCTTCTGTGCCTGAGCACCAGCCTGCTGCTCTGCGGCAGCCTGTTTGCCCAGGAGGCCATAGACGAATCGCGCGCTGTCAGCGCCAATGAGCGCATCTCGATTGAAGTGGCACGCGGCACCGCCACCATCCGCGTTTCACAGGACAATGTGTTCCGCGTGCGTGGCACGCTGGATGAGGAGGCCGAGGGCTATACCCTCGATTCGGCCAATGGCTTCACCCGCTTCGAGGTGGAGACGCCCCGCCGCCTGCGCGGCGGTGGCTTGTTTGGCAGCGACGACGAAGGCTCACAGCTGACATTTGAGGTGCCCGTCAATGCCGAGCTGGAGTTCGAGGGCGTGAACACGGACGTGAGCGTGGACGGCATCCAGGGCAGCACCAGTATCAGCAGCGTCAACGGCGAGATCATCGCCAGCAATCTCGCCAGCTTTGTGGAACTGTCCACCGTCAATGGCAAAATCGAAAGTAACAACAACAGCGGCCGCCTGACGCTGAGCACGGTCAATGGCGAAATTCATGATGAGGCTTCCTCCGGCCGGGCCGAGTTCAGCAGCGTCAACGGCGAGCTGTATATCAACAGCAACGCCACCGAGGTGTCTGTCAGCACCGTCAACGGCGAGGCCGATGTGCACCTGCAGGGCAGCGAGGAGCTGGAAATGAGCACCGTCAACGGTGACATCAATGTGCGCATGGCCGCGTCCCTGAGCCCCCGCGTGGAAGGCAGCACCGTCAGTGGTGACCTGCGCCTGCAACTGGAACCCCAGGTCAACGCCCGTTTCGACCTCAATGCCAGTGTCAGTGGCGACATCGACAACCGCCTCAGCGACGAGCGTGCCAGCCGACGAGGCCGCTACGGCCCTGGCAGCAGCCTCAACTTCAGCACAGGCGATGGCAGTGGCAGCATTGACATGACCACCGTCAGCGGCGACCTGGAAGTCGATTCACTCTGAGCCGCGTCCTCCTACCCTGTCATGGCGGACACAAAGTGCATGCACCACAATGTCACTTTTGTGTCCGTTATGAGTCAAAAATTCCCACTTGCCCGCCCCACCCCGGGGCAGACTTTTCACAGTGTGAAAAAGCGCACATCTGCAAACACCTTATCCACATGTTTTACACATAAAAAGCGCTTGCAATCCCCCTCTCAGCGCACTATCTTGTGTTCCTGATTCAGAAAGCCCCTATATGTAGTATTTGAATCAATTCCGCGATCCCCATAGATATTAGCGATAGCGGCACCCTTTTCCCTGATTTTCCGGGAAAAATCGGCACAAAGTCAGGCATCAGGCCGGGCCTCAACCCGGCAAAAAACACAATACGGCACAGCAACAGTTAGACAACAAAGTCAGCAGTCTCCGGCCCCCGATTCCAGCCAAGCGGTCGCGCCGGATAGACATAAAAATCATGGAGACACTCATGCAGACTGAATCCCGCGGTCAATCCGGCACCTCGTCCTCGGCACCTACCGGCAACCCCAGCAAGCCCGCATCCACCACGTCCACCGCCCCAGGCCAGATCCGGGTCATCAAGCGCAATGGCGCTGTGGTGGGCTATGACGAGTCCAAAATCGTGGTGGCCATCACCAAGGCCTATCTCGCGGTGGAGGGCGGCACCGCCGCCGCGTCCTCACGCGTGCACGACAGCGTCACCAAGCTCGGCAAGCAGATCAGCACGATCTTCCTGCGCCGCATGCCTTCCGGCGGCACCATTCACATCGAAGACGTACAGGACCAGGTGGAACTGGCGCTGATGCGCAGCGGCGAGCACAAGGTTGCCCGCAGCTATGTGCTTTACCGCGCCGAACGCGCCCGCCTGCGCGAGACCCAGCGTGTGCGCGAGCAGGACAACACCCCCGCCATCACCGTCACCCATGACGACGGCACCCAGGGACCGCTGGACACCCAGCGTCTGCGCACCGTAATCGACGAGGCCTGCGAGGGCCTGGAAAACGTCTCCGCCGACGACATCTACAACGAGACCATCAAGAACCTCTACCCGGGCGTGAAGATCGCAGACGTGCGCACCTCTGCCGTGATGACCGCACGCACCCTGGTGGAGAAAGACCCCAACTACACCTATGTGACCGCCTGCCTGCTGCTGGACACCCTGCGCCCGAAGCGCTGGGCTTCCCTGGCCTGCCAACAGCGCGACCTGGGCGAGATGCACTACCGCTACCCCACCACCCTGCGCCCTATATCGAGAAGGGCGTGGAGCTGGGCCTGCTGTCTCCGCACCTGCTGGAATACGACCTGAACGCCTGGTGAGGCCATGAAGGCCGAGCGCGACACCCAGTTCACCTATCTGGGCCTGCAGACCCTGTACGACCGCTACTTCATCCACAGCGAAGGCATCCGTTCGGAGCTGCCCCGGTGTTCTTCATGCGCGTCGCCATGGGTCTGGCCACCAACGAGAGAACCGCGAAGAGCGGCGATCGAGTTCTACGACCTGATCTCCAGCTTCGACTACATGACGTCCACGCCGCAGCTGTTCAACTCCGGCACCCTGCGTCCGCAGCTCTCTTCCTGCTTCCTGACCACCGTGCCGGACGACCTGTTCGGCATCTACAGCGCCATTCGCGACAACGCCATGTTGTCCAAATGGGCAGGCGGCCGCAATGACTGACCCCGGTGCGCACTGGGCGCCCATTACCGGCACCAACGGCAAGTCCCAGGGCATCGTGCCCTTCCTGAAAGTGGTGAACGACACCGCCGTGGCCGTAAACCGGGCGGCAAGCGCAAGGGCGCCGTGTGTGCCTACCGGAAACCTGGCACCTGGACATCGAAGAGTTCCTGGAACTGCGCAAAACACCGGGGATGATCGCCGCCGCACCCACGACATGAACACCGCGAACTGGATTCCCGACCTGTTCATGAAGCGCGTGTTCCGGGACGGCGACTGGACCCGTTCTCTCGGAACAACGTGCCTCGAGCTGCACGACCTGCACGGCCGCGCCTTTGAAGAGGCCTACTGCGGAGTACGAGCGCCAGGCCATGGCCGGCAAGATCGAGGTCTACAAGACCGTGAAAGCCAAGGACCTGTGGCGCAAGATGCTGTCCATGCTGTTCGAGACCGGCCACCCGTGGATCACCTTCAAGGATTCCTGCAACGTGCGCTCCCGCAGCAGCACGTGGGCACCATCCATTCCTCCATCTGTGGACAGAGATCACCCTGAACACCAGCAAGGACGAAGTGGCCGTGTGCAACTTAGGCTCCGTGAACATGGTCAACCATGTGGGCGAGAACGGGCTGGACCACGCCAGCTGCAACGCACCGTAAAAACGGCCGTGCGCATGCTGGATAACGTGATCGA
The DNA here is from genome assembly GCA_024234365.1 of Pseudomonadales bacterium. Lineage (GTDB taxonomy): Bacteria > Pseudomonadota > Gammaproteobacteria > Pseudomonadales > Pseudohongiellaceae > UBA5078. The sequence continues at coordinate 281,297 of JACKOK010000004.1, forward strand.
CATCAACTACTACCCGTGGATCAGGCCAAGAACTCCAACCTGAAGCACCGCCCCGTGGGCATGGGCATCATGGGCTTCCAGGACGCGCTGTACGCGCTGAAGATCCCCATGCGTCCGACAAGGCCGTGGACTTTGCCGATGCCTCCATGGAAGCCATCAGCTACTACGCCATCCAGGCCTCCACTGACCTGGCCGAAGAGCGCGGCACCCACGAGACCTACCCCGGCTCGCTGTGGGACAAAGGCATTCTGCCCATCGACTCCCTGAAGATGCTGGCGCACGAACGCGGCGAGGAATTCTCGACGTGAACATGAACGAGACCATGGACTGGGAGGCCCTGCGGCCGCATCAAGACCGTGGGCATGCGCAACCCAATGTGCTGGCGATTGCGCCCACCGCGACCATCGCCAACATCAGCGGCGTGTCGCAGTCCATCGAGCCGACCTACCAGAACCTGTGGCGTGAAGTCGAACCTCTCCGGCGAGTTCACCGTGGTGAACCCCACCTGGTACGCGCGACCTCAAGGCGCTGGACCTGTGGGACAGCGTGATGGCCAACGACCTCAAGTATTACGAGGGCAGCGTGGCGCAGATCGACCGCATTCCGCAGCACATCAAGGAACTCTACGCCACCGCCTTCGAGATTGAACCGCGCTGGCTCGTGGACGCCGCCAGCCGCCGTCAGAAGTGGATCGATCAGGCCCAGTCCCTGAACCTCTACATCGCCGGCGCCAACGGCAAGAAGCTGGATGTGACCTACCGCATGGCCTGGCTGCGCGGCCTCAAGACAACGTATTACTTGCGTGCCTTGGCCGCGACCACGACCGAGAAGTCAACCATTAACAAGAACAGCCTGAACGCGGTGTCCAGCCAACTGGAGTCCGAAGCCGCGGCAGTACCGAAGGCGTGCTCCATAGACGATCCGGATTGCGAAGCCTGTCAATAAGCATTGGAAGTAAGGGGAACCATTATGTTGTCATGGGATGAGTTTGATGTGGAGGAGTCTGCCTCCTCCACGCAGAGCACCAAAGCCAAGGCGGATGCCGCTGCAGCCCAGCGCGCGACCCAGGCCGCCCAGCAGTTGCGCGAGGAAATTGCGCCTGCACCCACACCCGCTGCCAGTAGCGTCAGCGCGCCGGTAGAAACACAAAGCCCACAACCGGCTGCCGCCGCACCCGTCAGCGCAGCAGCGGCCAGCGATGCCGTCCAGGAAGCCATCCGCTCCCTGGAGGACATGGACGTTGCCCCCGGCCTGGAGGAACTCGACGAGTCCGCCCAGCGCGTGACCGTGGACGACAAGCGCATGATCAACTGCCGTGCCGACCTCAACCAGCTCGTGCCCTTCAAGTACGACTGGGCCTGGCAGAAGTATCTGGACGGTTGCTCCAACCACTGGATGCCGCAGGAAGTGAACATGAACGCGGACATCGCCCTGTGGAAGAGCAAAACGGGCCTGACCGACGACGAGCGCCTGATCGTCAAGCGCAACCTCGGTTTCTTCGCCACCGCCGACTCCCTGGTCGCCAATAATCTGGTGCTGGCCATCTACCGGCTGATCACCAACCCCGAGTGCCGCCAGTACATTCTGCGCCAGGCCTTCGAGGAAGCGATCCACACCCACGCCTACCAGTACCGCATCGAGTCACTGGGCATGGACGAAGGCGAGATCTTCAATATGTACCACGAGGTACCTTCCGTCGCCCGCAAGGCGTCCCGGGCCTGAAGTACACCAAGGAGCTGAGCGACCCGACCTTCAAGACCGGCACCTGCGAGACCGACCAGGCCCTGCTGAAGAACCTGATCGCGTTCTACTGCTGCCTGAAGGTATTTTCTTCTACTGCGGTTTCACCCAGATTCTGTCCATGGGCCGCCGCAACAAGATGACCGGCACCTCCGAGCAGTTCCAGTACATCCTGCGCGACGAATCCATGCACCTGAACTTCGGCATCGACATGATCAACCAGATCAAGCTGGAGAACCCGGGCCTGTGGACCGACAAGATGAAGCAGGACGCCACGCAGATGATTCTGCAGGCCACCCAACTGGAGATCGAATACGCTCGCGACACCATGCCCCGCGGCGTGCTGGGCATGAACGCGGTGATGATGGAAGAGTACCTGCAGTTCATCGCCAACCGTCGCCTGGTACAGATCGGCCTGCCCGAGCAGTTCAAAGGGGTCAAGAATCCCTTCCCGTGGATGTCCGAAATCATGGACCTGCGCAAGGAAAAGAACTTCTTCGAAACCCGCGTCATCGAATACCAGACCGGTGGCGCGCTGAGCTGGGAGTAAGCGTCCTGTAAACCAGGAGTAGCCACATGAGCAGCGAGAACAATTCGGAGAAAAGCAGCAACACCCTGATGTCGCTCGACCAGTTGAGCGACACCATCGAGGTCATGACCGGCGTGGTCAACCGCCTGAAGCGCCACCTGCACCAGCAGATGTCAATTCAGCAGGACAGCACCGTAACCCGCGACCTCAAGCAGGCCCTGCTCAGCAACGAACGCGAACTGCAGGAACTGCAACAGCTTGCCCGCGCGCAACGCCTCTCCATTGAGGCGAGCCCGGCCAGGCAAACGAATGACAATGCCCCGGCGAGCGGCGACAAGGCCACTCAAGACGCGCAAACGCGCATGGCGGAACGCCAGTTCATCATCGAGATTTCCCGCTTCGATGAACCCGACGACCCCGCCGAACGCGTGCTGCACTGAGCCCGCCGGGCATGGCAAAAGAGCCCCTACAGCAGAAGCCAGGCCAGCAGGATGTTCCCTTAACCACAGGGGTCATCCTGCTGGCCGCCGGCTTCAGCCGAAGATTTGGCAGCATCAAACTCAATGCCCTCCTCCCCAACGGCAAGCCTCTTGTTCAACAAACCCTGGAACGCATTCAGGCCGCTACTGACAATGTAATTGTGGTGACGCGGGAGGAGCTGCTCGCCAGCCTTCTGCAGGCCGGCGCCCCCACAGAACACACCCTCCTCTGCCCCGATGCCGACCAGGGCATGGGCCATACCCTCGCCTGCGGCATGGCGCAAGTTCCCGCACACTGGGATGCCGTGCTCGTGTGCCTTGCCGACATGCCCTTTGTCGAAACCCGCACCTACACCGCCCTGTTGAACGCCTTGAGGCCAGATGCCATTGTGGTGCCTGAGCATCAGGGCAAGCGCGGGAATCCGGTGGGGTTTGGCAGGAAGTGGTTTGCGCAACTGGCGCAAGCCAACGGGGACAGTGGTGGTCGGGAGGTCATGAAGGGCAATCCCAACGCGATTGTGAAAGTCGCTGTCGAAGACCCTGCCGTGCATCTGGATGTGGATGTGCCAGGGGATTTGGGGCAGCACCACGTTTGATCATCGCTGATTGGGTTCGCTTGGTCGGGTTCTTGAATTCTTCTCTGTATTTTTTCTTGATCCCATTATGTTCGTGGGTGTATTTTCGGGAGACTTTTGTAGAGTGGTAGAAAGATCACTCGGCTCTGAACACCAAGGCCGTTCTTCTAATAATTGTTAGAGGGCCGTTGGCCTTCTAAAAACACTGTTAGCTGTCTTGCGAGGAACTATGCAGACTGAAAACTATAGGAAATGGCTGGCAGCCCAGAACTATCAGGGCGGTACCATCACAGCCCAGATGCATAGAGCCGGAAGGGTCGAGGAATACTATGGCGATCTTGATGCGCTTTATGCTGAGGATCACTTGGAATCGTTAATCCGAGAACTGACCTACACCACCCAAGACCGGCGAAACAATAGGCCCAATGAATCGAAAATTCCCTTTGAAGGGAATGCTTATAACAATTTAGCGTCCTACCGCGACGCCATCCGACGTTATCGCCGTTTTCTGGAAGATGACGTAGAGCGCATTGAGCCTGACGATGTGCCGGCGGTTGAAATATCCGAACCAGAGGTGCAGTCGCAAACCATCGGTCTAGAAAAAGACATGCAGGCTGCTATCCGCCAGAACATCGGCCAGATCGAAACGGGGCTCCGTATTACCGACAATGGTCGGGAACGTTCCGTTGAAACCGGGTTCATCGACATTACTGCCGAAGATTCCGATTCGGTCCCTGTAGTCATAGAGTTAAAGACAGGGGTGGCCGGGCAGCGAGCTGTAGCTCAAATTCTGAGCTACATCGGGAGTGTGATGGAAGAGGAAGGAATTGATCAGGTACGTGGCATCTTGATTGCGTCGGAGTTCGATCGAAAGGCTCGCGCAGCTGCAAAAGTTGTTCCGAACTTGACGTTGATTCGCTATCAGTTCTCCTTCCAGTTTATTCCAGAATAAGGGGTGTCAGCTTGGTGCGGGCGGCAGCTAACAAAGCAAATCAATTCGCGCCTGGCGGCGCCGGACGCTCACTGCGTTCGCGCCGTTGTTTGCGGCGTTAGGGAGGGAGGCATTGTGCATCAGCCAGTCTATTCCATAGCAATAGTTCTGGCGCTTTCCGGCTGCGCTTCGCAATCACTGAAGACCGAATGCGAAGTGCCATCTATGTACTTGCGAGTGGAGAGCGGGTTGATTGACCCGACATGGGAGCCTGAGGAAGAAATGCGTGCTCAGATTGAGGGCTTAACTGACAATGATCTGGTTTGTTGGTACGGAAACCTCGATGGTTCAGTTGTTGCGAAAGTGGATCCAACAGCCAGCGGCAGTTTTTTATACCTATTTCGCAAGGTCAACGAAAACTGGGTCCTTGTAGACTCCATAGAGGAAGTAATTGTTCATTGAGTCGGAAATCAAAGGTGTAAGAGTAGTTTGGTACCTCGATAGATATTTGGGGGCAGAGATATTTGGAGATATTTGGGGTCAGTGTAAGAACCCTTGAAGACAGTACAGTCCTGAGAGGCGATTTCGCTATGCTGAAGTTTCAGCAACGATCACTGCAGTTAGGGAAGATTGATGTAAAAAGAAGGCCAAAAAGAAAGATGATGTGACAGGGTTTTTACTCTGACCCCAAATATCTCTACCAGTCAGTCACCGAGGAGGAAGCTCTGCAAGCGCTGGATGAGTTCGAGGACAGGTGGGGCGAGAAATACCCCCACATCAGCCGTTCCTGGTGCAATCACTGGCCGAACCTGAGCACGTTGTTCCGCTACCCCGAAGACATCCGCAAGGCGATCTACACCACCAACGCCATCGAGTCCCTGAACAGCGTTATCCGCAAAGCGATCAAGAAACGAAAGCTGTTCCCGACCGACGACTCCGCCCGCAAGGTCGTCTATCTGGCCATCATGGATGCGTCAAAGAAATGGACGATGCCGATCCGGAATTGGAAGGCGGCGCTGAACCGGTTTATGATCGAGTTCGAGGATCGCATCAGCGACTACGTTTAACCACGGCGGTTACACAGAATTATTTACACCCTCCGCTGCAAGCGCGCCCGAGTTCGGGATTTTTCGCTACTGCGTGAAAGGCATTGTCCAACTGCAACAAATAGTCTCTTCTCTGCTTTCGTCCCCATCGGCGCTCTGTATAGCGGGCGATGTTCAGCAGGTCATCCTTGGCCTTTTTGCTGAGTCTGAATAGAGTCATGCACCTGCTTCTTTGTCCAGCGCCTCCATAAGCTCAGTATAGTCATAATCCGCCATGCCGCTCTGCTCTCCCTCCTCCAGCATCCTGCGAAGATGAAGACGTCGCAATTCCGCATCTTCCAGCAGGCGAAGTCCCATGCGTACCACCTCACTTGCCGACCCGTATCGACCGCTATGGAGCTGTCGGGCGATAAAATCGTCAAAGTGTTCACCCAGGGAAATGCTGGTGTTCTTGGCCATAGGAATCTCCGAATTACCAATTATTGGTAATTAATATTACTCAAGAAATCCCATTGAGCAAGCAAAAGAAATCGAACCAAAGGAGTCAGAGTAGTTTGAACTTTCAAAGTACTCTGACTCCTTTGATCGATTGATCAGGAGCTAAATCGTGGCCTGGCAATGATCAACCATTCCGCCACCAGAAGATTGGGCACCCAGCACAGCCAGGCGATGACCGGGTAGGCTTCCTCGAAGGAGATCCCGCTCAACAGGAACAGGGGAATCTCGATGCGCAGTGTGACGGCCGCCAGGGTCAGCGCATAACTGCGAACCATCCAGGCCCGGTGGACATCGACGTTGCCGCGCCGTATCTGCAGGTAGGCCACCCAGGTGGTCCCCACCCAGCACAGCGCCAGCAGCGCGAATCCAAAACGCGCCACCAGCCCGCCATTGGTGTAAAACGCGAGGTAGAAACCGGCTATGCCGCCGACCAGAACTCCACTCACATAAATTCGCCCCAGCCAGCGGTGCCAGTGCAGGTGCCTGGCCCGAAGCCTGGCATTGAATTGCAAGGCCCCGGCGATCATGACAATTGCCCCGCCCAGAAAGTGGGACAGCGCACCGATGGCCGAGGTAGCAAACATCTCTGCCGCCACGCCACTGCCACCGGCAGCCGTGAGCGCGGTGAATACCGCGTAAATCGCCACCAGGAGGGCGGCAGCGGTCATGGCGGCCCAGCGAAAAGTTCTGCTCATTCAGGCGCTACCTCCAGAAGGTGGGTATGTGGGGACGTCGTTCGCAGTGAATCGGCCCTGGTTTCACGGAAGCTTTTTGATTTAAGTTACGCCGCCGGAGCAATGAGTTCACTCAGTTGGCGGTAGTAGTTTGCCTCAGCCTCTGCCGAAATCACATCAGGAACGCTAACCTCCGCCTCTCACGGGTTTTATCCCACGATAAAAACGGGTACATTGGCAAGCACTCTTTACAAATAGGGAATCACGATGAAATCTCAGCCGACACATCTGGCAGCCCTTGTTAGCTCCCTGTTCATCTTTGCCCACTCCACCATCGCCCTGGCGGATCAACGCTCGGACACCGGTCTGTATGCCAGCCTGGGTGTGGGCGTATCCACGATCGACTCTGACCTCAGCCTGGAAGACGATACAGGTTTTGCTCCGCGTGCAGCGGTGGGCTGGCAGTTGACCCCCAATCTTGGCATTGAGGGCAGCTACCACAATTTTGAGGAAGCCGAAGACCCTCATGGCACACTGGCAAAGTTTGACATGAACGGCGCCTCACTTGCGGGCACGGTACGCCTGCCACTTTCAGACCGCTTGGCACTGTTCGCGAAGCTGGGCAACATATGGTGGGAATCCGATCTTACGGACACCAACTGCTCGCGCGGCCCTGCCGGTTGCACGACGGCGAAATACAGCGCGGATGATTCAAGTCTGTTTTTCGGTATTGGGATGGGGTATGAGATCACCAGCATGTTGGAGCTGGAATTGTCCTACGATAACTTTGAATCCGAGTATGACGCCCCGCTTCTGAATGTCTTTGACCATGACACTTCCGTGCTCGGTGCATCATTGAAATTTAAATTCTGATGTCCATGAACATCGAGCGGCATGAGCTTGATGTTCAGGCACTGTAGCAAGTGCCACACATGAACCAGGGAGACACGATGAAAATACTCACTCCCCTCATTCTGGCACTGCTGTTGATTTCGTCATACGCGACAGCCGCCGAGCAAGACGAGATCGAGGCAATTCGCCGGGCAATAGAACTGAGGCAAATGGCCGCACTCAATACCCCGTTTACCAGGCCCGTTTTCCTGGAACTTTGCCAAGGGAATACTCGAGGCTGGTGTGAAGGCTACTTCGCTGCCATCGTCACGGCCTACCAGATTCCCGAGAGCTGCATGCCAGTCACCGACATGGCACCGTTCAGGTATGGTTCGCTGTGGGAGCTCACCGTTTCATGGGTGTTAAGCCAACCGCAGGATTCCCGCTTCACTCTCTTTGAGGCAATTTCCGCCACGCTGGCGGACGAAGAGCGCTGCCCCATGGGGCGGATGGGATATTTCGAACCCAGGGAGTACGTCCCCTACTCCGAGGCTGAGTTGCAGGAATTGAGCCATGAGGGTGACATGAGACCTCTGAACCCCGTTGCCGCCGTCTACCCCGCTCAGGCGCAGCAGGACGGCATCACGGGCTGGGCACAGGTAAGCTTCACGGTAACGAAAACGGGAACGGTCGAAAACGTGCAACTGGTGGATTCAGATCCACCCCAGATATTTGACGAAGTATCGCTGGAAGCCGCAGCGAAACTTCGCTTTAAACCGATGGCACGCAACGGCAGCACCGTTGAGGTGCCGAACGTGTACCATGTGTTTCGGTTTCCGCCTGAAGAGGCCCAATAGAGCAAGTTCTTGCCCTCTTCACTTGTCCAGCTCCCCTTCCTCCAGCATCCTGCGCACCTATCTTACAACCGTCATCCTGGCCTGTGCCCCTGCCGCAACGGCTGCACCAACATCTGGTCCAGACGCAAATCGCGTTCCGTGCGGAAATCGTCAAGCCCGATCATCATGTCCAGATGCCCCTTTTCCGGCTGGGCCAGGTAGGTGCCGAAAAGTCTGTCCCACCAGGGCACACTGAAGCCGAAATTGCTGTTGGTTTCTCGTGGAATCACCGAATGGTGCACCCGGTGCATGTCCGGCGTTACCAACAGCAGCCGTAAGCCACGATCAACCTTCTGCGGCAGGCGCACATTCCCGTGATTAAACAGCGCGGTCGCGTTCAGCAGCACCTCAAACACCAGCACCGCCAGTGCCGGGACGCCAATCAGCAGCACCACCGCCATTTTGATGAGCATGGAGAGCAGAATCTCCAGCGGGTGGAACCGCAGGCCGGTGGTGACATCAAACTCCATGTCCGCGTGGTGCATGCGGTGCAGACGCCACAGCCAGGGAAGAGCATGAAAACCGCGGTGCTGAAAATAAACGGCCAGATCGAGCACGAGAATGCTGAGAATGAAGCCGCCCCATTCCGGCAGGGAGATCCGGTTCAGTATTCCCCAACCCTGCCCGGCGGCATGAATCGCCACACCAACGGCAGCCAGCGGGAACACCAGGCGAACCAGCAGGGTGTTCAAGAGCACAATGGCAAGGTTGTTTGGCCAGCGCACCCATCGCCTGCAGGCCTGGGGACGTCGGGCGGCAAACACTTCCCAAAGCGCCATTACGCTTAATACCAGCAGAAAGCTTGAAATTCGGACAGCCGCTTCATTGGCAATCATGGCATCGAGCATGATGCGCCCTCCTCATCGGAAACGATCGACATCACTCCACCGGGAAATCGAAATACACGTCTGTGTAGGGTTCGCCTTCCAGGGTGAAATGCCACCATTCGGTGTCCAGCGGGCGAAAGCCGTGTTTAAGCATCGCCTCGCGCAGTGTCATGCGGTTACTGCGTTGCTGTTCGGTGATGGAGGTGTCTGAAGGCCAGGACACCTCATCGAAGAAGTCGTAAGGGCTGCCCATGTCCAGCTCCTGCGAATCGGCCAGCCGCACCAGGGTCAGGTCCACGGTGCTGCCACGGGAATGGCCCGAGCGCTCGGCAATATAGCCGCCGGGGAAGAGTTCGTCCTTGTTCAGGCTGGGGTAATACTGTTGCTTCATCAGAGTATCACTGCTGTCTGCCGCCCAGCGCATGAAGTGGTTCACGGCGGTTTGAGGGCGATAAGCGTCAAACACCTTCAGACCAAGCCCCTGGGATGCCAGCTCGTCCTGCACGGCCTTCAGGGCCAGGGCGGCCGGGCGTGTCATGTACACAATATTGGCCCGGTAGCCGTCTATGGGCCGCCCTATGAAGTTGTTGTGGCTGAAGTAGCGCAACTCCAGCACCAGTTTGGGAATCACGCTTTGCAGCGACACGAAGGTGTCGGGGCGGGTTTGTGCGTCCATCGCACCCGGGTTTTCGGAACCTTGTGCCCAGGCCGCGCAGTTCAGGGCCAGGCCCAGCACAAACACCAGCAGTTTTTTCATGGTTTGCTCGCTGACAGGAATCATAGGGTAAGGTCAGAGTAGTGCGATCCAGCCGCCCAGATCAAGCAGCTAAATCATGGGTTCAGGTTCCTTGGCCGGCTCAGCTGGACTAGGGAACCTCTCCGTCTGATGCAGGAACAGACATCGTTTGAAGCTCAATTTAAGAAGCCTCTGATTCATTATGCAAACGACCGAAACACTGCGCACAGAGCGCGACTGAACTTACAATTCTGCATCAACGCACTCTTGCTTACGCCCTCTTTGCGGGTATATTACTCAAGCCCGATGGAACAGAAATTTGGCATCTTATCTATTTGTCCTAACAGAAAAGGGAATGCGCTATGAGTATCGCTCAGGAATTCAAAGAATTTGCAGTCCGCGGCAACGTCGTTGATATGGCCGTCGGCATCATCATCGGCGCCGCGTTCGGCAAGATTGTCACGGCGCTGGTGTCTGGCATCATCATGCCGCCGATCGGCGTACTTCTTGGAGGTGTGGATTTCTCCGATCTGGTGCTGGTCATCAAGGAGGCTGTCGGCGAAGAACCAGCAGTGGTCATCAGCTATGGTGCGTTCATTCAAACCTTGATTGATTTCACGATTATCGCTTTCGCCATCTTCATGCTGGTGAAGGCCATCAACTCCCTGAAGCGAAAGGAAGAAAAAGCAGCGCAAGAGCCCCCCGCTCCGCCCGCCCCCTCCTCCGAAGAGGTGCTATTGGGCGAGATACGTGACCTTTTGAAGTCCAAAGCATAGCGCAAGCTTCGGCGCGGAGACGGCATACGACTATGACTGCCAGGGTGGTAACCCCGGCAGTCAACTACAAACACAAAATACAATTCCCCCTCAGAGAGTAAAACCATGAACAAAGTTGTCCTGATCATCCTCGCGATCCTTCTGCCCCCAGTTGCCGTGTTCCTGAAGCAAGGCATGGGAAAAGATTTGTTGATCAATTTGCTGCTGTGCCTGATTTTCTTCTTCCCGGGCATGATTCACGCCATCTGGCTTACCACCAAATAGGCGATCCTTAAGGAGATTTCGCAATGATGAAGTCGATTTCGCCTGCGTTCATATCAGCGCTGGCGTTGATGATCGCAGGGTGCACGACACAACCGCAAAGCATCACACCCGAAGTCCCTTTGTTGCAGTTGCAAGACAAGACGATTTCCGGCCAGCTCAGTTACCGGGAGCGTATTGCGTTGGTATCGGGTCTGACGCTTCGAGTCATGCTCATGGATGTCTCCAAAGCCGACGTGCCAGCATCCCTTGTCGCCGAGGAGATTCGTGTCCTTGCAGGCGAGCAAGTACCATTGCCGTTTTCCATCACAGTGAAGGAGCAGCAGCTGAAAACCAACATGCGTTATGCTGTCCGAGCCACAATCAGCAGCCAGAGCGGTAGCCTGCTTTGGACGACGGATACGGTTTACCCTGTAGATCCAGATCCCACACGCTTGGAGCAAGATCTCGGCACTCTGACGCTGGTACAATCAAGGCAGTCAAGAGGTCAGCTTCCTTGATCGGACACAGAACCACGTAGCAAGCTGTCGAGTTCAGAAATACTGGCGACAACACCCGTAAGGATTTGATGAGTCATTGCAGTTTGAGTGAGATAAAAGGGGACGATCCACGGCTAGCCGGGAATCATCCCCCTTTGATTAAACCCGCGGGCTTAGGGCCGGTAGGTTCTCACTGGTGGTAACTGCGAACCGGAGAGATCGGCAGGCACACTAGTCTCCACACGCACTGTATGGGTAAGGGTACCAATACCCTCGATGCTGGCACTGATGGTCTCACCGTCAATGAGGTAACCGGAACCGCTGGCGCGTTCCACCCGCCCTGCTCCAGTACCCCCTGACGTACCACTCTGCAGCACATCGCCCGGGAACAGGGTGATGAGGGAGGACGCGTACTCAATCAGCTCGGGGATGTTGTGAATCATGTCGCCGGCCTTGGCCTCCTGCACGGTCACGCCATCGATCACCAGAGTCTGGTGCAGGCGTTCCATGGGGTCGCCGAAGAATTCCTTGGGCACAATCCACGGGCCCTGCGGTGCGAAGGTGTCGTGCCCCTTGCCCACAAACCAGTCGGAAGTCACGCCATAGCCGCCTGGCGGACGGCCACCCCGGTCGGAAATATCCATCGCCACCATATAACCGAAGACATAGTCATAGGCACGGGAGGCAGACACATACTTGCCGGTACGGCCAAACACAATTGCCATTTCCACTTCCCATTCGATGCGGTCGCGGCCATAGGGCATGATGATGTCGTCCCCATCACCAATCACGGCACCACGGGTAGGCTTGAGGAACAGATAGGGCACACCGCGGTTTTCCTGGCGCTCGCGCACACGGCGCGCCAGCTCGTCGTCGTTGCAGCCCTCACAGGCATGTGTGTAGAAATTCACGGCGGCATTCATGATCTTGCTGGGGTACTGAATGGGCGCCATGATATCCACACTGCTCACCGGGTGCACAAAGCTGTGCATATTGCTGCCGCTGAGCATGCCCTCTTCCACCAGCCAGTTCACCAGCTCGTAGATGCGGTACTTGAGGCCGTACTCGTATTGTTCAATCAGGCCAATCATATCGTCCGGCATGGGGATTGCTGCGTACTGCGGCAGCAATTCCAGTGCCCGGTTGGCGGCGGCAAGATCGATAATAAACTGATCGTTACGCAACACCAGGCCAACGGTGGGGATATCGTTGATGGCGAAGGTTCCAACCTTGAAGGGTTCCACGGAGTTCATGGCTTGAGCAGAGACATCCGGCGGGCTGGCAAAAAACACCAGCGCCACCCCAAAGCCCAGGCTATACAGGGTTTTTCTTATCATTTTGTGCTCCTGTGCAGACTGCTGTTTGGTTTTTTTTATCTATCAACACCGGAACCAGGCATCACTCAGTGCGCATGCCCTGCGTGTTCATCTGCCTGCCAACCAGGATGATTAAAGTAATGACCATAGCTTTCCAGTGCTTCTTTCAGCGACGGGACACCTTCTGCGGATTGCGGTGAGGAAGCCACAGCCCCAGCCCCCTGCAACAGGGCCGCAAGAATGACATGCAGGTTGGCATCGGCCTCCGGCGGCAGCTTGCATTGCTCGATCATGGTATTCACGCTGCCCTGAATCGCCTCGCTGAGCTGATGCCCCTGATGTGCACTGATCTGTCCGGCCTCAAACGCGGGCGCCACCATATCAACAGCGGCACGGATTTCGGTCATGCCGTGGCGCAGAGCGGCATCGGTTTCCCATTGTTTGCCGTGGTCAAGACTGAGGCTAAGCGCTGCACTGCCATGTTCCTCATGGGCATGTGCTGCAGCGCCATGATCGTGAGCGTCCTGCGCCAGGCTCTGGATACCCCAGCCCAGAGAAACGGCTACAACGCAAAGGCGACAAATAGAAGCATACGGTTTCATAGGTCTCTCCTGAAAGTTGGCTCCTGCAGTGCAGCAAGAACTCGTGATGACAGGAGGCAGACTGTTTCTTGCCATCCTGTCCCTTTGTCATGTTGTACGAATCTTAATGGCACAACCGTCTCTGTACAAAATAACAAGGGGGGGGGGTTAATAACAAAGGGGTCAGAGTCGTTTGATGTATCAAACGACTCTGACCCCTTTGGTTTTCTTGGTTCTACGCGTGCCAGGCTTAAGGCAACGCGTACACCACCAGTTGCGCAGGCGTACCGCGGCCACCGACAAACATGGCCAGGTATTGCTTGCCTTCGTGTTCATAGGTGAACGGCAAGCCGGTCTGGTTGTCCGGCAGCTCCAGCACCGTAATCACCTCGCCGGTTTGCTTGTTGATCACGCGCATGCTGGGGCCGGCATCGGCACTGCCGTTACCCTCGCCAACAAACAGCAGGGTTTTGGTCAGCAGCACACCGGAGCGTGTCGGCACACCGGTATCGGGCAGGTCCACGCCCTGCAACAGCGGGTGATTGGCAATGCGGTCCGGCGTGTCCGTATTGGCCACCCACCACAGATGATCCCCCGTGTTCATGTCGATCGCCGTCACGCGACCATACGGGGGCTTGATGACCTCCAGACCCTGGATACGGGGAATACGGATACCCCCTCCCTGGCTGAAATCGATGTCCGAGGCCGGGTTCTT
>JACKOK010000005.1 GCA_024234365.1 Pseudomonadales bacterium
ACGCTGCGCCCGGATAGCAAGCTCAGCGGGCGCTTCGAGGGGCGCCTGGAGAACGCCGATGTGGGCGAGGTGCTGAGAGTAATCGAAGACGCGCGTGCCGAGTACGAGCGCGAGCAGGCGCGCCGTCAGGCAGCACTGGACGACGCGTGATCGGGGCAGGTTTCAGTCGGTATCGATGCCGAGACGTTCGGCAACATCTGCCGGTTCCACTTCCACACCGCTGAGTTCCCCGTTCCAGTTCGGGCCTACCATCACCTCGTCCTCGTGCATGCCGGGCAGCCAGTTGACCACGAAATCCTCCAGCTCGATCACGGAAGGGGTGTAGATCTTCCAGTCCTCGCTGCAATGCACGCGGGCGTCCGCCTCATCAGACCAGAAGGGGAATACATCGGTATCTTCGAACTCCAGGGAAGGGCAGACGGCCCAGCCGTCATCGGCTTTCAGCCCCCAGACTTTACCCGTCTCCAGAATGCGGGAAATAAACAGATCGTAATTGGCTTCTTCGTCATCACCCAGAGTGCTTTGGGTGTTTTCGGGAGGGACAGGGGGCATAATAACCTCGACACGGCACAACGGACCCGACAGCAGGAGCGCTGTCCTCATGGTGTTCGCACGCCGCTATGGTAACTCATGCATCGGGTGGAACCCAGTGACAAACGCAGTAGAACGACGACAGGAAGGCGCAACAGCAGCATGACGCAGACAACAGGAAATGACATGGCCAGCAGTGTGCTCGAGGTGGACGAGATTGCCTGCAGCGGCACCATCGATGCGGCGGTAAGCCCGCGCGGAACGCTGGAGATGCTCTCTCAATGGGAGATTGACCGGCTGCGCAATGTGCGTGATTCGGCGCTCTACGAGCTGTTCCGGCGCTGTGCCCTGGCGGTGCTCAACTGCGATGACACCACGGACGATGCCAGCGAGGTGTATGCGCGCTATGCCAATTTCAGTATCGAGATCGCCCAGCGGGCCCGTGGCATCAAGCTGATTCTGAAGAATGCGCCCGCCTGCGCCTTTGTTGATGGCGTGATCATGAACGGTGTGCGCGACCACCTGTTTGCCGTTCTGCGCGATATCGTCTTCATGTCCGGGGAGCCCTATGCCCTGGCCGATCGCAGCCTGACGCCTCCCACGGATGTAAACGGCCACGCTCTGGGGGATGACAAGCAGGAAGGGCAGGTCGGCAATCTGGTGTTCAATATGCTGCGCAATGCCCGCCTGCTGCGGCCACGTGCGGTGCCGCGTCTGGTGGTCTGCTGGGGCGGCCACTCCATCGGGAGGGACGAGTATCTGTACAGCAAGTCCGTGGGCTACCACCTGGGGTTGCGGGGCATGGACATCTGCACCGGTTGTGGCCCGGGCGCCATGAAGGGACCGATGAAGGGGGCCACCATCGGCCATGCCAAGCAGCGTAACCGCGATGGGCGCTATATCGGCATCTCCGAGCCCGGCATCATTGCCGCCGAGTCTCCCAACCCCATTGTCAATCAACTGGTCGTCATGCCGGACATCGAAAAACGCCTGGAAGCCTTTGTGCGGGTGGGGCATGGCATCATCGTGTTCCCCGGTGGCGTGGGTACGCTGGAGGAGATTCTCTTTCTCATGGGAACCCTGATGGACCCGGGCAACCGCGATATCGTGCTGCCGGTCATTTTCACCGCCGGGGGCGACAGCCAGGACTATTTCGAGCAGGTGGATGCCTTCCTGGTCAACACGCTGGGAGAGGAGGTGCGGCAGTATTACACCATCATCCGTGACGATGCGGCGGCGGTGGCCGTGGCCATGCGCGAGGGTATGCAGCGGGTGATGGGTAATCGCCGTCAGGGCCGTGATGCCTATTACTACAACTGGCTGCTGCAAATTCCCGAGGAGATGAAACGGCATTTTGTGGTGGACCACGAGAGCATGGCGGGCCTGTCCCTGCGCCGTGATCTGCCGGCCTCCGAGCTGGCCATCAACCTGCGCCGCGCCTTCTCCGGCATTGTCGCCGGCAACGTCAAGGATACCGGTATCCAGATGATCCGGCGCCACGGCCCCTTCCGTTTGCAGGGCGACCCGGAAATTCTGCAGCAGATGGATGCACTGCTGCGCAATTTTATTGCCCAGGGCCGCATGAAGCTGGGCGGAAAGGCGTATAATCCCTGCTATCTGATCGAGGCGTGAGGGTGGCCGGGAAACTGGCTAATACTTGACTGAAATACTCGGATTTACGATAATTCGCGCCTCATAACGGTATCCAATCCTCCCTTCGGGGGCCATGTCGGCACCAGTGTGTGCCGTTTCCCGTACCTGGGGTACGGGCGCTCCGCATTGGGGCAGCGTCCTCGTATATTCAGGGCGGAGCAGTGAGGTAGACAGGTGACAGAACAGGTCGAAAGCTTGATCCGCAAGGACTACTCTGCGGGTTTTCATACCAGCATTGAGTCCGAAACGCTCAGGCCGGGTCTTGACGAAGAGGTGATCCGCTTCATTTCCGCCAAGAAGGACGAGCCGCAGTGGATGCTGGACTGGCGCCTCAAGGCCTTCCATGCCTGGCAGGAAATGGAAGAACCCACCTGGGCTCATGTGCATTACCCCACGCCGGACTTCCAGGCGCTGTCCTATTACAGTGCCCCCAAGAGCATGGCCAACAAGCCCAAGAGCCTCGACGAGGTGGACCCGGAGCTGCTGGAAACCTATGCCAAACTCGGCATTCCCCTGCACGAACAGGAAGCATTGGCAGGCGTTGCCGTGGATGCTGTGTTCGATTCCGTATCCGTTGTCACCACCTATCGCGCCAAGCTGGAAGAGGCGGGCGTGATCTTCTGCTCCATCTCCGAAGCCATCAAGCGTTTCCCCGAGCTGGTACAGAAATACCTCGGTTCCGTTGTGTCGCAGAAAGATAATTTTTACGCGGCGCTCAATTCCGCCGTGTTCTCCGATGGCTCCTTTGTCTATATCCCCAAGGGCGTGCGCTGCCCCATGGAGCTGTCCACCTATTTCCGCATCAATGAAATGAACACCGGGCAGTTCGAACGCACCCTGATCGTGGCCGACGAGGGCTCCTATGTGAGCTATCTGGAGGGCTGCACCGCGCCCATGCGTGACGAGAACCAATTACACGCGGCAGTGGTGGAACTGGTGGCGCTGGATGACGCGCAGATCAAATATTCCACGGTGCAGAACTGGTACCCGGGCGACAAGGAAGGCAAGGGCGGCATCTATAATTTTGTGACCAAGCGCGGCCTTTGTCAGCGCAATGCCCGCATTTCCTGGACACAGGTGGAGACCGGTTCCGCCGTGACCTGGAAATACCCCAGCTGCATTCTCAAGGGCGACAACAGCGTGGGTGAGTTCTATTCCGTGGCGCTGACCAATAATTTCCAGCAGGCCGATACCGGCACCAAGATGATTCACCTGGGCAAGAACACCCGTTCCACCATCGTGGCTAAAGGGATCTCTGCCGGACACAGCCAGAGTGCCTATCGCGGTCTGGTGCGTATCAATGCCGGTGCCACCGGGGCACGCAATTACACCCAGTGCGATTCACTGCTGATCGGCGATCGCTGCGGGGCGCACACCTTCCCCTATATCGAGAGCAAGAACCCGTCCGCCGTGATCGAGCATGAGGCTACCACGTCCAAGGTCAGTGATGACCAGTTGTTCCTGTGCCAGCAGCGCGGGCTGGATGCGGAGAAGGCCGTGTCGATGATCGTCAACGGTTTCTGCCGCGAAGTCTTCAAGGAGCTGCCCATGGAGTTTGCCGTGGAGGCGGGCAAGCTGCTGGAGGTGAGCCTCGAGGGTTCCGTGGGCTAGGTCTTCGCTTATAATTCATTCCAGAACACGCAAATCATCAGGAAATACCGTATGTTGGACATCCGCAATCTGAACGCACGAGTGGAAGGCGCAGACATCCTGCGCAATCTCTCCCTCTCCATCAAGCCCGGCGAAGTGCATGCCATCATGGGCCCCAATGGCGCGGGCAAGAGTACCCTCGGCAATGTGTTGTCGGGGCGTCCCGGTTATGAGGTGACCTCCGGAGAAGTGTCCTTCAGGGGCAAGGATCTGCTGGCGATGGAAGTCGAGGAGCGAGCCCGTGAAGGTCTGTTCCTGGCGTTTCAATACCCGGTGGAGATTCCCGGCGTGAGCAATATGGAGTTTCTCAAGGCGGCGGTGGATGCCCGGCGCAAGCACCTGGGCCTGGAGGAAATGTCCTCCTTCGATTTCATGAAACTGGCGCGCGAGACTTCCAAACGCGTGAATCTGGATGCCGGTTTCCTCAAGCGTGGCGTCAACGAAGGCTTCTCCGGCGGTGAGAAGAAGCGCAACGAGATCATGCAGATGATGCTGCTGGAACCGAGCCTGTGCATTCTGGATGAGACCGACTCCGGCCTCGACATCGATGCCTTGCAGGTCGTGGCAGCAGGCGTCAACGCCATGCGCGACAGTGAGCGCAGTTTCATCGTGGTGACCCACTACCAGCGTCTGCTGGACTTCATTGTGCCGGACCATGTGCACGTGCTGGCAGCAGGCCGCATCGTGAAATCCGGCGGCAAGGAGTTGGCGCTGGAACTGGAAGCCAAGGGTTACGGCTGGCTGGAAGACGAGGTTGCCTGAGGCGATGAACCACACAGTTGATAAAGTGGCAGGGGATTTTCAGCGCCAGGCCCTGCAACTGGCGGGCGAGCAGATCAGCGCTCCCTGGCTGGATCGTTTGCGTTTCGAGGGCAGTGAGCAGTGGCTGGCCGCCGCGTGGCCCGGGCGCCGCACCGAGTTGTGGAAGTACACGCCGTTGCAGTCCCTGCAGCGCGGCAATTTCAGCCGCTGGGGCGCGGGGCAGCGTTGCGATCTGGCGGGCGATGCATTGCTGTCGCTGGATGCCATCCGGCTGGTTTTCGTCAACGGCGAGTTCGATGCCGAGGCTTCCGCGTGCGAGGCGGTGGAAGTGGTACGCTTCAGCCAGGCCAGTGCCGAGCAGCGTGCAATCATCGAAGCGCATCTGGGCAAAATCGTGGATACCAAACGCCATCTGTTCGCCTCCCTGAGTAATGCCTGGGTGCACGATGGCGTGTTGGTGCATGTGCCGCGCAATGTCACGCTGGAAAAACCCGTGTATTTGGTGCATGTGTCCACCCCGGAAGCCGAAGCGGCAACGGTCAACCAGCGTGCACTTATCGTGCTGGAGGAGTCCGCCAGTGCCGAGCTGATCGAACATTTTATTTCCGATAGCCAGGAGCAGAACGGTTTCGTCAACACGCTGACCGAGATCAGCCTTGGTGCCAATGCAAAGCTTGAACACTACCGCATGAATCTGGAAGAAGAACACCTGTTGCATATCGGCGGTGTGCATGCAGTGTTGCAGCGCGATGCCCGCTATCACGGTTTTACGCTGGCAGAAGGCAGTACCCTCAAGCGTCTGGACTATCAGATCTGCCATCGCGGGCCGGGTGCCCACGCAGACCTGAACGGTGTCTATCTGCCGCGCAACAATCAATTGCTTGATTACCACACCAATGTGGAGCACGAGGCACCCCATTGTACGACCAGTGAGGTGTTTCGCGGGATCATCGCGGACAGTGCCCGTGCCGTGTTCAATGGGCGCATCCATATCCACCCCCATGCCCAGAAAACCCTGGCGGAGCTGAGCAACAGAAACCTGCTGACCTCCGATAAGGCCGAAGTGGACACCAAGCCCGAGTTGGAAATTTACGCCGACGATGTGCGCTGCGCCCACGGCGCTACCGTTGCGCAACTGGACCAGACGGCGATGTTCTATCTGCGCAGCCGTGGCCTTTCCGAGACCCAGGCGCGCACCATGCTCAGTTTCGGTTTCGTCAATGAACTGTTGCAGGAGCTGCCTCGCGAGGAAGTGCGAGAGCATTTGCATCGCCGCCTGCATCTTCTGTTTGCTCGGGAGCATTTCAGCGCATGAACGATCTGGCTGCCGTGTCCGCACGCGAAGACAAACCCGAGGCATTTGACGCCGAGCGGGTGCGCCGGGATTTTCCCATTCTGCAGCAGCAGGTGAACGGGCAGCCATTGGTGTACCTGGACAACGCGGCCACCACGCAGAAGCCCGAGTGCGTGATTGAGGCCATCAGCGATTATTACCGCCATGACAACAGCAATGTGCATCGTGGCGCCCATACCCTGGCGGATCGTGCGACAGCAGCCTTCGAAGGTGCGCGGCGCAAGGTGGCGGATTTTATTCATGCCGCCAGCCCGGAGCAGGTGATCTGGACCCGCGGCACCACCGAGGCCATCAACCTGGTGGCGTCCAGTTGGGGGCACAGCGAGCTGCGTCCCGGGGACCGTATTCTGGTTTCTGCCATGGAACATCACTCCAATATCGTGCCCTGGCAGATCGTGGCATCGCATACGGGGGCGCGTGTGGAAGCCATTCCCGTGGACAGTTCCGGCACGCTCGATATTCAGGCATTTGAGGCCATGCTGGACGGCAAGGTGCGCATGGTAGCCATCGGCCACGTCTCCAATGCATTGGGTACGGTCAATCCGGTTGTCGAGATTGTGCGCATGGCCCACGCCGTTGGCGCAAGAGTATTGGTGGACGGGGCACAAGCGGTCGGGCACTGGCAAGTGGATGTGCAATCCCTCGACTGTGATTTTTATGTGTTTTCCTCACATAAGATGTTTGGTCCCACCGGCATTGGCGTGCTCTATGGTCGCCGCGAACTGCTGGACGCCATGCCCCCGTATCAGGGCGGCGGAGAGATGATCGAGTCCGTCAGTTTTGCCGGCACCACCTTCAATAAGCTGCCCTATAAATTTGAGGCAGGCACGCCCGACATCGCGGGCGTCATTGGCCTGGGCGCTGCGGTGGATTATCTGAAGCATCTGGACCGGGCGGGCGCGGCACGTCATGAGCAGGCGCTGCTGGAATATGCCCAGAAGAAGGCACAGGCCGTACCCGGGCTGCGGGTCATCGGCACCTCGGGCCACAAGGTGAGTGTTTTGAGTTTTGTGCTGGAGGGCGGGCACCCGGCCGACCTGGGTATGCTGCTGGACCAGCAGGGCGTGGCCGTGCGCACGGGCAATCACTGCGCACAGCCGATCATGGATCAGTTTGGCATTCCTGGCACCGTGCGGGCCAGTTTCAGTTTTTACAACACATTCGATGACGTGGACCGTCTTTTCGCCGCATTGGAAAAGGCCCGGCAGTTCCTCGTCTGAACACAGCAAGGACAAGTGAAAGGAAACCTTCGATGAGCGTAGAGTCTTTTGACCCCGTTCAGTCTGCCAGTGATGCCACCGTCGATGTCACCGAGGCGGCCATCGCCCATTTCCGCACGCAGTTGCAGAAAAATGCAACGGCCCGAGCGGTGCGCCTGAGCGTGAAGCAGAGTGGTTGCACGGGCTATATGTATGTGGTGGACCTGGTGCCCGAGGCGAACGCGGATGATGTGCATCTGGCCCTGGGGGAAGGGGTGGAGTTGCTGGTAGACAGAGGCAGCGTGCCCATTGTGAAAGGCACCCGGATCGACTATGTGACCGAGGGCGTCAATCGCCAGCTGCAGTTTCTCAACCCGAACGCCAAGGACCATTGCGGTTGTGGCGAAAGTTTCAATGTGAACTGATTATGGAAAGACGCATGGTGCTGGCGCAGGAAGACACCCCTGCGCGTCGCGTGCCCGATGGCACACCTCTGACGATTCCGAAGAATACCTTCGTGGCGATCACTCAGGCGCTGGGCGGCAACTACACGCTTGTCTACAACGGCCAGATGGTGCGGGTGGATGGCACGGATGCGGACAAACTGGGCCTGGAATCCGAAAAACTGAGCTTTCCCGAACCGGTGGACGATCAGATCCATGCAGACCAGGTATGGCAGGCTCTGGGCACGGTCTATGACCCGGAAATTCCGGTGGACCTGGTGAATCTGGGGCTGGTCTACGATGTGCGCATCGATCAGGATGCGAAGCAGGTAGAGATTGACATGACCCTGACGGCCCCCAGTTGCGGGATGGGGCCGGTGCTGGTGGGCGATGTGGAATACCGGGTGAAGCGGGTGCCGAACGTGAAGACGGTGAACGTGCAACTGGTGTTTGATCCGCCCTGGAGCCGTGACATGATGAGCGAAGAGGCCCAACTGGAAACGGGGATGTTTTACTAGGGGATATGTGCGGGTTCTCTTGGTTTTGGGTTTAGTGCGGTCCGCCGAAGCGGATACTTCCCGTCAGGACACGCCGTAAACCCATCCCTGGGGGCTCCACTCCGGCATCCCTGCCGGAGGGGGTCCTGACGGGAAGTATCCGCTCCGACGAACTGGAATTCAGTGGGAAAACCCGATATTCATGCTGTAAGAACCTTTCGGTTAGCAAAACATTGGAAAGAGAACCAAGAATTGAGTCCTGTGCATGTGGCAGCAATGTGCGGATGCTCAGAGTAGACTCATAAAACAAAACACGCGCTGAACCAAAAGAAAAGAATACCGTGCCTTCTGTAACAGATGAGGCGGGTGCCGGGAGTGTGCATGGCAGACCCTCTCCGGCAGGGATGCCGGAGCGGAGCCCCCAGGGATGGGTTTACGGCGTGTCTGACAGGCACACTCCCGGTGGCCGCCGGATCCGACACGGAGCACCAAGCACCAAGCACCCAGAGCGAAACACGAAACACCCAATACAAGAAAGGATCATGATGAGTCACAACAGGTTCGGCACCGAGATCACCACGGACGATATTCTGGAGGCCCTGGCCTTCTTCGACACTTGGGAAGATCGCTACAAATACATCATCGATCTTGGCAAGGAACTTCCCCCTATGGACGCTACGCTCAAGACCGAGGCTCACCTCGTGCGCGGCTGTCAGAGCCAGGTGTGGCTTGTTGAACACAAAGACGGGGAGCGCTATTTCTTCGAGGCCGACAGCGATGCCTTCATCGTCAAGGGCCTGCTCGGCGTCGTGCTCGCCGCCTATAACGGCAAGAGTGCCGACGAGATTCGCCAGTTCGATATCGACGCCTATTTCGGGCAGCTCAATCTGCTCAAACACCTCAGCCCCACCCGTGGTAATGGCCTGCAGGCCATGGTGAAGCGGATTCAGGCGCTGGCGGCCTGAGCTTGAACTTTCGTCCCGGCTTACGCTGAACTCCGTTGATCCTGCCGACGCTTGCTTCCTCTTCAAGGCCCCTTACAATGCACTCTGTTTAGTTTGTTCAGTTATGGCTGAACAAAAAAGGTGTTTCCCGTATGGGAAAGCGCACACGGATATTCTATGGATTACATCTCTGAAGCGGGCCATGTGTCCGCCCGACAGGGTCATGAGACCGGCAAGCGCTCGCAGGAAGGCATTACGCGCTTCATCGAGCAGATGGGCCTGTCCGCTCAACAGGATGGGGTGGCCCGTATTTCCGGCCGTATCTTCGGCTATTTCATCGTGCACGGCGGGCCGGTCAGCTTTGCCCAGCTTGCCGAGGAGCTGCAGATCAGCCGCGCCAGTGTCAGCACCAATGCCCGCAGTCTTGCGGCGCTTGGCATCATCGAACGTATCACGCTTCCCGGGGACAGGCAGGACTACTACCAGCTTGCCGTCTCGCCCTTTCTGCGCATGATCGAGTCCTATCTTGTTCGCATGCAGCAGATGCAGAACATATTGCAGCAGGCGGATGACAGCATTCCCGCCGAGATGCATGCCACGCACGCCCGTCTGGCGCAGATGCGCCGCTTCTATGCCGCGGCAGTGCAGGCCAACCAACAACTTATCGAGGACCTTGGACCATGAAAAAACTTCTGCCCGTGCTCATTATCGGCGTGGCGGCGGCGCTCACGACTCTGTTGATCGTGAACCGCCCCCGTCCCGAGGTGAAAGCACCCGAGGAGCGCGTGACCCTGGTGGAGGTGCTCGTTGCCAAACCGCAGGACATGCCCTTCAGCGTTGCCTCTCAGGGTACCGTGGAACCGCGCACCCAGACCACGGTGGTGGCGGAGGTCTCCGGTCGGGTAGTCGCCGTGGCAGACAATTATGTGGTGGGGGGCTTTTTCCGGGAGGGCGATCTGCTGCTCAGCCTGGATGCTGCCGACTACGAGGTGCAGGTGCAGCAATCGCGCGCCAATCTGCTGACTGCCCAGGCACAACTGACCCAGGAAACGGCTCAGGCCGAGCAGGCCACCCGGCAGTGGCAGTCCACCGGGCGTGCCCTTGCCGATGCTCCACCCCTGGCGCTGCGCACCCCGTTTCTGGAGGAGGCGAGGGCGCGCGTGCTGTTTGCCGAGGCGGATCTGGCCCGCGCGGAGCGTCAGCTCGACCGCACACAGATTCGTGCCCCCTATGATGGCCTGATTCGTGAAAAGCTGGTGGATATCGGCCAGTTTGTGGGTACCGGCACTCAGTTGATGCGCACCTTTGCCGTGGATTATGCGGAGGTGCGTCTGCCACTGACCGACCGGGATATCGCCTTTGTGGACCTGCCGCAGCCGGGGCAGATGGCCGCAAACAACGGGCGTGACAAAACCGTTACCCTGAGCGCCACGGTCGGCGGGCGCCCCCTGCAGTGGAACGCCCATATCGTGCGCACCGATGGTGTGGTGGACAGCAGCACCCGTGTCTACCACGCCGTTGCCCAGGTGGCGGACCCCTACGGTCTGCGGCAGGACAGCAGCCGTCCCCCCCTGCATATCGGCAGCTTCGTGAATGCCACGCTGGAGGGCATCGTTGCCCACAATGTGGTGAGCCTGCCGCACAGCGCCGTGCGCAATGGCAACCAGATCATGATCATGGACGAAGACAACCGCCTGCGTGTGCGCCCCGTCAATGTGCTGCGCACCGACCCGGACTTTGTCTACATCAACCGCGGCATACAAGCGGGCGAGCGCATCATTGTCAGCCCGGTTCCGGTGCCGATTGACGGCATGCGTGTCTCCACCGCCGATGGCTTTGTCATGAACAGTGGAGACGCCTCATGAGCCAGCCGGACTACGGAAAAAACGAAGGCATCATCGCCTGGTTCTGCAATAACGGCGTTGCCGCCAATCTGTTGATGATGTTCATCCTGTTCGCGGGCGTGGCCTCGGCAATGAGCATCAAGATTCAGATCTTCCCCGACTTCGAGACGCGCATGATTCAGGCCAGCATGGCTTATCCGGGTGCGGCACCGGAGGAAGTTGAGGAAGCCATTGTGATTCCCATCGAGGAGGCCCTGCAGGGACTGGTGGGCATCAATCGCATGAACTCGGTAGCGCGTGAAGGGGTGGGCACCGTCTCGATTGAAATCTCCTCCGAGTACGAGGTCGCCGAGCTGCTGGATGAGATCAAGGGGCGCATCGATGCCATTTCCACCTTCCCGGCGGACGCGGAGCGGCCTACGGTGCGGGAGCAGGAAATCACCCAGAACGTCATGAACGTGTCCATTTATGGCAACCTGGATGACAAGGCGCTGAAGACCTTTGCCCACCAGATTCGGGAAGAGATTCTGGCACTGCCGGAGGTGAGCCAGGCCAATATTCTGGGAGACCGCAATTACGAGATTGCCATCGAAGTTTCCGAGAACACCCTGCGCGAATACGGGCTCACCCTGGACCAGGTGGCCAGTGCCGTGCGTGCCTCTTCCGTAGACATGCCGGGCGGCGCCATCCGCACCGATACCGGGCGCATTCAGTTGCGCACCAAGGAACGGGCCTTCACCGGCACGGATTTTGGCAATATCGTGCTGCGCACCAATCGCGATGGCACACGTCTGCTGGTCAGCGATGTGGCCACGGTGATCGATGGTTTCGTGGAATCCGAGGCCTTCTCGCGCTTCGATGGCAACCGTTCCCTGAGCGTGCAGGTGCTGGCCACCCGTGAGCAGAACGTGCTCGACATCGAAAAGGCCGTTGCCGCCTATATTGAAGAGCGGCAACCGACCCTGCCGCAGGGGCTGAACGTAGACAGTTGGGGCTCGCAGGCTTTCTATCTGAAGAGCCAGTTGAACATGATGCTGGGCAATCTTGCCATGGGCGCCGTGCTGGTCTTCTTCGTGCTGACCACCTTCCTGCGCCTGAACATGGCCCTGTGGGTGATGCTGGGCATTCCCATCAGCTTCTTCGGTGCCATCTGGCTGATGCCCATCGGGCCTTATCCGGTGGACATCAACATGATCAGCCTGTTCGGTCTGATTCTCGTGCTGGGTATCGTGGTGGACGATGCCATTATCACGGCCGAGAGCGTGCACTCCGAGGTGACGCAACACGGGCACAGCATGCGTAATGTGATTGCCGGCACGCGGCGGGTGTCGGTGCCGGCTACCTTCGGGGTGCTTACCACCATTGCGGCCTTCGCCCCTATGTTGCTAGTGGGGGGGCAGGTGGCCCCTTTCTTCGAGTCCATCGGCATGGTGGTGATTCTGTGTCTGCTGTTTTCCCTGACGGAATCGAAACTGATTCTGCCTGCCCACCTTGCCCATTCGCGCCTGGCGGATCGCGAACGCAAGCCCAATCTCCTGGTGCGTTTTCAGGACGGTGTGGCGCGGCGCCTGGATCAGTTCATTCATGTGCGCTATCGCAGTTTTCTGGAGAAAACGCTGCGCAACCGCTACACCACCGTGTCTGTGTTCGTGGCGATGATGGTGATTGCGATTGGTCTGATTGCGGGCAACCTGGTGCGTTTCGAATTCTTCCCCAATGTGCCCAGTGATTTCATCGAAACCCGGGTAGTGATGAACGATGGTGTGTCCTACGAAGAGCGTGACCGGGCGTTGACGAAGATTGAACAGGCCGTGCTCAGCCTTAACGATGACTTTCCCGTAGAAAAGCCTATTGATCATGTCATGGTGTTCACCAGCGGTGACGATGGCGGCAATGTGGTGGTGGAGCTGACCAAGGCAGGGGAGGAGCGCTCGATCAGCGCGGTGGACATTGAACGCCACTGGCGTGAGAAAGTGGGTTTTATTCCCAACACGCGTGAGCTGCGTTTTTCTTCCAGCACCAATGCCGGTGGCGGTGCCAAGATCAATCTGCGTCTGATGGGCACCCGTTATGACCAGCTGGAACTGGCAGCGGGGGAGCTGGAGGCGAAACTGGCCGATTATGCCGGCGTGTTTGACGTGGCCAATTCCTACAGCCGTGGCAGCGAGGAGATTACGCTGAGCATCAAGCCGGAAGCGGAACAACTGGGTCTGAGTGCCAACGCGCTTGGCAGTCAGGTTCGTCAGGCGTTCTATGGTGCCGAGGCGCAGCGTATGTTGCGCGGACGCGATGAACTCAAGGTCATGGTGCGCTACCCGGAGCAGGAACGTGTGTCCATTGCCAACCTGGAAGACATGCGCATTCGTACCCCGCAGGGAGAGGAAGTGCCCTTTGGCCAGGTGGCCGATGCGCAGATTGGCGAGGGTTTTGCCCGTATCAATCGCATCGACCGCCAGCGCACGGTGACCATTAGCTCGGACGTGGACAGCAATATCGCGCAGTCCGCTACCATCATCCGCGACATCAGCGACAACTTTATTCCGCAACTGCTGGCGAAGTATCCCAGCGTGAGTTTTGGCCTGGGGGGCGCCAGCCAGGAACAGGCCGCACTGATCGAACGGATTGCCATTTTCTTTGGCGCCGCGATGTTCCTGATCTACGCGCTGCTGGCCGTGCCGCTGAAATCCTATCTGCAACCGGCCATCGTGATGGCGGTGATTCCCTTCGGCATGATCGGAGCCTTGATCGGCCATATCCTGTTCGACACCACCTTGAGCATGATGTCGCTGTTTGGCCTGGTGGCGTTGTCCGGCGTGGTAGTCAATGACAGCCTGATCATGGTGGATTTTGTGAACCGTGGCCGAGCCGAGGGCATGAGCCTGCACGATGCCGTGGTGGGGGCAGGGACGAGCCGCTTCCGTGCCATCATGCTCACCACCATGACCACCTTCCTGGGCCTGCTGCCGATCATGTTCGAGACCAGCCTGCAGGCACAACTGGTAATTCCGATGACCCTGTCACTGGGCTGGGGGATTGTGTTCGGCACGGTGCTGACGCTGGTGATGATTCCGTCGCTGTATCTGATACTCGACGATTTTATCGGGCTGTTCAGAAGTGATGAGGCGCCTACTGCTCCAGCACCCAGCGAGCAAATATCCCACGCGCCTCACTGAGCTGTGGCGGCGTCATCTGCGCCGCCAGCTCCCCGAGCAGGGCCGGGGCATCCGGGTGCTCGTTGTACTGGGCGGCGCTGGCCCAGAAATAGGCCTGGATCAGGTCTGCTTGCGCGCCTTCCCCCAGTTGATACATGGTGGCGAGATTGTATTGCGCGTCTGCGTGATGGGCCTGTGCGGCTTGGGTGTACCAGGACAGGGACTGTTCAAAGTCCACCCCGGTGCCGGTGCCCGTGTAATAAAGCGCACCGAGGTTGAACTGGGCGTTGGTATGACCCTGTACCGCTGCCGCCTTGGTCCAGCGAAAGGCCTCGGCATAATCCTGCGCAACGCCCTGGCCGGTGAAGTAGAGAATGGCGAGATTGTATTGGGCCAGATCCAACCCGGCCTCCGCTGCCGTGGTGAACTCCCGCAGCGCCGTGGCGTAGTCGCCGTTCTGGGCTGCCGTTACCCCCTCTTCGTAATCCGCCTGGGCTGGCAGGCTCATCAACAGGGGGAGTACTGCGGCAAGCAGGTGTTTTCTCATGGCGCGCTCGCGCGCGGGCTGGCAGCATTTTCCGGTACAGCGGCAGCGGCTTTGCGTTCCTGCTCCGCACTGTATTTATCGATCCACTCCCTTGCCATGCGCTGGCCTTCGGAGATCTGCAGATCGCTCAGCATTTCCTGAAACAGCACCACATTGGCCTGCGCTGCACGGTGACCTGCCGAGGCGGCAATGGTGAACCACATATGCGCCAACACTGGGTCACGCGGCACACCCTTGCCATTGGCGTAGAGGGTGGCCATGGTGAACTGTGCGGGTGGGTCGCCCTGTTCCGCCGCCTTGCTGAACCATTCGATGGCCTGGTCCAGGTCGGCAATCACGCCCGTGCCCTGCATATACATCACACCCAGGTTGTACTGGGCATTGTTGTCCCCCTGTTCCGCCGCCATGCGAAACCAGCGGGCGGCTTCGAAATTGTCGGCTTCCACGCCATCGCCGGACAGGTAGCGGTTGCCCAGCTCAAACTGCGCCGCGATCTCGCCGTCTTCCGCATCTTCCATCAGGGTTTTGAGGTCTCGCGGGGCTTCCTGGGCAAAGACTACCGTGCACAGGCTGAGGAGAAGGGCGCCTAACCCGCTGCGGATATTCATGGGTGATTGCTCGTCCAGGTGACTGCCAGTTGCTCGGCAGTGTGAATTTCGTCCGGCTTCATATAGCCGCGCAGCGTGGCAATGACGTTGGCCGCTTCCTGGTCACCATTGCCGTTCGCAATCTTGAACCACATATAGGCCGAAATCAGGTCCTGCTCTTCCATGCCCAGCCCGTTGAGGTAGAGGCGCCCAAGAAAGGCCTGGGCCGGCACATCGCCATTCTCGGCGGCCACAGTGAACCACTCCCTGGCCATCTCATAGTCGCGCTCCACCCCCACGCCGGACGCATAGGCAATGCCAACGCGGGCCTGGGCCTCGGGAATATCATTGCGCGCCGCGCGCAGGAACCAGCGCACAGAGGCTGCTGCATCCGGAGCAACCCCTACGCCATCCTGGTACATGATGCCGAGGTTGTACTGCGCATCCGCACTGCCGCCTTCTGCAGCCGCCTGGAACCATTTATAGGCTTCCTCCGCATCCGGGGGTGTGCCATAACCATTGGCGTGCATGATGCCCAGATTGTATTGAGCATCGCGAAACCCTTGCTCCGCCGCCTTGCCATACCACTGAATGGCCGCACCGTAATCCTCGTCCTTGCCCTGGCCGTAGAAGTTCATCGTGCCCACGGCGTACTGCGCGGCGGCATCGCCCTGTTCTGCCGCCATTTCGTACCAGTGATAGGCCTCTTTGTAGTCCTGCTTCGTGCCCTGAGCATTGTCATACATGCTGCCCAGGTAGTACTGGGCTTTTGCCACCCCCTGCTGGGCTGCCAGCGCGAAGAGCTGCATGGCCTTCTCATAATCCCGGTCGGTGCCCAGGCCGGAATGATAGATGAGGCCAAGATTGAACTGCGCCAGCGCCACGCCCTTTTCGGCGTCCTCGGTGAATTCCCGCAGCGCGGTGGCATAGTCCTCGGCCTCAAAGGCCTTCAGGCCTGCATCCAGGTCTGCCGTGGCGCTGGAGGCCATGAAAACACTGCTGATAAGGAGGGGGACTGCATAGAGAAACTTGTTCATGTGCTTAGAACCTGCCTGCTGTAGCCAGCCTGTAACATCAAAACCCGGCCTTCCGGGGCCGCGAAATGGCCTGATAGTAACATGCAAGCCCAAAATTGCAGAAATATGGCGAACACGAGTAAAAAAACCCCTTTGCATCCGCGCCAATTTCTATATAATACGCACCTCTTTACGCACCCGTAGCTCAGCTGGATAGAGTACCTGGCTACGAACTAGGTGGTCGCACGTTCGAATCGTGCCGGGTGCGCCATATCCCAAAAGCCTGCTTATGCAGGCTTTTTTTTTGGGGATATGGCGCACCCGGCCGAAGAACGTGCTCCGTTCGACCGGTTGCGCAGCAACCGGGACAGCCGCAGGCTGCCCGCAGGGTGAAGACTTTGGCTGAGCCAAAGTCTGAATCAATCGTGCCGGGGAATTCACGTCCAGATTGCTAGGGGATTTGCACCAGGTTCCCCAACGTAAATTGATATATGCGCGACTGGATATCGGGCCCCTCATCACACGCAATGAAGACCATTGTTGTCTTCACATATTGCCGGTCAAGCCGAAAGGGATAGCGCGCACCCAAAAAGCTGGATATCCCGGTACCAAAAATGAGTGTGCCCGCAGCATCCCGAACATCCATTCCCACATCCCGCACTTTGCAAGCGCCAAAGGCTGTCAGGTCCAGTTGGATGAACAATGGAGATGGATTGTCCATGAGTTCGTAATTGAGATTTTCTACCTTAATAAGAATTCCCAGTTCATTTGCAGATTCAGAATCGAGCCTGATGCGTGGAGCATCAACATTGGCAATCACTGCATTGGAAAAGGATATGGCAAGAATGCTGAGCATCGAAAATATGGAAGAAGTGGCTAGGTTTTGTATATTCATAGCTGAACTCCTTCAATGTTGGTGGGTGAAGCGCTATCAGTTTTTTTAAATTACTCAGACACCTTTGCTAACTATAAAGGGTGTCTACTGTTCATGGGTAACTCGGGCGCTTAACGCCTGAACTTAGGTGCGTTTGACAGTTGAGGCGACGACCGCTTTTTCGGTAGCAAAAGTGGGTGGCGGGTCAAACGTCACCTGCAGCGATTTGTTAGCTACCAACTCTCCGATGCTACGCAGCATGACCGCCACGCTGAGAGCTATGTTTTAACAAGCTCTCCGCAGGAATTGAAAATGTTTCGTGCAGCCCTTCAATCATGCGAAGTGTTAGCGGTCGTTTCCGAGCCAGGATTTCATAGACCCGATTCTTGCGACCAATAACCGGAACGAGATCATCGATGGTAAGGCCTTGCTGCTCCATCCGGAATTTTATGGCCTCGACGGGATCTGGGAAATCTATTGGGTAGTGCTCCCGCTCGTAGGCTTCTACGAGCGTTACAAGCACATCCAGCCGATCCCCCTCAGACGAGCCGGCCTCTGCGAACATGAGGCCTTCAATTTCTTTCAGAGTTGCCTCGTAATCAGCCTCTGTTTTGATGGGACGAATTTCCATAGGACACCTCAAATTGTCTGAGCATCAATTTCGTCGTACTGTTTGTGTGTTCCGATGAGGCGGATATACACAACGCGGTAGGCGTAATTGATCCAAACCACCACCCGGTACTTGTTCCCGGCGATGTTAAAAACGACACGGCCATCTCGCAGAATGCTGGCGCTTGAGAATTGAGCCTTTACCTCATTGGGAGTGGACCAATCGGCTTTGAGGGCTTCCCGATACCAAGCCATACCCGGCTCGATGGAATCTGCGGAAGACGGCGAGCTTTCCCAGAATTTTCTCAGCGTTGATAGAGCGATGATGCGCATGACCGCATTGTAGTCCCGTATTGGGACCCCTGCAAGCTCCTCAACGCTGCGTGAATCTTTTGATTCTGGCGACTAACGCCAAGCTTGCCGGCGCAATAGCAGAACAGCAGTCGCCACCCTTTTCATGTCCTGCCCTGAATCAAAAATATGCAAAACCCAGATTGTCTTTTCCCGGGGAACTGTAGTGGTTCAATAAATCCGGACACCCGCTTAGGTGGTAATCTTACCACCCTGAATGAGGTGTTCCATGGCAAGACAACGACGTTCATTTTCATCATTTCCGGAAAGAGGAGTATCAGGTGCACAAGCTTTATCGTCAGGCGCTGTTGTTGGTCGGTATTTTAATCTTGGGGCAGAGTGCCTCGGCGGCAGATTACTATGTGGATATTACTAATGAGACCGGCTACACGATCATGTATATGTACGTCAGCCCGGACAAGTCCGACACCTGGGAAGAGGATGTGCTTGGTAGCAAGGTGCTGGGTGATGGGGAAACCAAGCGAGTCAATTTAACGGGCTATAAATCGCCTATTTTCGATATCCGCCTCGTGGATAGCGATGATGACACCTACACCTTCTGGGATGTTGATGTGTCCACTCGGGATATTACGGTCACGCTGGCCGATATGGACAAGAGTTCCAGCGAATTCGCCGTGAGCGACAATGAATACTACGTGGATATCACGAACAGGACTGGCTATACGATCATGTATATGTATGTCAGCCCGGACGATTCGGATTCCTGGGAGGAAGACGTGCTGGGGTCTGATGTGTTGGCCGACGGCAACACGCGCAGGGTGCGGCTCCAGGGTTATCAAAACCCGATTTTTGACATCCGCCTCGTAGACTCAGACGGGGATAGCTACACCTACTTCGATATTGATGTTTCGCGGGAAGATATCAACGCAACGCTGGCGGATCTGGACAGCAAGTAGTCCAGAGCAAAAGGGGGGAATGCCGCACCTAGTGGGGTTTTGCCGCAGGATTGCTTGCTCGAGCGCCACTCTCGTACTAGTCTATGCTGCACAAAGTTTAAGCAGTCAGGATTGCTGTCCACAAGGATGTCCCGGCTCCGGGGGGAGTCAGGGCAGTGGTGGCAGCAGGCAATCGCTGAGGACTGCGACATATAGCAGCAAGGAACTGGCAATGGGTTCATTACTCCCCCTCGACGCGTCTATCCTGGTCGTCGATGATGAGACCTTCGCGCTGAAAATGGCCGTGCGGATTCTGAATTCGTTGGGCTATACCTGCATTGCTACCGCTAGCGATGGTCATCAGGCCCTCCAGACAATCCAGGCAAATGAGCAGCCCTTCGAACTGGTTCTCTGTGATCTGAACATGCCGCAGATGGACGGTGTGGAGCTGATGCACAAGCTGCTGGAGATTGGTTTCGAAGGGGGGCTGGTCCTGATCAGTGGTGAGGATGAACGCATCCTCGATACGGCACTGGGGCATGTGCTTACGCAGAACCTGAATGTGCTGGGGGCCATTGCAAAACCCATCCTGCCGGAGGCGCTGGACAGAATGCTGTGCCGCTATCGTCGCAAGGTGGAGCAGCGTCAGTACCGGCCTGAGACCTCGCTGCAACTGGAGGAACTGCGGGCCGGTATTGCGGGAAGCCCGGATTCCCATCCGGTACTGGTGTTTCAGCCCAAGATCGAGATCCGCACAGGGAAGGTCAGTGGGGTAGAGACACTGGCACGCTGGCATCATGCCGAGCGCGGCCTGCTGGGGCCGGGCGCGTTTATTCCGCTGGCCGAAGACTCCGGGCTTATCGACGAGCTGACACAGCTCATTTACCGGCAAGCCGTTGAGCAGACTGCGCAGTGGCACCGGCAGGGCATCTATCTGGCCACCTCTGTCAATATTTCCGTTAACTCCTTTTCAACACCCGGGTTTGCTGAATTTCTTGTCAGCACAGCAGAGGAGGTCGGCGTACACCCGGCGTATCTGATTCTGGAGGCAACCGAAACCCAGGTCATGGAAAATGCCTTCAACTGCACCGAAATCCTGATGCGCCTGAGGATGAAAAAGTTCGGCTTGTCGATTGATGATTTCGGTACGGGTAATGCTTCTTTGTCCCAACTGATGAAGATCCCTTTTTCAGAAATGAAGATTGACCGCTGCTTCATTAACCGGGCGTCCAGCAATGACAGTGCCCGGGCTATTGTCGAGACCAGTGTGGCGCTGGCCAAACGCTTGCGCATGAGCATCGTGGCCGAGGGCGCGGAAACCCGGGAAGACTGGGATCTGGTGGAAGAGGTCGGTTGTGACTATCTGCAGGGTTTCTACTGCGGGAAGCC
This sequence comes from Pseudomonadales bacterium, assembly GCA_024234365.1. Taxonomy (GTDB): domain Bacteria; phylum Pseudomonadota; class Gammaproteobacteria; order Pseudomonadales; family Pseudohongiellaceae; genus UBA5078. Next base: position 20,299 of record JACKOK010000005.1, read on the forward strand.
GATGCATAACGGGGAGTTGATGGCGTACATCGCGCAGTGGTCGGGGCCGCATTGACTTACAGTGAGGCGATATAGCTGCTCAGTTGCTCCATGAGCGTGTCCAGCACCGCCAGGTCTGCTCTGACGGGGCCCAGATCTGCCGATTTTCCAGCGTTTTCCATCCGCACACACAATTCAGCCAGTGCTGTCGCCCCCACGCTACGCGCCGCCGATTTCAGTTTGTGTGTGGCCTGTACGACCTGCACGGGGGAGTTTTCCTGAAACCCCGCATGAATCTCCTTGGCGATATCGACGGCAGACTCCATGAAGTCGTGAAGAATCTCCCGGTAGGTCACCGGGTCTTCGCCAAAAATATCTTTCAGCACCCGCTCATTGATCGCAGGCATGACGATAGGTTCGGGTTCAACGGCTGCCTGTTCAATAATGGCTTGCACACTCAACGGCTGTGCGGCTCTTGTACTGGGGTCCGGCAGTTTCTGTGGCTGATAATGCGGCATCCATTGTTGTAGTTTTTGGGCCAGAATTTTCATTTCAATCGGCTTGGGCATGTAGTCGTCCATGCCCGCGCCAATGCATCGTTCCGATTCCCCGGCAAGCGCATTGGCGGTAATGGCAATAATGGGCAAATGCTGGTCAGAGGCGGCCTCCTGTTCCCGAATGGCCCGGGTGAGGTCGAAGCCATCGAGTTTCGGCATATGGCAGTCGGTCAACAGCAATCCATACTGCCCGGATTGCCAGGCCTGCAGGGCCTGCTCGCCGTCCTCTGCCAGCTCACAGGCATAGCCGAGAACGGCGAGCTGGCGCTGAATCACCTCCCGGTTGGTGGGCACATCTTCAGCCACCAGGATCAGGCTGTTCATCTCGCGTGCCTCTTCCAGGCTGGGAGTAATCATTCGCTCGGTTTCGACAACCTGCTCGTGGTTGACCTCCGGGCTTTCCCGGCCGAGCGCGATAGCAATCATATTGACCAGATAGGCGCGGCGCAGCGGGCTGGCATTCAGCACCAGTGTGGAGTCATCCGCCAGACGTGGTTTATAGCGGCGGCCATTCTGCAACAGGCAGAATTTGACGCCCGGTGCCAGGCCATCGGCGCGCAGCTTTGCGATGCATTGCTGCTGTGCATGCGCCGGGAGGTTTGTGCCGAGAATAATGATGTGCATATCTCTGTGCTTCTCGCAGAACTGGAACAGAGCGGTTTCTGTGGCGAGCACATGCACATCCGCCCCCCAGTAATCGAGATAGTCCTGGCACGCCCGGGCCTCTGTGCCGCTGCTGAGCACGGCGATTTTTATCCCCTGCAGCTCATCCCGTTGCGTTTCCAGCGTATTGTCCGGGTTGGCAATTTCCAGTGGCACCAGAACGGAAAATGTCGAACCCTTGCCCACGATACTGCTGACCTCGATGCTGCCTCCCATCATGGTCGCCAGCCGCTGACAAATGGACAGCCCGAGGCCGGTGCCTCCGTATTGCCTGGTGGTGGAGGACTCCGCCTGGGTGAAGGGTTGAAACAGTTTGGCGCGCATGTCAGGTGCAATGCCAATCCCCTGATCCTGAACGCTGAGGAGGACCGAGGCATGGTTCTCTTGCTCAGAGGAGGCAAGTGTTGCCTCTACTGAAATTTCGCCTTCGCTGGAAAATTTCACGGCATTGCCGATCAGGTTGACCAGAATCTGCCGGATGCGCACGGGGTCCCCGCTCAATTGTGGCGGGATTGCCGTGTCCACATGGCACATGAGCTGCAGGCCTTTGGATGCCGCCGCAACAGACAGCGTGTCGGTGGCACTTTCCACCAGGTCCTGCATCGAAAAAGCCACCGATTCCAGTTGCAGTTTGCCCGCTTCGATCTTGGAAATATCCAGAATGTCATTGATGATGGTGAGAAGCGCCTGCCCCGAATCGTAGATGGTGGAAATCATGTGGCGATTCTCTTCCATGGAGTGGGCGTGACGCATGAGCTCCACCATGCCAAGAATCCCGTTCATGGGGGTGCGAATCTCGTGGCTCATGAAGGCGAGGAAGTTGGCTTTGGCCTGCGCAGCGGCCTCGGCTGCCTCCATGGCGCTGTGTAGCTCCTCGTTCTGTGCGGTGATCTTGCGGCGGCTGTCTTCCAGCTCCTTCGTGCGATATTGCACTTCCTTTTCCAGGTCTTCTTCCCGGGTTTTCATGGCGCTTACCATACGGTTGAAAATCCGGGTCAGGTTGCCAAGTTCATCGTCGCTGTTGTGGCTGACGTGTACGTCGAAGTTCCCCTGGGATACTTCGCCAGCCGCTTTATGCAGCGCAATAATGGGGGCGGTCAGGCGTGTGGAGACCAGCCAGATGATGCCCAGCACCATCAGGACGACAAAGCCAAACAGGGTGGCGAGCAAGCGCCACAGCGTGGTGATGCTGGCGAGCGCCTGTTGTTCGGACTGGAAATGCAGATACACCCAGTCGGTCATGGGAATCGGGGTGTGGTACCACCAGATGATGGAGTCCTGAATGAGCGTGTCGGGAGATTCCGGAATGAAATGGCGTTCAGCGCGCACCATGCCGGACGTGCGCTGCTGGATGTCGGCCAGCAGTGTGTCGATGGCGGTCTGGTTGAACTGATAATCCAGGTCCTGAATGTTGCGGGTTTCGCTGTTGGCAGAGGGCAGGTATATCCAGTTGCCGGAGGTGTCGATAATCGCATCGTAGCCGTTTGCAATGTTCCCCAGCAGATTGAACAGGGAGGCCAGTTCAACATCGATGGCCAGCACGCCGATAATCTCGCCGTCACGGCGAAGCGGGGTGGCATAGCTGACCATGTGAACATTGCCCGCACCGGCATCAAAATAGGGCTGTGTCCAGATGCTCTGTTGTTCGCGGATGGGGGCAGACCACCATTCCCAGCTACCATCGGTGTAGTCATAGCCGATGGCGGCATCCTCGTCGCCGATATTCATGGCAATCAGTTCTTCTCCAGCGCGGTGAACATAGGGGGCAAAGAGATGTTGCTCTGGCGAGTATGCGTAGGGAGCATAGGCAATCGTTGCTCCATACAGATAAGGGCTGGATTCAAGTATTTTGCGCAGAAGGCGGTAGTGGGTTTCATCCACCAGGGCGGTGGCATTCTCTATGACGGCCACACTCAGCTCTGCCATATCGGCCAATTGTTCGAGTGCCCGGTTGATGTTGTGGGCGTTGAGCTCGATCAGCGCCATGCGGTCGGCCTGGGTGCGCTCGGTGGTGCTGCGCCGGAGCTCCTGCAGCGAAGCGGCCAGAACGACGATGAAGATACAGGCGATGGGCAGGACGGTGGACAACAGGAATTTGCGCCGTATGGAGCCACGGATCTGCAACTTGCTTGCGTTCTCTATTGTTGTCATGGCACAGCCTGCGTAATCAAGTGCTTATAAAAGCAGCAGCCCCGTGCTGGGAGAATAATACAAGGTTAAAATTTCGCCAAGTTAAGGGGAGGGTCCAGGGCGACTGCTGCGCTGCGCTGTTCCTGCGGCACGACAAAGCGGTTTTTCCACCCGCCCTTTGTCCTGGATCAAGCCCTTCGTAAATACGCCCCGATCTGCGCCAAATTCTTTGCCTTTCTAAATGATAATAGTTATCATCTGCCTTCCTGGGATATTGGCAAGTGTTGCGCCATATCCATCATCTGAACGACAGGTAGCTATGTTTTCATCCCTATGGTCTTTGCAGGCCGGCACTCAGGGCCGCATCAGTGATTTTGATACCGCTCTGGCCGAGAATTACCGTATTCGCCTGATGGAGCTGGGCTTCCACCCCGGGGAAGTCATTACCTGTCTGCAGACCCCCGCCTTTGGTGCGCCCAAGGTGTACCGGGTGGCAAACTCCATTTTTTCTCTTGATGATGATGTGGCCCGCCACATCATGATTTCGCCGGTAGACCCCGCATGAAGAAAATCATCCTGATTGGTAGCCCCAACTCCGGCAAAAGCCTGCTGTTTAACCGCTTGACCGGCATGCATCAGCGCGTGGCCAATTACCCGGGTATCACGGTGGATGTGGCCAGCGGTCGCCTGGCCTCCATTCCCGAGGTCATTCTGGTGGATTTTCCGGGTTCCTATTCCCTGCACGCCATTTCCGGCGAGGAGCAGGTGGCGGTCAATTTTTTCAGCCAGGCGCTGGAGGACCCGGATGTGGTACAGGTGCTGTGCCTGATTGATGTCACTCGCCTGGAAAAGAGCCTGTATTTCACCCTGCAGGTCATCCGCGAATGCGAACGCCATGGCAAGCATGCCGTGGTGGTGGCCAATATGATGGACGTGCTGGAGCGGCACAAGATCAGCATGGACCTTGCCGGCTTGTCCGAAGAGATTCAGGCGCCGGTGCTGCCGGTTTCCGCCCGCAGTGGCAAGGGACTGGACGCCGTGCAGGAGCAGATAGAGCAGGGGCTGGCCAACAGCAAGGAAGGGGTGAATCCGACCATTGCCGAGGTGCCCGATGCCGTGTTGCGCGGCACGGCCCACAAACTGGCGCACAAATACGGCCCCAAGGGAGACCTGCTGATCAAGAGCCAGGCGCGGCTGGACAGCTTCTTCCTGCACACGGCCCTGGGGGGGCTGGTGTTCTTCGCCATCATGTACATGATGTTCCAGTCCATCTTTACCTGGGCGGCCCCGGCGATGGATGCGATAGAGGCATTGATTGCGGATATTGCCGCCGTGGTGGTGCCGCTGATTCCCAACCAGATTGCGCGGGACTTTGTCTCCGATGCGCTGTTCGGTGGCATTGGCGCCTTCCTGGTGTTTGTCCCGCAGATTTTTGTTTTGACCTTTGTGATCGGCATTCTGGAAGACAGCGGTTATATGGCGCGTGCCGCCCTGATCTGCCACAAACCCCTGCGTCTGTTCGGCCTCACAGGCAAGAGTTTCATTCCCATGCTCTCGGGGGTGGCCTGCGCGATTCCCGGCATTTATGCTGCACGCTCCATTGATTCGCCGAAAAAACGTCTGCTGACCTATATCGCTATTCCGTTGATGCCATGTTCGGCACGCTTGCCGGTGTACACGCTGTTGATTGCCGCCTTCATTCCCAGCACCACGCTTTTTGGTGGCCTGGTGGGGGCACAGGGGGCGGCCATGTTCGGGGTGTATTTCTTCGGCATGATGTGCGGTTTGATTGCCACCAGTGTGCTGACGCGGGCGAGCAAGGATCACTATGAAGACCTGCCCTTTGTGCTGGAGATGCCTCCCTATCGTCTGCCCGCATGGCAGCCGCTGATCCGCAATTCCTGGAACCGTTCCAAGCACTTCGTGACCAAGGCGGGCAAGATCATTTTCACCGTCACCGTGGTGATCTGGTTCCTGGGCTACTTCCCCACCATGGGAGACGACCTGGGCGGTTCCTGGCTGGGGCAGATGGGCCATGTTGTTGAGCCTATTTTCACTCCCCTGGGGCTGGATTGGCGCTATGGCGTGGCCATCATGACCTCGTTCCTCGCGCGTGAAGTCTTCGTCGGCACGCTGGGGACCATGTTCGGCATCGAGGGCAGTGACGAGAACGTGCTGCCGCTGGCAGAGCAGATTCAGGCCAGCGGCCTTAGCGTTGCCTCCGGCGTGTCCCTGCTGGTGTTCTTCGCGATCGCCCTGATGTGCGTGTCCACCATGGCGATTCTGAGCAAGGAGAGCGGTTCCCGCACCCTGGCGCTGAAGATGTTTGCCGTTTACGGTACCGCGGCCTATCTGATGGCCATTGCAGCCTATAACCTGGTGTCGTTGTTCTAAGGCACCCACACTCCACTGACTCTTAGCTGCGGGGCTCGCTGTCGCGAGCCTTTGATGCGTTGCACGCTTGTTTGTCTGTATGTAAAGTATATTTGACATTACACCAAGGGCTCGCTACTCTTGATGTCAAATAAACTTTACATTTGGAGGTGAGAGATGCGGAGTTCCGAAACCAGAGAAACCCCCTGGCTGCAGCGACAAACGACAAACCGAAACCGGTTGGCGCTGTGGGCACTGGCGTATGTGCTGACAATGGCCTTGGCAAGTTTCGGGCCTGTCGTACTTTGGGATGGGGCTGTGGCCGGCAGCATTTTAGCGATCTTGTTGAACACCTGTGTGGGGGTGGGCATGATCTGGGCGAACATCCATCATCTGTTAGGGCTGGATGAGATGCAGCAACGTCTGCAACTGGAAGCCATGGGTATTGCCCTGGGCGTAGGGTTGGTGGTGGGCCTGAGCTATGAGAACCTCGATATCAGTAACGTGATTGCCGTCGATGCTCAGATTTCCTGGCTGGTCATGCTCATTGGCTTTACCTACTTGGCCACTATGGTACTGCGCTCCCGGGCATACCGATGAAGAATCGGCTGAAGGAATTGCGCGCGGGCAAAGGCTGGACGCAGGCGGATCTTGCGCTTGAGCTGGAGGTGTCACGTCAGACGATCAATGCCATCGAAACGGGCAAGTTTGATCCGAGCCTGCCCTTGGCATTCAAGGCGGCCCGAATCTTCGGTATGACGATTGAGGAGATCTTTACGGATGAGCCGGGTTGATCTGGTGGCAGCGCAAACCGTTCGTTTGCGCTGCCACTGGCAGGATTACTCACCGGGGTGGTAGGTGGCGGTGGCGCGCCGTTCCACGTCTCCTCGGTAATAGGCCACTTCCTTGAACTGACGGTCCACATAGGGCTGCGCCTGGTCATCGAAGTGGGGGGAGGCGGGGTCATTGCTCTGGCCACCGGCCAGCATGCTCAAAGCGCGCAGGCGCTCCCCAAACTCCACCACCGCGACGAAGCTGTTGCCCGAGTAACCGTAGAGGCGCTTGGTGCCCGGGAAGGCGCGCGCCCCGTAGGAGGCAAGGGCGCCCCAGCGTCCGGAAGCCATGCCCACGGCGAGGCTGGGGGCGGTGTCGTCGTACTTCAGATCGATGTCGCCGCTCAGGCGCTGGAAGCGATTGATCTCTCCCCACGGTGTGTTCCAACCGCCGAACTTGTCGTTCAGCTCCGTCAACGTATCGGTAAATACCTGCAAACGCTCTGCGGGACTGCTGTCGGTCCCCAGCCAGTTGATCTGCTCCAGTTGCGTCAGCTCGTTCGGGGTGTCGATGGCTTGGGACGCGTTCATGCCGTAGAAGTGTGCCAGCGACATGGCGACGGAGTCTGAACGGACCCGCAGATCCCAGTCGCGCAGTTCGTCAATCGCATCCTTCAGTTGGGGCCAGTTGGCACTGTCAGCATCCCACGCGGCCACAAGACCGGGAATCAATTGTTCGAAGCCGGGCAGGTAGGGGTCATAGGCCAGGTCGAGCAGAGTGTCCAGGGTGACGTCGTGCGCAGCTTCCAGTAGGGGAATGGAGTGCTTTGCGCGAAAATTTTCGGCATCCGGTGCCATATAGGTGGGGTAGTCCTCACGCCTGGGGCTGTTGTCGCCGGCCACGGTGAAGGGGGTGGAGTTGCTGTTCTGCAGCCAGCCGTTCACCGGGTTCACGATCATCACGGTCTCGTCCACTTCGTGCACGCCCTGCCAGTCGGTGGCGGGGTTGCTGCCGTCAACCGGGTGCTGATAGTCGAACTGCGGGTCGCGCCTGGGCATGAAATTGCCGTGGAAGTAGGCGATATTGCCCTCGCTGTCGGCGAATACCGTGTTGTTGGAGGAATTGGTGCGGATGTTCATCATCTCGCGGAATTCGGCGTAATTGGCTGTCTTCATGCGCAGATAGGATTGCTGCAGCGCATTCACCGGGTCCCAGTTGATGCGGGTGACCGCCCAGCGGCCATCCTGAGAGTGGGTGATGGGACCGTGGTGCGTGTGATAGGCGGGGAAGCGGCGTTCTTCCAGGCCATTGTCCGTTTTTACTTTCAGTGTTACTTCCGTGACCTCTACCGGACGCAGTTCCTCCCCGTAGCGATAGAGCAGCTTGTCATCAACGCGCACAACATCCTCCACAAACTCGTCAATAAAGTCAGCCGCGGTCGAAGTGTGCATCCAGCCGGTGTGTTCGTTGAAACCCTGGTAGATGAAGAACTGTCCCCAGGTGACTGCGCCATAGGCATTGAGTCCTTCCTCGCTCACCATCTGATATTCCCCGCGGAAATAGAAGCTGGTGTGGGGATTGATCAGCAGCATGGTGTCCCCGCTTGCCGTACGGCTGCCATCCAGGGCAATGCCATTGGAGCCGACCGGCTCCTCAAAGATGGTGTGGGCCAGTGCGTTGGGGGCGCTACCATCGGCCAGCATGGGCATGGGGCGAGGGCTTTGTGTGGCGAGCGGCACACTGCGCTCCATTTCCTGCACCTGGGAATAGAAGGTTTCAATGCCGCGCAGGGGGATCTGCTCAATGTCTCCCCCAATGGAACCCTCGAAGAAGTAGAAAGGCATCCAGGGTTCAAAGCGGCTCAGCAGGCGCGGGCTGACTTCAGGATGTTGAGCCAGGTAGTAGTTCAGTCCATCGGCAAAGGCATCGCACAGTTCCTGCAACCATTGCGGGGCCGCTGCGTAGGCCGCGCGAGCCTCCTCTTCGCTCATGTAGAGTCTGGCACGCAGATCGCTGTAAAGTGCCGCTTCTCCTTCTACCTCGGCCAGGCGGCCGATAGCCCAGATGTAGTTGCGTTCCACGCGCGGGAAGTCATCTTCTGCCTGGGCGTAGAGAAGGCCGAAGACGGCATCCGCATCCGTCTTCGCATAGATATGGCCCACGCCGAAATCATCGCGGATGATGGTCACCCGCTCGGCAATTTCCTGCAGGCGTTCCGCCTCGCTTTGTGTTTCATCCGTATGCGCACCAGTACTGGGCGCAGTGGACGATTGTGGTGCGCAGGAATTCAGTAATAAAACGAACAGTGAAAAAAGAGAAAACAGACGCAGCGAAAACGATGGCATGGACAATCTCCCGGGTGTTGTATGCAAAGGGTGATGATTCAGGAAGTAAACAGCATTCTTAAACAAATAGGAAGTTGCAGCGGAGAATGGAGCACTGCTAGGATGCTTTCCACCTGTTCCCCTTTCAAGAGACTTTCACTATGTACCGGCATCCTTCGATTCTGATGTTAAGCAGTGCCATTTTTCTGGCCGCCTGCAGTCCGGCGGAACAATCCACGCCCGAAACAGTTTCTGCCATGCCCTCCGCGACAAGCCTGGGCAGTGATCCTGCCCTGATTGAGCGTGCTGCGCAGATACACGAGCGGGTGATCACGCTGGATACGCACGATGATATTGATACGTCCAATTTCACGCGCAGCAATAACTACACGTCGGACCTGGACACCCAGGTGAATCTGCCGAAGATGGTCGAGGGCGGTCTCGATGTGGCTTGGTTCAGTATTTACACCGGTCAGGGGCCGCTGACGCCGGAGGGCTATGCGGCTGCCTCTGCCAATGCGCTCGACAAGTTTGAGGCGGTACACCGTCTGACGGAAGAGATAGCGCCGGAATGGATGGAGATTGCTTACACTTCTGAAGACGCACGACGAATTGCTGCCTCCGGCAAGAAGGTTGCGATGATAGGCGTCGAGAACGCCTACCCCATGGGGCAGGATGTTGGCAACGTCAAACGTTACCAGGAGCTGGGAGCGCGTTATATGTCGCTGGCGCATAACGGGCACAGCCAGTTCTCGGATTCCAATACTGGCGAGGCCGATGGTGTCTGGCTGCATAATGGTCTGAGTGATCTCGGGCGCGAGGCGGTTATGGAGATGAACCGCTGGGGCATCATGATCGATCTCTCGCACCCCTCCAAAGAGTCGAATATGCAGGTGCTGGCCATGACAAAGGCGCCGGTCATCGCTTCCCATTCATCCGCTCGCGCGGTGAACGATGTCAGTCGTAATCTGGATGATGAACAGTTGCTGGCAATACGCGACAACAATGGTGTGGTACAGGCCACCGCCTTCAGCAGTTATCTGAACAGCGAGAAGAACTCCGCCCATGTGGCGGCGCTCAATGCCCTGCGTGGCAGCATTGCGCAGAGCCTGGGTTTTGAATTGCTCAACGGTGCTCAGGTGCGTGCCCTGGGTGAAGCAGAGCGGGCAGCTTATCAGGCCAGAGTGGCGCAGGTAGATGAACTGGCCGCGCCGCGTATAGCCGCCGAGGTGGATGCCCTTGCCCCGCCAGTGGATGTGTCCGACTTCGTGGATCACATTGATTACATGGTGAAGCTGATCGGGATTGACCACGTGGGCATCAGTTCCGATTTTGACGGGGGTGGCGGAATCAGTGGCTGGAATGATGCGTCAGAAACCTTCAATGTCACGCTGGAGCTCGTGCGCCGGGGTTACACCGAGGAGCAGATCGGCAAGCTGTGGAGCGGCAATCTGCTGCGCGTGTTGGACGATGTGCAGCGGGTAGCGGCGCAGATTCAGGCTGAAGAAGGGGTGTAACACCCTTTCTCTCCTACAGAGCTGGTGGAGATTTCTTTTTCGTAGGAGCCTGCCCTGCAGGCGAGAGGCATTTGCTTCAGAATCGCCAGCAGGGCTGGCTCCTACAGGTTTACTCGTCCAGCAGGGCATAGATGCGGCGAATGGCCCGCACATCCGCGCCGGGAGCCCGGATCTGTCTGTAGTGCGAGCCGTGGTTGGTCATGTCCACCTGTTCGGCGGTTTCTTCTGCCGTCAGGCCCTGTGCCTTGAGCGCTGCGGTTTTCTGCCACAGATCGGTGATATAGGCCTGGAAGAACCCGATTTCCGCCTTGCCCTGCACAGGGGCGCCATGCCCGGGCAGCAACACGTCAAATTCCAGTCCTTTCAACGCTTCCAGGCTGCCCACCCACTCCTGCGGGAAGCTGTCGCCCATATAGGAAAGCGAGGGCAGCATCATATCGCCCGTGAACACCAGCTTTTCCTGCGGCAGATACACCACCACATCGCCCGCCGTGTGACCCAGGCCGAGGTGCAGGAGCTGAATCTCACGATCGCTCTCACCCATTTTCTGGAACAGGGTCATCTTCTTGTCCAGGGTGATGTTCGGCGGTGTGGGGATGATTTCGCGCAGGGAGATCATGTGATCCTCCTGTGCCTTCAGGCGCCGCGCCAGCGCCGCACGCTCTTCCGGGTCGCGGGTGTCCGACAGTTGTGCCCGCAGGCTTTCCACCAGTGCGGGAACGCCTTCGGTGAAACTCACCATGGTGGTTTCGGTCAGCACATTGCCCAGCTCGCCATTGAGTTTGGTGCGGGTGTACTCATGGCCGATGATCTCTACCTGTTCGGGGAAGACCTGATTCCCGTGGGCATGGTCAAAGTGGTAATGCGTATTGACGAGGTAGCGAACCGGTTTGTTGGTGACCGCCCGCACGGAGCGCAGCAGGGCGTTGGCGGCATTGGGGGTCACATGAGAGTCCACCAGCAGCACATCTTCATCGCCCACCAGCATCATGGCATTGCTCATCAGATAGACCTCGCCGGTGCCGGTCACCTGATAGACACCCTCGGCCATGCGGGTGAAGACGTGGGAGCTGGTTTCAATGACTTCGGGGTCATCGCCCTGTGCGTTGACATAGCCGAATACGGCAAGCATGAAACCCGTGCCGATGAGGCCTGTCATGGCCCGGTTGAACCTGTTCTTGTTATTCATGTAGGTATCCTGTTGTTGTTATTGCCGGATAGGGTAGCGAGCATGCTACTGCAATCCCGGTGCAGGTGAAAGCGGGGCAGGGTGCACCCGTCATGCCTTGCGCCGCAAATATCACAATCTGCCCGATTGCTTTCATTTGCTTGCCACAATTGCCGGGCATAGTGTGCCCTACGATCAGATAGAGCCCATGTTGAAAGAAGGAGGTTGTTCATGCTGAATCAAGCGAATGTATCCGTGAGCAGCGCCGCTGCGTTTTCCTTGAATGTTGGTGTTTCCCGGGATGTTTGTGTCCGTGAGGCTGAGCAGCCCGCGACTTTTGACGGGCTCTATCCGGTCGACCAGATGCCGGTGGAAGAAGAGGCGATGATCTTCTGGGGAGACGTCTCCATCCTAGCCCGCCACCCCAGCCGCATCGCGCTGTAGAGGCGCTATACACGCCCCGGGGTTGTTTGCTACGCTGCGTCCACCATTATGTAAGTGGGGGCGAGCATGGCCAATAATAAGAACAGCACCCGGAGCACTTCCGATTCATCCACCGCACCACGGTTTTCCCGCCGTGCGCTGCTGAAACAGGCGGGGGTTGCCAGCGCCGTGGCACTGGGTTCCAGTGCGCCGCTTGCCAATGCAGCCTCCGACCATACGCCACCCACGGGCAACAGCATTCCCGTCCGCGAAGCCTTCGAAACCCTGACCGCCGCCGAGAGCGAAACCCTTGATGCCATGGTGGACCGCATTCTGCCCTCCGATGCCAATGGCCCGGGTGCCCGGGAAGCGCGCGCGGTGCATTTTATCGATCGCGCACTGGCCGGGTATTTGTCCTCGCAGCGTACCACTTACGCGCTTGGCCTGTTGGCTATCGACACGGCAGCACAGACGCAGCATGGCAAGGCCTTTCATCTGCTGGCACCCGCGCAGCAGGATGCTTTGTTGCAGGCGGTGGCGAATAACGAGATCGACGGCTTTGCCAGTACCGGCGCTGCCTTCTTCTCCCTGGTGCGCAATCACACCATCGATGGCACCTTCAGCGACCCCTATTACGGCGGCAATCGTGACTATATCGGCTGGGACATGCTCGGCTATCCGGGGGTACGCATGGGGGCATCCCCGGCGGATGTCCGCGACGAGGAGACGATTGCGCCTTCCCACCAGTCTGCCTATGACCTGCCCCCCTTCACGAAGCAACCCGTGGGAGGTGCGTGATGGCGGAACAACTGCAAAAAACCGATGTGGTGGTGATTGGCCTGGGGGCTGTGGGCGGTGTTGCCGTGCTGCCGCTGGTCAGTGCCGGATTGCGGGTGGTGGGGCTGGAGGCAGGCAGTTGGCTCAGCACGCGGGATTTCGCACCGGATGAACTGCGCAATAACAGTCGCGACTGGCCGCAGTCCGTGCAGAAAGCCAATCAGGAAGTGCCGACCAGCCGCGCGAACGAATCCGAAACCGCCACACAGGGCAGCGGGCATCCCATGATGAACGCGGTGGGAGGCACCTCGCTGCACTATTGGGCCCAGAGCTGGCGCCTCAGCCCCTGGGACTTCAAGGTGGTCAGCGAAACGACACGGCGCTACGGTGCTGCTCGCCTGCCTGCCGATTCCACGGTGGAAGACTGGCCCTTTGCGCTGGAAGAACTGGAACCGTTCTACGACAAGGTGGAGTACGCGCTGGGCGTGTCGGGAATTGCCGGCAATGTGCAGGGCAGGCTGAATTCTAACGGCAATATTTTTGAGGGAGCGCGCGCACGGGAATACCCCATGCCGCCTCTGCGCAGCTCCGGCTTTACGGACATGATGTCCGATGCGGCAAGGCGCCTGGGCTGGCATCCCTTCCAGGGCCCCGCGGCGATCAACTCGCAACTCTACGGCAACCGTCCCGGCTGCCTTTATCACGGTTTCTGTGATCGCGGCGGCTGCCATGTGTCGGCAAAGAGTTCCACGGCGGTGACCACCATTCCCGAGGCCATGAAGAGTGGTTTGCTGGATGTGGTGACCCATGCTCGTGTCATGAAGATTGTGACGGACAGCAATGGCCGTGTCAGTGGTGTGGAGTATCGCCGTGGCAACGACACCCTGTTCCAGCCCGCCGATGTGGTGCTGTTGGCCTCACACACTTACGAAAACTCGCGCATTCTGTTGCTGTCCACGTCCGGGGATTTTCCGAATGGTCTGGCCAATAACGCGGGCCAGGTGGGGCGTCATTATTTCAGCCACCACCAGGGTGCACCGGTCACCGCCCTGTTCCCGCACAATCTGCACAACTGGTATGGCTTGCCCGCCCAGGGCGTGGCAATTGATGATTGGGCGGACGACAACTTCGATCACGGTGATGTGGATTTTATCGGGGGCGGCAATCTCTGGGTACACACCAATCGTCGTCCGATGTCGGCGGCGCGCATGAGCACCTTTGGGCGCGCACCGTCCTGGGGCAGTGAGTGGAAGGCGTTTATCATGCAGAATGCCGATCGCAGCAACAGCTCCTATATCCAGAAGACCACGCTGCCTTATGAGAGCAATTATCTGGATCTGGACCCCACGGTAAAGGATCGTCTCGGCATCCCCGTCATTCGCATTACCGCAGAGTACAAGGAGAACGAACTGAAGATCGCGGCATTCACCCAGGACAAAATGGAACAATGGTTCCGGGAAGCCGGGGCGGTGGAGATTCTGCGCAGCGGTTTGGGGCGCGCCATGGGGCCGTCCACGCATGCCTACGGGGGTACGCGCATGGGTGATAATGCGCGCAGCAATGTGGTGGACCGCCATGGTTTCGCCCACGAGGTGCCCAATCTCGGTGTGCTGGGGGCTTCGGTAATGGGCACCAGCGGTGCCCGTAATCCGACACTGACGGCGCAGGCCCTGGCCTGGCGCACGGCGGAACACCTGGCGCAGAACTGGCAGCGGATTGCCGGGGCCTAGCGAGGCGTTAGACGTAAAGCGGCCAGATGCGTTTCACCACCGGGTTCTGCCTCATGCGTTCCCGGTGTTCAATCACGCGGAGCAGCCTGCTGATGTCCACGCTGTCCCCCTCCAGCCAGTTGGCGATGGTGAACAGATACATGTCCGCAACGGTGTACTGTTCTCCCATCACCCACGGCCCCTTCAGCATGCCGTCCTCGATCAGTGCCATGGCATCGCCCATGGACTGCGGCACTTTTTTCTTCATATCGTCCAGGGCTATCGGGTCATCCGCCCAGCGAGTGCCGCGTACCCGGTGAGCATGGGCAACGTGCACGGTGGCACACAAATAGTTGTTGAAGGCCTGCATCTGGGCAGTGGCGAAAAGACTGTCAAGCGGTGCCAGCCCGGCCTGGGGAAAGCGTTGGCACAGGTAGAGGAGCAGGGCGGGGGTTTCGCTCAGAATGCCTTCCTCGGTCACCAGCGCGGGAACGCGGCCCTTGGGGTTGATGCGCAGATATTCCGGTGAACGCTGCGCGTGCTGGCTGAAGTCCAGCGCAATCGCCTCATAGGGAGCGCCAATATGCTCCAGCGCCAGGTGCACCGCGAGGGCGCAGGTCTTGGGGGCGTAATAGAATTTCAGCATGGATGGCATCCTTGTATTGCTGTGCATTGAACGCCAGGGTTCGCGCCGGTACAGCGATTACAGCCAGCCCTTGCGCTTGAAGTACCAGTAGGGGGCGATACCCGAGAGGATCATCAGCGTGATGGCCCAGGGGTAGCCCAGTAGCCAGTCCAGTTCCGGCATGAACTCGAAATTCATCCCGTAGGCGCTGGCCACCAGCGTTGGCGGCAGAAACACCACCGCAGCAATGGAGAAAATCTTGATGATCTGGTTCTGCTCGATATTGATGAAGCCCTGGGCGGCGTCCATCAGAAAGTTCACCTTGTCGAATACAAAACTGTTGTGTGGCAGCAGGGATTCGATGTCCCGCAGCAACTCGCGTGCGGTCTCTGCATGGTCCGGAGCCAGTTTGCCGTGGCGCAGCAGGAAGGTCAGGGCGCGCTGGGTGTCCATCAGGCACAGGCGAACCTTGCCGTTGGTGTCCTCGTGGCGTGCCAGCTCGTCGATGGCATCCTCGATATTGCCTTCTCCCTCTTCCAGCACCAGATTGCTGGTGTGTTCCAGCCCGGTGTAGACCTCTTCCAGCGTATCCGCCAGGTCGTCGATCTTGATTTCGAACAGTGCCAGCAGAATGGCGATGCTGTCGTGGGCCAGCCCCTTCTGGCGCTTGGCACGCATCCGCAGCAGTCGGAATGCGGGAATTTCCCGTTCGCGCAGCGTAATGAGCTGATCGCCGTTCAGCGTGAATGCAACAGTCGTGTTGCGCGGGCGGTCTTCCACATGGTGCAGGAACATGGAGTGGATGTGCAGGCCGCCGGCTTCGTCCTGGTAGGATCGGGCGCTGGCCTCGATTTCTTCCACGTCTTCGGTATCGGGCAGGGTTTGGCGGTTCTGGATTTCGACCAGATGGCGTTCGTCATCGCTGGGGTCGACCAGGTCGAGCCACAGGGCCTGGGTCAGGGCGGAAGTGTCGGCATCGTCGCTGCGTGCGACGAGGCACTGATCCTTGTTGAGGTCGTAGATGTTGAGCATCGTACCGTCACCATTCGTTGGCCGTGATCACCGGAGCTGCAGGCTGCAGGTTCTGCGTCACGGAACTGCCATTGTAAGTCGAGACGCCTGGCGTCAACAGCGACCCTGTCGGCATTCTGCATAATTCCGGTGGCTGTCGCCCCGGCCGGAACAGCAAAGTTGCTGAAAATATCGCCAGTTATGCAGGCGCTTGAATTTCGACAGGAATTCGGGCGGGAACTATACACTACAGGCGCTCCGCTGAGCTATAAAAAAGGGTGCATCCGGCGTATTTGCGTCCTCTGGTTTCGGGTTTGCATGCAGGGCAGGAAAGCTTGTGCTACATTCACCTTCCTGCCTGTTACAGACTGGTTCAGGCATTATGACAAAGTAAAAAAATAAGGAGAGGATGATGCGATTTACTGTTCCCGGAATCACAACCCTGGCGGCACTCAGCGTGCTGGTGGCATGCAGCCCGTCCAACGATACCCCCGCAGGTTCCGCCCCCGAAACCAGCGCACCGGCCCCGGTGGCCGTGCCCTACGGCGCGGCGGTGAACGCCCAGCGCATTATTGATACCGACCAGGCGCCCGGCGACTGGCTGACGGTGGGGCGTGACTACGGTGAGCAGCGTTTCAGCCCGCTGACCCAGATCAACACGGAGAATGTCGGTGAACTCAGCCTGGCCTGGTATGCCGATATCGACACCAGCCGCATGCAGGAGGCCACGCCGCTCGTGGTGGATGGCGCCATGTACGTCAGCACCGCCTGGAGCCATGTGAAGGCCTTTGATGTGCGCACAGGGCGTCTGCTGTGGGCCTACGATCCGGGGGTGGACCCGGCCAAGGGTGTGGATGCCTGCTGCGATGTGGTCAACCGCGGCGTAGCCGTGTGGGAAGGCAAGGTCTTCGTGGGCACCATTGACGGGCGCCTGATAGCCCTGGACTCGCGAACCGGCGAAGAGCTGTGGAGCCAGATGACCGTGGACGAGACACTGCCCTATACCATTACCGGGGCGCCGCGCATTGTGAAGGGCCAGGTCATCATCGGCAATGGCGGCGCGGAATATGGCGTGCGCGGCTATGTCACCGCCTACGATGCCCACAGTGGCGAGCAGCAGTGGCGCTACTATACCGTGCCCGGCAACCCGGCCGACGGCTTTGAGCAACCGGAACTGGAAATGGCCGCGCAAACCTGGAACGGGGAGTGGTGGCGTCTCGGCGGTGGCGGTACCGTGTGGGACGGCATGGCCTATGACCCCGATCTGAACCTGCTGTATATCGGGGTGGGCAATGGTTCCCCCTGGAACCAGAGCCTGCGCAGCCCGGGGGGCGGCGATAATCTGTTCCTGTCCTCCATTGTGGCGCTGAACCCGGACGATGGCAGCTATCGCTGGCATTACCAGACCACGCCGGGGGAGACCTGGGACTACACCGCTACGGCGCACATCATGGTGGCCACGCTGGATATCGACGGCCAGCCGCGCCGTGTGGTCATGCAGGCTCCGAAAAACGGTTTCTTCTATGTGCTGGATGCCGCTACCGGCAAACTGATCACGGCGGAGAAGTTCGTGCCGGCCAGCTGGGCCTCCCACATCGACCTGGAGACAGACCGTCCGGTGGAAATCCCCGAGGCACGCTATAACGAAACCACCGTGCCGATGATCGTGTTCCCCGGCCCCCAGGGCGGGCACAACTGGCACCCGATGTCCTTCAGCCACAACACGCAACTGGTGTATATGCCGGCCACCGAACAGTTCATGGGCTATGTGGCGGAGACGGATTTCATCACTTCCCAGCGCGGCTGGAACACCGGTACTGACTTTGCCGCAGGTGGCGCCCTGGTCGCGTCCGCAGGTGAGGCGGCGCCGAAACGCTCCGCCTATCTGCTGGCCTGGGATCCGGTGGCTCAGCGCGAAGTCTGGCGCGTGCCCAAGGTGGTGACTACCGATGCTGCCGGGGTGTTGAGCACAGCCGGGGGCCTGGTCTTCCAGGGCAATGCCTCCGGGGAGTTCAATGCCTACCGTGACACCACGGGTGAATTGCTGTGGACGGCCCCGACCCAGGCGATGACCGTGGCGGCACCGTCCACGTATCTGGTGGATGGTGAACAGTATGTTGCCGTTCTGGTGGGTGGGCGTGCCTTGCCAACGGAAGGGGCGGGAGCCATTGGGTCCACCACACGCGCCTCGACCAACAACTCACGCATGCTGGTCTTCAAGCGCGGCGGCACGGCCCGCTTGCCGGAGGAAATCCGCCAGGAAGTGACCGAGGCGGACGAACTGAACCCGCCACCCCTGACAGCGGATTTCGAAACAGTTGCCCAGGGTGAACAGCTCTATGGCCGTTTCTGTGGCGTGTGCCATGGCCCGGCGGCGGTGAGCGCCAGCCGTGAAACCTTCCCGGATCTGCGTTACAGCCAGCGGCTGTACAGCCAGGAGATGTTTGATTCGGTGGTGCTGGGCGGCGAGCTGGAATCCGGTGGCATGGTGTCCTTCGAGGGAACGCTGCAGGCAAGCGACCCGGACGCGATTCGCCACTACATCATCTCCCGCGCCAACGCCGACAAGGAAGCCGGAGGCGTACAGGGCACCGGCCCACTGCAATAAGGGGGGCATCTGCACTCGACTACCGAGGGCGGCTTCTTCCGGGAGGCCGCCCTTTTTCTTGGCTGATTTTTATAGCACTTGTCTCCGTAGTCCGCTCACAGAGGGCGAAGCTGCCATTCCGGACACGCCAAAAAGCGCACATCCATGTGCAGGCTCGGGGTCGCGCCATCCAGGCGCTCTACGGTCCTGAATGGCAGCTTCGCCCTCTGCGAGCTGAAACAGCGCCAACGATTAGGCTCACAAGAACAACCTCACAGAGGTTCGAATACTGTTGAATCAAGAGCCGCGCAGCATAGGTGAGATGGCGGAGCGTCGGGCGCCAGGGAAGGCGCCCGCCGAGCCTGTACATGGATGTACGCTTTTTGGCGTCTCCGACACATCACCTATGCTGTGCGGCTCGTAAAACGGAGTGAAGGTTTTTCAAAAGAATAAAAGTCTCGTTGATGATGTCCGAAAACGGCCAGAATTGCCGTGCTGCCTGTGCTACTGTGCACTCCCATAGCAGGGGAAGGAATGCATGCACAGTATTCAACAACTGGACCCGGACGATTTCGAGCAGGCCCGCCAGGCGCGCGACCCGCGTTATGACGGCCGTATTTTTATTGGCGTGCTCACCACCGGCATTTACTGCCGCCCCGTCTGCCCCGTGCGCATCCCTCGCAAGGAGAATATCCGCCTTTACAGCAGCGCCGCCGCTGCCGCCGAGGCCGGGTTTCGTCCCTGCCTGCGTTGTCGCCCCGAGTCCTCGCCCGGCACGCCTGCCTGGCTTGGCACCTCTCACACCGTTGCCCGCGCCCTGCAACAGATTGCCCAGGGCGCCCTGGCCCAGGGCAGTGTTGCCGATCTCGCCGCACAGCTCGGGGTGGGTGCGCGGCATCTTGGACGGCTTTTTCAGCTGCATCTGGGTGTCTCCCCCCTGGCCGTTGCCAACACCCAGCGCCTGCATTTTGCCAAGAAACTCATCGACGAAACCCAGCTGCCCATGGCGGACATCTGCTATGCCGCAGGCTTTAGCAGCGTGCGCCGCTTCAATGCCGTGTTTCAGCAGGTCTATGGACGGGCGCCGTTATCGCTGCGCAGGCAGGGAGGTGCGGAAAACGAAGAGGCGCCGGATGGCATTCACATTCGCTTGCCCTATCGTCCGCCCTTCGACTGGCCAGCCATGCTGGCGTATCTGGCTACCCGGGCAATTCCCGGCGTAGAGGCTGTTGGCGAAGACAGCTATTCCAGAACCTTTGTTCTTGATGGAGAGGCGGGCGAGATTCACCTGCGGTTTTCCCGTGAACGCCATGAGGCGCTGCTCACCATTGTGTTTGTGAACACCCGGGTGTTGCAGCAGATAGTGGAGCGCGTCAGGCTCATGTTTGACCTCAAGGCAGTCTCCGTCGAGATCGACCGTTTTTTCAGCCAGGATCCGTACCTGGCTGGCGCGGTACAACGCCAACCCGGCATCCGGGTGCCGGTGGCCTGGGACGGTTTCGAGGTGGCCGTGCGTGCCATCATTGGTCAGCAGGTTTCCGTCAAGGGAGCCACGACTCTGGTGTCGCGCTTGGTGCACGCGCATGGCGAAGCCTATGCATCCGTCTCCGGGGACGCCCTGAACCGGCTCTTCCCCAGCCCGGCCTTGCTGGCCACCGCGAAGCTGGATGGCCTGGGGATTACCACACGCCGCATTGCGGCCATTCAGGCGCTGGCGGCTGCCGTGCGCGATGGCGAGTTGCGCTTCGATGGCAGCATGGACTCGGTGGATTTCTGCGCCCGTATTGTGCAGATTCCCGGCATCGGGCCGTGGACGGCGCAGTACATCGCCATGCGTGCCCTGAGCGACCCGGATGCCTTTCCCGATGCCGACCTGATTCTGCTGCGCGCCGCCGCCGACGAAGGTGAAACCCTGACCCCGAAACAACTGCAGCAACGCTCCCAGGCCTGGCGACCCTGGCGGGCCTACAGTGTCATGCTCCTGTGGCAGGACTACGCCCGGCGCAACACAGACAAAGCAAATTCCGCAAACAGGAGAACAAAGCCATGAATCAACGCTACACCTATTGCGACTCTCCCGTGGGAGCCCTGCTGCTGGCAGGGGATGGCGAACGACTGGAGCTGATTGGTTTTCCCGAAGGCAAGGCGCGCATGCGCCATGGCGAGGGCTGGCAGGAAGACCGGCAGTGCTTCCGCGAGGCCATTCGTCAGTTGGATGCGTATTTTGCTGGCGAGCTGCAGGATTTCGATGTGCCGCTGGCTCCGAAGGGGACCGAGTTTCAGCAGCGTGTCTGGCAGGCGTTGACGCGAATTCCCTATGCGGCCACCTGCAGTTACGGCGAGATTGCCCGGCAGATCGGCAGCCCCGGAGCCTCACGCGCGGTGGGCGCGGCCAACGGGCAGAACCCGATTCCCATCATCATTCCCTGCCACCGGGTGATTGGCAGCACGGGAAAACTCACGGGCTTTGGCGGCGGGCTTGCCGCGAAAGAGACACTGCTGACCCTGGAACAGCGCTTTGCGCCGTTTGAGCTGCGCAGTTGATTACAGATGCAGGTAGCGGGGCAGAGCCATCAGCGCCACGCCGATCACCACCAGGGCGAGAACCGAGCTGACAAGATAGGGGTAAATCATCAGCGCGATGCCGGCGAGCAGGGCGCTTTTGTGCTGCTGTTTCTTGCCGTAGATGAAATAGCCCATGCCGATGGAGCTGAACAGCACGGTCCACAGCAGAAAAGAGGTGCCCATGTTCATCATTTGCTGCGCGTCTTTAGTTGTGAATCCTGCAGCACACTGTAGCCGATGGCCAGCAGGGTCAGCGGCATGAAGAAATAGAGCATGGTGTTGCTGAAGGGGTTGAGCAGCGTGTGGTTCATCGCATCGAAAACCAGGTAGCTGGTGTAGGCGATGTAATAGAGGAGGAAGGCCGCGCCCTCGCTGCGGCTGATGACACCGCCCGTGAAAAACACCGGCAGGCAGACCACGGCAACCGCCAGCATCACCAGCAGGTCGAAATGCAGCAGGGAGGTCGGAATATCGATGCCGCCGGGGGAGAGAATGCTGGCAACGCCCAGCACCCCCATGATGTTGAACAGATTGCTGCCCACCACATTGCCCACGGCAATCTCCCGCTGGCCATGCACGGCGGCAACCAATGAGGTCACCAGCTCGGGCAGGGAGGTGCCTGCCGCCACGATGGTGAGCCCGATGATCAGTTCGCTTACCCCGAAATACGCCGCGATATCCACCGCCCCGGCGATCAGTTGATCGGAACCGATCACCAGGCAGACCAGCCCGGCAAGAATCAGACCGCCATCGCGCAGCAGATGGGGTTCGGCCGTATCGGCCGGGGCATCCTCCGGCGTTGCCTCCTTGCGGCTCTGACGAAACAGATAGAAAAGATAGCTGAACAGGCCCAGCAGCAGAATGATGCCATCGTAGAACCCCAGCACCCGGTCCTGGGCCATGAACAGCACCAGGGCAGACAAAACAATCATGAGGGGGATATCAAAGCGGACCAGTTGCCGGGACACCAGCAGCGGCACGATCAGCGCCGAGAGCCCCAGAATCAATAATACGTTGAAGATATTGCTGCCGATCACATTGCCCACGGCGATGCTGGCTTGGTCGATCATCGCCGCTTCGATGCTGACGGCGAACTCGGGAGAGCTGGTGCCAAAGGCGACAACGGTCAGGCCGATAATCAGGGGCGGAATACGAAAGATCGCCGCGACCCGGGAGGCCCCCTTAACAAGCAACTCGGCACCCACGATCAGCAGAACCAAGCCCAGCGTAAACCACAACAGACTCATACAGCCTCCAATTGTCTTGCCGCATTGTACTCCTCCTGCTGCCAGAAGTGACTGGCATCACACACATTGTAAGACCGGCGGGCGAAGCGGGCGTTTTGCAGGACAAGCGAAAAATCTTGCCCTATAATCCCGCGCAATTTAGATACAAGTGATCCTGCCCAGGAGACATGCCCATGGATATAGCTCGCCAGTAAGGACTCTGGACCCCTTCACGCGCTGAAAGATCAGCCGTATCGTCTTTCTCCGTTGCGAAACAGTTTCGTCAGCGGTGCCACCGGAATCCAGAAATCCTCCCAAAAGAACGCCCGCAGTGTTTGCCGACTGCGTGGCATGAATGACGCTCAACTTTTCTGGAAACCTCATGACCTTACAACAGATAAAAACAGGCCTTGCCCTGTTTCGTCAGGCCCTGTTGGGCAGTTCGACGATCAACTACACCGAAGGCTCGATTGCCCGTGCCACCTTCCTGCTGGCCGTGCCCATGATTCTGGAGATGTCCATGGAGTCGGTGTTCGCCATCGTGGATATCTTCTTCGTGGCCAGCCTGGGGGCCGAGGCGGTGGCCACCGTTGGCCTCACCGAATCGGTGATTTCCCTGCTTTATGCCGTGGCCATCGGCCTGTCCATGGGCACCACCGCCATGGTGTCACGCCGCATAGGCGAAGAGGACCCGGCTGCGGCGGCGCAGGCCGCTGGGCAGGCGCTGTGGATTGGCGTTGTGGTATCGCTATTGGTGGGAGTCGGCGGCATCGTCTTCGCCGAGGATATCCTGCGCCTGATGGGGGCGGAGGAAGCCGTGGTGGGCGTGGGCACGCTGTATACGCAGCTGATGCTGGGCGGCTGTTTCACCATTGTGTTCCTGTTCCTCAACAACGCGATCTTCCGTGGCGCGGGGGATGCCTCCATTGCCATGCGGGCGCTGGTGCTGGCCAACGGCATCAACATCGTGCTGGACCCCTGCCTGATCTTTGGCTGGGGGCCTTTTCCCGAAATGGGCGTGACCGGCGCGGCCGTGGCGACCAATATCGGCCGTGGCATTGGCGTGCTCTATCAGCTGGTTTACCTGTGTGCACGAGACCGCCGCATCCGCCTGGTATGGCAGGACTTTGTGATCCGCTTGCGGATGATTCTGACACTGGTGCGTATCTCCGTGGGGGGCATTTTGCAGTTCCTGATTGCCACGGCAAGCTGGGTGTTCCTGATGCGTCTGGTGTCGGTCTACGGCAGCGACGCCGTGGCGGGCTACACCATTGCCATTCGCATCATGATGTTCGTGATTCTGCCGGCCTGGGGGCTGAGCAACGCGGTGGCCACCCTGGTGGGGCAGAACCTGGGCGCCGGCAAGGTCGAACGCGCAGCGAGCACCGTGTGGCAGGTGGCGAAATACAATGTGGCCTACATGATGGCCGTGGCGCTGATCAATATCGCGATACCGCGCCCCATTATGGAGATTTTCACCACGGAACCCCAGGCGGTAGCCTTTGGCGTGGATGCCCTGCGCATCATGAGCTACAGCTTCGGCTTCATGGCACTGGGCATGGTGGCCATTCAGGCCTTCAACGGCGCGGGGGACACCATGACGCCGATGTGGGTCAACGTTTTCTGCTACTGGATGGTGCAGATTCCCGCCGCCTACTGGATGGCCAGCAAGCTGGCGATGGGCCCCTATGGGGTGTTCTGGTCTGTCTTCCTGGCGGAAGTGCTGATGGGCATCGTGGGCATTCTCTGTTTCATGCAGGGCCGCTGGAAAACCCAGACGGTGTAGTCTTTGACAGTGTGTAGCAAGGCTGTGCTGGCAGGCGCGGATGCGGTAAGCTTCGTTCTCTTCGTCATTGCCTGCACCAGCAGTACAGAGGCACCCCATGCAAAGCGGCCAGCAACACATCATTGTCCGGGTTTTCGATTGGTTGAGCGCAGGCCAGCCGGTCTGGCTGTGTACCATTCTGCAGACCTGGGGCTCTTCGCCGCGGCCCATCGGCTCCATGATGGCGTGTACCCCCGACGGTGAGCTGGCCGGCTCCATTTCCGGCGGCTGTATCGAGGAAGACTTTCTCGGCCAACTGCGTGATGGCACCCTCAAGGCGCAGTACGAGCAGGAAGGCAAACCCTTTATCGTCAAATACGGCATCACGGCAGAGCAGGCCGCACGCCTGCGCCTGCCCTGTGGCGGGCAATTGCATGTGCTGCTGGAATACATTGTGCCCAGCGACGAGAACAAGCAGGTTTTCGGTGAACTGGCCAGCGCGCTGGATCATCACCGCCCCATCAGCCGCGAGGTTGACCTGGGCAGTGGTCGCATCCGTGTTCGCCAGGGCAGTGCCGACGAGGCCGTGGTGCTGGATGACACGAGCATGCTGCACAGCCTGAGCCCCAAGTACAAACTCCTGCTGCTTGGCGCGGGCGATGTCGCCCGTTATGTGGCGGAAATGGCGCTGGCGCTGGAGTATGAGGTGACCCTGTGCGACCCACGCCCGGACTACCTGGGCAACTGGCATGTGGAAGGCGTGCAGGTAACGGCAGAGTTGCCCGACGATGTGGTGCGGGAAGGCTTCAGCGACCCCTACAGCGGCGTGATTGCCCTGGCGCACGACCCACGGGTGGACGATATGGCGCTGATGGAGGCGCTGAAGACAGAGGCCTTCTATATCGGGGCAATGGGTTCAGAACGCACCTCTGCCAACCGCCGCCTGCGCCTGCCGGAACTCGGCCTGAGCCCCGAAGAAATCGACCGCCTGCACGCGCCCATCGGCCTGCAGATTGGCAGCAAGACCCCGGCGGAAATCGCCATCTCCGTCATGGCGCAAGTCACGCAAGTGCGCCATGCACGCGATGCCCGCATCCTGGGCGGCAACTGCGCCAGCTCACTTGAAGCGCCGGTTTGCCGCTAGCCGCCTGGCTGGTGACCTTACTGGCGCTGTTATACCTCACTTCCTACTGCCGACCTGCTTCAGGGCTTTGTTTCTGAAGTTGGCGGGATTCCCGAAATTCAGTATAGTGCCCGAAAGTTGACGGGTTAGAGGGCCTGCGTCCTCTCTAACAGCCCGGAGTTCAGAAGGGGCAATATTTGTTCTGTAGAAACAATAAGATAACAACCCAGAAAATTTAGGCTTGCCTCCCGCTAATAATTATTAGGAGGCCTTGGGCCTTCTAAATGAGCTGTTAAGTGTGTTGTCGAGTATGGAAGATCGAATTGAAGAAATAGGGATAGATGAAGAAGAGAGGCTATATGTAAAGCCCTCAAAGGCTACGTTCACTATGATATATCGCGAAGCAATAGAGGTTCATTGGAACAATGAGCGTAGCTATCTCTATGGGTCAAAACCACGAAAGTGGAGCTATCTACAATGGTTCCAACAAATAATCAAAGCTGCATCAGAGCAAGGTTGCCAGCTTGTAATTCCTTCGAATGTAATTTGGGTAAATATCCCAGGTGAACTTCAGCAAGAAATATTGGGTGAGCCTTGTGCCAGCAACACTTAACAAGCCGCTTAAATGCGTTCCGGCCACAAAAAGCGTGGCCTCCACCGGACTCGCTAACGCTCGCCGTTTAGCGGGGCGTTATGCCGCATCAACCAAAGCTTCATGGAGCTTCGATAGCGTTGAACTCACGTAGGGATAGGATTCTCGTCATTGGTGGTGGAGCCAGCGGCCTCGCGTTTGCTCTCACGTGCGCCGCAGCGGGGGTGAATGTGCGCATCGTCGATAAGAGGCCGCATCGATCTTTGATCGGAAAGGCTACTGGAGTGGCGCAAGGAGTATGGCGACAGCTCCAACGTTTTGGAGTCACCGCGTCGGTGATTCCCGATGCGATACCGATGCGTAATTTTGTGTTCTACGACGACGGGTCGCTAATTGCGAATGTTTCGGTTCCGGCAGTGGACGGTAGTCAACCTGCTCACCTGTACCCGCAGGGACAGCTAGAGCAACATCTCGAACACGCACTCCACACCTACGGCGTTTCCGTAGAGTATGGAACAACGCTTGTTTCAGTCGCGCAATCGGGTGTTGCAGCACACGTTACGTTGATGAAGAGTGAAGGGTCTGTACCGGAGTTGTGCGAAATAGACTGGTTGATTGGCGCAGATGGAGCACACAGTGACGTGCGGCGTTACTTGAATTTACCATTCGTGGGGCGTGATTACCCTGAGCAATGGTCAGTCGCCGAAATTGAAACATCGGAGTGGCCGCCGGAAGTGCAGGCCCAACTTCTTCTTCACCGCAACGGTACTGGACTTTTCTTGTCTCAACCTTCTCGTGGTGTTGTTCAGGGAATTCTTAATGCCCAAGGAGCAGCAGCTGAGCTTAAAAAGCGATTTGGAGATGCCGAAGTGAAGTACGAACGCAATTTCAGGGTGTCACTTCGACGCGTACCGAGGCCGAGAATCGGCCGGGCTTGGCTGATCGGGGATGCTGCGCATGTGCAGTCGCCCGTTGGTGGTCAGGGTCTCAATCTAGCCATCTGGGATGGCATTACACTTGCGGAGGCGCTACTGGACAATGATCTGACTGTTGAAGAGCGCTTGGCCGCTCGCGCCAGAAAAGTGCTTTTCTTCACGGACTTTGATTATCGAATGCTTGCAACGCGCGTTTGGCTGCTTCGGCGGCTGCGAAACTCTTATTGGCGCTTTGCAGCTGGGAATCCAATTGTCGCGAAGTGGTTCTTCAAGATAATCTCAGGTGTCTGGTAGTTTGGGATCAGTATGGGCAGCCCAATGAGGCATAACAAATTCTTACAGGCGGACAAAAGCTTGCTGTCATGCCTCTTGCTTGCGCAAGAGCCACGCCAACACGCTTTCGCCACTGAAGAAAAGCGTTAAAGCGCAATGTTGGACTTCAGGTAATGAGCTGGTTCAAAAAGAAAAAAGTAGATCCTGATCGCGAAGAATTCAAAAAGCAGTTCGAATCAGTGATCTCCTCATTAAACCAAGGAGAGAAAATCGCCAGGATTGCCGTAGGCCATAGTATTAATATGGCCAATTCGGTTTTCCTTAAGGCCCACGGGAGTGTGGAGAAATTTAAAAATCTACCCCGAGTGGAGCAATTTGGATATCTGACTAAGCTAACTGAGCTTGAAAGCAAAATGTGGGAGCAAGACCCAATGAGCAGCATTGGCGTTGGGCTTTTCAAAATGTGGCTAACAACTGTAATGGAAGGCGACACTGAATTAAACAATCAGTTTTCGAAAGAATTAGCCGTTTTAAGCAAAGTCGGAGATTTACCGGTTTGAGTTGTTGCGCTTTAACAATCAGCTTAATTTTGGACGCCAACTGCGTTGGCGCCCATTAGCAAGGGCGTTAGCCACACAGGAACGAGCATGGAGAAGTATTTAAAAACTGCGTATATGACCCTAATTGCTTGCACGGGTGTAGCGCTGGTATTTCTCCGGCGAGAATCGATTTTTGGGTCAAATCCTACGCCTGTTGATTTGCTTCTCCTAGCAATCGCCGCTGCTTGTCTGATATTCCCAGTTGTAAAGGAAATCTCGCTAGGCGGGGTCACTCTAAAAAGAGAGTTAGAAAACACTAAAAAAGAAATTAGCGAGCGCCTCAACCAAGTAAGAAATGAAATCGTAAGCTCGGTTGCAGTCTCCCCCACATTTAATGTTGGGGGGCAACCGCTCACAGATGAAGCGCTGAAGAGGTTAGAAACTAGCCTTGAGCAAACCGTTAACAACGCATTCCAATCATATGCTCAACCTGGATCAGCGCCATCTGATGTCATATCAGTTGAAGATGAAACAATGTTTCTTTTTACGGCACGTCACAACATAGAGCGAGAGCTAAGGCGCATATGGGGTAATCGAGATTTCAAAGATAGTCGTTGGCCATCAACAGTACACTACATGGTCAGGAATCTGGCTGAAGCAGATATTGTTCCGCGAGACTTTGTTCATGCAATTAAAGAGGTCTACAACGTCTGCTCACCAGCAATTCACGGGGAGGAGGTTACCCCACAACAAGTGGCTTTTGTTAAAGATCTAGCGCCAAGAATTGTTGCCACGCTTAGGAACATTGCATAGTGGCTAACAAGGCGCTCGTTCGGACGCAAACTACGCTGCGCTTCGTTTGCGCCGCACAGCTTCAACGTTAGGAAAAGAAATGGCAGTCGATCCGCAAAACGTTGGCTTGGAAGCAATTGGTATTGCCGTCGATAACGGCGAGCTAGTGTTTAGTGAAGAAAGCAAAGGAATGAATTTTGATCGAGCCTGTGATCACGTTATCGTTTTGCTGCGCGATGCAGTTTCTTGCTTTGAGCGCGGGTCATATGGAACAGCGGTCTTTCTTGCGATTACTGCCATCGAAGAAATCGCGAAGGCAGAGGTGGGCTTGTACCGTAGAGAAAAGAGCATCAAGCCAACGAAGCGGGGAAAAGACAAGCTGTTCAATCATTCGGCGAAACACCAAATGGCTATTCTTCCTACTGTATTTATGGGTAAGCGGCTTGAAGAAGCCCTTGGAGCGGAGCGCTGTCAGCAACTCTTGGAAGAAGCGGCGAATGGCGAGTTTCGGTCACTGCGCGAAGATTCCCTCTATTTTCGCAATTCGAATGGCCAATTCGTCACTCCAACTGATTCCATATCAAAATCAAAGGCGAGAGAAATGCTGCTGCTTGCCATAGAGGCGGGCGATGATCGGCTTGTTGGCTATACCGGGCATACGGGGTTAGTTGAGCAGCAGTTGAGCGATCTGTTTGGTGCGATACAGAATTCCTAACAAGGCGGTCAAGCCGCTCGCAAGCTCGCTCGGACGTTCAGCACTCCGCGCCTGCTCGGGCATGGCTTCGCATTGTTGCCCGAGCATTCGCTCCATACTGAACGCCGCTTACCTGGGCGTTATGCGTAAAGGTAGTACCGAGTGAGTAGCGAAGATTGGTTTAGGAACGAAGAGTGGAGCGAAGAAATTGAAAGCAAATTCTTCGAGAAGCTAAAGCGCGCTCGTCGTAAAGAACAGTATTTGCGAATCCAGGCTTGTACCATTGCCAGTACAGAACCTGATGTTGCACTTTCATTACTGGAACAATACTTCGAGCTAAACGATGACTTCGAACATGCTCAGGCTTACTGTGATATGGCAACTGCATATATCGCCAAAGGTGAAATCGAAAACGCAATCAACTCTTATAGCAAGGCTTTAGAAAGAGAGTCGGTATTTTCAAATTTAAAAACCGATGCATATATTCTCTACCCGCTAGTCATCGTAGAGAACAAAATTACTAATTTATATCAGTCTGCCAACGAAGTCCTAGATGAACATCAGGAGCGGTTAATGTTTCCAGTTGACCATTTTCGTTGGCATGCAGCAAAGGCAATAATTTCCGCTGAAAGCGGTAATAACGAGCAAGCAGCCAATCATGCCAGTCAAGCATTCGACGCTGCTAAAATTAAAAATTCAGGTTTTCGCTTCCATCAAAGCCTTGGCTTGGTGGGCAAAAAATATAAAGGCGTGGTAAATGAGCTTCGTGCCATACACGCATAACAAATTGCTCAAGTACACTCCGGCCGCAAGCGGCCTCCGCGGGACGCTCCGCAGCGTTGCTGCTGCGCGCCCCTTAGCAAAGCGTTAGCGCTTAAAGGAGAACATCTATTGATCGATTCACAAGTAATTGCATTTACGCTCATAGCAGCGGTTTTGGCAGTCACTCCGGGCGCAGATACTATGCTTGTCATGAAAAATAGCATCCGATCTGGTAGCAGCGCTGGTTGGGCAACAACATTTGGAATACTTGGCGGCACTGTAGTTCACGCTGTAATTTCAGCAATAGGAATATCTGCAATTGTTGCTCAGTCGGAAATATTGTTTCAAATCATAAAAGCACTCGGCGCCTTATATTTGGTGTGGCTGGGTTTTCAAACTCTACGCACAGCGAGTAGGCAGCACACTAAAGAAAGCATTGGTAAAAATAATGCAAATCGAGGAGCGTTATTAGAAGGCTTATTAACAAATGTACTCAACCCCAAGGTTGCAATATTTTATGTTGCCTTTCTTCCTCAGTTTATTTCTGCTGACGATCCAGTTTTAGCAAAATCGCTACTATTGGCAAGCATCCATAATGCTCTAAGCTTGCTTTGGTTAGGGTTTCTGGTGTTGGTGATTTCTAGCGGTAAAAAGTGGGTGCAAAAACAGCAGGTGCAAGAATGGTTATCAAAAATATCAGGTGTAATTCTAATTGGCCTCGGCATACGCTTAGCCTTAGAGAGCAGGTAGCGCTAACAAGTACAGCCAGCAGGACAAACCTACGCTGCGCTCCGGTTTGCCTCTGCTGTAGGCGTTAGCGCGCCGAGTTACCCATGACAGAACGTGAACGCCAGAAATATTTGAATTCTCTCGATCAAGATCTATTGAAGGGAGGTGTGATCTTGTCAGGGTGGTGCACGTTCATAGTACAAGAGGCTGACATTGCATTTACGAAAGGCGCGTATTTGGCTTGTATTCTAACCGCCGTCTCTGGAATAGAAACCTACCTCCGTTCAGAATATGCACAATCCGATAAGGAAAAATTATTTGCACTAATAGAGGGTGCGCCACTTGATCCAGGATTGAAAGAAGAGTTACACCTTCTGCGGAAATATAGAAATAATTGGGTTCATGTCGAAGAACCTTGGCAAGATATGGAGTTGGAGAGAAGCTCTGAGCCTCTTATGGCCGAACTTGAAGAAATGTCAATTTTTGCAGTTCGCGCCCTCCGGCAAACCATTTACGAGAACCAATATATTTAAAGGGCAATACAACTGTCTCTAAGTTTCCAAAGGAAAATTATCTTAGGCTTAATTTTACAAGCGCTTGTAGGAGATCGTCAGTGAGTGCATTAGTAAATTTATGAGAATGGGTGATGTATTGCTTGTTACTGGCGAGTTAAAGCTTTCAGCCGGGTTGGTAGCAGCTCAAAAACTCATGTATCAATCTGCGATATCCAGCCATGTTGAGATTGGCTTGGGCGATGGGACTTTCGTTCATGCAACTACCGATGGCGGAGTCCATATAGCTTTTATATTGGATGAGCTTGCAAAGTGTGCTGATTCATGGCGCGCAATACGCCTCAAGGGCCTAAATAAAGAACAAGAGGAAGAAGTTGCAAAGGCTACTTTGCATTTTCTTAGGCAAGGGTACAACCATGTCTATATGGGGAAGGGTACTGATCATTCCTCTTTCTGCTCCGAACTTGTAGTTAAAGCTTATCTAAAAGCAGGAATTGAAATTCTAGGAGGTAGATTGCCCGGCAAAACTACGCCAGCGCACTTTGATATGGAGGCAGATAGTGGTGAATTATGGGAGGATCGACGTCTCCCCATATTTGAGTAGCAGCGCGATTTAGAGTCCAATACCCCCAGAAGAGGAGATTGGACGTGAAGAAGCGATTTAGCGAAGAGCAGATTATTGGTTTTCTGAAGGAAGTTGATTCCGGGATGCCGGTTAAGGAGCTATGCCGAAAGCATGGTTTTTCCGATGCCAGCTACTATAACTGGCGTGCCAAGTTTGGGGGGATGAGTGTCTCGGAGGCCAAGCGGCTGAAGGAGTTGGAGGCGGAGAATACGCGTTTGAAGAAGCTGCTGGCAGAGTCATTGCTTGAGGGCGAGGTGATGAAGGAGGCGCTACGAAAAAAGTGGTGACCGCGCCCGCCCGCCGTGAGCTGGTGCGGTTCATGAAGGAGAAGGGCCTGAGCGAGCGGCGCTCGCTGAAGGTGGCTCGCATGAGCCCGAGTTCTTTGCGATATGTGGCAGCACCGGATCGTAATGGGCCCTTGAAAGAGAAGATCGTGGCATTGGCGCATCGTCATCGACGTTACGGTTCCGGGATGATTTATCTCAAGTTACGGCAGGCCGGTGAGCTGGTGAACCACAAGCGCGTGGAGCGCCTGTATGCTGAAGCGGGTCTGCAGGTCAAGCGGCGCAAACGCAAGAAGATCCCTGTCAGCGAGCGTCAGCCGCTGGTGCGACCGATGGTTGCCAACGAAGTCTGGTCAATGGACTTTGTCTTTGATCGAAGCGCTGATAGTCGGGTGGTGAAATGTCTGACGGTAGTGGACGATGCCACTCACGAATCGGTAGCCATCGTGGTTGAGCGCGCCATAGGAGGGCAGTTGCTGACAAGGATCATGGAACGGCTGTGCCGCGAACGCGGGTATCCTCAAGTGATTAGAACGGACAATGGAAAGGAGTTCTGCGGCAAAGCTATGCTGCAGTGGTGTCATGACAATGACGTCAAGCTACGGCTGATCGAACCAGGCAAGCCCAACCAGAATGCCTATATTGAATCCTTCAATGGAAGGTTCCGGGACGAATGCCTGAACGAGAACTGGTTCTTGAACCTGCATCATGCGCGTGTGCTGATAGAGGCCTGGAGAAGGGAATACAACGAGGAACGACCCAAGAGAGCGTTGGGCGGATTAACACCTGCTGCTTATGCAGGAAAACTGGCAAATACAATGGCAGAAATTAACCCCGGACTCTAAAGAGAAGTGCTACTGAGTATGGGGGGACGTCGCTCCACGTCATGAGAGAAGAAAGGCAGCTACGCAGATTTCTATTAGAACCTGAGTTGGACTGCTAGCCATCAATTGCATGCAACCAGGCAAGCTGGCGCGTGAGTAGGGGTGGGGCCACCTTTCTCGTCGCTTTCTAGGCGACCACTTCCAGGAAAAATTCCTGCCAGTGTTGATAGATCATGAAATGTCCGTAATTGGGTTTTCTTACGAAATTCACCTTGGGGAAATTAGTCGCTAAGCGCTCCGAGAATTTGATTGGCACGTGTTGATCTTCTTCGCCGTGCCATATGGTAACGGGGCATTGTACGCGTTCCAGGTTAATAGCCCAGTCTTGGCTCATCAACACTTGTTCGTAAACAAACTCCTGCGGGCCCTGCCTTAAAGACTCCTGCAGTGCCAGCTTAAAATTGTCCAGAAACTCTGGTTCATTTAAGGCTTCGGCATCCGTATCGCAAAGGCTGCCAATAATATCGTCGAAATATCTTTCCGGGTTTCTGACAAGGCTGCTGGCAATTAATCGACCGACTCTGAAAACGCTGTCTGGAAGCCGGCTGGCAAAGTCCAGCATAAGGCGGTTGGGGGTACGCATGCCCAAAAAAAGGTCGATTTTGTCGTAAGGGGTTACAGGTGACACGAGCAGTACCTGCTTGCTTCTCTCTGGCATCGCTGCGGCAGCCGCTAAGGCGAAGGGGGTGCCGCCGCAGTATGCAAACAACGAATATTTGTCGATGGACAAGTGAGTCAGCAATTGCGACAGGTCATTGGGCCAGCAAGTAAACTGACGCTTGGTTTTTGCGCTTGAGCGACCAAACCCTGGTCTGTCGGGAACAATAAAGCGAATCCCCAAAGTGTGAAGCACGTTTTCATTGGGGTGTATTTGGTAGCGGCTGCCTGTTGTGGGGTGGCAGCCGATTACGGGTTTTCCGTTTGGGTCACCATACTCCGCATAAGCAAGCACTCTCCCGTCTCTCAGCGTGATTGCCAGGTTAGAGCTCGCTCTGTTGACTATGGTCGGGAAGGGGGCGACGACCTTGCTCTGTTCTAAGTAGCGATTTGGGCCTAATAATACGCATTTTACTAATTCCGCTTGACGCTTAACGCCCATTTTGCCAAACACAGATTTTAGATGTGTCCGCAAGGTGTTCATGGACACATGACGCTTGCTTGAAATCTCTTTTAGACTTTCTCCCTGGACCAGTTCATTGATCAGTCGGGATTCTGCGGGGGTGATTCCATAAGTATCTTGCAGTGCGCTGTCAGATAGTGCGACTTCGTTGCTGTGATCTGCGACCAATATTGCCACATAGCGAGAGGGTTCTGTTTGGCTTAGTTGTAGCGGGTTGCAAATAAGGGTGACCTTATTTATTCCCCTTAAGCCCTCAGGTTTGTATATAGCGGTTTCTTGATCCAGCAGGCATCGCTCAATACTCGCTTTCAGAATGTGGTCATGTTTGGCGGCTTTGAAAGAAAACTGACCGTCGGCCAGGCTGTAGGCCTGCCGCGGCCCTTGTGTGCTACTGGCTTTAGCATTGGCCGCTATAACAGTGAGCTGTTCATCGACGATGACGATAGGAATAGGCATATGCTCAAGCGCGTTGCGAAGGGCGTTCGCGCGGCTTTCTGATTGGGTAACTGCCTCCGCAATGGAATAAGCTCTGTCTAAGTGGATATTGAGCACTTTGCTCAATGTCGAATTGCGGTGACGAGAGACGATGCGTGAGTCGATCAAAGCGGGGGGACAGCCGAGGGCGCTAGAGCTTGCCAGCAAACCACCATTATTGTGCTTCGGAATATCCCTGAGACTGAGGTGAAGAGCTGGACCTTGATGAAGAGAAAGCACATCTGCAATTCGGTGCACCAACACAGGCCAATGGCTGTGATCAATGGATGCCTCGTATATATCTCCAATGAGCTGATGAAGCTCTATGTCTTCGTAATTCTCTTGCATAAGCGTTGTCCCACATTGCGTAGAAAAATGAGGGGGCGCTGCTTGCCTCTTACAGGGCCTTGGATGGATCGAAAACACAACGAGTCACAAGAATATCACCTAAATGAGTGATTCGCCTGCCAAGCGGTGTCGATAGCATCGGTATTCGATCTCTGTGATCCAGTAAACCCCCTGAGAATATGAGGTTATAACAATGAAGAATCCAAGCAAACCCCTGGCACTATTGGCACTAATTGGGCTAAGCGGCACAGTATTGGCGCAAAATGGCAACGGTAACAGTCAGGCTGGCGGGCTTCCTGCCTTGGCCGAACAGATAGCGAACCTGCAATCGCTCGTGTTCGAGCTGCAAGCGCAAGTAGATGAGATGGGTGGCGCCAGTGATCCATACGTGGGTAACTACATGGCGTTTCAGTTCGAGAATAATCAATACGGTTGCGGCACGACATTGGCGCCGCCAGCAGGTCAGCTGTTGAGTTATCTGCAAAATCAGGGAATCTCTTCAACGTCTGCATTTGCCGGTGTGCACAGCGCAACAGCAGACGGTGATACCTTGACCTTCTCCGGTGCGGATATCGTTCGTAATGAGTTGCGTCTTAGCGGTAAATTTGAAACCAGTGCTTTCAGCGAAGGCCCCTTTAGTGCAGCAATTGGGGCAGACGGCAGCCTGAGTATCGAAGCTGATAATGAGGCTGATAATTTCATTGTGGGTCAAATGGCCGATGACGGCAGTAGTTTTGTGATTCTGACTCAAGGAGCAGAGCCAGACAACAATGGAACATGCACGGATGCGTGGACCATCCTGAACATTGGTGTACGTATTTAATAGCTTGTAAAAGTGGCGCAGAGCAACTTGCAATACGCAGTTGCTCTGCACACTGCTGTCATAGCCCGTTGTCTTGCATCGGCCTCCTGCCGGAAGCCAATAATCTGTTCTTCTGAAAATCATTTCTTCACGTCCAATCTCCTGTGGTAGGGTATTGGGCTCTGAATCGCGGCGCTACTCAACCCGGGGAGGAGCGTCGCCAGCCTTCTCATGTTTCAGGAACTGATAAAAATCATGATCGTATTGCGCATTCTGTTTTTGATGTGCCTTGTGGGCACAAGCTATGGCCAGGTGCAGGGCCAGCTGGAGATTGACCTGTCATCGGTTGCGGCGGAATCTCTACCGGAGATTGGGGAGTTTGATTTGTCGCAGGGCAATGCGTCCGGCGAGAGCAGTGAATTCGACTCTCCGTACAATACTTCAAGGATCATGGTCTGGGAAGAACCCAGTCCCGGCAACGTGGGCTCTGACTTATACACACTGAGGGCAAGCGTCATTTCGAACGCCACGCCGTTGATGAATTTCCGCATTCAACAATACAAGCGTGTTGAAATCGAATGGCTGGATAACGAGAACTTCCAGATTGCCAGCTGGCCAGATGATTGCGTGGAGTTAATCACCGTTTATAGCGTGTCGAAAAAAAGGGTGGTTTATCAGGCCGGTTTTCAGCATTGCGACTAAACCAGTGGGCAAAGTAATTTGATTTTCGAATTATTTTCTCCCTTCGATTATGAGTGATATTCAGAGCAATAAATTATGATGATTGTTGTGCGGATACTGCTGCTGACGTGTCTTGTGGGCTCTGCCCATGGGCAGGGAGCAAGCCCGCAGCAGCTTGATCTGGCCTCAATCGCGGAGGAGTACCTGCCAGAGATCCGGGCTTATGATCCCATGCTGGACATGGCTTCCGGGGATGTCCGTGAAATCGATTCTCCCTACTACACCTCAAAAATCCTCCTTGCGGAAGAACCCGATCTTGCCCATGAAGCCGCAGGTGTCCGTGTTGTCAGGGCCAGCGTTGTGATGAACGGCACACCATTTATGACGTTCCTGATTCGGCAATTTCAGCGCTTTAACGTCTTCTGGCTGGATGACGAGGTTTTCCAGATATCAAACTGGCCAGACCCGTGTTTGGAGCTGATCACGATATACAGCGTGCTGGACAGGCAGGTGCTGTATCAGACGGGTTTTCAGTATTGCGGTGATTAGGTCCTTGCTTTGCCGTTTGGCCACACCTTGACCACCCCGACCGATGCGGATACTGTAGCGCCACGGTATATTTCCGGAAAACCTCACAATCACGTTACTCTGTCCTTTGATTCGGAAAAAGAATATGCGCTTCACCACATTACGTCATACCTTTTTGACAGGCTTGCTGCTGATTCTGATTGGCTGTTCAGCGGAACAGGAGAGTGCAACAGAGGCTGGCAATGCAACGGAAGAGGGCGTATCCCTTGAGGGAACGAACTGGCAATTGGCGCAGTTAACCGTTCTTGGTGGCTTCGTGTTTGAACCGGATGACCATAGCAAATATGTGCTGAATTTCCGCAGTGGCAACCGGCTTACCGGCACGTCGGATTGCAACAGCATTACCGGCTCTTGGCTGCAGGACGGTATGGCGCTGCGTTTTGATCCCTTTGCCACAACACGTTCGCTGTGTCTGGCAGGTTCGCTGCACAATAACCTGATCCTGTATCTGAAAGATGTGAACGCTCTGAGCCTTAGGGATGGGCACCTCATTTTGACCACGCCAGAAGACGGCATTGAAATTGAGTTTGAATCCCGCGATTAAGCATCGCGGGCTCGTCCTGCCAGCTCTTCAGAATCTGCTCCCGTCCTCTGCCTCGCCATGCCTAGGAAGTCCTGGCATCTCGCCATTTAATTGACAAATGTTTGACTGCGCAAACAACCGATTATATAGTTGCGAGCTCAACTATTGGTCAAGGGAGTGGGGCGTGACAGAAAAAACAGCAGATCAGTTGGTGATGGATCTTATGAATCTGCAGGCCAGAATTCAGAAACGGACAGGGGGAGCTCTGTCGGCTCATGGGCTGGGTTTGTCGGATTATTTTGTTTTAAATCAGTTATATATCTCGCCATCTCAGAAGATGCGCAGGAATGAGCTCGCGGAACGAGTGGGTTTAAGCCCCTCGGGTATTACCCGCCTGCTGAACCCGCTGGAGAAGATCGGGCTTGTTGAAAAGGAGTCCAACCCCCGGGATGCCAGAGTCAGTCTGGTCACACTTTCCGTTCAGGGAAAGCGGGTGTATGAGGAGGCGAAGGTGTCATTTTCGGAGGTTTCCCGTCTCGTTTTTGAGCCGCTGGACGCTACCCAGCGCAGCAACTTCGCGCAGCTGTTAAAAGCGCTGCTGTAAGCCTGATAAACCCATGAAGTAGACCAGCGTGGCTAGCTGTTACGCACACGCCTGGTGTCTTGC
Organism: Pseudomonadales bacterium; assembly: GCA_024234365.1. GTDB lineage: Bacteria > Pseudomonadota > Gammaproteobacteria > Pseudomonadales > Pseudohongiellaceae > UBA5078. Next base: position 58,419 of record JACKOK010000005.1, read on the forward strand.
ACCCGAGGTATTGAAATCGTGAAAAAGGAAATATTGCAAAGTTTTATCCAGAAGGTCTGGAATGAAGGGGATGTCAACGCGATTGCCGGCTATATCGCGGACACCTACACGGTGATGCATGATCCGGGCGATCCATGGGATGGCATGGCATTGGATGTTGCCGGTTTTCAGCATCGGGTTTCAAGCTCTCGGGCTCCGGTGCCGGATCAGGTTTTTGAGATTCAGGAACTGTATGAAAACGAGAACAGCGTTTGCATCACATGGCTCTGGAGTGGCACGCACTTAGGGGAAATAGCAGGTATTCCTCCATCGGGGAAAACACTTCGTATGTCTGGTGCGACTGTCTATTATTTCCAAAACGACAGAATCACAGGGCACTGGCAGATAACGGACCGCTTGGGCGTTTTTCAACAACTACAACGCAATCGAAACCCTGAAACATAGAAGAGCCTACTCACGAATGAGTATATCGCCCCCTTCTGCCGGGCACTAAAATTTGGGCGTTTAACAATGTACTCGAAAATTTCGGGCCTTTTCCAACCTTTCAAACCTGCAGGTGTCCCTATGGCCGCAATCCCCCAAAGCGCAGTACAGCATGTGAAAGCAGCCTTGTTCTCTCTTGTTACTTTGCTTGCGACAACAACGTATGCCGAAAATTTCAACACATTTTCATTGCCAGGCTACGACCTGCAACCCACTATGATCAATGCCTCCGGCACGGTGGCGGGGCTGGCCTTTGGCCCAGGCAATGCGCAGCTTTTCATCCGCAACAGCAAGGGGGATATTGAGCTGTTCACGCCGGAGAACAGCACAGGTCTGGCGACATCCGTCCTGGGCATGAATGACAAGGGGGACATTGTCGGCACCTATCTGGACAATACCACGGGCACCTACAAGGGTTTTCTGCGCAGCAGTAATGGCAGTGTCAGTTCCTATTCCGCACCAGGGAGCAGCTTCATCACGATTCAGACAGCCATCAACAATGCGGGTGCTGTCACAGGAGCCTATATAAATGCAAGCGGTGAGGCGTTTGCCTATGTGCGCCAGGGCAACAAGCTCGATATTTTTCAGGTGCCTGTCGACAATGCCGGGGCTGTGAACGTGCAGACCATCCCTCTTTACATCAATGTGAAGGGGCAGGTGAGCGGTCGGGTGGTGTATCAAGTGCCCGAGACCTTTCCTGGCTCGAATTATGTGAACTATGTTTCGTACGCTGAAACGTTTATTCGCAACGCCGATGGCAGCATTGTTCTGGTGCCAGCACCGGAGCTGTTCCTCCCGGAGAACTACTTTGTGGCGGATCTGCAGATGACCCCCACGGGTATGAATGCCAACGGGGATGTCAGTGGGTATTACTTTTACGGGCTGTATGAATTCGATGGCACCAACGCGACACGTGTTGCCGACATCCAAAAGGGGTTTGTGGCAGACAGTAGCGGTAGCATGGTTGAGGTTGAACCACCTGATGCGTTCTATGTAAACCCTCACAATTTGCTGGAAATCCAGGCCCAGGCAAGCGGTATTAATGGTTCAGGTAAAGTAGTGGGCTATTACAGGGATCCGGTAACGTATACAAACATCGGGTTTGTGTTTACCCAGAAAGGAACAGCGGGGAGTTATGACACGTTTGACCTGAGCCAGCACAGCGCCGCAGTGATTACCGGCATCAACAACGGCGGAAAAGTGATAGGCTCTTACTACGATCAGGATTCGGCCAGCTTTAACGGCTTTATTGCGAACTAGCAGTCTGCTAGCTTGATGTCGATGGGGGCGGGGCGCTAAGGCTCCGCTCCCGCCCCCTGTCCCTCATCACTCCCTATCCTCCCTCCATAACCCAGCATCGTGTACCATTTTCCCTGGCCGGCAACGTGCCTGCATTGTAGGATTTGACGGTGAAACCAGGCGTGTGGCGTTAGACGGGGCATTAACAGCCTGTTAATCGCCCTGGTGCGCTGCACGCTTATCCGAAAGAACCAACGAAGCCGAGTCGTCTGATTCGCTGTGGCGAGAGTCGATGCTTTTTATGAAAAACTGGTTCGTGAAAAACCTCGGTGATGCGATGTTGGCGGACGATGCGCAGGAGCGCATTCGCCTGAGGGTGTCGTCAGCCTGTGCGGGCGCGCAAAATCCGGAAGGCATGGTGGCATTTGCCCGCCATGAAACGCAGGGCCATCTTTACTGTGAACTCAAAATTTATTTTTCCCCCATGTTGATTGCGGTGGCGAAAGAGTTTCATGCTGAGCCCTGCGAGAAACCCTCGCCAGACGGTCTGAGCCTGCTGGTGGGTTCCGCTTTGGAAGAGGGCAATGCTGATGATGGAGCTTGATCAGGAAGTGGGCCGTCGGACGATGGTCAAGGAGCAGTGGCAGCACTCAGGAACGGACTGGGTTTTGATGGAAAAAGTTCTGCACATAACACTCTGAAGGAGACTACGACGATGTCGCCATCCTTGTTTGCTTTGCTGGGTTTTATTTCCTGGACGCTTATTCTGCTGAGTCTGATGGAGCTCATCCGGACCAAGCTTGTGTTGACTGGAGCTGTCCCCGCCAATGGGTTCAATCCCGAGAATTCGAACCTTTCTGCGTTCATGCAACGCCTTGCGCGCGCCCATGCCAATTGCGTGGAAGGCCTGCCCGTTTTCGGTGGGCTCCTGCTGCTGGCTACGCTCACAGGGAAGGGCAGCGTGACCGATCCGCTGGCCTATGTCTTCCTGGGCGCGCGGGTGGTGCAGTCGCTTCTTCACCTGGCCTCCCTGTCGCCAGCGGCGGTGACTGCGCGTTTCTCTGCCTTCGCCGTGCAGTTGGGCATTGCGGTTTACTGGGCTTTCAGGCTGTTTCCATAGGCTGCCATCTTGTCCAGGGTCTGAAACCCGAGCTCCACTGCGTTGAAGCTCAGTACCGCATTACGCTGTTCCTTGCTTGGATGCAGTTGACGCAGGGTGACCACGGTTCTGCCATCCGGTTGCTGCAGAAAGCTCACGCGCATTTTGAAACGGCCGGGGTCATCGTCCCTGTCGCGGCCGTGGTCCACTTCGATCAGGGGGGGTAACTGCAGGTTGGCTTTAACAGGCTGTCAATAAAAGATACCCATTGGGGTAAGTGATATTGGGTTTAGGCATTCGCCTGCATTGACAGCTCTGCGTTGGCTGTAGCATTTTGTACTACACTGAATTACGTCTGTGGAGGTCGTTGTGGGAGTCACAAGTATTCGTCTGAACGCTGAGGTCGAAGCACCACTGGAAGAGCTGGCCAAGAAGTTGGACAGGAGTAAAAATTACATTATTAATCAGGCGGTTAAAGACTATATTGAGCGCCAGCTCATGGGCGAGGCACGGTGGCTCGACACCCAAGTGGCGCTGGCCTCACTTAAAGCCGGGCATGCGGTGTCAGGTGAGAAAGTGGCTGCCTGGTTGGAAAGCTGGGGCTCGGGCGCAGAGGGTGAGCCTCCCCAATGAGGAAGCTTTTGTATTCTCCCGAGGCTGTTGATGATCTTGCGCGCCTGCGCGAGTTTATTGCTCTCAAGAACCCATCGGCAGCCCGTAGAGTGGCCAGTGAACTGTTGGCAGGAATTGGAAAGCTGACGGAGTTTCCCCGAATGGGTCTGAAAGTGGCACAAGCGCCTGACCCTGATTTGATCCGCGACCTGTTCATTCAGCAATACACCGTTCGTTACCTCCTCGCGGAGCCGCAGATACTTGTGTTGCGAGTCTGGCATGACAAAGAGAATGAAAAGTCAAAAGAGCAACTTCTTTGATTACCAACACCCGGAATATTCCTCATGTCTGAAACCCTGCAACAACTCGGCCTTGTACCCTTCTTCACTCAGCAGCTGGCTTTGCTTGGCGTGCCCGAGAGCCGATTGGCGCGTGTGGTCTCCGTGCAGCGCTCGCACAGCACGGTGGCGGGCGAGGCGGGGCGGTGCACGGTAGAGCTGTCTTTGGCTTTGCAGCAATCGGCTGCCATCGATCGCCCCACAGTGGGGGACTGGGTGGTGCTGGACGCCACGCTGTCGCGCATCGAGCAGGTGCTGGAAAGAAAAAGCCTGTTCAAGCGCATGGCGGCGGGCAGAGAGGCGCAGATGCAGCCGATTGCCGCCAATATTGATGTGCTGTTCCTGCTCAGTTCCTGTAATGAGGAGTTCAAGGAGTCGCGCCTGGAGCGCTATCTGGCTTTATGTCTTGAGGCCGGAGCCATGCCGGTCATCGTGCTCACCAAGGCCGACCTCGCCGAGGATGCCCAGGGCTATGTGCAACGTGCCCGCCGTGTGCGTGCGGGGGTTCCCGTGGAGATGGTCGATGCGCGAGACCCGGCAACGCTCGATGGGGTGCGCGCCTGGATTGACGCGAGCACCACGGCGGCACTTGTCGGTTCTTCCGGTGTCGGCAAGTCCACGCTGCTCAACGCACTGGCCGGCAGTTCTGTCGCGGCAACGGGGGGGATTCGGGAGCAGGACAAGAAGGGGCGGCACACCACCACCCATCGTGAACTGCACCCCTTGCCCGGCGGAGGGCTGCTCATTGATGTACCCGGCATGCGGGAGCTGCGCGTGGCGGATGTTGAGCAGTCGCTGGAGGAAGTATTCGACGACGTGGAGAAGCTGGCCCGGCACTGCCAGTTTCAGAATTGTCAGCATCTGGCAGAGCCGGGCTGTGCCGTGAAACAGGCAATTGAGGAAAACCGGCTGGATGCACGCCGCCTGGCCAATTATCAGAAGCTGTGCCGCGAGAATGCGCTGGCGACCGAAAGCCTGGCACAGAAACACGCCCGGGAACGCGACTTTGGCAAAATGGTCAAAGCGGTCAAACGATTGAAGTCGCGTGAGTAAGAACATCAAGGCAAGGTTGATTTTAAGCGGAGAGAATGCATGACGGAAAAAATGGCACACGATGTAGGCCCGGCAAAAATTGACATCGCGTATGCGTGCCACGGCAATCCTGCCAACCCTGCGGTGTTGCTGATTATGGGCGTCGGAGGGCAGATGATTGCCTGGAGCGAGGGCTTCATCGAGCAACTGGTGTCAAAGGGGCTGCATGTTGTGTGTTTTGATAATCGTGATGCCGGGCTCTCGACACATTTTCACGACAACCCGCTGCCGGATCTTCCTGCGGCCCTGAAGGGCGATTTCTCATCGGTGGGCTACACGCTGTCAGACATGGCCGCAGATGCGCTCGGTCTGCTGGATTTTCTCGGGATTTCCCGTGCGCATATTGTCGGGTTGTCGATGGGCGGGTATATCGGGCAGACCCTCGCGATCGAGCATCCGGAACGAGTGCTTTCGCTGGTTTCCATGATGGCCACGACCGGGGCTGCGAATGTCGGGCAGCCGGACCCGGCGGTGCTGAGCGCCATGTCACAAGCTGCTGGAGAGGGACGTGAGGCGGCCGCAGAGGCGGCATTGCGAGTCTTTCGCATCATTGGCTCGCCCGCGTTTCCCACCCCGGATGAGGTGGTGCGGGGGCGCACTTTGCGGGCATACGATCGGGCACGGGATGTTCTGGGCGTTGCCCGTCAGGCAATTGCCTCCGTGGCCTCGGGGGATCGCACGGAGAAACTGAAAACGCTGACGGTTCCCACCCTGGTCATCCATGGAGACTCCGACAAAATGTGTGATGTCAGCGGAGGGCGTGCGACTGCGGCTGCGATTCCCGGTGCCCGGCTTGAGATCATCGAAGGGCTGGGGCACGATCTGCCGGAACAGCTCTGGCCACGTCTGGCTGAGTTGATTGCACAGGAGACAAGAGCCGCATGACCCCCGCGATCAATCTGGCCCGCAAGGCAAAAATCCCCCACGACGTGCACGAGTACGTCCACGATCCGTCCAGTGAATCCTATGGTCTGGAGGCAGCGGAAAAACTCGGGGTGTCCCCGGATCGTGTCTTCAAAACCCTGGTCGTAAGTCTGGATGGCAGGGAACTGGCTGTAGGTGTGCTGCCTGTCTCGGCGCTATTGAGTATGAAGCTTATCGCCAAGGCGGCAGGGGCCAAGAAGGCGGCGATGGCTGCGCCGGTCGAGGTGGAGCGTGCCACAGGCTATGTGTTGGGTGGGGTAAGCCCATTGGGGCAGAAGAAACGTCTCAAAACGATTATCGATGCCTCGGCCAGGAGCTTCCCTACGATCTATGTCAGTGCGGGGCGTCGGGGGCTTGAGATTGAGCTCAAGCCGGAGGATCTGGCGAATCTGCTCAGCGGCAGCTTTGCCGAGCTGTGTCAGGCCGTGTAATAAACGCAAGGAAACGAAAGTGCTATGACTCACCATGAAGATCACCGTTCTCATCATATCGGCTGGTTGCGAGCCGCCGTGCTGGGGGCCAATGATGGCATTGTCTCCACCGCCAGCCTCATCATCGGGGTGGCCGCAGCAGGCGCAGAGCTGGGCAGCATTCTGCTGGCCGGGGTCGCGGGTCTGGTGGCGGGTGCGATGTCGATGGCGGCAGGGGAGTATGTGTCGGTCAGTTCCCAATCGGATGTTGAGAAGGCCGACATAGAACAGGAAAGGCTCTCTCTCGAAACGGATTATGAGTATGAGTTGAAAGAGTTGACACAGATTTATGTGGAACGGGGGCTGGACCGCGCTCTGGCCCGGCAGGTGGCCGAGAAGCTGATGGAACACGATGCCCTGGGAACGCATTTGCGCGATGAGATCGGTCTATTGGACAGCGGCAGCGCACGGCCCGTTCAGGCCGCCGTATTTTCGGCTGCCACCTTCACGCTGGGCGCGGGCCTGCCTCTTCTGGTGACATGGTGGGTGCCGCAATCCTGGTTAATGGCTGCGGTTGCCCTCTCTTCCCTTGTGTTTCTGGCTTTGTTGGGAGCCACGGCGGCCAGAGTGGGAGCGGCGTCGATGTGGGTGGGGGCCGTGCGTGTCACATTCTGGGGAACGTTTGCCATGGCGTTGACGGCAGGCGTAGGACGCTTGTTTGGAGTAGCTGCCTGAGAACACCTGCAACCCAATAACATCGGGCGCATATAACATTGTGTAAAGAAGGAGTACTATCCAGCGGGTTTATTGACCGACTTCCAAAAAAAAAACAAGGAGAACAAGATGGACCGGAAATATGTGCTGACCTCGCTGGGCTATGCCATCGTTGGTCTGCTGCTGGGTATCTACATGGCTGCATCGCAGGATCATGGCCAGTATGTGACGCACGCGCACATCATGCTGCTGGGTTTTGTGGTGTCGTTTGTGTACGCCGCACTCTACAGGATCTGGCTGAACGGCTATAGCTCAAAGCTGGTCTCCATTCAGTATCTTGCGCATCAGGTGGGAACACTCGTGCTGCTTGTCGGCCTGTTCTGTCTGTATGGGGGGCTCATAGCGGAAGAAGTGCTGGGGCCGATCATGGGGGTGTTTTCCATTCTGGTGCTGCTGGGTATGATTTTGATGAAGGTGATTTTCATCAAAGCCTCGAAGTCTGCGTGAAACGCCAATCATCTGGAGAATGAACCATGTCCAGCCTTGAAAGGCATTATTCCGCGAAAGATATTGAAATGCGCATCCTCACCGGCCTGCGCATGGCGGGGCTCGACCCGGAGCAACGTCTGACACCCGCGCAATTGGCACCACTTGACCATTTTCATACGGGGGGGCTGCGTGCCTCCGAAGAACTGCTGGCACTGCTGCAGATTGCCCCTGATGCGCGGGTGCTGGATATCGGCGCCGGTCTGGCAGGCGCTGCGAGACTGATTGCCGATTCCGTTGGCTGCCAGGTGGATTGTGTGGAGCTGTCGGCAGATTACTGCTGTGGCGCGGCGCTGCTCAACAGGCTGACGGGGCTTGAGGATCGCATTCGTATTCATGAAGGCTGTGCCAGGGAACTTCCCTTTGAGGACGCCACATTTGATGTGGTGTGGATGCAGAATGTCGGCATGAACATCGCAGACAAGGGAGCGCTGTACCGTGACATTGCCCGGGTTCTGAAGCGGGGAGGGAAGTACGGTTTTCAGGAAATGGCTGCCGGGCCTGTCGCCTGCAGCCATTTTCCATTGCCCTGGGCGAGTGAAGAAAAGGACAGCTGCCTGGTTTCGGCGCAGGAGATGCGCGCACTGCTGCTGAAACAGGGTTTTGTTGAGGAGCTGCTGGAGGATACCAGCGACGCGGTGCTTGCAAGCCCGGCTGCCAGTTCAACGCCCGCACCGGCGGGGCAGCTTGGCCTGTCGGTTTTCGTGGATAATCTGGCCCTCAAGGCGGCAAACGCCAGGCGCAGTCTGGAGGAAGGGCAGGTGCGTCTGCTAAGAGGTATTTTCCGCAAACGGTGAATGAAATCGCCCAATAGGAGAGGATTATGTTCAGCCATATTGTCATCGGTGCCAATGACATCGAAGTGTCCAAAAAATTCTACGATGCCATCCTGGCGGTGCTCGGTTATCCGGAAGGCACGATTGATGCCAGGGGGCGCTGTTTTTATATCAGCCCTCAAGGCATGCTGGGGCTGACTACCCCGATTAATGGGGAAGAGGCCACACATGGTAACGGCATGACCATCGGTTTCCGCATCAAGTCGCCGGAGCTGGTCGATGCCTGGCATGCAGCAGGGCTTGCCAACGGCGGGGTGAGCTGTGAGGACCCGCCCGGTATCCGCGAAAGCGGTGCACGCAAACTCTATCTTGCCTATTTGCGTGACCCGGCCGGCAACAAGCTGTGTGGCACGCATGTGATGTCATCCTGAGCACGAGGCGGGCAGCGTCCATGAGCACATCCGATTCCTGCGTCACCATTCACATGGCCGCCAGCCTGGACGGCTTTATTGCCCGCAAGGACGGCAGCGTGGACTGGATGGAAACCAGCGACCATTTCGAGCCCGGGGAGACCATGGACCCGGAGTATGTGGCCGATTTCCTCAAGTCCATCGATTGCTATGTGATGGGCTCGAAAACCTACGAGACTGCCTTGAACTTCGTGGCGAGTGGGGCCGGTTGGGCCTATGGCGACAAACCCACATTCGTCCTGACCCACCGTGAACTGCCCAGGGCGCAGGACACGGTGGAGTTCTATGCCGGGGATCTGGCCACGCTTGTGAACGAACGGCTGAGGCCGCAGTTTCGCAGCATCTGGGTGGTGGGCGGAGGAACCGTGTCGGGGGAATGCCTGCGCCTGGAGCTGGCCGATGAGCTGCGCTATTCCATTCTGCCGGTTGTCATTGGCGAAGGGCTGCCCTTTTTCGCGGGGCTGAACCGGGATGTGGCGCTGCACCTGATGGAGGTAAAAGCCTACAAGAGCGGCATGGTGGCCATGCGCCACCAGATAAAATCAAGGAACCTGACCCCTTGATTCTGATCTGGTAAAATTCCGGGCCATTGTTCACGCCATGAGAGTTTTACCATGCCCGTTTATCGCTCTAAGACATCCACTGCCGGCCGCAATATGGCCGGAGCCCGCGCCCTGTGGCGCGCCACCGGCATGAAGGATGAGGATTTTCACAAGCCCATCATCGCCATCGCCAACTCTTTCACCCAGTTCGTGCCGGGGCATGTGCACCTGAAGGATCTGGGGCAGCTGGTGGCCCGTGAGATCGAGGCAGCCGGTGGCGTGGCCAAGGAATTCAACACCATTGCCGTGGACGACGGCATTGCCATGGGGCATGACGGCATGCTGTATAGCTTGCCTTCGCGCGACATCATCGCCGATTCCGTGGAATATATGGTAAACGCGCACTGTGCGGACGCGCTGGTGTGCATCTCCAACTGTGACAAGATCACCCCCGGCATGCTGATGGCCGCCATGCGCCTGAATATTCCGGTGATCTTTGTCTCCGGCGGCCCGATGGAGGCCGGCAAGACCAAGCTGGCCGAGCACAAGCTGGACCTGATCGACGCCATGGTGGTGGCGGCTGACGACAAGGTTTCCGATGAATATGTGGCTGAGATCGAGCGCAGTGCCTGTCCGACCTGTGGCTCCTGCTCCGGCATGTTTACCGCCAACTCCATGAACTGCCTGACCGAGGCGCTGGGGCTGTCCCTGCCCGGTAACGGCACCGTGGTGGCGACTCACGCCGATCGCAAGCAGCTGTTCCTGCAGGCCGGCCGCACCATCGTGGATATCGCCAGGCGTTATTATGAACAGGACGATGCCTCGGTGCTGCCGCGCGCCATCGGCAGTTTTGAAGCCTTTGAGAACTGCATAGCGCTGGATATCGCCATGGGCGGTTCCACCAACACCATCCTGCACCTGCTGGCCATCGCGCAGGAGGCAGAGGTGGCCTTCACCATGGACGATATTGACCGTCTGTCCAAGAAGATTCCGCAGCTGTGCAAGGTGGCGCCGAACACGCAGAAATACCATATCGAGGACGTACACCGCGCGGGCGGCATCATGGGCATCCTGGGCGAACTGGATCGTGCCGGCTTGCTGCATAATCAATTGCCCACTGTACACAGCGCCACCATGGCCGATGCCCTGGATCGCTGGGACATCATGCGTAAGCCGTCTGCCGAAGTGGTGGAGTTCTACCGCGCGGGGCCGGCAGGCATTCCGACCCAGGAAGCCTTCAGCCAGGCCACGCGTTGGCCAACACTGGACGGCAACCGTGCGGAAGGGTGTATCCGTTCGCTGGATCATGCCTTCAGCCAGCAGGGCGGGTTGGCCGTGCTCAAGGGCAATATCGCGCTGGATGGTTGTGTGGTGAAAACGGCCGGGGTGGACGATTCCATTCTGGTCTTCGAGGGCTCTGCCTATGTGACAGAGTCCCAGGACGAGGCCGTGGCCGAGATTCTGGCGGACAAAGTGCAGGCAGGCGATGTGGTCATCGTGCGTTACGAGGGGCCGCGTGGCGGGCCGGGGATGCAGGAGATGCTCTACCCCACGTCCTACATCAAGTCCAAGGGCCTGGGCAAAGCCTGTGCCTTGCTGACGGATGGGCGCTTCTCCGGCGGCACCTCCGGCCTGTCCATTGGCCATGTTTCCCCCGAAGCGGCGGCAGGCGGCGCGATTGGCCTGGTGCGCAATGGTGACCGTATCCGCATCGACATTCCCAATCGCAGCATTGATGTCTTGTTGAGTGACGAAGAGCTGGCTGCGCGCAGGGCAGAGCAGGACAAGCTGGGCTGGAAGCCGGCCAAACCACGCCCGCGCAAGGTCTCGGCGGCATTGAAGGCCTATGCCATGCTGGCCACCAGCGCGGACAAGGGCGCGGTGCGCGATCTCAGCAAACTGGAGTGACAGAATGGGTCAGCGTCACTTGCTCGATACCCGAGCAAGTGACTCTGGTCCCGTTGTTTTTCGCCCCAATGCTAGGCCCCCATCTGCCTGGCCAGGTCCAGAAAGTCTTCCGCATACACGTCGAATAAACCCGCCGCAGGGCGTGGCCTGAGCACATCGGGCCCTCGCTCCAGTGGGCGGTGAACATAGCCGGTACTTAAGCCCGCCGCCGCTGCCGCCTGCAAATCACTCGGGTGTGCCGCCACCAGCATCACTTCCTGCGGAGCCAGGCTGAACAACTCTGCCGCCTTCAGATAGGCCTCCGGGTCCGGCTTGTAATGCCGTGACAGTTCCGCAGAGAAAATACTGTCCCAGGGCAGGCCCGCATTTTTGGCCATGTCCATCAGCAGGGAGACATTGCCGTTCGAGAGGGTGGCGATGGGGTATTCATTCTTCAGCCGGCTCAGGCCGGCAAGGGTGTCCGGCCAGGGGTTCAGGCGGTGCCAGGCGAAATTGAAGTGCTGCAGCTCCTCTTCACTCATGCCTGTCAGCGAAAACTCCTGCACCAGTTCATCCAGCACCATGCGGTGCAGATCGTCCAGTTTTGTCCAGGGCAGTTCTCCGGAACGCACCCGATTCATGGAGGGACCATAGCCCGCCCGCCAGCGATCGGCGAACAGTCCCCAATCGACTTTGTAGCCTTTGCGCTGGGCCAGAAGCTGCCCCTCGCGAATAATCGAGCCTCGCCAGTCCACCACGGTGCCAAAGACATCAAATACCAAGGCCTTGACTTGTGGGGCGGCAGAGTTCGTTGCAGCAAACCCGCGTGAGGTGAACAAATTTTCAGCAAAGATGCTGGCGCCGCAAAGGATCAGGAAATTTCTACGCGATTGACATGCGCTCATGATGTTCTCGTTGTTTTAAATCAGCAGGAGTCGTTCGTTGTTTATTTTATGATCTATTGTTTTCCCTTAACAAGAAAGATAATTCCATAATTCGCTTGATTCTTTACAGTTCATTTGGGTACTGTGTTGGCATGACGTCATTCCAGAATATTATTTTTTGAGGTCGTCGTGTTGCCTGTTTTTGTTTTGCGGTCAAAATTAAAACCAGAATATCGCATTGTTATTATCTATCTGGTCGTTGGAGCGCTGTGGATTTCCTTTTCCGATGCGTTGGTAAACGTCTTGTTCGATGATAGAGAGCGGGTTGCTTTCTTCCAGTCGATCAAAGGCTGGTTTTTTGTTGTTGCCACGTCCTTTCTTCTTTTCCTTCTGATCCGGAACGATGTCAGGCGGATTACCCGGCTCAATCGCAAGATCGTTGAAAGCTACGATCAAACGGTATTGGGCTGGATATCTGTGATGGATGTCCGCCATAAGGAAACCAAGGATCATACCGAGCGTGTGACAAAAATGGCAGTGACCCTGGCGTCTCTGTGTGGTATTCGTGGAAAGTCCAGGCTGAAAAGATTGGAGCGCGGCGCAATTCTTCACGACATCGGCAAGATCGGTATTGCGGATTCCGTGCTGACGAAACCGGGGGCGTTGACGGAACCGGAATGGGAGCAGATCAAGCAGCACCCGATCATTGCCTACAACATACTCTCCGGCATCAAGTTTCTGAAACGCAGCCTGCATATTCCCTATTGTCATCACGAAAAATGGGATGGCACGGGCTATCCCCAGGGGCTCAGGGGAAAGGAGATTCCGAAAGAGGCCAGAATTTTTGCTGTAGTAGATGTCTGGGATGCCCTGATTCATCCGCGTGTCTACAAGGATGCCTGGCCGGAGGAACGTGTTCTGCAGTACCTTCGCGATGGCAGTGCCAAACAGTTCGACCCGAAGGTAGTGGACGTTTTTCTGGCGCATTACGAGGAGATCAAGCGTTTGGGTGGCGATAGTTCCGGGCTTTCGGTGCGGTTTCTTGATCCAGCGTAAACAAGCGTGCAATTTTCTCGCAATCTCATCTGAATTGTCCCCAGATCAAGGTTTCCCGCTACCGATCCGCTACTGTTGACCGCGCGTGAAAGGCACGCGGTATCAACAGGAGTATAAGTATGAAGGGGATCATGAAGAGTGGTCGCAAGGGCCTGCTGGCTCTGGCATGTGGAATGCTGGCCATGCCGGCACTGGCGATAGAAGAGGGGGATATTCTTCTGCGTGTAGGCGTTGCCAGCGTGCAACCGGACGACAGCAGCAGTATGGTGACGACTGCGGCAACGGGCCCTCTGGCAGGCACGGGTGTTCATGCGGGTGATGAAGTGCAACCCGCCCTCAATCTGGTGTACATGATGTCGGACAATATCGGGCTTGAGGTGGTCGCGGCAACGCCGTTTGAGCACGATCTGTCGGTGACAGGGCTGGGAGCCTATGGCTTCAAAACAACCGACCTGGGCAGCACCAAGCAACTCCCTCCTACCGTGAGTGCGCTGTACTACTTTGGCCCCACGGGCGCGAAGGCGCGTCCCTTTGTAGGCCTGGGCCTGAACTACACCACTTTCTTCCAGGAAGACCTCTCCGGTGACGCACGCACAGAGCTGGCGGCCAGCAGGCTCAAACTGGATGATTCTTTCGGCCTTGCCGTCAGGGCAGGCTTTGACTGGGAGCTCAATGATCGCTGGCTGGTGAATGCCTCGATGTGGAAGATCGATATCGATACCACGGCAACCCTGAACTCGGCGCTTGGGCGTATCAAGGTCGATGTGGATGTGGACCCTTACGTCTATATGCTTTCGCTGGGCTACAAGTTCTGATGTGAGCTTTGCGTTGGGGTCAGAGTAAAAATAAAGGGGCTTAGAGCCCCTTTATTTTTACTCTGACCCCATTATTCAACCCCATGATTCTTTTTTGACCCCATGATTCTTGACGTTTTAGCGGCGGGTACGCGCCTTGCCCGGCCTGGGCTTGCGTGGTGTATGGGGGCGACGACGCTCCGGTTTTTCCGCCGGCACGAGCTGATGCGGAGCATCACCGATCATGTCGGCTCGGCCCATCTCGCGCAGCGCCTGGCGCAGCAGCGGCCAGTTCTTTTCGTCGTGATAGCGCAGGAAGGCCTTCTGGATACGGCGCTGCTCGATCTGCCGCACGATGCTGACCTTTTCACTCTTGTAGCTCACCTTCTTCAACGGATTTTTGCCGGAGTGATACATCGCCGTGGCCAGCGCCATGGGGGAGGGATAGAAGGTCTGCACCTGGTCGGGCCTGAATTTGTTCTTCTTCAGCCATAGCCCCAGGTTGAGCATGTCCTCGTTTTCCGTGCCCGGATGCGCGGCGATGAAATAGGGAATCAGGTATTGCACCTTGCCCGCTTTTTTGGAAAAGCGCTCGAACATTTCCTTGAATTCGTCGTAGGAACTGATGCTGGGTTTCATCATCTTGGACAGCGTGTTTTCCTCGCTGTGTTCCGGCGCAATCTTGAGATAGCCGCCAACGTGGTGCGTCACCAGTTCTTCCACATATTCCGGGTCGCGCAGGGCCAGGTCATAGCGCAGACCGGAGGCAATGGCGATACGCTTGATACCGGGAATCGCCCGTGCCTTGCGGTAGAGCTGCGTGGTGTGGCGATGGTCGGTCTCCAGATGCTGGCAGATGGTCGGGTAAACACAGGACAGGCGGCGGCAGTTTTTCTGCACCTGTTCCGATTTGCAGTTCAGTCGATACATATTCGCGGTCGGGCCACCCAGGTCGGAAATGGTGCCGGTGAAACCCGGGACCTGGTCGCGGATTTTTTCGATCTCACGCAGTACGGATTCCTCTGAACGGCTCTGAATGATGCGGCCCTCGTGCTCGGTAATGGAGCAGAAGGTACAGCCACCAAAGCAACCGCGCATGATGTTTACCGAGGTCTTGATCATCTCGTAGGCCGGAATCTTCGCATTGCCGTAAGAGGGGTGCGGGCGGCGCTGATAGGGCAGGTCGAACACACCGTCCATTTCCTCGGTTGTCAGCGGAATGGGGGGCGGGTTGACCCATACTTCCTTGGTGTCGTGTTTCTGCACCAGCACATGCGCGTTATGCGGGTTGGATTCCTGGTGCAGCACACGTGAGGCATGGGCGTACAGTGCCGGGTCATTGCGCACCTTGTTGTAGGAGGGCAGCCGGATATAGGTATGGGCGTGGTCCAGGGAGTGCTTGCGCTGCAGCGGCATGGGAATGATGCGCACCGGGTTGGCGCTGTCGGCCTCGGCTGTTTCGCCGTCACTGGCACAGCTCTGGGTTTCCGGGTCCTTCATGTCATAGGGGTTGGGCAGGGCATCGATGCGGCTGGGCCAGTCGATGCGTGTGGAGTCGATCTCCGTCCAGCCCTCGGGTACCTGGTCGCGCACAAAGGCCGTGCCACGGATATTTGTCAGCTCCTGAATCGTTTTTCCCGCCGCAATTTCGTGCGCAATTTCCACAATGGCGCGCTCGGCATTGCCGTAAAGCAGAATGTCGGCATTGGAATCGATGAGGACGGATTTGCGTACCTTGTCGCTCCAGTAGTCGTACTGGGCAATGCGGCGCAGGCTGGCCTCGATACCGCCGATGACGATAGGCGTGTCGTAATAGGCCTCGCGGCAGCGCTGGCTGTAGACAATCACGGAACGGTCCGGGCGCTTGCCTGCTTCGCCGTGCGGGGTGTAGGCATCGTCGGTGCGAATGCGCAGGTCTGCCGTGTAACGGTTGATCAGCGAATCCATATTGCCGCCGGTCACGCCGAAGAACAGATTGGGTTCGCCCAGAGCCTTGAAGGGCTCGGCACTGTCCCAGGCGGGCTGGGCGATGATGCCCACGCGAAAGCCCTGGGATTCCAGCATGCGGCCGATTACCGCCATGCCGAAGCTGGGGTGGTCCACATAGGCGTCCGCCGTGACAATGATGATGTCGCAACTGTCCCAGCCCAGGGCGTCCATTTCCGCGCGCGAGGTGGGCAAATACGGGGCGGTACCGAAGCATTCGGCCCAGTAGCGGGGGTAGGAGAACAGAGGGCGGGTCTGTTCGTTGTCCTTGCCGGTATCGGCCGGGGTGTTCTGGCTCATCGGTTCATCTGGTTCAGTAAATTGAGGAAGGGCGCCAGATCAATACTCTGGCCGTTCACGTTCAGGGTGCCTCCCTGCAGGGTCATGTCCAGCACATAGTCGCCGTTGTCTGTCGGCAACATCCCCTGTGCGGCGTAATTGCGTGCCATGATGGCGACAAAGCTGCGCTCAACGGCGTCGATATTCGCACGCAGATGCATACTGGCGTCGAGCACGCGCAGCACCTGGCTGGCGGTAAGCTGCTCCGGATCACTCAGGCCGGGCATGCCGGGCCAGTTCAGATCGAGTGCCAGCCGGTGTTTGCCTCCCCACAGTGTCAATGTCGCATCCGTATGTTGCGTTGCAGGTTTTTGCTGCAGTTGCAGCAGTACGGCCTGCAGTTCGTCCGGGTCACTGTTGCGGATATTGCCCAGCAGGGCGCGCAGACGACGAAAGACTTCGATATCAATACCCTGTGTGCGGCTGTCCATGAGCAGGGCGCTCAGGGGGGCACGCGAGTCGATCTGCTCCACCTGCACCTGCTGCCGGACGCTCACCTTGTGGGTGTCCGCCTCTTCATGGGCGGCATAGTCTATGCGAATGCCGTGCAGGGTCAACTGTTCGGCAGCATCAATATGCAGGCGCGGCAGTGTGAGCTGCAGGGAGGCGGGCAGCAGGGCGTCTTCGGGGTTGCCGCTGTGTATGTTCAGGGCAGGGCTGTCTGCTTCCACCTTGCCAAAAACGGCAGAGGAGCCGCGTACCTTATCTGCCTGCAGTTGCGCGTTCAGGGCGAGGTCTGCGGTGGCGGTGAGGCGTAAATCAAAATTCTCGGCGGTCAGTGTTTGCAGTGGAGTCTCGTAATACAGCGTGTCGTTGCTCCAGTGCAGGTCGATATCCCCGTTGAGCTGAGCGTGCACGCTTACCTGGGGAGGCGTGGCACTGCTCAGCAGGGCATGGAAGAGCGGGTCGTCCACCGGACCTTCCAGCCGGGGCTGCGCGCTGCCATAGGCATAGCCCAGCATCAGCCCCGCATCGCTCCACAGCAGCGGCCCGTGCTGAATGCTGACTGGCGCGGTGAAACGCACACCGGGGTGGCGGCGTTGCCCGATAAACGGGTCACTTACCGTGACCACGCCCGTGGTGCGGAACCAGCCACGCTCCAGCTCCAGTACCATGCCTGGCTGCCCCAGGCGCTGACGCAATTGTTCCAGCTGTTCCTCGTTGTTGATGGCACTGCCGACGATGAGCGGCATCAGCGCGACCACTAGCAGGAGCAGGCTGAGCAAGATGACAACAAGGCGCTTCATCGTATGGCTCCTGCCGTGCCGGGGCACAGCATTTCGATATGCGGGATGCCATCTTCGTCGTAGGGCTCACCCACGCTCCCGAAGCCAAAACTCTCGTAGAAACGCTGCAGATAGCATTGGGCGGAAATGCGGATGCCGCTGTCGGGGTAGTGCTGCTGGCAGTGTTCCAGCGCCTGCCGCATCAGTTCGCGGCCTGCGCCTGTGCCGCGTACCTCGGGGGCGCTCACAACGCGGCCGATCGAGGCCTCGGCGTATTTGGCGCCGGGAGCCAGCAGGCGGCAGTAGGCCAGCACGCGGCCATCTTTCTCGGCAAACAGGTGCAGGGCCTGCAGGTCTTTGCCGTCCACGTCGAGGTAGACACTGTTCTGTTCCACGGCAAAGACTTCCTGACGCAGGCGCAGAATGGCATACAGGCGTTCACTGCCCAGGGCGTTGAAGTCGAGGCAATGCCAGTGCAGAGGGCTTGTCATGGGAGATCCTGTATCGGGGGATGCAGGCCGCGAGCATAGCACGGCGGCCCTTGTGCTGTATCGCCGGGACCGCTAGGCGCCGCGTCCGCTGCGCCAGCTCAGCAGGGCGCCAATGGCGATGAGGAGGCTGCTGAGTGCGAACATCAACGGGAAATCGTGCGTCTTTTCCAGCAACAGCCCTCCAAGGGAGGGCCCGAGCAATTGGCCGGCCGCAAAGAACAGGGTGATGAAACTGATGGTGACGGCGGCCTGCTCCCGGCTCACGGTACGTGTGGCGCTGGCCAGTATGGAGGTGAACTGGCCGGTAGTGGAGGCTCCCAGCACAAAATAGTGCAGCAGAAAGGCCGGATAGACAGGCCACAGCACCGGCAGCAGCGTGCCCATCGCACCCAGCGCGAGGCAGATGAGCAGCGCCCGTTCATGCCCGATGCGGTCGGCGGCCCAGCCCCAGGCCGGCGAGGCGAAGATGGACAGAATACCCATCAGTGCCACCAGTTGGCCGGCGGAGCCTGCCGATATGCCACTTTCCAGGGCGAAGCTGTACATGAACAGAGATTGCAGGATATAGGTGACCCCGATGATGCCGTAAATCCATGCCACCAGCAGCACATGAGGGTTGCGCAGGGCACTGCCCAGGCTGGCCGCACGGATTGCCGGGTTGGCCGGTGTGGGCATGCGTGGTGGGTTCTGCAGAACCCGCCAGGCCAGCAGCATGCAGACGATGGCGATTATGGCGAACAGCAACCAGGCCTGGCGCCAGCCCTCGCTCTGTGTGGTCAGCACCGGAACCAGCGCACCGGTAAGGAACATGCCGGAGCCGACGCCTGAATTGGCCCAGCCGATGACAATGCCCCGACGCTCCGGGTACCAGGCGCCAAGCAGGGAGATCAGAGGGGTATAGGAGAAGGCTGTGGCAGCCCCCAGGCAAAGCATGAGCACGATCAGCAGGGGGAAACTGCTGGCCTGGGACATGCCGCTGAAACCCAGCACGGCGCAGCAGGTTCCGAGCATGATGGCGCGGCGGGCACCAAAACGGGCAGCAAACAACCCGGCGGGCAATACCAGGGAGAGATACCCCAGGGCGGTCACGGTGCCCAACAGGGCCGCCTGGGTGAAGCTCAGGCCCAAAGTTTCCTGCATGCCTGGCAGCAGCAGGCCATAGGCCAGGCGGGCGAACACCACTGTGACGATATTGCACAGCATGCTGATGCCGATCAGGGGGATCAGCGCGGGACGTGCCCCGTCCTGAGTTGCGCTCATCGGGCTTCGTCGATACTCGTGTGCACGATGGCACCCGTGTTGTCGCGGATTTCCACATCAACTGCTACACCAGCGCGTACGCTCTGGGTGACGGTGCAGTAATCCTCGAACACTTTGACCGCGTTTTCCAGTGAGGGCAGGGCGGCTTTATCCACGCCCAGTGTCAATGCCACGCGCACCCGTGTCACGCGCAGGAAACGGCCCACGCGTTCTACCGTACCGGTAACTTCGGCGCTCATCTCGCCCGGGTCGTCCTTCTTGCGGGCCAGCGCGTACAGCAGGCTGGCGGAGAGGCAGTTCGCCACGGAAGCGGCCAGCATGGCAGACGGGCTGGGCCCTTCGCCGCCGCCCAGCGGAGCGGGTTCATCGGCCAGAATATTGCCGAACTCGCCGAAGTCGATCTGGAAAAGATAGTTTTCGATGCGTTTGAGTTTGAGAGTGAACTGATTTTTATCCATGGAAAACCCGTGAGACTTTGCAGGCAGAAGGGAGCGCGGCGCGGGCCGCAGCGGAACGGGCGCATCATAGTGCGAAACCCTGGTCTTGTCATGCCGATTGCGTCAAGCAAAGTGCTAAGCTGTGTGCATTCAGGGGGAAGGAGCACTGGTCATGTTTGAAACAGCGGAATTGGGGCGCGCGGTAAGCCGCGCGGAGTTTGCCCGGCAGGAACCGGAGTTGCAGACCTCCCTGCTGGCGCTGCAACAGCGTCTGCGCGCTCTGAATGTGCCGGTGATCATTCTGGTCTCAGGAGTGGAGGGTGCTGGCAAGGGCGGCATGATCAACCGCCTGTACAAATGGCTCGATGCGAGGGGGTTGCGCACCTACGCCTTCTGGGAAAGCAGTGATGAGGAGCGTGAGCGCCCCGCCTACTGGCGTTTCTGGCGGGTGTTGCCGGAGCGTGGCAGCGTGGGCATCCTGCTGGGCTCCTGGTATACGGAACCCATTGTGGAGCACGTTTTCGAGCGCTGCGATGAGGACCGGTTCGAGCGCGAGTTGCGCCAGATCGTCGAGTTCGAGCAATTGCTGACAGAGGATGGCGCCCTGATCATCAAGCTCTGGTTTCATATCAGCGAAACCGAGCAGGAGAGTCGTCTGCAGCGTGATCGTGAAGCGGGGATTGTCGGTCCGAAACTGTCCGAGTATGCACAGCTTTATCCCCGCTTCCGCGCTGTGTCTGAACGTGCCATCCGCGACACCGATCAGGCCATTGCCCCCTGGCACATCGTCGAGGCAACGGACAGCCACTATCAGCACCTGACAGCAGGGCGGATTCTCCAGCAGCGCATGGCGCAGCACTGTGAGCAGCTTGCTCAGGCAGCGACACCGACACAGCCCGCCGCGGCGACCACTCTGGAGGATGTACCCCTCAAGGCCCATACCCATGCTGTCGCGGCAGCGCAGCGTACCATTCTTGACACGGTGGACCTGAAGCTGAAGGCAGATGCTGCTTCTTATGAACAGGAGCTCAGCGTCCTGCAGGAGCGTCTGCGCCGCCTCAGCTGGCAGGCCAAACATGAAGGGCGCAATACGGTGCTGGTGTTCGAAGGCTGGGATGCGGCCGGGAAGGGGGGAGTGATCCGTCGCCTGGTGGCGGGCATCGATGCGCGTCTGTTCCGGGTGATCTCGATTGCCGCCCCCACGGACGAAGAACTGGCCCATCATTACCTGTGGCGCTTCTGGCGCCATGTGCCGCGTGCGGGCTATGTCACGGTTTATGACCGCTCCTGGTATGGCCGCGTGTTGGTGGAGCGCGTGGAGGGCTTCAGCCAACCCCAGGAGTGGGAGCGCGCCTATCCCGAGATCAATGCCTTTGAGGAGCAATTGACGGCGCACGGCATCGTGCTGCTCAAGTTCTGGCTGCACATCAGCCCCGAGGAGCAGTTGCGCCGTTTTCGTCAGCGGGAGGAGCTGGCGTGGAAGCAATACAAGATTACCGATGAGGACTGGCGCAACCGCGAAAAATGGCAGGCCTACGAGCAGGCGGTGCACGAGATGGTGGCACGGACCAGCACCCAGAATGCCCCCTGGCGGCTGGTGCCTGCCGTGGACAAGAAGTTCGCCCGCTTAAGTGTGCTGCGCCAGGTCTGCGAGGCGCTGGAAGCGGTGCTGGCCTCGCCCTCCTGAACCCACCGGCAAGGGGCACTTGCGTGGGCCCCCGCTTTGCTGCACATTCGGGCTGTTCTGTTTCCCGTATATTGATTCCAGATCAGGAGAACTTCGCATGTTTGCTGTTGACCTGTCTTTGCTGCTCTCACGTTTCCCGTCTCGCTGGCTTGCCCTGTTCGTGCTGTTCGTGTTGAGCACCGGTCAGGGGCAGGCACAGGAACGCGAACTCGTGGAGGCGACTCTGAGCGAGGGCACCAATATGGCTGCGGCCATATCACCGGACGGCGAGACCCTGGTGCTGGCCCTGCAGGGCGTGTTGTGGACGGTGCCCGCCAGCGGAGGGGAGGCGCTTCCCCTCACGCCGCCGGAAATGGACGCACAGGAACCGGTGTGGTCACCCGATGGCTCGCGCATCAGTTTTTATTCCTTTGTGGGGGATGCTTTTTCGGTCTGGACGGTGGAGCCGGACGGTGACAATCTGGAGCGGATCGAAAACGGGCAGGGGGCCGATGCACGTTACCCTGCCTTCACCTACGACAGCCGCCAGATTCTGTATTCCAGCGACCAGAACGGTGGCTATGCGGTCTGGATGACGGACCTGCGCAGTGGTGAGCGGCGGCCCTTGACCAGTGCGCAGGAAACCGGCTATCTGCCACCGACGACCCCGTATTTTTCCGGTGACGGCAATGCGGTTTACCCGACACTTTCCCCCGATGGCAACAACCTGGCCTTCGTGATCGACGGAGCGGAAAGCCGTCTTGTGGTGCGGGAGCTCTACGGTCGTGGTCTGCGTGAACTTTATCGTGCGCCCCTGCTTGGTGCGCCGCTGTGGTCGCCCGATGGCAACGGGCTCTATATCGTCGGCATGGACGGCAATGACACGTATCTGGCGCTGGTGCCGATGGATGGCTTGGGCGAAACCATCCTGGTCGAGGGCGGCGATATCTTCCCCTTCCGCCCCAGCATGGGGCCGGATGGCACGCTTTATTACACGGCGGATGGACAAGTGAAAACCCTGAGCCCGGCAGGGGAACCCGGTGCGGCAGTGCCCTTTACGGCGCGGGTGACACTGGATCGCACCCCTTATGAGCGGCGCTCGTATGATTTTCGTGAGCAGACGCCACGCAAGGCCCTGGGCATCATCGACCCGGTGCTGTCGCCCGATGGCAGCCAGGCGGTGTTTGCCGCGCTGGGAGACCTGTGGCTGGCGGATCTGGACAACGGTGAGCCGCGCCAGCTTACGGACGATGTTTATATTGATCTGTCGCCAAGCTGGTCCCCGGACGGGCAGCAGCTTGCCTGGGTGTCTGACCGTGATGGCAAGTCGGATATCTGGGTCATGCAACTGAGTGATGGCCGTGCCACCCGCCTGACGGATCTGGACAAGGCCCCCAGCTCACCGGTCTGGGGGCCGCAGGGCCAGCGTATCGCCTATCTGCGCGATGTGGGCAACAGCGTGTTTATCTCGTCCACGGTCAATGTCATCGATGTGGCCTCGGGGGCGGACACGGCCATTTCGGAGGCGATGTTTGGGCCCAGTGCTCCCGCGTGGTCGCCCGATGGCAGCAAGGTAGCGGTGTACTACCGTGACCCGGGCAACAGCCGTTTCCGCGAAGGGCATAACGTGCTGTATGTGTTGCCTGCCAGTGGCGAGGGCGAGAAGTTCTTTGTCAGCCCCGTGCCGGGCAAGTCTCTGGGGCGGCGGCAGCACAATCGTCCCGCCTGGTCGCCGGCAGGGGACATGGTCTATCGCATCGACGGGGAACTGTGGACGGTGCCCATGCAGGCCGATGGCACACTGGGCGATGCCCGCCGCATTGCGGCAGCGGGGGAGAACCCGAGCTGGTCTGCCGATGCCTCACGGCTGATCTATGTGGATGGCGACACCATCAAGCTGTACGAAAAGCGCCGCCGCCGCACGCGTGAGCTTGCCATCCAGCCGCAGTGGGTACAGGCGCTGCCGCAGAATGCGCTGACCATTCGTGCCGGGCGTCTGTTTGATGGCGTGAACGATGGTACGACTTCCGGCGTGGATATCGTGGTGCAGAACGGGGTGATTACCGATGTGCGGCAGGCGGGGTTCAGCCAGGTGGTTGGTACCCTGATCGATGCCTCCGACAAGTTTGTGATGCCGGGGCTGATCGAGAGCCACACCCACCAGTCCACCACTCTGGGCATCATGCTGGGCGACCACTACCTCTGCCATGCCATCACCACCGTGCGGGAAACGGGAGATGACCCGTATCATGCCGTTGAGCGCCGTGAGGCGGAGGCCTCCGGGCGCCGCCCCGGCCCCCGTGTGTTTACGGCCGGGCCATTGAACGAAGGCTCACGTGTCTCCTATGGCGTGTCGGAAACCGTGCAAAGCCCGCAGCGGGTGGCCGAATCCATGCGGCTTTCCAGTGCCCTGCAACTGGATATGTACAAAAGCTATGTGCGTCAGGATTACACGGCACAGCAGCGGGCGATCGAGCTGGCTCACGAGAGTGGAATTCCGGTGTCCTCGCACGAACTCTATCCTGCCGTGGCCAATGGCATCGATCAGATGGAACATCTCGCCGCCACTTCCCGCCGGGGCTACTCGCTGAAAGAGAGCCGTTTGAATATCGCCTATCAGGATGTGATAGAGCTGACGACCAAGTCCCGGGTGATCATTACGCCGACCATGTCGCTGAGCGAGCGTAGCTCCAATCTGGAGGCACAGAAGGCAACGCTGCTGAAGATCATCAACGGCGGTGGCCGCATTGTAGCCGGCACGGATTCACCCTTCGTGGCCTTTGCCGATTCCCTGCACCGCGAACTCGAAATTTATGTCGAGGCCGGGCTCAGCACGTCCCAGGCTCTGCGCTCCGCCACCTCCGATGCGGCGAATGCCCTGGGTGCAGGCAATCAACTGGGACGTGTGGCACCTGGCTATATGGCCGACCTGGTGATTCTCGATGGCAATGCCATCAACGATATTCAGCAGATCCGCCGGGTCAACACCGTGATCAAGAACGGCAGCGTGGCCTGCGTCAACCCGGTTGCGGCGCCTTGATCAGAAAGCGCCTGCCGGCCCGGGAAAGACCACCGGGCTCTGCAGGCCATCTTCCGAGACGCTGGAGACGCCAAAGAAATAATTGTCGATAACCACGTTCTCCAGCGTGAAACTGTCCACATTGCCCACGCTGCGCGAGTGTGTCCACTGTGCGTCCGTGGTCAAACGCCAGTGCACCCGATAGGCAGCGGCACCTGGCACTTTCTGCCAACTCAGTGTGGTGTCGGGGCTTACTTGACCACGAATGCTGACCTGGGTGGGCGGTGCGGGAGCCCAGGCCATGGAGGCGAGGGTAACGGCATTGAGCGCCGTCAACTTTGCCGCATAGTCGAAGTCCACATGTTCGATGACATCGCCATAGGCAATTCCGTTTTCCACCCGCACGTCCTGATGCTGCCAGTGATAGTTCTCATTGGTCTCCATGATGCGTACCGCCGGCAACCCCACCTCATTGAAAGGGCGGTGGTGCCCACCGCGACCAAAGCGATCAAGGCGGTAGACCATCATCACATCGAGATTGGGGACGTAGAGATCCGCCATGGTGTCGATATAGCGTGCGAGATTGCGCGATGCCGAATCCAGTTCGCCGCCCTGAAAGCGCCGCTGTGTGGCCTCATCCTGCGTCTCCACATACCGGGTGCCTTCGGAGAACACGCGGGCGGTGCTGTTGTTCACCACGCCGTTGATGCCGCGGATATTGCCGATCATGTCGTTATTGACGACCGCCTGCAGATGCCAGCCCTGGGCCAACGCGTGGCGGGCCAGAATCTCGCCGCCATTGAGCCCCTGCTCCTCGCCGGAGAGACCGACATAGAGGATGGAACCGGGAAAGCGGTACTGCGACAGAACGCGGGCCGTTTCCAGCACTCCGGCCATGCCTGAGGCATTGTCGTTGGCGCCGGGGGAATCGCTGGTGAAATCCATCGGGTCGCTGACGCGGTTGTCGATGTCGCCGCTCATCATGACAAAACGATTGCTGTCCCGCGTGCCGCGCTGAATGGCGATGACGTTGACCACTTCCACTGGGTTGGGAATGCGGCTGGTGCCGGAGACCGTGTCGCTGACATACATCACCTCCAGGCATCCGCCGCAGGCACGGGATATGCGCTCGAACTCCGCGTGAACCCAGCGTCTTGCGGCACCGATGCCGCGCGTGTCGGACTCTGTCTCCGAGAGGGTGTGCCGGGTACCGAAGTTCACCAGAGTTTCGATATCGCTCTGTATGCGTGCGGCAGAGGGGCTGATGCCGATGGTGTAGAGGGCTTGTTCGTCTGCCAGGCCGACACTGCTCAGCGTGGTCAAGACAAGGGTGGCGACAAGGGTCTTCGGAAGTCGTAAACGCTGGGCGTATGCAGTTCTGTTCATGAAGGAGGCTCCGCGCCTGTGGCTGTGAAGGGGATGACAATGCGCCAACGTCCCCAGAGTACACAGGTGAGATCCGTTCTGGAATGCCTGGCGGAATATTGTGTTCAGTTCCCCATCATGGGAGATGCCGAGTTGAGGAGTGCATAGCCCCGGTTCAGCATCATCAATCCCATGAACATGACCAGTACGGCAGACACACGGATCAATTGTCGAATGGATTCCTGTGACAGATAGCTGGCGAAAAAGCCGAAGCCGATCAACGGCGGCAGGGTGCCAAGCCCGAAACTGGCCAGCATCAGGGCGCCGGTGAGTGGTTCGCCGGTTCCTGCGGCCATGATGTACATGGCCTGCAAGGGGCCGCAGCCCAGCAGAAGTCCGTTCAGAAGGCCGGTAACGAATGGCGTGCGCGGATGTGACAGGGATGCCATGACCTTTCTGGTCATGGCCTTGGGAAAGCGCAGGGTCAGAAGACGCAACTCGGGGATCAGGTGCAACATCTTCAGGCCAAACAGGAGCAGAAAGACACCCGCAATCAGGGCTGCCCAGCCACGCATGAGTGGCGTGACTGCAATCAGCGCGCCTGCCGCCCCGAACAGGGCACCGATCGTGGCATAGGAAAGGGTCTTGCCACTGCCGTACGCAGCATGCGCGATGGCGGCGTCTCCCAGGCTATTGGTTCTCTGTGCGTAGTTGACCACGAAACTGCCGCACATGCCGATGCAGTGAAATCCTGTCAGGAAGCCGATGAGCAGCAGGGCGGCGTAGCTCACACCGGAGTTGATCTGCATCATGACGCCGGGCATCAGACTGCGCCCCCATTGCACGATGCCTCCGATACTGACAAGCAGCGCCAGGAACAACAGTACATTGCGGATACGATGGTCTGATTTTTTCCCCGCAACTGCAGTCGCTACCGATTGCTTGCTCACGTCAATGTCGGTCAGTGCCGCTTGTCCGGGCACCTCGTAGCCCAGGTTTTCGATGGCCTTCGCGATGAAGGAGGGGGATGTTCTGGCGGGATCATACAAGAGCGTTACGCGATGTTCGGTATGGCTGGCGTGTACCTCGCGGATGCCCTCACTCGTTTCCAGTGCGTTTTCAATGGCACTTTCACAGCCGCCGCAGACCATGCCGTTGACTTGCAACTGCAGAGATTTTTCCTTCATGGAGTCCCCCATTTCTCCGACTCGCCCATCGGGCCGCAGGGGCCGGATTCGGCACTTTCTTGATGCAACGCATGGAATGTCGGGTGATTCCGTGCCACGATGCAGGCGTGTGACCTTGAGCCACACATCATTCACATTCATCAGGAGGATAAGAAGATGTCCAGAGAGACTGGAGACCGTTATCGCTGTGATTCATGCAAGGCCGAGCTTGTGTATGTGAAGGGCTGTCCGTGCCCGAGCACCATGCCACACTCCGAAACCTGCTGCGGCAAGCAGATGACCAAGGTGACGGAGTAATTCAGAGCGGGGCAGTGGGCCGGTCAAAGCACACACTGCCCCGGAAGTCGGGGTTCCAGCGCAGCGGAGTTACCCGAACTTCCCTTGCAAGGTAACCGTGCATACCTTCACGGGCAACGCGACAAGATGTCGCATTCCGCCTGTTCGGCTTTCCCTCCAGCGCCCTGAGGCGCCCGTATGGATTCTCCTGCTTTCCGTTCCGCAGGCCTTCTGTCTTTTTCCTGTCTTGTCAAAATCAGCCATGTCAGAGTCAAATTTGACAAAGATGAGGCGTTTGCCGTCATTCGCGCTATGCTGGTGTCCCTGGAAACCCGGGAAATTCCGCCCTGATACGGAGGCAGGGAAGTGCGGCACAGGGTTTGCTAGGAGCATGGCGACAGACGATTGAGCGATTCATCGGCCCGCGAGACCTGGGGAAGGACACCAAGATGCCATTCGATCCATTTGTGCTGGCGCGCATTCAGTTTGCGGCCAATATCAGTTTTCACATTCTCTTTCCTACGCTCTCGATCGGCCTGTGCTGGATTCTGCTGTACTTCCGCACACGCTTTACGCTGAGTGGTGACAAGGACTGGGAGTACGCCTATTTCTTCTGGGTGAAGATCTTTGCCCTGACCTTCGCCCTGGGCGTGGTCAGTGGCATCACCATGAGTTTTCAGTTCGGCACCAATTGGCCGGGCTTCATGGAACGTGCGGGCAATATCGCAGGCCCGCTTCTGGGCTATGAGGTGCTGACCGCCTTCTTTCTGGAGGCCTCCTTCCTCGGCATCATGCTGTTCGGCAAGGATCGCGTGTCCAACCGGGTGCATCTGCTGGCTGCTACCCTGGTGGCAGTGGGCACCACCTTCTCGGCGTTCTGGATTCTGAGCCTGAACTCGTGGATGCAGACGCCCACCGGGTACACCATGAACGAGGGGGTGATGATGGTGCAGGACTGGTGGGCCATCATCTTCAACCCGTCCTTTCCCTACCGCTTTGCACACATGCTGGTGGCCTCGCTGCTGACCAGCGCCTTCTTCGTGGCGGGCATCAGCGCCTGGCGCGTGCGTGACCGGCTGGATGGCCCGGCGACGCGCAAGGTGCTTCGCACCGGTATTCTGATGGCAGCGGTACTGGCGCCGCTGCAGATATTTCTGGGTGACCTGCACGGGCTGAACACGCTGGAGCATCAACCGGCGAAGCTAGCCGCGATCGAAGGCATTTGGGAGACCCATTCCGGCGTCGGGCTGACCCTGTTCGGTTTCCCCGACGAGGAGGAGAGAACCACACACATGAAGGTGGAGATTCCGAAGGCGGCCAGCGTCATTCTGACACACTCCCTGAATGGCGAAATTCAGGGCCTGAACGAGTTTGAGGGGGAACACCCGCCGGTGGCGATTGTGTTCTGGTCCTTCCGCATCATGGTGGGCGTAGGCATGCTGATGCTGCTGGTGGCCTGGTATGCGGCATGGCAGTGGTGGCAGAGAAGGGAGGAGAATCCCCTGTTGCTGACACTGCTCTCGCTGATGACCTATTCCGGCTGGGTGGCGGTGCTGGCGGGCTGGTATGTGACCGAGATCGGGCGGCAGCCCTGGATCGTCTACGGAGTTCTGACCTCCCAGGAGGTAGTGGCAGAGCACGGCTCGGGAATGCTGCTGAGCACCCTGATTGCCTATCTGCTTCTCTATGGATTCCTGCTGGTTTCCTATCTCATGACCCTGCGCTACCTCGCTTCCAAACCTGCGCGTTCCCTGTTGACGCTGCAACAAAAGGCGCAGGAGGCTCAGACCACACTGGGTTCACTGCACACGCCACAGGAGGGACTCTGACATGGCTGACTGGTTACCACTGTTTTTCCTCGGCATCATGGGCCTGGCGCTGCTCGTCTATATCATTCTGGACGGCTACGATCTGGGCATCGGCATCTTGCTCTCGCGGGCGGAGGAGGACGAGAAGGACCAGATGATCGCGTCCATCGGTCCGTTCTGGGATGCCAACGAGACCTGGATTGTGCTGGGCGTGGGGGTACTGCTGATTGCCTTTCCCGCCGCTTACGGGCTGGTGCTGACCGAGCTGTATCTGCCCGCGACGCTGATGCTGATGGGGCTGATTCTGCGCGGAGTATCTTTCGACTTCCGCGCCAAGGCAAAGACGCAGTACAAGCAGCGCTGGAACCGGCTGTTTGCGCTGGGGTCTTTGCTCGCAGCCACGTCCCAGGGCTGGATGCTGGGGGCCTATGTGGTGGGGCTGGAGCACAGTGCCGTCGGCATGGCGTTCTCCGCCGGGATTGCAGTCACGCTGCCCGCGCTCTACATCATGCTGGGCTGTGGCTGGCTGATCATGAAGGCCGACGGCAGCCTCTATGAGAAGGCGATTGCCGGGGCGCGCTGGACAGTGTTGCCCATGGGCATCGGCATCTTCCTGCTCTCCATCGCTACACCGATCGTCAGCGAGGTGATTGCCGCCAAGTGGTTTACGCTGCCTGCCGCCATCGGACTGTTGCCCATTCCCATCAGTACCTCGCTGGCCTACGCCGCCATCGTCTGGGTGTTATGGCAGCGGCGCATACTGGATGCCGGTTTCGGTTGGCTGGTGTTCGTGTGCCTGATCGTGATCTGCCTGATGTCGGCGCTGGGGCTTGCCTACAGTATTTACCCCGACATCGTGATCAACCGCATGACCATCTGGGATACGGCCTCGTCGCCGGAATCTCTGCGTTTCACCTTCTACGGAGTTGCCCTGACGGTACCGATGATTCTGGTGTATACCGTGTTCATTTACCGCATCTTCTCCGGCAAGGCGACGAAGCTGAGCTATGAATAGAGACGATGATTGATATCCAGGGTGTTGTTTGCTGGCAAGGACTGGCACACTGGGGCAGAAGCCAGACAGGAGGAGTCAGAGCATGTGGTATCAGGGCGGCTGCCTTTTGCGGCGCGGTGCAGTTTGAGGTGGAGGCACCGGAGGTAATCGAGTGCAGTGACTGCAATTGCTCCATCTGCGCGAAGGCGGGGTTTCTGCATCTGATCGTGCCCAAGTCCCGCTTTCGTCTGCTGCAGGGGGAGGATCAGTTGAGTCTTTATACCTTCAATACCGGCGTGGCGAAGCACACCTTCTGCCGTACCTGTGGCATCAAACCCTTCTATATTCCGCGCTCCAACCCCGACGGGGTGGATATCAATGTGCGCTGCCTGAACCCCATTCCGCAGAACCTGCACATCACCAAATTCGACGGACAGAAACTGAGCAGCACGGCGCCGAACTGGCACATCTCAGTAAGAAACGTCCTGATCCTGTTTCACTCGGGGTTCAGTTTTGTCACCCGGAATGACACTGTGAAGCTGTCTGTCGAGGTCTGCAAGATGCTGAGGTTTCCGTGCAGATAGGTGGTTTGGTCTGGCACGCGAATGAAGTTACCGGTGGCACTGATCGTTCACGACGGTGTCTCCGATCCCTGACCATTGCTGGCGAAGAACCTGGACGGCGAAATGCTGGTAGATTTCGTCCACACTCTTGTCGCCTGCTGAAATCGATATCGATCTGCGGTGCATGCCGTTGCCGGAGCCAGAGCCACCGCTACCCGGGAACGGTGAGCGCGACACCCTGTTCTGTTCCACCGGAAGCTCCAGCACCGGCATGTATTGCAGCAGCGTTGAGCATGGCGAGGGTGGCCTGCCCGACAAAGGGCCAGCGACTCTGCGGGGTTGTGGATT
Organism: Pseudomonadales bacterium; assembly: GCA_024234365.1. Classification (GTDB taxonomy): domain Bacteria; phylum Pseudomonadota; class Gammaproteobacteria; order Pseudomonadales; family Pseudohongiellaceae; genus UBA5078. Next base: position 89,250 of record JACKOK010000005.1, read on the forward strand.
GATCGCAGTTTCACAACCTTGCCAGTCCGGATTTCCCATTGGGATTTGACGTGCCCAAAGTAAGCAGGTTGGCGTCTCTGCCTGTGGTGTGGATGACCGTCAGGAAGCCAACATCATCCCTGCAGAACAACTGTCGTTGCATGCTGAGGAGGGACGGAGAAAAGCCACGGCTCGCTTGAGGTATCTCCACGAAGTTGGCTGTGATCAGGGCATTCGAGAAGCGCTGCAGGCTGGTGGGGCCGTCCTCAAGAGTCGTCAGCGCAAGCTGCAATTGTCCCGTTTCCAACTGCAGCCCGCCCAGCACGGTAAATCCGGCTGGCAGATCGAAGCGGGGGAAGTTGTCGGGAATGCCGGGGTAGATATGAACCTCGGGAGAGGCGGGATTCTGCAGCAGGGCTTTGACCAGGGCGAGGGGAACGTTGCCCTCGAATTCGGCTGCCTGGCTGCCCGATGGCAGCGCGACACAGAGGCTCAGGATGAACAGGCAGGACGCAGGCGTTTTTCTTGTCATGATGTGCCCTCTTGCGGATGATGATTTCGGGGGCTTGTTTCCCCACATTGTTGACGGGTATAGCAGGCGGGGCTGGGTTTAGTCAATGCAGGCCATCGGGAAAGTTGTGCCGAGTCTTGGGGGAAAATGGATTTGGTGCCCCGGACAGGATTTGAACCTGTGACCTGCCCCTTAGGAGGGGGCCGCGCTATCCAGCTGTGCCACCGGAGCAGGGTGGTGTTGCGGGCCTGGCTGTTGGATAGGGCGCGGATTATAGCACGGGGTTTGAAGGTAGGAGCCAGCCCTGCTGGCGATTGAGGGGCTGGAAGCTAGTAATCGCCTGCAGGGCAGGCTCCTACGGCATTTAGGAGAGGGACGGAGCCTGTTCAGGTAGCCACGCGGTTGGCTGCCACCTCTTCACGGCGGCGTTTGACCGCCATGGCTCGGGCCTTTTTGTCGCCGTATTTGTTGATGGAGAAGTAGGCATTGCGCTGCCGACGCTGCCCGCCAGCGTTTTCTTGCCAGGTAGCAACCCAGGCGTGGTCGCTTTCGGAGTAACTGACGCCGATTTCTCCAGAGGAATTAAGGGGAGAAACCTTGCGGGGGCTGAACTTGGTGTAGGGCCAGTGCTCCCCATAAATCTTGCGGCCTTCCTCGTCGCGCTTTTTCATGGCTGCCTTGATGGCATTGTCCTTGCCGCCGTATTTCTTGAAGGGGAAGGACTCCTGAAAGCTTTTTTCGTCGTATTTGATGCGCACCCATGCACAGTTGGTGCCGCGGGATTCGATGATGCTGATGTGGTGAAGTGGGTCCAGTTTTTTCACAAAAACCTCTCTGTCAACGCAAGAGCCCATTGTCTCTGGGTCTCGACAAATTCCCCCGAATCTTCTCGTTGCCTCTATCCTTGTATGCGCGAGTGCTAGAGCCGTTGGCCCATGTGGCAGGCCATGTGTTGAATCACACCGGGTTTTTGGCAGGCGATTTTCGAAATCTTGTATTCGTATTCTTTCGCTGCCGGGTCCAGACCTACTGCTTCGCCGATGGCGGCGCTTAAGTCTGCTTCGGCCGCCTGTCGGGTCAGATAGGGGCCGGAGATATTGACCTGGAGTGTGGGCTCGTTTGGTGCTGTCGCAATAATATAGAAATTTTCAACGTTCATTGCTGATAGTGTTTCTGATCCTGGCAGAGGTCGGGGTAGCGCCTCTGAGCGGTGCCCGTCCGGGTAGGACCGGCTCGTAGATCAGTTTTTACTCCTTCTGGAAGTGAGAACGGGATTGTCGCCGTTTTCTTACCCCGCGAACCGTAAAAATTGTTTTGCGATCCCTGCACGAAGCCGGGACAGATCCAGTCTGGAATCCTCACACTTAACCCACGCTGAACCGGTGAGTTCGTGCGGGCCGAATCTGCCCTCTTGATTGGGCGCACATTATCCAGCTTTCCTGCGCATCTTAATAGTGTCTGAGGGGTAGAAAATGGGTGGATTTGCGGGATTTTGACGGTTTTTGAGCGGCAAGTGACTGTCGTCACTCCGCCAGGAGCTGTTGAGGCGGCGGTGAAAGGGCGGGGGCGGGGTGTTGCGGGTGTATTTTGTGGGCTGCTGGCTTAGAATTCCGGGCGTGTTTTTGCCGCCATACAGGGCGTTTCTTCCAGGTGGACGGGGTCTGCCGGTCGGTCTTCATGAAAAAAATCAGCATCATCATTCCGGTCCTGCATGAAGTGCAGGCCCTGCGTCAGCATTTGCCGGCCTTGCAGGCCCTGCGGAGCCATGGATATGAGCTTCTGGTGGTGGATGGCGGGGGCGACGAAGATAGCCGCCAGGCCTGTGTGGGTCTGGTAGACAGATGGGTGTCGAGCCCTGTCGGGCGGGCAGCGCAGATGAATGCCGGGGCTCAGCAGGCGAGCGGCGAGTTGCTACTGTTTCTGCACATAGACACGGTATTGCCGGAAACGGCGGAGTCCCTGTTGAATGGAGTGCTGGCTGATCCGCGCGTGCTCTGGGGGCGTTTTGATGTGCGTCTGAGCGGGCAGCACCGGGTGTTCCGTATGATCGAGACACTGATGAACTGGCGCTCCAGGCTGACGGGGGTCGCAACGGGGGATCAGGCGATTTTCGTGCGCAGTACGGCCTTTGTGCGTGCGGGGGGCTTTCCGGCAATTCCGCTGATGGAGGATATTGCCCTCAGCAAAACCTTGCGCCACCTGGCCTGGCCACTGTGCCTGAGGTCGCGGGTGATCACCTCCAGCCGTCGTTGGGAGCGCCATGGCGTGTGGCGCACGATCCTCCTGATGTGGAAGCTGCGGCTGTTGTATGTGTTGGGGGTGGCCCCGGCGACCCTGCATGCCATGTACACGAAAAAGCCCATGCAAGAAATTGAAAAGCAAGGAAAAAAAGATGTTTGAATTTCCTCGCGCCCGCCTGGCGCTGTTTACCCGTGCCCCCGTGGCAGGGCGGGTCAAGACACGCATGCACGGCCGCTTGGGCGAGCAGGGGGCGTTGGCCTTGCACAAGGCCTTGATTGAACACATGGTGGACAAGACTGTGCGAGCATCCCTGTGCCCTGTGCAGCTTTGGGTTGCGGCTGATTCTGACGAGACTTTTCCTCATGAATATTTTTTAACCCTATGTAATAAAAAAGGAATTTATCGTCAGGAGGGGGGCGACCTGGGGGCGCGTATGCGTCACACGGTGCAAACACAGCTGATGCATGCCGACTATGTGCTGATTGTCGGCACAGACTGTGCGTCCGTGGACGAAGGCTATCTGCGCGCAGCTCTGCGCCTGCTGGCCGCAGGTGAAAACATCGTGATCGGGCCTGCCGAGGATGGCGGCTATGTGCTGCTCGGGCTGCGTATGACGCCGGATGCCTTGTTCGAAGGGGTGCCCTGGGGCAGTGAGCGGGTGATGGCCGTGACGCGGAGCAATCTGCGTGCAGCGGGGCTGAGCTGGCAGGAATTGCCCATGCGCTGGGATGTGGATACACCACAGGATCTGGGGCGTCTGGAAACGCTTGATCCTCCAATAAAAATAATGGAATAACAGTTGGTTAAGAAATTTTATTAAAGAGGTTTAGACGAGCTCTTCCCGCTGCAGGAAGGTCACAAAGCGGTTGACGACCTGCTGGGTGGCGCGGGGGAGGTCAATGAAACGGCAGCCGCACATGGTCTGATTGCGTTCCTTGCTGTACTGGTAATAGATGATTTCGAGCCGGCAGTCCAGGGTCTGATCCTGGGATGGAATCTCGATCAGGGCATTGAATGTTTCCATCGGCTCAAACTCGGGTGTCACCTCTCCCGGAAAACCCACGCGGATGCCGGTGGCGGAAATATTGAGCACACGCCCGAACAGCTCCTGCTCCCGGCTCTGCGAGCTGTAGCGCGCAGTGGTTTTCATGCTGCCGGGCACATAGGCGCGGAAGGCCTCACGGCGCTGCATGTACAACATCTTTGCCGGGAAGGGAATCTGGTAATACAGCCCGTCCGGGCTGTCGATGGTGCGGGCACAGACCAGATCCTTGGCATGCACCTTGATGCCATGAATGCTCGCACGGATGCCGAATGTGGTGCGTGCCTCGATCTTGCGGTGGCCATCGCGGGGCGTCACTTCGTCCATGAGGAAATAACGTTCCTGCAGATTGGCGTCGAGAATCATGGTGTTGTACAGCTGAGCGCTGTCGTCAAACTGCACGTTCACAAGGCTGCGTTCATTCTGCAGGGCGCGCAGTACACTGAAGATGTCGCCTGCGCCGTAGTAGTATCGGTCTGATCCGTCGTTGAATGCCATTGTCGTTCTTGTTCTGGTGTCAGGCCCTGGCGATAGCTCGTGTATCGGAAGTCGTACTGGCATCGCCGCGTTGGTCGTAGACACCGGGCTGGGACGTTTTGCCTTGCAGGATGTCCAGCAGATGACGATTGTTCAGTTTACTTCGATGCACAATCGCACCATTGATATTGCTCAAGTCCGTGCAGTGCTGCAGGCTTGTGAGCAGTTTCTGATAGAGCTCGCCCAAACCCTCCTGCTGGCAGTAGTCACGAAGCCCGTTATTGTCTGCGCACTTGCGTAAAGATGCCAGCAGTTTCCGCCTTGCATCGTCATTGGCTTCGATTTGTGCCAGCAGTTGCGCCTTGTCGATCAAGGTCTGGCTCAATGCGCCGATATCCCGGCTTTCCAGCTGGTGGCGCTCGCTGCGCAACAGGTTTTCCAGCTGCGAGGCATTGTACAGGTCCTGCTCCAGCAGGGCTTGCATGGAGGCGTTGCTCATGGAGTCTCTCCTGGGCAACCGTGGGGTTGCCGGCCAATGAAAACATACGATGCCCGCCACACAAGAGGAGGGCGGGTCGCATCAGGCAGAATCGATGGAGTCTGCTGCGTACTTACAGGTCGCTTTCGAAGCCGAGAATTTTCTCGGCCAAACGTTCGACATTGACCTGGTATTGGCCGTTGGCAATCTGATTGCGGAGTTCGGTCACACGCCCCTTGTCCACATCGGGAAGTTGGCTGATATGCGCCTCAAGACCCTGCAGGTCGACAGCCTGTGAACTGATGTGCACGGTATCCTGCGCCGCAGACCTGCCGGATTTCTGCGCCTGCGCCTGGCTGATGGAAACGGGGCTGACGCCACTCGCGCCACTGCTGCGCTGCTGCTCGCTCGGTGTTTGCGTGGCATTGCTGCCAATAGTGCTAACAGTCATGACTTCTACCTTGATTGACAGGGTGTAGCTAAGACCCGGTGCCCCCGGATAAGCCGGAGGAGTGCCACAATCTTAATTACTCTCCCTGATGTTGGCGACCAATTACTGAAAAACTTTAGAAAAATTTCGCACTTCCCGTCAGAAACCGACACTGGCTTCGCCCTGGCCGGTGACAACGGCCTGCACGACCATATCGGAGTTCGTGTTACGGACATTGATGCGTTTACCGAGTTCGCCGCCCTGCAGGGCCACGCCTTGCTGACGAATCTCCACAGAACCTGCTTTTGCGCTCAGGGTGACGGTATCGCCCCGCTTCACCAGCATGGGGGCGGCAAGGGCTTCCTGTGCCACCGTTGCCCCAGCTGGCAGCGGGCGTCGTACCTCCATGCCCACGGCGAGTTCGCTGGCCTGCAGATAGCTGCCCCGCAGCAGGGAGATATCGCTTTGCTCAAGGCTCAGGTCTGCCGGGCTGAGGACTTCTCCCCGCGCGATTGGCCGGGTGGTAACCAGTACCGGCTCAAAAATTTTCACCATTACCGGAACGTATTTGCTCCACGGCGCCGTTCCGACACATTCCACCTTGACGTTGATGCGTCCCTGCGGGCGCTGATTCTGGTTAAGTGAGGCAATCAGGGGTTGCTCACACAGGGCCAGTGGCAGGCGAGGGTCAATGCGGCTGATCTCGATTTCCACCCGGCGGCTCAATGCCTTGTCTGTATGCTGCTCCCTGGCTGCCAGCTCCTGCGGGCTGAAGAAGGCGCTGACAAACTCGTTCACTGCTGCGGTCAACTGCTCATGCGCGCTCAGCTGTTGTGCCTGTGCCGGCGCACACAGTATGGCCAGCATCAGGCCGATGCTGCGCTTACCGTGAGACGCGTGTTGGCGAATCCTGTCTGTCATACCTTTTCCTGTTCCTGCTTCGCTGCGGCAGAACTTTCGTTTCAGGCGTCAAAAAAACAGCGCTATCCGCTGCGAGGGCGGGTTTGCGGCAATTTTGACGCGGGAAAACCGTGTGAGGGTAAAAGAAGCAATTTATATGCCGGGTTCCTGCCCGCGCCTTCAGGGAATCCCGAAGGGGAATTTCTTCGGGCATATCCCTGCATACGGGAGCGTGGGTCAAGGGGATGGAAACGAGCCTTGAGAGACGTTCTTCTTTTGCCGCTGCGCACCGTTACCAGGGCTTGCCGCTTGAGCGGAAATGCCTTGCCGATTTCCGTTTTTTTAGGGTGAAAAAATATATAACTATATGATATTAAATAAAAAATAATTTTGGCATAAGTATTGCTCCCTGCTTTGCAACACACCGCTTTTGGGCGGCAACGGCAAACAGACAGGCAGACATTATGGCAATCAGTTTCTCTCAGGCTCTTGGGGTACATGAACAGGCGCTGCTGTTACGCGGTCAGCGTTCGCAGATTCTGGCCACCAATATCGCCAATGCCGATACCCCCGGCTACAAGGCACGGGATTTTGACTTTGCTGCCGTGCTGAAGCATCGCATGGGCATGGCGCAGGACGAAATTGCTCTGAACACCACCCGCCCCGGCCACATCGGTGACAACACGGTTGCCGGTAGTGGCGCGGTGTCAGAAGACAATCTGCTTTACCGCATTCCGCTGCAGCCTTCTCTGGACGGTAATACCGTGGATGAACAGTTCGAAAACGCCAATTTTGCCCGCAATGCCCTGGAGCACCAGGCGAGCTTCCAGTTTCTCAACGGGAAGTTCGCGGGAATCATGAAAGCCCTGCGCGGAGAGTGATGATGAGCCTGATGTCCATTTTTGATATTTCCGGTTCCGCCATGAGTGCCCAGAGCGTGCGGCTGAACACGACTGCCAGCAATATGGCCAATGCCAATAGCGCGGCAGGAAGCCCGGATGAACTCTACCGCGCCCGTCAGCCGGTGTTTGCCACGGTGCGTGCCGGGCTGCTGAACCAGGCCAATGCCGATGCCTTCGGATTTGGTGGAGACGACAGTGTCGGGCAGGGCGTGCGGGTGACAGATATTGTGGAGTCCACGGCACCTTTTCAGCAGCGCTATGAGCCGGGCCATCCCCTGGCGGATGCCGAGGGGTATGTGTACTACCCGAACGTGAATATCGTGGATGAGATGACGAACATGATTTCCTCCTCTCGTTCCTACCAGATGAATGTCGATGTGATGAATGCCGCGCGCACGATGATGCAGCGTGTGCTGTCACTGGGCCAGTAAGCAGAATTGGAGATCAACGCAGTGTCATCAGGAGACGCTCATGAGTGAAGTAACAAGCAATCAGAACGCCCTGAACAGGGTACTGGCGGATTACTCGCTGACCCGCCAGCAGCAGGAACCCCAGAAAAACAATGATCTGGGACGTAACGAATTCCTGCGTCTGCTGGTGGCGCAACTGGAAAACCAGGACCCGACCAAGCCCCAGGACAACGGCGAGTTCGTGGCTCAACTGGCACAGTTCTCCTCGCTGGAAGAGGCCCAGAAGATGAGCGCGAGTTTTGAGAGCTTCAGCTCCGCCTTCCAGTCTTCCCAGCATCTGCAAGCAACGTCCCTGGTGGGGCGCCCCGTGCATGTGGAGACGGACACCACGGCGTTGCTGGAAACCGGCGGCATCAGCGTGATTGCCGATCTGCCGCGCAGCACCGAGTTCGCTCAGCTCAGTGTGTACAACCAGTCCGGTGCGCTGGTGGAGAGTTTCAATCTGGGGCCACAGAGCGAAGGTCGCAACGAATTCATCTGGACGGGTTACGATGCCAACGATCAGCGTTTTCCCTCGGACGAGTACACCTTCCGCGTCAGCATTCCGGATGCCAGCGGTGATGGGGCAGAACAGGTAACAACCTACCTGAGCGCCAACGTCAACAGCGTCACCATTGAGCCGGGAGGTGGTTTGACACTGAACCTGGCGGGTGTGGGCCCGACACCGTTGTCCGAGGTTATCCAGATCAACTGAACGAAGTACCCGGCATTCGATTTTTACATATTGCAGTACCAGTCTCTGAGAAAGGGGTGAACACATGAGTTTTAACATCGGTTTGAGCGCACTGGCCGCAGCACAGGAAGAGATTGCTGTCACCGGTAACAATATCGCCAACGCCAGCACCAATGGCTTCAAATCTTCGCGTACCGAATTTGCGGACGTGTTTGCCGCGTCCGTGCTCGGTGGTGGGGCAAGTCAGACCGGTGGCGGTGTCGGCGTGCAGGCGATTTCGCAAAACTTTTCCCAAGGCAATATTACCTTTACCGACAACACGCTGGACCTGGCGATCAACGGCAACGGTTTCTTTATCCTGCGCGGTGAGGACGGCAATGTGTTTACCCGGGCGGGCTCTTTCGGCACCGATCGTAATGGCAATATCGTCAACAGCCTCGGCGAGAAGCTGCAGGGTTTTGCGGCAACACCGGACGGCAAGGCATCTGGTGGTGGTCCGTTGACCGATCTGGTGGTGACCACGGGGGAGATTCCCCCTCAGGCAACGACGCTGGTCAGCAGCCGCATCAACCTCGATGCCACCGCTTCGCCTTCTTCCATCATTGGCACCAAGGTTCTGTCGAACAGCGGCCAGTCAGGCGTTCCCCAGTTCGGTACCCGCGTGGCACGCCCCGCTGTCGTATCAGGAACCATCAGCACGGCAGGCACGGATTTCTCCGGCACCACCTCGGCCCGCACCGTGGGCACCTCCAACGTGTCCGGTGGCATTAATTTTACGGCAGGAACCGGTGCCCAGAGTTTTTCCATCAGCGTCAACGGTGGTCCCTTTCAGTCCATTGATCTTTCTGCGGTAAACGCGGCAGACGGCACAGCGGTGGTGGCCGCGGTGAATGCAGCCCTGGCGGGGGCCGGTTTCACCGGCGCCAATGCCATCGATGTATCACTGGAGAACAATCGTCTGGTGCTGCAAACCACCGCAACAGGGGATTCGTCCCGTATTACCATCAGCGCGGTGCAGGGCCTGGCCTCCAATATCGTCAGCGCGACAGACGTCAAGGGCAAGACCGCACCGCCCACGGGCTTCACGATTACGCTGGACGGGGTTTCCCGCAATATTGTCATCGACAAGAATTTCACCAATACCGGGGCGGCAGCACTGGCGCTGGGGGGCGGTTCGGGCTCCGGTAATGAGGCGCTGGAAGACTATATCCAGTCCCAGATCAACACCAGTGCCGCGCTGCTGGGCAAGGTCACGGTCTCCATCGATGCCAATGGCGCCATTCTCTTTGAGACCACGTCACAGACGGCCCAGACCTTGACGGTCAATCCGCTCAACTCCGTCAGTGGCGGCGTGAGCTTCGATCAGGTGGTGAGTTTTGCCACCACGAGACGAACCGGCACGCTGGATACCACGGACCTGGACTTCTCGACCGATAACACCAGCTTCACGATCACGGTAGATGGGCAGAGCCTGCAGATCACCCTCGCGGATGACTACAATGCTTCCGGTGGGCCGTCTTCCATTCTCGGTGAATTTGCCGAGTCCGGTCTGGAGGCGCTGGAAGACGAGATTCAGAAACAGATCAATGCTTCCACTCTGCCGGGAGCCGTGAATGTCTCCGTCGGTTCCGATGGTCGCATCGTTTTCGAGATTACCGACTCGGATTACAAGTCCCTGAAAGTGGCGAGTGACAGCAAGCCCGCCCAGATACAGGGGGCGGTGAATGTCAGCAGTGGTTATGACTTCAGTGCCGACAATTACACCTTCACCATCACCTACGAAGACGCAACGCTGGGCACGGTGACCTCCAACGCCATTACCCTGGACCAGAAGTACGACACCGGGCAGGAAGTCATCGACGCTTTGCAGAATGAAATCAATACCGACACCAATTTTGCCTTCCCCCTGGGCAAGGAACAGGTTCGTGCCCGTCTGGACTCCGCGACCGGTCAGGTCATCATCGAGACGGTGGATACCGGCCCTTCGTCGGAATTGAACGTGGCGGTAACGGCGCCGGGGGCTGGTCCTTATGTCATCGGTAATCCGGGAGCACCGGTCAACGGCCAGGGCCCGGAGCTGGATTTCGCGAGCATCGTGACCTTCAACGGCAGCGAATTGAGCAATACCGGTGCCGCCGCAGTTGGCAATGGGTATGCCGCTGAAACCATTCAGGTGACGGATGGTTCGGGAACCAAACAACTGGTCACGGTTGCCGCGGGTTCCACTGCCGCGCAGGTGGCCCAGCAGTTCTCCAACGTGCCGGGTATCACCGCCACCGCCAGCACCGTGGCCTATATCGTGGCCACCAATACCGGTGACCCGGAGAACAAGGGGGCAGGCAGCAGCGGTGTCATCCCCAACCTGCCACTGAACTTCACCATCAACGGCAGCGAGTTTGAGACCCCTTTGTCAGACCCTAACGACCGTCTGCAGGATCTGGTGAACCAGATCAATGGCTCCACCGGCAATCTCAGTGCCCGTCTTGTGACCCTGGATTCGGGAACACAATTGCTGGAGGTCACCGAGAACAACGGTGCCAACCTGGTATTTACCGGCGGGGCGAACGGCAAGGGTGCCATCACCATCGGTGCTTCCACCCGCGACCCGGTCAGCGGCGAACTGGTCTATGACGATTCGGTAGCCACGAAGCAGATCGCCAACCTCGCCAACCTGAGCAATGACGGCGTGGTTGTCGGGGGGGTGGTGGAGTTCACGCTCGATGAGAACGTGGTGATGGTGGATGCTGCCAAATCCCCAAGCGGCGTGGATATTCTGCCCGTGAATAACAGTATCTTCGGCAATATCAGCGATTCCGATGCGCTGGTGGGGACGCAGTTCGAACTGAACACCTTTGACCCGCTGAACCCGGAAACCTATTACCGATCCACCGCCGTGGCGATTTTCGATACGGTCGGTATTCAACATACCCTGACGCAGTATTTCGTCAAGGAGCGTGCAAATGGGGCGGGAGATGTTGGTGGCGTCTGGAGCGTGTATTTCCAGATCGACGGCAAGGATATCGGCTACGATCCGGGCGGTCTGGACACCACGCCAGTGCTTGCCAAGGCGACCGTTCGCTTCAATGAGGCCGGTTTATATGACCAGACTCAGGACCCGATCTACGTCACCAACTGGACTCCGCTGGACAGTGCCGGCAAGCCCTCCGGTGCCGGGCCTGTTCCGGGCAACACCACGGTGGCGGAGTTGACCACCAACTCCAACTTCCGCATCGACCTGACCAAGATGACTCAATACGGCGGTGATTTCTCGGTGTTGTCCAACACCCAGAACGGTTTCGCCAAGGGGCAGTTGACCGGTCTGGATATCAATGACCGTGGCGCTATCTTCGCCCGTTTCTCCAATGGCCAGTCAACCATTCTGGGTGAGGTGGCGCTGGCCAAGTTTGATGATCAGTCCAAGCTCGCCAATGCCGGTGGCACGCGCTTCTCGGAAACCTCGGCTTCGGGTACCGGCACACCCAGTGGCGCAGGCACGGCAGGTCTGGGCGTGATTCAGTCGGGTGCACTGGAGGATTCCAACGTGGATCTGTCCGAACAACTGGTGCAATTGATCGTCTCGCAGCGCAACTTCCAGGCGGCGGCACAGATCATCGAATCCGCAGACACCGCCACACAGACCATTATCAATCTGTAACACGGGCAACCTGGCCCTGTAATGAGTAGAGGATAGGCAAATGGACAAGGCGCTTTATGTCGGCATGAATGCCGCGTCGCAGAACATGCTGGCGCAGGCCGTGAATGCCAACAATCTGGCCAATGCGAGCACGACCGGTTTCCGTTCGGACTTCTCGCAGGCGCTGGCCTTGCAAGTGCAGGGGGACGGCTATCTGTCCCGTGCCTACAACCAGTCCGAGACGCCGGCTTCCGATTTTGCACAGGGGCCGCTGCGACAGACTGGTAACGATATGGATATCGCCATTCAGGGCGAGGGCTGGATCAGCGTTGTCGCCCGCGATGGTTCCGAGGCCTATAGCCGTGCCGGCGAGCTGACACTCAGCCCCCTGGGGGAACTGATGACTGCCGATGGCCTGCCGGTGCTGGGCAACGCAGGGCCGATTGCGCTGCCTCCCTTTGAGAAACTGGAAATCGGCAATGACGGCACGCTGTCCATTCGTGAACTGGGGCAGGGGCCACAGGTCATGTCGGTGCTGGATCGCATCAAACTGGTAAACCCGAATACCCAGGATCTGGTGAAGGGGGCAGATGGCCTGTTTCGTCGCCGTGATGGTGCCGAGGAGATTGCCGATGGCAATGTGCGTGTTGCTGCCGGTTATCTGGAAGGCAGCAATGTCAATGTCGTAGACGCGATGGTGGAAATGATTGCTCTGACCCGTAACTACGAACTCAATATCAAACTGATGCAGACAGCGGAACGAAATTCCGAGGCCGCGGCCACTCTGCTGAGAATTCAATAAGCAAGGATCACATCATGCATCCCGCTCTCTATGTCTCCAAAACCGGGCTCAGTGCCCAGGACAAACAGCTCACGAGCCTGTCGAACAACCTCTCCAACGTGGCCACCACCGGCTTCAAACGTGATCGCGTGGTGTTTCAGGACCTGCTGTACCAGATTTATCGTCAGCCGGGTGGCAACTCTACCCAGGACACGCTGCTGCCCTCCGGTATGCAGATGGGGACCGGGGTGCGCACGGTGGGCACACAGAAGGTGTTCTCCCAGGGCGCATTGCAGACCACGGAAGAAACGCTGGACGTGGCCATTAATGGCCGCGGCTTTTTCCAGATCACCATGCCCGATGGCACGGCGGCCTACACCCGTGATGGTCAGTTCCAGCTCAGTGCGGAAGGGCAACTGGTGACGACTGACGGACTGATTGTGGCGCCGGGCATCAGCATTCCCATCAATGCCAGTACAGTGACCATTGGTACCGATGGCACCGTGACGGCGGTGGTGGCAGGCGAAACCGCATCCACCCAGGTGGGCAACCTGACCCTGGTGGATTTCGTGAACCCATCCGGTCTGCAGGCCATGGGGGGCAATCTGTTCCGCGAAACGGTTGCCAGTGGCAGCCCGCAGGAATCCACCCCCGGCACCAATGGCCTGGGCTCTCTGGAGCAGGGCTTGCTGGAAAACTCCAACGTGGACGTGGTGGAGGAGCTGGTCAATATGATTACCACCCAGCGTGCCTACGAGATGAACTCCCGCGTGATCTCCACAGCGGATCAGATGCTGCAGTTCATCAGCCAGAATCTGTAACAGACGTTTCGAACAGAGAGTTTCAGGAGCCTTGCCATGAAGACAGGAATTCCGGCCATCATTCTGACTTTACCCCTGCTGGTGGCCTGCACGGCGACACCAAGCAACTATCCCGAGCCGAATGATCCCCGTTATGCCCCGGTGATGACGCCAACCCCGGTCACGCCCGTGCAGCAGACTGGCCTGATCTACACCCGCAACAGCGCGGTGGATCTGTATCAGCGCCGTGCGCATCGGGTGGGGGATGTGCTGACCATCAGCCTTAACGAAGCAACGACAGCAAGAAAGTCGTCCGGCACTTCCTTCACCAAGGAGAATGCAACGGCACTGGGCAACAACAATGTGCTGGGCACCGGCTTCATGAATTCCGGCCTGGCGCTGAACGGCGATATAGCCAGCAGCGTGGATTTTCAGGGCAGTGGCGAAGCTGACCAGAGCAATCAACTGGTCGGCAGTATCACCGTGACGGTCTCCAATGTGTTGCCCAACGGCCTTCTTGAAGTGCGTGGTGAGAAGTGGTTGCAGCTGAATCGCGGTAACGAGTTCATCCGCATCAGCGGCCTGGTGCGCAAGGAAGATATCGCGCCCGACAACAGCATTCTGTCAACGCGGGTGGCAGACGTGCGCATTGCCTACAGCGGCACCGGCACGCTGGCGGAGTCCGGGGAAGCAGGCTGGGTCACCAAATTCTTTGCGAGTGAGTTCTGGCCCTTCTGATTGGAGTGTTGTCACTCCGAAGCTGTATGAAACGAGAGTCTTGAAACAGGTATTCCTATGATTATTCGCATGCTGACATTGACCCAAAGCCCCGCGCTGATGCTGTTGCTGAGCGCTTTGCTGAATCTGTCCGTTTTCGTACCCCAGGCCAGTGCTGACCGGCTCAAGGATATCGCGAGCCTGCAGGGCGTGCAGTCCAACCAGTTGGTGGGCGTGGGTCTGGTCACGGGGCTGGACGGAACGGGGGACCAGACGACCCAGGCGCCGTTCACGGCGGAATCCTTCCGCGCCTATCTGAACCAGTTCGGCATTCCGCTTCCCCAGGGGCAGAACTTCCAGTTGCGCAATGTTGCTGTGGTATCGGTGCAGGCGGAACTGCCGGCCTTCACCAAACCCGGTCAAACCATTGATGTCACGGTGTCCTCTCTGGCCAATGCCGGCAGCCTGCGCGGAGGCACGCTTGAGCGGACCTTCCTGCAGGGGGTGGACGGCGAGGTTTATGCCATTGCCCAGGGCAATCTCATCGTGGGCGGCCTGGGGGTCGGTGCGGCGGATGGTTCCAGCATCACCATCAATGTCCCCAGTGTGGGGCGTATTCCCGGTGGCGCCACGGCGGTACAGGAAGTGGTGACCGCCTTCGGTTTTGGCGACAGCATTGTGTTCAATCTCAAGCGCGCCGACTTCACCACGGCCAAGCGTGTGTCTCAGGCCATCAATGAATTCCTGGGCGAGGGCAGTGCCAACGCGCTGGACGCCGTGTCCATCGAGGTTTCCGCCCCCATGGATATGCAGACCCGGGTGGCCTTTGTCTCCGAGCTGGAGAACCTGCAGGTGGAGCAGGGAGCAGAAGTGGCGCGGGTAATCGTCAATTCACGCACGGGCACCATCGTCATCGGCGAACAGGTGCGGGTTTCCCCGGCAGCGGTGACGCATGGCAGCCTGACGGTCACCATCTCCGAGAGCCTGCAGGTCAGCCAGCCCAATGCGCTGGCCGCAGGAGACACCGTGGTCGTGCCCCAGTCCGATCTTGGGGTGGCGCAGGCCAGCAATCGCATGTTCCTGTTTGATACTGGCACCACGCTGTCCGACATCGTGCAGGCCATCAATGCCGTGGGAGCCGCCCCCGGAGACCTCACCGCCATACTGGAAGCCCTCAAACAGTCCGGCTCCCTCAAGGCCGATCTTATCGTCATCTGAGGGCGAAGCCCAAGCACAGAAACCCGCGCGTGGCTGGGCAGCCATGACGCGGGTTTTCTGCATTCTGGCATCGCTCTTGCTATATCCCTGTCATAGCGTCAAATCAGCGCATTACTGCCGTTTTTTGCGGTATTCGCGGGTAAAAGCTGCCGCCGGATCGGGCAACAGTCCTTGCAAGGGCAAGGAATTGCCGCCGCGTGGCAGCACAGGACAGGATCAGGGCAGATGGTCAGCACAGTAGACAATCAGGCGGTATACACCGATCTCTCGGGGCTCAACTCGATAGCGCGGCTGGGGCGTGAGAATACCCCAGAGGCCATGCGTCAGGTTGCGCAGCAGTTCGAGTCGATTTTCCTGAACATCATGCTCAAGGCCATGCGCGACAGCAATGCGGTGTTTGCCGAGGGCAATTATCTGCAAAGCAATGAAATGGAATTTCACCAGCAGAACTTCGATAACCAGCTCAGCCTGAGCCTGAGCCAGCGGGGCGGCCTGGGCCTGGCGGATGTGCTCTATGAACAGATGATGGGGCAGTACGGGGCGGCAGGCACGGCCCGGGAGGCCCGTTCCGGGAATGGGCCCGCCCTGAAACCCCGCGAAGAAAACGCACAGCACAATCCAGGCGTGCAGCGTGTGCTGGAGGAGCTGGGCATTGCGGAACCGGCACATGTTCCCATCGGAAAACCTGCCTCTGATGCGGGTATCGATTCACCGGAAGACTTCGTCAGAACCCTCTATCCGATTGCCGAGGAGGCGGCGGGCAGCATTGGCGTAGACCCACGGGTGCTGCTGGCTCAATCCGCGCTGGAGACAGGTTGGGGCCGAAGAATGATAGCGATGCCGGATGGCAGCAATTCACACAATCTGTTTGGCATCAAGGCGGACTCGCGTTGGTCCGGCGCTGAAGCCGTTGCCACCACGCATGAGATCCATAACGATCATTCGGTGGTGCAGAACGCCCGTTTTCGCTCCTATGCCTCCTATGAAGAGAGTTTCCGTGATTATGTGAAATTCCTGCAGGAGAACCCGCGCTATCAAGAGGCACTGGACAGCAGCCACGATGCCAACGCCTTCACCCGCGAGCTGCAGGAAGCCGGTTATGCCACGGACCCGATATACGCCCAGAAGATCACGGGTGTCATGAACAGCAGGATCATGCAGAACAGCCTGGCGCAGATGCAGGCTGGAGCAGACTGAGGAACGCATGAATGGCTAATCTCATCAATACCGCCATCTCCGGGCTCAAACTGAGCCAGCTGGCACTGTCTGTCACGGGACAGAACATCGTCAATGCCAACACCGAAGGCTATAGCCGCCAGTCTGTGGTGGCAGCAACGGCATCGGCACAGAAAACCACGGCAGGTTATCTCGGCAACGGGGTGCTGGCAGTCGATATCAAACGCAATACCCAGCAGTTTCTGGTGGATCAGGTCAGCCGGGATATTTCGGTACTGAGTAATTTCGACACCTATCTGAACAATATCTCGCAGATGGACTCGCTGCTGGCCAATCCCAACAGCTCCCTGTCCACTACGCTGGACAATTTTTTCGGGGCGCTGAACGAAGCGAGCAATGATCCGGCATCGCTGCTGGGACGGCAGTTGTTGCTGACCCAGACCCAGTTGCTGACCCAGGGATTTCAGACGCTGGAAGCACGCCTGATGACCCAGAACTCGGCAATCAACAGCCAGTTTGATGCGCTCGCCGGCAATGTGAGCACCTTGGCAAAAGAGATCGCCAATCTCAATGACGTCATTGCCAATACGGTCAGTGTCAGCGGTGCACAACTGCCCAATGACCTGCTGGATCAGCGTGACCAGTTGGTGCGGGATTTATCCGCCCTCGTGGATGTCGATGTCACCCGTCAGGGGGATGAAACGATTGATGTATTCATTGCCGAAGGGCAGGGCCTGGTGATTGGCTCCACGGCGCGGGAAGTTGTCTCCGTTGCGGGGCCTGCGGAAAGCGATCGTCGGGAACTGGCTTTTGTGGCAGGCAATATCAGCCGTGTCATTACCAGACAGGTCACGGGTGGAGAGATCGGGGGCTTGATTCGCTTTCGTGAGGATGCGCTGGACCCGGCGCTGAACGCCCTGGGGCGTATTACGCTGGCAGTCACGGATGGCCTGAATCAGCAACAGGTGCTGGGTATTGATCTGGAGGGCAAGCTGGGTTCGCGTATTTTTACCGATATCAACGATCCCAAACTGATGCAGAACCGGGTGTTGGCGGATATCGGCAACAAGCTGCCCAAAGACCGTGTGCTGAGCGTGCATATTGATGATGTCAGTCAATTGCAGGCGAGCGATTACCAGATGAAGTTTGAAGGGCTGGGGAATCAGTATTCCATTGTGCGCGAGTCCGATGGCAAGCTCATGGTGGAGGGGGTACTGAGCAAGCTGCCGCTGCAGATCTCGATGGACGGTTTCACGCTGACGCTGGAATCCGGCTCCTTCCAGAGCGGAGACAAGTTTTCCATCTTGCCCACCAAAACCGGAATCAGCGACATCGATGTGCAGATTACCCGCCCGGAAGCCTTTGCGTTTGCCTCGCCGATCCGGACCCAGCTTGGAGCCGGAAATTCGGGTGGTGCGTTTATTATGCCGGGCGTTGTGCACGACATCAGCACCTCGGCATTTACCAGTAAACCCGGTGAGCTCAGCCCGCCCATCATGATCCGGTTTACCTCGCCGACGACCTACGATGTGCTGGATTATTCGGACCCTGCCAACCCTGTTTCCCTGCAACCGCCGCTGAACAATCAGGTTTATGCGCCAGGCTCGCTGCAGGAGATTTTTCCGGGCGACCCGGGTGGCACGACCGTGAGCAGCGCAGGCAGTGCCGTGGCAAGAATCAATCTGGATGAAACCCACAATGGTTATCAGCAGGAACTGTTGACTTTCAACACCATTGATCCGCTGACGGGCTATTCCGCCGAGCAGCACTTATTGATTGAGCAGAACCAGTCGGCGCAGGATATTGCGCGGCAGCTTTCCCAGTTGAGTGGCGTCAAGGCAAACGCCTTCAGTCAGCTGCAGTTATACAATTTTGTCAGCGATGGCGTCGGGGCTCCCCTGACCCTGAGCTTGAATGGGGTTGATCTGAGTGATCCGGCCTTTATTGCCGAGGGAGAGAATACGCCTCAGACGATTCCGGACCCCTTGACGGTCGATTTTCTACGCGATCGCATCAATGCCAGTGGTGCTTTGCAGCAGCTTGGTATCCGTGCCAGCAGTGATGGCGAATACCTGACTGTACGTTCCTCTACCGGGGTGGATCTCCGGGTGGAAGTTGGCGGCAATGCGGGGGATTCCGTTGCTGTGCGTGACGGAGACCTGCGCAGTGTCACCGGGCGCAAAAATCTCTCCTTCGGTATGGAAGTGGGGGTCAGCAGCGGCTTCAATATCGATCTGGGTTCCGGCAAGTGGTTTGTGCCACTGACCCCTGGCAGCTATGCCGCCAATGATATTGCGGAATCCGTACAGGCCGATGTCGATGCGGCGCTTGGGGCTGGCGTTGTCGAGGTAGCACTCAGCGCTGAGGGGCGATTGACATTCCACAGCGTGGGCGACAGACGAACGGTGAAGATCAGTGATGTCAGCATGAATGATCCCATTGGTCTGGCACCAGTACGCATCAGCGGCCCCGATGTGGGGGCGGTTGCAGCGGTTCTGGCCAATGGGCTGGATGCCAATGAGGCCTATGATTTCACCGCGGCGAATGCGAGCAGTTTTTTGTTGGTGGTCGATGGTATTTACGCTGGCAATATCACACTGAACAAGAACTATGCGGCTGACAGCGCCAGCACCATTGCTGCAGATATTCAGGCACAGATCGACGCCGCGACAGGGCTCAACGGGCTCGCAGGGCATGTGAACGTGGATGTGGATGCCTCCGGCGCTCTGCGCTTCAGTTCGGTCACAAAGGGAGAACTGGCGAAGGTAAGCATTGCTGCCAATGCCGCTGCCCAGGGACTGATCAAATCCGGTACGGCGCTGGGCGAGGATACCGGTGGCAGCAATGCCGCACTGGTCGGCAATACCAGCCTGGCAAACGGGTTTGATTTTGATCTCGCAGGGCCGCACCGTTTCAATATCGCCGTGGATGGACACGATCCGGTCGCCGTCCAGCTGACAGGCAGCAGCGCACTCCCGGCGGTCTTCACCGGCACACAGAATATAGCCAGCGGCATTGATTTCAGTGCCGGGGCACACAGTTTTGCAGTCTCGGTGAATGGCGCCGTTGCCGTGACCATTGATCTCGCGGGGGTGAACACGGCATTGGCATCCGGGCCAAATGATCTCAGCCCTGCGGGAATTCTGACCCATGTGCAGGGAAGGCTCGATGCCGCCCTGGGAGCAGGCGTGGTCAGTGCCGGTATCGACAGCAATGGCTTCCTCACGCTGACGACAAGCGAAAAAGGCGATTCCGTCGGCCTGGTGATCAATAATGTGGTGGGCGGTGCGCTGGCCATGCTTCCTGCCGGGGGAGGCACTGCTGCGGGTAATGAAACCGGGGCAGCCGGAGTGGCCGGGATCATCCGCGATGCCATCAATACGGCGCTGGCCGGGCAGGGAATCGACCCGATTCGTGTCGGCGTCTCTCCCCAAGGTACCCTGACGCTGGACTCCAATACCTATGGTGCCGGGTCTGCCCTGAGTATTTCTGAGGTCACGGGAACCTACGGCGCATTGTTTGCCAGCAGTGCAAAAGGGGAAGCGAACAGCAATGTCTTTACGGTTGGAGGCACGCTCGATGTGCAACTTGCCGCCCATACCCAACTCAGCTCCAGCCGCCGCGATGGGCTTTTCGGTGCGCAGCCGAAGGCGCTCAGCAACTACCTGGGTTTCCAGGTCAGCATTGGCAGTGGCCTGGGCAGTGAAGGGGCGCCCCAGGCGGGAGATACCTTCCTGATCAGCTATAACACCGACGGCACGGCGGATAACCGGAACGGTGTGGCCATGGCCAATCTGAACACGGACAACACTCTGGCAAACGGCAAGCTCACCTATCAGGGTGCCTATGGTCAGCTGGTTGAAAACACCGGGGTATTGACCAGCCAGGCGCGGCTGTCACAGCAGGCCAGTGAGACCCTGCTCAGGCAGTCAATGGATTCCCTGCAGGGGGTGGCCGGCGTCAATATCGAAGAGGAGGCGGCAAGGCTCATTCAGTTTGAGCAGCACTACAACGCTTCCGCCAGGTTGATCTCCATGGCCAAGGAACTGTTCGACACCATCGTCAATATATAGTGTGCTGTTACAGAGGATTTTGAACCATGAGCATTCGTCTGTCTTCCTACCAGATTCATAACACGGGGCTGAACGGCTTGCTGGAAATGCAGAAGGCCGTGAGCAAGACGCAGGAACAGATCTCTGCCAACAAGAGGGTGTTGTCTCCCGGCGACGACCCGGTGGCCAGCACCCGCATTCTGGCACTGAACCAGGAATTGGCACTCAACTCCCAGTACAAGAATAATCTGGAGACCCTGCGCAACCGCCTCAATCGCGAAGAGGTGGCCATCAACAGCATCAATGAGCTGGTCTTCAAGGCCCAGGAGCTGGTGACGCAGGCAGGAGACGGTGCTCTGAACAAGGAGCAGCGCGGCTATATTGCCGTGGAGCTGCAGTCCACCATCGACGCCATGGCGCAGATGATGAACAGCCGTGATGCCAGTGGCGAGTATATCTTTGCTGGCTATCAGGGCAGTGGCGAACCTTTTGTGCGCGGTATTGACGGGCGTTACCGCTTTACGGGCGACGAGGGGCAGCGCTCGATTCAGATTGCGCCAGCCGCCTCGGTGGCTTCCAGCGATTCCGGCAAGAAGATCTTTGTGGACGTCAGGAGTGTCGAACCGACCATCATCGCCCATGCCAATCCGGGCAATCGTGCAACGCCACCTGCAAGCATCAGCGGTGAACAGGTGCTGGATGCCCAGGCTTTTGCCGAATTCTATCCCGAAGATGTGGTGATTGAGTTCCGTTCACTGGAAGAGATGAACCCGCCGCAGCTGAGCTATCACATCCGCCAACGATCGGACGGGCGCATTCTTGTGCAGAACAAACCCTATGTCTCCGGGGAACAGATTGAGTTTTCCGGGGTGGCCGTGAATATTGCCGGCCAACCGGCGGTGGGAGATACCTTCATCGTTGAGTCCAGCAATCGCAAGGGGCTGCTCACGGGTCTGGAGGATTTTGTGGCCGCCCTGAATCAGTATGGGGACAATATTACCGACAAGGCGAAACTGGCGACGCAGACGGCGACCACTCTGAGTAACCTCGGCAATGCGCAGTCTGCGCTGCTGGAAACCCGCAGTTCCATCGGTGCGCGCCTGAACCTGGTGGATTCGACCCTGACCGCCAACGAAGATTCCAAGCTGACTATACAGACCGCGCTGTCGAGCCTGCAGGATCTGGATTATGCTGCGGCCATCAGCCAATTGACGCAGGAGAGTTTCATTCTGGAGGCGGCCCAGGCCAGCTTTGCCCGAGTCAGCAAGCTCAGTATCTTCAATTACATCTGATGCGTCTGTGTGCTCATGTTGACTGATCGCCAGCAGGGCTGGCTTCTACAGTACAGTCAATGTGTCATCCTCTGTGGGAACCTGCCCTGCAGGCGATAAAAACAGGCACATCCTGTAGGAGCCTGCCCTGCAGGCGATAAAAACAGACATCCCCGGTAGGAGCCTGCCCTGCAGGCGATGTTAATCCTGCGTAAACCGCTGCAGCTTCTGCTGATAGGAGCTGATTACCTGGCGGGCCTGTGTCAGGCGGATCAACTCGTCTTCCAGCAGTTCCCGGTTCTGTTTCGTCAATTCCACAATCAGGTGATCATTGCTTTGAATCATCGCGATCTGTTCGCGCAGTGTCTCCCTGCGCGAGGCCGGTGCATCCTCTTTGAAGTACAGTTTCAGTAATTTATCCCGCGCCGTCATCAGGCTTTCCAGAGCCGTCCAGTCCCGGGTTTCGGCATGTTCCAGCATGCGCGTGGACAGGTCCAGGATGGTGCTCCATTGTTGTTGTTCAAGGCGGGTGGGGGAACTCATGAATGCTTCCTTGGGTGTGAGTTGGGCTGCTGCGGATATGTTTTTATCGCCAGCAGGGCTGGCTCCTACCGGGGATGTCTGTTTTTATCGCCAGCAGGGCTGGCTCCTACATCGGAAGCGGCTCTGCAGGTGATTGCCTGCGTCATCTGTAGGAGCCTGCCCTGCAGGCGATTTCCAGATCCAATCGCAGGAGCCTGCCCTGTAGTCGGCTATAAACAAAGAGTTCTGCTAAAGTCTTCGCAAGGCCTGCCGATAACTTTGTGTTTCTCACCGGCTCGTCGTGAGGAGCCAGCTTCCCCGCAAAGCCTTTTGATCTGCGTAATATATTTTTTTCGAAATTACGCTAAAGCTTTGTGTCTTTGAGTCGTTAACACTGATAACGCATAAGGCGAGCAGCAGTCTTTCTCTTCGATATGCGACTCAGTTTAACGTGTACAATCAGGAGTATCAAAGCATGCCTCAAATCATTAATACGAACATTGCTTCCTTGAACGCTCAGCGCAACCTGAACAGTTCCCAGGCGGCGACCAACCAGGCTCTGGAGCGTCTGTCCTCCGGTCTGCGCATCAACAGCGCGAAGGATGACGCTGCGGGTCTGGCGATCTCCACGCGCTTTCAGTCCCAGATCAATGGTCTGAACGTGGCTATCCGCAACACAGGTGACGGGGTGTCCCTGTCCCAGACTGCGGAAGGGGCGCTGGGGGCAATGACTGACTCCCTGCAGCGTATCCGTGAACTGGCCCTGCAATCTGCCAACGGCACGAACTCTGACGCGGACCGCCAGGCCCTGAACGCAGAAACACAGCAACTGATCGCCGAAATCAGCCGCGCCGGCTCCCAGACCAACTTCAACGGTCTGAACCTGCTGGACGGTACCTTCACGTCTGTCTTCCAGGTAGGTGCCAACGCAGGCGAAACCATCAGCGTCAGCATCGGCAAACTGACTGCCGACACACTGGGTGTATCCAGCAAATCCGGTATCAGCTCTCTGGCCACCAGCTCTGCGCTGAGCGGAGGTGATCTGGTCATCAACGGTGTGAGCATCGGTGCGAGCCGCGCCTCTGACGACACGGCCTCTACTGCCTCTGCCTCTGCCTCTGCCATTGCCAAGGCCGCAGCGGTCAACCGCGCCTCTGCACAAACCGGCGTAAGCGCCATCGTCGATGAAACCACTGCCTCCGGTAGCGCCATGACAGCTTCCATCACAGCAGGTACGGTTGTCGTGAACGGCACCAGCATCTCTGTTGAAACCACTGCCGATGCCAGCTCCTCCCGCGCAGCCGTTGTTTCCGCCATCAATGCGCAGTCTTCCCTGACGGGTGTGACAGCCGTTGATAACGGCGATGCCAGCCTGGGGGTAAGCCTGGTGGCCGCAGACGGCCGCAACATCGATATGTCTTTCACAGGCACCCTGACAGCGGCCACGACTGGTCTGGCTTCCGCCGGAACGTATACTGGTGGCTTTACACTGGTTGCCAACAGCGATGTGCGCAGCGTAGCCATCTCCGGTGCCAACCTGGCCAACGCAGGCCTGGTGGAAGGGACCTTCACCTCTGGTGTTTCCACTGTCAGCTCGACAGCGCGTACAGCAAACGGCGCGGTAGCAGCCACTGGCGGTACGGTGGCAGGGTCCGTGGACGTCAGCTCCATCGCCTTCGACTTCAGCGCAGGGACACCAGCCGAACTGGCTACCATCTCCGGCGCCAACGGCATCAGCAGCACGGGTGTGAACCTGTCTGCAGCTTCTGCAGCCGCAGCAACCGCCAGCACCGGGGTTGATCTGGCCGCCTGGGCCGGGGCGGACTTCTCCGCTGAGCAACTGCAGGGCACGGTGGATCTCACCGCAACGGGTACTGACTTCAGCACCAACACGGTGGCTTTCACCCTCAGCATCGTGGACGGTGACAACTATGACGTGCTGATCAATACCGACTACACCGATGCCACGGTAGGCGGCGGTGCCGGTAGCGGTAATACCGCCCTGTTGGCCGACATCAACGGACAACTGGCGGGTTCAGGCTACACGGCCTCTTTGGCCAACGGTACAAAGCTGACCATTTCCCAGGATGCGCCGAGTGCTGAAACGGCAATTTTCACCGCCGGTTTTGCTGCGACAGATGCGGATACAGTGTTCGGCTTCAGCGCTGCAAACGACACCCTGGTTGCCGATGGCACCTCCGGTATTGCCAGTTTTGATGTGGCTGTCGATGGTGGTGGTGCACAAACCGTGACACTTGACTCTGCGATTGCAGACGACACAGCCCTGCTGGCGGCCATCAACGGTCAGCTGGCGGGTGCCACCGCGTCTCTGGACGGTAACGGCCTGCTGGTGATCACCTCTGCCACTACCGGCGCAGCCAGCAGCGTTGCGGTCAGCAACCTGGTGGGGACAACGTCCGAGCTGGGAATTGTCGCAACGTCCGCTTCCGGTCTGAATGCGGCCAACCTGAACTTCAATATCACCACAACTGCCGGTGGTACTGACAACGTGGTGTTGAACGGTAACTACACGGATGCTGCCAACGGCGGCACCCTGGGTTCCGGTAACACAGCGCTGCTGGCCGATATCAACACGGCCATCAATGGTTCCGGTTTCACTGCCTCTTTGAACAGCAACTTCCAGCTGGTGTTCACAGAAGATGCGAACGGCGGCGCCACCATCACGGCTGCCGACAACGGTGGTGCGGTGAACGCGCTGACTTACTTTGGCATCAGCACAACTACTGATACCGGTGTTGTTGCGGCAGGGGCTACCAACGCCACCTTTACCGTGACAGTGGATGGCGGTTCTGCACAGAACGTCAACGTCAACAGCAATGTCGCAAACTCCTCTGACCTGCTGACTTCCATCAACGGCCAGTTGACTGGAGCCACGGCGAGCCTGAATGTGGATGGTGAACTGGTGATCACTTCTGATACCACTGGTACCAGCAGCTCTGTTGCGGTCACTGCCATTGGCGGTACCACTTCCGCGCAGTTTGGCCTGGCCGTCGGGTCTGATTCCGGTTCCGATGCCGTGGCAGCCACCTACAACAACCTGGCTGCGGGTGACCTGGTCATCAACGGGGTCAGCATCTCTGCGGCCAATGCGGCAGATGATACTGCTTCCTACAGTGCAGCAAGCTCCAGCACCAAGGAAGCCTCCGGTATCTCCATCGCTGCTGCGATCAATGATTCCACTGCCTCCACTGGAGTAAGCGCGACAGTGAATGCGACTGTGACCAAGGGCACCTCTGCCGCCACAGCGGGTACTGCCAGCAACACCGGTACTCTGTACCTGAACGGCGTGGACATCGGCCTGACCGTACAGGGCAGTGCGGATGCCAACCGTACCTTTGCCGTGAACCAGATCAATGCCGTGACTGGCCAGACGGGTGTCACTGCCGAAGACAACGGTACCAGCATCACCCTGACGGCTGCAGACGGACGCAACATCGTGCTGGCTCTAGACACCAACGGAGGCTCTGTCGCCGCAGCCAACTTCGGTCTGGCAGGGGCAGGTATCTCCTCCAGTGACTTCACCGACGGTGGCGCCACAGGCGTGACTCGTGCCAATGCCGATGCGGTGACTACCTACTCCACAGTCTCACTGTCCTCTGGTGGTGCGATTGAGCTCAGCGGTGGAACCAACGGCAACGAAGCGCTGACCGATCTGGGTCTGTCCCAGGGGTCTTTCGGCGGGGGTATCGCCGGTCAGTTCCTGTCTGAAGTGGACATCTCCACCCAGGACGGTGCCAACAAGGCGCTGGCTGCCGTAGATAACGCACTGAACGCTGTCAACAGCGCCCGTGCGGATCTCGGTGCGATCCAGAACCGTTTTGAGACCACCATCTCCAATCTGGCGGTCTCTGCCGAGAACCTGTCCGCTGCGAACTCTCGTATCCTGGACGCAGACTTCGCTTCTGAAGCGGCGGCTCTGTCCAGATCGCAGATCCTGCAACAGGCTGGTATCTCGATCCTTGCACAGGCCAATGCTGCTCCACAGCAAGTGCTGTCACTGCTCCAGTAAGCAGGCCTTCGATTTGACCCCCGGCTTCCTGAGCCGGGGCGTCAAACCGGATAATCTGCAAAGCAGGTTCAGATGACGATGTAATATTTAGAGACGCGTTTTGGAGGCAAACCTTGACTGACATCAGTATCACAAGATTTCTGCCGACGACTGTCTCGAGAGACAAGGTTAATTCAGTGCAAACCGAGAATAATGATCAAGGGCACTCCAGCCTCTTCGCAGGAAGCGGCGAGCAAGCACAAATGGAGGAGGTCGAAGCACTTGATGAAGTACCCCAGGAAGAACGAACGAACGAGCAACAACTGGAGGTTGCCGTTGCACGCTTAAACGACTACGTTCAGACCATCCAGAGGGATATTATTTTCGGGCTTGAACTGGGCTCAGCCGAACCTTCAGTGACCGTTGTGGACAGAGACTCTAGAAAACTAGTACGACAGTTTGGTGGTAAGGAAGCCCTGGAGTTGGCAAAAAAACTAGACGCACAGGAACCGATCACCCTGTTCAAGGCGCAAGTGTAATTTCAGGCATTGTCCGACCAACAAAAACCCCTTATAACTCCTGGGCACGCCATTCGGCGTGCCTTTTTCTTTTCTGGGGGCCTGGAAGCTATCGCTTGCAGGGCAAGCTCCTACAGTCAATGCGCCACGATCCCTGTAGAGCCTGCTCTGCAGGCGATAAAGCTCCTTTTCAATTCACCAGAATGGCGATGGTGTCACCTGGCCTTATATCGCCGCTCTCGATAATCGCCGCACGGATGCCTGCCCGGTGCACCAGATGAGGCAGCACCAGGGGGCTGACCGTGCGCGCCAGCTTGCTGCAGGGCTCGCATAACTCAATGCCTTCACATAGCGCCGAACCGAGTCGGAAGCGTTTGCCCACCAGCGCATTCAGATCGATACCCCGGGTCACGATATTGCGGCGGAAATCCCCCAGGGGAATGTTCAGTTTGAAACGTTCGTTGAAGCCCTCGAGTTGTGCAGCATCGATCAGGGTCAGTTCTTCCTTTCGCGCTGACATGGGGCCTGTGTCCAGGCTTGCCTGGGCGAGGAAATAGCGGTCGCCGCGAATGCCGTGGCCGGCCAGCAATTGCAGTGAGGCCTGCTTCTGTACCGCTGCGTCCTGACGGGGAGCGAGATACAGTGATTCAACGGTGCCGGTGTGCATGGTGGAGTACTTCATGTCTGAGTGATGGAATTGGCAAGGGTATGCGGCAAGCAGGGAAGACGCAAGCCCATGCTCCAGGCGGCAAACGCTTGCCCGCGGCAGGCAAGGGGGTGCAGCGAAGGGATCAAGAATGGCGCGATATGGCCGATAAAACATATACAGAACAAGTGCTTGCGCGGTGTTTTCGGAGCTGGCACATAACTTGAATTGTTCTGTGTCTGCAGGAGCCGGCAGTGCATAGGCATTGCCGCCTCCGTTCGTTTATATAAAGACGTGCCAGGAGCATGCATGGCGTCAATACAATCCCTGGGAGTCGGGTCGGGGCTGCTGACTTCGGAACTGGTCGAGCAGATCATCGAGGCGGAGCGTGCCCCGGTGCAGGCACGGCTCGACAACAAACAGACCGTGGCGGAGGCCAAGATTTCTGCGTATGGCGAGATCACCAGTGCGCTGTCCAGTTTTGACAGCTCCCTGTCGGCCCTGCGCCTGCCGTCCACCTTCAATGCCAGCACGGTCAGCAGTTCGAACGAGGCCGGTGTTACGGCCACAGCCAGCAGCCTTGCTGTGGCAGGCAGTTACACGGTGAATGTCGCTCAGCTTGCGCAGGCACACTCCATCGCCAGTCATGCCTATGCCGAGGTGACAGACACCGTGGGCACCGGCGTGCTCAATTTTCGTTTCGGCACCACCACCTACGGTGTCGGCAACAGTTACGACAGTTTTACGCTCAACCCCGACGCCAACTCCAAGAGCATCGCCATCACTTCCTCCAACAATACGCTGGCGGGTATCCGTGATGCGGTGAACAAGGCCAATTTCGGTGTGCAGGCCAGTATCGTGGATGATGGCACGGGCTACCGCCTGGTGTTTACGGCCAAAGAGAGCGGAGCAAAGAACAGTATCGAAATAGTGGCCACGGGCACCGATGGGCTTAAGGCGCTCAATTACAATGCCAGCAGCCAGAACGCCACGTTGGCAGCCTCCACTACAAGTGGCACGCTGGACCTGTCTGCTGGAGCGGGGCTGGACAGCAGCAGCCTGGCTTTCAGCCTGCGTTACCAGGGCGTGGACATGGACGTGGTGGTACCCGCGAATGTCGCGATTGCGGATACCGATGGCGTGTTGGCGGCGGTGCAGAGTGCGCTGAACACCCAGCTGCTCGCCAAGGGTTTCAGTGCGGGAGATGTGCTTGCCGCTGCCGACGGCGACCGGCTGTATTTTGCCAGTGCGGACACCGGGTTTGACCAGGCCTTGCAGGTTCTCACTGATGGGGCTTCTGCCAGTCTCAGCGGTGGCTCCGCCTTGTCTGACGGTTTTGATTTTTCCGCCAATAATGCAAGCTTCAGTATTGCGGTGGACGGCGGTGTGGCGCAGGCCATTACGCTCAACACGGCCTCGGCATCGCGGCAGGAAACCATTGATCTTGTCAATGCAGCGCTCGTGACTGCCGGCCTCGATAGCGATGTCGTGGCCAGCCTCAATGAGAACAATGAGCTGCTCTTTACCCGTGTCACTCCCGGGGCTGCCGGCAGCCTTGCGATCAGCGCTCTGGATGTCAGCGGAAGCGCGGCGACAGCAGAACTCGGCCTGAGTGTTGCCGATGTCAGCGGTCTTGACGGTTTTGGCCTGGATGATGCGCAGGGGCAGGTGAAGGGTTCTGAGCGCCTGGGGGAAACGATTACCGCCCAGAATGCGCTGTTTTCCGTCAATGGGCTCTCGGTGAGCCGAAGCAGCAATCTGGTGACGGGAGTCATTCCGGGAACCACCCTGAATCTCAAGGGGGTGACGGCTGGCCCGGTGACGCTCAGCGTTGCCCGGGATGCCTCTGTCATTTCCGACAAACTGCAGGGTTTTGTGGACAACTACAATGCGCTGAAGGCTCTGGCAGACGATCTCACTGCCTTCGATACCAGCGCCGGTGACAAGGGGCAGGGCAGTCTGCTGACGGGGGATTCCACGCTCCGTCTGGCCATGGCCGAGATCAATCGCCTGTTACGGACCACCGTGACGGGGCTGACAGGCAGTGTGCGCAGCCTTGCCGAGATTGGTATCACCACGGACAAGGATGCCAACTATCAGCTCAAGTTTGATCCGGCGACCTTTGCCGACAAGTTTGCCAGCAATGCCAGTGATATTCTCGGGCTGTTCGCCACGGCAGGCTCCACTTCCGATTCCCTGCTGACTTACAGCAGCGCCACGTCGAACACGCAGCCGGGAACGTATGATGTCAATATCACGCGGCTGGCGACCACGGGCACTTTCAGTGGGCAGCAGGTAGCCACTCTCGCCAATGGCAATATTGTTATCGACGACAATAATGACGAGTTCACGGTGTTGCTCAACGGCGTGTCGGCAGACATCAGCCTGGTGCAGGGAAGCTACAGCACGGCGGCTGACCTGGCCGAGCATATCCAGACCCGCATCAACAGCAATGCGGACTTGCTCAACAATAATTTCCGGGTGGCGGTGGCCTACAATGCCGATGAAACCCGTTTTGATATCGCCTCCAATACCTATGGTTCCAATTCGGGCATCGGCTTCCTTGAGGTGGAACCCGGCATGGCGAACCTGTTGGGTCTGACGACACCCTATCAAGGCGATGCGCTGGGCAATTATCTCAGTGGCCTGAGCACGCCCACGGGCAGCTCGGCGGAGAATTTTGATACGGCACTGACTCTGGATGCCGAGACCAGTTTTGTCCTGACGGTCAACGGCATCAGCAGTGAATTGCTGACGATGCCCGGCAGTAGCGGTACACCTGTGGATTACGACAAGCCCGCCGACCTGATCAGTGCCATGGAGAGTCTGATCAACGGCGATCCGGCCTTCGCTCCGGCAGCAGCAAAGAGCGGCGTGGGCGATGTGCTGACGGCAGGGCAGGATTTCTCGTCGGCGAATCTTGCCGTCAGTATCAGTCTGGACGGAGGCAGTACCAGTACCCAGGTCATCATCGACGGAGATTCCAGCTCGGTGTCCTTTGGCGGTGAAACCCCTGGCAGCATTGAGAACACACTGGCAGCGGTGCAGGATGCCATCGATGCCACGGCTCTTAACGGGCTGGTGCTGGCGCGTCTGGATGACAGCCAGCAGATCTATTTTGAGACCGTAGCGACCGGAAGCGCGAGCCAGATACAGATCGCCGAGGATGGCGCACCAGCCATCCTTGCAGGAAGTGGCGCAGTGAATGCCGGTGGCTTTGACTTTGCTGCCAACAATGCCAGTTTCGACATCGATATTGATGGCGTGGGGGCCGTTCCCGTGCTGATCGATACGGCCACGGTGAGTGCGGCGGATACCTTGCTCAAAGTGCAGAATGCGTTGGCGGCGGCCGGTGTGGATGACCGCATTGCGGCAAGTCTGGATGGCAGCGACCAGCTGGTTCTGAGTTATACCTCTGGTACGGGAGCGGGCACCCAGATAGAGCTTTCCAACGCCAATGCCAATGCCACAACGGCATTGGGTCTGTCCAGTCAGCTGGTAAACGGACTGGATGGGTTCTCACTGACTGACACCAATAACACCGGTGACGATGGGGTGCCGGTGACGGTTTCCTATGAATACGATGCCGAGGCGGAGCAGGGGCGTCTGGTCTTCTCAACGCAGGAGCTTGCAGACCTTATCAGCTTCAGCAGCGTGAGCACGACTGCGGGCAACAAGCTAGGCATGGTGAGCGGCTTCAACCCCCGTATCACGTCCGTGGATGGGGTCAATGTGGCAGGAACGATCAATGGGGTGGAGGCTGACGGTGTCGGCCAGACCCTGCTTGCCTCCGGTGGCAATGTTGCTGCCATGCCTGGTTTCTATCTCAATGCGGCGCACGGCAATCTCGCCAACAGCACATCCTCCGATACCTTCCGGGTCACCGTGGACGGGGTGCAATCGAATGCCGTGACGCTGGGCACCCTCAGCAATACGGCCCCAACGGCAGTCGCCTCTGCGATGCAGAGCGCGATCAATAATAGCCCGGCCCTGCTGGCCGCAGGGGTGTCCGTCAAGGTGGAATATGACAGTACGACGGGAGGCTTCGGCATTATTTCCAACAGTACCGGGGCCGCTTCCAGCGTGCAGATCTCGGCACTGGGCGGGAATGCGGCCAGCATTTTTGGCTTCGCAACCGGCATGGGTGCCCATGGCAGAGCCGGCAGCAACGCCTCCGGTGAGCTCGATGTGGCTGCCGGTCTGCGTATCGTCGTCAACGGCGGGGCATTGGGAAGCCGTGGAACGGTCAGTTATATCAAGGGGGTGGCAGAGGAGCTGAGCGTCCTGATGGATACCTACCTCGGCGCCAGCGGCTTGTTTACCACGCGTACCGACACCCTGAATGCGGAACTGGAAAGTATCAGTGAACAGCGCACGGCACTGAATGAGCGGATTGCACGTTCGGAGGCCCGGCTGCGGGCCTCTTTCCTGGCCAACGACAAGATCATCAATCAACTGAACACCACGGCAGACTATCTGAGTTCGCAACTGCAGGCGCTGGAAGCCCTGGCCAGCAATACGGTCCAGCAGAAGCAGTAGTTCCGTGAGAATTTGCAGTAAACGTCCTACCCTCAATACCCTATGGAGAGCATTATGTATGCAGCACAAAGCGCTCTGGCGCAGTACAAACGTATCAATACCGAAAGTGCCCTGGAGGGGGCGAGCCCACATCAGTTGATCCAGATGCTGCTCAATGGCGCCCTGGAGCGCCTGACACAGGCAAAAGGAGCGCTTGCACGGCAGGACGTGGCGCAAAAAGGCCTGCTGATTGGCAAGGCCATTTCCATCGTCGGCGGCTTACGGGCGAGCCTGGATGAGAATGCCGAGCCTCAGATGACCGCCAATCTGAGCAGTCTGTACGAGTACATGCAGCGCCGCTTGCTGGAAGCTAATCTCCATAATGATGTGGCACGCCTCGACGAGGTCATCGACCTGCTGACAACGGTCAAGGAGGGGTGGGACGCTATTGCGCCTGCGGCATAATCCGCGCCAGATTGACTAATATTGGTGGGCGTTGTTTAATCATTGTTAATCAAAGTTGGCGGCAGTAGGGCTGGGTTGATTCCGGCTTGTGGTCAGCAATAATCCATTTTCAGTTGTGGGGGGGCAGCACGGAGATGTCGTACTGTGCTGGCCTGCGCATGGGTAATCGAAGCCGTTGTTGATGGACGCATCTACGTTAAATCCCTCCGCGCAAGGGAAAATTCTGCTTATCGATGACAATCGCAAGGCCCGCGATGAACTGGAAGTGATCCTGGGTTTTCTGGGCGAAACCGTTGTTGCGACCAATCTGGACGGCTGGCAAAGTGCCGCCGGCCAACAGCTCAGCTCCAGCGCCGACATCAAACTGACGATGCTCGGTCCCTACCCGAAAGACGCCCAGGAAGCACTGGTGGCCACACTGGCCCAGTGGGATATGGGCATTCCGGTCGTCCTGCTCGGCGATACCGAGTCCGGGCGCGAGCTGGCCACTGGGGTTCAGAATGCCATCACGGCCTGCGTTCCCCTGCCACTGCGTTATCAGCCGGTGCTGGATGCCCTGCACAAATCACAGGTCTATCGTCGGCACTACCAGCACCTGTCGTCCGATCAGAGAGTGCGCGACTACAATATGTTTCGCAGCCTGGTTGGCAATAGCGCCGAGGTGCAGCGCATCCGTCACGTCATGGGGCAGGTGGCGGACAAGGAAGTGACGATTCTCATCACCGGGGAATCCGGTACGGGCAAGGAGGTGGTTGCCCGCAATCTGCACAAGAACTCCTCCCGTGCGAACAAACCCTTTGTGCCGATCAACTGCGGCGCGATTCCTCCGGATCTGCTGGAAAGCGAGCTTTTCGGCCATGAAAAGGGGGCTTTCACCGGGGCTATCTCCACGCGTATCGGGCGTTTTGAAATGGCGGAGGGCGGTACGCTGTTTCTCGACGAGATCGGGGACATGCCGCTGCCCATGCAGGTAAAGCTCCTGCGCGTTCTGCAGGAGCACTGCTACGAACGGGTGGGGGGCACCAAAACCCTGCAGACGGATGTGCGCATTCTGGCGGCCACTCACAAGAACCTCGAGGATATGATCGATGCCGGCACTTTCCGTCAGGACCTGTACTATCGCATTAATGTCTTTCCGATCGAGATGCCGTCTCTGCGCGATCGGGCCGAGGACATCCCCTATCTGCTTAATGAGCTGATTACCCGCCTGGAGTGCGAGAAGCGTGGTTCGGTGCGCTTCAACAGCAGTGCCATAGAATCCTTGTGTCGACATCCCTGGCCCGGTAATGTCCGTGAGCTTGCCAATCTGGTTGAGCGTATGGCTATTCTGCACCCTCATGCGGTGGTGGGAGTCAACGATCTGCCGCAGAAATTCCGCCATCTCGAGGCACATGAAATTGCCGCTGAAGCGCTCGTGCCGGAACACAAACCGGTACACGCCCAGGCGCCGACCACACTCAACGGTAACGGTTCCGTGCCCCAGGCACTGCTTCCGCTGAACGGTCTCGACCTGAAGGAATACCTGGCCAATCTGGAGCGTGATCTGATTGAGCAGGCGCTCAACGATAGCGGGGGTGTCGTGGCACGGGCGGCAGATCGTCTCAATATCCGTCGTACCACACTGGTGGAAAAGATGCGCAAATACGAGATGCAGCGCTGAAACGACGAGCCTTGAGGGCGCGTTACAGGCCCTTTAGCTCTTTACCTGCCACGGTGGCAGACTCCAGCATCAGTTCTGTCTTTGTTCCCGAGCGGGACACCTGCTCCAGCCTGACCAGCAGATAATCCCAGTCCCGTGCCAGCCATACGGTGGTGCTGCGCGGGCTGTCGTCTTCCCGTACGCGTTCGACCTTTACTGTATTGAGTTTCCCCAGGGGAGTGTTCAATACCTCCTCGGCCAGCACGCGGTAGGTTTGCTCCTTGATTTCGTCTTCGTCCAGCACGCGGTAGTGGAACTCGCTTCCATTGGTCTGCTGCAGATCCTGCGCCAGCTGGACGCTGTAACTGAGCTTGTCCAATACCCCGGAGCTGATATCGAGGTCCCAGTTTTCGTCGTCACTGCGGCTGTGTGCCTGGTTCTGTTCCCAATCAAAGGCAATGCTCTCGTGGCTGCTGCTGATGCCGCTCTGGTCGTAGCGATAGTGCAGGGGCAGCACATGATCCTGTTGCCAGCGAAATTCGCTGGCTTCCACGACAGTGCCGATATTGGCTCCGAGAATGGTCAGTGAGATGCGGTTCTCCAGCAGGATGGTGTCTTCCCCGGTCACGCTCTGGCGGCGTGTGGCAGAGGCGCTCAGGCCAAGGGCTTTGGCCTGGTAACGGGCATCGAAGGGGTGAGGCCCGTTTTCCTGGGCCGCTGCGCCAAGGCTGATGAACAGCAGCAGAAGCAGCGGCCAGGGCTTCACAGGCTTTTTTCCCGTATGCCCTGCACGCCCAGGCGTTCCCCATCCAGCCAGGCAGCATTGTCGCGCATGCACAGGCGGCCAGAGGCAAACCAGTCAACGGCTTTGGGATAAATCCTGTGTTCCTGTACGAAGACACGGGAGGCCAGGGAGTCGCGGGTGTCGTCTGCGGCCACCGGGACGATGGCCTGCAGGATCACCGGCCCCCCATCGAGCTCTTCGGTGACGAAATGCACGCTGACACCGTGCTCTGGCTCGCCTGCCTCCAGTACGCGTTCATGGGTGTGCGTGCCACGGTAGGCCGGCAACAGGGAGGGATGGATATTGAGTACACGCCCGCTGTAATGCTGCACAAAGCCGGCGCTGAGAATGCGCATAAAGCCTGCCAGCACGAGCAGATCCGGCTTGAAGGCGTCGATTTCGGCCATCAGGCGCTGATCAAAGGATTCGCGGTCCGCAAACTCACGGTGGTCCAGCACACGGGTGGGGATACCTGCCTTGCGGGCTCGTTGCAGGCCGAATGCATCCGCCTTGTTACTGATCACAGCGCTGATGCGATAGGGGCTGCCCTCGGCGTGGTCGATCAGGGCCTGCAGATTACTGCCGTTGCCCGAGATCAGGACGACGACGGAGCAGGGCGTGGCACTCATTGAGCTTCACCTTCCAGTGCGACCGGGGCGGCATCGGTGGCTGCGCTGCGGATCGTTCCGATTTCGCAGGCTCCCTGATTGTGTTGACGCAGGATCTGCAGTGCGGCCTCGCAATCCTCAGCCGGTACGCAGACGATCATGCCGATGCCGCAATTGAAGGTGCGCAGCATCTCGTTTTCCGCGATATTGCCGGTGCGCTGCAGCCAGTGGAAGACTTCCGGGCGTTTCCAGGCGGACAGATTGATGACGGCCTGAGCACCTTCTGGCAGTACGCGTGGCAGGTTCTCGACAATGCCGCCGCCGGTAATATGTGCCAGCGCATGTACGCGTGCGTGGCCTTTAAGTGCCTGGATGGCCTTGACATAGATTTCGGTCGGGCGCAGCAGAACTTCGCCCAGGGTGCTGCCCTCGAACGGGGTATCCAGTGCGGTGGCGCTGACTTCCAGAACCTTGCGGATCAGAGAGTAGCCATTGGAGTGCGGGCCGGAGGAGGCCAGACCAATCAGTTTGTCACCCGGCTGAACCTGATTGCTTTCAATGATCTCGTCCTTTTCGACAATGCCGACAGCGAAGCCAGCCAGGTCGTAGTCGCCTTTGCTGTACATGCCCGGCATCTCGGCGGTTTCACCACCGATCAGGGAACAGCCGGCCTGTTCGCAGCCCACGCCGATGCCTTCCACCACCTGAGTGGCCAACGCCACATCGAGCCCTGCCGTGGCGTAGTAATCGAGGAAAAACAGGGGTTCGGCGCCGCACACGATCAGATCGTTGACACACATGGCAACCAGATCGATGCCGATGGTGTCGTGCTTGCCGCTCTCAATGGCGAGCTTGAGTTTGGTGCCGACGCCGTCGGTGGCGGAAACCAGTACCGGCTTGCGATAGCCTGCCGGAATCTCGCACAGGGCCCCGAAGCCGCCCAGGCCGGAAAGTACTTCCGGGCGTCGGGTGCGCTGGGTGACGGTTTTGATCTTCTCGACCAGCGCATCACCGGCATCAATATCCACGCCAGCGTCTTTGTAGCTCAGGGAGGGTTGGGGGCTTGCATTCGAGTGTTGAGTCATTGAGGGGTCTCGTGGGCTGCTAAGTACTGGCGCGAATTTTACCATTGCCAAGCCCGGCAGGGTAAGTCTTGCAGTGGATTCCGGACAATTTAAGCCCTGCTGCGGGGAGGGGGGAGGCGTGTCATAAGGGGGCATATCGGGTATGATGCGCCGCATGAGATTCATGCCTTTCACCCTGAAATTCCTGCGCCTTTGGCCTTTGCTGCTCTGCCTGGGCAGCCCCTCGGCATTTGCCCTGATCGTCAATGGCCTGTATGAACAGGAGATCGTGGTGCAGGGGCAGGGCGATGCCGAGCGCATCCGGGCCTATCGCGAGGGCCTCAGCGCTGTGATCCTCAAGATCACAGGGGAGGAGCGCTGGCTGCGCAACTCTGCCGTGGAGCGGGCGGTCCGCGATGCCCAGAGTTATGTGCAGGAGGTCAGCTATCACACCAGCTCCGGGCCTGCGGAGCAGCGTAATTTCATCAGTGTTCGCTTCGATCGCGCGCTGGTGGACAATATGCTCAATACCGCTGGCATCCCCGTGTGGGACCAGAACCGGCCCACGGTCATGTTATGGCTGGCCGTACAGAACCCGGATGGACGTCGTGAACTGCTCAGTGCCGACTCGGATCACCCCCTGCTGGAGATCGTGCGCGAATACTCCCGTCTGCACGGTTTGCCGCTGCTGTTTCCGCTGCTGGATCTTGAGGACCGGCGCCAGCTGCCCATCGATGTTGCCTGGAGTCTGGACGATGAGGCCATTCGCGCGGCCAGCGAGCGCTATGGCGCCGATGCCATCCTCAGTGGCCGGGTGCTGGAATCCACCGGGGGCGACCTGGTGGGCCTGTGGCAGTTTCTCTTCCGCGAGCAGGTGGAAACCTTCGACAGCTTTGAGCAGAACTTCAAACCCTATGCGGATGCCGCGCTGGAACGCATCACGGCACGGTTGTCCAGTCACTACGGGCTGATTCGCTTGAGTGCGCCATTGCCG
This sequence comes from Pseudomonadales bacterium, assembly GCA_024234365.1. GTDB lineage: Bacteria > Pseudomonadota > Gammaproteobacteria > Pseudomonadales > Pseudohongiellaceae > UBA5078. Next base: position 126,769 of record JACKOK010000005.1, read on the forward strand.
GTGCGCCTGCGGGTGGAAAACGTCGACAGTGCCCGCGATTATGTGGACGTGCTACAGTATATCCAGAGCCTGGCCGTGGTGGACAATGCATCCACCGCCCTGCTCAACGGTGCCAGCCTGGAGCTGGATGTGACGCTGATCGGCAATCCCTTCCTCTTTACCGAGTTTATTGCGCTGGGTCGGGACATGCAGCCGGTTCAGCCCTTCGACCCCGGCCAGGAACAAACGCCTGCGCTCCACTACCGCTGGGTACGCTGACGTATGAGCAATGCGCCGCGCCAGATGGCCTTGCAGGTTTCCCTGGATGACTCTGCCACGTTTGCGAATTTCTTTGTCGCGCAGGCCAATCGTCAGTCCGTGGCTTATCTGTCGGGCAGTGCCGGTACGGAGCTTGAGTTTTTCACCTATCTCTGGGGCGGCGTGGGGGCGGGCACATCCCATCTTCTGCAGGCGGTCTGTCATGATGCCGATGCGCGTGGGCAGGCCTGTTTCTATCTGCCTCTTGCCCAGGCGGCGGACTACAGCCCCGATGTGCTGGAGGGGCTGGAGTGTTTCCCGCTGGTCTGTCTGGATGACCTGGAAGTGATCGCGGGCCAGGATGCCTGGGAGGGTGCGCTGTTCACCCTGTTCAATCGTCTGCGGGAGAGTGGGTCGCGTTTGCTGGTGGCAGCTCATTGCAGCCCGCGGGAATTGCCCGTGCAACTGCCGGACCTGTTGTCACGTTTGCAGTCCGGTGTGGTGTTTTCCCTGCAGGTGCCAGGCGACGAGGAGAAGCGTGAAGCTCTGCAACTGCGGGCCCGACAACGCGGCATCGAGCTGAGCGACGAGGTGCTCAGTTATGTGCTGCAGCGCAATGAGCGCAGTATGCGTGGGCTGTTTTCTCTTCTGGAACGCCTGGATCAGTTTTCCCTGCAAACGCAGCGCCGTATCACCGTGCCCCTGGTGCGGGAGTTGATGGAGCAGGCATCCGCAGATTGAGTGCCCATGCGTGGCGGGCTAGAGGGACACCTTGTAGAACTGGCGATAGCTGCGGATATACACGATCAGTGCACTGAACAGGCCCGATAGCAGAAGCGTCACGAGAATCCCGTAAATGCGCGCCTCTTGGGTGAATGCCGTCTGCACACCCTGAATGAAATACAAAAGCACCAGAAACGACAGCCACGCGTAGGCGCGTAAGCTGCGCTTATGCAGGCTGGGAATAAAGATCAGCAAGGGCAGGGTTTTTATCAGCCACAGCATGATAATGGCGGGCAGATTGCCACCGGGTATCTGCCACAGGCCATAGCCGGTGAAAAGCAGCAGCAGGGCATAAAAAAACGCCAGTACTGTGCGCTGGGACTTGTCGATAATGGCCGGAGGTGTCTCGGATGCTGTCATAGTGTTCTGCGTGGTGCCTGGTTTATTTATTCATTTGCAGGGCGATGCTGCCAATGCGTTTTCCTAATGCCATACACATGGCGCTTTCCTGACTGTCTACCTGTCGATCGTTTTTCTGGCCTGCGTGATGGCTGGCACCGTAGGGGGTGCCACCGGATTGTGTGCTCATCAGTCCTGGTTCGCTGTAGGGGATGCCGCAGATCAGCATGCCGTGGTGCAGCAAGGGGTTCATCATGCTGAGCAGCGTGCTTTCCTGCCCGCCGTGCAGGCTGGAGGTGGAGGTGAACACGGCGGCGGGTTTGTCGATCAGGGCGCCGGAGAGCCACAGGGCACTGGTGCCATCGAGAAAATATTTGAGGGGGGCCGCCATATTGCCGAAACGGGTTGGGCTGCCCAGAATCAGACCGCTGCAATGGCGCAGGTCTTCCTCGCTGCAGTAAATGGCGCCGCTGTCCGGAATGTCTGGCTGTGTTGCCTCGCATACGGGCGACACAGCGGGAACGGTGCGCAGCCTCGCTTCGATGCCGGCCTGCTCCACCCCACGGCCGATCAGGCTGGCCATCTGCTGCGTTGACCCATTGCGGCTGTAATAAAGAATCAGGATATACGGGGCGGGTTTGGTGCTCGGCATGCGTCTGTTTCCACAGCTTGGTGAATGAGGCCGCTATTGTAACGTGATTCGGGAAGGCTGTGGCAGTGCTGCGGAAGCGCTGAATAACGCTGTTGTCTCTCTATTCAGAGCTTCCCTGGCCGTCCTGGTCCCGCTGTTGTGGGGCAGGGATGAAGTGCATGTCTCCCAGATGCTGAGCGCTGTGCTCTTCCAGCTGGTCCAGATACGCCTTGACACTTGCGGTGCTGCGCAGGTGTTCGCCGGGCAGTATGTTCTGCGGGGCATAGTGGCGTATCTGCCTCCACAGGGCATCGATGCGCGCATCATCCACGCTGCCGGCGGGCAGGAAGCCGGGAGGATCCTGATCCGTGCGCACAAGGAAACCGATACCGGTCAGGATATCGAGAATATCGTCGATGATGATCGGGTTCAGGCGTAGCCTTTCTGCCAGTTCGGTGGCGTTCAGTGGCCTTTGCTGTTTCTGGAAGCGTTCAATCACCAGCCCTGCCACACTGAGAATGCTGGCTTCCTGTTCTGCCAGGCTGAGGCGGGGGCGTCGCCGGCCGAGGCGGACGCGGGCCGGGTTCTGCAGGTAATAGGCAATGCTGGAACCGGTCAGCAGCACCAGCCAACCCAGATAGATGAAGATCATCACCAGAATAATGGTGAAGAAGGCCAGGTAGATGAGTTCGTTGCTGCTGGAATTGGCAAACACGCTCTTGAAGAAAATGCCCATGGCCTTCCAGATGATAGTGGTCATGAAGCCACCGATCAGTGCCGGCCCGAAGCGCACACGGGTGTTGGGAATGAAACGGTAGGCAAATGCAAAGGCAAGCGACATGAACAGAAACGCGAACAGATTGCCGGTAAGCTGCAGCAGGGAACCGCCGAAACTGAGGCTCTCCAGATAACGGGCGAAGAAATTGGTATTGATAGAGGAGCTGATGCCGACGGAGACAAAAATCAGCAGAGGGCTCACGATCAGGGCGAAGAGATAATCGCTGACACGGGTGGCCAGTTTGCGGCCTTCGGAGACGCACCAGATGAAATTGAATGCGGTCTCTATCTTCTGCATCATGGTCAGCACGGTGTACAGCAACACGCCGAGGCTGACAAAACCCAGCACATCGACGCGCACATTGCTGACGAAGGTGATGATATTACGCGTCACTTCCTCACTGCGCTCGCCCAGGGGCGCCAGCAGATTGAGCAGGGCGGGCTCCATGGCATTGTGTGCGCCGAGCCCCTTGAGGACGGAGAAGGTCAGGGCTAGCAGGGGAATGAAGGCGATAACGGTGTAGTACACCAGCGACATTGCCCGCATGCTGAGCTCGCCCTGCGCGAGATCGCGAATGACGGCATAGGCCACCTGGAAGGCCCGTAAACCTGCCGCCCGTAGGCGGGAATCTTCCGGCCCCGGGGGCAGCAACAGACGATCCAGCAGCGTTTTGAGCTGCGCTGTGCGCGACAGAAGGCGCTTGCCATCATTCATTCTGCACGCTCCTGCAGGCCAATGCCCGCGAATGATCGCGGGCGGCGTCAGTGGGTGGGGTTCAGCGCAATGGCCTGGCGCAGAAAGGCGAGAATCTCGTCCGCTGGCACCATCTCGTTGTCCTGAGCCCTTCGTGAACGGTATTCCAGAACGTTCTGTTCAATACCGCGCTCGGACACCACGATGCGGTGCGGGATGCCCATCAGCTCCATGTCGGCAAACTTCACGCCGGCACTGGTCTTTTTGTCGCGATCATCCAGCAGCACTTCATAACCGGCTTCGCTCAGCTGGCTTGCCAGTTTTTCGCTCAGGGCGGCGACTGCTTCGCACTTGTGGGCGTTCAGCGGAATCACGGCGATGTGGAAGGGCGCGATATTGTCCGGCCAGATAATGCCGCGCTCGTCATGGCTCTGTTCGATGCAGGAGGCCACGATGCGGCTGACGCCGATGCCGTAGCAGCCCATGATCATGGTGATGCTGCGACCGTTCTCGTCCAGCACGCTGGCATTCATGGCTTCGCTGTACTTGGTGCCGAGCTGGAAGATGTGGCCCACTTCGATACCGCGCTTGATCTGCAGGGTGCCCTTGCCATCGGGGCTGATGTCGCCCTCACACACCTTGCGGATATCCGCCGTGCTGTCGTAGCGGCAGTCCTGCTCCCAGTTGGCGTCGATCAGGTGGCGGCCGTTCTGGTTGGCGCCGCAGACGAAGTTCACCAAAGAGATCACACTGGTATCGGCGAGCACGGGAATCGGCAGGTCCACCGGCCCCAGGCTACCGGGTTTGCAGTGCAGGGCGCTCTCGATGACGCTGTCCTCCGCCAGGGTAAAGGGAGAGGCAACAAGCGGGTGCTTTTCGGCCTTGATCGGGTTGATTTCCTGGTCTCCGCGGATAAGCAGGGCGACCAGGCCGCTGGGGTTGCTGTCGTCCGCAACGCCCTGAACCACCATGGTTTTTACCAGGCGACGCGCCTCCAGGCCCAGCAGGGCCGAGACCTCTTCGATGGAGTGGGCGTCCGGGGTGTCCACCAGGGTGCCGGCGGGTTTTTTCGTCTCGCCGGCCGCGTAATCCTGATCCACCAGCGTGCCGGTGGCCATCTCGATATTGGCGGCATAGGGGCTGTCGGAACTGAAGACGATTTCGTCCTCTCCTGAATCAGCCAGGACATGGAATTCATGAGAGGTGCTGCCACCGATATTGCCGGAATCGGCGAGAACGGGGCGGTATTCCAGCCCAAGGCGTTCGAAAATACGGCAATAGGTCTGGTGCATCAGCGCATAGGTTTCCTGCAGGGATTCCTCCGTGCTGTGGAAGGAATAGGCATCCTTCATCAGGAATTCGCGGGCTCGCATGACGCCGAAGCGGGGGCGGCGTTCGTCGCGGAACTTGGTCTGAATCTGATAGAAGTTGGCCGGCAGCTGGCGATAGCTGGACAGCTCATTACGGATCAGGTCAGTGATGACCTCCTCGTGGGTCGGGCCCAGGCAGAAGTCGCGTTCATGGCGGTCGACGAAGCGCAGCAGTTCCGGCCCCATCTTGTCCCAGCGGCCGGATTCAATCCACAGATCGGCCGATTGCACGACCGGCATGGAGACCTCCATGGCACCGCTGCGGTTCATTTCCTCACGCACAATGGCAGTGACCTTGTGCAGCACCCTCAGGCCCATAGGCAGCCAGGTGTACATGCCGGTGGCGAGTTTGCGGATGAGGCCGGCCCGTACCATCAGCTGGTGGCTGACGATCTCGGCATCGGCAGGGGTTTCTTTGAGGGTGGCGATAAGATACTGACTGGCACGGATCATTCGACAGGAACCTTAAAATGCGAAAAGCAGCCCGGGGGCTGCCTTTCTGCGGAACTGACACACAGCTTCCGTGTCAGGGCGTGGCCCGGAACACGGAAGGTTTTTTTACACAGCAAATTCTTTCAGCTTTTTCAAAGGCAGAATCTTGACGCGGGTGCTCGCCGGCTTCTTCGGAATGTCCATGAACTCACCCGGTTTAAACGGATTCGGTACATTCTTGCGAGCGGGGCGCGCGGGACGGGTCACAGCCTTGATCTTCAGCAGGCCGGGCAGGGTGAACTCACCAACGGCGCGCTTTTTGATGTGACGCTCAATGATCAGCGACAGTTCGTCCAGAACCTCGGACACCTGCTTCTTGCTCAGGTTGGTGTTCCCGGAGATTTCATTGAGAATCGCTGTCTTGGTGTACTTCTGCTGAATCGCAGAACTCTTTCTTGCTGGAGTGGATGCTTTCTTGGTGGTCTTTGATGCAGATTTTGCTACAGCCATGCCCGTTTCTCTTTTTAATAATGAAGGTTGTTTCGTATGTTGCTCCCGCGAACGGGGAGAACCCCAGGAGTTCTTCCTGTACTTTGTTCTTCAGACGTGTACAAGTCCATTTACGCCTTTGTGGGGCTCTATTTATATAGCTTTTGCCAGGGGCTAGCAAGCACTAATCGGCAAGTTTTGTGATTGAGATCAAGCCCGGTTTCCGGGGCTCTTCAAGGCTTCCGGGTCTTGCGGCAAATACCGTAAATTATAGTGCCAGAAACCCCTGAACGGGGATGCCAGATGCTTCGCAGCTAAGGTATAATGCGCGGTTTTCGGAAAACCGGCGAAAATGCATCCGGCGGGTTCGCCGGTTTTGCGGCGGAGCATGTGACGAAAAAGGGCCGGTTTTCAGCCCGGTTTGCATAAGAGGAGCGTTGGGTCGATGCCAATCTACGAGTATCAATGTCAGGACTGCGGTCATCGCCTGGAGGCTCTGCAGAAGATCAGCGATGCTCCACTGAGGCAGTGTCCCCAGTGTCACAAGGAGTCCTTGTCCAAGCTGGTGTCTGCCAGCAGTTTTCGCCTGAAGGGCGGGGGCTGGTACGAGACGGACTTCAAGACCGGTGCGAAGCGTCACGGCACCCAGGATTCGGCAGGAGGGTCCGCCTCTGCCAGTGCCAAGAGTACAGAAAAACCGGCCTCCAGCCAGGCCGCGGGCAGTACAGGCGCCTAGCCTGTCAACAGGGCCGCCCCATGAAGGGTGGCCACAATTACAGAACTGAACAGGATAAAGCTATGCGCAGTCACTATTGCGGAGAATTGAACGAGCAGCACGAAGGGCAGGAAGTGGTCCTGTGTGGATGGGCCCATCGTCGCCGGGATCACGGGGGCGTCATCTTTATTGACCTGAGGGACGTGCAGGGGATTGCCCAGGTGGTGATCGACCCGGATACAGAAGAGAGCTTTGCGCTGGCGGAATCCGTACGCAGCGAATTCGTGTTGCAGGTGACCGGCATCGTGCGTCCGCGTCCGGCGGGTACGGCCAATGCCGAGATGGGAACAGGCCGTATCGAGGTGCTGGGCAAGAAGCTGGTCATTCTCAATGCTGCCAAAACGCCCCCCTTCCTGCTGGATGAACATTCAGAGGTAGGCGAGGATGTGCGTCTGCGTTATCGCTATATCGACCTGCGGCGTCCGGAAATGGCTGAGCGTCTGCGCTTTCGCTCCAAGGTATCGAACTCTATCCGCAACTTCCTCGACGAGAACGGTTTTCTCGATATCGAGACCCCGCTGCTGACCAAGGCGACTCCGGAAGGTGCCCGGGACTATCTTGTGCCCAGCCGCACACATCCCGGGCATTTCTTTGCCCTGCCGCAGTCGCCGCAGCTGTTCAAGCAGATTCTGATGGCGGCCGGTATGGATCGTTATTATCAGATCGCGAAATGTTTCCGTGATGAGGATCTGCGTGCGGATCGTCAGCCGGAATTCACTCAGATCGATATTGAAACATCGTTCATGAATGAAGAGCAGATCATGCAGATGACGGAGTCGATGATTCGCAACATCTTCATCAAGCATCTGGATGTGGACCTCGGTGAGTTTCCGCGCATGACCTTCGCGGAGGCCATGCGCCGTTACGGTTCCGACAAGCCGGATCTGCGTCTCGATCTGGAGCTGGTGGACATTGCCGATCTGATGATGAGCGTGGACTTCAAGGTCTTCAATGGCCCGGCGAACGATCCGGCCTCCCGTGTGGTGGCACTGCGTGTGCCCGATGGTGTGCGTCTGAGCCGCAAGGAAATTGACGATTACACTCAGTTTGTCGGCAAGTACGGTGCGAAAGGTCTGGCCTGGATCAAGATCAATGATCTCGCCGCCGGCCTGGAAGGGCTGCAGTCCCCGATTCTGAAATTCATGCCCGAACAGGTTGTGCAGGATGTGCTGGCGCGTCTGCAGGCGCAGACGGGAGATCTGATTTTCTTCGGCGCCGACAAGACCAAGATCGTCAACGACTCCATGGGTGCGCTGCGCCTGAAAGTGGGGAGCGATATGGGCATGGTCCGTGAGGGCTGGGCTCCTCTGTGGGTCGTGGATTTCCCGATGTTTGAGGAAGACGGTGAGGGCGGCCTGACGCCGATTCACCACCCGTTCACCGCGCCGTCCTGTTCCGTGGAGGAGCTGGAAAAAGACCCGGGCAATGCCCTGTCCCGCGCCTATGATATGGTGCTGAACGGTACCGAACTCGGGGGTGGCTCCATCCGTATCAATCAGCCGGCCATGCAACAGCAGGTCTTCCGCATTCTGGACATCGATGAGGCGGAAGCTGAAGAGAAGTTCGGCTTCCTGCTGTCAGCGCTGTCCTATGGTTGTCCTCCTCATGGTGGCCTGGCCTTTGGTCTGGATCGCTTGATCATGTTGATGACCGGCGCAAGCTCCATCCGGGAAGTCATTGCCTTCCCGAAGACGCAGTCAGCCGCCTGTCCGCTCACCGATGCGCCAGGCGTTGTGGCGAACAAGCAGCTGCGGGAACTGAATATCCAGTTACGCCAGACGAAGGCCGAATAGGAAAGGCAGGAGTAGCGAGATGGCAGGGCACAGTAAATGGGCCAATATCAAGCATCGCAAGGCAGGGCAGGACGCCAAGCGGGCCAAGATCTTTACCAAGATTATTCGTGAGCTGACAGTCGCTGCCAAACTCGGTGGCGAGCATGTGGCGGACAACCCGCGACTGCGTGCTGCGGTAGACAAGGCACTTGGCGCCAATATGACGCGTGACACCATCGACCGGGCTATTGCCCGAGGGGCGGGAACGGCGGATAACGACAATCTGGAGGAGCTGGTATACGAGGGCTATGGTCCTGGTGGCGTGGCGATTCTGGTAGAGACGCTGACGGACAACAAGAACCGTACCGTTGCGGAAGTGCGCCATGCTTTCTCCAAAAACGGGGGCAATCTTGGCACCAGTGGTTCGGTTGCCTATCTGTTCGAGAAAAAGGGCAGTATTGTGTTGCCTGCGGGCAGCGACGAGGAGCAGGCGCTGGATGTGGCGCTGGAGGCCGGTGCCGATGATATGCAGGCCCAGGATGACGGTTCGCTGGAAGTCATCACGACGCCCGAGAGTTTTGGTGCGGTGAAGGATGCGCTGGAAAAGGCCGGGTTGAGCATTGATTCCTCCGAGGTGGCCATGGTGGCCTCTACCGAGGCAGAGATGGATCTGGAGACGGCACAGACGCTGTTGAAACTGGTGGATCATCTGGAAGATCTGGATGATGTACAGAACGTGTACAGCAATGCCAGCATCTCCGACGAAGTCATGAGCCAGCTCTAAACGTGGTTTTGTAGGAGCCTGCCTGCAGGCGATTGAATTCCTACCCTGATCGCCTGCAGGCAGGCTCCCACAGGACATGGGATCAACTCCCGGGGAGAGGGGATGTGGCACTGATATTGGGCATCGACCCGGGCTCGCGCGTAACGGGCTATGGCATCATCAATGCGCTGGGCAACCGTCTGGAGTATGTTGCCTGTGGCTGCATCCGCCTGCCGGACGTCGATCACCCGCAGCGCCTGAAGCTGATTTTCGATAATCTCTGCCAGGTGATCGAAGAACATGCGCCGCAGGAGTGTGCCATCGAGGAAGTCTTCCTGGGCAAGAGTGTCTCCTCTGCCCTGAAGCTCGGGCAGGCGCGCGGCAGTGCGCTGGTTGCCTGCCTTCATCATGATCTTCCTGTGGCGGAATACTCCCCGCGCAAGGTAAAACAGGCACTGGTGGGCAATGGCAATGCCGACAAGACCCAGGTGCAGCACATGATCAAGGTGTTGCTGGGGGTCAGTGGAGAGGTGCAGGCCGATGCGGCCGATGCCCTGGCCATCGCCATCTGTCATGCCAACACCCAGGCGCATCTGGTCAAGATTGCCGGGGCGCGTTCGTTTCGCAAGAGTCGTCTGCAAGGCTGAAGGAGTGAGGCATTGATCGGCAGAATACGTGGCATCCTGGCGGAGAAACAGGCACCGGACATTCTCGTGGATGTGCAGGGAATCTGTTATGAACTGCAGGTTCCCATGAGCACCATTTACCAGTTGCCGGCACCAGGCGAGGGTGTTGTGCTGCACACCCATCTGGTGGTGCGTGAGGACGCGCATCTGCTCTTCGGGTTCTACAGCCTGCAGGAGCGGCAGATGTTCCGCAGTCTCATCAAGGTCAGTGGCGTGGGGCCGAAAATGGCACTGGCCATCCTTTCGGGGATGGCGGTGGATGAATTCGTGCGCACGATCCGCATCAACGATATTGCCGGGCTTACCCGCATGCCGGGGGTCGGGCGCAAAACTGCCGAGCGCCTCATTGTGGAAATGAAGGACCGGCTGGCGGAGTGGGGCGGCGATATGGTGCTGTCCGATGAGGCGGTTTCCGTGCCTGCCGGGGCGAGCGCTCAGCCTCTCTCCCAGGAGGCGGAAACGGCTCTTATTGCACTCGGTTACAAACCCGCGGAAGCAACGCGCATGATTGCGCAGGTACTCAAGGCGAACCCTGAACTGACGCGCAGCGAGGAGTTGATCCGCCAGGCACTGCGCAGCAAGGCCTCATCATGATCAATGAAGAAGATCGTCTGATATCCGCAGAGCTCAATCAGAACGAGCGGTCTGTTGACCGGGCGATCCGGCCCTTGTCCCTCACCGACTATATCGGTCAGAGTGAGGTAAAGAAGCAGATGGAGATCTTCATCGATGCTGCCCGTTCCCGCAGCGAGGCCATGGATCATGTGCTGATCTTCGGCCCACCCGGGCTGGGCAAGACCACGCTGGCCAATATCATCGCCAATGAGCTCGATGTTGCCATCAAGACGACTTCGGGCCCGGTGCTGGAAAAGGCGGGGGATCTCGCCGCCATGCTGACCAATCTGGAATCCGGTGATGTGCTCTTCATTGACGAGATTCATCGCCTCAGCCCCGCTATCGAGGAAATTCTCTATCCCGCCATGGAGGATTACCAGTTGGACATCATGATCGGTGAGGGGCCGTCCGCCCGTTCCATCAAGCTGGATCTTCCCCCCTTTACCCTGGTGGGGGCTACGACACGGGCGGGTCTGCTGACCTCGCCGCTGCGTGATCGTTTTGGCATCATCCAGCGCCTGGAGTTCTACTCGGCAGATGATCTCTGCCGGATCGTGACACGCTCTGCCGCCATTCTTGGCTGCGAGATCGACAGGGAAGGCGCGGCCGAGATCGCCCGGCGTTCACGGGGGACGCCGCGAATCGCCAACCGCCTGCTCCGGCGCGTGCGCGATTATGCCCAGGTCAAATGCGATGGTGTCGTGAATAAAGAGGCCGCCAGCCAGGCCCTGGACATGCTCAGCATTGACGCCAACGGTTTCGACCACATGGACCGTCGCCTGCTGATCACCATGATCGAAAAGTTCGGGGGCGGCCCTGTGGGGGTGGACAGTCTCGCGGCAGCAATCAGCGAGGAGCGCGACACCATCGAGGATGTGCTCGAACCCTATCTCATCCAGCAGGGATTCATCATGCGCACGCCCCGCGGGCGGATCGCTACTCCTCACGCTTATCTGCATTTCGGGATGACGCCTCCCGGTGCGTCCGACGATCTTTTCCTCTCCTGATTCAAGGGCTTGCCCACGGGTGTGAATTGCCTTTTTTGCGCCACAATTCATCAGAATGCAGTCAGCATTACAGCGGACGAAAGTAATATTGCGATTGTTAAATGCGAGCGTGCGGGACGGGTGGTGAATTTCACGAAAAACTCTTTATAAAACACCGGATTGTGTATAAGAAACGTGAAACATAATTTATAATGCCGCCTGTTTTTCGACAGCCGTGAGGAGTGCGCAGTGGGTGAGTCATTAAATGTCTGGGAGCTGATTGCCGGAGCGACTACCGCCGTGCAGCTGGTCATGCTCACGCTGATGTCCGCGTCTGTCACTTCCTGGGTCATGATCATCCAGCGCTGGATGGTGCTCAGCGGTGCCGAGAAGAGCATGTTCGGCTTCGAAAAACGCTTCTGGTCCGGCATGGACCTGTCCCAGCTGTTCCGCGAAGGCAGCTCCCAGCAGAAAGACAACAAGCCCACCGGTGGCATGGAAAATATCTTCCGCGCCGGTTTCAAGGAATTCATGCGCCTGCGTCAGCAGGGCGGTATCGACTCCGAAGTCATCATGGGTGGAGCACAGCGGGCGATGCGCGTTGCCTATTCCCGTGAAGAGGAAAAACTGGAAAAGAACCTGACCTTCCTTGCCACGGTCGGTTCTGTCACCCCCTATATTGGTCTGTTTGGTACCGTCATCGGGATCATGAACTCCTTCATCAGCCTGGCCAGTCAGAGCCAGGCAAGCCTGCAGGTTGTTGCTCCCGGTATTGCCGAAGCGCTGATCGCCACCGCCATGGGTCTGTTTGCCGCGATCCCGGCTGTCGTGGCCTATAACCGCTATTCCTCCCGGGTGGAGTCGATCACGAATAATTACAGTACCTTCGCGGAAGAGTTTTCCAGCATCCTGCACAGGCAGCTTTACAGCAATCCGGGGAAGCAAGCCTGATTGATCGGGTCTTTGTTCAGGTGTAGGTGAGATCGATGGAAATAGTGAAAAAGCGCCGCAACAGAATGGCCGAGATCAATGTGGTTCCCTATATTGATGTCATGCTGGTGCTGCTCATCGTTTTCATGGTGACGGCGCCATTGCTGGAACAGGGTTTGAAGGTGGATCTGCCCGAGGCGAATTCAGAGCCGCTGGATGTGGATGAAAACGCCGAGACGCTGGTGGTTTCCATCACCGCAGATGGTGAGTATTACCTCAGCCTTGGCAGTACGCGGGAAGATGAGCAGGCGGCGGTGTCGCTGGATATGCTGGGAGACCAGGTTGGCAAGATCGTGGGTGCCAACCCGCAGATACAGGTGTTTGTGGAAGGGGATGGCGACAGCAGTTACAGCGCCTTCATCAGTCTGATGACGGTATTGCAGGCTGCGGGTGTCGCGAGCCCCAATCTCATCACGAAACCCTTGGAGCAGTGATACGCGCCGTGACGGCTTTTAACGGGTATCCAGTGTCGGTTTTTTTTGCTGTGCTGCTGCACGGCCTGATCTTCGGTGCACTGTTCTATATGCAGCGGGCGAACACCGAGGTGATCGACATCGTGCGCCCGCCGGTCGTCAAGGCCCTGCTGGTGGCAGAGAATCCGCAGGCCCGCAATGAGGAGCTGCAGCGTCAGCAGGCTCAGCGTGTTGCCGACCAGCGCCGGGCAGAGCAGCGCCGTCAGGAGCAGGCACGACAGGAACAACAGCGCCGCGAAGAGCAGCAACGTCGCGAGGCGGAGCAGCGCGCCCAGGCAGAGCAACAGCGCCGCACCGAAGCCGAGCGGCAGCAGGCGGAGCAACGTCGTCAGGCGCAATTGCAGAAAGAACGCCAGGAACAGCAACAGCGCGAGGCGCAGCAGCGCCGGCAACAGGAGTTGGCGGCACAGCAGGAAGCGGCCAGGCAGGAACAGCTGCGACAGGAGCAGGCGCAACGTGAGGCGGCTGCCTCTGCGGCAGCAGCAGAACTGGCAAGAACGGATGCCGAACTGGTGACGGCCTACTCGGCGGTGATTCACGACCTGGTGCAGCAGAACTGGTCGCGTCCTCCGAGCGCTCGCAATGGCATGGTGGCCGTGCTGCGTATTCAGATGGTTCCCACCGGGGACATTCTGAATGTGGAAGTGGTGCAGTCCAGTGGGGATTACGCCTTTGACCGTGCCGCGGAAACGGCGGTGCTCAAGGTGCGTCGCTTCAGTGAGCTGCAGGGCATGGACATCCGTTTGTTTGAGCGTAATTTCAGAACCTTTTTGTTAACTTTCAGACCACAGGATTTGTTGAACTGATGAGGATACTGCGACACATATTCATGCTGGGCATGCTGCTGTCTTCCGTAGCTCGGGCGGCAGAACTCAACATTGAAATCACTCAGGGTGTCGATAATCCCATTCCCATTGCGGTGGTGCCCTTCTCCTGGGGCGGCACCAGTGCCCTGAGTGAGGACGTGGGGGGTATTGTTTCCGCGGACCTGCAGCAGGTGGGTGAGTTCCGTGCCCTGCCACCGGGCAATATGCTGAGTATGCCCGATGAGGCCTCGGAGGTGTTTTTCCGTGACTGGCGTATTCTGGCGCAGGATTATCTGCTGATTGGCAAGATATCCCATTCCCCCGGCAGCCAGATGGTGCAGGTGCAGTACGAGTTTTTTGATGTGGCGCGTGAGCAGAAGCTGGTAGGTGAGGTGTTGACCGGCAACATCACCCAGCTTCGTGATATCGCGCATGAAATAAGCAACGTGGTGTACGAACAGGTCACCGGGACTCGCGGTGCTTTTTCCACCGAAATCCTTTATGTCTCTGCCCAGTTCGTGTCTCCCGAGCTGACCTATTACAGAATCGAGAAGGCGGATTACGATGGCCATCGCTCCCAGATTCTTGTGGAGTCGCAGGAGCCATTGATGTCGCCGACCTGGTCGCCCGATGGTCGCCAGATTGCCTATATGTCTTTCGAGACGAATCTGCCCCGCATCTATATACAGGAGATTGCCACCGGGCAGCGCCGTCAGATTACGGATTACTCCGGTATCAACAGCTCTCCGGTGTGGTCGCCAGACGGGACCAAGCTGGCAATGGTGTTGTCCAAGGATGGCAGCCCCGATATCTATGTCATGGATCTGATGACGAACCAGCTTACGCGACTGACGGATCATCCACGCGCGGAGACAGAACCAAGCTGGACGGCTGACAGCCGTTCGGTGCTGTTCACCTCTGACCGCACCGGGCAGCCGCAAATCTATCAGGTCAGCGTCAACGGGGGGTTCCCCGAGCGCCTGACCTTTGACTGTTTTTATTGTGCCAAGGGCCGTTTCCTGCCGGATGGCAAGAACCTGGTCCATGTCAGGCGTGATACCCGTGAAGATAACAGCTACAGCATAGCGATCTTCAATATCGAGACTCAGCGGGTGATCACACTTACTGACACGTCACTAGATGAATCTCCCAGCGTGGCTCCGAACGGAAGCATGATCATGTTCGCCACGAAGGTTAATGGAAGGGGCATTCTGGACGCCGTTTCCATTGACGGACGCGTGAAGTTCCGTTTACCATCCGCGCAGGGCGATGTTCGGGAACCGTCGTGGTCTCCGTTCTTAAATTAAGTTATTAAACTTGAAAATTTGATAGCATCAGCCTATCGGAGGACTTGCAGAGTGGGTACGCACAGCATGAACATTTTTAAAACAACAATCCTTGCTTTGTCTATTATGGGTCTTGCGGCCTGTAGTTCGACTGGCGACGAAGATATGGCAGCCTCTACCGCAGCGACCGATACTTCCGGTATCGACGCAACAACTGCTGCTGCGCAGCGTGCGGAAGCTGAGCGTCTGGCTCGCGAGCGTGAAGCTCAACAGCGCATGGAAGCCGCAGCATTGAACACGACCGTGTTCTATTTCGATTTTGATGTGTCAGAGTTCATGGCATCTGATCGTGATGTACTGGCGATTCATGGCCGTAACCTGGCAGCCAATTCCAGCCGACGCATTCGTCTGGAAGGTCACGCAGACGAGCGTGGTACTCGTGAGTACAACCTGGCTCTGGGTGAGCGCCGTGCCAACAGCATTCGTGACTATCTGGTCGTGAATGGTGCATCACTGTCTCAGATCGAAACTGTGAGCTATGGTGAAGAGCGTCCTGCGGCAACTGGTCAGACAGAAGCTGCTTACCGCCTGAACCGTCGCGTGGAAATCAAGTAAGACACTATATAGGCGTGATATGAGAAAGACCCTTGCAGCGTTGATTCTTGCTGTGCCCGCCACTGTGGTGAGCAACAGTGTCATGAGCGCTGCCGGGGTTGTTGAAGCCACGCCTTTTACTCCCGGCCAAACCCCAGTGGGTGGGCAGGGGGGCACGGCATCCTCGAATGATGCTCTCGTCATGCTACTGGACCAGTTCCGCGAAATGCGTGCGGAACTGGAAACTCTGCGTGGCATGGTGGAAGAGCAGAATTACGAGTTGCGAAATCTGCAGCGTGAGTCACTGGATCGTTATACGGACCTGGATTCGCGCTTGTCTGCGCTGTCCTCTGCCACGGCTGCTGTTCCACAAACAGGCGCCGTGGCATCTCCGTCTGGCACACCGGTAAATGCGGGTATCCCCCCGGTGGCTCCTGCGGGTGCTGCCACTTCGACGGTTTCCGCACCGGCATTGGCTGCTTCCGAGTCCCAGAGTGTAGTTTCACAAACCACACCGTCAGGCACGGCTCCGGTTTCCTCAGTCAATGCACCGGTATCGCAGCCGCCGTCTCAGCCAATTCAGCAGGCAAGTCTTGCTGTTAGCAATAATATTGGCAGTGCATCGCCTTTGCAGCCAACGGTATTGTCGGAACAGCAGCAATACCAGATGGCGCTGGACTCCCTGTTGCAGGAAGAGCAGTATCAACGCTCTGTGACAGAATTTGATCAGTATCTCAGCCTGTATCCAAGCGGTCGTTTTGTGACCAACGCCTATTACTGGAAAGGTCAGGCCTATATCAACCTGGCGATGCTCAATGAAGCACGCGAGGCCTTTGAGACCATCGTGAACCAGTACCCCGATGGCCGCAAGGTGGATGATGCCATGTACTCCCTGGGAACTGTGTACGATAAACTGGGAAATCCTGACAGGGCGCGACAGTTGCTGCGCCAGGTACAGTCCCGTTTTCCGAACACCTCGGCGGCAAACCTCGCAGATATTTACTTGCGCGGCATGAATTGATCGCACGCCGCTGCGTATCTTTTTCGTTCTCTCGTTTTCTTTTCTGACACCGTTTCTGACGTCGATCTTTCATGGACTCCTCGCAATCACTTCGTATCAATGAAATCTTCTTCTCGCTGCAGGGCGAGACGGCAACGGTGGGCCTGCCAACCGTCTTTGTGCGCCTGACAGGTTGCCCCCTTCGCTGTGTGTACTGCGACACGGAATATGCTTTCCATAAGGGGAGTGTGAGAACACTGGAAGAAATTGTGAATGAGGTCGCCTCCTACGGTGCGCGCCATGTCACCGTTACAGGAGGAGAGCCACTGGCCCAGCCCAACTGCATCCCTCTGATGGAAGCACTGTGTGATCGTGGTTTTCTCGTCTCGCTTGAAACCAGCGGTGCCATGTCTGTCGCAAATGTGGATGCGCGTGTGGTCACGGTTCTTGATCTGAAGACACCCGGCTCCGGTGAATGTGACCGTAACCTGGAAAGCAATATCGGCTTGCTTAAGCCGCAGGATCAGGTGAAATTTGTTATCTGTGACAGGCGCGATTACGAATGGTCCAGAGCGAAAATGGATCAGTACGATCTGCGTTCCCGTGTAGGCGAGATACTGTTTTCGCCGAGTTTTGGGCAGGTCTCTTACCGGGAGCTGGCCGAGTGGATTCTGCAGGACCGATTGCCGGTTCGTATGCAGATACAGATGCATAAACATATCTGGGGCGATGAGCCTGGGCACTGAGTCAACGCGATACGAGGGTGAACATGACAAACAGAAATGCCGTGGTGTTGCTGTCGGGCGGTCTGGATTCCAGCACCTGCCTGGCGATAGCCAGGGATCAGGGCTTCAATATTTACGCCCTGAGTTTCGATTATGGTCAGCGCTCTGTCAGTGAGCTGAATGCGGCGCGTGCCGTGGCGCAGCAGATCGGTGTGGTACAACACTCGGTGATCCCTCTTGGTATTGGCTCGCTGGGAGGCTCTGCACTGACCGATGCAGCCCTTGCAGTGCCGGAACAGGAGTCCACCGGTATCCCCATCACCTATGTGCCTGCGCGCAATACGGTCTTCCTGTCCTATGCCATGGCCTTGGCGGAAGTGGTGAATGCCCAGACGATTTTCATTGGCGTGAATGCCAGGGATTATTCCGGCTACCCTGATTGCCGGCCTGAATTTATTGAAGCATTTGAGGTCATGGCCAATCTTGCTACCAAGGCGGCGGTGGAAGGGCATCGCATGAAGATCGAGGTACCCCTGATTCAGCTTACGAAGGGTGAGATCATTGCGCAGGGGGATCGTCTGGGAGTGGATTATTCCCTGACGGTGTCCTGCTATCAGGCGGATGCCGAAGGTCGCGCTTGCGGTCGCTGTGACAGTTGTCGTTTCCGTGCCAAAGGCTTTGCCGAGGCAGGCCTGGCGGATCCGACTCGTTACCGCTGAAGCTCGCTGTTTTGCTGCATTTTTTACAAGAAAGATCTTGCCTTTTTTACGAATGCTAGTATCATGGCGCACTTTCTCGAATGGGTCGTTAGCTCAGTCGGTAGAGCAGTTGGCTTTTAACCAATTGGTCGAGTGTTCGAGTCACTCACGACCCACCATTTTTCCCACGCTTGCAGCGATCGGGTTCACAGCTGAATCGTTGCTGCCGTAAAAATAATTCCTCCTTGATTGATTTCCTCTGTGCCAACTAAGCAGTTTGGCCTTTTACAAATCGTCGCTGTATTTACACAGATTTGTCGTGGATTTCTGATATTTCCGGATGCTCACTGAGCAGGCGCCCCAGGCATACTCCCAACAGCAATTCGCGTGGTGGGCCAAAACTGTGAAGTCTTAACCTGCCCGTTTTGTCGATCAAGATCAGGGTGGGGGTTCCCTGCATACCGTATTCACGCATCGTCAAAGGGATGGATTTTCCTGCCTCATGACGATCAATGCCCACTGGAAATGAAATGCGATATTCGTGCAGGAATGCCTCCAGTGCCGGGGGCTGCATGGCCTCATGATGCTCGAATACGGTGTGCAGGCCGATAACGGCTATTTCTTCTCTGGGGATTTGTTCGTAAACCGCTTTCACCAGAGGCAGGCCATGGCTGACACAGCCTGGACACAGCATCTGAAATGCGTACAACAGCACAGGTTTTCCCCTGAACCTCTTCAGATCAATCTCTTCCCGGGTATTGAACCATTGGGACACCTGAAGATCTGAGGCCCAGGGGCTGGTTTCGCGAGGGATCAAGGGATCTCGTTTCATGGTTGAATCGTCCCTGGCAGGCTGAGGTCGCCGGAAGCGATATCAAAGACGTTGACGACGCAGAGCAGAGGGGAGTGCACGCTGGCATTAACCTGAAGACCTGCTGTTACCCCGTCGAACCGGGCATTGCTGACAGGAGCGATATCGTCAAAGGCAACCCGCACCTCAACACTGTCTTCTCCGAATATTGGAGCCCAGCCCGGGCTATCGAGCAGAATGGGAAGGCCGGGCCAGGTTTTGGGCAGCCTGGGCTTGTTGCCTTCCGGGATGTCAACAACGCCCAGCGCATTTTCTCCGCATTGTTCGTTCGCGTGCAGAACGACCCAGTGGCTATGCCAGAGATTGCCGTCATTGCCGGTATTGTTATCGCCATCCTCATCAAACAAGGGGGTGTCGTCAAAATCAGGATGCGCAGTCACCGCTAGCGCAAGAATCCCGCTATCGTGTTCAAAGCCCACCTCGTAGGGATCAAGCGTTGTCGGCCAGACATAGGAGTACACCTGAGAACCTGCCAATTGCCCGCTTGCTCGGGGCTTGGCAAGGCCTGCTTCGCTTTCGACCGTCATTTGGAATATGGCGATATTGTCCCTGCTGCTGATTCGGGTGTGCACAATGTCAAAGGATGACAGTACATTGTCGCTTGGCTCGCTATGAATACCGGTATTTGGTTCTTCTGCTGCGAACCCGCAGAGAGGGAGTGCAGCGCAGATGAGGCCGTACAGGATAGCTTCGTGTGTCGGGGACATGATGATTCTCCAGAGCGTTAATGGTGAGGATATGGTATTAGGTATCGAGTCGAAACAAATATGCGGACATCTTGTGGATTTGTCAACTATGTTTTGATTCGATACTATTCCTGCATGTCTGCCGAACACTACCAATACGTCCTGGAACGCCTCCTCAATGTCCTGCGCAATGAACGCAGAGGTCTGCTGCTTGCTTATGGGCTGCAGCCTGTTCAGTTTGATGTTCTGAATTATCTGGCCATGGCAAATCGCTATTCGGATACACCAATGGCGGTGACGGAGTTTCTGGGGCTGACCAAGGGAACGGTGTCGCAAACGCTGAAAGTGCTGGAAAAAGAAGAGTTGCTGCTGAAGGTTTGTGACCTGAAGGACAAGCGAGTAGTGCATTTACAACTCACCCCGAGAGGGCGAGGGCTGGTGCAGGAGGGTTTTCCCTCGAAGGTGCTGAAACAGGTTCTGGATAAGCAGCCGATGACTGGCAGTTCGGGCCTTGAGCGTTTATCCGTGCTATTGAGGACTTTGCAGCAGGCCAATGCCTACAGGAGTTTTGGCGAGTGTCGCACTTGTATGCATAACCAGCATTTACCCTCAGGCATGTCCCGCTGTGCATTAACGGGGGAGGAGCTGAGTCAACGTGACACTGAGTTGATCTGCAGGGAGCACAGCCTGGCAGAAGGGTTTTGAATTGGGGTGCGAGCGAGCGGGCGTTTATCCATGGCCGTGTCAGGCATGAGCCAGTCATGCCTGACACGGCTGCCTTCAGGGAATCAGCACAATCGAACCGGAAGTTTTGCGGGCCGCCAGGTCGTCGTGAGCCTGGGCTGCGTCCTTCAGGGCATAACGGTGATTGACCTCGATCTTCACGGCACCGGATTTCACCACCTTCATCAGATCATTGGCCACTGCACGCAATTCTTGCGGAGTGCTGACGAAGTTGAACAGCGTTGGTCGGGTCATCATCAGCGAGCCTTTCTGGGCCAGCAGTGCCGGCGGGAACGCGGGTACAGGGCCGGATGCGTTGCCATAGGTCACGAACAGGCCGAACTTGCGCAGGCAGTCCAGTGAGGCCGGAAAGGTGTCCTTGCCGATCGAATCATAGACAACGGGTAACATGGCGCCTTTGGTGATGCTGCGGACTTTTTTCACGAAATCCGTTTTGGTGTAGTCGATTGGATAATCACAGCCATGGGCCTTGGCCAGTTTTGCCTTGGCAGGAGAGCTGACGGTACCGATCACGGTTGCTCCCAGGGATTTTGCCCACTGGCACAGAATCAAGCCCACGCCCCCGGCAGCGGCGTGTACCAGAATCGTGTCGCCTTTCTTCACCTTGTAAATCTGGCGGATCAGGTATTGCACCGTCATGCCCTTGAGCATCATCGCGGCGGCAACTTCATCGCTGATCTGCTTGGGAACCTTGACCAACATGCCGGCATTCAGGTTCACCTTTTCGGCATAGCAGCCCGTACCAGCAGTACCGCAGGCGACACGATCGCCCACCTTGAAGTCGGTGACACCGGCACCGACAGCTTCCACGACTCCGCACAATTCACCACCCGGCGTGAAGGGAGTGGGGACGGGGTACAGCCCCGTGCGCTGATAGATATCAATGAAGTTCACGCCTATGGCGGTGGCGCGCACGGTGACTTCTCCCTTTCTGGGTTTGCCAAGTTTGATGTCCTGCAACTGCATGACGCTGGAGTCGCCGGGCTTTTCGATGATGATGGCTTTGGGCATGGGCTTTGTCCTTGCTTGGATGGAAGGTCGGCTGTGGGCGCGTAATATGCGATCATTGGCCCCTGGGAGCCGCGATCATGCCATTTTCCACGGTCTCTGCCAAATGGGCTGGGGGTGTGACAGATGCGCGGCCACGGTCGCTCGTGTAAACTCGCGGCCTTCGTTTCCAATTGCAAGGCAGGCCTGGTGCCCGCGAAGATCATGTTATGAGCAGCGACACAGTCAATACACTGGCGGCAGATACCCGGCTTGTACGGGAACACCTGGCTGCGGTTTCTCTTCCCGAAGCCATGGATGCCGCGCAGATTGCCGACTACAAAACCCGCATCAAGGCATTGCTGAAAGAGAAGGATGCCGTGCTGGTGGCGCATTACTACACCGATGCGCTGTTACAGGAATTGGCGGAGGAGAGCGGTGGTTTTATCTCCGACTCTCTTGAGATGGCCCGTTTTGGTCGGGATGCCGCTGCCTCCACTCTGGTGGTGGCCGGGGTTCGCTTCATGGGGGAAACCGCCTGCATTCTCAGCCCGGACAAGACGGTGCTCATGCCCACGCTGGATGCTACTTGTTCCCTCGATCTTGCCTGCCCGGCAGAGGATTTTGACGCGTTCTGCGCCGCGCACCCGGACCGGGAGGTCGTGGTATATGCCAATACCTCGGCGGCGGTGAAGGCGAGGGCGGACTGGGTGGTGACCTCCAGTATTGCCGTGGACGTGGTCGAGCATCTTGCTGCGCAGGGCAAGAAGATCATCTGGGCGCCAGACAGACATCTGGGGGCATATATCCAGAAGCGGACAGGGGCGGACATGCTGCTGTGGGATGGCGCCTGTATCGTTCACGAGGAATTCAAGGCCCGCGGCCTGCTGGACCTGAAGGCCCTACATCCTGAAGCGGCGGTGCTGGCGCACCCGGAATCCCCGGATGCGGTGCTTGAGATTGCGGATGTCATCGGTTCCACCACGCAGATCATACAGGCGGCGATCACGCTGCCGAATGACACCTTTATCGTGGCAACCGACAAGGGCATTTTCTACAAGCTGCAGCAATTGGCACCACACAAGCAGTTCCTGGTTGCGCCTACAGCGGGTGACGATGCCACCTGCCGCAGTTGCGCCCATTGCCCCTGGATGGCGATGAACTCGCTGGACAGGCTCTATAACACACTGCTTCACGGTAGCAATCGGGTAACGGTGGACCGGGCGCTGGCCGAAAGGGCCATGGTGCCGCTGCAGCGCATGCTGGATTTCTCAGCACAGCACAAGCTCAAGGTGGCCGGCAAGGCCTGATCGCCAGCAGGGCTGGCTCCTACGTTGGTGCTGTTGGAGGTCTTTATTGGGTTCGTGTGGCCCGGTCGAGGTTTTCCACATCGCGTGAGCGCTGGCGCAGCTTGGCGATGAGCGGGCCGTTGTTTTCCTTTTCGGACTCGATGCGCAGGGCGTAGGAGAGCTGCTCCGAGGCACTGCGGAAATCCCCCACCAGAACGAAATACTCTGCCCGTGCCTGATGCACCTTGCTGACATTTCCCGCCAGGCCCGCCGTCTCTGCAATCTCGTACCACAGACGATGATCCTCGGAACGGTTCACCGCGTGTTTTTCCAGCACTTTCAGGGCCTCGTCGTACTGACGCGCCGCGATCAGTGCATCTGCATAGGTCATGGTCAGGGCATGATTGTCCGGATTGATGGTCAGGTGACGTTGCAGAAAATCTGCTGCCTGCCCGGCCTCATTGCTCGCGGTATGGATCTCCGCCTTGGCCACGACATAGGCGATGCGATTGGGTTCTGCGGCCAGCAAGGGTTCCAGGGCCTCGTGAGCCTGGGTGAACTGCTTGTTTTTCATATAGGCCAGTGCCAGGCCGTAGCGTGCAGCGGCAAGGTCTTCGGTATTGCCAGCGTCCTGCAGGGCTTTGCTGAACTGATCTACCGAGGTCTGTGCATTGGCCTCGTAATGCAGCTGAGTACGTGTGCGCATGAGGCGGTATTCCAGGCTGGGCTTGCTCGTCTGGTTGGGGTAGCGCGCCGCGCGGCCACGGGTATCGGCGATACGGGCTTCGGTCACGGGGTGTGACAGCAGGAATTCCGGAGGTCGGGTTCCGAAGCGGTTCAGCCCGATGAGCCGTTCAAACATGGCGGGCATCTCGTTCGGATCGTAGCCCGCGTCATAGAGTGTGCGGATGCCGACCCGGTCGGCCTCGGCTTCGTTGTTGCGCGAGAAGCGCAGCTGGTTTTCGATAGCGCGGCCTTGGGCAGCCATGATGGCGGCCTGGCCGGTATTGGCGTCGGAGGTGCCCATGACCACGATGCTGGCGAGCAGGGTGGCGAGTTCCGGAATGCGGCGACGCTGGGCGTCCTCGACGCTGCGGGCAAAATGGCGCTGGCTGACGTGGGCCAGCTCGTGGGACATCACGGAGAGGAATTCGCCCTCGGTATGAGCATTCAGGAACAGGCCGCCATTGACGCCGATAATGCCGCCGGGTGCTGCAAATGCGTTCAGTTCCGGGCTGTCGATGATAATAAAGGCCAGCCGGTAATCCTTCAGCTCGCTGTGCAGGGCAAGATTGTGTGTCACGTTGACCAGGTAGTCGTTCAGCAGCGGATCGTCGATGGTGACACTGCTGCGGCGCACCGAGCGCAGAAATTCGCGCCCCAGGGCATATTCATCATCCAGGGAGATAAGCCCGGAAATCCGGTCGCCCAGAGAGGGTAACTGCACCTGGGCCTGTGCGGCGTTGGCACCGATCAGGGCGGCACTAATGGTCAGAGCTGTCAGAGTGGATGTGCGCATAAGTCTCAAAACTGGCTGGACTGGCTCCGGCCACTGTAAACCTAAGACCGGAAGCAGTACAAATAATTCCATGAATCTGTTTGTGTCTGTATGGGGGCGGGGCAGGGCAATTGCTAGGCACCTGTAGCTTTGCTTGCTAGAATGCCGCCCCATGGAAATCAAGGCTGATCAGGAACTCGATGCGAGCGGACTCATGTGTCCGATGCCACTTTTGAAGGCGAAACTGGCACTGAACTCCCTGCAGCCGATGCAGATTCTCAAGGTGATTGCGACAGACCCCGGTTCCGAACGGGACTTCCATGTTTTCGTGGAGCAGAGCCGGCACAGCATCCTGGCCTTCGAGAAAGACGACAGTTCCTACCGTTACTGGATTCAGAAAGGCTGATCCCGCATGGCAATGCGACAACTTGTACGCAGCTTCTTCGATCGTTATTTTCATGACGAAGAAGCGATCATTTTCGTGATTCTGCTGGGGGTGGGCCTGTTTGTACTGGTGACTTTCGGCTCTATTCTTGCTCCCTTGCTGACGGCGGTGGTAACGGCCTATCTGTTGCAGGGCCTGGTCAACTGGCTGTTGCGCTACAACATTCCCTATATGGTCTCTGTGACCATTGTCTATGTGCTCTTTGTCAGCCTCTTCGTGCTCAGCCTGCTTTATCTGCTGCCACAGGTCTGGAGCCAGTTCGGACGCTTTATCAACGAGTTGCCACGCTTTATCAGTCAAGGGCAGGAGCTGTTGCTGCATCTGCCCGATGCCTACCCCGCACTGGTGTCGGAACAGCAGATTCAGGATCTCATCAGCACCTTGAGGGGAGATCTGGCGGTGCTGGGTCAGTTGGTGGTGTCCTATTCCATTTCCAGCATTCCACGGATCTTCAACTGGGGAGTATTCCTGGTGCTGGTTCCCGTGCTGGTCTTCTTCATGCTCAAGGACAAGACCCTGCTGGTGCGCTGGGTCAGCAATCTGCTGCCGCATAACCGCCCGCTGATGCTGCAGGTGTGGAAGGAGATGGATGAGCAGCTGGCCAATTATATTCGCGGCAAGGCGCTTGAGATAATTCTTGTTGGATTAGTGAGTTACGCAACATTCTTTGTGCTTGGTGTTAATTACGCGTTGCTGTTGTCCGTGCTCGTCGGGTTGTCTGTTGTGGTGCCGTTTATCGGTGTTACCGTGGTCACCTTCCCCGTCATGCTGGTTGCCTATGTGCAGTGGGGGCTTGGTAGCGAGTTCGTCACCGTTGTGCTGGCCTACGGGGTGATCCAGCTTCTGGACGCGAATGTTGTGGTGCCGGTCATCTTCTCGGAAACCGTGAACCTGCATCCGGTTGCCATTCTCAGCGCCGTGCTGTTCTTCGGAGGCATCTGGGGGCTGGCCGGGGTGTTCTTTGCCATTCCGCTGGCGACCTTTATCAAGGCCATCATCAATGCCTGGCCGGATACCACCCGCAAACCCGTCACAGGCGGCGCACGGCACCCCCAGTAGGGGCGCAGATTTTGTCGTGTACCGGGCGGATGTGGTACAGTCGCCGCCCGACTCAATCTTTCAGGAAAATAGGAAACACCGAATGATTCAAGGCAGTATTGTTGCCATCGTCACCCCCATGACGGCAGAGGGAGAAATCGATGTTCCGGCGTTTGATCGTCTGATCGAATGGCATGTTGCCAGCGGCACCGATGCCATCGTGGTGGCGGGGACGACCGGCGAATCCCCCACGCTGTCCGAACAGGAGCATTGTGATCTGATGGCCCACTGTGTGAAGCAGGTGGCGGGGCGAATTCCGGTGATTGCCGGTACCGGCTCCAACTCCACGCGAGAGGCGATTTATTTCACCGAGGCGGCAAAGCGCTCCGGGGCGGATGCCTGTCTGCTGGTGGTTCCCTATTACAACAAACCCAGCCAGGAAGGCTTGTATCAACACTTTAAGAAGATTGCAGAATCTGTTGATATTCCTCAAATTCTTTACAATGTTCCCTCGCGTACCGGCTGTGATATGCAAGCGCAGACCGTGTCGCGCCTGGCGGATATTCCCAACATCGTCGGCATCAAGGAAGCCAGTGGTGACCTGGATCGTTGCCGCGAGCTGCTCCGCCTGTGCGGCGATCGCATTGATATTCTCAGCGGTGACGATGCCACGGCCCGGCAGCTGATGCTGGAGGGTGGCAAGGGCAATATTTCCGTCACGGCCAACCTGGTACCGCAGCAGATGCACGAGATGTGCAAACGCGCCATCGCGGGGGATGCTCCTGGTGCAGAGGCGATTGATACCCCTCTTGCAGGCCTGCACAGCCAATTGTTTGTCGAGGGCAATCCTGTCCCGGTGAAATGGGCCATGGCGCAGATGGGGCTGATTCAGCCCGCACTTCGTCTGCCGCTGGTGGAACTGAATCCCGCTTTCAGAGTCCCATTGACAGATGCCATGCGTGCCGCAGGCATCAGCATTCCTAATTGACGTCCGTTGCAGCAGGCGGGAGAGGCATTATGCAGGCTTTCAAACCAGTAGTTCTGAGCGTCCTGGCGACGAGTATTCTCAGCGGGTGTTCCTACCTGACAGGTGACGAGGGCTATTTCCGCGATCGGCAGGGGGATTATCTGGTATCCCCGGATATCGAGCCCATGGAGATTCCCGCTGAACTGGACAATTACACGCTGGACACCGCCTATGTGATACCGGAGGCCCTGCCGGATGGTGGTAGCTATTTCCTCGAACCTCCAGCCCCGCATGGTCTGGACAGCAATATCCGTGAGGGCGTGGTGGTGCAGCGTTTTGGTGAGCGGCGCTGGATCGTCATCGGTGCCGAGCCCGGTCAGGTCTGGCCGCGTATGCGAGATTACTGGTCCACGGCCCAGATTCGTCTGGCCTCGGAGGACCCGATACGTGCCGTCATGGAAACGGTCTGGCTGGGTGAGGAGGGGCAGCGCAACAAATACCAGGTGCGTATTGAGCCCGGCCTGCACGCCGGCAACTCCGAGATTTACGTCACCCAGGTCTCCGAGAGCTATATCGAAGACCCGGATGCGGCCATCGACTGGCCGGAAAACTCGGCCAGCCAGGAGCTGGAATACGCCATGCTGGACGATATTTCCCAATACCTGGCCGACCGTACCGACCTTTATCGGGCCTCATCCGTATCGCTTCTGGCCGGCAGCATCGAGGCTGAGAGCAAAGCCAATATCATGCCGAGCGCCAATGGCGACATGCTGCGCATTCGCATCGATTTCGACCGCGCCTGGTCCCTGGTGAACCAGGCCCTGGGTAATGCCGATATTCTGCTGGCGGACAGCAATCGCGACGAAGGGGTCTTCACCGTGCGCTATGCGGGCGATGATGAGGACCAGGAGCGTCCGGGATTCTTCCGCCGCATGTTCGGGGCTGACGTAAAGTCTCCGGAGGAATATCCCAGTTTTACCCTGCGCATTTCCGAGGAAGAGGGGGGCGTGGTGATTACTGCGGAACCGCTCAGCGAGGATGCGACACTGGAATTGCGCAACCTGCTGGTGCGCGCGGTACACCGTAACCTGGTCTGATCCTGCCGGTGCAGACGCCAGCCAGGCGCTGCTGCCGGCACTGGAGTGCCCCCTCTCATGTCAATGACACCAGAGAATATTGCCCTGCTGGCCATTGCCTCGCTCCTGGGCCTCGTTTCCCTTCTGCAATATCTGCGTCGTCCCCGCGACCTCAGTGGTCAGCTTGCCGTGCTCGAGGAGCGTCTGAGCGCTCGCCAGGATGAGCTGGAGACGAAGTCAGCACGGGTTCAGGCGCTGGAGCAGGAGCTGGGCGAGCTGGGGGAGGCCGGGATACGCCTGCGTGAGCAGATTGCCCAGTTGCAGACCTCGCTTAGTCAGGAGCGTCGGCAGACAGAGGAAAAACTGGCGCTGCTGCAGGACTCCCGCGAGCAGATGAGCCTGCAGTTCAAGGCGCTGGCCAGTGAGATTCTGGAGGACAAGAGCCGCCGTTTCACGGACAGCAACCGCGAGAATATCAACCAGATACTCAAGCCCCTGAGCGAGAAGATCCAGTCTTTCGAGAAACGGGTGGAGGAAACTTACGATCGCGAATCCAAGGAGCGTTTCTCTCTGACTAACGAGATCCGCAGCCTGCAGGAGCTGAACGTCCGCATCAGTGAAGACGCCGTCAACCTCACCAATGCCCTCAAGGGCGAGAGCAAGACCCAGGGAACCTGGGGTGAGGTAATCCTGGAGACCATTCTGGAGAAGTCCGGCCTGGTCAAGGGGCGTGAATACCAGGTACAGGTCAATCTGAAGGACGAGGAGGGGAGTCGTCTGCAGCCGGATGTCATCGTGCACCTGCCGGAGAACAAACAGATCGTGATCGACGCCAAGGTGTCCCTGAAGGCCTACGAGGCCTATTGTTCGGAGGACGATCCGGAGCGTCGCGCCGTGTTGCTGCGTGATCATGTGCAGTCCGTGCGCAGCCACATCCGTTCGCTCAGCAGCAAGGATTACCAGAACCTGAAATCCCTGCAGTCCCTCGATTTCGTGCTGCTCTTCATGCCCGTGGAGCCCGCGTTCTCCGTTGCCGTGCAGGCGGACGGGGAGATGTTCACCGATGCCTTCGAGAAGAACATCATCCTGGTGGGACCGTCCACGCTGCTGGCCACGCTGCGCGCCATACGCAATATCTGGCGTCACGAGCAGCAGAATCAGAATGCCATCGAGATTGCTCATTCCGCGGGTTTGCTCTATGACAAGTTTGTCGCTTTCGCGGCAGATCTGGAGGAGATCGGCAGCCGTCTCGACGCCACCCGCAAGAGCTATGACAAGGCACATAACAAGCTGGCCTCCGGTCGTGGCAATCTGGTCAGCCGCACGGAAAAACTGCGTCAGCTGGGTGCCCGGGCGAGCAAGAGGCACAACGAGGCATTATTGGCCAGAGCGGCCCTTGATGAGCCGTCCCTGGAGTCTCCCGATGCCTCGAATAATGATGATGAAAGTGAAGTAACAGAATGATTTCAAATGAAATAAAGGAGTTTCTTGCCTGCGAAACTCCCGCTGCCTGGCTGGAGGCCGCCCTGCGCAATCAGGACACGCTGCTGATTGATCACGCCAATTGCGAGAAGAAGGCGGCGGCAACGGCCATGAGCCTGCTGTACCGCTATTCCGAGCACACCGAGCTACTGCGCAAGATGTCGCAACTGGCCCGGGAGGAACTGCTGCACTTCGAGCAGGTGGTCAACCTCATGGCTGAGCGTAATATCGCCTATATCCACCTGGGGCCGGCCCGCTATGCCAGCGGCCTGCGCGAGCATTTACGCAAGGACGGCAAGCATGTGCTGGTGGATACGCTGATCGTGGGCGCCTTCGTGGAGGCCCGCTCCTGTGAGCGTTTTGCCCGTCTTGTGCCCCTGCTGGACCCGGTGCTGGCAAAGTTCTACCGCAGCCTGCTGCGCTCGGAGTCGCGCCATTACGAGGATTATCTTGCCCTGGCCGCCCTCTACAGCGAGGAGGACATCACCTCCCATGTGCAGCGCTTCCGTGAGATCGAGCGTGCGTTGATCGAGAGCCCGGACCCCCAGTTCCGCTTCCACAGCGGCGTGCCGGTGGCCTCTGCTGCCTGATCCTAGTCTTCGCAGCGTGCGGGACGCCGCAGATTGTCGCCAAGGCGTGCCTCCAGCCCATCCAGCTGGGCACAGGAAATCTGCTCGTTGCCAGCCAGCGAGGCCGAGGTCAGCGAGTTGAGCGCGCTCAGCGGGGAGATATCCCGCAGCCGGTTATCGCTCAGGCTGACCGAACTCAGGCGGCGCAGAGGCGCCAAGGGGGCGATGCTGGTGAGGTGATTGTTGCTCAGGTCCAGAAACTGCAGTGCGCGCAGTGCGCCGATGCCCTCGATATTGCCGATATCCCACCCCGAACATGACAGCACCGTGATGCTCTCCACGGTGGTATCGGGCTGTTGCAACGCGAAATTCACGCAGCCCTGCAGGCCCGGATCATCGAAGCGATACGCGCTGGCATTGGGGCGCTGATCAATAATGGTCTGGTTGTTGATGCTGACAGCATAGCGCTGGGAGCAGGCACTGGTGACAAGCCCCAGGAGCAGTAGGCCGAGCAGTCGGAAACGCGGGTTTGTATTCAAGGTGGACTCCCTGTTCTGTTGCTTCATGCTAGCAGAGATGGGAACGTGGCTACAGTGCGCTTTGCCTGTGTCAACGTCCTGTCGGTGCTGTAGAAATTCAGCAGCAGTCCAGTTAGTATGCGAAGCCCTGAGCCGGGACTTTTTCCTTTGCTGTCCGCAGTGAGTGCATCAGCCCCCCGAACCCATATTCGAAAACCATCAATTGAAGGACATCACCATGAATTTTCCCCGTTTACTGAGCCTGCGCAGTGCCATCGTGGCTGTCTCGCTTACCGCCATGACTGCCCAGGCTGCCGATAGCGCCGTGGATCTGAGCAATCAGGACAATCAGATCAGCTACAGCATCGGCGTCAATATCGGCCAGAATCTCGTGAGCCAGGGGCTGATGGACTCCATCGCCATGGATGCCTTCTTTGCCGGTATTCGGGATACCGTAAGTGGCGATCTGCAGATGAGCATGGAAGACATGATGACGGCTCTGCAGACCTTTCAGGAACGCATGATTGCGGAGCAGGCTGCAGCCGCCGACGCGGCCAAGGCCGAGAGTGCGGCTTTCCTGGAGGCTAACGCCAAGGAAGACGGTGTCGTGACCACGGCGTCCGGCCTGCAGTATCGCATCGTTGAATCCGGTCCGGCCGATGGTGTTTCTCCCGGCCCGAATGACAGTGTGTTGGCACATTACCACGGTACCTTTATCGACGGTTCCGTGTTCGACAGTTCCATTGACCGTGGTGAGCCGGTTGAGTTCGGTGTCAGCCAGGTGATCGCCGGCTGGACCGAAGCCCTGCAGATGATGAAGCCGGGCGACAAATGGCGCCTGTTCATTCCCTACAACCTGGCTTACGGCGAAACCGGTTCCGGCCCCATCGGCCCGTTTGAGGCGCTGATTTTCGACGTGGAACTGCTGAGTGTGACTCCCCGCTAAGGGAATCTGACCGGGGGGAGTTGCGCGATGTCTGAGCAGATCAGTCTGATGGAATTCAACAAGGCTCTGCTGCAGTTCATCGCGGACTCGCCCACGCCCTTTCATGCCTGCGACTCGCTCGCGGCCGGCTTTGCCCAGGCAGGGTTTACTCGTCTGGATGAAGCATCGGCATGGCAGTTGCGTGCCGGCGGACGGTATTTCGTCACGCGCAACGATGCCTCCCTCATCGCCTTCACCATTCCGGCTGCCGGCAGCGCGGCCTTGGTCAATGGTATCCGCATGACCGGGGCCCACACCGACAGCCCTTGCCTGCGTATCAAACCGCAACCCGAGCTGCGCCGGAACAATTATGTGCAGTTGGGGGTGGAGGTCTACGGGGGAGCACTGTACAACCCCTGGTTTGACCGCGATCTGTCCATTGCCGGCCGGGTGGATTTTCTGCGCACGGACGGTCGGCTGGAATCCTGCCTGATCGACCTGCGCGAACCGGTAGCGGTGATTCCCAGCCTGGCCATTCACCTGGATCGCGAAGCTAACCAGGGCCGCACAGTGAATGCCCAGCAACATCTGCCGCCCATCCTGTCCATCACGGGAGTGCGCGATGAGGGCTTTGACGAGCTGGTCTTGCGCTGGCTACGGGAATACGCCGGTCGCCCCGAGGCGGACAGGGTGCTTGGGCATGAGCTGAGCCTTTACGATACCCAGCCGCCCGCGATTATCGGTTTGCACAGGGAGTTCATTGCTTCGGCGAGGCTGGATAACCTGCTGAGCTGTTATCTGGGCATGCAGGCGATGAAAGAGGCCAGCGACGAGGCCTGCCATCTGCTGGTGTGCACGGATCACGAGGAAGTCGGCAGCAGCTCCGCTGCCGGGGCGAACGGGCCTTTCCTGCGTGCCGTGCTGGAACGCATCATTGCCGCATTCCCTGCGGGCAGCGCTAATCCAACGGAAGAGTTCGAACGGGTGATCCGCAATTCCTTGTTGCTGTCGGTGGACAATGCCCACGGCATTCATCCCAATTATGCAGACAAACATGACGGCAACCACGGCCCTGTACTGAACCAGGGGCCGGTTATCAAGATCAACGCCAACCAGCGTTATGCCAGCAGCAGCAGCTCCGTGGCGCGCTTCAAGGCCCTGTGCCTCCAGGCCGATGTCCCGGTGCAGAGTTTTGTGGTGCGCAGTGATATGGGTTGTGGCAGCACCATCGGGCCGATCACTGCTACGGGCATCGGGGTGGAAACGGTGGATGTGGGGGTGCCGACCTTTGCCATGCACTCCATCCGTGAGCTTGCCGGCAGCGAAGACGCCCACCGGCTCTACCGGGTGCTCAGACAGTTTTACGGTGTGCGTGACCCTGCCGCCTGAGCTCGCGCAGCGCAAAACGGGCTGGGTGGATGACTTCGATCAGTTCCCGCTGCAAGGGCAATGTTTCCCCACAGATCAGACTCGCCAGATACTCCGCCGCCAGGGGGGCATTGCTCATGCCATGTGAGCCATGTCCGATACTGACATACAGCCCGGGCAGGTTCGGTACCGGGTTGTCAGGATGTTTACGCGCGCTCTGCCCCAGGGCACTGTAGTGTTGCTCGAAGGCGCTGAAATCCGGCACCTGCCCCACGATGGGCATGCGGTCACGGGTGGTGGCGCGCACCGATACCCTTCCATCTGCAATCGATGATTCCCGCACACTGCCCGCCGGCAAATGCGCTGTGATGCCTGCCAGATTCTGGGCATGCTCGCGGGGGGATAGTGCGGTGTCGTGAATATCCCGGGAATAGCTCGCGCCTACGCTGTGCAGTCCCTGCCACGCCGGGGCGATATAGCTCTGGCCGCAGA
This sequence comes from Pseudomonadales bacterium, assembly GCA_024234365.1. Classification (GTDB taxonomy): domain Bacteria; phylum Pseudomonadota; class Gammaproteobacteria; order Pseudomonadales; family Pseudohongiellaceae; genus UBA5078. Next base: position 159,645 of record JACKOK010000005.1, read on the forward strand.
CAACCGTGTTGAGTGCAGCGCTTTCCTTTGAGGCGTTGACATAGCTGACCTGGCCCCGGATCGGCACAATGGGGATGGGCGCTGTCTGGGCAAACTGGCCCGCCAGATAGCTGTTGGCGATGAGGACGGAATCGGCCTCCACCAGCACCTGAGAGTGCTCATCCAGTACCTGCCAGCGCCCGTTGTCCAATACCTGCAAACGCTGCACCGTGCAGCCGGTGCGTACGATTATGTGCGGGTCGTCCACGCAGGCCGCGCACACTCCGGGCGGATTGACCCAGCCCCCCAGCAGCAGTTGGGTAGCACCACCGTCCAGTGTAATGCCCGCCTGGGTGCTGGCCTCATCTTGCGTCAATGCCCGGGCCACGACAGCGGCATAGCGGGACAGATCGACAGGGTCGCAGCGTTCGCGGCGCGCACTGAAAGCCGTTTCCAGATTCAGCACGCAGCAGGGGTGCCAGGCGATGTCCGGGTGGTTTTCTGCCAGTGTCTGCAATTCGCGCACGGCATAGAGATAGGCCTGCAGATTGAACTGACGGGTGGCGTTCACGGCATTGCTCAGGCGGCATTGCAGGATCGCCTGTCGATTGCCGGAGGCGCCACGGGCCAGGGAGTTTTCGCGCTCCAGCAGGGTTACCTGACAGCCTTTGCGGGCCAGAGCCCGGGCGCTGAGGCAGCCGGCAAGACCGCCACCAATGACGATAACCTCTTTTGTTGCATGGGAGGTGTCGGTCACGCTCAGCCAGGCCGTGGGCGCTATGACAGCCGGATTTGTGACGGGCAGGGTGCCGCGCAGCATCTCCCGCTTGCTGCCAAAGCCGGGGTGTTTCTCGATCTGAAAGCCAGCCTCACGCAGGCCTCTTTGTACCTGCCCGGCCACGCTGTAGGTGCTCAGGGTGGTGCCGGGGCGGCTCAGGCGTGCCAGTTGTGCCATCAGCTCCGGGCGCCACATCTCGGGGTTGACGCGGGGGGCAAAGCCATCCAGAAACCAGGCGTCCACCTTGCCCGCCATTCGCTGTGGCTGCGCCGCCAGCGTGTCGGCGGCATCGCCATAATACAGGTCGAGGAGGACGGGATGCTTGTCATCGGGCAGCGTCAGATGCAGGCGATGATAGCCGGCTGAGTGGTCGGGGTAGGTCTTGAGCAGTGCCTGACTCAGTGGCTGCAGCGCGGGCCATTGCGCGAGCGCCTGTTCCATGGTGTCCCTTTGCAGGGGGTAACGTTCGCAGCTGATGAAGTGCAGGCGCAAGTGCTTGGGGGCGAGCTTTCGCCAGGCACGCCAGGTGCAGAGGAAGTTCAGCCCCGTACCGAAACCCAGTTCGGCCACGGTAAACACGGCAGGCTCACCGCTTTGCTGCAAGGCGGCATCGGCCTCGCGCCAGCGCTCCGGCAATTGGTTCGCGGCCAGAAAGACATACTCGGTCTCGTCCAGCCCGCCCTCACGGGAGAAGTAGATGTCGTCGAAACGGCTGGAATAGGGTGCGCCGCTGTCCTGCCAGAGGATGTCGGCGTTTTCGAGTGACGGGGGAGGTGTGCTTGGCATGGCGCGGATTCTAAGGAACCGGCAAACGCTGTGGCAAGCCTTTGTTCGGGGCGCGCTTGTGGCATCTGGGCGTGAATCAGGTAAAATGCCGGTCTTTTCAATTCCGAGCAATGACACGAGACCCCGCATGATCGAAGTGAATCCAACACTGCTGAAAATCAAGGACTTCCAGAGCCGCACCGATACCCTCAGGGGGTATCTTTGACTACGATGTCAAAAAAGACCGCCTGACCGAGGTTGAGCTGGAGCTTGGCGAGTCCAATGTCTGGGACAAACCGGAATACGCCCAGGCTTTGGGTAAGGAGCGCTCCGAACTCGAACTGGTGGTGCAGACCATCGATGGTCTCAATGAAGGGCTTGCGGATTGCCGCGAACTGCTGCAACTGGCTCAGGACGAAAACGACGAAGACCTCTTTGCCGAAGTGAACGGCGAACTCGGCACGCTGGGGGGCAAGCTTGAGACCCTGGAGTTCCGTCGCATGTTCTCCGGTCGCATGGACGCCAATAATGCTTTTGTGGATATTCAGGCGGGCTCCGGTGGCACCGAGGCGCAGGACTGGGCCGAGATGCTGCTGCGCATGTATCTGCGCTGGGGCGAGGACAAGGGTTTCAAGGTGGAGGTGGTGGAAGTCTCCGCCGGGGAAGTTGCCGGCATCAAGAGTGCCACCGTCTATATCAGTGGCGAATACGCCTTCGGCTGGTTGCGCACGGAAACGGGCGTGCATCGTCTGGTGCGCAAGTCGCCCTTCGATTCGGGCAATCGGCGCCACACCTCTTTCTCTTCCGTGTTTGTTTCTCCCGAAGTGGATGACGACATCGAGATTGAACTGAATATGGGTGACGTGCGCGTGGATACCTATCGCGCCAGTGGTGCGGGCGGTCAGCACATCAACAAGACTGACTCCGCCATTCGCTTGACCCATATCCCGACCGGTATCGTGGTGCAGTGCCAGAACCAGCGCTCGCAGCACAAGAACAAGGATCAGGCCATCAAACAACTGAAGGCCAAGCTCTACGAGATGGAAGAGCTCAAACGCCGGCAGGCCGCGCAGGAGATCGAGGAAGAGAAGGCCGATATCGGTTGGGGCAGCCAGATTCGCTCCTATGTGCTCGATCAGTCCCGCATCAAGGATCTGCGCACTGGCGTGGAAGTGAGCAATACCGGCGCCGTGCTCGACGGCGACCTGGACAAGTTTATTGAAGCAAGTTTGAAGATGGGGTTATAAGCACCGTGACGAATCCGAACGAATCTGCAAACGGGCAGGGCGCTACCGAGGCACTGCACGACGAGAACAAACTGATTGCGCAGCGCCGCGAAAAACTCGCCGCCATTCGTGCCAAACGCAATGCTTTCCCCAATGATTTCCGTCGCAGCAATCTGGCCGGCGAGCTGGTTGCCTCCTACGGCGAGACCGACAAGGAGACGCTGGAAAATCTCAAACCGCAAGTCAAGGTGGCAGGTCGCCTCATTCGCATGCGTGGTCCCTTCCTGGTGATTCAGGATGTGTCTGAACAGATTCAGCTCTATTTCAACCCGAAGGAACTGTCCGAGGAACTGCAGGCCGAGATCAAGGGGCTGGACCTTGGTGATATCGTGGGCGTGGAGGGGCGGGTATTCCGCACCGGCAAGGGCGAGCTGACGGTGTGGATTTCCCATCTGCGTCTGCTGACCAAGTCCCTGCGTCCGCTGCCGGACAAATACAAAGGGCTGTCGGATACCGAGGTGCGCTATCGTCAGCGCTATATCGACCTGATCGCCAATGAAAGCTCGCGCGAAACCTTTGTGACCCGCTCGCGCATCATCAGCAGCCTGCGTCGTTTCTTCGAGGCGCATCAATTCATGGAAGTGGAAACCCCGATGATGCAGGTGATTCCCGGCGGTGCCTCGGCCAAGCCCTTCATCACCCATCACAATGCGCTGGACCAGCAGATGTATCTGCGCATTGCGCCGGAGCTGTACTTGAAGCGTCTGGTGGTGGGCGGTTTCGAGCGCGTTTTCGAGATCAACCGCAATTTCCGCAACGAAGGGCTGTCCACGCGGCACAACCCGGAATTCACCATGGTGGAGTTCTACCAGGCCTATGCGGATTACGAAGACCTGATGGACTTTACCGAGGAGCTGTTCCGCACGGTCGCCCAGGAAGTGCTCGGAACCACGTCCGTCACTTATCAGGGGCTCGAGCTGGATTTTGCCAATCCCTTCCATCGGCTGAGTGTGCGTGATTCCATCGTGAAATATTGCGAAGGGGTCAGCCGCGAGCAGTTGCAGGACAAGGCATCTGCCGCTGCGCTGGCAGATTCCATGGAGATTCATTACGAAGACTCCTGGGGCGTGGGCCGCATCTGCATGGCCATTTTCGACGAGAAAGTGGAGCATCTGCTGCAGCAACCGACCTTCATTACCGAGTACCCCACCGAGGTGTCGCCTCTGGCGCGTGCCAATGACGACAACCCTGACGTCACTGACCGCTTCGAACTGTTCATTGGTGGCAGGGAAATTGCCAACGGCTTCTCCGAGCTGAACGATGCCGAAGACCAGTCCGAACGTTTTATGGAACAGGTGGCACAGAAGGATTCCGGTGACGATGAGGCCATGCACTACGATGCGGACTATGTGACGGCACTCGAATACGGTCTGCCGCCGACCGCGGGAGAGGGCATCGGGGTGGATCGTCTGGTGATGCTGTTCACCGATGCGCCGTCCATCAAGGACGTACTGCTGTTCCCGCATATGCGTCCACAGCACGACAAATAAGAGCGTCTCATGGTGGAGGCCAACGCACAGGAGCGCATCAGGCTGGAGAAATCCTGGAAGCATTTGTTGCTGCCGGAATTCGAACAGCCCTATATGCAGGAGCTCTCGGCCTTTCTGCGCCGGGAGAAAACCGCTGGCAAGGTGATTTACCCGGCGGGCGACGATATTTTCAATGCGCTGAACACCACGCCCTTCGACAAGGTAAAGGTCGTCATTCTGGGGCAGGACCCTTATCATGGCCCGGGGCAGGCGCATGGCCTGTGCTTCTCCGTGAAGCCCGGCGTGGACCTGCCGCCCTCGCTGAGAAATATCTATCGTGAGATCGCCAGCGACCTGAATATTCCACCGTCCCGCTCCGGTTATCTGCAGTGCTGGGCACAGCAGGGCGTGTTGCTGCTCAATGCCGTGCTGACGGTGCAGGCGGGCAACGCCGCCTCGCATCAGGGCAAGGGCTGGGAGCGTTTCACCGATCGGGTTGTTGCGTTGCTCAACGAAAAACGCGAACACCTGGTGTTTCTGCTGTGGGGCAGCTATGCCCAGCGCAAGGGCGAGATCATCGATCGTTCACGACACCTCGTGCTGGAATCACCGCATCCCTCGCCGCTGTCGGCGAGCCGGGGGTTTTTCGGCAACCATCATTTTTCCCGTGCCAATGCCTATCTGCAATCCCATCACCAGGCACCGATTGACTGGTGCGTGCAGGAGCCCTCATGAAGCAAAGCGAACAATCCGTGTGCCTGGTGATTGGTGCGAGCCATGCTGGTTCTTTGCTGGTCGTGCAACTGCGCAAGGAGGGTTGGCAAGGACGCATCATCCTGATAGGCGCCGAGTCTCATCTTCCCTATCATCGCCCACCCCTGTCCAAAGCCGTGCTGGCGGGTGAGCGCAGCCTGGAGAACATACTGTTGCGTCCCGAAATGTTGTACAGCAACAATCAGATTGAGCTGCGTCTGGGCGAGCGGGTGGTGTCGCTCGATCGTGCCGCAAAGCGTGTGCAACTCGCCAGCGGTGAGGCGCTTTCCTACGACAAACTGGCTCTGTGTACCGGAGCATCGCCACGCGTGTTGCCAATGGCAAACGATTTGCCGGGTGTGTTCACGCTGCGTCAGGCAGACGATGTCATGGCGATTCGTCAGGCCATGGCAAGCGGCAAACGCGCAGTCGTGATCGGCGGGGGGTACATCGGCCTCGAAGTGGCCGCCGTGATGTCGGAGCAGGGTTTGCAGGTCACCGTGGTGGAGGCCAGCGAACGCCTGCTGCAACGCGTGGCAAGCCCCGTGATCTCCGACTATTTCCGGCTGTTGCACGAAAGCCATGGGGTGAATGTGTTGACCAGCGACAGCGTGACGGATATTCACCACGAGCAGGGTGCTCTGCAGATCCACCTTGCCGATGGCACGCTGAAGGAGGCCGACCTGGTGATTGTCGGCATTGGCGTGGTGCCGGAAACAACGCTCGCGCTTCAGGCCGGTCTCGATGTTGAGGATGGCATCGTCGTCACCCCCTATATGCAGACTTCCGATCCGGATATCGTGGCGGCCGGAGACTGTGTACAGTTTCCCTCGGCGCGTTACGGCCGCTGCCTGCGCCTGGAGTCTGTGCAGAACGCGCTGGATCAGGCGCGGGTGGCGGCGGGTACGCTGTGCGGGCAGCCGCAGGTCTATGACTCGCTGCCCTGGTTCTGGTCCGATCAGTACGATTGCAAACTGCAGAGTGCAGGCCTGCGTCTCGAGCACGAACATGAGATTGTGCGCGGCAATCCGTCTGCCATCGATGGGGAAGGGCTTGCGGTGTTCTACCTGCGGGGAGATCGCATGATTGCGGCGGATTGCGTCAACCGCGCCAAGGAATTTATGGCCTGCAAACGCCTGATTGCCGAACGCCTGCCGGTGAACCTGGCAGCACTGGCGGATGAATCGCTGTCACCGGAGCATTTCGAGCAGACTCAGGAACCGGTGTAGACACACCCGCTGGTGCAGGTTTCGCGAATCTCGATACGACTGAGCTGCGGCAGAGTCGGCTTCAGCCTTTCCCAGATCCACACCGCCAGGTTTTCACTGGTGGGGTTTTCCAGGCCCGGAATCTCGTTCAGATAATAGTGATCGAGCTGGTTCCAGATGGGCTTGAAGGCCGCCTTGATATCGCCAAAATCCATCACCCAGCCGCTTTCCGCACCGACAGGGCCGGCGACGTAAAGGCGCACCTGAAAGGAGTGCCCGTGCAGGCGTGCACATTTGTGCCCGGCAGGGACATTGGGCAGTCGGTGAGCCGCCTCGAAGTTGAATTCCTTGAATATTTCCATAGGGGAACCGCTGTCGTGATCGTGCGAACGGAGGGTGCGATGCTGCGCTGCCAACCGGGCGGCCATGGTACCGGGACTTGCGTTCCAAGTACAGGGTGATTCCCTTATACTGCCCCTTTCCCAGCGCATCCAGGCAGCAGCGGGGCGACCATGACGGCCAGCACAACAATCACGGGGCTCAGACGCTTTCTTCTCACGGGGCGGCGGCTGCCCATTACGCTCGGCCTGTTGATTACGCTGCTGGTGTGCTGGGTTCATGTGCTTCCCCCTGCCGGCATCGGTTCCCTTGTCGAGCGTCTCGACAACCTCCTTTACGACCAACGCTTCAATCTCATGCCCAAGCCGGTGAAAAACCCGGACAACAAGATCGTCATTGTCGATATCGATGAACGCAGCCTGCAGGCGGAAGGGCAGTGGCCCTGGGATCGCTTCAAGGTGGGGCAGCTGGTGGAAAAGCTGACGGAGTATGGGGTGATTGTCACGGGTTTCGACGTCACCTTTCCGGAGCCTCAGCGCAACGCGATGCAGGACCTGCTGCGCCGTGTGGATCGCAATGCGCTGGACGGGAGTTTTGTCGGCCGTATGGAAGAGATCGAGCGGGTGCTGGATGCCGATACCTATATGGCCAATGCCATCGCAGACCCGGCCATGGAGGTGGTACTGGCCATTTCTTTCAATCCCGTGGAACAGGTGGAGTATGGCCAGTTGCCCGCCTCCATTGTCGCGATAGATCCCCAGGTGGCCAGCCAGGTGCGCCTGCAGGAGATGGCCGGGTTTACCGCCAATATTCCCGTGCTGCAATCGGCAGCTGCCGGTGCCGGCATCATGAACCAGCTTCCCGATGTGGACGGCATCATTCGCCGGGTGCCTCTGGTGGTGCGTTACAACAATGTGCTGTATCCCACGCTGGCGCTGGAGATGGCGCGCCTGTACTACTTCGAGGACGCCTTTGAGCTGGTGACCTATCCCGTGGGGGATGAGGTGCAGGTGGAGGGTATCCGCGTTGGGCGCAATGCGGGCCAGTACGAACTGGCAACGGATGCCCGTGCCCAGGTGCTGGTACCCTATGTCGGCCCCTCCGTGCTGAGCGGGCGTGGGGAATATCCCTATGTGTCGGCCACCGATGTGCTCAATGGTCGGGTGGACAGAGAGGTGCTGGAGAATGCCCTGGTGCTGGTGGGCACCACCGCCACTGGCATGTTCGACCTGCGCTCCACGCCGCTGGAGGCGGTATACCCCGGGGTGGAGGTGCATGCCAATATTCTCAATGCCATTCTGGATTCTTTCGTGGTGCAGGAGGTGGAGGCGGGCAGCCAGACCACGTTGCAGGGGGCCATGGCATCGCTGCAAAGCTCCGGCGACAGTACTTTTCCCTACAAACCCGTGTGGGAAGATGGCGCCATACTGGTGGTACTGCTTGTTGGCGGAGTGTTGCTCAGCCTGGTGCTGCCTTATCTTGGCCCCGCCTTGTTGGGGTTGGCGACCCTGGTGTTGGTGGTTGCGGCAGTCTGGGCCAATTTCGAGTTGTGGGCCGTGTCCCATATGGATCTTTCCCTGACGTTGGTGCTGGTGCTCGTTCTAGCGCTCAGTGTCGTCAACACCGCCTACGGTTTCCTCAGCGAGCGCTTCACGCGCAAGACCATCAAGGGCATGTTTGATCAATATGTGCCACCGGCCCACATCGATGCCATGCTGGCAGACCCGGATGCTTACAGCTTTGACGGCGAGAGCCGGGAGATGACGGTGTTGTTTGCGGATATCCGTGACTTCACCAGTGTCTCGGAAGCGCTGACGGCGTCCGGGTTGAAGCAATTGCTGAACGAGTTCTTCACGCCCGTCACTGCCATCATCTTTGCGCACAACGGCACGGTGGACAAATATGTTGGAGACATGATCATGGCGTTCTGGGGGGCTCCCCTGGAAGACCCCCGGCATCGGGACAATGCGGTGGCAACGGCATTGGAGATTCTGCTGAAACTGGAAGAGCTGCAGGAGGAGTTTCCCAAAAAAGGCTTTCCCCCTATCAGGATCGGTATCGGCATCAATACCGGCATGATGAACGTTGGCGACATGGGTTCGGTCTACCGTCGCGCCTACACGGTGTTGGGAGATGCGGTGAACCTGGGTTCCCGCCTGGAGGGGCTGACCAAGTTTTACGGCGTGAAGCTGCTGATCGGGGAGGAGACCTACAAAGGACTGGACGGCTATCTGTGCCGCCTGATCGACAAGGTCAAGGTCAAGGGCAAGGACCAGGCGGTGAATGCCTATGAGCCGATATGCCTGCTTGCCGGTGCCAGTGCGGCTATGCGGGAGAGGGTGGCGCAATACCACGAGGCACTGGAGTGCTATTTTGCGCGCGACTGGGACGGGGCGCAGGAAGGCTTTTCCCGCCTGCAGGTGCAGGAACCGCAGACGCGTCTTTATGAGCTGTACCTGGAGCGCATCGCCACCCTGCGCGAACACCCTCCTGCCGACGATTGGGATGGGGCCTATCAGCACCTGGAGAAGTAGGTGCAATAGCAGCTCGCGGGCTGCTTCGTCAAGCGCTGATTTTCCTCATAATTCATTGAGTGACATCTGTGAGAAAACTTATTGACATGCCCCCTCAGATCAGTAAAATGCGCGTCACCCAAGAGAACGGGTGTTTAGCTCAGTTGGTAGAGCGTCGCCCTTACAAGGCGAATGTCGGGGGTTCAAATCCCTCAACACCCACCAGATCTTTCTGGGTTCTATAAAGTAGTTGTTATGTGGACCGGTAGTTCAGCCGGTTAGAATGCCGGCCTGTCACGCCGGAGGTCGCGGGTTCGAGTCCCGTCCGGTCCGCCACTACTTTCTTTTCAAAATCAATTAGTTATTTTCAGCTCCATTTTCTTTTGTCGGTATTTTGTCGGTGGCCCCTTCAAACCGACTGATGTCCTTCTTCTTGTTGGAATACTCCTCGATCCACTCCGCATACGTGCGATAGAACACGTCCAGCGTGTGCCCCATTTGCCCTGCTGCATCGCCTGGCTCAACACCCGTTGACAGCAACTCTGCTGCGCGTGTGTGTCGGCAGGTGTACGGAATTCGGTAGCGGAACTTCAGCGCCTTGTGCGCGTCCTTCCATGGGCCGTTGAAACAGTCCGTGTCCAGACACGGTGTGTCGATGGTATTGAGGAACACGTGCCCCCGTTTGAATCGTGTGGGGAGATTATTCAGCAGCGGGCGCACCCAACTGGGCACATAGACTTTGCGCTCCTGGTAGTTCTTCGTGGTGGGTTCCAGCCGCCGGCGGGTGATCTGCTTCGTGATGTGCAGGAACTCTCCGTCGTAGTCGTTCCACGTCAGCCCCAAGGCTTCGCCCGGGCGCAGGCCGCAACCGAACAGCACAGCAAAGTACACCTTCGGCTGGTCCTGCAGGTGCTCGATTAGGCGTCGGCGCTCCTCCAGCGTGTACCGCTCAACGGGTGGTTTCTGGGTCTTGCGGATGGCCTTTTTCAGGAGAGAAGCCGCGACGGGGTTGGGATCCACCTCTCCGTGGTCAAACGCTCCGCGCAGGGGCACCAGAATGTTCTTCTTGGTCTTGCGCCCCACGTTCATGCTGGCCAGTTCCCGCTTAACCATTCGGGTAGTGACTTCCGTCTTGAGCATATTGCCGAACTTTGGCATCCAGTACCGGTTCAGGATCCGCAAGTAGTCGGTCGCCGTGGAAGTCTTGGCGTCCAGGGTGTTCAGATAGTCCTGGGCCATTTCGGAAAACAGCTCATTCTCGGCGGTGGTATCGTCCGTGGTGATCGACAGACCTAGGCGTTTGCGGGACTCTAGCCATTCACGCCGTCGAACTGCGGCGGCAAGGTCAGCAGGCCGGTAGGGGTCCCCCGGAACCGTCTCCGAGTAGTAGAGTTTTCCCGCCTTCCAGATCTTGATGCGGATACCGTTTCCGCAGGGTCTGATTCCAGTTGGCCATGCTGGCTTATCCATTTGTCTGCTCTTTTAATGTGAATCGGGGTGGTGTGGCCGATTACGACATACTGCCTGCCGTTTTTCCAGATAGATTCAGTGATTCAGGCAGCATCGACTTTGCTATTAAGCCCATGTTCTTGCGGCTTGGGATTGAAAACTCTAGGTTAGAAGTGGTTTAAAATTGGTTTCATAATGACTAACTCGGTTATAAAGGCAAATATTGCCTTGACACTTATCTGGCATACACATAATTTTCATAGTTTTTAGTGTATGAAAATTTTAACCCTTTAACTTTGTTACCGTTTGAGATGGCGGCGAGCACCCGGAGTTAAGACGATGGAAGACAGATGGCTATCCGTAGATGAGATTGGGGCCTATCTCGGCATAAAGCGAGATACGGTCTACAAGTGGATCAGCGAAAAAGCCATGCCTGCCCACAAAATTGGTCGTCTCTGGAAATTCAAGAAAGACGAAATCGACGAGTGGGTTCGCAAAGGCGGAGCAAGTGAGACCAGCGGTGATCATGACGGAAAAGAATAAACAATTATCCCGGTTCGGGTTCAGCTTCGAACGCGGAGGCGCTCATACTTCTCGCACCATGATGCTTGAGGAGCTGGGGGCCTTATTGACCTATGTCGACCGGCCCGAGGCTGAGAAGAGCGATTACCTCCAGGCGATAGATGATGAGAACTGCCTGGGCAAGCGCTCTGGCAAGACCCGCACACTCACCTATCGACATCTCGTTGATCTTTACTCGCTTGACCGCACCAACGTCCTCTTCCGGGCTCTTCTCTACTTTTGGAATCGCGACATCGACGGGCAACCGTTGCTGGCGCTGCTCTGCACATTCGCTCGGGACTCCATTTTCCGGTCTACAGCACCGTTCATTCTGAAATTTCCTGAAGGCGCAACGATTACCCGTGAGTCTCTTGAGGAATTCATTGACAGCCAAGAGCCTGGCCGCTTCAGCAAGGCGACGCTGAAGTCAACGGCGCAAAACATCAATTCAACGTGGACCAAGTCCGGCCACCTCTATGGACGCGCCCGGAAAGTGCGCTCCCGCGCTAATCCTACCGCCGGGAGCGTCTCTTACGCTTTGCTCCTTGGCTATCTCGCAGGCAGTAGAGGACAGGCGCTTTTCCAAACGGAATACACCAAGTTGCTCGATTGCACGTTCGACAAAGCCATTGAACTTGCCGAATCGGCCTCTCGCAAAGGCTGGATCGTGTTCAAACGCGTGGGTGACGTCATCGAGGTTCTGTTTCCGAACCTGATCAATCAAGAAGAAATGGAGTGGCTTCGTGAGCAGAGTTAAGCGGCTGATACAGTCCTACAGCAAATACATCTCCGTTCCGTGGCGCGATGATGCCGCTGCTGCACAGCGCGTGATCTTCTGTGTTTACAACGAAACGGAGGAACGCTGGCTGCGGGCCAAGGTCGATGAATTTGAAATCGTCACGCGACAGGCAGGCCATGAGTGGGCCATGTTCGACCTGACGGATACTTTTGCCATTTGGCTCGCCTCGCAAAGGTACGCCAAGAGCTACTTTCAGAAGCCGCATCTGCTCTCCACGCTGCTGCCGAAATACCTCGCATTCATCACCGATGAATTCGAGACCTTCCTCCAAAAGAACGAGATCGGACCCGATTCCGTCGTGGCAATTAAAGGCGTCGGTTCGCTTTTCGGATTTCTGAAAGTGAAAGAGGTCGTCGACAAGTTGGCCCCGATGGTCAAGGGACGGCTGCTGGTCTTTTTCCCGGGCAGCTATGAAAACAACAACTACAGGCTGCTGGATGGCTATGACGGGTGGAACTATCTCGCCGTACCGATCACTGCGGACAAGGAATATTGAACGAGGGGTTGATGATGAATAATCGCGATATTTACCAAAAAGATCCGGCCACCCGAAAGCTGGTCAACGAGGGTGTGGCAAGCGTTAACGACGAGAAGACCAGTCAGGCCCTGGCGGTACTCCGTTACGAGTTGGAGACCTTCGTCTGTGACGGCCAATACGAGAAAGGGATGTCACACGTCCTCGAGACCTACCTGAAAAACATCGACCAGGCACAGCAACCCGCTGTCTGGGTCAGTGGTTTTTACGGATCAGGTAAATCGCACCTCGTCAAAATGCTTCGTGCGCTTTGGGTTGACACGGTCTTCGAGGATGGAGCCACGGCTCGCGGCATTGCCAACCTGCCTCAAGGCATCACTGATAATTTCAAGGAACTGAGCACCCAGGCCAAGCGCCATGGGGGCTTGCACGCCGCATCCGGCACGCTGGGAGCCGGCGCAAGCGGAAGTGTCCGTCTGGCACTCCTGCGGATCATCTTCAAATCCGCTGGCTTGCCTGAGCAATACCCGGTTGCCCGCTTCGTCATGTGGCTCAAGCACGAAGGCATCTATGATCAGGTCCGCGCCCATGTTGAACAGAATGGTTTCGACTGGGACGAAGAGCTGGACAACTTCTACGTGGCTGAGGGCCTTCACGACGCCTTGGTTCAGGCCAAGCCAAAGCTCTTCTCATCACCCGTATCCTGCGTCGAGACCCTTAACAATCTCTATCCTTACGTTCAGGACGTCTCCAGTGATGACATGCTCAAGGCGATTCGGCAGGCCCTGACGAAGGATGGCAAATTCCCCCTGACGCTTGTCGTGCTCGACGAGGTTCAACAGTACATCGGCGAAGACAGCCAACGCTCAATTGATGTCCAGGAGGCGGTGGAAGCCTGCAGCAAAAACATTGGCGGCAAACTCCTCTTCATCGGCACCGGTCAGACGGCCGTGACCGGTACCAGCAACCTGAAAAAGCTCGAGGGACGTTTCACCATCCGTGTGGAGCTCTCCGATGCCGATGTCGATGCGGTCATTCGTCAGGTCATTCTGGCCAAGAAACCGGAAGCCAAGACGCCCATTGAGCAGATCATGCAAACCAATCTGGGCGAGATCTCCAGACACCTGGCAGGCACAACCATCGGCCATCAGCAGGACGACATTGCTTTCTTCCCCCAGGACTATCCAATTCTTCCGGTGCGTCGCCGTTTTTGGGAAAACACCCTCCGGGTTCTGGATCAAACCGGAACCGACAGTCAGCTCCGCAACCAGCTCAGTATGATTCACAAGGTCATTCAGACCAATCTCAACGAATCTCTGGGAAGTGTTGTTCCGGCTGACTATCTCTATTTTGATTCTGCCGACAAGCTGTTGCAGTCGCGCATCCTGCCCCGCAAGGTCCATGAAAAGACCATGAGCTGGAGCAAGGGGTCGGATGACGAACGACTCATGGGGCGTGCCTGCGGTCTGGTGTTTCTCATCAACAAGCTCGCCAGCAGCAATAATGAAATTGGCATCCGCGCCACTATCGACACCCTGGCCGATTTACTGGTTGAGAATCTTTCCCGTGGCTCTGGTGCCCTGCGCAGCAAGTTGCCTGGATTGCTCGACAAGTGCGAACTGCTGATGAAGGTCGGTGATGAATATCGCATTCAAACCGAGGAAAGCGCGGCCTGGAGTGATGAGTTTCTGAGCCAGCGCTCCGCCTTGTCCAACGAGGCGCACCGCATCGAGGCCGAACGCGACGACCGCATCCGCAAGCGCTTTGGCGAGATGGTGCGCAAGCTCTCCCTGACCCAGGGTAGCTCGAAGGTCACCCGCGACATCTACCCGGTGTTCGACGCCCAGCTTCCCACCGATGCAGATCAGCGCATTTGCGTCTGGGTTCGCGACGGCTGGAGCATTGACGAAAACTCGGTGCGGGCCGATTCAAGGCAAGCGGGCAATCAATCCCCGACCGTCTTTGTGTTCATCCCCAAGCGTTCGGCCGATGACCTGCGCCACCACCTCATCGATTACAAGGCCGCCAGCGCCACGCTGGATAAGCGCGGAGTGCCCAATACCCCGGAAGGCACTGAAGCCCGAGCGGCGATGGAGACCACCAAGCAGACCGCCGAGGGCAAGATTCGCGAACTGCTCGAAGAAGCCTTCTCCGGAGCCCGCGTCTTTCAGGGCGGCGGCAATGAAATCCTCGGCAACGATCTGCAGGAGATGGTGCTCGAAGCCTCCGGCAACGCGCTGCAACGGCTCTACCCGCAGTTCCATACCGCCGATCACGTGGGCTGGTCCAAGGTTTATGAAAAAGCCCAGAAAGGTGCTCCCGATGCGCTCAAGGCCGTCGGTGACGAAGGCGAACCTGCGAAAAACCCGGTGTGCAAAGCCATCCTCGGCTTCATTGCTGGTGGCAAAAAAGGCGCGGACATCCGCACTCAGCTCGAGTCTTCACCCTACGGATGGTCGCGTGACGCCGTGGACGGCGGCCTGCAAGTGCTGTTGGTGGCCGGGCTGATCCGGGCGCAGGACGAGCGTGGCCAAACCCTCGACCCCAAGGAGCTGGAGCGCAAAACCATCGGCAAGGTGATGTTCAAGGTGGAATCCGCCACCGTCACCACCGCCCAGCGTATCCAGATCCGCAAGCTGTTGCAGAATGTCGGGCTCTCGGCCAAACAGGGCGAGGAGCTGGCCTATATACCGCAGTTCCTGCAGAAAATGGTGGAGCTTGCCGATCAGGCTGGCGGTGAGGCACCGAAACCGGCCCGGCCGGACACCACGCCCCTCGACGAAATCCGCCTTACTGCGGGCAATGAGCAACTGCTTGCCTTCTACAACCGGCGGGAAGAGTTGGGCGGCAACATCGATAGCTGGACCGACCTTGCCGAGCGTATCACCAAACGCTGGCCCAACTGGAGCGTATTGAAGCGCCTGATGACCCACGCCTCCGGGCTTCAGGACGGCGAGGTGATACTGGCCCAGGTGAAGACTATTGAGCAGCAGCGCCAGCTTCTGGAAGAGCCCGACCTGGTCGGACCGTTGATTGCCAACCTGACTCAACTGCTGCGCGATGAGCTCAACAAGCTCGATGGCGAATATGCCTCCCGTCATTCGGAAGGGCTCAAACGCCTGGCGGATGACAGTAACTGGCAGCAACTGGAACCGGAGCAGCGTTATCAGCTCATGTCCGCCCAGTTCCTGCACGAATCTGCCCGGCCCAAGGTGGAGGTGCAGTCGACCAGCGATGTGCTGACTACCTTGGACAAGTGTGCTTTGTCGATGTTTGCCGACCGCGTGGCAGCTATGCCTGCCCGCTTCGACAACGTCGCCAGCGGGGCCGCCGAACTGTGTGAACCCCAGGCTCAGTTCATTCAGGTGCCGCGACGCACCCTGAAAACCAACGAAGAGATCGATGCCTGGGCCATTGAGGTGAAACAACAACTCAAGGCTGCCCTGCAAAACGGGCCAATAGTGATTCGATAGGAGGGCTTAGCATGCTAGAAAAGATTAAATTCGAAAAATTTACCGCCTTCGAAAAACTGGAAGTCAAGTTTTCTCCAGGAATTAATGTCTTTGTCGGTGAAAACGGCACCGGCAAAACCCATATCTTGAAGGCTTCCTATGCGGCATGTGACATTGCCAAAAGCAAGGGAGGGTTTGCCGAAAAGATCAATAATGTTTTTTACCCATCGGGGAAGCAGATTGGACGGTTGATTAAGCGTTCATCAACAAGCAGCAGAGGTTTTGTAGAAGTCACCCGAAAACTTGATGAAAAATCGATCAATCTCAGGTTGTCACTTTCAAACCATACCACCAAGCCAGAAATTGCAACGGTGTCGGGTTCGACAAAAGCGTGGCTTGAATCCCCATTCGAGGCAGCGTACATCCCCGTCAAGGACATGATGGCTAATGCTCCCGGATTTCGCTCCTTGTACGAAGAGCGGGAAATTCACTTTGAAGAAATTTATGTAGATATCATTCGCAAGGCTTTTCTTCCTGCGCTTAAAGGCCCCACTGATGGCCAACGGAAGAGACTTCTCGAGCTTTTGCAAGATGCAATGGATGGAAAAGTGGTCGCTAAAAATGAAGAGTTCTTTCTACGCAATCGGCAAGGTGAGTTGGAGTTTACCCTCTTGGCTGAGGGTTTGCGTAAGCTGGGGCTGCTTTGGGTTTTGATTCAGAACGGGACGCTGTTAAATGGCTCGGCTCTGTTCTGGGATGAACCTGAAACCAACCTTAATCCTAAGCTGATGAAAGCCATTGTGGGCATCTTGCTCGAATTACAACGTATCGGTGTGCAAATATTCCTTACAACCCACGACTATGTGATTCTGAAAGAGTTTGATCTTCAATCGCAGGAAAGCGACAAGATTTCCTACCACAGCCTGTATCGAAATCAGGAGAGCGGTGAGATCGAGCGATCAACCACACCAAACTATCTCGACATCTCTCCGAATGTGATTGATGACACTTTTGGCAATCTGGTTACCCGTGAAATTCAAAAAAGCATGGGGAGCGACAAAATATGATCCTGACGGAAGGGACCCTTCAGTTCGACTTTGTGGGGGCAATCAAGGCCTTCAAATTCGATGAACAAGACAGAACCTTACTTACATATCACGGGCTATCGCATTGCATGAAGGCCGTCGATTTTGTGGTCGAGTATGTCGATCACTACCTGTTTGTTGAGATCAAAGACCCCAGCAACCAGAATCGCTACGGAACGCCGCAAGACAAAGCGGACCTGCTCAAGAATTTGACCACCAAGTTCCGCGATACCTTTCTGTATCGCTGGGCCGAGAACAAACTGGATAAGCCTGTACGCTACCAGTGTCTCGTGGAAGTAGACAACGCGCAGACGCTGTACCTGATGAATCAACTCAAGAACCAACTGCCAACGACCAAACAGCCTGCGCGATGGAGTCAACCCCTGGCGCAACTGTGCGCCGTTGCTAATCGGACCACCTGGAATGCCACCTTTCCGAACATTCAGGTAAGTCGAATAGGTGGAGGTGTCGCATGATGCATCCGCTCGATAAGCCCCTGCGCAATAAGCTGGAGAAGACCGTCAAAGAGGCCCGCGAGGTGGCCGAAGGCGCCGCCCGAGCCGCGCTGGAACAGCTTGGTGTGGGTGAAGCCGCGCCCTTTGGTCACCTGAACGAGCAGGACCGTGAGCTGCGCCGCAAGCTGCGCGTTCATGGCCGCCAACTCGGTGATTCCCTAAACGGCGGCAAGATCCAGTCTATGGACCGCCTGATCGAAGAGGTCGCCTACGAGCACTGGCACCGCATGCTTTTTGCCCGCTTCTTGGCCGAGAACAATCTGCTGATGTATCCCGACCCGGACGATCCGGTGGCGGTCACCCTTGAAGAGTGTGAAGACCTCGCAGCCGATGAAGGCGCGGCCAACGGTTGGGAGCTGGCCGCCCGGTTTGCCGCCCGCATGCTGCCGCAGATCTTCCGGCTCGATTCGCCAGTATTCCAACTGGGCTTGCCGCCCGAGCATCAGCAGAAATTGGAGCGCCTTGTGGCCGACCTGGAGCTTCCGGTCTTCACCGCCTCCGACAGCCTCGGCTGGGTCTATCAATTCTGGCAGGCCAAGAAGAAAGACGAGGTCAACGCATCCGAGGTCAAGATCGGCGCACGGGAGCTACCTGCCGTCACCCAGCTCTTCACCGAGCCCTACATGGTCAGCTTCCTGCTCGACAACTCCCTGGGGGCCTGGTGGGCGGCAAGAAGGCTCACCGAGGCCGACCTTCAAAACGCCAGCAGCGAAGAAGAACTGCGCCGTAAGGCAGCGATCCCCGGTGTGCCGCTGGACTATCTGCGCTTTGTGCAGCAGGAAGACGGCTCCTGGGCACCGGCGGCTGGAACCTTTGACGGCTGGCCGGAGCAGCTTGCCGATCTGAAGACTCTCGATCCCTGCTGCGGCTCCGGTCACTTCCTGGTGGCGGCCTTCCTGATGCTGGTACCGATGCGCATGGAAAGCGACGGCCTCTCGGCTAAGGATGCGGTGGACGCGGTGCTGCGGGAAAACATCCATGGTTTGGAACTGGATCAGCGCTGCGTGGAGCTGGCCGCCTTTGCCCTGGCGCTGACCGCGTGGAAATACCCGAGCGCTGGCAGCTACCGCGTGTTGCCGGAATTGAATGTGGCCTGCTCCGGTCTATCAATCAGCGCGAAGAAAGAGGAATGGTTGGCGCTGGCTGGGGACAATACCAATCTGCGGCTTGCACTCGAAGAGCTTTACAAGCAGTTCAAGGATGCACCGGTGCTCGGCAGTTTGATAAACCCGGAAGCGAGTTTAGGTAAGGGGTCGCTGTTTGAATTGAAGTGGGAAGAAGTCGGACCTTTGCTGACTAAAGCTTTGGCAGGTGAGATGGATGACGAAAAGGCAGAGATGGGTGTTGTTGCAAGGGGGCTTACTCGCGCAGCAAGCATTCTTGCTGCTCAATCCTGCTTGGTTATGACAAATGTCCCCTATTTAACGCGTAGTAAGTTTTCAATCGCGTTGCGAGGGTATACAGAAAAATTTCATAAGAACACGAACGCCGATCTGGCTACGGCAATGATCGATCGGTTTTCAGGTTTGACGGCGGCTAATGGCGTTGTAGCAGTAGTATCACCTCAGAACTGGCTCTTTCAACCGGCATATAGAAGTTTCCGGGAACTATTATTAAAAAAATATTCATGGAGGTTTATTGCAAGACTGGGCTTTGGGAGCGTTTGAGAACACGGGGAGGTTGTGAATGCAGCGCCGCCTCTTACTCATAATGCAAAAAAAACATCAGTCGTCGAACGGCTCGATTCCTGAAATCGATGTGGTTAATGGTCAGTCAATAGATAACAAAAAGGAGCGTCTTTCGTGTGGGAATATCCTATCTCTAGATCAAGATAGCGCCCTTAAAAACAAAGACTTCACACTTGACAGGTTTGGTGACTCAGATCTTTGTCTCCTTGCTGAATCGATTGATGTATTCCAAGGAATAAGGACTGGTGATAAGCAACGTTTTACGACCTATTTTTGGGAAATAGAACTATCGCCAGCTTGGGAATTTCTTCAATCTACGTGCCGAAGTGTAAAACACTGGGACGGCTTATCTGAATGCATTAGATGGGAAAATGGGAAGGGTCAGCTTCATCAATATGCAGATGAAACTCGCGATAAGCTCCATGATATGCATGAAAGCGGTAACCTTTCTTGGGGGAGGCAAGGAGTAACAATAAGTCAAATGGGGAATCTTGAGTCGGCGTTGTATTCTGGCGAGAGATATGATGGCAATTGTGCAACCATTACACCGAAGGACAGAAAGTTAGCTGATGCCATTTGGACGTTTTGCTCATCGAAAGACTACCAAGCTGGCATTAGGGAGATCGATCAAAGCATAAAAGTCACAAACGCAACCCTTGGGAAAATCCCGTTTGACCTAGATCGCTGGACCCAAGTCGCAGAAGAGAAATACCCCAACGGCCTACCCAAACCCTACACCGACGATCCCACCCAATGGATCTTCCACGGCCACCCCTGCGGTTCGGTGATCTGGGATGAAGAGCAAAAGTGGACTGGCCACGGCCCACTGCGTACCGATGACACCGTGCTGCAAGTCGCCGTTGCCCGCCTCCTCGGTTACCGCTGGCCTGCCGAGCTGGATGCCAGCATGGAACTGGCCGACGAGCAGCGCGAATGGGTCAAGCGCTGCGAGGCGCTGGCGAGCTACGCCGATGATGACGGCATTGTCTGCATCCCGGCGGTGCGGGGCGAGGCGTCGGCCTCTGACCGCCTGCTGAACCTCCTGGCCGCTGCCTACGGAGATGCCTGGTCCAACGACACCCTGGCCGCGCTGCTCAAAAGCGCCGATCACGCAGGCAAGACGCTGGAGACCTGGCTGCGGGAGAAGTTCCTCACCCAGCACTGTAAGCTGTTCCAGCACCGTCCCTTTATCTGGCACATCTGGGATGGACTGCGCGATGGCTTCGCGGCTCTGGTCAACTACCACCAACTAGACGCCAAGCTGCTGGAGACCCTGATCTACACCTACCTGGGCGACTGGATTTCGCGCCAGAAGCAGGACATCGCCAGCGGCGTGGACGGAGCCCAGGAACGCCTGGCTGCCGCCGAGACCCTCAAGAAAAAGCTGGAGCTGATCCTCGAAGGCGAAGCGCCCTACGACATCTTCGTGCGCTGGAAACCGCTGGAAAAGCAGCCCATCGGCTGGGACCCGGACCTAAACGACGGCGTGCGCCTCAACATCCGCCCATTCCTCACCGTGCCCGATGTCGGCAAGAAAGGCGCTGGCGTCCTGCGCGACAAACCCAACATCAACTGGAACAAGGACCGGGGCAAGGACGTCGAATCCGCCCCCTGGTATCACGTCTTTGACGGCGACCGCATCAACGACCACCACCTGAGCCTGGCCGAGAAACGCGCCGCAAGGGAGGCCGCCGAATGACCTCCTGCTACAAAGGAATGTGCTGGTTGAAATGCGACCTGCAGATGCAGACGCCTGCGGATGCGCGGCATTGGGCTGGAGACCGCCTCGAAGCCGGACAAGAGGCTGTCGCAGCGAAGGCGTTTGCGGAAGCCTGTTATCAACAGCGTCTGGATGTGGTGGGCATTACCGACCACAACTTTCTGAGCAAGGACTTTATTCCACATCTGCAGACTGCGTTCGATGAGATTGAGCGGGAGTTCAGCCACAAGATCACCTTGTTTCCAGGATTTGAGTTCGAGGCGGCTGGCGTTGGCAGGGGCGTTCATGTTCTTTGTCTTTTCGAACCAGGAACGGACCTGACTCGGCTGGACTCGATTCTTACGGAATGCGGTGTGAGCTATCCGAGAGTGAATGCGGCAGGACAGCTCGAAAAATCAGACAAAAATCTGAAAGAGATTTTGCGCATCACCCAAGACAAGTATGGCGGAATCGTCATCATGCCGCATGCAACAAGCAATGACGGCATTTTCGACAACGATTCGATAGCGGAATGGTTGCAACAGGATCAATTCACGAATCCTGATCTGCTTGCGGTAGAAGTGCCAAAGCCTGTCCAATTGATGAGCGCTGGATATCAGCGGCTTCTCCGTTCTGGCGACGATTGTCAGCCAGGCTGGAAGCGCATTCGCCCCATTGCCACACTCATGTCTTCGGACAACAAGAAGCTGGTCGACTTCGATGAGCATCAGAAGCCGACGCCTAACAGCATTGGCTACCGGTACTCATGGTTCAAAATGTCCGAGCCCTCCATCGAGTCGCTCCGCCAGGCATTCCTCGACCATGAATCCCGCATCATTCTGCCGGAAGACGTTTCGACAGATACGCACCCGGCACAGCGCGTTCGTCAGGCGACCATCAAGTCGATCTCGATCAAGAACGTGGCGTTCCTGGCCGACCAGCAGGTCCATTTTTCCCCCAACATGAACTGTGTGATCGGTGGCCGAGGCAGCGGGAAATCCACCTTGCTTGAATACCTGAGAATCATCCTGGGCAAGGACAAATCGAAGGATCTTGATTACGGGACTAAAGAGCGGATCAAACGTGTACGCGATACGCTGAACGAACCCCGTGCAGAAGTCGAGGTGTGCTGGGTCAGCGCGGATGGCGTCGAAGATCGTATCGTTTGGCAAAACGGCAGCCCAACCGTGCAGGGTCGCGACCTGGCCGATCCTGAAACCTTTTTCAATAGCTTGCCTCTTCGCTTTTACAGCCAGCAGCAGCTCAACCGGCTGACCGAGTCGAAAACCGATGACGGAAGCGTTCGGCAGGCTCAACGGCTGCTGGAGCTGGTCGACGGATTCACCAAAAGCGAACTGGATGAGCTGGCGGATCGGGAGCACAAGCTCAAGCTGCAGATCCAGGACGCTTTTTCCAATCTCCGCAAGGCCAAGACACTCGAAAAGGATTACAAGCGGCTCCAGCAAGAGCATCAAGAACTGGACCGGCAATGGAAGGCCCGAAGCGAGATTCAAGAGGATGCCCGCCAACACCAACTCCTCAAGGCCGAGGCACGTTACCTCGAAGGGCTTGCAGGAACACCAGGCAAGCAGTTCACCGACGTTGCCTCCCTGGCCGAGACAATCGCCGCATCGCACGTAGCATTTCAGGTTACAGATTCAACTCACGCGGCTTGGTTTAGGCAATTCGACGATAAGGTAAAGGCCGCCAAGGATTCGTTGGCCCGAACTATCCGCGATGCCGTCGAGCAATTCGAAGCCGCTGTCGAGGATCTTAAAACCAACGATCCGGCATGGAATGCGATCAGGGAGGAACTGGATCAGGCCGACGCCAAGTTCAGTGAAGCCTGCGCGGCTAAAGGTCTGACAACGGATGATGTTGGCCATCTTCAGGAAATCAATCAATCACGCGCCAAGAAACAGCGGGAGATTGATGAAACCGGGGCTGAAATTCAGCGGCTAAAAGAAGCTGCGGGAGACACCGGTCTGCTCATGCAGCAGTTACATCAAATCTGGCGAGAGCAATTCCAGAAACGCGTTGAAGCCGCCGAACGAGCCAATGAACTCGCTGTACTGAATGAAGGCAGGCAGCGCTTTATCGAGGTCTCAGCAAAATACCAGCAGGATCATAAAAATTTCCGTGAGCTCTGGCAGAGCTTTGCGCCCTCTGATGGGCGGACGCGGCTAGGTAAGAATTGGGAAAGCTGTGGAGAGACCCTTTACACGCTTTTTGCCGGACAGGTCGATGCCGAGTCGCCCTGGCAAGTTCTGGAAGAGCATTTGTCCGTAGAGCAAGGCTCAGCGGGTTCGGATTTCGGAACGAACAGCCAAGAGCTATTCCAGCACATTCAAGACAATCTTGAACGTTGGGAAAAGCTGCGCTGCTCTCGGGTACAAGACACCGTCGACATGAAACTGTTTCGGGCAGATGGATCGACAGCAGGCAGCATCGCCGAAGGTTCCCTCTCTGACGGCCAGCGGAACACCGCCGCCCTCGCACTGTTGCTGGCGCAGGAAGGTGGGCCGTTGGTGATCGATCAGCCCGAGGATGAGTTGGACTCCAACTTTGTGTTCCGGGAGCTGATCCCGATGCTGCGCAAGGTCAAATCGAAGCGCCAACTCATCATGGCTACGCACAACGCCAATCTACCGGTAAATGGTGACGCCGAACTGGTCTACGCCTTCGAAGCTCGAGACGGAAAAGGTGAGGCGCTTGCTTGCGGGGGGCTTGATCAAGCGTCTGCAACCAAGGCTGTTCTCGACATCATGGAAGGGACGGAAGAAGCATTCCGCCGTAGGCGTGAGAAATACCATTTTTGAGGCGTTAGATGATCAGAACTATTCATTTCAAAGAAGGTGACTCATGAGAGTGCTTGATCATCTCCTGAAAGCGGTTCGTGATGCCGCCGTCTTCAACCCGGAGGTACAAGTCGCACCGGCCTGTATTCTCTGGCCGGATCGTGACCGGCAGTGGGAAGCCGTCATACCCGTTCTTCAGGCCGAACTGCCTGAACTCATGATCCTGGGCGACTATGCGCCCGAAAAGCGGATCGGGCCTGCCATCTGGTTGCGTTGCGTGATTGCCGGTCGAGCCGAGGATGTTTCGCTGCCCAAGGATCGGACACCGATTTTTTATCTGCCGGGCGTCAGCCGCCAGGACCTGCGGGCTGTCGAAACTTGCCCGGATCACCTGAAGCCGCTTGCTGAATTGCAATACCGGGGCGTGATCTGGTCACAAATCAATGCGAAAGACTGGACGATCCTGGCCTATCTGAAATCCGACCAGGGGGGGCTTGGGCTGGGTGTCGCCCAAGACAACGATGCCAAGAACGCCATGCAGCTCGCGTTGTATCGGCTCCTCGACGAGGATGTCTCCTTGCTGAAAGGCAAGCGTCTGGACAAGGACTACTTCAATACCATGTTGACGGGTGGCGACCCGATTCGCGACCTCCTGCAATGGCTTAATGCCCGTGACGGTATCAGCGAATCGAAGGATGAAGTTCATTGGCAGGCATTTATAGAGGTTTGCAAGTCACAATTTGCTTTCAATCCTCAAACAGAAGGTGTCCTAACCGGTTGTAGCAGACTGGCAATGCACGAAGGACCGTGGCTCGTCGTTTGGGAGCGCTTTTGTGAAGCCCCAAGACGATATCCCAATATTCCGGAGCAGATTCTTAAGTGCCAATATCCTTCTTTCGACATGTTTGCTGATGAAAAAACGGCCGGGGGTTGGCCGCAATGGAACTATGAGCAGGAAAAGCAGCTGCACCTCGAGCTGATTGCACTGGCTAACATTCCTGCTCATAAAGCCAGGGCAACAATCCTTGAGTTGGAAAAACAGCACGGACGCAGACGCTCTCTGGTCTGGGCCGAACTGGGTGATGCGCCCCTGGCCGGCGCATTGGAACATCTGGCGACCATCGCCGAGATCACCAAAAGTGGCCTTGCCGCAGGATCGGTCGATGACCTCGCAGCGGGATATCGCAGCCACGGATGGAGGGTCGATGACGGAGTGATCCGGGCTTTGGCCCAAGTCGAAAGTACTGCCGACTTTGATGCCGTGATGACCGCTATTCGATCTGTTTATCTTCCTTGGGTGGAAGAATCCGCTCGCTACCTCCAAAAATTGGTAGATGGTGCATCGTACCCGGGAGGCACCTGTCTGACGGCAAAGGCAGCACCTTTCAGTCCCGGGGACTGCGTTCTTTTCGTCGACGGACTCCGTTTCGATGCTGGAAAGCGTCTGGTTGGTTCTTTAGAGGCGTGTGGATTTGATATTTCCGAGGAACCTGCCTGGACAGCCCTGCCGAGTGTAACGGCAACCGGCAAGGCGGCGGTAACCCCGGTACGAGACAAGATTCGCGGTGAGGATGGCAGCCCTGATTTTGAGCCGTCTGTAGCAGACACCGGTCAATCGTTAAAGGGCGGCTATCACCTGAAGAAGTTACTGACCGACGCGGGATGGTCGATCCTTGAGCGCTCTGCTGATTGCGATGGCCAGGGTATGGCCTGGTGCGAGTTTGGAGACATCGACCACGAAGGCCACGACCGTGGGTGGAAACTTGCCAAACACATCGATGCCCTGATTGTTGAGGTCACAGACCGTATCACGGAGCTTTTGGCCGCTGGATGGAAACGTGTTCGGGTGGTGACAGACCATGGCTGGTTGTTGCTGCCCGGGGGATTGCCAAAAATCGATCTTCCCAGCGCCCTAGCCGATAACAAGTGGGGCCGATGCGCCTCATTAAAACCCGGGGCCACTTCCGAGGAGCGGCTTTACCCATGGTACTGGAATCCAAACCAGTATTTTGCCCTCGCTGATGGCGTGAGCTGCTTCAAGAAAGGCGAAGAGTACACCCATGGCGGCCTAAGTCTGCAAGAGTGCCTGACGCTGCAATTGACGGTAACTCGAGGTGAATCTGCTCAGGCTGCGGCATCTGTCGAATTCACTGACGTGGTGTGGAAGGGGCTGCGCTGTACCGTTGCCGTAGATGGCAACTTCTCGGGTTTATCACTTGATGTTCGTAGCCAAGCAGGCAATTCATTGTCCAGTGTGGTCGTTGGCAGCAAACCGCTTAAAGACAACGGAACAGCCTCTGTAGTCGTCGAGGACGAGGACATGGAGGGGCGTGAAGCAACGGTGGTCCTGGTCGATGCCAATGGATCGCTGGTTGCGCAAATCGCCACAGTAATTGGTGGAGGTAATACATGATTGAAATGGACCAGATCGACAAAAAAGCGGCCTCCTCGCTAGAGGGGTACTTGGTCCGGAAGGATCTGGTCCGGACGTTTAGCCGCCAGTTTCCAGTGCCGACGTATGTGGTCGAGTTTCTGCTCGGCCGGTACTGCGCCAGCACCGAGCAGGACGAGATTGATGAGGGTCTCGAGATCGTCCAACGGCAACTCAAATCGCGAACGGTCAAGGCCGGGGAAGAAGAGCTCTTCAAGGCTCGGGCCAGGGAAAATGGCGAGGTCAAAATCATCGACCTCATTACCGCTCGCCTGGATGCGAAGACCGACTCCTACATCGCAACACTGCCGAGCCTGCGTCTGACCGATGTCCGCATTAGCCCGGAACTGGTGAATGAACATGAGCGAATGCTGACAGGTGGTTTCTATGCCGAAATCAGCCTGAACTACGATGCGGCCATCGCCCAGGAGAGTAAAGGCAGACCTTTCGGTGTTGAATCGCTCCGGGAAATCCAACTATCCAAACGCGATGTGCTCGACATCCTGGCCGAGGCCCGCAAGTCCTTTACTACCGACGAGTGGAAGGAGTTTCTACTTCGATCCATCGGCATAGAGCCGAACGGATTGTCCCGGCGGCAACGTGACGCCCTGATGCTGCGAATGGTTCCCTTTGTCGAGCGTAACTACAACCTGGTGGAACTCGGTCCCAGAGGAACGGGCAAGAGCCATCTCTTCCAGCAGGTTTCTCCGTATGCGCATCTGATTTCTGGAGGTAAGGCCACGGTTGCCCGGATGTTCGTCAACAACGCAACCGGCCAGCGCGGATTGGTCTGCCAATACGATGTGGTCTGCTTCGACGAGGTATCCGGCGTCTCTTTCGACCAGAAGGATGGCGTGAACATCATGAAGGGGTACATGGAGTCCGGTGAATTCAGCCGTGGCAAGGAAAGCATCCGTGCCGATGGCAGCATCGTCCTGGTTGGCAACTTCGATGTGGATGTTGAACATCAACAGCGTATCGGGCACCTGTTTGGTCCTATGCCACCCGAGATGAAAGACGACACTGCTTTCATGGATCGAATCCACGCATTTCTGCCTGGCTGGGATGTTCCCAAAATCAGCAAGGAACTGTTGACGAATCACTTCGGTCTGGTGAGCGATTTCTTGTCCGAATGCTGGAGCCAGCTTCGTAATCAAAGCAGAGTGAGCGTACTGCAAAACCGGGTGTTCTTCGGTGGCGCTCTGTCAGGGCGCGATACCAATGCGGTCAATAAAACCGTGAGTGGATTACTCAAGCTTCTCTATCCCGGTGAGGGTGAGGCAGCCGATGAGGACATCGAGTGGGCCGTCCATATCGCCATGGAGGCAAGGCGTCGCGTCAAGGAACAGCAGAAGCGCATCGGCGCGGCGGAATTCCGTAATACTCACTTCAGCTACGTGATGGGGGCTGATGGCGTAGAAAAGTTTGTCTCGACTCCAGAACTGCAAAGCGAAAACAGCATTGGTGGCGATCCCCTTGAGCCCGGCCAAGTCTGGACCATCTCGCCAGGTGGCGGTGAAGAGCACCCGGGACTCTACCGTATCGAGATCAACGAAGGTCCGGGCTCCGGCGTCAAGATCCTCAACAAACCCGTGCCGCCAGCCTTCAAGGAAAGCATGGGCTATGCAGAGCAAAACCTCTACGCCCGGGCAATGCAACTGGTCGGAGACAAGGACCCTCGTCACCACGAATTCACTGCCCAACTCCGAGCCTTTGACGCATCCAAGTCCGGCGCGAAACTTGGCATGGCATCACTCATCGCGCTCTGCACGGCTCTCTTGAAGAAGAGTGTTCGCGGCGGCCTCATCATCGTGGGAGAGATTAACCTGGGTGGCTCCATCGAGCCGATTCACAATCCCGTCACTATCGCCGAGATCGCGGTTGCAAAAGGTGCTTCGGCTCTCTTGGTTCCTGTTTCCTGCCGACGGCAGCTTTTGGATCTATCCGACGATATGGCAACTAAGATCGATATTCAGTTTTATTCAGATTCTACGGATGCGCTTTTAAAGGCGATAGTTGAGTGATTTCAAAGAAGTGGAAAGTACTAATTAAGCAGCCTAGCCTTAACTATAGCTTGACCAAGTGAGAAAGGTGGAGTGAAGAGTGCGAAAAGCCAGCTTACAAGGTTTTTTTGTTATTTGTGGGAAAAGAAGCATGATCATTATGTATATATTTGTCCTTTTTTTTGTCGGTGGGACGCGCTTCTGTGTCCTTTCTCAAATAGAGGGTGGAAAAGTAAAAACCACGAATATCATAAGGTTGTAAAAATTTGACGGGACACGGAAGGCACAGAGAAGAACGGGGTGAAGTTTTCGAGTCCCGTCCGGTCCGCCACTACTTTTCTCCTTCTCAGGTTTCCCCTTTTCCCTTATTGCGTTACTGTCACGGCTGATCGGTTTTTGCCGTTTTTCTGCTATTTCTGTTTCTGATCGATGAGTACAGATTGGGGTATGGGCTGTATGTTGTGTGTGGAAACATCCAGGGGCGAACGGGCTCTGGCACAGCTGGAATCTGCTTCGATATCCGCCTCCGTTCTGGAGGATGTACAGGACCCTTGGCTACAGGAGCACGGCATTCACCTGCGCATGCTGCGCCTGGATCGCATTCATCCGCAGATCAGCGGCAATAAATGGTTCAAGCTCAAATACAATCTTCGCGCCGCGCAGGCAGCAGGGGAGGACACGCTGCTCAGTTTTGGCGGCGCTTGGTCCAATCATCTGCTGGCACTGGCCGAGGCGGGGCGTCTTGGCGACCTGCGTACCATCGGGGTGGTGCGTGGTGAAGAATCGCAGGCACCGAGCCCGGTGCTGCAGCGATGTGCCGATGCCGGCATGGTGCTGCATCATGTCCCGCGCGGCGACTACCGGCGCAAGCACGAAGCGGCGTTTATCTCGCAGCTGCGAGATCGTTTTGGCCACTTTTATCTGATTCCCGAGGGGGGCAGCAATCTCGACGGCGTGCGTGGCTGTGCCGACATCGTGCCTCTACTGGGCCTGGACGATCGCCCCGTTACCGTGGCGCTGGCCTGCGGCACGGCGGCAACGCTGGCAGGTATGCTGCTTGCGCTGCCGGAGTCTGCCACGGCACTGGGTATCTCGGTGCTGCGTGGCGAGGACACGCTGAGCCCCCAGGTTGCACAGTGTTTGCAGGCCTTGGGTCAGACCAAGCCTTGCCCCTGGCAGATCGAAACCCGCTTTCACTGCGGCGGTTATGCCCGCCGTACGGCTCAGCTGCTGGATTTCATTGAGGGCTTCGAGCTGCGCACGGGCATCCCGCTGGAGCCGGTGTACACCGGCAAGCTCATGCTGGCGCTCTATCGCCTGATAGAGGAGGGGCGCTGGCCCCCGGGCAGTGAACTGATCGCAATCCATACCGGTGGGCTCTTCCCTCGCGAATGCCAGAAGCTGGCCTGAAACTGGCGGACAGCGATTTAAAGTGGTAAATTTTCCCACGTTTTCCTTTTTCAGCTGTTTTTCTGTGCGTTCGGATTGGATATGGGCCGGAATTTCACATATAGCGACTGGCGTTCAGAGCGGTGCCGCAGGGCATGCCTCTGGCTGTGCTGTGTGTTCATTTCTGTGTTGCCGGGGGCTTTGGCGTGGTCGCAGGAATTGCCGCTCTGGACCTATACAGAGGCGGTGTCCGGCTGGCCGGAGCGGCCCGCCATTGGCGAAGATGTGGCTGCCATTTCGGTGCGGGCTGAGGTGTTGGCCACGCTGGATGAGGGCAGCGTTATTGCGGTGCCTGCTGCAAACCCGGGAGAGGCGGGGCAACACATTGCGATTACTCGCGTGGATCGTCTCGTCAATGGGGATGTGAGTTTCACGGGCCGCCTGTTGAACCGGGAGGAATCCGGCCCCTTCGTGCTGACTGTCAGTCCCGTGGGGGTATTTGCCTATATTGAGATCGGAGCCGAGGTCTGGCAGTTTGATGCGAGCCGGGCGACAGCGGATGGGGATTATCATGGCTGGCTGTACCAGGCCCGTGCGCTGAGCGCGGCGCGGCTGAACCGTGATTATCTGATCCCCCAGCGGTCGCCGCTGCGCCCTGAAAATACGCCTGTCAGCATGCCGCTGACGCTTGGCTCGGCCTTGCCTTCTGTCCATGAGGCCCGCAACAGCGGTATCACCAACGCCAATTTCCAGATCACCCAGCAGACCAGTGGCAGTGTGATCAGCGGAGGCGTGGCCGAGATTACGGTGATGATGCGCAACACCAGCGCAGAACGTCACGATGCGCTGACCCTGAATCTGTATTTCGTGCTGGAAAACACCACGCTGCTGGAAACGCCGTCAGCGTGTCAGCAGGGGCTGTTGTCGGGGCAACGTGTGTTGCAGTGCGCTTTGGGCAATTTTGCCGCAGGGGAGAGCAAGTCCCTGCGTTATCGTGTGCAGACCAGTGCGGCTTCCAAACCTCGTGTCATCAGCACGGCGCTGGTGGGAGATGTGCGCAGCGATGCCATCATCCCCGTGGTGGAGGATGTGCTGTTGGACTCCGACGGGGACGGCATCAGTGACTTCAATGAGTCACTGCTGGGCACCAACCCCACAGATGCAGCGTCCACTAATCGTGATAACTCGGTGATCGACGTGATGGCCCTGTATACCCCGGGTGCCAATGCGCTCTACCAGGGGCAGGCACAGACCCGCATCAACCAGCTTATCGCCATCGCCAACCAGATTTATGCCGACAGTGGCGTACGCGTCACTCTGCGCCCGGTGTACCACGGCCAGGTGGACTACAGCGACAGTGCCAGCATGGACACGGCGCTGGATGCTCTCAGCAAACAGTCTGACCCCGCCTTTGCCAGTCTTGCCTCTCTGCGCAACACCTATGGTGCCGATCTTGTCATGCTGTTCCGTCCGCAGGGGAGTGAGAGCGATCGTTGCGGGCTTGCCAATCTTGGCGGCTATCAGACCCAGGGCGATCTCAGCTCCTCCGATGAAAAGATGTATGCCTATTCCAATATCGCCATCGATTGTCCGGTCAGTGCCGTGGTCGCCCACGAGCTTGGGCATAATATGGGGCTGACGCATTCCCACCGCGAGGATGGGTTTGGCGGCACCTTCGATTTTGCTACCGGCTATGGGGTGGATGGACGTTTTACTACGGTGATGGCCTACCCTGGGGCTTTTGGGACCACGGTGCGCTTGCCGCGCTTCTCCAGCCCGCTGTTCGACTGCCTCGGTCAACCCTGTGGTATTGCGGCGGGGCAGGGGGAGAGTGCCGATGCGGCGCGGGCGCTCAATATCACGCGCCACCAGGTGGCACGCTATTACCCGACGCGTGTGCCCTATCTGCCCAACCGCTCCCTGGCCACACTTACAGGCGCCCCCACGGATGCCCGCATCGCGCTGGCCGCCAGTGTGGACAAGGGGCTGAGCTATGTATCCGAGGTGCGCCCGAGCGATGCGGTGGACATCAACCTCAGTCTGTTCGTGGATTCCCGCCACATCGGCCAGCAGGGCGCCCTGTATGTGCTGGCGACCCTGGATGGAGAACATTTCGTGCAGCTCGATGCCACGGGCACGATTCGTGATTGGGACGGCAGTTTTGCCGGCCTGCACCCCTTCCGTCCAGCCACAGCGCTGGCCACGGTGGAATATCTGCAGATCGTCAATGCGGCGAGCCTGGGCGAGGAGTTCGTGAACCGTCGCCTGCAGATATTCATTGCCTACAGCACGCCAGCCAGCGATGAAGTGATCTATACCGCTGAGCCCCTGAGCCTGGACATCACCCCGTAATCCTTTCCTGCCGTGTCTGCTATACTGCGCGCTCGGAATAACCCCTGCGCAGTGAGCATACTATGTCGGCATTTAAACGCATTGGTCTGGTCGGCCGCCCTGGCCATTCGGGAGTGGTGGACTCCCTGCGCAGCCTGGGGGAGGTGCTCAAGTCCCTCGGGCTCAAGGTACTGGTGGATCAGATCAGCGGTGAGATGCTGCAGGGTGAGTCCTTTGAACTGATGGAGCGCGACCGTCTGGCGGGCCAGTGTGATCTGGTCATCGTGGTAGGCGGCGATGGCAGTATGCTCGGAGTCGCTCCGATGCTGGCCGAGCACGATGTGCCGGTTCTTGGTGTCAACCGTGGGCGCCTGGGTTTTCTCACCGATATTCTCCCCGATGAAATCGAGGCCCGCCTGCGCGATATTCTGGCCGGACACTTCACCGAGGAGCACCGCTTCCTGATCGAATGCGAGTTGCGTCGCGGTGGCAAAGTCGTGCAGAGCGGTGTGGCGCTCAATGATGTGGTGCTGCATCCGGGGACCTCGGCGCGCATGATCGAGTTTGAGCTCTTCATCAATGAGCAGTTCGTGCACAGCCAGCAGTCCGATGGCTTGATTGTGGCGACCCCCACAGGCTCCACCGCCTATGCACTCTCGGCTGGCGGACCGATCATGCACCCCAGCCTCAATGCATTGGTGCTGGTGCCCATGTATCCCCATTCCCTCGGTAGCCGCCCCCTTGTGGTGGACGCCGACAGCCTGATTCGTGTGGTGGTGGGCAAGCAGCGCTCCATCATCCCCCAGGTGGGTTGTGACGGTTCCACCGGTTTTGCGGCGCACCCGGGCGATGAACTGATCGTGCGCAAACGCCCCGGGGCCCTGCGCCTGGTTCACCCGCTGGATTACAACTTCTATCAGACCTGCCGCAGCAAGCTCGGTTGGGGCAATCGCCTGGGGCGTGCGGATGATTAGGGCGGCGGTACTGGACGCCGGGGTCGATCTGCGTGGTTTGCTGGCGGCGATTGCCGAGCATGGCATTCAGTTTCGTGTCAACGAGGAGTCCGGTTCCCAGGTGATCTGGGTGCACACTCAGGAGGATGCCGACAAGGTGGTGCAGGCGCTGGCGCGCTGGCAGCAATTGCGCGCAGAAGGAGTGATCGGCGACCTTCCCTCAGCAGGCGGTAATCTGGGCGCCTATTTTCCACTCAGCCGGATTCTGCGTGAAATTGCCACAGCCTTCGTGCTGGCGCCCGTGACGGCCTTGCTGATTCTGGCCGCGGTGCTGGTTGCCCTGTTCAGCTCCCTGGGCAGTGATCTGCAGCCGGTGCGTGATTTTTTCTATCCCGCCTTCGTCATCGGGCAGGGCGGCTCTGCCGTGTTGCAGTTGCTGGGGCAGATCGACAGTCCACGTTTGTTCGTGCAGACACTGACACCGGCGCTACTGCATTTTGGCGCGATTCATCTGGTCTTCAACAGCCTCTGGATCTGGCATTTTGGCCGCATGATCGAGCGGGCGCAGCCGAGCCTGTTGTATCTTGTGGTGGTCTTGTGGATCGCCTTTTTCTCCAACGCCACGCAGTATCTGTGGACGCTGACCTCGAATTTTGGTGGGCTCTCCGGGGTGGTTTACGGCCTGCTGGGTTATATCTGGATGTGGCAACTATTGCTGCCGTATGGACGCCTGCGCTTGCCGCCTGCCATGATCGGGGTACTGCTGCTGGCACTGGTACTGATGGAGGTGCTGGCCTCTTCCTGGATAGCCAGTGCAGCCCACGCGGGCGGACTGGTGGCAGGCATGCTGGCAGGTCTGCTGACGGCTGGTATTACCCGCTTGCGGCGTTGAGCGCCACCAACTAACGATGGAACAGGAACGATGACAGAGAAACCCGCTTCCCTGGAAGCCTTGATCGAAACGATTACGCCGGAAATTCACCAGAACCTGAAAACGGCGGTGGAGACCGGCCGCTGGGCCAATGGTGTCCGCCTGAGCCAGGAGCAGGTCGAGCATTGCATGCAGGCCATTATTGCCTATGAGGCACAACATCTGAGCGAGGAGCAGCGGGTGGGCTTTATCGACACCAGTGGCTTGAACAATGGCCAGGGGCCCGCACATCATCATGGAGAGGGCGGTGTGTGCGACAGCGAACCTGCCCCCATGACTTGGGTCGGGCAGGACGACCAGACCCGCCACTAAGACAAAGGAAACGAGAGTGAATTCAGCAGCACGTGGACCCATCCGCAAAATGATTACCCGGCTGGAGGCGCCTGTCGCCTATTCCCTGCCCATCGGCGATACCCGGGTGCCCCTCAATCCCTTGCTGGGCAAGACGGTTGCGCTGCGTTATAGCGGGCAGATCAACTGTGTGCACTGTGGGCGCAACACAAACAAGAGCTTTAATCAGGGGTATTGCTATCCCTGTTTCCAGAGCCTGGCCCAGTGTGACTCCTGCATCATTCACCCGGAGAAGTGCCATTACGATCTCGGTACCTGCCGTGAACCGGAATGGGGGGAAGAGTTCTGCATGCAGGATCATATTGTGTATCTGGCCAACTCCTCCGGCGTCAAGGTGGGCATCACGCGCGCCACCCAGATTCCCACGCGCTGGATCGATCAGGGGGCCGTGCAGGCGCTGGCGATTATCCGGGTGCGCAGCCGCCTGCAGTCCGGCAGTCTGGAAGTGCTGTTCAAACAGCATGTGGCAGACAAGACCAACTGGCGTGACATGCTCAAGGGCAGTGATCACGCCACGGACTTGTTTGCGGAACGGGACCGGCTTGTTGCTGAGTGTCGCAAGGACATCGACGACCTGCAGCAGCGCTTCGGTTTTCATGCGATCAGTGTGCTCAGCGGCATCGACCCGGTGCAGATCGAATATCCCGTGCTGTCCTATCCGGAGAAAATCAATTCCTTCAATTTTGATACGGCGCCGGAGGTGGAAGGCACGCTGCTCGGCATCAAGGGGCAGTACCTGATTTTCGATACCGGTGTGATCAATATGCGCCGCTTTGCCGGTTACAACCTGGAATTATTCGCGTAGGAGCCTGCCTATAAAATCTGTAGGAGCCTGCCCTGCAGGCGATAGAGGGTACAGAAAGAAACCCCAAACAATCCGCCAGCAAGAATGTTTTTTTGTAGGAGCCTGCCTTGCAGGCGATAAAAGAACGACGACCACAGAACAAACGAAGGACCCATTATGAGAGACGCCCAGCCCAGAACGATCTACTTGAAGGATTACCAGGCTCCGGCCTTTTTGATTGATGAAACCCATTTACGCTTCGAACTTGGCGAGGACGCAACGCGGGTCATTTCGCGGTTGCGCATGCGCCGCAACCCGGCTTACTTCGATCATAGCAATGGGCCTCTGGTGCTGGACGGTCAGGACATGGTGCTGGAAAGCGTCTCTATCGATGGTCAACCGCTGTCATCCCAGGCCTATTTGCTGGCCGACGAAACGCTGAGCATTCTCGAACTGCCGAAGGCGGTGGATGAGAACGGTGCCTCCTTTGAGCTATCTTGTGTCACTCTCATCAAACCCCAGGAAAACACCAGCCTGGAGGGTTTGTACAAGTCGAAAAAAATGTTCTGTACCCAGTGCGAGGCAGAGGGCTTCCGCAAGATCACCTATTACCTCGACCGGCCCGATGTGATGTCGACATTCACCACCACCGTGGTGGCAGAAGAAGCCAAGTATCCCATTCTGCTGTCCAACGGCAATGCGATTGATCGTGGCAAGGAAGAGGGCGGGCGACACTGGGTGACCTGGGAAGACCCGTTCCGTAAGCCCTGTTATCTGTTCGCACTGGTTGCGGGCGATCTGGTGTGCGTGGAAGATCGGTTTATTACCTGCTCCGAGCGCGAGATCACGCTGCAGATTTTTGTCGAAGCCAAGGATCAGGACAAATGCGATCACGCCATGCGCTCGCTCAAGAATGCCATGGCCTGGGATGAACAGGTCTTCGGGCGCGAATACGATCTGGATATCTTCATGATCGTGGCCGTGGACGATTTCAATATGGGCGCCATGGAAAACAAGGGGCTGAATATTTTCAATACCTCCTGTGTCCTCGCGAATCCTGCTACAACAACAGATGCGTCATTCCAGCGCGTGGAAGCCGTAGTGGCCCACGAGTACTTCCACAACTGGTCCGGTAACCGGGTGACCTGCCGTGACTGGTTTCAGCTGAGTCTGAAGGAAGGCTTCACCGTGTTCCGTGACGCCGAGTTTTCCTCCGACATGGGCTCGCGCACCGTCAAGCGCATCGACGATGTCACCTTTCTGCGTACCGCGCAGTTTGCCGAAGACGCCGGCCCCATGGCGCATTCCGTGCGCCCCGACTCCTATATGGAAATCTCCAACTTCTATACGCTCACCATCTACGAGAAGGGCGCAGAAGTGGTGCGCATGATCAAGGAACTGATCGGCGAGGCCGCCTTCCGGCGTGGCAGTGATCTCTACTTCGAGCGTCACGATGGACAGGCGGTGACGACAGACGATTTCGTGCGCGCCATGGAAGACGCCAGTGGCGTGGATCTCACGCAGTTCCGCCGTTGGTATTCCCAGGCAGGGACACCGCAGGTGAGGATCACCGACAGCTTCGATGCCGCCAAGCGCACCTATACCCTGCATGTGCAGCAGTCCTGCCCGCCAACGCCGGAACAGCCAGAGAAACAACCCTACCTGATGCCGCTGCGTATGGGGCTGCTGGACCGTCAGGGACACGAGCTGACACTGAACCTGACAGGAGAGCAGGGGGGGGAGAGCGGCGAGCGCGTGCTGCATCTCAATGGCAAGACGCAGGACTTTGTCTTTACCGGTGTGGATGAAAAGCCCATCCCGTCCCTGTTTCGTGGCTTCTCTGCGCCCGTGAAACTGAGCTTTCCTTATACACGGGACGAACTGCTGTTCCTGATGACGCACGACACTGATGGTTTCAACCGCTGGAACGCGGCGCAGCAACTCTTTGTCGAGGTGTTGGAGGCTTTGCTGCTGGATTATCAGAATTCACGCCCACTGGTGCTGGACCCGCGGGTTGTCACGGCCTTCGAAACCATTCTGCAAGGCAGTATCGATAAATCCCGCAACGGCGTGGAGCAGGACAAGGAAATGGTGGCGCAACTGCTGGCCTTGCCGTCCGAGGCGTATCTGGCGGAACAGGCACAAGAGATCGATGTGGCCGGCATTCATGCCGTGCGCGAGTTTGCCTGCGATGTGATTGCCAATTCCCTCAGCGAAAAATTCGCTACGCTCTACGAACTGAATGCCTCGCCGGAACCCTATCGTGCCGATGCGGCGGGGATTGCCCGACGAGCGCTCAAGAACACTTGCCTGGCCTATCTGCTGCGCACGGAGAAGCTGCATTGGCTGCAGGCCTGCCAGGATCAGTTCGAGCAGGCAGACAATATGACGGACGTGAGTGCCGCACTGCGCCTGCTGGTCAATTGTCCTATGCCGGAAGCCGGGAGTGTCACCACCGTCGCGCTGGCTGCGTTCTACGACAAGTGGCAGGACGAGGCCCTGGTGGTGGACCAGTGGTTCAGCATTCAGGCCAGCGCCGTCTTGCCGGGTGCGCTGGATCGCGTCAAGCGCCTGATGTCACACCCGGCATTCTCCATTCGTAACCCCAACAAGGTGCGTGCACTGGTCGGTGCCTTCTGTGCGCAGAACCCGCTGCATTTCCACGATGTCTCCGGTGCTGGTTATGAATTCCTGGCGGATCGCATCATCGAACTGAATGCCCTGAACCCACAGATTGCCGCACGTCAATTGACGCCGCTGACACGCTGGAAAAAATATGATCTCACGCGCCAGCAACTGATGCGCGAACAACTGCAGCGCATTGCTGCACAAAAGGATCTCTCCAAGGACGTGTACGAGGTCGTTGCCAAGAGCCTGAAATAAAACGCAGTCGCGCTGAAATACACCCTCGTCGAAATACACCTTCGTAGGAGCCTGCTCTGCAGGCGATTGAGAGAGAAAGGAATTCATAGCAGATCGCCAGCAGGGCAGGCTCCTACGAAGGTGATGTTGACGCTGAATTAAAAAGGAGGATGGTGTGATGATAATCCCGCATGAGGTTTTGAAAAAACGCCATCGCAAAGAGAGAGACACTTGGCAAAATGAACTCTCTTTACGCATACATCGTGCCTTGAGCTGGTTGCATCGTGCTGAGCTTTCGATAGAACAGAGCGATGAGGACGGACGCTTTATTTTTCTCTGGATTGCCTTCAACGCCGCTTATGCCAGTGAGGTGGACGAAATCCGTGAAGGCGAGGGGCAACGTTACAACAGATTTCTCAATCGTCTTGTCGCGCTGGATCCAACGGGGCGGATGGAGGCTTTAATATGGGAAAAATTCTCGGGCCCCATTCGTCTCTTGCTGGATAATAAGTATGTCTTTCAAGCATTCTGGGATGATGCCGGTGTGCCTGATGAGAAGAGTGCCTGGGAGGCACGATTCAATGGCGCGAGGAAAAAAGCACATGAAGCGTTGGCGACAAGAAACACTGAACGCGTACTTGCCCTCGTCTTCAGTCGTTTGTATACCCTGCGCAATCAGCTTGTTCATGGTGGGGCAACCTGTGGCAGCCAGACCAACCGGCAACAACTGAGAGATGGGGTGCATCTCATGGCGGAGATCGTGCCCTTGTTGCTTGAGATTATGATGGATAACCCGGATGAGGATTGGGGGGAAGTATGTTATCCGGTTGTGACATGAGATCATGAGCAGTATGGCATGAAATCTCTATGTGAAATTGGGCTTCATCGGGCTGGGAGTTGGTATCTTGCGTTCAGTAAACAGATGGCGATTCATGCCACTACTATAGACGATGTCCTTTAGGTCACTATATCTGTAGAATAGCCACAGGCTCTGACGGACACAGACATTCCACCTTGCATCTGTCCCTATGGCACAGCCAACTGTAAACGGCTATTTTCTGCGACAATATGACGCATTTCTCATCGCAATCAATTTTTATCGGGTAAAGGCATGAATTCTTCGCAAACAAATGAGTCAGGTGGCCTGGCCATGAAAGGTTTCTGGCTCTCTATTTCTCTGCTGGCTCTGTTTTCCCTATCAGCCATGGCAGACGAGGACACTGCGCTGGCGAAGGAGTTTCCTGAGTTGCAGCAACTGCTGCTGGCCCACGATATTGTGCAGGCGCGCGTCTACGAAGAAATCAGCCTTACCAATGAATCTGACGCGGCAGCCATCGGCCAGAAAGTCTTGCTGGAGACTCTTGCAGAACTCGAAAAAACAAAAAACTTGCACTACCACTCAGCAGGTGGTCATGCGGCAATGCTGGGGCCGCATCGCGTGACTGAAAGTCGGGCAGTTCCCGGTCTGCTGGGAGTTGTCTGGGGAAACTATGATGCCGATCAGGTAAGTACCGCCCTGGCGGACGTTGGCAACCTCCTCCAATTGCCGTAGAAACCCTGCAAAGGGGCGCCAGTTTATTGAGCTGCTTATCGAGATTTACATCAACCCCGCCTTCGAGGACAAGGAAGCTGCGGTGACACTTGCGGTAGAGCGCTATTTGCAAAACGATCTGTACGCGATCGCCCCCAAGCCGAAATCCGATGAGTTGCTGTCGGAGCATCCGTGGGCCTATGCTTTCAAGACCGGTTTTCCGGAATTCAGCGGCCTGACCTGGGCTTCGCAATGGTTGAAGCTGGGTGCGCTGGAACTGTTGATAACAGCGCCGGATGTCGCTTCACGCAATCAATCGATCGCCCACCTGCTGGAGCTTTATAAAGAGAAAATAAACCGCCAGCATGGCAGCCTGGTATCTCTGCCCACAGACATCCCTACCAGCCCCGTCATTGCGCCCTCCTTCTATGAACGGCATCCGGATGCGGCCTATATCGTCGACAATCTGGAGTTGCTAAAAGTGGTTATAGGGGACATCCTCGCCTATCCGGGAGTAGCAGACCGAGGGCAGAAAATAGAGCAGGCTGTGCAGAATTACACCGACAAAACCAGCAACTTCAGCAACGAAAGAGACTATCTGTACTACACGCTGCGAGGTGGCATCTACAATGCCGGAGGACCTGCCCGGGGTGGCTTGGACCGGCCGGACCGAAACTGGTCTCGGGAACAGTCGGAGAACCCCCACATCAGTATCGGTACACAGCCTTCGCCTAACTAGCTATGCTCAACAAATGAGTAGGAAACCAAGGGTTGAGCAATAACGAATGCACCGACAAGGAAATTAAACGCGCTTGTGTTTGCGCTTTATTTTGGTGCATTTTTTGCCGATTACCAGTAACCTGAAGGTCTTGCGTCTTCGTATTGGTATGTAGTAACGCGAGACGCTGTCACTTCCAGCTGACAACTCGTAACATTTATTTACTTGAAGTATGAGGCTCAAGTGCGCAGAATACGCGGCTGAACGTATACTCATTGAGTCCCGATTTAGAAAGACCGACAACACCCATCCCCAAAGAGGATATGGAAAAATGACGTATCAAAAAACCTTAAAAACGCTATTAGTTTTTGCAGCTTTCCCGGCACTTAGCAATGCCCAGGACGCT
Organism: Pseudomonadales bacterium; assembly: GCA_024234365.1. GTDB lineage: Bacteria > Pseudomonadota > Gammaproteobacteria > Pseudomonadales > Pseudohongiellaceae > UBA5078. The sequence goes on from JACKOK010000005.1 coordinate 199,946, forward strand.
GCTACGCACCCCACCTATGCCAAAGAGGTATCCCGGATCATTCAGGACAATTGTCAGGTCTGCCACCAACCAGGATCCGTTGGGCCGATGTCACTCATGAACTATGAGGAAGTGCGGCCTTGGGCGCCTCTCATTTCTATGAGAGTCGCGAACCGGGAAATGCCCCCCTATCACTACGATACCGATGCTGGCATTCAAGAGCTCCAGAATGACTGGCGTTTGTCACAGGATGATATCGATACCATCGTGAATTGGGTTAACGCCGGCTCGCCCATGGGCAATCCGGAAGATTTACCGCAACCCAAGATGTTCCCGGCGGTGGACGAATGGCGTTTGGCTGGCGAACTCGGGCAGCCCGATCACATTATCAAATCTGAAGCCTGGGATGTTCCTGCGAATGGTCAGGATCTGTGGTGGAAGCCAATTGTAGATGCCGGCATCGACGAAAGTCGTTGCATTAAGGCTGTTGAGACACGCCCTCGGCAGCAGCCATTGGCTCAACTCACCATGCCAACTCACACTTCAAGGTTCTGGACGCAAGTGGCAATTGGGTGAATGGCGATCGCCTGTCCGAATTCGCGATTGGCAAGCTCGGCGAAAAAGTACCAAAAGGTGCCTGCCGAAAAGTACCGGCGAATTCAAAAGTGGAATGGGAAATTCACTATTACCCCAATGGCATTGCAGTGCCAAACGATCAGGTGAGCATCGGCATCTGGTACTACGACGAAGAAGATGACTTTGTCGAAGAAGAAAGCTACCGCCAGGATTTGCGCGCCTATTTCCTCACTGCCTCAACAGATGATTATATGATTGCCCCCATGGCAAGCTTATGACGCAGGGGTTCCAGTCTTTCGACCATCCGGTTCGCATCGATAGCTGGCAGCCTCATATGCATCTGCGTGGCGTTGCCATGTCATTGGAAGTGTTCTACCCGGAAACGGGCAGAACAGAAGTATTAAGTCAGGCTTCCAATTGGACCTCTGCCTGGAACCACAGCCACACGTATCAAGAAGGTTTCCAGCCCTTATTCCCGCGGGCGCGACCCTTATCATGACTGCATGGTACGACAACACTGCAGACAACCCCATGAATCCTGATCCGGATCAGTGGGTGGGTTCAGGTCAGCGTACAACGGACGAAATGTCACATGCATGGATTGCTGTTTCCCACCTCGATGAAGAAGCCTACCAGGCCCTGCTTTCCGAGCGCAAAGAGCGAGAAAAAAGCAGTGTCGCCAGCGTGAACGGAGCTAACTAATGAGTTGTTTGAAAGTTTCTAGAAAAATTGTTACCAATGCTGGCGGGGCTGCTTGTTGCAGCCCCCTGCATGCTCAACTCCCGGAACGGGCCCGCGATTATCCTTTGGCGACTCGCGCAAAGACTGGTGAAATTGTTGCCCCTATGTTCAATGGCTGGATTGCCAACGAAGATGGGTCGACAACCTTGATCTTTGGCTTCGCCAATCAGAACAGAGCGCAAACCGTGGATGTTCCACTGGGGGCGAATAAACAAGTTGGAACCGGCCGAGTATCAAGGCGCACAACCTACCCATTTCCCCGTATACAGCAGACCTGGGTTCGTGGGTATTCAGGAACGAGGTGCCTTTGGTGTCGTTGTGCCTGCTGACAAGGCCGGCACCGAAGTGGTTTGGACGCTGACATCGGGCGGTAACACTTACTCAATACCTGGCCGCGCTACATCAATTGCCTATGAGTTAAGTGCTGGTATAGCCGCTGCAGGCTCCCCTGAGACCCTCTGTTCGATTCAGCGAGGATAGTGCTGTGTCCACTAATGAAGTGGGCATATATGCTGAACCGAAAACAGTCAAAGTCGGCGAGCCTCTCACGCTTTCTGCGCAGGCGCAGGATCGAGGGATACGCGTTGGTTATGCAGACGTTTTGCCCTACTACGATCTTGGCTCTTATTGGGTCATGCATCAGGGCCCTGCTGAGCCTGTAATCGAAACGCCGGAGATTTCTGCACGTACGCGCGCGGCAAACAATCCAATCGATCCAAACGTTAATCCATGGATCGATATTTCAACTCAGGTGACCTTCCCGGAGCCTGGGGATTACGTCATACGCCTTAGAGTAGACAATTTCGCGGCTCCCGATAGCCAATTCGATAATGTTTGCTGTTGGTCCAACGCTTACTACCCAGTAACCGTTACTCCCTGAACCTTGGGCAATGTGCAAGCGCAATCGCCGCTTGCACATTGCTCTCCAGGTTCCCTCCTCGCACCTGGTCTGCTCACCTTCCGCTCACTTTACTCTGCTTACTCTGCCAGGCACGCTTCCGAACATCGCTGATACAACGCGATTCAGCTTTGAGATGTTGTGGCCGTCAGGGGAATCGCGAAACTCAGGAGTGCGATGGCACCTGCTTAGGGATGCGTTTATACTGCTTTCACATCCCGTAATCGGGATAAACACGTAGATTGGCTCTCCACCAGCCTTGACCGGCAATCGGTGACAATAGGCCCAATCGAGGCACTGGAACATGGAAAACAAACTGAATCACAAGCCCTATTCGGTCACAAGAAAGACCTTGCTGGCCTCTGCCATGGTAGTGAGTTGTCTCTTTACCCGTGGTCTGACGGCACAGGAAGCTACCGAGATACGGCTGCAGTATCCACAGGTCGCGGATCTGTTTAACGCCTTCGATGTCACCCAGGCGAAATCCTTTGAGGAAATTGCTGCCATCAATGCCAATCCGGCGACGCAGCAGACTCAGAATGAACTGCAAGCGAGCCTGAAAATGCAGGCCAGAATGACCGTGAGCCAGTTGATGGCCGCTGGCATGATGTCGTCTGACGGTGATTTGCTCACGGGCATGGGCAATGGCCCGCACCACTCTCTGGAGGTCGAGGCACGAGTCCGGCTTATGGAAATGATGCGTGGCAAACACAGCCATGAAGCGGCGGAAGCCGCCTTCGAGAACAGCTCCGCCATAAATCGTCACACGGCAGAGGTTTTCAAACGTGGCAGAAACTTTGAGGAAAAACTGTTTTGTTATCTATATCGATGATTCGATTGAAGACAAACGCGCCGCTGTCACTGAAGCGATCAACGACTACCTTAGCGACGATCAATATTCCGTAGCCTCTGCACCGAAGGCGAGTGACTATTTGCTGGAGCACGGCCAGGCTAACGGGCTGAAATCGGCGTTTCCACTGTTACGCGGCTTCCTGTGGACCCAGCAATGGTTACAACTCGCCGCGTTGGAAGCGGTCATCCTGCAAGGTTTGGACAGCCAGTTCAACGGCGGGGTAGAGGTAGCGCTTGAGCGTTTCTGGAATAAGATCGGTACCAGCGGTGGTATGACGATGTTCCCCGCGCCTAGCGAGCTGCCCATGGCACCGGCTATCGCACCTGACCTGTACAGCCAGTCACCCGAGGCCGCTATCATCCTGGACAATCTGAACCTGCTGGAAACCGTCGTCACCGATATCCTTGCCTTCCCGAACGCAGAGAATCTGGACGATTTAATGGATCAGGCTGTCGCGTTCTTTACCAACAAGGATGGCAACAATGCAGAATCAGTGGATTATCTGCGATTTGCGCTGCGTGGTGGCATCTACAATCAGGGCGGACCAGCGGTCGGCGAATTGATGTACTCGGAACGAAACCGTGCCCGCGAAGAGATGAAGATGCGACACAATATGATCATGTCTTCTTCACAATAAGCCAAAGATTCGAATTAAGAGAATCAAGGAGTCAGTGCCGTCAGAATACCGATGCCATACGGGTAGCAAACCACCCGTCAATTGTTGTCATGGATATTGATCGGAACACCTGATACCGGGACCCGAAATTTGCTGCCCTCTACGAGCTTGCGCTTGATGAACTCACTGCAGTAATTGAAAGTCTGAGAAGGATTCATATAGTGCCAGCACAAGGAACAAATTAGCTTTTCTTTAGTGAACAAAAAAGCCAGCCCCGGAAGGAGCTGGCTTTTTTGTTTCCGAAGAGGGTTACGCCACGTCGCGCACATTCACCAACGGGATGGTCTTGGCTTTTTCTGCCGCTTCCATATAGGACTTGATCTCGTTGAAATTGAGATAGCGGTAGATGTTGTCGGCCATGGTGTCCACGTTCTTCATGTAGCCCAGGTATTCCTCCATGGTCGGAATGCGACCCAGTGCGGAGCTGACCGCTGCCAGTTCGGAGGAGGCGAGGAACACGTTGGCGCCTTCGCCAAGACGGTTGGGGAAGTTGCGGGTGGACGTAGAGACCACGGTGGACTGCAGGGCTACCCGTGCCTGGTTGCCCATGCACAGGGAGCAGCCCGGCATCTCGGTGCGTGCACCGGATACGCCGAACACACTGTAGACGCCTTCTTCCACCAGCTGGTGCTGGTCCATCTTGGTGGGCGGAGACACCCACAGACGCGTCGGGATGCCACCCTTGACCTGCTTCAGCACTTCGCTTGCTGCGCGGAAGTGGCCGATATTGGTCATGCAGGAACCGATGAATACCTCGTCGATCTTGGTGCCCTGGACTGCGGACAGCGGCTTGATGTCGTCCGGATCGTTCGGGCAGGCCAGCAACGGCTCCTTGATCTCGTTGAGGTCGATCTCGATGATCTTGTAGTACTCCGCATCGGCATCGGGCTCCAGCAGTTGCGGATCCTTCAGCCATTCTTCCATCGCTTTGGCGCGACGTTCCAGGGTGCGGGCATCGCCGTAGCCTTCGCTGATCATCCAGCGCAGCAGGGTGATGTTGGACTTGAAGTACTCGATGATCGGTTCCTTGTTCAGGCGAATGGTGCAACCGCCGGCGGAACGTTCTGCTGACGCATCGGACAGCTCGAATGCCTGCTCCACCTTCAGGTTCGGCAGCCCTTCAATTTCCAGGATACGGCCGGAGAAGATGTTCTTCTTGCCCTTTTCTCCACGGTCAGGTCGCCGGATTGCAGCGCCGCGTAGGGAATGGCGTTGACCAGATCACGCAGGGTGATGCCGGGCTGCATTTCGCCCTTTGAAACGCACCAGGACGGATTCGGGCATGTCCAGCGGAATCACGCCCGTTGCCGCCGCGAAGGCCACCAGACCGGAACCGGCCGGGAAGGAGATGCCGATGGGGAAACGGGTGTGGGAGTCACCGCCGGTGCCGACGGTGTCGGGCAGCAGCATGCGGTTCAGCCAGGAGTGGATGATGCCGTCACCCGGGCGCAACGCCACGCCACCACGGGTCTGGATGAAGTCGGGCAGGGTGTGCTGTGTCTCGATGTCCACGGGCTTGGGATACGCGGCCGTGTGACAGAAGGACTGCATGACCAGGTCGGCGGAGAAACCGAGACAGGCCAGGTCTTTCAGCTCGTCGCGGGTCATCGGGCCGGTGGTGTCCTGGGGAACCCACGGTGGTCATCTTCGGCTCGCAGTAGCTGCCCGGGCGCACGCCTTTGACGCCGCAGGCCTTGCCCACGATCTTCTGGGCCAGGGTGAAGCCCTTGCCGGAATCCTCGGCGGAGAAGGGCAGGCGGAATACCTTGGAGTGCTCCAGACCCAGCGCGGTGCGCGCCTTGTCGGTCAGGCCGCGGCCGATGATCAGAGGAATGCGGCCGCCGGCGCGCACTTCGTCCAGCAGCACATCAGTTTTCAGTTCGAAGCTGCTGATGAGCTCGTCACTGCCGTGACGGGTGATCTTGCCTTCGTAGGGGTAAATGTCGATGACATCGCCCGTGTTCAGTGCGTCCACATCGCATTCGATGGGCAGGGCGCCGGCGTCTTCCATGGTGTTGAAAAGATGGGAGCGATCTTGCCACCGATGCACACGCCGCCATCACGCTTGTTGGGGATATAGGGAATGTCGTTGCCGATGTTCCACAGCACGGAGTTGGTGGCGGACTTGCGCGAGGAACCGGTGCCGACCACGTCGCCTACCAGCGCCACCGGGTGGCCCTTCTGTTTCAGTTCTTCAATCTGCTCGGCGGCATTGGTGACGCCTTCGCGCGGCATCTTGTACATGGCCAGCGCGTGCAGGGGGATGTCCGGGCGGGACCAGGCGTCCTGCGCGGGCGAGAGATCGTCGGTATTGGTTTCGCCGGGAACCTTATAGACAGTGACGGTCAGCACCTTGGGCAGTTCCGGTTTGCTGGTAAACCATTCGGCGTCTGCCCATGACTGCAGCAGGGCCTTCGCATGGGCATTGCCGGCCTTGGCGCGCTCGTCCACATCGTGGAAGGCATCGAACATCAACAGGGTGTGGGACAGTTCCTTCACGGCCAGCGGGGCCAGTTCGGCATCGTCCAGCAGGGTGACCAGAGTGCTGATATTGTAGCCGCCCAGCATGCTGCCGAGCAGTTTCACGGCCAGTGCCTTGTCGATGATGGGGGAGCTGGTTTCACCCTTGGCAATGGCAGAGAGGAAGCCGGCTTTCACGTAGGCGGCCTCATCCACACCGGCGGGGACGCGGTTGGAGATCAGGTCCAGAATGAAGTCTTCTTCGCCTTTGGGCGGGTTCTTCAGCAGTTCCACCAGGGCGGCCACCTGCTCGGCGTCCAGTGGCTTGGGAACGATACCCAGTTCGGCTCGTTCGGCGACGTGTTTACGGTAGGCTTCTAACACAGCATTCCCTTGTCGGTTGACGGTAAGGCAGCAAAAGTGACAGCACGAAAAAGACAAACTGGTCGCATGGGCGGACAGTTCTGGCGATTCATCGGGTCGGTTAAACATTGCAGATTGAGGCTTGCCAATGCACTTGCGCACGTCGTTCAAGCACAGCCTCGAAACGGGCTGAAGTGCACCGCGAAGCGGGTAAAATAGGGCGCCTATTATAGGCGATCAGGCGCGAAAACTCTAGCACCGGGCTGCCCGAACCGTATAATGGCGGGTCTTTTCGCAAGGCCGGAATCACGGCAGGTAACCGTTTTGAAAAGTGCTCTTACCCGAACCCCCTGCATTGGCGTCTGCTCCACCACCTCGGTGGGCGACCGCGTGTGCCGTGGCTGCAAACGCTATGCCTTCGAGGTGATTCGCTGGAACGGGTATCAGGACGAGGAAAAGGCGTCCGTGCTGCGCCGCATCGAAGCGCTTACCGTACAGATCATGCGGGACAAGCTTCACATCACTTCCGAGCAGGCCCTGAAGGACGGCATGTTTCAGCTTCGCCTGCCGCTGAATGCCGTGCTCTCTCCCTATTGCTGGGTCAACACCCTCTTGCAGAAGGCGCCGCTGGAACGACTCGATCTGGCGGACTTCGGTATCACCGTCTCGCCTGCTTATGCCCATCTCGACGCGCGGGGCCTGGCAGATCTGATCGACCGCGAGCTGATCCTGCTGTGCGATGCCCATTTCGACCGGTATTACCAGCAGGTCGACAGCTTCTCCTGATTTCTCATTCAGAAGCTAGCGACGTGGGGGCTGCATTATGTATAACGGACGTCACTCGAACTGAGTTTCTGCACAGTTGGCTAGATGCTCACTATTATCTCACCCCCGTGAATTTATGAGTTGTCGGTAAATTTTATCCCCCTTATAGTTGTGGGAGCTGTTCAAATCGACAGCAGGGCATGAATTACATAGATGATTGTTGGTAGTCAATTATAGATTAGAGCGGTGTGAATTGAATGGATTAGGTATTCAATCGGTATTGGTTGGTGACACGAGTCTAGCCCGTTGAGCTGATTCAGGGCGCGACAATTGGGTCGCCCATTGGAGGGGAGAAATGTCTCAACTGCTTGAGGAATGTGAGTGCTTGGAGCAATCCTTGTTAGACCTAGCAGCAGCGAGTTGGCGATTTTCGCGGATGTTTAGCAAAGTTGCCAGTAGGCTTGATGTTGGTGAGTCAAACCGTTACATCAATCAAGTCCGCTATTTCCAGAAGAGGATCGAGGAGAGCCTCGACTCGAGTGGCCTCAAGCTGGTCAATGTCGAGGGGCAGCCCTACGATGCGGGTATGGCGGCATCCGCTTTAAATCTCGGGGACTTTGGCCCTGACGACGCGTTGCTTGTCGATCAGATGGTGGAGCCAATCATCATGGGGCCGAACGGCCTGCGCAAACAAGGCACGGTAATGCTTAGGAAGGTGGAAGCATGAAGTACGTCGGTATCGACCTGGGCACGACCAACAGTGCCATCTGCTCCTTCGACGGCGAGTCGATCCGGCTCTACAAGAGTCCAGAACAGCATGACGTCATGCCGTCGGCCATCTTCATTGACCGGCGTGGCAACAAGTACGTTGGCTCGCGCGCCTACAACAATGCTGCCCGCAACCCCGACAACGCGGCGGTGCTGTTCAAGCGGCTCATGGGTACGAGCACGCCGGTCAAGCTGCCGGCGGTGAACCTCACCATGACACCAGAGGAATGCTCTGCCGAGGTGCTGCGTGCGCTGTATGGCTACCTGCCGGAAGAGATTCGAGGCGATGGCGACACCGGCACCGTCATTACGGTTCCAGCCGCGTTCAACCAGATGCAGAAGGACTCGACGATGGCTGCTGCTGATGCGGCTGGGCTCGGGCGAGTGGCTTTGATGCAAGAACCAGTGGCCGCCGTGATGAGCGTCATGCGGCAGCGAAAGAATGACGGCGTGTTTGTCGTTTATGACCTTGGCGGTGGAACGCTCGACATTGCAATTGCAGAGAGCATTTCCGGCCGCGTGACACTTCTCGCGCACGGTGGCATCGCCATGTGTGGCGGCCGCGACTTCGACCGGATTCTGTTCGACAACATCGTGAAGCCGTGGCTTCTGGAACACTTTGATCTTCCGGAAGACTTGACAACCAACCCACAGTTCAAGTCTCTCCTGCGGATGGCCACATGGGCGACAGAGAAGGCAAAGATCGAGTTGTCGCAGAAGGAAGAGGCCGTCGTCAGCCTCCCCGAGACCGAGCTTGGTGTTCGCGATCAGGCTGGTGAGGAGATCTACATCGATATCACCATTGATCGCAAACGTTACGACGATCTGATCGGGCCGAAGGTGGAAGAGTCCATCGTATCCGCCCGCGAAACCCTCGAAAAGGCTGGGTTGAGTCCACACGACGTCGAGCGTGTCGTCTTTGTGGGTGGCCCAACCCACTATAAGCCCTTGCGTGACAAGGTGGCCTTCGAGCTTGGTATCGCGCCGTCCACTGATGTGAATCCGATGACCGCCGTTGCGGAAGGTGCAGCGGTCTTCGCCGAATCCATCGATTGGGCGTCGCAGAGCCGTGGGCGCAAGAGCGCCCGGGGAGCCATCAGCGCCGGTGGCGCGCTCGATCTGTCGTTCAACTACATCGCGCGCACGCCGGACTCGAAGGCAAAGATCGTCGCCAAACTGGGAAATTCTGCTCCGGCCGGAGTCGAGTTTCAGATTGACAGTCTGGACACTGGGTGGTCCTCCGGACGCATCGCCTTGAAGGATGGTGCAGGTATCGAACTCAACCTGACCAAGCCTGGGGACAACACCTTCAAGGTGTTCGTATTCGATTCCAACGGCGGGCCTGTGTCGCTGCGCGAAGACAAGATTGTCATCGCACGCACCGCCGCCAGCATCGATGCGATTCCGGCATCGCATTCCGTCGGCGTGGAAGCGCGCGATAAGGTCGGCGGTCGCTTGAGTCTGGATTATCTCGTGCGGGAAGGTGATCAATTGCCCAAGAAGGGCAAGAAGACCTTCAAGGCAGGCGAGTCTCTCAAGGCTGGTAGTGCCGGGTCGATCAAGTTCAAGTTGTGGGAGGGCGACATCTCCGACCCCATCAACGACAACCGATTCATCGGCATGTTCGAGATCAAGGGAACGGATTTCGACGACGGTGTCATTGCCGCTGGCGCGGAGCTGATTTGCGAGTACGAAGTGCTCGATTCCGGCAACATCGTTCTGGAGGTTTCAGTCCCTTCAATCAGCGGTTCGTTCCAGAGTGGGCGTAACTTCTACTCCAGCCAGGAAGGCAAGGTTGATTACACCAACCAAGCGAAGAGCATCCAGGAGCAGTCGGACCACACCTTGCAGCGGCTCGACGAGATGGCATCCAAGGTCGATGACCCACGTCTGGAGCAGGCTCGGGAGAAGCTCGAGCAGGCGGGCACTATCAAAACTGACGAGGCCGACCCCGAGACGGCCAAGCAGGCGATGGATCACGTTCAGGAGGCCAAACGGCTGCTGGCGCTGACCCGCAAGGAGCATCTGAAGGACATTCGCCAGTTGGAACTGGACAAGGCAGTCGATTTCTACGACAAGGTCGTGCGCCAGCACGCCAGACCGACCGAAGCCTCGTCTTTCGACAACTTGGTCAAGACGGCGCAGCGCGCGATTGACAATAACAGTGGCGACTTCGAGTCGCACCTGGATGATCTGCGCAGTCGCAACTTCATGATCCTGTGGCGTCAGGACTGGTTCGTCATTGAGCGCTTCAAGTGGCTGGCCGAGGATACTTACCTCTTCCCAGATGCCCGCGAGCACGTCCAGTTGGTGGCTGCGGGAGCGGAGGCGTTGAAGGCCAATGACATCGACAAGCTTCGTGCTGTAGTAGCCCATCTCGATTCCATCCGCATCGGTTCTGCGGGTGAGGACGACATGCTCGCTGGCGCGAACATCGTGCGGAGTTGACCCATGGCACTCGACGCGTGGCTTCCCATCGGTTTCAAGTTGCCAGACGGTGCCAAGGCGCGCGTCGCC
>JACKOK010000006.1 GCA_024234365.1 Pseudomonadales bacterium
CTTTTTACCTAAATATTAAATGATTAATATTTAGGTAAACTCACCTGATATATCCTGATTGTGGAATCAAGTTTGGGGGAATGAGTGTCTCGGAGGCCAAGCGGCTGAAGGAGTTGGAGGCGGAGAACACGCGGTTGAAGAAGCTGCTGGCGGAGTCATTGCTTGAAGGCGAGGTGATGAAGGAGGCGCTACGAAAAAAGTGGTGACCGCGCCCGCCCGCCGTGAGCTGGTGCGGTTCATGAGGGAGAAGGGCCTGAGCGAGCCACCTTCAGCGAGCAGTGCTCTGGGGCAGGCCGCCGCGAACGGCTGGGCGACTTCCGATGAGGTCACGTCCCTGAGCTGCGCGAACAGCGACATCGTGGACGTGGCGGGGCTGGAGTCTTTGGACAATCTCGAGACGCTGGATCTGACCGGCAACACGGACATCCTGTGCTCCGATCTGGATGCGCTGGAAACTGCCTTGCCCTCCACAACGATCACTCGACCCGCGTCCTGCAACACAGGCTCTGGTTTTTTTTGTGGCTACACGATATAACCGGGCTGAATTTGCATTGGTGGCCGGGGAGGGCATGCAAGGTGATGAAACAGATGGGGCGCTGGCCCTTGTCGGGTTTGTTGGTGGCAATGCTGCTGGCTTGCTCGCCACAGCAGGAAAACACGTCAGTGCAGGTGGCCGACAGTGCGCCCGCCGGTACGTATCAGCTCGTTGAGACCGTGTCGCGCGAGGATGGCGAACTCGTCATTCCCTATCGTAAATATGTATTGCCCAATGGCTTGACGGTGTTATTGCACGAGGATGACTCCGATCCGCTGGTGCATGTGAACATCACCTACCATGTCGGTTCCGCCCGTGAGGAGCCGCGCCGCTCCGGTTTTGCCCACTTCTTTGAGCACATGATGTTCCAGGGCTCCGCCCATGTGGGCGATGACGAACATTTCCGCATGATTACCGAGGCCGGTGGCAGCATGAACGGTTCCACCAGCACCGATCGCACCAATTACTTCCAGACAGTGCCCTCGAACCAGCTTGAAACGGCCCTGTGGCTGGAGGCAGACCGCATGGGCTTTCTGCTGGAGGCGGTGACTCAGGAGAAGTTCGAGATACAGCGTTCAACCGTGAAGAACGAGCGCGGGCAGAATGTGGAGAACCGCCCCTATGGTCGCGTGTATGAAAAACTGATTTCCGCGCTCTATCCCAGCGGCCATCCGTATTCCTGGCCGGTGATCGGCTACCCGGAAGATCTGGATGCTGCAACGCTGGACGATCTCAAGCATTTCTTCATGCGCTGGTATGGGCCCAACAATGCCACGCTGATCGTGGCGGGCAATCTGGACGAGCAGCAAACGTTGCAGATGATCGACAAATACTTTGGCAGTATTCCGGCAGGGCCATCCGTTGAACGTGCGCAGCCGCAGAGCATCACCCTGGACAGGGACCGCCACGTCTCCTATGTCGATCCCAATATCCGTTTTCCGTTGCTGGAGATCGCCTATCCCACCGTGCCCTATGCGCACCCGGACCGGGTGCCGCTTGCCGCGCTCGCCAGTATTCTGGGGGATGGCAAGAACTCCCTGTTCTATCAGCGTTTCGTGGCCACGGGCCGGACGGTGGACGCCAGTGCGTCCAGCAGTGCCCAGGAACTGGGCGGTTTCTTCTCCCTGGAGGTGCAGGCCTATCCCGATGATGAACTGGGTCCCTTCGTGACGGAAATCCAGCAGTTGCTGGCAGGTTTCGATGCCAGTGCGATTGACGATGAGGACCTGGCCACCTTCAAGGGAGAAACGGAGGCCAGTCTGATCAACGCACTGGCCAGTGTGCAGGGGAAGGCGTCGCGTCTCGCCCTTTATGACTATCTGGTGGATGATCCGAATTATCTGGCACAGGAACTGGCCGCACTGCGCAGTCTGAGCAAGGACGATATTCTGCGCGTCTTTCACCAGTATATTGCCGGCAAGCCTGCGGTGATTCTCAGCGTGTTGACGCGGGACAAGCCGGACACGCCCGTACAGCCCGACGACTTTACACCGGTATCTGCCATTCGGGTGAGTGACTCCAGCCTGGACTCGCTTGAGCCGAGACCCGTGCATGATAGTTTCGATCGCAGCCTGCGACCTGTTCCCGGGCAGGCGCCTCTGGTGGAAGTGCCGCCGTTCTGGCGCGCGCAGATGGACAATGGCGCGCAGGTGATGGGTACCTACAGCAATGAGATTCCCACGGTGACCCTGCGGCTGAGTTTTGTCGGCGGGCATCTGGCCGAGACCGAAAACAACTACGGCATTGCCACCCTGACAGCGGCCATGCTGCAGGAGGGGACTCAGCGCCACAGTGCCGAGGCCTTCGAGCAGGAGCTGAAAAAACTGGGTGCCAGCATTCGGGTGAGTGCGGGCGAATCCAGCATGGTGGTGTCAGTGAATACCCTCAGCCGTAATCTGCCTGCAACCTTGACGTTGCTGCAGGAGCGCCTGCTGGAGTCAACGCTGAGCGAGGAGAACCTGACACGTTTGCGCCGTCAGCAGATCGAGGCCTTGCAGGCGTCCCGCGAACGGCCCTCCAGCATAGCCGGAGAAGTGTTCGACCGCCTGCTTTATGGTGCCGGGCACAGCCTGGCGGTTCCCATGAACGGTCGCATCGAGACACTGGAGGCTTTGCAGCTGAGTGATGTGGAAGCCTTTGCGCGGGCAAGCCTGGCCAGCCCGGGCTTGCAGATCGTGGTCGTGGGTGACGTGGAACAGGCGAGTATTATGCAGGGGCTGACGTTCCTCGACCGCCTGCCGCAACAGGGGCTGAGCCTGCGCGAGCAACCAGAGTCCCCCGTGATCGGCAGCAACACGCTGTATGTGGTCGATAAACCCGGCATCGCGCAGGCGGAAGTCCGTGTGGGCTATCTCACGAACATGCCCTATGACGCCACGGGCGAATATTTCCGCAGCCAGTTGATGAACTATGTCCTGGGTGCTGCCTTCAGCAGCCGCATCAATCTCAATCTGCGCGAAGACAAAGGGTATACCTATGGCGCGAGGAGTTTCTTCTCCAGCACCGAGATTCCCGGTCCCTTTGAGGCATCTGCCAGCGTGCGTATGGACAGCACGGCGGATTCCGTGCGGCAGTTCGTCAACGAGATTGTGAACTTCCGGGACAATGGCATCACGGAGGCGGAGTTGCGGTTCACCCGCTCCGCGATCGGGCAGAGCGATGCCCTGAATTATGAAACCCCGGGGCAGAAGGCGGGCTTCCTGGGCAGGATGCTGCGCTATGAGCTGCCGGAGGATTTTGTGAACCAGCAAAGTGACATCATCAACACCATCAGCAAGGCTGAGATCGATACGCTGGCACGCGAAAAACTGCCGTTCGAGCGCATGAGCCTGCTGGTCGTGGGAGACATGAGTGTGGTGGGGGAGGGCCTGGCAACACTGGGCTACCCCATCGTGACGCTGGATGCCGAGGGGTTGCCGGTCAATTGAGCGCGCAGACTCCCCGGCGGCGTACGCCCGTCTCGCTGGACACGGATCGTAATTTCGACGACCTGGCTCCCCGGTTTGCCCGCAATATCTATGGCGGGCTCAAGGGCGAGATTCGTCTTGCCGTGTTGCGGCGGGATTTTCAGGACTGTCAGGCTCTGGCAACAGCGGGGGGCAAAACACTGCGCATCCTCGATGCCGGAGGCGGGCAGGGGCAGTTCAGTCTGCAGCTCGCCGCACAGGGGCACGAGGTGACCCTGTGCGATATCTCGACGCAAATGCTGCAACTGGCGCGGGACAACGCGGCAGCTGCCGATGTGACCGACGTTCGCTTTCTTCACAGCAGTATTCAGGAACTGGCCGACAGGGTGAGGGAGGGGGATGAACCCGCTTTTGATCTGCTGATCTGTCACTCCGTGCTGGAGTGGGTTGCCGACCAGACGGGCTTGCTGGCCTTGTTGCCACAGCTGCTGGTACCGGGAGGCATCCTGTCCCTGAGTTTCTACAATCGGCACGGATTGATCATGAAAAATCTGCTGCGGGGGAGGCGTCCACCGATTCTCGATGGGGCGTTCAAACCCAGTGCGGGCAGCTTGACCCCCACGCGACCGCTCGATCCTCAGTGGGTACTGCAGAGATTGGAGCAGGGCCCCTGGGAATTGCTTTGCCACAGCGGCATCCGGGTATTTCACGATTTTCTGCTGACCCCGGAGGGGCGAGCCATGCCCGCAGATGCCCTGCTTGCGCTGGAACTCGAGCTTTCCCGTCAGGAGCCCTATCGCTCGCTGGGACGTTATCAGCATGTTCTGAGCAAACGGCTTTTGGCTGCACAGTAAACAGAGTAAAATCGCGCTCCCTGTATTCCCAGCCTTGGATATCTGCTGACGCCAATGAACCACATGCACACCCTGCACCTGAACAAGGGACGCGAGTCCTCTCTTTTACGACGACATCCCTGGATATTCTCCGGTGCCATTGCCCGCGTGAGTGGCTCACCGGCCCCTGGCGACACGGTGCGCGTGCTCGATGCCGGGGGGCAGATGCTCGGGCTCGCGGCCTATTCCCCTCAGTCCCAGATCCGGGCGCGGGTATGGAGTTTTGTCGACGAGAGCATTGATTCTGCCTTTCTGCGGACGCGTCTGCAGCGGGCCATTGCCCGTCGAGCCGGGCTGCTGAATGACCCGCAGCGTACGGCCTGCCGTCTGGTTTATGCCGAATCCGATGAGCTGCCCGGGCTGGTCGTGGACCGTTACGGGGATTATCTGGTCTGCCAGTTCATGTTTACCGGTGTGGAACGCTGGAAGCAGGAAATTGTTCAGCATCTGCATGAACTGTTCCCCTGCAAGGGGATTTACGAGCGCTCCGATGCCGCCGCGCGGAACCGGGAAGGTTTGCCGCTGTCTCAGGGGGTGTTGTGGGGAGAGGCGCCACCCGACATCGTGGAGATCAACGAACAGGGGCGCCTGTATGGCCTGAGCATCGGGCATGGGCACAAGACAGGGTTTTACCTGGATCAGTACACCAACCGCGAGGCAGTGCGGCGCCTGTGCCAGGGGCGCCGGGTGCTCAATTGTTTTGCCTATACAGGGGGTTTCGGAATTGCTGCCTTGTCTGGCGGAGCAGAACATGTGCTGAATGTGGATTCATCGGCACCTTCTCTGGAGCTGGCGGCGGCCAATTTTGCCCGCAATGGTTTCACTCCGGCGCAGTACGAAAACCTCACAGCCAATGTGTTTGACGTGCTGCGGGACTTCCGGCAGCAGGGGCGGCGTTTCGATCTGATAGTGCTCGACCCGCCCAAGTTTGCCGAAACCAAGGTGCAATTCAAAAAGGCGGCGCGTGCCTACAAGGACATCGCGTTGCAGGCCAGTACCTTGCTGGAGCCGGGCGGGCTGCTGGTGAATTTTTCCTGTTCGGGTGCTATCGACATGCCGCTGTTCCAGAAGATCACGGCGGATGCGGTGCTGGATGCCGGTCGTCACGGACAGATTCTGCATTACCTGCACCAGGCCGAGGATCATCCGGTGGGTTTGCCCTTTCCGGAGAGCCTCTATCTGAAGGGGCTGGTGAGCACCTTGGACTGAAATCGGGCTATAATCGCGCCTCCTGCAGATCGCCGCTTCCAGTTCTCGGGAGTGACGGGTTTGCACATAGCCTGCGGCCGGGGCATGGCCCGATTCCTGCTTGATTGAAAACAGGGGCACTGATCCCCATTTAGCACCATGAATCGTCTGTGTGGCTGCGCCATGATGAGGCATGATTTTTCTGCTTGGAAAATCGCAGGGCCATGAAGCGCTGACGGTGGCAGATGAGCAGGCCACGGATAATGGATTTGTTACAGATTTCTGCCACCGACGGGACGGTGGCCGGAACCCCTTGATCGTCGAGACTGTTTCGCGACTGGAGAATTGATGAAGATTGTCGCTATCGTTACAGACATTGAAGGCACCACCAGCAGCAGCGGGTTTGCCCACAATGTCCTGTACCCTTATGCACTCAAGCAGATTGGGAATTTTATCCGCGAGCACCATGAGGAGCGTGATGTGATGCGGGTTCTGGTTCGCATCGGAGATCGGGCCGGCATTCCCCTGCACAACACCGAAGGCTTCGTCAAACTGCTGCAACAGTGGATTCGTGAAGACAGGGACGATGTGGATCTGAAGCTCCTGCAGGGCATGGTATGGGAACGCGCCTACAAGCAGGGTCTCTTCCAGTCCCATGTGTACGCCGATGTGCCGGAAGTGCTGCAGCAGTGGCAGAATCGGGAGTGCAACCTCTATACGTTTTCCTCCGCCTCGGTGAAGGCGCAGCAACTGTATTTCCGCTTCTCCGATTTTGGGGACATGCGTTTGCTGTTTTCCGGCTATTTTGATACCAGCATGGGCGCAAAGCGGGATGTGCAGACCTATGCGAATATCGCCCAGGCCATTGCCCTGGATCCGGAAGCGATTCTGTTCATCTCGGACGACAAGGATGAGCTGGATGCGGCGGAAGCCGCCGGCATGAACACGACCTGGGTGATTCGTTCGCAGGACACATCGCTGGACCCGGAACGGGTTCGCCAGAAGACCTCGCATCCTGTTGTGACCAGCTTTGAACAGATAGAGCTGGCCTGATCAGGCGGCCTGGCTGCGGCGAAGGCAGGCTTCGATGGCGGCGCCGAGTTTGAGAACGACAAAGGACTCGTAGTGGTCAACCGGGTCGGCGAGGCCGGAAAAGGCCTCATTGAGCGTCACGAGCTGCTCCAGCAGCGTTTCCCGGGCCTCGCTGTCGGGGCTGGCCTCCAGGGTTTCCGCCGCCTGCAGCAGAAAATTCCAGAAATGCACCTGATCACCCGCATCACTCATGGCCAACACTCTCTTCATCTTCAATAAAACGACAGCGGAAAGCTTACTGCCTTTTCCGCTTCTGATCCATGACGAGTACGGTGAATCAGTACCGGGGAGCACACATGAGCTACAGCAGAATTGACGTAACGCAGGCTCGCGCCCTGATGGAGCAGGGGGCCGTGGTGGTGGATATCCGCGATGCGCACTCCTATGCGGCTGGCTGCATTCCCGGGGCTGTCCACCTGCATGGTGGCAATATTGAACAGTTCCTGCAGGAATGTGATTTCACGCGGACATTGATCGTTTGCTGTTATCACGGCAACGCCAGTCAAGGGGCAGCGGCCTATCTGTCTGACAAGGGCTTTGTTCAGGCCTGCAGCCTGGACGGGGGTTATGAGGCCTGGGCGGAGACAAGCGCCTCGTCGTAGAAGCAGTAATTGTCCTTGCCTTGCTGTTTGGCCAGGTACATCGCCGCATCGGCATGCTGCAACAGAGTCTCTTCATCGTGCGCATCCTGGCCGAACAGGCTGATGCCGATGCTGACGGAAATATCACAGAACACTCCCTGAACCGTGACGCCGCCATGAAAGGCCTTCAGCACCTTGTCGGCGATCGGGATCAGCTCGGCACGATCTTTGGCGGGGCTCAGCAGTATGACGAATTCATCACCTGCCAGACGTGCCACGGTATCGCCGGTGCGAAGCGGATGTTTCAGGCGCCGGGCAATTTCCTGCAACAGAACATCACCTATGTGATGGCCATGGCTGTCGTTGACCTTTTTGAAACGGTCCACGTCGATAAAGAACAGAGCGAAGGTATGTCCATCGTGCTGCTGGGCGAGCTTGCTGTTATTTTCCAGCAGTTCGTTGAATTTGGTGCGGTTAGGCAAGCCCGTGAGATTGTCGTGAGTTGCCAGGTACTGAATACGGTTCGAGATGCGGCGGCGCTCGGTGATGTCCCGGGCAATGCCCCGGTAGCCCTGGAATTTTCCATCGCATGTGAAGACCGGCTCACCATTGATCGACAAGTGATACACGACACCTTCGTCATTGCTGAAGCTGAACTCAATGTCCTTGAAGCGCTCATGGCTTCTTAGCAGCGCCTCGAACTCTTTCCAGGTGAGGCTGGCGCAGGCAAGGCTGTCAAAGCCCCAGGGCGTGTGTCCCTTGATGGCTGCCACTGCCTGGGTGTTGCTGTCTCCCGCGATGCGTCCTTCGTAGGTTTGCAGACGGAACTGGCTGTCCATCTCCCAGAAGAAGTCGGAAGAAAGATGGGTCAGGCTGCGGAAACGCTCTTCGTTTTCGCGCAGGATATCCTCGGCATTTTTGCGCTGCCTTTCGTTGCTGAAATTTTCCAGCGCAAAGGAGACGTTGTCCGCCATGCTTTGCAGCAGCTTCACGATTTCCTCGTCGAATACATCCTTCTCGATGGCGTAGAACAGCAATACGGAGACGGCTTTTCCCTGACACAAAAGGGGGAAGCTGGCGGCGCTGGCGACCTGATCGTGTTCCCCCAGCTGATGCCAGTAGGAGGTGCGTGGGTCTGCAAGATAATCGTTGCTGACACAGGCGCGGGCGCCGTGATAGGCGCTGCCGATCAGCCCTTGGGCTCGCGTATCGCTCGCGTCCAGCGGAACGATGACGTTCGGCAGATTTTCCGCCTGCCTGCCGGCAGAGGCGACTGCGACCAGATTGCCGGTATTGTCCGGCGCAAATATGCAGGCCATGGCGAATTTGCCGCCCTTGAGGGCCGCATCGCATATGCTGCGATAGAGCTCCTCTTCGGATGTTGCCCGCAGGCTGGCGGCATTGGTTTCCGACAGAGAGGAATACATCTGGTGCAGTTTTTGCGTGGTTTCTTCCATGCGTTTGCGGCGTGTGATATTGCGCGTCACGGCAATGATGATCCAGTTGCCATCGATGCTGCTGGCACGGCTGTAGGTTTCCAGATAGAGCGGATTGCCCCCCGCATCCATTGACTGGTGTTCTATTCGGCTGGTGCCCCCTTCAATGATCAGCCGGTCGTAGCGGCGCTCCAGCGCATCACGGGATTCCTGTGGTGAAGCGAGCAGAGGGCCGGCCTTGAGCAGTGCCTCACGCGTCATACCGGAGTTCTTCCAGGCAGTGGTGTTGACGTCAAGGTACTGCAGGGTCTTGCGGTCGATGAGGTAGATCATGTCGCCCGACATGTCCATGGCCGCACGGAAGCGGCGCAGGGAGTTTTCGGTTTCCATCTGTTCGGTGATTTCCCGGGCAAGGCAGTGGTAGCCCAGGAATTCCCCCTCGGGGCTATAACGCGGACGCCCGTTAATGCTGATGTAGAGCGAGGGTATGTCGCTGTCCTCGGGTAGCGGAACCTTGCAGATCAGCTCGTGAAATTCCCGTTGCAGTTTGCGATCGGTCAGGTGTTGTCGCCAGCTTTGTCCGCGTCCGCTCACCAGACAGCCGATGTCCCATAAAGTGGAACCCAGCAGCGTATGCAGGGGGTTGACGCCTTCCTGACGATCGCTGGACAGGCGCATCTGGGTGCACTGGAACGAAGAGTCCTCCTGCCAGTAATAATCCGCGTAGAGCCGGATCAGGGACCAGAACTCATCTTCGCTGATGGGGGAGGCGGGAGTGCCTAGAACAGGTTTCATGAACTTGTTGCGTTGTCCGTCAGTTGGGCACAGGCGGATTCCAGAATGCCAACAGCCTCGTCGATTTCGTCGCGGCTGAGATTGAGCGGCGGCAGCAAACGAATGGAATTGCCACCCGCCTTCACGGCCAGCAGACGTTTTTGCTGCAGCACACGAATAAGTTCTGCATTGCTGATGACACATTTCAGCCCGATCATATAGCCCATGCCGGTGACTTCCGACAGGATGGCCGGGAAGCGGGTAATCAGCTCATGAAGACCCGCGCGCAGATAGGCCGCGTTTTCCATTGCCGAGCGCAGGAAGCCTTCGGCAGTGATGACATCCAGTACGGCATTGCCGACAGCCGTGGCGAGCGGGTTGCCGCCGAAGGTGCTGCCATGGGTGCCGGCGACCATGGGCGCGGCGACCTTTTCCGTGGCCAGGCATGCCCCGATGGGGAAACCACCGCCGAGCCCCTTGGCCGAGGCCAGCAGGTCGGGGACAATGCCGGAAGCCTGATAGGCATACAGATAGCCGGAGCGACCAACGCCGGACTGTACTTCGTCGAACATCAGCAGAATGCCCATTTCGTCGCACAGCTCGCGCACCTGTAACAGATAGTCGAAGGGCGTGAGGCGGATACCGCCTTCACCCTGAATGGGCTCCAGTATCACACCGGCTGTCTTGTCGGTAATGGCGGCACGCAGGGCGTGAATATCCCCGAACGGGACCTGATCGAAGCCGTTGTCACCCACCAGAAAGCCTTCCATATGGGCCGGGTTGGCGGAGGCGGCAATCGGTGCCAGGGTGCGGCCGTGGAAAGACTGGGTCAGGGCGATGATGCGCACCCGCTCCTTGTCGCCGCGGCTGTAATGGTAGCGACGCATGATCTTGAAACCGGCTTCCACCGCTTCGGTACCGGAATTACTGAAAAACACCTTGTCGGCAAAGGTCAGCTCGACCAGACGTTTGGCCAGTCTTTCCGTCTGCGGAATGCGGAACAGATTGGAGCTGTGCCAGATGCGGGTGGACTGCTCCTGCAGGGCCGCGACCAGATGTGGATGGCAGTGCCCGAGGCAGTTCACGGCAATCCCCATGGTGAGGTCGAGATAGCGCTCGCCCGTGGGGGTATACAGATAGCAACCCTCGCCGCGTTCAAACGCCAGTTCAGGGTTACCGTAATTGCTCATCAGGGCGGAATTCATGACACTTCCTTACAGGTTTCTGTCTCGATTATTGTGGGGTTTGTATGCCCGGGCCGGGGGCAGGGATTCCGCTGGCGGTAACAGCGCGTATACTGCCTGCAGTGCACGCCACAGGGGAATGCGGCAGGCCTTCCAGGCCCAAAATCAAACGGCGATGATGCCTGATTGACATCACGCATTCAAGCACGCCGGCCCGTCTTATTTGTGGGTTTTGAGGTGTTTGTATATAAAGTGAACAACGAGGCGAAAAACGAGATGATTCTGGTGAAACCGATGACACTGCCAAGCCGGGAAACAGCGCTACCGGGCAGGGATACCCCAATGGCTGTATCCGGGCAACACTATGTTAATGGGCACCCCCTGCAGGGGCAGATGCCACCCGGACTACACCGGGCCCTGTTTGCCATGGGATGTTTCTGGGGGGCGGAGCGGCTGTTCTGGCGGCTGGAGGGGGTTTACAGCACGTCGGTGGGCTATGCGGGCGGCTTTACCCCGAATCCCAGCTATGAGGAAGTGTGCAGCGGATATACCGGGCACACCGAAGTGGTTCAGGTGTTTTTTGACCCACAGCGGATTTCCTATGCCCGCTTGCTGGCTGTGTTCTGGGAATCCCATGATCCGACCCAGGGCATGCGTCAGGGCAATGATCGCGGCACGCAGTACCGCTCTGCGATTTATGCCACGAGCGAGGATCAGTTGCAGGCCGCAGTGCGTAGTGCCCAGGGTTTTCAGGCGCAGTTAACGGTGGCGGGGCATGGGATAATTACTACGGAAATCAAAGCATTGGATGTTTTTTATTACGCAGAGGATTACCATCAGCAATACCTCGCCAAGAACCCCAACGGTTACTGCGGTATCGGCGGGCTGGGGCTGCACTGCGGGCCACAGGAGTCTGGGGCACAGGCGTAATACTCAGTCCTCACGGAAGAAGGCCAGAATCTCCTGCTCCTTCTCCATGGCATCGTTATAACCCAGCTCAATCAGGCGGCTGGTATAGCATTTTTCGAACATCAGCAGGCTGAGCACCGTGCTGGAGCCGGCATCGCGCACGAACAGTTTGAGTGCGCGTGGCAGGCTGTCGAAATAGTCCGAGGCGATGTCGTTGAGGTTTTCGCTGGGAGTGATGTCCAGCAGGTCGATGTTGCGCAGATGCAAAACCCGCTCTTTTGCAGCAAGCTCTGGCGGAATCAGCGGCACCATCCTGTTGTAGCGCCGCAGAATCTCGATGTCATTCGTCATGGTGTCGACAAAGGCGCTGTTGAGGATATGCGCCAGAATCTGCGTGAGTGAGGGATGCGTGGGTTCGAAGCCTTTCTCCGGACGCCGTGATTTGCTGCTGACACCAATGGCCAGAATGCGGTCGGCACCGAGTTGGATGGCCGGGCTGAGCGGGGCGAGCTGCCGTATGGCACCATCGCCGAAATACTCGCGGTTGATGCGCACGGCGGGGAACAGGGTGGGAATCGCGGTGGAGGCCATCAGGTGTTTGATGGTCAGTTGGGTGCGAATCCCGATGCGGTGGGGGTGTTCCCAGTTCTTCAGGCCGGCCACGCCCTGATAGAAGGAGACGGATTCCCCGCTGCTGTAACCGGATGCCGTCACGGCGAGCGCCTGGATGAAACCGCGCTCGATATTGCGTGTCACCCGGTCGAACTTGATGACCTTCTCCAGCAGGGCCTCCAGGGGGGCATTATCCAGCAAAGAAGTGGGAGTGTTGCGGCGGCGGTTGCTGAGGAAGGAGAACACCCAGTTCGAGGCATTGCTGATCAGCCCGCTGGAATCCAGGCGATAGACCTGTTCGCTGCTGATGTTCTTCCACACATATTCGAGCGCTCTTACTCCGGTGCGCAGACGCTGGGCACTGCTGGCAACGGCGGCGGCATTCAGTGAACCGGCAGAGGCTCCGGTGATGATCTGGAAAGGGTTGGGTGACTGGTGTGGCAGCAGATTGGCGATCGCGCGCAGCACCCCTACCTGGTAGGCCCCACGGGCGCCACCTCCGGAGAGCACCAGTGCTTTTTTTGCTGGGGGCTGTGAGTCCTGCATGCCAACGTCCCTGAGAGAGTCCTGTGTTGTAACCGGCGCTGATTCTAGCCTTCCTGACGGGGGCAGTCCAAGCTGCCATGCGTCTTTGTCTGCGACGAGGGTGGCAACAGTGATGGCGCTTTGCTCTATACTGGGCGCATTGTGAACCGTCAAGGATGTCTTATGACAGCACGCCCGCAAAAACTGGTCATTGCCATCTCGTCCCGCGCCCTGTTTGACCTGCGCGAGAGCCACAAGGTGTTCGAGGAGGAGGGGCTGGAGGCCTACCAGCGCTATCAGATCAGCCATGAGGAGGAGCCCCTGCCGCCTGGGGATGCCTTTGCCCTGGTCAACAAACTGCTGAATATCAACCGTCTGCTCAAGGCCGAGCGCGTCGAGGTAATCCTGCTGTCGCGCAACAGCGCGGACACCGGGCTGCGGGTGTTCAATTCCATCAGTCATTATGGCCTGGACATCAGCCGGGCAGCCTTTTGCGGAGGCGACAGCCCCTATCGCTATATCCGTGCCTTCAACTCTCATCTGTTTCTCTCCACCGATGGCAGTGATGTACGCCATGCGCTGGAGTCCGGCATCGCCGCTGCGACCATCCTGCCTTCTCAGGTGCAACCGCGCAGTGAGGATCAGTTGAAATTCGCCTTCGATGGCGATGCGGTGTTGTTCTCGGATGAGGCGGAAAAGATCTACAAGGCCAGTGGCCTGGAGGCTTTTACAGCCAGTGAGCGTCAGGCTGCCAACCAGCCTTTGTCCGGTGGGCCCTTCAAGCCCTTTCTGGCGGCTCTGCAGCAGTTGCAGATGGAGTTTGCCCCGGGCGAATCCCCCATTCGCACCTGTCTGGTCACGGCCCGTTCGGCCCCCACGCACGAACGGGTGGTCAAGACCCTGCGCGCCTGGAACATTCGTATTGATGAATCCCTGTTCCTTGGCGGCATGGAGAAGGGGCCCTTCCTGCAGGCCTACGATGCCGATGTCTTCTTTGATGATCAGGAGGCGCATTGTGATTCCGCCCGCAATCATGTCGCCACCGGTCACGTGCCCAGCGGGGTTGCCAATGATCCATCGTCGGCAGTGACAGCGGGCAATGCCTCATGAAGCTGCAACAGTTACGTTATATCCGGGAGGTGGCCCGCCGGGGCATGAACGTGTCTGCCGCCGCACAGAGCCTGTATACCTCGCAGCCGGGGGTGAGCAAACAGATCCTGCAACTGGAGGAGGAGCTGGGCGTGCAGATCTTTCTGCGCAGCGGCAAGCATCTGACGGGTCTGACTCCGGCAGGGGAACAGATACTGGCGGCGGCGGGAGATGTGCTGCTGCGCGTGGACAATATCCGCCAGATCGCCCAAGAGTTCGCCAGCGAGGATGCCGGCAGCCTGTCCATTGCCACCACCCACACCCAGTCGCGCTATGTTCTGCCTGCCGTCATCAGCCGCTTTGTTGAACGCTATCCACGGGTTTCGCTGCACATGCATCAGGGCACCCCGTTGCAGATTGCAGAGATGACCGCGCGCGGTGATGCGGATTTTGCGATTGCCACCGAGGCCATGGAGCGTGTGGATGACCTTGTCATGATGCCCTGTTATCGCTGGAACCGCGTGCTGCTGCTGCCGGCGGGGCACCCGCTGCTGGCCTTGCCCAGGCTGGGCCTGGCAGACATGGCGGCCTATCCCATCGTCACCTATGTGTCCGGCTTTACGGGGCGCAGCAAACTGGATGAGGCCTTCCGCTCGCAGAACCTGACGCCACGGGTGGTGGTGACGGCGGCGGATGCCGATGTGATCAAGACCTATGTCCGCCTGGGGGTAGGCATCGGCATTGTGGCCAGCATGGCCTGGGAGGAAGAAAGTGACCGCGATCTGGTGGCCGTGGATGTCAGCCATCTGTTTGAGTACAGCACTACCCGCATCGGTGTCCGGCGCGGGGCCTATCTGCGGCGCTATATGCGGGATTTTGCCACGATGTTTGCACCACTTCTGACGGACGAGCGCATCGGGCGCGCGCTGGCCTGTTCCAGCCAGGCGGAGGTCGATCAGCTCTTCGCAGCAGAGTCCATTCCCGTGCTGTAATCAGCGGTCGGTGGCAATCACATGGGCCTTGTGCAGGCCGCATTCCTTGGCGGTTGCCTCTTCCCACCACCAGCGCCCTTCGCGTTCGTGCTGATTGGGACCAACCGGGCGTGTGCAGGGTTCGCAGCCGATGCTGATATAGCCCTGGTCGTGCAGGGGGTTATAGGGCACGTCGAACATGCGGATGTATTCCCAGACCTGGCGTGAACTCCAGTTGGCGAAGGGATTGAACTTGAGCAGAGGCTTGTCTTCGCTGGAGAATGCCTTGTCCACCTGTGCAACGGGGACATTGGCACGAGTCGGGCTCTGATCCTTGCGCTGCCCGGTAATCCAGGCATCCAGCCCCTGCAGATGGCGGCGCAGCGGAGCGATTTTGCGGATGCCACAGCACTCCTCATGACCCTCCTCATAGAAACTGAACAATCCCTTTTTCTGCGTGAAGGCTGCCAGCGCCTCGCCATCGGGGCTCAGGAACTCGATGTCGATGCCGTATTGCTTGCGTACCTGCTCCAGGAAGCGCAGGGTCTCCGGGTGCAGGCGTCCGGTGTCCAGGCTAAAGACCTTGATGTCCTTTTTCAGCTTCCAGGCCATGACCACCAGGGCCACATCTTCGGCACCACTGAAGGAAATGGCGATGTTGGGAATGTCGTCCAGAATGCGGCGGAGAATCGCTTTCGGCTCCTGATTCTGAAACTCGCGGTCGAGTGCTTCGATGTCCTGTGCTGTAATCATGATGTCCTTGTTAAAACGCTCGCGAGGCCATGTGCTGGCCCGGGAATGGATGCGTGGCATTCTCTATGATTTGGCGAGACGGGTAAACCCGCCGTGCCTTGCAAGCCCTGGGGGAAGTGGGTAAATTGACGCGTTTTAATTCGCCTGCGGGCCGGGGAGTATTGCGTGGAAGTCGTCTGTCTTGATCTTGAAGGGGTATTGGTGCCGGAAATCTGGATCGGTTTTGCCGAACGGACGGGAATCGACGAGCTGCGGGCCACCACCCGTGACATCCCCGATTACGATGTGCTGATGAAGCAACGTCTGCGCATTCTGGACGAACACAAGCTGGGTTTACCGGATATTCAGGAAGTGATTGCCGGCATGAGCCCCATGCCCGGCGCGCGTGAATTCATCGACTGGCTGCGTGAACGCTTCCAGGTGGTGATTCTGTCTGACACCTTCTACGAATTCTCCCAGCCGCTGATGCGTCAGCTGGGCTTCCCGACGCTGTTCTGCCATCGCCTGATCACGGATGAAAACGGCAAGGTGGTGGACTATAAGCTGCGTCAGAAAGATCCCAAGCGTCAGTGCGTGAAGGCCTTCCACGACCTCAACTACCGGGTGCTGGCGGCAGGGGATTCCTACAATGACACCAGCATGCTCTCCGAAGCGGATGTCGGCGTGCTGTTCCGTGCCCCGGCTAATGTGATTGCGGAATTCCCGCAGTTTGCCTCGGTCACCGAGTACAAGGACCTGCAGCGCGAGTTTGCCAAGGGCAGTCCACGCGCAATCCCCGAGTAAAATTCACTTTAAATAAATATTATAATACTTTGATTATATTGTTTATTTTGTCGTAACACTCTTGATATTCCTGGGTGCAGTCGGAGTCGGCAACAATGCCGCCTCCGCCCCAGCAGAAAATCTCTTCCCCGCTGCACAACAGGCTGCGAATCAGAATACTGGAGTCCAGGCTGCCATCGAAACCGGCGTGAAAGAAGCTGCCGCAATAGGCCTGGCGTGAATCCGGTTCCAGTTCCGCGATAATTTCCATGGCTCTTTTCTTGGGCGCACCGGTAATCGAGCCCCCGGGAAAACAATTGCCGAGCAGGGCCAACGCCGAATGCGGAGGGTCCAGGTGAGCGCTGATTGTGCTGACCAGGTGATGGACATTGCTGAAACTCTGTAGCTCAAACAGGCGTTCCGCTTTCACCGATCCGGTACGGCACAGCGTGCCCAGATCGTTGCGCAGCAGGTCGACAATCATCAGGTTTTCCGCCCGGTCCTTGGGGCTGGCCAGCAGTGCCTGCGCAAGCCTGCTGTCTTCTTCAACACTGTTCCCGCGCCGTCGTGTGCCCTTGATGGGCTGGGTGAGCACCTGGCGGTCACGCACGCGCAGGAAACGCTCCGGGGAAAAACTGATCAGGGTCTCGTTGCCGGCTTGCATGAAGGCGGCAAAGGGGCTGTGGATATTCCGGCGCAGGTTCAGCCAGGCGGCGAAGGGAGCGCCGCTGAAGCGGGCAGCGAAGCGTTGCGCCAGGTTGACCTGGTAGCAATCGCCGGCGTGGATGTAATCCTGGATGCGAGCGAAGGCGGCGGCATACTCCTGCTCAGTGAAATTGGCGGTAAACGGCTGTGTCAGCGTGAATGACGGATACGCCGGCGAAGGCGCTGCGAGGGCCGCGAGCACGGTGTTCCAGCTACTGTCCGGGCACTGTGGCAATGCCAGCAGATGGCTTTGCTGGCGCTGGTGGTCCACGACGATTGCCCAGCAGTAGATGCCTGCATGGCAGGCGCCGTCATAGCCGATATAAGCGATCGCGCCGCCGAGGAAAGGGAGTGTGCTCAGAGCTTGTGGTGGAGGCACGGGGCTGTGTGTGGCCAGAAGTGCATCAATGCGCGCAAAGGTTTGCCGTGGATCGCTTCCGGGGGGCGTGTGCAGCGTTGCCTCTGGCAGGGCGCTGAGAATGTCATAGCGGGCGTGGTGGCTGTCACCCAGCCCACTGTCGAGACAGACGAAACCGGGCAGGCTGGCGAGGCGCCGCATAAGAGGCGCCGAATCCCGCTGATAGGGCAGTGTCTGCAGGCGATAGGCGCTCATGGCATGGGCTTCAGGGTAAGTCGGGGCTTGAGCCTAGTCCGGCATGACTTCAACGCGCACCGCCAGGCCGCCTTCGTACTGCGTACTGAAGAACTGCAGGCCGTTTTCGGCTTGCGGGTAGCGGAAGCGGGCGCTGTTCAGGGGCAGCCACTGGTTCAGACTCAGATCGCTGGTGGACTGCAGCAGTTGCGTGCGGGTTTCATCACCGGGCAGGGTGTCCGTGGAGGCTAGCGCCAGTTCCACGCTGACGCGTTCCGGGCCGGCCATCTGCGCGCGTACGGCAACGCTCTGCCGGGATTGTGCTGCATCCTGCTCCAGTTGCATTCCCCAGGGGGCAAACACCGGATTGATGCGCGGCGTGGACTCGCTGCGGCTGAAATAGGCGTACTCGCCCTCGGTGACCACTATGCTCTGCACGGGGTTGTCCACGGCGAGGTCCTGGGTGCTGATGACCGTGAGCTGAGCGCCATCCGGGAGTGTCTGTCCGGGCGGCGCAGCATAGTCGAAGTCGACCCGGATCAGGAAACGTTTCAGGGGGACATCCACTTCTCCGATCAGGGCCTGGAGCTCGTTGAGGTTGGCGCGAGAGGTGCTGATGATCAGGTTATGGTCGATCTGGCTGATCGCTCCACGCTCATCCAGATGCGGCTCAATGGCAGCGCGCACCAGCGCCGGATCACGATACTGCAGGCGCACGATCTCGATGACGGCCTGCTGGCTGGCGGGCACGCTGTCCTGTGCCTGGGCGAGGGGGCTCAAACCCGCCAGGCAGAGCAGGGGGGTGACATAACGCAGCAGTTTGCTGAGCGCTTGCTGGGTGGGGCTTGGCATCAGGCGTCCTCTTCGTCGTCGGCAATCCACAGGCTGCCCTGATTATACAGGGCAACAATCAATTGCGCGCTGGCTTCATCCTCGCCCATCAGGGCCTGCCAGGGCAACTCCGGCGCGAAGGGGTCGCACAGTTCGCCCAGGCGGGGAACAAAACTTGTTGGGCAGGCAAAACACTCGCCATCGGCGTACAGTTCACAGCCGCCCTCCAGTGGATGAAAGGCGAAACGGGAGGAGGGGTGGCGTTGCAGCGTGGCACCCGAGCGCAGAGCCTGGCTCAGTGTCGACACGCTGGCATCCTGTTCCTCATCGAACAATTCGGGATATTTCGGGCGAGTCATCAGGCGAGCGAAACTGCGCGTCAGCGGGCGCGGGTCCTGCAGCAGTGTCTGCATCAGGGTAAGCAGCTGTGCGGAGACTTTGCTGCCGATTTCCCCGGGGCTGGCGGGCAGGGCGGGGGCCGTGTCCACATAGCGTATGTCCTCGGCAAGGCTTGGCAGGATTTCCGCGCAGAATTCATCGAGCAGCTCTGCCGCGCCGGGTGCACGAAAACCCACGGAGTAACTCACGCTGTCGCCGATGGCGATGCCGTAGTGGGCAATATTGGGCGGAATGTAAAGAATGTCGCCGGGCTCGACCACCCAGTCTTCCTGCGTGTCGAAATGCTGCAGCAGGCGCAGCTCCGTGTCCGGCAGCAGCGGGCTGTTGCTGTCAGCATGGCCGCCCAGACGCCAGCGCTTTTTGCCCAGCCCCTGAATGATAAAAACATCGTAATAGTCGAAGTGAGGCCCGACGCCCCCACCATCGGCGGCGAGGCTGATCATGAGATCATCGATACGCCAGCGGGGAATGAAATCGAATTCGCGCAGCAGTTCGCGTGCGCCCTCGTGCCACTGATCGGCTGCCTGCACCAGCAGGCTCCAGTGCTGCGCTGGCAGGGTAGCCAGTACTTTTGCAGCAAAGGGGCCATGTCTGAGTTGCCAGCGCTGATCTTGAGCATCGCTTGTGACCAGACGGGATTCCACCAGTTCCTCTCGGGCAAGCGCGAGGATGTCTTCGCGGCTCAGGGGGTCAACGAAATGCCCATCGCCGCGAATGAGCAGCGGCTTCTTCTGCCAGTATTCCCGCAGGAAATGACGGGCATCGAAGTCCGCAGGCAGAAGACGCTGGCTCAAGATCGGCTATCCCCGGTGACAGAAGAGTGCATCAGATCTTCCGTGCCTGTTCGCTGGCATTGCCAATATAGGTTTGCGGACGCAGGGCTCGCAGTGCGGCCTTGGCCTCTTCCGGAATGTCCAGCGTGTCGACAAAGCTCTCCAGTACCTGCTGGTTGATTTTCTGGCCGCGGGTCAGCGCCTTGAGTTTTTCATAGGGCTGTTCAACATTGTAGCGGCGCATCACGGTCTGAATCGGTTCCGCCAGCACCTCCCAACTGTTGTTGAGATCGTCCAGCAATACTTCGGGGGAGATGGACAGTTTGCTCAGCCCCTTCAGCGTTGCCTGATAGGCGATCACGCTGTGGGCGAAACCCACGCCGATATTGCGCAACACGGTGGAGTCGGTGAGATCCCGTTGCCAGCGCGAGATCGGCAGTTTTTCCGCCATGTGCTGCATGACGGCGTTGCCGATGCCGAGATTGCCTTCGGAGTTTTCGAAATCGATCGGGTTGACCTTATGGGGCATGGTGGATGAGCCCACTTCCCCGGCAATGGTTTTCTGTTTGAAATAACCCAGAGAGATATAGCCCCAGACATCGCGGTCGAGGTCGATCACGATGGTGTTGAAACGGCACAGGGCTGCAAAGAGTTCGGCAATATAGTCGTGGGGTTCGATCTGGGTGGTGTAGGGGTTCCAGACGAGCCCGAGAGACTCCACGAAGGATTGCGCGTTTGCCTGCCAGTCCACGTCCGGGTAGGCGGAAAGATGAGCATTGTAATTGCCCACGGCGCCGTTGATCTTGCCGAGAATTTCGTTGTCGGCAAACTGGGCGTACTGGCGCTCCAGTCGCGCCACGACGTTGGCGAACTCCTTGCCGACGGTGGAGGGGGAGGCGGTTTGTCCGTGGGTGCGTGACAGCAGCGGCTGTTCGGCATGCTCGTGGGCAAGGGTGCGCAGCCTGTCGATCAGTTCCCGCATCAGAGGCAGCATGACCTGATCGCGACCTTCCTTCAGCATGAGGGCATAGGAAAGATTGTTGATGTCTTCGGACGTGCAGGCGAAATGCACGAACTCCATCTGCTGGGCGAGGTCTGGGTGTGCACTGACTTTTTCCTTGAGGAAATATTCCACCGCCTTGACGTCGTGATTGGTGGTGGCCTCGATGTCCTTGACCCGCTGCGCATCCGCTACGCAGAAGTTGGCAATGATTCCCTCCAGTACTTGATTGCCGGTCTCACTGATCTGCGGAGCCTCGACAATGCCGGGGTGGGCCGCCAGGCGTTGCAGCCAACGGATTTCCACGATCACGCGGTAGCGAATCAGCGCGTATTCGCTGAAATATTGCCCCAGTGCCTCGACCTTGTTGCGATAGCGTCCGTCGATGGGGGAAATGGCGGTCAGGCCGCTCAGGGAACTTGCAGTCATAGTTGTCTTCCTAAGAGTGAATCAATCAGCTAATCATTGCGCGGCGAATCTGTGCCACGCAGTCACGAATGCGTCGTCGGTAAAAAAACAGGTGCCAGCGCCGCCCACCCAACTGGTGCCAGAGCAGGGCGGAGCGAATGCCGGCGAGCAGCAGCGCGCGGATCTGATCCGCTACCCTCTGGTTGCGCAGGTGTTCCACACTGCCCTTGACGTGAATGCGATAGGTCAGCTTGCTGATGGTGTCCTGGTACAGGGCCGCCAGCACCGCGTAATCGAATTCATCGGATTTGCGCGAGGGGGCCAGCGGATTCTCGCCGGGCTCCGGTTCCTCCACGTCGAGGAACAGCGTATCGCGTTGCAGCATGCGCTGGCGGATAATGTTCTGCATGGACGGCACGGCCATCAACTGTTGCTGCAATACGCTCATGCCTAACACATATTTCATGGCCTCGGCATATTCCTTCATACCATTGCTGTCCATCGCCTTCTGCAACGTGACAAGGCCGGCGGTGAAACGGCGCACATCCGGGTAAACATCGGCAACGGTATCCGGGTCGGTCATCAGCAGGGGCGCGATACAGGCTTTGATCTGCGCGGCGTCCGCGCGGCCGGAGGTGGCAAGCGTGTGCACCAGTTGGGCACACTGCACCACCACCGCGAGCGCGATGTTGCGGTATTCCCACGGGCTGAAACTAGCGGATGTAGTGCTCAATGACAGCTCCTCCCAAACAGACCTCACCTTCGTAGAATACGATGGTCTGGCCCGGTGTGACAGCCCGTTGAGGCTCGGCAAAGGTGACCCGCACGCGCTCCTCGCCCACGCTCTCTACAGTGCAGGCCTGATCGGCCTGGCGATAGCGGATCTTGGCGGTGCATTGCAGTGGCAATGCGGGAGTCTGGTGATTGATCCAGCTCAGTTGCGCCGCCTGCAGCGCGCGTGAAAACAGATACTCGTTGTCATTACCCTGGGCCACCAGCAGTACATTACGTTCCAGATCCTTGCCCACCACATACCAAGGTGCCTCCGAATGCTGTGCCAGACCCCCGATTCCCAGGCCCTGACGTTGCCCGTAGGTATGGTACATCAGTCCATGGTGGCGCCCGATCACTTCTCCTGTCGTGGTTTCAATATCGCCCGGCTGCGCGGGCAGATAGCGCTGCAGGAAATCCTTGAACTTGCGCTCGCCGATGAAGCAGATGCCGGTGCTGTCTTTTTTGTTGTGGGTGATGAAACCGTGTTTTGCCGCCAGGGCGCGAACCTCGTGTTTCTCCAGTTCCCCGATCGGGAACAGGCTGCGTGCGAGGCTGTCCTCGGTCACGGCGCTGAGGAAGTAGCTCTGGTCCTTGTTGGCGTCCAGCCCCTTGAGCAGCTGGGTCTGGACCTTGCCTTCGTGCTCCAACACCCGGCGGCGCACATAGTGCCCGGTGGCGATACAGTCGGCACCCAGTTCTGTGGCGTAGTCGAGGAAGGCCTTGAACTTGATTTCGCGGTTGCACAGGATGTCCGGGTTCGGTGTGCGACCGGCCCGGTATTCCGCGATGAAATGTTCGAACACATTGTCCCAGTACTCGGCGGCGAAATTTGCCGTGTGCAGGTGCAGGCCAAGCGTGCGGCAGACCTGTTCGGCATCGGCAAGATCGGCCTTGGCCGTGCAGTATTCGGTGTCGTCGTCCTCTTCCCAGTTCTTCATGAACAGGCCTTCCACCTGGTAGCCCTGTTCCTTGAGCAGCAGGGCCGCCACGGAGGAATCGACACCGCCGGACATGCCGACGATCACGCGGGTAGTGGAGGGTGAAGATATGTGTTTGTCTGTCATGGTGTTCAGTCGAGTGTGCTGATGAGCTCCAGGGGGTAATGTATGCCCCGCAGGTAATCGTCGATGACCCGCAGCACCACGGGGCTGCGCATTTGAGTCTTGCGTGCCTCCAGTTCTTCCCGGCTCAGCCACAAGGCGCGCACGATGCCCTCGTCCAGGGGCTGATATTCGTGGTGATGCAGGGGGCTGGCGATGAAGCAGCTGCGGATATAGCACACGGATTCCCGGGCGGAGGTCTGCTGGTACAGCCCCAGAAAAGCAGTGAGCTGCACATCCCAACCGGTCTCCTCCAGGGTTTCCCTCAGGGCGGCCTGGGGCAGGCTTTCTCCGGCCTCCAGGTGTCCGGCGGGCTGGTTGTATACGAGTTCGCCGTTGACAAGCTCCTCCACCATGAGGAAACGGCCGTCTTTCTCGACAACGGTGGCAACGGTTTTATGGGGCAGCCATTGGCTCATGGGGGGGCGATCCGATCCTGTTTGCAAAGGCGCAATCCTACCGTAAAACGGCGCCAATTGCCTCAACAGAGTAGGCCCGGAGACGGGGAATGCTTCATGCAAAAGCGTATTGTGTGGATAATACGCATCCAAACTGTTTCCTGGCTGGAGTGTATGATGACGGAACTGACGCATTTGGACGCACAGGGCAATGCCCGCATGGTGGACGTGGGAGGCAAGGCCGTTACCAGCCGCAGCGCCACGGCAACCGCCGTGGTAAGCATGCTGCCGGAAACCCTGGCCCTGATCCGCAGTGGTGATCACAAAAAAGGTGATGTGCTGGCGGTGGCCCGTATTGCCGGGATCCAGGCTGCCAAGAAATGCCCCGATCTCATTCCCCTGTGCCATCCGCTGATGCTGAATTCGGTGCGGGTGGAGTTCGAACTGAACGAGCAGGACTCCCAGGTGCACATTGCCGCAAGCTGCAGCCTGGATGGCAAGACGGGCGTCGAGATGGAGGCGCTGACGGCGGCATCCGTGGCGGCGCTGACGATATACGATATGTGCAAGGCGGTGGACAAGGGCATGGTGATCGGCCCGATCTGTCTTGAGGAGAAACTGGGCGGCAAATCCGGGCATTACCGGCGTGCGCCCTGATACAGCGATTGGTGGAGTAACACGATGTTGACCCTGCATTATTTTGCCAGCCTGCGGGAAACCCTGGGGGTGGATCAGGAGACTGTTGCCTTGCCGGCTGCCGGCATCAGCGTGGCAGAGTTGATCAAGCATGTGGTGGTACTGCACGGCGCCTCGCGTGAGGTGTTGCAGGATGCCTCCCGCGTGCTGGTGGCGGTGGACCAGACCATTGTCGAGCGCGACCATGTTTTGCAGGGCGGCGAGGAAATCGCCTTCTTTCCGCCGATGACGGGAGGCTGAGGTGATCCAGGTCCAGAACGAAGACTTTGACATTGCTGCCCTCTACCAGGCCCTGCGCCTGGAGGCCCCGAACGCGGGCGGAATCGCCAGCTTCACCGGGTTGGTGCGGGAGTTCTATGAGCCCCAGGACGAGAAGCAGGGGGATGCGGTGCGTTCGCTGTATCTGGAGCATTACCCTGGTATGACCGAGAAGGCACTGGCGGATATCGAGGCGCAGGCCCGTGGGCGTTGGGATGTGCTGGCCTGCCGCGTGGTGCACCGGGTGGGAGAGCTGGGCGCAGGCGAGCAGATCGTCTATGTCGGCGTTGCCAGCACCCATCGTGGGGATGCCTTTGCGGCCGCCGAGTTCATCATGGATTACCTGAAGACCCGCGCCCCTTTCTGGAAAAAGCAGCGCTGCGGGGAGCAGTCCGAGTGGATCGAGAGCCGGGCGAGCGATGAGCAGGCGCGGGCGCGCTGGGAGAAGGCTCCCTGAGCGCTGGCGTTGCAATCTCAAGCATGCGTAATTCTCCCGGGGCGAGATCGCCCAGCTCCCAGGGCCCGATGCTGCGGCGGATGAGGCGCAGGGTGGGAAAACCCACGGCTGCCGTCATGCGGCGCACCTGACGGTTGCGCCCCTCGAACAGGGTCAGTTCCAGCCAGGAGGTCGGGATATGCCGCCGTTCACGAATGGGCGGTGTGCGCGGCCAGGCTGCCACCGAATCCAGGCGTTTTGCGCGGGCGGGGCGGGTCCTGCCATCCTTGAGTGTGACCCCCGAGGCCAGAGCCTGCAGAGCCGCCTCTGTAATTTCCCCTTCCACCTGTGCCCAGTAGACCTTGCCCATCTTGTGGCGCGGGTCGCTGATCTGTGCCTGCAGGGCTCCATCGTCGGTCAGCAGGAGCAGACCTTCGGAGTCCCGGTCCAGACGCCCGGCAGGGTAAAAGCCCTTGTGGGGCACGAAGTCGGCCAGCGTGCGGCGTCCCTCGCCGTCCGTGAACTGGGACAGGACATCATAGGGTTTGTTGAGGAGTATCAGCTTCGCCATGCCGGGTCTGCCTGTTGTCAGGTGATGGGTTTATGGCCGTTTCCGGCCCTGCTGCGGGCATATCGCCACAGGATGGCGGCTATTCTAACAAAGCCGCGGCTGCTATAATGCCGCGCAAAAAATAATAGTGCGGAGCCTTATGCCCGCCGTTTCCGCAGTGTTGAGATCAGTTCGCTCTGTCTGCCCTCGAGGCCTGCCACTGAATCCTGCTACTGGCACTCCCTGGTGAATCCGGTTGACCCATACAAGGAATAATTATGACTAATGCTCCAACGATCATTTACACCATTACCGATGAAGCACCCGCACTGGCAACGTATTCCCTGTTGCCGATCATTCAGACCTTTGCGGGCCCTGCCGGCGTCCAGGTAAGCACCAAGGACATCTCGCTGGCCGGTCGTATCCTTGCCAATTTCCCGGAAAACCTGACACAGGCGCAGCGTCAGTCCGATGCACTGGCAGAACTGGGCGAGCTGGCCAAGACACCGGAGGCCAATATCATCAAGCTGCCGAATATTTCCGCCTCCATTCCCCAGTTGCAGGCTGCCATCAAGGAGCTGCAGAGCCATGGCTATGCAGTGCCGGATTATCCCGCCGAGCCTAAAAATGATGCAGAGCAGGAAATCAAGGCGCGGTATGCCAGGGTACTGGGCAGTGCGGTGAACCCCGTTCTGCGTGAAGGCAATT
Source organism: Pseudomonadales bacterium (assembly GCA_024234365.1). Lineage (GTDB taxonomy): Bacteria > Pseudomonadota > Gammaproteobacteria > Pseudomonadales > Pseudohongiellaceae > UBA5078. The sequence goes on from JACKOK010000006.1 coordinate 25,839, forward strand.
CCGACCGTCGTGTTGCCGCGCCGGTGAAGGAATACGCGCGCAAGAACCCGCACTCCATGGGCAAATGGACAGCGGACTCCAAGTCCCATGTGGCACACATGAATGACGGTGATTTTTATTCCAGCGAGAAATCCTGGGTTGCCGGGCAAGCCGGAGCGGTAAAGATCGAGTTTGTGGGCGACGATGGCAAGCACGTTGTGCTCAAGGAAAAGACACCGTTGCTGGCAGGCGAGGTGATCGATGCGTCCGTGATGAGTATCAAGGCGCTGCGTGCGTTCTATGCGGCGCAGATCGAGGATGCGAAGGCCAGCGGTGTGCTGCTGTCTCTGCACCTGAAAGCTACCATGATGAAGGTCTCCGACCCCATCATGTTTGGTGCTGCCGTCAGCGTGTATTACAAAGACGTATTCGACAAATACGCGGATCTGTTCAAGGAGCTGGGTGTGGACACCAACAACGGGCTTGGCGATGTCTATGCCAAGATCAAGCAGTTGCCGGACGCCCAGCGCGAACAGATTGAAGCCGACCTGCAGGCCGTCTACAAGACTCGCCCGGCACTGGCGATGGTGGATTCCGACAAGGGCATCACCAATCTGCATGTGCCCAGCGATGTGATCGTGGATGCCTCCATGCCGGCGGCGATTCGTGCCTCCGGACAGATGTGGGGGCCGGATGGCAAGCTGCACGATACCAAGGCGATGATTCCGGATCGCTGCTATGCAGGCATCTACCAGGAAACCATCGACTTCTGCAAAAAGAACGGGGCCTTCGATGTCAGCAAGATGGGCAGTGTGGCCAACGTTGGCCTGATGGCACAGAAAGCCGAAGAGTACGGTTCCCACGACAAGACCTTCAAGATCCCCGGCAACGGTGTGGTGCGTGTTACCGATGAAGCAGGCACGCTGGTCTTTGAACACAATGTGGAAGAAGGCGATATCTGGCGCATGTGCCAGACCAAGGATCTGCCGATTCAGGATTGGGTGAAGCTGGCCGTGACCCGTGCCCGTGCAACAGGCACGCCTGCGGTATTCTGGCTGGACGAACAGCGTGCGCATGACCTGCAGCTGATCAAGAAGGTCAAGGAGTATCTGCCGCAACACGACACCACCGGCCTTGAGATTCTGATCAAGTCTCCCGTGGAGGCGATCCGTTTCTCCCTGGAGCGCATCAAGGACGGCAAGGACACCATTTCCGTGACCGGCAATGTGCTGCGGGATTATTTGACCGACCTGTTCCCGATTCTGGAGCTGGGCACCAGTGCGAAAATGCTGTCGATCGTACCGCTGCTGGCCGGCGGGGGCTTGTTCGAAACCGGTGCCGGTGGTTCGGCGCCCAAGCACGTACAACAGTTCCTTGAGGAAGGTCATCTGCGTTGGGACTCGCTCGGGGAGTTTCTTGCGCTGGCGGTCTCCCTCGAAGATCTGGGTATCAAGCAGAAGAATGACAAGGCGTTGGTACTGGCTGAGACACTGAACAGTGCCACCGGAAAATTCCTCGACAACGACAAGTCCCCGAGCCGCAAGGTGGGTCAGCTGGATAACCGTGGCAGCCATTTCTACCTGGCGCTTTACTGGGCACAGGCACTCGCTGCACAAACCCGGGATGGGGATTTGCAGCAACGCTTCGCATCACTGGCCAGTACGCTGACAGAGAAAGAGCAGGAGATTGTTGCGCAGCTCAATGCTGCTCAGGGAGCGGCGGTGGATATTGGCGGTTACTACCAGCCTGATAATGCGAAGGCTTCTGCTGCCATGCGGCCGAGCAATATCCTTAACGAAGCTTTGGCCAGCGTGTGATCTGACTACCCAGAGGCAACGTTGTCGAGCTGAATTCCAGATGCCCTTCACCCGTGGAAACGGAGTGAAGGGTGTCAGGGAAAGGTTTTTTCGGCAGGGATGGCTTAACCGCCCCCATGGGGCTGCGCTTTGGCCTGCTCCTGACCGAGAGGTACGATGTTCGCTGCGTGCAAGCCTTTGGGCCCCTCAATGGTTTCAAATGAAACCGCCTGCCCGGCCTTCAGCGTTTTGTACCCTTCCATTCCGATAGCGGAGTAATGTGCGAACAAATCGTCACCGCCGTTATCAGGAAGAATAAAACCAAATCCTTTCGCGTTATTGAACCACTTCACTTGCCCAGTACTCATGGCAAAACTCCCGTGTAACGTTTTGTTGTTATTTTGTACCTAGGATAACCACTAGCAGCCCCTCGTATAACGCACTGACATTGGCTTGTCAATGTTGATAATTTGATCAACCGACCCCATTAGGGCTTGCATGGCACAGAGCATGGGTCTTCCATCGTGTTGCCCGGCACTTTTCAGCACACAAAAATTTTTCCGGTTCTGTTATTTTCCGGCGTATGATGCGGTCGAAAACAGACAGAAGCAGTATGTTCGCAACAGACTTGGCAGGGGATATGACAGAGCAGGGCAGACAGACGAGATTCACGCAAATGATCGCGATGGAAACGAGGGCGCAATGGGATCCGGGGGCGGATGACGGGCGTGAGGGTGCGCTGGCGACTTCCAGCGTCAAGCCCAAACTGAGCCAGCCGCCGCTCTACAAAGTGGTCCTGTTCAATGATGATTACACGCCGATGGATTTCGTGGTGGATGTCCTGTGCTCCTTTTTCGGCATGAACGTGGAAAAAGCCACACAGATCATGCTGAAAGTGCATACGGAAGGTAAGGCAGTCTGCGGTGTGTTCAGCAAGGATGTCGCAGAAACCAAGGCTCAGCAGGTAAACGAATACTCAAGGGAATGCGAGCATCCCTTATTGTGCAATGTGGAAGTGGACCGATAAACGGAAGGCATCAGCTATGTTGAGCAAAGATCTTGAAGTTACTTTGAACAGCGCCTTTTCCGGGGCCAGTAAAAAGCGGCATGAGTACATGACGGTCGAGCATTTGCTGCTGGCATTGCTGGACAACGAGGTGGCCGCGAATGTGTTGCTGGCCTGTGGCGCCGATCTCGCCCGTTTGCGGGCGGAACTGCTGGAGTTTGTCGACGGTACGACACCATTGCTCCCGGAACTGGAGCTCGAGCGTGAGACGCAGCCGACACTCGGGTTTCAACGCGTCCTGCAGCGGGCCGTGTTCCATGTGCAGTCCTCCGGCAAGCGTGAGGTCACGGGAGCGAATGTGCTGGTAGCCATTTTCAGCGAGCAGGAGAGCCAGGCGGTGTTTCTGCTGCGCCAGCAGGATATTGCCCGTATCGATGTCGTCAACTACATCACACACGGCACATCCAAGGTGCATGGCCACGAGGGTGCCTCCCAGGGCGACACTCAGCAACAGGAAACCGAGGATGAGGCGGTGGAACGCGCTGCCAGCGCGCTGGAGAACTTCGCCACCAATCTGAACCAACAGGCTCTGCAGGGGCGTATCGACCCCCTGATAGGCCGTGAGGAGGAAGTCACCCGTGTGATTCAGGTGCTGTCACGCCGCCGCAAGAACAACCCCCTGCTGGTGGGGGAGTCCGGTGTTGGCAAGACTGCGGTAGTCGAAGGTCTGGCACGTCAGATTGTGGAAGGGCAGGTGCCGGAGGTTCTCAAGGACAACGTCATTTATTCCCTGGATCTGGGCTCTCTGCTGGCCGGCACCAAATACCGGGGAGATTTCGAAAAACGCTTCAAGGCCCTGTTGGGCGAGTTGCGCAAAAACCCGAAGGCGATTCTGTTCATCGATGAGATACACACCATCATTGGTGCCGGTGCGGCCTCGGGTGGCGTCATGGATGCCTCCAATTTGTTGAAACCGGTGCTGACCTCCGGGGATTTGCGTTGCATAGGTTCCACGACCTATCAGGAGTACCGCGGTATCTTCGAGAAGGACAGAGCCTTGTCCCGACGCTTCCAGAAGATTGACGTGCTCGAGCCGGACGTGGAGACCACCTATCGCATCCTCAAGGGGCTGAAGTCCCGCTTCGAGGAGCATCATGAGCTGCGTTACAGCGACAGCGCCCTGCGTGCCGCTTCCGAGCTGGCAGGGCGCTATATCAATGATCGCTTCATGCCTGACAAGGCGATCGATGTGATCGACGAGGCGGGGGCATTCCAGCGTCTGCAACCGGCCAGCAAGCGTAAAAAACTGATTCAGGCACAGGACATGGAAAAGGTGGTGGCGGCGATTGCCCGGATTCCGCCGAAACATGTCTCCACATCCGATGTGAAGGCGCTGAAAAACCTGGAAGAGAACCTGCGCATGGTGGTCTTTGGCCAGGACGAGGCCATCGAGAACCTGGCCTCTGCCATCAAGCTCTCGCGAGCCGGCCTGAATCATCCCGACAAGCCGATTGGTTCTTATCTGTTCTCCGGCCCCACCGGGGTGGGCAAGACCGAGGTAAGCCGGCAGCTGGCCAAGATTCTCGGGATCGAGCTGCTGCGTTTTGACATGTCCGAGTATATGGAGCGGCATACCGTCTCGCGCCTGATCGGGGCGCCTCCCGGTTATGTCGGCTTTGATCAGGGAGGGCTGTTGACCGAGGCTGTAGGCAAGAATCCACACTGCGTACTGTTGCTGGATGAAATCGAGAAGGCGCACCCGGATGTGTTCAATCTGCTGTTGCAGGTGATGGATCACGGCACGCTGACGGACAACAACGGGCGCAAGGCGGATTTCCGCAATGTCATTCTGATCATGACCACCAATGCCGGGGCACAGGAACTGTCACGCGCTTCCATTGGTTTCACGGTACAGAACCACAGCAGCGATGGCATGGAGGCGCTGAAGAAAACCTTCACGCCGGAGTTCCGCAACCGCCTGGATGCCATCGTGCAGTTTGGTGCTCTGAGCACCGAGACCATTCGTACGGTGGTGGACAAGTTCCTGGTGGAACTGCAGGTGCAGCTGGACGACAAGAAGGTCAGCCTGCAGGTGGACGAGAGTGCCCGGGAGTGGTTTGTCGAGCACGGCTATAGTGCCACGATGGGAGCCCGGCCGATGGGTCGCCTGATTCAGGACAAGCTGAAGAAGGCCCTGGCGGAGGAGATTCTGTTCGGTGAGCTGACCGATGGCGGCGAAGTGCTTGTCTCCATCGAGAACGACGAAGTCAAACTGCAGGTCTGCGGTCGCAAAAATGCGGAGGGCAGGGAGCTGAGCAAGAGCGAGAACTGATCCCGCTCGCGGCAGGAATCAGCGGGCGCGGTAGGTGATGCGCCCCTTGCTCAGATCGTAGGGGGTCAGTTCCACCTTGACCTGGTCGCCGGTCAGAATGCGGATATAGTTCTTTCTCATTTTGCCGGAAATATGAGCGGTCACGATGTGGCCGTTTTCCAGCTTCACACGAAACATGGTGTTGGGGAGGGTATCAACCACTTCACCATCCATCTCGATTTGATCTTCTTTTGCCATTAAGTCATCAGTCCTGAGTTGATTTGCGGCCGTTGGCCAAAAAACTGCGCGCATTTTGCCTGATTTGTATCAGATAAGCAAAAGCCGGGCGTTTAGCCCAGCAATACCCATTTATCGTTCAGCAGCAGTTCCAACGGACGGAAGTCTGTCTTGTAGCGCATCTTCTCGCATTCCTTGATCCAGTAACCCAGATAGACATAGGGCAGCTCCAGACTCCGCGCTCTTTCAATCTGCCACAGAATCATGAAGCTGCCCAGCGAGCGAGAGTGCAGCTGGGGGTCGAAAAAACTGTACATGGCGGACAGGCCGTGATCGAGCTCATCCATGACGGCGAGAGCGACAAGGGTGTCCTGCAAATAAAAGGCATGAAACTGTGTGCTGTCCGAACGGGTTTCAATAAAGGAGTGATACTGCTCCCGTGAGGGAGGGTGCATATCGCCACCGGCATGGCGGACGTCTATATAGCGGCAGTAGAGCGCGAAGAAGGCGGGGTCGTCCAGATGGGAAAGCTGGCGGCTGTGCAGATCCTGATTGCGCTTCCAGATGCGCCGGAAGCGTTTGTTGGCGACGAAATCCTGCACCCGGATTCGGCAGGACAGGCAGGCCTGGCACTGATCGCAGGCAGGACGGTAGAGATGGGCGCCGCTGCGGCGAAAACCTACTGTGACCAGGCGGCTGTACAGCGCACGGCTTACGGGGACTGCCGGGTCCAGAAAAATGGTGCGTGCCTCCAGCCCTTCCAGATAACTGCAGGGGTGTGGGGAGGTCTGGTAGAAATGCAGGCGTTGCAGTTCTTCAATCTGCAAGGGAATTCAGCTCCATTTGCCAGGAACCTTCATGGCCGGGCTGTTGCCGGGCGTTCACGAGAATTTCCAGAAATGTCTCACGCGAGATATCGCTCGCCCCCAGGCTGCGCAGATGCTCACTCGGTACCTGGCAGTCGATGAGCTGATAATGCCAGAGCTGAAGCTGTTTCACGAGCAGGATAAACCCTGTCTTGGAGGCATTGCTGCGCAGGCTGAACATGGATTCACCAAAGAACATCTGACCGAGTGCGACACCATAGAGCCCGCCAACCAGCGCTTCTTCATGCCATACCTCAACGGAGTGCGCGATGCCCAGCGCGTGCAGCCTGCCATAGGCCTCCTGCATCTGCGGGGTAATCCAGGTGCCGGGAAAGAGTTCGCGGGTGCGTGCACAGGCGGTGATCACGCGGGCAAAGGCCTTGTCGAGCGTGACGCGATACTCGCCACGACGCAGCAGCTTGCGCATGCTGCGGGAGATCACGAGGTCCTGCGGGCGCAGTGCCATGCGGGTGGCGGGGGACCACCACAGTATGGGCTGATCATCCTGATACCAGGGAAAAATGCCCTGTTCATAGGCATGGATAAGGCGTTCGGGGCGCAAATCGCCCCCGGCAGCCAACAGGCCATCGGGGTCACGCAGGGCCTGGCTGGGCGGGGGGAACTCCAGGGAGCTTGCGCTCAGCCAGGGCAGGCGGCTCATGGTTTATTGGTCCAGGAAGCGTTCGGCGTCCAGGGCTGCCATGCAACCGAATCCGGCGGAAGTGATGGCCTGACGGTAGACGTGATCGGCAATATCTCCGGCGGCAAAGACGCCCGGTACGCTGGTCTGGGTGGCATTGCCTTCGATACCGCTGTTGATCACCACATAGCCGTTGCTGAGCTCAAGCTGACCGACAAAAATATCGGAATTGGGTTTGTGGCCGATGGCGATAAAGACCCCATCCACCTGAATTTCCTGGCTGCCACCGCCCTGGGTGGAAGCCAGGCGCAGGCCGGTCACGCCCATGTCATCGCCCAGCACTTCCTCCAGCGCATGGTTCCAGAGCAGGGTGACGAGCCCCGCTTTTTCCTTCTCGAACAGTTTGTCCTGCAGGATTTTCTCGGCACGCAGGCTGTCACGGCGGTGTACGAGGGTGACGTGGGAGGCGATATTGGACAGGTAGAGCGCCTCTTCCACGGCGGTGTTGCCGCCGCCGATCACGGCAACGGGCTTGTTGCGATAGAAGAAACCGTCACAGGTAGCGCAGGCGCTCACGCCCTTGCCCATGAAGGCCTCTTCTGAGGGCAGGCCCAGATACTGCGCGGAGGCGCCCGTGGCGATGATCAGGGCGTCACAGGTGTAGGTGGCGCTGTCGCCCCAGAGGGTGAAGGGACGTTTGGAGAGATCGGTGCGGTTGATATGATCGAACACGATGTCCGCCTCAAAACGCTCGGCGTGGGCCTTCATGCGCTCCATCAGTGCCGGCCCCTGCAGCCCTTCGACATCCCCCGGCCAGTTGTCCACATCGGTGGTGGTGGTCAGTTGTCCACCCTGGACCATGCCGGTGATGACAACGGGCTTGAGATTGGCGCGGGCCGCATAGACGGCCGCCGTGTAGCCGGCAGGGCCGGAGCCGAGGATGATGAGTGCGTGGTGTTTCGTGTCGTTCATAAGCTATGACTTCCTGTAAGTTCCGCTATCTGGGTATCATCAGGCGCAGTTTGTGCCTGCCCTGGAAGGGGTTGCCCGGACGCTGCATGACAGGCACTGCGGGCAGATTCGCGCCTATTCTAGTGCATCGACTTCGCTTCCTCATGCCTTTTTCTGCATGTGGGAGTGCATTCGTCGGAATCGCCGGTTTCCGGGTGGAGCAAAATTGATTATGATAGCGCGGCCATCAGCTAGAATCAGATAGAAAATAGAATTGCAGGTATCTGAAAAATTTGAAAAATAAAGCATTAAAAACGCAGAGTCACGAAGCGCAGCTAAGCAGCGTCACGCAGCGTATTCTGCGAGAAGGCGCCCTGATCCTCAGTTTTCTGCTGGGCTTGTTTCTGTTCATTGCATTGCTCAGTTACTCCCCGGCAGACCCAGGCTTCACCACAACGGGCAGTGGTGCCGAGGTGGAAAACGCCGTCGGGCAGCTTGGTGCCTGGATCGCCGACCTGCTGTTTCAGCTGTTTGGCTATTTTGCCTACCTGTTTCCCCTGGCCCTGGTGTTGAAGGCGGCCAGCTTTCTGCGGCATGTCGAGGCACCAGCGCTGCCGTTTTCCTGGGCCATGTTTGCGTTAAAAGCCACCGGAATTGTGCTGTTGGCGGTTGGAGCCTGCGCACTGGCCACGATGCATTTCGAAATTGACCAGACGCTGCCCTGGATGGCGGGCGGAGTCATCGGTTCCATGATGGTGGAGGCCACCGTACCGGTGTTCGCGGTGGTGGGCAGCACTCTGCTGTATTTCGCCATTTTTCTGCTGGGCCTGACTATCTGTGTCGAAATCTCCTGGCTGCGTTTTGTGGACCGTACCGGCGAGCTGACCCTGAGCCTGTTTGCCTGGCTGGGGCAGAGCTGGACGAGCTGGTGGGCATCCCGCAAGGAGCAGCAGGACACACGGCAGATTCTGGAGACCCGCAAGAAGGCGCTGGACGTTTATATCGAGAAAGAAAAGAAGCGGGTACCGCCGACGATCAAACCCGTGGAGAAAAAGCCCCCCACCCGCAGCGCAAGGGTGGAAAAGGAGCGTCAGGGGCGTCTGTTTACGGCCCCCAATCCCGGCGACCTGCCGCCGATCTCCCTGCTGGATGAGTGGAAGGGGCCGGCCAAGAGCGGCTATTCCACCGAATCCCTGGAAGCCATGTCACGCCTGCTGGAACTGAAACTCAGCGATTTCGGTATCGAGGTGCAGGTTACCGAGGTGAACCCAGGCCCGGTCATCACCCGCTTTGAGGTGCAGCCGGCCCCGGGTATCAAGGCCAGCCGGATCACGAGCCTGGGCAAGGACCTTGCGCGCTCCCTGGCGCTGGTCAGTGTGCGCGTGGTGGAGGTCATTCCTGGCAAGACGGTCATCGGCATCGAGATTCCCAATGAGCACCGGGAAACCATCATGCTCAGCCAGTTGCTCGCCTCACCGGATTTCGACAAATCCGCCTCGCCGGTCAGCCTGGCCCTGGGGCACGATATTGTCGGCAAGCCCGTGATCGTGGATCTCGCCAAGATGCCTCATCTGCTGGTCGCCGGTACCACGGGTTCGGGGAAATCGGTGGGCATCAATGCCATGATTCTCAGCATTCTGTTCAAGTCCACCCCGGAACAGGTGCGCATGATCATGATCGATCCCAAGATGCTGGAGCTGTCGGTCTATGACGGTATTCCGCATCTGCTGACACCGGTCATCACGGACATGAAGGATGCCGCCAACGGTCTGCGCTGGAGCGTGGCCGAGATGGAGCGCCGCTATAAGCTGATGTCGGCCCTGGGCGTGCGCAATATGGCCGGCTATAACAAGAAGGTGGCCGATGCGGCGCGGGCCGGTCAGCCGATTGTGGATCCCCTGTGGCGCCCCGATCCGATGCAGTTGCTGGAGGAGCAGCAGGCGCCCGTGCTGGAGACCCTGCCCATGATCGTGGTGGTGGTCGATGAACTGGCAGACATGATGATGGTGGTGGGCAAGAAGGTGGAAGAGCTGATTGCCCGGATCGCCCAGAAAGCCCGTGCGGCGGGTATTCACCTGATTCTGGCGACCCAGCGCCCCTCTGTGGACGTGCTGACAGGCCTGATCAAGGCCAACATCCCGACCCGTCTGTCTTTCATGGTGCAATCCAAGATCGACTCCCGCACCATTCTCGGCGAGGGCGGTGCGGAACAGCTTCTGGGGAACGGCGACATGCTCTTTATGCCCCCCGGCGGCGGTGTGGCCACCCGTGTTCACGGAGCCTTTGTCAGCGATGACGAGGTGCACCGGGTGGTGGCAGACTGGAAATCCCGCGGTGAGCCTGTCTATATCGACGAGATTACCCAGGGCGCGGACGAGCGGGATTTCGGCGGCTTTGGCGGCGACGATGAGAGCGGTGGGGAAGAAGACGATGCCCTGTACGACGAGGCCGTGGCCTTTGTCACCGAATCGCGCAAGGCATCCATCTCTGCCGTGCAACGCAAACTGCGTATCGGCTATAACCGGGCGGCCCGCATGATCGAGGCCATGGAGGCAGCAGGAGTTGTCTCCGCCATGAACACCAACGGCAGCCGCGAAGTCATTGCGCCGCCACCACCACGCTGACAGGAAAGCCCTCATGACCTTGCGCCCGATCAGGCTGATGCTGTGTGCTGCCGTGTTGCTGTGGCCATGGACCGGCAGTGTTGCCCAGGACGAAGCGGCGGCACAGCTGGGTGCATTGCTGGAGGGCATCGAGACCTACCAGGCCGATGTCCGCCAGCTCATCGTGGAGTCTTCCGGCGGCGTGTTGGAAGAGAGCGGGATCCGTTTCATGCTCAAGCGACCCAATGGGTTCTATTGGGAAACGCTGGAGCCTTATCCCGAGCTGATCGTGACCGATGGCAGGCAGTTATGGAATTACCAGCCGGACCTGCTGCAGGTCACCATCGAGGACTGGGACAACGAGCACTCCGAACTTGCCGCACAATTGCTCAATGGTCGTATCGACGAGATCGAGCAGGACTATTTTATCAATGGCGGGCGTGTCGGTGATGGCAATGCCTACGAGTTCATCCTGGAGCCGGTGGACCCGGCCAGTCTGTATGAGCGTGTCACGCTGTATTTCCGCGATAATTCCCTGGGCTCCATTCACATCGACAATGGCAACGGCCAGCGTACCTTCTGGGAATTTTTCAATGCGCAGGTCAATGCGCCCATTGACGATTCTGCCTTTGTTTTCACTGCCCCCGAGGATATCGAAATCATCGATAACCGCGGTGCGCCCTGAGCCGATGGCGGAGGGTAGCGCATGACACAGTCCCTGTTTGAGGATCTGGAGCCGCAAGGCACTGCTGCTGCCAGTGAGGCCTTTCAACCGCTTGCCTCGCGCATGCGTCCGCGCCAGCTGGAAGACTTCATCGGGCAGGAGCACCTGCTGGGGGCGGGCCGGCCGCTGGGTGAGGCCATTCGCCGTGGGCTGCCTCATTCCATGATTCTCTGGGGGCCGCCGGGGGTGGGCAAAACCACGCTGGCCCGCATGCTGGCGCATGCGGGTAAGGGGCATTTCGAGAGTCTTTCTGCGGTACTCAGTGGTGTCAAGGATATCCGCGCTGCTGTGGAGCGGGCACAGATCCTGCGTCAGGCCAAGGGAATGCCCACCGTGCTGTTCGTGGACGAAGTGCATCGTTTCAACAAGAGCCAGCAGGACGCCTTTCTGCCGCATGTGGAGGACGGCACGCTGATCTTTGTCGGTGCCACCACCGAGAACCCGTCCTTTGAACTCAATAATGCACTGTTGTCGCGGGCTCGGGTCTATCTGCTCAAATCCCTGGATGACAAGGACCTGCTGAGCCTGTTGCAGCAGGCATTGACGGACAGCGATCGCGGTCTGGGGGGGCAGAGCATCCACATCGAAGAGGATGTGCTACGGCGCATTGCCCTGGCCGCCGATGGTGATGCCCGCCGTGCCCTGAACCTGCTGGAGCTTGCCGTAGACCTGGCACAGGATGGCCGGGTGGACATGACCATTGTGGAGGAGGTGCTGCAGGGCGGTGCCCGCCGTTTCGACAAGGGCGGTGATGTTTTCTACGAACAGATCTCCGCCCTGCACAAAGCGGTGCGCGGTTCCAGCCCAGATGCCGCACTGTACTGGTTCGTGCGCATGTTGGACGGTGGTTGTGATCCGTTATATATTGCCCGCCGTCTGCTGCGGATGGCCAGCGAGGACATCGGCAACGCCGACCCGCGGGCACTGCAAGTCGCTCAGGCGGCCTGGGACGCCCACTTGCGCCTCGGCAGCCCGGAAGGGGATCTCATGATTGCTCAGGCTGTGCTCTATCTGGCCTGTGCCCCCAAGAGCAACGCGGTTTACACGGCCTTCAATGCCGCCCAGGCTCTGGTACGGCAGGATGTTTCCCACGAGGTGCCCGTGCACCTGCGCAACGCCCCAACGGCATTGATGAAATCCCTGGATTTTGGCGGAGATTATCGCTATGCCCACGATGAACCGGGGGCATATGCGGCCGGGGAAAACTATTTTCCCGAGGCGCTACGCGATACCCGGTTTTATTATCCGGGAGAGCAGGGGCTGGAAAGCAGAATTCGCGAGAAACTGGATTATCTGCGTCAGCAGGATGCGGCAAGCCCCCGGCAGCGCTATGCGCCTGGCCCACGGCAGGGGAGAGATGAAACATGATGGCATATTCGCTGGCAGTGGCCCTGGGCGGAGCTTTGGGCGCCGTGTCCCGCTTCTGGGTCATTAGCGCGCTTAGTGCACTGGCTCCGCACCGGTTTCCCTGGGGGACCCTAGTGGTCAATGTGCTGGGTTCCTTGCTGATTGGTGCACTGTATGTGCTGATGACGGAGCGCCTTGCGCTCAACGAACAATGGCGGGCTGTTCTGGTGGTGGGCTTTCTGGGAGCCTTCACCACCTTTTCCACCTTCTCCCTGGATGCGCTGTTGCTGGCCCAGGAGGGCTTGTTTGGGCAGGCCGTGCTTTATGTCACAGGCAGTGTTGTGCTGTGCCTGTTATCAGCCTGGGGTGGCATCGCCCTGATGCGGGTGATTTAATTTACGCAAAAGCTTTCACAACCTAAGGAAACCTGAAGTCCATGCTGGATCCGAAACTGCTGCGGAGCGAACCGCAGAAACTGGCCGAAGCGCTGAAGAAGAAAAATTTTGTTCTCGATATCGACGGTATCAACGCCCTCGATACCCGCCGCCGTGAGTTGTTGCAGGAGACCGAAAAACTGCAGAACGAGCGCAATGTGCGTTCCAAGTCCATTGGTCAGGCAAAAGCCTCAGGGCAGGATATTGCTCCGCTGCTGGCGGAGGTGGCGAGCCTGGGCGATTCCCTGGAGCAGAACAAAAAGGCATTGGCCGAGGTGCAGGCGGAGTTTGACGACCTGCTGATGCGCATTCCCAACACGCCACAGGAGAGTGTGCCGGCAGGCAAGGACGAGCACGACAATGTGGAGCTGCGCCGTTGGGGCACTCCGCGCAGCTTTGACTTCGAGGTGCAGGATCACGTTGCGCTTGGCGAGGGCATGGAGTCCATGGATTTTGCCACAGCGACCAAATTGACCGGCAGCCGCTTTGTGGTCATGAAGGCAGGCATTGCGCGCATGCATCGCGCGCTGATTCAGTTCATGCTGGACCAGCACAGCGAAGCTCATGGTTACACCGAGGTGTATGTCCCTTATATGGTGAACCGCGATTCTCTGCTGGGGACCGGCCAGCTACCCAAATTTGCCGAAGACCTGTTTCGTCTGGAAGGGGAGAGCGAGTATTACCTCATTCCGACTGCCGAAGTGCCGGTGACCAATCTGGTGCGTGACACCATCGTTCCTGCAGAACAGATGCCGCTGAAGTATGTGTGCCACACGCCCTGTTTCCGCAGTGAGGCAGGAAGCTACGGACGTGATACGCGGGGCATGATCCGGCAGCATCAGTTCGAGAAAGTTGAACTGGTGCAGCTGGTACTTCCCGAGCAGTCCGATGCCGCGCTGGAAGAGTTGACCGGGCACGCAGAAACGATTCTGCAGCTGCTGGAGCTGCCTTATCGTGCCATGCAATTGTGTGGCGGCGATATGGGTTTCAGTGCGGCGCGCACGATTGACCTTGAGGTGTGGCTGCCCTCGCAGGACTGCTACCGCGAGATTTCTTCCTGCAGCACCTTCGGAGATTTCCAGGCCCGCCGCATGCAGGCGCGTTGGCGTAATCCGGAAACTGGCAAGCCTGAGTTGATGCACACGCTCAACGGTTCCGGCCTGGCGATTGGTCGCACACTGGTGGCGATTCTGGAGAATTATCAGAATGCGGATGGCTCCGTTACGGTTCCAGGCGCATTGCGGCCTTATATGAACGGTCAGGAGTGTCTCGCGTAAAAGCGTTCTGCTTTATCCTGCAGCATTAAAACGTTTTTGAACAACCATATTATGAGCGTTGCACGCGGTCGTGCGGATCGAGCCGGAGCCAGCTCCATGCAGTTTTTACCTGTTTTTCTGAATGTGCGCGCCCAGAATTGTCTGGTGGTTGGTGGCGGGGAGGTGGCCTGCCGCAAGGCCCTCCTGCTGGATCGTGCCGGGGCACGTCTGCGCGTAGTGGCCCCTCGCGTCAACGAATACCTGGAATCGCTTGTGATTGCCGGTGCCGGCGAATTGCGTTTGCGTGAATTCCGGGAGAGCGATCTCGACGGCGTTTTCCTGGTGGTGGCGGCTACGGACGATGAGGCGGTGAATGCGGCCGTCTCCGTGGCGGCAAAAAATCGTGGCCTTCCGGTCAATGTGGTCGACAAACCCTCCCTGTGCAGTTTTATCGTTCCCTCGATTGTGGATCGTTCCCCGGTGGTCATAGCCATCTCCAGTGGAGGTGCCTCGCCCATTCTTACCCGACGCATCAAGGAAAAGATCGAGACACTGGTGCCGGCCGCCTATGGCCGTCTGGCACTGTTGCTGGGTGCTTTTCGCGCTCGTGTCAAAGGGGTGATTGGCGATGGACGCGGGCGTGCGCGGTTCTGGGAAAAAATACTCTCCGGGCCCGTTCCGGAAAAAGTATTTGCCGGGGAAGAAGGGGAGGCTCGTCGTCTTATCGAGCAGGAACTGGCCGCACCTGAGCATCAGGAAGTGACGGGCCAGGTGTTTCTCGTTGGTGCCGGGCCGGGTGACCCGGAGCTGTTGACCCTCAAGGCCCTGCGCCTGATGGAAGAGGCGGATGTGGTGCTCTATGATCGCTTGGTGTCTCCCGAGATACTGCAGCGGATACGCCCGGATGCCGAGAAGATTCATGTTGGCAAGGCGCGTGCAAACCATTCTGTGCCGCAGGAACAGATCAATGACATGTTGGTGCGTCTCGCCCAAGAGGGGCGCAAGGTACTGCGGCTCAAGGGGGGGGACCCCTTTATTTTCGGTCGTGGCGGTGAGGAGATTGATCGGCTGGCGGCTGCGGGCATTCCGTTCCAGGTAGTCCCGGGAATTACCGCGGCCTCCGGCTGTGCTTCCTATGCCGGTATCCCGCTGACCCACCGTGACTGTTCACAGTCCGTGCGCTTCGTGACAGGACATCTGCGTGATGACAGCCTGAATCTCGATTGGCCGGAGTTGGCCAAGGAGCACCAGACTCTGGTGTTTTACATGGGGCTGTTGGGGCTGGAGCGCATCTGTGCGCAGCTGATGGCTCATGGTGCTGCGGCAGATATGCCGGTGGCGCTGGTGCAGCAGGGCACCACGGAACATCAGAAGGTGCTGACCGGCACACTGGAAAGCATGCCGGCACTGGTCAATGCCCACGAGGTGAAGGCGCCCACCCTGATTATCGTAGGGCGGGTCGTGGCTTTGCAGCCCCGCTATGCCTGGTTCCGCAAAGGGGCCCTGGCACAGCAGAACTCTCTGCTTAACTGATTCTTAGACAATCAGTCCGTATTGGCTGTTGAGGATGTCGAGAATTTCCTGCTTGGGATTATCCGACAGGGCAATCGGTGAACCGACCACTTTGGCGGCAATATCCAGATAGGTGTGGGAAACCTGCATCAGAACGGCTTCCGGCAACGCGTTGTCACGGGCCAGCGCAGCACGCTCCGGCATACGGTCCTTGTTCAGCAGAATGTCCGGGTCCGGGAAGTAGTTGAGCAGCTGCTGGCGGAATTCTTCCTTGGATTTCTCGATGATCTTGCCTTGACGATAGGAGGGGCCATCCCAGATGCGGGAGGAATCCGGCGTGCCGACCTCGTCCATATAGATGAGTTTTTCCTGGCCGCTGGCATCGGTGACGTAGCCAAACTCGAATTTGGTGTCCACGAAAATCTGGTCAATTTTCTGCAGGGCGTGGCTGATGACATCAAAGCCTTCCCGGAGCAGCTTCTCGTAGAAATCAATGTCCTCAAAGCGGCGGAAGTTGAACGCCGCATAATTGCGCTCGATGTCGGCGCGGGTGATGTTCACATCGTCTGCTTCCGGTACCCCGGGAATGCCTTTGAGGATACCCTTGGTGGACGGGGTGATCAGCAGGTCCGGCAAGCGCTGATCTTTCTGCAGCCCGTCAGGAATCTGAATGCCACAGAATTCGCGTTCGCCCTTGGTATAGGAGCGCCACATGGAACCGGTAATATACTGGCGACAGATCGCCTCGATCATGACCGGGCGCGCCTTTTGCACAATCCACACGAAGGGGTGCGGAATCTCCAGGATATGACTGTCGGCCAGGCCCTGTTCGCGGAACAGGCGGAACCAGTGATTGGAGATGGCATTTAACGCGGCCCCTTTGCCGGGAACACCGTTCAAACCACCCTCACCATGCCAGATGCAATCGAAGGCAGAGATGCGGTCGCTGATGACCATGATTGCCAGAGGCGCATCCGGTGCAACATTGTAGCCGCGCTCCTGAATCAGCCGGGCGCTGTCCTGTGGCGTGAGCCAGTAGACAGAGCGCACCTTCCCGCTGTGTACGGGTTGATGGGTACGAATGGGCAGATCATTGTTAACGGCGAGAACGCTGGTGGCGAGGCTCATAGAGTTCGTTCCTGGCAGTGGAATTTATGGGCAGAGAAAAGTGCGCGCATGATAGCAGATATCCTCTTGCACGCCAGCCTGACAAGCGCTCGCGCAGGGGCTTAGAAACAATTGGTGGGGCGGGGCAGGCCCGCGATTTTACTGGCCAGCAGAGCGGGGTTGCCGGGGAAGAGTTTCATCAGATAAATGCTGCGTCCCTTCTCCGCCCCCAACTCGCGTGCCACCAGCTTGACCAGGGGGCGCATGCCGGGCGAGAGGCCGGATTCCTGGTAAAAACGCCGCAACACTTCCACGATTTCCCAATGGGCCGATGTCATGTTTACCGCCACGCTGTTGGCGAGTTGTTCGGCAACCTGTGGGCTCCAGTCATCCAGCTTGCGCAGATAACCATCGCGGTCCAAGGGAACGCGGCGGTGGTCCGGCAGTAGCAGGTCGCTCATCGACAAGACCTCAACACCAGCCCAGGCTGCGGGAGTGTGAGCACACCAAAGTCACGAAACCGGTGTAATTCACCATCTGGCAGTTGTCTGCAGCCACTGGCAGGGCAAGCCCTCGTGCCTGCAGGTCTTCCTGCAGAACGTGGCAGTGCACGGTGTCGGGAAGAGCCGCTATAGGCTCTGTGGCACAGAGGTATACCCCGTCTTCGATCAGCAGAATGGCATCGCCGGGGCGCATAACCCGCAGGCAGGCAGAGAGCCCCTGCGCGGGAAGCTGTTTGTTGATGATATGCAGGGTGCTCATAGGGCAAATACCTGATCGGATTGGGCAATCAGCGCCGTAATATGGGCATCGTCGCAGGGAATGGCGGTAACGGCGAGTGTGTCCAGTGTCAAACCGCGTTCATGCAGCGCCCGTGCCTCCACATACACATTGTTCACCTCGTAGAGTGGCAAAGCGCCGAGCGCCGCGCTGAGATCTTTGGCATCGATCATGCCGGGCTGTTGGTCACGGGCCAGTTGCCATACCCCATCGTCCATGAACAGCAGATTGATGTTCTGGTCGAATACCGCGGCAGACAGCACCATGTCCAGCAGCGCCTTGGCGCGACCGCTGCCATAGGGGGTGCTGCGGGCAATAAAGGTCAGCGTCTTGGGTGTCATTTCCATCTCAGGCTCCGAAACTCACCACACGATCGCAGCTCAGGCTGGCATCCACCAGTTGCCCAAGCCCGGACAGCACGAAACCCTCGGCCAGATTGGCCGCCGCCTTCTCGTAGCGATGGGCCTCGCGGGCATCCATAATGCCGCGTTTGAGCGCCGAGGAAACACAGCTGATGGCATCCAGTTCGTGCTTTTCAATGAGGGCCTGCCAGGCCTTGACCAGATCGAACTCGTCCTGGGGCGGGGTGCTCAGGCCATTGCTGGCATGGACCCCGTCGTAGTAGAAGAACACCCGTTGAATCTCGTGCCCGGCCGCGAGTGCACTTTCCGTGAAGCGGTAGGCGCTGTAGGCGGCCTGGCTGGAGTAGGGCGCGGAATGAACGAGAATTGTCAGTTTCACGGCGGTATTTCCCGGGTGTTTGATGCCTGCATTATAGTCTGCCGGCAAATAAAAAGCCCCGCTGGCTGGCGGGGCTTCTGTGAAGCATTGCCTCCCGGGCGGCTTACTCGTCGCCGGAGAAGGCCATGAGCAGGTTCAACAGGCTCATGAACAGGTTGTAGATGGACACGAACAGGGTGATGGTGGCCAGGATGTAATTGCGCTCACCGCCATGAATGATCTCACCGGTCTGGTACAGGATGACCGCACTGGAGAACAGCATGAAACCCACGGAAATTGCCAGTTGCAACGCCGGAACCTGAACAAAGATGCCCAGGATCATGGCCGCCAGCAGCACGAAGAAGCCTGCGGTGATAAAGCCGGTCAGGAAGCTGAAGTCCTTGCGGGACACCAACGCATAGCCGGACAGGCCGAAGAAGATGAAGGCCGTGCCGCCCAGGGCAGTCGTCAGAATCTGGCTGCGTGCAGCCGTATCCGTCAGCATGCCGATCAGCGGGCCGGTGACGTAGCCGATGAAGCCCGCGAAGGCAAACACCGTCAGCAGGCCCCAGGCACTGCGGGCGAGCGCCTGCGTGGCGAACAGCAGGCCGTACACGCCGATCATGTACATCCAGATGTTCATTGGGGCGGCATTCGTGCTCAGCATGGCCATCAGGGCGCTGAAGCCCAGGGTCATGCCCAGCAGCAGGTAGGTGTTTTTAAGCACCTTGTTGACAGCTAGCGCCGATTCACGGGTTTGTGAGGCGTTAAAAACATCAATCTGACTCATAGAGGTCTCCGTTAAAACTCTGTGCAGACTATAGACCGGAAGGCTGATGGATGTGTTTCATTCATCGTTTGCCTTGCTGTGTTTGCCTACAGCCCTTGATATGCGGGCATCGCGGCGCTTTTTCAAGCCTTGCCCGCCGTTGCCGCAACTGCCCCCATCATACCCAGCGGCCAGGCGAATGCAATGCCGGCGCTCCGCAGCACCTCCGGCCAGGAATCTGTGGTTGACTGAAACCGAATTTCCAGTAAGATTGGCCCCCGTTGCGGAGGGGTGGCAGAGCGGTTGAATGCACCGGTCTTGAAAACCGGCGAGGGTGAAAGCCCTTCGAGAGTTCGAATCTCTCCCCCTCCGCCAACTCCAACGAAACTCCCATCTGTAATGCCATCTCCCGTTCCAGCAGAATCTACCACCGTCGATGGCGGGGGAGAGGTTCGAACGTTAAGAGTTCGACCGAAAGCATCGCTTTCGGCACCCAGCGCGAAGCGCGCAGCCCGCAGGGTCATGACAGCCCAAAGGCTGTCATGAGTCATCCTCCCCCTCCGCCAACTCCAACGAAACTCCCATCTGTAATGCCAATTTCCTGCCAATAACCCGCTTCTGCAAACCTTCATCGGCCCGCTTTGAGGTATACTCCCGCGCTTAATTCATCCTATGGCAATAAATGTCGCGCAAAAGTACGAAAAGAGTTCAGGAGAGAGACGAATGAGTGGATTACCCCCGTGCCCCCAGTGTGGTTCCGAATATACCTACGAAGATGGTGCCATGTATGTGTGCCCCGAGTGTGCCCACGAATGGTCGCAGGCAGGCGAAGAGGCTCCGGTGGACAATGGAACGGTATACAAGGATGCCAACGGCACGGAGTTGAACGACGGCGATGCGGTGGTCGTCATCAAGGACCTCAAGGTGAAGGGTTCCTCACTGGTTGTGAAGGTGGGCACCAAAGTCAAAAACATCCGACTGGTAGACGGCGACCACAATATTGATTGCAAGATTGACGGCATTGGTGCGATGAAGCTCAAGTCGGAATTCGTCAAAAAGGCATAAGCTGCGACTGCCCGGTGTTCACCGGACACATGTTGCCAGAAACTTCGGCAGCTCTGTGTTGATGATGGCATCCCAGCCCATGGCGAAGTTGCCAATGGCAAAATCGGGGTTGTCGGCAGGGAAGGTGGGGATACCCGTGTGGCTCAGGCGCAGCAGGGTTTTCTCCCCCTTGTCGAAGAGTTCAAAGCGTAGCCGGGAATTGCCCGCGTAGCCGTCATAACGCCAGGAATAGGCCAGAACCTTGCCGGGCACCACTTCCAGCACTTCACACAGATGCCGGTACTGCCTTTCGGGCGGGCCGCCACTGAACTCGAAAAGCGCTCCCACGCGGGCTTCGAAGGCCGGCACATCAAAATACCATTGCTTCATGACATCCCGTTCGGCGATGGCGCGCCACACGATGTCGATAGGGGCATCCAGCAATTTCTCCAGTTCGATGGGGTTTGCATCCTGGCTCATGGTGGCTCCTGACGGGCGGTTTGCCGTGGGATAGAACTGTGCACCAATGTACGGGCAGGGCAGGGATTAAGCAACGCGATTACGACGAAAGGTAGTGCCGGGAGTGTCGGGCAGGCTTTCCGTCAGGATGCCTGCACAGGTATAGTGGAGGCACTTTCCGGAAGAGCCCGTAACGGCCCCGGCCCCGACGACCAATGACAACAATACGGAGAACCATGATGAACCTGATTTCCAAGACCTTGAGCGCTGTGGCCCTTGGCCTGACTCTGAGTGGAGCGGTGCAAGCGGCAGAGATGGCGGACACCATTACCATCACCAGTCCGGCCTTTGGCCATCACGGCGATATTCCGCTTGCGAACACTGCCTATGGGGATAACCTGTCGCCACAACTGTCCTGGAGCAATCTGCCTGCGGGCACCGTGCAACTGGCGTTGGTAATGGACGACCCCGTCGCCCCGACGCCTCAGCCCTTTGTGCACTGGGTGGCCTACAATATTCCGGCTGCCGCCTCGCAGTTGCCGGCTTCCTTGAGCAAGGATGCGATGGTGACAGGCATCCCCGCGCTGGCCGGCATGGTCAATGGCGTGAACGGGACGCGTCAGGCCGGTTATTTCGGCCCGCGCCCGCCGGTGGATGGCAAGGTGCATATGTACCATTTCCGTTTCTATGCGCTGGACAGCGCCCTGAACCTGCCTGAAGGGCTGAACAAGGACGCACTGCTGGAGGCCATTGAAGGGCATGTGATCGGCACCGGCATGCTGATGGGGCATTACGAACAGAAATAAACAACCGCAGGGAGTGCGCCATGAAGCTGTTGAAGGTTCTCGTGTTCATGACTGCTGTCACGCCAGCACTGAGTACCCCGGGGCTTGCCCAGGACAATCGCATTGACACCGTGGGTGCCGATGCACCGTCCTTGGCCGCCTTTGGGCCTCACGCCATCGGTGTGCGCACACTGGAATTGCTTAATCCGCAACAAGTGGATGTCACCAACTCCGTGGAAGGAGAGGTGACCAATTACTACGACCGCCGCCTGGCGGTGGAGGTGTGGTACCCGGCCACACTGGCAGCGGGGCAGGTGCCGGGCACGGATTACAGCACCGAGACGCGCAATGTGGATGTGCTGGCAACCCTGCACGGGCGTGCGGTAAGGGATGCGGCGCCCGATAGCAGTGGTGGGGCATACCCGTTGGTGATTCTCTCCCATGGCTATCCGGGCAATCGTTATCTGATGAGTCATCTGGGCGAGAATCTGGCCAGCAAGGGCTATGTGGTGGTCTCCATCGACCATGCCGAGAGCACCTACCGCCGCCAGGATCCGATTGCCAGCACGCTCTACAACCGCCCGCTGGATCAACGTTTTGTGCTGGAACAGATGGCGGAGATGGGGGCGGATGGCAGCAGCTTTCTGTCCGGTCTGGTGGATGCCGACAACACCGCGCTGATCGGATTCTCCATGGGCGGTTACGGTCTGGTGAATAACTTCGGCGGGGCGGTGAACCCGGACATGATCAACAATGCGATTTCACCACCGAATGAGCTGCTGGAAGACCACAGCTCGCGCAACCGTCGCTATCGTCGCAATCTCGATGCCCGCTTCAAGGTCGGGGTGGCCATTGCGCCCTGGGGCATGAACAGTGGCTATTTCACGCCGGAGACCGTGGCTGGCTTGGATCGCCCGGTGTTGTTTGTGGCAGGCAGCGTGGATGGGACGGCGGGTTATGTGGAAGGCACGCGTGCCATCTTCGAGAACGCCAAGGGGGCGGATCGTTATCTGCTGACCTTCGAGGGAGGAGGGCACAGCGTGGCGGCGCCCATTCCGGTGCCGGTGGAGGTATTGAAGGCGCCGGAGCAACGTGGGGCAGGGCACTACACCGATGGACACTGGGACAGTATCAAGGCCAATAACATCCTGCAGCACTTCGTTACCGCCTTTCTCGATCTGAACCTCAAGGGGGAGCAGGACAAGGGCGGGTACCTGAATGATTCCTGGCAGGGTTTTGCGCCTGGCAGTGCGGCAGAGCTGAAACTGGAACACTTGGGCAAAGGTCAGTAACTGCTCAGATAACAGGCAAATAAAAAGGGGGTGAAGCAGTACGCCCAAGTACTGATTCACCCCCTCCGCTGCTCACTCATTACTGAGTTATTTTGGTTCCCCCCCTCTTCCCGTAGAGACATACCGGAAAGTATCGGATCACCTGAGAATCGCAGAAACTCCTTTTCCGCTGCCGGTAAATCTACCGGCACTGGGCAAAGGAGTTCTTGCGTTAAATCAATCTTTGTTCTTTTGATCGAAAATCCCGTCAAATTATGGAGTTAAGCGCTGCCTGTGCTTCCACACGGGGGCAGCTTCACTCGGCAAAAATACGGCGCCCGTCTACCCAGGTTTCAGAGACGGTGGCTTTCCATATCTCCGTGTCCGGTTCGGCAAAGATATCCTGCTTGATCAGGATGAAGTCAGCCTCCTTGCCGGGTTCCAGTGAGCCGATGACATTCTCCTGATGGCCAGCATAGGCGGCATCCAGGGTGAAGCTCGAAAAAGCTTCTGTGGGGCTCATTTTCTCTTCCGGAAACCAGCCTCCTGGCGGCTGGTTCTCATGATCCTGCCGTGTGATCGAGGCGTGCAGGCCGTAAAAGGGGTTGGGGTATTCCACCGGGAAATCGGAGCCATTGGCGATGACGGCCCCGGCATTGATCAGTTTGCGCCAGGCATAAGCACCCTGGATGCGCACCTCGCCGAGACGATCCTGCGCCATGTTCTTGTCGCTGGTGGCATGGGTAGCCTGCATGGAGGGGATCACGCCCAGCTGGGCGAAACGCAGAATATCCTCATAGCGCAGCACCTGGGCGTGTTCAATACGATGACGCAGCCCACGGGTTCCGGTGGCGGGGATGAGGGCAGCAAAATTGTCCAGCACCAGCTTGTTGGCGTTGTCGCCGATGGCATGAACATTCACCTGGAAATTGGCACGCATAGCCATTTCCATGACTTCCGTGAGGCGTTGTGGCTCCAGCAGCAACAGGCCGCGATGTCCGGGCATGTCGCTGTAGTCTTCGATCAGTGATGCGCCACGGCTGCCCAGGGCGCCATCTTCCACAATCTTGATGCTGTTGATGGTGAAGGTGCCGTCCTCGCTGGCAAAGTGACCGGCGGCGAGCATGTCCGGCAGCTCGGGGTCACCTGCCGCCAGCATGGCGTTGACACGAATCGGCAGCGGGCCGTCCTGCAGCAGTTGTTTGTAGGCTGCCACCGTACGGGCGGAAATGCCGGCATCGTGCACGCTGGTCAGCCCCTGGGCGGCCAGCTCCATCATGGCGCGGCGCAGGGCGAATGCCTGTTCATCAACGCTCAGTTGCGGAATATTGGCGGTAATCAGATCCATGGCATTGTCCACGAAGGTGCCGGTGGGGCGGCCCTCGGCATCGCGGATGATCTGGCCGCCGTCCGGGTCTGCGGTGGCTGCATTGACGCCAGCCAATGCCATGGCGGCAGAGTTTGCCCAGCCGGCGTGGCCATCCACCCGGCTCAGCCAGACGGGGGTGTCACCGAAGAATTCGTCGAGGCTGGCTGCGCTGGGAAATTCGTTGCTGTCCCACAGAACCTGGTTCCAGCCCCGGCCCTGAATCCACTCCAGGTTGCCGTTGCGCTCACGGAAGGCGCGGATGCGTTCAACCGCTTCCTGTTCGGAACGGGTGCCGGTCAGATCCACGCGCAGCAGGCTCAGCCCATAGCTGAGGATATGCCCGTGTGCATCGATCAGCCCGGAAAGCAGGGTGCGCCCCTGTCCGTCGATACGGGTGATATTGCCGTCTTCGGGGAGGGCTTCGCCCACTGCGTAGAGTCGGTCCACCTTGCCATCGGTAAACTGCAGGGCGCTGAATTTGACCATTTCATGATCGCTGTTGACGGTATAGCCGTGCACATCTGTGACGAGTGTTGTCTGTGCATGGCTAAACGCCGCCATGCCAAGTAGTATGGCGGAGCCAAAGAGGCGTCTGAAGCTGTGTGGTGTCATTTGCATAGCGATTTCCATATATCAGGCGCTGCGCGCATTTGGGCCTTGGCAGGGTCGCAAGAGTACAACGACCCGGCGCCGTGTTACCGGGCTCCAATGCACAGGGGCCAGTCTCATTTAAAAGTACCGGAGATAATAATGAAAAGACCCGCAGATTACACCTCGGCCCGTTGCGGTCGATCCGCTTCACCCGACTCGTTGCGCCGTCGCCTGCTGCAGTTCGTCGCACTGGCTCCCGTGAGCTCTCTGTTACAGGCGCAGCCTGCCACCTCTGCCATTGCAGTACGCAAGCTGCACACCTTCGGCCTGCGTGTGAGCGATGTGGAGCGTTCGGTGGCGTTTTACCAGCGTCTGTTCGGTATGCCGGTACAGGCGCGCCAGGGAGAAACCGTGTGTCTGCGTATTGGTGATGGGCCTCGCTTCATGTCCCTGAGCCCAACGGCTCGCGGCGAATCTCCGGGAATTAGCCATATCGGCCTCAGTGTGCAGGGTTTTGATGCCCAGAGTGTGGCGGCACAGTTGCAGGCCAAGGGTTTTCAGCGTGATGCCAGTGCAGCGGGCAAGAGCGGGTTGGAACGGGCGATGCGTTTCTGGCCGCTCAACGAACAAGTGCTTGCCTTTGCCGACCGCGAGGGGCTGGGTTTCCAGCTCTGTGCGCCCGCCTATTGTGGCAGTGAGAACGGGCAGTGTAGCGCGATTGCCGCCCCCGAGGCCGGGTTGATAGCGCTGGAGGATATCAACCACTTCACCAATTACATGAGCCATGCGCCCAATACCAATGCGTTTTACCTCGATCTGTTTGGCCTTGCCTATCAGTCCTATCAGGGGCCGAGCAGCCCGACGGTGGGCGTGGGGGACGGCAAACAATTCCTGATGTTTGTTGGCGGTGCGCGTGATGGCGCTCCGGCGAACCCCGCCCGCATCGACCACGTCAGCCTGGCCATGCAGGATTTCGATGTGGCAGCGGTGCAGGCGAAACTGGAAAGTATCGGTATCACGCCGCGTGCCAGTGATGGTAATACCCCTGCGCTGGTGCATTGGGTCAGTCTGCGCATGCCCAATCGCGGCGGGGCGCAAGGGGGCACTCCCGAGCTGTATTTCTCCGACCCCGATGGCCTGCACATTCAGCTGCAGGACGTCAGTTATTGCGGCGGGGGCGGCTATCTGGGGGATGAATGCGCGCCACTGGCGTGAAATAAAAATCCCATTGTCTGCGTTCTTGTACTGAGCCCGCTCCGGAAGGCTTTCCGGGGCAGGCGGCGCGCGGGCGTATTGTCTGGACTCACCACGGTGTGCAGTTTATGCTACGCACTTTTTGTAACGAAATCAGGCGCTTTCTTCTTCATAATCACAAGAATGTATGGTGAATCGATTGAATCTTCGAGTAGCAATTCCTGTCATA
Organism: Pseudomonadales bacterium; assembly: GCA_024234365.1. Classification (GTDB taxonomy): domain Bacteria; phylum Pseudomonadota; class Gammaproteobacteria; order Pseudomonadales; family Pseudohongiellaceae; genus UBA5078. The sequence continues at coordinate 51,819 of JACKOK010000006.1, forward strand.
GTCTCCACTTTTTTCTATTCATGCTTCACGTTTGCACAAACTTCTTCCAGCGCTGCTGTGGAGGTCGCTTTACGCGATGGCAGTGTGCTTGCGCTGCAACACTTCGAGCATAGTGCAGCCAATATCGATGTGGACGGTCGTCTCGACGAGGCGGTCTGGGGGCGTATTGCGCCCATAAACGAGATGCGTGTCATCGACCCTGATACGCTGGAGAACACCGCTCACGACTCCCAGGTGCGAATCTTTTACACCGAACGGGGTATCTATGTGTCCTTCGATCTACAGCAACCGACGGACAGCATCGTGCAGCGCATCAGTGGTCGTGACAACCGCGACCTGGACCGGGATTCGGTCTCTATCACGCTTGACACCTCCGGCCAGGGGTTGTTTGCCTACTGGATGACGCTGGCGTTGGGGGATAACCAGGCCGATGGCACGGTATTGCCCGAACGCAATTACACCACGCAGTGGGACGGTGCCTGGTACGGCGCTACCCAGCAGACCAGCACAGGCTGGTCTGCAGAGTTCTATGTTCCGTGGGGACAGATGGCGATGCCGCGTGAAGACAGTGTGAGGCGCATCGGTGTGTATACCGAACGCAAGGTTGCCTATCTGAACCAGACCTGGGCATGGCCGGCCATTCCCGAGTCCAGTTCCATTTTCATGAGCAATCTGCCCCTGCTGGAGCTGGAAGGGGTGAGTGTGCGTCAGCAATGGAGCGTCTTCCCCTATGTCTCCTCCACTTTCGATGAGATCGACAGTGATGTGGACTACAAGGGCGGGTTTGATGTGTTCTGGCGGCCCTCCAGCAATTTCCAGATGACGGCGGCCGTCAATCCGGATTTCGGTTCCGCGGAGTCGGACAACGTGGTGGTCAACCTCACTGCCAGTGAGACATTCTTTCCGGAAAAGCGTCTGTTTTTCCTGGAGGGGCAGGAGGTATTCAATACCACGCCGCGCTCCACGGGCAGCAATGGCAAGCGTCTGTCGATTGTGAACACGCGTCGCATCGGGGCGCGTCCACGCCCGCCGAAACTGCCGGCGGGCATCTCTTTGCCGACACGCGAACGCATTCGTCCGGCAGACCTGCTGGGGGCTGTCAAAGCCACCGGGCAGGTGGGGTCTGTTCGCTACGGTGTGATGACGGCCTTTGAGGACGAAAGTGAGTTTCTTGCCGGGGGCAAGCGGTATTTCCAGGACGGGCGTGACTTTGCCGCTTTTCGCATGATCTATGAGGACAGTAGCAACAATGCCGCTTACCGGGGGCTCGGCTATATCGGTTCTGTGGTACAGCATCCGGAAGAAGATGCCGAAGTGCATGCGGTGGATTTCCACTATCTGACGGTTGGCGGACGCTGGAACGTGGATGGGCAGATTATCCGGACAAACACCGATATGGACGGCAGCGGATCGGGTGTATTCGCGGATGTCGTGTATACGCCGCGTCAGGGCATCCGCCACAACTTCCAGATGACCTATCTGGATGACACCTTCAACGTTAATGATTTCGGCTTCCAGGAGCGTAATGATTCCCGGGAACTGTGGTATCGCTTCGAGTGGGTGAAGTCAGACCTGACGCTGGTGCGTAATTTCCGGTTCACGCCTTTCCTGCGCTATGAGGAGAACGGCAAGGGCGATCGCACCAACAATGCCTTCCCGGTGCTGAACGGCAGCATCACCCTGAACAATCTGGATCGCATCAATCTGGGCCTGATGTATTTCCCCAAGCGCTATGACGATCTGAACAGCTTCGGGCATGGCACGTTTGCGACCTCTGCGCGCCTGAATTCCAACTTCAGTTACCAGACCAATACGGCACGTCCGGTGAGCTATAAATTTGGTGTCAGTACTTCCGGAGAATTCGTTGGCGGTGACAGCGAGAGCGCCAACGTCGGTGTGACCTGGCGTCCGCGTGACAATATCGCGCTGTCCACAGAGCTGAGCTATGACGATCGCGATGGCTGGCTGCTGTGGCAGGAGAACCAGAATTTCACCACCTTCCAGGCCGATCAGTGGCGTTTTGACGCGAGTTTCGAGTACTACCTGACCGCGAAGCAGCAGTTGAGCGTGAATCTGCAATGGGTGGGGATTGAGGCGGAGGAGGACGAGTTTTACTTCCTGCCCAGCAATGCCGTGACCAAGAACCGTGACCTGATCAAAACGGTGAAACCGGCCGGCCCCAGCGACAGCTTCGGTCTTTCACAACTGAACTTCCAGCTGCGTTACCGCTGGCAGATTGCGCCATTGTCGGATCTGTTTGTGGTGTATACCAAGGGCGACAATCGTCGCAGCGCCCTGATGGCTTTCGACGAACTGTTCGAGAACTCCTGGGATAACCCGCTGGGCAGCCAGCTGGTGGTGAAATTGCGTTACCGCCTGGGTACCTGAGGATGGCTCCGGGCGTGCTGCCACAGTCCGGACAGGATTGATCGGCAGTTCGCCCATTTCTCTTAATGGGAATACTCGTTTTCGGTGGTGAAATAAAAACGCTCAACAGGAGGTCCTGTTGAGCGTTTTTTTGATGACCCATTGTGCCGTTTCGGCCCTCTGTGAATGCAGAGGGCCTTTTTTATATCAGCGGGATGCGGCCTTCAGGGTGTCACGGGTATCTGCCGTCATCGGGTTACCCAGCATGCGGGCCATGTCGATGAGGATATAGCTGCTTTCCACCAGCAGAGGGTCATCCTCCTTCCTGGCTTCGGCTTCTTCCTCTTCCTCATTTGCTGCTGTTGCAACGCGGTCAGGGTCCAGATCCTCTGACGTCGGTTCTTCCCAGACTTCCATGGGCAGCCCTTTCAGGAACAGGCGCATATTGTTGGCGTTGAACTCTTCACGGCGGCTTTCGTCACGCTCCTTGCGAACCACTTCCTCGTTCAGGGACAAAGTGGTGCGTTCGCGCAGCTCACGGGAGCGGTCGATCTGTTCTGCCAGGTAAATGAAGTCGGGGTCATTGGCAACCCGACCATCATGCTTTTCCTGAAGATCGCTCAGTATGTCCTTGATTGGAAAATAAGTATTGTATTCAACCGGGCGCACGGTATCCCAGGGCAGGGCGTGCTCCAGATTGCTTTCTCCCATCTCTTCAATAGCGGAGTAACGATCCGGGAATAGGATGTCGGGCATGACTCCGCGATGCTGGGTGCTGGCGCCGGAGATGCGGTAGAACTTGGAACGGGTGAGTTTCACCTGACCATAGTCCATCGGGATGATCTCCTGCACGGTGCCCTTGCCGAAGGTCTGCCCACCGAGGATGATGCCGCGCTGATAGTCCTGAATGGCGCCGGCAAAGATTTCGGAAGCAGAGGCACTGGCACGGTTGACCAATACCGCCAGAGGGCCGGCATAGGTCACTTCGGGATTGCCATCGCCATAGGCGCGGACAAAGCCGTTGCGCAGGCCGGAGTAACGAATCTGCACCGTGTTGCCGGTATCGATGAACAGGCCGACCAGATCATTGGCCTCGGTCAGGGAGCCGCCACCATTGTCCCGCAGGTCCATGACCACGGCGTCCACGCCCTCGCTCTTGAGCTCTTCCAGCAGCACTTTCACGTCGCGGGTGGAGCTTTTGAAGTCCGGTTGACCGGCGGAGGCGGCCTCGAAGTCAAAGTAGAAGGTGGGCAGCTTGATCACGCCGATCTTGTAGGGCTGATCGTTATAACTGACCTCCAGCACCTCTTTCTTGGCGGACTGATCCTCCAGCTTCACGGTGTCACGAGTAATCACCACCTCGTGTGCCTGGGATTCGCCGGTTGCATTGGCAGGGATGACGCTCAGGCGGACCACCGTGCCTTTTTCACCACGGATCTGATCCACCACATCATCCAGGCGAACCCCGATGACGTCTTTCATTTCGCCATCTACCCCTTGACCGATGGCAAGGATGCGGTCACCGGCCATCAGCTCTTTGCCGCGCTCGGCCGGGCCACCCTTGATGAGCTCCACCACCTTGGTGTACTCGTCTTCTGTCGTAAGCTGTGCCCCGATGCCCTGCAGGGACAGGCGCAGGCCCATATTGAAGTTCTCGGAATCCCGCGGGGAGAAATAGCTGGTGTGAGGGTCAATGGTGCTGGCGACAGTGGCCAGATAGGACTGGAACACATCGCGGTTATTCGTTTTCAGCACCTGGTTGAGCTGGTTCCGGTAGCGTTTACTCAGGCGCTCCTTAATGGTGTCGATGTCCAGGTCCGCCAGTTTCAGGCTCAGGGCGCTGTTTTTGACACGCAGACGCCACAGTTCATCAAGTTCCGCCTCTGTTGCAGCATAGGGGGCTTCCTCGCGATCGATCTCAATGGATTCATCAAGAGAGAAGTCCATGCTGTCCAGATGGTTTTCGACCTGATCGATGGCGTAGAGCATGCGCTCCAGCAGGCGGTGGTGGTAAAGATTGTAGATGGCGAAGGCCGGATCGATGCTGCCGCTTTTCAGGGTGTCATCCAGCTCATTGCGGTAGGCGGCAAGCGAGTCGATATCCGATTGCAGGAAATACAGCCTGGAGCCATCCAGGGCCTTGATATAGGCATCGAAGACCTCGTGTGAAAACTGGTCATCGAACAGAATTCGCGAATAGTGCTTGTCCTCCAGCTCCTTGAGCAGGTCAGCGGCGGTTTTGCCGTAAACAGGCTCGGAACTTAATTCGGTGTAGAGGGTATCGATATCCAGCACGGGAGGCAGGGTGGCGGCTTCCTGTGCATTCAGGACACTGCCTCCAAGGGTGAACATCAGCGCCAGGGCTGGGGGAAGGCCTCTCAGCAGGCTGAGACTGGCGAAGCACTTGCGTCGTTTAGGTGCAAACTCTGTTTTATTCATCATATTGCATGACACCGTTTGTCTGTTTTTCAGTAATTCCTTGCCTACTTATAAACCAAGGGGCCAACCAATTACCAGCCCTGATTTGCCCAAGCAGACAATCCATTCATGGGGCCGAGTCTAACGCCCTTGGGCGTCCGGCCGGAAGGGAAGGCGTATCCAGATTTTCTCCAGTTTCCGGCTCAGTCCTGCTTTATGCGTTTGCCGCGTGCCGAGGCGTGGCGTTCTGCACGCTCCACGTCGATGTAGCGATCAGTGATGGCGCTGGAGCCATGGCCGGCATCGTCACGCACATGCTCGCGGGGGCGGAACTTCACGTCTTCCGAGATGCCGGTATGTCGCAGCCAGTGAACGGTAGCGGCAGCCAGACGATCGGCCTCATCGGGAAATTCCTCGCGCATCCGGCGTTCGGCAAAATCAAAGCACTGCTGCACGATGCCACGAATCTGTCGGGTGCTGGTGATTCCTCCTGCGCCTCGGGTCTTGTGAATAAGTGGTGCGGAGTCTCCGGGAACGGGCAGGGGGGGCATGCCGCGAGAGCTGCGGTAGCGGCGCAGAGCGTCCAGCATGCTGTTGCTGACAGAGATTTCACGTTCCTTATTGCCTTTGCCTACGGTCAGAAACCACCAGTTACCATCGGTATCGCGCTGGAAGTGATCCATCTGGGGGCGCCAGCGCGGGGTCTCCACCAGCTCGGAAATACGCAGATACATGGCAAACAGGGCATTCATGATGAACAGGGTGCGTTCGTGGGTTGTTTTATCTCCACTTGCCATTTGCTCCGCCGATTCGATGACGTAGCTCCATTGCAGGGGGGAGAGACGGCGAATCTGGGCATTGCCCTGCTGCTTGCGCAGAAACTTGCTTTTCTGGCGAATCTGGGAGACGGGATTTGCCTGCAAATAGTTCTCCTGAATCAAGAAGTTAAAGAAACTACTTAAGACGCTGAACAAGGATTGCAGGGCGGCTTGGGAGCAGACGTATTCCCCCTGTGTGCTGACATAGGGGCGCCATTGCGGGTTGGGGACGCGCTCACCTCCCTGGTCGAGAAAGCGCGCGACGTTCTTGCTGCCGATCCAGTGTGCCGGCGGTTGGCGGGCAAACTCCACATAGGCTTCGATGTCTTCGCGTTTTATTTCGCTGAGCTGAATGCGGGCGATCAGCCAGGCCCACTGCAGGAAATGTTCAAGTTCCCGGCGATAGGTGGAAAAAGTGTCCGGGCTGCCGCGATAGCTGTAGAGAAACTCACAGGCAAACTGGTAATCCTGCAGCGCGGAGCTTGGTGGATCGGACACCAGGTGCGCGACCGAACGCACGGGGGTGCGGAACGGGTTGGGCATTTCCTCCAGGGTGTCGAACAGGGCGCTAGGGGGTGTTGGTTTTGTCATACTGGCGTCTTTATGGATTTTTCCTGCGCGTTTGTAAAGACGCTTTCGGGTAAACAGTGGCATCGGCAGGGCAAAAACAGCTCGATTGCCATGATGGTGCTGGCGCTGCCGGAGCGGGCTGCGTTATTCTGGGCCTCGCTTTGGCGCTGGCTCCAGGCACTCATGAAACCACAGAGGCTCTGTCATGAAAGATACCCATTCCCCGTGCCGGCAGCACACGGTTGCCGCTTTCCTGTCCATCCTGATTAGTCTGTTCTTGCCTGGCCTGCAGGCTCAGGCCCAGAGTGTCTCTGACATACTGAATTATCGGGAGTACACGCCGCTGTTCTCCAGTGCTGGGCAGCCCACGCGGGATCAGCTTTCACTGATCAAGGAGGCAGGCTATGAGCGTGTGATCTACCTCGCCTTCAGCAACAGCAATACGGCGATTTCGGACGAGGATCAGCTGGTGAAGAATCTGGGCATGGACTACCTCCATATTCCCGTGGATTTCAGCAATCCGACCCTGCGGGACTTCAATGCCTTCGCCGATGCCATGCAGCGGGAGCCTGACAGTCGTACCTTGCTGCACTGTGTGATCAATGCTCGCGCAACGGCCTTCAGTTTTCTGTATCGCGTGATTTATCAGGGGGCCGATATGGCGAGCGCCAAAGCGGATATGAACACCGTGTGGCAGCCCAATGAGGTGTGGCGGGATTTTATTTTTGAGGTTTTGCAGGCTCATGGTCTCAGCCCTGATTGCACGGGTTGCGACTGGACGCCCCCGGCATCACAACCCCGGTAGGGAAGGGCTCTGGTGCACTCCCATTCCCACGGAGCCAGTCACCGGCATTCCCATGGAGATGGCGCGTCCTCACGCATTGCCTGGGCCTTCTTCCTCAATGCCGGTTTCGCACTGATCGAATTCATCGGTGGCATGCTGACCAACAGCACGGCCATTATGGCCGATGCGGTGCATGATCTGGGTGACAGCCTCGCCATTGCGCTGGCCTGGGGGCTGGCAAAGCTCAGCAATACGCCCTCATCAAGCACCTTCAGCTATGGTTATCGGCGCTTTTCTTTGCTGGGGGCCTTGTTCAATGGCGTGATTCTGATCCTGGGTTCGGGCTGGGTGCTCAGTCACGCCATTCCCCGTTTGTACAACCCGGTGATGCCGGATACCGCAGGCATGTTCGTGCTGGCGGTCTTCGGTGTGCTGGTCAATGGTTTTGCTGCCTACAAACTCGGGCAGGGCAGTACCCAGAACGAGCGAATGCTGAACTGGCATCTGCTGGAGGATGTGCTGGGCTGGGTGGCTGTCATGCTCGTGTCCATGACGCTCATGTTTGTGGACTGGCCGATTCTGGACCCGATCCTGTCGATTGCCTTTACGCTTTTTATTCTGTTGAACGTGCTGCGTCAGCTGTGGAAGACGCTGCGCCTGTTTTTACAGGCAACGCCCGAGGAGCTGAATATTCCCGACATCTCCGCGTCTTTGCAGGCACTGCCAGGCGTTGCCGGTGTTCACCATGTCCAATTGTGGTCGCTCGATGGCGAACAGCATGTGCTGACGGCCCATGTAGTGCTGATCGAGAATGCCGATGTGGAACGTCAGAGCCAGCTCAAGCAACAAATAGCAGAAGCTTTGCGTCCCTATGGGCTGGCATACACCACCATTGAATTCGAGTTTGCCGGGGAAACCTGTCGTGACCACATGCCGTGGGATTAGGCGGGGTGGCCAACGAAGTGGGGGTGCTGGTTTTCGTAAGCATAGCTCACTATTTCCGGTAATCTTTATTACCGGAAATAGCGCTTATAAGGGAATTCTTGATAAATCCTGGGCTTTCAGTCGGATGTGCAGCTTTTATGATGTAAAACATCATTATTTCCGAGCGGTGTTTGGCGCCCCCGATATCACGATGGCGTTCGCATGGTGACAAATTCTTCTGCGGCGCTCGGATGAATGCCAAGCGTGGCATCGAAATCGGCCTTGCTCGCACCGGCCTTGATGGCAATGGCCACGCCCTGAATGATTTCTGCGGCATATTCACCCATCATGTGAGCGCCGAGTACCTTGTCCGTGCTTTTGTCCACAATCAGCTTCATAAAGGTTTTCTCGTCCCGTTTGCTCACGGTGTGCCGCAGTGGCGTGAAACGGCTGCGGAAAACCAGAATTTCACCATGACGTTGTCGTGCGGTCTCTTCATCGAGACCTACGCAGGCGATTTCCGGCTGGCAGAAAACTGCTGTGGGAATATTGTCGTAATCCATGTGCCGGTTGCCCTGGCCGAACAGGCGTTGGGCCAGAATCTGACCCTCGGCCAGCGCCACCGGTGTCAGTGCCACCCGGTCGATGACATCGCCAACGGCGTGGATGTTGGGGACATTGGTGGAAAACTGCTCATCAACCACGATGGCACCGTTATCCGCCAGAGCAACTCCTGCTTTGTCCAGGCCCAGATTGGCTGTGTTGGGGTGTCTGCCGGTGGCAAACAGCACCTTGTCTACCACTATATCGTCACCACGATCAAAACAGGCTCTCAGTTGCGTTCCTTCTTCGTGGATGGCAATGACATTGGATTCCAGGTGCAGGCCCGAATATTTGCATAATTCTTCTGTAAAGGACTCAGCGATTTCGCTGTCGAAACCACGCAGCAGCTTCGCTCCCCGGTAGGACAGACAGGTTTTGGCGCCCAGCGCGGAAAAGATGCCGGCGAATTCCACGGCAATATAACCGCCGCCCACGATAAGAATGGACTCCGGTAAGCTTTCCAGCTCGAAGGCCTCGTTGGAGGTGATGGCATGGTGACTGCCGGGAAACGTCGGTACAAAGGGCCAGCCGCCGGTGGCGACCAGGATTTCCCTGGCGGTGACGGTGCGGCTCTGCAGGGAGATCGTGTGGGCGTCCAACAGGCAGGCGCGCTCATGAAAGAGCTCGACACCGGCTTTGTGCATCAGGGACTGGTAAATTGAGTTCAGGCGGGAAATTTCGGCATCCTTGCCGGCGATCAGCCGTGGCCAGTCCATTTGGGCATCGCCGGGAAATTGCCAGCCGTAACCCCGGGCATCCGCAAAGTCCTTGGCATAGTGTGCGGCGTAACTGAACAGCTTCTTGGGAATACAACCGACATTGACACAGGTGCCCCCCATATAACGTTCCTCGGCCATGCCGACGCGAGCGCCAAGCCCTGCTGCGATGCGGCCTGCACGCACGCCGCCGGAGCCACCGCCAATGACGAAAAGATCGTAGTCGTAGCTGCTCAAAGTATCCTGTCTCCCCTGCGATTTAGCTGGTCTATTGAGTGTTGAGTCATCAGTTTGTTACGGCTATGATCACAGAAAATTCCAGTTGAATACAGGGTTTCCTGGTCAGGGATCAGGACAAAGACCGATGAGGTTTGTTGAGGGAAGAAGGACATGACCGAGCAAGCTCAAGTACTCGAAAACGGCACCGGCAACAGCGATCACGACACGGAGAGCAAACGCAGCAAAAAACCGGCAATGAGTAAATTTGTGGTCCGTATGCCGGCAGAACTGCTGGAAACACTAAAACGTGTCTCCCGGCACCATAACAGAAGCATGAACTCCGAAATCAATTTGTTGCTCGGGCGTTATATCGAACAGATCAAGGGGGATTCGAGGCCTGGGGCAGATGAACACCTGACTCTGGATTCGCAACTGCAACGAAAACTCAGCGCCCTGTCACCACAGAAGATTGAAGCCTTGCTTGATCTGCTTGAATAAGCGGCGCCTCGCCACCTCAGGATACCGGAAAGATGAAGCGTCAGCTGCAAGGGAGTCGGGGGCTGTTCGATCGTGCTCCAGAGCCTGTCATCCTGCCGCTACAAGATGCCGTCCTGCACTATTTTCCGGCTGCTTTCGCGCCTGATGAAGCCGATGCCCTGCTGCAGAGTTGCATGGGTTCGCTTGCCTGGCGCCAGGACAGTCTGCGTATTGCGGGGCGCCTCATCCCCATTCCCCGCCTGCAATGCTGGTATGGCGATGCGGGGGCGCAATACGGGTATTCGCGCCTGCGCCTCTCTCCCCTGCCCTGGAGCCGCGAGCTTCTGTTCATCAAGTCGCGTGTGGAATCCTGCAGCGGACACCGCTTCAACGCCGTGCTGGCCAATTACTATCGTGATGGACAGGACAGCGTGGACTGGCACAGTGATGACGAACCGGAGCTGGGCCCTGTGATCGCTTCCGTCAGTCTGGGAGCCGTGCGTTGTTTTGAAATGAAGCATCGCTATCAGCGTGAGCTGAAGAAGCTGAAGCTGCCATTGACCCACGGCAGCCTGCTGCTGATGACGGGGGAAACCCAGCACTACTGGCGCCATCGTGTGCCCAAGGAACCAGCCATTGCTCAAGCACGCATCAATCTCACTTTCCGCCAGATCAGCCCGTGCAGGAAAGCCTGATGGATCACGTCAATCTGTGCATCGTTGGTGCTGGTGTGGTGGGCATTGCGGCCGCGGAAGCCTTTTCCCGGCATGAGGGCGCAAACGCATCCATCGTGCTGCTGGAGCAAAATGAACGCTTCGGGCAACAGACCAGCAGCCGTAACAGTGAGGTGATCCACGCCGGGCTTTATTATCCTCCTGGTTCTCTGAAGGCGAGCCTGTGCCGCGAAGGCAATGCTCTGCTTTACGCCTTCTGTTCGCGTTATGGTATTGCGCACCGGCGTCTTGGCAAGTTCATCCTGGCGCAGGCAGGCGAAGAGGATTCTCTTCTAGCCCTGGAAAAGAATGCAATGGCAAATGCCGTGAACAATCTGTCCTGGACAAGCGCTGCCTCCTTGCATAAACAGGAACCACTGCTGCGGGCGGCTGCCGCCCTCTTCTCCCCCGACACCGGTATTGTGGACAGTCATGGCCTGATGGATACGCTGCTGCAGCACGCACGGCAGCGAGCAGTGGCTTATGCGGCGGGCACGCGCGTTACCCGGGTTACGCCATTGACTCACGGCTTTGAGGTACACACGACAAACACGGGGGACGGGCAGGCGTATCGCTTTCAGTGCGAGCGTCTGGTGCTTGCTGCCGGGCTTCAGGCCTCTGCGCTTGCTGCTGTCGTGGAGGGCTTTCCGAAGGCGCTCATTCCTGATATACGGCTGCTAAAAGGCAATTACTTCCGGCTTGCCGGCGCAGCTCCCTTCCGTCACCTGATTTACCCATTACCAGAGGCTAAGCGCCATGGCCTTGGCATCCATGCAACGCTGGACTTGCAGGGGAATGTCCGTTTCGGGCCGGACGTAGAGGAGGTGTTGCAGTTGGACTATCGCGTGGATCCCATGCGGCGCGAACGCTTTGCCGTGGCGATCAGATCGTATTATCCGGGCCTGGAGGTAACGCGTCTGCTGCCCGATTACGCGGGGATTCGTCCTCGCCTGCGAACAGCGGACGACAGTGCTGCTGACTTTCAGATACTCGACAGCTCCCACCACGGCCTGCCTGGGCTTGTTGCCCTGTTCGGTATTGAGTCACCGGGCCTGACGGCCAGCCTGGCCCTGGCACACAGGCTGGTTGAATTAAGCCGGCTGCAACGCTGAGCGTGCTTCAGTACTGTTCGTCCTGGCTGGCGATATGGGCGTAAACCTGTGAGCTGCCATCCTTGTTGAGCTGGAGAACATCATAGGGATGGAACTGCCCGCCGATTTCCATGCCGGGGCTGCCCAGTGGCATACCGGGTACGGCCAGCCCCAGGGCATCGGGGTGCTCGGTCAGAAAGCGGCTGACGACCTTGGCCGGAATATGGCCCTCGAATACATAGCCTTCCTCGGACACTGCGGTGTGGCAGGACTGATATTGCGGCGCGATACCCAAACGCATTTTCTGAGCACTGAGATCCTGGGGATGGCTGATCTGGGCCATGAAGCCGTTTTCCTGAACGTGGCTAATCCAGCCTTCGCAGCAACCGCAGGAAGGGTCTTTCATGACCTGCAGAACCGTGTCAGAGCTGGCCGGGGCGTCTGCTGCGCTGCTGCTTTCCTGCTGGCAGGCCACGAGTGCCAGGGCTGTGCAGGCGAGCAGCGCCGGACGCAACGCCTTGGCGAATACATGAAAAAACGTGTCTGAAGTCCTCATAGCTACCTCACATGGTGTTGGTGGGTTTGTCCGATTGTAACTGACCGGCCAGCTGCTCCTCGATTTTCTTTCTGACCTGTCCCTGGGGATCCTTGAAATGGATCCCGATGCCTGCGGCGCGATTGTCCTGTGCCATGCTGGGAGTAATCCAGACTACCGTGCCCGCCACGGGCAGTCGCTCCCCCTCCTCCGGCAGCTTGAGCAGCATGAACACATCGTTGCCGATCTGGTAGCTGCGGTCCGTTGGTATGAACAGGCCCCCGTTTCTGAGAAAGGGCATATACGCCGCATAGAGCACGGCCTTGTCTTTGATCGACAGAGACAGAATGCCGTGTTTGGCGGGTTTGTTCTCGTTATCGGTGGGGCTCATCGTCTTCCGCTCGCGGCCAGGGACTGCAACTGCAATAGCAGGTCTTCCAGTAACAGCTGCACATTGGGGTTGCCGGCGCCGCTCAGCTGCATTTGTGCCAGGCTCACCTGTTGATACAGCTGCAGCATGCGGCGCGCCAGATCCTGGCGGTCCCGATGGCCGCTGTCCAGCAGGTTTGCTGCCTGCTGCAGAGTTTCCCCCTTGAGCATGAGCCGGTTTCCCGTCAACTGGAATTTGGCCAGGCTGTTCAACCAGTAGGCGAGGGTTTCGAGCAGCTCAACACCGTGGGTCTTATAGTAGCGCCCGGCGGTGCGGGTGGCCAATTCCTCCTGTTGCAGGGTCTTCAGCAGGGCCATGCCGATTTCGGTTTGCTCTTCGCTCTGTTCGCTGCCCAGTATTCGCAGGGCTGCCATGGGACGGCCCTGGCTGTAGTCTAGTGCATACTCCAGAGTGCCGCCTGCATCCTGCGGCACCTGCTTTTTGAGCCAGGACAATGCCTGTACCTTGTCGGGCATGGGTAATTTCAGTGCTACACAGCGGCTTGCAATGGTGGCCAGTACGGAGCGTGGACGGTCACTGAGCAGCAGAAACAGCACATCGGCTGGCGGTTCCTCCAGGCTTTTGAGCAAGGCATTGGCACCATTGGCATTCAGGTTTTCTGCGGCATCCAATACGATGATTCGCTTGCCGAGGGCGTGCGAGCTGGTTTCGATGTATTTTTTCAGCTCCCGGATCTGATCCACTTTGATGAATTTCGATTTTTCCTCGGGAGTGATCAACAACAGATCAGGGTTATTTCCCGCTGCGCTGAGTTTACAGGCCACGCAATCGCCACAGGGGATGTCCTGTTTCGGGCTGCGGCACAGAATGCGTTGTGCCAGCATCAAGGCAAAATGCCGTTTACCGGTGTCGGCACCTGCGCTGAGCAACAGGGCATGGGGCAATTGTCCGGAACTCAGCTGCGCCAGCATCTGTTGCCAGGCTTGTTGTTGCCAGGGCAGGATGTCCGTGATCAGTGCACCGCTCAAAGCAAAGTCTCCAGGTGTTGCAGAATGGCCGTTTGCACCTGTGTCAGCGGTTCGCCCGCATCAATAACAACACAGCGCGATGGTTCATCTGCAGCACGTTGCAGGTAGACGGTTCGTACCCGTTCGAAAAACTCGATTTTTTCCAGCTCGAAACGATCCAGTGCCGCGCGTTTGCTGGCACGGGACAGACCGATGTCCGGGGCCAGATCCAGCAGATAGGTCAGATCGGGACGCAAGTCGTTCTGGACCAGGCTCTCCAGGGTGGCAATGGCCGCTGTGTTCAGCCCTCGCCCACCGCCCTGATAGGCATAGGTGGCATCCGTAAAACGATCGCATAAAACCCATTTACCTGCCTGCAGTGCGGGCAGGATCACCTGGGCGAGATGTTGTGCGCGTGCGGCGAAGATGAGCAGTAATTCGGTCATTTCAGCGATGGGTTCATCGCTGGGGGACAGCAGCAGGGTACGAATTTTTTCCGCCAGTGCAGTTCCGCCGGGTTCACGTGTCAGCACCAGATCAATACCGGCATCCTGAAGTCTGCGCTGGATGAACTGGATATTGGTGCTTTTGCCAACTCCCTCGCCTCCTTCGATGGTAATGAAGCGTCCTTTTCTGTCCTGCTGTCTCATGGTGCTGCCTGGCTGCGGTTGAGCTGATAACGCCGGACGGCAGCATTGTGCTCATCCAGCGTCGTTGAAAAATAATGGCCGCCATCGCCGGTAGCGACAAAATACAGATAGCTTTCATCACTCGGGTTGAGGCTGGCATGTATGGCACTCTCCCCCGCCATGGCGATCGGGCCGGGGGGCAGTCCGTTGATCCGGTAGGTATTGTAGGGCGTGGTGGTGTCCAGATCGACACGGCGCAAATTACCATCGAAGGACTCGCCCAGGCCATAGATCACTGTCGGATCGGACTGCAGTCGCATACCGTTGTGCAATCTTCTCACAAAGACTCCGGCAATTCGCTCGCGCTCGCTCAATAAACCGGATTCTTTTTCCACAATGGAAGCCATGATGAGTGCCTCGTAGGGTGTCGCATAGGGAAGCCCCACCTGGCGAGCCTGCCATTGTGCCTCCAGAATCTGGTTCAGACGTTGGCTCGCCCTGCGCAAAATCTCTCGGTCCGTGGTGCCGGCAGTGTAGAAATAGGTGTCGGGGAACAGTGCACCTTCCAGAAATGGCAGTGGACTGTCGATGGCGGCAAGAATTTCCGCATCGCTTGCACCATCCAGCGTGATGCTCAGCTTGGGACTGCGCCAGAGGGACTGCAGTGCACTGCGTACCGTGGTGCCTTCGATAAAGGTGATCGGGTACTGCACGGCCTGTCCGGAGATCAGGTGTTGCAGCGCGTTGCGGGGTGTCATGCCGGGGGTGATCTCAAACTCCCCTGTGCGTATGGCGCGTTCATAGCCCTGCTCACGTGCCCACCACGTCAGCAGTTCTGGATGCTTCAGCGCCAGTTCTGTACTCAGTTGTCGGATGATCTGGCCGAGGCCGCTGCCGGGGCGTATTTCCACAATGACCGGAGCGCTCACGCTTAACGGGGTGTCGAGGTAGTGTTGCAGATAGCCCCTGCCCGCCCCCCACAACACGAGCAGAGCGCCCAGGGCGAGTGCCAGCCAGCGCAGAGGCCGCCTCATTCCTGACAGACCTCAAACAGGGATTGCAGATGCCGTGTTCTTGCGCCAATGCCGATGTGTCGCGCATGGGGCCCCCACTGCAGCGTGCGGACCGGCCAGATGCCGAAAACACTGTTGCAGACGAATACTTCTTCCGCCGTGAGAAGTGTTTCCTCCCGCAGTACGCTGACCTGCACCGGCGCCGCCTTCTGCAATAGCCACTGGCGCATGATGCCGTTGACGCCACAAGCGTGCAGGTCCGGGGTCAACCACTGCTTGCCATCATGAACAAAGACATTGGATTTGATGCCCTCGATCAGTGTGCCATCGGGGTCGCACATGAGCCCCTCCTGGGTGTCCGCGGACAATTCCAGGCTGGCCATGACCTGATCGAGGCGGTTCAGGTGCTTGAGCCCGGCGAGGGCCGGGTTGACGGACAGCGGGTGCTGACAACGGGTGGCGTGGATACCGTCTGCGGCATGGCGTGCATATTCTGCCGGGAGCGGGTGAAGTTGCAGCATGCGTGTGGGTTGCGGGTGTGCAGGAGGGGTGTATCCCCGCCCCCCGGAACCGCGGCTGAGCAAGATCTTCAGTACGCCGGTTTGCGGGTTTTGTTCTGAGAGCAGCTGCACCACTTCCGCCTGCAATTCAGCAGGATCAAGCGGGATTTGCAGGCGTTGGCTGGCGTGCTGCAGACGCTGCAGATGCCTGGACAGCAGGACGGGGCTACCGGCGCGGATGAGAATGGTCTCGAAGACGCCGTCACCATAGTGCGTGGCACGATCGGTGGCTGGAAGGGATTCCTGATGCTGCCCGTTGACGAGCATGATTCCTCCACGACTGCGCGATGGGCTACCTGGAACTGTGCCGCCGCGCTTTTACTGCAGACGTTTGAAGACCAGACTGCCGTTGGTTCCCCCAAAGCCGAAGGAGTTGCTGACTGCCACATCGATTCTGGCGTCACGGCTGTGGTGAGGCACATAGTCGAGATCGCATTCGGCATCCGGGGTGTCCAGATTGATTGTTGGCGTCACGATCTGATCACGGATGGAGAGCGCGCAGATAATGGCTTCGACGGCGCCTGAGGCTCCCAGGAGGTGACCGATCATGGATTTGGAGGAGCTGATGGCAAGCTGTTTTGCCTGCGGACCAAATACACTCTTGATGGCCAGTGTCTCGGCAATATCCCCTGCCAGTGTCGAGGTGCCATGGGCATTGATGTAGTGGACATCGGCAGGGTTTACCCCCGCGCTGGCAAGCGCATTGCGCATGCACAGGGCTGCCCCCTTGCCGCCCTCGGACGGTGAGGTCATGTGATAGGCGTCCCCGCTCATGCCAAAGCCGGCGATTTCCGCATAAATCTTCGCACCACGACGTTTTGCGTGTTCGTACTCCTCCAGCACCATGATGCCGGCGCCATCGCTGAGGACAAAGCCATCACGGTCCTTGTCCCAGGGGCGGCTTGCACGCTGGGGATCATCGTTGCGCGATGACAGGGCGCGGGCTGCACAGAAACCGCCAAGCCCCACCGGAGAGGTTGCCATCTCTGCACCGCCCGCCAGCATGACATCCGCCTGCCCCATGGCAATCATATTGGCGGCAACGCCGATATTGTGGGTGCCGGTGGTACAGGCGGTGGTAATGGCGATGTTTGGCCCCTGGAAGTTGTAACGGATGGACAGTGCTCCGCCAATCATGTTGATGATGGAGCCTGGTACAAAGAAGGGCGAAATCTTGCGCGGACCGGCGGTGCGGACCGTTGTTGAGGCATCCTCAATGGAGTTGATGCCACCGATGCCGGAACCGATAGCAACCCCGGCGCGTTCAAAATCCAGTGCACTGTCGAGCAGGCCGGAGTCCGTCACTGCCTGCACGCCCGCTGCCAGACCGTACTGGATAAAGACATCCATGCGACGGGCTTCCTTGGCGCTGAGATAGGGCGTGCAATCGAAGTCCTTTACAGAGCCTCCGAAACGGGTGGAGAACTCTGAGGTGTCGAACTGGTCCAGCAGATTGATGCCGCTGCGCCCTTCCTTCAAACCCTGCCATGACGATGCAACATCGTTGCCAAGGGGGGTGATAAGACCCAGGCCAGTGATCACTACTCTTCTACTGTTCACTGTGTTCTACTCCAAAGACAGGCTCTAACGTGTTAGCGGGCATATTATTACAGGCAAAATAAAAGCTACTCCAGTACTTGCCCGGAGTAGCTTAAAAATAGGGCCTAGAATCGCTTACAGGTGCGCGTTGATGTAATCACAGGCGAGTTGAACCGTTGTGATTTTCTCGGCTTCTTCATCCGGAATCTCGGTTTCAAACTCTTCTTCCAGAGCCATAACCAATTCCACAGTATCCAAAGAATCAGCGCCTAAATCTTCTACAAATGAAGAAGACGGCTTTACATCTTCCTCTTTAACGCCAAGCTGTTCGCAGACAATTTTCTTAACGCGATCTTCAATGCTACTCATAACTATTATTAGCTCCTAAATACTAATTTTTTGATACTGCCTTTCTGATTATGTGGTGATTATTTGCTCAACCGAGATAATCCAAAACGCAAGTTTACATCTATTTTCAGTGGGTTGTAATCTTTAAGACCAAAATAATTCTTCCTTGATCTTAAATAGGCATTTTATACAAAGACTTATAAAAAAATTCTCATGCTCTACGGCATGTACATTCCGCCGTTGATATGCAGGGTTTCCCCGGTGATATAGGCACCGGAATCGGAGGCCAGAAAGCCTACGGCAGCGGCAATTTCATCGACCTGCCCGAAGCGCCCCAGTGGAATCTGCGCGAGGAAGGTTTCCATCTGTTTTTCATTCAGCGCACGCGTCATGTCTGTGTCGATGAAACCTGGCGCCACGCAGTTCACCGTGATTCCCCGGGAGCCGATTTCGCGGGCCAGGGAGCGGGAAAAACCTTCAATCGCGGCCTTGGATGCTGCGTAGTTTGTCTGACCGGCATTGCCACTGGAAGCGACCACAGAACTGATGTTGATAATGCGTCCCCAGCGGGCCTTGGTCATGCTTTTTACCACGCGTTTGCATACGCGATAAAGCGAGTTGAGGTTGGTGTCGATGACATCCGTCCATTCCTCGGTTTTCATGCGCATGAGCAGATTGTCACGGGTGATGCCGGCGTTGTTTACGAGCACTGTCGGTGCCCCGTATGCGGATTCAATGGCATCAAACACGCTGGCTACTGAGTCGTCGGAGGCGACATTCAGGCACATGCCGGTGCCGGCGATGCCTGCCTCATGCAGATACTCTGCAATGGCAGTAGCGCCCTGCTCGGATGTGGCGGTGCCGATGACGGTCAGCCCCTGTTTGCCCAGTGTCAGGGCAATGGCCTTCCCGATGCCACGGCTGGCGCCGGTCACGAGTGCAATTTTTTTGTCTGTGTCTGTCATAACATTAGCTTCCAGTGTCATTGAACTTGTCGGGTGATGGCTGCGCATACCTGGGCGAAGCTTTCCGGATCTTCTGTCGAGAAGGTTTCTATCTCGGGTTCGATACGTTTGATCAGGCCACCGAGAACTTTGCCAGGCCCGCATTCAACGAGTTGCGATATGCCGAAATCCCACATGCAGCCGATGGTCTCCACCCACTGTACGGGCAGGTACAGCTGTTTGAGAAGATTCTGCTTGATGTCGTCGGGGTTGCGGGCAACCCGGCCGTTGATATTCTGAACTACGGGCACCTTGGGAGCCTGAAAGGCCACCTGCTCCAGCTCGGCGGCGAGTTTTTCTGCCGCCGGTTTCATCAGGGCGCAGTGGGAGGGCACGCTGACGTTAAGCAGCAGTGCTCGTTTTGCACCGGCCTCCTTGCAGGCTGCCATGGCGCGCTCCACAGCGGCGCTGTTGCCGGCAATGACCGTCTGCCCTGTGGAGTTGAAATTGGCGGGTGCGACGATTTCGCCGTTGGCGACTGTGTCGCACAGTGTCTGAATGCGCTCGTCGTCAAGCCCGAGAATGGCGGCCATGGCGCCGGTGCCGGCAGGAACGGCATCCTGCATGTAACGCCCCCGCTTATGGACCAGGACAGCGGCGTCTGCAAGTGACAGGACTTCTGCGCAGACGAGAGCGGAATATTCCCCAAGGCTGTGCCCTGCCAGTAATTCCGGCAACGCTCCCCCCTGCTGCCGCCACAGGCGCCATAAGGCCACAGATGCCGTGAGCAGTGCCGGTTGGGTGATATGGGTTTGATCCAGCAGGCCTTCTTCGTCCGCAGTGCAGATGTTCCACAAGTCCAGGCCAAGCGCCTCTGAGGACTCGGCAAAACTGGCTTGAATGATCGGGTTTTCTGCGGCGATGGCGGCAAGCATGCCCTTTTTCTGGGAGCCCTGCCCCGGGAAGACAAAACCAAATTTCTTCATGTGTCGTTCCTGCTTTCTAGTCTAGATTGAATTTCAGGCTGCCGGAATGGGCAGCAGGGAAGCCATACGTGCGGCGATTTTCTCCGGCACGCGATCACTGCTTTCCCGATAGGCCTGTGAGATGGCATGGTAGAACGCATCCGTGTCTGCATGGCCATGGCTTTTGACAATGATACCCTGCAGGCCAATCACGCTGGCGCCATTGAACTGTGCCGGATCGATCTCCCGGCGCAGCAAGCGCAGCAAAGGAGCGGCCAGAAACGTGGAGAGGCGAGACAGCAGCCCGCCCTGTGCAACTGCCTTGAGCAATTGCTCGATCACCCTGACAACTCCTGCACTGGTCTTGATCGTGATGTTCCCGGAAAAGCCGTCACAGACAATGACATCGGCTTTGCCGCTGAACAGCTCATTGCCTTCGATATAACCGATATAGTCCACTGCAGGTGTTTGTGCCAGGCGCTCTGCGGCTTCGCGGATCGCAGGTGTGCCCTTGTGCTCTTCCTGGCCCACATTCAGCAGGGCTACGCGTGGCCGGGAAATCCGGTCTACCGCCTCCGCCTGTACGCTGCCCATGATGGCAAACTCGAACAGCTCTGTCGCATCGTTGCTGACATTGGCGCCGACATCCAGAATATAGGCTTTGCTTTCGACCCTGTGCAGAGGCACGCTGGCGATCATGGCCGGTTTGCTGATTCCCGGGATGTTTTTAAGCAGATGGCGTCCACTCAGCAATAAAGCGCCTGTATCACCGGCGCTCACGCAGGCATCCACCCGCCCCTCTTTGACGAGAGTGACGGCGAGAAACATGGAGGATTCCCTGGAGTTGCGCAGAACGGACTCAGGTTTGCTTTCATGGTGGGCTGTAACAGAGGTGTGCAGAACATCCAGCCGGGCTCTCAGAGCCGTCCCGGCATGCTGCAGCAATGCCTTGATCTGTGATTCGTCACCGACCAGTACGACAGAGAGATCCTGGTAAGTCGCCAGAGCACGAATCGCAGCGGGCACCGTCACGGAGGGGCCAAAATCCCCTCCCATGACGTCTATTGCAATACGCTTAGGCGCAGACAAATTTATTTGTCACCGAGATCCAGGACTTTTTTGCCTTTGTAGAAACCGTCTGCAGTGATGTGGTGACGACGGTGTACTTCGCCTGTGGTCTGATCAGTGGACAGTGTCGGTCCAGTCAGAGCGTCGTGTGCGCGGCGCATATTGCGACGTGAACGTGAAACTTTTACCTGTTGAACGGCCATGCTTGTAGCTCCTAGTGTGGTACAGCGCTCCCGAAGGAGTGCGTTTAAGGGAAATCCTAATGTTTGTCCTTGAGTGTTCTGAGAATGTCGAAGGGGTTGGCCTTCTCACTCCCGTTTCCAGGCGCAGCCTTGTCGCCTGTTTGTTCTGTTTCGCCGAAGCTCATTGGCTCCGTGCAGGGACTCTCGTGATAGCTGACGATAGGCATCGCGAGAATCAATTGTTCGTCTATCAGATCGGCCAATGCCAGTTTTGTGTCCTCACAAAACCAGGGGTCCAATCGCTTGGGAAGCCGGGACATCTGTTCCTCGGTTTCCACCATTGCCAGTGAAAACGCTTCCTCTATACGCACTTCGGTTGGTTCCAGGCAGCGTTGGCACAGAACATGTCCCTGCGCTGTCAGCCTGCCTTCGATGACGCGTCTGTGTTCGTCATCCATCAGGAACTGCAGCTGAACCTGAACCTGCCCCAGATCGTCGCTCAGGGTTTCGCGAAACCTCGGTAAACGCGACAAAGGAACATCCCCTTCTATAAGTGCCTGTTGGACAAAGATTTTCCTTGCATCAACGTGGTCTGGGATCTGGGTGTCTGCCATAGGCGCGCAATAATAGGCGTCCAGCGCCCGTCTGTCAAAGGAATCTACTCTCAACGGCATGATTTTTCACGCTTTTAGGAAGGCTTGCGTGCAGTTTGCCGCAAGCTTTCCAGTAAGCGCGTCATGTTTTCCTGCATAGGGGCATGTACCTCGATACCCTCGCCGTCAGGCATTTGGAAACCGATGCTGGCGGCATGCAGGCAAAGCTGGTACTGGCGATCCAGAGCATCCGCCTGCCGTAGCGTGTATTTGGGGTCGCCAACGATGGGATGCCCGGCGTACTGTGCGTGCACTCTGATCTGGTGGGTGCGCCCGGTCAGCGGAGAGGCCTCCACCAGGCTCACCGTGCCAAGGTCCTCCAGCAAGCGGAAGTGGGTGACCGAGGCCTTGCCGGCCGGGTCTGCGGTGACGATTTTCTCATTGTTCTCGATGTTCCGCCTCAGCAGAGGAATATCGATTTTTTTGAGTGATGGCGGCCAGCGCCCGTGCACGAGCATCTGGTAACGTTTATTAATGGATTTTACTTTAAAAGATTTCTGTAATTCTTTTAATATTAAAGGGTTTTTTGCTATAAGAACGCAGCCGCTCGTGTCTTTGTCAATACGATGAACCAGCTCCAGATAAGCGCCCCCACCGCCCTGCTTCTGAGCCTGCATCCAACGCAGGGCCTCGATCAGACCGGTCTGCAGCCCGGAGCCCATGTGCACAGCCAGGCCCTGAGGTTTGTTGATGACAAGGATGTGCTGGTTTTCAAACAAAATGGCATTGCGCAGCAGTGCACACAAGGCCTCGCTGGGAGGAACAAGCTCTTCTTTTGCCGCGACTCTGACCGGAGGAATACGGAGCAGGTCGGCGCTGTGCAGGCGGGTATCGGGCTGTGCGCGCTTTTTATTGACCCGCACTTCCCCTTTGCGGATCAGCCGGTAGATGTGGGATTTCGGCACCCCCTTGAGCTGGGTCAGGAGAAAATTGTCCAGACGCTGCCCCTCAGCATGCGCGGGAACCTCCACGAGGCGAACCTGGCGATTCGGGTCAGTCTTGTTGGCAGTATGGGCAGTGTCAGGCACGTTTTACAGGCTCGCGGGAAGTTCGCTGGATTATCGGGAGCGCATTGTAGCAATTGCGCCCCGCCAATGCCTAAATCCCGACCGGGAATGGTGTACAATTCAGGCCTTTTTTGTTGCAGGGCAAGGATCATGTTCAATATCAAGCAATCCCTAGAACAACTGCTGAGCGATGCCATGGCACAGGCGAGTGGCCTGCCGGATGCGCGCGGCAATGTTATCTACTCCACAAGAGCGGAGTTCGGGGATTACCAGGCCAATGGTGTCATGGCTATTGCCAAGCAGCTGAAGATGAACCCACGCGAGCTGGCGAGCCGTGTGTTGGAATGCCTGGCGGATAATGCCCTGATAGCGCGTGCCGAAGTGGCCGGGCCGGGGTTTATCAATCTCTTTCTGAATAACGATTATCTGGCACAGCAAGGTGCCCGTTTTGTTGCTCAGGACACTCCCCTGCTGGAGCCAACGTCCTCGCCACAAACCATCGTGGTGGATTATTCCAGCCCGAACCTCGCCAAAGAGATGCATGTGGGCCATTTGCGGGGAACGATCATCGGTGACTGTCTCGTGCGGGTGCTGGAAGCTTGCGGACATCGTGTGATTCGCCAGAACCATGTAGGCGACTGGGGCACTCAGTTTGGCATGTTGATCGCACACATGGAGTCCCTGCGCGCGCAGGGCGATTCTTTGACCACGGACCTTGCCGACCTGGAGAGTTTTTACCGGGCGGCGAAACAGCGTTTTGATGATGAGCCTGGTTTTGCCGATACCGCCCGTGGCTATGTCGTCAAACTGCAGCAGGGCGACCCTGCCTGCCTGACGGCCTGGCAAACCTTCATCGATGAATCGCTGACACATTGCGAAGCGGTATACGCAAGACTTGGCGTCACCCTTCAGCGTGCCGATCTGAAGCCGGAGAGTTTCTATAATCCGGAGCTTGCCGGCATTATCCGGCAACTTGATGAGGCCGGTTTATTGAGCGTTTCCGAGGGAGCGCGCTGTGTCTTCATGGAGGAGTTCAAGGGTAAGGAAGGTGCCCTGCTCCCCACAATCGTGCAGAAATCCGATGGGGGGTATCTCTATGCCACCACTGACCTGGCCGCTATCCAGTATCGTGCCGGCACGCTGAAAGCAGACCGCGTGCTCTATGTGGTGGATGCCCGCCAGAGCTTGCATTTCCAGCAGGTGTTCGCCATTGCACGCAAAGCGGGTTTCGCCCCCTCCTCCTGCGCACTGGAACATATTGCCTATGGCACCATGATGGGGGAAGACGGCAAACCCTTTAAAACCCGCAGCGGGGATACCGTAAAGCTGATCGATCTGCTGGAGGAATCTGTCCGGCGGGCTCATACAGTGGTGAGTGAAAAGAATCCCGGTCTTGAGGAGGCGCTTCGTCAGGAGATTGCCTCGGTAGTCGGTATCGCGGCGGTGAAATACGCGGATCTGTCCAAGAACCGCACAAGTGACTATATCTTTGACTGGAACACCATGTTGTCTTTTGAGGGCAATACAGCCCCCTATATGCTGTATGCCTACGCCCGCATCATGAGTATTCTGCGCCGACAGGAGAATACAATGCCTGCTGCAGAGGCTGCCCTGCTGCTGGAGGCTGCCGAGGAGCGCAGTCTGTTGCTGAAGATTCTGCAGTTTCAGGAAACCGTACAGGTGGTTGCCAGTGAAGGCTATCCCAACACGCTATGCACTTATCTTTACGAATTGGCGGGTGTTTTCATGCGCTTTTACGAAGCCTGCCCCGTGCTGAAGGCGGAGGGAGCCCTGCGGGATTCCCGGCTGTCACTGGTGTCCCTGACAGCGAAGACCCTGGACGAGGGTTTGAACCTGCTGGGTCTGAAGACCCTGCAGCAGATGTAGCAAGGAGCGCCGGCATTGAGGTGGCGGCGCTCCTGTTCTGGCGTCAGTTACACAGCTCCAGCAACAGCTTGTTGAGGCGCTGGGTAAATTGCCCCGGGTCTTCAAGCTGACGCCCTTCCGCAAGGCTGGCCTGATCGAAGAGCACGGTAACCAGATCGGCAAAGCGTTCTTCGTCCGCTTCCTTGTCCAGCTTTACGATCAGTGGGTGCGTTGGGTTCAGCTCGAAGATGGGTTTGCTGTCGGGCAGAGCCTGCCCCGCTGCTTCCATGATACGACGCATCTGCGCACCCATATCCTGTTCGTCCATCGCCAGACAGGCGGGCGAGTCGGTCAGGCGATGGGTTACCCGAACGGCCTTCACGCGATCGTCCAGCTGGGTCTTGATGCGTGAAGTCAGGGATTCGAACTCCTTCTCGACTTTCTCCTGCGCTTCCTTCTCTTCCGCGTCCTCCAGTTTGCCGAGATCCAGTGAGCCGCGTGCGATGTCCTGGAACTGTTTGCCATCGAACTCCATCAAATGGCTCATCAGCCACTCGTCGATTCGATCAGACAGCAACAGAACCTCGATGCCTTTTTTGCGGAAAATCTCCAGATGCGGGCTGTTGCGCGCGGCATTGGGGGTTTCTGCAACAACGTAATAGATTTTCTCCTGCTCCGGTTTCATGCGGGCAACATAATCCGTCAGGCTCTGATCCTGAGCATTTGTCCCGTTGTGTGTGCTGGCGAACAGCAGCAATGAGGCGATTTTCTCCCGGTTGGCATAATCCTCTCCTGGGCCTTCCTTGAGCACCTGGCCAAACTCAGCCCAGAAACTGGCATATTTCTCGGGCTCGTCCTTCTTCAGTTTGTCCAGCATGTCGAGCGCCCTCTTGGTCAGGGCGCTGCGCATGGAATCCACGACCGGATCCTTTTGCAGGATTTCCCGGGAGACGTTCAGGGAAATGTCATTGGAATCCACCACGCCCTTGATGAAACGCAGGTACAGCGGCAGGAACTGTTCGGCCTGGTCCATGATGAAGACGCGCTGCACATAGAGTTTCAGGCCGCGGGCCCCATCACGGTTCCACAGATCAAAGGGAGCGCGCGCGGGCAGATAAAGAAGGCTGGTGTATTCGAGCTTGCCCTCCACCCGGTTGTGGCTCCAGCTCAGCGGGGCCTCGTAATCATGAGAGATGTGTTTGTAAAACTCGGTGTACTCTTCATCCTTGAGTTCATTGCGGGGACGTGTCCACAAGGCCTTGGCGGCATTGACGGCTTCATATTCGACGGCTTTGCCTTCCTTTTCCTCTTCTTCACCAAAGGATTGTTTGGCCATCAGAACGGGAATAGAGATGTGGTCTGCATACTTGCGCACGATATTGGAAAGACGGTAATGCTCCGCAAATTCCTTGTCGTCCGGGCGCAGGGTCAGAGTAATGGTGGTGCCGCGGGATTTCTTCTCGACAGCCTCAACGGAGTAGTCCGCCTCACCGGAAGAAACCCAGCGCACGCCCTCCTCGATCGGTGCTCCGGCGCGTCGGGTCAACACTTCGACCTGGGAGGCCACGATGAATGCGGAATAGAAACCGACACCAAACTGCCCGATCAGTTGGGAGTCTTTTTTCTGATCGCCGGTCAGAGCCGCCAGAAACTGCGCTGTGCCGGATTTGGCAATGGTGCCGAGATTACTGATCACTTCTTCCCGGCTCATCCCGATGCCATTATCGGAGAGGGTAATCGTGCCTGCGTCCTTGTCGAAATCGATCTGTACCTGCAATTGGGAATCGCCTTCGTACAATTCCGGTTTGGACAGCGCTTCAAAGCGGAGTTTGTCGGCGGCGTCCGAGGCGTTTGAGATGAGTTCCCTGAGAAAGACCTCCTTGTTGCTGTACAAGGAGTGGATCATCAGGTGAAGAAGTTGCTTGGCTTCCGTTTCGAAGCCGCGAGTTTCTCTTTGTGTATCAGTGGTCATCTGCAAAATCCCTGAATTCTGAAAATAAAAAAGCCCGGTTACGCTAAGTAGCCGGGCTTTTAGATGGGGGCTTATGCCCCGATTTCAAGCAAAGAAATCAGGAACGATAGAAATCGATCGCATCTTCCTTGCGTTGCTTGAGGTTCTCGAAGCGAGCCTTGCTGCCTTCGATGTAGTTCAGGAAGGAACGGGCGGAGTTTTCACCCAGGTCCTGAGCACGTCGGGCTGCGGCCGCCGCTTCGTCAAACTGATCGAGCTCTACAAGAGAACGCGCGAGGAACAGCTGGGCATCGCCCAGATTTTCCAGGCCGCCGCGCTCGATTGCCTTGGCAATGGAGTCGGCCGCGTTCTTGTAGTCGTGCAGCATGTAATAGATGTAACCGAGCTGGTCATAGGCATCGCCATTTTCTGCAAGTTCTGCAGCTTTCAGGGCGGGCTCAAGAGCCATTTCATACTCGGCAGCCAGCATATACATCTGCACCAGGCGCTGATAGTTCTGTTCGGTCTCTTCGACAATGCCGAGCTCAAAACCACGCTCCAGCACTTTTGCCCCCTGATAGGGAGCCTCGGCACCAGCGAGGGATTGGCCCAGGTTCAGAAACTCGGACTCGTTCTCCATATACCCTTTTGCAAAGGTGACGGAGAGCGTCTCGATACGCTTCTTGTCATCGTCCAGATAACCGTAAATAGCGGAGAGGTTACGCCAGTCGCTGGGCTCGTCGAAGAGCACCACCATCTGCTTGGTAACCCGCTCGGCACTGACATAATCCTCAAGCTCGATGTACATCAGGTTCAGAAGACCGTAGATGTTTTTCGCCAGGGATTTCCCGCTTGCCTGTACCATTTCCATGTGGTCGATCAGGAAGGGAATGGCATCGTTGTAACGGGCAAGGTTGTAGTAGGAGTTGGCGAGACCCAGGTAAACGTTCTCGTTTTCTTCCTCGGAGATTTCTCTCCACTTGATGAAAGAATCGATTGCTTCCTGGTAGCGCTCTTCACCCATGTACAACTGACCGAGGGCCATCAGGGCACGCAGTCGGGACTCTACACGCAGTTCCTCAATGGTCAGAATCTTCTCGAAGGTCTGCAAGGCCATGTCGATCTGTTCTGTATTGAGATAGTAGTTGGTGTAGAAGTTGAGCAGTGTCGACTTCTCGAAGTCATTAAGACGATCGTAGCGCTCGTTCAGTTCATCCAGTTGTACCTTGGCACGTTCGTAATCCGGTTCAACACCTTCATCCTCGGGGCTCATGAGCTCCTGAATTTCGGAAATTGCCTTGAATACACGTTCGGTCAGTACGTCAGAGGAGCGCGTGGGGGGCGGTGCCCGCTGTTCTTCCGCAGCAAACGTATTCACCGAATACGCAGTGCCGGCAACGAGCAGCCCCGCCATGGTCAGCGCTGACACGATGTCTCGGGTCAGTCTCTTGGTTTTATGTACGCTGATCATTCTTAGTTATCCTCGAGTTGATAGCGGAAAACATACTGGACGTTGGGAACTTCCACGCCCTTCCCGTCTACGACTTTCGGCTGGAACTTGAACTTCTCAGCGGCACGGATGGAGGAGGAATCAAAGATCCCCTGCGGTTCTGCATCCACCACGACAACATCACGCACACCACCGGTTTCTGTCACGGTGAACGCTACCTGGCACCAGCCCTCGATGCCACGGGAAGCGGCGCG
Organism: Pseudomonadales bacterium; assembly: GCA_024234365.1. Lineage (GTDB taxonomy): Bacteria > Pseudomonadota > Gammaproteobacteria > Pseudomonadales > Pseudohongiellaceae > UBA5078. The sequence continues at coordinate 79,881 of JACKOK010000006.1, forward strand.
GGTCGGATACTGAGGAGTCACGTTTACCAGCGGCAGCATTTCACCATCGGTAATGGAGATGCTGGCACCCCCGATAGACATGTCGGCATCGATGTTTACTGCTGCACGCTGAATCTGCAGAGAGGGACTGGAGTCCATGTTCATCTGACGATCAGGTACATCGGGCGGAGGTGTGTCGAGTTGTTCGATCGGCTGAGGCTTCTCGACTTCCCGTACCACTTCCATTTCGATTTCAGGCATGGTCGCATCGACCATCTTGACGACGGTAACACGCTGCTCAAGCTGAGCACCGGTCGCAATCAGCGCCTGCATAACATAGAACAGCGCAAGCGTGATCAATAATGCCAGTGCCATTGATACTAGCCATCTTACTGCGATCATGGTTTATGCCTCCGTTGATATTGAAACGTTTGCAATTTCAGCGTCACGCGCTGCACGCATAATCAGCATGATCTGCTCATTTTGCGCAGCCCGGTCGCCTTGAATGACCACGGACGAGTTGGGTGATTCGGCAAGACGCAGTTCGAATCTTGCGCGAATGAACCTGGGGTCAACCTGTTCACCGTCGATCCAGATTTCACCGTCGGCAGACACCGCAATCAGAATGAGATCCTTGGACTTCGGTTCTGCGGTAGATGCCTCAGGCTTGCTGACCTCGATACCGGCTTCTGTGACGAACACAGAGGTCACGATAAAGAAGATCAGCAGGATGAAGACCACGTCGAGCATTGGGGTAGGTCAATTTCCCGGGCCCGTCGTCGTCCCTTTTCTTCATAAGACCGCTTTTCATTATTCTGCCTTCACTAGGTGTTTAATTATTGAGAGCCAAATGGTCTTCCAACAGTTCCACTTCACGATCCATTTTGTGCTTGAGCCAATTGGTCGCGAAGATGCCGGACAATGCGCCGACCATGCCTGCCATGGTCGGAATTGTGGCTTTGGACACACCACCGGCCATCGACTTCGCGTCGCCACCGCCGGTAAGTGCCATAACAAAGAAGACCTCGATCATGCCCGTTACTGTTCCGAGAAGACCCAGCAACGGACAAATCACAACGAGAGATTCGATCAGGGGCATGGAACCGCGAAGATCAAGAGAGATCTCCGAGATCATGGCCATACGAATCTGTCTGGCTCTCCAGGATTTCTTGTCGGTTCTTGCGTTCCACGTTGCCAGCGTCTGCTTGACACGCTTGGCATGAGTGGAATGCAGATACCAAACCCTTTCAAACACCATAGAGAACTTTACGAGCAGCAGGGTCGCGATGATCCACAGAACACCGCCCCCCCGGTCCATAAAGCCCGATACGGCATCGTAAGCATCCATAAGAGCGAAATACATAATGAGATTCCTCTATTATTTATGCTTTGTTTGATGCTTCGGCTTTTCTTGCAATGATGCCGGTCGCTTGCTCTTCCATGATATGGATGATGCGATCTGCCTTGCTCTTCACCCAGCTGTGCATCAGGATGGCCGGAATCGCGGCACAGATACCCAGTACGGTGGTCATCAGAGCCATGGAGATACCGCCAGCCATGATTGTGGGGTCACCAGCACCGTATACGGTGATCTGCTGGAACACTTGAATCATACCGGTCACAGTACCCAGCAGACCCATCAGCGGAGCGATGGTGGAGATGATCTTGATCAGCGTCAGGAAGCGTTCCAATGACGGAGTTTCCTGCAGGATGGCTTCACCAAGCTTCAGTTCCAGCGTTTCGGTATCCACGTTCGGGTTGGATTCCGCTACCAGCAGAACACGACCCAGCGGGTTGTTCTTGTTGGCTTTGTCGGACTTGACCTGAGCATTCACCTTCGCCGCAACGATTGTCAGGATGAAGGAGCGGATCAGAGCGATCAGCACGGCGATACAGCCAAGGCCGATGATCATGAAACCGATCACACCGGAGTTGTCACGCACCTGTTCGGCGGGAGTCGGGAAGTTGATCAGGTTGGCCATCATGCTGCCACCCAGAGCACCCGTCGGGTCGATACCCACTTTGAACATGCCGCTGCCGGCATTTTCCAGGGCGGTAGCGCGAGCCAGCACTTCTGCTGCCGGTTGACGCGGCAGAACCTGCAGGTGTCCGATCGCACCGGAATAGCTCAGGTATTCACCATCAGAAATGGAGTTGAAGGAACCGATACGGGTAATACGACGCTCGCTGGCTTCGCCGGAAGGCAGGCTGACCATGTCGTTGTACTGAACCACTTTACCGGACTCCACCAGCTCCTGCTGCATGAAGAACCAGAAGCGTTCGATTTCATCGATACGAACCTGTTCAGTATCGGACGCTACACGCTCGATGAAGGAATCCAGGAACTCTTCACGGCCATCGTACTGGGCGCTGATCAGAGAGTTTTCGAAGATGCTGCGGACGTCACCGGCAACACCCTGAATGGTCCCCAGCAGTTCGTTCAGGTCGGCACGGGCTGTGCGCAGTGCTTCACGACGCTCGGCGATAGTCAGCTGGTTCGCATCGAACTGCTGAGTCAGGCTGGTGTTGGTGGAGTTTTCCTGCTCAATGCGGGATTTCACTTCATCAAGAATCTGCTGCTGCTGATTCGCCTGCTGCTGGAAACGCTGTTCACGCTCGCGGTGTTCCTGCGATTGTGCAACGCGATCCTGCTCCACATTGTTGAGAAGTTCTGCCAGAGAGGCGGCAGGCTGCTGAGCATAGGACTGTGACGATACGGCCAGGAACAGGCCAGTCACGGAAATACCTGCTAATTGGATAATCTTTTTCACTGTGCTGCCTCCGGTGCAACGATGGGAAGGTCCATGATGGCGGGTGATACAAGGCCACTGGATACGCTGATGGCGCGTTGAATCGCCGTGCGGTATTCCACCGGATCGAGTTCTACCCAGCTGCGGGTATCCTGATCCCAGGCACCGGTCATGGTACGGTCTTTGGTCTGGTACACCAGAGCGATGCGGCCAACACGCAGCATGTCCACATCACGCTCTACACCGCCGATTTCCAGAGTTGTCGGATAAGTCTGGTGAGTACGGCCGTAGTTGTTTTCGTTCTGGTAGATCACCAGAATCTGACGGAATTTTTCCGCGATGGAAACGTCGGGGCTGTCGATCGCATCACGGGCAAACTGCAGACGGGCACGACGCTCTTCCAGCTGGAACGGCAGATCGAGCTCAACGAACTGCTCGACACTGGTGAGCATCTTGTTCATCAGGAGAGGCATTTCCTGAGTCACAACTGCCACATCGGTGATGGACTGCTGAATAGTGGCGATTTGTTCTTCCTGAATGGAAATCTGTTTGCGCAGACCAGCATTCAGAACCAGCATGGCCTCCAGGTTGTCGTTCTCTACCTTGAACTCTTCAAAGAGAGAGGACGCCGAGTTGGACAATCTGGTGATTGTTTCCTGCGACTGGGCAGCGGCCTGATTTTGCTGCTCTATGACCTTCAAGGCCTGATCGATAATGCTTGTATCAACCTCGGCTGCTTGAGTCGCGCCAGCAACAATCAACGAAGCGAAAGGTGCTAGAACCTTGTAATATAATCGACGGTTATTCATGTGCCATCCTATTATTTTATTGAACAATCAAAGTCTGCGAGTCAGTCAATAGCTATTTTCTGATGCAAACCCGACAACTGTGTTAAGTGAAACAAATCCTGTTTCTGCCAATTGCTCCCCACTTGCCTTCCTATAAGCGGCATCGGCAGAAGTCCCTTCTTACGCAATTCCACTGGTCAATAGTTACCTTTCTACCCAAAAAATCTAAATTTGAGTTTTTTGGTAACTATCGCCAATAAAATCGCGTTTTATTGTGCGAAATTCGGCTTTCCGTGCCGAATTCTGCGTTAAGCCTATCACAACCCATCTGATTTTTAGAACCTCTTGGCGCACAATTTTTCCTACAAAAAGCTCCCGGATTCGGGAGCTGTTTTGTGTGCGTCAAAAGGCTTACCAACCCGTGATTTCCTTGAGGCCATTGCCGATGTCGGCGAGGCTCTTAACGGTTTTTACACCGGCGTCCTGCAGTGCGGCAAACTTTTCCGCGGCGGTTCCCTTGCCACCGGAAATGATGGCGCCCGCGTGTCCCATTCTCTTGCCGGGCGGTGCAGTGACACCGGCAATATAGGAAACAACAGGTTTGCTGACATTGGCCTTGATGAAGGCAGCTGCCTCCTCTTCTGCCGTGCCCCCGATTTCGCCGATCATCACAATGGCTTCGGTCTGCGGGTCCTGCTCGAACAGCGCAAGAATGTCGATGAAGTTGGAGCCCGGAATCGGGTCGCCACCAATGCCGACACAGGAGGACTGGCCAAAGCCGTAATCAGTCGTCTGCTTGACGGCCTCGTAGGTCAGTGTGCCGGAGCGGGAGACGATACCGACACGACCGGGCATGTGAATATTGCCTGGCATGATGCCGATCTTGGATTCGCCGGGAGTAATGACGCCCGGGCAGTTCGGGCCGATCAGGCGCACACCGAGCTCGTCGCATTTTACTTTCACATCCAGCATGTCCAGGGTGGGAATGCCTTCCGTGATACAGACGATCAGTTTCACGCCGGCGAAAGCCGCTTCCAGGATGGAGTCCTTGCAGAAAGGAGCCGGTACATAAATGACGGAGGCATCGGCACCGGTTTCGCTGACGGCATCCGCCACGGTATTGAACACCGGCAAGCCCAGGTGGGTCTGGCCGCCCTTGCCGGGAGTCACGCCCCCTACCATACGAGTACCGTAGGCAATGGCCTGCTCGGAGTGGAAGGTCCCCTGGGAACCGGTAAAACCCTGGCAGATGACTCGGGTGTCTTTGTTTAACAGAATACTCACTTTGCACCTCCGGCAGCTGCCACTACTTTTTCTGCAGCATCGGTCAGACTGCTTGCTGCAATGATGTTCAAACCGCTGTCACTCAGCACCTTGCGTCCCAATTCGGCGTTGTTGCCTTCCAGGCGGACAACAACAGGCACGGAAACCCCGACCTCGGAAACGGCACCGATAATGCCCTCGGCAATCATGTCGCAGCGAACGATACCTCCGAAAATGTTGATAAGCACTGCCTTGACGTTCTTGTCAGACAGAATGATCTTGAAGGCTTCGGTCACACGCTCCTTGGTTGCGCCACCGCCCACGTCGAGGAAGTTCGCCGGAGCGCCGCCGTGCAGTTGCACGATATCCATGGTGCCCATGGCCAGGCCGGCACCATTGACCATGCAGCCGATATTGCCGTCCAGGGCGACATAGTTCAGCTCCCACTTGGCGGCGAGTGCTTCGCGGGCATCATCCTGGCTCGGGTCGTGCATTTCACGCAGCTTGGGCTGACGGAACAGCGCGTTGCCGTCGATATTGATCTTGCCGTCCAGGCAGTGCAGATTGCCCTGCTCCGTGATGACCAGGGGGTTGATTTCCAGCAGGGCCAGGTCGAAATCGGCAAACAGTTTGGCCAGGCCGAGGAAGAGTTTGGTGAACTGCTTGACCTGCTCCGGGTTGAGACCGAGCTTGAATGCGAGTTCACGCGCCTGGAACGGCTGTGCACCGACCAGCGGGTCGATCACGGCGCGCAGGATTTTATCCGGCGTTTCTTCTGCCACTTTCTCGATTTCCACACCACCTTCTGTGGAGGCCATGAACACGATGCGACGGGAAGAACGATCCACTACGGCGCCGAGGTACAACTCCTTGGCGATATCCGTGCAGGTTTCCACCAGAATCTTGCTGACCGGCTGACCATTGGCGTCTGTCTGATAGGTCACCAGGTTTTTGCCGAGCCATTTCTCGGCAAAGGCCTTGATTTCCTCTTTGCTGCTGACCAGTTTCACGCCGCCGGCCTTGCCGCGACCGCCTGCGTGTACCTGTGCTTTTACCACCCACTGGCTGCCGCCGATTTTGTCTGCTGCTGCAGCCGCCTCCTCAGGAGTATCGACCGCGAAACCAGTCGACACGGGCAGGCCATACTCAGCAAACAGTTGCTTGGCCTGATACTCGTGTAAATTCATACTGCATCCTCATGCGTCTTGATTGATTGCGAAAAAGTGTGCTGTTGCCTAGCGCTTGCGCTTGTTGACCCCGTGAATCGCATGACCCGCCACAGCCAGTGCCGCTTCGTGCACGGCTTCGGACAGCGTTGGGTGGGAGAACATGGTCAGGCCGATATCCTCTGCGCTGGCGCTGAACTCCATGGCAATGACCATCTGCTGCATCATGTCGGCAGCGCTTGGGCCAATGATATGGCAGCCCAGTACGCGGTCTGTCTTGGCATCTGCGATGATTTTCACCAGCCCTTCGGATTCATTCGCTGCCATGGCGCGACCGTTGATGCTGAAGGGGAATGTGCCAACGTTGTACTCACGCCCTTCTGCCTTGAGCTGCTCTTCGGTTTTGCCAACCCAGGCGATTTCCGGGTGGGTATAGATGACGAAGGGCACGAGATCGTAGTTGACCTGGGTCTTCTTGCCGACAATGCGCTCGGCAACCATGACGCCCTCTTCCATTCCCTTGTGTGCGAGCATGGGGCCGCGCACCAGGTCACCACAGGCATAAACCCCGGGTACGGAGGTGGCACAGGAATCGTCAACGACGACGAAGCCGCGCTTGTCGAGTTCGACGCCGGTGTTCTCGCCCAGCAGGTTCTCGGAAACCGGGCGGCGTCCGACGGCTACGATCAGCTTGTCAAAGACGGCTTCCTGGTCGCCGTCCTTGTTGGTGTAGCTGACAGTGACGGTTTTCGCCTTGCCCTTGCCGACCTTGCTGCCGGTTACCTTGGCGCCCAGTTTGATATCCAGCCCCTGTTTGCTCAGAATTTTCAGAGCTTCTTTTGACAGTTGACCGTCCACTGCCGGCAGGAAGGCATCCATCGCCTCCAGGACCGTGACTTCCGCGCCAAGGCGGGACCAGACACTGCCGAGCTCCAGGCCGATCACACCGGCACCGATGACGCCAAGGCGCTTGGGAACGCTGCTGAATTCGAGTGCCCCGGTGGAATCCACGATGACATCGTTGTCGATGGGTGCGGGGGGAATATTGATGGGCGCGGAGCCGGCACAAAGGATGACATTCTCGGCGCTGAGCTCGACGGTGCTGCCATCGTGTTTTGTGACCTGAACCTTTTTGCCGGCGAGCAGCTTGCCGCTACCCGCAATGCCCTCAACCTTGTTGGCCATGAAAAGCTGTTTCACGCCAGAGGTCAGCTGCGACACGATTTTTGCCTTGCGGGCGATCATGGCCGGTACGTCCATGCTGATCCCGGTGGCACTGATGCCGTGAGTCTTGAAATCCTTCTGGGCTTCAACGTATTTGTGTGAGGAGTCCAGCAGAGCCTTGGAAGGAATGCAGCCTACGTTCAGACAGGTGCCACCGTATACGGCGTTCTTTTTGTCATCGTGCCATTTTTCAATGCATGCGGTCTTCAGCCCCAGTTGCGCGCAGCGAATGGCGGCCACATATCCAGCAGGGCCAGCCCCAATAACAATAACATCGTACTTGTCAGTCATAATTTACTCGTAGTTTTCTCGTCGATTGAATTAGATTTCCAGAAGAATGCGTGCAGGATCTTCCAGCAGCTCCTTGATGGTTACCAGGAATTGCACGGCTTCCTTCCCATCGATCATGCGGTGGTCATAGGACAGCGCAAGATACATCATCGGGCGGATGACCACCTGACCGTTTACCGCTACGGGGCGTTCCTGAATCTTGTGCATGCCCAGGATGGCTGTTTGCGGAGGGTTCAGAATGGGGGTGGAGAGCAAAGAGCCAAACACGCCACCATTGGAGATGGTGAAGGTGCCACCTGTCATTTCATCAATTCCCAGCTTTCCGTCCTGTGCTTTCAGGCCAAATTCGCGAATTTGTGCTTCGATCTGTGCCAGCCCCATGTGGTCGGCATTGCGTAGCACTGGTACGACCAGGCCGCGAGGAGAAGAGACAGCTACGCCAATATCCTGATAACCGTGGTAGACGATGTCATTACCATCGATAGAGGCATTAACTGCCGGGAAGCGTTTCAGTGCTTCGGTGCTGGCGCGCACAAAGAAAGACATGAAGCCGAGGCGAACGCCGTCATGGCTCTTCTCGAACAGGTCTTTATACTTGTTACGCAGGGCCATCACAGGGGCCATGTCCACTTCATTGAAGGTGGTCAGCATGGCGGTTGTCTGGCTTGCCTGCAACAGGCGCTCGGCCACTTTTGCACGCAGGCGGCTCATGGGCACGCGCTCTTCCACTCGGCCGGAAGACGTGTCAATGCGGGTTGCTGCGTCAGAGGATACGGCAGCGGGAGCGGATTTCTTTGCTACCGCGTCCAGTACATCTTCCTTGGTGACACGGCCGTTCTTTCCAGTGCCCTTGATGCTGTCGATATCCAGATTGTTTTCCTGCGCGATTTTCTTCGCTGCGGGGCTCAGCAAGGGCTCTTCTGTGGCAGGTGCTGTGCTCTGGGCTGCTTCGCTCTTTTTCTCTTCGGCGGGAGCTGAGGCAGCAGGTGCGGCAGTGGCACCAGCCTCTACATGGGCAATCAGCTCATTGCTGACAATGGTATCACCGGTGTTCTTGATGATTTTCTGCAGCACACCATCGGCTGGGGAGACGACCTCGATGACGACCTTGTCCGTTTCGATGTCTACCAGAAGCTCGTCGCGTTTGACGCTGTCTCCGGCTTTTTTGTGCCAGGTGGCAATGGTGCCGTCCGGTACTGACTCGGGTAAGGTTGGTGCTTTAATTTCGATTGTCATTTTATGTCCTTTGCTCTTCGTTGTAGGTCAACTATTTAGTGAGGGTCAAAGCCTGATCAAGGAACTTGCGCAATTGCTCAAGGTGCAGTGCCGGATAACCGGCTGCAGGAGACGCGGAAGCTTCTCGTCCGGCATAGTTCAACGGAACGCCCGGTTTGATTTCTTCGGCCACTCTGCGCATGTGATGCTGGCTTGAATACCAGGCACCCTGGTTCATGGGTTCTTCCTGACACCACATGACTTCGGTGAAGTTCGGGAACACGCTCATGGCTTCGCGCAGATCGTCCGACGGGAAGGGATAGAGCTGCTCCAGACGGATAATGGCAATATTCTCGATACCGCGTGCCCTGCGCTCCTGGCGCAGGTCGTAGTAGACCTTGCCGGAACAGAGGATGATCCGCTCTACCGCCTTGGCGTTGATCTCGTCTGTTTCGCCAATCACCACCTGGAAAGTGCCTTCGGCCAGTTCCTGCATGGTGGAGGTGCTCTCCTTGTGGCGCAACAGAGACTTGGGTGACATCACGACCAGAGGTTTGCGCAGCGGGCACAGCACCTGCCGACGGAGCATATGGAAAACCTGCGCCGAGGTTGTCGGCAGACAGACCTGAATATTGTGTTCCGCGCACAGTTGCAGGAAGCGCTCCAGGCGCGCGGAGGAATGTTCCGGCCCCTGCCCTTCATAGCCGTGCGGCAGCAGCATGGTGAGGCCGCAGAGACGCTGCCATTTGTTTTCACCGCTGGTAATGAACTGATCGATTACCACCTGGGCGGAGTTGGCAAAATCACCGAACTGCGCTTCCCAGATAATCAGTGCATTGGGGGTGGTGGTGGCATAGCCGTATTCAAATGCCAACACTGCCTCTTCAGACAGCAGTGAATCGTAGATGGAGAAGTTGCGCTCATCAGCGGCAAAGGCGCGCAGCGGAATATACTCGGCATCGTTTTCCTGGTCATGAAGAACGGCATGGCGATGCGAGAAGGTGCCGCGACCAACGTCCTGGCCGGTGATGCGAACCTTGTTTCCGCTGGTCAGAATGCTGGCATAGGCCAGTGTTTCGGCAAAACCCCAATCCACCGGTTTTTCCCCTTCTGCCATGGCGATGCGATCATCAATGATCTTCTGGACCTGTCGGTGCAGATTCAGTGTTGGCGGAATGGTCACAAGCTTGCGGGCAAGCGCTTGCAGCGTGTTCAGTTTGATGGTGGTGTTGTAATGCGGTGTCCATTCATGCCCGAGGTAGGGACTCCAGTCCACAAACAGCTCGACAGATGGCTCTTTCACCAGAGACTTGACCACATGTTCACCGGTATCCAGCGCCTTTCTGTAAGAGGTGTTCAGGAATTCCGCCTCTTCCTCGGTCACAATGGATTCGGCAATCAGCCTGTCTGCGTATAGAGTGCGTGTAGTCTTCTGTTGACGGATCTGGTTGTACATCAACGGTTGTGTGCTGGATGGTTCATCCGTTTCGTTATGTCCGCGGCGACGGTAGCACACCAGGTCGATGACCACGTCTTTCTTGAACTCGTAACGGAAATCCAGTGCCAGTTGCGTGACGAACAGAACCGCTTCAGGGTCATCACCATTGACATGAAAAATGGGGGCCTGAACCATTCTGGCAACATCGGTACAGTATTCTGTCGAACGAGAATCCTCGCGTCGGCTGGTTGTGAAACCCACCTGATTATTGACAATGATATGGACTGTGCCGCCAGTGGCATAGGCGCGGGTCTGTGACATCTGGAAGGTTTCCATCACCACGCCCTGCCCTGCAAATGCCGCATCGCCGTGAATGATGATGGGCACAACCTTGTTACCCAGTTTGTCCAGACGACGATCCTGACGCGCGCGCACCGAGCCTTCCACCACCGGAGAGACAATCTCGAGGTGAGAAGGGTTAAACGCCATGGCAAGGTGTACTTCTCCGCCCGGGGTCATGATGTTTGACGAAAAACCCTGGTGGTATTTCACGTCACCGGAACTTTTGTAGGTGGCCCGCCCCTCGAATTCACTGAACAGATCGGAGGGGTTTTTCCCCAATGTATTGACGAGAAGATTGAGTCGGCCCCGGTGTGCCATGCCGATAACAATTTCCTTGGCGCCGTAACTGCCGGCACGCTGGATCAATTCGTCCACCAGCGGCACGAGACTCTCCCCGCCCTCAAGACCAAAGCGCTTGGTGCCCGGGTATTTGGAGTCCAGATGTTTTTCCAGACCTTCGGCAGCGCTGAGACGTTCAAGCAGATGGCGTTTTACTTCCGGCGGAAAATCCGGATTGCCGTGATTGCTCTCGATGCGTTTTTCGATCCACTGCTTTTCGGCCAGATCGACAATGTGCATGAACTCATAGCCAATGGAGCCGCAATAGATTTTTTCCAGGAAATCGATGATTTCGCGCAGCGGTGCTTTGTCTTTCTTGATGAAAAGCGAACCGGTCTGGAACACCGTGGAGTGGTCTACGGGAGAGAGGCCATGAAAATCGAGCTGCAGATCCGGCACCTGTTCGCGACGCATGAGATGCAACGGGTCGAGATTGGCTTTCTGGTGACCACGGACGCGGTAGGAGCTGATCAGGTGCAGAACCTGTACCTGTTTGTTCGAGTGTTCGGAATTGACTACCGCATCGCTGGTCAGGAGCGGCTTGAAGCGGCTGGTTTTACCCAGTTTTTTGAAATATTGCTGAACCTCCAAATGCGAAATATCCGATTGCGCTGAATCGGATATTTGCGGGAGGTTCTGAAAGTATGTACGCCATTCCTGGGGGACCGAGTCCGGGTTCTGCAGGAATTGATCATACAGCTGTTCAACATACGAGGCGTTACCACCAGAGAGGTGCCCCGTCTGCCACATTAACTCCATAATGCTGTCATGCATTTGTTATATCCTGGATAGTTGAGGATTTACTCCCTTGCAGCAGGGAGGCCGGGCAAAACCGACCCGGCCCTCGTCTGAAAATGAATTGGTTAGCTGGCTCGCTGCAATAACATGGAACGGATATGTCCGATTGCCCGCGTGGGGTTCAGGCCCTTCGGGCATACCGCCACACAGTTCATAATGCCCCTGCAGCGGAATACAGAGAACGGATCCTCCAGATTGGCAAGGCGTTCCTCCGTTGCAGTATCCCGGCTGTCTGCCAGGAAGCGGTATGCCTGAAGAAGACCGGCCGGACCAATGAATTTGTCCGGGTTCCACCAGAAGGATGGGCAATTCGTGCTGCAGCAGGCGCAGAGAATGCATTCGTACAGACCGTCGAGCTTTTCGCGCTCCGCCGGGCTCTGCAGACGTTCGATTGCAGGTGCCGGAGAGTTGTTGATCAGATACGGCTGTATTTTCTCAAATTGTTTGTAGAACACGCTCATGTCGACCACGAGGTCGCGAATTACCGGCATGCCAGGCAAGGGGCGTAACACCAGTTTGCCGTTTTTTGCCGCCGCCGAAACCGGTGTGATGCAGGCCAGGCCGTTGGTTCCGTTCATGTTCATGCCATCGGAGCCGCAGACACCTTCTCTGCAGGAGCGTCGGTAGGCAATGGAAGGGTCCTGGCGCTTCAACAATTCCAGAACGTCCAGTACCATCAGGTCCTTGCCGCCCGGAAGCTCTATTTCGTAGTCCTGCATGCGTGGCTTTTCGTCCACTTCCGGGTTGTAGCGATATATGCTTACTAACACGTTAACACCTTTCCTGAAATGTTCAGGTCGTTTAGCCCTTGAATAGGAATTAATAGGTACGCACTTTCGGTTCAAATGCCGGTACGGTTTTGGGTGCGAAATTCACTGCCCGTTTGCTGACTTTCTTGTCACCTGGGAAATACAGTGAGTGGCACAGCCAGTTTTCGTCGTCTCGTTCCTGATAATCGTCGCGTGCGTGTGCCCCGCGGCTTTCCGTTCGGGTTTCTGCGGCAATGGCAGTGGCCTCCGCAACCTCAAACAGGTTTTCCAGTTCCAGTGCTTCGATGCGGGCGGTATTGAAGGCATTGCTCTTGTCCGCAAGATTGACATTGGCCACGCGTTCGCGCAGCGCCGCCAGCTTCTTGATGCCTTCCTGCATGTAATCACCGCGTCGGAATACCCCGAAGTGGTTCTGCATGATGCCCTGCAGTTCGCTGCGCAGATCCGCCACATTCTCGCCGGAGGTGGTGGCGTTGAGGCGGTTCAGGCGGGCCAGCGCCTGATCGATGTCGGTGTCGGATGCCTTGCGGCGCTCGATCCCCTGGTGCAGCATGCTTTCGATGTGTTTGCCGGCTGAGCGCCCGAAGACCACCAGGTCCAGCAGGGAGTTGCCGCCCAGACGGTTGGCGCCGTGAACAGAGACGTTTGCCACCTCACCAACAGCGAACAGACCTTCAATGATCTGATCATTGCCATTGGCATCCTGTGTCAGTGCCTGACCATGAATATTGGTCGGGATGCCGCCCATCATGTAATGACAGGTCGGTACCACGGGGATGGGCTCTTTGACCGGGTCAACATGTGCGAAGGTGCGGGACAGTTCCAGAATGCCCGGCAGCTTGGCGTTCAGCACCTTCTCGCCCAGGTGGTCGAGTTTCAGCAGAACGTGGTCAGCGTTCGGGCCGACACCTCGGCCTTCGAGAATTTCCATGACCATGGAGCGGGCCACCACATCGCGGCCTGCCAGGTCTTTGGCATTGGGGGCATAGCGTTCCATGAAGCGCTCGCCGTCCTTGTTGATCAGGTATCCTCCCTCGCCACGACAACCTTCGGTCACGAGAACGCCGGCACCGTAGATGCCTGTCGGGTGGAATTGCCACATCTCGATATCCTGCACCGGGTAACCCGCACGCAGCGCCATGCCCACACCATCGCCGGTGCAGATTAGGGCGTTGGTGGTGGAGGCAAAGATGCGCCCTGCCCCGCCGGTAGCGAAGACAGTGGCTTTGGATTGGATGTAGACGGTTTCGCCCGTTTCAATGCAGATGGCGATGACGCCGACCACGGCGCCGTCCTGATTGCGCACCAGATCGGTGGCATACCATTCATTGAAGAAGACGGTTTTGTTCTTGAGGTTGCCCTGATACAGGGCGTGCAACAGTGCATGACCGGTACGGTCTGCCGCTGCGCAGGTACGGGCAGCCTGCCCGCCCTTGCCGAAATCTTTGGACTGACCGCCGAAGGGGCGCTGGTAAATGCGGCCATTCTCGGTGCGGGAGAACGGCAGACCCATGTGTTCCAGCTCGAACACAGTCTGGGGGCCTTCGCTGCACATGTACTCGATCGCGTCCTGGTCACCGATATAGTCGGAGCCCTTGACGGTGTCGTACATATGCCAGCGCCAGTCATCGTTCGGGTCAGCGCTGGCGATGGCACAGGTGATGCCGCCCTGGGCGGACACCGTATGAGAGCGGGTGGGGAAAACCTTGCTGATGACTGCTGTCTTGTAGCCTGATTGGGCCAGTTGCAGGGCTGCGCGCATGCCTGCACCACCGCCACCAACAATTACTGCGTCAAACGAGAGAGTCCGAATACCAGACATTTACACACCCCACAGAATCTGAATACCCCAAACGAGGTAGATGAACATCAGCGCAACGCTGCCCGCTTGAAACAACAGGCGCAGCACAGTGGCTTTCGAACCCATCAGATAAGTGGTCAGGTAGTCGGTGGAAATAGTCCACAGGCCCACCCAGGCATGGGCGCACAGGGAGATCAGTGCCAACAGGCTGACAATGCGCACCCAGGTGGTGGAAAACAGGGCGTGCCACTGCGTGTAGCTTAAGTCCGGATGCTGTACCAGATAGGCCAGCATGCCAACAAAATACACGCCCAGGATAACTGCGCTTACACGCTGTACGGCCCAATCGTAGAGACCGCTGCGTCCGAAACTGGTGACATTGGTTACCACAGCCACACCCCCGCTAATACAATAGTGATGACAGAGAGGACGATAACAAGGCTGGCGCCGGTTTTTGCCCCTTCCAGGGTTTCGCCAATCCCGAGGTCCATCAACAGATGCTTGATGCCTGCAATCAGGTGATACAGCAGGCCGGCAACAATCGCCCAGACCACCAGCTTCACAATCGGGTTGCCCAGCCACATGCCGACATTACTGAAGCCCTGCTCGGAAGACAGGGATTCGGCAAACAGCCACAGGAGGACGGCAACGCCTGCAAAGATGAAAACGCCGGAAATCCGGTGGAGGATTGAGGCGATGGCAGGAAGCGGGAACCGGATGGTCGATAAATCAAGATTCTTAGGTCTATTGTCTTTCACAGAATTTAAGGTTTCTTGAGGCCCGGGAGGGCGCAGTTGATGGAGTGATCCCCTTTGAAAAAGGCCGATCTGTTTGATTATGCGACCATTTACGGCACACATAACAGGGCTGCGAGTATAGTCCCATGGCATGGCGAATACAATAAAACGACCCGGAAAAACGCGAATGGTGACAACAACTTGTCATCGAGTGGAAAAACATTCTCTGAATGCCGCACAAAGAGGCAAATTTCCTCGGATTGGGCCGTGACGCGAACGTGCTGAAGCGGCTATATTGCGAGCTGCGGCTTGTAGTGCAGATAAATAAAACATATCTTAGCAGGCCAGTTTTTCAGAGCACCGATTTACACAGGAGTTTTGCATGAGCAATAAAGTAGCCAGGCTGACCTTGGATGGCAGCACCGAGTCAATCGATTTACCGGTATACAGCGGGACCATAGGACCGGATGTCGTTGACGTGGGAGGGCTGACAGCCAAAGGGCTGTTTACCTATGACCCCGGTTTCATGTCTACGGCTTCATGCAAATCCGATATCACCTATATTGATGGCGACAAAGGGGTACTGCTGCACCGCGGTTATCCTATCGAGCAACTTGCCGAGCAGTCCGATTTCCTGGAAACCTGTTTCCTGTTGCTTAATGGCGAGCTTCCGACAGCCGACGAAAAGACTGCTTTCGAGAACAGCATCCGTTATCACACCATGGTGCACGAGCAACTGAGTCAGTTCTTCAAGGGCTTCCCCCGCGATGCCCACCCGATGGCAATCATGGTTGGGGTGGTGGGTGCCCTCTCCGCCTTCTATCACGACTCCCTGGACATCACTAACGAGAAGGATCGCGAACTCGCGGCACATCGGCTGATTGCCAAGCTCCCGACGATTGCGGCCATGTGCTACAAGCACTCCATTGGTCAGCCTTTCATGTACCCCCAGAATAATTTCAGCTTTGCAGAGAACTTCCTGCACATGATGTTCAACACGCCATGCGAAGATGCGAAGGTTAACCCGATTCTGGCCAAGGCAATGGACACCATCTTCCTGCTGCACGCCGATCACGAACAGAATGCCTCGACTTCCACCGTACGCCTGGCCGGGTCCACCGGGGCCAACCCCTTCGCCTGTATCGCTTCCGGTATTGCAGCGCTGTGGGGGCCGGCACATGGTGGTGCCAATGAAGCCGTGCTGAACATGCTGGACGAGATCCAGGACGAGTCCCGCATCGAAGAGTTCATCAAGCGCGCCAAGGACAAGAACGACCCCTTCCGTCTCATGGGCTTCGGACATCGCGTGTACAAGAATTTCGACCCGCGTGCGAAGGTGATGCGCAAGATCTGCGACGAAGTGCTTGAAGACCTGGGCGTGGAGAATGATCCCCTGTTCCGCATTGCGCGTCGTCTGGAAAAGATTGCGCTGGAAGATGAATACTTCATTGAGCGCAAGCTGTACCCGAACGTGGATTTCTACTCCGGCATCATTCTGAAGGCCATCGGTATTCCAACGTCCATGTTTACCGTTATCTTCGCCATCGGCAGAACCCCTGGCTGGATCTCCCACTGGAAAGAAATGATCAGCAACCCCTACAAGATCGGTCGTCCCCGTCAGCTGTACACGGGTCATACCCAGCGCGACTACCCCGCCAAGTAAGCAGGCCATGCGCCGGCCGATGGATCCATCGGCCGGTATCGGCATGGTGGCATCACGCACGCATCACAAGATAAGGTTTACAGAAACAGGCTGACGCCACGCGTTGCATGGCATGCTTTCGTATGCGTTATTGAAAGCGTTTGGCTGAGCGCAAATAAAAAAGGCCACCCGGAGGTGGCCTTCAATATTGGTGGAGCCTAGCGGGATCGAACCGCTGACCTCAACACTGCCAGTGTTGCGCTCTCCCAGCTGAGCTAAGGCCCCAGAAATTCAACATGCCCGGCATCGGAAGGGACTCGAATGCGCGGAAACTTTTACCGGTTTTCAGAGAGTTTTCCTGTCAACCGCCAAGGCCTGGAAGGCACTGGTCCGTAAAAGTCCGCGCATTCTAAGCACCGAACCGGATGCTGTCAATCATTAGTCGCCGGATTGCTGAAAGTCTTGAAACTCTTTCTCCAGGGCCTTGGCTTGCTTCTTGGAAACTCCACCCAGAATCGTGATGGCGTGACGCAATCTCGCCCGAGTGACGTCCAGACCAATGATGCTGATGGCGTCGATCACAGAGGTAGAGACGGGTTTTCCCGTAACCGCAACAAACAGCGGGAAGAGAAAATCACGGATCTTCATGTCCAGATGTGCCGCCAGGGCAACGCAGTGCTGTTCGATAGTGTCGCGGTCAAAAGCGCGGCTGTTTTCCAGCTGCCACAGGGTCAATTGCAGGCTCTTGCACATCTGCTCGTTTGAGAGTTGCTTGTGCACAAAGCTGTGCTCCGTGATCTCCGGCAGGCCGCTCAGGAAGAAGCCGGCCAAGGGGCTGATATCGCTGAAACGCTCGATACGGTCACGGATCAATGGCACGATGCGCTGCATCTTTTCCGGCTGGAATGCCCATTGGGCAAACTGTTGCATGAAGGCTTCGTCACTCAGGGTTTCGCGTATGTATTTGCCGTTCAGCCAGTCGAGTTTTTCTACATCGAATACCGGGCCGCCCAGGGACACACGCATCAGGTCAAAGTGTTCAGTCATCTCCTGTACGGAGAACATTTCTCTGCCATCGGGCATGGTCCAGCCCATCATGCCCAGATAATTGACCAGCGCCTCGGGCAGATAGCCCATATCACGATAGTAATTGATGCTGGTGGGATTCTTGCGTTTGCTCAGCTTGCTCTTGTCCGGATTGCGCAGCAGGGGCATATGGCAATAGTTGGGTGCCTCCCAGCCGAAGTACTGATACAGCAACAAGTGTTTTGGCGTGGAGTTGATCCACTCTTCACCACGAATGACATGGGAGATCTGCATGAAGTGATCGTCCACCACATTGGCGAAATGATAGGTGGGCAGGCCATCGGATTTCATCAGCACCTGCATATCGACCTGCTGCCAGGCAATGCTGATATCACCACGCAGCATGTCGTGGAACTGGCAGTCCCCTTCGCTTGGCACGCGCATGCGGATGACGTGTTCCTCACCGGCGGCGAGCCGGTCGGCAATTTCGCTCTGGCTCAAACCAAGGCAGTGGCCGTCGTAGCCCACGGGGGCCTTTTCCGCCATCTGCTGGTTGCGCAGTTCAGTGAGCCTTTGCGCGGAACAGAAACAATGGAAGGCGTGCCCGGTTTCCAGCAGATGCTTGATCTGCTCCTGGTACAGCTCACTGCGTTCGCTTTGACGGTAAGGACCAAACTGGCCGCCTACATCCGGCCCCTCATTCCAGCTCAAGCCAAGCCAGCGCAGGGCGGCAAGAATATCCTGTTCGGACTTTTCCGTGCTGCGGGCCTGGTCTGTGTCTTCGATACGAAGAATGAACTCTCCGCCATGCTGTTTGGCGAAACAGCGGTTGAACAGTGCGATATAGGCGGTGCCTACATGAGGGTCTCCCGTAGGGGATGGCGCGATGCGGGTGCGGACGTTGTGCATGTCAATCCTGTCTGAGGCTTGTCAGTTCAAAGGCGCGATTATACGTCAATGCCGCTGGCTGCCGGAATATGTGCCGCGTGTTCTGCTGCAGTGCATCCGGTATACTTCCTTCCTGAACACGACAATGCTGCAGGTACAAGGGCCCCGCTTTGATGATTTCCCCCCGCTTACACCGGTTTTGTGTCGCGCCCATGCTGGACTGGACGGACCGTCATGAACGTTATTTTCTTCGTCTGATCAGTCGGCACGCTTTCCTGTATACGGAGATGGTGACAACAGGCGCACTGATATACGGAGACGCAGCCCGGCATCTGGCATTCGATGACAGTGAGCATCCGGTGGCATTACAACTGGGCGGCAGCAAGCCGGATGAGATCGCCCGCTGTGCGCACATGGCGCAGCAGGCAGGCTATGACGAAGTGAACCTGAACATCGGCTGCCCCAGTGACCGTGTGCAGTCGGGCCGTTTTGGTGCCTGCCTGATGGCACAGCCCGAGCTGGTTGCCGAGTGTGTTCATGCGGCACGTCAATGTGTGGATATTCCTGTTACGGTCAAGTGCCGCATCGGTATCGATGAACACGACAGTGATGAATTCCTGTTCCGTTTTGTGGAACCCATCGCGGCGGCAGGATGCAGTACTTTCATCGTCCATGCACGCATCGCGATCCTGCAGGGGCTCAGCCCGAAGGAGAATCGGGATATTCCTCCCCTGCAGTATGATCGGGTTCTGCGTCTCAAGCGCCGTTATCCTGAGCTTGAGATCGTGATCAACGGGGGAATCCGGACCTTGGCTGAGAGCAACACTCTTCTGGAAGAACTGGACGGAGTCATGATGGGACGCGAGGCCTATCAGAACCCCTGGGTACTCGCCAGAGTCGATGAGGAACTGTTTGGCGCCGAGCCCGCCGTGCTCGATCGTTTTGAGGTAATGCAGCGTTTCCTGCCCTATGTTCGTGAAGAGTTGAGCAGAGGCACTCCCCTGCAGCACATGAGCCGGCATATTCTCGGTCTGTTCCATGGCATACCCGGAGGCAAGGCTTTCCGACGTCACCTCAGTGAAAATGCCTTTCGCAAAGACGCGGGAGTTCAGGTACTGGAAGACGCGATTGCCCTGCTTGATGTAAGCTCGCAAAGACACGCACGGATGAGTGCAACGGGAACCTGACACACGGAATAACGGCGATGTTATCAGCACTGAAACAATTTTTTGAACAACGGTTGTCTCTGAACTGCGAGGACAATGAGGCGCAATGCGTTAAAAAAATTGAACTGGCCACGGCTGCGCTGATGTTTGAGCTGATGAAAACAGATACGAATATTGATGTCCGGGAACGGGAAATCCTGGCGCAGATTCTGCGCGACACATTCATGCTCGATGAGGGGGCCCTGCAGGAGTTGCTGCACATGGCGGAAAGCGCTGCCCAAGATGCGACCTCTTTGTATGAGTTTACCTCTTTGATCAATGAGTCCTTCGACTATGGGCAGCGGGTCAGGCTGATGGAAAATCTGTGGCGCATTGCCTATGCGGACAAGCGGCTTGATCGTTATGAAGAGCACATGATCCGGAAAGTGGGCGACCTGATCTATCTGCGCCACAGTGATTTCATTCGCACCAAGCTGCAGGTGCGTGAGGCTCTGGGCCTCTCTTCCCAGGATTAGAAATCGTCGAAGTCGTCGTAATAGGCGCCATCGTTGACGAGATATTCGCGTTGCTGCAGATAGGCTTCGCGCACGAAGAGATATTCATCGCCTGAAATCAGCCCTTCCATGGAAAACACCGAGGCACGGTCATCGATATAGCGCAACGCGGTCAGCGTGGTGCGTACGCGACCGTCTTCGTAGTACTGGATCGGGTTAAACAGGGTATCGAGAACCAGGCCTACGGAATCGCGCGCAGAGCTTGGGCCAAAGAACGGCAGTACCACATATGGGCCGGAACCCACGCCCCAGCGACCGAAAGTCTGCCCGAAATCCTCTTCGTTCTTGGACAAACCAACCGAGGAGGCAACATCGATGACGCCGACCAGACCTACCGTAGTATTGATCAGCAGGCGACCGGAATCGGAGGCAGCATCCATCAGCTTCAACTGCAGAAGATCGTTGGCGAGGACGTTGATGTCATCCACATTGCTGAAGAAGTTGCCGATGCACTGCCGTACCACTCCGGGCACCACTGTGCTATAGGTGAGCGCAACGGGGCGCAGCAACCAGCTGTCCATGAAATTATTGAAGCGATCGATACGCCGGTTGGTTTTTTCCCAGGGGTCGGCCGCAATGACAACGCTACTGCTCAATACGAGTATGCCCAACACCCCCGTTCTGAGGATGCTCTTCAGCCACATCACCTGTTCATTGTCTCTGGAAACCACTGGCATCACTCATCCGGACTTGCCGGATTCTCCCTCCGCAGGAGTTTGTCTCCCAACGCAAGGCGTATTATCACAAACCCGGTAAATGAATGACATACCCCCATTGAGGGATTCCGCGAAAATACAGGATTGTGCCCGATTTGAGACAGGATTCAGGGGGATTGGCGCAAGCTTTCCAGGCGTTTCTCCAGGCGCTTCTGGGAGACGGGGAAACGGGTACCCAGTGTTTGGGCGAACAGGGAGACACGCAGTTCCTGCACAGCCCAGGGCAGTAACTCCAATTCTGTAGAGGGGGTTTTTCTACGCTCTTTTTCGACCTTAATTTTGCCATCTATCTCATTGATATCACGGAGATATTCTTCATCTTTCAAGCGTTGAGACGGCAATTTGTCAAGACGCAGGGAAATGGCCTGGAGATAGCGGGGATACTCCCGGAGATATTGAGGGGGAGTGTTTGCCAGGTAATCCGGCCCCAGCAATTGCTGCAGCTGAGATTCAATATCACGCAGGCTTGGCTGGTATTCGCGTGCGCTGAGGGCTTTCAGGCGTCTGCGCAGGGCAAATACCTGCTCGATAATCTCCGTCAGCAGCCTGCCAAAGCGTTCGGCGCTGGCAATCAGTTGTGGTTTGCCCTCGTTCAGCAGGCGTTCAAATGCTGCCTGATCCCGTGGTATTGAAATCTCGTCAATGGCAAAAGCCAGATGATAGATGGCCCTCAGCGCCTGTTCCTCAAAGCCCTTGGGTAAATCCGCCGCCTTCAGTGACAGATTGCGCGCCACTTTTTTCAATATCTCCTGAATCATGCGCTTTTGCTGGGCAGAGCGTAGAATCAGCAGTGTGATCAATCCCTGGCGGCTGAGGCGGTCGGCCAGCTCTGCCGTCTCCTGCAGCACGATGGCTACCTCCTGCCCCTGATCCACCAATGCAGGGTAACGACTGACGCGGATTTGTTCATCGAGCAGGACGTCATCGGGCAATGTGCCGAAATCCCAATCGCGGATGCCGCTGCGTTCACAGGGGTGACGACTTGTCTGCGCCAGGGCCGTGACGGCTCCCTGGCAAAAGCGTTCCTGCAGGCGTTTGAGAGAGGTATCGTGCCCCAACTCTTTGCCCTTGGCGTCCATCACGCGAATTCTGGGATGCAGATGAGCGGGCAGCTCAACGGCTTCCAGTGTGCCAGGCTCCAGTTGAACTCCTTTTGTCTTGCGGATGAAATCCTGCAACAGCGGCAGCAGTGCTCTGTTCGGCGTGTCCCTCCCTGGTGTCAGGGAAAGTGTCTGCATAAAACCTTCAACAAAATCGGGAACCGGAATGAACAGCTTGCGCAATTGTTTGGGCAGGCCCTTCAGGGTGGCCACGCAACGCTCCCGGATGAGCCCGGGAATCATCCAGTCAAGGTCCGCTTCACGCATTTGCGCCAGCATCGTGGTGGGGACATCCACGACGGCGCCATCGTCCGATTGTCCCGGCTTGAAGGCATAGTGTATGGGCAGCGGGTTGTTCTGAATGGAGGTGCTGTCCGGAAAGTAGTGTGCGATATCAAGCCCGCTAGTGCGTTGCTGCAGATCTTCCTTGTGCATGTGCAGCACCTGCCCCCTGCCCGCCTGAGCCTCCTGCCTGAGCCAATGCTCCAGTGAACGGGCCTCGCAGATTCCTGCAGGGATGCGTTGCGCGTAAAACGCCTCAATCTGCTCTTCTCCCACGATAATATCGGGGCGGCGCAGCTTCTCTTCCTCCTTGCGCAGTGCAGCCAGCAGAGCGCTGTTATGACGATAGAAAGCGGCATTGCTGCCGAGCTGCCGGTCTACCAGCGCTTCGCGGATAAAAATCTCGCGGCTGACGATCGGATCGATGCCAGCATAGGGGACACGTTTGCGTTCAACGAGCACGAGCCCGAACAGGGAGATTTTCTCGTAGGCCATGACGCGCCCGGCGCGTTTCTCCCAATGGGGTTCGGAATAATCGCGACGAACCAGATCAGCGGCCGCATCGACAGCCCAGGAGGGTTCGATACGGGCTGCCAGTGTGGCATAGAGCCGTGAGGTCTCGATGAGCTCCGCGGTAACCACCCATCGCGGACCTTTCTTTGCGAGCACAGAACTGGGGAAGATCGCAAAACGCCTGCCACGACTGCCGAGGTACTGCCCCTCCTCCCCCTTCATGCCGATCTGATTGAGGGAGCCACTGAGAATGGCGCGGTGCACCGCCTCGTAATCGCTGTCCGTGGCGAGTGCCGCATCGTCGGCGTGGCGGTTCTCACGGAAGCCGAGCTGTTGGCAGCCCAGGTGCAATTGACGATGCGTTTCGCGCCATTCGCGCATGCGCAGATAGGAAAGATAGTGTCTGCTGCAATATTTTTTCAGGGCATTCTGGCTGAGATTCTGCCGTTGTTCCTCAAAAGCAGCCCACAACAATACCCAGGAAAGAAAATCCGATTCGGGGTGGGCAAACTGCTGGTGCATTTCGCGTGCAGCCTGGCGTTTTTCCGGAGGTACATCGCGTGGGTCCTGCACACTGAGGGCGCTGACAATAATCAGCATTTCCTGCAGGCAGCCCCGCCCTGCCGCCTCAATCAGCATACGCGCCAGACGGGGATCGGTTGCCAGTGCGGCGATCTTGCGTCCGGTGGATGTGATACGTCTTTCCTGCGTGATGGCGCCCAGCTCCATCAACAGTTTGAAGCCATCGTTGATCGCTTTCTGTTCCGGTCTGTCCAGGAAGGGAAACGCCTGGATATCGCCAAGTCCCAGCATCAGCATCTGCAGTATCACTGCGCTGAGATTGGTGCGCTGTATTTCCGGGTCTGTGAATGCCGCCCTGCCGGAAAAATCTTCTTCACTGTAGAGACGAAAACAGGTGCCATGGCTCACACGCCCACAGCGTCCCGCCCTTTGATTGGCGCTGGCCTGTGACACCGGTTCAATGGGCAGGCGCTGCACCTTGCTCTGCACACTGTAACGGGAGATGCGGGCCAGCCCGGCGTCGATCACATAAACAATACCGGGAACCGTCAGCGAGGTTTCCGCCACATTGGTCGCAAGAATGATGCGTCTGCCTCGGTGGGGAGCAAAAATGCGGTTCTGTTCCGCAGGTGTCAGCCGTGCATACAGCGGAAGGATCTCGGTATCGCGCAATTGTCGTTTACGCAAGTTGATGGCCAGGTCCCGAATCTCCCGCTCACCGCTGAGAAATACGAGCACATCACCGGGCATCTGTCGATTGTTGCGTTCGAGCGTTTCGATTTCCTTGAGTGAGGCGTAAATTCCATCGCTCAGCGGGTCGTCACTGCCAGGTGTCAGCTCTTCCAGAGGACGATACAGTATGTCTACCGGATAACTGCGGCCGGAGACCTCCACGATCGGGGCATTGTCAAAGTGTCGGGAGAATTTTTCGACATCAATGGTGGCAGAGGTGATGATGAGTTTGAGATCCCGGCGCCTGGGCAACAACTGTTTGAGATAGCCCAGCAGAAAATCAATGTTGAGGCTGCGTTCATGGGCCTCGTCGATGATCAGCACCTCGTATTTGTTGAGGTAGCGGTCCTGCTGAATCTCTGCCAGCAGAATACCATCGGTCATCAGCTTGATCAGCGTGTCGGGTGCCGTGTGGTCGGTGAAACGCACCTGATAGCCCACCAGGGAGCCCGCTTCCACCTGCAGTTCTTCCGCGATGCGTGTTGCCACCGAGCGTGCGGCAATACGACGGGGTTGGGTGTGGCCGATCAAGCCCCGGCTACCCAGGCCGAGTTCCAGGCAGAGTTTCGGCAACTGCGTGGTTTTGCCCGAACCGGTGTCGCCGGCCAGAATAATCACCTGATGGGATTGAATAGCCTGAAGAATATCCTCACGGCGTGCGGAGACAGGTAGAGAGTCCGGATAATGAATGGCCGGAATGGATGCGCGGCGAGCCTTTACCTGCTCACAGGAAGCCTCGATCCGTTGTTCCAGTGCCTGTAATGCTTCCGGTGTACTGTCGCCCCTGCGCAGGCGTGTCAGGGCACTGCGCAGACGGTGCTGATCCTGTGACAGCGCTGCCGCGATACGGGCATTCAGGGCGTTTCCACCCTGCGCTGTGTCATTATCCCTCACCTTCGACATCAGATTTCCAGGTCCGAGCGCGCCTTCAGGTGGGCCAGTTCCTGCTCTCGCAGCTCCCGTCGCAGAATCTTGCCAACATTGGATTTGGGTAATTCATTGACGAAGCTGATCTCCTTCGGCACCTTGTAGGCAGTCAGGTTTTCCCGGCAATAATGTTTGAGCGCATCGAGAGTCAGGTGTGCATTGCGCGGCACGACAAACAGTTTCACCTTCTCGCCGGTTTTCTCACTGGGCAGTCCGATGGCCGCGCTTTCGAACACATCGGGGTGTGCGTTGACGACCTCTTCCACTTCACTGGGGAATACATTGAAGCCGGAGACGATGATGAGTTCCTTTTTGCGATCAACGATACGGATATACCCTTCTGCATCCAGCTGAGCAAAGTCTCCGGTCTTGAACCAACCGTCCTCGGTGATCGCGTCTGCACTCGCCTGTTCGTTGTGCCAGTAACCTTTCATCACCTGTGGGCCGCGCACCCACAACTCGCCCTTTTCGCCAGTGCCCAATACCTTGCCACTGTCATCCACGACCTGTACCTCGGTGCCGGGAACTGCAAAGCCAACGGTGCCAAGACGAACATGCCCGGGAAGATTCACGGACACCACGGGAGAACATTCGGTCAGACCATAGCCTTCAAATACCTCGCAACCGGTGAGTTGAGTCCACTCCCTGGCAACGTTCACGGTCAGGGCCATGCCACCGGCACCGCAGAAGCGCAAGTGACTGAAATCTACTTCGTGGATACGAGGGTGACGACAAAGTGCCAGGTAGAGTGTGTTGATACCCAGAAAGCCGTTCGGACGGGTGGCCTTCATCTCGTTTATTACGCTGTTTATATCACGCGGGTTCGGCACAAGAATACTATGGTTCCCGGCATAGACCATGGTGAGACAATGCATCATGAAGGCGTAGGTGTGATACAGAGGCAAGGGCCCGATGATGCTGTCCTGACCATCGTGAATGACAGATTTGCTGACGGCTCGCAATTGCATCATGTTTGCCAGCAGATTGCTGTGGGTGAGCATGGCGCCCTTGGCGATGCCCGTGGTGCCGCCCGTGTAGAGAATGATGGCAACATCGCTTCCAGAGTCGGTGACAGCTAGCGGGCCAAGATGCTGCTTTCCGGTAACGATATGGTGCCAGCGCACGGCATTGGGCAGGGAGTAATCCGGCACCATTTTCTTCAGATAACGCGCAGCTGCATTGACGATGAAACGTTTCAGTGGTGGCAGGGCATCACCAATATCGGTGGTAATGATGGTCTCGATATCTGTTTCGGCGAGAATGCTTTCCAGCTTGTCCGCGAAATTGCTCAGAATCACGATGGCCCTGACCCCCGCATCCCTGAACTGATGTTTCATTTCCCGCGCGGTGTACAGCGGGTTGGTGTTGACCAGAATCATGCCTGCCTTCAAGGCTCCGATGACAGCAATGGGAAACTGCAGAATATTTGGCAGTTGGATGGCAATGCGGTCACCGGGTTTCAGCGCGTCATGCTGCTGCAGGTAATGGCAGAACTCATCGCTGAGTTTCTCCAGTTCCGTATAGCTCAGGGTATGGCCCAGCGCGGAGAATGCGGGCAGCGTGCCATAGGTTTTGAATGCATAGGCATACATTTCCGACAAGCGTGCAAAGCGTTTGGGATCAAGGTCTGCGGTCAGTTCAATCTTTTGCGCGGCATTCATGCGGACTACTCGCTTGTTATCAGGATGAGCCGGTTTTGGTGCGGCGCTTGATAGCCTGTTTCAGGAAAGTTCCGGACAGTGCAAGCAATACGCAGAAAACAAGACTCAGGATCAGGGGGACAAATGCGCGAATGAATGCGGAAGTATCGACCGTGATCATGTCCAGCAGCATGACCATCAGGGCGGGTGCCAACAGATCGGCTTCAGGCCCGACATACCAGGGCGTGAACATCAGGGCTATCAGAACCGCGCGCAGGGTATTGGCCAGAGGCTTGGATCTGATGCGCCCGGTGAAGCGATAAAAAATCATGTAACACAGGGTACCCGCGAACAGGTAGATGGCCCAACCGGCGATGTAATCGTACAGGTCTAGCATGCTGCATTCACCCAGCGAATGATGTGTTCCTCAAGGCCGTCCTCATGCACATACTCCTCGGAAATGACCTTGCCACTGACGGAGATCTGCTGTGCGTTGATTGCCGCGCGTGAGCCGCTGATCAGAGGGTGCCACTGCGGCAGGGGCTTGTTCTCGTAACGCAGTCTATAGGCACAGGTATCGGGAATCCAGCCCAGTTCGGGAAGCAGCTCCATGTCCAGCACCAGACAATCCGGCACCAGTGTCTGCCGGCGTTTGTACTGCGTGCAGCGGCATTGCTCGGTATCCAGATAACGGCATACCACCCGCGTGTAGTGAACACTTTCGTCCCGGTCGTTGATCAGTTTTTTCAGACAGCAGCGACCACAGCCATCGCACAGAGCCTCCCATTGTTCCTGGGACAACTCTGCCAGGGGACGTTCCCAGAATGGCGCTTCCACGCCCTCCTCCCGGTGGCTCATGACTGTTCGCCTTTACTCAGCGCTGCGCGCAGAGGCTGCTCAAGCAGCGCCTGTCGCCAGGCCCCCAGTTCAACCGGCCAGGCAAAATCACTGCCATCGCCAGCCAGCAGCAACAAGGGCATCAGCTGCTTTTTACGGGCCAGCAATTCCGGGGCAAGCCCCAGTTGTTCCGCCAATTCCCGCACCACTTCCTGACAACGTTTTAGGGTTTTGCGCATCGTGGTATTGAGGGGCTGTTCAAGCAGTTCCGGACGTGGCATGACGCCGAGGTGTTTCGCGTTCACCAACTCGACGATTTGGGGGCCATCGCGGGTACTCAGAGGCCTGGGAAGGTCGCTGAGCGCCTGCAGCTCGGCCAGGCTTTCCGGCATGGCATTGGCTATTGCGAGTAATTCGGAGTCTCGCGCAACCCAGTTGCGCGGTTTGTTCCGTCTGCGTGTTTCACTTTCGCGCCACACACACAGGCGTTGCAGCGCTGCAAGCTGCTCCTGCCTCAGGCGCCAGGCACCTCCCACATTCTGGTAATACTCCTGCCAGGACTGTTCGCTGGCTTCGGGCGCTGCCGTGTCCAGCATCTGCTGAAACTCCTCCTGGGCCCACTGCGCACGCCCGGCAGCGCTCAGTTTCTGTTGAAGATGACGGGCGATTGCCGGCAAATAGGCCACGTCCAGTGCGGCATAGTCCAGTTGTTCGGCGGACAGGGGGCGCTGGAGCCAGTCGGAACGGGTCTGGTCCTTGTTGATCTGCGTGCCGCTCATTTCCTTGACCAGATTCTGGTAGCTAATGCTGTAACCATAGCCAAGGAATGCGGCGGCTCGTTGCGTATCAAACAAAGGCGTCGGCAACTGCGCCAGGCATTCCTTGAACACGAGCAGGTCTTCGGAGCAGGAGTGCAGCACCTTGATCACGGCGGGATTGCGCAGCAGGTCGACGAAACAGTCCCATTGCGTCAGGCTGAGCGGGTCCAGCAGATAGTTATGCTCGCCATCCCCCACCTGTATGAGGCCGAGTTTTGGAAAAAACGTATCGACGCGCACGAATTCGGTATCAAGCGCTATCAATTCGCGTTGCTGCCACTGGGCACACAGTTGTTGCAGTGTGCTGTTGTCGGTGACGACGACCGGTGCTTTCACGGTCACGGTTTCATTCATCATGATTAACGTACTTTCAAACGGCCATTGAACGCATGACTCAAGGTGCCACCGTCCACAAATTCCAGTTCTCCTCCTACGGGCACGCCGTGCGCGATACGGGAAACACTGAGTTCAAAATCTTTCAATTGTTCTGCAATGTAGAAGGCTGTCGCCTCCCCTTCCACTGTGGGATTGTTGGCCAGAATCACTTCCTCGACCTGATGTTGCCTGAGGTAGTTGAGCAATTCGGGAATGCCGATGTCATCGGGACCAATACCGTCAATGGGGGACAGGTGCCCCATCAACACGAAATAAAGCCCACGGTAAGTTCCGGTCTGCTCAATGGCATGCACATCTGCAGGAGACTCGACGATGCAGAGCAAATGCTGGTGACGGGAGTTGCTGCTGCAGATGCGGCATAACTCCTCCTCACTCAGGGTTCGGCATTGACGGCAGTGGCCGACCTTTTCGAGTGCTTCCTGCAGGACTGCGGCCATATGCAGGCCGCCACCACGATTCCGCTCGAGAAGATAGAGCGCCATGCGCTGGGCGGATTTCGGGCCGACTCCCGGCAGGCAGCGCAGAGATTCCACGAGCTTTTCAATCAGGGGGCTGGCAAACATAGTATCAACTCTTGCTCATTCAGAAGGGAAACTTGAATCCTTCCGGCAATTTGAACCCGGACGCCATACCGGAGAATGTGTCACGGCTGCGTTCTTCCAGTTTTTTCACCACATCGTTGACGGCGGCGGCAATCAGGTCTTCGATCACGTCTTTGTCTTCCGTCAGCAGGCCCGGGTCCAGCTCGACTTTCTGGACATCGTGACGGCCATTCATATGCACACGCACCAGCCCTGCTCCGGACTCGCCGACCAGCACGGTATTGGCCGCCTCCTGCTGGGCCCGCTGCATGTCTTCCTGCATTTTGCGCGCCTGATTCATCAATTCATTGAAATCTGTCATTTCTTGGCCTCTTCTATGATCTTTACGCTGTTCGGCAGGATGCGGGCGGAGAATGCACTCACCAGTGCCTGCACATGCTCATCGTGTTCAAAAGCCTGCTGAGCCCGTTGCAGGGCCTCTTCCTGCTTGCGCTGACGATAGTGGGCAGGTGATTCCATATGGATTGCCTGGATTTCAATATGAACCTCCAGAGGACGTCGGAAATGTTCGCGCAGCACATCGCCAATGCGACGTCCGTGCTCATCGCTGAAGAGCGCGCTCTGGGTTTCATCCAGTGCCAGCGTGATGGAGTTTTCATCCATTGCCAGCAGTACGCAGTTGGCAAGCAGATTGCCAGTAATTCCCCCGACTTCCAGCGCGTCCACCAGCGTAATCCAGAACTCCTCTGTGTCTTCCGCCGTCAGGGAGGCATGAGGAGTTGGCGCTTCCCGCCGTGGCAGAGGCTGTGTTTTTTCCTGCGTGTCAGGCGTATCTGCGGAGGTTTCGGGAAGCCTCGTTGCCGCCTCAGCAATACCTGGCAGTATTTTCCCTTGTGCGCTCTGGGCTGCCTCTGTTTCCGGGGCTGGCTCCAGTTCGGGTTCGGATTCTGGTTCAGGTGCAGATATCGATGCCGGTGTGATGACGGCTTGTTCCGTCGCCGTCAGCCCGGAATCAGGCTTTTTTTTTTGCTCTGGGTCGGCGCAGAGGATTGCAGACTCTTGCTCTTGCGGTGCCTGGGGAGAGAAAACCAGCAGACGCATCAGCAGCATTTCAAAGGCGATGCGTGCATCGAAAGCCAGGCTCATGTCCTGGCGCCCGTTCAAGGCAATCTGGTAATACAGCTGTACCTGCTCTGCGCTGAGTTCGCGCGCCAGCGCCAGCACCTGCTCCCGGTCGCCCTGGCTGTTGTCAATTCCGCCCGGCACCAGTTGCGCAATGGCAATGCGATGCAGCAGGGCAAGCAGATTATCCAGCAGCATGAAGTAGTCAAAGGCGCGTGAGGAAATGGTATTGGCGATATCCAGCAACCCGGGAGCATTGTCTGCATTGAGTGCCTGAACAATGCCCATAACCAGGGCCTGGTCCGGGGTTCCCAGCAGGCTGCTGACTTCGGCATCTGTCACATTTCCCGCGCAGAAGGAAATGCTCTGGTCCAGCAGTGTCAGCGCATCGCGCATACTGCCCTGCGCCGCCTTGGCGATACTCCACAGTGCAGCCTCCTCAAAGGGAATCTGCTCGGCTACGAGAACCGATTTGAGGTATTCGGCAATCATCTGCGGGCTGAGATTCTTCAGGCTGAATTGCAGGCAGCGCGAAAGAATGGTGATCGGCAGCTTGTGCGGATCGGTGGTAGCCAGCAGGAAAATGACGTGAGGCGGTGGCTCTTCCAGCGTCTTCAGCAAGGCGTTAAAACTGTGGCTGGAAAGCATGTGCACTTCATCGATCAGATAGACCTTGTAACGCCCGACAGAGGGGGCGTATTGCACGTTTTCCAGCAGCTCGCGCGTGTCTTCGACCTTGGTTTTCGAGGCTGCATCCACCTCTATCAGGTCAATGAAACGACCTTCGGCAATTTGGGTACAGGCGGTGCACTTGCCACAGGGCGTAGCACTGACACCCTGCTCGCAGTTGAGGCATTTGGCAAAGATACGGGCAATGGTGGTTTTACCAACACCCCGGGTGCCGGTGAACAGATACGCGTGATGGAGACGTTGATTGTTGAGCGCATGGATCAGGGTCTGGAGCACATGCTCCTGCCCGGCCATGTCACTGAATGTTCTGGGACGCCACTTTCTCGCCAATACCTGGTAGGTCATCTTGTTCCGGTCACTGTCGAAGGCGTGTCAATGGGTTCAGATTTGTTATGTTCTGGCGACGGTCGCGGGATGGGTGAACCGATCCTGGATTGGAGGTACCCCCTGCCAGCCGCACCACGGCACATGAGTCAGCTATTACCGTTGCTCCCTTCCGGGCCTGGCGGGGTTCACAGCCTATCATTGCGAGGGGACCGGCAGGAGATACCATCAAGCGTGAATACACCTGTCAGTGCCATCACAGCCGCGCATTATGGGTAAATTCCCCCGATATATCAAGCGCAAAGCACAGCGGATTGCCTATGGCAGTGCAAAGGCGAGCACACGCGAATCCGTGCCGGCACCAAGCGCAATGGCAATGTACTGGCGGCCCCCGGCACGATAGCTCATCGGGGTGCCTCCCGTGGGCAGTGGCAGGTCAATCTCATGCAGCACAGCCCCATTACGCTTGTCGAAAGCCCGCAATACATAACGACTGTTGTCGTCCTGCGCGACAAACAGCAATGACGGCGTCAACAGAGGCCCCGTGCGCGAGGGAGAACCGACCGGTCCCGGGTCCAGAATTCCCTGGGCAATGATGCGCTCACGGATTCCCTCGCCATGAGGCACCATCCACAGATGCTCGCCCGAGTTGAGGTCAATGGCCGTGATGCGTCCGTAGGGAGGTTTGACCAAGGGGAGGCCTGCCGGGCTCGGGGCCGCCGTAATGCCACCGCGCAGGTAACGGAAGTTTGAGCTTCCTGCCTCGGGAGCCTGCAATTGCACCACCATCGGACTGCTGGCGGAGGGCAGATATAACACTCCCGTATGCGGATCTATGGCCCCGCCCTGCCAGCCTCCGCCCCCGAACCAGCCGGGCAGATTAACAGTGCCGCGCAGCGAAGGAGGCGTGTACAAGGGCCCGTAATCCAGCTGTTCCAGAGCGGCAAGAGCCTGGGCTCTTAGTTCGGGTGTGAAATCAATCAGTGTCTCGCTGGTGATGCCCTGTGACTCAAACGGTGCCGGGCGGCTGGGAAAAGGCTGTGTGGGGGATAATTGTTCGCCTGGGACACTGCTTGCGGGCACGGGGCGCTCTTCGATTGGCCAGACCGGCTCTCCCGTAATTCTGTCGAACACGAAAACAAAGCCCTGTTTGGTGATTTGCGCTACGGCCTTGATCCGGCGCCCCTCCACAGTGATATCCACCAGATTCGGGGCGGCGGGAAGATCGTAGTCCCAGACGCCGTGGTGGACGAACTGAAAATGCCAGATCCGCTCACCGGTGCGGGCATCCAGGCAGACCAGGCTCTCGGCAAACAGATTGTTGCCCTTGCGATGGCCGCCGTACCAGTCATTGGTCGGTGTACCGATGGGCAGATACACATAGCCCAGCTCAGGATCGGCACTCATCTGGCTCCAGACATTGGTGTTGCCGGAGTACTCCCATGCGCCCTCCTCCCAGGTCTCGTTGCCAAATTCGCCACTCTGGGGAATGGTGTGGAACATCCAGCGCTGCTCTCCGGTGCGGATATCAAAACCGCGAACATGCCCGGGCGGCGCCTCCTTGAAACGCGGCACATCATGAATCGAGGAGCCAACAATCAGGATGTCGCCCACGACCAGGGGGGCGGATATCTGCGTGTAGGCACGACGATCGATCTCGCGCCCCAGCCCCTGGGTCAGGTCGACACGGCCCTGCTCACCGAAAGCCGGGTCTGGCAGTCCCGTGCTGGCATCGAGCGACCAGAGCATGGCGTCATTGCCTGGCATCAGGATGCGGGCCTGGTCCCCGGAACGCCAATAGGACACGCCGCGATGGTTATAGCCAAGATTGGCAGGCCGGCCCTGCTCCCAGGAGCGGGTATCAAATACCCAGAGCTGCTCGCCGCTGACCCCATCGATTGCCGCCACCTTGCCCAGGGAGGTACTGACATAGAGCACCCCGTCCACGGCGATGGGGGTGACCTTGTAGTTGCCCGGAGTGGCGCTGTAGTTCTGTTGTTCGTGATTGCTGGCAACGGTGAGATTGTCGGGAGAAGCCCAGCTCCAGACCATCTCGATACTACTGACATTATCGACATTGATCTGGGAGAAATCGGCGTATTTTGTCGAGGCAGCATCGGCGCCATAGGATGGCCAGTCATCAGCAGGGGCCGCATGAAGGGAGACGGACAAAGCGAGCAGCAGCGCGCTCAGCACAAGGCCGGAGGACGGGTAACGCATGATGGTTCCACCCTTTGTTGTTTTTTTGCCGATGGTACAGGATGGACGCTGGCTGGGGAATGCTTATGGGCCAGAGCACGCGCGTATCTATCAAGGCTTAATGCTGGTATGGGTATGCATGGCAGGATAGGATTCCGTACATGACCCTCCATGCAGCACATCCTCTCAGGTTTGAAATATTGGTCCCCGGCCAGGCAGGATTTTCCGATGCCTGCGGGAAGGTTGCGCAGCTCTTCGCACGGCGCGAGGCAGAGTTCGGTTTCAACCCGGAGATTGATCATGCATCCGTGTCGATAGAGGCATTCCTGCCTGCCCATGCAAGCGAACTGCCCGCGGCAATCACGGGCAATGAGCCGCTTACCATTCTGACAACATGGTCCGACAGGCTCGCACCGATCCTGAGCAAGCACGGCTTCGCTTTCAGGCCGATCCGGTGGATCGCCGGGCCGCTAAACAGCGGTATTTTCCGGCGTGAAGGGACAGGTCCGGAGAGGTATATCGAATTGGTCAATGAGGAAGCCCCGGAAATCGCGCCTGGCCATGTGCTGACTGTGTATGACTCCTGTGGCTTTGCAGGCGGGGCAATCTCTACCTTGCGGGATAATGCTGCGTGGTTGGCAGTGATGTGCGTGCGCGCCGGATCATCCGCTGGCACCGGTTCGCGTATTTGGGATGTGCTTGTCCGTGATCTTGCTGCACGGGGTATTGGCAGGCTTGATCTTGGCACCCAGACAGCGGAGCGTTTTTATCAGCGCTGCGGCATGAAGGTGAGCGATCGGGTGCTCCCGAACTTGCGCTGGCGCAAGGGGCCCGGCAGGAATATATGGAGCGATCTCGTCATGATGGAAATCGAGCTGTGATCCAGAGGGATCGTTCTGATGCTGCGCCTGGGGAGGCACCGGTCGGGATTGATCTCGACAGCCTTGGGGCTGTCGAGCCCCTGCGGGCTGCGCGCTTTCGCGCTTGTCTTCGATTGCTGCGCAATCGATCGACCCCTCTTTCGGGTTGGAATCCCTCCCCTTGGGAGTTTGGATATATGGCTGAAGCTTGGGGGTGCGATCGGGGTTGATCACTGCGATTGAGTGGCGGTGAGGGAGGGATTCGAACCCTCGATAGGGGTTAACCTATACACACTTTCCAGGCGTGCTCCTTCAACCACTCGGACACCTCACCGTATGCATTCCGCAGCAAAATTCACTGCGTTTGAAGGCGCGGTACTGTATACCAGCAGGCTGCCAAATACAAGCGTCTCGTTTACTGTCGAATCAGTCGTGCTGCCGGGAAGTCCAGCCGGGAAGGTTCGGTGCTGCGCACCGGCACGATTTCCAGCCCACCACGGCGCAGAAAGTGCAGCGTGATACTCAGGCTGCTGGGAGTGCAGCGAGCCATCAGATCCCGGAATATCTGCTCTGCGCAATCCTCGTGAAAGCCTTCATGTTCACGATAGGAAATCAGATAACGCAACAGCCCTTCGCGGTCAATTTCCGGGCCCTGGTATCGAAGGACAACTGTCCCCCAGTCAGGCTGCCCGGTAACCGGGCAATTGGATTTGAACAGATCGGAATACAACACCTGTTCCACTTCGCTGTCCGGATCTGCCGTCAACAGCGCGGGATTGGGCTGGTATTCCTCGATGCCAATGTCGAGCCCATCCAGTGACTCCCCTTCCGGCAAGGACGGACCGAAGCCGTCCAGATTGTCCAGGCTTGAGAGCTGTACCAGTACTTCTGCACCGGCAACGGCGGACAGGTCACGGAGCATGCGTTGCCGCACGCTCTCGGCACTATCGAAACGGGTCTGGTTGAAAGAGTTCAGATAGAGCTTGAACGACTTGGATTCAATCATGCAGGGGCTGTGCACGGGCACCATGAACTCGGCCAGCATCACAACCGGTTTGCCCAGGCTGTTGAGCCAGGAAACTTCGTAGGCACGCCACAGATCATAACCACGAAATGGCAGGCCGGATGACAGGCCAAGCCTGCGGCGATTGTCCTGCCGGGGAATGGGAAACAGCAGTTCCGGGGCATAGCTTTTGGGATATGCGGTGTTGCGCCCCAATGGCATGTCTTTCATGATCAGGTCTCCGGCCTCAGTGACGCAATCCGGTTCCCTTGCGCAGCAGATAGAGGGAGATGGCAAACAGGATCGCAACAAACAGCATCAGCATGCCCAGCGACCAGAAGATGTTGACATCGGAAGTACCCAGAATGCCGTAACGGAAGGTGTTAACCATGTAAAAAATCGGATTGAAGGAGGAGACGATACGCCCTGCGCTTGGCAGCAACTCCACGGAATAGAACACGCCACCAAGATAGATCAACGGTGTCAGGACGAATGTCGGAATGATGGAGATGTCATCAAAACTGTTGGCAAACAGGGCATTCAGGAATCCCGCAAGCGAAAACACCACGGCGGTCAGTATGACGACGATTACCGTCACGGACAGATTGTGGATGGCAAGGTCGGCGAAGGCAAAAGACATCAGCATGACGATAAAACCCACGGCGAGACCGCGCGCGACACCTCCGGCCACAAAACCACAGAGAATGACGTAATTGGGAACGGGAGACACCAGCAGCTCTTCGATGCTGCGCTGAAATTTCTGGCTGAAAAACGATGACACCACGTTCGCATAGGAGTTCTGGATGACGGCCATCATGATGAGCCCCGGCACGATGAACTCCATATAACCGTAGCCTCCCATATCGCCGATCCGGCGTCCGATGAGATTACCGAAGATCAGGAAATAAAGGCCGATGGTGATCGCCGGAGGCACCAGTGTCTGTACCCAGATACGGGCAAAGCGCCGGATCTCTTTGATCAGGATGGTTTCAAAAGCGATGTATTTGTAATTGGCTTGCATACGCGATTCACTGTGTTGAAAACGAGTCAGGCACTTTTCAGTCGTGACAGGAACAATTGTTCGAGCCGGTTGGTTTTGTTGCGCATGCCTTTCACACCAATACCCTTGTTTTGCAGTTGTGTGAAGATGCCATTGATGTCTTCGTCACAGCCAATGACAATTTCAAAGGTGTGGGGGTCAATGAGCTGAGCATTGATGAGGCCGAGCTCCGTGAAGGTGGCCTCTTCGATTTCATGGCGCAGGTCGAAAATCAGGGTCTGGCAATCCAGTTTATCCAGCAGCTTCTTCATGCTGGTG
This sequence comes from Pseudomonadales bacterium, assembly GCA_024234365.1. Lineage (GTDB taxonomy): Bacteria > Pseudomonadota > Gammaproteobacteria > Pseudomonadales > Pseudohongiellaceae > UBA5078. Next base: position 116,599 of record JACKOK010000006.1, read on the forward strand.
TTCTCGATGATACGCCCTTCATCAATGATGGCGATATTGCGGCAGAGAGTCTCGGCCTCTTCAAGATAATGGGTCGTGAGAATAATGGTGGTGCCGTTGCGGTTGATCTCCTGCAGGAAGTCCCACATGGAACGGCGCAGCTCGATATCCACGCCTGCCGTGGGTTCATCCAGAATCAGCAAACGGGGTTCATGAACGAGTGCCCGGGCAATCATCAGACGACGTTTCATGCCGCCGGAGAGCATGCGGGCGCGATTATCGCGTTTGTCCCACAGCCCGAGTTTGCGCAGGTATTTTTCTGTGCGCTCGCGTGCGAGTGCACGTGGCAAACCATAATAGCCTGCCTGGGTCATGACGATATCCCCGACTTTCTCGAACAGGCTGAAATTGACTTCCTGCGGCACGATGCCCAGATCAAGTTTGGTCTCGTAGACATGCGTATCGACGTTTTTACCGTAAACAGTCACTGTGCCGGATGTCTGGCGTACCAGTGTCGATATTACCCCTATCGTGGTGGATTTGCCGGCACCATTAGGCCCCAGCAACGCGAAGAAATCTCCTTCGCTGACATCGAGATTGACGCCCTTGAGCGCCTGATGTCCATTGGCGTAAGTCTTGTAAAGATCCTTGATTGAAATGGCAATCGTCATACGCGTTACTTCGCAGCTGGCAGATTTATGCAGGGGTGCGACGACAAGCGTCAGCGGGCGCACATCATAACAAATCACCTTCAGCGGTGCTATTTGCCATTGCCTGATGTTTTCGCAGACGAAAAAAAAGCCCGACCGAAGTCGGGCTTTTTATGTTTGGCGTCCCCTAGGGGTTTCGAACCCCTGTTGCCGGGATGAAAACCCGGTGTCCTAGGCCTCTAGACGAAGGGGACTAGAGTCAAACAATCTCTCTGCCTTACTGCAGAAAGCGGCGCATTTTAGGCAGCCAGTTTCGCCTCGTCAAGTGCCAGTGAATAAATTTTTTCCATTCGATGCTTTCACGGGCGAATCGGAGATGACCCGGCAGCGCGAAGATTGTTAGAATCAGGGCGCTTCTTCCAATCATTGACTGACTTTGAATCCAGGGCCGTCACCCCCGACATCCCGGACAAACAATGGAGTAACGCTTTGATCCAGGCAGGACTCATCATACTGGCGATCGCCTTGCTTATCGCAATCGTATGGGCGCTGCATCGTAATCAGCAGCAGCATAATGAGGAGTCCGTGGATCGCAATGCGCCCTTGCCTCCTCTGGAGTTGCGTGACAACGAGCAGGTCAGCGCAGAAGACATTCTTGGCATCGAGACAGGTGCACCCGTTCCCGCCCGACAGGCGAACCCGGTGCCGGCCGCTGCGGCGGCGCAGCCAGGAGCACTGACAGAAAACTGGCTGGAGACCAGCAGAAGTCTGTTACAGGACGAAGCCTTCGAGGCGGCTATTGCTGCGTGTGAGCCTGCTCTGCCGCAGATGGGCGCTTTTCGCCAGATCTGCCAGATCCTGCGGGCGCGTATGCGTGCGCAGCGCAAGGCGGGGAAAGCCTTTGAAGAGACGCTTGCCACGCTCTACCACTATGCGGCACTAGCTGACTTTTTCCATGCCCGTGGCAGCGCTGGCAAACCGCTGTCAAGCGCAGCGCTGAAACACATCAACTTTGCGCAGTGGAAGGATCTCGACGCCCCCTACCCTGATCTGGGCTATGAGAATCTTGCGCTGCTGAGCAAAACAGACATCAAGGCCTTGCAGGAACTCTGGGGGGAACCCCAGGGCCATGCCCATCTGCGCGAGCTGCACATGGCGCGCTGGCAGTCCCTGCAGGCTTCGCAAACCCCTGGTTCCACGCATTCGGGTTCTTGACCCCTTCGGAATCCTGTGCCAACCTGCTTTCAAACCGCTTTACTGTCGTGTTCTGCATTCCGGTCAATCACTGCCTGCAGAGCTGCATCACTATTAGCCAGATTGCATGTAGCCATGAAAGATCTTCGCAAACCACGCACGATTGCCCGCATTGATCCTGCGATACTCTCGGCAGGCGAACGTCAGCTTCGCCAGGAAATCGAGTTGTTACAGGGCTGGATAACGGAGCTGGAAACACACCCCGATCGCAATTCCCATGAACAGGCGCTGTCCATCTACCGGGACATGCTAAGCAGCCGCAAGGACATGCTTGCCGCCCTGGCACAACAGAACCGCTCGCATTAGAACAAGGACACCATGACTTCCCTCATCGAAAACCAGGCGCGCCTGATGCTTAATCTGCAGGCACGGATGAACAGCAAGGTTGACCCGCTCTGGGTCAGCAAACGTTTCCCCTATTTACGCGCCGTGCTGATTGAGGCGGCAGAGGCTATCGAACACCACGGCTGGAAATGGTGGAAAAAGCAGGCATGTGACATGGGGCAGCTGCAGATGGAGATCATCGATATCTGGCACTTCCTGCTGTCCGAGATTCTGCTGCGGCATGAAGACGATCACGATCAGGCGACAGCATGGCTGATGCAGGCGCTCGCCCACTCCGACGCGGATGCTGCCATCCCATTTGATGGAGAGTCTTACGAGTTGAATGGCATGAGCCTGGTATCCAAACTGGAACTGCTGATCGGTCTCAGTGCCGCCCGGCGTATTGACCTGGCGACTTTTCGCTCAATCATGCAGGACTGCGAGCTGAACTGGGATTCACTGTTCCGCCAGTATGTGAGCAAGAATGTGCTGAATTTCTTCCGCCAGGATCATGGCTATAAGGATGGCAGCTATCTGAAACTGTGGAACGGCCGCGAAGACAATGAGCATCTGGTGGAATTGATGCAGGCGCTGGATGCCAGCAATCCGGGCTACCCCGAACTGCTGTACCAGGGGCTGGCAAGCCGCTATCCGGGGCAGGCGTCCCCCGCGCCTATTTGAAATAGGCGTTTTCGCGCTGGCTGTGGTCGGTAATATCGCGCACTTCGGTCAATTGCGGTATCTGCTCCAGCAGGGTCTTTTCCACCCCTTCCTTCAGGGTGAGGTCCACCATGCCACAGCCCTGACAGCCGCCGCCGAATTTCAGCACGGCAATGCTGTCATCGTAGATTTCCTCAAGAGTCACCATGCCGCCATGGGCTGCCAGTGAAGGGTTGATCTCGTTGTACAGCACATAGTTGACGCGGTCCTCTATGCTGCTGTCGTCCGTGATCTGAGGCAGGCGCGAATTTGGCGCCTTGATGGTGAGCTGCCCTCCCATGCTGTCCTTCGCATAATCCACCACTGCATCCTTGAGATACGGCACGCTGCGAGCCTCAAGATAGGCATTGAATTCGGGGTAGCTGCGCAGTTCGTCCGACTCCTGGGATTCCCCGGGGCGGCAGAAAGAAATGCAGGTTTCAGCCTTCGGTGTACCGGCATCAAGGATGAAAATGCGTACAGCAATGCCTTCGCAATCCTGCTTTTTGAGTAATTCCGCGAGATATTCCTGCGCAGACTCGGTAATGGTGATCATAGGGATTCCTGAGGGACAACCGCAATGGCGCAAGTGTACGCCATGTTGCCGGCAAGTTAAATACTGGACTAAAACGCTAAGGTATTGTGTATGCAATTTCTTCATCCTGAACACTCAGGATTTGCACATGCCGCTAAAAGCCGCTTCTGCTAGAATGCGCGCTTTTTAAAGAATCTCTCCAGCGGATGACGCCATGCCCAATACGACCTCTCTCACCCTTCTGCAACAAGCACTGAAAGAACGGATTCTTGTGCTGGACGGTGCCATGGGCACCATGATCCAGTCACACAAGCTGAAGGAGGCGGATTTTCGCGGTGATCGCTTTGCCGACAGCGCCATCGATCTGGCTGGCAATAACGATCTGCTGACCCTGACGCGTCCCGATGTCATTGCCGGTATCCACCGCGCCTATCTGGAAGCCGGGGCCGATATCATTGAAACCAACACCTTCAACTCTACCGCCATTTCCCAGGCGGATTATGGCCTGGAGGCCCTTGCACTGGAGTTGAACCGCGAGGCGGCGGCACTCGCCCGCCGCGTCTGTGATGAGTTCAGCACGCCGGAGAAACCGCGTTTCGTGGCGGGAATCATGGGGCCCACCAGCCGCACCGCGTCAATCTCCCCGGACGTCAATGACCCAGCCTTCCGCAATGTCAGTTTTGAGGGGCTGGTGGAGAATTATCTCGTCTGTGCGCAAGGCCTGATTGAAGGCGGTGTGGACGCACTGCTGATTGAAACGGTGTTCGACACCCTGAATGCAAAGGCGGCGATCTACGCGGTAAAGGAATACGGAAAGCGTATAGGCCGGGAAATTCCCGTGATGATTTCCGGCACCATTACGGACGCCAGCGGTCGCACCCTCTCGGGGCAGACGGTGGAGGCATTCTGGAATTCGGTGGCGCACGCCAAGCCCATTTCCATCGGGTTCAACTGCGCACTCGGCGCGAGCCAGCTACGTCCGCATATTGAAGAAATTTCCGGCCTGGCGGGTACCTGCGTGTCTGCACACCCGAATGCCGGGCTGCCCAATGCCTTTGGCGAATACGATCAGAGCGCCCGGGAAATGGCAGAAATCATTGAAGAGTTTGCGCAAAGCGGATTTCTCAACATCGTTGGGGGCTGCTGTGGCACCACCCCGGATCATATTCGTGCCATTGCCAATGCTGTGGCACGACACAAGCCTCGCGCCATTCCCGAGGTGCCGGTCGCCTGTCGCCTGAGTGGTCTGGAGGCCTTCAATATTTCGCCCGACTCCCTGTTCGTGAATGTCGGGGAGCGTACCAATATCACCGGTTCAAAGCGCTTCGCCAGGCTGATTCGCGAGGGGGATTACACGACAGCACTCGATGTTGCCCTGCAGCAGGTGGAGGCCGGTGCCCAGATCATCGACATCAATATGGACGAAGGCATGCTGGACTCCAATGCTGCCATGTCCCACTTCCTGCGCCTGATTGCCTCAGAGCCGGACATCAGCCGCGTGCCCATCATGATTGACTCCTCCAAATGGGAGATTCTCGAAACGGGCCTGCGCTGCATTCAGGGCAAGGGCATCGTGAACTCCATCAGCCTCAAGGAAGGCAAGGATGATTTCGTGGCGAAGGCACGCCTGTGCCTGCAGTATGGTGCCGCTGTCGTGGTTATGGCCTTTGATGAAAATGGGCAGGCGGATACCTATGAGAAAAAGTGTGCGATCTGCAAACGCAGCTACGACATTCTGGTTCACGAGCTCGGTTTCCCGCCCCAGGACATTATCTTTGACCCGAATATTTTTGCAGTGGCAACAGGTATTGAGGAGCACAATAACTACGCGGTCGACTTCATCAACAGCTGTGCCTACATCAAGAAGGAATTACCCCATGCGTTGATTTCCGGCGGCGTCAGCAATGTCTCCTTCTCATTCCGCGGCAACGAGCCGGTGCGCGAGGCGATTCACTCCGTATTCCTCTACCACGCCATTCGTGCGGGGCTGAGCATGGGGATCGTCAATGCGGGACAACTGGCAGTCTATGACGAGATTCCGGCGCAGCTGCGCGAACGGGTTGAGGATATCGTGCTGAACCGTCGTCCGGATGGTGCGGATCGCCTGATGGAGATTGCCGGTCAATATACTGGCGAAGGCAGCAGCGAAAACCAGGAAGATCTGGCCTGGCGTGCCGAGGATGTTGGCAGCCGGATTACCCATGCCCTGGTCAAGGGCATCACCCGCTATATCGAACAGGACACCGAAGAGGCGCGCCTGCAGTTTGACGAACCCATCCAGGTCATCGAAGGCCCGCTGATGGACGGCATGAACGTGGTGGGCGATCTGTTTGGCAGCGGCAAGATGTTTCTGCCTCAGGTGGTCAAGAGTGCACGGGTCATGAAACAGGCGGTTGCCTACCTGTTGCCTTATATTGAGGCGCGCAAGCAGGGCCAGGCCGTCAAGGCCAAGGGCAAGATTCTGCTGGCCACCGTCAAGGGTGATGTGCACGATATCGGCAAGAATATTGTCGGCGTGGTGTTGGGCTGCAATAACTACGACATCATCGATCTGGGCGTCATGGTGCCCTGCGACAAGATTCTGCGCACGGCCATCGAAGAGAACGTCGACGTCATCGGGCTCAGTGGCCTGATCACACCCTCGCTGGACGAGATGGTGCACGTTGCGAAGGAGATGCAGCGTCAGGACTTCCACGTTCCCCTGCTGATCGGCGGCGCCACTACCTCCAAGGCACATACGGCGGTGAAGATCGAGGAACACTACCGCAACAATGCAACGGTCTATGTGCCGGATGCCTCCCGCAGCGTCACCGTGGTGAGCAATCTGCTCAGCAGCGAAAGCGCCGGGACATTCAAGCAGCAGATTCGCGAGGAATACGCGACCGTGCGGGCGCGCAATGCCAAGCGCGATCCGCGCAAAAATCTGATTTCCTTCGCCCAGGCCAATGCCAATGCCTACCGTGCCGACTGGGAGAACAGCCCCATTGTGACGCCCTCCTTCCTCGGCACGCGTGTGTTTGAGGATTACCCGCTTGCGGAGCTGCTTCCCTATATCGACTGGACGCCCTTTTTCATCACCTGGAGTCTGTCCGGAAAATACCCGGCTATTTTCGATGATAAGGTCGTGGGCAGTGCTGCCCGCGATCTGTTCCGCGATGCCCAACAGATGCTGACGCAGATCATTGAGAACAAACAACTCAAGGCACAGGCGATCATCGGTTTCTGGCCGGCAGCACAATGCGGCGGCAATGATGTCGCGCTCTATACGGATGACTCCCACAGCAGCGAATGCGCACGCTTCCAGTTCCTGCGTCAGCAGAGCAGCAAGGCAGACGGAGTCCCGAACCTGTCGCTGGCGGACTATATTGCTCCTCTGGGCAGCGGCAGACAGGATTATCTGGGCGGCTTTGCGCTGACCACCGGCATTGGTGCCGATGAGCTGGCGCAGCAGTACCAGCGTGAAAACAACGACTACAATGCCCTGATGGTGAAGGCACTGGCGGATCGTCTGGCGGAAGCCTTTGCCGAGCGCATGCACGAACGGGTGCGCAAGGAGTTCTGGCCCTATGCGCAGGATGAAACTCTCAATAATGAGGAACTGATTGCAGAGCAGTACCAGGGCATTCGCCCTGCCCCGGGCTACCCTGCCTGCCCCGAACACTCGGACAAACGAACACTGTTCGACCTGTTGCAGGTGAACGGGCGTATCGGGATGGCACTGACCGACAGCTATGCCATGGCACCGGCGGCCAGTGTCAGTGGGTTTTATTTCGCGCATCCTCAGGCACGCTATTTCTCGGTGGGCAAGATCGATGCCGATCAGGTTGCCTCACTGGCCGAGCGCCGGGGTGTCAGTGTTGACACCATCCAGGCTCTGTTAAGCCCCAATATTGTGTCCTGAAGCCTGTGGTAGAGAGGAGTACGGCAATGACAACAGACAATGAAGACATGCAGAACGAGGATGTACAGCGCAAACAACCTTTCTGGCGCAATATGCTGAGCGTCATGCAGGCCAGTTTCGGTGTTCAAAGCAAGAAGAATCAGGAGCGCGATTTCGCCAACGGCTCGATTGGCAGTTTCGTGGTGGCAGCGCTGATTTTCACCACTCTGTTTGTGTTGACTCTGGTAGTGGTGGTCAGGTCGGTACTGCCCTGACTACCTCGAAAACGTTTTTCAACAGCCTGCCAGAAACAAAAAAGCCTGAGCGGTTCATACCCCTCAGGCTTTTGGATGGCTCTGCGGAAAAACCGCAGAGAGGACAATATCAGTGTCCAGCGAAGAAGACGGCCATCGTGACAATTGCTACGACCAGAGAGAACATGGCCAGCGTGTCGGCACTGCTGTTGCCCTGAGCTTCGACTTCATCATACGGTGCAGTTTCAGGAGTATCGTGGTGACTCATAATGCATTCCATGGTTCGTGAAAATTTGAAAGCGGCATTGTAAAGCCTGTTGCCCGAGAATCAAGCGAAACTTCCCCGGTCTTCTCTATATAGCGACAACACTGTGTCATAACAGCTCGATAACTGGCACTGACAGAGGCCTTGCATTACAATTCGGCCCCCAATTCCCTGCGGATTGACATTTCTGCAGGCGAGCCCAGGGCCTCACTAGACGCCATCAGAGTACGAGATCATGTACCGATACGACCACTACGACCACAAAATGCTCGAGGATCGCATTGCGCAGTTCCGGGATCAGACCCGACGCTTCCTGCGGGGCGAACTGGCTGCTGCGGAATTCCTGCCGCTACGTCTTCAGAATGGCCTTTATATCCAGCGTTTGGCGCCCATGCTGCGCATCGCTATCCCCTATGGCATGCTCTCCAGCACCCAACTGCGCAAGCTGGCCCATATTGCGGATTATTACGACAAGGGTTATGGCCATTTCACTACACGGCAGAATATCCAGTTCAACTGGCCGTCCCTGGAGGATGTGCCCGATATTCTCGCGCATCTGGCCGAGGTGGAGATGCACTCCATTCAGACCAGCGGTAACTGCATCCGCAATACCACCACTGATCAGTTTGCCGGTGTCGCCGTCAATGAAATTGAAGACAGCCGCCCCTACTGCGAGATCATCCGGCAATGGTCCACTTTCCACCCGGAATTTGCCTATCTGCCGCGTAAGTTCAAGATTGCGGTCTGCGGAACGGTAGACGACCAGGCGGCCACCCAGGTGCATGACATCGGTGTCTATATCGTGCGCAATGAAGACGGTGAACTGGGTTTTCGAGTGCTGGTGGGTGGCGGTCTGGGCCGCACCCCGGTGGTGGGCAAGGAAATTCGCGCCTTCCTGCCGCAACACGAACTGCTGACTTACCTGGATGCGATCCTGCGGGTGTACAACCGCGAAGGACGGCGTGACAACAAATTCAAGGCTCGCATCAAGATCCTGGTCAAGGAAACCGGTGTGGATGTCTTCCGCGACAAGGTGGAGAAAGAGTGGCAAGCCATCAAGGGCGGGCCTCTGCGCCTGACAGACGCCGAGATCGAGCGCTGCAGAAGCTATTTCAAGGACCCGGCGTACAAGGCTCTGCCTGCCCGCAGCGAAACCCTGCAGGAAGCCCTGTCCCGCGATGTGCTGTTTGCCAGTTGGGTCGCTCATAACGTGGTCGGGCACAAGATGTCAGGCTATGCCATTGTTACCGTCAGCGTGAAGGCCACCGGGGTATCGCCGGGCGATGTCAGCAGCGGGCAGATGCGCTATCTGGCCGATATGGCGGATCGCTACAGTTTTGGTGAGCTGCGCATCAGCCATGAACAGAACGTGATCCTGGCCGATGTGGAGCAGGACTGCCTGTATGAGCTGTGGCAGGGTCTGCGCGCTGAGAATCTTGGCACGGCGAATCTTGGCCTGCTGAGCGATATCATCTGCTGCCCGGGTGGAGATTTCTGTGCCCTGGCCAATGCCAAGTCCATTCCGATCGCAGAGTCCATCCAGCGCCAGTTTGATGACCCGGTGCGTCTGCAGGAAATTGGCGAGATGAGCATCAATATTTCCGGTTGTATGAATGCCTGCGGGCACCATCATGTCGGCAACATCGGCATCCTCGGGGTAGACAAGAAAGGCCAGGAGTTTTATCAGATTTCCCTGGGAGGTTCGGCAGACGATTACACGGCGCTTGGACAGATTGTTGGCCCCTCTTTCGCTCAGGAGGAAGTCCCCGGCGTCATTGAGAAGATCATGGCGGTGTACCTGCAGCAACGCAGCCCGGGTGAACGCTTCATCGACACCTTCAGGCGTATTGGTATCGATCCATTCAAGGAACAGGTTTATGGCAAAGCTCATTAAAGACCGCAGTCTGGTCAACGACGACTGGGTCTGGATTCAGGAAGTTACGGATCTGCAGGCAGTGCTGCAGGACGACCGCGACCTGATACTGCCTCTGCCCTTCTGGCTGGCGCATCGTGAGCAATTGCGTGGACGGCCCGCACGCAAGGCCGTGTGGCTGGCTAGCCACGAATTGCCCGAGCAGCTCGGCGAGGATGTGCAGGGCTTCGATCTGATTGCGCTGCACTTTCCCGTGTTCTCGGATGGCCGCCCCTACTCCTCCGCGCGCGAGCTGCGCCAGCGGCTTGCCTTTCAGGGGGAACTGCGTGCGGTAGGGGATGTGCTGCGGGACCAGCTTTTCTATATGTCCCGTTGCGGTTTTGATGCCTTCGCCTTGCGCGATGATCAGAACCCGGACTATGCCCTGACGGCTTTCGATGATTTCCGCGAGGGCTATCAATCCAGCGTGGATCGCCCCGCGCCGCTGTTCAGACGTCGCAGCTGATTTTCACAAGCGGAGCACGGTTCTGCCCGTGCTCTTTCCGGCCAGCAGATCGTCCAGCCCCTGTTGCAACTGTTCGAAACCGATTTCATGAGCGATATGCGGCAGAACCGGCAGACGCCATTCTCCTGCCAGAGCGTGCCAGAGTGCCTGTTTCTCTGCGCGCGCAATATTGACCGAATCCACTCCCAGCAGATTGATACCTCGCAGAATAAAAGGGAATACGGTGACGGGTAAGTCGGGAGATCCAACAAGACCGCAACAGGCCACGCTGCCGCCTGCCCGGGTGCTGCGCAGAACACTGGCCAAGACATCCCCGCCCACGACATCCACCGCGCCAGCCCAACGTTCTTTCAGCAGTGGGCGATCGGCGGGGGCATCGAGGGCTGTGCGCGGCAACACGCTGCGGGCGCCCAGGGTGTGCAAAAACTCCTGCGCCGCGCTTTTGCCGGTACAGGCATGTACCGAAAATCCCAGACGGGCAAGCAGTGCGACCGCCACGGAGCCGACACCACCACTGGCCCCCGTCACCAACACATCGCCATCATCTGGCCTCAGACCGTTTTGCAACAGCTTGCGCACACACAGTGCCGCCGTAAGGCCCGCCGTGCCAAGTGCCATGCTGTCAAAGAGCGACAAACCTTCGGGGAGCGGCACCAGCCACTGAGCAGGTACGCGTATTCTTTGTGCAAAACCGCCATCGGTGTTCATGCCCAGGTCATAGCCGGTGACGATGACGTGGCTTCCCGGCGTGATTTCCGGGACATCGCTGTGCAGGACCTCTCCGGCGGCATCAATCCCTGGCGTATGCGGATATTGGCGGGTAACACCGCGGTTGCCGGAGGCGGACAAGGCATCCTTGTAGTTCAGGGAGGAGTATCGGACCCGGAGCAAGACTTCGCCCGGCGGCAGTTCAGACACCTGACGCTCCATCACCCGCCCCACATAGCGGGTTTTTCCATCGACCTGTTGTTCTTCTACCCGCCAGGCTTTGAAGCGTGTTGAGGGGAGCGTCATGGCGGGATGCCTCAGGAGTAAAAACTGCTTTCGCGTGCGCGTTTCCACCAGGCCAGGAGCGTGCGGTCCAGGGTACTGTGGATGGCGGCACCCAGGCGGTCTCCAATGCTCTGGCGAATCTCATAGTGCACGCTGTAGACATCGGCATCTTCACAGGCGTTTACGATACACTCGTCACTGGTCATAAGGGCATCAACCATCTTGCGTTCGAGGGCCTGCAGCCCCACCCAGGTCTCCCCGGTTGCGATATTGTCGATTTCCACGACCGGGCGGTGTTCCTTGACCCAGGCCTTGAACAGAGTGTGCATCTCTTCGACATCTTCCTTCACCTTGTCGCGCCCTTTCTGGGTGATCTCGCCAAAGGTTGTCAGCGTGGTCTTGAACTCGCCAGCGCTGATGGTTTCATAGTCGACCTCGTGCTTGCGCAGCAAGCGATGGAAGTTGGGCAATTGCACCAGCACACCAATCGATCCCAGGATGGCAAACGGTGCTGCCACCAGGCGATTGGCCAGACAGGCCATCATATAGCCACCGCTGGCGGCAACCTTGTCCACACAGATGGTCAGGGAGATGTCCTTGTCGCGGATACGCTGCAGCTGGGACGATGCCAGACCGTAGGCATGGACCATCCCTCCCGGGCTCTCAAGGCGCAGAATCACTTCGTCGCGTGAGGTGGCGAGAGAGAGCACAGCCGTAATCTCCTCGCGCAGACACTCAAGCTGACTCGCCTCAATATCCCCATCAAAATCAAGTACATAAACGCGCTTTTTAATGCTGTCTTCATTCTCGTCTGCGGCAGCAGTGGCCAATGCCTGTTTGCGCTCCCTGGCTTCCTGCTTCAGGCGCTTTTTCTCCAGTTTCTGAACCTGTTTGTACTCCTCTTTGTCGAGTACGGACTTGCGAATGGCATCCCGGATATCGTCCAGCTCCTCGTTCAGATGCACAATTTGCAGGGAACCTTTGCCGCTCCCCCCTTTCTTGCCTCGGCTACCGGCAGAAATCAACGCACCCAGGATAAACATAAAGGCTACGACGAGGGTCGCAACCTTTGCCAAAAACAGAACGTAATCAATGAAGTACTCCAAGTACCTGCTCCTTTTTCTCGTCTGGGGCACGGCCCCTGTCAAAAACCCTGCAAGAATAACTCAATGAGCTGGCCGGCAACACTGATCTGCGCAGACGGCGTCAGCGGAAGCTCGTCACGGTGATACCAGCGTGCCTGGGCAATCTCCTTGCCGTCGACACAAATATCCCCGCTTTCATGCTCAGCAAAAAAGCCCAGCATCAGTTGGGAGGGGAACGGCCATGACTGGCTGCGTACATAGCGGATATTGTTGACCTCGATGCCTACCTCTTCGCGCACCTCACGTTTGACGGTCTCCTCCGGAGTCTCCCCCACTTCCATGAAACCGGCAAGGCAACTGCGGTAAGAGGCAGTGGCGCGCTGGTGGAGGGCCAGCAGGCAGGTATCCCCCCGTGTTACCAACACGATGACGCAGGGGTTGATGCGGGGGTAATAGACACGTTCACAGGCCTGGCAGCGTAATGCCCTATCCTTTGCATGGGGGCTTGTCGGGGCTGCGCAGGCACCGCAGTAGCGATGCGTGCCGTACCAGTTCAGCAATTGACTGGCACGCCCGGGAAGGGCGAAATCCGGGTAACCCTGCTGCAGCAGCAATTGCCGGGGTGTCAGCCGGCTAACGGCGCAATCCTCCAGAACCGCATCGTCAGGCAGGTTCAGGGCCAGCACCCGGCTGTGTCCGGTATCCTCGACAAGCAGCAAAGGGTCATGGAGGCCGTGGAAGCGCGACAGGGCTTCAGGTAGCCAGAGAATACTCTCCTGGCACAGCAGCACTTCTCCACGATGAAACACGATGATCCGATCCTTGGGCAGGACATCCCCCATGTGGAAGAAATGCGCGTGCTCCCTGCTCATTCCGGCGCCTGGGCCGTCCAGACACAGCTGTCGTTGCTGGCTTTGTTGATGCGTTCAAGAAACCTTGCATGCGCTTCCAGATCCTCCTCCGAAGCGCTTGCCAGCGGCAGCGGGCCACGCGCCTGGCGTTCCCTGCGCTGATCACTGCCCTCCTTCTGGCTTTCGGCATCTTCATCGCTGCCCAGTTGCAGAGTGGTTTGCCCACCCGTCATGCGCAGATACACATCGGCCAGAATCTCGGCGTCCAGCAAGGCGCCGTGCAGATCGCGCTGGGAGTTGTCCACTTCGTAACGTTTGCACAAAGCATCCAGATTATTGCGCTGCCCCGGGTGTTTCTTGCGGGCCATCATCAGGGTATCGACGATGCCGCACACTTGCTCGATACGAGGGTAGCTTCCCCCCGTCTGCTCCAGTTCATGGTTCAGGAAGCCGACGTCGAAGGCGGCATTGTGGATGACCAGTTCGGCCCCTTTGACGAAATCGAGGAATTCGTCCACGACCTGAACAAAGCGCGGCTTGTCGGCAAGAAACTCGGAGGTGATGCCGTGAACCTGAACCGCGCCATCGTCAATGTCGCGATCGGGGTTCAGGTAACAGTGGTAATGACGCCCGGTGAGCCTTCTGTTTTCGATCTCGACACAGCCGATTTCAATGACCTTATGCCCTTGCAAAGGATCCAGGCCGGTAGTCTCTGTATCCAGAACTATTTGTCGCATCTTTTTGATTTTCCTTGAATAACTTAGTTCAGTTCATCAATGCCACGATTGGCCAGGCTGTCGGCAAGTTCGTTTTCCGGGTGGCCGCTGTGCCCTTTGACCCATTGCCAGCGGACATGGTGCTGCGCCGCGAGTTCATCGAGGGTCTGCCACAGGTCCGCATTGAGCACCGGCTTCTTTGCCGCGGTTTTCCAGCCCCGCTTTTTCCAGTTCGGCAGCCATTCGCTGATGCCGTTCAGGACATATTTGGAGTCACTGAATACCTGGACATCGAGCCCCTGGCGTTTGAGGGCGCGCAGCCCCTGAATCACCGCCATGAGCTCCATGCGGTTGTTGGTTGTCATTGCCTCGCCACCGTACAGCGTTTTTTCATGCCCGTTGTAGCGCAGCAGTGCGCCCCAGCCTCCTTTGCCCGGGTTTCCCCGGCAGGCGCCATCGGTATACATCTCCACAGATTTGTTCAAACTGAAACTTCCTGATTTGCTCGCCCATCGGGCGTCATGACTTGATTTTAACGCGTGCGGCCTGAGGCCTGGCGCGGGCCGACTCCCCAACAGGCCTTACCAGTACCGGACGCGGCAGGCTGGGACGCCAGCGTGGCTGTATCGGGGTCACCGGCATGATCTGTTTGCAGGCAACAATCAGATAGACCGCCGCAAGCGGTGCGTTGAAGCGCTGCCCCATGGCCTCCAGCCGGGACGCGCCGTCCCCCTGGCGTGCTCTGCGCATGGGAAGTATATAGCCTGCGTGCTCTACCTTGTCGACGGTGAACTCCAGCAGCTTCAGCCAGTCCTGAACCCGCGAACTGGCAATATAACGGGCATTCCACGGCAAGGTGTTGCGCCAGCGCAGCAGGTGCCGCAGCCCCCAGGGACTCAGGGGATTGAAACCAAGAATCAGCAGCTTGCCTCCGGGCATCAGCACTCGTGCCGATTCACGCAGCAGGCGATGGCTGTCCGGCGTGTAATCCAGCGCATGATGAATGAGAACGGCATCCACACTTTCGCTCTGCAACGGAAGCGCCTCATTACTGGCAACCGGCAATACGCCTCCCCTTTCGTGCCCGGGCACAAACACGATCTTATGGCCGATAGGGCTGGCGTCCAGCATCGAATGCTCGCTGACGCCGAGTTGCAGGAAATGGTAGCCAAAGAGCCTTGCCAGGACTGGTTCCAGCACGGCGGCTTCACTGCGCAGCAGGGCGTGCCCCAGCGGGGTCTGCCACCACTGGCCCATCTCATGAAACAGTGTTTGCGGTGCCGGCAGCTCACGCCGTTTGCGCCAGTAGCTGCGTATATTGTCCAATCCTGCCATGCTCTGCTCTGGTGGCCTGGTTTTTGCGGGTTCAGGGGGCAGCGAAAGAGGTTTTCCCCGCGCTGTGCCTGCACTATGATTGCTTTCTTTGACATCGAAAAGCAAATCAAATGACCTTGCAGATTCAGGCGGTTCCCGCCTTTGTGGATAACTACATCTGGCTTCTGCGTCCGCAGAATACCCGCGAATGCATTGTGGTGGACCCCGGTGACGCCGCTCCTGTCCTGAGCATTCTGTACCGGGATGCCCTGAGCCTGGGTGCCATCCTGATTACGCATCATCATGCCGACCACACGGGAGGTATCACGGCTCTGCAGGCCGCCTTTCCCGCAGTCAAAATCATCGGCCCCTCTTCGGCACGAATTCCCGCGATTGAGGAATGCGTTCATCAGGGAGATAGTGTAGAGCTTGCCGGCCTGCCGTTTCAGGTGCTGGAGATTCCAGGGCACACGCTGGAACATATCGCCTACTATCTGCCACCCGGGCCCTGGTGCCCCAGCGGGGCTGTATTTTGTGGGGACACCCTGTTTTCCGGGGGCTGCGGGAGAGTTTTCGAAGGCAATCCGGCCATGATGCTGGCCTCGCTGGAAAAATTGCAGGAGCTTCCCGGGCAGACACTGCTATACTGCGCCCACGAATACACCCAGGCCAATCTGCGCTTTGCGCTGACAGTGGAACCGGATAATCCGGATCTGCTGGCAAGAGTTGAACAGGTGCAGAGGCTGCGTGAGGCAGAACAGCCCAGCCTGCCCAGCACAATCGCCCTGGAGGGCAGAACCAATCCGTTTCTGCGTTGTCACATAGGAGTTGTGGCAGAATCTGTCGCTCGACACAGCGGGCAGTCCATCGCCGATCGCGTCACGACATTTGCAGGCCTGCGGGCCTGGAAGGATCATTTTTAAGCCACCCAACGTCATTTACTGCAGATTTTATTCATGCCATCCAGTTCTGTGCCACCCTTGCCTGTTCACGCCCTTCCCCTGTTACCGCGCCCTCGTCTGCCGCTGAAGCGGCTTTGCCTGCTGGTGGGCACTACCGTGCTGCTCAATGCCTGCAGCAGCATGATGGAAGGGACAGGCTCACTGGGCAATGAGGGCCTGGATGTCGGCGCGACCCGCCAGGTCGGTGATCGCAGTGTGGCCGCACGCGTACGGATTCCCGGTACGGATACGCTGGCAGGGGCTGGCGAGTACCCGGATATCTGGAGCCGCATCGGTGCGGGCCTGCAGTTTGCCTATGACTACGATAATGCCCGCATAGAGGAACAGCTTGCCTTCTACAAGGACAACCCCAGTTACCTGAAAATCGTCACGGAAAGGGCCAGCCCCTTCATTTACGAGATTGTGGAAGAGGTCGAACGGCGTGGTTTACCCACGGAACTGGCTCTGCTGCCAATCGTGGAGAGTGCCTTTAACCCCAATGCCGTGTCTCCCGGAAATTCGGTCGGCTTATGGCAGATAGCCAGCTCGACGGCCCCAGTTCTAGGTCTTAAGCGGGACTGGTGGTACGACGGCAGCCGCGACCCGATTGCGTCCACCTCCGCCGCTCTGGGCTATCTCACACAGTTACAGCAGATGTTCGACGAAAGCTGGCTGCTGGCCCTGGCCGCCTATAACACCGGGCCGGGAAACGTACGCAAGGCAATCACCCGCAATGAAGGACGTGATCGTGCGGTGGATTACTGGTCACTCAATCTGCCTTCCATCACAGAGGATTTTGTTCCCAAGCTGATTGCCCTGAGTCGCCTGGTGGCCACCCCCGATCATTACGGTATGGAGCTGGCAAAGGTGCCGAATGCGCCTGCTGTCACGCTGGTAGAGGTTGGTTTTCAGCTGGATCTTGCTCTTGCTGCCAGTATTGCGGGCCTGGAACCCCAGACCCTGTACCAGCTCAACCCGGGTTTCCGGCAGTGGGCAACACATCCGGATGGCCCCTACGCCCTGCTGATGCCAGTGGACGTGGTAGAGACCTTCAAGAACAATCTGCAGGAGCAGGGAGAGCGCCCCAGCGTGACCTGGGATCGTTATGTGGTGCAAAGTGGCGATACCTTGAGCGGCATTGCGCGCCAGTTCCGCACACAGGTCGGCGTCCTGCAACAGGTCAACGGCATCAGTGGCAGTCGCATCATCGCCGGTGAATCCTTGTTGATTCCCCGGGCATATAACTCCGCCAATCCCCTGGTCGCGCCAAACGCACCGGTCTATTCCAATGCCGGCAATAATGCCGCAGCGGCACAAGCGCCAACACGCTATCAGGTGCGCTCCGGCGACAATCTCTGGAGTATTGCGAAGCGTTATCAGATCCGCGTTGCCGATATTGCACAGTGGAACCAGCTTGATCCGGATGCGGTGTTGAAACCTGGACAGCTACTGCTTCTGCGCTCCGGCAATGGCGTGGCAAGTGCCAGCAGTGAGGCAGGCGAACAGCCTGCCCAGCCCTATGTGGTACGCTCGGGGGATTCTCTTTCAGGGATTGCGCGACGTTTTGGGGTTACCGCGGACGATATCGCCCTGTGGAACGGCATCAAAACCGGCGATCTGATCCACCCGGGACAGCATCTGCAACTCTCCCCGGGCGGACTCAAACTCAACTGAACAAGCCAGGCCCCTTATAACAGGGGCTCTTCGCTCAGGTTCTGAGTGATATCGGCATTCAGACGGCTATTGGCAACGAAGGCATCCACCGTTGCACGACCATCCCGCTCAATGAAGGTATTGATCATATTGCGGCGCTCATCTGCGCTCAGATCTGCCAGGCTTCCACGCTGCACAGCCTGCAGCTCCAACACGACATAAGTGCCGTTGGTGAGAACAAAACCATTAAAGGCTGTCTCGCCCTCTGCTGGGGCGGGCATCGCAAAGGCATTCTGCAACACTTCGCCATTCATGCCGGCCTGATCACGGGACGCACCGTTCTGTGCGATCCACTGCAGCTCATTATCTGCCAGAGTTCCGGTAATATCTTCGCCATTGCGCAGGGAACTCAGAAGAGATTGGCCAAGCGCACTGGCACGTTCTTTTTCCATTTCTGTACGCAGAATCGCGGCTATTTCACCTCTTACCTCCTCCAGCGGACGCAAGGAGGGCTCCGAGTGCTCGCGCACATGCAGGACAACAGCACGGGAATCCCCCAGTTCGATGACATCGCTGTTGTTGCCATCGATCAGGGTATCATCGGCAAATGCGGCAGATATAACGTTGGCGTTACTGGTGATATCGTTGCTTCCGCCCAGACGGCTGAACATCTCGCTTTCCACGATCTCCAGGCCCAGCTCCCCGGAAATATCCTGAAGACCGGTAGTCTCGAAGGCCAGGTTTGCCAGATCCTCAAGACGCGAGAAATAGAGGCTATCGACCTGGCTGGTGCTCAGTTCACGGCGGATGCGCTCCTCAACCTCTGCCAGCGGGGGGTATTCGTTCTGCTCGTTTTCCGTCAGTTTCACCAGATGCACACCGAATTCACTGACAACCGGATCGGACACTTCACCGACCTGCAGAGTGTCCAGCGCCTCTTCCACGCGCGTGGGGAAAGCCGAACCGTCGGTATAGCCGATATCCCCGCCCTGTTCTGCAGATGCCGTATCGGCAGAGGCTTCAGCGCAAGCGCAGCAAAGTCTTCCCTTGATCCAGACGTGCCTTGAGCGCAGTGGCCATGGTGATGGCCTCCTGTTCAGAAGACCTGCACCGGTTTCCAGCAGAATATGGGAGGCGCGACGCTGGGACGAGGCAACGGCGGCAGAGGCTTCGAGCTCATACTGAGCCTGTACGGCTGCATCGTCTACGCTGACTTCGTCAAAAATGGCGTTTTTGTCCAACACCACATAATCAATCCCTACTTCTTCGTCGAGCATGAACTGGGACTGATTATTCTGGTAATAGGCTTCAATCTGGTCGGCCGGAATGGCTTCGCCCAACGTTCGGTTCCCCAGCGTGACGGAAACAAAGCGGAAATCACGCTTCTGGGAAGACAGCGCTGCCACGCGGTTCAGTTCCGCCTCGGTGGCAAAACTGGTTGCGGCATAGGCATTCATCAATTGCCCGACCACCATCTGATCGGCCAGGGATTCGCGATACCCCTGAATGGAGTAGCCCTGGGTTGCCATGGTGCGAATGGCCAGTTCAGAGTTGAAAACACCTCCCACCTGAAACTGAGGATTATTGATCATCAGACGATCAACGGCGTCACTGGAGATTGTCATATGGGATTGATTGGCATTCTGGCGCAGTACACGATCCTCAATCAGTTGATTCAGAGCAATCTGGCGCAACAGCCCCTCGTCGAGATTTCCGAGATCTCCCCCGACACTCAGCAGCAGCTGCTGCACAGTGGCTGCCAACTCAGGCTCTGTAATATCCTCGCCATTCACTTCGGCTACGGTGGAGTTATTGCTCAAGCCCCCAACGATGGACTCGACCCCGAACAGAGCCATCAGCCCTATGATGAAGCCGATAATCAGCTTCGCGATCAGGCCCTGTGAGTTATCTCTAATTGTTTGCAGCATTATCTGTTTCCTTAGTCGAGTTGGCGGTTTACCCGCTGCCCCGCAGTGTTTGCCTCGGGGCGGACGTGGGAGCCCCTTAAACTAAAAAGGCGCATCATTGATGCGCCTTATTATATCCGATACATGGCTGGAGACAGTGCTGCTCCGCCATGGCCAGACCGGAAATCGGCTTCCCAGCCCGACCTGATCGGGAATATTGACTGTAAGTTAAAGATTAACTGAGTCTTTCAGAGCCTTGCCTGCTTTAAAGGTAGGCACTTTGGCGGCTTTGATCTGGATAGTGGCGCCAGTCTGGGGATTGCGTCCCTGTCTTGCTGCACGCTCTTTGGTCGTAAAAGTACCAAAACCGACAAGTACGACTGGGTCGCTTTTCTTCAGTGAGTCGGTGATCGCATCGATCATGGCATCAATAACACGGCCAGCTGTTGCTTTTGGTATATCGGCACCTGCTGCTACAGCATCAATTAATTCTGATTTGTTCACGGTATCCCCTTATTTTTCTATGATGATTGTGCTGAAAAACCTGGACGGAAAATAAAGCGCACGCTCCGTCCCAAGTATTGTTTTTCTGTCTGAATTTTTATCCAAAAAAAGGTTTGGTAAGCAATACGACCGGCACTTTATACCAAGGCACAGAAAGCTGTGTCAACACAAAACACAGGGTTTTCATGTGATTCAGTGCGTATTTATATGCAATTCGTCCTTGCCTTTGTCGGCCTCCTCTCCCGATGAGGAAATGGCGGATTTTCCCGTGCTTTCCTCTGCTTTTGGAGTCGGTTGATATTCCAGTGCAATCTCCAGAACCTGATCGATCCAGCGCACAGGACGGATATCCAATTCGTTTTTAACATTGTCCGGAATTTCTTTCAGATCACGTTCATTGTCGGCAGGAATAATGACCGTTCTGATGTTGCCCCGATGCGCGGCGAGCAGCTTCTCTTTGAGGCCGCCGATGCGCAAAACCTGACCGCGCAAAGTGATCTCCCCGGTCATCGCCACATCTGCGCGAACGGGAATTCCCGTCAGCGCCGAAACCAGAGCGGTGCACATGCCTATACCGGCACTCGGGCCGTCTTTCGGGGTTGCCCCCTCGGGGACGTGAATGTGCAGATCAATGCTTTCGTGGAAGCCGGGCTTCAATCCCAATACGCCTGCCCGGCTGCGTACGACAGTCAAGGCAGCCTGGATCGACTCCTGCATGACGTCGCCAAGCGAACCGGTCTTGATCGTCTTGCCTTTGCCTTCCAGAGCAACAGCCTCGATGGTCAGCAGCTCTCCACCTACCTGAGTCCAGGCCAGACCGTTGACCTGGCCGATCAGGTTGTTTTCTTCGGCAATGCCAAAATCAAATTTATGCACGCCGGAATAGTGTTCCAGCAATTCTCCCGTCAAAACGACCGGGGCCGGTTTCTTCTGGCTGGCATGCTCCTTGACAACCTTGCGGCAGATTTTCGCGATTTCCCGTTCCAGATTACGAACCCCGGCTTCCCGCGTGTAATAACGCACAAGATCCCGGATGGGCTCTTCACCGATGGTGAGCTCTCCTTTGCGCAAGCCGTTATTGGATTGCTGCTTGGGTACCAGATAGCGGCTGGCGATATTGATCTTTTCGTCTTCGGTATAGCCCGGCAGGCGAATGATTTCCATCCGGTCAAGAAGCGGCCCGGGAATATTCATGGTATTGGAGGTGCACACGAACATGACTTCAGACAGATCGTAGTCAACCTCCAGATAATGGTCATTGAAGCTGTGATTCTGTTCAGGGTCGAGAACCTCCAACAGCGCAGAAGCCGGATCGCCGCGGTTGTCCATACCCATTTTGTCGATTTCATCGAGCAGGAATAAAGGATTCCTGACCCCTACTTTGGACAATTTCTGCAGCAGCTTGCCGGGCAGCGAGCCAATATAAGTGCGTCGATGCCCGCGGATTTCTGCCTCGTCCCGCACTCCGCCCAGCGCCATGCGAACAAACTTGCGATTGGTGGCGCGCGCAATGGATTCCCCCAGTGAGGTTTTGCCCACACCGGGTGGTCCTACCAGGCACAGAATCGGCCCTTTGAGCTTCTTGACACGTTTCTGCACAGCAAGATATTCCAGAATGCGTGTCTTGACCTCTTCCAGCCCATAATGATCGTGCTCCAGCACCTGCTCGGCTTTATCCAGATCAAGGCGCACCTTGCTGCGTGCCTTCCAGGGAATATTTACCATCCAGTCTATATAAGTGCGCACCACTGATGCCTCGGAAGACATCGGCGACATCATGCGCAGTTTGTTCAGCTCGGACAGGGCCTTATCCTTCGCCTCTGCCGGCATACCGGCTTCTTCGATGCGCTGCTTGAGTTCTTCCGCCTCGTTGGGAGCATCATCCAGCTCGCCCATTTCCTTCTGAATGGCCTTCATCTGCTCATTCAGATAATACTCGCGCTGGCTTTTCTCCATTTGTTTCTTCACGCGCCCGCGGATGCGCTTTTCAACCTGGAACAGGTCGATCTCGGACTCGATCAGCCCCATGAGGTGTTCTATGCGCGCCTGCAGGGCGACCAGTTCCAGCAGGTTCTGTTTCTCCTGGATCTGCAGGGACATATGGGAGGCGATGGTATCCACCAGACGCCCGGGCTCGTCGATGCTGGAGATGGAGGTCATTACCTCCGGAGGAATCTTCTTGCTCAGCTGCACATACTGTTCGAATTGGGACAGCAGCGAACGCACCAGCAAATCGCCCTGCTTCTCTGCCATGGCTTCAGGTGCGAGCTGGGTGATATGGGCCTGGAAATAGTCGTCCTCGAGTTCGACGGATCTGATCCGGGCGCGGCTGACACCTTCAACCAGCACCTTTACCGTGCCATCCGGCAGGCGAATCAGCTGCAGGATGCTGGCCACGGTGCCGATCTCAAAGATATCGCGTGTGCTGGGATCGTCATCCGTGGGGTTGCGTTGTGCAACCAGCAGGACTTGCTTGCCGGCACTCATGGCAACTTCCAGGGCCTTGATCGATTTCGGACGCCCGACAAACAGGGGCTGCACGATCTGCGGATACACGACCACATCACGCAGGGGCAGAAGCGGAAGAATGGTTTTGGCGATTTCGGAGGTGTCTGACATAAGACCCATAGTGAACGTCCTGAGTTGAATGGTGAGGCTTTACAGTCTCATGAGGTACAGGCGCTTATCTTGGGGCTTGCAATTGGGAATTCAATCCGCCGCCTGAGCGAAGTTCTCATGAGAATCTGTCGGCACAAAGCGGCGAAAGGCCCCTCCTAGTGTTCTTCTGTTGCAGCACGGCTAGCTTGCTGCTCACGATTTTCATAGACCAGCAGAGGCTCGGATTCCCCGTTGATGACAGCGGCATCGATAATCACCTTGCTCACCGTCTCCATGGAAGGAATCTTGTACATGGAATCCAGCAACACGCCCTCCATGATGGAGCGCAGCCCACGGGCCCCGGTCTTGCGGTCTCTTGCTTTCTGCGCAACGGCGCGCAGCGCATCGTCACGGAACTGGATTTCCACGTTCTCCATCTCAAAAAGCTTCTGGTATTGCTTGATCAGCGCGTTTTTCGGCTCCTTGAGGATGCGCACCAGCGCCTCCAGATCGAGCTCATCCAGAGTAGCGATCATCGGCAGACGGCCAACAAACTCGGGAATCAGACCGTATTTCACCAGATCTTCGGGCTCGACACCCCGCAGGGCTTCCCCAACGCGGTGATCGGTATCCTTGCTGCGCACCTCGGCACTGAAGCCGATGCCGCTTTTTTCCGAACGGTCGCGGATGATCTTGTCCAGGCCGGCAAAAGCCCCCCCGCAGATAAACAGGATATTGGAGGTATCGACCTGCAGAAATTCCTGCTGGGGGTGTTTGCGCCCACCCTGGGGAGGAACGGAGGCTACCGTGCCTTCGATAAGTTTGAGCAAGGCCTGCTGTACCCCTTCCCCGGAAACATCGCGGGTGATGGAGGGGTTGTCGGACTTGCGGGAAATCTTGTCGATTTCATCGATGTAGACGATCCCGATCTGGGCTTTCTCCACATCGTAATCGCATTTCTGCAGCAGCTTCTGAATGATGTTCTCGACATCCTCGCCCACATAACCCGCTTCGGTCAGCGTGGTGGCATCGGCAATGGTGAAGGGAACGTCCAGCAGACGCGCCAGGGTCTCGGCCAGCAGGGTCTTGCCGGTACCGGTCGGCCCCACCATCAGGATATTGCTTTTGCCGAGTTCAACGCCCCCGGAGCTGTGCTCGTAATTGAGGCGTTTGTAGTGGTTGTACACGGCCACGGCCAGGACTTTCTTGGCGTTGTCCTGCCCGATCACGTATTCATCGAGAGTCTTCTTGATTTCTTCGGGAATGGGCAGTTTCCGGCTGCCGCCCTCGGAGTCCTTTTCCTGAATCTCTTCCCGGATGATGTCGTTGCACAGATCAACACATTCATCACAGACAAACACAGATGGTCCTGCGATCAACTTGCGCACTTCATGCTGGCTTTTACCGCAGAAGGAGCAGTACAGCAGCTTGCCGCTGTCATCGCCTTTGTTGAAACGATCATCTGACATTCAAAATCCCTCAAAAACGATTCCTGCCCAGATTACAGGACTTTGCAGGACTCTCCAATACCCGGCAGGCCTTTGGTTCCGCCGGATGCGTTAGAGAGTTCATCGGCAGAATTTCAGGCTTCCACAGCCCACACGGGTAAAATTCCTACAAGTTACCGAAAAACGGGCAGTTTCCCTGCGCGATCACATCACGCGGTGGCTCAATACCTTGTCAACGAGACCGTAGCGCAGCGCCTCTTCGGCACTCATAAAATTGTCCCGCTCGGTATCCCTGGCGATCACATCCAGCTCTTTCCCGGTGTGATGGGCCATGATTTTGTTCAGTTGATGACGCAGCTTGATGATTTCATTGGCCTGAATTTCAATGTCTGCGGCCTGCCCCTGGGCTCCCCCGCTGGGCTGGTGAATCATCATGCGGGAGTGTGGCAGCGCAAAACGCTTGCCAGGGGTCCCCCCTGCGAGCAGCAACGCTCCCATGCTGGCGGCCTGCCCGATGCACATGGTGCTGACATCGGGATTGATGAACTGCATGGTGTCGTAAATCGACAGACCGGCAGTCACTGAGCCGCCCGGGGAGTTGATATACAGGTGGATATCCTTGTCCGGATTCTCGGACTCCAGGAACAGCAGTTGAGCGACCACAAGGTTGGCCATGTGATCTTCCACCTGCCCTACGACAAAGATCACCCGGTCCTTCAACAGACGCGAATAGATGTCGTAAGAGCGCTCCCCACGGGAGGTCTGCTCGATCACCATGGGAACGAGCGCACTTGTCACAGTCTCTTGCTTGTGGTCCATACTCACCTGTTACTTGCCGCCTGCCGGTGCATCGGGCTTGATGACATCGTCATAGCTGGCTTTCTTTTCAGTCACCTTGGCATCGGCCAAAATGGCGTCAAAGGCCTGGTCTTCCAGTACGGAGGACTCGACTGTCGCCAGCTGATCCTTGTTGCTGTAGTACCAGCGCACCACCTCATCCGGTGTCTCATAGGTTGAGGCTATGTCTTCAACCATGCTCTTTACCTGATCCGGATCGGCCTTCAGTTCCTTGACCTTGATGACCTCGCCCAGAATCAGGCCAAGGGCAATGCGTCGTTCTGCCTGTTCCTTGAACAGTTCATCCGGCAGCATGGACGGGTCGATATTTTTTCTGCCACCACCAAACTGCTGTAGCGCCTGCTGGCGCAGGGAATCAATTTCGTTTCGGATCAGGCTGAGAGGCAGATCGATCTTGTGCTCTTTCAGCAGCAGTTCCATCACACGGTTCTTGAGCTTGGCCTTGCTGGCATTTTTCAGCTCACGATTCATATTCGCGGCCACTTCCTTGCGGAAGGCTTCCTCACCGCCCTCGTCAATGCCGAATACCGCAAAGAATTCGTCATTCAGCTCCGGCAGAACCGGGGTGCTGGCAGAATTGATCTTGACAGTGAACTGAACCGGTTTGCCCGCGACATCCTTGTTCTGGTAGTCCTCGGGGAATTCCAGGTCCAGCACGACCTCTTCGCCGGCTTTCTTCTTCAACAGGCCTTTTTCAAAGCCTGGAATCATGCGCCCGGAGCCCAGAATCAGGTTGACACCTTTGCCGGAACCCCCTTCAAACTCCTCACCGTCGATCGTGCCGACGAAATCAATGACCAGACGGTCCTTGTTTTTGGCCTGACGCGTGATGGGCTCCCAGCTCTGACGCTGCTGGCGCAGGTTTTCGACCATCTTGTCGATATTTTCATCGGTCACTTCCGCAACCATTTTTTCCACTTTCAATTTGGAGAAATCGCCCAGAGTGACCTCGGGGTAGACTTCAAAAATAGCAACGAATTCGAGATCCTTGCCCTCTTCCAGGGTCTTGGGTTCAATGCGGGGCTGCCCGGCAGGCTTGAGATTCTGCTCGCTGATGGCGTCGTAGTAGCTCTTGCTCATGACTTCCCCGAGCACTTCCTGGCGCACACCGCGGCCAAAACGCCCTTTGACGACCTTCATCGGCACCTTGCCTTTGCGGAAGCCGTTCATTCGAATATTGCCTGCAGCTTCCTGCAATCGGGCGCTGACAGCGCTTTCAACAACAGAAGCGGGAACCCCGACCGTCATACGACGCTCAAGACCAGAAGTGGTTTCGATGGAGACTTGCATGAAAAACCCTCTAGAACAGACAGTGCCCTGACACTGCCCATCGCGTTTACTTTTATTTATTGAAAATCAGCCTCTGCCGTAGGGCAATAGCGCAGATTTGTCGTTGGGAATGGTATCAACCAGGCCTGGGGGTATACAGCTTGCAATTTCCGGGAGCTAATCCCAGAAATTTCAATCAGTTACCACGCAGCACCCATTTTCCGAAGTGCGAGATTCTCCCACACCGCCCGATTTTATTCAATCCATAATCTTGTCGCCCGGCGGGGGCTGCACTATGCTCCAGCCCTCGCCATAACTGGGCATCACGGTTGCAGGAGGGCCATACCCATGCCAAGCGCAAGGCCTTATATTGCCGGCGTTATTCTGGCCGGCGGCCAGTCGTCCCGCATGCAGTTCCACGACAAATCCCTCATGCCGCTGGGGGAGCGTTGTGTCATTGACTACATCATCGACAATGCCAGGAAACAGGCCAGCCCACTCCTGATCAACGTAAATCGCCACCCCGAACGCTACCAACGCTTTGCGCTGCCGCTCATCGCCGACCCCTTCGGACCGGATGCTGGCCCCCTGGCCGGAATTCTTGCGGCAATGGAATATTGCCAGCAACAGGCTTGCGGCAAGGTGCTGGCCTGTTTCCCGGGGGATGTCCCGTGGTTTCCACAAAATCTGGTGGCACAACTGGAAGCGCTGCGTATGCAGGAAGCCACGCAGGTCTGTTACGCCTGCACGGCAGGACAATGGCAACCGCTGTTTTCCGTCTGGTCCCTGGCGCTACTGCCGGTTCTGCGCCAGGCCATGGCAGAGAAGATTTACAGCCCGATGATGCTGATACGCTCCCTGCCCCACAGCGTGCTCGATCTGGAGCATGTGCTTCCGGGGCA
>JACKOK010000007.1 GCA_024234365.1 Pseudomonadales bacterium
GGGTTCAGTAATGATTGATATTGCAGCAATAGTCGGCGGCGTTCTCATGTTCACCGTGATCGTCATGGTTCTGGTGGCCATGATTCTGGCGGCGCGAGCCCGTCTGGTGAGCACAGGCAAGGTCAAAATCGAGATCAATGGTGATCCCGAGCGCTCCATCACCGTTCCTGCCGGTGGCAAGCTGCTCAATACGCTCGCGGATGCCGGTATTTATCTGTCCTCAGCCTGTGGTGGTGGCGGTACCTGCGGCCAGTGTCGCTGTCAGGTGCTGGACGGAGGCGGTTCCATGCTGCCGACCGAGCAGGGACATTTCACCATGGGAGAGGGTAAGGCGCATTGGCGGCTATCCTGCCAGGTGGCCGTGAAGCAGGACATGAAAATTGAAGTCGCGCCGGAGTTCTTCGGCGTGAAGCAGTGGGAATGTACCGTGGTTTCCAACGACAACGTGGCAACCTTCATCAAGGAACTGGTCCTGAAGATTCCCGATGGCGACAGCGTGGATTTCCGTGCCGGTGGCTATGTGCAACTGGAAGTTCCCCCTCACGAAGTGCAGTACAAGAATTTCATCATCGGCGACAAGTTCCGTGGCGACTGGGAAAAATTTGGCCTGTTTGATCTGGTGTCCAAAACAGACAAAACCACGGTGCGCGCCTACTCCATGGCGAACTATCCGGAAGAGAAGGGCATCATCAAGTTCAATATCCGGATTGCAACACCGCCGCCGCGTTCCAGCTTTCCGCCGGGCGTCATGTCCTCCTATGTGTTCAATCTGAAGCCGGGGGACAAGATCAGGGTGTTTGGGCCTTTCGGTGAATTTTTTGCCAAGGATACCGATGCCGAAATGGTGTTTATCGGCGGGGGGGCCGGCATGGCGCCCATGCGTTCCCATATTTTCGATCAACTGCGTCGTCTGCATTCCAAGCGCAAGATCAGCTTCTGGTATGGCGCCCGCAGCCTGAAGGAAATGTTCTATGTGAACGACTTCGATACGCTGGCGGCAGAAAACGACAACTTCAAGTGGCATGTGGCACTGTCTGATCCCCAGCCGGAAGACAACTGGGCGGGAATGACCGGGTTTATCCACAACGTGGTCTATGAACACTACCTCAAGGATCACCCCGCACCCGAGGACTGCGAGTTCTATATGTGCGGGCCACCCATGATGAATGCTGCCGTCATCAAGATGCTGAAAGATCTTGGTGTCGAGGACGAGAACATCTCCCTGGACGAGTTCTCCTGACATCTCAGGCTTATGACAGTGCTGTCATAAGCCTGAGCCGCTTTTGGGCCAAGCCCCGCGATCTGTGCAACGGATACGCCTGCCAATGAATGAGTTTCTGCACCGCCATAGAATCGGCCTCACAATTTTCGTGCTGGTGCTGCTGTTCCTGTATGTACAGCAGCCGGCCCGGGATGTGGTGCAGATGCATCAGTTTGGCGGTGGCACCATGGGCACGACCTACAGTGTCAAGGTGGTGGATGAACGTGAACAGGTTTCCAGTGAGTTGCTGGCGCTGGAAATCGGTGAGCTGCTAAGGCATCTGGACCGTGATCTGATGTCCACTTACTCGGAAGACTCCGAGCTCAGTGAAATCAACAAGGCGGCGGTTGGCGAGAATCTGTCGATCTCACGCGAAATGGCCGATGTGCTGAGCCTGGCGCTGGAGATCAACACCCTGACAGACGGTGCCTTTGATGTGACGGTGGGGCCCCTGGTCAATCGCTGGGGCTTCGGGCCGGAACGTCGGCGCAGTGATCGCATTCCCTCGCAGGCAGAAATCGACGCGCTGCTGTCACGAGTGGGTTCTCAGTATCTGGAACTGGACACCGATGCCCTCACGCTGCGCAAAAACGCGGACGTGTATATTGACCTCAGTGGCATCGCCAAGGGCTACGCCGTGGACCAATT
Organism: Pseudomonadales bacterium; assembly: GCA_024234365.1. Taxonomy (GTDB): domain Bacteria; phylum Pseudomonadota; class Gammaproteobacteria; order Pseudomonadales; family Pseudohongiellaceae; genus UBA5078. The sequence goes on from JACKOK010000007.1 coordinate 1,910, forward strand.
GGCCCACTACCTGGATGGTCGTGGCTTTGGCAGTTATTTCATCGAGGTGGGCGGGGAGTTACGCATTCGCGGTTATAAGCCTGGCGATGAAAGCTGGGTGCCGGCCATCGAGAAGCCCGTGGACACGGCGCCGCAGGTGCACAATATTTTTTACACCCGGGGCCAGCCGCTTGCCGTGGCGGGCTCGGGGGATTACCGTAATTATTTCGATCAGGACGGCGTACACTATTCCCATGAAATCGATCCGCTGAACGGACGGCCCGTGACACACAATCTTGCCGCCACCTATGTGATCGATGCCGAGGCGGCAAGGGCCGATGCCCTGGCCACGGCCTTTATGGTCATGGGCACAGACAGGGCGTTTGCCCTGGCCGAGCGTATCGGACTGGCAGCCTATTTCATCAGCAAACGCCCCGACGGGGCGGGGTTTGATGATCGTTATACACGTGCGTTTGCGGATTACCTGCAAGCGGATTGAAACTCGGCTCGCACCGGGCGGTGAAGGAGGCAATATGACAACACTCGTCGCAAGTTTCATCATTCTGGCACTGGTCGTGGCAGGCATGGCAGTTGGCGTTATGTTCGGTCGCAAGCCTATCAAGGGAACCTGCGGTGGTCTGAACAATGGCAGTGGGGACAGCAGCTGTTCATTGTGCGGCGGGAACCCGGACAAGTGTGAAGAAACCAGCAGGTAGAAACCAGGTAGTAACAAGCGTTCAGGGAGCGACCGGCAGTGAAGCAGAAGCACTATGACATCATCGTAATCGGCAGTGGGCCGGCGGGAGAGTCTGCGGCCATGAACGCCGCCAAGAAAGGACGACGCGTTGCGGTGGTCTCTGACCGGGAAGAGGTCGGCGGCAACTGCACCCACATGGGCACGATTCCTTCCAAGGCCCTGCGGCAGTCCGTCAAGCAGGTCATGGAGTTTAGCAGCAACCCTCTGCTCAAGGAGTTTGCCAGTCTGCGCAAACCCAGTTTTGCCCAGATCATGCAGCACGCGAATCGCGTGATTGATGAACAGGTGTATCTGCGCCGTGGCTATTACGAGAAAAACGGTATTGATGTGATTCACGGGCTTGCCGCGTTCGAGGATGCCCACACCATCAAACTGGGCAATCGAGGCCCGGTACTGACGGCAGAGCATTTCATCATTGCCACCGGCTCACGCCCGTATCGTCCGGACAATGTGGACTTCACTCACCCGCGTATCTTCGACAGCGACACCATCCTGGGCTTGAACTACTCCCCCCGCAAGGTCACCGTCATTGGCGCTGGCGTGATCGGTTGCGAATATGCCTCGATCTTTGGTGGTCTGGGGGCCAAGGTGGAGCTGATCAACCCCGCCGAGTCACTGCTGTCATTCCTGGACTGGGAGATTTCCGATGCGCTCAGCTATCACCTGCGCAATGTCGGCGTGCGCAGCCGCCACAATGAGGAATACGAAAAGCTGGAGTATTTCGACACCCATGTGGTCACGCATCTGAAGAGCGGTAAACGCATCAAGAGCGATATTGTGCTGTGGGCCAATGGTCGCACCGGCAATACCGATCAGCTGAATCTGGAGGCCATTGGTCTGCAGCCGAATTCGCGCGGACAGCTGGAAATCGACAGGAACTATCGCACGGCTGTGGAAAATATTTACGCTGCAGGGGATGTGGTAGGCTGGCCTTCGCTGGCCAGTGTTTCCTACGATCAGGGCAGGGCCGCATCCAATGCCATCGTGGACCCGCAGGCCTGTGTGTCGATTGACCGCTTTGCCTCGGGGATCTACACCATTCCGGAGATCAGTTCGTTGGGCAAGACCGAACGCGAACTGACGAAAGAGCGCGTGCCCTATGAGGTCGGCAAGGCCTTTTTCAAGAATACGGCGCGAGGGATGATTACCGGGGAGCAGGTCGGCATGCTGAAGATCCTGTTCCACTTCGATACGCTGGAAATCCTGGGCATTCACTGCTTCGGCGATCAGGCGTCCGAGATCGTGCATATCGGCCAGGCCATCATGCTGCAGGAAGGCAAGGCGAACACGATGAAATATTTTCTGAATACCACGTTCAACTATCCCACGATGGCAGAGGCTTACCGCATTGCTGCCCTGGATGGTCTGAACCGCGTATTCTGATGGCGTGACGGGAGAACAATAATATGCCGCAGAGCCATGTCACCGTTCTGGGTGGGGGAAGTTTTGGTACAGTGATTGCCAATATCATCGCGGAGAACGGGTATTGCGTGAAATTCTGGATGCGCAATCAGTCGCTGGTGGATGAGGTCAACAGCACACACGAGAACTCCCAGTATCTTCCCGGCTATCCTCTGCACGAGAATGTGCGTGCCTACAGCGATATGCAGCAGGCCGTTACCGACAGCCGCGTGATTTTTGTGGCCGTCCCCAGTGCTTATTTTCGTTCGGTGGTGCGCGACATGCTGCCGTGGAGCCGCCAGGATGCGATTCTGGTCAGCACCACCAAGGGCATCGAGGCCGGCACTTTCAAACTGATGAGCCAGATTCTGCGCCAGGAGGCTCCCACCGCCCGCATCGGCGTGATGAGCGGCCCCAACCTTGCCAAGGAAATTGCCGCCAAAAATCTTACCGGCACCGTGATTGCCAGTGAGCACGCCTCTGTTCGCGAAACCGTGCAGCGGGTGCTCAAGTCGGAGTATTTCAGGGTCTACACGAATGATGATATGTTCGGGGTGGAGCTGGGCGGCGCTCTCAAGAATATCTATGCCATCATTGCCGGCCTGGCCTCGGCCATGGGCATGGGGCACAACACCAACAGCATGCTGGTGACCCGCAGCCTCACGGAAATGGCACGTTTCGGCCGCCGGCTGGGAGCAGACCCGATGACCTTTCTGGGGCTGTCCGGAGTGGGGGATCTGGTGGTGACCTGTTCCTCGCCCCTGAGCCGGAACTTCCGTGTGGGCATGGCGCTGGGCAAGGGGCTTGGCATCGAAGCTGCCGTTGCGGAAGTGGGCCAGGTCGCCGAAGGGGTGAACACCCTGAAGCTGGTCAAGCACCGGGCGGATGAACTGGGCGTTTATATGCCGCTGGTCAATGGTCTTTACCAGATCATCTACAATGGCAGCTCGGTGCGGGAAATTGTCGCCTCCCTGATGCTGGGGGAGCAGGCACTGGATGTCGAGTACGAAGCCAATCAGACCAAGACACTGAACCCCAAGGAGTAATCATGTCCGACGATATCGTGGAGAACCTCAAGGAGCCGTCCCAGTGGAAGCGCATTGCCTTCATGATCGCGCTTGCGGTGGCATTGTATGTGGCCACCATCGTCCTGACCCTGCTCAGCATTGCACAGGCTCTGTTCAGCCTGCTGACCGGTGAGAGCAACGAGAATCTGCGAGCTCTGGGCAAGGACCTGGCGACCTATGTGCATCAGATCTGGTCCTTTCTCAGCTACAACAGTGAGCTGAAGCCGTTTCCGTTCTCGCCCTATCCGGGCAGTGAGGAGCAGGGCAGTGAAGAGGCGGAGCAGACAGTTGCTGCAGAGCCGGCGCCCGAAGAGACGCCGGCCTCTGCCAAGCGCGCTCCGCGCAAGACTGCCGCGAAGAAGAAAACGGCAAGCCCCGCAGACGATGAGAGCGCTGCAGGCGAGTAGGATGTCAGCCCTGTATCGTCTCCTTGCTGTTGTGCTGCTTGCAGGAATCGGGGCCGCCTTCGCGCAGCCCCAGCCGGTGGGCGAGGGCAGCGATCATCCCTTGATTGAGCGTTTCCCGGGTGCCGAGATCGTGGCTTACCGTCAGGCCGGGCAGACCAACTACCGCCTCGCGCTGGATCGTATGCAGCGCGTGAACGGGCGTGTCATGGCAGGTCGCGAGGAGCGCATCCGCGGCGACCTTACCCGCATCAGCTACCTCATTCCGGAGGGCTATTCCGGCAGCGATGTTTTCACCTATTTCTCTACCCGGATGCTGGCCATGGGGCCGGAGCTGTTCCGTTGTGCCGGGCGGGGATGCGGCAGCAGCAATTTCTGGGCAAATGATGTGTTCGAGAACCGGATACTGTACGGGCCGGAGACGGAACAATTCTATCTGGCCAGCGCCGTGGGAGCCGATGAGGCGCATATCCGGGCTTACCTCGCGCTGTATGTGGTCACCCGCGGCAATCGCCGTGTTTATGCGCATCTGGATGTGCTGGAGCTTGCGGATGTCACCCGCGATGTGCCGACATTAGATCCGGAGGCTCTGGCCCTGCAGCTACAGCAGGATGGCAGCCTGGTACTGCCGGGGCTGGGTTTTGATGAGCAGGATCGTCTGACGGACACGGGCAGTATCCCCGCTGTTGTGGATGCCCTGCTGTTGCTGCCTCAGGCACGGGTCTATGTGGTCGGACATCTGAGTGTGCAACAACCGCTGGAAACGCTTATGCAGCGTTCGCTGTTGCGGGCACAGACTGTGCGGGAGCGTTTGCTGGCGGCGGGGATCGATCCGCAGAGGGTGCTGGCTAAGGGCGTGGGCCCCCTGGCTCCGGTGTGCCGGCAAGGCTCCTGTGAGGCGCGGGTCGAGCTGGTGCTGCAGCCCTGAGCGGAAGGTTCAGCGCCCGATGAGGGAGAGGAACTCGTTGCGGGTGCTCTGACTGTTGCGGAAGGCGCCCAGCATGCAGGAAGTGGTCATGACCGAGTTCTGTTTTTCCACGCCCCGCATCATCATGCACATATGCTGCGCCTCGATGATGACAGCCGCGCCCGAGGCGCCTGTTTTGCTTATGATGGTTTCCGCTATTTCCTTGGTGAGATTTTCCTGAATCTGCAGGCGACGCGCGAAAATGTCCACGATGCGGGCGATCTTGGACAGGCCGATGACCTTGCCGTGGGGCAGGTAGGCAACGTGGCATTTGCCGATGAAGGGCAGCATGTGGTGTTCGCACATGGAATACAGCTCGATGTTCTTCACGATCACCATCTCGTCCGATGTCGAGGGGAAGAGTGCATTGTTGATGATCTCGTCTATGTTCTGACGATAGCCGCGCATCAGGAAATCCATGGCCTTGGCCGCCCGCTTCGGAGTATCGACCAGGCCGGGGCGGCTCACGTCCTCCCCGATGGCGAGAATGATGTCTTTGTAGGCTTGTTCCATTGCTTGTGTCATGGTGGCTGTGGCAATCCTGGCTGGCTTGTGAAGGCGCTACCCTACGCCACAGGGCGGGGGCGGGTAAAGTGATTTTTCGGGTGCCGTACTCAGATGGCACGCCATGATGAATAAGGGGGAGAGACAGTATGCAGGCAGGCCTGGGTGAAACGGTGGAGCAGGTGCTGGAACGTGTCAGCCGGCAGTTCGAGCAGGCGGAGCTGTTCTATGGTCATGGCACGGACAACCCCTGGGATGAGGCGGTCTATCTGGTGTTTTCTGCGCTGGGCATTCCCTTTGACTGTGATGACAGCATGTTGCAGAAGACGCTGACGCAGGAGGAGCAGGCGCATGTGGATGCGTTGGTGCGTGCGCGTATTGACGCCCGTATTCCGGTCGCCTATCTGGTGCGCGAGGCTTGGTTTGCCGGTTTGCCTTTTACGGTGGATGAGCGGGTGCTGATTCCCCGTTCCCCGCTTGCCGAACTGATCCTCAAGGACTTTGAACCGCTGCTGGCCCGGCCTCCGGCGAGTGTGCTGGACCTGTGTACCGGCAGTGGCTGCATCGGAATTGCCACGGCGTTGGCCTTTCCCGAAGCCCGTGTGGAACTGGCTGATATCAGTGCCGATGCCCTGGCGCTGGCGCGCGAAAACGTGATCCGTCATGGGGTGCAGGAGCGTGTGTCCGTACATCAGTCGGATCTGTTTGCCAGCCTTGCCGGCCGCTATGATCTGATTCTCAGCAATCCCCCCTATGTGTCGCAGGAGGAGATAGACGAGCTGCCACAGGAGTATCGCCACGAGCCGGCACTGGGGCTGCATTCACAGGACAACGGTCTGGCCATTCCCCTGCAGATTCTGCGCGAGGCCGCAAATTATCTGAGCGAGGACGGTCTGCTCATCATGGAGGTGGGGTATTCTCACGAGGCGCTGGCCGAGCGCTTGCCTGGTGTTCCCTTCCTGTGGCTGGAATTTGAACACGGGGGAGAAGGCCTCTTTGCCCTGACGGCAGGGCAGTTGCGCGAGGCATCGCCATTGCTGGGCTGATTTGTATTCTGAACGCCGTGCCGGATTCGTCACGCCGCCCGCGATAGTGTACAATTCGCGACCTTTTACGGCGTTGCAGTGCCGCATTGCGGCAAGGCATGCAGATTCGGCACACACAGGTGAAGCATGTCCGGGAATTCGATTGGCAAACTGTTTACAGTGACCAGCTTTGGCGAGAGCCATGGCCCGGCGCTCGGCTGTATCGTCGATGGCTGTCCGCCCGGCATGCCCCTGAGCGAGGCCGATCTGCAGCACGACCTGGATCGCCGCAAGCCCGGTACCTCCCGGTTTACCACGCAGCGACGCGAGGAGGATGCGGTGCGCATTCTCTCGGGCGTCTTCGAAGGGCGTACCACGGGAACTCCCATTGGCCTGCTGATCGAGAACACCGACCAGCGCTCCAAGGATTACGGCAAGATCAAGGATCAGTTCCGCCCGGCCCACGCCGACTATACCTATCACCAGAAATACGGCATCCGTGATTACCGTGGCGGTGGCCGCTCCTCGGCCCGCGAGACGGCCATGCGCGTGGCGGCCGGAGCGATCGCCAAGAAATACCTGCGCGAGCAGTTTGCCGTGCAGATTCGCGGCTATATGAGCCAGCTGGGGCCCGTCCGCATCGAAAACTTCGACTGGGACGAGGTGGAGCGCAATCCCTTCTTCTGCCCCGACGCCGGCAAGGTGGCAGAGATGGAAGCCTATATGGCGGCCCTGAGCAAGGAGGGCAACTCCATTGGTGCCCGCATCAATGTCGTGGCCTCGGGGGTTCCGGTAGGATTGGGGGAGCCGGTGTTTGATCGCCTGGACGCGGATATTGCCCATGCCCTGATGAGCATCAATGCCGTCAAGGGAGTGGAGATCGGTGCCGGTTTCGCCTGTATCGAACAGAAGGGTACCGAGCACCGTGACGAGATCACTCCCGAAGGTTTCCTCTCCAATCATGCGGGCGGGGTGCTGGGAGGTATTTCCTCGGGGCAGGATATCGTGGCCAGCATTGCGCTGAAGCCCACCTCCAGTCTGCGTATTCCCGGACGTTCCATCGATATCGATGGCAAGCCGACGGAAGTGATTACGACCGGCCGGCACGACCCCTGTGTGGGGATCCGGGCAACGCCCATTGCCGAGGCCATGATGGCAATCGTTCTCATGGATCATCTACTGCGCCACAGAGCGCAGAATCAGGGCGTGACGACGAACACGCCCATCCTCAAATAGACCGTGTCTATTACGCATTTTTATCCTAAGAATAAAATAGTTTCATTTTGGTTATAAAAGGCGGCGGAGTATCCTCTCTGCCACTTTCACACTCTGATAGCGGTAATGGTGTTCACATGACAGGCAAGACTTTATACGACAAACTCTGGGACTCCCATCTGGTCACTCAGCGTGATGATGGCACGGCACTGATTTATATCGACCGGCAACTGATTCACGAAGTCACCTCTCCGCAGGCCTTCGAGGGCCTGCGCATGGCGGGCCGTCGCCCCTGGCGTGCCGATGCCAACTTTGCCACCCCCGACCACAATATCCCGACAACGCGTAATGAGCGTGCCGAGGGGCTGGAAGGCATCCGCGATCCCATTTCCCGTATTCAGGTGAAGACCCTGGACGAGAACTGCCACGATTTCGGTATTTTCGAACTGGACATGAACGACGAGCGTCAGGGCATTGTGCACGTGGTCGGGCCGGAGCAGGGGGCAACGCTGCCGGGCATGACCATTGTCTGTGGCGACTCCCACACCTCCACGCACGGCGCCCTGGGCGCGCTGGCGCATGGCATTGGCACCTCTGAGGTCGAGCACGTCATGGCGACCCAGTGCCTGCTGCAGAAAAAAATGAAGAACATGCTGATCCGTGTCGATGGCCGCCTGAACCCGGGCGTTACGGCCAAGGACATCGTGCTGGCCATCATCGGCGAGATCGGCACCGCAGGCGGTACCGGTTACACCATGGAGTTTGGTGGTGAGGCCATCCGCTCCCTGAGCATGGAAGGGCGCATGACCGTGTGCAATATGGCGATCGAGGCCGGTGCGCGCGCGGGTCTGATTGCCGTTGATGAAACCACCCTGGACTACATCAAGGGCCGTCCCTTCGCGCCCAAGGGTGAGATGTGGGAGCGTGCCGCTGCCGCCTGGCGCGCCCTGGTGAGCGATGAGAACGCCCATTTCGACCGTGTGGTCGTCATTGATGCGGCGGACATCATTCCGCAGGTTACCTGGGGCACTTCCCCGGAGATGGTGGCGCCGATTACCGGCGAGGTGCCGGACCCGGAGCAGGAGAGCAACCCGAGCCGTCGCGAGAACATGCGCCAGGCACTGAAATACATGGGGCTGCAGCCGGGCATGAAGATGACCGACATCAAGCTGGACTGCATCTTTATTGGTTCCTGCACCAACTCCCGCATCGAAGACCTGCGTGCTGCTGCGGCGGTGGTCAAAGGGCACAAGGTTGCCGCCAATGTGGAGATGGCACTGGTCGTCCCCGGTTCCGGGCTGGTGAAGAAGCAGGCAGAGGCCGAAGGCCTGGACAAGATTTTCGTGGAGGCGGGTCTGGAATGGCGTGAGCCGGGCTGTTCCATGTGCCTGGCAATGAATGCCGACCAACTGGGGGCGGGCAAACACTGCGCTTCCACGTCCAACCGTAATTTTGAAGGGCGTCAGGGCTTTGGTGGCCGCACGCATCTGGTCAGCCCCGCGATGGCGGCGGCAGCGGCAATCAACGGCCATTTCGTTGATGTGCGGGACATGCTGCTGACCCTGGATCGTTGATCGGGATTTTGTCCTTAACCTTTTGAATATCAAGTAAGTAGAGTATAGAGATGAGAAAATTCGAGAAGCAGTCCGGCCTGGTGATGCCGCTGAACCGCGCCAATGTCGATACCGATTTCATTATTCCCAAGCAGTTCCTGAAATCGATCAAGCGCAGTGGTTTCGGGGTCAACCTGTTCGACGAACATCGTTATCTGGACAAAGGGGAGCCCGGGCGGGACAACAGCCAGCGTCCGCTCAACCCCGATTTTGTGATGAACCAGCCGCGCTACCAGGGAGCCAGTGTGCTGCTGGCGCGGGAAAATTTTGGCTGCGGTTCCAGCCGGGAACATGCTCCCTGGGCACTGGATGACTACGGTTTCCGTGTCATTATTGCCCCCAGCTTTGCCGATATTTTCTTTAATAACTGCTTTAAAAATGGAATATTACCCATTGTTTTAGATGAGAAAATAGTTGACAGACTGTTTGGGGAGGTCGAGGAACAAGAAGGCTATGCCCTGACGGTGGATCTGGAGGCCCAGCAGATTCTGCTGCCGGGTGGTGAGAGCATCCCCTTCGAGGTAGACGCCTTCCGCAAGTACTGCCTGCTCAACGGGCTGGACGATATCGGGCTGACCCTGCAGGATGCAGACAAAATCAAGGCCTTTGAACAGCAGTGGCGGGGAGTATCCCCCTGGTACTTCGGCGTTCAGGGCTGACAGGTGCGGGCAGTCGAAACGGCCCGCGAAGACAGGAATGATCAACAGCACTGCCTGCGGGCAGAACAGGAAGAGAGTGATGAAGACTTACGATGTGGCAGTGGTAGGAGCAACGGGTGCGGTCGGCGAAACACTGATCAGCATTCTGGAAGAGCGCAATTTCCCGGTAGGTACCCTGTATCCGCTGGCCAGTGAGCGTTCTGCCGGCACCACCGTCATGTTTCGGGGCAAGCCCGTGACGGTACTGAATCTTGCCGAATTCGACTTCAGCAAGGCCCAGATCGGCCTGTTTTCGGCAGGTGGCAGCGTGTCTGAAGCCTATGCCGAGAAAGCGGGCAAAGCCGGCTGTATCGTGATCGACAATACCTCGCACTTCCGCTATGAAGACGATATTCCTCTGGTGGTGCCGGAAGTGAACCCGGAAAAGATTGCCGATTATCCCAATCGCAACATCATTGCCAACCCGAACTGCTCCACCATCCAGATGCTGGTGGCCCTGAAGCCCATTCGCGACAAGGTGGGCATCGAGCGCATCAATGTGGCGACCTATCAGGCGGTGTCCGGCACCGGCAAGGAAGCCATTGAAGAGCTGGCCAAACAGACTGCCGACCTGCTCAACGGCAGGGAAGTGAGCTGTGAGGTGTATCCGAAGCAGATCGCCTTCAATGTGCTGCCCCAGATTGACGTCTTCCTGGACAATGGCTATACCAAGGAAGAAATGAAAATGTCCTGGGAGACCAAGAAGATCTTCGGTGACGACAGCATCCGTGTGAATGCCACCTGTGTCCGCGTGCCGGTCTTTTATGCCCACTCCGAGGCTGTGCACATCGAAACAAAGTCTCCCATCAGCGTCGAGGAAGTGCGTGAGCTGCTGAAGGATGCTCCCGGTGTGGTGTTGATGGACGAGCGCCAACCTGGCGGCTATCCCACGGCAGTAGGGGATTCCGCCGGCAAGGACCCGGTGTTTGTCGGCCGTATCCGTCAGGATATTTCCCATCCGAATGGCCTGAATCTGTGGATCGTGTCAGATAATGTGCGAAAAGGTGCCGCGCTGAACTCCATCCAGATTGCCGAAGTGTTGATAAAAGACTATTTATAATGAATACTTGCGTTCGCAATTGAATAGTCTTTCGCAGGAGTTTTTCGTGCTGAAAAACTCCTGCAGAAATAATAAACAAGCCCTTCCCCGTGGCAGCGCATGACGGCGGTCATGGCAATAAGAAGGAATGGATTATGCTAAGAAAGCTCGTGGTGGTCTTCACCTCGGTGGTTCTGTTCGCCGCTGCGCATGCCAAGGCCCTGGGTCTCGGCGAGATCGTTCTCGAGTCTTCTCTTAATCAACCTCTGGATGCCCGCATTGCCTTGCGGCAATTGGGCAATGTGCGCCCGGAGCAGATCCAGGTGCATATGGCGGGTGAGGATGATTTTGCCCGTTTCTCCATTCAGCGTGTCGCCTTTCTCGACAGTGTCCGTTTTGATGTTCAACCCGCCGGTGCCGATGCCGTGGTGCGTCTGCGTACCGAAGAAGCGGTGCGTGAGCCCTACCTGAGTTTTGTTCTGGAAACCCGCTGGCCGAGTGGTCGTTTGCTGAGCGAGTACACCGTGCTGCTCGATCTGCCGACGTTTGCAGCGAACGCGAACGGCCCTGCCGTACAGCAGCCTGTGCAGATTTCTGCACAGGATCAAGTTGATCAAAATCAACCAGATACACAAGGTTCTTCAGGGGCTCCTGAAAGATTGGCAGCGGCCCAGGCAAGCAGCCGTCCCGAACCTGCTCCTGCCGCTGTTCCGGCAGAGGAGCCCGTGCCGGCAGACGAGCCCGCCCCTGTCGCGACAGAACCGGTGCCGCCGACACAGCCCGACCGTGCCGCCAGTGCCACGGCGGAATCCGTCACGATTGGCGCGGACGATACCCTGTGGGATGTTGCCCTGCGGGTGCGCCCCGACAGCTCGGTCTCGGTACAGCAGACCATGCTGGCGCTGCAGAGCCTGAACCGCGAGGCGTTTATCGCGGACAACATCAATATGGTGCGTCGCGGTCAGGTGCTGCGGGTTCCCAGCCTGGAACAGATCCAGGCGCTCACTGCCCGTGAGGCGATGAGTGAGGTGGCACGCCAGAACCAGCTTTTCGAGAATCGTCGCAATGTCCCGCTGACCAGCCAGCCGGTGAGCGCTCAGCCACAGGCGACAGGGGGCCCCACGCGTGGCGAGCTGACCGTGGTCAGTGTTGACAATGCCGAGCCGGCATCCGCTCAGAGCGCCGGGAACGGCCAGAATGCCGAGCTCGATGCCCGCATTGCCAGCCTGGAAGATGCCCTGGCGGTGCAGCGTGAGGAGGCGGATCGTGCTGCATTGCTCAATGCCGAACTGACAGAGCGCCTGGGCATGCTGGAGCAGCAGATTGCCTCCGCACAGGAAATTATCCGCCTGCGTGATCTGGAGCTGGCTCAGCTGCAGCAATCCCTCGCGGAGGCTGCCGCCGCGCAGCCCGAGCCAGTGGATCCGCCCACCGTGATCACCCTGGCGCCGGAGAAGACGCTTGTCGAACAGGTTCTGGATACCCTGGTCGCGAACACCTATGCCCTGTTGGCCCTGGTGGCCCTGGTGATTCTGATGCTGGTATTTGTGCTTCTGCGTCGCAACCGTGCGGCAGAGCAGGAAGCGGCCCTGGCAGGCATGGAGGGTATGCCTGTCGTCGAGGACGCGGATTCGGGTGCACAAGGCATGAGCGATGATGAGCTGAGCCTGAATGCCGATGTTTCCGACGATGAGCTTGACGAAATCATGGATCTGGCAGGTTCTGCCGATGAGGCTCTGAGCGCTGAAACCGTTGAGGATGCTGTTGTCGGGTCTTCCGACAGCCTGGAGGGTGCGGACGAGACAGCGGTGGCGGAAGATGTGCTGGAAGAGGTGGATGCACTGATTGCTGCCGGGGAGCTGGCAGAGGCCGACACCCGGCTGCGTGATGCCATTGTGGCAGAGCCCGAGCGTGTGGATCTGCGCATGAAGCTGCTTGAGGTCTATGTGGCCAGGCAGGATGCGGTGGGTTTCAAGCTTCAGGAAACCGAAATTCGCGACATGGGTGCCAGCGGCGTCGAGCCGCGTATCGCCACGCTGCGTGCGCAGCTGCACGATGACACGGACAGTGAGATTCTGGAAAAGGGCGAGGGCGACTTCTTTGAGGAACTGAGCTCGCTGGATGATATGGAAGTGGCACTGGACCTTGAGGCCAGCGCGGAAGTCGACGATGACAAGGTGCTTGCAGGCGCAGTGGTGGATGACACTGCCAACGAGAGTCCGGAAGCTGAGCACGAGAGTGCGTTTGACAACAACAGCGTCGACTTTGACTTTGCTCCGGATGAAGATGCTGCCGCTGAAGCCCTCAGCGAGGATCAGGGAGCAGCGGAAGAGGCATTTGATCTGAGCTTTGCTTCGGTAGTCGGGGAAGCGCAGGAGCATGCCGCACAGGAAGAGGCAGTGCCGGAGGATGCGGGGCTGTCGGCAGCGTTTGATTTGTCTGAACCCGTGACGGATGAGGCGCCGGAGGCGGATGAGCACGGTGGCAATGACATTGACTTTGACTTCGACTTCGCGGCCACGGAACCCGAAACCGAAGCCGAAGCCGTGACAGACGAGGCCGATGCCCATGAGGTGGAGGTCGATGCCGAAGAGACGGGCAATGACATCGATTTCGACTTCGCCGTGCTGGACGATGAGGAGCCAGCGCCCGCGAATACTGAAGATGCCGCGCCAACGCAGCAGACAGCTGCGCAGGAGGACGCCTCCGCCGTCGACGTGGACACGGATTACGATCTTGATCTGGATGCCGATGCGGACGAGGAGGCGGGAGGCCTTGAGTTCGATCTGGACAGTGACGATGACGCCGACATCGAGTTTCTGGATGACGACGAGGAGGGCGACGAAGCGGCCGTAGAGGCGGATGACACCCGTTTTGACCTGTCCACGGCAGATGCCGATAGCCAGGCAGTAATCAGCGATCCTTTTGACGATCTGCAGTTCGTCGATGACAGCTTCGGGCAGGACATGAGTGATGAGCTGGATGCCGAGGACGAAGAGGACCTGGACTTCCTCTCTGATACCGATGAGGCGGCCACCAAGCTTGATCTCGCGCGTGCCTACTTCGAGATGGGAGACAAGGCGGGAGCCCGTGAAATCCTTGAGGAGGTTGTCAAGGAAGGCAACGAGGAACAGGTCAAAGACGCCAGAGAACTGCTGGACAAGCTATAAACCTTCAATGGCCTGCTCTGCCTCTGGGAGCAGGCCCTGATTTCTACCCCAAGAGTTTACCTTGAGTACACCATCCGACAAACCACACCGCATTGCCGTAGGTGTGGAATATGACGGCACGGCCTTCTTTGGCTGGCAACGGCAGGAAAAACCAGCGGTAGCCACGGTGCAGCTTGCGGTTGAGAACGCCCTGGCGGCGGTTGCGGATCATCCGGTTTCCCTGGTCTGTGCAGGCAGAACCGATGCTGGTGTTCATGCCAGCGGGCAGGTGGCCCATTTCCAGTGTGCGGTGGACCGGGGTGAGAAAGCCTGGGTCAAAGGCAGCAACAGTCAGTTGCCGCCTTCGGTGCGTATCGTGTGGGCACGGGCGGTCAGCGAGGATTTTCATGCCCGTTTTTCTGCCCTGCATCGTCGCTACCACTATGTCATTCTGGACAGTGATGTGGCCTCTGCCAGCATGGCCGGGCGCGTTACCCACACTCAACGTGCGCTGAATATCGAAAAAATGCATGAGGCCGGCCAGTTTTTGCTGGGGGAGCATGACTTCAGTGCCTTCCGTGCCGCGAGTTGCCAATCTCCAACGCCAGTGCGACGTGTTACCCATCTGCGGGTGCTGCGCCACCATCGCTATATTCTGCTCGACATCCAGGCGAATGCCTTTCTGCACCACATGGTGCGTAATATCGCCGGGACCCTGATGGAAATCGGGGAGGGCAAGCGGCCCCCGGAATGGGCGCACGAGCTGCTGCAGTCGCGGGATCGCAAACTGGCGGGCATGACGGCAAGGCCGGAAGGGCTCTACCTCGTGGAGGCCGCTTACCCGGCACACTTCGGGCTTCCCTCCAATCCGCTCGGGCCGGTATTTCTACAGCCTTTTCCCTAGACAGCCCATAGGTAATACCAGGGAATTTTGCTAGAATCGCATCCTTTTGCAGCAGGCAGATACCAGGGGTTCTTCAGACCGTGTCGCGTACCCGCATCAAGATCTGTGGCTTGACCCGTGTCGAGGACACGCAACTTGCGTGTGACCTGGGGGCGGATGCCATCGGCCTGAACTTCTATCCAGGCAGCAAGCGTTTTCTGACGCTGGAGCAGGCCCGTCGCATCCGCGCGTCCATCCCCGCATTTGTCAGTGCGGTGGGGCTCTTCGTGAACCCGGAACGGAGCGAGGTGGAGTCTGTGTTGGAGGCCCTGCATCTGGATTGTCTGCAGTTTCACGGGGACGAAAGCCCCGGGTTCTGCCGCTCTTTCGCCCTGCCTTATATGAAGGTGATCCGGGTACGGGAAGGGCTCGATATAAAAGAAGAAATATCAAAATATTCAGATAGTTCTGCAATACTTCTCGACAGTTATGACAAGAATGCTTTCGGGGGGACGGGGCTTCGTTTTGACTGGGAAGTGGCCAGACGCTGCGTGCAGGACAAACTGGCCAGAATCGTGTTGGCGGGGGGCCTGCGGGCTGACAATGTCGCCGCGGCGATTGCGCAGGTACAGCCCTATGCGGTAGATGTCAGCAGTGGCGTGGAGTCCGCGCCAGGGGTGAAGGATACACAATGCCTGAAGGCGTTTTTTGACGAGGTGAATCGTGTCTGAAATTTCAGCAACAGGCAGTGACAAGGCGCAGGCGGCTGATCCGTTCTGCGGACCGGACAGTCACGGCCATTTCGGCCGTTTCGGCGGGGTATTTGTGGGGGAGACCCTGATTGCCGCCGTGGAGGAACTCGATCGGGTCTACTCCCGCATGGCGGCGGACAGCGCGTTCTGGGCGGAATTCGACAAGGATCTGAAGTACTACGTTGGTCGCCCTTCGCCGCTGTATTTCGCCGAACGCCTGACAAAACATTATGGTGGGGCGCAGATCATGCTCAAGCGTGAGGATCTCAACCATACCGGCGCGCACAAGATCAACAACACCATTGGTCAGGCCTTGCTGGCCAAGCATATGGGCAAACCCCGCATTATCGCCGAGACCGGCGCCGGGCAGCACGGCGTGGCCAGTGCCACGATTGCCGCTCGTCTGGGGCTGGAGTGCCATGTCTATATGGGCGCCGAGGACATCAAGCGTCAGTCGGCCAATGTCTATCGCATGAAGCTGCTGGGGGCCCATGTGGTCTCCGTGGAGTCCGGCTCGCGCACTCTGAAGGATGCCATGAACGAGGCGCTGCGCGACTGGGCCACCAATGTGGACAACACCTATTACATCATTGGCACGGCAGCCGGTCCGCATCCCTATCCCAAGCTGGTGCGGGACTTTCAGGCGGTCATCGGCCGCGAGGCGCGCCAGCAGTCCCTGGAGCAGTTCGGTCGTTTGCCGGACGCCCTGGTGGCCTGTGTGGGGGGCGGCTCCAATGCCATCGGCCTGTTCCACCCCTTCCTGCATGACCGCGAGGTGGCGATGTACGGAGTGGAGGCCGGAGGCGATGGTCTGGAAACCGGTCGTCATGCCGCACCGCTGAGCGCGGGGCGCCCCGGCGTATTGCACGGCAATCGCACCTATCTGATGAGTGATGATGCCGGGCAGATTCTTGAGACCCATTCCGTGTCGGCAGGTCTGGATTACCCGGGGGTGGGCCCTGAGCACGCCTGGCTGAAGGATATCGGGCGCGTCAACTATGTGGCGGCAACGGACAAGGAGGCCCTGACGGCATTCCGTGCCCTGACCCGCATGGAGGGCATTATTCCGGCACTGGAATCCAGCCATGCCGTGGCCTATGCCGGCAAGTTGGCCGCCACCATGTCACCGGAGCAGATTCTGGTGGTCAATCTGTCCGGTCGCGGGGACAAGGACATCCATACCGTCGCCGAGATCGACGGCATTCGCATTTAGGGAGTGCAGCCCTCATGAGTCGTATCAGTCAGACCCTTTCCTCCCGCAAGGCCGAAGGCAGAAAAGTGCTGGTGCCGTATCTGGTGGCCGGTGATCCCGACCCGTCCCTGACCGTGCCCCTGATGCACGCGCTGGTGGCCAGCGGAGCGGACATTATCGAGCTGGGCATGCCCTTCAGTGACCCGTCCTCCGACGGGCCGGTGATTCAGTTGGGTTCCGAGCGTGCATTGAAAGCGGGGACAACGCTGAAGGATGTGCTGTCTATCGTGGCCCGGTTCCGTGAGAGCGATCAGCAGACACCCGTGGTGCTGATGGGCTATCTCAACCCGATAGAAATCATGGGCTATGAGGCCTTTGCCGAGGCCGCCTCGGGGGCGGGTGTGGATGGACTGTTGATTGTCGATCTGCCCGCCAACGAAGGGGATGAGTTTTTTGCCGCCGTGCGCCCCAAAGGCCTGGACACCATTTTCCTGGTGGCCCCGACCACCAGTGAAAGCCGTTTGGCCTCGATCTGTGCCTGTTCCACCGGGTATCTGTACTATGTGTCCCTGAAAGGGGTCACGGGGGCGGCTATTACCGACAAGGGCGATATTCGCGCTAAGATTGAACACCTGCGCGGGGTGACCGATCTGCCCATCGTGGTGGGCTTCGGCATCAAGGGGCCGGAATCCGCCCGGGAAATGGCAGCGATCAGCGACGGTGTTATAGTAGGCAGCGCACTGGTGGACAGAATCAGCTATCTGCAGCCGGGCAAGCCTTATACCCAGGAACAGATTGGTGAGACCGTCACCCTGATCTCGGAGATACGCGAAGCACTCGACGCCTGAGGCGCCTGTTTCGTACGCAATTGAAGTTCTAACAGTTTTTATGGGAAGTCTTTATGAGTTGGATTAACAAAATCCTCCCCTCCATCCGCAGCGGCAACGGTACTGGCGAAGGCACTGCGGCCAAACAGCGCAACAGTGTCCCCGAAGGGCTGTGGCGCAAATGTCCCCGTTGTGAGGCTGTGCTCTATCGCCCGGACCTGGAGCGCAATCTGGAAGTCTGTCCCAAATGTGATCATCACATGCGCATTACCGCTCGCCGCCGTCTGGAGCTGTTCCTGGATCCGGAAGGGCAGGTGGAGCTGTTTGCCGACATGGAACCGGTGGACCTGCTCAAGTTCAAGGACCTGAAAAAATACAAGGACCGCCTCTCGGCCGCGCAGAAGAATACCGGTGAGAAGGATGCCCTGATCGTGGTTGAGGGCAAGGTGAAGGACGTGGACGTGGTGGTTGCGGCCTTTGAATTCGCTTTCATCGGCGGTTCCATGGGGGCGGTAGTGGGGGAGAAATTCACCCAGGCGGTTAACACCTGTATCGCCAAGCGTCTGCCCCTGGTCTGTTTCTCTACCAGTGGCGGGGCGCGTATGCAGGAGGCCCTGATTTCTCTGATGCAGATGGCCAAAACCTCTGCGGCGCTTGCACGGCTGCGCGAGCATGGCCTGCCCTTCATCTCCGTTCTGGTGGACCCTGTGTATGGCGGGGTGTCGGCCAGTCTCGCCATGCTTGGCGATATCAACGTGGCAGAACCCAATGCCCTGGTGGGTTTCACCGGCCCCGATGTGATCCGTCAGACCGTGCGGGTGAAGCTGCCGGAAGGCTTCCAGCGCAGCGAATTCCTGTTGGAGCACGGAGCCATCGACATGATCGTGCATCGCAAGGATCTGCGCGACAAGCTCTCGTCACTGCTGGCAAAACTGCTGCATATTTGAGAGATAAAAATCTATACATATTATATAGATACCGAGCATACCTAAATGGAACTCTCAGCCTGGCTGGAGCGTATTCAGTCCCTTCACCCCAAGGAGATCGAGCTTGGTCTGGACAGGGTGAAGGAGGTCGCACACAGGCTTGGCCTGACGCGTCCCGCCCCGTTTGTTGTCACGGTAGCGGGCACGAACGGCAAGGGCTCCACCGTGGCGCTGCTTGCCGCGATAGTGCACGCAGCCGGCTACCGGGTCGGCACCTATACCTCCCCTCATATCCGGCGCTTCAATGAGCGCATCTGCATTCTGCAGGACGAGGTCAGTGACCAGTCCCTGTGCGATGCCTTTGCCCGTATCGATGCGGCACGGGCCGAGATTTCCCTGTCCTATTTCGAGTTCAGTACCCTTGCGGGCCTGCTGCTGCTGGAGCAGGCCGGGCTGGACATCGCCGTGCTGGAGGTGGGGCTGGGAGGGCGCCTGGATGCAGTGAATATTGTGGATCCGGACCTTGCCATCATCACCAGCATCGGTTTGGACCATCAGGACTGGCTGGGGGATACGCGCGAGGCGATTGCCGTGGAGAAAGCCGGCATTCTGCGCCAGGGTGTCCCGGCCTTGTGTGGGGATCTGGACCCTCCCCAATCCCTGGTGCAGCTCGCTGCGCAGAAGGGGGTGGCTCTGCAGGTTCAGGGCCAGGATTACGGGTATCTGGAAGCCGGAGAGACCTGGCAGTGGTGGTACCGGCAGGCGCCGGGACGGGAGCTGGAGATGGAAGCGCTGCCCATTCCCGGTCTCGATCTGGTGAACGCCGCCACCGTGCTGGCCGCGTTGCAGCATCTGCCGATGAGCATGCCGCGAGCCGCCATTGAGCAGGGTTTGCTGCATCCCCGGATCGAGGGGCGCTATCAGGGCCTGCCGGGCCCCTGCGAAGGGGTGAGTGTGCGCGTGGACGTGGCTCATAACGGCCATGCCGCGGCGATGCTGACGCAGAAGCTGCGCAGGGACCGCAAGGCGGGGCGGATCCGTGGCCGTGTACGCGCCGTGCTGGCCATGATGGGAGACAAGGATCACCTTGCTTTTCACGCAGCCTTAGAAACTGAGGTCGACTTTTGGTATATTGCCGCATTCGCTGAGCCAAGGTGTCTGGCGGCAGAAAAACTGTATGCCCTGCTGCGTGACAGGGGCGCCAGAGTCATGGGGCCCTATGAGAGCGTCGAACAGGCGTACCGGCATGCCTGCCAGGATGCTGATGCAGGAGACCTGATTCTGGGGACAGGTTCTTTTGTCACTGTCGCCGAACTGATGCGCGCAATCTGACAGGCCTGCGCCACAGGCAAATCCGCTGCAGCTCGTATGACGCAGCCCACCGTCATCTGAAAGAGGCACTACTGGTTTGGACCAGAGCACTAAACAACGCGTTGTCGGCATCGTGGTGGTCGTCATTGCTGCCGCCGTCATATTGCCGGTCCTGTTCGACGGTCAAGGCAGTTACGAGCTCCCGCTGGAGAGCCGGATTCCGGAACCCGTTGCGTTTCCCACCCCTCCCCGAATCATTCCCGAACGCCCCGTGATTACGGCAGATACGCCTGCCATTCGTGTGGACGCCGCATCAACAGATCAGCCATCCGTGGAGCCGGAGGCGCCAGCGGCAAGTGTTCAGACTGCTCCCGAGCCTGCCACCGCTGTGGAAGCACCGGTAGCGGTAGCAGAAGCACCGCAGCTGGACCCCAATGGCCTGCCTCAGGGCTGGAGTGTGCGTCTGGCCTCGTTTTCCAACCAGGCCAATGCCCGCAATCTGCTCGAACGCCTGCAGAGCCGTGGCCACCGTGCCTATATCCGTGAAATCAGCTCCTCCCAGGGGGCGTTGATGGCGGTATTCGTCGGGCCGGGAGTGGATCGCGCCTCGATGCAGCGCTTGCAGCAGCAGTTGCAGGAGGAGTTCCAGTTATCGGGCATCGTCGTGCGTTACGAGATCGAGGAATTATGAGGCCATCAGGGGCAACGGCGCCGACGGGGGGGCAGGTATGACACTGGACGGAGTGGACGTTGTCATTCTGATTGTCACTGCCGTTTCCTGCCTGTTTGGCCTGTGGCGCGGGTTTGTGCGCGAGGTATTGTCGCTGCTGGCCTGGATTGCCGCCCTGATCGTCGCGCGGCTGTATAGCGAGGCCTTTGGCCCCATGCTGGGCAGCTGGATTGCCAGTGAAAACATGCAGACGGTGTTTGCCTTCGCCGTTCTGTTTGTGGCCACGCTGCTCGCCGGGGCCCTGGTCAATCATCTGGTGGGGAAGCTGATTGATATTGCCGGTCTGAAACTGACCGATCGTCTGCTGGGCGGAGTGTTCGGCATTGCCCGCAGCGTTGTGATTCTCATGGTATTTATTTATTTCGGCACCAGTTTCTTCTCGACGGAACGCTGGTGGGTGGAGTCCCGGCTGATTCCCTACGGGGTCGAGCTGCTGGAATTAACGCGTGTGTACGTGATGGACGCAGGTCAGGTCACGGAGGAAAACCGTTTGCCCCTGTGAAGAGCGCGAGGCGCGGGGGGAAACCGATTGTTGAAACTTACGGAGTGTGTTGAATGTGCGGTTTAGTGGGTGTCGTTGGCAAATCAGATGTTGCTGTTTGTTTGTATGACACATTGACGGTTTTACAGCATCGTGGTCAGGATGCCGCAGGTATCGCGACCAGCGATGGTGGCAAACTGAATCTGCGGAAGGACAACGGGCTGGTGAAAGATGTCTTCCGTACCCGTCACATGGAACGGCTGTCCGGGCGCATGGGAATCGGCCATGTGCGTTACCCCACGGCGGGCAGCTCCAGCCCAGCGCTGGCACAACCCTTTTATGTGAACTCTCCCTATGGGCTCAGCCTGGCGCATAACGGCAACCTGACCAATTCCCAGGAGTTGAGCCGGGACCTGTATAAAGAAGACCTACGCCACATCAACACGGACTCGGATTCCGAGGTGCTGCTGAATGTGTTCGCGCACGAGTTGCAGATGCTGGCCAAGATCGAACCGACCGCCGAAGATGTATTCACGGCGGTGCGCGGTGTGCATCGCCGTTGCAGGGGAGGCTATGCGGCCCTGGTCATGCTGGGTGGCTATGGCATTGTCGGTTTCCGTGACCGCAACGGCATTCGTCCACTGGTCTTTGGCAAGCGCGAAAGCAATGGTTTTACCGAATACATGCTGGCCTCCGAGAGCGTGGCGCTGGACTCCCAGGGCTTCACGCTGATTCGTGATGTGGCGCCCGGTGAAGCGGTTTATGTGGACATCCAGGGGCAGTTGCATACCCGTGTTTGCGCCGGCCCGGCGGAATACACTCCCTGCATCTTTGAACACGTCTATTTTGCCCGCCCGGATTCGCTGATGGATGGTATCTCCGTCTACAAGGCCAGGCTGCGCATGGGCGAGAAGCTGGCAGACAAGGTCAAGCGCCTGCGGCCCGATCACGATATTGATGTGGTTATC
This sequence comes from Pseudomonadales bacterium, assembly GCA_024234365.1. Taxonomy (GTDB): domain Bacteria; phylum Pseudomonadota; class Gammaproteobacteria; order Pseudomonadales; family Pseudohongiellaceae; genus UBA5078. The sequence continues at coordinate 23,798 of JACKOK010000007.1, forward strand.
CCGATTCCCGATACCTCCCGCACCTCGGCACTGGAACTGGCCAATCGTCTGGGGGTGAAATACCGCGAGGGTTTCGTCAAAAACCGCTATATTGGCCGTACGTTCATCATGCCGGGGCAGAGCCAGCGCAAGAAATCTGTGCGTCAGAAGCTCAATGCCATCGAACTGGAGTTTCGTGGCAAGAACGTGTTGCTGGTGGATGACTCGATTGTGCGCGGAACCACCTGCAAGCAGATCATCCAGATGGCTCGTGATGCCGGTGCGGCCAAGGTGTATTTTGCCTCGGCAGCGCCAGCGGTGCGCTACCCGAATGTGTACGGCATCGATATGCCGGCGGCTTCCGAACTGATAGCCCATGGTCGTACGGATGAAGAGGTGCAGGAGCTGATCGGTGCGGACTGGCTGGTCTTCCAGGACCTGTCGGACCTGATTGCTGCCTCCTCTGAAGGCAATCCGGACATCAACCGGTTTGAATGTTCTGTATTCGACGGTCAATACATTACCGGGGATGTAGATGAAAAATATCTCAAAAGGCTTGAAGATTGTCGCAATGATGCCGCTAAACGTATGAACAAGAAATCAGGTGACAAGGTTCTCAAGGCTGTGGGAGGTAAAGGCTGAGAGAGCACGGAGGTCACTCCACCGGAATTCGCCAGAGCAGGGAGTGTTATGCAGGACAGGATTCAGGCAGCGGTCGATGAGATCGGCCAGGTACTGCTGGGAAAGGAACAACAGATTCGTCTTGCACTATGCTGCCTGCTGGCAGGCGGACATCTGTTGATCGAGGACCTTCCCGGTATGGGCAAGACGACCCTGGCCCATGCGCTGGCCCGGGTTTTCGGCCTCGATTTCAACCGTATCCAGTTCACCAGCGACCTGCTGCCTGCGGACATTCTGGGTGTTTCCATCTTCGACCAGCCCAATGCCTGTTTCACCTTCCATCCAGGGCCGATATTCAGCCAGTTGATTCTGGCAGACGAGATCAACCGGGCGACGCCCAAAACCCAGAGTGCCCTGCTGGAAGCGATGGAGGAGGGGCAGGTATCCGTCGAGGGAGAAACACGCCCGCTGCCTGCTCCGTTCTTCGTTATCGCCACCCAGAACCCGGTGAGCCTCGCCGGAACCTTTCCCTTGCCCGAGTCCCAACTCGACCGCTTTCTGATGCGCATCGGCATTGGTTATCCAGACCCCAAGGCAGAGCGTGAGCTGCTGGAACGGGGTGTGGAGCCGGAGCAGGCCAGGCTTGTCCGGCAAAGCCTGGGGCTGGAGGATCTGGTTGCAATGCGCAAGGCGGCCGGGAGTGTCAGGCTGAGCCCGCTGTTGCTGGATTATGTGCAGCGCCTTATTGCCTATACCCGGGACAATGAACACTTCCGCTTCGGCCTGTCGCCGCGTGGCAGTATCGCCGTGGTGCGTGCGGCGCGGACCTGGGCCTATATGGAGGGGCGGGATCATGCTCTGCCTGAGGACGTGCAGGCTGTACTGCCGGCCGTGGTGGAGCATCGTCTGCGGGTGGGGGTGGAAGCGGAGGGGCGCAGTGCTCCGGCTCTCGTCCAGCGTCTGCTCAGTGAGGTAGATGTCTTCCGGTAGCTGCCATGAATCCTATCCATGCTGTCAGACCCTGGTTCTCCTCCCGCATGGCGCGATGGCTTGATCACAGGCTGCCTGCTGTTAATCACATTCTGCTTGGTCGCAAGAATATCTTCATTTTGCCAACGGGCGCCGGCCTGTTGTTTCTGGCCGCAACGCTGCTTATTTTTGTGACCGCCATCAACTACGTCCTGAGCCTGGCCTTTGCCCTGGCATTCCTGATGACCAGCCTGTTCATTCTTGGCATCTTCCATACTTTTCGCAATCTGCAGCATCTGTGTCTGCGTGGCCTGGGAGCCGAACCGGTGTTTGCGGGAGAGGAGGCGGCCTTTGGCGTGAGTATTGAGGCACAGGACAGCAGGAGGCACGAGGTGCTTGAATTGGCCTTCCCATCGGCTGCCTGGACTCGCAGTGATGTGGAAGCCGGTGAGGCACAGCGGCTGCTGGTGTATCTGCCAACGCAGAGGCGCGGGGAGTTGCGCGCTCCGCGCCTGCGCATACAGACACGTTTTCCCCTTGGCTTGTGGCGTGCCTGGTCGATAGTGGATCTGGCCATGGTCTGTGTGGTGTATCCCGCTCCGCGCGCCTGTGTTCTGCCGGGATACACCGGACTGCACAGCGCCGGCGAAGCGCAGAGCGCTCAGGCAGGTGTGGAGGATTTTCAGGGCATGCGAGCCTGGCAGTCGGGAGATTCCCTCAAACAGATTGCCTGGAAAAATTTTGCCCGTGGTCAGGGTTTGATGCTGAAGCAGTTCGTCGAGACGACAGAAGATCGCTGGGTGCTGGACTGGGACATGTTTCCGGGGCTGACGCAGGAGGAGCGCTTGTCCTGTCTGTGCTACTGGGCACTGGAGTTTTCCCGCCAGTCTCTGGACTATGGTCTGCGCCTGCCAGGGGTGGAAATCACTCCCGGTCGTGGCGAAGCCCATCGGCGGCAGGTCTTGCGTGCCCTGGCCTTGTGGCAGGAGGATCCGTCATGAAAGAGGCGGTACCGCGCTTGTCTCTGGGCTGGCTGCTGAGCACCTTCGTGTTGGTGATCAGCCCGCATCTGCTGCGCCTGCCCATTGGCGTCAGTGCACTGATCGCCGTCTGTATTGTGTGGCGGGTGCTGATTTTTCGTGGACGCCTGGCATTTCCCGGCACAGCTGTGCGTCTGCTGGTTGTTGTTTTCAGCCTGCCGCTGACGGTGTTGAGCTATCGGGGTGAGGGAGCGGGGCTGGATGTTGCCGTCTGTCTGCTGATTCTGGGTACCTCATTCAAATTGCTGGAAATGCGTCGGCGGCGGGACATGATCATAGTGCTCTGCCTGTGTTATGTCCTCACCATGGTCGGCTTTATCTATTCCCAGACCATCCCTGCGGCCTTGCTGGCTCTGGTGAATATTGTCGTGATCACCTCTGCCCTGATCACCCTGTACCGGGACAATATCCACAGTAGCGTGGAGAGCAATACCCGCCTGGCGGTGCGCATGGTGGCGCAGAGTATTCCCCTGGCCATCGCTTTGTTTGTGCTGATTCCCCGCGTGGCACCGCTGTGGAGCATGCCGATTCCGGTATCCTCCAGCACGACTGGCGTGACGGATGAAATGAGCCCGGGGGATGTCAGTCGTCTGAGTCGATCGGCGGCACTGGCCTTTCGGGTGAGTTTTGACACGCAGACTCCCGCGAACGAGGATCTGTACTGGCGTGGGCTGGTACTGGATTCTTTTGACGGTCGTGTATGGCGCCGGGGAGGGAGTTCACTGCTTTCCTTCGAGATTCTGGAGCGCTTGCGCACGCCATCTCGTGGCGAAGTGCTGGGAGAGGACATTGGCTATGACCTCATTCTGGAGCCCACCCAGCAATCCTGGCTCTATGCCTTGCAGCTGGCGCAAACCAATACCGCCGATATCGTGCAGGATCGTTATTACACCCTGCAAACGAGAAAGCCGGTCACCCAGCGTTATCGTTACCAGGTGCGCTCCGCACTCGAATATCGGGCGGATGTGCGTTTGTCCGGTGCGCTGCGCGCCCGCGCCCTGCAATTGCCCCAGGAGGACAGCAATTTACGGGCTCGCGAATTTGCAAGGGACTTACGCCGTGCAAGCTCCGACGATGAGGGCTATATGCTGCAGGTGTTACGTTATTTTCAGGAACAGCCATTCTACTATACCTTGACGCCCCCGGCTCTGGGGGAGGCTTCCATCGATGAGTTTCTGTTCGACTCCTTACAGGGATTCTGTGAACACTATGCAAGCAGTTTTGTGTATCTGATGCGCGCTGCCAATATTCCGGCACGGGTCGTGGTGGGGTATCAGGGGGGAGAGGTGAATCCTTTCGAAGGCTATACCATGGTGTATCAGTACAATGCTCATGCCTGGGCGGAAGTCTGGTTGCCGGGGCAGGGCTGGGTGCGCGTTGATCCAACGGCAGCAGTGGCGCCGGAACGTATCAGCCTGGGCGCGCAGGCGGTGCTGGCGAATGAACCGGGGTTTCTTGAGGATTCGCGTTTCTCGATGATGCGCTTTCGTGACACGCAGTGGCTCAATGCCTTGCGCCTGCGTCTGGATGCGGTGGATTATGCCTGGAATCGCTGGGTAATCAGCTATGACGAAACGCGCCAGGTGGACCTGCTTGACTCCCTGTTGGGGCAGCAGTTGCGGGAGCGCATATTCTTGGTATTGGGAGCGGTCCTGGCCCTGTTTTTTCTGATAGCGGCATTTTTTCTGCTGCGCGGCGCACCAGCGCAGATGCGAGATCCGGCGACCCGGCTGTATCTGCGCCTGGCAGCGGATCTTGCCGGCAGCGGGATGATCATGCGGCATCGGGGTGAGGGCCCCCGTGACTTCTGTGAACGGCTTGCGCGACAGCAGCCGGAGCTGGCGGACGATATGGGCCGTGTGACCGGGCTGTATGTGCAATGCTGTTACGGGCGTGAAGGGAATGAGGCGGGCAGGGAGCAGCTGCTGCAGGAATTGATGGCTCGTATCAGAGCGCTGCGACTGCGGGTGGCATCCCCGACCAGGCGTCTGTGGCTGCGCTTATTGCCCAGGCATTATTGAACGGGTGCTGCTGACGCTAGCCGCCTGCCAGCTTGACCTTGAAGCCCTGTTCCTGAAGAAAGCGATACAGCAATTGCCGGTGGTCGCCCTGAATTTCCACGATGCCATCGCGGATGCTGCCGCCACTTCCGCAGCGGTTCTTGAGCGTTTTGACCAGGCTCTCCAGCGCAGCGTCCTCCAGGTCGAGGCCATCGATCAGCGTGACTCCCTTGCCTTTGCGTCCCTTGGTTTCGCGCCGCAGCCGTACGATGCCATCTGCCGATGGGCGTGCCATTGGGGGTTTCTGACACTGGCACTGCGCCAGGGGGTGACGGCAGTCTGGACACATCCTGCCGCTATCGGTGGAGTAGACGAGGGTGGAGTCGCGTGCCATGTTCAGGCTTTGTAGAGAGGCGGCAGAATGAAGTCCCTGTCCTTGCGTGACTGGGCCTGTGTCTGCAGATAGTCGTTGCGCAAGGCACTGATGAGGCTGCACAGACGCTGGATATCGCCCTGCAGGTTCTCAATGCCTACGGAACTGTCACCATAGAGAGCCTGTTGCAATTTTACGCAGATATCGCGAATTTCATCATTAGCGGTGCGTTTCGCCAGTTCATCGAGCGTATGCAGATTGCTGTCCGCGAAATACTGTCGACCCCAACCGATCAGCGCAAGGCGCAGGGCTGGGAGGTGTTTCTGTTCACAGGCCCGGGTGAACTCCTTGAAGGCGATCGCTTCGGACTGAGGAGCAATGGGCTGCCGATACATCGGTGCACTGACTTCGGGTTCCCTGGCGCGAGCCTCCCGCACAACGGAGCGGCGCTGCGCCGTGAAATAGGTGAGGACGCCGAGCAGGGCCGTAAGAGCGGCAGCCAGCGCCAGAATCCACAAGGGGGTTTCCGGTTCCGAGACCAGGGAGTCGCGGAAATCGCTCTGGCTGGGGCTCAGGGCCGCTTCATTGTCTTCGGCAATCAGATTGCCGTTGGCATCGGTACTCAATAGCAGTGCATCGTTCTGGCTGCCCGTGCGTACCGGCCCGACACGAATGGCGCTGTCGTCGATCGTGGCGTATTTCACTTCCTCGGTATCAATATCGAACCAGGGCAGGGTGATGCCGGGGATGCGCACCGTACCGGCGGCAGTCATCAGCAGGGAATTGGATTCGATGCGCTCACCCACCACATTGCCGTCGATATAGGTGCGGCTGATCTGGGGCGGTTCGGGGTAGGTATTCACGCTGTCGATTGACGGCAGGTCCAGCGGGGGGAGTGCCGCACCATCGAGACCGTTGGCCCTGACAGTGAGGGTGCGGGTGACGGCATCGCCGACCCGGACATTGCTGAAGTCGTTGTTCCAGTTTTCTTCGATGCTGATGTCACGCGCAGGCAGCCACACGGCATTGGCCGGGTAATCAGCCGGTTTTTCCTTGACGTTGATGGTATGCCCCTCAGCAAAGGAGGTGATGGTGCGTGTGTTCAGGTTGCGGAACACATAACGGCTGGAACCGTCTGTGACCTCCCCACGGAACATGATGTCCGGTATCTGCATGTCGCCACTGCGCTGGGGGAACAGTGCATACTGCTTTTCGTAAACGCCGTAGCGCACGCCATCGACGAGTTTTTCATACTGGTTTGGCGTTCCGATCATCTGAATCACGGTATCGGGCATGTCCAGATCGGTGAAGATCGGGTTGCGAATCCCGTTGATGGTGTAATACAGACGGATGGTAAACAGCAGTTGCTCCTGCACATAGACACTGTCTTTGTCCGCCACGGCCTCCATGAACAGTTCCTGGCCGGCAATACCGGTTTCCGTCTTGGGCTGTACGGTGATGCTGAGCGCCTGGGTCATTTCGCCGGCAATATTCAGCGGGGGAACTTCGATTTCCCCTTCGTGCAACGGAAACAGGGTCAGGTTGTAGTCAATCCAGGACTCGACGGCGTTGTTGATGCTGCGCATCTGACTGGAGGTGCGGGTAGCGACCACCTGGAAGCTGCGTTCCAGAGGGGTCAGATCCATCTGGACACCGCCTTGCTGGCCCTCCACACGAATGGTCAGGGTGACGGTTTCTCCCCGCACGATCTCGGTACGGTCAAGCGAGGCGGATACCGGCTGTGCCTGCACGCCGGAGGAAAACAGGGTAATTGCCACCATCAGGAGGCCTGCCAGCAGATTTACCATATTTGTGATTCCGTGGGCTGGGGACTGTTTCGGCTTTCCATCTGACGACGACGGTACTCGAACTGGAACTTGCGCTGCAACAGTTCGCCCGGGTCGTCGTCAATGCGGCGTAGCCACTGTTCAAGAGATTCCTGGCTTTCGGTTTCGGCATTGCTCTGGCTGGGGTTTTGCGCCTCGTCCTGCTCTTCGGACTCGGATTGTTCCTGGCCGTCTTCCGACTGGGATTCTTCCTGCATCTCGGGCTCGCCTTCTTCCTGCTGCTCTTGCTGCTGTTCCTGCTCTTGCTGCTGTTCTTCCTCGGACTGGCTTTCCTCGTTCTGTTCCTCGGACTGCTCCTGCTGTTCCGAGTTCATGCCTTCGCTCTGGTCCTGTTCCTCCTGGTTTTCCTGCTGCTGCTCATCCAGCAGGGATTGCACGATCTCGCGGTTGTGAATGGCATCCGCGTGATCGGGCTGCAGGGCAATGGCGATATTGTAGGAGGCGATGGCCTGCTCAAACATCTGCGACATCGCCAGCGCGTTGCCCAGATTGTAATGAGGCTCGGGATCTTTGGTGCTCAGCGCCGAGCTGAAAGCCTGTACCGCAGCGGCATAGTCGCCGGCCTTGTAGGCGGCCGAGCCTTTCCAGTTCGGATCCTCGAACAGTACCGAGGCGGTCATGGTGTCTTCCGCCTGCATGGCTTCTTCCGCCTGCTGGTCGCGGGTTTTCCACAGATCCTTCCATTCAGCCGCTTCGGCAGGAGCCGTCGGGGTCAGCAGCCCGGCGCTGCCGAGCAGCAGGCTGACAGACAGAATCCAGCCGCGACGGAACATCATGGCACCCAGGGGCAGAACGATGAGTAACAGCCAGGGGCCGGTTTCATACCAGATGTCGAAGTTTTCATCGACCTCGCTGAGATCGTCCTCATCCAGGAAGTCGTCCTCGGACAGCAGATAGTCCAGGTCTGCGCTGGACAACTGCATATCGGCATAGCGACCGTTGACCAGATTGGCCAGTTCCTGCAGAGCAGCGCTGTCCAGGCCGGGCACCACGACCAGACCCTGGCCGTCACGCAGGAAATCGCCTCCGGCGGCCGGTATCGGTGCGCCCTGAGGGGTGCCCACGCCCAGGATGACCAGGCGGAAACCGGAGCCAGCCAGCTGTGTGGCAATTTCACTGAATTCGCGGCGTTCCACGCCGTCCGTGATCAGGGCAATCGTGCCGGAAGTGGCGCCGGCATCGGCGAACATGTCTTTGGCCGTCTCAATGGCGGCAACGGCATTGCTGCCAAAGGCGGGCATCATGTTCGGGTTGATCGAGGGCACCAGGGACTTGATGGTGACGGAGTCCTCGGTCAGCGGTGTGACGGCGTGAGCGTCTCCCGCGTAGACCACCAGACCGGTCTGGCCCTCCAGACGGCGGTCCAGAATATCGAGTACCTTGCGCTTGCTGACGACCTGACGGTTGGGTTCGTAATCGGTGGCATACATGGACAGGGACTGGTCGTAGACGATGACCAGCGCGTCCTGGCGTGCCTGTACGGGTTGGGGAATCTTCTCCCATACCGGGCCGGCCAGAGCGATGATGGCAAGGGTCCAGGCGCTCAGCAACAGCACCAGGGGAGTGCGCTCGGCGACAGTCTTCGTGGTGTCGAGCAGAAAGGGCAGCAGATCGTGATCGATGGCTCTGTCCCAGGCGCTGGTACGTTCGTTCATGCGCCACAGGGCCGTGACCAGCAACAGCGCAGGAATCAATGCCAGCAGCCACAGGGGGCGCAGGAAATGGAAATTGCTGAACATCATGTCAAGGGAGGAGGCGTTCATCAGCGGCCTCCTGCTGTGGCAGTGTTGTCCGTGAGGGTATCGCTTGCCACGTTTGCCCGGCGGCCGAACAGCGCGCTCCAGGGCAGGCTCAGCAGCGCCAGCAGGAAGCTCAACAGCACCGCAATCCCCAGGGGCCAGTAGAACAGCACACTGATGGGGCGGAAGGTCTGCTCGTCCTGTTCAATGGTTTCCAGCGTGTCCAGCTCGGCATAGATATCGACCAGATCCTCGACGTTGCGTGCACGGAAATAACGACCCCCGGTGGTTTCGGCGATCATGGTGAGGTTCTCCTCATCCAGTTCCGCCGATGGGTTGATGGCACGGGAGCCCTGGAAGGAGCGCTGTACCAGCGAATCCGCACCCATCCCGATGGTATAGATCTTGATGCCTTCGGTTTGCGCCAACTGCCCGGCCTGGGCGGGGGAGATGGCCCCGGCGTTATTGACACCGTCGGTCAGCAGTACCAGCACGCGGCTGTTTTCCGGCCGTTCCCGCAGATGTTTCACCGCCAGGCCAATGGCATCGCCGATGGCAGTGGCGGATTCTTCGATCATGCCGATTTCAAGTTCGGAGATCAGTGTTGCCACGGTATTGCGGTCAAAGGTCAGCGGCGTCTGGATGTAGGCATGGGCGGCAAACAGGATCAGCCCCAGACGATCCCCTTCACGACGTTCGGCGAAGTCGCTGACCACGACCTTCATCACCTCGAAACGGGAGAGCTGGGAATTGTTGATCACCATGTCGCGTGCTTCCATGGACCCGGACACGTCCACCGCCAGCATCAGGTCACGGCCATTGGAGGGCAGCTGAATCGCCTCACCGACCCACTGGGGGCGGCTGCTGGCCACGACCAGCGCAATCCAGATCAGGACACAGCACAACCACTTGATAAGACGGCGGGCATCGCTGCGCACGGAATCGGTATGCAGAGAGGACAGGCGGCGGTAAAACGGCACGAACAGCGCAGCATCCTGACGTGCCGCGCGGGAGAGCAAACGGTACACCAGCAGCGGTACGGGAAGGGCAAGAAAGGCCCAGGGCCAGGTAAACTCAAGCATGCTTCGATACCGGTGTTGAGGAGTCTTTGGTGGTGACGCCAGGGTTGATTCTAGCCAAATAGAGACTGCTTATCCATTGATGCGCCATGGCGTACAGGGCCTGTTCATCCACCTCCCAGTGGCGGGCGAAACGGCCCTGGCTAAGGGTGACTGCCAGGTTCTCGTCAAGCAGGGAGGCATTGCCGTGTGTGCGCAGAAAGGCAATCCAGTCCTGCCCGCCCAGGCCTGCCAGTGCCTGCTCCGGAAACTGTTTCAGGGCAACCCGGCGCAGAACGGCATTGACCTCGCTGACATAATTGAGTCGATGGCTGTCCAGTTGCTCCCCGTTCAGGCCGGCGCTGCCCTGACGGTAAGCCTGCAGGCTGGCATCCAGTTCGCGAATGGCGAAGGCGCAACTGCGCCGCAGACGCCAGGCAGCATAGGCCCGGCGCCCCCAAAAATAACTGCCCAGGCACAGAAGCACGAACAGCACCCACCAGCCGGGCGCGGGAGGCCAGAAACCGATGGGTTCCGGAAGATGAATATCGGCCAACTGGCTTAGAGGATCTGTGCCGTCCATTGTCTGATCTGCTCTACAACGAATTGATTGGTGCGCAATTTGAGGAAGGGAATCTGCAGCTTGAGCATGTCGCCCTGCAGTACCTCCATGCGCTTGTTGAAATTTTCCTGATATTCACGACGCGCACTGGTACTGAAGGAGTTCAGAGTGCCTTTGCTTTTGCCGTCGGTAATACTGTAGTAACCCGGCACGGGCAGGTTCTCTTCCAGCGCATCGTATACGAAGCAGCACACCACATTATTGTGCTGGGACAACTGGCTGAGGTACTGCATGGCCGTTTCATCCAGACTGGTGAAGTCGCTGATGATATAGAGCGTACTGCCAGGCTTGGTGATGCGTCGGATGTCTGCCAGCGCCTTGCTCAAGCCCCCCGGAGCCTGTGGCTCCTCTGCGTTGGCTGCACGCGAGGCCGGATTCGCGAGTTCGGTATTGAAACGGTGAATCTGGTTCAGCAGATGCAGGGCGGAGCGGCGGCTGCGCTTGGGGCGTACCAGGGAATGGGCGTGGTCCGAGAACACCAGCCCGCCGACACGGTCGCCGTTATCGATGGCCATCCAGCTGAAAATAGCCGCGGCCTGTGCCGCAATCACGGATTTGAAGGCGACCTGGGAGCCAAAGAACATGCTGCTGGACTGGTCGACGGCGACGATGACGGGGCGCTCGCGTTCTTCGCGGAACACCTTGGTAAAGGGTTTTCCCGTGCGGGCGGTTACCCGCCAGTCGATGCTGCGGATATCGTCACCCTGCTGATAGGGGCGGAATTCCTCAAAATCGATGCCGCGGCCGCGCATTTTGGACATGTGCAGGCCGGAAATGCCGGCAATGGAGCGTGTATAGGGAACATACTCCACGATTTTGGCGGCATGCCGCTGAATCAGCAGCTGCTGCAGACTGATGATGGCACCCTTGCTCTGATAGAGCGCCTGATGGGAGTCAATCTGCGGGTGACTGGACATAGGAACTAACACTCGTTATGGCGCAAGGGCCAGGGTAAATGACTGACGAGGGCAACATCCCGAACGTGTCGGCGGCATCAGGCCGCAGGGACGCGTTCGAGAATCGTGGTCAGAACCTTGTCGGGTGTCACGCCGCTGGCTTCTGCCTCGAAGCTCAGCAGGATGCGGTGGCGCAGGACGTCGAAGAACACCGCCTGGATATCGTCCGGGCTGACAAAGTCCTTGCCCTGAATCCAGGCATGGGCCCGTGAGCAGCGATCCAGGGAAATCGTGCCACGGGGGCTGGCGCCGTATTCCAGCCAGGAGGCCAGATCGTCCCCGTACAGAGCCGGGTTACGGGTCGCCATGATCAATTGAATGATGTATTCCTCGACCGCCGGAGCCATGTGCATGGCCAGGATTTCCTGGCGGGCGGCGAACAGATCTTCCTGGCTGACCACGGAGGGGGCCTCGGGAGCATTGTTCTGGGCCTCGTTGCGCACCAGTTGCAGGATGCGGCGCTCGGCTTCGGTGGAGGGGTAGTCGATGGCGACATGCATCAGGAAACGGTCCAGCTGCGCTTCCGGCAGCGGGTAGGTGCCTTCCTGCTCGATCGGGTTCTGGGTTGCCATCACCAGGAACAGGGGGGGCAGGGTAAAGGATTCACGGCCAACGGAGACCTGATGTTCCGCCATGGCTTCCAGCAGGGCAGACTGCACCTTCGCCGGGGCGCGGTTGATTTCGTCGGCGAGCACCAGGTTGTGGAAAATGGGGCCGGGCTGAAAGCGGAAGGAACCGTCTTCGGGGCGGAAAATCTCGGTGCCGGTGATGTCGCTGGGCAACAGGTCGGGGGTGAACTGAATACGGTGGAAATCACCCTCAATGGCCCTGGATAAGTCTTTGATCGCTTTGGTCTTCGCCAGACCGGGAGCCCCCTCGACGAGCAGGTGGCCGTCGGCAAGCAGGGCAATCAGCAGGCGGTCAACCAGTCGCTCCTGTCCGATGATCTGCTGAGAAAGCCAGTCCTTCAGTTCTGTGATGATGCCGTGGTGACTCATAATTATGTCTCTGTTTCTTTTTAGTTAAATGCTTGATCTGTCAGGGCGAAAGTCAGGGATTGTAACCGTTTTGCCTGCGATGTCTAGGGAGGATTTGTCTCAGTGTGTGGCAAGCTCCATCGCCCTTGAGGCCCTTTGCCGGAACGCAGACTGGGGCTGACAAATCCCTTATAATGCCGAGCCCGACACTCGCATTGTGTATTCAAGAACGACGGTGGAAACAGCCCCTTGAAACAAATTACGGTGGATATCGCCATCCCTGCAGATCGCTTTAAGGCATTGTACAGCGGCACCGTCAAGGATGTGCAAGTGGTTTCTCGCGAAGGGCTGCGCGTGCGTTTCCCCGGGCAGATACTGAAACGCTATGTGGACCATGAGGGGGTTTACGGGACCTTCCGCATAGAGTTCGACGAATCCAATAAATTCAGGACGATTATCAAAATTGTATAAGCTGATTCAGCAGGCGCTGTTCTGCCTTCCCGCAGAAGCCTCTCATACCCTCACTCTTCCCTTGCTTGATGTTTCTCACCGGCTCGGCCTGCTGCCCCTGGTGCGACGCCTGCCAGCGGCCACGTCCCCGGTGGAGGTCATGGGTATCCATTTCCCCAATCGGGTAGGGCTTGCCGCAGGGCTGGATAAAAATGCGGAGCATATTGACGCCCTGGCGGCGCTGGGATTCGGCTTTATTGAAGTGGGCACGCTGACTCCGCGTCCGCAGCCGGGCAATCCGAAGCCGCGACTGTTCCGCTTGCGTCCCGAGAGCGCCATCATCAATCGCATGGGTTTCAACAACAAGGGCATCGATCATGCGCTGACGCAGATAGCTCGCAGTCACTACAAAGGGGTCCTTGGAATCAATATCGGCAAGAATTTCGACACGCCGGTGGAGTGCGCGGCAGAGGATTATCTGATTTGCATGCGCAAGTGTTACCAGGCGGCGAGTTATATCGTGGTCAATCTCTCCTCACCCAATACTCCCGGTCTGCGCAGTCTGCAATTTGGCGAAGAATTGCGTCAGTTGCTTGCCTTGCTGAAGGCGGAGCAGGTTTCGCTGGGCGAGATGCACGACAAGAAGGTGCCACTTGTCGTAAAAATAGCGCCAGACCTGAGCGACGACGAAGTGCGTCTGATTGCCGCAGCCTTGCTCGAGTACCGGATTGATGGGGTGATTGCGACCAACACCACACTCGACCGTTCTCTGGTCAGCGGCAGCCGCTATCGTGATCAGGCCGGAGGGCTCAGCGGAGCCCCGCTGACGGATAAATCCACCCATGTGATTCGGGTTCTGCACCAGGCGCTTGCGGGCAACATTCCGATTATCGGGGTGGGTGGCATCATGAGTGGAGAGGATGCGCGTGCAAAAATTGCGGCGGGTGCCAGCCTGGTGCAACTGTACAGCGGTTTCATCTACACGGGGCCGGCGTTGATTCGTGATGCGGTCGAGGCCATCGAAAGGGCGCGCGAATGAGCGTGTTCATCCTCTACAGTACCGAGAGCTGCCATTTGTGTGAACAGGCGCAGGCACTGCTTGTGCCGGTACTGAACCACGTCAATGCGATGGCGCAAACGCCCGTGCGCCTGCAGGTGCAGGATATTGCCGATTCCGAGGCGCTTGTGGCGCGTTATGGTGTGCGCATTCCTGTATTGTGTTATGCAGCGGGGGGGCAGGAGCTTGCTTGGCCTTTCGATCAGGCACAGGCTTTTGCGTTCATTCAGTCCTGTACAAGAATCTGAAAAAGTCTCGCCGCATTTGCGCTGGTCTGTTGTGCCAGCACCGCCGGGCTTTCACCAATGGTTGTTGCCACGGTGCGCAGCACCTCTGTCAGATAGGCAGGTTCGTTACGCCGGCTCTTCGGTTTCGGGCGCAGCGTGCGCGGCAGCAGATAGGGGGCATCGGTCTCCAGTAGCAGGCGCTCTCGCGGAATATCATGCAGAAACTCCAGCAGATGTTGCCCGCGGCGCTCATCACACACCCATCCGGTAATGCCGATGTACAGATCGAGATCGAGATAATCGTAAAGTTCGTGACGCTCGCCGGTAAAACAGTGCACGACTGCATTTTGAGGCAGGGCGTCACGATATTCCTTCAACATGGGAAAGAAGCGCGCATGGGCGTCGCGCTGGTGCAAAAACAACGGCTTGCCGCAGGCGACTGCGAGCGCAAGATGCTGTTCGAAGGCGCGCTCCTGTGCATCCCGAGGGGAATAATCGCGGTTGAAATCCAGTCCCGTTTCTCCCACCGCCAGTACCTGGGGGGCGCGGAGGAGTTCACGGATCTCCTCGATGTGCGCCTCGCTGCAATGGCTGGCCTCGTGAGGGTGCACTCCCGCCGTGGCGAAGAGGAGCTGCGGGTAGCGTTGTGCCAGTTCCAGCGCATGACGGGAGGCAACAGCAGTGGTGCCGGTCACCAGCAGGTGGCGCAGGCCGGCGTTGACGGCGCGCTGCAGCACAGCATCAAGATCGTGGGCAAAGGATTCATGCCCCAGGTTGGCGCCGATATCGACGAGCGGAGCGAGAGCGGTATCAGGCATGTTGAACGGCAGCACCCAGTTCCGAGGCCCAGCGAATACTGTCGAGATAGGCGCATTCCAGTTTTCGGCTGCTGATATTCAGCAGTGCCAGTGCAGGCTGATCAATCTCGTCCCAGAGAGCCTGTTCGTAGGCCAGGACGGCGTTGAGTATCAGGCCGATGGGTCCGCTGCGTTCCAACAGTCCTTCTGTTACCACTGGCGACAGGGGCATGGACGCAATGATTTGCGCCAACTCGACGTCAAAGAAGGCATCCAGATTGGAGAGCAGGCCGGTGGTGAAATAGACATCGCTATCCGCAGGCGTGGTGAAGCACTCGGCCAATAACTGGCACATCTTGGCGCGAGTCATTGCCTGCACGGACAACTCGTTGGGTTTGGCCGCCATATTACTCAGCGAGAGCAGGGTGGCCCAGCTCTTGACCTGGCGCAGACCCAACATGGAGACGGCATGCTGCAGCGAGGTGATTTCGCGGCGCCCGGAGAAGGCTGCGGAGTTCACCAGTTTGATCAGCTTGACGCTCAGTACCGGGTCTTCGGCGATAATGGTCGCGATGTCGCTCAGTTCCGCGTTTGGATCCTGCAACTGGGTCAGCAGGTTCAGTACCACCAGCTTACTGGCGGGAATCTTGTGGCCCTTGACCTGTTCCGGTTTGCTCAGGAAATAGCCCTGAAAAAGAGTGAAACCCAGGCCTTTGCAATAATGGAACATTTCATGGGTTTCGACCTTTTCGGCGAGCAAGGTTACCTTGAAAGGTTTCAACAGCTCGACATGGCGTTTTATCTCTGCCTCATCGAAGGCCAGGACGTCGATTTTGACGATGTCGGCAATGCGCAGCGCTGGGTCCCATTTGCTGTCGTAGACGAAGTCGTCCAGGGCGATGGTATAGCCTGCATCCTTGAGTGAGCGCAGGTTACGCATCAGCTCCTCGTCGGCTTCAATATCCTCCAGCACTTCGATGACAAAACGCTTTTTGTCAAAGGGAGGAGGGGACAGGATCAGCGTGCGGGTGAAGTTGATATAGGCCGGATGGTTCTGCACGACGTCACTGATATCGAGCTCATTGAAGGCGTTCAGCAGAACTTGGGAGGTGGCGGTGTCGCCATCAAGCACATTGGCCTGTGTGCCCCCATCGGAGCGGAAGAGTAATTCGTATGCGCTTACCTTGATGTCAACGTCGAAAATGGGCTGTCGTGCAAGCAGGATGTGCTGATCCGTCATGTTTCAAGGTCGCTGCATGATTAAAAAAACACCTGCATTGTACTTCAGATTTGGGTGGAATCCTGTGCGATTTTACAAAATTTTGACAATTCGTAAGCATAGACCTGCCACGGGACTTCCCCCATAATACGCGGCCAGAACAAGTCCCCGTGAGCACACGGGAATCATCTCCTTCAAGGCATGAGACAGGTAAGCAACGTGGCAGTATCCAAGGCAAAGAAAGACCTCGACTGGGCAAATCTGGGATTCAAATACCGGCCTACAGAGGCCCGCTTCAGCGCGATTTATCGTAATGGTGCGTGGTCGGAAGGGGCGTTGGTCGCCTCCCCGATGATCGAGGTGCACGAAGGTGCTCCGGCCTTGCACTATGCCCAGCAGTGTTTCGAGGGTATGAAGGCGCAGACGGCGCCGGACGGGCGCGTGTTGCTGTTTCGTCCTGATCTGAACAGCGAACGCATGAACCGTACCGCCGACCGTTTGCTGATGCCGCAGGTGCCACCGGAACTTTTTCTGCGTGGTGTGGAAGAGGCTGTGCGGGCGAATTACGCCTGGGTGCCTCCCCACGGCTCCGGCGCCTCCCTTTACATACGTCCCATGCTGATCGGTGTGGGCGAAAACCTGGGCCTGCGCCCGGCCAGTGAATATGAGTTCCGGGTTTTTGTTTCGCCCGTCGGGCCGTATTACAAGAGTTCCGGCATGGCGATTATTTCCCTGGCGGTGTCGGAGTTCGACCGGGCAGCTCCTGCCGGTACCGGCGCCTATAAGGCGGGTGCAAACTACGCGGGTGGGCTGCTGGCCACGAAAAAAGCCCAGGAGCTTGGTGCCAATGAGGCCCTGTTCCTGGACTCGGCAAAACGGCTGTATATAGATGAAGCGGGTTCGGCCAATATCGTGGTCGCGATGACCGGCAAGCGCTTTGTCACGCCCAAGTCCAATGCCATTCTGCCCAGCGTGACGCGTCGTTCCATCATGACGCTGGCCGAACAGAAACTCGGCCTGCAGATCGAGGAGCGTCCCATAGAGCTGCGCAAGGAACTGAAGGAGTTCGAAGAGGTGGCGGCCTGTGGTACGGCGGCCGTACTCTCGCCCGTTGGTAAAATCTGGGTGGATGGGCAGTGGCACCATTTCCACGACAATGGCGAGTCGGTTGGCCCCGTCATGCAGCAGCTTTACGATCTGCTGGGAGGTATTCAACGGGGAGAGCTGCCCGATGACAACGGCTGGATCCACGAAGTCGCCATTGACTGATACCCGTTCGTCCGGCTTTGCAAGTGCAGGGCCAAACTGTACTCGAAGCCCCATCGGGCGGCCGCGTGCCGCCTGTTCCGGGCTGTGATGGTCGCAACGCTTCCCGCAACAAACGCTTGACCCGTGTCCGCACAGCCCTTATATATGTCCGCTTCTTTTGCCCCGGGTACGGCCAGTCCCAGGGGCATTGCCATCCGCAGCAGCATCAGGAAAGTTTCACAAGCATGAGTAAATCGTTGGTGATAGTTGAGTCGCCCGCCAAGGCGAAAACCATCAATAAGTATCTGGGTAAAGAGTTCATCGTCAAATCGAGTGTTGGCCACATTCGTGATCTCCCTGCGGGTGGAAACGGGCAGGCCGTGGATACCAAAGAGCGTGCCAAGGCGGCCGCTGCGACCCGCAAGCTCAGCCCTGAAGAAAAATTGGCTCACAAACAGGCCAAGGCGCGCGCACAACTGGTTTCACGCATGGGGGTGGATCCGGAACATGGCTGGAAGGCCAGGTACGAAATTCTTCCCGGCAAGGAAAAGGTCGTGGCCGATCTGCGCAAGCTGGCCAAGGATGCCGACACCATCTACCTGGCAACGGACCTTGACCGCGAGGGGGAGGCGATAGCCTGGCACCTCAAGGAATCCATCGGCGGTGATGAAGGCCGCTACAAGCGCGTTGTCTTCAACGAAATCACCAAAAAAGCCATCAACGAAGCATTTTCCCGTCCTGGTGACCTGGACATGAAATATGTTCAGGCGCAGCAGGCTCGGCGTTTTCTTGATCGTGTTGTAGGCTTTATGGTGTCTCCGCTGCTGTGGGCCAAGGTGGCGCGAGGGCTGTCTGCGGGCCGGGTGCAATCCGTTGCCGTTCGGTTGATCGTAGAGCGTGAACAGGAGATCCGTGCCTTTATCCCCGAGGAATACTGGGAAATTTTCGCCAATCTGAAGACGGCTGGCGAGGATGCCCTGCGCTTTCAGGTCAGCCGCTGGCGTGGAGAGAATTTCCGTCCGCTGAACCGAGCGGCAGCGGATGTGGCGCTCAAGGCGCTGGAAGGCGCCGATTATGTGGTGGCGAAGCGGGAGGACAAACCGACTTCGTCCAAACCGAAAGCGCCGCTGATCACTTCGACGCTGCAGCAGGCTGCCAGTACGCGCCTGGGCTTCGGGGTGAAGAAAACCATGACGCTGGCCCAACGCCTGTACGAGGCGGGCTATATCACCTATATGCGTACCGACTCCACCCATCTGAGCGATGACGCGCTGACGATGTGTCGGGACTATATTGACTCCCACTTCGGTAAGGCCTATCTGCCGGAGAACCCGCAACGCTACAGTGCCCGTGAAGGCGCACAGGAAGCGCACGAGGCCATTCGTCCCACGGACGTCAATCTGGCGGCGACCAGCCTGCAGAACATGGAGCGCGATGCCGAACGGCTGTATGCGCTGATCTGGCAGCATTTTGTCGCTTCCCAGATGCCTCCGGCACAGTACCTCAGCTCGGCGATTACGGTCAGCGCTGGGGAGTATGAGTTGCGCACCAAGGGGCGCATCATGAAGTTTGACGGCTATATGCGTGTGCTGCCGAGCAAGGAAGAAGACGTGGTGCTGCCCGGCGTCGAGCCTGGTGAAACGCTGGCACTGGAGGCGCTGGACCCCTCCCAGCATTTCACCAAACCCTCGCCGCGCTATACCGAAGCGAGCCTGGTCAAGGAGCTTGAGAAACGCGGTATCGGGCGTCCGTCCACCTATGCAGCGATTATTTCCACCATTCAGGAGCGTGGTTATGTAAAGGTCGAGAACCGTCGCTTCTATGCCCAGAAGATGGGGGATATTGTGACGGAGCGTCTCGTGGAGAGTTTCGCGGACCTGATGGATTACGATTTCACCGCAAAAATGGAAGACGATCTCGACGGCGTGGCGCTGGGGCGTCTGAACTGGAAAGAGCTGCTGGACACCTTCTACAAGGGATTCAGCAAGCAGTTGAACCAGGCCGGTGAAGAGGGCGAAGCCGGTATGCGTGCCAACAAACCGACGGATACGGATATTCCCTGTCCCAAATGCGGTCGCCCCATGCAGATACGCACGGCCTCAACGGGTGTATTCCTGGGTTGTTCCGGGTATTCGCTTCCGCCCAAGGAGCGTTGCAAGTCCACCATCAATCTGACGCCGGGCGAAGAGGCCATCCGTACCGATGATGCGGAAGAGGCGGAAGAGGCGGAGAACGCGCTGCTGCGCCAACGCAAGCGCTGCCCGAAGTGCAATGCCAGCATGGACAGCTATCTGATCGATGACAAACGCAAACTGCATATCTGCGGCAATAATCCGGATTGTTCCGGCTATGTGGTGGAAGAGGGCAGTTTTAAGATCCGGGGTTATGAAGGACCGGTAATCGAATGCGATAAATGCGGTTCCGACATGCAGCTCAAGACGGGGCGTTTCGGCAAATATTTTGGCTGTACCAACGAAAATTGCACCAATACGCGCAAACTGCTGCGTAACGGGCAGGCGGCACCGCCCAAGATGCCGCCGGTATCCATGCCTGAACTGGCCTGCGAGAAGGTGGACGATCACTATGTGCTGCGCGATGGGGCGGCGGGTCTGTTCCTGGCCGCCAGCAAGTTCCCGAAAAACCGGGAGACCCGTGCGCCGCTGGTGTCGGAGCTTGTGCCTCATAAGGACGAAATTGATCCGAAATACCATTTCCTGCTGAGTGCTCCGCTGACGGATGACAAGGGCAAGCCTACGATTGTGCGCTACAGTCGCAAGACGGCGGAACAGTATGTGCTGACCGAGGAGAAGGGCAAGCCAACGGGGTGGAAGGCGTTTTACAAGGATGGGCGTTGGGTCGTTTCTTAGTTGTTTGATGCTTCGTGCTTAGTGCTTAGTGCTTAGTGCTTAGTGCTTCGTAGTGCGTCCCGAGAGGGGCTTCTTGCCTTTCCGGACACGCCAAAAAGCTCACATCCGTGTGAAGGCTCGGCGCGCCCCGTCCCTGGGGCGCGACGGTCCTGAAAGGCAAGAAGCCCCTCTCGGAACTGGTTTGGTGCTGCATCTGCTTGTCGGGGGGCTTTCTTCGGGCGAGACGGTCCTGAAAGGCAAGAAATCCCTCTCGGGACTGGTTTGGTGCTGCATCTGCTTGTCGGGGGGCTTTCTTCGGGCGAGACGGTCCTGAAAGGCAAGAAACCCCTCTCGGGACTGGTTGGGTGCTGCATCTGCTTGTCGGGGGGCTTTCTTCGGGCGAGACGGTCCTGAAAGGCAAGAAGCCCCTCTCGGGATTGGTTTGGTGCTGCATCTGCTTATTGTGAGGTTCTTTCTCCGGGCGCGATGGTCCTGAAAGAATAATCCTGTTTGAGGCAGCTTGAATGCTGCATCTGTTCTCTCTCAGCTTCTCTGTATCCTTGCGTGCAGCTAGCGTTCTGTTTGTCAGATTCCTCTACGGATGACGCCTACGCTGATACCTTCAATGTTGAAGCTCTGATGTCGCAAATCTACCTTGATGGGTTCAAAATCATCATTCTCGGCAATGAGTTGCAGCTCATACTTATTGTTGCCTCTTAACAGGCGTTTTACGGTGACATCCTCGTCGATGCGGGCGACCACGATGTCGCCATCGTTGGCACTTTCCGTCTTGTGCACGGCCAGCAGGTCGCCATCGTGGATGCCGATCTTGATCATGCTGTTGCCTTTCACGGTGAGCAGATAGTCGGCGCGCGGGCGGAAGAAGGCCGGGGGAATATCGCAGTAGTCGTCGATGCTCTCCACCGCCAGTATCGGACTGCCGGCGGCCACCTGGCCCACGATGGGCAGGCCGCTGTGTTCCGGGGTGGGGAGACGGATGCCCCGTGAGGCGCCGGGAACCATTTCAATGGCCTTTTTGCGTTCCAGTGCGCGCAGGTGCTCTTCGGCGGCATTGGGTGACTTGAAGCCCATTTTTTTGGCGATTTCCGAGCGGGTGGGGGGAAAGCCGGTTTCCTGCTGGTAGTCCTTGATATAGGCCAGGATTTCGGCCTGACGAGGTGTGAGATTCTGCATGTCATCACCGCCTTCGGGGAAAATTTGCCTGTAAGTATATACAGTCATGCCTGAATGGCAAGCGCTCTTTACTCGCTCGCAGGATTTGGGATAATCCTGCCGCATCCCGCCATCCATCCAAACATGCAGGTTCCAGATGATCCGATCCACTCCCGATTTGCCCAATACCCTGGCTGCGCCCGGCGTGCTCATGCTTGATCTTGACGGCACTGTACTGACGGAGGAGGAGCGCGAGTTGTTGCGCTCTCCCGTGGTCGGAGGCGTAATTCTGTTTGCGCGCAATTACGCGAGCCCGGAGCAGGTACAGGCGCTGACGGCGGATATCCGTGCCTGCAAACCTCAGATTCTGCTGGCCGTGGACCAGGAGGGTGGCCGGGTACAGCGTCTGCGCAGTGGCTACACCCGCTTGCCGCCGATGGCGCGACTGGCCGCTTTGTGGCACGAGGACAAAGTCGCGGCGGCAGTGCTGGCGCAACAGACCGGTTGGCTGATGGCGGCAGAGGTTCTCAGCGCGGGTTTTGACTTCAGTTTTGCGCCGGTGCTCGATCTGGATAGCGGGCTCAGTGAGGTGATTGGTGATCGCGCTTTCGGTAGTTCTCCGGAGCAGGTGACGGAGCTGGCCCGGGCCTTCATGCAGGGCATGCACGAGGCAGGAATGGCCACTACCGGCAAGCATTTTCCGGGGCACGGCAGTGTGCAGGCAGACAGCCATCTGGCGTTGCCTGTGGATGAAAGATCGCTGGCACAGATCCGCGCCAGCGATCTGGCCCCCTTTGTCGCCTGTCGTGACCTGTTGGATGGCATCATGCCTGCGCATGTGCTTTACCAGGCGGTTGACCCGCATTGTGCCGGGTTTTCCCCCTTCTGGTTGCAGACGATTCTGCGTCAGGAGATGGGGTTTGAGGGGGTGATCTTCAGCGATGATCTGGTCATGGCGGGAGCTGCGGCCGCAGGAGATATCCGTGCACGCGTGGATGCGGCACTCGATGCCGGTTGTGACATGGTGCTGGTGTGCAATGACCGGGAGATGGCATTGGCCGCAAAAGCCCATCTGGAGGCGATGGCCAGGCCCGGCAATCCCCGCCTGGCGAGAATGCGTCGTGCCCGCCACTGGGACAGGGATACGCTGATGGCCAGCGAGGAATGGCAATTGGCCCGGGCACGCATCGATGCCCTGATGGAGGCAACGGCATGATTGCAGAGGTCCAGCAGGTTCTGGCGCAGGCGGACTGCCTGTATGATCGAAACCGTGTCCAGCAGGCTATCGCAGAGCTGGCGCAGCAGATCACGCATACGCTGGCGGACAGCAATCCCCTGGTTCTGTGTGTCATGAACGGGGCTCTGGTCTTTGCCGGTGAGCTACTGCCGCAACTGGCCTTCCCGCTGCAGGTGGACTATCTGCACGCCAGCCGTTACCGGGAGAAGCTGGCCGGAGCGGATCTGCAATGGAAGGCCTATCCCTCCATAGCCCTGGTGGGGCGCGTGGTCTTGCTGCTGGACGATATTCTGGATGAGGGGGATACCCTGGTGCAGATTCGTGAGTATTGTCTCGCGCAGCAGGCTGCCTCGGTGCTGTGTGCGGTGCTGGTGGACAAGCGCCATGAGCGTCGCCACCCCGATTTGCCGCGAGCCGACTTTACCGGGCTGGAGGCACCTGATCGCTATCTGTTCGGCTATGGCATGGATTACAAGGGCTATCTGCGCAATGCCCCGGGCATCTACGCGCTGGCGGGCTCCTGAGGCTGTTTCTGTGCCCATGCCAGGAATTCTCTGGAATCCCCCCGAAAGACCACACGCTCCAGGCGCCGCGAGAGCTGGTAGGTGTACATGGGGTCGTAATAATCCCGCAGCAATTGGTTGATCCACTGCCGGTGGGCCTGGGTCTCGCCGCATTGCGCCTGAATCCGCAACGCTTCCTGCATCTCTGCCAGCACCTCGCAATAGCGTTCTCCTCCCAGGCGGCGCTGGATCTTTGCCAGCGCATTCAGCAGATAGGCAGAGAAGCGCTCGAAGGCCGCATCGGGTTCGCTGCGCTGGAATTGCTGCAGATTGTCCTCGATATAATCCTTGAGGATGGTCGTGCTGCGCGCTTCCAGGCTTTCTTCGATGAGCGCAATGGGGGACTGTTTCATGCGGGCATGGAAGCTCTGGGGAATGGAAATTGAGCCGATGGCACGGCTTTCGTCTTCCACGAACAACAGGCGCCCGGCATGACGGCGGCGTTGCAGCAGTGCCGTGGCCATGGCGTGCTCGAAATCGATTTGCGTGGGCTGAGCTGTGAGCAGGGTGCCAAATGCCGAGCCTCGGTGGCGGGCGGCGCCTTCCAGGTCCACGGACAGGGGCAGGGCGTTGATCAGGTGTGTCTTGCCCGAGCCGGTGGGGCCGGCCACCACGATCATGTCATAGCGGCTGGCGGCATCCTCCAGCGTATCGATCATGAACTGCCGCATGGCCTTGTAACCCCCGGGTACGCGGGGACACTCCACGCCTGCCTCCTGCAGCCATCTCTGCACGGTCTGTGAGCGCAGGCCGCCGCGAAAACAGTAGAGCCAGGCCCCTGGACGCGTTTGCAGCCACTGTGTCCAGGCCTGCACCCGGGCATCGCGGATGCTGCCGCAAACCAGTTGATTGCCGAGTGCGATGGCGGCATCCTGCCCGGCCTGCTTGTAGCGTGTGCCAACGGCCGCACGCTCGGTATCGTTGAGCAGCGGAATATTGTGCGCGCCGGGGAAGGCACCCTTGTGAAATTCGATGGGCGCACGAACGTCCAGCAGCGCAACGTTGTCGCTGAGCAGGCGTTCATACAGGGTGCTATCTGGCACTTTTTTCCTCCGCGGTGGCTAAAAAGATTCAAGGCTTGTGAAAAGCGGTCGATATATCATGAACAAGTCGGTCGCCACAAGGACTCGCCACGGGAACCGCTGTCCCTGCGCATGCGGTGCGGGAGGGTCGGGTTTGAGGCATGACGGCGGCAAGACCATCGAAATCCGCTATCCGGCAAGCGCTTGAGTGCAGGGCTTGCATGTTGTTTTGGAGCGCTCTTCCCGTGAGTGACAGCCACAATCAGTTTCGTCGAAACGAGCAAAGGCCCCGTTGGTGGTGGCCACTGCGCGCGCATTCCCGGCCCATCCTGCTGGGGGGCTTGCCTGTGGCAATGGTGATAGCCCTCTTTGGCCTGGTGCAGCCTCCGTTATTTGAATCACGGGCGCTGGTCGAAGTGCAGGGCGGTGCCACGCAGGTCAGTACCAGTCCCGTGGCGGCGGAAATTCTGCTGCTCATGAATACCCAGCGTGAGATCGCCTCGTCTGCCAGAGTTGCCGGGGCCTATCGTGACAATCTCCAGGTGGATGTGCTTCCCCAGACCTATCTGCTGTCGCTGCGTTATGTCGCCCAGGATCCCGTGAGTGCCCAGCAAGGCGCCAATGCGGTGGCCCAGGCCTATGTCAGTTATACCAAGAGTGCCCGGCTCGAGCAGATTCAGCGGGCGGCAGAACAACTGATAGCGAAACTGGACAGTGTCACGTTACGTCCGGCAGATCCGGCTCAGGAGACTGGACAGCAGACGGTCGATGTCCTCGATGACGGCATGCTGGATGATCTCCTGCCACCCCTGGCGCAGCGTCAGGTATCGCAGCGCGTCGAGCAATTGCAGGCCCGGGCGGAACAGGCCATCAATGTGCTGGACCCGGTGCTGGAAACCAGCCTGGTCCGCCAGCTGGTCGCGACCTATGATGAATCGCTGAACAATCTGGTGGCGGTACACATCCTCGATGCGGCGACGATGCCCAGAGCCCCGGTGCAGCAGATGCAGCCGTGGTGGATTCTGCTGGGGTATCTGGGCGCGGTGGCCGTGCCGGCGTTCGTCGTTGCCCTGCGGTTTCAGCGACGGGATTCCCTGGACTTCAAGCAGGACGTGGAGGAGCAACTGGGCAAGACCTGCATCGGGGTGGTGCCGGCGCTGAATCTGGCCGATCCGCTGCAGTTCATGAAGGATCGGGAGTTTGCCAGCAGCATCGGGATTCTGCGTGCTCGGCTGCAGATGCAGCGCCCCGCGCATGATCCTCTGGAACAGTTTCCCCGCGGGCGAGTGGTGCTGATCACTTCCGGCAATGAGGGCGAGGGCAAGACTTCGCTTGCCATGAATCTGGCCTTTGCCATGGCAAAGACCGAGAAGGTGTTGCTGATCAACGCCGATATGCGCCGTGCACAGACCTATGTGGGGCTACCGGCAGGTGCGGCCGGTTTGTCCCATCTGATTGCCGGTGCCGCTCAGATGCGGGACTGCATTCACAGCATCCCGGGCAAGGGGCTGCATGTCATTCCCGCCGGGGTGTTGCCACCGAATCCGCAGGATTTGCTTTCCAGTGCGCGTTTGCGCCGCATCATCGAAATGCTGGAACGCCGTTTTGACACGGTAATCATTGATGCCCCGGCCATTACCGAAGTCAGTGATACGCTGGTGGTGGCCCGTCACTGCAGCGATATTCTTTATGTTGTGCGCTCGGGCAGCACACATGCGGAAGAGGCCTGTGTGGAGCTGGCGCGACTGCAGGGCGAAGAAATTCCTCCCGTGCGAGTGGTACTGAACCGTGTAAGGCCCTATGATCTTGATCCGGATTTCCGCAAGAGTTTCGGATTATGAATCTCAATGAGCTGCAGGCTTTTCTGGAAGAATGCAACTGGGATGAGGGGCCGCTGCCCAGCCAGGCGGGCGATCCGCTCCAATCCCTGGGAAAAAGACCCGGTGCTGTGACACAGGACCTGGATATCGAGGAAATCGAACTCTCCTCCGAGGTCAGGCGTCCTGCTGAGCTGCCACGTTTCTCTCCTGCGCAGGCGGACTCTGTTGCCGCCGCTGCCGTGAACAGCTCCGCCGCCGTCAGGCTTGTGCCGCGTCCTGCCGAGCGCAGTAAGGAGGATGAAGCGGGCAATGTCGATCGCAATATCCAGCAGCGTCTCGTCGAGGTGGAAATGGCTCAGCGCATGGGCTACCTGTTGTGTAAATGCACCTGGCCGCCCCAGGTGATGGTGCTGACCGGCAGGGATCATGTCTATCGTTGCCGCCGCTGTTCCCGTGTGCGGGAAATGTAGTTTTCTTCCGATTTTCTCGTCCGTTTTTCCCTGATTGGCAAGCTATGTGCTTATCTTCTGGATAGCGTGCTGGCATGGCTGATTTTTGCCGCCAGCGCATCACATCATGCAAAAGGTGAAATCATGCTGAGAATCGGCGGTTTATTCCTCGCGTCCTGTCTGCTGAGTGCCTGTGCCCATGTGCACCATCTCTACAATCAGGGGCTTGCGGCCAGTGGTGCTACCGGCCTCGTGCCCAATCATTCGGTGAGCCGCAATGGCAATTGGGTGCTGGGCCAGGACACCAGTTTTTACATCGCCCTCAGTGGCCTGGCTGATGTAGATGCCACCCTACTCAATCTTTCAGAGCAGGCAAACAATGCGGAGGAAGACGGAGCACTCGTCGAGGATCGGGTCGCGGATCTGCTGGCCAGTGAGATCAGTCGTCAATTCCCCCGTGTGATGCGGGCTGCCACCACCGAGTCGCTTTTTGACGCGCGTAACAGCGCTTTGAGCAATCGTATCGATTTTGTGCTTTACCCGCGTGTCTACCTGTGGGAGGACACCATTGGCACCTGGACGGAAATGGCAAATGCCCTGCGTTACCGCCGGGCTGGGAACATGGACGATGCCTTTGGCCTGGACCGTGCCCGTCTGCAGCTGACCCTGATGGATGCGAGCAGCGGTCGTATCCTTGATGTCGTTTCCATCGACACGCGTGCCGGTCTGTTGGGGCTGTATGAGGAGACGCCGGAACGCCTGCTGATGGCTGCAGTTGGTCAGTATGTGGACGCTCTGCTACCGTAGGCGGCAAGGCCATGTTGCGGTCGCTGAAACGGGAAATCGCCATGCAGGACTTTCGTCTGGACCCTCAAAGCCTGAGCCGCATGCTGGGAGAATTCCGCGGGCCTGCCCCGGTGCAGCAGTGGCATCCTCCCTATTGTGGTGAGATCGACATGCGTATTGCCCGCGACGGGCGTTGGTATCACAACGGGCAACTGATCCGCCGGGCTGCGCTCGTGCAGCTCTTTGCCAGCGTGTTGCGCCGCGAGCCCGATGGCAGCTTTTCCCTGGTGACTCCGGCGGAGCGGGTGACGATCCGCGTGGAGGATTGCCCCTTTGTTGCCACGCTGCTAAACGCAGGTGGCGAGGGGGAGCAGGGGATGCTGGAGTTCACTCTGAATACTGGCGAACGTGTGCAGGCGGGGCCGCAGCACCGTTTGCTCGTGACGACTGTTGACGGGGAGCCTCATCCGGTGCTGCAGGTCAGGGACGGGCTGGACGCCCTGATTTCCCGCAATGTCTTCTATCAGTTGGCCGCGTTGGCACAGGTGGAGGCTTCGTCGCAGGGCGAGCGGCTGGTCTTGTGGAGCGGCGGAGAGAAATTCGTGTTGGGGCAGATATAGTCTTCAGCGCGGTCGCAGGCTTCCCTTGCTGCTGTCGTCGCTGGCGGGTTTCAGGCCCTCGATTGCCGCAGCCCCGACATCTTTTGCCGTCTCGGCGACGATAATTGCCGCCTCTTTGCCGTACTCGATGCCCTTGCCGGTGTATTCAATGCCCTTGTCAGTGCCCTTGACCGCGCCTTTGCCGAGGTAGGCGAATCCTTCGCCGAGCGGGGCCGTGACAAAACCACAGCCATTCAGGGCCAGTGCAGCGGCGATATACAGTGCGATACGGGTCTTCATGAACGCTCTCCAGGCTGTCGGGAATACAGACCGTGCATCCGTGTGCACAGCTTCGTGGGGGATACACGCAAACTCCGTGCCCGAATCGTTTTCGGCCCCTGGCGGCAGGGGGCGGCAATGATTGACGCCTCGGGATAAACCCGGCATCATTGCCCCCTTTTCCGGGGCGCAGCCCTGCCGGATTTGGTGAAAGACTTATCAAATCAACGCACCCATTCGCATTCACTCTAACTCAAATCTCTCAATGGAGAATCCATGAAGATTCTTGTGGCAGTCAAACGTGTGGTCGATGCAAACGTCAAGATTCGCGTCAAGGCGGATAACAGCGGTGTCGAGCTGACCAATGCCAAAATGGCCATCAATCCCTTCTGCGAAATTGCTGTGGAAGAGGCGATCCGCATCAAGGAAAAGGGGCAGGCAGACGAGGTAATCGTCGTGTCCATCGGCGACAAGGCCTGTCAGGAACAGATTCGCACCTCTCTCGCTTTGGGTGCCGATCGCGGCATTCATGTAGAAGCCGAGGACGGCGTGCAGCCTTTGGCGGTGGCCAAGATTCTGAAGGCGCTGATCGACAAGGAAGGCATTGGTCTGGTATTGCTCGGCAAGCAGTCCATTGATTCGGACAATAATCAGGTTGCCCAGATGCTGGCGGCGCTGGGCAATATGCCCCAGGGAACGTTCGCCTGCGCGGTGGAGTTGACCGATGGCAAGGTGAAGGTCACCCGTGAGATCGATGGTGGGGAGCAGACAGTGCTGCTGAGCCTGCCGGCGGTGATCTCCTCCGACCTGCGCCTGAATGAGCCGCGTTATGCCTCGCTGCCCAATATCATGAAGGCGAAGAAGAAGCCGATCGATACCGTGACGCCGGCAGACCTGGGCGTGAATACCGCATCCGGCCTGAAAATCATCGCGGTTGAGCCGCCCCCCGCACGTTCCGCAGGCGTGAAAGTGGCTGATGTGGACGAACTGATCAGCAAGCTCAAAACCGAAGCCAAAGTCATCTGAGCGGGCTCTCCAATCATTGCAGGAATTTACAAGGGACAAACAGACCATGAGCGTTCTAGTCATTGCAGAACATGACAATGTCAGCCTGAAGCCCGCCACTTTAAGTGCGGTGACAGCGGCCCAGGCCATCGGTGGTGATGTGGCCATTCTGATTGCCGGTGGCGCGTGCTCTTCCGCAGCATCCGCAGCGGCTGCTGTGCCGGGTGTCAGCAAGGTGCTGGTGGCTGATGATGCGGCCTACGCACATCAGTTGCCCGAAGCCGTTGCAGCTCTGATTGTTGACGTTGCAAAGGACTATTCCCATCTGCTGGCTGCGGCCACCACCACGGGCAAGAATCTGATGCCACGTGTTGCCGCCCTGCTGGATGTGGCGCAGATTTCTGATATCACTGCCGTGAAAAGCGTGGACACCTTTGTGCGCCCGATCTACGCAGGCAATGCGCTGGCAACGGTGCAGTCCAGTGATCCGGTGAAGGTCATCACGGTGCGCAGCACGGCGTTTGCCGAAGCGCAAAACAGCGGTGGCAGTGCCGCGGTAGAGAATCTGGCGATCGTCAAGACGCAGAACCTGTCCAGTTTCCTCAGCGAAGAACTGTCGGTATCCGAGCGTCCTGAACTGACGGCGGCCTCCATCGTGATTTCCGGTGGGCGAGGCATGGGCAGCGGAGAAAATTTCGCGCTCATCGAAAAGGTCGCGGACAAGCTCGGTGCCGCGATCGGCGCTTCCCGTGCGGCAGTCGATGCCGGCTTTGTGCCCAATGATATGCAGGTGGGGCAGACCGGCAAAATCGTCGCACCGGATCTGTATATTGCCGTGGGTATCTCTGGCGCCATTCAACACCTGGCGGGGATGAAGGACAGCAAGGTAATCGTTGCCATCAACAAGGATGAGGAAGCCCCGATTTTCCAGGTGGCCGACTACGGCCTGGTGGACGATCTGTTCAAGGTGCTGCCGGAGCTGGCGGAGAAGCTGTAACAGCGAAAGCGGGGCGGATGTGTTCCCGCAGGTATTTGTACCGCACCATAAAAAACGCCCCGTGACTGTTCAGCCACGGGGCGTTTTTGTTTCGGTCTGCTTTTATTGACCAGACTCGGCGTTCTGCGCTGCTTCCAGCATCTTGCGACGCTTGATTTCACGCGGATCATTGGGAGCCCGTCCGCTTGGTGCGGGCTCTGCCGGTGTCTCTTCAGCAAGGATCGGAGCAGGAGCAGCTTCCACTACAGAGGGAGTCTCTTCGGCAGGCGCTGCAGCAGCGTCATCCTGCGTTGCTTCCACTTCTACAGTGGCAGGCTTCGCTGCTTCGCTTTCCTGTGCCGTCTCGTCTGCCGCTTCGGGGGCGGCCTGTTCGACAACCGTTGTCACGCTTGCTTCCTCGGCGACCGCCTCTTCGGGTGCTGCTTCGGCGCTTGCGATTTCCACAGCAGCCGTTTCCTCGACAGCGGTTTCCGCCTGGCTGTTTGCGCTGGTTTCAGTTTGCACGGTGGACTCTGCTACAACAGAGCCGGTGTCCTGCGCATCAGCATTGGCGACCGCTTCGCTGACAGCGGCAGCATCAGCGGATGCCACGTCAGTTTCCTGGCCGGGAGCATCGGCGCTCTCCGCATTCTCGTCTGTGGCAGCATTGCCCTGACGGTTGCGTGAACGGCGGCGATCAGAGGGGCGACGACGACGGGAACGGCTGGGGGCTTCCGCGTTGTCTTCAGTGCTTTCCTGAACATTGCCGTTCACCTCTTCGGCAGCCGCAGTCTCTTCAACATTGTGCGCTGGCTGCTGTGCCACGGCGTTGTCATTCTGCTCAGGAGTTTCAACCGCTGCGTCGATTTGCGCTGCGTCCGCATTTTCCTGATCGGCAACCGCCTGCTCTTCGGCGCGCGGGCCGCGACGACGCTGGCTGGTGTTGCGCGGGCGGCGGTTTCCGCTGCGACGCTGGGCACCGCGGGATTCCTCAGAGGCCGCACCGTTCTGTGCATCCTCTGTCTGTGATTCATCGCTGTTGCCACGGCTTTCGCGTTTTTCATCACGACGGTTGCCACGCTCTTCGCGATTGCCGTCCTGGTTGCTGTTGCGGCCACGGCCTCCACGCTTGCGACCCTGGCCGGGTTCGCGTGCAGGTTTGTCGCTTTCCGTGGCGGCTTCGGCATTGCGGTCCTTGTCGTTGGCACGATTGTCATCGCGACGGTTTGCCTGCTGTTTGCCACCACGACGCTGATCGCGACGACCATCACGGCTGCGGTTGTTGCCACGGCCGGAGCGGGCAGGCTTCTTCTTGCTTTCTTCCTCTTCGTCATCGCCCAGCAGCCAGCCGAACAGCATGGCAAAGAGACCTTTTTTCTTCTTTTCCGGGGTGGCAACAGGCGCAGGAGGCTGGCTCAGGGTCGGTGCCTGCACGGCCGCCTGCTGGGGAGCAGGGGCGGGCTTGCTGTGACGATGGCCGCTGTCCTGGGCATCCTGATGGATTTCGATTTCGTAGCTGGCAGTATTGCTGCTGTCACTGCCGGAGACGCCCTGAATTTCATAGTGAGGGGTTTCCAGTTCGGCATTGGCCACGATGACCAGCTTGGTACCACTCTGGGTTTCAATGGCGCTGACCGCTGCCCGCTTTTCATTGAGCAGATAGGAGGCCACGGCGATTGGCACGATGGCACGCACTTCGGTGCTGCGACGCTTGTTGGCCTCTTCCTGCAGCACGCGCAGGATGGACAGGGACTGGGATTTCACATCGCGGATGGCACCCTGGCCGCTGCAGCGCGGGCAAACGATAGTGCTGGTTTCCTCCAGGGAGGGGCGCAGACGCTGACGGGACATTTCCAGCAGCCCGAAGCGGGAGATGCGGCCTACCTGCACACGGGCACGGTCGGCTTCCAGCGCATCGCGCATGCGGTTTTCCACTTCTTTCTGGTTGCGGGCAGAATTCATGTCGATGAAATCGATCACGATCAGGCCGCCCATGTCACGCAGGCGCAGTTGGCGGGCAATCTCGTCGGCCGCTTCCAGGTTGGTGTTCAGCGCGGTCTCTTCGATGTCCGAACCCCGTGTGGCGCGGGAAGAGTTGATATCGATGGAGACCAGAGCCTCGGTCGGGTCGATCACGATGGAGCCGCCGGAGGGCAGTTTCACTTCGCGTTGAAACGCGGTTTCGATCTGGCCTTCGATCTGGTAGCGGTTGAACAGCGGCAGGGTCTCCTGGTAGAGCTTGATGCGGCTCTCGTAGTTCGGCATGACCTGGCGCACGAAATTCAGGGCTTCCTCGTAGGCGGAAGAGGTGTCAAACAGCACCTCGCCGATGTCCTGGCGCAGGTAGTCACGGATGGTGCGGATGATGACATTGCTTTCCTGATAGATCAGGAAGGGAGCAGCCCGCTGGCTGGATGCTTCGGTAATGGACTGCCACAGGGACAGCAGGTAATCCAGATCCCACTGCAGCTCTTCCTGCTGCTTGCCCACGCCGGCGGTGCGCACGATCATGCCCATGCCATCGGGGATATCCAGACCACTGAGGGCTTCACGGATCTCGGAGCGGTCATCGCCCTCGATGCGGCGGGAGATACCGCCGGCACGGGGGTTGTTCGGCATCAGCACCAGGTAGCGTCCGGCCAGGCTGACGAAGGTGGTCAGGGCGGCACCCTTGTTGCCACGCTCTTCCTTTTCCACCTGTACGATGACTTCGGTGCCTTCGGCAACGGCTTCCTTGATGTTCACGCGGCCGTTCTCGCCACTGCCTTTTTTGCTGAAATACTGCGGAGAGATTTCCTTCAGGGGCAGGAAACCGTGACGCTCGGCGCCGAAATCGACGAAGGCGGCTTCAAGGCTGGGTTCCACGCGGGTAATACGGCCTTTGTAGATGCTGGCCTTTTTCTGGACTCTGGAGCGGTTTTCGATGTCGAGGTCATAAAGACGCTGGCCATCGACGAGGGCGACACGCAGCTCTTCTTCCTGAGTTGCGTTGATAAGCATTCTTTTCATGTAGGTTCACTTTCCGTTATGCCAGAAAGGGAAACCCGGGGAATATCAAACCTGCGGGCAGGGGCTTACTGTAAGCGGATTAACGCCTTTTCCGAAAGGACCATGGTGAGATATGAGCTTCATCGTTAACCCTGGTGTTCCAGAAACTGGAAATCCGATAAATCCGTGACTTACTTCTTCACGCAGTTTTTTCACTGCGTTGCGCTGGCAGTGGTTGGCGGTTTGGCCCGGCACTGCTGGGAAGTCGTTTTTATGTAAACCTGCTCTTGGTCAGTGCCCGTCATGTTTGACGTTTGGCAGTGACTTCAGTCATTCGATACGACCCGAATTACTCTGGCTGTATTGACTATCTTTTCGTGGCGGCGGTTAAGGCCGTCACGCCGTATGTTTTCGACACCGCGTTTGCAAAAAAGGTGTCGTGCTTTGCTTTGTCTTTCTGAAAAAATTCTGTCTGGACCGGGATACGCCGCCTGCATTGCGCGGCGCTTCATGCCGGTGTCCGCTTGCTCTGCCATACAGGAGACTGAAAGCATGCAAGCGCTCAGAAAATCTCAACGTTGGCAGGCAGGATTTGATGTTCTGCTTCGAACGTTCTGTAAGGCCCGCGAAATATAGCAGCAAATACTTTTTAATTCAATTACCTGGAGGGATTTGTGAGCCGGTTCAGAGGAATATCCGCCGGCTCCCCGGACGTTTTTGGCTGCCGTCTTCCGGGCAGAGGGGAAAGGCAGGCAGTATCGGCCCCATCTTGCTCTGCGGGGAGGCAGGGGAGTAGACTCTTTGGCGATCGTGGCATTGCTAATACAGAGGCACAGCCTATGGCAAGCTATCTTTACCTGCGCACCTGCGAATATGAACTCTGCGCCGAGAGCGTTGGCGGTGTTCCGGCACTGGAGGAACAGCTGGCACGCGAGCGGCAGGCGCTGCGGGAGTACTGCGCAGCGCGCGGCTGGACGGCGGCGGATTTTGTGGTGGACCATGCAGCCCCCTGGGCTTCCGATTTCGCCGAACGGGAGCAGGGGAGGGCTCTGCTGGAGCGTCTGCAGGCTGGCGACCGGTTACTGGTGTACTCGCTGGAGCGGGTATTCAGCTCCTGCTATGATGCCAGCGCAACGATCGAGCGCTTCCGCGATTCCGGCATTGCCCTGCAGGTTGTGGAGCTGGATGGTGATGTGTGCAATACCGGATTCACGCTGGACGTGGTGCGGGCAGCGCGCCTGTTTGCCGGGCTTGAACGCAGGCGCTCGGTAGAGCGCATCCGCAACGTCAAACGCAGTCAACGCAGCAAGGGGCGTTATCTGGGAGGAAGCCGGCCATTTGGGTACATGATTCACAGCAATGGCCGCCTCATCGAGCACCCTCTGGAGCAGAAGGTGCTTAAACGGATCATGCAGCTGCGCGACCAGGGCAAGTCCCTGCGCGCTATCGCCACCGAGGTCAGCACTCCCGTGGCACCTGTCAGTTTCAAAACCGTGCAAAGGATTTTGCAGCGCAATGTTTAAACCCGTCTCGCTCTTCATTGGCCTGCGTTACACCCGTACCCGCAAAAAGAGCCAGATCATTTCCTTCGTCTCCATTGTCTCCACCCTGGGCATCACCGTTGGGGTGCTTGCGCTGGTCGTGGTGTTGTCCGTCATTAACGGCTCCACCAGCGTTATGCGGGAGGAAACACTGAAATCCGTGCCGCATGCCAGCATCCAGGCCGATGGCGGGCTGCGGGAATGGCCCGCGCTGCGCGATGCTCTGGTGCGCAGCCCCGGTATTGTGGGGGTGGCGCCCTATGTCTCGGGGGAAGCCTGGTTACGTTTCGACGGGGGCGGGGAGTTCGTGCAATTGCGTGGGGTGGCTCCGGCCCTGGAGCATGAGGTGCTGCAGGTGAACAGCCCCGGCTTTGATGCCTTGCTGGAGGCCCTGGGGCAGGAGGAGAACGGCATTATCCTGGGGCTCAGCCTTGCCAGCCGTCTTGGGGTGTATGCGGGGGATGAGGTGACGCTGATGTCCCTGAACAGCCTGGTGAACCGTCATCTGGACGAGGTGATGCGTTTCACGGTGATCGGCGCGGCGGACTTTGGTTTCTATGGCAATGGCAATACGGTCATGGTTGCGCTGGGGGCGGCGCAGCACCTGTTTGGCAATGTCAGTGAGGCACAGGCGCTGCGCCTGCGGGTGGACGATGTGTTCAATGCGGGCCTGATTGCGGATGCGGCTCTGGATGCGATTCCTGTGGGGCAGCGCAACCAGGCGCTGAGCAGCAGCAGTTGGAGCGAGACCCAGAGCAGCCTGTTCGATGCCCTGCGCCTGGAGAAGACCCTGACGGGTTTCATGCTGCTCATGATCGTGGTCATCGGCGCCGTTAATATTGTGTCCACCCTGGTGATGGTGGTGGCGGATAAAAGCGCTGACATCGCCATCCTGCGTACCATGGGCGCCAGTCGCACCACCATCATGAGCGTCTTTGTCACTCAGGGAACTGCCGTGGGCGTTCTTGGCACTTTGTTTGGCGCGGTGCTGGGTGTGCTGATCTCGCTGAATCTGACGCAATTGCTGCGAGGCC
The DNA here is from genome assembly GCA_024234365.1 of Pseudomonadales bacterium. Classification (GTDB taxonomy): domain Bacteria; phylum Pseudomonadota; class Gammaproteobacteria; order Pseudomonadales; family Pseudohongiellaceae; genus UBA5078. The sequence continues at coordinate 59,295 of JACKOK010000007.1, forward strand.
TGGAGACCCTGCTCAACACGGCGTTCTCGCCCGCCGATGTGTATATGATTTCCTATCTGCGCGCTGAGCTGCGGGGAGGGGATGTGCTGCTGATCTGCCTCAGTGCGCTGGGCATCAGTTTTCTGGCCACCCTGTATCCCGCCTACCGCGCCACCCGCATCCAGCCTGCCGAGGTCCTGAGGTATGAATAGTCATGAGTGAGAATCTGCGTCCATCTCCCACTGCCCAGATCGTCTCGCCCTTTATGCAGGAGCCGGAACTGATGCTGGAGTGTGTGGACTTGTGCAAGGTCTACTCCGAAGGGCCCGCCGATGTGCAGGTGCTGGATCACCTGAACCTGCGTGTGTATGCCGGGGAGCGGGTGGCCATTGTCGGAGCCTCCGGCTCGGGCAAGACCACACTGCTCAACCTGTTGGGGGGGCTGGACCTGCCGACCTCCGGCACGGTGATGATTGCCGGTATGAACCTGGCCAACCTCAACGAGACCCAGCGCGGCCAGATGCGCAATCGCAATCTCGGCTTCGTCTACCAGTTCCATCATCTGCTGGGCGAGTTCACGGCGCTGGAGAATGTCTGCATGCCGCTGTTGATTGCCGGCATGGATGTGGTGCTGGCCAGCCGCAAGGGCGAGGCAATGCTGACGCGGGTCGGCCTGGCCCACCGCCTGGAGCACAAACCTTCGGAACTGTCCGGCGGGGAACGCCAGCGGGTGGCCATTGCCCGCGCCCTGGTGACGGAACCGCGTTGTGTGCTGCTGGACGAGCCCACGGGCAATCTCGACCGTCATACCGCACACGAGATTCATCAGCTGATGGCGGAGCTGAACACCCAGCTTGATACCAGTTTCATCGTGGTCACCCATGACGAGGAGTTTGCTCGTTCCCTCGACCGCGTGCTGCAACTGCGCAACGGACGCCTCGCGCCCGTTGAGACGGAAGGGGCCCACGGGGTCTTCGCTAGCGACGAGCCGAGCCATGAAGACTGAGCCACCCAAGAGCAGGCTGGCCTCGTTTGCCGAGCACTCCTTCGCCTTTTACGTTGCACTGCGCTATGTCAGTGTGGGTCGGCGCAGCCAGCTCGTGTCCTTCATGTCCCTGCTCAGTATTGCGGGCCTGGCTCTGAGTATCTCGATTCTGATTACCGTTCTTTCGGTCATGAACGGCTTTGATCGTGAGGTGCGGGAGAACATTCTGGGGATTCTGCCTCACGGCACCGTCAAGGCATTGGACCGTGTCAGTCGCCAGCAGTGGGCCTCCGTGCAGGCCGTGCTGGATGAAAACGGGGCCGTGCTGGCGACCTCGCCCCTGATTGAGGCGCAAGGGGTGCTGGCATCCCCTCAATTCTCCAAGGCGGTGCTGGTCAATGGCATCGATCCGCAGCGTGAGCGGGAAATCTCCATTCTGGATCGTTTCATGGTGAGCGGTGGCCTGGACGGCTTGAGCGAGGGACGCTTCCGTATTCTGCTGGGGCAGACCCTGGCGCAGAGCCTGGGGGTCGGCCTGGGCGACAAGGTTTCGCTGTATTCTCTCAGTGTGTCCGTCAACCCGCTGGTGGCGCTGCCGACCCAGCGCCAGTTCACGGTCGCCGGCATTTACCGGGTAGGGACGCTGGAGCTGGACAGCGCGCTGGCACTTATTACCTTGCAGGATGCCCAGGCGCTGTTCCGCTATCGGGATTCCTACACCGGCATCCGCTTCAAGGTGCCGGACCTGTTGCAGATACGCACGACGGCCATTGCGTTGATGAACACATTGCCCCAGGGGTTTGAGGTGGAAACCTGGACACGCAATTTCGGCAACATCTACGAGAACATCCGTTTTTCCCGCACCATTGTCGGTTTTCTGCTGTGGCTGCTGGTCGGGGTCGCGGCCTTCAATCTGGTGGTGAGCCTGGTGATGATCGTGCGCGACAAGCGTGGAGATATCGCCATTCTGCGCACCATCGGGGCCAGCCCACGCCTGATCGGGCGCATCTTCCTTACCCAGGGCGCCATGGTGGGGGCCATCGGTACTGTGATCGGGGTGGCTCTGGGCATTGTGTTTTCGCTGACGGTCAGTGACTTTGCGGCCATGCTGGAGCGGGTTCTTGGCATCCATCTGCTCAGTGCAGAGGTCTACCCCGTTGATTTTCTGCCTTCGCAGATTCGTCTGTCCGATATTCTTGGTGTCAGCCTGGGGGTGTTCCTGCTCTCGGTGCTTGCCACTCTCTATCCCGCCCTGCGCGCTTCACGGGTGCAGCCAGCAGAGGCGCTGCGTTTCGAGTAATTCCTTGCCTGTGACGACCGCCTATACTCAGAACAGTTGAGGTCAGGGAGAGGGCTCGTCGTGCGCGCAAGGATGCTCGCATTCTGTCTTGGTGTCATTGTCTGTGGCGCCGTGCCGGTATTGCCGGACTTTTCCCCGCTGTTCGCCTGGATGCTGGCCTTGCTCTGTCTGGCGCTCAGCCGCTGCAGTGATTTGCGTCTGGCCGTGCTGGCAGCCCTGTGTTGCGGTTTGTCCTGGGGGGTAGGTGGCGCTCAGTGGCGCCTGCAGGCCCTGTTGCCGGCGGAACTGGAGGGGCAGGATTTCTGGGTGCAGGGGCGAGTGAGTGGCCTGCCCGAGCGGCAGGAGCGCGCGCAGCAGTTTCTGTTCCGGGTGTCGCGCAGTTGCTTTGCGCTGCTGCCCGAGGACTGTGCGGCGAATGAGCCACGCTTTCGTCATCGTCTCGTGCAATTGAACTACTACGGCGATGTCCGGATTGTGCCCGGCCAGCAATGGTGGTGGCGCGTGCGGCTCAATCGCCCGCATGGTTTTGCCAATCCGGGCAGTTTTGACTACGAGGCCTGGTTGCTGATGCAGGGCGTGGCCGCCCGTGGCTATGTGCGCGAGACCGCCTTCAACCGGCTACTCGGGCCTGGCAGGCCGGGGCTTCAGCGCATGCGTGATGAGCTGCGGGAGCGGCTTGCCCCCTTGCTTGCGCCCTTGTCCAATAGCGGTATTCTGCTGGCCCTGATTCTGGGCGATCGCTCCCGATTACCTGCTTCCCAGTGGGATCTGTTTACCGCCACCGGCACCAATCATCTGGTGGTGATTTCCGGCCTGCATGTCGGTTTCATGGCATTGCTGGGCTATGGCATCGGCAATCTGCTGGCCCGTCTTTTCCCTGCCTTGCTGTTGCGCCTGCCTGCGCAGAAATGGGGAGCGCTGAGCGCTGTTCTGGCGGCCCTGCTGTACAGCCTGCTTGCGGGTTTTTCGCTGCCCACGCAGAGAGCATTGACGATGGTGCTGGTGTTCATGAGTGGCAGGCTGCTGGCGCGGGAGCTGTTGCCATCCTTTGCGTATTGGCTGGCCATGAGCGTGGTGCTGCTGGGCAATCCGCTCAGTCCGCTGGGGGCAGGTTTCTGGCTGAGCTTCGGCGCGGTGGGGACGCTGATGTTTGCGTTTGCCGCACGGATCAGGCTGCGCTCGGCCTCTGGCGATGCACAGGGCTGGGCCGGACGGATCCGACAGTGGTGTGAACCCCAGTTCACGGTGTTTGTCGGCATGCTGCTGCCGTTGCTGCTGTGGACCGGGCAGAGCTCCCTGCTGGCGCCCCTGGCCAATCTCGTGGCCATCCCGCTGGTCAGCCTGTTGGTCGTGCCATTGGCTCTGACCTCGGCAGGGCTGCTGATGCTGTCGCCGGTGTTGGCCTCTTATCTGTTGTGGGCAGCTGATGCACTGCTTTCGCTGTTGCTGTGGGGGCTGCAATGCTTGGCCGACGGGGAGGGTGGCCACACCGTGCTGATGGCAGGGCCGGTCAGTGCGATGGCGGTGTTCCTGGCCGTTGTCGGCACTGTCATGCTCCTGTTTCCGCCGGGTTGGCCGGGGCGCTGGCTGGGTTTTGTGTGTTTTGCACCCTTGTTGTGGCCGCGTTCCCTGGCGCCAGCGCCTGGCCAGGTGACGCTGACGGTGCTCGATGTGGGGCAGGGTCTGGCCATTGTGGCGCGCACCGCAGGGCATACGCTGCTTTATGACAGTGGGCCGGCATTCAGTGAGGATTTCGATGCGGGGGCGGGCATTGTCGTGCCGTTTCTGCAGCGGCAGGGGGTTCGTCGTCTGGACACTCTGGTTATCAGCCATGGGGATTCCGACCATCGCGGCGGCATGCCCGGTGTGCTGGCAGCCATGCCGGTAGCCAGGCAATTGCTTAGCCTGCCTGCGCCCTTGCCGGCGGGTGCGCAGCCCTGCCATGAGGGGCAGGGCTGGGAATGGGATGGCGTGCGCTTCGATATGCTGGGCCCGGCGCCGGGAGGTGCCTACCTTGGCAATGACAGCTCCTGCGTACTGCGGATCGAGGCGGGCGGGCAGGTGGCATTGCTGACCGGGGACATTGAACGCCCTGCGGAGGCTCGCCTGCTTGCGGGACAGCACGATCTTTTGCGTGCAGACCTGCTGATAGCGCCGCACCATGGCAGCAATACCTCGTCTTCCCCCGCGTTCATTGCCGCAGTAGCGCCGCACACCGTGGTGTTCTCGGCGGGGTATCGCAGCCAGTTCGGGCACCCGGCGCCGGGGGTTGCCGAACGTTATCATGCGCTGGGTATTCGTGCCTGGAATACGGCGCTCTCCGGTGCGCTGGGCTTTGTGCTGGGAGATGCGAAACAGGCGCTGCAGGCCTGGACGCCCGTGGAGTACCGGCAGCAGGCGCTGCGTTACTGGCGCCTGCCAGCTTCTGTCGCATCGCGCCGCCTGCACGGGGTGTGCTTCCAGCAATGCGCTCAATCCGCACTCACGAACCAGGGGGAGCTTATGGTAAAGTAGCCGCGGTTATTTCTGGAGGTTCCTGCGTGGTAGAGATCATCAAATCCGGTGGTTGGCTGATGCTGCCCATCATCCTGTGTTCCATTGTCGCCATTGCGATCATCATTGAGCGCTTCTGGACACTGAGTGCAGCGCGTATTTCCCCCAGATACACCCTCGGCCAGGTCTGGACCTGGATCAAGAACAACGAACTCAATGCCGCACGCCTGCGTGAGCTGCGCCTGGCCTCTCCGCTGGGGCAGATTCTGGCGGCGGGCCTGGTGAACTCCAAATACGGCCGTGCCGCCATGACGGTGAGCATTGAACAGGCCGCGAGTCAGGTCATTCACGACATGGAGCGCTACCTCAATACCCTCGGTATCATCGCCGCCATCACACCGCTTCTTGGGCTTCTGGGTACGGTGCTGGGCATGATCGATGTGTTCACCGAGATCATGATTCAGGGCACCGGCAATGCCAATGCGCTGGCTGGCGGCATTTCCCAGGCATTGATTACCACGGCAGCCGGCCTGTGCGTGGCTATTCCCACCTATATGTTTCACCGCTTGTTCATGCGCCGGGTGGACACGCTGGTGCTGAACCTGGAGCAGGAGTCGATCAAGCTGGTGGACGCACTGCACAGTGATCGCCGTGTGGAAGTCAAAGAGATCGGCAATCCGTGAAGTTTCAACGTCGCCTCCAGGAAGAACTGCAACTCAATCTGACGCCTCTGATTGATGTTGTCTTTCTGCTGCTGATCTTCTTCATGGTGTCGACCACCTTTACCCGCGAGACACGTCTGGCCGTGAACCTGCCCGAGGCCGATGGCGAGCCGGTGCAGGATGCTCCCCGTATCATCGAGATTGCGGTCAGCCAGGGCGGTTCCTATGCCATCGATGGCCGGGCATTGGTCAATAATGAAATCCGCACGCTGATGCGGGCGCTGGAGGAGGTGTCCGGTGGGGATCATGAGATTGCGCTGATTCTGATTGCGGACGCCGATGCCACGCACCAATCGGTGGTGACCGCGATGGATGCCATCGGGCAATCCGGTTTCAGCCGCCTCAGTATTGCCACCCGTAAACCGGACGGTGAAGACGATGAGCAGAATTGATACGCCTCCCGAGCTGTCACGGGAGGACAGACGCTCGGCCCGCGCAGGGCTGGAAGCCAAGGATCCGCGAGGCTGGCAGGTTTACAAGCGTCTGCTGCGCTATGTGCTGCCGCATCGAAGTGTGTTCCTGATCAGCGTCATCGGCTATATCCTGTTTTCCGCCACGGGCGTGGCTACCGCGCAATGGCTGGGCTGGACGGTGGATCAGGTGACCGCCCAGAATGCCCAGGCGCGTTATCTGGCGCCGATCATCTGTGTTCTCATCGTTGTGGTACGCGGCATCGGCGGCATCATGGGCGGCTATTCCCTGGAATACATTTCCAACCAGATCATTCACAAACTGCGCTGCGAGATCATGGAAAGGCTCCTCGATCTGCCCACGCGCTACTACGACAACAGCACGGCGGGGCGTCTGGTATCCAAGGTTACCTACGATGTGCAGCAGATCAGCGGGGCGGCAACCAATGCCGTGACGGTGATTTTTCGCGAAGGTCTCACGGTGATCGGCCTGCTGATTGCGCTTTTCTGGACCAATTGGCGCCTTAGTCTCGTATTTCTGCTGGTGACTCCCTGTGTGGCCTATGTCGTGTCCTTTGCTTCGCGAAAATTCCGCAAATACAGCCGCCAGATGCAGAACTCCATGGGGGATGTCACGCAGATCACCAACGAGTCCATCAAGGGCCAGCGTGTGGTGCGCAGCTTCAATGCCAAGAATTTTGTTCTGCAGCGCTTTGCCCGCGCCAGTGAACGCAATCGTCGTCAGAACATGAAAATGGTGGGCACCCAATCTGTTGCCATTCCGGTGGTACAGGTACTGGTGAGCATGGCCATGGCGGTGCTGATCTGGTTTGCCATGTCACCGCAGGTGCTGGCCAGTGCAACGGCGGGGGATTTTGTCACCTTTCTCACCATTGCCGGCCTGCTTGCCAAACCGATCCGACAGCTCTCGAATGTGAACGCCGTGGTGCAGCGTGGTATTTCTGCCGCCGACAGTATTTTTGGCCTGCTGGACGAGAGCCGGGAAATCGACAAGGGGCAGTATGCGGTGGAGCGGGTGCGCGGCGAAGTGAGTTTCGAGGATGTGAGTTTCGCCTACAAGGAGGGGGAACCGGTACTGTCTCATGTGAACATCCATGTGCAGCCGGGGCAGAGCGTGGCGCTGGTAGGCAAGTCCGGCAGCGGGAAATCCACGCTGGTCAGTCTATTGCCGCGTTTTTATGACGTGGACAGTGGCAGGCTGCTGATTGACGGCGTGCCGGTGCAGGATTACACGCTGCACAATCTGCGCCATCACATCGCGTTGGTCAGCCAGGACGTGGTGCTGTTCGAGGGAACGATAGCCGAGAACATTGCCTACGGGCGTGATGGCGAGACCCGCGATGAAGAGATCGTTGCCGTGGCGCGCAATGCCCACGCCATGGAGTTTATCGATACGCTTGAAGGCGGTATTCATGCCCTGGTGGGCGATGCCGGTCTGATGCTCTCCGGCGGGCAGCGACAGCGCATCGCCATTGCCCGTGCCTTCCTCAAGGACGCTCCCATTCTGGTGCTGGACGAGGCCACCTCGGCGCTGGACTCGGAATCCGAACAACATATTCAACAGGCACTTGGCACCTTGATGAAGGGGCGCACCACCTTCATCATCGCGCACCGGCTCTCGACCATCGAAAATGCGGACATGATTCTGGTGATGGACAAGGGACGTGTCGTCGAGGCCGGTACCCATGCGCAGCTGCTGGCGCTGGGAGGACATTATGCCAGCCTGCACCGCATCCAGTTTTCCGATATCGCAGGGCAGGCCTGATGGGAATCGTCTCGGCCTGGTATCGTAAGCGGGCCTGGCCGGTGCTGCTGTGGCCGCTGTCGTTGCTGTATCGTGTGCTCGTAAAGCATCGCCGTCACCGCCTGCAGCGCCGCTGCGTCCCGAACCCGAGCCTGCCTCCCGTCGTCGTGATCGGCAATATCACCGTGGGGGGCACCGGCAAGACCCCCTTGCTCATTCAACTGGCGCGAGAGCTGCAGGCACGCGACGTGCGTGTCGGCATCGTCAGCCGCGGTTATGGCGGCAATCCCCCCGTGCTGCCCTGTGAGGTGACGGCGCTCTCTTCGGTGGAGGAGGTGGGGGATGAGGCCGTTCTCATCCGTCGCAGTGTGGACTGCCCCTTCGTTGTCGATCCGCAGCGCCCACGGGGTGTTGAGGCGCTGGCGCGTCTGGGCTGCGAACTGGTGCTGAGCGATGATGGCTTGCAACACTATGCCATGGCGCGCGCACGGGAATTGGTTGTTCTGGACGGGACGCGCCTGTTTGGCAACGGCCTGTGCCTGCCTGCCGGCCCCCTGCGCGAGCCGGTATCCCGTCTGGCAGAGGTGGACCGGGTGCTGGTCAATGGCGGCGAGGCAGAGCAGTGGCGGGGCGTTTTCGCCGACATCACCTTGCGTACTCCGGCGCTTGCCATGAGCGTGCGCCCCGGGCGCTGGGTCAATATTGCAACGGGGGAGCGTGTGGCGCTGGATGCACTGCCGCTGGGGGAAAACGGCCGCCTGCACGCCATCGCCGGTATTGGCAACCCTGCGCGGTTTTTTGCCACGGTCCGTGAACTGGGCTACAGCCCCCTGTGTCACCCGTTTCCCGACCATTATCGTTTCAGTGCCCATGAATTGAGTTTTGCTGGCGAGGATACGCTGGTGATGACGCAGAAGGATGCGGTGAAGTGTGAACGCTTTGCTGGCCGGCATACCTGGTATCTGGAAATCGAGGCGCAGCTCGAGGAGCATTTTTGGGAAGAGCTGTGCGATGATATGCAGCGCCTGGCCGTGACATACGCGGCGGGTGCCGAACACAAGAGGAATTGAGATGGATCAGAAACTGCTCAGCATCATGGCCTGCCCGAATTGCAAGGGGCCGCTCAAGCACGACCGTGCCGCATCGGAACTGATTTGCTATGCCGATGGCCTGGCCTTTCCCGTGCGCGATGGTATTCCCGTCATGCTGGAGAGTGAAGCGCGGCAACTCAGTACGCAGGAGCGGGAGAAACACTGATGGCGTTTACTGTCGTCATTCCTGCCCGTTTTGCTTCTACACGTTTGCCAGGCAAACCGTTGCTGGATATCGCGGGAAAACCGATGTTGCAACATGTCTATGAACGTGCCCTGCAAAGCCGGGCCAAGGCGGTGTATATCGCCACGGATGATGAACGTGTGTATTCGGCGGCACAGGCTTTTACCCCTCATGTGTGCATGACAAGCACCAGCCATCAGTCAGGCACCGATCGTATTCAGGAAGTGGCAGGCCAGCTTGCTCTGGCGCAGGACGAGATCATCGTCAATGTGCAGGGTGATGAGCCGTTGATTCCTCCCGAAGCGATCAATCAAGTGGCGCAGAGTCTTATTGATCACCCGCAGGCGGGTATTGCTTCCCTGTACGAAAATATTGAAAACGACACGGAGTTCCATAACCCCAATATCGTCAAGGTGGTGACGGACCTTGCGGGTTATGCACATTATTTCAGTCGTGCCCCGATTCCCTGTCATCGTGAGGGGACCGGAGCGGGCGAGGTGCTTGGCAAACGCCATATCGGTATTTATGCCTATCGCGTTGCCACACTCAATGACTATGTCACCTGGCCCCAGGTGCCCCTGGAGCTGGCGGAGCGTCTCGAACAATTGCGGGCCATGGGGCATGGCGTGCGTATTCATATGCAGGAATCCTGCGTGAAGATGCCGGGTGGGGTGGACACCCCCGAGGATCTGGAAGCGGTACGCACGTATCTGCGCAGCGCCGTATGAAGGAAGCGGAATCGCAACGATGCAGTCTCCACAAGTAAAAGTGCTGATGGTTTGTCTGGGCAATATCTGTCGCTCGCCGACAGCGCATGCCGTGTTCGCCCAGCGCGTGGGTGCAGCGGGCCTTATTCATCGTATCGAGGTGGATTCTGCCGGTACCGGCGACTGGCATATCGGGCATAAACCCGATAACCGGGCGCGTGAGGCCGGGGCCCGGCGTGGCTATGATCTTGACAGCCTGCGGGCCCGTCAGGTGTGTGCCGATGACTTCAGCCGCTTCGACTATATTCTTGCCATGGATGAAAATAATCTGCGTGACCTGCAACAATTGAGCCCCCCTCAATTGCGGCACAAGATTCGTCTGTTTATGGAATTTTCGGACAGTAAAGAGCGTGCAGTGCCGGACCCGTACTACGGTGGGCCGGAGGGCTTTGAGCAGGTGCTGGATCTGGTGGAGGCGGCCAGCGATGGCCTGTTAGACCATATAAGGGATACGGAGCTGCGTGTACGGTGATACGGGAAAACGTTGATCTGCAAGCGCTCAACACCTTTGGCCTGAAAGCACTGGCACGCTATTTCTGCCGCGTGGATTCAGAAGCACGGCTGAGCCAGGCGCTGGATTTTGCCCGCGAGCACAAATTGCCCTTGTTGCTCATGGGTGGTGGCAGCAATCTTCTGCTGCGTGAAAATTTCCCGGGTCTGGTGATGCAAGTGGCGCTGCGAGGCATCACGCATACCCTGCAGGATGAGCGCTCTGTGCGCGTGCATGCGGCAAGCGGAGAGAACTGGCACGATTTTGTTCAGCACTGTCTGTCGCAAGGCTGGTACGGTCTGGAAAATCTGGCCCTTATCCCCGGCAGCGTGGGGGCGGCACCCATTCAGAATATCGGAGCCTATGGTGTCGAGGCGGGGGACCTCATCGAGTGTGTGGATGTGGTCGATATCCGCACGGGCGAACGGCAGACGCTGAATCACGAACAATGTGCTTTCGGCTATCGCGACAGTGTCTTCAAACATTCTCTGCGCGGCCGCAAATTGATTCTGGGCGTCACTTTCCGTTTGTGGCGCACCCCGCAACCGAATCTTCGCTATGCGGTGCTGGCACAGGCGCTGTCTGACAAAGGTGCCGGGCCGCAGGAAATTTTTGATGCTGTGTGCGCAATTCGCCGCAGCAAATTGCCGGACCCGGCGGTGCTCGGCAATGCGGGCAGTTTTTTTAAAAACCCCGTGCTCAGTGCGGAGCATTATGCCCGTTTGCAGCAAACGAACCCTGATATTCCCGGTTTCCCTTCGGATGCTGGAGGCCCGGTGAAAGTACCGGCGGCATGGCTGATCGAGAAGGCAGGCTGGAAGGGGCGTTCCCATGGCGGGGCAGCCGTCTATGAAAAACAGGCGCTGGTGCTGGTGAATCGTGATCACGCCAGTGCCCGGGATGTGGTGGAACTGGCACAGCAGATCATGACCAGTGTGCAGCAGCAATTTGGCGTGGCGCTGGAGCCCGAGGTGCAGTGGGTACCACCGTTTGAGCCCCCCTTTCTGTAGGAGCCAGCCCTGCTGGCGATCAGTGCTTCTCCAGCACCTGCACGGCAGGCTCCCACGGGCCGCTCGCCCTGCGGTGATGTACTTGCGGCCCCGCCTGTGTTACAACCTGTACAGAAAAACCAACACCTCTGATGATGTGGGATTTGAATCATGCCTGAAAATCAAAACCCGGTTCGGGTCATGCTGATCGATGATTTCCAGCTGTTGCGCCAGGGCCTGGAGCGCCTGATTCGGGAAGAGCAGGGCATGGAGGTGGTTGCGCAGGCAGACTGCGTGGAGGAGGCGCTGCTGATCCTGCAGAACATCGAGGTGGACATCATCGTCGTACACCTCAAGCAGTCCGGCCTGGCCGGCCTGGAGCTTACCCAGCGTCTGGTGATGGAAAACCCCCAGAGCCGCGTCATCGTCATGATTCCTCTCGGGCTGGGAGTGCTGCCTTCACGCATGCTGCGTGCCGGTGCCAGTGCCTATATCACACCTTGCGTCCCGGTCGAGGAGATGCTGTGGAGCATCCACCTGGTGTACAGCGGCCAGCGTTACATCAGCCCTCGCATCACGGCAAGGCTGGAGAAGCTGCCAACCCATGAGCCGCGCAGCTCACCCTTCGACCAGCTTTCCGAACGAGAGCTGCAGGTGGCGCTGATGCTGGTCGATAGCCAGAAGGTGCAGACCATTTCCGAGAAGCTGCAGCTCAGCCGCAAGACGGTGTACAGCTACCGCTACCGTATTTTTGACAAACTGAAGCTCTCCAGCGATGTGGAGCTGACGATTCTTGCCGTCAAGCACGGGCTCAGTGATGCCTCAAGCCTTGTCCCCCGACACTGAGTCCCCTGCAACTGACCCGGCAAACCCGTTCGACCCCAAAGCGTTGATTGCCAGCCTCAGTTCCCGCCCTGGCGTGTACCGCATGCTGGATGCCGGGGGTGACATCCTCTATGTCGGCAAGGCCAAGAACCTCAAGCGCCGCGTCAGCAATTACTTCAGAGCCTCGGGGCTGGATACCAAGACCATGGCCCTGGTGGCCCGTATCCGGAACATCGAAGTCACCATCACCGCCAGCGAGACCGAGGCCTTGCTGCTGGAGCAGACCCTCATCAAGCAGCACCGGCCGCCCTATAATATTGAGCTGCGCGACGACAAGACCTATCCCTATATCATGCTGACCAGTCGTGACGAATACCCGCGGCTGGCCTTTTATCGCGGTGCCAAGCGACGCGATGCCACCTATTTCGGGCCTTATCCCAGCGCCAGCGCGGTGCGCGAAAGCCTGAGCATCCTGCAGAAGGTATTTCGCCTGCGCCAGTGCGAGGACAGCTATTTCCGCAATCGCTCCCGGCCCTGTCTGCAATACCAGATCAACCGGTGCACCGGCCCCTGTGTGGGCATGATCTCGCCGGAGGACTACGCCCAAGACGTGCATTTCTCCGAGCTTTTCCTCAATGGCCGCAGTGATACGCTGATTCGTGAACTCAGTGACCGCATGGAGCGCAGGGCCGCCGAGCTGGATTTTGAGAAGGCCGCCGTGCTGCGCGACCAGATCTCCGACCTGCGCCGCATCCACGAACAGCAGTATGTATCCGATCAAGGCAGTGATGCCGATGTCCTGGCAGCCGCCATGCACGGCGCCTACACCAGCGTGCATCTCATCGTTATCCGTGCGGGCCGCCTCATCGGCAGCAAGAGCTTCTTCCCGCGTGACAAACTCGCGGAGTCCGAGAGTGCGCTGCTCGCCGCCTTTATCGGACAGTATTACGCCCGCGAGGACAATGCGCCCAATATCCCCAAAGAACTGATTGTGGCACCCGCAGTGGATGACGCCAAAGCCCTGGCCGATGCGCTGAGTTACTGTGCCGGCCGTAATGTGAAGATCAGTGCCAGTGTGCGTGGCCACCGCGCCCGCTGGCAGGCGATGGCGCTGACCAATGCCCAACAGAGCCTGCAGAGCTTTGTCAGCAACAAGCAGAACGTGCAGCAGCGTTTCGAGCAACTGCAGCAGGCACTGGACCTGGATGCCATGCCTCAGCGCATCGAGTGTTTCGATATCAGCCATACCGCAGGCGAGCAGCCCGTGGCCTCCTGCGTGGTGTTCGACAGCAACGGGCCTCTGAAGTCGGATTATCGCCGTTTCAATATCGAGGGCATTACCCCCGGTGACGACTATGCCGCCATGGAGCAGGCCCTGAGCCGCCGCTATACCCGCGTGGCGAAAGAGGCCGAGGAGTCTGTGGATGGTGGCAAGGTGCCCGATATTCTGCTGATTGACGGGGGCAAGGGGCAGCTGGCCCAGGCCCGCCGCGTGATGGATGAATGCCAACTCGCCAGTGTGCAACTCATCGGCATTGCCAAGGGCATCAGCCGCCGGGCAGGGCAGGAGACCCTGTTTCTCTCCCTGGGGGAAGATCGCGTGCGCGAGATCGTACTGCCCACGGAGTCCATTGCCCTGCATCTGCTGCAGCAGATTCGCGATGAGGCGCACCGCTTTGCCATCACCGGGCATCGCCAACGGCGCTCCAGGGTGCGTAACAAGTCCCCCCTGGAGCAGATTCCCGGCCTTGGCCCCAAGCGCCGCCGCGACCTGCTCAAGCACTTCGGTGGTGCCCAGGAGGTGGAGCGTGCCAGCGAAGAGCAACTGGCCAGGGTTCCCGGTATCAGCACAAAGCTGGCCACAGAGATTTATGCCTGGCTGCATAACGAGTAGAATGCGGCCAAATTTATGCGAATGCCCTTGCGCCCGTGATCAGGACCACAGGAGAACCATCATCATTCTAAATGCCGCCAATCTTGTGACGTGCTCGCGCGTGCTGATGATCCCCGTGGTGATCGTGCTGCACTATTCCTCACTGCCGTATCACAACCTGCTGGCTGCCGGCCTGTTTGCCATTGCCAGCCTCACTGACTGGCTGGACGGCTATCTGGCCCGGAAACTGAAACAAACCTCCGAATTCGGGGCCTTTCTCGACCCGGTAGCCGACAAGCTGCTGGTGGTGATGGCCCTGGTGCTGCTGGCCGCCAATCATCCTCATATCTGGTTTGTGCTGCCGACTGCCGTCATCATCGCACGCGAAGTGTTTGTGTCTGCCCTGCGTGAATGGATGGCCACGAGCAATCAGCGCAATCTGGTGAAGGTGGGCTATATCGGCAAGGTGAAGACCACGGTTCAGATGATTGCCATCATCGTTTTGATGGCGGCGGATGAAACCTGGCCGCAGACCATTCTGTGGCTGGGATATGTGTTGATCTACGTTTCTGCCGTGTTCAGCCTGTGGTCGATGATTCAGTATCTGAGTGCAGCACTGCCGACATTGAGTGCTCAGAAAAAAGATTAGATTACAGTGCTTGACATAGAATCGAATGCCATTAGAATAGGCGCCTCTTTCGGCCTACAGACGCTTTGAAGGCACTGTTGGAAGATGAAAGAAGCCGGTTGCCAGAGGTACACACAACAACCGGTAGACTGAAATAAAGCGGGAATAGCTCAGTTGGTAGAGCACGACCTTGCCAAGGTCGGGGTCGCGAGTTCGAGTCTCGTTTCCCGCTCCAGTTTCACGTCGCAACTATCGATCTTCAGGCCCTTTGACAGCGTCGTCAGTACGCCGGCCAGTCTAGCTGCGTAGGTAAGTTTGAAGGACTTTTGGCTGGGTGGCAGAGTGGTCATGCAGCGGACTGCAACTCCGCGTACGCCGGTTCGATTCCGACCCCAGCCTCCACTAATTCCCCGTTCGATGCCAAACCTGACTCCACCGGGTCGTTCTGCTTTGGCGATAGTCCGCCCTCTGCGCCCGGGTGGTGAAATTGGTAGACACAAGAGACTTAAAATCTCTCGGCCTTACGGCCGTACCGGTTCGATTCCGGTCCCGGGCACCAATCAAGACTGTGAGCAATTTTACGAATGTGATTTCAATCCAGTGCCATTGGTGCTGTAGATTTTGAATGAACAGAATAAACGAGTGCTCAACTGCCCTTGAATCCGTGGGGCTTCGCGGGCAGTGAGGGCATGGTTTGTGGATGAGGGTGTTTCTCTATTCCAGGAGTTCTCCTTTGAAGGCCTCGATGTCATGCAGGCCCGAAGGCTGCTTTAGCGATTCGCTCATATAGAAATCCGGTTCATAGTCCACCCCTTCGAAATCATAGCCTTCGATTGTCTCGATCCCCTCATATTCCACCACCAACATGGAACCGCCATGCTCCTTGCCATTGTTGGTCGTGTGGTGTTCGATATGATCGTGAGTCATCCAGATGCCGGGATTGTTCATCTCCACGATCACGTCAATGCGCTCTCCTGGAGCGAGAGGAACCACATCGGCAGGATAGGGGTTTGGTAGTGGTAAACCGTCCTTATGTGTCACCAGCATATCGTGACCATGAAGGTGGAATGCTACGGGAATGGTTGCTGCGATGAGTCTGAGACGGAGCACATCGCCTTCTTTAACCCGCAGGGGTTGGGTCGTCGGGAAGGACTTCCCGTTGATCGAAAAATAATTGATCACTTCACCTGGATGACCTCCTTCGCCATAGGTGTCCGCAACCTCAGAGTTCCAGCCTGAAAACATCAGGATGGCATCCTTGGTAACTCTCTGCTCGATAGGAGTGGGCTCTTTGGGGTCTACGATAAGCGGGCCCCACATGCCTCTAAGGCCGACATGTTCGGAGACATTAACGTGGCAGTGGTACCAGAGGGTTCCGGTTTTGTCCGCCGTGAAGCGGTATGTGTGGCTCTCCCCGGGTTCTATAGGGTGCTGTGTTACATGCGGTACACCATCCGATTCCCATGTGCCGGTCTGGTACATTCCGTGCCAGTGAACGGTGTGGGTAAGCGTGGTGAAATTGCTGACCGTTACCTCTACATCATCACCTTCCTTCAGGTGATACAAAGGACCGGGTACCTGCCCGTTAAATCCGAAGGCTTTTGATTTGAATCCAGGGGCAACCTCAACCTCGATTTCCTCTATGGTCATTTCGAGACTGACATGTTCGGCGCTGGAGTGCAGGGAAAACAATGTCAGCGTGCTGGCAAGCATCAGTTGTCCCAGGTATTGCGCAGTACGATCCCGTTCATTCATTTCCATTCTCCTCGCAGCATAGTTGACGCAGGTGGGCAACCAGAGCGGATATTTCCTCTTCGTTGAGATTGTCCCCCCAGGCCGGCATCAGGTTTGACTTATCGATGGACTTTCCACCCTGTTGGATGACCTTGAATAATTCCTCGTCGCTGCGCGCCATCATCTCCTCTCGTTCGATGTGAGAGCGCGGTTGAACGCTCATGCGCGATGAGTTGACTCCAAGCCCGTTGCCATGAACGCCGTGGCATTGAGTGCAGTACATGGTGTAGAGACGTTTTCCTTGATTATCGTCCGCTCCATGCGAGAGCGGTGATAGCAGCGTGAACAATGTAATGGCAATGACAGCTCTCATTCGGTTTCTCCAATTGCTTTCAGGTAATCGACGAGTTTATGTACCGCCTGCTCGTTCATTTGGGGGACGGGCATAATGGTGTTCGGATCCCATTGCAGGGGGTTTTTCAGGAACGCAGAGATGTAGTGGGGCTGCAGTCTGCTCCAGGCATCGTAGAGAATTGGTCCCGAGAAACCGCCGTTGTCTTCGCTGTCCTGATGGCAGGCATCGCAGCCTTTGAATTTCCTGAAATCGAGCGTTCCCATACGCAGAGAGACTTTTCCTTCGCTGTAATTGTCCTGGCTGAGCATCTCTGTATAGGGTTGCAGGTTCATCAGGTAATCCGTGACTTCGCTTGCATCGCTTTCGGAGAGTTGGAGATGTGTTACCAGATCATTTTCGTTAGGAATATCTCCGTCAGCGGTATCCTGCAGTTTGCTCTCGGGAAAGTATCCTGAGGGGTAGAGCGGGTAGGGTGCCTGCAGAAAAGCTGCGAGCCATTCCTGGCGATATTTGTTGCCAGCGAAGTAAAGAGGTGGGGCTTTTCTCGAGAATCTTTCCTCGCGCCCCTGGGCTTCATAGTCCGGTCTCTCCAGTGCGTGACAACTTCCGCACAGCTCGGCAACTTTGTCCGCAGGAGCGCCATGGGAATATCCCGTGATGAAAGAGAGGCACAGAGCCATAAGTGTGGATAGGTATTTGATCTGCATGGTTTTGCTCCTTACAGAAGAACAGTTCAAAGGAAGGGCTCAGCGCAGAATCAACAAGCCATTGCGCCCTTTTTCAGGGTCGGCATCCTCATGGGTCATCAGAACAGTGATTGCTCCGCTCAGTGCGTGCTTCATGCGATGGTCCACGATGGCATTGTTACTGGCGCGATCGGCCGGAGGAACGAGATCCAAAACCATGCCGTGAGCGGGGGCGATGTCCACTGTTTGCACGCCATAACTGATGTTTTTGGGGTTTCCGTTATCCCAGACGCGATCCCAGATTCCTGCGATGGGGTGAAGGGCTGCAGCGTCATTGATGGATGCGTTCACGAAGAAGATGCGCACGCGTTCTCCAGGCATTGCTTCGAGTGTCAGGCTCGCGTTCGGGTCATGTACGGGGTCGTAATGAAAGATTTTTCCGTTGATGAGTGAGGCTTCCCAGTTGATCCCCTGGGTAATGTCTTCAGCAGAGGTGCCTTCCTGGAAGAGATCTCCCTGTACCAGCAGATACTCACGATCAGGCTTCGGATAGTCAGCGCTGTAGCCTTCGGCGGGATCGACGATGATCACACCGTACATTCCCCGGGAAATGTGTTCGGCCATGGATTCCGCTCCGCAGTGGTACACGAAGACGCCTGGATAGTTGGCTTGAAACTCGTAGGATTTGCTGTCCCCGGGATTGGTTTCCGCAAATTCTTCCAGCACGTCTACCTGGGCAGCATGAAAATCCATGGAATGGCTGTTGCCGTTGTCGGGGTGGTTGTGCAGCGTGAACTGCACCAGGTCGCCTTGTTTCACACGCACGACCGGCCCCGGGATGGCGCCGTCGTAGGTCCACATTCTGTGGGTTGTGCCGGCATTGTCGATCGCGATGTCGACCTCTTTTGCTGTCATTTCCACTTTGACGGTTTCGGCGGATGCCCAGAGAGGCAGGGCGCTGCTGGCAATCAGGATGGCGGTGGAAAGCAGGTGTTTATTCATGAAGGGCTCCAGTATTGAATGAGGGTGTGTATAGAAAAGAGCAATACTTGTGCCAAATAAAAACTCCTTGTAATACATGGTGATAAAAGAGTAGTGTGTCAATACAACAACTTTAAATGGTGGTCTTTATGACAACCATCGGGTGTAAATATGACCACGTCTGAGGTGCTGACAAGTTTGTCGGATATCGTCGCCGATCTGTCCCGGGAGCTGCCGCCAAAGGTGCGTTTTCAGAGATTACTGGATGCCCTGATGAGTCGCTTTCCCTGCGATGCCACTGCGATTCTGCAATTGGAAGGGGAGCATCTGGTGCCGCGTGCAGTGAGGGGCTTGAGTCCCGAAACGATGGGTCGTCGTTTTCTGGTGAAGGAGCAACCCCGTTTGATGGAAATCGTGAACAGTCGCAATATCGTGCGCTTCCCAGCGGCATCCAGCTTGCCGGACCCCTATGACGGTCTGGTGGATGGTGAGGATCATCATCTGTACGTTCATGACTGCATGGGCGCCTCCCTGCAGGTGGATGGCAAGACCTGGGGGGTGCTGACCCTGGATGCGTTGGGGGCAAACCGCTTCGATAATCTGGACATGGCATTGCTGGAGACCTTCATTTCAGTTGCTGCTGCCACGATCCGTGCTGCGGATTTAATCCAGCGTCTCGAATCCAATCTGGAACGGCACCAACTTGCCCAGGAGCACTGGCTATCGGACAGCAAAGCTTTGGAGCTGTTGGGAGACAGCGCCGTCATGAGACGCCTGCGGCGGGAAGCGGAGATCGTTGGGCAATCCAATCTTCTGGTGCTGGTGAATGGAGAAACAGGTGTAGGCAAGGAGCTGTTTGCGCACTTCATTCATCTGCATTCGCCCCGTATGAAACAACCACTTGTGCAGATCAACTGCGCTGCGCTTTCCGAGAGTCTGGTGGAAAGCGAACTTTTTGGGCATGTCAGTGGTGCCTTCTCTGGCGCGAGCAAAGACAGAGCGGGAAAGTTCGAACTGGCGGATGGTGGCACGCTTTTTCTGGACGAGATTGGGGAGTTGCCTTTGCAGATTCAGGCAAAATTGCTCAGAGCCATTCAGAGTGGGGAAATTCAGCGCGTGGGCAGCGATGAGAATCATCAGGTAGACGTGAGGATTATTGCGGCCACCAACAGAAATCTGGAGCAAGAGGTCAGGGAGGGGCGGTTTCGTGCGGACCTCTTTCACCGATTGAGTGTCTATCCCCTGACGGTTCCTCCGCTTCGCGAACGGGGAGAGGAAGACATCGCGCTCATCGCCGGGCATTTCCTGCAGGTGTGCGAGAAACGCTTCGGGCTGAGAGCGATTCGTCTGCACGCCGAGGCGCAGGCGTGGATGCGCTCGTATACCTGGCCGGGGAATGTACGGGAACTGGAAAATGCGATATCGAGAGCCGTGGTAAAGGCGATCAGTGAAGGAGTGCCTGCAAACAAAGTGGTGATGCTCAATGTGCATCATCTTGGCGGGGCTCAGCAGACTGGTTTGATGGCAACCCCGGACGAAGCGAAGGCAGTTGCAGGAGATAGTACCCTGAGCATGTCAGAGGCATTGCTGCAATTCAAAAGAGAGCTCATCGTGAATCGACTGAAGGCTTGTCAAAACAACAAGAGCCGGACCGCGAAATCCCTGGGAATGGACAAGGGGAATTTTCATCGGATGTTGGTGAAGCTGGGAATTTCAGTTTGAAAACGCTATGTGTATGCAGCTGCGGGAAGGACGCCCCAGTAAATCTTTCTATTTCCAGTTGCTGCGTTCATGGGGCGTCTCCTTAAGTGTTGATGACTTAGTCGTTCGACAGGTTCTTCTTCTCCGTCCAGAAAATATCGATCCCGCCCAGGCTGTTATCACTGCGTGAGGAAAACCAGCTGATGGCGCTGCCGCCGGGCATCAGGGCGGGGCACATATCCGCGCCCTCGGTGTTCACCTTGGCGCCCAGATTGTGGGCCTCGCCCCAACTGTTTTCACCCGTCTGCATCGCCCCCCAGATGTCCATGCCACCAAAGCCGCCGGGGCGGGCGGAGGTGAAGTACACCATGCCGTCCTTGTCCTGGGAGAAGTGGAATTCTTCGGCAGCGGTGTTGATGTTCGGACCCTGGTTCACCGGGGTAGTCCAGCCGCCATTGTCATCCGGTTTGGCGCAGTAGATGTCGGAGCCGCCGAAGCCACCCTCGCGGCGCGAGGCGAAGCAGAGGGTTTCACCGTCCTGCAGGATGGCGGGGCAGTGTTCGTCGCCCTCGTTGGTGCTGATGGGGAAGCCAATCAGCTCCGGAGTGCTCCACACGCCATTGACCTTGCGGGTGACAAAGAGGTCGTTGTTGTTGCGCGGGCTGGTGGTGGCCAGGCGGTCGGACTTGAAATAGATGGTATTGCCATCGGCGGTAATCCAGGGCTCGCGGTCATCGCCCAGACGCAGCGGGTCCACGTTGGTGGCAGGGGCGGCATTGATGGGAAGCCCCATGTTCACCGGGGTGTTCCAACTGCCGGTTTCGGGGTTGAAGGTGGCGATATAAAGATCCTTGGGGTCGCCCGCTGCCACCGCCATGTCCTGGCGGGCACTGCAATAGACCATGGTGCCGTCATCGGCAAAGCTCAGTTCCCCCTCGGCCCACATGGTGTTGATAGGGGCGCCAAAATTGTGCACGGCCAGTTCTACCCAGTTGTTTTCAGCCGTGTGGCCGCTGCTGGCCAGCAGGCAGGTGGAGAGCAGGGCGATTGTGCGGCGTGGGGTGAAGATTGCGTGCATCATGGCGGTCACCTTTGGGCTGTGTGCTGTGAGAGGTAAGGCTGCCGTGTAGCGGAGCCTGCCGGTGCCTGGATTGTCCCTCAAGCCTGTGGGCAGGGCAACCGTGAATCTCGGCACACTGGGGGGCTACTGTTCCATTGCTGCTTGATTTCCGTACAATGGCCTGCAGCTCTCAAACGAAAAGAAGAAGCCTTGGACGCCGTACAGCCACTGTTTTTCATCAATATTCTGGTTGGCTTCACGCTGGCCCTGTGCCTTGCCTATGTGGCCTGGGGGCGGGAGCGCGAGCTGAGCGTCTGGGCGCTGGCATTTGCCTTGTACCCTGTTTCCTTTCTGCTGTTTGGTTTTCGCGCATACCTGCCGGAATGGGTTCCGATTATCGTGGCCAACAGTTGCCTGGCCGTTATGTTTGCGCTGTTCTCGGAGGGCCTGAAGCGTTTCTACGCCCTGCCTCTGCCCTGGTGGATCATCTGGGGGCTGACCCCAGTGGCCATCCTGGGTTTTGTGTTGCTGCAGCATGATTTTGATGCCCGCAATAATTTCGGGGCGTTGCTCACGGTTTATCACAGCGTTGTTGCCATCTATATGGTGCAGAGCGGGTTGCGGGAGCAGCAAAGCCCGGGGCGCTGGATTATCTATCTGGCGGTTATGTTTTCCTCTCTCAGCTTCCTGACACGGGCCATTTTCATGGTCACGGGCAAGGGCTCCATGGTGGCCTTTGTAGAGCCCGGAGTCCCTCAAACCATTCTGCTCTCCCTCGGCATGGTGTGGCTGATCATGTTCGCCATTGGCCTGCTGGTCAGTTACAAGGAGCGGGCCGAGCGCGAGATATTGCGCCTGGCGCTGCAGGATCCTCTCACGCAACTGGGCAACCGCCGGGCTCTCCATGAACGTTTGCAGATGGCCTTTGATGGCAGCCATCGCGATGGCCACCATGGGGCGTTTATAGTGCTGGATCTGGACTGCTTCAAGGAGCTCAACGATACCCATGGGCATGCCCTGGGAGACCAGTTGCTGGTGGAGGTGGCCTATCGCCTGAAGGACTGTGTCAATGATGGCGATACGGTTGTGCGCCTGGGGGGAGATGAGTTTGTGCTGCTGGTACTTGCGTTGGATCACGATAAAACCCGTGCCTTGCGGATGGCGCAGACAATAGCCCATCGGGCGCGGGAAAAACTGCAGCAGCCCTATAGTCTGCAGAAGAGCGACAGTGGGCAATCCCGCATCCAGTACACGCTGTCGGTCAGCATTGGCGGTGATCTTTTTCAGGGGCATGGCAAAAGCCGTGAAGACCTGTTCAGGAATGCCGATTCGGCCATGTATATGGCCAAGGAAGCCGGCAGGAACTGCGTAGTCTTCCACGGGGATATGCGCATGGTCATGAGTGGCGTGGCCTGAGGCGTGACGGGGAATTACCTTGAACCGTAATCTGGCGGCATGCCTGGCCTTGCTGGTCTATGGAAGCTGGGCGGCGTTTGTGAATTCTGAACACGGCGCGCTTATGGCGTGGCGGGCAGGGCTGGGCCAGGGGCTGTATGCCTTTGCCTCCACCTGGATGGTGACCGCGATGGCGCGTGGGGCTCTGCGGCGTCTGGGGGCATCTCCGGCGGGAGTTGTGCTGAGTTTTATACTCAGTTTTGCCGTCATGCTGTGCTTTCCTCTGCTGATTCATGCCGTGCTGGGCACGATTGATGTGTGGGAGGCTATCGCCCCCGGCCTGGTGGTGGGGCAGTGGCTATATTGCCTTTGTGCTGTGGCTGGATTATCGCGCGAACCGGGTGTGATCGCCTGCAGGGCAGGCTCCCACAGACCTGTGGAAGATTTCTTTTTCGTAGGAGCCTGCCCTGCAGGCGATTGAACGGGCTTCCCTATGTGCGCCCTCAATCCCCGGTAGCCGCCCGTCGCTGGGCTTCATCCAGCAATTGCAGCGTGAGGCTGGCCAGCAGGTCACGGCGCTGTACCTGCAGCAAATGGCCCTGCTGTGGCAGGCGCAGTACGGTGGTGTTGGCAGCGGGCAGGGCGTGTTCGGCAAAATCAAGATTGCGCGGGTCCACCAGTTCATCCTCTTCGCCCTGCAGGAAAATCAGGGGCAGATGAGCCTGCTGCCACCAAGGTTTCAGGCGTTCCAAGGCATCGTAGACACCCCAGATTTCGTCATTGGCCTTGCGCATGCCATCGCCTAGAAAGGGCGCTACCAGCCAGGTGCGCGCGGCATAGTTATACCAGCGTGGCTTGCCCAGTTGTGGGTCGATGGCACTGGCGGCCATCAGAATGCCATCCACTAGTTCGGGGTGACGAAAGGCGATATACGGGGCGATGGAGCCGCCGTAGGAATGCCCCACCAGCAGCAGTGGCTGATGACCGCTGCGGGTCTTGAGCGTTTGCAGCAGGGGGGTAATGAGGGCAATCTGCGCATCAAAATCGGGTTCACTGCGGCGGCCATCGAGCAGGGGAGACAAACCCCAACCGGGCCGGTCAATCGACACCAGATGGGCGCGGGCACGCAGATCATCGCGCACCATCATGCGGCCCAGCGAACGCCAGCTTCCCGGCGTGCCGTGAAGGAACACGATCGTGGGGCCGTCAGGGTTGCCGGTTTCGGCGTAATGCAGGGTGAAGTTTCCCAGCGGCATGCGCTGCTGTTGAATGACGCCCTGAGTGTCCCATTCGGGGCGCGGAATGTCGGGAACGGGGGCAGACTCGGCGGCCAGTACAATGCCCGCCATGCCAGGCAGCAACAGGGCTGGCAGCAGGCAGCGGCGAACAATGGCAGGGCAGGGCATGGGCGAATCCTGTTAACGGAGCGTGAACGATGCGCGCAGCCGCCATTATTGACCAAAGGGCGGCCGGGCTCCAGCGTATCTCCTGGCCGCGGCAAAGCACATGGCCAGATGCTTGTTTGCGTTTACAAGTCTTTACAATTGGCGCGTAAAACTCATACAGAAGCAGACCCGCCGTCTGCGTTACACTTGGCCATCCCTGAACCTTTCCGGATGAGATTCGTGAAGCTGAGCCGACATACCCGATTGTTCACCTGTGTGACAGCCGCGCTGTGCAGTGGCATGACGGCCTTGGCCAACGCCCAGGCGGAACAGGAACAGAGCCCCTGGACCCTCGGCGTGGCGCTGGGGCATGGCGAGCGGGACAACCCCTTCGTGGGCTCTGACGATATCCGGCAGAACCTGGTGCTGGATGTCGCTTGGTATGGGGAGCGCTGGTTTTTTGATAACGGCGATTTTGGCGTGACTCTCAGCGAGCAGCCGCAGCATTCCCTCAATGCCGTGCTCACCTTTGATAACGAACGCAATTACTACAGCTCCCTCAGCAATGGCAGTTCCGGCATCGACCTGCTGAGCCTGCGTGAACTGGCAATGGATCAGGGCTTCATGGGGCCAAGTATTGCCGGGGGAGAACAGAATCTGGATGCCCTGAGTCAGTCCGAACTGGAGGAACTGGTCTTTGTGGACGTGGACAGCAGCCTGCCGGAGCGTGATTTTGCCGCCAGCGCGGGGCTGGAGTGGCTTAGCCTCAACGCCTGGGGAGACGTACAGGCGCAGTGGCTGCAGGATGTCAGCGGTACGCACAAGGGGCAGTCGGCCTGGTTGGCCTGGTCCTATCCGTGGCTGACACAGAACAGTGAGCTCAGTCTGACACTGGGCATGGAATGGAAGAGCCGCGAGCTGGTGAATTACTACTACGGTGTGCGGGAGAGTGAACAGCTCAAGGGGCGTCCGGCCTATACGCCAGGCAGTGCAATGAACGGTGTTTTACGCGTCGCCTATGCACGGCGTTTGAATGAGCACTGGCGCCTGGTAGGGGTGGCGGAACATGAACGCTTGGACAGCGCGATCCGCCACAGCCCTGTCGTGGATCGCCGTCATGTGAATACCTTGTTCCTGGGGCTTTATTACCAATTCAGATAACACGATGCGCAATGCAGCTGATTGAAGCAGGGAAAGCCATGATAAGCGACACGGTCCGCCGGACTGTGGGTTTTCCTATTGCGTGCCTGCTGGCGCTTTTTCCCTGGCAGCTTACGGCAGCCGCCACAGCGGCTGGCGAGAGTCTTAGCCTGGAAGTGCGGCCCCGCGTTTGTGTACGCCTATCTGGCGAGGAAATGTGTGCCATGCACTTGCTGATTCGCTGGAAGGCGGAACGTGAGCGTGATGTCTGTCTGCGCTTTGCCGGTGAGGAAACCTCTTTGCAATGCTGGCAGGCGCAACGTCAGGGAGTCTGGGAGATGTCGCTTGAGCGTGAGAACAATACAACGGTGCAGCTGCTGGACCCTGACAGTGAAGCCGTGCTGCTGGAAAGCCTGATTCCCGTCATCAGCCGTGACCTGCGTGACACCCGCAGACGTCGTCGGCATGTCTGGAGCATTCTGTAATGACGATGCCAAACAAGGAGCCAACGGACGCTCAGCTGCGCCTGTTATTGATAGAGGACGACACGCGTCTTGCCAGCTTGGTGCGGGACTATCTTCAGCATGAGAATTTCGCGGTACAGGTACAGCACCAGGGCGATGTGGCCGTGGCAGAGTTCGACCCCGCCGGGGTGGATATTGTGGTGCTGGACCTGATGCTGCCGGGCATGAACGGTCTGCAGGTGTGCACGCATCTGCGCCAGCGTTTCACGGGGCCGATTCTGATTCTGACGGCCAAGAGCAGCGATATCGACCATGTGATGGGGCTGGAGCTGGGGGCGGATGATTTCGTCACCAAACCCATAGAACCGCCTGTTCTGCTGGCACGTTTGCGTGCCCTGCTGCGTCGTGCCAAAGCATCGATGAGCGCCCCCAGGGAAGAGGTGTTGCGCTTTGGCTCTCTGCAACTCGACCCCCAGTCCCATCAGGTGTTGCTGGCGGGCGAGGAGGTGGAGCTGACCACGCAGGAGTTTGCATTGCTGAGCCTGCTCATGCGTCACGCCGGTACGGTGTTGAGCCGTGACACGATCTATCAGAACCTGCGCGGCATCGACTATGACGGGCTCGACAGAACGGTGGATGTGCGTATCTCGCGTCTGCGCAAGAAGTTGCAGGACAATACCGAGCAGCCTTTTCGCATTCGCACCATCTGGGGAAAAGGCTATTTGTTTGTCAGCAATGCCTGGGAGTGATTGAGAGATGCCGGCACGTATTTCCTCACTGCCATTTATGCGCGCCTATGCCATGGTTGCCCTTGGCATTCTGTTGATCGCGCTGGCGCTGGACAGCGTGCTGCTGTGGTTGCTGCCACAGCCGGAGTCGCCACATGAGCGCCAGTACGGGGCCAGTGTGGCCATGGTTGAAATACTGCTGATGGAGCAGGGCGCAACACCGGAGAGTGTGCGTGAGCGTTACGCTCAGTTGAGCGCCTCTGTGGAGGCCACGCTCGGCATGCCGGTCATGCTGTACGAAGAATCCGAGCTGGAGGGGCAGGAGGCCTTGCTCGAACCTTTGCCGGGCGATGGCATTGCCAGCTTCCGCGATGCGGACGGCAATACGCTGCTGTACCATCGCCTGCCCAGCGGGCAGGTGCTGGCCCTGGGGCCCTTGCCTGAACAGGGCAGCCGCCAGGGCATCGAGACGGCAGTGATTGTCAGCTATTACCTGTTGGTGGCCCTGTTTCTGTTTTTCTGGATTCGCCCTTTCTATCGCGACCTCAGCCTGCTGCGCGTTGCTGCCAGCCGCTTTGGTCGTGATGACTTCAGCACGCGGGTAGAGCTGGAGTCGAATTCGGGCATCTATCCAGTGGCCCAGTCCTTCAACAAGATGGCCGGCCGCATTCAGTATCTGGTGACCGCCCATCGCGATCTGAGCAATGCGGTGGCGCATGAGTTACGCACCCCTCTGGCCCGTTTCAAGTTCAGTATGGAGATGCTGGGGAAAACGCAGGACGAGACGCGCGTGCGCGACTATCTGTCGGCCATGAAAAACGATGTGCAGGAACTGGAAACCCTGATCGACGAGATGCTCAATTACGCGAAGCTCAGCGAGGACAATCTGCAGCTTCAGCGTCATTCGCTGGCACTCAACGCCTGGCTGGAACGGCAGATGAAACCCTATGCAGACTCGCCCATCACGGTGCATCTGCAATTGCAGCACTGGGACGAAGGGCGTCAGGTGAGCTTCAATCCCGATATGATGGCGAGGGCGCTGCATAATGTGCTGCGCAACTCCCTGCGCTACGCCCGCTCACAGGTGTTGGTGACAGGGATTATTGAACCAGGGCAGGCCAGTATTCGCGTGTGCGATGACGGTCCGGGAATTGACGAAGCCTTCCACGAAAGCATTTTCGAACCCTTTGCGCGGCTGGATACCAGCCGGGACCGGCAGTCGGGTGGCTACGGTCTGGGGCTCGCCATTGCGCGGCGCATTCTGCAGCGTCACGGCGGCAGTATTCATGTGGAGCACAACACGCCCAGCGGTGCCTGTTTTGTTCTGCGTTGGCCGTACAATTGATCACAACTTGAAACAAGACTCCAACAGCAATTCATGCCGGACAGGAGCAATATGCCTGCCATTGCCGGGATGTTCCGGCAGCCTTTAGCGAACGGAGTTACAGGAGAGTTCCATGAAGAACTGGATGATGTTAATGATGCTTGCTGGCCTTCCCATGATGACGGCACAGGCGCAGCCGGCGCTGTTTGATGACGAGGTCTTGTCGATCGGTGAAGCCATCGTTGTGGAGGGCGGGCAGACCCGTTATTACGAAAATGTGCAGATGCGCATCGAGCAGAACGGCGATTTCAAGGTGCTGGGTGGCGTGGAAAAACCGCTGGCAACGATCACCGACAAGGCGGTTTCCATTCTGGAATCAGATCCCCTGCAGGCGGTGTTGCAGCTCAAGGGTTACAAGCCAACCCCCTGCTATGAGCTGCACCAGTCGGTCACCCGCAAGGGCGATACGTTCCATGTGGCACTGAGCCTGAATGTGCTGCAGACCCTGGTTGCCTGTGTGCAGATGATCGACCCCTTTGAATTGAATATTCCGCTGGATGTCAGCACGTTGGCTCCGGGGCAGTACCATGTCAATGTCAATGGGGAGACGCTGGATTTTCAACTGAACTGATTCCTGTCGGTCCCTTTTCCACAGGAGTGTCCGCTGTGTGGCGGCACTCCTGTTTTTTTATTTGTGGGTGCTTCGTTCTGGTTTGTGGCGCGTCATGAACCGGCGCATGGAGCCCGGGCAAGCTCTTCCAGAATAGGGCAGTCCGGTCTGCCATCGTTTTGGCAATGATCGGCCAGGTGGGCAAGTGTGTTGCGCATCTGCTGCAACTCGTCAATCTTGCGTTCCAGATCCACGATATGCTGCATTGCCACTTTGCGCACATCCGCGCTGGCGCGGTGGCGATCCTGCCACAGGGAAAGCAGGTTGCGCATTTGTTCAACGGTGAAACCCAGGCTGCGTGCGCGCTGAATAAAGCGCAGCGTGTGCACGTCCCTGTCCGAATAATCCCGGTAGCCGGACTGGGTGCGCACGGGCGCAGGAATCAGATCGACTGCCTCGTAGTAGCGGATCATTTTGGCCGAAACACCCGATGCTTCGGCAGCCTTGCCGATATTCATGCGGTTTGCTCCTCGACCATGGGCGCACGAAAATGGCGCAGACGCAGGGCATTGCCAAGCACGAAGACAGAGGACAGCGCCATGGCCCCGGCGGCAAACACCGGCGACAGCAGCAGCCCGGTAAAGGGATACAGGGCACCGGCTGCCACCGGAATCAGTGCGGTGTTATAGGCAAAGGCCCAGAACAGATTTTCCTTGATGTTGCGCAGGGTGGCCTGGGACAGGGCAATGGCATTAGGCACTCCCTGCAGATTGCCCGAGATCAGCACCACATCCGCCGATTCGATGGCGATGTCGGTGCCGGTGCCAATCGCAATGCCAACATCCGCCTGGGCCAGCGCCGGGGCATCGTTGATGCCATCGCCGACATAGGCGAGTTTGCCGTGTTCGCTCTGCAGCGCCTGCACCTTCTTCACCTTGCCTTCCGGGAGAACTTCCGCGACGACCTCGTCGATGCCGAGCGTGCGGGCAATCGCCTGTGCCGTGTGCTGGCTGTCTCCGGTGATCATGGCAACCCGCAGGCCCAGCTCATGCAGCGCACGGATAGCGGCAGGTGTCGTGGCCTTGATGGGGTCAGCCACGGCCACGATCGCCGCCAGTTTGCCATCGATGGCGGCGTACAGTGGGGTCTTGCCCTCACGCCCGAGCTGAGTGGCGGTGTCGGTAAAAACGCCGATATCCAGGCCCAGCTTTGTCATGAAGCGGTCAGCACCGACCTCCACCCGCTGGCCTTCGACCTGTGCCCGCACACCGTAGCCGGTGACGGACTCGAAGTTGTGCACCTCGGTAAGCGTGAGGCCTTCCGCGACAGCTGCCTGCGCAATGGCACGGGCAATGGGGTGCTCCGAACGTGCTTCCACGGCGGCGATGCGGGCGAGCACCTCCTGGCGGGTGAAGGCCTCATGGACCTTGAGATCGGTCAGGGCGGGTTTGCCCTCGGTCAGGGTGCCTGTCTTGTCGAGTGCAATGATGCGGGTGTCACGCAACAGTTGCAGCGCCTCTCCTTTGCGGAACAGAACTCCCAGTTCCGCGCCGCGGCCGGTGCCCACCATGATGGAGGTGGGTGTTGCCAGACCCATGGCGCAGGGGCAGGCGATGATGAGCACGGCAACGGCATTGACCAGTGCGAAGCTCAGGGCGGGGGAAGGGCCGAAGAAAAACCAGGTAAGAAAGCTGAGCAGAGCGGCGGCCATGACGGCAGGCACGAACCACATGGTGATGCGGTCCACGAGTGTCTGTATGGGCAGTTTGGAGCTCTGTGCCTGCTCTACCAGACGGATGATCTGGGCCAGCACGGTGGCCGCTCCAACGGCCGTGGCGGTGATGGCCAGGGCGCCGTTCTGATTGATGGTGCCACCGACCACCTGGCTGCCGGTGGTTTTGGCAAGGGGTACGGGCTCACCGCTGATCATGGACTCATCGACGAAGCTGTTGCCATCCATGACCTCGCCATCCACCGGGATGCGCTCTCCCGGGCGCACCTCCACGACATCCCCGGGTTTCACATCGGCGATGGCAATATCCCGGGCGCCGTCTTCGTAACGTACCCGGGCGGTGCGTGCCTGCAGGCCGACCAGCCGCTTGATGGCCTGGGAGGTGCGCCCCTTGGCGCGGGACTCCAGAAAGCGGCCGAGCAGAATCAGGGTCACGATGACGGCGGCGGCCTCGTAATACACATTGGCGGTTCCTTCCGGCAACAAGCCGGGCAGAAAGGTCGCGACAACGGAATATCCCCAGGCGGCGGAGGTGCCGAGCACCACCAGGGAGTTCATGTCCGGCGAAGCACGCAGCAGGGCCGGAACGCCCTTGCGGAAGAAACGCAGGCCGGGCCCGAACAGCGCCAGGCTAGACAGTACAAACTGCAGCAGCCAGCTGTTGTGCTGCCCGATGGTATTGAGCACAAAGTGGTGGAATGCCGGAATCAGGTGCGCACCCATCTCCAGCAGAAATACCGGCAGGCTGAGCACGGCGGAGATGATCAGGTCGCGTTTCAGGGCGCTTTGCTCTGCCTCTTTTCTCTCCGTCTGTTCGTCGCTGTTGCTGCCTGCCTTGATGGCGTGGGCGCCATAACCGGCGGCCTCGACCGCCGCAATGAGCTGTTGCAGATCCGCCCGACCCTGTACGCTGGCCCGTTCCGTTGCCAGATTGACCGAGGCGGTGCTGACACCGGACACCGCTTTCAGCGCCTTTTCGACGCGCCCCACGCAGGAGGCGCAGGTCATGCCCTCGATGGCCAATTCCTGGCTTGTCTCGGGGACGGAGTAACCGGCCTTTTCAATGGCGGCGACAAGCAGGGCCGGGTCCACGGCCTGGCGGGTATGGATTTCGGCCTTTTCGGTGACCAGGTTCACGGTGACGGATTCGACACCTTCGACCTTGCCCAGCGCTTTTTCGACACGCCCTACGCAGGAGGCGCAGGTCATGCCTTCCACCGGCATGGTGAGTGATGAGGGGGCTGTTTTTGGGGTGCTCACGATCTTCCTCCGGCGACACAGCAACATGAATGAGAAGACGATAAACCTTGCCACTGTGTCAAGGTCAAGCTCGAATCTGTTCTCGCGAGGAGGCGGGTTTCAGCTTTCCCGTGTGAGAACCCCGCCACAGAGGCGGCAGAAAGTGGCATCGCTCTGGTGATCACCCGCGCCGCAGTGTGGGCAATTGCGCTGGTGTTTGGGAGAGGGCGCGCCACGGGACTGAAACTCCTGCATCAGCTCCGCCCCGATAATGCCGGTGGGCACGGCAATAATGGCATAACCGCAGATCATCGCGAGGGCCGCAATGGTTTGCCCCAGGGCCGTGTGCGGCGTGATGTCGCCATAACCCACTGTCGTGATGGTGACGATTGCCCAGTAGATGCTGCGGGGAATATTGTGAAAACCGTTTTCGGGGCCTTCAATGATGAACATGGTGGTGCCAAACACCACGATGAGGTTGATGACGGAAAACAGAAAAATGAGAATTTTGCGGCGTGCATTGACCAGGGCGGTAAACAGCAGATTGGCCTCGCCGACATAGCGGAACAGCTTCAGAATCCGGAACACCCGCAGCACCCGCAGAATGCGGATGACCACCAGGAAGTTGGCGGCGGGGAACACAAAGGTGATATAGGTGGGCAGAATCGACAGCAGGTCGATCATGCCGTAAAAGCTGAAAACATAACGTTTTGGTTGTGGTGAACTGTAGATGCGCAGCCCGTATTCCAGAGTGAAAACCAGGGTAAAAAACCACTCCAGGCGATACAGAAAGTGATCAATGGCAACGCTCTGGGGCTCCACCGAATCGAACATCACTGCCGTGACGCTGGCGAGGATCATGATGATCAACGCCAGGTCAAAGGCTTTGCCCGCAGGGGTGTCGTAGCCAAAGATAAGGTCGTGAATGCGCTCCCTGCGTGTGCGGGAAGCAGCAGGATCGGTAGCCGCCATGCTTGCTCGCTTGCGTGGATTGGAGAGCGCCACTTTAGCCGATAGGCGCGCCCCCTGCCAACCGTCTTATTCCGCCTCGCGCTCCCAGCCACCCCCCAGAGCCTGGTAGAGATTGACCGTGGTATTGAGCTGCGACAGCTTGGTATCCAGATAACTGTTGCGGCTGGAGAAGAGGGTGTTCTGCGAGGTCAGCACGGTCTGGTAATCCGTCACGCCTTCCTGGTAGCGCACCTGGGCGATGCGGAAGGATTCTTCGGCGGCGTCCAGGTTCTGCAGCGCTACTTCCACCAGCTCGTTCTGCACCTGCATATTGCTCAGCAGCACCTCGATTTCGTTAAAGGCATTCAGCACGGCCTTGCGGTAATCGGCCAGTGAGCTTTCCAGCGACAGATTGGCGCGTTCCAGATTGCGGCCACGCTGGCCGTTGTCCAGCAGGGTTTGCAACACGCTGCCATTGAGGTTGAGGAAGGTGTCCGGTGAGGACAGCAGCTGTGTCAGCGAGGTGCTGCTGGCGCTGAGGGAGCCGGTCAGGGAAATATCCGGGAAATAGGCCATGCGTACCACGTCCACATTCGCGGTGGCGCTGCGCAGGGCGGCTTCCGCCTGAACCAGGTCGGGGCGACGCAGCAGCAGCTGCGATGGCAGGCCGGGCTGCACCTGGGGAATCTGTATGTTCTGCAGGGTATCTTCATCAATACTGAAACCCTGCACGCGCTGCCCGCTCAGCAGGGCGAGGGAGGAGAGGGCGGACAGCTCGCTCTGTTGCAGATTGCTCAGATTGGCCATCTCCCGCTGCAGGGCAATCTGCTGCTGCAACGCTTCTATGGGCACAGCCACACCGGCATCCACCCGGGCACTGGCAATGTCGCTGATGGCCTGGGCGTTCTGCACGTTCTGCTGAGCCGCCACGATCTTGTCGCGGATCAACAGCAACTGGAAATAGGTGGAGGCAGACGTGCCCAGGGTTGTCAGCGTGACATCGGCGACCTGGGCCTCGCGGGAATCATAGTCGGCCAGGGCCTTGGTGTAGATCGCGGGTTTGGCCAGGATATTGCTGTAGTTGACCCGCGCGCCGAGCTCGATGGGGGTGTTGGGGCTGCCGGTACTGGTGCCGGCATCTGTGCGGCTTTCGCTGTAGCTGGCACCCGTGCCCAGCGTAATGCTGCCGGTAGGCAGGAGTTCAAAGCCGGCTTCCCGCAGGGTGATCTGGGCGGACTCCAGGTTACGGCGGTTATTGGCCAGGTCCAGGTTCTGTTCGCGAATGGTGTCGATCAGGCTGCTCAGCCCCGGGTCGGCAAAGGTGTTCCACCAATCGCTGTCCGGCCAGGTGGCGACATCTGCCTGTGTGGGCACAGACCATTGTTGTGGCACATCCTGGGCCTGCAGCTCGGGGCGCTCGCTTTGCAGGGCGCAGGCGCTCAGCAGCACAGCGCTGCCGCTGAGGAGCAGGGTATTGCGAATTGCGTGTCCTAATGCATTTGACATGATGCTCGTGTCCTTATTCGTTTGCCAGGGCGACCACGGGGTCGAGCCTCGCGGCCTTGCGGGCCGGTGTGAAACCGAAGATGAGCCCCGTGGCGGCGGCGCTGCAGAACGCCAGAATCATTGGCGTGGAAGTGAATTTGATGGCGACACCAAAACTCTGCATCAGCAATCCAACCCCAACGCCAAGCCCTACACCGATGAGACCACCGACTCCGGAGACCACGATGGCCTCGGACAGGAACTGGGACAGGATGTCGGTTTGCCTGGCTCCCGTCGCCATGCGGATGCCGATCTCACGCGTACGTTCGGTCACCGACACCAGCATGATGTTCATCACGCCGATACCGCCCACCAGCAAAGAAATGGCGGCCACGGAACCCAGCAACATGGTCATGGTGTCCTGGGAGGCGGAGACCGTGTCCAGCAGTTCGGCACTGTTGAAGATACGGAAATCCTCGGTGCCGTGGCGTGCCACCATGAACTCGCGCAGGCTGTTTTCGGTCTGGTCGATGATGTTGATGTCATCGACTGCCACGGCGATGGAGCGTGCATAGGTCTGGCCGAAGAGGCGCAGGGCTCCGGATTTCAAGGGCACGAATACGGCATCGTCCTGATCACTGCCACCGAAGCCGGAGGAACCCTTGCGCGTCAGTATGCCGATGATCTGGAACGGCACGTTGCGAATCAGGATGTACTCGCCCAGAGGATTTTGTCCATCGGGGAACATCTCTTCCGCCACGGTGGCTCCCAGCACCGCTACCGAGGTGTAGCGGTCGCTGTCCTCGCGGGTGAAGAAAACGCCCTGCGCCAGCGGCCAGTTGCGGATCTCGGGCAGAGACTCGCCGGTAGCCGTCACGGTAGTGGAGTAGTCCTGGCGCCCGTAGCGCACCGTGTAGTTGCCCTGCAGTTCAGGCAGCGTTCCCAGTACATTGGGAATGCTCTCCATGATGGCATCGGCATCGTCGAAGGCGAGCGTCGAGGGCATGCTGCGGCGCTGGCCGGGAATGCGTGCCGGCTGCAGGGTCAGCATATTGGTGCCCACCGCACTGATGCGATCGACAATCTGTTGGCTGGCGCCTTCGCCGATGGCCAGCATGGCTACCACGGAGGCAACGCCGATCACGATTCCCAAGAGGGTAAGGATGGTGCGAAAGATATTGGAGGTCAGCGAGCGCAGCGCCATGTTGATGGCTTCACCCACGCCGGTAAACGGGGAGGCGATGCGCCGGTTCATGAAAAGCTGGCGTACGGCCTGATTGCCCTGGGGAACGAAAGGCTTGTCCTCGCGGCGCTTGTCGGCGATGACCTCGCCATCGCGGAATTCGATGGTGCGATCTGCCTGAGCGGCGATTTTCGGATCGTGGGTAATCAGGATGACCGTGTGTCCCTGTCTCGCCAGATCCTGCAGCAGGGCCATGACCTCGACGCCACTCTTGGAGTCCAGTGCCCCGGTGGGTTCGTCCGCCAGAATGATATTGCCGCCGTTCATCAGCGCCCGGGCAACGGAGACCCGCTGCTGCTGGCCGCCGGAGAGCTGGCTGGGGCGGTGGTCCATGCGTTCGCCCAGGCCAAGAGAGGTCAGCAAGGCCTCGGCCTTCACGCGGCGTTGGTTGCTGGACAGGCCGGCATAGATGGCCGGAATCTCCACATTCTCCTCGGCGGAGGCGTGGGGCAGAAGATTGTAGCTCTGAAAAATAAAGCCGAAGGCTTCGCGGCGCAGCCAGGCCAGATCGTCCGGTTCAAAATTGCGGATATCGCGACCGGCGAACAGATAACGACCGCTTGTCGGGCGGTCGAGGCAGCCCAGAATGTTCATCATGGTGGATTTGCCGGAACCGGACTGGCCGACGATGGCGACAAACTCACCCATGTGGATTTTCAGATTGATGCCGCGCAGCGCACGCACTTCCACGCCACCGCCTGTCACGAAGGTGCGGGTGATGTCGCGCAGTTCGATGATGGGAATGCTGGCATCCATCGCCGTACTGTCATCACGGGCCGCGAGTGCCTGGCCAGTGCTCAGCGTGCCGCCGTCAAGAACGCCGGTGCTCATCGGAAACCTCCGAAACCGCCGGGCGGGCCGAATGTGGCTTGCTGATTGCGGGCGGATGCAGCACTTGCCGCTGCCTGCACGATACCGGCAATGACCTGATCGCCTTCCTGCAGGCCATTGATTATCTCGGCGCTGACACGGCTGGTGATGCCTACCACGACGCGGCGTTCCTCTTCGCTGCCGTCCGCCTGAACGATGCGTACCGTGGCGGGGCGGCGTGCGGGGACTTCGCCGTTGGTGGCAGCGTTGCCCCCCGGACGTCGCATGCCGGCGGGGCGCTGCCCATTGGCAGGGCGTTGGGCAGCAGCGGGAGGGGTAGCGCCTTCGCCGTCACCCTGTCCCGGTGCGGCAGCGTTCATCTGGCTGGGATCAATAAAACTGAGCGCGCCCAGCGGCACGGTCAGCACATTCCGCGCGGCGGAGGTGATAAAGAAGACCTGGGCCGTCATTTCCGGCAACAGGCTGCCATCCTGGTTTTCGACATCA
Source organism: Pseudomonadales bacterium (assembly GCA_024234365.1). Taxonomy (GTDB): domain Bacteria; phylum Pseudomonadota; class Gammaproteobacteria; order Pseudomonadales; family Pseudohongiellaceae; genus UBA5078. The sequence goes on from JACKOK010000007.1 coordinate 95,326, forward strand.
AACAGCCCGGTGTAGAGCACCACATTGCTTTCCACAACCGGGGTCGGCAGGATCTGACGCAGGGTGCCGGTCCAGCGGCGGTTACCGCCCGCCAGGGTAGTGAAATAGATCTCCATGCCTTTCTTCAGGTTGCCGATGTCCGCTTCCGAGATTTCGGCCTCCACCGTCATCAGGGTGAGATCGGCGATGCGCAGAATGGTCGGTGCCTGCTGGTTGGCATTCAGGGTGCGCCCCTCGTTCATCTCGATGGACACCACGGTGCCGGCGATGGGGGCATAAATGCGGGTGTACTCCAGCTCGGTTTCATCGGTCGCCAGGCTGGCGCGGGCCTGTTCGATCTGCTTTTCCAGCTGGATCAGGCTGGACTGTGCGCTGGCCAGGCTGGTGATGGCATTGTCGTAATCCAGTTGGCTGGTGGCATTGGCTGCCATCAGGCGCTCCTGGCGGGCGGCATTGGTTTTGGCCAATTCAAGGCTGGCCTTGCGCGAGGCCACCTGAGCCTCCTGGGCTTCGATGGCTGATCGGCTCGCCTCGACACGGCTCTGCTGCGCGCGGGCGTCGATTTCCGCCAGCAACTGGCCTTCCTCCACGATGTCACCGACCTCCACATACAGTTTTTCCAGCTGGCCCGACACCTGGGCACCCACATCCACATAGCTGCTAGGCTTGAGCGTTCCGGCGGAGGAGATGGTGTTGATGATGCTGCCCACCTCCACGGTGGCAATCAGCGGTTTGTCTGCCTCCACCTCTTCGGAGCGGTTGAAGTAATAGAACGCTCCGGCCCCGACCACGAGGGCGGCAAGAAGCATGGGCCAGCGTTTTCTGCGTTGTCGCCGCGAGGAGGGCGCCTGCAAGGGAGAATCCTGGGTGTCTGCGGTCATTGTGTCATGCGAATCCATTGGCAATGTCTCTTGAGGGTGGAAGATGTAGCGACTGATGTTGAGTGATACGGGCACTGCCGCAATATCCGTTGCCCGATACGAAGTTTATTCTCACCTTCTGTCGCTGCTGCAGGGCGCTTTATCGTTCCTCTCGCCCGGCTTGGACAGAGACCGTAAAACTGTCATCATGCTGCGCAGGCCTGAACATCAACAAGCTGCCTTGTACAAGGAGAAAACAATGAAAGTGATCCGCGATGCCCTGGTTGTGGCCGCTCTTGCCATGAGCCTGTCTGCGCCAGCCTGGCCGCAAACAGAACAGGGGCTGAACATGCGGGAAATCATGCTCTCTGTCATTGCGCCCATGACCAACAAGATATGGGCCGCCAGCGATATTCAGACGGATTCGCAATGGCTGGAGCTGGAGCAGGCGGCCATGACGGTTCTGGCGGCGAGCACGCTGATCGGGCAGGGCGGCCCCGATGGTGCCTATGCCAGCCAGGCGCAAAACGAAGACTGGCAGGCGTTTACCGCCGGGATGATGCAGGCTGCCCGCAGCGCGTTGAGAGCCATTGCCAATCACGATGAAACGGCTCTGTTCAACGCGGGCAACGACGAACTCTATCCCCCGTGTGAGAACTGCCACCAGGTCTATCTGCCGCGCTGATGTGGTATCAGGCGGCAGCCTGTTGTGGTTCCGGGGCGCGTTTGCGCAACAGGAAGACGAGAGGCGTGGCCGCCAGCACTACCCACATCATCAGTTTGAAATCGTTCAGGTAGGCGATGGTCGCCGCCTGTCGGGTGACTTCCCCATTGGCCATCAACAATACTCCACTGGCACTGTTCAACAGCCCCTGAGGAAGCAGGTGCATGTTGAGTCCGGCAAGGTTTTCCGGGGTCACATATTCGGTCAGATAGGCGTGATTGGTGGCCATATTCCGGCTCAGCACTGCCATGACAACCGAGATTCCAACACTGCTTCCCATGTTGCGGCTGAGACTGAAGACACTTGCGCCCTCGGCACGCAGCTGGGGAGTGAGAGTGGCATAGGCAACGGTGCTCAGCGGCACGAAGATGAAGCCCAGCCCGAAGCCCTGCAGCATGCCGGTCCAGACAAGAGTAGCAGGGGGTACATAGGTGTCGAAACCCGTCATGCTGTAAAGCGAGGCGGCGGTGCAACTGAGACCAAAAAGAATCAACACGCGGGCGTCCAGTTTGTTGCTCAGCTTGCCGACGATCATCATGGCGATCATGGTGCCGACCCCGCGTGGGGCCATGATGATGCCGACATCCAGCACCGGATATCCCATCAGGTTCTGCATATAGGGGGGCAGCAATGCCATGGTGGCCAGCAGGATGATGCCGATGAAAAAGATGAAGACCAGGCTTGTCATCAGATTGCGGTCACGGAACAGAGCTGGCGACAGGAAAGGATGCTCGGTGCGCAGGGAGTGCACGACATACATCCACAAGGCCGAACCGGCCAGTGCGCTGTACAGCAGAATTTCCCGCGACTCGAACCAGTTCTCGTGCTCACCACGGTCCATCAGCAACTGAGCGCTACCGATGATAACGGCGAGCATGAGAAAGCCGAACTTGTCAAAGGGACGATTGGCACGTTCCGAATCCGGCATGAAGAACAGCATGCCCAGGAAGGCAATGATGCCCAAAGGAACGTTGATATAAAACACCCAGCGCCAGTTATAGGATTCTGTCAGCCAGCCGCCCAGGGTCGGGCCCAGGATCGGGCCGATCATCACACCCATGCCCCACATGGCCATGGCCTTGCCGTGGCTTTCTCGGGTGTTGATGTCCAGCATCGTTGCCTGGGCCAGTGGCACCAGCGCGGCACCGCAACAGCCCTGGAGAATACGAAACAGCACCATCTGGTCGATGGAACTTGCCATGCCGCAGAGCATGGAAGTCAGCGTAAAACCTCCCACGGTAAACAGGAACACGTTCTTGCGCCCGAAGCGCCCGGCGAGCCAGGCTGTCGGCAGTGTCATGATGGCAGAGGCCACGATATACGAGGTGAGCACCCAGGTCGCCTGTTCCTGGGTGGCGCTCAGGCTGCCCTGCATGTGCGGCAGGGCAACATTGGCGATAGTGGTGTCCAGCACCTGCATGATGGTGGCGAGCATGATGGACAGCGTAATCAGGCCACGAAAAGGAACCTCCTGCTGCACTGTTGTCTCGCCGCTGGCGGATGACATGATCTGTGCTCCCCTTGTTTAGTTGGAAGCAACCCAGGGCAGGGTGCGGCTGCGCTCGGTATCGATGTCCACCACGGCGCTCATGCCGGCGGCCAGAGGCGTATCACGATCGTATTCGTCCAGAGCAATGTTGACCTGAATACGCTGTACGACCTTGATCCAGTTGCCGGAGCTGTTTTGTGCGGGCAGCAGGGAGAACTCGGAACCGGTAGCTGGCATGATGCCACTGACGCGCGCCTGCCAGGTTTTTCCCGGGTAGGCGTCAATGCTCACATTCACGGTCTGGCCGGGGCGTACCCAGGTCAGTTCGGTTTCCTTGAAATTCGCTTCCAGCCACATATGACTGTCGTCCACGATGCTCAGCAGCTCGGTACCGGCCATGATGTATTCACCAGGGTGGGTGTTGACGTTGACCGCGATACCGTCTGCGGGGGCGCGCACCTCCAGGTGGCTGATATCCAGTTTGATTTTTTCCAGTTCCGCGACAGCCTGCAGATAACGCGGGTGTTGTTCGCTTGGCAGCTCCGGGTCGATCAGTTTTGCTCGTGCAACCTGCAGCGACTGTTTACGGGTATCCAGTGCATTGCTGGCGCTTTGCCAGGCGTACTCGGCCTGGTCGAACTGGGCGGCCGGAATGGAGTGGCTGGCAACCAGTTGACGGATGCGCTCCATTTCCTTGCGACGGAATTCGACATCGGTCCTGGCATTTTCAATGGCGAGTTTGTCGTTCTGATAATCCGCTTTTTCGCCTTCGATGCTGGCTTTCACACTGACCAGATTCGCCTCGGCCTTGGCCAGGGCGATGTGATAGGGCTGGTCATCGAGGCGGAACAAAAGCTGGCCTTTTGTGATGCGGTCGTTGTCGTTGGGAATTGCTTCTACGACGCGACCGGTGATTTCGCTGCTCACGGTAATGATTTCGGATTTCACATAGGCGTTGTCCGTGCTGATATAGCGCCCGCCGTGCATGTACACCCACAGCGAAATGGCGGCGATTACCGCAGGGCCGAATATCAGCATTATCAGGTTTCGGATCAGGACATTGGCTTTCATACTTCTTTCCTCAGTTCAGTCATCCAGATCGCAATGGCCCTGTGTCTCCTGTCCCCGGGTGGCAACGCAGAGATTGCTGCGTACGCGCAGCAGTACCTGCATGAACACGTCCTCGTCGGCGGCGTTGATGCCTTGCATGGCCAGTTGGCGTACACGCTGACCGAGGTCGCTCATCATCTCGAACATGGGTTCGGATTTCGGGTTCAGGAAGACACGCTTGGCTCTGCGGTCTTCGGGGTCGTCACGGCGCTCTATCCAACCGTCTGCCTCAAGCCGGTCGAGGTGACGGGCCAGCGTGATAGGGGTTATGTCCATCAGCGTGGCGAGAGTTTTCTGCTGCACGCCATTATTGCGTCGCAGATGTGCCAAAACAGACCACTGGGCGCGGGTCAATCCGCTGCCTGCGGCCTGACGGTCGAAGGCAAGACGGAGCAGCCGGGCCACATCGTGGATGGCGAAACCGAAACTCTTGTCAAAGTTCTTATTCATAACGGAGCATATAATAAGCTAGCTTACTATAAGGTTCAACCGCTATTTCAACATTGTTTTCCTTGTGAGGTTTCCGAAGGCGTCAATGCAGACGGGGCATCGGGAAGATACGGAGGCTTTTGTATGCAAGAGACGCTTATTCGCCCGGATGCTCAAGAGGAGCAGGGCAACAGCATCCGTTACTGCGGAGTGGCTACTGGATGGGCTATAGACGTAGTAGAAAATGGAAAGACAAACCAAGAGTGAGGGAAGAGCAGGAATAAAACTTCATGGTCGACGTATCAGAATGGCAATTTTCCTACAGATATTCCTGTATGCCTCAGGCAAGATGCCCGCTCAAGTAACGGGAATTTTGTATTGACTGGGATACGCCTCAGATGTGCCATTTTTTCAAGAATAATCTCGAGATGAAGTCCATGCATGGAAAATTTGCTGAACCAATAACGCCATATTACTTACTGAGATTGCCTGTTGTTCGTCAAATTGTCCTAATGGCGGTCGTCTTGAATTGCTCTATGTTCGCAGTCGGTGCCGCCTTCGGGCAAAGTCAGTACACAACACCCGTACAGGTCGATTACGCCAACAGGATTGATCAATCGAGTTCGACATTTCCCTGGATCTATATAGGGGCAGGTACCAATATTGTGCCTCGTACATCCCGAACTATTGGATGCGCGGGAACTTACCCCGATGGTGCTCCTGCCAGAGTGGATTGCAACAATCCCAATTCGATTATTGGCCCACAGTATATCTGTGAGCCAGTGCAGCGCCCAACTCATGTGGGCGAAGTAGTAATTGGGTACATCAATATTACAACCACTGCTACCGGCACATCGGATGGTCACAATCCTGATAGTTGTACGGAGCCGAACGTAGGAACGACTGAAGCAAGAACCAGTTATAACAGATTCTCTCTAGCCGGGGCGCGGTGGGCGTGTCCCAGCAGCTATGCTTCTACAGACGTGGATTATGATGGAAGTAAGTTTGGCGATGAAGAATTTCCATACCAATATAATCCTGAGTCTTGCGCATTGTTCTATTGCCCGGTTGGGACAGCGCTTACATATCTACCATCAAATGCCGATGCGAGCGCATATTATGGAAATCCAGGATATGTCTGCTCAGGAGAAAACAATGAAGAGAAGCAACCAAGGAAGGATTGTGAGTCCTGTCCCAACCCTATGGAGGGGGATCCCATAGTTGTAGCCACAGGAAACAGCTTCCAGACGGAAATTGATATCGTCAGCCAAAAACCTGGTGGTTTAAGTTTTTCCAGATATTTTAACTCCCGCGGGCGGGCCAGAGTCAGAAACCAGATCGGCGAGGGTTGGACTCACAGCTACCAATCTCAGATTCTTGGGTCGCATCCGCGAATGGGATATCTGAACACACCGTTCCTGACTCATATTTCACTGATTCGCCCTACCGGTGAATCCGAAACCTTCATTTCTTCGGGCAGTTCATACACTGTCAGTGGCATAGACTATGTAGATTGGATCTCCGAGGAAGACAATCAATCAACATCTCTAGTCCAGATTCTGGACAGTGGTGCACGTACAGAAGGGTGGATTTACACGGGTGAGGATGATCAGGTAGAACTCTACGACGCCGATGGTCGATTGATTCAGATCACCTACAGGCAGGGGCAGATTCTGACTCTACGCTACAATCTTGCATCTACTGAAGGCGGTGATGACGACTCCACCACCCTTGATTCTGTTGAAGACTATACTGGCGATATCCTCACGTTTACTTATGATTCAAACAAACGAATCGTGAATATGACAGACCCAGAGGGGGAGAATTATCGATATGAATACGGTACTGCGAACAATCTGATAAAGGTTTACTACCCCGACCAAACCCCTTCGATTTCCACAGATAACCCTTTCAAACTATACCACTACGAAAACACTCTATTCCCGGACTTCCTGACTGGCATTACAGACGAGAACGGAAACCGCTATGTCACTTGGACTTTCGACTCCAGTGGCCGCGCTACAAGTTCAACTCTGGGAAGCGGCGTAGATCAATATACACTCACCTATGAAACATCAAATGTGACGGTTACGGCCCCCTTAGGACGGCAATCCGTTTACACGTTTCAAACTATCCATGGAGTGAGGTATCCGCAGTCCGAACAAAGAACGGCGTCTGCGAACTACACCTCCGTGATTCAGAGCAACGCTTATGACGCTTTTGGAAACCGAACCAGTCTGGAGGACACGAACGGGAATGTTACAAGCCTGTCTTTCAATGCCAGAGGGTTACAGGGTGAGAGAACTGAGGCAGTGGGGGGCGTTGATGAAAGAACACTGCTGAGAACATGGCATCCTGACTTCCGACTCCCCCTTTCTGTCACCGAACCTGGGCGCACCACCACCTACACTTATGACACCTACGGCAACGTCCTCACCAAGACAGAAAACGACACAACCGCCCAATCCGCTCCATACTCCACCAACGGGCGCAGCAGAACCTGGACCTATACCTATTACCCCGCAGGGGTGGACGGTGCCTATCAGATGGCATCCATGGACGGCCCCCGCACCGATGTCAACGACACTACTACCTACACCTATACGCCTGAGGGTTTCGTTTCGACAGTCACAAATGCCCTGGGGCAGTCAATGCAGGTGAGCAGCTACAACGCACGCGGCCTGCCGCTTTCCATGACCGACCAGAACGGTGTTGTGACCGAGATGGTCTATCACCCTCGTGGCTGGCTGTTGAGCAGTACTGTGCTCGATCCCACTGGCAGCGGCCAGCATGCGGTGACGCAGTACCAGTACGACAATGCCGGTCAGATGACCCGTGTCACCCTGCCCAATGGCGCCTACCTCGATTACGAATATGACACTGCCCATCGACTGACCGCTATCTCGAACAATCTGGGTGAACGTCAGGAATATGCGCTGGATGCCGCTGGCAATATCACTCAAGAGACTGTGAAGGACGGTCAGGGCACCATCACTCGCACCCAACAGACAATCTACGATGAGCTGAGTCGCATCTACCAGACTATCGGTGGCGCGGGGCAGACCACACAGTTCGGCTACGACCAGAATGGCAACCAGACCTCCAGCGTCTTGGACCCTTCTGGGTTGAATCAGCAAACCCTGCAAGCTTTCGATGCACTGAATCGGCTTCGCAGCAGCACCGATGCGCTGGGCAATGAGGCGGAGTATGGGTATGACGCACGCGACAACCTCATCAGCGTCAGCGATCAACGGGGTTTGACGACTACCTACACCTACGACGGCCTCAACAACCTGATTCAGTTGGAGAGCCCGGATACCGGAATCACTGTCTACACCTACGACGATGCAGGGAATCGTTTGAGTCAGACGGACGCGCGAGGTGTGGTGGTGCAATACGGCTACGATGCCTTGAACCGCCTGGTCACAGTCAACTATCCCGGCAGCCCTTCAGAGAATATTGCCTACACCTACGACCAACCCGCGGGCAGCCACGGAGTCGGACGACTGACCCAAATCACTGACCAAACCGGATCCACGCACTATGTGTACGATCATCGGGGAAATCAGCTGAGTTCTTCCGTCACCATTCAGGGCCATACATACACGACTGCCTACGCTTACGATCTTGCGGATAATCTGATCCAGACCACCTATCCCAGTGGTCGTGTGGTCAGCAATCAATTGGATGGACTGGGCCGTGTGAGCGCGGTGAATACAAGGACCAATGCGGGTGCGGCGGACCAGGCAGTCGCGAGTAACATTGCGTATCTGCCATTCGGGCCGGCGCAAGCGCTGCAGTATGGCAACGGTCTCGAGATGAGCGTCGGTATCGATTCGGATTACCGTTTGAGCTCTCTCGCCGTCACAGGCGCTGTTGGTGCCGCGCCTGCCATTCTGGGGCGCACTTACACCCAGAACGCAGTCAACAACATCACCGCAATCGCGGACACGGTAGACACAGACCGTTCGCAAGACTTTACCTATGATCAGTTGAACCGCCTGATATCGGCAGACGGAGCCTATGGGCTCGAGAGCTACACCTATGACCCGGTAGGTAATCGACTGAGCCTTACCGTCAACAATCAGGGGAGCGACAGCACAGAAACCTACACTTATGACACGGCCAGCAACCGTTTGCTCAGCGTGGAGGTAGACGGTGATCTGCGAACGCTGAGCTATGACAGCGCCGGCAACATCGTCAGTGACGACCGAGGACTCGACACCGGATTTGATCTCATCTACAACGCCCAGAACCGTCTCATAGAAGCTCTTCCGCAACAGGGAGTGCAACCATGAAAAGGATGCTGATGGGATGGATTTGTTTCTTCCTGCTGGGTTCAGCGCACGCGCAAACCACGGTGAATATTGCGATCACCAACGATACCGGAGCCGCTCTGCAGGGCATTAGTGTGTATGCGTTCAACAACAACGCCTATGTCAACAAGAGTGCCGTTACTGACATCAACGGTGTCGCCAGCCTGATCCTGAATGACGGTGACTACCGCTTCCGTGCGGACAAGAGTGGCACCCAGTATTTCAGCGCCGCAAGCAACCACTGCAGCGTGCCAAGCTGCACCAACGCGTCCGTCAACATTCCCCGGCCCGTGTCCGTCAACCTGAGCAGCAGCGCTGGAGGAGCGGAGGCAGGGCTCAGTGTCTATGTCTTCAACGGCAACAGCTATGTCAACAAGTCTGCCGTCACCGATGCTGCGGGAGTTGCCACGCTGCAATTGCCTGTTGGAGATTACCGCTTTCGGGCTGACAAAAATGGCACGCAATTTTTCACGGGTGCGGTCAATCACTGTTCCGTGCCGGGCTGTACGTCGGTGGATTTCGAAGTGCCCGAATCCGTAGTCGTGTCCGTACAGGGCGATAGCGGTCCCGAGAGTGGCCTCAATGTCTATGCCTTCAACGGCAGTTCCTACGTCAATAAATCTGCAGTGACAGACGCCAATGGTGAGGCTGTTTTTACTCTGCTTCCCGGCAGTTACCGCTTCCGAATTGACAAAAACGGTACTCAGTTTTTTACGGACACCGGCAACCACTGCACAGTGGCGGGATGCAATGCCGTCAGTTTCTCCATGCCCGCCTCCGTGGAGGTATCCGTATCGTCCAGCGCCGGAGGCCCGGAGGCTGGTCTCAATGTCTATGCATTCAACGGTTCTTCCTATGTCAACAAGTCCGCTGTGACAGATGCCAATGGGTTAGCGAGCTTTACCCTGATCCCGGGGAACTATCGATTCCGCATTGACAAGAACGGCACCCAATATTTCACCGAGTCCGTGAATCACTGCAGCGTGCCAGGTTGTGATGCTGTTGCCTATGAAGTGCCGGAGTCCGTGACGATCAACGTCAGCAGCAGTGCCGGTGGCGTGGAGGAGGGGCTGAAGGTGTATGCCTTCAATGGAAACTCCTACGTCAACAAATCCGCCACGACGGATGCCGGTGGCCAGGCGGTGTTTACCCTGTTGCCGGGGAGTTATCGCTTCCGCATCGACAAGAATGGCACCCAGTTCTTCACTGACGCGATCAACCACTGCGATCTGCCGGGTTGTACAGCGGTCAATTACGAGGTGCCGGCGTCTGTCACCGTTGCCGTGAGCAACACTGCCGGGGGAGCAGAGGCGGGGCTGAACGTCTATGCGTTCAATGGGAACGCATATGTGAACAAGTCCGCTGTCACCGATGCAAACGGTCACGCGTCCTTCACTCTCATTCCGGGGGACTATCGTTTCCGCGTGGACAAAGCGGGTGTGCAGTATTTCACCGATATCGTGAACCATTGCCAGGTTCCGGGATGTAGCCTGGTCGCTCAACAATTGCCAGCACCCCTGTCTGCCTATGTGGTGGACCCTGCATTGGGAGCCTGTCTCGATGCCACCGGCAGCGCGAACGGTTGGACCTCACCCGCCGAGGTCACCAGTCTGAGCTGCAACGGGCAGGGCATCAGCAATCTGTCTGGTTTGTCTGCTTTCAGTAATCTCGGCAGTCTTTCACTGGCCAACAACCCCATTACCCTACTCGATGAACTGACAGGCCTGGGGAACCTGAGTGCGTTGGATCTCACTGGCGTCACCAGTCTGGAATGCAGTGCGCTGGGCTCCCTGGAATCACTTCTGGGCAGTGGGGTCATCTCCCATCCTGCCAGTTGTCTGGGAGAGGGGGATCTGGTGTTCAGCCTGTTGAACCCGGGAAAACCCAGCAGCAACCAGTTCAGTTTCTCCGTGGCCAGCACACCCGATGGCAATCTGATCAGCAGCGCCATCACCTACAATCCGTTCACCGACGCCTACGACGGCCACGTGTATCTGATTGATGGCACCAGCGGCAATGCGCTGCTTGAGATTCCCAACCCGGCGCCAAGTGGCAGCGATTATTTTGGTTGGTCCGTTGCTGCAGGGGATGACAACAGCATTATTGTTGGGGCGTGGAACGACGATGCATCGGGAGTCAACGCCGGGGCGGTCTATGTATTCGATGGTGCGGATGGCAGTCTGCGAACCACCATACTGCCTCCCACGCCCATGGCAGGGGAGCGGTTTGGCTACGCCTTAACGACCAGTGCTGCAGGTAACACGCTGGTGGCTGTGGATCAGGTCGGCAGCAGCGGCAGGGTGTATGTATACGATGCCAGCGGAAACCTGTTGCATACCCTAAGCAGCCCCTCTGCGGACACCAATGCGGCCTTTGGCGCATCACTTGCCTCCGGACCTTCCGGACAGGTCATCGTCGGTGCTCCCGGAGAAGATGTCGGTGCCGCGGTCGATGCGGGGATGGTTCACATTTTCGATGAGACCAGCGGAGCACTCCTGCTGTCCATTGAGAATCCCGCAGCCGCAGACTTCGATGCCTACGGCAGCGTGGTGGCCAGTACTCTGTTGGGCGACGTGCTGGTGAGCGCCCGCATGAAGGATAACCACGCCAGCAATGATGGCAGCCTCTTCGCTCACGATTCCGTCACTGGCGCTGTGCGCTGGAGTGTTGCCAATCCGTTGGCCGACGCCGATGGGCAATTCGCATCGTCCATCGCAGGTACGCCATTGGGCGATGTCGTGGTGGGAGCCGCCCAGGACGATTTCGGCGCGTCAGACTCTGGCCGTGTCTACGTCTACTCGGGTACTGATGGAGCGTTGATCAAGACGATCCAGAACCCCGAGCCGGACAACTACGTGAACTTCGGTCAAGGCCTGGCAGTCACTCCCAGCGGTCAGATTGCCGTGGGGGCCTACGGTGCCGACGGTGGTTTCGGGAAACTCTATCTGTTTGCCAGCGTCGCCTCGGGAGAAACCCTGACCCCGGTCAACGAACTGCCTATCTCAGACCCTGCCTTGCAGGCATGTGTTCTGGGGCAGGCCGCTGCGAACGGCTGGGCC
>JACKOK010000008.1:0-27500 GCA_024234365.1 Pseudomonadales bacterium
CTGTGTAGGGGATTGGTGAGGCACTGGGGGGATTAGTACCCAGGGCTCGGCAGAGCCTCGCCCGTTCGGGCGGCGCAAGCCAAACGGTTGGCTTGCTCGATTCCGCCCTCACCCCCCGTCCCGGGGCTTCAAATCCTCATTTCTGCCAAACAAAAAAGCCCACACTTCCTGCGGAAGCATGGGCTTGTTTGTTTGGTGGAGGCGGGGGGATTTGAACCCCCGTCCGTCAGTCCGCTGCCTTTGGCTCTACATGTTTAGCGTCGTCTATTGAGTTAACCCTTACCGGCCCGACGGGCAGGGTGGTTTGGGCGAGCCCAGTACTTTTAGCCGCTTCACGCTGGGCGCGCTAGGCTAGCGATCCTGTTCTATATGACAGTCGCGAAAACCGGTTTACAGGCATCCCGGGGCGACCGCTCGCTGCGCCTAATTAGGCAGCGAGGGCGTAGCTATCGTCGTTGGCAACTATTGAAGTTGCATAGATTGATTTACGAGAGTCTATACCCTCTCGACATGCACCTCAGGGTTTGATACCGGCGTCGAATCCAGAGCGCCCCCAAAAGTGTTGGCAGTTTAGCACACAGACATAAGTGGGGTCTGTAGTGGGGATTTCAAGGGGGCGCGTTGTAGGAGCCTGCCCTGCAGGCGAAAAGATTTGCAGCGGGCACAGAGGTCAATCGCCTGCAGGGCAGGCTCCAACGGGGGGTGGTTTTGTGAGCCAGGAGATGTTTTTACGAGGGTGGTTTTGAGAGCCAGGGGATGTTTTTACGTGGGGGGATTTTGAGAGTTCGGGGATGTTTTGACTCCCGGGCGGTCACAGGCTATAACTCCTCCCCCTTCCTTGCCCATGATGCCGTGCCATGCCTGGACAACATTCCCAGCCCGATCTGTTTGATGCTCCTGCTGCCTCGCCGGTGCCGCGCCGCATTGGCATTGGGGTGGATTTTGGCACCAGCAACAGTGCGGTGGCGATCTTCGATGGCGAGCGCATTGAGCTGGTGCGGCTGGAGCAAGACAGTGTGACGATGCCAACGGCATCCTACATCGACCGGCAGTTTCAGGTGTGCACGGGGCAGCAGGCGATTGATCGTTATATTGCGGACAATATGGGCCGCAAGGTGGAGCTGGGGGTGGAGGTGCTGGGCGAGGGGCGCAGCAGCACGGGGCAGATCGGGGAACATGGCTTGCCGGAGAAGGCGGAAACCCATCTGGTCTACGGCCAGGCCTTTGTGGATTCGGGCGAGAAGGGGCGCTTATTCCGGGGCGTGAAGCGTCTGCTGGGGCAGGTGGATGTGCCACGGTTGATGGTGTTCGAGAAGGCGTTTCGGCTGGTGGCGCTGATTGCCCCGATACTGGTGCGTATCCGGGTGGCGGTGCAGCAGGCGCTTGCTGTGCGTGGGCCGCAGTGGCAGGCGGACCATGCCTGCATCGGGCATCCGGTGAATTTCGAGGGGCGTGACGAAAAGCACAATGAGGTGGCGCTGGAGCGTTTATCGGAAGCCTGCCAGCACGCGGGTTTCGTGAAGCGGCAGTTCTATCCGGAGCCCCTGGCCGCCGCGCTGAGTTATCTGCATGCAAGCCCTCACTCACGGGCAAAGACGCTGCTGGCGGTGGACTTCGGCGGTGGCACATTGGACCTGTGTGTATTGAAGCGGGATGGGGTGTCGTTTGAGGTGGTGGCAATTCACGGCATCGGGCTGGGGGGCGACCACATCGACCAGACGCTGTTCCGCGAGCTGCTGTTCCCGCTGCTGGGCAAGGGCGAGACCTGGCGGCGCAAGGGGGAGGATCGGGAAATCGAAACCCTGTTCCCCTTCGAGGATTACGAGGAGCTGATCCTGAACTGGGCGGTGAGTTATATGCTGAACCAGAATCAGTACACCACGCCCGTGCAGCAGTGCATGGAGCAGCCGGGGGAGGTGGGGCTGAAGTTCCGTCGTCTGTATGAATTGATCAAGCAGAATTACAGTTACCTGGTCTTCCAGGGCATCAAGGACATGAAGGCAGCGCTGTCAGAACAGGAGGAGGCGGTGCTCGATATCCCGGAGATCGATGTGCGGCTCACCCTCAGCCGTGCCCGCTTTGAGGCGCTGATTGCGGGGCATCTGCAGCAGTTCAGGCGGGCGGTGGAGGACACCTTGAGTCGTGCGGTCATGGCGCCGGAACAGATCGACGTGGTGGTCAGCACGGGCGGTTCCTCGCTGATTCCGGCGGTGCGGCGCATGCTGGAGGCGATGTGCCCCGGGCGGGTGGAGGCGCACGATCCGTTCACGAGCGTGGCGGCCGGGCTGGCGATTGCGGAGTACGAGGGGCGGGGCCTCAGCGATTCGCGTGTCTGACGACGCGCTGCTTCTCGATGGCCCATTCGCGGTCTTTTACCACGTTGCGCTTGTCGTGAGCCTGCTTGCCCTTGGCCAGGGCGATCTGGCATTTGACGAGGTGGCCCTTCCAGTAGAGCTTGGTGGCCACGCAGGTATGCCCCTTCTGCTGGGTGCTGGAGAAAATGCGCGCCAGCTCCTTGCTGTGCAGCAGCAGTTTCTTGGTGCGGTCGGGCTCGCAGATGACATGGGTGCTGGCGGTATTCAGGGGCACCACATTGCAGCCGAGCAGCCAGGCTTCGCCGTCCTTGATGAGGACGTAGCTGTCCGTCAGCTGCACCTTCTTCTCGCGCATGCTTTTGACTTCCCAGCCGAGCAGGGCCACGCCCGCCTCGAAGGTGTCTTCGACAAAGTAGTCGAAGGTGGCCTTCTTGTTGCGCACGATGGTGGTGTCGGGGGCTTTTGCCTTTTTGCCTGATTTTGCCATAGCGCGGCATTATACCTGCAATGCTCGGGATTCCCAGTGTGCGCCGGCGGGAATCCTGCTTGGGGGCAAAGTTCTGGCCGGGGCAGGCGGGCGCTGATAGAATCCGCGCAATGCTTTCGAAGAACAAATCTAAGCAATTGACGTAAAAGGGTTTTCCATGGCAATTGAGCGCGGTCATTTCAGCTCCAAACTCGGTTTTATTCTGGCAGCGGCAGGCTCCGCCGTTGGGCTCGGAAATCTGGTGGCATTTCCGGTGATGGCATCCAAAAACGGGGGGGCGGTGTTTCTGCTGGTGTATGTCTTCTTTGTGGCACTGATCTGCCTGCCGGTGATGATGGCGGAAATCGCCATGGGGCGCCGCTCGCAGCGCAACCCGGTGGGGGCGTTCACGCTGCTTTCGGGGGGCGGCGGTTTATGGCGCTGGGCGGGCAAACTGGCCATCCTGACCCCTTTCATGATTGCGGTGTTCTACACCATTGTCACGGTGTGGATCATCATCTACTTCCTCAATGCGGCAAGCGGGGATCTGAGCTATCTCGCGCAGCCCAATACCTTTGGCGAGGTCATCGGTTCGCCTTCGCTGTTCGTCTATTTCATCGGCCTGCAGGTGCTGGTGTTTGGGGTCCTTTTCGGGGGGGTGAAAAAGGGCATTGAGCGCCAGGCACGCATTCTGATGCCGACGCTGGCGGTGATGCTGCTGGGGCTGATCGTGTTTGTGCTGACGCTGGACAATGCCGGGGCGGGCGTGCGTTATTACCTGGTGCCCGATTTCAGCAAGTTCAACAGCACGGTGGTGAATGCGGCGCTGAACCAGGCCTTTTTCTCGCTGTCGCTGGGCATGGGTATCATGATTACCTACGGCTCCTATTTCGGAGAGAAGGACAGCATTCCGGGCTCCAGCCGACTGGTGGCGATTGCCGATACCTCTGTGGCCTTTTTTGCAGGGCTGTTGATTCTGCCGGCGATCTTTGCCTTTAACCCGGCTACCGATCCGGACGATCTTTCAAGCAGCAGCGTGGGGCTGATTTTTACCTATCTGCCGCAGATATTCCTGTCCATGCAGGGCGCGGTGGGCTATGTCGGGGCCAGTATCGTGGCGAGTGTGTTTTTTGCGCTGGTGTTTTTTGCGGCGGTGACCTCGCTGGTGTCCATTCTGGAGATTCCGATTTCCTACATGATTGACGAGTGGGAGTTTTCCCGTAACAAGGCGGTGCTGGTTCAGGCCCTGCTGGTGAGCTTTTTCGCCATCTTTGCCGCCATGTCCTTTGGCATGTCCGGGTTTCTGACGGATTTCATTCCCTACGGGGGCGGGCCGAAATCTCTCTTCGATCTGATTGCGGATACCTTCAGTGAAGTGATTCTGCCGCTGGTCGGGTTTTTCGCTTGTATTCTTTGTGCCTATCGCTGGCGCGAGGGCGGCGGTTTGTCGGCGGAACTGAACCGTGGGGATGAACATTACGCGGGCAGTTTTGTGGAGCGATACGTGAACTTTGCGCTGCGCACCTTCGTGCCGGTGGTGTTGCTGTTTGTGTTCCTCAACTCCTTCTCGCAGAAGTATTTTGCCTTCGATCTGCTGAGCCTGTTATGAGCACGAGGATAGACCGCAGTGCTCTGGTCATGCACACCGCGCAGCAGATGTACGATCTCGTCAATGACATCGAGAGCTATCCGCAGTTCATGCAGGGTTGCCAGAAAGCTCGTCTCATCAGCCGCTCGGAAAATGAAGTGGTAGGGGAGTTGACACTTGGGGCCGCTGGCTTGAAATATTCGTTTACCACCCGCAATACCCTGGTGCCGGGTGAGGAAATGCGCATGGAGTTAGTCGAGGGGCCTTTCCGTCATTTCGGGGCGTCCTGGCACTTCCGGGCGTTGAGCCCCGAGGCCTGCAAGGTCAGCCTGGAAATGGAATTTGATTTCACCGGCGGGCTGATCGGCGCGGCGCTGGAGAAACTGTTCAATCATTCCGCCAATACCCTGGTGGATGCCCTGGTCAACCGGGCCAACGAGGTATACGGAGTACAGCAAGGTTCATGAGCGACACGGTCAGCACAATACAGGTGGAAGTGGCGTACGCCCAGCCGCAGCAGCAGCGCATCATCGCCTTGAGTGTGCCGGCGGGCACCACGGCACTGGAGGCTGTGCAGTGCTCCGGCATTGCGGCGGAATTTCCGCAGATCGACCCGCTCACGGCCAGCATGGGCATCTTCTCGCGCCTGCTGGACGGGCGCAGCCAGCCGCTGCCGAAGGACTGTGTGCTGGAGGAGGGCGACCGGGTGGAAATCTATCGGCCGCTGCTGATTGATCCGAAACAGGCGCGCCTGCGGCGCGCGGCCAGGAGGGAGTGATGGACGACAAGAACATCCCGGGAAATGACACGAACAAGAGCCTGTGGGCACGCATAGAAGACGGCCTGCGGGAATACTATATTGCGCCCTACCGCCGCGAGTTTGCCCGTGCCCAGCGGGACGAGGACGATCTGTTCATGATGCTCGTGTTCTCTGAAAGCCTGGGCATTCCCAACCCTGCTACTTATTACACCCTGGAGTTGTTGCCGGTGGTGTATGACCGTTTCCATGACTGGCATCGCCGCATGGGCATGGAGCGCTCACCACTGGATCATGTGTCATGCTGCTAGAACTCGCTCGCAGTAAAAATATTCTGTTTTTTGGCGGCAAGGGCGGTGTCGGCAAGACAACGGTGTCCGCCGCCACCGCACTGGCCATGGCGAAGGAAGGGCGGCGGGTGCTGCTGGTCTCCACCGACCCGGCGCATAATCTTGGCCATCTCTTCAATCGTGAGGTAGGCCCCAAGCCGGTAAAGCTCGCCGTGAATCTCGATGGCATGGAGCTGGACCCGGAGCAGACCGTCAATGAGCATCTGGAAGAGGTCGGGGAGTCTCTGCGCAAGCTGATGGCCCCCCATCTTGCCGGTGAGGTGGACAAGCATCTGGAGCTCTCCCGTGATGCGCCGGGCATGCAGGAGGCCGCCATCATGGAGCGCATCGCCGAGGTGGTGGAGGTTGCTGCAAAGGAGTATGACCTGTTGGTGTTCGACACGGCACCTTCCGGGCACACAGCCCGCTTGATTGCGCTGCCGGAAATGATGTCGGCGTGGACAGACGGGCTGATTCAGCGCCGTGACAAGGCCGAGCGCTTCAGCTCCGTGCTGCGCAACCTGGGGGCGGACAAGTCGGTGGGCAATACCATTTTCGGCAAGGACGACGAGAACTCCATGGACAGCCGCAACAATCGCATTCGCATTCTGCTCAATCGGCGGCGCAAACGCTTCAGCGATCTGCGTGCAGCATTGGGTAACCCGGAGCGCACGGCATTCATCATCGTGCTGGCGGCCGAGCGTTTGCCGGTGCTGGAGAGCATCGAGCTGCAGAAGCAGTTGCAGCGCACAGGTGTTCGCGTGGGGGGGCTGGTCGTGAATAAGCGTGTGCCCGAAGGCATGGGAGGTTTTTTCCAGGAACGCCGCACCCAGGAAGAGGTGCACCTGGCAACGCTGCACGAGGCGCTGCCGGATTTGCCGCGCCAGGATATCACCCTGGTGGCGCATGATGTGGTGGGCCTGGCGGCACTGGAACAGTTTGCCGACAGCCTGGCTTAGCAGGCTGTTAGCCTGATGATTTTGTGTGACCGGCAGGAAACTTTTTCGCTCCGCCAGGGTCACAGAAGAGTACCCGCAAGTCTGCCCCCGAAACATTGCCGATGGATGCTGCCATCGCCAGTGTTCCGGGGGCCTTTGTTTCTGGCGGGTTGTCAAAACCGCCAAACGCGTGGATACTGCCGTCCATGACGACATCGAGCCTGCAGGGAATGCCAATGAAACGGGGTGCTGCCAAGTACCTTGCCCTGATCTTTGCGCTCGTACTTCTGGTCTTTCAAAGCAGCACCCTGGTGCATTCGCACAACGGGGACCTGAACAAACATCTCGACTGTACGTTCTGTCTGCATCTCGGCTCTGGCCACGATGCGCTGCCCACAACGGCCCCCATACTGACTATCCCACCGCTGCGGCATGAGTACGCGGCTGTGTTTGCGGCGCCGGTCGTGTTTGCTCGCGTTCCGGCCAACTCCCGCGCTCCTCCCCTGTACTCGTAAACCTTTTGCCCCGCCTGTGCGCGGGCCCAGTCTGGTATGTGTCCTGGAAAACCATGTTTGTGGGAACAGGACCATGTTGTATGCCACCCGTTTTCGAGTACGAGAGGTCGCTATGCGTCATTCCAAACCCTTATTCAGATTCCATGCTTTAACGCTTGCCGTTGCGGCGGGCAGCGCGCAGTGGGTCTGCGCCCAGGAACTCCACAACGATGATGCTGTGGAAGAAATTATCGTCACCTCCAGTTTGCAGCAGTCCCGCGCGGAGACTGCCTTGCCGGTGAATGTCCTCAGCGGTGAAGCCCTGAGGGAGAAAGCCTCCAGCACGCTGGGCGATACCCTGAAGGAGCTGGTGGGGGTCAACAGTGCCTCCTTTGGCTCCGGTGTCGGCCTGCCGGTGATTCGTGGGCAGAGCGGCAGCCGGGTGCAGGTGTTGCAGGGAGGTGTCAGCAATATGGATGCCTCTGCCATCAGCCCGGATCATGCCAACAGCGTGGAGGCGGCACTGGCCGAACGTATAGAAGTCGTGCGTGGCCCGGCAACGCTGCTCTATGGCAACGGGGCGATTGGTGGGGTGGTCAATGTGATCGATAACCGCATTCCCTCCGAACAGATTCAGGCCCTGACCGGGCTGGTGGAAACCCGCCACAATTCCGTTTCGGATCAACAGACGAGTGTTCTGAAACTTGAAGGTGGCAGCGGTTCGTTTGCCTTCCACCTGGACGGCACCTACCGCGAAAGCAACGACACCACGATTCCCGGGTTTGCCGTGAACCCTGCTACCGTGGATATGGACGACGAGGAAGCGATGGAGCAATTGCTGGACAGCAAGGGCAAGATCGGCAACTCCTCCACCCGCGCCCATGCCAATACCCTGGGGCTGTCCTGGGTGACGCAGGAGGGATATCTGGGCATTGCCGCCGAACATCTGGAAAGCAATTACGGCCTGCCTGCTGCCGCTCACCCTCATCATGAAGAGGAGGGGTTTGAACACGCTGCCGAGGAGGAGGGGGCTCACGAGGAAGAGGCGGGAATTCGCATCGCCATGCATCAGGATCGCTACGACTTTGAAGGGGAGCGCAGCCTGAACGGTTTTTTCTCCCAGATACAGGGGAAATTCAGCGTGGTGGACTATGAGCATGCCGAGATCGAGGGCGATGGCGCGCTGGGTACCGTGTATGCCAACAAGGGACGAGAGGGGCGCTTTACGCTCACGCACAGCCCCATCGGAGGCCTGCAGGGGGTGACGGGTTTACAGATTGGCCGCAAATCTTTCAGCGCCATCGGTGAGGAAGCCTATATCGCCAGGACGGACAGCGAGTCCCTTGGTCTGTTCTCGGTGCAGAATCTGGACGTGGGCAATACCACCTATGAGTTTGGCCTGCGGGCGGAGCGGCAGGAACTGAACCAGGCGGGCTCGGCCTGTGACGACAGCACCAGCAGCCTCAGTGGCAGCGCCTCCGCTCTGTGGCGGCTGCGCGACGACACCAATCTGATGGTGGCGCTGGCGCACTCCCAGCGTGCTGCTGGAGTGGAGGAGCGTTTCTCCAATATCGACAACAGCACCTGCCGGGAGTTTGCCGGGCAGGATCTGATTGCCCACGCGGCCACGCAGCGCCTGGAGATCGGTGATCCGGCGGCAGACAAGGAGCGCTCCACCAATATCGAAATAGGCCTGCGTCGCCATATGGGCAGCCTCACCGGAGACCTCAACCTGTTCTATAACGACATCAAGGATTATCTGTATATGCGGGATACTGGCGTCTATGTAGACGAGGTACAGATTGCCCGCATGAGCCAGGAAGACGCCGTGTTCCGGGGTGTTGAGGTGGAGATGTCGATGCCGGTGAGCCGCAATGACCGGCAGATGACGCAGCTGTCGCTGTTCGGCGACTATGTGCGGGCGACGCTGGACAGCAACGGCAATGTGCCGCGTATTCCTGCGCTACGAGTGGGGGCAGAGGTGTCCCATGCGCACTCCAACTGGCAGTACAAGCTGCGTGCAACACGGGTATCGGCGCAGAAAAAGACCGCGTTGAACGAGACGAGTAGCGGTGCCTACACGTTGCTCAATGCGTCTGTGGATTATCACGTCAGCAGCGGTGAACAGGCCCTGACAATATTTGGCAAGGCAACAAACCTGCTGGATGAGAAAATCCGCAACCATACCTCGGTGCTGAAGGATGTAGCGCCCGAAGCCGGGCGCGCGCTGGTGCTGGGGATGCGTTTCGAGTTCTGATCAGGTGTTGGAGGGGCTTGCCGGAGTGCCGGGTGTGGCTTCGGCAGTGCTCTCTTCGCTCGGTTTGAAGTCCCCGGTGAAGTGGGTGAGCATGTCGTTCTCGAAGTACATGGTGATCCGCTCCTGCCCGCGCACACCGCCGCCGGGCTGATAGCTGTACACATAGTCCCAGCGATCCTGATTGAAGGGGTCGCGCACAAGGGGTGTGCCCATCACGAAAACCACCTGACGCTTGGTCATGCCCGGACGCAACTGGTCGACCATCTCCTGGGTGATGATGTTGCCCTGCTGAATATCAATCTTGTACACCCCCGGGAAATGCAGACGCGGCAGGCCGCAGGCGCTGAGGGTGGCAAGGAGGCACAGGGCAATGCCCAGGCGCAGGGTGCGACAGGGCGGTGAGGAAAAGGTCTGTTGCAACAATGGCATAGCGTTTCTCGGTCGGTGGAGGCACTGGCAGTGCCGGGCCGCTCAGCTTTCATCTGCTCGGGTTACGGGGCATAATACCTGACCTGCACCGTGGGTCAATGCACAAGCGCAGCGTACGCGAGGGCTTGATCCAGGGGGTTCTTCCGGCAGCGATTGCTGCGACCGACCAAGAGAATAACATGCCTTCTGAAACACAAGAGTTACGCAAAGCCGGCCTCAAGGTCACGCTTCCTCGTGTCAAGATTCTGCAGCTGCTGGAGAATTCCGAGACCCGCCACCTGAGCGCCGAGGACGTTTACAAGGCCCTGATCGAGGCGGAAGAAGATGTGGGCCTGGCAACGGTCTACCGCGTTCTGACCCAGTTTGAAGACGCCGGTCTGGTCATGCGCCATCACTTCGAGGGCGGGCACTCTGTCTTCGAACTCAGCAATATGGATCATCACGACCATCTGGTCTGCAGCAAATGCGGGCTGGTGGAAGAGTTCTTTGATGAGACGATTGAAGAGCAGCAGGAAAAGATTGCCGCCAAGTTCGGTTTCGAGATTACCGACCACAGCCTGTACCTGTACGGGATCTGCAAGGAGTGCCAGGCGGCCTCCTGATCAGGCGTTCAGCATTTCCTGCGCATGGGCGAGCGATTCCGGGGTAAAACCATCATTGCCGGTTTCACCGCCCAGCATGCGGGCGATCTCCCTTACCTTCTCCCCGTCATCCAGCTCCCGGATATGAGTGCCTGTCTGGCCGGGCACCGATTTGCTGACAAACAGATGCGTGTGCCCCTGACTGGCAACCTGGGCCTGATGGGTCACACACAAGACCTGCCCCTGTGAACCCAGCTGTCGCAGCAGGGTGCCAACGGCGCGGGCCACACCCCCGCCGATGCCGACATCCACCTCATCAAATACCAGGGTCGGAATGGCCGAGGTCTGGGCCGTGATGACCTGAATGGCGAGCGAGATACGCGAGAGCTCCCCCCCGGAGGCGATCTTGATCAGCGGCCGTGCCGGCTGCCCGGGATTGGTGCTGACCAGAAACTCCACGGATTCGAGCCCGCCTGCGCTGGGTTGCTCCTTGCCTGCGGGGCTGAGTTCCACTTGCAGGCGAGCCTGGCTCATGCCCAG
The DNA here is from genome assembly GCA_024234365.1 of Pseudomonadales bacterium. Classification (GTDB taxonomy): domain Bacteria; phylum Pseudomonadota; class Gammaproteobacteria; order Pseudomonadales; family Pseudohongiellaceae; genus UBA5078. The sequence continues at coordinate 10,695 of JACKOK010000008.1, forward strand.
TTCGGCGATCTGTTGATTGATCTGTTGCGCCAGTTTGGCAGCGCCCTCGGCCCGGCGCGTGCTGAGTTGTGCAGCGACGTCCTGATAGGCCGCGCGTAGCTTTTTGTCTTCTGCTTCATGGCGGGCCAGCGCCTCGTCGCTGTGCTCCATGGCCGTGAGCTGCTCGCGCAGCGAGGCATGGAGTGCGGTGAGTTCCTCGGGCCGGCATTTGTGTTTGCGCGCCATCTGGTGCACATCCCCCAGGCGCTGGTTGATTTCCTCCAGCCGCTGCGGGTTGGCTTCAAAACTGTCAATGCCGTGGCGCAGTTCGCGGATGGCTTCCTCCACCTGGATGGCGGCATTGCCCAGCATGTCGGCGACAGCCTCCAGGGCGGGGGTTCTGACCTGCAGCTCATGCAGCAGGCCAAGCGCCTGTTGCAAGCCTGCCTGCAGGTTCATGTCTTCCCCTTCCGCGCACAGGTCCAGCAGTTGCTGGGCGGCGGCGAGGCTGGTGTCTGCGCTGCTGAGCAGCTTGTACTCGCCTTCCAGCGCCTCCAGCTCTCCTTCCTGCAGGGCGAGTTCGTCCAGTTCTCGCAATTGATAACTGAGCAGTTCCTGCTGCGCGGCAACGCTGTCGGATTGTTCCCGCAGGGCGGCCATCTGATCGAAGTTGCGGCGCCAGTCGCGGGAGACACGGCGTACGTCCTCCAGCAGCGCGTGCTCACCGATAAAGGCATCCAGCAGGCGTTGATGGGTGGCGCGGTTGAGCAGGGACTGGTGCTCGTGCTGGCTGTGGATATCTATCAGCATTTCCCCCACCGTCTTGAGCACCTGCATGGTGACCGGGTAGCCATTGACCCAGGCCTTGGAGCGGCCATCGTCGGTGACCACGCGGCGCAGCAGGCACAATTCCGGTTCGTCCTCGCTGAGCAGTTCGTTGTCGGCCAGCCAGTCCCGCGCCAGTGCCTGGTCGCGGGTGTCGAAATGGGCACTGATGTCGGTACGTGAGGCCCCGCTGCTGATGACGCCCTTGTCTGCGCGATCGCCCAGTGCCAGGCCCAGCGCGCCCAGGATGATGGATTTGCCGGCACCGGTTTCGCCGGTGATGACGGTCATGCCGGGGCGGAATTCAATTTCCAGCGTGTCAACGATGGCATAGTGGCGGATGGATAACTGGCTCAGCATGGGGGTGTTGGAATCCGTGAATTGGCGTCAGGCTACCGAGCCTGGCGGGGTAGGCAGCGCAGTGAATATAGCCTATCCGGGGACATCTTGTCAGTGGGCCTGCGTGCCGGAACTGCCCGCGTGAGCGTGAGATTTCTGCGCGGGCTGGCTTGAAGTTCCGGGTATTGCCCCCATATCGGCCTGCAAACCGGATTTTGATGATCCTGGGCTGAACTGAACAGGCCGCCTGCCAGGGCGGTAATCCCGGAAATACAAGGTGACACAATGAACGAGAACAAAGACGAGCAGGGCATGAACCCACAGGATGAGGCAATGGATGCACAGGATCTGAACGAGACCCAGGCGGGTCAGGAAGCGCAATCTCCGCTGGAAGAAGCCCTGCAGAAGCTGGCCCAGGCGGAACTGGTCATCGCCCACCAGAAGGATGAGGTGCTGCGTGTGCAAGCCGAGATGCAGAACCTGCGCCGCCGCACGGAGCAGGACGTGGAAAAGGCGCACAAGTTTGGCCAGGAGCGCATGAGCAGCGAACTGCTGGCGGTGATGGACAATCTGGAGCGTGCGCTACAGGTGAATGTGGACCGTGAGAATGAGTCCGTGAAGTCCCTGCTGCAGGGGGTGGAGCTGACCCTGAAGAGTTTTGTGGACTGTTTCCGCAAGTTTGGGATTGAGCAGATCGACCCGCTGGGTGAGCCCTTTGATCCGCAACTGCATCAGGCCATGACCCTGCAGGAGAACCCGAATGTGGAGCCCAATACCGTCACTGCGGTGATGCAGAAGGGCTATTCCCTGCACGGCCGTGTGCTGCGCCCCGCCATGGTCATGGTGTCCAAGGCAAGCGCTGCCCCGGTGGATGAAAAAGTGTGAGCCGAAGTATGGCCACCACTTGAAATTGTTCCGAACGGGCCAATATAGGTGGCCAGAAGCCAGGAAAATTCCGCAATAAAGCGGCGGAACTCCGTTGGCACACAGTGAAACGAATTTATTGAAAACAGCACGTCCGGCAGCAGCCCGCTGGCCGGTCCTGCAAGTGGAGAAACGAGAATGGGAAAAATCATTGGGATCGATCTGGGGACCACGAACTCTTGCGTGGCGATCATGGATGGCGGCAAGTCCAGAGTCATCGAGAACGCGGAAGGGGACCGTACCACACCGTCCATCATCGCGTTCACCAAAGACGGTGAGACACTGGTTGGTCAGCCTGCCAAGCGGCAGTCCGTGACCAACCCCAAGAACACACTGTTTGCGATCAAGCGCCTGATCGGTCGTCAGTACGGCGATGACGTGGTCCAGAAGGACATCAAGATGGTGCCCTATGAAATCGTCAAGGCCGACAATGGCGATGCCTGGGTGAGCGTGAACGGCGACAAGATGTCACCGCCGCAGATTTCTGCTCAGGTGCTCAAGAAAATGAAGAAAACCGCGGAAGACTTCCTGGGCGAACCCGTGACGGAAGCCGTGGTCACAGTTCCTGCCTACTTCAATGACTCCCAGCGCCAGGCAACCAAAGATGCCGGGCGCATCGCGGGTCTGGAAGTCAAGCGCATCATCAACGAGCCTACAGCGGCTGCGCTTGCCTACGGGATGGACAAAAAGGCCGGTGATTCCACCGTGGCGGTGTTCGACCTTGGGGGCGGTACCTTTGATATCTCGATCATCGAGATTGCGGAGACAGACGGCGAGCACACCTTTGAGGTGCTGTCCACGAACGGGGACACCTTCCTCGGTGGTGAAGACTTCGACCTGCGCCTGATCGAGTATCTGGCCGCTGAGTTCAAGAAGGAATCCGGCATGGATCTGCACAACGATCCGCTGGCCCTGCAGCGTCTGAAGGAAGCCGCAGAAAAGGCCAAGATCGAGCTGTCCTCCTCGCAGCAGACCGAAATCAACCTGCCCTACATCACGGCAGATGCCAGTGGTCCGAAGCACCTGGTGCAGAAACTGACTCGCGCCAAGTTCGAATCCCTGGTGGAGGATCTGGTAGATCGCACCATGGGTCCGGTGAAGACGGCGCTGCAGGATGCCGGCCTGGACGTGGGCAAGATTGATGACGTGATTCTGGTGGGCGGTCAGACCCGTATGCCGCTGGTACAGAAGAAAGTGGCCGACTTCTTCGGCAAGGAAGCTCGCCGTGACGTGAACCCTGACGAAGCGGTTGCGCTGGGTGCAGCGGTACAGGCGGCGGTACTGTCCGGTGAAGTGAATGACGTACTGCTGCTGGACGTGACACCGCTGTCCCTGGGTATTGAGACCATGGGTGGGGTGGCCAGCATCCTGATCGAGAAGAACACCACGATTCCGACCAAGAAGACCCAGGTCTTCTCGACAGCGGATGACAACCAGACAGCCGTGACCATCCATGTGGTACAGGGTGAGCGCAAGCAGGCATCCCAGAACAAGTCGCTGGGTCGTTTCGACCTGAGTGATATTCCGCCTGCGCCGCGCGGCATGCCGCAAATCGAGGTGGCTTTCGATCTGGACGCCAACGGCATTCTGAACGTGTCTGCGAAAGACAAGGCAACGGGCAAGGAACAGTCCATTGTCATCAAGGCCTCCAGCGGTCTGTCGGATGAAGAGATTGAACGCATGGTCAAGGATGCCGAAGCGCATGCCGCCGATGACAAGAAGTTCGAGAAGCTGGTGAGCGTTCGCAACACCGCCGATGGCCTGATTCATGCCACTCGCAAGACGCTGGAAGAGGCCGGTGACAAGGTCGATGCCGCTGAGAAGGAGAAGATCGAGAGTGCCATGACGGCGCTGGAGCAGGCGATCAAGACCGACGATGTCGATGATATCGAAGCCAAGACCAAGGAGCTGACCGATGCTTCCTCCGGGCTGGCGCAGAAGATGTATGCCGAGAAGCAGGCGGAAGCCGGTGCTGCGGGCGCTGATTCGGCTCAGGCTGAAGGCGGTCACGACGATGCCGTGGATGCCGAGTTCGAGGAAGTGAAGGACGACAAGTAAGGTGGTAGCGGGTGTCGTGTGATGCCCGCATCTGCCGATGCTGACGTGAAAAAACCGGATGAGCATTCCTCGTCTGGTTTTTTTGCGTTGAGAGGCGACGACACGAAATACCCTGTTTAACCCGCGTGAAGAGACAAAGAAGGCGACCATGTCCAAACGAGATTATTACGAGGTGCTGGGCGTATCCCGCACGGCGACGGAAGCAGAGCTGAAGAAGGCCTACCGCCGCGTGGCGATGAAACACCATCCCGACCGCAACCCGGACGATGCCAGCTCGGAGGAGAAATTCAAGGAGGCCAATGAGGCTTTCGAGGTTCTGTCCGATGCGCAGAAGCGGGCTCGTTATGACCAGTATGGCCACGCCGGTGTCAACCAGCAGGGCGGTGGTGGCTCAGCGGATTTCGGTGATATTTTCGGCGATATTTTCGGTGATATTTTCGGCGGTGCCCGTGGCGCTGGCGCTCGCAGTCAGGTGCGCAAGGGAGCGGACCTGCGCTATACCCTGGAGCTGGATCTGGAGGAGGCCGTACGCGGCACCACGACCAAGATTCGTATTCCTGCAGCCGTGACCTGTAAAACCTGTGATGGCAGTGGGGCTAAAAAAGGCAGCAGCCCGGTGGAATGTACCACTTGTCACGGAATGGGCCAGGTGCGTATGCAGCAGGGTTTCTTTTCCGTTCAGCAGACCTGTCCGCGTTGCCAGGGCAGTGGCAAACAGATCAAGGACCCCTGTGGCACCTGCCATGGGCATGGCACGGTCGAGGAGCAGAAGACCCTGTCGGTGAAAGTGCCGGCAGGTGTGGATACCGGTGACCGTATTCGTTTGAGCGGAGAGGGTCAGCCGGGGGTAAACGGTGGGCCCAGTGGCGACCTCTATGTGCAGATTTCCGTGCGCAAACACAAGCTGTTTGAGCGCGATGGTATCGACCTGCACTGTGAGATACCCATCAGTTTTGTGGACGCAGCCCTGGGGGGCGAGCTGGAGATTCCTACCCTGGACGGTCGCGTCAAGCTGAAGATTCCAGCGGAAACCCAGACGGGCAAGCTGTTCCGTCTGCGTCACAAGGGCGTTACGCCGGTTCGTGGCGGGATTACCGGAGATCTGCTGTGTCGGGTGGTGGTGGAAACACCGGTGAAACTGACCAAGCGGCAGAAGGAGTTGCTGCAGGAATTCCACGATATCGCCGAATCCGAGGGGCAGCAATCGCCGAAGAAAACCTCGTGGTTTGACGGCGTGAAGAAGTTTGTTGACGAGCTGCGTGCCTGATTCAGGCACGCAGTGATGTCCCCGCGTTAACAGCCTGTTAAGTCCTGTTCTGGGGTTTACAGCCCCAGACGCTCCAGCACTTCCCGGTGCTGCTCGGGGGACAGGCGCGGCCCGAACTGTGAGACCACCAGAGACGAGGCGAGACTGGCAATTTTGCCGCAAGTCTCAAAATCGTAGCCTTTGCTCAGGCCATAGAGAAACGCCCCTGAAAACATGTCTCCCGCGCCATTGGAGTCGATGGCCCGCACATGGTGGGGCGCCACATCCATATAGCGCTCCCCATCGAACAGTTTCGCGCCCTTTGCACCCAGCGTGATGGCGAACTGTTTGGCCTTGCCTTTCAGTGCCTCGCAGGCGGCATCAAGCGTGTCTGTACCGGACCACAACATGGCCTCCTTCTCGTTGCAGAAGAGCAGGTCCACCCCTTCACCGATGAACTCGTTCACGCCATCACGGAAGTATTCCACCATGGCAGGGTCAGAGAAGGTCATGGCGAATTTCACCCCGGCCTCACGGGCATGACGTTTCAGGTCGAGCACGGCACTCTTGGCCGATTCAGACGTGACCAGATAGCCCTCAACATAGACGTAGCGTGACTGGCTGACCGCCTCGTAGTGCAGCTCATCGACGGACACGGTTTCGGAAATACCGAGCGAGGTCAGCATGGTGCGCTCGGCGTCCGGCGTGACCATTACCAGGCAACGCCCGGTGACACCATCCGGACGTTCCAGTCCGAGATTGGTCTCAATATTGTGATCGCCCAGCTCCTTCATGTAGAAGTGCCCGGCCTCGTCATTGGCAACCTTGCAGGAATAGAAGACGCTGGCGCCGAACTGGCTGAGGGCAAACATGGAATTGGCGGCGGAACCGCCACCGGCTCTTTTCTTCAGGCCATAACGCTCGATCAGCAGCTCAAGAAGGGATTGCTGTTTGTTCTCGTCGATCAGGGTCATGAAGCCCTTCTCGATGCCTGCATCAAGAAAGAACTGATCGTCTACTTCGAACTCCTTGTCCACCAGCGCGTTGCCGATGCCGTATACGTCGTATTTTTCCATGTTGTGCGCTTATCCTGCCTGTGTCGGGTTTAAAGGGATGCAAACGCGATTTCTGCGGCATCCAGTGTTTTGTTGATTTCCTCTTCGCCGTGCGCGCTGGATACGAAACCGGCCTCAAAGGCTGAGGGTGCCAGGTAGACCCCGTTTTGCAGCATGCTGTGAAAGTAGCGGTGGAAGCGGTCTACGTTGCAGGCCATTACCTGGTCGAAGCGGGTAATTTCCTGCTCCTCACTGAAGAAGCAGCCAAACATGCCACCGATCTGGTGCGTTGTGAAAGGAATGCCTGCCGCTGCAGCACGCTCACGCAGCCCCTGCGTCAACATCTGGCTGCGCTGGCTCAGTGTCTCGTAGAACCCGGGTTGTTGGATGGCGTTCAACATGGCAAGACCGGCGGCGACTGCCAGCGGGCTGCCGGCAAGCGTACCGGCCTGATAGACGGGCCCCATCGGAGCGATCAGCTCCATGATTTCGCGTTTGCCACCGAAGGCGCCAACGGGCAGGCCGCCGCCGATGACCTTGCCCAGCGCTGTCAGGTCCGGGGTAACGCCATAGTGGGACTGGGCCCCTCCCAATGCAACACGGAAGCCGGTCATGACCTCATCGAAAATCAGCACGCTGCCGTACTGGTCACAGAGTGCTCGCATGGTTTCCAGATAGCCTGGTACGGGGGGGACCATATTCATGTTGCCGGCCACTGGCTCCACAATGATGCAGGCAATTTCATTGCCGTGTTGCTCAAACAATTGTGTGAGGCTGTCGGCATCGTTGTAGGGCAGCACGAAGGTCTGGTCTGTATAGGCCTTGGGAACGCCCAGGGAGTCCGGTTCACCCAGCGTGAGGGCGCCGGAACCCGCCTTCACCAGCAGGCCGTCCACATGGCCGTGATAGCAGCCCTCAAACTTCACCACCTTGTCTCGGCGGGTATAACCGCGGGCCAGGCGGATGGCGCTCATGGTGGCTTCCGTGCCGGAAGTTACCAGACGTACACGTTCGATGGAGGGCACGAGTTGGCAGATGGTCCTGGCAATGGTGACTTCGGCCTCGGTGGAGGCGCCATAGCCGAGGCCGTGGCTGAGCTGTTCCTGCAGGGCTGCAATCACATCGGGATGACGATGCCCAAGAATCAAAGGCCCCCAGGCCCCCACATAATCGATGTAGCGGTTGTTGTCTTCGTCCGTCAGCCAGGCGCCTTCGCCACCCTGAAAAAACAGCGGGTTGCCACCCACGCCGCGAAAAGCGCGGACAGGGGAGTTTACCCCACCGGGGATATAGTGCTGGGCTTCTTCAAATAGCGCGGCGGAACGACGGATTGGCTTGTTGGCAGTGGACTCGGTCACGGAACGGTTTACCTCTTTCGGGTGCAACAGTCACCGATGGGCACTCACACTGAAACAGGCATTCAGTTGGCGGACCCTTTCGCTGACGTCGGGATGGGCAAAAAGATAGTGGATGGCTGCGAGCATATCCGCGCCGGCAGACACCAGAGGGCTGCCATTGTCAGCGTTGATGCCCCCAATTGCAACAATGGGCAGGTGCAGCCGAGCCTTTGCCCGGGACAGGATAGCGGTGTCCGCGGGTGGCGCCAGAGGTTTTGTCTGCGAGGGGTAGAAGCGCCCGAAAGCCACATAACTGGCGCCGTCAGCCTGCGCCTGCAGCGCCCGCTCAAGATCGTTATGGCAGGTGACACCGATGATGGCATCCCTGCCTAACAGGGTTCGTGCCTGGGTGAGTGTTGCATCGGACTTCCCCAGGTGTACGCCATCGGCCCCTGCCTGCAGGCATAGCTGGGGATCGTCATTGATCAGCAACGGCGTATCGTAACGCCGACACAGGGGGAGCAATTGCTGCACTTCTGCAAGCTGCTGTTCCCGGCTTGCCCGTTTGTTGCGGTATTGCAGCAGGCTCAACCCAGTTGCCAAAGCGGCTTCCACGCGCTCATAGAGCAGGTTTCCAGGCAGGAGTTCGGGGGCGGTGATGGCGTAAATCCCCCGAGTGTTATTCCATTGCGTCATTCCTATGTGTTCCAGTACGCGCGATCGGGCAACCATTGTCCGAAGCCAGGGCGGCTTCCTGCCTGCAGGGATTCCCAGGTGTACTGCTGGGCGCGGCGCGCTGCCTCCCCGATCGCGAAGCCGTGGGCGAGATAAGCGGCGAGGCTCGCGGCGAGCGTACAGCCGGAACCGTGGTATTCGTGTGGCAGGCGGGGCCATTCGAAACGCTGTACCGGGCTGTGGTCGGTATACAGCGAATTGATCACGTAGCGGGTATCGGCATGGGTGCCGGTAAGCAGGACATGCTTGCAGCCCAGCTCCAGCAGGGAGGCCGCGCCAGCGTCCTGGGTGTCAGCAAAGGGGCTCAGTGCTTCGAGCTCTCGGGTATTGGGGGTGAGGACATGGGTCTGCGGCAAGAGCAGGGATTTCATCGCGCTGGCCACATCCTCGCTGGAGAATTCGTAGCCGCCACCCGCCCACAGGATGGGGTCGAGCACAACGGGAATCTGCGGATAGTCTTTCAATATGGTGTGAATGACCTCCATGCTTTGCACGCTGCCCAGCAGGCCGATCTTGATGGCCTGCACGCTGACATCCTCCAGCACGGCGCGGGCCTGTTGCACCAGCAGTGCCGGCGCCACGCTTTCGGCGGCGAGGACATTGCGGGAGTCCTGAACGGTCAGGGAGGTGATGACCGGCAGGCAATGGCAGCCGGCGCTGAACAGCGCCTCAATATCGGCCTGTATGCCGGCGCCGCCGGAAGGGTCCAGGCCTGAGAAGCACAGTACCCGGGGTTTGTTGGCATTGTCAGTGCTCACTTTGGGTTGCCCGTCCTGATCAACTGTGTGCGCTAGAAGGGTTTGACGACCACCAGAATCACGATGCCCAGCAGCATGAACACCGGGACCTCATTGAAATACCGATAAAACACATGGCTGCGAGTATTCTTGCCATCGCGGAACTGGCCCAGGATACGCCAGCAGAAGTAATGGTAGACGAGCAGCAGGACGACCAGCATCAGCTTGGCGTGCATCCAGGGGGCGCTCATGTAATAGGCGGGGTTGAAGCTGATCAGCCAGGTGCCCAGGATGACGGTGGCGATGGCCGAGGGAGTGGCGATGCCCCGATAGAGCTTGCGCTCCATGATGACAAAACGGTCTTTGCTGACCTGATCTTCGGCGCTGGCGTGGTACACAAACAGGCGAGGCAGATAGAAAATGGCTGCAAACCAGCAGATGACGGCGATGATGTGAAACGCTTTGACCCAGAGCATGAGATCCCCCGTAATGCGATGTCCGGTCAATGGACGCCTGCGCAGAGCGGCTACACTAGCACAGCTGAGAAAATGGATACAGTCACAAAACAGGGGTATCATGCCCGGCTCGAAATTCAAGGTTCAGGCCCGTATTGCGCGGCGAGGAGGTCTCCATGATCAAGGTAGGTATTGTTGGTGGCACAGGGTACACCGGCGTGGAGTTGCTGCGTCTGCTGGCACCCCGTCAGGATGTTCGCCTGGAGGTCATCACTTCCCGTGAGCTGCAGGGAACCCCGGTGTCAGACCTGTTCCCGAACCTGCGCGGGTTTGTGGATCTGCCTTTTTCCTCGCCGGATACCGAGGCGCTGTTTGCTTGTGATGTGGTTTTTTATGCCACCCCTCATGCCGTGGCGATGAAGACGGTGCCTGCGCTGCTCAAGCGCGGTGTGCGGGTAATCGATCTGTCCGCCGATTTCCGTCTGAAGGACCGGGCGCTGTGGGAGAAGTGGTACAAGGTGACGCACGAGAGCCCGGAATATCTGGCCGAGGCGGTATACGGCCTGCCGGAAATCAATCGGGCGAAGATTGCGGGGGCGCAGTTGTTGGCGGTGCCGGGCTGTTACCCCACCTCCATTCAGCTGGGCTTTTTGCCCTTGCTGGAGGCGGGCATGGTGGATACGGCATATCTGATCGCCGATGCCAAGTCCGGTGTCAGTGGCGCCGGCCGCAAGGCCAGTGTGGGCAGCCTGTTGACGGAAGCCTCGGAGTCTCTCAGCGCCTATGGGGTCTCGGGGCATCGTCATTTGCCGGAGATCTGCCAGGGGCTGGATTCCTACGCGGGTGAGCAGGTCAAGTTGACGTTTATTCCACATCTCACTCCCATGATCCGGGGTATTCACTCCACCCTGTATGCACCGTTGAGAGAGGGCAAGGATCCTGCCGTTATCCAGCAGCTGTTTGAGAACCGTTACGCCAACGAGCCCTTTGTGGATGTCTTGCCGCAGGGGCAGTATCCGGCAACGCGCAATGTGCGGGGTGCCAACCGTTGCCAGATCGGTGTCTGCTATCTGCCCGCCAATAATATGGTGGTTGTGTTGTCGGTGATCGACAACCTGGTCAAGGGGGCGTCCGGTCAGGCTGTGCAGAACATGAATATCATGTTTGGCCTGGACGAAGAGGAAGGGCTGCGCAACGTAGCACTGCTTCCCTAAGGCTGCGCGGGGTCGTCTTGCGATGCCGAATGTTGTCAAAGGCAGTAAACAACACCGCATGATGGTGGTGCCCTACCGCCCCGGTTACCGTGTGTTCCTGGGGTTGGGCTTGCTGTTGGTGTTTGTCATGGTGGGGGCAGGAAGCTTTTATTACGGCCGTATCGATGCGGGCCGTCAATATGTGGTGACGGCTTCGGACAACACCCGGTTGAGTCAGCAGTTGGCGCAGACTCAGGATGAACTGGACGCATTGCGGGCACAGCTGGCCAGCAGCATGGTGGATCGCCGTGCGGATGAAGAGGTGCAGAGCACGATTAATTCCCTGCGTCAGCGCGTCATGCAGCTGGAACAGGATGTTTCTTTCTATCGCCAGGTCATGTCACCGGACAGTACGGAGCTGGGGCTGATCATTGCCGAGTTTTCTGTGGAACGCCTGGAAGGGCAGCGGTATCACTATAAGGCGGTCTTCCGCCAGGCGGGTGCCGGTGACCGTGTTCTGGAGGGGAGTGTGACAATCGCCGTGGTGGGCCACAAGGAGCAGCAGCGGCAGGTATTGCCTTTGGCGGAACTTCTGGCGGAGGGTAATGGATTTGATCCGGAGCTGAATTTCCGCTATTTCCAGAACATGGAAGGCGAGTTCGAGCTACCGGAAGGCTTTGAGCCCGAGCAGGTCGAGGTGAGGGCGGAGTCAAGCAAACCTGTGGCGAACAAGGTCGAGAAAATTTTCAGTTGGAGTGTGGTGGAGGCGTGAGAATGTTTGGTTCGGGCAACAAGAACACGGATACAAAGGTCTCAGGCAGCACGCTGATTTCCCGCCAGGCCGAAATTATTGGAGATCTGCGATTTAACGGAGAGTTGATCGTAGAGGGACGGATCAAAGGCAATATCTATGCAGATGACGAATCCGGTGCTCTTGTCCGAGTGGCAGAGAGCGGTGTCATCGAAGGGGAAATATGGGTGCCGTCCGTGGTGGTCAACGGGCTTGTGAAGGGAGATATCCATTCATCGCAACATCTGGAGCTGGCAGCCAAGGCGGTGGTCATGGGCAATGTTTTCTATAAGCTCATCGAGATGGTGATGGGCTCCGAGGTAAACGGCAGCCTCCTGCAGCTTGCTCGCGCGCAGCAGGATGCCAAACGCCTTGCCGGAGGCGAATCCAGGGCGCTGGCTTGGGAAACGGCGAAACGCAGTGATGAATCTGCGGATGCCGATGACGAAACAATAGTTGACTGAAAAGCTCGGGTTTAGCCATAATTTTGGCGACCCTGTGGGTCTTCGTTCCTGAGTCAACTTCTCCACGGTGCTTCCATGTCTGCAGTGCAATCCCATGACCCTACGATCATCTCCATGACGGAGAATGCTGCGGCGAAGGTCAAAACCCTGATCAGTGAAGAGGGCAACCCCGCACTGAAACTGCGTGTGTTTGTGACGGGGGGCGGTTGTTCTGGTTTTCAGTACGGATTCAGCTTCGATCAGGACATCAGTGAAGACGACACAGTGGTGAGCAATCATGGAGCAGAACTGGTGGTGGACCCGCTGAGCTATCAGTATCTGACGGGAGCCCGGGTGGATTATGTGGAAGGTCTTCAGGGCGCCAAATTTGTCGTTAACAACCCTCTGGCCACCACGACCTGCGGTTGCGGGGCGTCATTCTCGATCTGATACGACTTCATAGATTGCGCCGTGTATGCAGGCCTGCGTAGCGCCTGTGACCGAGCGTGAGTCCACGGGTTCGCCATACCAGGTTTTGCGCGCCAGCCAGGCAAATGTCATGGCCTCGACCCATTGCGGATCGAGACCTGCCTCCGCACTGCTGGCGACTCTGAGGTCGGGCAGCAAAGCCTGCAGGCGTTCCAGCAGATAATCATTCCGCGCGCCACCCCCGCAGGCATACAGTGCCGCAATGCCTTCCTTCTGCCAGTCCACGCTGTCTGCGATCGTTCTCGCGGTGTATTCCAGCAATGTTGCCTGAACATCGGTGTCGGACAAATCGGTGAAACGCTGCAGATGCGTATCAAGCCAATTCATATTGAACAATTCGCGGCCCGTGCTCTTGGGGGCAGTCTGCCTGAGGTAGGGCTCGTTGAGTAATTGTGTGAGTAGCGTTTGCGACACCTTGCCTTCTCGTGCCCATTGCCCCTGGGCATCGAATGGCTGACCTCTTTTTCTGCTGATCCAGCCATCCATGAGGACATTGCTCGGGCCAGTGTCAAACCCGGTCAGCACTTTGTCTCCGTGGGCCAATAGTGACACATTGGCAATGCCACCGAGGTTGAGAATTGCCCGACGTTCCGCATCGGTGGCAAAAAAGCCCTGGTGGAACAAAGGCGCGAGTGGTGCACCCTGGCCTCCTGCGGCCATATCGCGGCGACGGAAATCCGCGACAGTGCAGATGCCGGTCATATGCGCAATGGTGTTGGGGTCGCCAATCTGCAGGGTGAAAGGGTAAGGGCCCGAGGGATGGTGCTTGATAGTTTGCCCATGGCTGCCGATCGCCAGGATATCGCGGGTATGCAAGTTGGCCTTATCGAGAAGATGCCGGATGGCGGCAGCAAAGACCTGACCCAGTGATGTATCGGCCTGCCCTAAATCCAGCAGGGAAATTTTCTCCTCAGCACACAAAGCCAACAGGGTATCTTTCAGGGCGGGTGGAATGACTTCGGAGTGGCTGGCCAGCAGGGTTGGGGGTTGTTGGGCGAAATCGATGATGGCGCAGTCGATGCCGTCCATGCTGGTGCCCGAAAGCATGCCGATGAAATATTCGTGAGCAGACATGTGGGCCGTCCTGAATAGCGGATATCCCGCGTGCGGGATATCGCGCAGGTGGATTAATGGGCCGGGAGGTTCTGATCGTTTGCCGCGTTCAGGCTGAGCAGCCGGGAGTCCACGCTCTGCTGGCGGAAACGGCTCACCAGATCCTGGGTCTGCGCCCGGAATCGGGGCAGCTCTTCGGGTTCAAGCGAAATGGCTTGCGGCAGTTGATCGACAATAGTACGCGGGTCCTTGTGGACACCCCCAATCAGGAATTCGTAGTGCAAATGCGGCCCTGTTGCACCGCCGGTCTGCCCAACGTAGCCGATGATTTGCCCCTGGCGCACGCGAACCCCTTTTTTGATGCCGGAGGCGTAGTCATTCAGGTGTGCATATTTGGTTTCAAACTGGCCGCGATGCTGTAGCACAACCAGTTTGCCAAAACTGCCGTTGCGTGCGGCCCAGGTGACAACACCATCACTGGTCGCACGGACGGGGGTGCCTTTGGGGGCCGCATAGTCGGTGCCTTTGTGAGCCCGAATCGTGTTCAGAATCGGGTGTTTGCGGTTGAGGCTGAAATTGGAGCTGATGCGGAAAACGTCCAGAGGCGTGCGCAGGAAGGCCTTGCGCATGCTTTCGCCATCGGGGCTGTAATACCCGACTTCCCCGTCTTCGTTGATATAGCGCACTGCAATGAACTGCTTTCCCTGATTGGTAAACTGGGCGGCGACGATGTCGCCATTGCCGATGAATTCACCGTCCAGATACTTCTCTTCGTAAAGAAGGCTGAACGTGTCGCCGTCACGAGGATCCAGGATAAAGTCGATGACGCCACCAAAGATATCCGCCATTTCCATGATGGAGACGGCGGGAATATCGGCGCGTTTGGCTGCCATGAACAGGCTGTCGTTGATAACCCCTTCTTTAAAGGATGTCTTGACGTCTGCTGTGCGGGTGATGGATTCCACCTGGTAACCATCGTCGATACGCGTGAACAGGTAACCTTCAAGTGGTGATTTGAGCACTTTCAACTGGGTCAGTTTACCGGCTTCCGGAATATAAAAGCTCAATTGATAGCCAGGATAGAGCCGGTTGAGGACTTTGGCCTCGTCAGTGCTGTTGAGCACACGGTACATATCTTGTGCAGTGAGCCCGACCTTGCTGAAGATGGCTGAGAGGTTGTCCCCGGATTGCACTTCCATGTCTGTCCATTGCGGGACTGATGGTGGCACAACAATATCTGCCAGCACAGGAGGAGCGTCCAGCATTTGCTGGGGCTGCTGGACGATAATGTCAGCAGGTGCTGCTACCAGGGGGGTGGCATTGACCCTGGCGCCATGAGCGGCCTCTTCCGGGGTGAACATCAGTGTCACCAGAAGGGCGGTACTGAGCCCGCTGACCGCGAGCAGATGCTTGCGGGGAAAATGCGTGCTGAGAGTTACCGGGATGGATTCCAATAACTTCATGAATTTGGTGATGTTTTGATCTTTTTTTGACAACGCAACAAGCCCTTGAGAATGCCTCAAATCGGCCATTCTTATGAGTTTTCCTGGGCGGGTCAAGTCAATTTCCTATTAGTAGTGTAAAATCGGCGACCTTTTCGCAGAACAACAGAATTCACCCGTGAGGGCGGCGGCAGAGAACAGAGTGGCTTCTCCTGCCCCGTGAGCGGACAACAGGCTAGGAATCGTTTATGAGTGCGACATCTATGGACATTATTGGAGATCTCGAGAGTCGGGGGCTGGTTTCGCAGATGACCTCCGGGGATGAGCTTCGCTCCGTTCTCGGTCAGGGTAGAACCCTCTATTGTGGGTTTGATCCGACGGCTGAAAGCCTCCATATAGGAAGCCTGGTTCCCTTGTTGACTCTGCGTCGTTTTCAGTTGGCTGGCCATCGCCCCATCGCGCTGGTCGGGGGGGCAACAGGCCTGATCGGGGATCCTAGCTTCAAGGCAACCGAAAGAGCGTTGAATTCAAGTGATGTGGTAGACGGTTGGGTTGACCGCATCAAGACACAGGTCTCCCGTTTCCTGGATTTCGATTCGGGTTTCAGTGGAGCCATGGTCGTCAATAACCTGGACTGGACCCGGGACGTCAATGTACTCGATTTTCTTCGGGATATTGGCAAGCACTTTTCCGTCAATGCAATGATCCAAAAAGAGTCGGTCAAGCAGCGCATTGACCGCGAAGGGGCGGGGATATCGTTTACCGAATTCACTTATATGATTCTGCAGTCATACGATTTTGCTCAGCTGTATAAGCGGCATGACTGTATCCTGCAGATCGGGGGGAGTGATCAGTGGGGCAATATTACGGGGGGTATCGACCTGACCCGACGTATGCACCGCGCTCAGGTATATGGGCTGACGCTGCCTTTGGTTACGAAGGCGGACGGGCAAAAATTCGGTAAGACCGAAAGCGGCACCGTCTGGCTGGATAGCAACAAGACATCTCCTTATGCCTTTTATCAGTTCTGGTTGAACGTGGCGGATGCGGACGTTTACAAGTTCCTGCGTTATTTCACCTTCCTCTCGCCGCTGATGATTGCTGAGGTAGAAGAAGCAGACAAATCCGCGCAGGGGCGTCCTGAAGCGCAAGGCATTCTTGCTAGGGAGGTGACGCGTCTGGTGCATGGTGATGAGGGCTTGCTGGCGGCGGAACGTATTAGCGCAGCGCTGTTCTCCGGGGAGCTGCAGTCCCTGAGCGCGGAAGATTGCGCGCAGCTGCGCCTGGACGGGTTGCCTTCAACGCGGATAGAGGCTGCATCCAAAGGAATTGTTGAGGCTCTGGTGGAAACCGGGCTGGCGAACTCCAACCGCATGGCGCGGGAATTCATTACCAGTAATGCGGTGAGTGTGAATGGTCAGCGCGTGGAGTCGGATTCACAAAGCCTGGATTTTGGGCAGGCCCTGTTTGGGAAATACTTCATCCTCAAGCGGGGGAAGAAGTTGTTTCATCTGCTCTATGCAGACTGATTTGGGAAATTGATAAAAATAGATGAAATACTGGTTGCCAGAATTCATCCTTGTGGCATAATGCGCGCCCTTGTGACGAGTTGAGCAGGTTTCCTTAAGGAGCGAATCCTGTAAGAGTTCGAAAAGAACTCAGAGATTGTAAAAAATTTACAATCGGGGCTTGCAAAGCGTAACAAG
>JACKOK010000008.1:30000-60357 GCA_024234365.1 Pseudomonadales bacterium
GGTCTGGAAAGTCCGGCGATAGAGGGTGATAGCCCCGTACACGAAAGCGCTGTTTTGATGAAAACGAGTAGGCCGGGACACGTGTAATCCTGGCTGAAGATGGGGGGACCATCCTCCAAGGCTAAATACTCCTGGCTGACCGATAGTGAACAAGTACCGTGAGGGAAAGGCGAAAAGAACCCCGGTGAGGGGAGTGAAATAGACCCTGAAACCGCGCACGTACAAGCAGTCGGAGCCTCCTTTGTGGGGTGACGGCGTACCTTTTGTATAATGGGTCAGCGAGTTATTGTTAGTAGCAAGGTTAACCGTGTAGGGGAGCCGTAGGGAAACCGAGTCTTAATAGGGCGTTTAGTTGCTGGCAATAGACCCGAAACCGGGCGATCTAGCCATGGGCAGGTTGAAGGTGCCGTAACAGGCACTGGAGGACCGAACCGAATAATGTTGAAAAATTATCGGATGACCTGTGGCTCGGAGTGAAAGGCTAATCAAGCTCGGAGATAGCTGGTTCTCCTCGAAATCTATTTAGGTAGAGCCTCGTGTCATTAACTGCTGGGGGTAGAGCACTGTGTCGGCTAGGGGGTCATCCCGACTTACCAACCCGATGCAAACTCCGAATACCAGTAAGTTCTATCACGGGAGACAGACGGCGGGTGCTAACGTCCGTCGTCAAGAGGGAGACAACCCAGACCGCCAGCTAAGGTCCCAAATATCAGTTAAGTGGGAAACGATGTGGGAAGGCTTAGACAGCTAGGAGGTTGGCTTAGAAGCAGCCATCCTTTAAAGAAAGCGTAATAGCTCACTAGTCGAGTCGGCCTGCGCGGAAGATATAACGGGGCTCAAACTGATAACCGAAGCTGCGGATGCGTGCTTGCACGCATGGTAGAGGAGCGTTCTGTAAGCCGTTGAAGGTGTGTCGAGAGGCATGCTGGAGGTATCAGAAGTGCGAATGCTGACATGAGTAACGACAAGGGGGGTGAAAAACCTCCCCGCCGAAAGATCAAGGTTTCCTGTCCAACGTTAATCGGGACAGGGTGAGTCGGCCCCTAAGGCGAGGCGGAAACGCGTAGTCGATGGGAAATCGGTTAAAATTCCGATACCGGCTGTTACTGCGATGGAGTGACGGAGAAGGCTAGGCCAGCACGGCGTTGGTAGTCCGTGTTTAAGCGTGTAGGGAGATCTCTTAGGTAAATCCGGGAGGTTATATTCTGAGACGTGATGACGAGTTTTTTGAGCGATCATAAGACGAAGTGGTTGATGCCCTGCTTCCAGGAAAACCTTCTAAGCATAGGTAACAGACGACCGTACTGTAAACCGACACAGGTGATCAGGTAGAGAATACCAAGGCGCTTGAGAGAACTCTGCTGAAGGAACTAGGCAAAATGGTACCGTAACTTCGGGAGAAGGTACGCTGCTGATGGTGATAGGACACGCTCCTTGAGCTGTTGGCAGTCGCAGATACCAGGCTGCTGCAACTGTTTATTAAAAACACAGCACTCTGCAAACACGAAAGTGGACGTATAGGGTGTGATGTCTGCCCGGTGCTGGAAGGTTAATTGATGGGGTTAGCGTAAGCGAAGCTCTTGATCGAAGCCCCAGTAAACGGCGGCCGTAACTATAACGGTCCTAAGGTAGCGAAATTCCTTGTCGGGTAAGTTCCGACCTGCACGAATGGCATAATGATGGCGGCGCTGTCTCCACCCAAGACTCAGTGAAATTGAAATCGCTGTTAAGATGCAGTGTACCCGCGGCTAGACGGAAAGACCCCGTGAACCTTTACTATAGCTTCACACTGAACTTTGACACTACCTGTGTAGGATAGGTGGGAGACTTTGAAGCGGCAACGCCAGTTGTCGTGGAGTCGACCTTGAAATACCACCCTGGTATTGTTGAGGTTCTAACTTAGCTCCTGAAACGGGAGTGAGGACAATGTATGGTGGGTAGTTTGACTGGGGCGGTCTCCTCCTAAAGAGTAACGGAGGAGTACGAAGGTGCGCTCAGACCGGTCGGAAATCGCGTGATGAGTATAATGGCAAAAGCGCGCTTGACTGCGAGACTGACAAGTCGAGCAGGTGCGAAAGTAGGTCTTAGTGATCCGGTGGTTCTGTATGGAAGGGCCATCGCTCAACGGATAAAAGGTACTCTGGGGATAACAGGCTGATACCGCCCAAGAGTTCATATCGACGGCGGTGTTTGGCACCTCGATGTCGGCTCATCTCATCCTGGGGCTGAAGCCGGTCCCAAGGGTATGGCTGTTCGCCATTTAAAGTGGTACGCGAGCTGGGTTTAGAACGTCGTGAGACAGTTCGGTCCCTATCTGCCGTGGGCGTTGGAGATTTGAGAGGAGCTGCTCCTAGTACGAGAGGACCGGAGTGGACGAACCTCTGGTGTTCGGGTTGTCACGCCAGTGGCATTGCCCGGTAGCTATGTTCGGACAGGATAACCGCTGAAAGCATCTAAGCGGGAAGCCTCCCTCAAGACGAGATCTCCCTTGGGGCTTGACCCCACTAAAGTGCCGTTGAAGACTACGACGTTGATAGGCTGGGTGTGTAAGCACGGTGACGTGTTGAGCTAACCAGTACTAATTGCACGTGAGGCTTGACCATATAATCACAGGCTCTTGTCAGAGCGTGATAACAACCTGTACAGACAGAACGATATTGAGTCATTCACCCGATTGTGAAGAATCAGTTCTTGCGGCCGATAGCGGCAGGGACGAAAGAATTGCCTGACGACCATAGCGAGTGTGAACCACCTGATCCCATCTCGAACTCAGAAGTGAAAGTGCTCAGCGCCGATGGTAGTGTGGGGTCTCCCCATGTGAGAGTAGGACATCGTCAGGCTCTTAAACCGAAAAGCCCCGACCAGTGATGGTCGGGGCTTTTTTTATGCCTGTGCAATTGCCGAGAGAAACACCTCGCTGTAAAACAACGAAGCGTAGAGGTGCGCGAGCTACCCGAAGCGGCAACCCGCGCATTCTCACGCCTTATAACTGCCCTCCAAGTCCGACATAGACGCCAGGAAGAAAGCGATTGGGATTACCGAATTGGGTATCGTATTTTGCAGTTGGTTTCGCGGCCTCGACCTGCTCATAGCTCATGCCTCGTTCCACCATGGGTTTCACGATACTCATGATCTCGAGCGTCATGTCACGGAATGCAATTACGTCAGCGCGTGAGGAAGGAACACCATGCCCTGGAACGATGATGGTATCGGGCCCTGACATACCGATGGCAATGGCCAAAGCATCGAGGGTTCCCTGCAGCGTCCCACCATTGGCAAGATCGATGTAGGGATACCCGGTGGTTCTGAACGCATCTCCAGTGTGTAAGACATCCGATTCGCTGAAGTAAATGAAGCTGTCACCGTCCGTATGGGCGGGAGGGACCGGCATCACCAAAAGTTCTTCCCCGTTCAGGTGAATGGAAATATCGTCCGTGAAAGTTAAAATCGGGAGGGCATCCTTAGGGGAGTTTGCCTGCAGGCGTACCCGAACTTTATCTCGTGCGAGAATGACAATCCCTTGTTTTCCCAGGTTTTCATTACCCCCGGTATGATCCGGATGAACATGGGTATTGATCAGAAAGCGGATATCTCCGTCATTCAGGGAATGCACCGCTGTGAGGATTTTATCGGTCAACGGGGCAAATTGATCGTCAATCATTACCACGCCGTCCTCTCCCACGGACAGGCCAATATTTCCACCAGCCCCCTCAAGATAGTACATGCTGCCCCTGACATGGTGTGGGATGATCTGTACCTGGCTGTAATCTGTTTGTGCCGATACCGTAGTGCTGAATACAAGGCCGAGGCTGAGAGCTGAATATGGTAGGAATGAACGGATGTGCTTGCTTAGGTGCATGGAAGGCTCCTGAGATCCCGGTAGTTGTTTTTGTCTTGCGAGAGTCGTGACTATAGGAGTCTTGCCGGTTTTTTTCCAGCTCAATAAAAAAGGCCCCGCACTGTTGTGCGAGGCCTTTTCTCGTTGCTGTCTCTGTAGAAGTTTAGGCGTCTGCTTCTTGAACGGCGCCTTCTTTCTTCAGGTTGGAGATCACGGACACGGCTTCCAGAATAACCAGGATACTGGCGATCAGCACCGCAACGCTGAGGACTACCAGCAACCATTGCTGATTGTTGTAGTAGCTACCCATCTGAATCAGACTGCCCCATACGGACATCAGCAGTACGAAAATCATGGGCGCCAGCGTGAACTTCGCCTGGCGCTTCATTTTCATCAGGAAGATGGAGATGACCAACAGTGTCAGGCTCGCCAGAATCTGGTTTGTTGCGCCAAACAGCGGCCATATGATGTTGCCGCCGTTGCCTGAAGAGCCACCAGCTCCGAAGGCCAGCAGCAGACAGCTGCCGACAGCCACAAAAGTAGCCGCAACATTGTTCTGGAGGATGCTGATGTTGTAGATGGAGCCCCACTCCTGAATGATGTAGCGCTGGAGACGCACGCCGGCATCCATTGTCGTGCCTGCGAACAGAACTACCATGGTTGCCAGCAGAGTCATGGCAAACACATTAGGCAGCCCCCAGCCCTCGGTCAGCAGATTGCCGCCACCGGTGATGAAGGCAGAGGCACCACCGCTACCGAATGCACTGTAGAGGGTATGCCAGGTTTCCGGGCTTGCTGCATACAATGCGCCACACACGGCCACGATGGTGATCAGGGCCAGAGAGCCTTCACCCAGTGCACCGAGGTAGCCAACGAAGCGCGCATCGGGCTCTTTGTCGAGCTGCTTGGAGCTGGTCCCGGAGGACACGATGCCATGGAAACCGGACAGGGCACCACAGGCAATTGTGATGAACAGAAGCGGGAACATATTGGGAGTTCCTGCGGCTTTCTGGTCATTGAAGGCTGGCGCGGTGATGTCCGGCAGCGCCAGGAACACAGCGCCGTAAAGCAGAATCAGGCCCACAACCAGCTGAGCGCCGTTGATATAGTCACGGGGCTGCAGCAGAACCCACACCGGCAGCATGGAGGCGATGGCGGCGTATGTGAACAGGATCAGAATCCAGGCTGCGTTCTCGTTCATGCCCAGGAAATTCTCCGGCAGGGCCAGAGGCATTTCGCTACCCACATAAATGGTGAAATAGAGAATGCTGACGCCGATGATAGAGATCAGAAGCAGATTGGCCTTCTTGCGAATCAGGAAACCAATCGCAACGGCTACCGGAATGGCGGCCCAGGCCGGGAATACCGAGGTGGGGATATCCACCATTTCCCCGGCGATGATGGTGCCGAATACGGCGTTGACCATCAACAGGAGAAGGAAGATCACGATCATGAACAGAGAGCGGGTACGCTTGCCAATCACGGACTCGGACAGTGCTCCGATGGATTTGGCTCCGTGGCGGCTGGAGGCCCACAGGGCGCCCATGTCATGCACACCGGCAAAGAAGACTGAGCCAAGAGTTACCCACAGAACGGCGGGAACCCAACCCCAGTACACCGCAATAGCAGGCCCTACGATCGGCGCAGCTCCGGCAACGGAGGTAAAGTGAGCGCCCCACAGCACGAATTTATTGGTGGGGACATAGTCCACGCCGTCGTTCACCTCATGAGCGGGTGTAACGAAATTTGGATCAAGTTTGTAAATCTTCTGCGCGATGAATCGCGAGTATACAAACCAACCAAATGAGAAGCCGGCAAGACCTAAAAGGACTATCAGTACCGAGGACATAAAGTGCTCTCCACAGGTTTTTTATTGTAAAAAAGAGGACGCATCATACCAAGTTAGAGTCGTGGGAGACAATCATTTAACCCGTCGTAAGGCCCTGCGAACAAGGAGTGGCGGGCTGTTGCGCTAATTTATGGTGTAAAAGAGGGGCAGTTCGGAGCGTTTTTGCTAAAAAGTGCCGGGCACACATATAATTCGGCTTCCTCCATCGAGCAAAGCCCGTCAATCCTGGGAGCATTTTATGGCCAAACCTGCGATGAAACTGCCTCTCAGGCCCCATGAGGTGATTCGCTGGCTTGTGATCAGTACGGTGTTGATGCTCTGCGTCCATAGCCTCCTTACCATCGTGCACTACAAGTTTTTTGAGCTTCCGTGGCTGCTGCGTGAGCTGTTTGACGTGGATGAAGAGGAGAGCATTCCCACCTGGTTTTCCTCGGCTCTGTTGCTCTTGACCAGCCTTGTGTTATTTGTCACGGCGAGCCTTGCGCGCCAGAGCAAGGATTCACATGCTGCGTACTGGTTTGGGCTCGGCCTGGGGTTCGGGTTTATGTCGGTGGATGAGATTGCGGGTTTTCATGAAACCCTGAACACCGTCACCGAGTTCTCCTGGGCGCTACCGGGATTGCTGGTCGCGACGATAGTGGGTGTCGCTTATCTGCGTTTTCTGAGTTCCTTGCCTTCCGCAACGGCCATTCGCTTCATCATGTCGGGAGCCGTTTTTGTTGGTGGCGCTGTAGGGGTGGAGTTGGCGACAGAGCCCTACCTCTATGACGATGCATTGGATACCATGGCGTACAATCTGTGGACCCCGGTGGAAGAGGGGATGGAAATCGGGGGCGTCATCATGTTCCTGTCAGCCCTGTTTGATTATCTTGCGTCCCGTTTCAAAATGGAGTTGCAGTTCGTTCCCAGGCGTTGAAGTGAGCGGGCATTGAGCCAGATCATTTTCATGCTGAATTGAATGAGCATTGCATGCAGCAAGCCAATTCTGTGGTATTTTTGCAGCGTTGACGATGGGCGAGGCATCTGGTGTAAGCCTGCTGTCAGCGTGATACTGCAGCTGCGTGATTGCGGTTCAATTGCACGATAAAAACAAGATCAACCTGAAAGGGGGAAGGGCGTGCTCAATCAGATGCTGTTTGACCTCGCGCAATGGGTGGACTCTTTCGAGTTAAGTACCCGTCTGCACGAATCCTACTATATGTATAACTGGGTGGAGTCCACCCATGTGCTGACACTGATGCTGTCGCTAGGCATGCTCTTTGTCATCGATTTGCGGATGCTGGGCTGGGCTTTCACCGGTGTCCCTGCCTCCCGGATCGCCGCCCGCCTTAATTTGCCCATGATGATCGGTTTCACTGTCATGATTGTCACGGGTCTGCTGCTCTTTTTTGCCGTGCCGGTGAGAACAACCCAGAGTATCTGGTTTCGGATCAAATTTCTGTTGCTCATTGTGGCAGCAATCAATGCCTGGTTATTCCATAAGCGCATGAATGAGTCGGTATCCACCTGGGATCATGACGCCGTGGCACCAAAGCGTTTGCGCACGGGGGCGGCTTTGTCTCTTGGGCTGTGGGCCGGCATTGTAACCACGGGGCGTCTTATCGCATATGACTGGTACGATTGTTACCGGGTTCAGTCCGATCTTATTGCCTGGGCGGCTGGCTGCATGGTCGAATGAGGCGGGTGGCACACAATAGAGGAGAGTGCTGTGGATTTATTACCGTTTTTTGAGTGGGCGGAGACCTCCTTGCTGGGGACAATCGGCAAGACCTACGGCGGTGTCTATGCAATTGGCCAGTCTCTGCATCTGATGTCTCTGGCTTTGCTGGGGGGAACCGTGCTGATAACCGATCTGCGGCTGATGAACCTGTTGCTTCGCGATGTACCGTCTGAAGTGGTTGCAGACAACGCGCACAAATGGTTCAAATTTGCCCTGACAGTGGTGATCTGTACCGGTATTTTCATGGCTGCTGCTGTTGCTACCCGCATGTACTACAACCCCTTTTATTGGGCGAAGATGACAGCGTTGCTGGCGGGCATTGCGTTTGTGTTTGCCATTAAACGCCCATTGTTGAAAAGACCCCATGACAGCATCCATCCGGTGGTGCTGAAGTCCATGGCACTGGCATCCATGGTGATCTGGTTTTCTGTCGGGGCGACCGGGCGCTGGATAGGGTTCTCCTGAGCAGCGCTCAGTATAGGGAGGGATTGAAAATGCAGGATTCTGACAACAGGAAAAAAATGGATCGTCGTGAACTCGTTACCCTTTCGCTCTCGCTCGGGGTTGTCATCACGGCGGTAGTGTACTGGGGCATCCAGATTAGCGGTGTTATGGACATGTTGGAAATGGCATATGGCTGAATAGCCATTCCGCATCGGGGCAACAATCAGAAACAGCAGAGTTAATTTTGCGTGTTTGCCGATTATGCTGCCCCGGGGCGGTGAGAGATCAAATCACTTCCATCAGAAAGTAATCGTCCAGAATCAGAGAGTTCACCAGCTTGTCCAGTGCGTCACGGGTTGCCTGAGCAATATCAGCAGCAGCAGCGCGACCAAAAATGATGGTGTCGAACGCAGTCCGGCTACCCGCACGCAGCGTGACGTGAGCGCGGATGGTCACTTCCTGATTGCCATTCTTTTCAGCTACTGACACTTCCGTTACCTCGCCGTCGAGCGTCAGGCCCTGGCCATCCTCAACAAGTGTTGCGCCACCGGCGACAAATGACTGTACCAGCGCATCACTCACGATCTCCGCAACCGGTTTCTCTGCTGTGTCACTGCCAATCTGGTTAGCACCTGCACCACTGCGTTTGTCAGTGAAGGCGGATACCTTCAGCGCCCCCTTGGGCTTGCTGAAATCTACCTGAGGTTTCTGCTTGTATTCATAGTTCACCTGAACATCATCCGCATACGCGAAACCGCCCAGAGTCAGTGCGCAGGCCAGCGGAAGGGTGGCAATCAAACGACGAAAAGACATAGTCACTCCAATAAGTTGTTGATTGATTTCAAACTGATATTGCTGCATTCCAGATGAACGCAAACTTAATTTAATTGAGCCGGGCATTCAACTGGCAAATAAAAAAGCCACCGCCAGTGATGAACCATGCGGTGGCTTTATTCTCGCTCGTTTAGACGAGGACTGGCTTACAGCTTGTCAGCTGGCCATGCAACGCCCTGACGACGGGGCACTTCTTTAATGCCTTGGTAGGCAAACTTCTGAACACGCTTACCTTCGTAAGTTTCAGTTGTGAAGATGTCACCCTTGGAGTTGGTTGCCAGGCTGTGCGGAGCATACCACTGGCCTGGGCCACGACCACCGTGACCGAAGCTGGTCAGTACTTCCAGAGACTGACGATCCATGATGTAGACGCGGAAGTTCTGGCCGTCTGCCAGGTACAGGTACTTCTGCTCAGGATCCTTGGAGAAGTCGATGTCCCAGGTAGAGCCCTGGTTCAGAGTAGCCGGAGCTACCTGCACTTCCTTCACGTAGGTGCCGTCCTTGCGGAAAACCTGGATACGGTCGGTACCACGGTCACAAACGTAGATCAGGCCATCATTGGACGGAACTGCGCAGTGTACGGGGCCGCGGAACTGCTGTGCCAGAGGCTCGCCGGGAGTGTAGGCAACACGCTCGTCCACAGGACGGTTACCGTATGCACCCCAGTAGCGCTTGAAGGCGCCAGTGTTCAGATCGATTACTGCTACACGCTTATTGCCGTAACCGTCAGCGAGGTACACTTCGTTGGCTGCTGCGTCGATTTCGAGCTCTGCAACCATGGAGAAGTGGGTAGTGCTGTTGCTGTCGGGTGCATTGCCGGGTTCACCGTACTCGGCAACAAATTTACCGTCACCAGTGAATACCAGAACGTGGGAGTCACCACCGCCGTTACCACCGATCCATACGTTGCCGTTGGGAGCAACTTCGATACCGTGGTTGGAGGCTGGCCAAGTAAAGCCGTCACCCGGGCCACCCCAGGCGTTTACGAGATTACCGGCAGGGTCGAATTCGAGGATGGGCGGTGCGGGGGTGCAGCATTCACTGACGCCCAGCTTCAGACCGATTTCGGTACCGCCGCCGAACATGGAGTCTTGATCACGGTGAACGATGAATACGTGGTCGCGAGCGTCAACGTCAACACCGATGGTGCGGCCCAGAATCCACTGATTGGGGAGTGGCTTCGGCCAATACGGATCCACCAGGAATGTCGGTGCCATGACCATGTCGCTGGCTGCTTCAACAGGCTCCTGCAGCTGGGATTGGCTCACACCAAGTGCGATCATACCCAGTGCAAATGTGGCTCCTGCCGCATATTTGATTTGTCTTGTCATTCTTATTTCCCTCCGGGGTAAGTCTCTAGTGAGGCTTCGTTTTTTTTGGACCGGGAGGCAGTATACTCACTTCTTTCCAGACAGTATACTCGGATTCAGTGTTTTCCCAGGCCGGATTACAAAATCTTACAAACTGCCTTGGGGAGGGTCTTGTCAGCCTTGTGGGGGAGGGTGACAACAATAGTAATAACAGAGGGTTAGGCCTTGAGTATGTGGTTTTCTGGTAGCGTTGGGGAAGGGTGCGAACGACTTGTAAAAGCAGCACGCAAATGGGGTTTTCGGGGGCTTCTGGCCGTGCTGCTGATGCCGTGCTTCCAGTTGTCCGCTTATGCAGATGATGTTCCGCTTGCGGTCTCTGTACAGGCATTCGTCAAGCCGGAAGGCAACCATCTGAACGTCCTTCTGCGCGTCCCCATGGATGCGCTGGGAGAGATCGATTTCCCGAAAAGTGGTGTGCCGGGCTTTCTGATTTTCTCAGAAGCGGATGACGAGATAGCAACAGCCGTAAACGCCTATATTCTCGGGAATATCCGCTTCTTTGAGGATGGCCGTCCGTTGGACGAGTACGAAGTGCTGAATGCGCGTGTTTCGCTGCCCTCGGACCGCTCCTTCACCTCCTATGAGGAGGCGCTTGCCAATATTCGCAGCCCCAGGCTGGACGACTCTGTCAATCTGTACTGGCGTCAGGGCCTGCTGGATGTGCTGATTCAGTACCCCGCCCAGTCCGAAGATTCACGCTTCTCCGTGGATTCCCGTCTCGCGATTCTGGGGGTAGAAACCAATACTGTCCTGCGTTATGTGCTGCCTGACGGTGCTGAACGCCCCTTCAGTTTTGTCGGCAACCCTGGGCTGGTGAGCCTGGATCCCAGCTGGTTTCAGGCGTCCTGGCGTTTTATTGTCATGGGTTTCAAACATATTCTTGAGGGTAAGGATCACATCCTGTTCCTGCTCTGCCTGGTGATTCCCTTTCGCAATCTGCGCGCCCTGGTACCGGTGATCACCTCGTTTACACTGGCGCACTCCATTACCCTGATTTCGTCAATTTTCGGGGTCGTTCCCTCGGCGCTGTGGTTTCCGCCGCTGATTGAAACGCTCATTGCCTTGTCCATTGTGTATATGGCGTTTGAGAACATCATCGGCTTCAAGCAGGAGAACCGTTGGCTGGTGACCTTTGGCTTTGGTCTGGTGCATGGCTTCGGTTTCTCCTTCCTGCTGACCGAGAGCATGCAGTTTGCCGGTTCGCATTTGCTGACAGCCCTGCTGTCCTTCAACGTGGGTGTCGAGCTGGGGCAGTTGCTTTTCCTGTGTATTGCGGTACCCATGCTGATGGTGCTTTTCCGCTATATGGTCGCGGAGCGTATGGGGGTGATTATCATGTCTGCCCTTGTCGCTCACAGTGCCTGGCACTGGATGGCCGAACGTTGGACAACCCTCATGGCCTACGAGATCGGGGCGCCGGTGATCAACCGGGAGTTCTGGATGTCGATCACGCAGTGGGGGATATTGCTGATGGTGGCCATTGCGGTGCTCTGGGTGATGCAGAACTTCTTCGGGCGCTATTTTGCGCCGCAGTCAGTTGGCGCGAATCCCGCCGAGTCGCAACAGGCCTGATCTGTTTGCCAGCCCCGTGAGGGGCTGGTGTCGGTTTTATTTCTGCAACAGGTATTTGCGCAGGGCACGTTGCGCAACCTCTGCGCCATAGACGTTGCCGTCCTCATCCGCCGTCACGCCTTCAGCAACGCTGGTGCCATTGGCCTCCCCTGTGTTGGGGTCTGGGATAAAGGCGGAAACGAACCCGGTTGCCGCGTTGCCAATACGGATGCCCCGGTACCAGCCAGGGTTGCGTCCGGGGCCGGTATTCGATTCCGAGTCTGCGCTGTACAGCGTGTCATGAGCGTCGATGTACAAACCGCTTGGGCGGCCGAACTGGGTCCAGGTGGCCAGCCAGCGCCCCTGTTGATCGAATATCTGGATACGGCTGTTGCCACGATCTCCCACGAAAAGCCGGCCGGCAGAGTCCATGGCCAGTGCATGGGGAACCTCGAACTGCCCCGCTTCTGTTCCACTGCCCCCCCACTCCGTCAGGTATTCTCCGGCGCTGTTGAATTTGACGATGCGATTGTTGCCGTTGGCGGCGTGCCCGTCAGCAACAAAGATGTCCCCATTGGGTGCGACCAGCACGTCATTGGGTTGATCAAAAATATTGTGTCCCTTGCCGGCAATGCCGGGCAGGCCAAGGCTCATCAGCAGCTCCCCGTCCGGACTGAACTTGTGCACCTGGTGCCCCTTCATGCGGGGGGTGTCACCCCGTGCATCGGCAATCCAGACGTTGCCCGCCGAGTCCACATGAATGCCATGAGGCCAGACAAGCAGTCCGGCGCCAAAACTCTTGATGACCCTTCCCTGCGCATCGATCAATACGATGGGGTCAATGTCAGGGGTATCCAGGCAGTTGCCATTCCCCCCGCAGCGTTCGGCGGCCCATATCTGCCCCTCCCCTGCATAGTAGACGGCGCTGGTGGCGCCCCATTCGCGACCATCCGGTAGCGGAGCCCAGACATTCGGAACAGCGGTATAGGGGTTGGGAATGACATTGGGGGTGTCGAGCTGAGCCATCGCCGCCTGGCTGGCAAGTGAGGAGCCGAGCAGTATTGAGGCGAGAAGGGCTTGTCTCATGTTCTGAATCATCGCTGTGCGTCTCCAGGCAGGGGCTGCATAAATTCTGTGCTGCCATCATAGCGCATACGGGGTCGGGGGGTTCATCGAACAAATCGTGGCATCTATCGATCGCTCGAAAAGATTCATTGCTGCGCTGGGTGTCAGAAAGTTACACTTTGTGCGGGTTTTTGGGACTGCTGGCGAGGTCTCGATGACACCCCGCGCGTTTCTCTCTTTACTGGAGTCCGACTATGAAAGCCATAAGAATTCTTTCCATCCTGTCCTTGGCGGCTGCCCTGAGCGCCAATGCGATTGCCGCACCAGAGCGAACAGGAGATTTTGCGCTCCTGGATCAAAATGGCGATTTTCATCAACTCAGCAAATACCGCAACAAGGATGCTGTGGTTCTGTTTTCTCAGTCCAACAGCTGTGCAGCAAGCAAGGCTGCCCTGAGTCAGTTCAATCAACTGCGTAGCCAGTGGGAATCACAGAATGTTGCCTTCCTGCTGATGAACTCTGCAAAGGATGATCTCGCGTCCGTTCGCAAGGCGGCACAGGACGGCAATATCGATCTGCCCATCCTGATGGACGACTCCCAGCTGGTTGCCGAGACCCTGAAGGTCACCAAGGCGGGTGAGGTGCTGGTGCTGGATCCGCAGCGTCTGAGCGTTGTGTACCGTGGCCCGCTGGACAGTCATGTCGGCGACATGCTGAGCGGGGGCGTTGCCAACGTCGACGAAACGATGACCATGGAAGTGTCTGGCTGTGATCTGTCTGTGCCGAATACCCCCATGCTTGCCGATGCGCCGGATTACGCGACAGAAGTGGCGCCGATCATTGTGGAAAACTGTGCCGGATGTCACCGAGAAGGCGGCATTGGCCCGTTTGCCATGAATAGCCATCTGATGCTGCAGGGCTGGTCCCCCATGATTCGTGAGGTGTTGATGACCAAGCGCATGCCTCCCATGCAGGTAGACCCCAGCATCGGGCATTTCAATAATGCCAATTATATGTCGGGTGAAGATCTGCAGACTCTGGTCAGCTGGATTGACGCTGGTTCACCCAAAGGGGTGTTCTCCGAAGATCCTCTCAGCAATCTGCAGTATGCCGATGTTAAATCCTGGCAGCTGGGTGAGCCGGATTTCGTGATCAACACCCCGCGTCAGGAAATTCCTGCTACCGGTGTTATGGATTACATCAATGTCGACGTGGAGCTTCCCTTTACCGAAGACAAGTGGGTCAAAGCCGTACAGTTCATCCCTGGGGATGAGACCGTATTGCACCACCTGCTGACCTATGTCACGGCACCGAGCGAGGATTTCGATGGCGGTGAGGCGGATCAACGCTCCGTTGCCCGTCGTTTCCTGGAAGGTTATGCGCCTGGCAAGGTTGAGGCCATGGTCTTCCCGGAAGATACCGGCGTGCTGATTCCCGCGGGGCACAAGCTGTCCATGCAGTTCCACTTCACTACCAATGGGCGTGCGACTTCTGACGAAACTACGCTGGGCATGTACTTCTACGATGAAGCCCCGGAGCACGAGAACTTCACGCGTTCAGTGTCTACCATGTTCGTGATTCCGCCTCACGCGACCAATCACGAAGTCCATGCCAGCTACGAGTTCAAGGATGAAGTGGTGGTCAATGGTCTGCGCGCGCACATGCACTTCCGCGGCAAAGACATGAAGTTCTCTGTGGAATACCCCGATGGCAGCATGGAAGACCTGCTGAGCGTTCCCAACTACAGCTATGCCTGGCAACCCACTTACCAGTTGAGTGAAGCCAAACTGTTGCCGGCCGGCACCAAGGTGCATGTGACCGGAGCATTTGATAACTCTGAACTGAACACGGCGAATCCTGATCCGGACAAGAGAGTGACTTTTGGTCTGCAGAGCTGGGAAGAGATGTTCATCGGTTACTGGACGTACTACGAGACAGGTAACTGATCGGGCGTCGATAGCCGATTTCTGGCTTCGCTATACCAAGAGGCGCCTCCCCGGGGGGGGCGCCTCTTGGTTTGTCTGGGATCTGTGTTTTCAACGGGCGCTGCGTTACAAAGAATTACAATGTTTTCAAAGAGCTGAGATGGTCTGTCAAAGAGCCTGCACTATAATCCTTGCGATTTGAGCGGGTTTGCCCTGGATATTGGTGTATGAAGTACTTTCAGCAACTCTTTTTGCTGCTACTCATTGCTTCGCCGGCAAGTGCCATGGCTGCGCGCGATATTCCGGATTTCGCTCTGCTGGATCATCAGGGCGCGTTTCATCAGCTCAGTCGCTATGCCGATGAGCGAGCTGTCGTGTTGTACTCCTTCGGGGTGGATTGCGATGTGTCCACCGCGGCGCTGGACAAGCTCAGTATCCTGAATGAGAAATATGCCGGGCGCGGAGTGCGCATTTTCTTGTTGGATGCCATGCCGGATGAGGGGCGCGGGCAGGTGCGTGCTCTCCTGTCTGATCATCACAGTGATATTCCCGTACTGATGGATACCGCCCAGCTGGTATCCCATTCCCTGGAGATTGTCCGCACGGGCGAGGTGCTGGTCGTTGAACCGCGCACCATGTCTCTGATCTATCGTGGTGCTATCGACAGTCGGGCAGTGGCGCAGAGTGCGGGCGTTCAGGATCGGATAGCCCGTAATTATCTCGACGAGGTGTTATCCTCCCTTACCCACAATGGGCCGGAAGTGGCTGATGTGCCCTGGCAGGGTGGGCATTCCATTCCTTATGGTGATGCCCTGGAGGCTGATACCCGGGTGTCCTATGTGAACGATGTGGTGCCGGTGCTTGAGCGGCGCTGTGTGTCCTGCCATAGCGATGGGGGCGTGGCTCCCTGGTCCATGGACAGTTATCAGATGGTCAGCGGCTGGTCGGCCATGATTCGGGAAACCCTGCTGACCCTGCGTATGCCTCCGGGGCAGATAGACGATACCTACCTGGATAATTTTGTGGATGTCCATTCCATCTCGGACCAGGAAAAGAGAACCCTCGTGCACTGGATCGATCAGGGGGCGCTTGTTGATGGCGAGGTGGACCCGTTGACCGAGCTTGCGGCATCGTCGTCGGGCTGGGCATTGGGGGAGCCGGACCTGATTGTGGAGTTTCCTCCGCAGGAGATCCCCGCCTCCGGCGTTCTCGATTACAAGTTCGAGCCGGTCGAGATCGGTCTTGACCGTGACCGCTGGGTACGAGCCTATGAATTTGATATTGGCGACCCTGCGGTACTGCACCATGTGGTGACCTATACGCAGGATGAAAAACAGCAGAAGCAAAACCCCAGTGGGGGTGGGAGTCGAACCAATTTTGGCGGCTACGCGCCAGGGCGTGAGTATGTTGCTTTCGATGAAAACACAGGCATTCTGCTACAGAAAGACATGCGCTTCATGGTTCAGTTCCACTACACCACGGTGGGGCGACCCGTGGTGGATGTCACCCGAATCGGTCTGTATTTTCAGGATGAAGAGCCGGAGTTTCCGCTGTCCCGTACTGCCGTCATGAATGGCGAGTTTGTGATTCCTCCGGGAGACGCGGACTTTGCCGTGAATGCGCGCGCCTCCATCAGCAAGGATTCCTTCCTCTACAATATCGCGCCCCACATGCATTTTCGTGGCAAGCGGGTGAAGTACCGTGTTGAGTACCCCGATGGAACGATGGAAGAGCTGCTCTCCATTCCCAATTTCCAGCATAACTGGCAAATGGTTTATCGTCTCAAGGAACCCAAATTCCTGCCTGCGGGATCTGTCGTCGTCGCCGAAGGGGCCTTCGACAACTCGGCCGGGAATCCACTCAATCCCGATCCGAGCCAGGAAGTGCGCTGGGGTGAACAGGTCTGGGATGAAATGTTCATTGCCTGGATGCGGGTCAGCGAAGCGCATTGAGCGGCGTTCTTGCTTCCTTATATATAGGGAGCTGTGTGCGGCATGAATTGTCACCTCTGTTCTGTTGTTTGTAGAATCCCTCCCTGTTTTCCGTGTGCGGGTATTTCCTGTGCTGAACGGAGCCCGTTTAATCCTCTTGGAATGGTGTCATGGACCTGCGTCCCCTGGTTCGAATGCTTGCTGACGGTGGTTTTCATTCCGGGCAGTCTCTGGCGCAGCAGCTCGGCACTACGCGCACCATCATTGGTCAGCAGGTGGAAATGTTGCGGGAAATGGGGGTGGAGGTGCATTCGGTGACGGGCAAAGGGTATCGCCTGCCCACGCTGTTTGATCCACTTTCCAGAAGCGCCATCCTGCACCTGATGCGCGAACACAGTGCGCTCTGGGCCTCCCGTTTCGAGCTGAAGTTCTCCACAGGTTCCACCAATGCCGATGCGATGGAGAAGGCTCGGCAGGGAGAAAGCCGTTATCTGGTGCTGGCAGAGCATCAGACGGCTGGTCGCGGGCGTCGTGGCAGGCATTGGGTCAGCCCTTTGGGTGCTAATATCGCGCTTTCTGTGCTGTGGACCTTTGATCTCCCGCTTGCTGCTCTTGAGGGGCTCAGTCTTGCGGTTGCCACGATGGTGGTGAAGGGGTTGGGGAATTCGGGCTATCAGGGAGGGATTGGTCTTAAATGGCCGAATGACATCCTGCTCAATGGCGCAAAACTGGCGGGCATACTGATTGAAATCGGGGGGGATGTGAGTGGGCCGGCGCGGGTGGTTATCGGGGTGGGCATCAATGTGCGCATGCCCTGTTTCTGTCAGCAGAAAATAGACCAGGCCTATACCGATCTGGCGAGTAATTTTGAACTGAGCCCGGATAGAAACCGTATTGTCGCCGCGGTGCTCAGTGCTTTGAGTGTCGGTTTGCCCCGCTTTGCCGAACAGGGGTTTTCCGCGTTCCGGGATTCCTGGAATGCGCTGGATGTCTACCGGGAGCAGCAGGTCTGCATATTCAGTGGCAAGCATCGCAGCCTTGGGGTGGCGATGGGGGTGACCGAGGCTGGTGAGTTGATTCTGGACACTGCGTCCGGTCGTCAGTTGGTCGCGGGCGGAGAATTGACGCCGAGTCTGAGGCCGGTAGGGGAGGACGGGTAGTGATTCTTGATATTGATGCCGGCAATACCCGCATCAAGTGGCGCGCGCTAAGCGCCGGCGGTGAGCGCCTGGTGGGAGCTAGCGTCCAGGGCGAGAATGCGTTTGCCGAAATTTCCCGGCTTTTGCCCGGGCCGGTACAACGGGTACGTGCCGCCTGTGTGCGCAATCCCCTGTTCCGGACAGCGCTGACAGACTATGCGATGGCCTCGTGGGGTGTGCTGCCGGAGTTCGCTCAGTCCCGCGAGCGCGTGGGGGCGGTGAGCAATGCCTATGTGGAGGCCTCCCATCTGGGCGTGGATCGTTGGCTGGCGATATTGGCTGCCTATGAGCGCGTACGGGGCGCCTGTTGTGTGCTGGATGCCGGCAGTGCGTTGACGCTGGATTTTGTTGCCCGCGGTGGTCAGCATGAGGGGGGGTATATTGTGCCAGGCCTGTCGCAGCAGCGTGCAGCGCTGCTGGAGGGGACGAATATTCCGCTAGTGGAATCCGGGCAGTGGGGGGAGGTGGTTCCGGGGGCCTCAACGGTGACGGCAATCCACCATGGCATTCTGGCCATGTTTGTTCAGTGGATAGCCGCAGAGTACAGGTCTCGCGAACAGATGGATATGCGCTGGTTGGTGACGGGTGGTGACGCGGATGTGCTTGTGGATGCCTTGATGCGGCAGGGGGTGTGCTGCACCCAGGTGCCGGAACTGGTGCTTGAGGGTTTGTCGATTGCCCTGCCCTAAGGGGCGGGACGAGTGATGGTGTTATGCGTGGAATTTTCTTTGGTCTGCTGCTGAGCAATCTGCTTTATCTGTTGTGGCAGTTGTTTGTCCCGGATGCGCCTGCCGTGCAGCCGCCGCAAGCACTTGTCACAACGGAAGGGGAGCAGGTGCGGCTCGTGACAGAGGCGCCTGCAGAGCAGTTGCGTGCCTATCCGGCAGCAAGCCCCGTCGAGACGGTGAGCGAAGAGTCCTCTGCGCTTGCACAGGAGCCGCTCTCTCCTTCTTACTGTGCGCAGATCGGCCCCTTCCGCGATAAGGCGGATGCAGAGACTTTTATTGCAGCCAACACAGAGCGTCTGCCGTTGATTCTGGAAATGCGCCAGCTTGATGCGCCACCGGATTACCGGGTGTATCTGCCCCCTTTCAGTTCTCGTGAGTTGGCAGCCAGTACGATGCAGACGCTCAGAAACAGTTTTACCGCTAACAATCTGGCCATCGACACCTATCTGATTCCCAGGGGGGAGCTCGCCAACGGCATCGCCTTGGGCCTCTTCAGTGAGCAGCGCAATGCGCTCAACGTGCAGCAGCAGATGGAGAAGCTGGGGTATACGGTTGTTGTGCGCGAGGAGCCGAAGCAGCGGGAAGAGCCGTGGGTAATTGTCGATCGGGCAGAATCCGAGGCTTTTTTCCAGCAACAATGGCAGCAAATCCGGCTGTCCCGCTCCTATATAGAAGCGGGAGAAAAACTCTGCGAAACGATTGCACAAGCCAGGTAATTCCCATAAAATGCCGCCTCTGAATAAGACACCCAGGTTCCTCAAAGAGGTTTTGGGCTCTTGCAGGAGGGGTTCCCGAGTGGCTAAAGGGATCAGACTGTAAATCTGACGCGCGAGCTTCGGTGGTTCGAATCCACCCCCCTCCACCATCCAGATATATGATTTTGCTAGAGTTCTGGTTG
The DNA here is from genome assembly GCA_024234365.1 of Pseudomonadales bacterium. Lineage (GTDB taxonomy): Bacteria > Pseudomonadota > Gammaproteobacteria > Pseudomonadales > Pseudohongiellaceae > UBA5078. The sequence continues at coordinate 49,353 of JACKOK010000008.1, forward strand.
AGGCGGGTATAGTTCAGAGGTAGAACACCAGCCTTCCAAGCTGGTTACGCGGGTTCGATTCCCGCTACCCGCTCCAGTTTGAATGGCGCTGCTTGTGTGTTGCGCAGGTTGGCCCAGGGAATCGGCGATTCATAAATTAAGAAACAGATCTAGAGGGAAGGGTCTGCCGGGTTGTGTTGTTGCGGCAGGCTTTAGTCTGGCTGCTTACCCGGACGATTCACAGGCTCGGACTGTTTATTACTAGTGTCTGGCTCGCATAGCTCAGAGGTAGAGCACTTCATTGGTAATGAAGAGGTCTCCGGTTCAAATCCGGATGTGAGCACCAGATTTGCGACTTTCTCACTCGGAGTGATGAAAGCGTTTGGTGGGAAATGTTAGGTTCATTAAGTATGTGCAAGGCGCTGCAGTGACCCGCAGCGAATGCTTGTGCAGAGAATGAAACAAAAATCTAGAGGCAATCAAAATGGCGAAGAGCAAGTTTGAACGAAATAAGACGCACGTCAACGTAGGCACGATTGGTCACGTTGACCACGGCAAGACAACGCTGACAGCGGCACTGACACGCGTATGCGCGGAAGTGTGGGGCGGTGAAGCCCGTAACTTTGACCAGATTGATAATGCGCCCGAAGAAAGAGAGCGCGGTATTACGATCAACACAGCGCACGTGGAGTACGACTCTGCGATTCGTCACTACGCGCACGTTGACTGCCCCGGTCACGCGGACTATGTAAAGAACATGATCACCGGTGCGGCGCAGATGGACGGCGCGATCCTGGTGGTATCCGCTGCTGACGGCCCCATGCCGCAGACACGCGAGCACATCCTGCTGTCCCGTCAGGTAGGCGTTCCGTACATCGTTGTCTTCATGAACAAGGCAGACATGGTGGATGACGCCGAGCTGCTGGAGCTGGTGGAGATGGAAGTACGTGAATTGCTGGAGACTTACGAGTTCCCGGGCGACGACACGCCGATCATCATTGGTTCTGCGCTGATGGCGCTGGAAGGCAAGGATGACAACGAGATGGGTACTTCTGCCGTGAAGAAGCTGGTAGAGACTCTGGACAGCTATATTCCGGATCCGGTGCGTGACATCGAGAAGCCGTTCCTGCTGCCGATCGAAGACGTGTTCTCCATCTCTGGCCGTGGCACCGTGGTGACAGGTCGTGTGGAGCGCGGCATTGTGAAAGTGGGCGACGAGATCGAGATCGTGGGTCTGCGTCCGACAGGCAAGACTACCTGTACCGGTGTGGAGATGTTCCGCAAGCTGCTGGACGAAGGTCGTGCCGGGGAAAACGTAGGGGTTCTGCTGCGTGGTACCAAGCGTGAGGAAGTTGAGCGTGGTCAGGTACTGGCCAAGCCGGGTTCCATCACTCCGCACACCAAGTTCGAAGCAGAGGTGTACATTCTGAGCAAGGACGAAGGTGGTCGTCACACGCCGTTCTTCAAGGGTTACCGTCCGCAGTTCTACTTCCGTACCACTGACGTGACTGGTGCCTGTGAGCTGCCCGAAGGCGTTGAGATGGTGATGCCGGGTGATAACGTGAAGATGAGTGTCACGCTGATCAACCCGATTGCGATGGATGAAGGTCTGCGTTTTGCGATTCGTGAAGGCGGTCGCACAGTAGGTGCCGGCGTCGTCGCGAAGATCTTCGAATAATTCAACCGAAGACGATGAACAAGCAAGCCGAATGTCCTTGGCGGGACTTTCGGCTTGCTTATCTTTAGGAGTTATAGGCCAGTAGCTCAATTGGCAGAGCGGCGGTCTCCAAAACCGCAGGTTGGGGGTTCGATTCCCTCCTGGCCTGCCACTAAGGCAGGGCCAAATCGATTGATTCAGTCCGAGCTGTCGTGACAACAGGCAGCGTCAGACAAACCTGAGTTTCGTAATACTATGTCCGAAAAAATAAGTAATCAGGAATACAAGCTGGATTGGCTGAAATGGATTGTGGTTGCCGTGATCGTTGCGCTTGGCGTCTATGGCAATTCCTATTTCGCTGCCGAGTCCATTCTTTACAGGACGATCGGTTTGCTGATTCTTGGTGGCATTGCGGCATGGCTGGCTGTGCAGACAGCCAAGGGCAGTGCCTTTTTGTCGCTTTGTCTTGAGGCGCGTGCTGAAATTCGCAAGGTTGTCTGGCCTACCCGCCAGGAAACGACGCAAACCACACTGATTGTGCTGGTGGTGGTTCTCGTCGTAGCGCTTCTTCTCTGGTTGCTGGACTGGGGACTGAATGCGATTATTTCTGGAATCATAGGTTAGGGGTGTCTGATGGCTAAGCGTTGGTATGTAGTTCACGCCTATTCAGGTTATGAGAAGAAAGTCATGAATGCGCTCAAGGAGCGCATTGCGCTTTCCGGCATGGAAGATCTGTTCGGTGAGGTGCTTGTGCCGACCGAAGAGGTTGTGGAGATGCGTGCCGGGCAGAAGCGCAAGAGTGAGCGTAAGTTCTTCCCGGGCTATGTCCTGGTTGAAATGGAACTGAATGACGATACCTGGCATCTGGTCAAGGAAACGCCGCGTGTCATGGGCTTCATTGGTGGCAAGGCGGAAAAGCCGGCTCCCATTACAAGCAAGGAAGCCAACAAGATTCTGCAGCGTCTCGAAGATGGTCAGGATAAGCCGACACACAAGATTATTTACGAGCCGGGTGAGATGGTGCGCGTCATCGACGGGCCGTTTAATGATTTCACCGGGGCTGTCGAAGAGGTCAACTACGAGAAGAGCCGTCTGCGTGTTGCCGTATTGATCTTCGGTCGCTCCACGCCGGTGGAGCTGGAATTCAGTCAGGTCGAAAAGACCTGATACAGGGACGCAGTCTCGACACGGATGTTGTTGGTGTGCCCCGCTCTTGACGAGTTGCGGTGGTGCGAAATTGTCGTGATGTCTGCGCAGATTGCAGATGTCGCGCAGGGGAGCCCGGAATGATTGCCTTGGCAATCGCCACTTCGGGTGCTTGAACCCAAACAGGAGTATTGCAAATGGCAAAGAAAGTTACCGCTTATATCAAGCTTCAGGTAGCGGCTGGTAAAGCGAACCCCAGTCCGCCCGTTGGTCCCGCTCTGGGTCAGCGCGGTGTGAACATCATGGAATTCTGTAAAGCGTTCAATGCGGCAACACAGAGCATGGAACCCGGGCTTCCAATCCCTGTTGTGATCACGGTCTATGCAGACAGAAGCTTCACATTCGTTACCAAGACGCCCCCCGCTGGCGTGCTGATCCGCAAGGCGATCGGCATCAGCAAGGGAAGCGCTCGTCCCAATACCGAAAAGGTTGGCAAGATCACCCGTGCGCAGCTTGAAGAAATTGCGACACTGAAGATGCCGGACCTGACAGCGGCAGATATGGACGCGGCAGTGCGCACGCTCGAAGGCAGCGCCCGCAGTGCCGGTATTGAAGTAGAGGGGGCCTGATCATCATGGCAAAACTGAGCAAGAAAGCGAAACTGATCAGCGAAAAGCTGGATAGCAGCAAGAGCTACACCATTGCAGAAGCCGTGGATCTGCTGAATGAGTTTGCTTCCAAGAAATTCAAGGAATCCATCGACGTTTCCGTCAACTTGGGTGTTGATCCCCGTAAATCCGACCAGGTGGTGCGTGGCTCCACGCTGTTGCCGCACGGCACTGGCAAGACTGTTCGCGTGGCGGTATTTGCCCAGGGCGAGAATGCCAACAAGGCGAAAGAAGCCGGTGCAGATATCGTCGGTTTTGACGATCTGGCAGAAAGCATTCAGGCCGGCAACATGGATTTCGATGTTGTTATTGCCACCCCCGATGCCATGCGCGTTGTGGGCAAGCTCGGTCAGGTGCTCGGTCCTCGTGGCCTGATGCCGAACCCGAAAGTTGGCACTGTAACGCCCGACGTTGCTGGCGCTGTTAAAAACGCCAAGGCCGGTCAGGTGCGCTACCGTACAGACAAGAAAGGCATCATTCATGGTGGTATCGGCAAGATCGGTTTCGACGCTGCTGCCATCCAGGGCAATCTGGAAGCGCTGATTTCCGACCTGAAGCGTGCCAAGCCCGCGTCAGCGAAAGGGGTCTACGTCCAGAAAGTGGTGCTGTCCTCCACAATGGGGCCTGGCGTCGTTATCGACCAGTCCACCATTAACGCATAAGGCGGCCTTCGGGCTGCAAAAGACTTTGGGGTTTTGTCGGCGTGCTCCGGTGCGTCGACAGGGCTGTCAAAGACCGTAGGTGTGATGGAAGTTCGTGATCCGTCGCTTAATACCCCCTACGCAGATGGTGTAACCCGATCCAGCTTACAGCCGGATCCACTTCACCAGTTATAAGTCCTTCCGTTGGCGATCGCCTCAAAAGCGGAAGGGAACACAATACTGAATCCCGGAAACGGGGTTCAAATCAGGAGATTAGCTAGTGGCTATTAGACTTGAAGACAAGAAACAGATCGTCTCAGAAGTCAATGAAGCTGCTACTAGCGCCTTGTCTGCAGTGCTCGCGGATTACCGCGGTGTGACTGTGGGAGACCTGACAGAGCTTCGCAAAACTGCCCGTCAAAACAATGTCTATCTGCGAGTGGTACGTAACACTCTGCTGAAAAAGGCGGTGGAAAACACCAGTTTTGACTGCATGAAGGATGCGCTGGTCGGGCCGACAATCCTGGCATTCTCCATGGAAGATCCGGGTGCTGCTGCGCGTGCTTAAGGATTTCGCCAAGGGTAATGACAAGTTTGAGATCAAGGCGCTCTCTATTGGTGGCAAGTTACTGGGTGCTGACCAGATTGACGCATTGGCAAGCCTGCCGACTTACGATCAGGCAGTCGCTATGCTGATGAGTGTCATGCTGGCACCGGTAACGAAACTGGCAAGAACTTTCAACGAAGTTCCTGCGAAGGTGACACGCGCTGTTGCCGCAGTACGCGACCAGAAGAAAGAAGCAGCATAATTCTGATTTTTGACTTAACCGTTTTTAAATTTATTTGTACAGGAGATTGGAGTCATGGCTCTGTCTAAAGACGATATTTTGAATGCTATTGCTGAAATGTCAGTAATGGACGTGGTTGAACTGGTTGCTGCAATGGAAGAGAAGTTCGGTGTTTCCGCTGCCGCTGCTGTTGCTGTTGCCCCGGCTGCTGCCGGTGCTGGCGAAGCTGCTGCCGCTGAAGAGAAGACCGAGTTCGACATCGTTCTGCAATCCGCTGGCGAGAAGAAAGTCAACGTGATCAAGGTTGTTCGCGGAATCACTGGTCTGGGCCTGAAAGAAGCCAAGGACCTGGTTGATGGCGCTCCTTCCACTCTGAAAGAAGGCGTTGCCAAGGCTGACGCTGAAGCTGCGAAGAAAGAACTGGAAGAAGCCGGCGCAACTGTTGAGCTCAAGTAAGTCTTTGCGCAAGCAAGAAAACACCGGAATCGGGCTGGGATTTCCCCGCCCGATTTTGGCGTTTTTAAGTTTTTAGCCAATAGCGTTTGTATCAGATTGCAGTAGAAAATTATTCGGTGGCGGGGTTGTCCACATCGACAGTGGACTAAAGTTCAGACAAGTACTTTCAACACAGAGCGCTTAGATACTCGTAGTAAAGCCGGCTCGAAAACTGTGTGAAGTACACACTTGTTAGGAAAAACACTAATGGCCTATTCGTATACAGAAAAGAAGCGTATCCGCAAAGACTTTGGTAAATTGCCGAGCGCAATGGATATTCCCTATCTGTTGTCCACCCAGATCGATTCCTTTCGTCAATTTACTCAGGCTGATGTATCTGCGCAGGACCGCCTTGACCAAGGTCTGCATGCTGCATTCAAGTCTGTATTTCCCATCGTCAGCTACTCTGGAAAAGCGGTACTCGAGTATGTCAGCTACGATTTAGGCAAGCCCGTATTTGACGTCAAGGAATGTCAATTGCGCGGCATTACATATTCCGTGTCTCTGCGTGTAAAGGTGCGTCTGATTCTGTTTGATAAGGAATCCACCACGCAGACCATCAAGGATATCAAGGAGCAGGAAGTCTACATGGGGGAAATCCCCGTGATGACAGACAGCGGTACCTTCGTCATCAACGGTACCGAGCGCGTGGTGGTGTCACAGCTGCATCGCTCTCCCGGTGTGTTCTTCGATCACGACAAAGGCAAAACCCACAGCTCAGGCAAGCTGTTGTACTCTGCCCGTATTATTCCCTACCGTGGCTCTTGGCTGGACTTCGAATTCGACCCGAAGGACATGGTATTCGTGCGTATCGACCGTCGCCGCAAGCTGCCGGCGACTGTTCTGCTGCGCGCGCTGGAATACACATCCCAGGATATCCTGGCGATGTTCTACGAGAATGATGTTTACAAGATCAGCGGTAAAAATCGCGATATCGTGTTGCAGCTGGTTCCCTCGCGTCTGCGTGGTGAAGTGCTGAACTTCCCGGTCGTCGACAAGAAAGGCGAGCTGATTGTGGAAGAGGGGCGCCGTATCACCGCCCGCCACATCCGTCAGATGGAAAAGGCGAAGCTGGCCGATCTGAAAGTGAGCCCTGAGTTCCTTTTCGGCGAATCGCTCGCAAAAGACGTGATCGACCCGGAAACCGGAGAAATCCTTTTCGAGTGTAATACCCAGCTGAATCAGGAGATCGTCGATGGCCTGCTGAATTCCGGCGTGACGGAATTTGAAACCATTTACACCAATGATCTGGACTGCGGTCCGTTCATTTCCGATACCCTGCGCGTGGATTCCACCACAACCCGTCTTGAGGCGCTGGTCGAGATTTACCGCATGATGCGTCCTGGCGAACCGCCCACCAAGGATTCCGCAGAGAACCTGTTCTCGAATCTGTTCTTCTCGCCGGAGCGCTATGACCTCTCTGCGGTAGGCCGCATGAAGTTCAACCGTCGTCTGGGGCGTGCCGAGTCTGAAGGCTCGCCGGTGCTGAGCACGGACGATATCGTGGATGTGCTGAAGACCCTGGTAGCGATTCGCAATGGTTTCGGGGTGGTGGATGATATCGATCACCTGGGTAACCGTCGTATCCGCTCGGTCGGTGAAATGGCAGAGAACCAGTTCCGCGTGGGCCTTGTGCGTGTAGAGCGCGCCGTGAAGGAACGCCTGAGTATGGCGGATTCCGAAGGCCTGATGCCGCAGGATATGATCAATGCCAAGCCTGTGGCAGCCGCCATCAAGGAATTTTTCGGTTCCAGCCAGCTGTCCCAGTTCATGGACCAGAACAACCCGCTGTCGGAAGTGACGCACAAGCGCCGTGTTTCCGCACTTGGCCCGGGCGGTCTGACCCGTGAGCGTGCAGGTTTCGAAGTGCGTGACGTGCATCCGACCCACTACGGTCGTGTGTGCCCGATTGAAACGCCGGAAGGTCCGAACATCGGACTGATGAACTCTCTGGCGACCTATGCGCGCACCAACACTTACGGCTTCCTGGAAAGCCCCTACCGCAAGGTGGTGAACAATCGCGTGACGGACGAGATCGACTTCCTCTCGGCAATTGACGAGAGTGAATTCGTTATCGCTCAGGCGAGTGCATCCCTGGACAAGAACGGTGGTTTCGTGGACAACCTGGTCACCGTGCGTCACCGGGGTGAGACCACGCTGGCTCCGCGTGACCAGATCAATTACATGGACGTGGCGCCGCAGCAGATGGTGTCAGTGGCTGCCGCATTGATTCCGTTCCTGGAACACGACGATGCGAACCGCGCTCTGATGGGGTCCAACATGCAACGTCAGGCCGTGCCAACCCTGCGCTCCGAGAAGCCGCTGGTGGGTACCGGTCTGGAACGCAATGTGGCGCATGACTCCGGTGTGTGTGTGGTTGCCCAGCATGGTGGTGTGATCGAGAGTGTGGATGCCTCCCGTATCATCGTGCGTGTTCGTGATGAGGAAACACAGGCGGGTGAAGCCGGTGTGGACATCTACAACCTGACCAAATACACCCGCTCCAACCAGAACACCTGTATTAACCAGCAGCCGCTGGTGAAGCGGGGGGATGTGATCGAGCGCGGGGATATTCTCGCCGACGGGCCGTCCGTGGACATGGGTGAGCTGGCGCTGGGTCAGAACATGCGCATCGCGTTCATGCCCTGGAACGGTTACAACTTCGAGGACTCCATCTTGATCTCCGAGCGTGTGGTCAAGGAAGATCGTCTGACCACTATCCACATCCAGGAACTGACCTGTGTGGCTCGTGATACCAAGCTGGGCTCCGAGGAAATCACCGCCGACATCCCCAACGTGGGTGAAGGCGCGCTGAGCAAGCTCGACGAATCCGGTGTGGTGTACATCGGGGCGGAAGTGAATGCGGGCGACATCCTGGTAGGCAAGGTGACGCCGAAGGGCGAAACCCAGCTGACCCCGGAAGAGAAACTGCTGCGTGCGATCTTCGGTGAAAAGGCCTCCGATGTGAAGGATACCTCCCTGCGTGTGCCGACCAGCGTTAAGGGCACCGTCATCGACGTGCAGGTGTTCACACGCGACGGTCTGGAAAAAGACCAGCGTGCACTGGAAATCGAACGGGCTCAGCTCGCGAAGGTTCGCAAGGATATCAATGACGAGTACAAGATCGTGGAAGGGGCTACTTTCCACCGTCTGCGCGCTGCCTTGCTGGACAAGACCGTTGCCGGTGGTCCTGGCCTGAAGAAAGGCGCCAAGCTGAGCGGTGAATATCTGGATGCGCTGCCGCGCGATGACTGGTTCAAACTACGTCTGACTGAAGAAGAACTGAACAAGCAGCTCGAACGTGCGGAAGAGCAGCTGAAGGAGCGTCGCCTGGAGCTGGACGAGCGTTTTGAAGACAAGAAGCGCAAGCTCACTCAGGGTGATGACCTTGCGCCTGGCGTCCTCAAGATCGTCAAGGTTTACCTCGCAATCAAGCGTCGCATTCAGCCCGGTGACAAGATGGCCGGTCGTCACGGGAACAAGGGTGTGATCTCCGTGATCATGCCGGTCGAAGACATGCCCTACGATGAAAGCGGCAACCCCGTGGATATCGTGCTCAACCCGCTGGGTGTGCCTTCGCGTATGAACGTGGGGCAGGTGCTGGAAACGCATCTGGGCGCGGCGGCAAAAGGTCTGGGTGATCGCATCAACCGGATGCTGGAAGAGAAAAGGCAGGCGGCGGAAGTGCGCAAACTGCTGAACGATATCTACAACAAGGTAGGTTCCCGCAAAGAGGATCTCGATTCCTTCTCGGATGAAGAGATCATGGAGCTTGCCCACAATCTCCGCAGCGGTGTGCCCATGGCAACGCCGGTATTCGATGGCGCCATCGAACCCGAGATCAAGGAGATGTTGAAGCTGGCAGGCATGGATGAGAGTGGTCAGGTCACACTCTATGATGGCCGTACCGGCGACGCGTTCGACCGCAAGGTGACTGTCGGCATCATGTACATGCTGAAGCTGAACCACCTGGTGGACGACAAGATGCACGCGCGTTCCACCGGCTCCTACAGCCTCGTGACCCAGCAACCGCTGGGCGGCAAGGCGCAGTTCGGTGGTCAGCGCTTCGGGGAAATGGAGGTCTGGGCACTGGAAGCCTATGGTGCCGCCTACACCCTGCAGGAAATGCTCACTGTGAAGTCCGACGACGTGGCAGGCCGCACCAAGATGTACAAGAACATCGTGGATGGCGACCATCGTATGGAGCCCGGCATGCCCGAGTCGTTCAATGTGTTGTTGAAGGAAATCCGATCACTCGCAATCGATATGGAGCTGGATGTTTCCGGTCGATAGCGGGGTGGCGCCTGCCTCCAGAGGCGGGCGCCTTGCAGGAGTGCTTTTGAGTAACACAACGAATTAGTGATTTTATGAAACCTGTCGCTGCGGCGTGACAGGCGGAGGAAATAGAATGAAAGACCTGCTAGGGTTACTGAAGTCTCAATCTCAATCTGAAGAGTTTGACTCCATTCGGATCGGTCTGGCCTCACCCGAGATGATCCGTGCATGGTCCTTCGGCGAGGTGAAAAAGCCGGAGACCATCAACTACCGTACCTTCAAGCCGGAGCGTGACGGCCTGTTCTGCGCCAAGATCTTCGGGCCGGTCAAGGACTACGAGTGTCTGTGCGGCAAATACAAGCGCCTGAAACATCGCGGCGTGATCTGCGAGAAGTGTGGCGTGGAGGTGGCTCTGTCCAAGGTGCGCCGTGAGCGCATGGGGCATATCGAGCTGGCCAGCCCCGTGGCCCATATCTGGTTCCTCAAGTCTCTGCCGTCCCGTATCGGTCTGTTGCTGGATATGACCCTGCGTGACATCGAACGCATCCTGTATTTCGAGTCTTTTGTTGTGACCGATCCGGGCATGACCACGCTCGAAAAAGGGCAGCTGCTGACAGACGAGCAGTACTACGAGGCCATGGAAGAGTTCAGCGACGAATTCGATGCCAAGATGGGTGCCGAGGCCGTGCAGCAGCTCATGAAGGATATGGACGTGGATGCGGAAGTGGCCCGTCTGCGCGAAGAGATTCCGCAGACCAACTCCGAAACCAAACTGAAGAAGCTGTCCAAGCGCCTCAAGCTGCTGGAGGCCTTTGCCGAGTCCGGCAACAAGCCTGAGTGGATGGTGCTGACCGTGCTGCCCGTGCTGCCGCCGGACCTGCGTCCGCTGGTGCCGCTGGACGGTGGTCGTTTCGCTACCTCGGATCTGAATGATCTGTACCGTCGCGTCATCAACCGCAACAATCGTCTGAAGCGTCTGCTCGACCTCAATGCGCCCGATATCATCGTACGCAACGAAAAGCGCATGCTGCAGGAGGCCGTTGATGCCCTTCTGGATAACGGCCGTCGCGGTCGTGCCATCACCGGGTCCAACAAGCGTCCGCTGAAGTCTTTGGCCGACATGATCAAGGGTAAGCAGGGGCGCTTCCGTCAGAACCTGCTGGGTAAGCGTGTGGACTACTCCGGTCGTTCCGTGATCGTGGTGGGCCCGACCCTGAAACTGCATCAGTGCGGTCTGCCCAAGAAGATGGCGCTGGAGCTGTTCAAGCCCTTTATCTTCGGCAAGCTGGAGCGTCGTGGCCTGGCCACTACCATCAAGGCAGCCAAGAAGATGGTGGAGCGCGAAACCGCAGAAGT